>NZ_CP196861.1:0-3176553 GCF_052953915.1 Clostridium sp. LBM24168 | reverse complement strand
ATTTTAAAATAAAAAATTTCATAGCTCTGGGTGGAGAATTATCTACTATAATAAAGCTCATTAAAAAAGCAAAAAAAACATCAGCAGCTACAAATTTTATACTAAAAAATGATTTCAAAAAACTATATGAGAAGATAAAAACAATGAGCAATGACCAAATTGTATTTGAATATGGTTTAAGTAAACAGAAAATAGATCTGTTAATACCAACTATATTAATATTTTACAATTTCTTAGAAATGACAGAATCTGAAAAAATATATACTCCTAATATTACTTTAAGATTGGGTGTATTATATGATTTATCAGATGAAATATTTAAATTCCCGAGGAAAGATTCTTCTACAAATGATATATTAAGTTCAATACTTTATATATGCAACAAGTACAAAATAAACAAAACCCATGCAAATTATGTGGAAAAGATATCTCTATCCATATTTGACCAGACCTTAAAAATTCATAAATTAGGTGAAAGGGAACGCCTATATCTTCAAATAGCAAGTAGGCTTCATGATGTGGGTGGCTTCATAGATATAACAAACCATGAGAATCAATCCTATAATATAATGATCTCTCAGGATATAATGAGTTTTTCATATAAGGAGCTTACAATAATTGCAAATATAACCAAATACCATTCTTCTATGGTACCGGATGAGAATGACTATAGCTATTTCATATTGGATGATAAAAACAAGATGATTGTTTCTATTCTATCAGCCATACTAAAAATGGCCGAAGCTTTAGATACTTCACATCTTCAAAAAATTGAAGAATTAAAGCTCTCCAAAAGCAATAATGTATTGTATTTCAATGTGACTTCCAATGATGATTTATCTTTGGAAGAGTGGAATTTCAACAAAAGAGCCAATTTTTTTGAAGAGGTTCTCGGAGTAAAACCAGTCATCTAAAATTCAATATATTGACAGGAGGCATACTAAATTGAGTAATTTCAACAATCCAAAAAATTTTATAAATAGAGAATTAAGCTGGTTGGAATTTAATAAAAGGGTTCTCGAAGAATGCAGGAATACAAAACATCCCCTCTTTGAAAGGCTCAGATTCATTTCAATCACAAGTTCAAATTTAGATGAGTTCTTCATGGTAAGAGTAGGTTCCCTTATAGATCAAATAAAGGCAGGTTTTACCAAACCTGATCCATCAGGGCTAACTCCAAAACAGCAATTAAAAGAGATATGTAAGAGTTCGGCTAAATTAGTAAGCAAACAATGCAGTTATTATAATCGTTCTTTAAAAATAGCATTAGGTAAGGAAAACATAAATTTTCTGACTATAAATGATTTAAATAAAAAACAGCTCGACTACGTTCAGGAGTACTATCATAAAAATATATTTCCTGTGATTACTCCTATTTTAATTGACCAGAGTACTTCATTTCCTCTAATTTTAAATAAAAGCCTAAATATAGGATTGATTATAGAGGAAAACAAGGAAAAAATCTTCGCTACAGTTGAAGTACCTTCCGTACTGAAAAGAATAATAGAGATACCATCTGAAACTGGATTGACTGTAATAATGATAGAGGATTTAATTAAGCAGAATCTCTCCTCACTATTTGGGACTTCTAAAATATTGGCTTCTGGATGCTATAGAGTTACACGAAATGCAGACTTGACACTGGATGAAGAGGGTGCTGAAGATTTACTTGAAGCCATAGAAGAATCAATAAAGCAGCGTAAATGGGGAGCAGCTGTACGTCTTGAAATAGAACAGGGAATGGATGAAGATATAGTCAATATTCTGGAGAGGGAACTTGAAATATCAGAAATTCAAGAGTATAAAATAAGTACTCCTCTTGATATGACTTTTTTAAAAGAACTGATAGGCATAAAAAAATACAAATACTTATGCTATGAAACTATAAAGCCCTATAATCCTCTAAAAAATGTAGAAAATAAGGATGTATTCAAAGCTATTTCAGAAGGAGATATACTGCTTCACCATCCTTATGAATCTTTTGATCCCATAGTAAATATGGTAAAACAAGCTGCAGTTGATCCTTCAGTTCTGGCTATAAAACAGACTCTCTACAGGGTAAGCGGTGACTCTCCTATTGTGAAAGCTTTGATTTCCGCTGCTGAAAACAAAAAACAGGTAACTGTCCTTGTAGAATTAAAGGCAAGGTTTGATGAGGAAAGCAACATAAATTGGGCAAAACAGCTTGAAGAATCTGGATGTCATGTTATATACGGACTTGTAGGGCTCAAGACCCACTGCAAATTGCTTCTAATAGTCAGGAGAGAAGAAAACGGAATAAAAAGATATGTACATATGGGTACTGGAAACTATAACGATGTTACAGCAAAATTGTATACGGATATAGGCCTTTTATCTGCAAACCCTTACTATGGTGAAGATGCTTCTACAATATTCAATATGTTGAGCGGACACTCCATTCCAAAAGATTTGAAGAAGCTATGCATCGCTCCTCTAAATCTGAGAGAGAGATTTTTATACCTTATAGATCAGGAAATTCAAAATGCCAAAAGCGGAAAACCTGCAAAAATAATTGCCAAGATGAATTCGCTAGTTGATAAGGGCATAATTCAAAGCCTCTATAAGGCGTCTTCGGCAGGAGTAGAAATTCATCTTGTTGTACGCGGAATTTGCTGTCTACGCCCAAATGTTCCTGAAGTAAGCGAAAATATAACTGTAATTAGTATAGTCGGAAGATTTCTAGAACACAGCAGGATATTCTATTTTTACAACAATGGTGAGGAACTTATATATTTATCCAGCGCAGACTGGATGACAAGGAATCTTGACAGAAGAGTCGAACTTCTATTTCCAATAGAAAATATGGAAATCAAAGAAAAACTCAAAAAGACTTTAGATATCTACTTGAAAGATAATATACAGAGTAAAAGATTAAATACCAATGGTACCTATTCAAATATAGATAAACGTGGAAAGCAATTGATAGACAGCCAAAATACTTTTTACCAATATTCTTTAATAAAAAACAGAGAAAACTCCCAAAAAACAGAGCTTTCAAAATCAAAATGGAGAGAAGAAGGCTTTGAAGTAAAGCAGGCAGATAGCTGAGTTGTTATTTCTTCTCAGCTGTTTTTTTCTATTCTTTTTTTCAATTCCAATCCCGTTTTAGTAACTGCAAGACCTCCAAGTGCTGTTTCCTTAAGTTCACAGGGCATAGACTTTCCTACCTTATAAAGAGCAGATACTGCATCATCAAAAGGTATCCTGCTGTATACTCCTGCCATTACCATATCAGCTGCAGTAACTGCATTTACCGCACCGGAGGCATTTCTCTTCGCACAAGGTATTTCTACAAGTCCTGCTACAGGATCACATACTAAACCCAATATATTTTTTATGACTATGGCTGCTGCACTAAGACACATTTCCGGTGTTCCACCCATCATTTCTACAGCTGCCCCTGCCGCCATGGCTGCTGCCGATCCACATTCTGCCTGACAGCCACCTTCTGCACCTGCCAAGGTGGCATTTTTTGCTATTATGACACCTATACAGCTTGCAGTAAACAATGCTTTTATCAGTTCATCTTCATTTTTTCCCAACTTTTCACCAGCACTTATTATGACTGAAGGTAAAATTCCACAGGATCCTGCTGTTGGTGCAGCTACTATTTTCCCCATAGAAGCATTTACTTCGGAACATGATAATGCCCTTGCCATAATTTTTATCATAAAATTTCCTGTCAGGGAATTAGAATTTTGCAAATACATATTGAGTCTATATGCATCTCCCCCTATAAGACCACTTATTGATTTTACACTGTGGGTAAGTGCATATTCTGAAGCTTGTTTCATTACATTTAAATTCTTTCTCATTCTTTCAACTATTTCCTGTTTTCCCATGCCTGTCGAATTCATTTCATCTTCAATAGCATATTCCCATATTTTCATATTCCTCTTTTTACACAATTCTATAAGTTCTTTTCCACAATCAACCATATTATGATTCCTCCAATACAGGATTTACAGCTACAGCTTCTCTTATCTTAGAAATGTTCCTTATTTCGTCTATAAGACTTGTTTTTATAAAGTTATCAAGTTCAAAGACCATAAAGGCTGTAGAGCCTTTTCCTTTTGTTCTATAAACTCTCATAAAAGCTATATTTACATTGTACTTATATAACACTTCACATACGTTCTTTACCATCCCGGGAATATCATAGTGACTTATTATAAGTGTAGGATAATTTCCTGTAAACTCTACCTTGTTACCATTTATTTCACTTATTAATATATTTCCACCACCTATGGAAGATCCAATTACTTCAACTTCATTTCCACTGGTGGTGTTGATCACAAATTTCACTGTATTAGGATGCACATCTCCTAAATCAGCTTCCAAAAATTCAATTTTAATATTTTTCTCTCTTGCAATATCCATGGAATTCCTTAAGTCATCATCCCAGGGATCCATACCAATTATCCCTGCAGTTAATGCTTTATCAGTACCGTGTCCTTTATATGTCTTTGCAAAGGATCCATGAAGATAACACTTTACACTTGATATATCTCCTGATGCTATGATTCTTGCAATTTTACCTAATCTTGCCGCACCTGCTGTATGAGAGCTTGAAGGCCCTACCATAATCGGACCTAAAATATCAAAAACTCCATATTCCCTCATATAAAGTATCCTCCTAATCTTTAGTATTTATAAAAACAGCTGCCACCTATGAACTCCCTCAATATAGAATTATCTGGTACAAAATCCTCATCTACACTTTTGAAAAAGTTCAGGAAGCTTATCAACCTAAGTGCCTCACAGTATACATCGCTTGTCTTTTTAATCTTTCTAAGTTCCTGCAGAGCATATTTCTTAAGAACACATAATTCATATACAAGTGTTGAATTAAACATTACATCTGCATTTTCCTGAAATATAAATATATTCTTCTCCTCTCCCTTTTTTATTGACGGCCACATTTTTAGTGTATCTTCTCCATTGTACCCTCTTGATATATAATCCCTAACTATTCTCCTTATTATTCTTACATCAGTAGTTGCTATCCTGTTATGATTATCAAGATTCAACTGGGTAAGAGCACTTATATATATCTTAAATTTATTCCTGGGGAGTATGGAAGATGTCAATATTTCATTTAATCCATGAATTCCTTCTATTAATATTATACCATTTTGAGGAAGTATGACTTTTTGTCCTGACCATTCTCTATGTCCACTTCTAAAATTAAATCCTGGAAGCTCTACTTCTTTTCCTTCCATAAGCATCTGAAGATTCTGGTTAAACAATTTTAAATCCAGTGCATATATGGATTCAAAATCATAATTCCCGTTTTCATCTAAAGGAGTATATTTTCTTTCTACAAAATAATCATCCAATGAAATAGTCAGCGGTTTATACCCATTTACTCCCAGCTGTATTGCAAGTCTTCTGGAAAATGTTGTCTTACCGGAAGAACTAGGTCCAGCAATTAACACTACTTTTATGGAATTTCTTTCACTTATCATATCTGCAATATATGCAATCTTTTTCTCATGAAGTGCCTCTGCAACTCTTATCATATATACTATATCATTATTTATAACCTTGTCATTTAAGGAACCTACATCTGATACCTCCAATATATTATGCCACTTTTTTGTTTCAATAAATATTCTATTCAGTTTCTTATATTCTACAAATTGCGGTAAAACTTCAGGATTATCTTTATCTGGATATATCAATAGAAATCCAGAATCATAATACATCAAATCAAACAGTTGTAAAACTCCCGTTGAATACGCCATACTGCTGTAAAAGTAATCATACAATCCATTCAATTCATATAAATTAACACAATCTGTATTTATGTGATTGAGCAATTTTACCTTGTCAATCATATTGTATTTTTTAAAAATTTCCAGTGCCCTATTTTTTGTGACTCTTACTTTATTTATAGGTATATCCTTATTTATTATTTCTTTCATTTTCTCCTTTATTTTTATTATATCTTTTTCACTTAAAGGATTTGTCTTCTTAATTTCACCATATATAGCCTTTCCCAGAGAATGTTCTATAATCACTTCCGAGTCATCAAATAAGTCATAGACAGCTTTTATAAGCACAAATTGAAGGGTTCTTTCATATGTCCTGCTGCCAACAGGATCCGTTAAATCAATTGGTTCAAAAATTCCTCCTTCATTCAGAGAATCCGTGAATTCAAAATACTTTCCATTTATTTTTACAAGTAAAGCAAGTTTGCTGTCATCATAGTTGTCTTTAAATATCTTATATAGATTAGTCCCTTTTTTTAGATCGATCACTTTACCATCTATTTTTATTTTTACATATGAATCATTATAAATACCATTATTTTCTTGATATTTTAATTCGCTCATTGTTTCATCTCCTATTGACTTTTTATAGCTGGTTTCAGACTTATACTACTTTTATCATTATACTTCATATTTATCTATAAATGTTCTTGTTTTACTCATATTTTTATCATTAATGCAGAATATAATCATGAGGTGATTTTTGTGTTTATAGTACTTTTTAGAACAATCATACTTTACATAGTAGTAATAATCTCCATGAGACTTATGGGCAAAAAGCAGATAGGTGAAATGGAACCTTTTGAACTCGTAATTGCCATAATGATATCCGAACTTGCATCTGTTCCAATGCAGGATACCAGAATATCCATATTAAGAGGTATAATACCTATAATTACCCTTTTATTCCTACAAACCTGCTTCGCTCTTATGCAACTTAAAAGTGAAAAAATGAGACTTATCCTAAGTGGAAGACCAAGCATTCTTATAAATAATGGCAAATTGGATTTTAAAGAATTAAAAAAAGAAAAATTTAATCTAAATGACTTACTAGAAGAATTAAGACTTCAAGGTTACTACAATTTATCTGATATAGAATATGCTATTCTTGAAACCAGTGGCAAAATCTCTGTAATACCCAAGACAAACCTTTCTCCTGCAACAAAGGAAGATATGAAAATTACATCTACACAGGATACGATGCCTTTAATATTGATACTGGACGGAAAGGTAAACTCAAAAAATTTAAATACAATAAATAAAAATAACAGCTGGCTTAAAAATACGCTCAAAAAAAATAATGTACATTCCATGGAAGAAGTACTGATAGCCATGATAGATTCAAAGGGTAAGTTTTTTTATCAATGTAAATAGTTTAAAAAACAATCTAAAAGAATGGATGTGATAAAATGCGAAGTTCTATAGCGTCTATAATTATGTTTATAATTATGGCTATATGCATGATCTTTTCCGTAAATTATCTTAAAAGCACAGCATATAAATTGGAATATTCAAATAATGAAATTGAAAGAGCTCTAAAAACCAATTCCTTTCAAACTGCTGCTGACTCTTTAAATAAATTTAAATCAGTCTGGAACAGTCATTCACAGAATATATCAATATTTACAAATCACAGTGAACTAGATGATATAAATGCACAGATTGAAAAATTAACCCAGTACATAGATTATGGTAACAAAGAAGAAGCTCTGATATCCACAAATATAATAAGAAATATACTGGAAAGCATAACTAAAATGGAAAACCTAAATATACAAAATTTATTTTAATTTATTTATGACCCAGGTTCACAAAGCTTACAAAATAACTTATAATTAAAGTAGCAACAATATCAGCTTTATATATTATAAAATTAAGGTCCCAATGGGACTAATATAGCCCCTTTTGTGGATTATTTATATGGTTTAATTGATAAAATCAATTCACAAGTCAAATAAATTTTGAAAGGTGGAATACAAATGGCATTAGTTACTACAAGAGAGATGTTCAAGAAGGCATACGCTGGGAAGTACTCTATAGGTGCTTTTAACATTAATAACCTTGAAATACTTCAAGGGGTTATCCGTGGGGCAAAAGCTAAAAACTCTGCTGTTATTATTCAATGTTCATCAGGAGCAATAAAATATGCTGGTGCAACATATTTAGAGGCAATGGTTAAAGCTGCAATAGATGAAACCGGAGTTGATGCGGCCCTTCATCTGGATCATGGCCCGGATTTGGATACTGTAAAATTATGCATAGAAAATGGATTTACATCTGTCATGTTCGATGGTTCTCATTTTGATTATGATGAAAACGTACAAAAGACAAAAGAGGTAGTCAATTATGCACATGCTCATGGAGTAGTAGTTGAAGCAGAGCTTGGAGTTCTAGCTGGAGTTGAGGACAATGTATCTGCATCTAAACACATATATACGGATCCAGATCAAGCTGTAGATTTTGTAGGAAAGACAGGCATTGATTCTCTAGCAATAGCTATTGGAACATCTCATGGAGCATTTAAATTCCCACCGGACTTTAAACCTGCTTTAAGATTTGATATACTAGAACAAGTACAAGAAAAATTACCCGGTTTCCCTATAGTACTTCATGGAGCCTCAGCTGTGGATCCTAAAACAGTCAATATTTGTAATAAATACGGAGGAAACATAGCAAATGCAAAAGGGATTCCTATAGATATGCTTAGAAAGGCGTCATCTATGGCCGTATGCAAAATAAATATGGATACCGATCTTAGGCTTGCCATGACCGCTGCTGTAAGAAAAACATTTGGAGAAAAGCCGGAAGTATTTGATCCAAGAAAATATTTGGGGGCAGGAAGAGATTATATACAAAAAGTTGTAGAAGAAAAAATAGACAATGTATTAGGTTCTGCCAACTCATTAAATTAGCCCATTTAGTTAAAACCCCATTTAACTAAAATCAATAAAAACTTATATTTTACAAGATTAGTTCCTATCAAGTTATAGGAACTAATTTTATATTGAGCATATTTATGATATAATTCAAAATAATGATTGTTTTAAAAGCGAGTGATATTTTATGAAGGAATTAGAAACAAGAATAATAAAAATAGATGTGGATGCTATAAGAAATAAACTAGAATACATAAATGCTTCCAGAGTAAAAATGGAAGATCAGATAAACAACATTTACGATTATGAAGATAGACGTTTAATAAGGAACAAAGGTTATGCCAGAATAAGAGTAGTGAAAAATCTTATCAATAACTCCGTTGATTATTACATGACTACGAAAAAGTTAATAAGTCAGGGAATGTACAAAATAATGGACGAAAATGAGATTAAAATATCCGATGCGGAAACCGGTAAAAAAATCTTTGAGTCTCTTGGCTTAAAATTACAGCAGAGTATAAAAAAATACAGAGAAAGTTATAGATACAAGAACAGCCTTATAGAAATAGATATAAATGATAAATCTTTTTGTCCCTTTCCTTATTTAGAAATTGAAACACAAGACAATAACGAACTTCATGAAATAGTAAAGCTTCTTGGGTATACTATAAAAGATACAACCTCTGATACAATATATGAAATAATGAATAAAGAAAGGTAAAATTTATGTTTGGTTATGTTACTCCCTGTATTTCGGAACTTAAAGTAAAAGATTACGAAAAATTTAAGGCATACTATTGTGGACTATGCAGATCCATAAAGCACAATTTAGGGAATCTACCAAGAATAGCTTTAAATTATGATATGACTTTTCTGGCCATACTTCTCGATAGCATGTCAAATAGAAAATTAACATATGAAAAAAAAAGATGTATGATTCATCCCATAAAGGAAAAATTTATGTTGAAAGATAATCCGGCATTAAAATATGCATCCTTTTGCAATATTACATTAAGCTATTATAAACTTCTGGATGATATTCATGATGATAATTCAATAAAAGATAGATTTCTATATCACACTTTTAAAATATATTTAAACAAACTACCAGAAAAATTTAAGTCCAACGTAAATTACATAAAAAATAGTCTATATGACTTGTCTCAGATTGAAAATAATAATGAATGTAATTCTTTTGACAGAGTGTGTCACCCATTTTCTGATCTTATTGCCTTTATACTGTCAAATTACATACCCGAAAGTAATGAAAATCTGTATTGGCTAGGATACAATTTAGGAAAATGGATTTATATTATAGATGCTGTGGATGATCTAGAAAAGGATATGAAAAATCACAAATTTAATCCCCTAAATATTTGCTTTAACGTCAGAAACATAAGTTATGGTGAATTTTATCTAGAGATTAAAGACAGAGTTGATTTTATTTTAGGGACCTGTGCTTCACAGTGCATGGACTTTTTTAATAAACTACCTATAGTAAAAAATAAGGAATTACTCTATAACATATTACAATATGGACTTTTAGAAAAAATGGATAAAGTATTTAAGAGAGGTGTCTACAAAAATGAAAAATCCTTATGAGGTACTTGGAATAAAAGAAACTGCTTCAAAAGAGGAAATCAAAAAAGCTTACAGAAACCTGGCAAAGAAATATCATCCGGATCAATACGGGAACAATCCTTTAAAAGATCTGGCAGAAGATAAAATGAGAGATATAAATGCAGCTTATGATTATCTGATGAAAAATTCATCCGGTTCAAATAATGCAAATAACTCTTACAGCAGTGAAAGTACTTACTCCGGAGAAAATTCTGATTTGTATCAATCCATTGAAGTCGATATAAACAATGGTAACATAAGGAATGCCGAAGATAAACTTTCAAGATGTACTACAAGAGATGCTGAATGGAATTATCTTATGGGAATACTTAACTTGCAAAAGGGTTGGTACAATGAAGCCTTTTCCAATCTAAGTACGGCCTGCAACATGGATCCAGATAACTTTAAATACAGATCTGCCCTAAATAGGATGCAGAACATGAATAATACTTACAGGCAACCTTACTACAATACTAGAAGAGGTGATTCTGATATTTGCAATATTTGTGCCACCCTTTACTGTCTAGACTGCCTTTGTGGAGGCGGCGGAGGCTGCTAGTTTTATTATAATTCAAATTTGAAAGGAGGAATATAAAATGTCCAGTAATTCAACAAAATCCCTGTACATGGCAAAAGGCGGACTTCTAACTGCTGTTGGTGTAATTCTAGTGTATATAAGCGGAATAATACCAATAAACAAAACTTATTTATTGGCAATAGCTTCTTTTATTATACCTCTTTCCATATTGATCACGGATGTAAAGAATGCATTGGTAGTTTATATTTGCACCTCCATATTATCTATCCTTTTATGTGGAGTCAAGTTTACTGTGATTGCATATATACTTTTTTTTGGTTTATATGGTTTTGCAAAATTCTATATAGAGAAAATCAACAAAATAGTTCTGGAAATTATTCTTAAATTGATATTTTTAAATGCCTGCACAGCACTTTTATTCTTGATATACAGCCTTTTTTTCCCTGGATTGTTCGATTTTAGATTCCCTTTATATATGATTATCATAGGACTTCAAATAGCTTTTCTCCTATATGACTATTTATTAACTTTAATTATAAATTTTATGGACAGAAAGCTTATAAGAAAAAGCTTGTAAAAACATGTGCTATGTAAATAGCTTTTGGCGAAATTTAAAATACTATTGACATTTAAATCTGAAATGATATAATATTTAATGTTGATTGACTTGTAGAATAATGCCCATTAGCCAAATGGTAAGGCACCTGTCTCTGGAACAGGCATTTGTTGGTTCGAATCCAGCATGGGCAGCCAAAGAACTCGTTTCGAGTTCTTTTTTAAATTATTCTTGACAAAATGCTGATATATATTATAAAATTTGATGTAAGTTAATAATTAGCTTTGAATAAGGAATAGTAGTATTTATATCACTAAAGAGAGCTATTGTCAGGTGAAAAATGGCGTGAATTCAAAATATGAACTCACCTTAAGAGCTTATCTGAATAAAATCAGATACGGCAGAACCGTTATATTTTAAGTGAAATCATTTATTGATTTAATTAGAGTGGTACCGCGGAAATTGATCTTTTCGTCTCTTTTGGAGATGAAAAGTTTTTTATATTATCAGTATCAAATGAGTTCAAGTATTGACTATGTTAACCTATATAGCTGTTATGAACAAAGGAGAGATTTTATGTATAGTACTAAAATTGATAAGAAGTGGCAAGAAAAATGGGAAAAAACACATATCTATAAATTTGATGAAAATAATGTATCGAATAAATTATATGTACTTGAAATGTTTTCATATCCATCAGGAAGCAAATTACATGCCGGACACTGGTTTAACTATGCTCCTGTGGATTCCTGGGCAAGATTAAAAAGAATGCAGGGTTATAATGTATTTCAACCTATGGGATTTGATTCATTTGGACTTCCTGCAGAAAATTATGCTATTAAAACTGGAATCCATCCAAGTGATTCTACTGAAAAAAATATTGATACAATGGAGAAACAACTCAGATCTATGGGTGCTATGTTTAACTGGGAAAACGAAGTAATTACCTGCCATCCTGACTATTACAAGTGGAACCAGTGGCTGTTCCTCCAATTATATAAACATGGCCTGGCCTTTAGGAAAAATGCTCCTGTAAATTGGTGCCCGAGCTGCAAGACAGTTCTGGCAAATGAGCAGGTTCAGGAAGGTCACTGTGAAAGATGTGGAACCGAAGTTACCAAAAAAGACCTGACACAGTGGTTTTTCAAGATAACAGACTATGCGGAAGAACTTCTTCAATATCTTGACAAACTCGATTGGCCAGAGACAACAAAGGCAATGCAGAGACACTGGATTGGTAAGTCCACAGGTACAAATGTAACTTTCAAGGTATGGAATTCTGATCTTAAATTCAGTGTTTTCACCACAAGAGTTGACACTTTATTCGGCGTTACCTATGTAGTCCTATCCCCTGAAAACAACCTGGTGGATAAACTAACAAAAGAAGAATACAGAGAACAAGTGGAAGAATATAAAGAACAGGCTAAAAAGCAGAGTGAAATTGAAAGACAGTCAATTACAAGAGAGAAAACAGGTGTATTTTCCGGTTCTTATGCCATAAATCCTATAAATGGAAGAAAGGTTCCGATATGGATTGGTGATTATGTATTAAATACTTATGGTACAGGGGCTGTAATGGCTGTTCCTGCACATGATGAAAGAGACTTTGAATTTGCAGCCAAATACAAACTCCCTATTGAGAGGGTTATAGAAGGCGGCGATAGTCTCCCCTATGTAGATCATGGTAAAATGATAAACAGCGGCGAATTTAATGGTTTAACCACAAAAGAAGGCAAGGAAGCCATAACTAAAAAACTTGAAAGTATGGAACTTGGTTCTGGAAAAGTAAACTATAGATTAAGGGACTGGCTTGTATCCAGACAAAGATACTGGGGAACCCCTATTCCAATAGTATATTGTGAAAAATGTGGTATAGTACCTGTACCTGAAGATCAACTTCCTGTCAAACTTCCTTATAATGTTGAATTTTCTCCGGATGGAAAATCTCCACTTTTAAAATCGGAAGAATTCATGAATACTACCTGTCCTCATTGTGGCGGTCCTGCAAGAAGAGAAGCAGATACTCTGGACACCTTTGTATGTTCCTCCTGGTACTATTTAAGATATGTAGACAATAAAAACAGTAAGGAAGCTTTTAATAAAGATAAAATAGATAAAATGCTTCCTGTAGATATGTATGTAGGCGGTCGTGAACATGCATGTATGCATCTTTTATATGCTAGATTCATAACCAAAGCACTTAGAGATATGGGATTTTTAAAATTTGATGAGCCATTTTCATCTCTTAGACATCAGGGAATAATACTAGGACCTGATGGACAAAAAATGAGCAAATCCAAGGGAAATACCATATCTCCTGATGACTGCATAAAAGAATATGGTGCAGATGTATTTAGAATGTACCTTATGTTTGGATTTGACTATTCAGAAGGCGGTGCCTGGAGTGATGATGGAATTAAATCCATGAGTAAATTTGTAGAAAGAATAGATAGAATTATATCTCAGGTAAAGGAATTAACAGATAATCCTAAAAACAGCAAAACTTCTATGGATAATGATGAAAAAGATCTCAATTACGTTAGAAACTTTACTATAAAATCAGTTTCAGAAGATACCAATAAATTTCAATTTAATACATCAATAGCAAGGATTATGGAATTTACAAATGCTCTATCCAAATATTTGAAGGTAAAAAACAAGAATATAAAATTTTTACAGAATACAATAGTAGATTTTATAAAAATATTAGCTCCTTTTGCACCTCATTTTTCAGAAGAACAGTGGGAATTTTTAGGTAAAAAATATTCCATATTCAATGAAAAGTGGCCTGAGTTTGATCCAGCTGCTCTTATAAAGGACAATATTGAAATTGCCATTCAGGTAAATGGAAAAATAAAATCAAAAATAAATATTGCAACTGGTCTTTCAGAAGATAAAATAAAAGAGATATCTCTGACACAAGAAAATGTTCAGTCAGCCATTGACGGCAAGAATATTAAAAAAATCATAGTTGTAAGAGGAAGACTCGTAAATATAGTTGCAAAATAAATTAAAAAGGCAGGTAGAAACCTGCCTTTTATTATAATATTTTAATTATAAATCTGAATTATTTTTTCCGTAGATTTCAGTAAATTTACAAGTTCAAAAACTTCACCTTCATCAATAAGTTTATTTAATTGCTTCTGACATCTTGTAGCATCTGATAGTTTTCCCATTGAAGAAATTGTAATTATGTTGTTCATTATATCAGATACAAGACTTGATTTAACTTCAAATAATTTTTGTGCATCTTTAATTTCATCTTTAATATCAAGCATCTGCTGATCAAGATTAAAAGCAAGATCTGCGGCACTTTTAAGCTTATCCTTAATATAATCCGGTATCTCATGTTTGTATTTATAATTCAGAGAATGTTCTATAGTAGCCCAAAAATTCATTGCCAATGTCCTTATTTGAAATTCTGCAATTATATCCTGCTGACCTTCCGCCATATTTACAGGATATTTGATTATGACGTGATAACTCCTGTATCCACTTTTTTTTACATTAGTTACATAATCTTTCTCATACATTATGCTCATATCTTTTCTACTTCGGATTATATCAACTACCTTTTGAACATCATCTACAAACTGGCACATAATTCTTATGCCGGCTATATCCTCCATTTCATATCTTATCCTGTGAAATGGTATATTAAATTTATCTGCTTTTTCAAGTATGCTGGATATTTCCTTTACTCTCCCGGTTACAAATTCTATAGGTGAATATTCATTTTTTTTTCTATATTCAAGCCTTATACTCTTAATTTTAACTTTTAACTCTTCAACAGCCTGTTCATAGGGTATTAGAAATGTTTTCCATTCTCCTATTGCCATATTTATCCTCTCCCGTATTGGATATAAACTAAAATTATTTTATAATAAAAATTAAATAAAATCAAAATATATTTAAATTATTTGATATAATTAAAATATATTACTGAATAAGGGTGGAATTTTAAATGTCTAAAAAAACAGATGATTCAATATTGTATAATCCAGAAGAACAAATATCAATGTTATACGATAAAAAAGTAACCTGCCCTGTATGTGGGACTGAATTCAAAGCAAGATCCATTAAAAAGGGCTCTTATAGAATATTAAAAAAGGATCCAGACTTATTTATAAGATACTCAAAGATAAGTCCTTACTTTTATGATGTCTGGGTATGTGATGAATGCGGCTATGCTGCTATAAAAAACGATTTCGAAAAATTAAATGATTACGATGCAGAAACAATACGAGAAAAAATTTCTCCTAAATGGAAGCATAAAAATTATCCTGAAGTGTATGATATAAATTTAGCAATTCAAAGATATAAACTATCATTGTTAAATTACTATGTAATAAACTCCAAGGAAAGCAAAAAAGCAATTAACTGCTTAAAATTAGCATGGATGTATAGGCTTAAAAATGATTGTGAAAATGAACAACAGTTTTTAAAAAAAGCTCTTGATAATTTTTCCACAGCATATTATAATGAACCATCTCCAATATGTGGTATGGACAAGTTTACTACAATGTATCTCATAGGAGAATTAAAAAGGCGTCTTGGAAATAGTGAAGAATCCCTCATGTGGTTCAGCCAGGTAATAACTTCTCCAGTATCATCCCAGAAAATTAAAGATTTAGCCAGGGATCAAAGAGATACAATAAAAGTCAAAGACATCAGCAAAGACGAAGAAGTAGACGATAAAAAAGGCCATGGGTTCTTTTCAAAATTTCGTGAATAACAACATATAATTCAAAGTAAAAAGCATAAATTATACTTTTTACTTTGAATTATAGTCAAATTATTTTTATCGGATTAAAATTTATATAATCTGCGGAAGTCAATATATATTCTATTCCATTGATTTCTCCTGAAATTACCCTTGAAAATGACTCCCCATGCAAATGTCCATATATAACTTTTTCAACTCCGTATTCTTTAAACAAATTTGTAAATTCCGAATTCATAAACTTTTCATCTATTGGAGGATAATGCATCATTACAATGAATTTTTTATAATTTTCTCTTGATGCCGATTCTAAAGAATTCTTCAATCTCAGTACTTCCCTATTATATATTTTCTGATCATGTGAAGTAAAATTTTCATTTCCAGGACAATTCCATCCTCTGGTACCACAAATTGCATAATCGTTATATATATAAAAGTTATTTTGAATAAATTTCATATCTTCATATAAATTATTTAGTTTCTTTATACCGGTCCACCAATAGTCATGATTTCCTTTCACAAATACCTTTTTTCCGGGTAATTCATGAATCCACTCAAGATCTACAAGTACATTTTCCATATCCATAGCCCAGGATATATCCCCGGAAATTAATACAGTATCATCTTCAAATACTTTATCCAACCAATTTTCACGTATTCTCCTGTCATGCTCGAACCAGTTATTACCAAAAACATCCATAGGCTTGTTCCCACTTTTATCCAAATGCAAATCGGATATTGCAAATAAAGCCACTCAACCACCTTCCAACTACTATAAAAACTTTATTTTCCAGTTATACTATTATCTATATCCACCACATATGCTATTACTTTTGCAACAGCATCATACAATTCAAAGGGAATATTATCTCCAATATTTATATTAACCAAAAGATCCGTAAGTTCTTTATCATATACTACGGGCACATTGGACTCCTTCGCTTTTTTTAAAATATTATCAGCTATCTGTCCAATACCCGCAGCACTAACTATAGGTGCTTCATAATCAATATCATATTTTAAAGCTGCCGCTTTTTTCCTTTTATTCATAATATTTTACCTCACATCATACCCTAGTATTTATTATCCCAATCTCGTTGTCCTGAAAGAAGTCCCTGCAGGTGGATATGTTCATCTCTTCCTGTTTTTCACTGAAATCAATATCTATATT
The DNA here is from genome assembly GCF_052953915.1 of Clostridium sp. LBM24168. NCBI lineage: Bacteria > Bacillati > Bacillota > Clostridia > Eubacteriales > Clostridiaceae > Clostridium > Clostridium sp. LBM24168. The sequence goes on along the minus strand of NZ_CP196861.1, from coordinate 3,159,274 downwards.
ATAACCCAGGTTAGACAGACTCTCCAATATTTTTTCGCTGTGATTTTCCAGAAGTTTTATAAATGATTTTTGGCTTTTCACATCTATATGCATATTTTTATTTTTAACTGTTAAATATGCATCTACCACACCCATGTTTTCAGTATTTATAGATGTAGCAATTTTAACATCTGAGCTGTCAATCTTTTTTCCTCTTTTTCTATGATCTTTTATTATAAGCTTGCATTCATAATTATTGTTTTGAAGCTTTAACGGCAGGTCCATATAGTAGTAGGAATTTGATATAGTATTGAATATCTTAAAATCATTCATATTGTTATTTAAGAAACTTATAATATTTGCAGGCTTGTCAGAATTCTTATCCTGGATTTGATTAATTGCCTGTTCTATAACATCAGACATCTCACGTGTCTTAAAATTCACCTGTTCTTTTACCTGATTTGCAATACTTTCTATTAAATCCTTAGATATTAAGTTAGTCTTACCTTTGGAAACATAATCACTAAAAATATTCTTGATCTCATTTTTTATATCAATTTTTACATCACTCTTTGCATCTTTATCAATATTATTCTGTACATTTTCATTTTGGTCTATATTAATTTGCTTTATATTATTACCCTTTTCAATTTCATTTTTTGCAATCTTCAAATTTTCTGGAACCGACTTTGATATATTCTCTGTCGCTTTTTCATCTCCATCTAAAGGATAATTTTTTAAAGTACTTTCCTTACTATCTGTAACATCATTCACATTTTGTTTAACAGCAGCTATTTCAGAACTATCTACATTTTTGTATGCCTTTTCAATATTCTTCTGCAATACATTTATATAATCATCCGTACTTGATTTTACATTTTCAGAATTCTGCTTAATTTCAGGCTGAACATTCTTTCCAAATCTTTCTCCTAAAGCTTCAATTTCTCTATATATTATAGTTGGCTTTTTAAACACATCATTAAAGCTTTTTATATTTTCATTATTTACATCTATATTGTTTTCAATAAATGTAAATATGTCTTTACTATTGAGCTTTTCTATATTGGTAAAAAAATCTTTCAGTATACTACTTATCCTTTCTCCTTCAGTACTATTGACCGCTACATTTTTACTTAAAAGATATTTTTGTATAAAATTATCTTCTTCTCCATCATCCGTTTTCACTTTATTCATAAATTCCAAGAGTGATTTTATATTTGAAATATTATCTTTGGTAAGAGGAATTTCATGCTTTATCATATTTTTAACAAGATCATAATCTTCAGTACTCAAATTCATGGAATTTTCCTTTATAAAAAGTTTTACAGCATCTTTCCCGCCATTTTTCACTTCTTCATTTGTTCCAGTAACAATCTTTAACTTGAGTTTTCCATCCTGAAATCCATCCACTTGAAATGCCAACAATTGACCTTGAGATATTTCTCCCAGATTTTCTATAGCTGCAGGAAACTGCCATCCATCCAAAAGTCTTAATAGTATACCCTTAGAAACCTTATCCAAATCCATTACTCTAGCTAGAAATTTCTGTCCTATCTCAAAAGAAAGCTTTGTAGATATTCTTTTATTATTTACATTATAAGTACTATTTACATTCCATATTCCCGCCAATTTGATCACCCTTTATATAAATATACAATATATTTATTTATCGTATATAAGTTTAATTTCATGAATAAAAAGTCTGGCACCAATAATATCGGTGTCAGATAAATTCAGTTTTTATTTTATATTAGGCAGCCTGTTTTCCCTCTGTGTATTCTTTTTTTAATATAGGTGATACACTCTTATAAACTACTAATGTAAGCGCAGTCAATACAACTCCCTTTAATAAATTAAATGGTATGATAGACCAGAGTATCAAAGTTCCAACACTATCTACATTTCCATTTATCTTTGATGCAATCGCAACTATCTGGCTTATAGGAAAATTAAATGCCCTTTCATAGAGTGGTAAAAGTACAAAATAATTTAAAATTGCTGCTGCAATAGACATTGTTACGGTACCCGCCATAAGGCTCATTATTGCAGTGGATTTTGATTTTTTGAGTTTATATATGATTCCTGCTGTACCTACCAAGACAGATCCTATAGCGAAATTTGCCAATTCTCCTACAAAGGCTGTCTGTCCTGCAAATATACCATGAAGTATATTCTTTAAAAATTCTATTATAATTCCAGCTACAGGTCCCAATGCAAAAGTTCCTATTAATGCCGGTAAATCACTAATATCAATTTTCATGAACGATGGAAAAATTGGCAGCGAGAACTCTAAAAACATAAGTAAAAATGCAATAACACCTAATAAAGATATTTTCACAAGTCTGTTTAATTTCCTGTTCTTCATAATACACCCTCCTAATTCATAAGTATAATCTTCTGATATCCTATTAAGGGGTGATAAAGTATAATAAAAAAAGCTCCAACAAAAGTCAGGGCCAATAAATACTTTTCACTTCTTCCATCCAGACTATACTGTCGGCTTCGGAATTTCACCGAATCATGCCATGAAGGCTCGCGGGCTTTACCGCCGGTGGGGAATTACACCCCGCCCTGAAGATTATATTCAATTTAATTACAGATTTATTATAATACTTTTATTATTAAAAATCAACCTGCATTGAAAAAGATATTCCATTGATTTGTTGAAGGTTTTTATGTTAAAATATTTATATAAACATTTTCTTGATTCTTATCACTAAAATTGCTGAAATAAATAATTTATACGACAAAAGCAATATTTATCTCTATAGTTCTTATAAAAATTTTTCAACTCTGGTTTATTAAATAAAAAAAGTGAAATATTAGTATTAGAGGAGGTATTAATAATGTCATATTTTTTAACAGATGATAACACAAAGTTATACTATGAAGTAGCTGGGGAAGGTGAAAAAACCATTGTTTTCATACACGGGTGGTCTGCCAGTCATTTGTTTTTCAAAAAACAAATACCAGTGTTATCCAAGACCTATAAAGTTGTTGGTTATGATTTAAGAGGACACGGACTATCAGAAGAATCTAAAGATGGATACAACTTACCGCAATATGCACAAGATTTAAAAAATTTGATTGACCATCTTAAATTGAAAAATGTAGTATTAGTAGGCTGGTCTATGGGTACCCACATCATATTTGAGTACATTAAACAATTTGGATGCAGTAGTCTGTACAAAATAGTGCTAATAGACATGACTGCTAAACTTATAACTGATGATAACTATAAAGACGGACTTTATGGAAAGTTTACACATGAAGATAATTTAAATACACTGGAAGCTATGAATACCAATTGGAAAGCATTTGCAGACGTATTCACCCCTGCTATTTTTGCAAAATCAGGTTGTAAAGATAAGGAAGAACTAGATTGGACATATAAAGAAGAATATAAGAATTCACCCACTGTTATGACACGTATGTGGGTTAGCATGAGTATACAGGATTATAGAGATGTCCTCGATAAGATAGATATTCCTACACTCATAACATTTGGCGAGGAAAGCTGCTTATATATGCCTGAAAACAGTGAGTATCTAAATAAAATGATAAAAGGTTCAAAAAAAGTAGGTTTTCCGGGATGCGGTCATTCACTAATATTAGAGGATCCAGATAAATTCAATAGAGAGGTTGAAAATTTCATAGGATAAGGTTCTATAAAATATATTCTATATAGCAGTAAAATTCCAGTAAAATTTTATTTTTACTGGAATTTTATTTTATTAAGTCTAATTAGCTGCTAAACTCTTTTAAAGAATAGAAAGATATTATTCTGAAAAATAACCGCAATATGCTCCCCCTCAAATTTAAAACCTACCACAGTTTCATTACATTTTCTTATTCAAGAATATCTTTCTATTTTTTACATTAATATGACTTTCCTTCTATGCATATATATTACTATATTCAAAAACATTTTGCAACTATTTTAATTAAAAATAGTTGCAAAACTATATGAGATGGTATATTATATAGTTAATTGATATTTATCACAATAACCATATAATTAAAATTTAAAACTTACATCACCTTTGATATAATCAGTCTATATAAATTGGATTGATTATATCATTTTTTAATTATCAAATTATATTCGCTTTAACTTAATTTTATTATGTTAATATAATACCATTTTTTTTGAATATAGTTGCAACTTTTTTTTTATTTTTTGTTGCAAAATTCATATTATAGGTGTAAAATGTAAATTAATGAAAATAAAAACTATTTCTTTTTAGGTGACTAGATGAAATTTTTAACCAGCAATGAAAAAATAAAAAAATTAAGAAAAGATTTGAACATGAAGCAGCAGGATCTACAGGATGAAAACATAACCAGAGGACTTATAAGTATGATTGAAATAGGTCGGAGAAATCTTAAATATGATACTGCTGTAATACTTGCTAAAAAATTTAACGCTAGAGCTAAGGAATTAGGTCATGAATTATCCATAGACGGGGATTATCTATTGAGGTCACCAGAAGAGGATGCAAGGTTGTACTGTCTTAAAAGACTCAGACAAAAAAATATTTCCATGGATGATGTAAAATATGTAATGTCAATATCAGAAAGGTACAATTTGACAGATGTGGAAGCCGAGGCTTATTGTAAATATGGTGATATCTATTATGAAAAAAAAGATTGTGAAAAGGCATTTGTAAATTACAATCAGTCTTTAGACACCTATAAAAATATAAAGCAGAATGAAAAGGTATCTTATATATATTGGCGGCTTGGACTATGTAAAGGAAATCTTCTTCAGTACTCGGACTGTATTACATATTTGAATTTCTCTATACACTATTCCCTTGCTTATGACAATATGAAGATCTATGAACTAGCTTTATACGATATGGCACTTGCATATAGAAAGTTAAACAAGATAGATTTGTGTCTCGAAAATATAGATAAATACTTATCTATCCATAATAAGCAAGACAATTTTACATTTTACATATATGCCAACATTTTAAAAGCCGACTGTTTTGAGATTAAAAATGATCTTAAGACCGCTATAGACATATATATTTCTTTAGAAGATAAAATTGTAGATTTAGAGAACCCCTTACTTGGATACATATATAATAATTTAGGCTTGGTATACTGTCATATGAATGATTTTAAAAACAGCATAAACTATTTCAATAAAGCGGAGACCTTTAAATATAAATTTGACAGACCTACTTTATCCCATACATTTATAGAAAAATCCTATATATTTATAAAGCAGAAATCATATGATAAGGCCGTTGAATCTATAAAAATAGGTCTTAAAAACGCAGAAGAATATGGTGATATGGAATATATCATAAAAGGTAATCTTATGCTGTCTAGAATATATGATATATTGAATGATTATGATAAACTTGAAAAAGTCTATTTAAAACTAGTTGAAATATTAAAAAAAACCGGTGAAATTCATAATATTGTAGATCTTTCACTTGTCTACAACAAGCTATCATTGATATATCTGACAAAAGGAGATAAAACCAATACCAGAAAGTATCTGCTATTGTCACAGGATACTATAAAAAGCTACAATAATTCAACATATTACAATATAGATATTTTTTAATAGGGGGGAATTTTAAAATGAAAAAGAAATTGATCAAAACTGTTGCTGCCGCTATATGTTTTTTGACACTTTCACTAGGGGTTGTTACAACTGCTCAAGTTGAAGCCAAATCCATTTCTGCTAAAAATTCTGTAATTGTCGTTCAACCAATGGAGCTTCCGCCATTTCATTAAATAACATATAACAATATTTAAAAAACAGATAATCTGCCTATGTTTGATAAGTGCAGATTATCTGTTTTTATATTAAACTGAATATATAGAAAAATATAGTCTTTTGATATATAATTATGACATAAAATAGAAAGTCAGGTGATTTAATATGGAACCAGTACATATGTTTATAACAAGTTGGTGTCCTTACTGCAAACAGGCCCTTAACTGGATGAAAGAGCTTAAAAATGAAAATCCGGAATATACAAATATAGATATAAAAATAGTAGATGAAGAACTGAATCCAGAAACAGCAAAAAAATATGATTACTATTATGTACCTACATATTTTGTAGGAGAAAAGAAAATGCATGAGGGTGTCCCATCAAAAGAAATTATTCGCCAAATATTTAAAAAATCCCTCGAGTCATCTTCTTCTAACCCTAAAAACACAAAAATCTTTAAATAGTATTTTCTCCATACAGAAATAAGCTCTCATTTAATTACATTATCAAATAAGAGCTTATTTTTTATTTCATGCTAAGTGAAATTCTTTTTCTCTTTTCATCTATCTCAAGTACGGTAACCTGCACAATATCTCCAACCTGAACTACATCAAGAGGATGCTTCACAAACTTGTCTGAAAGCTGGCTTACATGTACTAATCCGTCTTGATGAACTCCTATATCAACAAAGGCACCGAAATCAGCTACATTTCTAACCGTGCCCATGAGTACCATCCCCGGCTTAAGCTGATTCATATCAACTATGCCGGTCTTTAGTATAGGCTTGGGAAGTTCCTCTCTAGGATCCCTACCGGGTTTTTTTATTTCATTTATAATATCTTTTAAAGTAGGTATTCCTGAATCAAGTTTTTTAGAAAGTATCCCTATTCCTATCTCTTTAACTCTTTCATCTATATCCTTGAGTGCTCCACCTCTGAAACCCTCCATAGTATATCCAAGAATATTCAAAAGTTCTTTGGCCATATCATAAGATTCAGGATGTACAGAGGTATTGTCAAGAGGTTCACTACTTTCCATAACCCTCAGAAAACCTGCACATTGTTCAAAAGCCTTTGCTCCCAATCTCTTAACTTTTAGTAATTCCTTTCTGCTTCTAAACTTCCCATTTTTTTCTCTATAATCTACAATATTTGCAGCTATAGCTGAATTTATTCCCGATATATAGGAAAGGAGTGATGGTGTTGCTATATTTAAATCTACACCCACACTGTTTACACAATCTTCCACAACTCCTTTCAGGGATTCATCCAACCTTTTAGGAGCAACATCATGCTGGTATTGCCCAACGCCTATTGCCTTTGGGTCTATTTTTACCAGCTCTGCAAGCGGATCTTGAAGCCTTCTACCTATTGATATTGCACCTCTAAGTGATACATTTACATCTGGATAATCTCTTGCAGCAAGTTCTGATGCCGAGTATACAGAAGCCCCAGCTTCAGATACTATAGCATAGTATAAATCCTTTTCCCTTTCCTCTTTTACCTCCTTTATGAGTCTTCCTATTATTTCCTCTGACTCTCTGCTTGCAGTTCCATTTCCAAGCGATATCATATTTATATCATACTTATACACGAGATATTTCAGTGTTTTTATAGAACCTTCCACATCATTCTGAGGTGCAGTTGCATATACTATAGCCGTATCCAGCAGCTTTCCCGTATCATCCAGCACAGCTACTTTACACCCATTTCTAAATCCAGGATCATATCCCATTACATTTTTGCCTTTTATCGGAGGCTGCATGAGAAGCGCTTTCAAGTTCGCCTTAAATATTTTTATGGCCCCTTCCTCGCCTATATCTGTAAGTTCAGATCTTATCTCCCTATCAATGGAAGGGTATATCAACCTTTTCAGAGAATCCACAATACTTTTTTCTATATAAATATCTGTAATACTATTTCCTTTAAGACACTCTTTCTCTAAATATGATACTATTCTATCCATATCACAATTTATCTTAACAGATAAAATTTTCTCCTTTTCACCTCTATTTATAGCAAGTATTCTATGAGGTGGAATAGACTTTACCACTTCGTTATATTCATAGTACATTTCATAGGGAGTAGGTTCTTTGCTTTCACCTTTTGTTTCAATTATTCCAGTATCATGCACAAATTTTCTTATCCACTTCCTATACTTTGCTTCATCAGAGATAACTTCACTTATTATATCCATGGCACCAGATAGAACATCTTCTATATTTTCCACTCCTTTTTCTGCATTTATAAACTTTTCTGCATATGAGTTTATATCACCCTTAAAACTTCCGCTTATTATAACATCAGAAATAGGCTTCAATCCTTTTTCCTGCGCAATAGTAGCTCTAGTCCTCTTTTTAGGTTTATATGGTCTGTATATATCCTCAACCTCAGTTAGAGTACCACAGATTTCTATGGATTTTTTTAATCCTTCTGTAAGCTTTCCCTGTTCTTCTATTATTCTTATTACATCTTCTTTTCTTGCCTTTAAATTTCTAAGATACATAAGTCTCTGTGCAAGCTTTCTTAAAGTTATATCACTCATGCTGCCTGTCAGTTCTTTCCTATATCTTGCTATGAAAGGCACTGTATTACCTGAATCTATTAATTCAATTACATTATTTATATATTTTTTATCTACACCTAATTCTAATGATAATGTGTCTATTATATTGCTCATTTTTACCTCCTGCCTTAATTTTAAAGCTATGTTAAATAAATAATCAATTAAAAATATATTACAACAGTTATATGAGCTTTGGCAAATTAATATATATTTATATACAATAAATAATTTTAGGAGCTATAATATATGAAAAGATTTATATTATCTTTATTTATAACCATATTTTGCTTAATTTGTTCTATGAGTTTTCAAATCTATTGCTCTACAAAGCCTTTAGATTATGCAGACATAAAAAATGATATAACCTATCTATCCTCAAATGATTTCAATGGCAGACTCCCAGGAACCATAGAAAATTACGAAGCAGTACGCTTTATAAATGACTATTTCAGAAGCCAAAACTTAAAGCCTTACAATAACAACTATCTAGAAAGCTTCAATGTCATATATCCCAAAAGAATAAATGGTATACCAAGCTTAACAGTAAAAGATAAAAATGGATTCATAATAAAGCAATATAAATATGGAATAGACTATAAAGAAGACATGTTGAACTTCAGAAACAATAATGTATCCTTTAACAAAAAAGATACTATACTGTGGAAAGGAAATAGTTTCCAAGTTCAAAAGGGAAATGCATATTTTCTATTCTACAATCCGCAGCAGGACAATTTGAATTTCAGAAGCTCCTTTATTGCTAACTCTCCTAATTCCATGTATATAATGATAAAGAAACAAACTTCTCAACAAATAAAAAATTACATAGATTCAGGTTGTGAAATAACTTGTTTTATACCTTTTGAAAATAAATTCACATCTATATACAATGTAATAGGCTATATAGCAGGTAAAAATACATCTCTTCCTCCAATTATATTGTCTGCTCACTTTGATCACCTTGGGAGTGATCTATCTGGAACAATATACGGAGGAGCCCTGGACAATGCCTCTGGAACTTCCTTTTTGCTTGGACTTGTAAAATATATAAATTCTTTAGGAAAACCTGACAGGAACATAATATTTGCAGCTTTTAATGCAGAGGAATTCGGCTGCCTAGGCTCAAAAGATTTCGTAAAAAAATATAAACAGAATCTAAAAGGCAGCAAAGTTATAAATTTGGATATGATAGGAAGCAACAAAGATGTACCTATATCCATAATGGGAGGTAGATGGGATAATAAAGACGTAAACTTCATAAAAGAAATAGCAGCTCTTTGCAGTAAAAATAACGAAAGCTTCAAATATTCATTTGAAAACGCAAGTGACCATGAATATTTCAGGGCCTATGGCATAGATGCCATAACACTGTCAGATGCTGATATGTCAAGGATACATACTCCAATGGATAAGTCATATTATATCGGTACAAAATCTATAGAAAGATGTTTTAATATTGTTTCAAAAGAGATAAACAAATATGCTTTTTCTAGCAATCCATATTTTATATACTATAAATCCTTTTTTCTTCTATCACTAGCGGGCATAACAATAACAAGCATTCTATACCTCAGACATGATTTTCTTTAAATTTAATATAGAACAACACAGGAGCAATAAGAAAAAGCATGCCTAAACCACAACTGAAGAATCCAAATTTTCCTCCAAATTTTTCCATTATAACCCCTACAAATGCATTTCCAATAGGTGTACTCCCTATATTTAAAAATGCATATATGCTCATTACCCTTCCCCTGTATTCATCTTCGGTATTAAATTGTAAAATTGCATTGGCTCTATTCAAAAAAGTCAACCCAAAAAAGCCTATAAATATAAAGAGTACTGCTACTATTATATAATCAGACGTAAATACAGTTATTATCTGTAAAACTCCGAGAATAATTGAATTTATAATTAGATAATGATGAACTTTTAGTTTTCTACCTTCGTTTGCCATAAATACAGCTCCCAAAAGAGATCCTACTCCTATAAGACTCAATAAAAAACTATATTCAGCGGCATCTCCATTCATAACCTCTTTTGCAAATACAGGTATAATTACGTTGCTGTTAAATGCAAAAGTACATACTATTGCCAACATAAGCATCGTAGATATCAGGATCTTTTTGCTGAAGGTATACATTATGCCATTCTTAAGTTCCCTAAAAACCCCAGAGTTCATATTAACAGATACCTTTGGATTTCCCATGGCATTTATTTTAAATATACCATAAATAACTGGTATAAAGCTTATTGCATTAATTAAGAAACATTGAAATACACCGAACCTGTTCATTATTATTCCTGCAAGTGCTGGTCCAACTATACGAGACATGTTAAATACGGTTGAATTCAATGATATAGCATTTGGAAGATCTCTTTTTCCTACAAATTCTATAAAGAAAGACTGTCTTGTAGGCATATCCAGACTCGTTATACTACCATTTACTGCAGCCAACAATGCAAGCATCCAGTATTTCCCTATACCACTATATACAATAATGCACAGTATAAATGCTTGAATCATATATGAAAATTGAGTTACTATTAAAATCTTTTTCTTAGAATGCCTTTCGGCTATGACCCCTCCTATCAGTGTTATCAAAAGTACCGGTGCATATTGAAACACTCCTATAAGTCCTAGAAGAAAAGGTGAATTGGTCATCTTGTACACATACCAGCTCAAGGCAGTATTTTGAATCATAGTTCCCATCAAAGATAACAACTGCCCTGATAAAAAATATCTAAAATCTCTATGATTGAGAGATATAAACGTATCCTGTAATTTGCTCTTAAAACTCATATTCAAATCCCTTTAAACATTACTTTGTATAAATAGTTTATTTTACCTGCTGTTTTAAATACGCCGCTATAAAATTATCTATATTTCCATCCATTACCGAGGTTACATTTCCATTTTCCTCTCCGGTTCTATGGTCTTTAACCATGGTATACGGTTGAAATACATAAGACCTTATCTGACTTCCCCATCCCATGTCCTTTAACTCGCCTGTCAAATCCTCTATCTTTTCTTTGTGTGCTCTTTCCTTCAATTCTACAAGTTTGGATTTTAACATTGACATTGCAGTTTCCCTGTTATAGTGCTGACTTCTCTCATTCTGACATTGTACTATTATTCCCGTAGGAACATGGGTTATTCTAACGGCAGATTCAGTCTTGTTAACGTGCTGACCGCCGGCTCCACTGGATCTATAGGTATCCACTTTTAAATCTTCCGATCTTATATCTATATCCTGATCTCTAGTAAGTTCAGGTAAGACTTCCACTGAAGCAAATGACGTCTGCCTTTTACCATTGGCATTGAAAGGCGATATTCTAACCAGCCTGTGTATTCCTTTTTCAGCTTTTAGGTACCCATAGGCAAATTCGCCTATTATCTTCAATGATACACTTTTTATACCTGCGTCTTCTGCAGGAAGCATATCCAGCATTTCGACTTTATAACCTGATTTTTCAGCCCATCTAGTATACATCCGGAGCAACATTTCAGTCCAATCCTGGGCATCTGTTCCGCCTACTCCTACATGGAGATTTAATATTGCATTGTTTTTATCATACTCTCCTGATAAAAGTAATTCTATTTTAAGTTTTTCCAATACTTTTTCAATATTTTCTACTTCAGCTATTATATCTCCAGATACAGAGGAGTCTTCTTCTTCTATGGCTATACTGGACAGGGTTTCCACATCTTCCACTCTATCTTTCAGTTTATTGTATATATCCAGCTTTTCATTTAAAAGTCTCTCTTCAGAAGATACCTTCTGTGCCATCTGGGGATTATCCCAAAAACCCTTTTCCTGCATTTTAAACTGAAGTTCTTCTATCCTATTTTTACAGTTATCCAGGTCAAAGAGACCCCCTTATTTCAATTAATGACCTTTTAAGCAGACTTATTCTTGAAAATATATTTTCCAATTCAACTATCATGTAATCACCTCATTTATTCATAATTAACCATTGCTATTGACTACTTTTCCGCAGCAGTTTTTATATTTTTTGCCACTTCCACAAGGACAAGGATCATTTCTTCCAACTGTCTTCTGCTTCCTTATTGGCTGCCTTTTAACTGGCTCACCTGCATCTTGGTTTGTGCTTAAATTTTTAGCAACCCTTTCTCTTTCAGGAGCTCTCTCAATCTTTACATGGAATAAATATTTTATAGTATCAACTTTAATATTATAGATCATCTCATTAAACATTTCACTGCCTTCAAACTGATAAGCCTGAGCAGGTTCCTGCTGTCTATAGGCTCTAAGTCCTATAGCCCTCTTCAAATGTTCCATATCGTCTATATGATCCATCCATCTAGTATCAACCACTTTAAGAAGTATAACCCTTTCTATTTCCCTCATCTGCTCTGACGTAAATTCTTTCTCTTTTTCTTGATAAATTTTCTCTCCCAATTCTATATATTTATCTATTATATCCTCATTAGAGAGATTTGCTATATCATCAAATTTAATTGCTCCTTCAGGAACATAAATTTCTTCCATATAGCTTATCAAATTTCTGATTTCTTCATCAAATTCATCGTCATCACCAGATATGTGGGATTCTACAATTTCAGAAACCAAGCTATTCAGCATATTTTGGATCTGATCTTTTAGATCTATCCCTTCAAGCACTTCAGATCTCTGTTTATAGATTATCTCCCTCTGTTTATTTATTACATCATCATACTGCAGCAATGTTTTTCTTATATCAAAGTTATTGCCCTCCACTTTCTTCTGGGCATTTTCTATAGCATTTGTAACCATTTTACTTTCTATTGCCTCATCTTCTCCAAGTCCAAGTTTTTCAACCATTCCCTGGAGTCTATCTGATCCGAATATTCTCATCAAATCATCTTCAAGAGAAACATAAAATCTTGATTCTCCAGGGTCACCCTGACGTCCTGAACGACCTCTAAGCTGATTGTCAATTCTTCTCGATTCATGCCTTTCCGTACCTATTATCTTAAGTCCACCTAAGTTTACAACGCCTTTTCCAAGTTTTATATCGGTACCACGTCCTGCCATATTAGTAGCAATGGTCACAGTTCCCTTTTCGCCAGCATGTGAGATTATCTCGGCTTCTTTTTCATGATATTTCGCATTCAATACCTGATGAGGTACCCCTCTCTTTTTAAGCATATCAGAAAGAAGTTCAGATTTTTCTATACTTACTGTACCAACAAGCACCGGCTGACCTTTTTTGTATGTTTCATATATATCGTCTGCCACAGATTTAAATTTACCTTTTGCAGTCTTATAAACCAAATCAGGCAGATCTTTTCTTATAACAGGTTCATGGGTAGGAATAACTATTACATCCAATCCATATATTTCTCTAAACTCATTTTCTTCTGTCTGAGCAGTACCTGTCATACCTGAGAGTTTATTGAATATTCTAAAATAGTTCTGATATGTTATAGTTGCAAGAGTTTTTGATTCTCTTTCAACTTTTACTCCTTCTTTCGCTTCTATAGCCTGGTGAAGTCCATCACTATATCTTCTTCCTTCCATCATTCTTCCAGTAAATTCATCTACTATTAAAACCTCTCCATTTTTCACCATATAGTCCTTATCACGTTTCATTATATAATTTGCTTTCAATGCCTGAACTACATGATGTTGAAGTTCCATGTTTTCTGGATCTGCATAATTATCGAGATTGAAAAACTTTTCAGCTTTTTCTATACCTCGTGATGTAAGGATTACTGCATTTGCCTTTTCATCTACTGTAAAATCGCCTTTATCTTTTTCTTCAATTTCCTTCTCATCTTCAGATGCATTCTGCTTTTTCAATGTTTTTGCAAAATGATCCGCTACTTTATAAAATTCAGTTGATTTCTCACCTTCACCTGAAATTATAAGCGGAGTTCTGGCTTCATCAATTAAAATTGAGTCAACCTCGTCAACTATAGCAAAACTCAATTCTCTTTGAACTCTCTCTTCTTTGTATACTACCATATTATCTCTTAGATAATCAAAACCGAACTCACTGTTGGTTCCATAAGTTATATCACAATTATATGCTTCCTGCCTCTGTGATTGATCCATGTCATGAAGTATAACTCCAACTTTAAGTCCAAGAAATTCGTATACAGGTGCCATTGAATCCCTATCTCTTTTTGCCAAATAATCATTTACTGTAATTATGTGAACACCCTTACCTGTAAGTGCATTCAAATAAGCTGGTGCAGTAGCAACCAATGTTTTACCTTCACCAGTTTTCATTTCAGCTATTCTGCCTTGATGAAGTACAACTCCACCTATTAGCTGTTCTCTATAATGCTTCAATCCTACAGTCCTGGCCGCTGTTTCCCTGACCACTGCAAAAGCTTCTGGTAGTACCGAATCCAAAGCTTCTCCATTCTTAAGCCTTTCTTTAAATTCATCAGTCTTAGCTCTCAGCTGATCATCTCCCAATTTTTGCATGTCACTATCTAAATTATCTATTTTATCTACTATGGGAATAATTCTTTTTACTTCCTTCTCGCTGTACGAGCCAAATATTTTTTGAAAAAGTTTCATTATTTTCATCCTCACATGTAATTTTATATAAATATATACTTTATAAATTATATCACCTAATTATAGGGCATTCAACTAATTAAAAAATAGTTTACTTTAGTTTAATAAATAATAAGAGAGGAAGCTTATAAACTTCCTCTTACTAAATACATTCTAAAATTCAGGCTCAATAAGCCCATAATCTCCATCTTTTCTCTTATAAACTACATTTACTTCTCCACTTTCTGCAGCCTGATACACAAAGAAATTGTGGCCTAAAAGTTCCATTTGAAGAACCGCTTCTTCTGCAGACATTGGTTTTACTGCAAACTTTTTAGTTTTAACTATTTTATTTTCTTTCTTCTCCTCTTCACGTTGATCTGGTATGAACTGGAACCTTAATGACTCTGAAGAACGTTTTCTTTTGAGCAACTTAGTTTTCTGTTTTCTTATTTGTCCTTCCAATTTATCCACAACTAAATCAATTGAAGCATACATGTCATTATTTCTTTCTTCTCCCCTAAGTATAACCCCTCCCAATGGAATGGTAACTTCAACAATCTGGGAATTCTTTTGCACACTCAATGTAACATGTGCCTCTACATTAGGGTTGAAATACTTATCTAGCCTTGAAAGCTTTTTATCCACTGTACTTTTCAATGCATCAGTCACTGAAATGTTTTTCCCTTTTACCGTTATTTTCATATTTCCAGCCCCTCTCTCTTATCATATATGTCCATGATAAAATCAGCATAAACATATATTTTATAATAGTTTTAAATAAAATCATATCACATAATATTATGTAATATCTTATGACTATATTTTAATACTCTTTATCACAAAATACAATAGTGCAGATTTCTCAAAAGTCATGCTTAAAAATTAAAAAGGTGCCTGCTATAATATTGCAAAATTTCCAGTATAATAAATTAAATTTTGCGTATCATATTTATATAAGGTTATCAATATATTATCCAAAATATATTGATATTGACCTTTATGCCCTGGATGATGAATTCCGTGATTTAAAAATTCTTCATTAAATTCTCTACAGCATAATACATTTTTACATTCTTTAACCAAGGTTTTCACCCCTTGGTTTTTTTCTTTACAAAGAACATTAAATATTTTTTTGTGGCGGTTGCACTTAATTTTAGTGTGTCCTGCAACCGTAGACACAAATGATGGTAATTACCTTCATTTTCTTCATGTATATAAATCTATTATTTTCAATTTCGCTAAGGTATTTCCTTAGGACACTTATTATTCTACATAGTATTTGTTACAGCTTAATGTCATATTTATTAATTGTTTGTAACAAAATACAATGAACTTTTCAGTATGGATAATTACAGTTTATTATATATTATCCATATATAATATATAATAGGTAGAAATATTTTAAAACTTATCAACAATGTTGATAAGTTTTTATTTATGTGCGCCCAGCATGGGCGCAATCTAATGGGTGAAAGTCCCAAGCACGGGTTGATAGTGCCAAGTGCATAGCTTAAGACAAGGGTGTCCATGGTGACGTGGAATCTGAAGGAAGTCGGTAGCAAAACTCTGGTCTGACGGACAGAAACTACATATAAGGCATATGTCTGTGGGTAAGTTTGCATAACAAAATGAAGCCCTAAACTATCCAAAAACAGGCGGTGTAAATGTAGCAGATAGATAGAGTGAAAGATTGCGTTCTTACCTGGGGAGATCTGACAGATAAGTTACAGATATGAATTTAGAAATAACAACCCATACAGTAATGTGTGGCTGAACTGTCAGAAGTCAGCAGATGTCATAGTACCACGTAAAACGCGTTAGCGTGGGAAGGACTGAACAATAGGAGGTTTTGAAACTTTGAAAAACACAGAGAAATGTGATAACAGCAGACAACTTCATAATGAAGGTTACCTACAAAAGGATAGAGTGGAACTCAAAGAATATGTAGGAGCGCCGAGCATTTCATTGACGTTAAAAAAGCAACAGAACGCCAAAAGTAGATACAATAATGAATTGCTTGAGAGAATTGTTGACAGAAATAACTTAAATCAAGCATTTAAGAGAGTTAGAGCCAATAAAGGCAGCCATGGAATTGATGGTATGAATGTAGATGAACTTCTACAATACCTAAAGGAAACGGGTGCCAGCCTTCGGCAATCATTATTAGAAGGTAGTTATAAGCCTAATCCAGTAAGACGAGTGGAAATTCCAAAGTCTGATGGAAAGAAACGACCACTAGGTATACCAACGGCTGTAGACCGAGTAATACAACAAGCTATTGCTCAAATATTAAGTCCAATATTTGAAAAGAAATTTTCAGATAAAAGTTATGGATTTAGACCAAATAGAAGTGCTCATCAAGCAATTCTAAAATGTAAAGAATACATGGACAATGGCTATAGATGGGCAGTAAATATTGATTTAGAGAAATACTTTGATACTGTAAATCATGATAAATTAATTGGATTGATTTATGAAGAAATAAAAGATATTAGGGTAATATCTTTAATAAGAAAATATCTACAAGCAGGTGTAATGGAAAAAGGTATTTTTAGCATTACAAGAAGAGGCGTTCCACAAGGTGGAAATCTCTCACCATTGCTAAGCAATGTCATGTTAAATGAACTGGATAAAGAATTAGAAAAGCGAGGACTACATTTCTGTAGGTACGCTGACGACTGTAATATATACTTGAAAACAAAAAAGGCAGCATATCGAGTAATGGCAAGTATAACAAGGTTTATAGAAGAGAAATTAAAACTCAAAGTCAACAAAGATAAAAGTAAGGTCGATAGACCGTGGAAGTTGAAATATTTAGGATTTACATTTTATCCAAAGAAAGGTGAAATGGGAATAAGAGTACATCAAAATTCTGTTAGGAAACTTAAAGTTAAACTTAAGGAAGTAACAGGAAGAAGTAATGCTATGAGTATGGAACTCCGTGCGATTAAGCTAAAACAGATTATAATCGGATGGATTAACTACTTCAAACTGGCAGATATGAAAAGTACACTTAAGATGTTAGATGAGTGGCTTAGAAGAAGGATTAGGATGTGTTATTGGAAACAATGGAAGAAACTCAAAACAAAACACGATAATCTTAAAAGGCTTGGTATTGATGAATATAAAGCTTGGGAATATGCAAATACAAGAAAAGGCTACTGGAGGATATCCTGCAGCCCTATTCTATCAAAGACACTATCTAATAAACATCTTAAAAAGCAAGGCTTTATAACATTAACCGAAAGGTATCTATAATTAGGTAATTCTTATTGAACCGCTGTGTACCGAACGGTACGCACAGTGGTGTGAGAGGTCGCTGAATAAAATAATTATTCAGCTCCTACTCGATTTAGAATATGTCATTCTATAAACAAACAAAAAAGTAAGCATTCAAAATACTACAGTAAAATGCTTACTCTGTTATATGGAACTACTTTGCTATTTGGTATTTTATTATTCACCAATAAACTCCTTTTCTTCTAACAGTTTTTTATATTCAGATGTCAATTTCATAAAACCCTCTTCGTTATTCATATTCAACATAATATCTATCTCATTTCTTACAATACCTATTCTACAATCTATATATTCTTTAGCAGATAACCATTCATATATTTTTACTACATTATTTTCTATATTTATTTTTAATGTAGAATAATTCATAAAAAAACTTATCCAGGTAGATTCAGAGATATATTTCATAAACGTGATTCCATAATGTAAATTTTTAATCACATATACGTCAGCTCCGTGATATTTAAATTCTCCCCATACTTTAGTATTTGAGTTCAGATTCTTTAAGTCTTCAAAATTGAATAGCTCTCCTTTCATACTTATTCACCTACTCTTTTATATTGGTCTCTACCTTTAGTATATTAAACTTAACCAGATATTTAAAGCATTTAATTATATCTCAACCTGTTTTATATACTTTTTGACTAAATCTTTATTAAATTTTTAGCTATCTGTTTAGCCTACTACAATAATTCTGAAAGCTTATTTTCTTTTCCCATAACTCTACAAATAGCATTTGCTGTCTGTAAAGCTAAATAATAAACAAAACTTAATCTAGTGCCCTGTAGAGCCATAGAATCATATTTACCGTATACATTTATTATTGCCGTAATACTTATATCTCCAATTGCCGGTAAATTTTTATTAAGCCCAGCTCCAGGCTTTAAAGCCCTATTTTTTATAAATATTTTGCCAACATCTCCTCTATATCCTAACCCTGCATCCACAGCTACAATTAAATTGTTTTTGATATCTATATTTTTTAAAATTAATTCTAAATTATTTGAATGCATAGGATATTTTAATGTGCCATAAACTTTAAATCCATATTGCTTAAGTTTTGTACCAACTATAGGTCCATAACTATCCCATATATATTTATCTGTACCTATACAAGTAAATATTATTTCTTTATATGGCTTTTGTATATCATCTAAAGATGTCTTTAACAAATTTTCTAAATTTTTCATCCAATCATCTCCATAAATTTTAAGTATCTTTATTATGATGTATGGACCTTTCATTACAGTATTTTGCTATAGACAAATCGTATAATTTGTTATCAACATTATACGCTACTTTATAAAATGTAACACTATATATTTCAGTATTATTATAGGCATTTATTACTCAAATTTTGTCATTTATACTGTTTTTATTGGCTTTATAGCTAAAATTTTTATTATTTTATGTCCTTCTTCCTCTATTATACAATAAAAAACACCATAAAATTCTTTTGAATAATACGATGTATTAGTACTATATTATTTATTTGTTAAATTATATTTGCAAAATATCTGCCTGTTAAAACTCCAAGAAGACTTAAGAATAAATTTAAGCAAATATTCAAAACTCCCAGTAAATACCTTCCTCCACTAAGAAAAGCTATGGTTTCATAACTGAATGTAGAAAATGTAGTAAATCCACCCATTATCCCAGTAGTAAGAAACAATCTTAAATTTGGAGAAATTAAATTAGTTACCAAGCTTAACTGCATTATAAAACCCATCAAAATTCCACCAACTACATTTACAATTAATGTCCCGTACGGTAATGGTCCTCCAAATAATTTAGGTGAATTTATCGATATAATATATCTTAAACAAGAACCAATAAGGCCACCAATTCCAATAAATAATAACCTTTGCATCTGCATTTCCCTCCCAAAATAATAATTTCTATTTTAATCTAGGAGTCATCAGCATAACGCAGTTAAAGGCGAACTCCATCACCTAAAATAACTTGCAAGCCAAGCTATAATGTATTTATTATACACCGTACTATTTAATTTTCAAAGAACAAATTAACAATTATAAGTTCAAAAGATTCTTTTTTATTCATAATGCTCATTGGGAATTTTTATGATACTATATAACTTATACATATGAGAGACAGAAATATTTATTTGTTCTTAAATAATTCTTATAAGTAAACCACAGGAGGATATTCACATGGTTGAAATTAATCAACTAAATGTAAAATCGCAAAAAAGAATTTTATTAATTATTGTAGTTATGTTTTGGTTTTCACAATATGTCTATATACCTTATCAAACTCCATACTTACTTTCAATTGGTGTAGCCACTAGTTTTGTTGGAATCGTTGTTGGTGCATATGGATTATCACAAATGCTACTTCGAATGCCAATAGGAATAATGGCTGATAGAAAAGGACATCATAAATTATTTATTATAATTGGTGCTTGTTCCAGTGGACTAGCTTCTCTTTTTAGAATATTTATTCCAAATGGTATTGGTTTCTTGCTTGGAAGTTTGCTTTCTGGGTTGGCATCAGCAATGTGGATTTCTTTTATGGTTTTATATTCAAATTATTTTAAAAAAGAGGATATTCAAAAATCCATGGGAACTATTATTGGTGCAAACAACATAGGAATTCTTGTGGGATTTGTTGTTGGATCTATGTTTTACGATAAATTGGGGATGAATTTCTTATGTATATTAAGTCTTGTAGCTGCATTTCCATCTACTGCTATCGGATTTTTCATAAAAGAACCTAAAACTGATTTTAAACCATTACCTGTTAGAAAACTTATTACCGTATATACGGATAAAAGACTTATAGGTTTTTCATTGCTTGCACTGATACAACAGGGAATACTTATGTCTACAGCAATGTCTTTTACAAATCAGATTGCTAAACAACTAGGAGCTTCTGGTTTTCAAATTGGTATAAATTCAATAATATATATATTAGCAGCTGTGATTACTTCCTATTTTTCAGCTTCAAAATTAGCAGCAAAACAGGGCGCTAAGTTCTGGATCCCTACCGTACTTATATGCATCTGCATATATTGCATAATTGTTCCAAATACAAGTTCCGTATTGCATATATACTTTGCGCAAATTTTGATTGCCATGTCTACAGGTATTTTGTTTTCTTTTTGTACAAGCGAGTCAATGAAAAATGTAGATCAGAAGAAAAAGTCTACTGCTATGGGATATTTCCAGGCTATTTATGGCCTAGGTATGACTATTATTCCAATTTTTACAGGAATAATTGTAAATAATTATAATATGAGTTTAGCATATTACCTTATGGCATTTATATCTTTCGTAGGATTTTTAAGTTCATTCTATTGGTATAAATTCAAAAATTAGGGATACATTGATTCGACAAAGTAATATTTATTTCTCCTTCAAATCTTTTCCTGCAATTCTCCGTCCCATTTTAAAAGCCTTTTGGCAATCTATTGGAAATTGCGTTTGTTTATATGAAGCCTTTTCTGTTTCCGAAAATTTAGAGGATTCATATCTGCTGTAATTTGGAAATTGATAAGTATTATTTACATGCAAAACAACTGACACAACCCTTGTATCTCAAATCATACAAGTTAATTAGCTCTGTTTCTACACCTTCCGATGTGACTCCTTCCATTGCCTTTCCCAGTACAGTACCCGTATTCCATTCTTTTCTCGGACTGCCATTGACAAAATATATCTTCATGACTTTATCTCCTTTACCATTGAAATTTACAGTTTCAATTATACCACTTCTCAAAACACAGCCTATCAACTATTATGTTACGATTTGTATAATACACTCATCATGACGTTTCAAGGTTATCTCACTCCAGACTTTTCTCCACACAAAATAAGCACCCTAAACAACGGATGCTTATTTTTACAAATATAATCTTGGGAGTCAAATTTTATATAGTACCTCGTGGCGGTTACACTTAAATTTAAAGTGCCCTGCAACCACAGACACCTACTTATAATAATAGGGGGAACTATTATTTTTAAGTTTTTCTAAGGTATTTCTTAATATGTTTACTATTATATAAGTTATTTGTTACAACTTAATGTCATATTTATTAATTGTTTGTAACAAAATATATTATTTTATGAATAAAAAATAAGCACCGGGAGAACAAATCCCAGATGCTTACCTTGTTATATGGAACTATTATGTTACTTATCATATTAGATAAACTTTGTTACAGTACTGTGTCAAATTTATTAATTAATCATTTACTTTATTAACGATATTAAAATGACACCTACCATTATATTGTATTTTGGCAATATTTTAATTTCTAATGATTCCTCCTTGAAAAATTATCTCAATAGCAACTCGGATTTAAACACTATTACAGCATTTCCTGAAACTTTAACTTCTACAGGTTTATTATCTTCTATAACTACTTCCACCTCAATAATACCTGAACGCTTTATAGCTTCGCCTTGTTTAGCTTTAAATTTAAGCAAAGAATTATTATGATTGATCAATTTATGATAAACCAAATATGCACCCAAAGGACCGTTCGCATTACCAGTTACAGGATCTTCATTAATACCTATAGCAGGAGCAAACATTCTACCATGAACCAGAATATCAGTATCTTGAGAATCAACTGTAAAAACGTAATATCCATTACATTTGATAATATGGCTCAACTTAGAAAGGGCATCATAATTAGACTTCATTTCATTTAAGGTTGCAATATCTTTTATACCAACCATAATCTTAGAATGACCTGTTGAAACAATCTGAATCGGATAACTTTCTAATAAATTATCATCACTTATATTTATTGCTGATAAAAGTTTTTCTCTATTTATCCCTTTAATAATATCACCAAATCCAATTTTCCCTTGCGTCATAGTAATCTTGTAATCTTCATTCTCTCTCACTATATCAACAGGCAAAATTCCTACACCTGTCTTATGATAAACTCTTGAAGTGTTAAGATTATTTTCAATAGCATTTACAGTTTGCCTTGTTACATTTAAAGCGTTTGCCACATCCTCTTGCCTAAGTCCAAGCTAATCCAATATCTCGTGTATGAACAAAGTTATTTTTAAGGTTATATCTTCACTTGCAAAATCTTTGCCATAATAGATCTTGTCCATTACAGCATTTATTCTTATATCTAAAGCATCAAATATTTCTTTAAATTCACGGTTATTAATATCAACATTATTAACATAGACAATAGCTTACTTAAAAAGGAAAATTCCGAAGACATAGGGAAAATACTAGCTTTAAATAGTTTGCTCCTGAAAATTATAAAGAAATATAGCAGCCTATAAAAGGCTGCCAATCCGCACCGTTGGTGCATTGTCAAGCTAGCTGACCTGGTTTTTGACCCCACACCCGCCTGCTGGAGATTTTGCTACCCGGGGTTAGCCCTCTCACTAATAACTCTCTCGTACTTTTTCATACGGCAGGACTTACCTCTAAACCGCACCGTGCTCATCAAATATTTTATTTGATTTACGTGGATCGTTTCGCCTGCGACTGGCATCGATTTTCAACCACAGACCTAGCTTAACACAATAAATTATACCTTACTTTTTGCTCCAGTCAATATTATAATTTTATTTGCACCACTATTTTTTAATTCAAGTGCAGAATAAAAAGCTGTGGCACCAGTTGTTATAACATCATCTATAAGTAAAATATTTTTATTTTTTACTATACTCTTATCTATAATTCTAAAACTTCCTTCTATATTATTCCACCTATCATTTTTATCCAGGCCTATTTGGTCTTTAGTACTTTTAACTTTAACAAGACATTCAATAACAGGTTTATCTACATAATCTTTCAAAACTTTTGCAAGATATTCACTTTGATTATATCCTCTCTTTTTCAAATCTTTTTTGGTCATTGGAACATAAGTTATCATATTAAAATCCAGTTTATTAGATTTTATAGTTTCATACATATATTTGGCCATAACATTTCCTGACCTAAAAGAACTTTTATATTTCAACTTAATTACAAGTTCAGTTACTGGTCCTGAATAATAAGTACCACTGTAGCACTCAAATCTTACGTTACCTAATCCAATCTGCGTCTTATCTGTACAAATCATTATTTTATTTGCACAACAGTTACATATGAATTTGTCAGAGTAAAGTTCATTTCCACAAACAATACAAACATCATCAGTACAATATATAACTGACAATATGCAGTCTTTAATATTTTTTAGACTCTCAATAATCCCATGTTCCATGCTTCCTTATTAAAATTTCTGGTCATATTCTTAGCCTTTTCCATATTCTTGTTTTCACAATTAGCTAAAAATATAACCTCTCCTTTCAAATCTTTTTCATTTCTTATTACACTTCCACATAAATATATAAAATCCTTATAACTAAAATTTGAACTATCTGCAAAATAAACCATTATATCAGAATTTTCTATATGTGGAGCAACTTCTTTAATACAATTTGTAACAAGTACTACATCTTTTATGTTTAAAAATCTTGAGATGAATTTTTCATTGAATCTATTATCTACAAAACACATTATATTCTTTAAAAAATGGCTACAATACTGTTTTATATAACAGGATACTTTTTCAACTTTATCCTTATCCGGAACAAATATTATAACTTTTCTTCCAGCATTTATAGACCATCTCAAATAATCATAGACAATAAACGGTATCCCTTTATTTATATCAACTCTCGTGAGTATCGTCCTGGGTTCAACCATTGGAGTGCTATTATTCTTTACAGGCAGCACTATGTTTTCAGCATTTCTAAGTACTTCCTCTATAGAGTAAACAATAGTTTTGTTATTTTTATTAGATAATCTACTTAATATATCCAATATTTCATATTTATTATGACATGAAAAACTACTTATATCGTCATATATTATAAGATCAAAATTTTCATTCATACTTATGGACATAGTAAAATTACATATTTTTAAGTTTGAACTGCTATATTCTACATTATCTTTTATGTAAGCATAGCTTTTTATATTTGTATATTTTTTTATATCAGCTACTATACTTATTTTATTGCTGTGTTCATCAGTTATATATAATATCTTTTTATTTTCTAAAACATACCTCCTAATAATTTCAACAAATATTTCTGTAGAATTATATGGAATTGAAATAATATTTAAAAATTTTTTTCTCCCGTTACTCCAGTTAATTATCATTTGATTTATCTTTTTTTTCTCTTCCTGGAAATTCATCTTTTCCCAAAGTAACATCTTCTTCACTCTCCATTATATCCATTATTCTATTTTTTAATAATGAATATCTTTCAAAACTTCTATTATTATCTATCATAAATTTAAGTGCTTTCAAATCACCCACAAGAACAACCATCTGCTTTGCCCTCGTTATAGCCGTATATAATAAATTTCTATTCATAAAAAAATTAGATCCCATAAAAACAGGCATTACAATTACAGGAAATTCACTTCCTTGACTTTTATGTATGGTTATTGCATATGCAAGTTCAAGTTCATCCAAATATATATTATCATATACAACTTTTTTGTCATCATCAAATATTACAGTTATATTATTATTTTCATTGTCTATATCTTCTATATATCCAACATCACCATTGAATATTCCAAGTCCCTTCTCCTCTTTATCTGAAATCAGCGTCCAATTTAGAGAATAATTATTTTTTGTCTGCATAACTTTATCCCCTACTCTAAAAATTGTACCCCTAAATTCCCTTTGTCTTCTATCAATACTTTCAGGATTTAATATATTCTGCAGCTTTTTATTGAGGTTGGAAACTCCCAGAATTCCTTTTCTCATAGGAGAAACTACCTGTATATTATTTAATTTATTCCATGATTTATTAAATTTAGGTAGTCTTGTATCTACTAATTCAATTAAAGTATTTAACATTTTATTTGGATCTGTACACCTTATAAAATAGAAATCTTTATCTTTTTTATTTATAAAAGGCATTTCTCCGGAGTTTATCCTATGTGCATTAACTATTATCATACTTTCCTTTGATTGTCTAAATATTTCCTTCAACCTTATTACCTTAATACATTTGCTGTCTATAAAATCCCTAAGTACATTCCCGGGTCCTACCGAAGGAAGCTGATCCGCATCACCCACTATTATGATTCTCGTTCCAATAGATATTGCCTTCAGCAAATTGTTCATAAGCATTATATCTATCATAGAGGCTTCATCTATAATAACTACGTCACATTCAAGAGGTGTCTCTTCACTTTTCGAAAAAAACAATGTTTCCTCATCACTAGGTACACCCATTTCAAGAAGTCTGTGTATAGTTTTTGATTCTCTACCTGTAGATTCAGACATTCTCTTCGCAGCTCTTCCTGTAGGTGCCGCCATAAGAACCTTCATATTTAATTTTTCAAATATGTCGGTTATACAATTTATTATGGTAGTTTTTCCTGTACCTGGTCCCCCTGTTATTATCTCTACCCCATTTTGAAATGCTCCCCTTATTGCCTCTTTTTGGGATTTTGCAAATTTTATATTATTGTCAGATTCAAACCTTGCAATTTCCTTTTCTATATCCATATCTATTTCATCATACTTATTAAATTGCACATATAAAATTTTTTTAGTTACACTGAGCTCGCAATAATAGTAAATAGGCAAAAATACACAAACTTCATCTTTTGATTTCTCTAATTTAAGTTTTCCTTTAAGTGAACTATCATATATGTTCTCCTCTATTTCTTCTCTCGTCACATTAAGTACACTTTCCGCTTCCTGTATAACCTTTTCAAGAGGCATGTATGTATTGCCAAAATTACAAAATCTGCTCACTATGTATTTTATTCCACTTTGTATTCTAAAAGGTGAATTTGCTTCTATTCCAAGGCTTCTGGCTATTCTGTCAGCTATTTTAAATCCTATTCCAGATATTTCATCTGTAAGAACATATGGATTTTCTTTTACTATATTTATAGAATCTGCACCGAATCTTTTATGTATTTTCACACACTGATTTGCACCTATCCCATAAGTCTGTAAAAATACCATTATGCTCCTAACTTCACTTTGTTTTGAATAAGATTCACATATCAGGTTTATCTTTTTTTTTCCAATTCCATCTATTTCCCTTAACCTCTCAATATGATTATCCATTACATCCAGAGTCTTATCTCCAAATTTATCTACTATTTTCCTTGCAGTAACAGGTCCTATGCCAGATATGGCTCCAGACGATAAGTATCTTTCAATTCCAATCGTAGTATCTGGTACTATTTCTTCAGAGTATTTAATCTTAAATTGCTTTCCAAACTGCGGATGTGTTACCCATTCACCTATAAACTTCAAGTTCTGTCCTTCCATAATAAAAGGTATATTTCCTACTACCGTAGTAATACCACTCTTATTTTTCAACTTGGCAACTACATATCCATTATCCTCATTTTGAAATACTACATCATCTATAACACCCTGTATTTCCTGCATAAAATCTCCCTACTTTTAAAAAATTATATCCATAAATTAATTATAACACATTAGGCACGCATCATTTTAGATGCGTGCCTTTATTTATAAGTACTTTTTTATTTCATCCACTTTATTGAGTTTTTCCCATGGTACATCTATGTCTGTTCTTCCAAAATGTCCATATGCTGCTACCTGTCTATATATAGGTCTTCTCAAATCCAAATACCTTATTATAGCTCCAGGTCTCAAATCAAATACTCTATTTACTATATCCACTATTCTATCTTCTGAAATTTTTCCAGTACCAAAAGTATCTACTGTTATAGATACTGGTTTTGCAACTCCTATAGCATAAGCCAGCTGTATTTCCAGTTTATTAGCCAAACCTGCTGCCACAAGATTCTTTGCAACCCATCTTGCTGCATAAGCAGCTGATCTATCAACTTTAGTCGGATCTTTTCCAGAAAATGCGCCACCACCATGTCTTCCATATCCACCATAAGTATCAACTATTATTTTTCTTCCTGTAAGTCCAGAATCTCCCTGTGGACCTCCAACTACAAATCTTCCTGTAGGATTTATAAAATACCTTGTATTATCATCTAAAAATTTCGATGGTATCACCGGTTTTATGACATTCTCTATTATATCTCTGTTTATCTGCTCCTGACTTACACGTGGATCATGCTGTGATGATATGACTACAGTATCTATTCTGATCGGTTTATCATTTTCATATTCTACTGTAACCTGTGTCTTCCCATCTGGTCTTAAATAAGAAAGGGTACCATCTTTTCTAACAGCTGCTAATCTTTTTGCAAGTTTATGTGCCATACTTATTGGAAGCGGCATATATTCTGGAGTTTCATTTGTAGCAAAGCCAAACATCATTCCCTGATCTCCTGCGCCTATAGCATCTTCCTTGTCCATTTCACCAGATTTAGCTTCAAAAGCTTCATTTACTCCCATGGCTATATCTGACGACTGTTCGTCTATTGAAGATATTACCGAACAAGTATCACAGTCAAAACCGTATTTTGCCCTAGTATAGCCTATCTCTCTTACAGTATTTCTAACTATTTTAGGAATATCCACATAGCAATTAGTTGATATTTCACCCATAACCAGAATCATTCCTGTTGTAGTTATAGTCTCACAAGCTACTCTTCCATCAGGATCCTGCGCCATTATTGCATCAAGTATAGCATCTGAAATTTGATCACACATTTTATCTGGATGCCCTTCTGTAACTGACTCAGAAGTGAACAACTTTTTCATCTCTTTTACCTCCATCTATATAAAATAAAAAACCTCTTAATAAAAAGAGGTTAATAAGCTTTATCAACTCCCTTATCTTGCAGAACAACTGCAGGAATTGGCACCTTAGTATAATTACCGGTTGCCGGGTTTCAAAGGGCCCTTTCCCTCCACCTCTCTTGATAAGAGTTTCAAATTATAAAATAAAAAACACCTAATAGTGTTTTTATGGTGGAGGAAGATGGATTCGAACCATCGAAGTCAATGACAACAGATTTACAGTCTGCCCCCTTTAGCCACTCGGGAATTCCTCCATATTTTTGGTGCTGGCAGTAGGCATCGAACCCACGACCTACTGATTACAAGTCAGTTGCTCTACCAGCTGAGCTATGCCAGCTTATTCATTATTTTATACATGGTGGGCACAACAGGGCTCGAACCTGTGACCCTCTGCTTGTAAGGCAGATGCTCTCCCAGCTGAGCTATGCGCCCGAAATTGGTGGAGGAAGATGGATTCGAACCATCGAAGTCAATGACAACAGATTTACAGTCTGCCCCCTTTAGCCACTCGGGAATTCCTCCACTTTTGGTGCTGACAGTAGGCATCGAACCCACGACCTACTGATTACAAGTCAGTTGCTCTACCAGCTGAGCTATGTCAGCTTATTATGTAATTCATTTACAATCAACATTACGCATTGACGTATGTTAGTATACCGTTTAAATATCTCTTTTTCAAATTTTATTTTGTATTATATTCTAGTGTTTAAATTGTTTTTTCTTCATATTTCTTTATATTTCTCTTTAAATCACATTTTCACAATTTCTACTCAACATATTACTTATTCTAATTTTCTTCAGGCCTTCATATAAATTATATATGACGTTTCAAACAGTTGCATATGTACATCTTATGAAATGAAATAAAGCACAATTTAAAGAGGTGAATATTTTGAACAAAGTAAAAGTCAACTATAAAACTCCCCTGGCATATTACAAATTAGCACATTTTCTAAGAGATCATATCGATAAAAATACAATCATAGTTTGTATTGGCACAGATAGATATATAGGTGATTGTCTTGGCCCTTTAGTAGGTACATTACTTACATATAAACACTTTCCTCTCCCTGTTTATGGTACAATACAAGAACCAATACATGCCCTTAATATTGACAGCAAATTAAAACATATCACATTGCATCACAAGAAATGCAATATAATAGGTGTAGATGCGTGTCTTGGTGATGTAAATAATATAGGTGAAATACAAGTAAGAGATTTTCCAATTCATCCAGGAAAAGGAGTGGGGAAATCCTTACCAAATGTAGGAGAGACTTCGATAATTGGTATAGTGGATTCAAATACAAGTAAAAATATCTTCAGCAACTCAAACAATATAAGATTAAATCTAATTCTATCTATGTCAGAAGTAATAGTTAATTCACTAATTCATGCATACTATCTATATTTCAATGACAGCACTGAAAATAAATAATTTAATCAATCAGCGTTATATCATCTCCGCTGAAAGTAAGTTCCATTTTATCTAGATATTCCAATACCTTGCCAGTCCCAAGAGCAACGCAGGATACTGCATCATCTGCTACACATACAGGTACATTTGTAACTTGCTGTATTAAATTATCTAAACCATGTAGAAGTGATCCTCCCCCGGTCATAATAATTCCCTTATCTGCAATATCAGCAGCTAACTCCGGAGGAGTTTTTTCAAGTACCGCATGAGTCGTATCCCCTATAGCATTTATAGTATCCTTCAATGCCTCTCTCATTTCATCAGAGGATACTGCTATATTTTTTGGGAGGCCCGTAATCAAGTCCCTTCCTCTTATCTCCATTCCAATATCATCATCAGATTCAAAAGCTGAACCTATGTTTATCTTCAATTCTTCTGCAGTTCTTTCACCTATCATCAATTTATGCTCTTTTCTTATAAACTTAATTATAGACTCATCAAATTTATCTCCCGCAATTTTAATAGAAGATCTTACTACAATTCCCCCCAAAGAAATAACAGCTACGTCTGTAGTTCCTCCACCTATATCGATTACCATATTTCCCTCAGGCTTTGTTATATCAATACCTGCACCTATAGCTGCCGCTAAAGGCTCTTCAATCAAAAATACTTTCTTTGCACCGGCATTCTGTGCTGCATCAATTACAGCTCTTTTTTCAACTTCTGTGGCCTCACAAGGTACACAAACTACAACTCTCGGCGTAGTCCTTTTACGTCCACAAGCTTTCCCTATAAAATATTTCAACATTTTTTCCGTTACATCATAATCAGAGATAACTCCATCTTTCATAGGACGTATAGCAACAATATTACCTGGAGTCCTTCCAATCATCTGCCATGCTTCTTCACCCACAGCAAGTACCCTGTTCTGATTCTTATCTATTGCCACTACCGATGGTTCTTTCAATACTACACCCTTTCCCTTAATATAAACAAGTACTGTAGCCGTCCCTAAATCAATTCCCATGTCCGTTCCTATACTAAAAAACATTCCTTTTTCACTCCTACTCTCCCTTGCTTTTCATTAGCAGCTAAAATTATCTATTCGTATTAAGTTTACCATATTATATATAATTATAATAGGAGTGTTTTTAACCTTCAATAGCTTTATATTTCATTTTAGTGGCATTGCCACCTCTTATATGTCTTTCAGCCTTATTATAATCTAATATCATTTTAGCCTGTTTAGCAATTTGAGGATTTATTTTGGGCAGTCTTTCTGTCATATCCTTATGTATAGTACTTTTACTGACCCCAAAAACCTTTGCTGTTTTTCTTATTGTAGCTTTAGATCCTATTATATATTTAGCTACTTCTAAAACTCTTTCCTCTATATAATCCTTCAACTGTTATCAACTCCTTTATTTAGTCCGCAGCTAATAATATTTATACTTACATCTAATTCACTTTCTTTTAGCCATTTCCACATTTTAATATGAAGAAATGGCTAAACTTTAATATTTTATATATTTTCCCGGATCAACAAATTCATTTCCCTTTAAGACAGCAAAATGAAGGTGATCACCATATTTTTCATAAGCAGATCTAAGTGTGGTATTTCCTACAACACCTATCACTGTTCCTTTTGATACATTTTGACCTTTAGAAACCTTTAAATTAGCGTTTAGGTTTGAATATACTGTTTTCAAACCATTCTGATGATTTACAATGACTTCAACTCCGTCTTGAGTATTGTTACTTATCTCCTCCACTTTTCCATCCATAGCAGCAAAAACCGGTTTCCCAATTGGAACCTGTATATCATAGCCTAGATTAGGTCTATAGGTTCCAGTAGAATCCCAATATACAGGATTTTCTGAAAATCCCCTCGCTATATTTCCTTCAACAGGTTTTTGAAAAGACGTACTAATCGAATTCGATACTCCTTTTGATACTTCTTCTTTTCCAGAAGTACTATTTGTCTTACTTTCTGTACCCTCATTCTTTTTAACTTGAAGAGCATTATCATGTTTATTCTCCACTTTAGCAGTTTTATCAATTTTGGCCTGCTGTGATACAGCCGGCTTATTTTCCTGTACTTTTTGATCCTTGCTATTCTTAATTGTCAAAATAGCAGCAGTAGCCGCAATACATAAGCAGATGAATAAAATTATATAAAAGCCCTCCTTCTTTATAAAATTAAATGGTTTTTTAACAATTTTTTTATCCATATCAACACCTCCTTTTTGTAGTTTGTCCAGACAATGACAAAAAATACATATTTTATTAATTTTCCATAAAAAAAATTGGTAGTTCAATTAACTACCAATTTTACATACTTTTACTCCATCATAATAATGATATAATATATCTTTATAATTTTTCCCCTTTTTGGCCATGGCATCTGCACCCCACTGACTCATTCCAACATCATGACCATATCCGAGACATTTAATACTGACTATGCCATCCTTGAAACTTATACTAAAATTAGATGAATTAAGTCCCATAAGCGCCCTGAATTTTATTCCTGATACAGTAACCCCTCCAAGCTTGATCTCTTTTACAGTTCCACCCTCATTTCTGCTCTTTATACTGACTGCAGTTTCCAAATTGGGAACTGAAAGCTGAGCAGTTTTATAATTGGAATTCACTATTTTTATAAATTCTCTTTTAAGTATATCCTTACGGGTTTCATACTTTTTAGCCCTTTCTTCCCCAGGACTTTCTACACTCTTTAAATATCCTATATCATCATTAAATACCGCAAGTGCACTCTCCGTTCTTCCTCCACTTATAGCAAAATAATATGGTTCCATAACCAACTTACCTTTATAAGTTAAAATCTCTCCTCCCGTGGAACTTACTGCATCAGTTATTTTATTCCAGTACATATTTCTATCTTTATCAGGCCACTTACTCATTCTTTCCTCTTTTGACATAAAAACCTGACACTGTGCCGTGTCACATACATCCGCCCCTGTACTGCCCTTATATTTTTTCCCTCCGTACTGTTCCATATGTGCTAATGCAAAGGTCCTGGCTGCCACGGCCTGCGCCTTGAGAGCCTCTATAGAGAATTCCGCAGGCATTTCTCCAGATACCACTCCCACAACATAATCTTCTATAGGGATTTCTTCTATCTTTTTTTCTTTAGTTATATATACCTTTATTTTTTCTTCCTGCTTGTTTTTAAAAACTAGTTGTTCCGGGTTTATTGGATTTCCTTTAGAACCACCTACAACCAAAGAAAGTACAATTATAAAGCATGTACACATAAGCATTAGTATTGATATGTTTTTTAATATAAAAAAGATATTTTTCTTCATTAGACTCCTCTCATAATTATACCTGCAGTACTACTGCAGGTTTTCATCTTAATTTTATATACAATATAATTATGAAAATACTAATGATAATATTCCTAAATACAAATATCTAATTTTCTATCCTTTCAATGTCTGCACCAAGTATTTTAAGCTTCTTTTCAATATTCACATATCCTCTATCTACATGATATATATCTGATACTTCTGTTTCACCCTCTGCAGAAAGCCCACAAAGTATCAATGCAGCTCCTGCCCTTAAATCCGTAGCTTTCACTTCTGCTCCCGTAAGCCTTGGAACTCCTTCAACGACAGCACTTCTTCCATCTATTTTTATATTAGCACCCATTCTTTTCATCTCAACAGCATGCATGAATCTGTTCTCAAAAATAGTTTCTGTTATAATGCTCGTTCCCTGTACGGTGCACAAAAGTCCTGTCATCTGCGATTGCATATCTGTCGGGAATCCAGGATAAGGCATGGTTTTTACATCTATGGGTCTGAGTTCTCTATTACCATTTACAATTATACTGTCTCCTTCAGGTTTAATATATATTCCAGCCTCAGTTAATTTAGCAATTATAGGCTTTATATACTCTAAATTAACTCCATTTATTTTAATTTTACTCCTGGTTATTGCAGCTGCAATCATAAAGGTACCACATTCTATTCTGTCACTTATAGGTCTATGGGTAGTTCCTTTTAAATTTTTAACTCCTAATATATGAATTGTATCAGTACCAGCCCCTATTATATTAGCTCCCATATTATTTAAGAATTTACCAAGATCACCTATTTCAGGCTCTTCTGCGGCATTTTCTATTATAGTTTCCCCTTCAGCCATTACAGCTGCCATCATTATATTTTCAGTAGCACCAACAGAAGGAAAATCCAGATATATGTTATTTCCCATAAGTTTATCAGTTCTTGCTTCAACATATCCATGTCCTACGCTTACTTCAGCACCAAGTGCACTAAGTCCTTTAAGATGTAGATCTATAGGCCTTGTTCCAATATTGCAACCGCCAGGAAGCGATAATTTAAAATGTCCAAATCTAGACAACATAGGACCCATTATTAAAAATGAGGCTCGCATCTTTTTTACTAAATCGCTAGTCGGCATCAAGTCACTAATATTTGAGGTATCTACTATTATCTTATTCAAATTTCTATCTATATTTATTTTTGCTCCAATACTCATCAATATATCACTTATTACAAATACATCTTCAAGCATTGGCACATCATCTACTATGCACTTATCACCACTTAGTATACAGGCTGCTATAATGGGCAATACAGAATTTTTAGCTGAACTAATATCTATTTCTCCATGAAGTTTATTTCCTCCCCTAACTACTATCTTACTCATTGATTGTCCTCCATTCTATAATTTCTGTATGTTTTTTATGTGTTTACTAATATGCCATCAATATGTTTCCATAATTTCTGGTGTTCCCATTATTATATAAGTACCGGTAGTATACCTAACAATAGCAAAATTGAAATCAATAGGCTCTCCATTACTGTAAATACTTTCATATTGACCCGTATACGTAGTAGCAGTATATCCATTTTCTAAAGTTCCGGTTCTTATATCATTGTCCCCAATGTTTTTTAAAACTCCCGTTGCTTTTTCATAACAATTGTCTATATTATTATTTTCTACTTTTGCCTTTATATACTCAAAATACCTAATTTTTGTTGGTGTATTTTGTAATATAGAACTAATATTATTTTTAAGCTCACTAAGCCTATATCTACTGTCCTTTTTTATTATGTCTATCTTTATGATATTGTGATCACCATATAAAGTACTTTCTATATATCCATTAAGTGAATTCCCATAAAATTCTATAAGATAATTTTCTCCATTACGAGAATAACTTTTATTTAATTTAGCAATACTATTTAGTTTATAAAATAATTCCTTTATAGCTTCTTCTCCTGGCTGAAAACTATCAAATTGAGCTGTAATACCATATTCTACTGTTTCTCCATGAACAGCCTTAAGCATTTCATAAAAAACATCCAGTTTATTCTGAGAGAAAACTCCATTACTTTGGGAAAGGATTTTGCCAGATGCGCTTTTTTCTTGAGTATCAATTCTATAGGCTAAAGATCTGAATGACAAAGATAGTATACATATTATACATAAGACGATTGAAAAGATATTTTTTCTGTTCATAATTTTCCCCCCTTATTCTGTTTAAAATTATGGACAGAATATATATAAATATTCATTTAGAAAACATTTTTATCATAAAATTCAATTGTCAGACATAAAATATAAATATACCCACTACCAATATATAATTAATCCAGCTGAATTGTGAGTTTATTTTAGTCAAAAAAAATAAGCATGGAGCTAATCTCCATACTTATTTTAAATTAATCCTAGCGAGAGCCCTCGCTAATGCCATCTGGGCCCTCTTTATGTCTATTCCGTCTTTTTGACTTTGCAATCTTTCCTCTGCTCTCTTTTTGGCCTTCTGTGCTCTTTCTATATCTATTTCTTCCGGCCATTCACAATCATCACAGAGAATCTTGAGTTCATTGTCCTTTACTTCCAATACACCTGTAGAAGTAAATGCCTTTAACTTCTTGCCATCTTCTTGTGTAATTTCAGTGTCTGCTGGTCGAAGAACAGTTATTAAAGGCATATGATCCGGAAGAATTGCAATTTTACCATCTACGCTGTCTGTTATTACCTCTACCACTTCTCCACTGTAAAAATCTCTTTCAGGAGTAAGGATAGTCAACTTCAAGACCTTTGACATATTAATCTCCTTCTTACAAATTAATGTAATCTATCAATCTTTGTTCATATTTTTAGCAGCCTCAATTACTTCGTCTATACTTCCTTTGAATAAAAATGCTGTTTCCGGCAAATCATCATACTTGCCTTCCATAATTTCCTTAAATCCTTTTATAGTATCTTTTATAGGAACATATTTACCTTTATATCCTGTAAACTGTTCCGCAACTGAAAATGGCTGAGATAAAAATCTCTGAATTCTTCTAGCTCTCAAAACAACTAATCTATCTTCCTCCGAAAGTTCATCTACACCAAGTATTGCTATAATATCTTGGAGTTCACTGTATCTTTCAAGTATATGTTTAACATTTGATGCCACTTCATAATGTTCCTTACCTACAATTCTTGGATCCAGTATTCTTGAAGTAGAACCAAGAGGATCAACTGCAGGATAAATACCAATTTCTGATATTGATCTTGAAAGAACTGTTGTTGCATCCAGATGTGTAAATGTTGTTGCCGGAGCCGGGTCAGTCAAATCATCAGCAGGCACATATACTGCCTGAACGGACGTGATAGACCCATTCTTTGTAGATGTTATTCTTTCCTGTAGAGCTCCCATTTCAGTAGCAAGCGTAGGTTGATAACCAACTGCACTAGGTATTCTTCCAAGGAGCGCCGAAACTTCAGAACCAGCCTGCGTAAATCTGAATATATTATCTATAAACAGAAGCACATCCTGACCTTGATCCCTGAAATATTCTGCCATAGTAAGACCTGTAAGTGCAACTCTCATTCTTGCTCCTGGTGGTTCATTCATTTGTCCAAATACAAGTGCGGTTTTATTTATAACTCCTGATTCCTGCATTTCATAATAGAGGTCATTGCCCTCCCTTGTTCTCTCTCCAACACCTGTAAATACAGACAATCCACCATGCTGCTTTGCAATATTATTTATAAGCTCCTGTATAAGTACTGTCTTACCAACACCTGCTCCACCAAATAGTCCTATCTTTCCACCTCTTTGATACGGTGCAAGAAGATCTATAACCTTAATACCAGTTTCAAACATCTCAGGTTTTACGGATTGATCTTCAAAACTCGGTGCCGCTCTATGAATAGGATATTTTTTATCTGTATTTAAATCTCCTTTTTCATCAATTGGCTGACCCAGCATGTTAAAAAGTCTTCCCAAAACAGGTTCTCCTACAGGTACCGATATAGGTGATCCAGTGTCAACAGCATCCATATCTCTCATTAATCCATCTGTACTTTCCATTGATATGGTTCTTACTATGTCATCCCCCAAATGCTGGGCTACTTCTGTAACAACCATTCTATCTTTGCATTGTATATTTACAGCATTATATATATTAGGAAGGTTTTCCGGTTTGAATTTTATATCAACAACAGGTCCTATAACCTGAACAACTTTGCCTATGTTAGGCATTAATATCCCTCCTTACTTGAGTGCCTCTGCTCCTCCAACTATCTCAGTTATTTCCTGAGTTATAGCAGTTTGCCTCTCTCTATTATATTTAAGATTTAAACTTTCCAATAAGTCATTTGCATTTTTAGTTGAACCATCCATTGCCGTCATTCTGGAAGCCTGTTCGCTTGCCTTTGAATTCATCATACAATTAAGAACCTTCTGTTTTAAATGTGAAAATACCATGTCCTCTATTATTTCTTCTACACTAGGTTCAATTTTTATAAAGCCCCTTTTCTCTTTCTCATCGGCAACTATAGGAAGCAATTTTTCAACAATTACTTCTTGTTTGATTGTAGAAATAAATTTTGTATATGCTATATTAACCTCTCCAACTTTACCATTTCTATAGAGATCAATAATCTTATATACTATGGTATTTGCCTCTTTTAATGTTGGAATATCGGGAATATCCACATATTCTGCCTCAGTAACATAATGAAGTCTTTTAAAATACATTCTTCCCTTTTGTCCTACTGCTATTAAAATACAATTTTCTCTATCTTTCGATATTTCAGCATCAAGTCCGCTCACAACATTGTTATTAAATCCTCCACAAAGACCTGTATCTGAATTCAAACATATGTAGAGTTTTTTCTTGCTGTCATTACCATAAGTATAAATACTTCTGTCCAGATCTTCCAAGACAATATTTTTCACAATATCACTGAATAATTTACAATAATTGTTGTTAACTTCAAGGTTTTTTCTAACTTTTCTAAGATTAGCAGTAGCAATAAGTGCCATGGCATTCGTTATTTTTTGGGTACTGGTTACTGATTTAATTCTTCTCTTTATTGCAACAAGTCCTGCTCCTGCCATATTTCACCTCCCGCAAAGGAATTATACCTCTGCTAAAAATATTTTTTTAAATTCTTCTATAGCGTTTCCCAGCTTATCACTCAATTCATCAGATATAACTTTTTTATCTGCTATTTCCTGTACTATCTCTTTGTGGTGGGTATTCATGTATTCAAGAAACTCATTTTCAAACTGAACAATTTTTTCAACTGGAATATCCATTAAATGATTTCTACCAGCTGCAAATAATATAATTACCTGATTTTCTACAGGCATTGGCCTATACTGGGGCTGTTTTAATATTTCCGTTAACCTTTTTCCCTTTTCAAGTCTCCTCATTGATTCTTTATCAAGATCAGAACCAAATTGAGCAAACGCTGCAAGTTCTCTATATTGTGCAAGATCCAGTCTAAGTGTACCTGCTACCTGCTTCATAGCTTTAATTTGTGCATTACCACCAACCCTGGATACCGATATTCCTGCATTTATAGCTGGTCTCTGTCCTGCATAAAAAAGTTCTGTTTCTAGAAATATCTGCCCATCCGTAATTGATATAACATTTGTTGGTATATATGCCGTAACATCTCCTGCCATAGTCTCTATTATAGGGAGTGCAGTAAGAGATCCGCCACCTAATTTGTCAGACAATTTTGCAGCCCTTTCAAGTAATCTTGAATGTAAATAGAATACATCACCTGGATATGCCTCTCTTCCTGGTGGTCTACGAAGTAATAATGACATCTCTCTATATGCAACCGCATGTTTTGACAAATCATCATATACTATAAGCACATCTTTTCCTTTATGCATAAAGTACTCACCCATAGTACATCCTGCATAAGGGGCAATATATTGAAGCGGTGCTGGATCTGATGCCGTAGCTGACACAACTATCGTATAGTCCATAGCACCCATTTCCGTCAATTCGTTTACCATATGAGCTACAGTGGACTGTTTCTGTCCTATAGCTACATATATACATATTACATCTTTTCCTTTTTGGTTGATTATAGTATCTATGGCAATAGCAGTTTTACCCGTCTGTCTATCTCCTATAATCAGTTCTCTTTGGCCTCTTCCAATTGGTATCATTGAATCTATAGCTTTGAGTCCAGTCTGAAGTGGTTCCTTAACAGACTGCCTTGTTATAACTCCTGGAGCCACAACATCTACTGGTTCAGTTTGTGAAGTTTTAACAGGTCCTTTACCATCAATAGGCTGTCCGAGTGAATTTACTACTCTTCCCATTACATCTTCACCTACTGGAACCTCTACAACCTTACCTGTACTCTTAACTACGTCTCCTTCTTTTATTCCTTCCTCTGAACCTAAAAGAACACAACCTACATTATCTTGTTCAAGGTTCAAAGCCATACCATAAACACCATTTGGAAACTCTAGAAGTTCATTGGCCATACATTTATTAAGGCCATAAACCCTGGCAATACCATCACCAATTTGAATTATTGTACCTGAATCAACTGTCTCTATTTTCTTTTCATATTTTTGTATTTCATCTTTTATAATTGAAGTTATCTCTTCAGGTTTTATGTTCATAGGCTCACCTCTAATCTTTCCTAAGCATTACTTTCTTCATTTCAGAAAGTTTTGATTTTATAGTTCCATCAATAACTTGATTATCTACATTAACATATACACCACCTATTATAGATGGATCCAATTCTGATTTTATTAAAATCTTCTTATTAAATTTTTCTTCTAATTTAGCCTTTAATTTTCCTTTTTCATCTTCTGTTAAAGGAACAACTGTCTTTACTTCTGCTACAATGGTATCATGCTTTTCAAGATATATGTTTTCCATCTCTCTAAGCTTTCCTCCAACATCACCGATTCTACCTTTTTCTACAAGAACTAACAGGAACGAAAATACATCATCATTAACTTTATTTTTAAATACGGTGGTAAGTATACTCTTTTTTTCTGACGTACTTATTTCAGGATCTCTAATAATTTTCATAAATGTAGCATTTCCTTCTATTGCTGCTACAACTTGCCTTAATTCTTCAAGATATTCCTCGACTTTATCTTTTTCTTCTGCAATTTTGTAAAGTGCTAGTGCATATCTTCTATTTAAATATTCATACATAGTCAGATACCTACCTTAGTTATAAAATCTTCAATGAGTTTTCTATGCTGATCTTCATCGATAGATCCCTCTAAAGCCCGTGATGATACAAGAAGAGCTAAATCTACAACCTGATTTTTTATGTCATCCTGTGCCTTTTCTTTTTCCCTATCAGCTTCAGTTTTTGCTCTAGTTAATATTATTGTAGCCTCTTTTTGTGCATCTTTTATTATATCTTCAGAAACCTTGCCAGCTTTGTTTTTATAGTCCTCAACAATAGATTTGCCTTCTTGTTTTGAATTGCTCAGAAGTTGCTGATGTTGAGCCAACAGTTTCTGTGACTTTTCTTTATTCTCATCGGCATTTTTAATTTTGTCAGCAATCTCCTCTTTCCTATTAGTAATGCTGTTATCAATTGGCTTAAAAAAGAAATGCCTCAAAATAAAATACAATATAATGAAATTTATTATTGTTATAATAACCCTACTTAAATTAATTTCCATATTGAAACTGATTCCTCCCCTCTAAAACATCAACATAAGTTGGTGAGGTATGTAATATCAAACTTTAAATACTAAAATAAGTGCTATCAATAGAGCATAAATAGCAGTTACTTCTGATAAAGCTGCACTTACGAAGAATGTACTCAATATCTTACCACTTGCTTCTGGCTGTCTTGATACTCCTTCAACTGCTTTTCCTGCAGCATTACCAACTCCAATACCTCCTCCTAAGCATCCTATAGCAGCTAAACCTGCTCCGATAGCTGCCATACCCGATATAAATGACTGTGCATCTAAATTCATAATAAAAATCCTCCTTAAATATATAAATAGTTTATGCTACTACTCTTCAGCTATAACTTTTATGTTCATCATTGTAAGCATAACAAATACTATCATTTGTATTGAACCATCAAATAAATCAAAGAAAGCATGAAAGGGAATAGGTACCAGCAACTGTGCAAACCATCCTATATGGCTTAACCCACCATATACCATCCCAACAATTACAGCACCTGCAGTTAAATTTCCAAATAGTCGTAAACTCAATGAAACTGGAAGAACCACTCTTTCTATAATATTAAGTGGCAACAACGGTACTACCGGTTTAGAATACGCTACAAAATACCCCTTTAAACCAATTTTCTTGATTGCATTAAATTGAACTAATACAAATGTTATAAGTGCCAGTCCTACTGCAACACTCAGATCTTCACTAGGAGATCTTACTCCAACAATTAATGGAAGAATATTGATTGCTATAATATAGATAGCTAAAGTTCCTATATAAGGTATATAGGATTTATATTCTTTCCCCATATTGTCTTCAACAAGATTTCGTATTGATTCAAATATAATTTCAACAACGCTTTGCTTC
The DNA here is from genome assembly GCF_052953915.1 of Clostridium sp. LBM24168. Classification (NCBI taxonomy): domain Bacteria; kingdom Bacillati; phylum Bacillota; class Clostridia; order Eubacteriales; family Clostridiaceae; genus Clostridium; species Clostridium sp. LBM24168. The sequence goes on along the minus strand of NZ_CP196861.1, from coordinate 3,117,200 downwards.
TTATCAGGTATTTTCTTCATATTAGTAGTAAAAACTTTTGCAAGAACAGCTAAGAACAAAATAATAATCCATTGTACAAGAATGCTAGATGTTATTCCAATATTGAACGAACCAAAATGCATTATGAACAATGGTGAAAAGCTTTCCATTTCATCACATCCTTTCTTTAATTGTCGTCAATTGTTCTTAATAACTGAATATATATATATTCCCATTAAATGAGAAGTATATCCAAATAGATATGCAACTGTACTATATTTGTCATAGGTAAAAACTGCATATCCTATCCCTGCAGCAATTGCAATTCTTATAAAAAAACTTATTATGTATAGGGATACCGATGAATTTTTTAAATTTTTAAATATCAATCCACCTACTGCACTATTAATAAAAAAATTAAATAAAGCTATACACATCCCCAGCATTACAAACAATCCATAGTTTTTAAATAATATCTGTATGACAAAAGCTGCAATTATACCAATTACCGAATCAATTATGGATACTTTTTTTATCATGTCCAAAATATCTTTATCCATTAAGTTCCTCCGCCTAGAGTAATTAATAAAATTATACACCTTTAAAATACAATCGGAAAGCTTTATTTTAAATTTAACATACTTTTTTTAATAAACTGACTTTACTAAAAATAGATAAATAAGCAAACCAGGTATTTTATATTTAACCTGGTTTACTTTTTATTTATTTAGAATATTATATATGTTATTTCTCTAAATTATTTATAGTTTTCTACTATTACAGCTGTTCCCATTCCTCCGCCTATACACAGTGTAGCTAAACCATATTTTGAATCTCTTTTCTTCATTTCATAAAGTAATGTAGTAAGTATTCTTGCACCAGAAGCTCCAATTGGATGTCCAAGAGCAACTGCTCCACCATTTACATTTACTTTGCTCATATCGAATTTCAAATCTTTAGCAACTGCCAAACTTTGTGCTGCAAAAGCTTCGTTAGCCTCAATTAAATCTATATCTTCTATAGTCAAATTAGCCTTTTCAAGTGCTAATTTTGTAGCAAAGAATGGTCCGTATCCCATTATCTGAGGATCTAATCCCTTTGAGCCATAAGAAACTATTTTAGCAAGAGGCTTTATTCCAAGCTCTTTAGCTTTATCAGCACTCATAACAATTAAAGCTGCTGCTGCATCATTTATACCTGAAGCATTACCTGCTGTAACAGTTCCACCATCCTTTTTAAATGCTGGTTTTAATTTGCTCAATGATTCAAAAGTTGTCCCAAATCTAGGGAATTCATCAGTATCAAATACTATTTCACCTTTTTTTCTATCTTTTATAACTACTGGAGTTATTTCATCCTTGAATCTTCCACTCTTTATTGCATTTTCAGCTTTGTTTTGTGATGATGCTGAAAATTCATCCTGCATTTCTCTTGTTATACCCCATTTTGCTGCTACATTTTCAGCTGTCATACCCATGTGGTAATTATAGAAAGCATCCCAAAGTCCATCTTTTACCATCTCATCTATTACTTTTCCATCAAACATTCTTTGTCCCCATCTTGTAGTTGGAAGTACATAAGGAGCTGCAGACATGTTTTCCATTCCACCAGCTACGACGATATCATCATCGCCAGCTTTTATTACCTGAGCTGCTAAGCTTACTGCCCTAAGTCCTGAGCCACAAACTTTATTCAATGTAAAAGCTGGTACTGTGTTTGGAATATCTGCTTTTATTAGTGCTTGTCTTGCTGTATTTTGTCCAAGTCCTGCTTGCAATACATTTCCCATTATAACTTCGTCTATATCTTCTGCCTTTATGTTAGCTCTTTTTATTGCGTCTTTTATAACTATAGCACCTAACTCTGGGGCAGAAATGCCTTTTAAGCTTCCTCCAAATTTACCTATGGCTGTTCTAGCTGCACTTGCAATAACTATTTCTTTCATGATTCATCCTCCTATATTTTTAAAATTTTAATAATGTTAATAAATTTAATAAATTATAAATTTTTCTGTCAACAATTTCAATAGCTATATAGAAAGTAAAAATAATTGAAAGTTTTAAACAAATTTTGCCAATAACCCGTTAGTTAGACAAATTAATACGTTTAATAAAATTTTGAATAGATGTCTTTATTTTTGTCGAAAAATACATTACCTAAAACCAATTTCATAAACTTTCAATAAAATTAATTTAAGGTTCTCAAAGTTTATTAAAAATAAGAGAAATAATCTAATGATATTTCAATCTTCTTTTGCAACAAAACATTTTTATTCCACTTATCATTTCATTGTTAAAACCATTTTGTCTTTATAATTCCAATGTTCAATAAATTTTATTTCGGAATTTATTAGAATAATTTCACAAGTTTGTTGCTTTCTATATAGGTAATTAAAATTTTGTTAAAAAAAAGACAAACTTTTTTTAACAATATAGCCAGGAAATTCAATCTCCTAACTATGTAATGGTTAACATACTTATATGTTACACTATCTATAAGATATTTGCAATATTTAATTTTTTATTTTTTTTATTTTTTTAAATAATTGAACTCATTATATTTTCCTTTTTCGATTTCAAAATAATCCAGTATTGCATCAGCAATTCTTGCAGAAGCTTTTCCATCGCCATAAGGATTTATTGCCCTACTCATCTTTTCATATTCATAGGTATTTCGTATAAGTTCATTGGCATTTTTAATTATCATCTCCTGAGAAGTTCCCACAAGTTTTACAGTACCAGCCTCTACAGCTTCCGGTCTCTCCGTAACATTTCTCAATACAAGTACTGGTTTTCCTAGGTGTGGAGCCTCTTCCTGTAATCCTCCTGAATCTGTCATGACCATATAACACTTGTTCATTAAATTATGAGTTTCATCCGTATCAAGAGGTGGAAAAAGATGTATTCTATCTTCTTCTCCAAGTATTTTATATACTACATCCTTAACTATTGGATTTAAATGGACTAAATATATTAATTCTACATCTTTATTTTGTTGTACCACAATTTTCAAAGCTTTGCAAATATTTTCTATTCCTGCACCCCAATTTTCTCTCCTGTGGGCCGTTACCATTATCACTTTATTATTTTTATAGTCTATTTCATTCAATTTATGGTTGTTAAATTTATAACTTTTATTTATTGTAACATTCATAGCATCTATTACTGTATTTCCAGTTATAAATATTTGATCTTCGCAAACCCCTTCCTTTAAGAGATTATCCCTTGATTTTGGCGTAGGTGCAAAATGCAAGTCTGCTATAGCACCTGTAAGTTTCCTATTCATTTCTTCTGGAAAAGGAAAATATTTATTATAGGTTCTAAGCCCAGCTTCAACATGACCTACTTTAATCTTCCTATAAAATGCAGCCAACGCTCCTGCAAATGTTGTAGTAGTATCTCCATGAACCAAAACAAGGTCCGGATTTTCTTTTATAAATATTTCCTCAAGTCCTTCAAGTACCTTTGTTGTTATTCCTGTCAATGTCTGTTTCTTTTTCATTATGTTTAAATCAAAATCTGGATTTATGTCAAATAAATTCAATACCTGATCTAACATTTGTCTATGCTGCGCTGTAACGCACACTTTATTGTCTATGTATTTTCTTTTTTCAAACTCCTTTACAAGTGGCGCCATCTTTATTGCTTCAGGCCTTGTACCAAATATGGTTATAGTCTTTAGTATTTTCATATATATACCTCCATTTTTTTGAGACAATATCTCGTGTAAAAAACTATCCCCTATGTTTAAAAAAACCAACTTTCCAAGCAATTACAACAAGTACTACCATAACTCCTGCCAGAACAAAATAAGACCTCTGTGGATTAATTTGCATGGCAATTATGGAGAAGCTTCCCAGTATCGCACTTATTATATACATTATTATAACTGATTGCCGCTGAGTAAGTCCCATGTCAAGTAGCCTATGATGTAAATGTCCTCTATCTGCCTGCATAATGGGCTTTCCATTTATCTTTCTTCTTATCATAGCAAATAATGTATCATATATAGGTATACCCAATGCTAGTATTGGAACCGCAATAGAGAATGCTGCCGCCGACTTTATTGCTCCTTCTATTGATATAGATGCAAGCATAAATCCTAAAAGTTGTGCTCCGGTATCTCCCATAAATATTATAGCTGGATTAAAATTATATGGTAGAAAACCTAGTATAGCTCCTGAAAGTATAATCGTAAGCATAGCTGCTTCATTTCTACCATTTAAAATTGATATTACGAAAAGTGTAATAGCTGATATCAACGATATTCCTGCTGCCAGTCCATCAAGCCCATCAATAAGATTCATGGCATTCGTTATACCTACTACCCATATTATAGTAAGAGGAATATACATGTAACCTACATTTATAAATTGATAAACATCACTCATAGGGTTTGTTATAATTGTTATTCTTACTCCAAAGTATATCAAAACAAGTGCAGATGATATTTGAAATAACAACTTGCACCATGGCTTTATGTTGTATTTGTCATCTATAAATCCACCTATTACTATTATTGTTGCACCTAATATCAAACCAATTTCGGAATTAGTCAAATTTTCTTTATTTAATATAAGTGTTATTACAAAAGAAAAATATATGGCCAATCCGCCTAAAAGTGGCATTGGCTTGTTATGTACTCGTCTATTATCCTTTGGTATATCAACAATATTAAACTTCACTGCGAATTTTTTTACAAATGGCGTAAGTAGCGCTGAAATTGCTGCCGAAATTATTGCCAATATGTATATATTATCCATTAATTAACCTTCCTCATCACATCTTATGTTTATTCCCTTACTACTTTTTCCAATTTAATATATGGTGCATATTTAAACCAATTTATTTCTGGAGAGTAGTCCTCACAAAATACGACTCTGCTTATTCCACAAGTTATTATAAGTTTTTGACATTCCGGACATGGCATATGAGTAACATAAAGGGTAGATTCTTCCCTATCATCAGGCGATACTTCTAAAAGACAATTAACTTCTGCATGAATAGTTCTTATACAGTGATTATTTTTCATAAAACATCCTACATCGTCACAATGATCTAATCCTCTGGGGCTTCCATTGTATCCAGTTCCTTTAATTCTCTTATTTTTCACGAGAACAGCCCCTACGTGCAATCTTGGACAGGTACTCCTTTCTGCAACTTCAAATGCAATGTCCATAAAATAATTATCCCAATCTTTTCTCATAAAAATTATCTCCTCAGTTTAAGCACATATTAATTATAAACTATAAAGCTATTTTTTTAAAGAAATCCTAAAATCTTTAAAATTTTAAGACTCTCGAAACCATCAAGAGTCTTAAAATTTCAATTACTTAGTACCATAAAGTCTGTCACCTGCATCTCCAAGTCCAGGTATTATATATCCATTTTCATTCAACTTTTCATCCAAAGCTCCTATATATACATCCACATCAGGATGATCTTTGGTAACTTTTTTTATTCCTTCTGGAGCAGCAATTAAACACATAAGTCTTATCTTTTTAGCTCCCTTTTTTTTCAAAAGAGATATTGCATCCGTAGATGAACCACCTGTGGCAAGCATGGGATCTGTTACAATTACATCTCTTTCTCCAATATCCTGAGGCAATTTACAAAAATATTCTACAGGTTTCAATGTCTTCTCATCCCTATAGAGTCCTATATGACCTACTTTGGCAGCTGGAATAAGTTGTAACATCCCGCCTACCATGCCAAGTCCTGCTCTAAGTATAGGTACTATGGCCACCTTTTTTCCTGATAGCATCTTACATGTAGTCTTGCATATAGGTGTTTCTATTTCAACATCTTCTGTCTGAAGATCTCTTGTAACTTCATATGCCATAAGCATAGCTACTTCCTCTACAAGTTCCCTAAAATCCTTTGAGCCCGTATTTTTGTCCCTTATAAGAGCCAACTTATGAAGTATAAGTGGATGTGTTATCTGCGTTACTTTACTCATTCTACAATTACTCTCCTTATCTATTGCACAGCTAAATGTACAATCTATAAATTTATAAACTAGAATTATCTAGTATATTTATTTTCTATTTCACTAATTTTATTAACTCTTCTTTCGTGTCTTCCTCCCTGGAATTCTGCATTTAAAAATGCATCTACTATATCCATTGCAAGTCCAGTACCTACAATTCTTTGTCCAAGTGCTAGGATATTTGCATTATTGTGTTCTCTACATGCATGTGCACTAAATGTATCTCCACAGACTGCAGCTCTTATTCCCGGGATTTTATTTGCAGCTATACTTATTCCTATACCTGTTCCACATACTAATATACCAAATTCATAGTTTTTAGATGCAACCTGTTCTCCAACCTTCTGTCCATAATCCGGGTAATCACAAGAATCCTCTGAAAAAGTTCCAAAATCTTTAAATTCTATATTCTTAGCTTTTAAGTGTTTCATTATTTCCTTTTTTAGAGGGAATCCGGCATGATCACTTCCTAAAGCAATTTTCATAAAAACACCTCCGAAATTTATATACTTAACAATAAAATATTAAAGAATAAAATGTTTCTTTTGTTAAACTCCGCAAAAAAAGAAGATAAAAACATTAAGTAATGCCTATACCTTCTTTTAACTTTTTTAACAATGCTAGAATACTTTCCTCAAGTTCTCTATAAGCAACCTCATAATCTCCTACATCACCGCCAAATGGATCTATTATATCTCCTTTTTGTAAAATGAATTCTTTCAATGTAAATATCTTATGATGGAAATCAGGGAAATTATTTATAAGCATACTCTTTATATGTTCTGTCATTGTAAAAATCAAATTCGAACTTTCTACAATATATCCAGTAAGCTGAACTGCTTTTCTATTAATTATATCCTCATTAATATACTTTTTAACAACATATGCTGCATTATGAGAAGTTTTACTTCCAGATACTACCGATATACCTGCTGAATACGCCATTATACTATCCGTATCACAGAACTTATTGAATATTGCCTCTGCCATACAGCTTCTGCAAGTATTTCCTGTACATACAAATAGAATTTTTTTCAACGCAATCACCACTTTTCCCATTAGATATTAGATAGTTATAGCAACTAAACTTCTGTAATATCAAATCCAGCAGATTTTTGAAGTCTATTCATTATAGCAACACCTATCCCTTTTTCACAAAATGCTTCTGAAATTATAATATCTACGTTATGGTCGTCAAATCGTCTTAGAGTTTCAAATAAGTTTCTAGATACCCTTATCATATCTTTTCTGCTTCCAAGAGATATTACAAGTGCATTTTTGTAATAAGTTTGAGTTTCATCTGTAGCAATTATACCTACCCTTTTATTTTCATCTATATAATTTTGCACCATTTCATTAATTTTTGCAATAGTTTTTTTCAAATCTCCCTTAACTATTTTCACTTTAGCTTTTGGAGCATAATGTCTATATTTCATACCCGGAGCTTTAGGTTTTATATTTTTATCAGGTTCTTTCATAATTGCAGGGTCAATATATATATCCTTTTCTATTTCCTGCAGCATTTCAAGAGTTATTCTTCCAGGTCTCAATATACAGCTGGGAGTTACAGTACAATCAATAACTGTAGATTCCACCCCAAATTCACACATATTTCCACCTAAAATATAATCAACTTTTCCGTTTAAATCCTCTATACATCTTTCTACATCAGTAGGACTTGGCCTCCCTGATATATTTGCAGATGGTGCTGCAATAGGCACGTTAGCCGACTTTATTAATGCACGGGCTACTTTATCAGATGGCATCCTTATTCCTATACTCGGAAGTCCAGCGCTTGTAATATCTGGAATTAATTCAGTTTTAGGGAATAATAAGGTCATAGGGCCAGGCCAGAATTTATCAATAAATTTCTTAGCTGTTTGCGGTATATTCCTTACTAGAGGCTTTATTTCCTTTATATCTGATATATGTATTATAAGAGGATTATCCTGTGGTCTTCCTTTAGCTTCAAATATTTTTTTTACAGCATTTTCATCTAAGGCATTAGCACCCAATCCATACACAGTTTCTGTAGGAAATACTACAAGACCACCCTCTCTTATAATCTTTCCAGCTTCTTCTATGATATTATCATCAATGTTCTCTTCATCCAATAACTTGACTTTTGTATCCATGACTATTACCACCTTTTTCATTTAAAGAAATTATACAATTAAAGTACATTTACAATTATGAGCCCCAGAATTATTCCAAACATAACTCCAAGAGTGCTAGTTACTCCATCCCACAGTTTTGAAGATTCCGGTATCATCTCTCCACATACTACATACAACATTATACCTGCCGCAGATGAAAGACAAATACCTAGTATATCATCAGATATTCCAGCAATAAATGCCCCAAAAAATGTTCCTACAGCTGTAGGAAATGCTGTAATAAAAGCATATAAAAGTATTTTAGCTTTTTTTATTCTAGATGACATAAGAGGTGCAGAAACAGCAAGTCCTTCTGGTATATCATGAATTGCAATTATAAGGCACATTTTTATTCCAAGGCTTCCTCCTGCTCTAAAACCACATCCCATTATTATACCTTCCGGAAAGTTGTGAATCATAAGACCCACAGCTGCCATAAAAGCTACCTTTATATGTTTATTTATATTATCTATTCTAACTCTGCTGTCAATTACAGCCATCACAACAGCCCCCAGCACAGCACATATTATAGTATTAGAAAAATCCCATGTTCTAATTGCTTCTGGTATTAAATCAAATACAACTATAGAAAGCATTAAGCCTGCTGCAAAACCAACTATCGTACCTATGAATCTATTAGAAGGTTTTTTCACTATTATACCGAGGGATGCCCCAAGCATTGTACCTACAAGTGATACAGCACTCCCTATAACTACAATATTGGTAATACTAATATCCAAGAAACCACCCATAATATTATTGATTATGTTTTATATGTATGCTAATTTATCTTTATTTATCATTCTCTATAGGTAAAATTATGTTTTTCGGAATTTTCTCTATAATATTTTATTTCATCTATAGCTTCTTCTGTAAAATGAGCATGGACACAGCTTTTATATATAACATCCAGCAGGGGATATTTCTTTATGCCCGCCCGTTTAATTATAGTGTAATAAAATTTTTGCTCCGGATATAATATTTTCAACTTATTATAGTTAAAAGCTATATATGTATGCCTTTTTAAAAACTCTAAATTTACAGGAAGCATTCTACCACTTCTAAATTGTGAAGTTGTCAAAACAATAATTTTAAAATCATTTAATTTTTTATTTTTAGATAGATATTTTTCTACATGCACTAACATAACTTTATCACAAACCATATTTATTTTACTTCTGTTTATTCCTACACTTATTTTTAATCTATATCCATTACAATCAAACTTTAAAGATTCATTGTTAATTTTTATTATAACCGCTAAAAATACAAGCACTTCTATGATCAGAAGATAAATTATATAAAATAAGCTAAATTTTTTGGACATAATAAAGATAGCCGGAAGTATAAAAAAAATAAAGCTCATAAATAGCAGAAATCTCTTATAAGACTTTTTTTGCTTGTTTATGGCTTTATCTATATTCATAATTGCCCGTTAATTGAGATAACGGTTTTCAACTCCTCTCTATTTACCTATAGATTCCATCTTTTTTGCCTGATCTGCAGTTATAAGCGCATCAATAACTTCATCAATATCTCCATCCAAAAATGAATCCAATTTGTACAATGTTAAACTTATTCTGTGATCCGTAATCCTGCCTTGCGGGAAATTATATGTCCTTATCCTCTCGCTTCTATCACCCGTTCCTACCTGACTTTTTCTATCTTCTGCTATACTTGCATTTCTTTCATTTTCCGCCATTTCATAAAGTCTGGATTTTAAAACCTTCATAGCTTTTTCCTTATTTTTAAGCTGCGACTTTTCATCTTGACAGGAAACTACGAGTCCTGTAGGTATATGTGTAATTCTCACCGCAGAATCTGTAGTGTTTACACACTGTCCACCATGGCCTGATGCTCTAAATACATCTATTCTTATATCATTAGGATTAATTACTATATCTACATCATCAACCTCCGGAAGTACAGCTACAGTAGCTGTGGAAGTATGAATCCTGCCACTTGACTCCGTATCTGGAACCCTCTGAACCCTGTGTGTACCGCTTTCATATTTTAGTCTGCTGTAGGCACCTTTTCCCTTTACCATAAATACTATTTCTTTAAAACCGCCAATATCCGTAGCATTCAAACTTATTGTCTCTACACTCCATCCTTTTCTCTCTGCATATCTGACATACATTCTTGTAAGATCTGCTGCAAACAGAGCAGCCTCTTCTCCTCCTGCACCACCTCTTATCTCCACAAATACGTTCTTATCATCATTAGGATCTTTTGGAAGAAGTAGTATTTTTAATTCATTTTTGCTCTCTTCTATTTTTTCTGTAAGAGATTTTATTTCTTCCTGCTCCATATCTTTCATTTCCTTGTCCGTTTCTTCCTTGAGCATTTCTTTATTGTCATCCAAATCCTGTTTTGCCTTCTTGTATTCTCTATATTTAGCGACTATTATTTCCATATCTGCATGTTCTTTGCACAATTTTTGCCATTCTTTTTGATCCTTCATAACAATAGGATCACTTATCTTTATAGATAATTCTTCATATTTGTTCTCTATAAAATCAAGCCTTTCCAACATATTTTATCACTCCGTATAAATATTTTCACAATTTATTATTATATCATATTATTTTTATCTATATCAACATTTACGCCACAATATTTTTCTAAAATCTGCCAAATACTACTCTGTCTCTTCCTGATAAATCCTTCCTGCACCCAATATCTGAAAATCCGTTATTTATCAATATCTCTTCTACCTCATATTTTTCATCATATCCTATTTCAAACATAATCATTCCATTCTTATTAAGGAGTTCTAAACTCTGTGACACTATTTTTCTGTAAAATTTAAGCCCGTCTATTCCACCGCATAGAGCTTCATAAGGTTCATAATCTCTAACATCCTTCATCAAGGTAGATATAACTTTCTCTTTAATATAAGGTGGATTGCAAACTATAAGATCAAATTTTTCATCCTCCAATATAAAACTCTGCAATAAATCGCTTCTCACAACCTGGACTCTATTTTCAAGGGAAAATCTCCTTACATTTTCTTTTGTAAGTTCACAGGCCTCTGGAAACTTATCACAGCAGGTTACACGAACATCCTCTACCAATTTAGCTATTGATATGCCAATTACTCCACTTCCACAGCACACGTCACATATATTTGTAAATTCATTTTGTTTTATCATTTCAATCGTCTTTTCAACAAGAGTTTCTGTATCTGATCTTGGAATTAAAACCCCTGGTTTTACAAAAAAATTTAACCCCATAAATTCACATTCACCTAATATGTATTTTACAGGCATTCTTTTCTCTCTTAAATTTAGAAGTTCGTAATACTTTTTTATATCCGTATCCCTTACCTCATAATCCCTATTTATGAGTAAAAAAAGTTTATCTTTTTTTAAAACTTTTCCAAGCAATAACTCTGCATCCAGTCTATAGCTATCAATATCCTGCTTTTTTAATTTTTCATATCCGTAAGTTAAAAGTTCACCTATTTTATTCCTTACCTTTTCCATTTTACTTCTCCATTTCAAACAAATTAAATTTATATATTCCCATCGTTTTTTATTCCTTCAGCACACTTCAATGCCATTATAGCAACTTCCAATTGCTTATAATCTGGCTCCCTGGTAGTTAATTTCTGAAGCATAAGCCCAGGATATGCCAGAATCTTTGACAATATACTATGACTCCTCCCCATCCATTTTATTAACTCGTAGGTTATCCCTGAAACTACAGGTAATAAAATTATTCTAAACAATATTCTCTCCCATATGTTACTCCATCCCGTCAATGAAAATAATATTATACTCACTATCATAACTAAAAATAAAAAGTTAGTGCCGCATCTAGGATGAAATCTTTCAAATTTTTTTGCATTTTTAGGTGTCAATTCAGCTTCATTTTCATAGCAGAATATGGTTTTATGTTCCGCGCCATGATATTGAAACAATCTATTTATATCTGGTATTTTCCCAATAAAATAAATATACATCAAAAATATAATTACTCTTATTATACCTTCTATTATATTCAATACAATACTACTTTCCACATTAAAAATTTTAAATATATTTGCAAGAAAAGTTGGAAATATAAAAAATAGTATAACAGCTATTCCAAGAGATATGAAAACGGTAATCCCAAGAAGTACATTATCGCTTTTATCTTTAAATACACTTTCAAACCAATTGTCAAATTTACTTGGCTGTTCTTCCTCTTCAAAAAATGAAGCCGAATAATTAAGAGTTATTATACCCAGTACAAGTGATTCTATCAATCCTACAAAACCTCTTATAATTGGAAGCGCCAGGAATCTATTTCTCTTATTATATGGTACACTATCTTTTCTATCAACCACAATTTCACCATCTGGTTTTCTAACTGCAGTAGCAACCCCATTAAGTCCTCTCATCATGACCCCTTCTATAACTGCTTGCCCACCAACCGACGTTATTCTTGACATTATATCACCTCGTCTTGAGATTTATACTTAAAATAGCACCTTCCACAAAGAGACTCATACTCCACATTGTCTTTCCTATCTATAGCCACCTGTTTTCCCTGGAATACAAATTTTCCATTTACCTTTCTGCCGTTAAATATAGCCTTTTTACCGCATTTACATATAGTTTTCAGTTCTTCCAAACTATGTGCAAGAAGTAAAAGTCTTTCACTACCCTCAAAACCATTCATTTGAAAATCCGTCCTAATCCCATAACATATCACAGGTATATCATCCAACACCGCTATTTTGAACAGTTCATCTATATGCTCTTTCTTTAAAAACTGCACTTCATCTACAAGTATACAATTTATGCTTTCACCTTTGTCATTCCACTTTTTTATACTATACCTAATATCATCATCTTTATCAACCAGTATATCAACTTTTTTTGAAAATCCAAGTCTTGATATAATTCTATCTCCACCTTTTGTATCCATCTTAGGCTTTACTATAATAACTTTCATGCCACGCTCTTCATAATTGTATGCTACCTGCAATAAATTTGTAGATTTTCCACAATTCATAGCTCCATATCTAAAATACAATTTACTCATAAAATTACCTCTTTTTAATTCCTATACTTAAACAAATATTATTTTAGCAAACTGAGCTGATTTATTAAAGCACTTATTTATAAAAAATAAATATACCAATTTGTTGACTTGATATAAAAGGCATGCTATACTTTAGTGGTTATTGTGATAATTGTTGTCTATTTTTGAAAGAGGTGAAAAACATGAAAGAAGGCATACATCCAGAATACTACCATGACGCTGTAGTTAAGTGTGCATGTGGAAACACTTTCACAACTGGTTCAACTAGAAAAGAACTGAAAGTGGAAATATGCTCTAAATGCCATCCATTCTTTACCGGTAAGCAGAAATTAGTTGATGCAGGTGGAAGAGTCGATAAATTCTTAAAGAAGTTCAACTTAAAAAACGAAGAATAAAATATTATTTGGGCTTATTAAAACCTGACCTTATTATATAAAAATTAGGGTCAGGTTTTATTAATTTTAGATAATTTATTTTTTATCTTTGTCAAATCGCTTTGTATTCATATCAATTTTACTGGCAAATTCCACAAATTCTTTATTATCCCTTGTTTTAGCCAAAAGATTTATAAGCTGTTCCGTAATATTCTGAGTACTATTTTCATCATACAAAAGTTTTCTTATATTGAAAGCACAATCCCTTTCTTCCTGAATTTTAAACAGGAGATCCTCTCGTCTAGTTCCTGACTTATATACATCAATAGCAGGAAATATTCTTCTTTCCTGAAGTCTCCTATCGAGATGCACTTCCATATTACCTGTACCCTTAAATTCCTCAAATATCATATCATCCATTCTACTTCCGGTTTCAATCAAAGCCGTTGCAAGAATAGTAAGACTTCCGCCTTCTTCTATATTTCTTGCAGCCCCGAAAAATTTTTTAGGCATTATAAGTGCCCCTGGATCTAGGCCTCCGGAAAGAGTTCTTCCTGTTGGAGTTATAGTTAAATTATATGCTCTCGAAAGTCTCGTAATACTGTCTAAAAGTATTACAACATCTTGGCCCTGTTCTACCATTCTCTTTGCTCTTTCAAGCACCATATAGGCTACTTTTGTATGATGCTCAGGTTCTTCATCAAATGTAGAATATATTACTTCTCCACGAATTGATCTCTGCATGTCTGTAACTTCTTCTGGTCTTTCATCTATAAGTACTACTATCAACTTTATTTTTGGATTATTTACAGATATGCTTTGTGCTATTTTTTTTAGAAGCGTAGTCTTCCCCGCTTTAGGAGGAGCTACTATAATTCCTCTCTGACCTTTTCCTATAGGAGATATTATATCCATAAGTCTTGTAGACAACTCAGATCTTCCAGTTTCTAATTTTATTCTTTCATTTGGATATATTGGAGTAAGAGTTTCAAATGGTTTTCTTCCAACCGCCCTTTCTGGATTCTCTCCATTTACTTTTTGAACATACAAAAGTGCTTTAAATTTTTCTCCTTCTTTTGGGGTTCTGACTTTTCCTACAACCTCATCACCTGTTTGTAAATTAAATCTTCTTATTTGAGACGGAGATACATATATATCATTTGGTCCTGTCAAATAATTTTTACCTCTTAAAAATCCATAATTATTATTTTCAATAATTTCAAGTACTCCCTTTGCACTATCCGATTCGTTTATCATTTCTTTTAATTTTTCTTTTTTGTGTCCATTATTTCCCTTTAGATCTTCTCCCTTTTCTTCTTTTTCCTGTTTTTCTTGTTTTACTTCTGGAGATTTTTCTCCATCTAACTTCACCTTTTCTACATTTCCATCTTGATGTATTCCTTCACTTTTAGGGCTTATCCTTTCTCTAAGTATAATTCCATCTCTTTCTATATATGCCGGGGATAATTTCTTTATCTCTTCAATTAATTCTGCTTTTTTATATTTATAGGCATCCTTAATTCCCTGCTCTTTTGCAAATTTTTTAAGCTCTACCAATTTCATGCTTCCTAACTCTTTATTTTTATTAATCAAAAAGTAACACCTCTCATTAATTAACCTTATATAATCTCTGGGAAAATTCTAAAAGAAATTAAAATATCTCTAAATTCTAATTTAAGACAATTTTATTTTTATATTGAAGGGAAAATATTATAATTATATTACAATTACAATTTTTTATAAAATTTAAATCCATACATCATAAAAACAAATCAGTATCATAGAATATGAGTACTGTGCTTATATTCTATGATATTATTATTATATATAATAATCAATACTATTAGATAAAATTTAGTAAAAATTCAGTAAAAATAATTAACAAGTTGAGATACCTAAATTCAGTTATCCCAACTTTTAATTTAATTTAGACAGAAATTACTTAGATATGTTATTTAGAGATGCTGCAATAAAATCTCTAAATAATGGATGTGGTCTATTAGGTCTTGATTTTAATTCCGGATGAAACTGCACAGCTACAAACCATGGATGATCCTTAATTTCAACAATTTCTACCAGTCTTGAATCAGGACTCATTCCTGAAAACAAAAGTCCAGCCTTAGAAAATTCTTCTTTATATTCATTGTTAAACTCATATCTATGTCTGTGCCTTTCACTTATTACCTCTTCACCATAGGCTTTAAAAGAATTACTTTCCCTTAATAATTTACATGGATATGATCCTAATCTCATAGTACCACCTTTTTGATTCATATTTTTCTGATCTGGCATTAAATCTATTACTGGATACTTGGTACTTGGATCTATTTCAGAACTATGTGCTCCTTTATAACCAAGCACATTTCTGGAAAATTCAATAACTGCACACTGCATTCCAAGGCATATTCCTAAAAATGGTATTTTATTTTCTCTAGCCCATCTTACAGATTCTATTTTACCTTCTATACCTCTGTCACCAAAACCTCCAGGAACTAAGATTCCATCTACATCTTTTAAATATTCACCTGCATTGTCCTTTGTGACATCTTCTGAGTTTATCCATTTAATATTTATATGTGCATTGTTAGCATATCCACCATGATTCAACGCTTCAACTACAGATATATATGCATCATGAAGTTCTACATATTTTCCTACAAGCCCTATAGTAACATTGTTGGATAAATTTTTTATTCTATCTACCATGTTGATCCATTCAGTATTGTCTATATCATTGCTTTTCAAACTCAACTTTTTGCAAACTAAACTATCTAAGCCTTCCTTATGGAGCATAAGTGGTACTTCATATAAATTTTGGGCATCTAAATTTTGTATGACGGAATCCTTGTCTACATCACAAAACAAAGCTATTTTTTCCTTTAGATCACAAGAAAGTTCCTTTTCTGATCTACACACTATTATATCAGGCTGAATTCCTATACTCCTAAGCTCCTTAACAGAATGCTGCGTTGGCTTGGTTTTTAATTCACCAGATTTACGTAAATATGGCACCAGCGTAACATGAATAAAGCATACATTTTCTATACCAACATCATATTTTATCTGTCTTATGGCTTCTAAAAATGGAAGAGATTCTATATCTCCTATAGTTCCACCTATTTCAGTTATTACAACATCTTCGTGCTTCTCTTCTGCTACCTTATAAACCCTTGATTTTATTTCATTTGTTATATGTGGTATTACTTGAACGGTACTTCCAAGATATTCCCCTTTTCTTTCCTTTAATATTACGGACCAGTATATCTTTCCTGTTGTTACATTATTATTTTTTCCTAAGCTCTCATCTATAAATCTTTCATAATGTCCCAAATCTAAATCCGTTTCTGCGCCGTCATCTGTTACAAAAACTTCTCCATGTTGATAAGGGCTCATAGTTCCTGGGTCTACATTTATGTATGGATCAAATTTTTGGATTGAAACTTTAAGCCCCCTATTTTTTAATAGTCTTCCCAAAGAAGCTGCGGTTATTCCTTTACCAAGTGAAGATACTACTCCTCCAGTTACAAATATATATTTTGTGCTCATAAAATTCCTGCTTTATGCAGCATTCACCCCCTGGTTTGTATTATTATTAGGTCTATATTAAAATTATTATTGACAAAATAATTCATTAGTATTATAATAAAAATTACTCGAATAATATAATGTTAATATAATGTCCTTTTTAACATACCTAATATAATAACATATTATATTAATATATGCTAGGGGTTTTTGTTATTTAAGTTTATTTAATTTTATCCATCAAATCTTCAGCTTCAAAATACATATTTCTTATCTTTTTATTAAATAGTAATTTTTCTTCTGCTTTTTTTATGTTATTTTGCAGTTTATTTTTATTTATAGAAGGCAAATCCCGCTTCAGTAATTTCAAATCAAAACATCTATATTTTTTAATCAAAAGGAAAAAGAGATACCTGCAATCTTTATCTTTTAATATCTGAAACACTTCATCTTTAGTTAACCCTTTGTATATACGTAATATCTCAACTATAGCAGCATAAGTATGTTCTTTATCATTAAAATATTTATTCATAATTAATCTTCCTCTATTAATCAATATTATTTATAAGATATTAATTTAAATAATCTTATATTTTTATTAATATCCAAGTATTTATAGTTCTAAACACATATTAAAATATAAATATAGAGGAAGATTACTAAAATATAAAATAATTAATCTTTAGTTTTTATATTTATTTTTAGCTTAGTATTTTGATATTTTTGACCAGATACACTTAAATTATAATCTATAAGTATATCTCCACCGTACTCATCCACATTTATTTTAAGTTTGTTAGTTTTTATCCTAAGTTCAATAGTTCCATAAGGCGTATCATAAATAGATAAACTGTCTTTTTTTCTATCAAAGTCCATATTGGCATTTGTACTTCCTATCCTTATAAGCGAAAAATTATCATTATTCATTTTAAATGTAGTATCCGTTCCTTCCATGCCCGATACTTCAGTTTCCTTATACTCTGCATAATAAAAAGAATTCTTCTTATAAAAATCGCCTAACGTTATAACCTCTATTTTGTCATCGTCATTTTCCCTGATGCTGGATACCGATATAATGGCTTTCTTCTTCATGGATAATCCTCCTGAAATACTGGAATTGTTATAATCATAGCTTCATTATATCAAAACAATTAAATTATGCAAACTACATTGTAAGTTCACCATTTGGTGTATTTATTATCTGAATTATTCGTTCTTCATACCCTGTGTGTGCATTTATATAAATCTTAAAATTATCTTTTTTATAATATCCCGAAAACTCATAACATAGTATTTCTTTATTATTTTCTGTTGGAATTACAACCATTCTTTGTCCCGTTACATTTAGTCTTTTACCTACCCTTGTTCTAGCTAAATTCAATCCTATCTTAGCATTCTCTATATTCCTTTTATCTTCATGTGCCACTAAATATTTTTCAGATTCTACTCCTACAATTTCTCCATTGTCCAATGCCACCTTCAATTTTATTTGATCTGGATATATAATTATATTGTCCTGTCTATAAACATAGCTTATAACTGCTTCATTTCCATATCTCAAAGTATATGTAGGTACCATATCTTTATATCCTAAATCTTCTAAATATTTTTTCCCTATGTTTATAGCTTTTTTTACATCAATAGTGGAATTATTTATAACCCTATCATTTATCAAATATAGTATTTTACCACCATTTTTGCTTATTTCACAAGTCAAATTCTCACTTTTATTATTATCGGATTTCAAAGGAGCTACAAATCTATATACTTTTATACTTCCTTTTTCAGTTACATTTTGGGCTTTTATATTATTAATTCCATTATTTTTCATTATTTTTTTTACAATAGATTTTGCTTGTTCTTGAGAAATTTCTTTTTGCAAATTTATTTTTGGACTTATGGAAAGAGTATTATCGGAAAATGGTCCATCATAAATTAAAGCTGGATATTGTACTACCTGTTTTTGTATACTTTGAAATTGCTGCAATACATCATTTGAATTATTTCTAGCAAATACTCCTGTAATCTTTTTTCTTATTTCTCCCCATTTAATCTGACCTTCATTTATATTATTCGATACATTATTTAATTGATTTTCTAGATTAAGTGATTCATCCTTTAGCCTTTCAATATTGGAATAATCTTTATCTGCAAGATTTTTCCCTCTGCTAGAAGCTTCTGCAAGACTATAACAAAAATCTCCTACCTGATTTAAAAACTTACTTGTATCAGCTATTACGGGCTGGGAAATTGGGAGGGAATTAAGCTTATCACTAGCTGTAGCAGAATGCCTAAATATTTCTTCAAATACAGTTATTCCCTGCTCCCGAGAACCTATTACCTCTGCCTTTGCTAAATTTACCCTTATATTCTGAACTGCATCTATGAGTTCAAACATATTTTTTCCATATTCACCTTGTAGATAGTTCCTGTAGTCGTTTCTCTCCAAAGTCATAAGAATAGCAAAAGTACTTGAAAATACAACAATTAAAGTTACTACAGCCGTATATATAATTCTTTTTTTAGATGTTCTCATAAGCAGCACGCTTTCCAATCATAAAATCAGTCAGCTTTTCCCTCCTTAGTGTTAAATATTTATAATAATACAGATATTATCTGTATTATTATAAATATTATTCATATGTGCCCATCAAATAGATTATAGAACTATGTATATGAACAATTTATCTGGTATAATATTTATATGTACTTCCCAACTTTCTAATATACTAATTCCTATTATTATTAATTTTTTCTTAAATGTTCATTAAATAAGTTTATTATCATAAGCATATTCTATATAATGATAATTATATAACAGTAAATAATATGTTTATAATATTCACACATGATTAATCAGAAGGTGATTAAATGAAAGTGTTGATTTTCTCAGTTTCCGCTGGCGGAGGTCATGTTCAGGCGGCAGAAGCTATAAAAGATTACATCAAACTTGAAGACATAAGTTCAGAAGTAAGCATAATAGATACTTTAAAATATATAAACCCAATAATAGATAAGGTTATAATAGGAAGTTATTTAAAAGCCTTAAAAGTTACACCTTCTCTTTATGGAAAGTTGTATTCTTATTCTGAAGGTACTGATCCTATTGCAATTACTTTAGCTTCAAAACTAATGGAGGCTCTAGCTTGTAAGCTGATTCCACTAATAGATGACTTTAATGCAGATATACTAATATCTACTCATTCTTTTACTACAGAGATGTTATCAGTATTAAAATCCAAATACAATCTTGATATACCCTGTATAACAATTATAACTGATTTTTATTCACATAGTACATGGTTGCATCCTTATATAAATGCCTATGTAGTATCAAATAAAGATATGATTGACAAAATGGTATCAGAAGGTATAAAAAAAGAAATCATATATGATTTTGGAGTACCTGTAAAGCCAAGTTTTAGTAAAAAGTATGAAAGGAGCACTACTCTAAGGGAGCTGAATTTATCAACTTCCAAATTCACTATACTCATTATGGGCGGAAGCCTAGGAATGGGAAAAATTAAAGATATATATGAGCAATTAGATGGATTAGATGAAGACATTCAAATAATTATAATAACTGGTAAAAATAAAAAATTGCATTCAGATCTTTTAAAGATTAAAAATTTTTCTTTAAAACAAACTTGTGTTGTCGGATTTACAGAAGAGGTAAACAAATATATGCAATGCAGCGATTTATTATTGACTAAGCCAGGTGGACTTACAATTACAGAGGCTTTAATATGTAATCTTCCTCTTGGAATTTTTTCTCCAATACCGGGCCAGGAAGAAAAAAATGCACAGTTTCTTTTCAGACATGAACTAGCTATTAACTTAATGGATATTTCAAAATGCGGTGAAAACATCGATCTACTTTTAAAGTCCCAAAATAAATTAAAAACCATGGCTAAAAACTGCAGCAATTTTTCGAAACCACATTCAGGTCATGATATTATGAAATTAATTCATTCCCTTATAGAAAAAAATAATATTAATTCTAGTATAAATCATAACATGATAAAAAGTAATAGACATTACGAAAAGGAGGCTATAAAGACCTTAATTAAATCAGCCGGCGAACACTTTTTAAAAACTGCTAATAAACTATTTGAAGGAAATTAGTTTTAATATGGCTTGGGAATTTCCTGAGTTATATTAAAATCCGATTTTCTTTATAAAATCTACTATTTTAAATCTTATTTTTATTTTTTTAGATGCTTCATGAGTATTTGAATGTTCGATTCCATTATCCACTGAATTATATTCCTTTTCATTCAATACACTCTTCATTTCCTTTTCCGTACTATCATAAGATATTTGTCCCTTTGAAATATCAACAAAACATAAAGGCGGAAACATAACACACCACCAATTCTGTCCTTTACCTTCTCCTATTATTATCCTGTAAGCTTCGTATCTACCTTGCGGTAAAGTAATATTTCCATATGTTTTTATAGGAAAATCAGCCTGTCCAAGTGTACTTGTCACTTTATAATTATATCCTTCTTCATATATAATTTTCCTTGCTACATTTAGAATATTTTTATCATTTTCCTTTAGAATCTTCCTAGATTCGTTTATATCCCTGGAATTTTTTAGCTTTGGTGAAATATATCCTAATACAGCATCTCTAACCTTCAATTTTAGAGCTTGGTCACTTTTTAAATCACTATTAGCTATAACATGAAATCTTATGATTTTTGATGCTATACTCTTTTGAATGCCTTCCTGACCATTGTTTAAATCCACATAATTATAATTCTTAGAATTCACAGTAAAATTTAAAGTAAATATAACTAAAATGCTCAATACACATATAATAAAAAATTTTCTCATATTATCTTGCTCCCTTTCAAACTTTACATACTATTTTTAATTCTAATAATGAGTATTGACAGATATTTTAGTTATATTCAATTTTTATAAAATAAATTATTGAACAACTCCGATTCTTCTTATTTGAGTATCAACATTTACATTTATGGATGAATTTTTATATTCCTCATCCCAATTATTTCTTACTCTATTCCATATATCCGGATAAAACTTTTCAAGATATTCTCCAAATCCTACAGGATCTATCTGAAGATCATTTTGGGTTATTTCCAAAGCATATTCACATTCTTTTTTTATAGATTTATTGAAATTTTCCTGAATATAATTCAATTTATCAACTGAAAACACTTTTTTATCCAAATAATAGTTTTTTATTTGAGCCTCTATATCTAAATCTATATTAAAGTTCAATTTTCCATTAACTTCACTTGCACTTATTTTTCTACTGGTATTGTTAATATCAATATCCATAGGATGTCTATCTAAATATATCATCTTTTTACTCCCTTTTAATTTACCTCTAAGCAGCTCTATATTTGCAGTCTCTACTGGATTCAAATCTCCTTTAGTTCTAAAACTTTTTATAGCTGTAGAACCTTCTATTTTTATATCATTATTATCTTCATCCATGCTAACTACAGGAAGAAGACTATTCCCATTCTCATTCATCTGTACTAAAAAGTCATTTAATGTAACTGGAATTATCTCACTATTATTATAGTCATTTTCTATTAATCCAAGAATATAAGATTCCATATTTTTTTCCATAGCAGTTTGTAATTTTATATATTGCTGGGCACTTCCTCTTGCCACAACTATATACATATTTCTATTTAGAGAAGGTTCCCTCTGAAGGTAATCCAGAATTTCTTTCAATACATCTGGATTTTTCATAAGATCCTCACTAAACACAAGAAGATTAGTATGACTGAATCTCATGGACCTGCTGCTTTTAAGCCTAGCTTTGCTGACAGCATCTTGAAAAGAATATCCATCTACATCTATATATTTATCCTGTGCCTGAGCTCCTTTATTAGGCCCAAGCTGACTCAAATCAGGAACTCCAAACGTAATATGAATTTTTTTTAGATCAACCGCTGTTAATGGATCATCTGGCTTTATACCTTTCAAATATTTTTGCTTATTTATATCTTTACCTGAATCCAATGCAATTACAGAAACAAGCTGTTTACTTTCTATTTCAGTTTTATCCCAGCATCCTGTAAATAAGAAACATATCAAAAGTAATGGCAATATTCGTTTTAAAGAGGTTTTCTTTAACTTAGACCATAATAATATAATTATAGGTAATATAATTATATTGAAAATAAAAAGTGGTATTATAATCTTATTGCCAAAATTATAAAGAACTGCTATATTTTGTGGATAAATAGCTATAAGATATATCGCAATCCCTAAAATTATTGATGGAACATCTACACTCTTCAACTTAAACATATCTTTTAATATATCCGAGGAAAAATAATATATATTTGAAAGAGTGGTGAAATAGAACATAACCCACATTGCCATAACTGCTCCTTCCCATCTTTCTATGAACATACCATTAATACTTATAGATTTTATCATTGTTATAGTAGGCCAAAGTAATATATTTGTCTGATTTTTTGAAAAAATAGCCAATGATAAAATAACTACACTAACATAAAACAATGTTATAAACAATATACTTTTTCCCGCTGTTTTAACTACAGAAGATTTACCTTTTATAAAAGGTACTATTATATATATTATTTCTATACCTGAGAAGCTATATATGGTGCTCTTGAGCGCTTCTAAATACTTATAGGGACTATTATTAAATACAGGTAATATATTGCTGAATTGAGCCTTATTTAAGGTAAACAGAAATATTATTATTATGGGAACAAACATTATCCAAAAAGATATCTCATTAAATTTTATCAGACTTTCAAGCCCACTTCTTACAAGATATATTGCCGTAAATATTGTAACAATAAGTATAAATTCCGTAGGAGTTTTTTCCAGCAAATACATCTTTATAACTTCTGTAAATATCCTCATGCCCAAAGATATGGCAAATATATTATATACAATAAAAACCAGTGCAAAAATACTGCCAAATAATCTTCCAAAATTGTTTTTCAGTATGAAATACAACTTATTATAGCCATTTAATCTTATAATTGAATATGCAATATACAATAGAAAATATATTATAATTCCTGCAAATATAGTTACAATCCAGCCATCAGTACCCACAATAGATACAATTTCCCGTGGGTAAGAAAATACACCAACTCCTATGATAGTAACAACAATGGTACTAAACAATCCAAAGCTTGTAATAAAATTTTTATACTGCATGCTTTATATCACCTCTATTTTTTATTTCTGCCTTACCTTATCCTGGGTTTTCATATATTTAGGTCTTCTTTTTAAAGACTTAATTGGAAACCTCAGATACATATCTTTAAAATCATTTAAGTTTTCATTTACCATAGGAGATAAATATGAAATTCCAAAACTTTTTAACCTTATAAGATGTATTAATGTCAATATAAGGCCTATCATTATGCCATAAAACCCAGCTATGGCAGAAGCGATTATAAGCAAAAATCTTATTAATCTAAATGCAGAATTAATTTCATAATTTGGCGTAGTAAAGCTTGTTATTGCTGTAACAGATACTATGATTATCATAATCGGGCTTACAATTCCAGCTTGAACTGCGGCTTGACCTATAATAAGTCCGCCCACTATACCTGTAGTTGCACCTATGGCTTTTGGCAATCTCGCTGTAGATTCAAGCAAAAGCGAGAAACTAACTTCCATTATCATAGCCTCTACAAATGCGGGAAATGGAACTCCTTCTCTTGATGCTGCAATAAAATACGCTAGTTTAGTTGGTATTATTCCAGTATGAAAAGATGTAACAGCTACATATAATGCCGGCATTATAAGAGATATAATTATAGATAAAAATCTTATAATTCTTATAGCAGAACTATATATCCATCTTTGATAATAGTCATCCGGTGATTGAAATAAATTTGCCATAATGGTTGGAACTATAATAGCTGATGGAGAATTATCCACAAGTATTGCAATTCTTCCTTCATATACGGCAGATGCTACTACATCTGGCCTTTCTGTACTCTGTATCTGTGGGAATAATGACCATTTGTTATCTTCTATAAGCTGTTCTATATAGCCACTATCTAGAATAGCATCAATTTTTATTTCATTAAGCCTTTCCTTAAGCTCTTCTAATACAGTTTTATTTACTATATCCTCTATATATACAATAGCCATATCGGTTTTTGACCTAACACCTATAGGATTTGAAATTATTTTGAGTCTACTATCCCTTATTCTCCTTCTCACAAGTGCAGTATTGAATCTAATTGTTTCCGTAAAACCGTCCCTTGATCCTCTTATAACAGTTTCTGAAGAAGGTTCTGATACTCCTCTTGCCGGCCAGAATCTAGTAGCTATCACATAAAGATTTCTCATTCCATCTATAAACATTATTGTATCTCCGGATAGCATAAGATTTATCCCTTTTTCCAGATCATCTAGTTCCTTTATATCTGATACAGACATAATCCTGTCTTTTATTTCGCTCTCAGCTTTTACATAATGAGCCCTTGTCATAATTCCTCTCATAAGATCATTGATCATTATTTTATCTACCATTCCATCTATATAAACTATTGAAGCTTTTATGTTATTTATATAAAATTCTCTAAAAACCATATCAGAGTTATCTTTAAACAAGTTTTGCACATACATCATATTTTCATCAATTTCAGGAGATACATAATTTTCTATTACTTCTTTCAAAATCGCCACTCCTTTTAAAATCAAATTTATATATTCTTCCAGAGTATTTTTTGCCTTTATCAGCTTAATTATTCACTGTATCAACTGTTATTCAAATCAAATAAAGGACACCGTAAAAATCATCTTAATCAATAAATAATTTTTACGGTGTCCTTCAAGTTCCATATTAAATTGTTCTTGTAATAAATACTTCCTTATACTTACATTTCATCTTATCATAGCACAATTGAGCCTTTTGCATGTCATCAAAGATAGCAAATATAGTTGATCCGCTCCCACTCATCAATGCTCCCAATGCTCCTAACATTACAGCTTCTTTTTTTATCTGTTTTAATATATAGTGCTTTTTCAATATAACATTCTCTAAAACATTCTTCATATTTTTACTTAACTTTACTACATCATTTTCTTTCACAGCTTTTAATAGCAATTTAGTATCAGGATGCTTATTCACTTTATTTAAATCAAGATTAACATATACATTCTTTGAAGATATTCCAAAAGGAGGTTTTATAAGTACCAGAACATGATTTTTAAATGGAGTAATTTTGGTTACCTTTTCGCCTATTCCTTCACAAAGAGCCGTTCCCCCTTCAATACAATACACTACATCCGTACCTACTTTTAAAGCTAACTTCTCCAGTTCTCTATTATTTAAATTGGGTTTATAAATATCCCTCATAGCTCTAAGTACTGCTGCGGCATCCGTACTTCCACCTGCAAGTCCAGCTGAAACTGGAATATATTTTTCTATATTTATCTTAATACCATCTTTTATATTATAAGTGTTCATAAACAATTCAGCAGCTCTATAAGCTAAATTTCTATTATCCAACGGTATATAATTTTTATTGCAAAATATGTGTATTCCGCTACTTATCCTATCTATTACTACAACATCATATAAATCTATAGTCTGCATTATCGTTCTTAAAAGATGATATCCATCCTCTCTTTTACCAATAACATCAAGTGATAGATTTATCTTGGCATAAGCTTTAACTAACATATTATCCTCCAAATTACAAATTTAAGTTATTGTTTTTGTATTTTGTCACATATAACGTTTTTCTACTATACTTGTTATATTCTACTACAAATATGCTTAAAACTCTACGTTTACATTTGTAATTTGAATTCAATATTTTTCTTCTCACACCATAGCCTTAGAATTTTCAATTTTATTTGTCTTCTCTTCAGCAATTTTTTTATTAATCAAATTCTGAAGAGGTTTTAGATTTTCAAAGAATATTATCAAAATATCCTCTCTTTTTAGACTTTCTAATGCCTCTTCAAATGCCATTTTCTCATCTAATACAGTTCTTACCTTCTTTACATTGAATCCTGTTTTAAGTACACCTCTTCTTAAAATCGCTGCTATATCCCCAAGCTTTCTTCCTCTTCTATCCTGATCTTCCTTAATGTATATATAATCAAAATTTTCTCCTGCTATTCTTCCTATTTCCTCAACACTCTTATCCTCTCTATCACCTGGAACTCCTATTATTCCAATAAGTCTTTTATGAGATATGTTTTTAAGTCCTCTAATTACCGATTTATATCCTTCAATATTATGTCCATAATCCAAAATAACTTTTGCACCATTTAACTTATACATGTTAAATCTCCCTGGATTAAAAACAGCATTCCCATAAAAGCTTTTAAGACCCCTGCTTATATCTACATAATCTATATTTAATGCTATGGCTGCTGCACACGCAGCCATGGCATTTTCCACATTGTACATGAGTTTTCCACCCATGGATATCTTTATATTACAAACTTTTATTATTGGAATTACACTATCTTCTCTTTCAAGATATATAACATCATCATATATATAAATTCCACAGCCACCTTTATTTATATTATTTCTGAGAATAGTATTGTATTTATCTTTTGAGAACATTATTATATTGCCTTTAATTCTATTCAATATGCTCATACTTACAAGATCATCTGCATTTAATACTACATATCCTCCATCTGTTACAGCCTCTCCTACAAGGGCCTTAACAAAAGCCAAATCCTCCATTGTTTCTACTCCATCTATACCAAGGTGATCTTCCGTTATATTTGTTATAACTCCAACATCTGCTTTGTCATAGGCAAGGCCTTTTTTTATTATTCCTCCCCTTGCAGTTTCCAGTACAGCTACTTCTACCTCCTTATTACTGAGTACAGTCTTAGCACTATAATATCCAGTAGTATCTCCCGTATATATGCATTTGCCATCTATATAAATTCCCCCTGTAGTAGTCATACCTACTTTATATCCAGCTATATTCAATATGTGAGCTACAAGTCTAGTAGTAGTAGTCTTACCATTGGTACCTGTGATTGATATGACAGGTATAGTACTTGGAGAATCCTTAAACAACTCATCTATTATGGCCTCTGATACATTCCTAGCCTCTCCTTTGCTCGGATAATGGTGCATTCTTATACCTGGTGCTGCATTTACTTCGAGTATTGCACCACCATTTAATGCGGATTTACTTATATCTTTGCAACATAAATCTATCCCACAAATATCCAGACCTATTGCTTCAGCTGCCCTTTCACAAATATCTATATTTTCGCTGCATATCATATCTGTACAATCAGCAGCTTTGCCTCCTGTAGACAAGTTTGCATTTTCCCTTAAAATCAATCTTTCACCTTTTTTAAGGATATCATTTAAATTATAGTTCTTCTTTGCTATATATGCTTTTAGCTCTTCATTAATTTTTATCTTTGTAAGAGGTTTTTCATGTCCGTAACCTCTCATAGTGTCCTTATTTATATTTTCTATAAGTTTTCTTATATTACTTATCCCATCACCAATAATATAGGGAGCTATTCTCTCAGAAGCTGCTACAACTTTACCATTTACAATACAAATTCTGTAATCCCTTCCCAATACATTTTTTTCTATAATTATGTCAGTGAAATCATTACATAATAATTTATATGCTGCTATAACTTCTTCTTTATTTTTTAAATTTGCAAATACACCTCTGCCTTGATTTCCTCTTCGAGGTTTTAAAACTACAGGATATCCTATTTCTTCTGCCTTTTTAATAAGATCATCCATGTTATTTACTGAATCTCCATCTGCTACGGGCAAACATTGGTTCCTTAATATTTCTTTAGTAAGCAATTTATCACATGCTATATCAACTGCTACAGCTTTCGTATTGGGTGATATGGTAGCTTCTATAATTTTACTATATTTCCCATATCCTAATCGGAATACACTATTGTCACCTATTCTGGTTACAGGTATCCCTCTTTTTTTTGCCTCCTGAATTATGGATGCCGTACTTGGTCCTATTTTTTCATTTCTCAATATATCTTTTAATACACAAACTGCTTTGTCAAAATCATATTCTATTTGATTTATAAAAGAATTTATGATATCTACTGCTATTCGTGCCGATTGAATCCCTGTATTTTTATAAACATATTGAAACACTATGTAGTATTTGTTCCCTTGTATTTCTCTTGATTTACCATAATAAGCATCAACGCCTATTATATTTTGAAGTGCAATTATAATATGCTCACATACGTGAGCAAGATATGTGCCCTCGTATAATCTTTTTGCAAATCCGTGATCTTCATCTATCCCACACCTATGCTCATTTAACTCAGGTATAACTTTAAGCAACCTATTATTAAAGTTTTTTATATCTTTAGTCGGGATTTCACTATATCCTTCTAAATCCACACATACTTTAATACATTTTTTATGAGAGTATATATTTCTCCCTTCAAAAACTTTAATATTATCTATTTTCATATCAGTTAAATCCTCCTAATCACTATATGGCAATTTACTTATTATATTGAATCTATTTCCATTCTTAAGAACATGCAATCTTACATCAAAAATTGATAGTACTTCTTCAGGATATTGTTCTGACACATTGCTACAACTTATACTAGATCCATCAATTATATATACCGCTCCAGATCCTATAACTTTAAATTCACCATTATCCTTAACAACAATAGCTGTATCCTCATCTATCCCTATTCCCAGGCTTTCTGGATTTTCAGCAATTCCAACAAGGAGCCTGCCTATTCTCCCTCTTTGTGCAAAATGTTGGTCTATTATAACTCCTTTTATGAAACCAAGTCCCGGTGCCATTTTGAGCGTACATTTTTTAGGTGCTTCATCATCAGGGCCTGTAACTACCATGGTATCACTCATAACAGAAGCCCCTGCGGATGTACCCACAAATATACAACCATTCATATATAACTCCTTTATCTTTGAGTATAAAGGTGTCCCTCCTATAAGGCTTGTTATTCTCAGCTGGTCCCCTCCAGTAAAAAAGATTAAGGAGGCATTTTCAATTTTACTTATGCTCCCTTCCTCATAAGCATTCATCCTTTTTTCTATATTCAATATTCTTATATTTTTTATTCCTAACTCTCTAAATATGGTATTATACTCATTTCCAAGTTCTTTTGGTATCTCAGAAGCTATAGTCGCAATAACCAATATATCCTTTTCTTTATCTAGCTTACTGCATACTTCCTTTAGTATATGTCTATCGCCCTGTTTATCTTCTGCCCCTCCTATTATTATCAAATTTCCCTCTAATTTTTCCTCCAAAATGACGCATCCTTTCCTATAGATATTTAGTATTTTTACCATTTTTTCAATAATTATGCGCGTAAAAAAACTTCAGTCATATAATTACTGAAGTTTAAGTTCATATTAGATTATAGCCCTGCCTGGTATAAGAAGTTTATCCCCTATCTTTATATTATCCGGATCTTCTATATCATTTAATTTAACCAAATCCTCTATAGTACTAGAGTACCTTTTAGATATCTTCCAAAGAGTATCACCATTTTGGACAACGTATATGGTAAGACTGGCCTTCTTTTCAGGTATCTCACCGTCAAGATTATCCACATTTACGAGAAATTCTTTATGGGTAATATAATTAACTCTAGCATAAATTTCTATTATGGCTTTAATGGCTATAGTATTTACTTCTATACTTGCATCTATGCTTTCAACTGAAGTCTTTACTATACATTGCATATCAATTTTACTCCCAGGTATATCCAAAGAACAAGTAAAAGGTATTTCTTCATCTGCCTTGCTTATTGTCCCTCCAGAAATTCCATAGAGCGCTTTTACGTTTAATACACCTTCTACAACTACTTTATCCTCAACTATTTTCTTATCTGTAATGCATACATCACCATGACACATAAATATATTCTGAAGTTTTTCATTATCATTTAATTCTATATTAGATTTAATCATATTCTGAACTGTATTTTGTCCATGGATAACATTTAATTCATAATCCTTCTTATCTATTTTCATAAGAGAATCAGGAGAATACACATCTTCTATTATATCCATATCTTCTTTATACATAACTTTTGTATTTGATTTCACCAGTGCTTCTATTTGAACTATTCTATCCTCTCCAAGATCATCTTCCCTTACTGTATACTCCAGTCCATCCAAAATAAAATCTGTAAAACTGTCCATTGATGGCGATGCCCCTTTTAATTCTACTTCTTTATTTACAAGCACATCATCCTCTAAAGTTATAACATCTTTAGTCTCTTTACCCCTGTAAAGTACTTTAGTCAATATATATGCTTCTATTTGAACCCTGTCTTCAAGTACCTTTACATTTTTTTTATGGATTACAGCATCAACTTTTAATATATCTTCTATCTGAGGTTTATCTGAAGCTATCTGAAGCTCTGTTTTAGCTATTAAATTACCTGAGACCGTTCCTACTATCTTATCTAGTGTAGCTGGATTTTTCAACATTTGTATATCTTCCTGTCCACCTATATCCTTTATAACTTCAAAATCATAATTTTTGTATACCTCTCCTTTTAATTTTACTATTCCTTCTATTTCAATCTTTCTTTCATTTACTATCATACAATTCATATGTTCAATATAACATTCAGCATCACAACTCATTGTATGTTCTGCCCCAGGAATTTCCACATAGTTTGAAAAATCACCTATATAATTCACACTATATATCCCCATTCCATTATCTTCCTGTGCAAGATACAATATATTATAATCAATTTTCCCTTCCAGGAATATCTTATCCTGCATAATCTCTTCATTTGTTATAACTGGTTTTGCATCTAATATTAAAATATCCGAAACATCTGGATGGGTATCAGGTATTACATATTCCGATTTTATTATAGTATCACAAAAATTTTCAGCAAGAAGTTGTTCACATTCTATATTTTCTTTAATCAAATCTATACTCATATAGTTTATCCCCCTATAAAATCTACTATTTATTTATATAACTAAAAAATTAGAAATATGCATAAAAAATAATTTATTTAAGTAGAATTTATCCAGAGATTGAGATATAATTATTATGGATATTTGTTTAAATATAAATTACTCCATCCAAAAGGGATGGAGTTTAAGTGAGTTCAATCTAAAATTGTATTTTGGTTGTGTATTAATTATTATACAGATATGAACTTTTAGTTAGATTGATAAAATTTATTTTTATGCTGAAAACACCAATTGAACTGTCTTAGTTAAAACATCTGAATAGCTATATGTCACTTTTCTCTGAGTTTCATTTTCTAATCTAATTACAAAGATACTAGGATAAGCTTTTTCTATTACTCCTTTATTTACAAAAACTTTTCTTCTACCACCGTTTGCTTTCAATGTAACTTTATCGCCTACGTGGTCTTCAATATTTTTCCTTATCGAAACCAAAACATTTGGTTTTGCCATATTAAACACCTTCTCTCCACTATTATAGTATATACCCATGCGGGTATGATGTCAAGTAAACTTTATATTTTACAGTTAACAAATTGTTTTGTCAATATTAATTTTTTGTGAACAGAAACAGAATAGTACGATTAAGGTGATTTTTTATCAAAATTTCTTGAAATCACTCATATATTCAATATTATTTACAATACTAATGATTTTATACATAAGGCGATTTAGGAAATCCTTCTCTGTATTTTCCTCGTGTTTGGAGACCCCCTATTCCATTTGTCCTAGTTATTGTATTTTCAAGTGCTTCTTGGATAGAAACAACTTTCTCTATATTAGTGTAGGCTATTTTTTCACATAAAAATACTGGATCAAGGCAGTGAATCAAAACTCTACTTGGAGAACTTGCAAAATTTGCACCAGAATCTAAAATCTTTTCATAGCATGATTGACATGCTCCAGCAAATATAACCAAATCATCATAGTTAGGCTCATAATTTCTAAGTTCTAGAACTGATTTTACAAAATATTTTGAGTTCTTGTAATTATTTATATTCGTATAGTCAGTACACTCCTTGGCAATGGAATCATGGCCTGTAATAACTACAATATCGGGTTTTATATTCCTTACAAGTTCTACAACTTTCTCTGGCTGTTCTTTTTCAGATATATTTTTTCCTACAACATCCAACATAAGTTGTTTGTAAACTTTAATACATACATCTAGATATTCTACATCTCCATCTATATGAAGTATTTTACCTGGTCTCCCAAAAGCTAGTTCATTTTTTGAGTTACCTTGAGAAAATTTTCTATACTTGTATTCCTGTAATGGATCTCCCCTAAAGCCTCCTCCTCTAAAGCCCCCTCTATTCATCAAAATGTTTTTAATAGAATTGTTAACTTTTTTTGTAAATATTTTCTCGGTATCAGTTGAAGAATTCTCTGAAACCACTTCCAAATCATCTTCTTCAGCATCAGCTATTATTCTAAGATTCATGCCTTTCAGTGTATAAACAAATACTCCATTTACTTTTTCAATTCCTATTATTTTAAAGGTTATATCTTTTCCATAAGATTTTCTTACAACCATATCTCCTATTTTCATGCTTTCATCTCCGCACAACTAGTCATAATATATATACTATGAAATCAATCTATTTAGGTGCACAAATTAAGAGCCCTATTTTGGTTAATAACCATAATAGAAGCCCCTGCAGTTTTAAACTATTATTTTTTTATACTTCCTTTAAGTTATATAGCTTTTTAAATTTATCAATGAACTCTACATATTTATCTTTTTCAGAAATCAACTGTTCTAGCTTATTATTAAACGTATTTACAGGCCAGTTGACTTCATTATAATAGTATCTGTTGGCAAGTCTCCACACCCTCTGTGGAAATAACAAGAATGCAAATAAAACTGTATATTCTTCCTTTCTAAGTTCACTAACTTCATTATAAGAGTCTATTATAAGTTTTGCATAATCAATATTCCAATTCACTCTCTTTAAAACTTTAATCATAAAAGTTGAAATATCATATACTCTTATTTCTCGCTTACAGTAATCGAAATCTATTACATTTACATTATTATCATCATCAATTATAATATTATGATATGTGAAATCATGATGACAAAAACTCATCTCTTCCTCGGTTAATTCGCATAATTCATTATACTTTGAATTTTTAAGCACCTTTATAGCTCTTTTTCCAAAGTCCTTATAGAATTCCACCTCCCTTATATAATTCATATCAAATTTGCCCTTATTATTTTTCTTTCTACTCATATCTCGCATCTTATCAAGGGATCTAACTCTTTTTTCCATAAGATGATGCCATCTTCCTAGGTCTGTTTTAAGTTTGCTATTTTCAGGAGGCTCATATCCTTTAGAAGATTCATGCAAATTTGCAAGACACTTTGATGCATTTTTGATATCAACATCATCCTTAAAGTCACATTCTCTTCCAGAAATCCATTCCGATAAAGTGTATATATCTTCATTAACAAGTGCATATGGATTCCCGTTTATGTTAACTGAATATTTATCCACCTTTGGAAATCCATTCTTAATAAGATGCTCCTTCGCACCATAAACAAACAAAAGTTTTTGAGTACCGTAATTTATCTTTTTTAGGCATTTTAAACCTTTATTGGTTTTTAAAAAATATACACCTCTATTAGGCTTTATAGTTTCAATTTTAATATCAAACTGCCTCTCTATTTCAAATTCTCGCATCATGTTTAATCACCTCTATATATCTATATGAGCAGATCCCTCAGTTTAGAAGAATATTAACATTTTTAACTGTACTCTAATATAATAAAATATACTAAGTTTATGGGGAATTTTATCATGAGAATAGGAATTGATGGACGTGCTGCCAAATGGTATAGGGGCACTGGTATAGGTACCTACACTTACCAGTTAATAAATTGTTTAAATAAAATAGATAGAATAAACAATTATACTCTTTTTATGCCAGAAGAGTGCAGATTTGAAATGACTTTAAGAAAAAATTTTCAACTTAATGATACCAAAGATAATAAAAAAGATAATTTCTGGGATGATATAAATACTCCAAATATTTTAAAAGACGAAAAAATACAACTTTATCATATTCCCCAAAATGGAGTTGGGCTTCCATATACAAAAAATTGCAAGTTTATCATAACTCTTCATGATGTTATTCCATATCGAATGCCAGAAACTGTAAGTGATAGATATTTAAGATTATTTTCAGAATATATACCTAAAATAATACCAAAATGTGATGGAATAATTACAGTATCTAATTTTTCAAAGTCCGATATAATGAAGGCTTTTGATTTTCCAGAAGATAAAATATATGTAACTCCCCTAGCAAGCGAAGATATATATAAACCTCTCGACAAACGCATAAGTAAATATATAGCTAAAAATTATTACTCTATAGAAGGTGATTTTATACTTTACGTAGGGGGATTTAGTCCAAGGAAAAATATAATAGGTGCTATTGAAAGTTTTAAAAAATTTCTTTCTTTATACAAAAAGCCTATAACCCTTGTTATCGCTGGGAACAAAGGGAAATCATATAGTATATATAGAAAGTGTACCGAAAAATTGAATATACAGGATAAAGTTATATTTCCAGGATTTATATCTATTAACCATCTTCCTTATATATACAATGCATCAAAATTATTTTTATATCCTTCTTTCTATGAAGGTTTTGGTCTACCTACCATAGAAGCTATGGCTTGCGGTACTCCAGTAATAACTTCAAATAGAACATCTATGCCCGAGGTAGTCGGTAAAAGTGCTCTATTAATAGATCCTGAAAATCATGAGGATTTATGCAATGCAATGTTAAATATACTATCCGATAGTAAACTTTATGTCAATTTAGTGAAATCCGGATTGCATAGATCTTCCCAATTTAGCTGGAAAAAAACAGCAGAACACACTTTAAATATTTACAATAAAATAATAAATGAAAAATGATTTAAATATAAAAAAGTTTGTGCTAATTCAATACACAAACTTTTTATATTAAGTGAATCATTCAATACTAGATATTTCCTTTTGAAAATTTTCTAAAAATTCTTTTCTATCTTCTTTATAGGATGCTTTTTTTCTTATTCTTTCCAAAAATACACTTTCATCCCACTCTTTACGTCTAGCATAATAGTCCCTTGAAATAGTATAAAAATCATATGGAAAATTCAGCATAGCATCCAAAACTTTAATCTCTCTACTACTTAGGCTGTTAGTTTTGCAATAATTTTTAATTATTAATTTAGCTTTATTTATATCAAAAGCAAAATTTTTAATTACCTTATTTATAAAATTACATAAATCATGTACCTTAATATCGATTAAAGCATAATCAAAATCTATGAAATATGCTTCTCCACCTTTTATTAGTACATTATGGTAGGCTAAATCATTATGACATACAACTATCTTGTCATCTTCACTGCATAATTTATAATAGCCTGCATCCTCCAACATATTTATGCTTTTTTTTATTTCATCTATATAATAATCTGCATCTTTTATAAATATTTCATCAAATGCATTTTTCTTTTCATGTATATTTACTATATTTTTGAAAAACTCCATTTCTTCAATTCTTCTTTTGAAAGTGTCAATTGTCTTTCCAATATTATATTTACTGCGCAAGTTTGTCTTAAATCCCTCAGAGGCTCTATGAAGTTCTCCCA
Organism: Clostridium sp. LBM24168; assembly: GCF_052953915.1. Taxonomy (NCBI): domain Bacteria; kingdom Bacillati; phylum Bacillota; class Clostridia; order Eubacteriales; family Clostridiaceae; genus Clostridium; species Clostridium sp. LBM24168. The sequence continues at coordinate 3,080,522 of NZ_CP196861.1, read as the reverse complement.
GTGATTTTGATACAATAGTCAAATCTATTGGATTATTAAAGTTACATTCAATACCATCAACTACATCCATTATACAGTACATATCACCATTCCAAATAGTATAAATATCTCCTTGCTTGTTTTTTACAAAATTTACAACTCTATTAAATTTAGCTCTTATATAATTTAGAACGTCATATATAAAGCTTAATTCCTCCTGCGTATATTCAATCTTCTTTAAAATCTTTTCGCCTTTATCCGTAGATATCATATAAACATTTCTAACTGGTACTACATCATATACTTTTAAATCAAAACTTTTAAAGAGTTCTATACATAAATCATATTCTGTAAGAAATTTCTTATCAGTATATTTCTCTGCCAACAATAAATACCTCCTTCAAATATTAATAAAAATTTACATAGATATCACTTTCTTTAGTTCATCAACATATACTTTTTCTGGTAGAGATTTTATTCTGTATCTATATTTATTGCAGCATTTCATAAATTCATAAGGATAACTGAGTACAGATATCATAAATTCTAAACTGTCTTTATCTAAATGCGATATATTACAAAATCTAGATATAATACTATAAGTATCAATATCTATTGATTTTCTTTTTAATTTTTTCAAAAAATTTATTCCATCCATTTCAACCATATTATAACAGCAACCATTTAAATTAACTACTTCTATAGTATCTTGCACTTTTCTCAGATTGTTAAAATATATATTTTTAAGACAAACTTCATTTCTACCCACGCTTCTTTTTAAGAGACATAAATAATTGCTTTCATATATATTGTCTATGCATTTTTTAGCTTTTTCCAAATAATTTTTTCCGACATCACCAATTATTTTCCTAAATTCACTATTATCATATCCAACTTCTATTTCCTTTAAGTCCCTTTTAAGCCATTTTATATACATTTTGTACTGCTCTATAGTTCTCCCAAGGTTGTTATTTAATCTTTTATTCATGTATCCTGTATAGCCCAAAGTTCTATTATGAAATTCATTTATGATCTCCAGCTGATTATCTATTTTTAAAGCATCTATATCCTTACTTTTAATCTGATAGTTAAAATTATCAACTTTAATTATTTTTTTGGCTTCCAGATACTTATAAAAACATGAATCAAGATCAAAATAGTACACTTATAAATCACCTCATTCTATAACAATAAAATACAGTAAGCTCAATGATGCTTCCTCATTTTTCTTAGTATTCTTCTCTTTTTCTTTTCAAGTTCTGCTTCCTGCTTTTTTCTTCTTTTTATTTTTTCCAATTGTTTTACTGTCTTCTTTAAACTATTTACTTTATTTTCATAATATCCCAAATCCTTATTTTCTATTTGTTCCTTATTTTCAGACCTTTTTTTATGAGACATTTGAGTCTTCCCCTTTCACTATTTTTAATTATATTTTTTAGTTCTGAACTCCTCTATAAATTCCTGTCTTTCTTCTTCATCCTCAAATATTTTTTTCAGTTTTTTAATAAATACTTCTTCACTCCATCTTTGCTTTTCCCAATAATACTGTATACCAATCTGCCAATATTCCTGTGGGAATTCCATAAAGGCTGCCATAATAGGTATATCCTCCTGAGCCACTTTATTTATTGAATTATAGGAATCCAGTACAAACAGTGCATTTTTTATTTTCCATTTCCCATGTTTCATTTTCCTTATTAACAAACTTGCTAAATCATGAAGGTGTGTGTCTAATATACAGTAATCAAAATCTATAATATTCATATCACCATCAGGACTTATAAGTACATTATGATCTGCATAGTCATGATGACAAAAACCACCTTTTATTACTTCAGTTTTCATTTTTTCTAAGTAGCTGCTTTCCGATAGATTGCCTATAGAATACCTACATTTTTCAATCTCATCATCGATTTTATTAAAGTAAAGATCATCAAATTCTGATTTATTTTCCTTATTTAAAATTCTTCTTTCGAAATCAAGTATTTCATTTTGCCTCGTATTAAATGTCTCCATCCACTTAAACCAGTAAATTCTTGGATTCATATTTCTTGTCAGCTTAAATCCTAAACTTTTCTTATGAAGCTCTGCAAGCTTAAAGGCAGCCCTTGATACATCAGTATCATTATCATAATCTGCTGTTCTGGAATCAATCCATGGCGTCAAATAGGCAAAACTATTTTCAATTTTTATATATTTTTGTCCAGATTTCGTATTCATTATTTTGGGTGTATTCTTAAATCCATACTTCTGCAAATGTCTTATAGCTAAAATGATGAATAGAAAATGCCCAAAGTCATAATTTATTACCTTTAAACAAGAATATTTATAACCATTGCCAATTTTATAGACATTTTTTATCTTTTCAATATATTCAATATGGATATTATAATTATTCTCAACACATTCACGTATACCTAAAATATCCACTCTTTTCCCTCCAAAATCACTATATTTGTAGTATATGAATGTTTATTTATGTATGTGATAAATCTTAAAATTCACCTTTTTATATGCACAGCAATAATATATACTATAATGTTTTAACAAAAGATTTAATCACTGTTTAATTTGCTTTATTATGGAGGTTATAATTAATGAAAATTGCCATTGATGCGAGAGGAATTAACTGGTATAAAGGTACCGGCATAGGCACTTATACAGATAGAATACTAACATATATGGTAAAAAAGCATCCTGAAAATTTCTATCATATATATTGGTCTGGAAATAAATATAATAATTTTAATAGAGAAAATACTAAAATAATAATGGCATCTAAAAGACAGCATAGATTTTTTGAGCAGTACTATTTCCCCCAGAATCTAAAAAAAGAAGCTATTGACCTATACCACATACCTCAAAATGGTATAGGTATTTCAGAAAATATAGATTGCAAAAAGGTTATAACTATTCATGATTTGATACCATATATACTACCTGAAACTGTAGGAAGGGGTTACCTTTCCAAATTTCTAAAGGAAATGCCTAAAATTATAAATATAGCTGATGCAATTATAACTGTATCTGAATGCTCGAAAAAAGATATACTAAAATTCTTTCCGATAGATAAAAATAAAATATTTGTAATACCACTGGCTGCAGATAAAAAATATAGGCCTCTAGATAAGGAAATGTGTAAAGATAAGATAAAATCGGAATACAATATTGATAAGCCTTTCATATTATATATAGGAGGTTTTAGCTCCAGAAAAAATGTTTCTTCTTTAATAAAAGCCTTTTCTAAGGTTCACAAAAATTTAGATAATGATTATAATTTGGTTATTGTTGGTTCGAATAAAGATGAATTGGGAAAACTAAAATATCTGTGTTCAAATTTAAGCATAGCTAAAAATATAAAATTCACAGGCTTTGTAAGAGATTCCATGATGCCAATTTTTTATAATGCTTCTGATCTGTTTGTATATCCATCTTTATATGAGGGCTTTGGTCTTCCACCTCTTGAGGCTATGAGTTGTGGTACTCCGGTAGTTACATCAGATGTATCTTCAATACCTGAAGTAACTAAAGATAGCGCCATATTAGTTAACCCAAATGATATAGAAAGCTTAACGTACTCAATTGAAGCAATTTTAAACGAGAAGAGCATACAAAATGAATTGAGTTTAAAAGGTTTAAACCGTTCAAAATCCTTCTCATGGGAAAAGACTTCTGAAGAAACTTTAAAAATATACGACAAGATATTAAATTCATAAAAATAAAATCTTCTAACTAGCTTTCCGCTCCTAGTTAAAAGATTTTATCTTAAAAAAATCCCTATGATTAATCCCCATATAAGTATTATACAATATATTTATCTTTCTGTAAACGTTTTATGGGTTTTTTTCTAAAATTTTTCCTATATAAGAAATTATAGTTTTTGTATCTTTCTGTTTTATATTATTGGGCCTTAAAATGCTATTTAATTTATTCTTTACTTCTGGAAAATACTTAGTATATTCTATATTTGAAGCTCCTTGTTGGGAAATTATAAATAATTTCCATATACTATCATCAAAATATTCTATAGATTTATTTATATCTTTAAAAGAATATGAATCTTTATATACAGGTATTCTACCATATTTATCTAATAGTTCTATCTGAAGTTTATCATCTGTAATCGCAAATTTTATAAATGCATTTGCGAGTTTGATGTTTTTGGAATTCTTATTAACAATTAAATTTATTCCACCTAATGATGCACTTGTATTCCCTCCCTGTTCAAACGCTGGCAGATTCATAACTCCCCACATTTTCTTACTTTCGGGCATTGCATTCATTAAGTTATGTGCAGAATATGAAGTTGCAATAAAGGCTAAAATACTTCCTCTACTGGCAGCATCTATAACTTCTTTCTCAGAATCAAAATTTATGATTGTATTTTGAGAATACATCTGCTTCTCTAGCTCAAATATTCTAGACCATTTTTCAGATTCAAAATCCAATTTTTCATTATTATTGAAATAGCTACTCCCAAGTTGGTTTGCCAGAATTAGATTTAAATCATTAGTACTTAAATCATTTCCCATAAAATATTTTCCGGTTTCCCTATTTAACTTTTTACCTATATCTATATAATCCTGCCATGTCTTAATATCCATAACATTTATTCCTTTATTCTTAAATATATCTCTTCTATATATTACAAGTCTAGGAATTGATTCCCATGGCACAGCATACACTTTATCTTTATAAATATCATTATGAAGCTTATTGTATATAATATTATTTCTATAGCTTGATATCAAATTTGTTAAATCCAGAATATTGTTTTTATCTTTGTCAATTATATATTTTATATCTTCATCATCGATACTCATAATATCATACTGATTTTTTATATTTTTTAAATTATCATCAACTCTTATATTTATACTAACATATTTCTGATTTTTCTCAAATTCCTTTGCTGCAAACTGAATCTGACTCTTGTGAATACTATCAGTTGCAATAGTTATATTTCCCCTATATAGTTCATCCGAGCTATAAGAATCCTTTTTCTGACATGATACTGTCATGATCAAATTTACAATCAGTATAAAAACTAAACTTAATTTCATATATCTCTTCATAAACATTCTCCTATATAAATTTATCTAAATTGTATATATAGAATTATAATACCATAAAAAGAGCTGAAGAAACTATTCTTCAGCTCTTTTTAGCCTTTTGCCATTTTATAATTTCCTTTTGAATCAAATTCCTCTTTCCATGCTTTTTCTGCATAAGGTTTAAAGTCACTTGATAATTTATCAAGTTTTGCTTGGAATTCTGGATCTTCAAGCATCATCTTCGCACCTTCGTCAGTAGGTTTTGCCCCCGTTTTTTTAGCAATATCCCTAATCTGTTTTGTGTTGTCGATCATCATACATGGCAAAAGCAAATTACGATTATATGGCTGTCTATTTCTCAATTCTTTAAAGAAATCTGATTTAAATGCATCAACAAGTTTTTTGCCACCTTTTAAACTATCTACAGCAAAATGTGCAAATATACATGGTTCTACCTGTTCTTCTGAGTTTATATGACAGTAGAACTTCCCTGCTATACAACCTCCTACATAGGGAGCATCATTGAAGAAATCAATGGTAAAGTACGGCTTTTCAGTCCTTATATGTCTTATTCTCTCTCCAAGTTTTAATCTTTGTTCAGGGGTAAGCATCAAACTCATATCCGGTTCTTTTCCAACAGGCATAAATAGAAAATACCAACTCATCTTGGCACCTTTTTCTATCAACATATCTATAAATTTATCCGAAGTTACTGTATCTATATTATGTCTTCCTGTTGCAGATGATACACCAAATAAAATGCCACGCTCCTTTAAAAGATCCATTGCATGCATGACTTTTTTGAATATTCCTTTACCTCTTCTGGCATCTGTTTCTTCTTCAAATCCTTCAAGAGAAAACATTGGAATGACATTACCAAGCTTTTGGATTCTATCAGCTACTTTTTCAGTAAATAAGGTCCCATTAGAGAACGGGGTAAACATACAGTCATTATATTTTTCATATAAATCGAGCATATATTCATTTATAAAAGGTTCCCCTCCAAGAATTATAAAATAATAAATTCCAAGATCTCTCGCTTCTCCAATAATCCTATCTAATTCTTCAAATGGTATATCATCTTCTTTACTATAACTTGAGGCATAGCATCCAGTACAACGTAAATTACACCTCATAGATGGACTTATAAGTATTGTAAAAGGCGTTTTTATCCCCGTTTCTTTTAAAAATTTCTCTCTTTTCGGTACTCCATACCAAGCTGCATTTGCAAAGAAATTTGTAAAAAACTTATCCATACAGTTTCTATTTGTATCCCTGACTATACTAGTAACAAGTTCATGAATTGCTGGATTTGTATTATATAATTCCTCTACTCTTAAAACTTTTCCTAAGCTTTCTTCATTTTTGCCTACTGTTTTCTTAACCAGTGCAAACAGCTTATCAAGACTTTTTTCTGGATTCTTACTATTTAACAATTGTACGCCAGCCTTTACCAGTGTGTCTTTAGCTGTTTTTTCTAACACTCCTGTTAACTTCATTTTGCCATTCCTCCCGATAAATATTAATTGATAAGAAATGATATTCCTACATATTATGAATAATTCCCATAATTACAATTTCTATAGCTACACTTCCATTATAACTTTCAAAATTTTAATGTTCAATTCACCAGTATCATAGATATTAGTTGATATTCATAGTCATTTAAAGATTCAAAGAGTGTTTCCATAAATTCTAGTATAAATCATCTAAAACAGTTATATTTAAAATATTTTGCAATTAAGGAATATTACACTATAACAATGCTGGAAATGATAACGATATAATTATTATGTCAATACAGATTATTTAATTTAGTATGAAAATTTATTGACTTTTAATAATTTTTTCTTTCAATGGATTCTATTTATCATGCTTGCTAAATAACCTGCACCAAATCCATTATCTATATTTACCACACTTACTCCACTTGCGCAACTATTTAACATGGCCAGGAGAGCCGAAAGTCCACCAAAATTAGCACCATAACCCACACTAGTTGGAACAGCAATAACTGGTTTATCAACCAATCCTCCAATAACACTTGCCAAAGCTCCCTCCATACCTGCTACAACAATTATTACCTTTGCTTCCCGTATTACATCTAATCTATTAAATAATCTATGTATACCTGCTACCCCTACATCATATATTCTTTCAACTCTTTCTCCAAACATTTCAGCAGTTATTGCAGCTTCTTCTGAAACTGGAATATCAGAAGTACCTGCAGTTATAACAGCTATATAAGTATCTGAAGATTTGATATATTTATTCTTTATAGTAATAATTTTTGATTCTTTGTTATATTTAGCCTTTGGGCATATCTCTTTTACTGCCTTATACTGTTCTTCGCTTGCCCTCGTCCCAAGTATATTGTCATTTTTTGTTAACATGAATTGAACTATACCTTTCACCTGTGAAACAGTTTTGCCAGCACAATATATTACTTCTGGATAGCCTACTCTAAATTCTCTATTATTATCAATCTTTGCATAACCTAAATCTTTGAATGACAAATCTTTAAGTTGTTCAGCAGCAACATCTATATTTAAAAACCCATTTTTTACATTCTCTAATAATTCTTTTATATATTTCAAGTCCAATTTATCACCCTATTTATCCTAGTTTAATTATTTCCCTCTGTATCTCAGATATGCTGATATTGTTTTTAATTGCAAGTTTTCTACAATCATCATATTCAGGCTTGGAACCTACTTTTCTACCTTTGTAATAAGAATTTTTTACTGTTATTTCTCCATATTTCGTCATTACCTTTTGGCTTTCTCTCTGGAGCTTATCCCTCTCAACCACATATTTTCTTACTCCTAAAGTCGTAGTATTTAAAAACACAATATCCATTATATCATCTTCATATTGCTCTTTATACAAAACAGTCAATTTCTCTGCTGGTCTCTGCTTTTTCATTATTATTGGAGTTAAGTATACATCTAATGCACCTTTTTCTAATAACTTATGTATTACATATTCATAGTTTTCTGGATTCATATCGTCTATATTACATTCCATAACTTTTATATGATCTTTAGAGTATCCTCCGTCACAGTTACCTGACTCATTGCTTTCCCCTATAAAAACTCTAATAACATTTGGTATGGAATCATTATCCTTTGTACCTATACCATACCCTATCTTATTTATCTTAAAATTCTTAGAATCTGTAAATTCAGATGTAAAATATGTCAAAATTGCAGCGCCAGTGGGTGTTGCAGCTTCAAATGGTACCTGTGATTTTATAGGAACACCTTTTAATATTTCAGCAGTAGCAGGTGCAGGTACTGGCAAAGTGCCATGTGCACATTTTACAAAACCATATCCCACTTCAACTTTAGAAGATACAACTTTATCTATATTCAAATAGTCGAAACATATAGCCGCACCTACAATATCTACAATAGAATCAACTGCTCCAACTTCGTGAAAATGTACTTCATATATAGAACTATTATGAACTTTTGCCTCAGCTTCAGCAACCTTCTTAAAAATTTCAAGGCTTATTTTTTTTACTTTAGAATTTAGTTTACTTGAATTTATAATATTTTCAATATCATGTAAATTTCTATGATGGGAATGGTGTTCATCACCATGAGAATTGCTACCATATAATAGGATAACGTCTACTTTTGTTCCTGCAATACCATTTTTAGTATTTTTTTTTATAACTATATTATATTCATTAATATTTAATTTTGCAAGTTCTGATACAAGATAATTTCCATCCACGCCAATATCAACCATGGCACCTAAATTCATATCTCCACTTATTCCTGAAAAACAATCATAATAAAGTATTTTCATAATATTGCACTACCCCTTCCCGAGATGTAAATTCTTAATAAAACATTTATTATTAATTATTGTAACATAACTGTCTATATTTAATAAACATAAAATTATTTGACATGCTCTAATAGTTTTATATAATTAATTATTATAGGGATGTGAATACTATGAAAAAACTAACTAGATCTTTTTACAGCAGAGATACTATTGAAGTGGCAAAAGAACTTTTAGGAAATATATTAGTTCATAATATAAATGGGAAACTGCTTTTTGGTAAAATAGTTGAAGTAGAAGCTTATAAGGGTATTGAAGACAAGGCCGCCCATTCTTACGGCGGAAGAAGGACAAAGAGAACAGAAGTAATGTACGAAATACCCGGAATTTCCTACATATTTATGATATATGGTATGTATAATTGCTTTAACATTACAACGGAAAAGAAGGGAATACCAAATGCAGTTCTAGTAAGAGCTTTGGAACCTTTAGATGATCTAGACACTCTTGCTTTTAATAGATTTAAAAAACATTATAACCAACTTTCAAAATATGAAATCAGGAATTTAACAAATGGTCCTGGAAAACTCTGCAAAGCTCTTTCAATAGACAGAAGTCAGAATAAAGAGGATCTATGTAAAGATAATTTATACATACTGGATGGCGGTACAAAAAATTTTGAAGTAAAATCATCAAAGAGAATAGGAATAGATTATGCAGAAGAAGCTGTTAATTATCCATGGAGATTTTATATAAAAGATAATATCTACGTGTCAAAAAATAAACTCCCAAGAAAGTAGTTAAATTAATGAATTATATTTATATATTAGAATGTTCTGACGGTACATTTTATACCGGATATACAAACAATATAAAGAAAAGAATACAGACCCACAATAATGGCAAAGGAGCAAAATATACACGTGGAAGACTTCCTGTGAAATTGGTTTACTTTGAAGAATATATTACAAAACAAGATGCTCTGAAACGCGAACACGAAATAAAGACTCTATCCAGAAATGAAAAAATTAAATTGATCCAATCATAATAGACCATACAGCTTGTTATTAACTACATGGTCTATTATTTATTATTTTTCACAGATACCTTTTTAAATTCATTTCATTTTTTAGAATATCTACCAGATACTTAACTTCCTGATCTTTATTTTTATCCATAACCAGTAAAACATCTTCAGAATCTATAATTATAAGATCCTTGACTCCAAAAGCTATTATAAACCTCCCATCTCCAAAAATAGTACAGTTTTCACTTGATTCCAAAAATGTATTTCCTTTTATTTTATTACCTTTGTAGTTATTTAAAAACCTTGCTAGAGCAGTAAATGTTCCCATATCATCCCATAAAAACTCACACTTAATTACGTAAGCCTTTCTGGTTTTCTGCATTATACCAAAATCTACAGAAATACCATCAATTATATCATATTGTTTTTTTATAACCTTCGTCTCTTCTTTTGTATTCAAGCTTTCATAAATCGAAATCATACTTTTATACATTTTAGGGAGATACTTCTGCATTTCTCTTAAAAATACATCTGCCCTCCACACAAACATTCCGCTGTTCCAAAGATAAGTTCCTTTCATTATAAGATCTTTTGCAACTTCCAAATTTGGTTTTTCTAAAAATCTCTCAACTTTAAAGCTAGTCATAGCAGCATTTATTCTCTGCCCCATTTCTATATAACCATAACCTGTTTCTGGTCTAGTTGGTTTAACCCCTATAGTTACAAGCCCTCTTTTTTTTTCTGCAATTTCTACTGCCTGATTAATAGTATCTATAAATAATTTTTGATCTCCTATATAATGATCTGACGGTAGAATTATCATAGATGCACTTGCATCTTTTTTGAGCAGTTTTACTGCTGAAAATCCAATGCATGTAGCTGTCTCCTTATTTTTAGGCTCTGCAAATATATTATCTTTACTTATATCAGGGAGTTCTTCCTGTACCTTAGCTATATATTCCTCATTGGTAATAATATATATATTTCTTCTATTTACCAAAGGAATAATCCTATCTACAGTATTTCTTAAAAAACTTTTATTGTTTACAACTCTTAAAAACTGCTTTGGATTTTTAGCCCTCGACAGAGGATAGAGTCTCGTACCCTTTCCACCAGCCAGGATTAATGCATATAACAAGTAATTTCCCCCTAATTATTACTTTAAAATAACTTTCAATAAATAGTTACTTATAAAACACTATAGTATATGTCCATTTAATAATAGTTGTGAACTTATGCAGGAAATTTAAACTAATTATACAACTTTAAGATTATTTAATCTATTATCCTGCTGGTTTTCCTCTTTGAGTCTATGTGTTTTTATTCCCAAATTTTTTAATTTTTTAAATACTCTATTCATAACAAGTTCAGGTTGCAAATAGAATTCGCTGCCTCTTATTTTCAAAAAAGTCCATCCGACCCTTTCAAGATCCAGCTGCCTTTCTATATTTTCTTTGAAACTATACTTTTCTTTCAAACCATCTCCCTCACATATAATAGCAATTCTACTTCTCTCACTTTCTATCATGAAATCTATATTATATCTGCCAATTTTTACTTGTGGAATTACCTTATATCCTCTATTTTTTATAATATTATACACATCTCTTTGGAAATCAGATTGAAACATCTGATCCACTTTCTTTCTATTTATGTTAAAACTATTGTAATTCATACAATAATTTAATAGAGAGTATCTCACACATTCTTTACTCAAATCCTCCAAATCTACAGAATGAAAAAGCCACATTTGATTTCTAGCCCTGCTGGAAGCTACATTGAACCTTCTTATATCTGCATCTCTAGAGAGAGAAGCAAATTTTACATCTTTAGAAATTACCATGGATAAAAACATTATATCTCTTTCATCCCCCTGAAATGAATAGGCATCTCCACATATAATTCTTCTCTTTATCATCTCCTCTGCTCCTAATTTTTTCCTAAGTATATTTTCTATTAAATTTCCCTGTGCTTCTCCCAAGAGAGATATTACCCCCATAGTCATTCCTTCATATCTTTTATCCATGCAACAGTCTATGACTTTATTTGCCAATGCTTCCGCTTCTATATTATTTATAGGTTTAGAAATATCCCTTTTTCCATCCACCCTAACGGTTTTTATAGGTGGATAAAAAGTTTGCTTTAATGTAGGATATCTAAGTGGTTTTATATTACCTGAATATGCCAATTCATTACTAAATCCTATTATTTCTGGAACACATCTAAAATGTTCTCTAAGCATCAATCTATTCGGAAACATTCTAAGTGCAGTATCATAAAGGCTTGTCTGAAGATCAAACCATTGATTATCAGGTATATCCTTTAGATATTTGTTTATTAGATTTGAAACAACTTTACTATCCACTCCTACTACTTCCGGACTTATTTGTTTATCATCTCCTACGATAACAGCTCTCTTGGCTCTCATAAGAGCACATAGAGAAAATATATCACTCTGACTACTTTCATCAAATATAATAACATCAAATAGATTTTTAGATAGCTTTATATTTTCAATAACTCTATTCAAAGGCATAATCCATACCGGTATAGCCTCCTTACATTTTTCCATCTCCTCTTGTGCAATCTTCCTGTACTTGGCCACCATCTTTCCTCTCCCCTTGCCAATTCTCTTTACAGCCTGCATCCAGGAAAACAAACTTCTTTTTTGGAGATCCGTTGTGTGAAGTATTTGATTATACCACGTACTTTTAGCTACTAGCTCTTTTATTATAAGCTTTTCTTTAATCTTTTCCCGTTCCAAGTCTTCTTCAATTTTTTCTGGATTTAGTCTATTAAGTTTTTGCAACAGGTTATTCCATTGAGACCATCTCCATGCTTTGCTAAAATCAACACACATATATTTTGATTTATCCCAATCTCTCACTATATTTTCCACTGTATCAGGGCATACTCTTCCTAGTTTATCCATTATTTCATTTATCTTGTATATTTTTTTCTTGATTACATTTATACTTTTCATCTCACTTACAATACAATTTATACCATCTAAAGATAAATTCTCTAGTTCATACTGTTTCCCTATATCTCCTTTCACAATCATCATAAATTTACTCAAATTGTCCAAATATGTTTTTGTCTCATTATATTCATTTATATTTTTTAAGCTCTCAATACAATCAATCAAATAATAATAGGTATCTATATTATACCAGTCTATAGATTTTGGAAGTGCTATTTTTCCTAATTTATCCAGAATATTTGGCTTGTAATCTGACTCCCATGTTACAATAAGCTTCAACTTTCTCAAATTTTCTTCTATTTCAAGTATATTCATTCCATCGGCAACATCATCTTCTTTATAATCTTTAATTATGTTATTCCACATGGTTTTCAATTCTCTCAAAATAGACTTTTTCTGGAGAAATAGTTTCACAATAATAGCTTGATCCATATTAGAGATCTGTCTTCCATCTACACTGCACCTAAAAAATATATAATTGCATTCTGGATGGATTATTCTAAACAATTTTCCTATCTTTTTCTTATCTTCTAAGGTTTTATATATTGTATTAAAATTTTTAAGGAATTTATCCATATTTTCTTCCGGAAGCTGGATTTCATGACTTCTAAGTTCATTTGATATTTTAGCAATCATAAGCATACAATTTGATGATTTGTAGTATAAATCCTTAAAGTTCTGCTTTACAACTTCATTTTTATTATAATTTTTGAATATGTTTTCCCACATTGTTCCCTTAAGCTGAATAGCATTATCTTTACAATTCACAGCCGCTTTTAAAAGTTCCTCATAGTTACATCTATCATTATGAGGTACATACCAATCCTTTACATTATTTTTATACTTCTCATAAGCTGGTTTTAATTTTTTATATTCTTCTATTTTAGAATAAATTTTTTGTTCTTCCGGTAATTTTTCTATTATACTTTTTATACTATCAAATTTACATTTTTCTTCTTTACTAATCTCACCCAATAAGTTTTTTAGTAAATCAAATTCTTCATCTGAAATTGGCATATTATTTTTTATACTTATAGTATCATGTATCCATGAATATTTATCCGAATTTTTCTTAACCCATTTTGCTATATCCAGCAAACTATATTTTTGACCTGAATAATTTATAGTCTCACTTTCTATATATTGAACTTCTTTTAATTTTTTATAAAGTGATTTTTGGTTATCTGTGCAAGAATTTAATTGATGTTTTAATATTTCTATATCCTTATATATATTTCTAGTATCTAAAGACAAGTTATTTGTTATTTTTCTCACCGTTTCATTTAATTCCTTAAAGGATTCCGAATCATTTCCTAGTAAGCTTACACAAAGTGGCTTTATTTCCTCTGGCATCTTCTGTGTAAGCACTCTTAATGCTCTATCCGTCTGACTTGTTACCAGTATTCTTTTACCATATGCAAGTAGGTGACATATCAAATTGACTATAGTATGGCTCTTTCCTGTACCTGGAGGTCCTTGCATTACTACCCCATAATTTTCCGATATTCTCTTTATTATCTCTCTTTGTTCAGAATTTGCAGGTAGTGGAAATAATACTCGTTTGGATATCTTTTCCCAATCTTTTCTATCCTCAAGACTATCCTTTTCATTTACACTGTTTTCGCCAACCAAAGCCTTAACAGTTTCAGGTATAGGATAACCATTTTTTATATTTTTCAATATATCATTAATTTCAGATTGCCATAACTTCATATTATTGTTTCTTACAAATACAACAAAAGTATTATATAATACAGGAAATTCACAAAATTTAATTCTATCTTTGGAAAAATATCCATCCTCAATTTTACCTGAATTGCCAAGACTGGAAATTATATCAGAAAATACTTCCTTAGTCTCATCTTTAACCCTTGGGTCCAGATTCATATTATTAACTCTATCTTCAAGTTTGAATATATCTTCCAAATTATCTTGTTCCAAATCCTCAAATATAGTTGATTGGAATTTGGTCTTTCCTGAAGGGACTAGGCTAAAAGCTCTTTTCAATGCATTAAATTCTATTTTCATCCTTGTTTCAAGTACTGGATGAATAATTTTCTCATTATTTAATTTCCACGATAGCAATCCATATCCACATATTATTTCAAAATTTTCTCCTCGTTTTTCATTTTCCTGATATAATTTAAAAAAATCATCATATAGTTTACCGCATTTTTTATTTATATCTATCCATAAGTCATTTGTAGGATTTTTATTTATAACACATCCTTGCAAATTTGAAAATTCCTCTTCCCAGTATAATTTATCATAATCGTATACACTTCTTATAGTTTTTTCATTTATATTTTTTAGACTCAATAGATATAAAAATATTTTTTCTACCTTTTCTCTATAACTCATATTCTCCTCCTATTCAAATAAATGAAATAGCTTTAACCTAATTAATATACTCCCTTTTATGTTAAATTATACCATCAATCTGTAAATCATACAAAAAAATCGTTAAACAAATTTCAGATTAAATCTACAAAAAACATTAAAAAAAGAGAATCACTACAAGAATAACTAAATTTCTGTAACATGAATCCTCTTTTATTTCAATTAAAATGTACCTATGCTTTTATTCTTCTAAATCTTACAAGCAACTTATATACTATTAGTAAGATTACTATAATTACCAAAACTATATCTGCAAAATGAAACCATTGACGTATTAATGTCCAACTTTCACCCATTTTATACCCTGCAAATGACAATATAACACTCCATATAGATGATCCTATAAGCGTATATACCGTAAATTTTTTAAAATTCATTTTACTAATCCCTGCCGGGAGTGAAATAAATGTTCTTATTATAGGCAATAATCTTGAAAAAAATACTATACTTTCTCCATACTTATTAAAGTAATAATCACTTTTTTCAATATGAGCTTTAGATAGTCTAAGCTTATCCGCATACTTTTCCACCAGTGGTCTTCCTCCAACCTTACCTATATAGTAAGCTATACATGATCCAAAAGTTCCACCTAAAGTTCCAAATACTATAACAGCACACAGATTTAGTCTCCCAGAGAAACTTAAATATCCTCCAAAAGGTAATATAGCCTCACTAGGTATAGGTATACATGCACTTTCCAATGCCATTGCAATAAAAATTCCTATGTACCCTGTTTTATCCAGTGCAACAATAACTAGGCCTATTAATGTTTCTACCATAAATTTTTCCTTCCCAATAGTTCCCATTTCATTACATTTGACCAACTAAAATAATAATTGAATTATTTTTTACAAGAATCCCTTTCAATTATATCATGTCCTAACACATATTTTTTGGTAACAACATCTTTTTTATTTATTATCTTTATAAGCATTCTCATTCCTACAGACCCCATATCATACAATGGCTGTGCTACTGTAGTTATTTTAGGATAGAATATTTCTGAAGAATATATATTTCCAAATCCTACTACGTCTACATCATCAGGCACCTTTATATTTCTATCTCTAAGTGCATTTATAGCCCCCATAGCAACTTCATCACTACAACAGAAAACAGAATCTATATTTTCCTTATCCAGTATCTCGTTTATACCATCATATCCGTCCTTTGCTTTTAATGAAGCAAAATAAGTAATATTACTATTAACTTTCAGGTTATTATCTTCAAGTGCCTGTTTATACCCAATATACCTTACGGCATTAGCATTTGCTTCATCTTTATGAGTACCTATATATGCTATTTTTTTATCTCCCTTTTGAATCAGATAATTCACTCCATCATAAGCTGCCTTTTTATTATCGATAGTAACGCTAGGAATATCTTCCTCATCACTTGCAGTTTCTACCAATACCATTGGAAGCTGAAGTTGTTTTATAAGTTCCAAAATAGCTGGCTCCAAGGAAGCACTCATATATAAAATGCCATCCACCATCTTTTCCTTCATAACTCTTAAATATTCCATTTCCTTTTCAAAATCAAGATCAGTATTGCAAAGCATTATATTATAATCATATATATTAGCTACATCCTCTGCCCCTCTTACAATTTCAGGATAAAACTGATTTGATATATCCGGTATTATTATACCTATTGTTTTTGTTTTCTGAGTTTTAAGACTTCTTGCTATTATATTAGGTCTATAACCTAATTTTGATATAGCCTCTAATACCTTTTTTTTAGTATCTTCATTCACAACGTCTACATCATTTAACACCCTAGAAACTGTAGCTATAGAAACACCCGCTTCCTTAGCTACATCTTTAATTGATGCTGCCATTCCACTCACCTACCAATTCGGTTTCTTTTTATAATTATACTTATAAAATCAAACTATTACAAGTTAGTTTATACTATTTTTAATAATTTAGTATAATATATATAATAAAATTATATCTTTACATGTAAAGCAAGTTACAATTATAGAAAATAAAATTATAACTTGCTCAACCAAAATGTAAAAATTCAATCATTTAATTACTTCTACTGCAATTTTGAAACTTTCCCCATTTATCTTATAACTATTATATTTTTTATCCTCACCATACACTACTTTCAAGGATAATGTCTCCTTCTTTATTTGACTTTCAAATTTTTTAACTATACCTTCAAGATAGCTGTTTCCAGCAACATACAATTTTATATTGTCAGCTACTTCAAAGCCACTTTCTTTTCTCAGATTCTGAATTTTACTCAATATCTCCCTCAAGTTTCCCTCTTCTTTAAGTTCTTCTGTTATTGTAGTTTCAAGAACTATTCCTACTGTACCTTCTCCTGCAAATGCGAAACCTTCCAATCCCTGCATTGTAACAAGTACATTTTCAGAATTTAAATTTATTCTTTGTTCCCTTACTTCAATTTCAACGGATTTTCCACTTTTTATATCTTGAGCAAGTTCCATCTGATTCATGGAAGATATTTTTTTCCTTATATCAGGTATAAGCTTTCCATACTTTCTTCCCAATACGGGTAAATTAGGCTTGATATCAAAATTTACATATTTAGATAAATCTGCACCAAATTCTATATTCTTAATGTTAAGTTCTTCCTTAATTATATTTCCATAATAGTTAGGAAGTGTTTCCAAACTTACCAGCATCTCTGAAAGAGGCTGCCTATTTTTTATATTGGCTGTATTTCTAGCACTTCTTCCAAGCTTAACTATATTATAAGCTTCTGCCATATCATTTTCCAGCTTTTCGTCTATTATACCATTGTTATATTGAGGCCATCTGCATAAATGTACACTTTCAGGAGCATTTTTATCCAAATTTACTACTAAGTTTTGATAAATTTCTTCTGATACGAAGGGAATAAATGGTGCTGTAATTTTAGTGAGTACAGTAAGCACATTATATAAAGTAATATACGCTCCTATTTTATCATTCGTCAACTCGGAACTCCAAAATCTGGATCTATTTATTCTTACATACCAATTCGAAAGACTGTCAACAAATTCTCCTATGTTTACTGCTGCCTGAGTAACTTCATAATGGTCCAAATGATATTCAGTTTCCTTTATAAGAGAATTTAGTCTTGACATAATCCATTGATCCATCACATTTTCAGATGTAAAATCTTTATAATCAAGTGGATTAAAGCTATCAAGATTAGCATATAATACATAGAATGAATATACATTCCAAAGTGTACCTAGGAACTTTCTCTGACTGTCCTGTACTGCCTCTTCATAGAATCTTGAAGGAAGCCATGGTGCACTGGAAGTATAAAAGTACCATCTTGTAGCATCTGCACCCTCATTATTTAGAACTACAGTTGGACTTAGCACATTACCTTTGTGCTTTGACATTTTAAGTCCATGCTTATCCAATACATGGCCCAATACCATACAATTTTGAAATGGACTCTTGTCAAATAACACTGTAGATATAGCCATAAGAGTATAGAACCATCCTCTTGTTTGGTCCACTGCCTCAGTTATATATTGTGCCGGAAAATTTTTTTCAAATAAATCCTTATTTTCAAACGGATAATGATGCTGTGCAAATGGCATAGAACCAGAATCAAACCAACAGTCTATAACTTCAGTTACTCTTTTCATCTCTTTACCACAGTGAGGACATTTCAATTTAACCTTATCTATATATGGTTTGTGCAGTTCTATATTTTCCGGAACATTAATCCCCTTTTCCTTGAGCTCTTCTATGCTTCCAATACATTCTTTGTGTCCGCATTCACATTCCCATATTGGAAGTGGTGTACCCCAATATCTTTCTCTACTTAAGTTCCAGTCTATTACACCTTCAACAAATTTACCGAATCTTCCCGTTCTTATATTATCAGGATACCAATTGGTGTTATTAGTATTTTCTACTAGACTTTCTCTCATGGAGGACATCTTTATAAACCATGTCTTTCTTGGATAATATAAAAGTGGAGTATCACATCTCCAACAGAATGGATAGGAGTGAGTAAATTTCTCAGATTTATAAAGAATATTCTTTTCTTTTAGATATTCTATTATTTTAGGATCTGCATCTTTAACAAACAATCCCTTCCATGGAATAACTTCATCCTTATATTTTCCCTGAGTATCTACAGAATTTACAACAGGTATATTGTATTTTTTACATACATTGCTGTCATCTTCACCAAAGGCTGGAGCCGTATGTACTACACCTGTTCCATCTGTAAGCGTTACATAATCTCCGTGTACAACATAGTGAGCTTTTCCTTTAAACTTAGCAAAGTTGAACATTGGTTCATATTCCAGGCCCAAAAGTTCTTCACCTTTGAACTTTTTTACTACTTCATATTCCTCCTCCAATTTTCCAAGAAGAGCTTCTGCAAGTATCAGGTGTTCATCCTTGTTTACTACCTCTACATAATCATAGCTCTTATTTACTGCAAGAGCCATATTATTAGGAAGTGTCCACGGCGTAGTAGTCCATGCAAGCATATATCTGTCAGAGTTTTTAAGCTTAAATTTAACGTATACCGATGTCTCTTTTACATCCTTGTAACCCTGGGAAACCTCATGGGATGAAAGTGCAGTTCCACATCTCGGACAATAGGGAACTACTTTATATCCTTTGTATAATAATCCTTTATCCCACATCCTTTTTAATGCCCACCATTCTGATTCTATATAATCATTATGATAAGTTACATATGGATTATCCATGTCTACCCAGAAACCTATTCTGTCAGACATTTCTCTCCATTCACTTATATATGTAAATACACTATCTTTACATTTTTTTATGAATTTTTCCACTCCATATTGTTCTATCTGAGGCTTACCAGATATGCCCAGTTTCTTCTCAACTTCAAGTTCAACTGGAAGCCCATGGGTATCCCATCCTGCCTTCCTCAATACATTATAGCCCTTCATAATTTTATATCTTATTATAAAATCCTTCATGACTCTTGTTAAAACATGCCCTATATGGGGATCACCATTTGCAGTTGGCGGACCATCATAAAAAGTAAAATACTCTCCATCTTTATTTAATTCGAAATTCTTTTCAATAATTTTATTTTTTTTCCAAAAATCTACTACATCTTTTTCTCTGTCAATAAAATTCCTGGAATTATCAATCTTATTATACATAGTTTAACTCTCCTTTCTACATATATAGTTATTTGTGAAATAAAAAACTTCATCCCTAAAATAGGACGAAGTTGAATTCGCTGTACCACCTATGACATAAAACTTTAAAACATAAATATATTATACTCCTTAACGCAGAAATACGAAAAAACCTAATAAACATGATTCTAGTTGTTCAGATTTTTAACTCTCAGGTGATATTCCCCAAGTCTTCCGGCAAATTTCCACCATTACCATTTGCTCTCTTTTAGCGATAAAACTAGAGTACTTTTCCTGGTCAAAGCTTTCAATAAACTATCAATATTGTATAATTTCCTTACTATTATATTATACACACTTTTTATTGTCAACTTTTTATAACATTCCCAATGCCTTTAATATGCCATTGGCTACCCCCTGGGCAGCTTTCTGTCTGCCCGCATCAGTCCCTAAAATAGATGCATCTTTAGAATTTGTTAGAAATCCTAATTCTGTAAGCACAGTAGTCATTTTCGTATTTTTTGTTATATAAAGCCACCTGCCGTCTTTCAAGCCTCTATTGTAAGTTCCAATAGCATTCACAAGATTCTGCTGTATAAGTAAAGCCAATCTTTGACCTTCACTATTTCCTAAATAATACAGGGTTTCAGTACCTTCCGCTGCATTACTGGTAACGGCATTTGTATGAATAGACACCATATATTTGGCCCCTGAATTATTTGCAGTATCACATCTTCTCTGAAGACTTTGAATAACAGTAAGAGAACTTGTATTTCTCTCATCTTTGCTCCTCGTATAAATTACATTTACTCCATTTTTCTCCAATATTTCACCAATTTTTAATGCTACACTTAATGTAACATCGTCTTCCTGATATCCATTTCCACTAGAACCTACATCATCACCTACTCCATGACCTGGATCCAGTACAATTACAGGTTTATTTGAATTTGAAGATTTATTTGGAGTCTGCGGTTTATTCTGATTCTCAGCAGGATCTCGAATTATAAGCTTTAAAGAAGCTAAAATTCCATTTGCAATAGCTTTAGCACTTTTATCTTGAAAATCTGAAGTAGCCATCAGACTGCTTTCTGACTGATTTGTCATAAAGCCTAAATATACCATAGCAGAAGGTATTTTCGATTCATTTAACAAATCTTGATTTGATTGGCCCTCTTTTATACCTCTATCTATGGAACCTGTAGAACTTATAAGTTGTTTCTGAATACTTTCAGCTATATCCTTAGATTGAGCAGATGTTGAATAGTATGTTTCTATTCCTTTTACATCCTTATTATACGAATAAGCATTTGTATGTATACTAACAAACTCATTGGAATTGGCCTTATTTGCAATATCTACACGAGATTGTGTATCCTTTTGCGTATCACCAGTTCTTGTATAAACTACATTCACTCCATTTTTCTTCAATATTTCTCCTGTTTTTAAAGCAACTGATAGGTTTATATCCTTCTCCTTTATTCCTGAATCAGATATTCCCCCACTGTCATCTCCACCATGCGAGGCATCGATTGTAACAGTATATTTATTATTTAAATTATCTTTATTAGATGAATCATCTTTTTTTGTATAAAACTTTAAATTTACGTCTTTCTCTAGTATATTCCCAGTTGCAGTTTTAACTCCACTTTTAACAGTTACGTCATATGCTTGTCCATATTGGTAATTCCCAACTGGCGCAATATCTACAATACATCTATTATTTTCAACAGTCAAATTAGTTTGAACAATATTACCACCTGAATCTTTAACCACTATAGTCGAACTATTTACGCTGCTTTCATCTAATTCCTTATTAAAAGTTATCTTCCATACCTTGTTAATTTCCACATTATTTCCTATAGTTGCTCCATTATAATTACTTGCTGCATACACACTGCATTTGAAAGAAACCAGGAAAAGAAATATAAAAGTTAGAATAACAAAAATATTATAGAAATTACTTTTTCTCAAACAATCACCTCTTTCACAACATAATTAGCTTAATACAACTTTTATTATAGTATAAAATCTACTAGAATTATACTCTAAAAGGTTATTTTTCTAATTACAAATTTGAAATATGTTATAATACTTGTAAAACTAAAGTAGGAGGTAATCTTTATGAAAATAACATATCTTGCCCATTCCAGCTTTATACTTGAAAGTTCAAATGGTACAAAAATTTTAACAGATCCTTTTGATACTACGATAGGTTACAAAATATTTGAAGGAGATGTCGATATTGTAACCATAAGCCATCATCACTTTGATCATGATTATGTTGAAAAAATAAAATGTAAAAATATTATAGACAAAACAGGACATTTTAATTTTGAGAACATTTCTATAACAGGTATACCATCCTATCATGATAAGATAAAAGGTGCTAAAAGAGGTAAAAATACAATTTTTATAATAGAAATAGATAACTACAGAGTCTGCCATCTTGGAGATCTAGGATACGTATTATCAGAAGATGAAGTTTCAGCACTAGGAAGCATAGATGTACTTTTTATTCCCGTAGGCGGTAATTTTACTATAGATGGTAAAGAAGCTGCGAAAGTATCTTCTGCAATAAATCCCCACATAGTAATACCTATGCATTATAAAACTCCTCTTTTATCTTTTGAATTGGATGGTCTTGAAACCTTCTTGAAACATATGAAAAATGTTGAGAATGTAAGTTCTAACTTCTTAAACCTAAAGGAAAAACTAACATGCTCAAATAAAGTTCAAATATTAGAATATAAAAAGTAAAAATACCTGTGTAAAATTTACACAGGTATTTTTCTAGCTATGTTCTACATGCTCCAAACCCGCATTGAACAATTGATTTATATGTTGATCATCCAAAGAGTAATATACTTGTTTTCCTTCTTTCCTAAACTTTACAAGATGTGATGACTTTAATATACTTAGCTGGTGTGATATAGCAGATTGACTCATATTAAGCACAGCTGCTATATCACACACACATAATTCCTTTTTAAACAAAGCATATATTATCTTTATCCTAGTATGATCTCCTAAAACTTTAAACAGAGAAGATAATTTTAAAAAAATCTCCTCGGGAAGCATACTATTCTTAACAATATCTATGCATTCCTCATGAATTTCATTACAAGAACAGACTTCTATTTCTGAATTACTTTCCATAATATCACTTCCTTATATGAAGTATCAAAATTGCATTAATATTATGCTTTGAGAATTTAAACTTGCTTGCACATCTATAATCCTCTGGTTACTGGATCCTCTAAATCTAAGTGAGGCACCCATTTTATCTTTATCAAATTTTCCATCTACAAGTACATCTACATTTTTAAGGAGATTCATACCGGATCCTTGAGACATATTATCAAGTATATACTCAAATTTATACCCTGTATAACACCATATATTTAATTTTAGTTCTTTAATCTTTTCAGCCATATAGCCAAAAGCCTCTATTTGATAAAAAGGATCTCCACCTGAAAAAGTAACTCCTTTTATCATAGGATTCTCAGAAATATCTTGAACTAGGTCATTTATATTTTTTAATTCGCCACCTTTAAAATCATGAGTGGATTGGTTAAAACAACCTTTGCAATTATGTCCACATCCTTGAGCAAAAAATACTCTCCTAAGTCCAGGTCCATTTACCAGACTTTCGTAAGCAATTCCCGCCAATCTAACAAATTTATCTTTCATAATATTTTCTCCTACTTTTAAAAATAAATTCTTTTCCCTGTAGACTGTGATATTCTATCTTTTCTCTCCGCCACTTTTCCTTCTCCAAACCTCTCATCTAATGAAAGATAACCTGTAACTCTCGATATACCCTGAAAATTACTATTTCCACACTTAGGACAAATATTTTCATCATGTACATAAGTTCCACAGTCCTTGCAGTATCTTATGTGAAAATTTATACCTATATAGCTTATGTTGGTTCTAGTATAAGCATAATTTATTATATCATAAACTACATCCTCCGATGGATAGTCATCAAGTTCTATATAACTTATATGTCCTCCGTTGCATAATTTATGATAAGGTGCTTCAATATCAATTTTATTTTTTATGGATATAGGAAAATTTACAGGTACGTGATAAGAATTGGTATAATAATCTTTATCTGTAACCCCTTTAATTTCCCCAAATACTTTTTTATCTTTAGCTATGAATTTGCCACTCAGACCTTCTGCAGGAGTAGCATAACAACTCCAGTTGAGATGGGTCTCTCCTGTTAGTTTATCAGTATAATCCCTAATATAATTTACAATTTTCAGTCCAAGTTTTCTTGCTTTTTCACTTTCTCCATGATGCTTTCCCGTGAGTGCTTTAAGTGCCTCAGCAAGTCCAATAAATCCTATTGCCCATGTTCCCTGTTTTAATATTGGTTCTATAGAATCCTCTTCTCCTAAATCTTCAGCTCCTTTCATAAGTTTCTGTCCTGCAACAAAAGGCAGATCTTTCACTTTTAATTTCTTTAATGTATTATATCTATGAATTAAAGATTCTTTTGATAAATTCAACCTATCATTTAAAAGTTTGAAAAATTTATCTAAATTTCCCTTAGATATAATTGCTATTCTCGGAAGATTAATAGTTGTCGGAGCTATATTTCCCCTTCCTTTTGGACCAGCCTCACCATTTACATTAGAACATACATATGTTCTACATCCCATAGTTGATGGAATTATACCTTGGTCATAATAAAACTTATTGAAATTAGCATCCATATTCATAAAAGTAGGATTCATTCTCTTTGCTGCTACTCTACAGGCAATTCTAAACAGATAGTAATATGGATCTCCCTCTTTTTTGTTGACACCATCCTTTACTCTAAATATTATGTTTGGAAATATAGGCTGTTCACCTTGTCCAAGTCCTTTTTCATATTCAGTCAAAAATACTTCACATATAAGT
The DNA here is from genome assembly GCF_052953915.1 of Clostridium sp. LBM24168. Taxonomy (NCBI): domain Bacteria; kingdom Bacillati; phylum Bacillota; class Clostridia; order Eubacteriales; family Clostridiaceae; genus Clostridium; species Clostridium sp. LBM24168. Next base: position 3,055,257 of record NZ_CP196861.1, on the reverse strand, counting down.
GCTGAATCTTTAGTCCTAGGTATACCTAAATTAATAGAACTAAATGGAACCTGAGATCCTGCCCTGGAGTGCATGGTATTTAAGTTATAAATTATACCCTGCATAGCTTGCTCTATGCTTCTTCTAAGCTTTTTTTCGGATATTTCACCTATTTTATCTTCTCCCACTTCCAGCTCTCTTAAATCTTTTATTATTTCCTGTCTAGTGGGCTCAATAAAAATGGACATATCATTATCAAAATCCGGATGAGATTGTCCCCCAAACATATCATTTTGTGATGATTGAAGTAATATACATGAAAGTTCAGCCGCCGATTCTATCCTCTTAGGATATCTAATATATCCATAACCAGTATTAAATCCTTTCAAAAGTATCTCTTTAGTAGGTATATGCAGACAATTAACACTTAAATTATAAGAATCAAGATCATGATAATATATATCTCCATTTTCATGTGCTTTTGCTAAATATTTCGGCATTTTAGCCAAATTGTGCCATTTATTTGATTCGCTTGCTATTCTTAGAAGTTTAGAACTATAATTATTTCCAACATTTGCATTGTCTCTATCTGTTTCTATTCCTATTTTATCAATAGCTTTCATAAGTTCTGACTTTATTTCCCTTATATTGTTTCTATCCCTTCTATAATTGGAATATGCAAACCCTATTTCAGTATATCCTCTTCTCATAAGGACTTCTTCAACTATATTTTGTATATCCTCTACATTTATTTCTTGTAAATTTAAATTTTCTATGTGCCTTATAACCTTCTGAGTTAGATCAATGAATTCACTTTCTTTTAGATCATAACCTATTTCATCAGAAGATCCCTTTATGGCATTAGTTATTTTAATAGAATTAAATTCTACTTTTCTTCCATCTCTTTTTACAACATGTAGCATACAATGCTCCTCCTAAATACTATATATTGTGTAACAATGTAATTATACTATTCAATTACTGGAATATCAATTTATATAAAATGCCACATACATCAATTAACAAATCTAAGTTAAACCTGCCTTCAAATATCTTATTTTAATTACGAAATTATACTTTTTAGAATAATTAACTATATATTTCACAAAATAATTATATCCAAAGATTTTTAAACATGCTAAATTATTATACTACATTAATCAATTAATTAAAAATATCTTTTATTATGAGGAGAGAAACAATGAAAGGTAAAATAATAGAAGCAACCTCTACAGAAGCTGTTATAGCTTTAATAGATGGAACAACACTAAGTATTGCGATATCACAATTACCTTACAACTGCAAAATAGGCGATAAAATAGATATAGAACCATCTCAAATGAAAATGACAGGAAAAAGTTTTATAAATATATCAACACCTCCTATTTGTTGAATTATATGTATTTATATACTATAATTATATTAATGCTAGGGGTGCTTTTTAAAGCTGAGAAATATTTTATTAACCCTTTACCTGATCTGGATAATACCAGCGTAGGGAAGCTAATTTATATTTAATATATTCTTATTATATTTTATAAAAGTTGGATTTTACTTTTTAGGTACCTCAAAGCATATGTTTAAGGAGGTATCTTTTATTATGTTTCTATTAAAAAATCTTACAGAAATAAGTTCACATCCAAGTTCTCTATTTGCACTTATAGCTCTAATTGCCATTATTATATTTATTGCTAAAGTGAAAAAGATATGTTTTTCAACCCAACTTATAACCCAGATAGGTATTGCTTTGGCTCTCGCTACTATACTTAAAATATTTAGAATATATCATTTCCCCCAGGGAGGAAGTATAACCCTTGGTAGCATGGTGCCTATATTGCTTATGGCATTTCTATATGGACCTGAAGTAGGCTTTTTAACGGGGTTCCTATATGGAATTATAACTTTAATTCTTGATCCTTACATACTTCAGCCCGTACAAGTTTTATTTGATTATCCACTTCCTTTTATGGCACTTGGCATAGCCGGTTATTTTAGTAATCACAAACTGCTAGGTACAGCAGCCGCGATATTTATGCGGTTCATATGTCATTTTATATCCGGAGTTTTATTTTTTGGAAGCTTTGCTCCAAAAGGAATGTCTCCTGTAATATATTCAATATCATTAAACGGAAGCTTTATGCTAATAGAAGGAATTATATGTATAGTCATAATAGCTGCACTTCCCTTTAGACAGCTGGAATCTATTTTAAAGAAGAAAACTTTTCATAATTCTATTAATAAATAGAATTTTAAAAGCTGTGCAAATTTTGCACAGCTTTTAAAACTACTCTATAAAATTATTCTTCTATGGATATTGCACTTACAGGACATCCATCTCTTGCATCCTCTGCTGAATCCTCTGAAGTACCGGGCACTTCACTTACCAAAGTTCCAGCTTTTCCATCGTCTTCCATTGTGAAGACCTCTGGGCATGCACTAGGGCACATACCACAACCTATACAGAGATCTTTATCCACTACTGCCTTCATAACATTCACCGCTTTCTTAATAAAATTAACAATATAATTGTTTGTTAATTTTATTAAGAATATACATATATTCACAAAATTTAATTCTATATTTTCAATCTGGTCATAAAATTATCAACTAAATTATTATAATCTGGAGATTTAGATATGTACTGTTCAACTTTTCCTTCTTCCATTTTACTTACAAGTTCTAAATCCATGGGTATTTCATCAAGAAGTGGTAATCCCAAATATGCAGCCTGTTCACTAGCAGATTTTTCACTAAATAGTCTTATTTTTTCATTACAGTTTCTGCATTTTACATATGACATATTTTCCACCGCTCCAATTATATTTATATTCATCTTTTCAGCCATTATAACAACCTTTTTAACTATCATTGACACCATATCCTGTGGAGTTGATACAATTACAATTCCATCCAAAGGTATATCCTGCATTATAGTAAGTGCTACATCTCCTGTTCCCGGCGGCATATCTATAAGAAGATAATCTAGATCGCCCCATTCTGTGTCAGAATACATCTGCGTTAATACACCTGTAATTACAGGTCCCCTCCATATAACCGGCTGTTCTTCTTTTTCAGTTAAGAGATTTAATGATATGACCTCAATTCCCAAATGTGTATTCACAGTAGAAAACTTTACATCCTGGCTATTATTTGTAGTAATTATCTTTGCCCTTTCCTCATTTATTCCAAAAAATCGCGGCATGGATGGTCCTGTTATATCCCCATCCAGAACGCCTACCTTATATCCCTTGTATCTCAACTTTATCGCAAGTGATCCTGTAACAGTTGATTTTCCGACTCCTCCTTTTCCACTCATAATTCCTATTATATGCTTGATATGACCAAACTTTGGGACCATCTTCGAACATTTATTTTTATTATCTACATTGCAATTTGAATTGCCTGGACAATCATCACAATTACTCATTTTCCTACTACTTCCCTTCATGAATATATTATACCTTAAAAATCCTAATAAACATTATAGCATATTCTAAAATAAAAAAAGTTCCCTTTCAATAAATAAACTTGAAAGGAAGGCAGTTTAATTGTATTTTAAAGTCTTCACCACAGTTTTAAAAATATCAGACATATTTTCCTTAAAATCTTCTTCTTTCACAAAGAAAGAAAACCTATAAAACTCATCACCGTTTTTTATAAAATATTCTTCTCCTATATAACTGCCCCCAACTGATTTTGTAATATCATATTTAAGTAGATACCCTTTTCTTTTATCTAAATCTATATTTTTTAAGGAGTAATATTTATATAGATTTTGTTTATCAGATATTATTTTACTGTTTTTTAAAAATGTCTTTAAATCTCCATTTAACTTCCATACTTGGAAAAATCCTCTTATTTTATCATCCTTACTTTCAAAGTCAGTATGGCATAATATCTCATCTCCAAACATATTCTGTTTTCTAACCTGCCATTCAGATGGGAGCTTATATTTTATCCTACCATTTAATTCTGTATATTCAGATAGAGAATTCACATCATTTTGAATTAAGGATGTAAACTTCAATCTGCTCTCAAAACCCTTTGCAAACCCCAGAATTAAAATCATAATTCCTATTAAAATAATTGTAATTCCTAATTTTTTTCTATTTATTGTTACTATCTGCATATACTGTCATCTTTTACTGGGATATCAACAGTTCCTGTTCTAAAGTCATAAAACATAAGCCAGTATCCCAACTTATTTTTACCTTTTTGAGGAATCCATGTTACAAAGCCAGATCTACCCCCATAAGGTTGCTCTTCCTTATTTTTTGTACCCGGTATTCCATAAATTATATATTTTACATTTTTATTTTTATCATACTTATATCCAATCAAGAAATGATAATAATTTTCTATATAATTATAATAGGCTGTCATAGGATAATAAACAAATGTATACTTATTATAATTAGTCACATCCTGCATATCTTGTATAGACCTTGCAGGTACCTTATACCATTTGCATCTTTTTAACTCCTTACTTATATTCGAGGTTTCTTTAAATCCTTCTATCAGATCCTCAAAAAAATTGTCTTTAGCTTCTTTTCCATGTACTCTATAATTTTTCTGAAATTCCATAGATGAATTATCTACATATATTTCATCTTCATCCTCAAATTCTTTAGCCTCATTAACATCTATATCTTTATTGCTGTGTTCATTCCTAATTCTTTTTAATTCTTCTTTGTCTTTATTTTCTACAAGATCAGATATCTTATTTGTCAGCTGTTCTGACTTTTGTTTTAGACCATTACTATTATTATCTTTATTAGTGTCCTGAGCCTTTTTTTCTTTATTTAATTCATTTTTCTTTTCAGCATCTTTTGTATTGTCCGGTTCAGTATTACTTTTAGGTTCTTTATCCTTGCTCTTTTTAGCTTCTATATTCTCTTCGTACTTATCAAATATGCTCTTGTTTTCAGATTCTTTTCCCTTCTTATCATCTTTTTTATCTGTAATGGATTGATTCTGTTTAGATTTTGGTTTACTGTTAATCTTAGCTTTATCCTTTATGATATCAAAAGATTTCCATTCAGGAACTTCCATACTTGCAAAACCACTCATGACAGATATTATATTATTATCCAAGATTCTGGCAACTGCCGCTCCAGATACTTTATCTATAGATATATCACTATTAGATATATTATTTACTGGATATTCATAACTTATATCCGCTCTGCCATAATCGTCTATGTTCATTTCACCGATATTGATCATTTTTTTTGTATCTTTTTTATTACATATAAGTATCATGTAGTAAGGGGTTTTATCCTTTTTTAAATTCTGTACATAATAGGATATCTTACATTTATCATTTTTAGTTTCCAATTTGGCATATCCCGAGGCTATTTTATCAGAAGCTAAAGAGTATCCCTTTTCGTCTTCCTGCAATATTATAAAGTATCTACTATAACTCTTTTTTTGTGCCAATTTTTCCATACCTCCATATATTTTATTCATTATAATATATGAGGTAACTTTCAAAAAGTGAACAATTACTTTTTATTTAGTATAATTAATTACGATAATTCATATATACAATCAGATAATTTCCCAAATTCTTCAAGTGAAAGTGTCTCTCCTCTGCGCTTTTGATCAATACCTGAAATCTTAAATACAGATTCCATATCTACCTTTGAAATTTTCATCGGCTTTAAAGCATTCCATAGAGTTTTTCTCCTCATATTAAAAGATAATCTTACTACTTTAAAAAATAAAGTCCTGTCTTTTACTTTTATTTTTGATTCATGGAGCTTCTTTAATTTTATTACAACAGAATCAACCTTTGGCCTTGGAATAAAAGAAGCAGGGCTCACTTTCCTAATAATATGTACATCACAATAATACTGTACCAAAACAGATATGGCTCCATATTCCTTACAGTTTGGTTTTGCTGCTATCCTTTCTCCAACTTCTTTTTGAATCATCACTGTCAGAGAATCAAACTCAATATTATTATTTAAAATTTTTGATATAATAGGTGTAGTAATATAATAAGGTAAATTAGCTACGAATTTTACGTTACTATGATTTTCTATTAATTTGGAGTAGTCTATTTTTAGGGCATCTCCATGTATTAATTCAAAATTGGGAAAATCCTTTAGTTCTTCTTTTAAAATTGGAATTAACTTTGAATCCAGTTCTATAGCACATACTTTATCTGCTATTTTTAATAGTCTCCTTGTAAGTGTACCTACTCCAGGTCCTATCTCTATAATCAGATCTCTACTTGATACTTCCGAACTATTCAATATATCATCCAACACTGAATCATCTATTAAGAAATTTTGTCCTAAGTTCTTTGAAAATCTAAATCCATATTTATTAACAATGTCTTTTGCAGAAAAATTCTCCATATCATATCTCCCTACGTTTGTTCATCCTATTTATAGCCTCTCTAAATTCATCCTTTGTAATTCCATAATTATTTAATCTCTTTAAGAACTGTGAAGTATTGGCATATCCTATGCCAAGTTCCTTACCAAGTATATTCCTCTTTTCTTTTGATCTTCTACCCCCTGTAAGTCCAAAAAAAATCATATCATCTATATTAAATTCATTTCTTTGTTCTTTTTCTTCATATTTAGCATTCTTAAGTGCCCTTCTTATAATCTCGGGTGAAGCATTCTCCACACCTATGTCTCCATCTTTAGTACCATCTTTTTGTGATATATAGGCATGTTTTATATTCTTTACCCTTTTTGAAATGATTTTTCTAATTTTTTCCCCGGCAAAATCAGGATCTGTCAATATTATTACACCTTGTCTCTTTTGTGCCTCTTTTATTTTATCAATAATTCCTTTATTTATTCCAAAACCACCTACTGCTATCAATTCAGCATCAACTGCCTTCTTTACAGCAGTTATATCATCTCTACCCTCAACTACTATAACTTCCTTAATCATATCAAAAAAATCCTCCATAAAAATTAGAATGAAAAAAATAGGAGCAAAAAGCTCCTACTCAGCGACATACACATTAACCCATTTTACTCCCCAGTTATTTGCCTCCGAGTTAGAATTAAAGAACAAATCTATCCTATTTCCCTTAATGGCACCACCGGTATCCTCTGCTATAGCATATCCATATCCATCTATATAAAGTTTTGTACCTAATGGTATTACTCTAGGATCAACTGCTACTGAACTACTATAACTAGTTCTTCTTGCCATAGTGCCTGTAGCTGTTATGCCAAATCCTGGATCTCCAGGTCTTTTACCTGTACTAATATAATCTGCAGTATATGCAGTAGCTCTCATTTTAAATGATCTGGCATAAGAAAAGTTTCCACCTCTTGAAAGAGCATAATTTGACATTGTTCCAATAGCAACAACTTTCTGCACTGGATGTCTTTTAACTATTTGACTTACTATCCTCCTAGAGATTTCTTTCCCATTTTCATATATAATTCTAGTCACAGTCTCATTTTCACCATTTTGTCCTTCTTGCAGAATTTTCTTACTTCCTCTCTTCATACTTTGATCATTTCTAATAATCGTCTCATATTTTATTGGGTTAATTTCTTTTATGTCTTTACTTTCAACCCTAGTCACAACCACTTTTAATCCATTTTTTAATTTAGTATCCCCAATTGGAGAAACTCTATCCAAATTATTTAACTTAACTTTTTCTGATCTTAGCATGTCAAATATATTATCTTCGGCAGAATTCAATGTGAGTTTCTTTCCATCAACCTGAACATCCACCTTAACTGCTTTTTTAATGGACAGCTTTCCATTATCATAAATTTTACTATTTAGACTAGGTGTTACCTTATCCTTAGGTCCTACTTTAATTTTATTATCATTCAATACCTCTACATAAGTATTACTAAATGTGGCTATCTTTTTATCACTACCGTCTACTGAAATTATTACTGTTTTTCTCATACTAAAAACCACTGCAATCAAAATTACCGCTAATACAGTTATAATAACTGATGCTGTTCTAGGACCATTGGAAAAATATTTGTTTACGTATGACTTTAACTTTTCCACCATAAAAAATACCTCCTCTGGGTAGAGCGACATACAACATTATAAACATAACATTTATTTATGTCAAATAATCACTCAAACTTAACTGCTAAATGCATCCTATGCATAATAAAAATAATAAGATAATTATTTATGATTCCAAAATTATTGCATAGCAGATACCCATAGATATTTAACAAGTGAAAACTAGCATAGATTATAAAATTATTCTATTATAAGACTATGCTTTAAGTTTGTATTTATTACTAAATAAATTTTTCTTACCATTTTACACTATTTTTTTAAATTAAGCAAGTTTTTAATATTTGAAATAGTTATATTACTCAATTTCTTACTGTCTATATTTTTTATCTCAGCTATTTTTTTTATAATAAATTCTATATACTCCGATCTATTTCTACTGCCTCTAAGTGGAACTGGTGCCATATATGGACAATCTGTTTCCACAAGTATTCTATCCAATGGAACTTCTTTTGCCACTTCAATTATCTTTCTTGCATTTTTAAAGGTAACAACACCTGTAAATCCTATATAATATCCTAGTTTAAGACATTCTTTTGCAAATTCAACACTTCCAGAGAAACAATGTATTTCCCCCTTTACATCATTAAAACTTTTTATTATATCTAACGTATCTCCATGGGCTTCTCTATCATGTATAATTACAGGTAGCTTCAACTTTTGTGCGATTTCCATTTGTTTTACAAAAACTTTCTTCTGTACATCTACAGGAGGGTTTTCTTTATAGTAATAATCCAGTCCAATTTCTCCAATTGCCATGACCTTTGGATTTTCAGCTAAATTTATAATTTCATTTGAAACAGATTCCGAAAATTCATTTGAAAACTCTGGATGTATTCCTACTGCCGCATAAAAAATATCATATTTATTGGCAAGATCTACAGAATATTTTGCCCCTATTATTGATGAACCACAATTCAGCACTCCTACAATTCCATTTTCTTTAAGCTGTTTTATAATTTCATCTCTATCCCCGTCAAATTCCCCATCATCATAATGAGCATGTGCATCAAATATGTTAAATTCCATATCAAACTCTCCTTCCATAAATAATTGTTTAATAATATAAATATCATTATAGCTTAATACAGTTTTAATTTCATTCATAAATATAGTATACTTGTTTATATACTTTAAAGCAGGTTTCTTGAGTTTATCAAAAATTATATTATAGTATTAATTCAAAATACAAAGGAGTGTTTTTACAAATGACTAGTCTAAAAGGCCAGGCACTATTAAGAAATCCATTTTTAAACAAGGGAACTGCCTTTACAATGGAGGATAGGACTAAATATGAACTTACTGGACTTATACCAAATTCATTCAGGACAATAGATGAGCAGGAAAACTTGGCCTATAACAGATCTAAAAATTTTGACAATAATCTTGAAAAACATCTTTATCTCATGAATATATATGACACAAATCGAACTTTATTTTATTATCTGATTGGAAAGCACATTGCTGAATTCCTACCAATAATCTACACTCCAACCATAGGAGATGCCGTAATAAATTATTCTAAAAATTATAATACTCCCAAGGATGCAGTATTTCTCTCTGTAGACCATCCGGAAAATATAAAAAAATCCATTATATCATCTTTAAATGACTTAGATGAAATAAAATTGATTGTTGTAACCGATGGAGAAGGAGTTCTTGGAATAGGTGACTGGGGCATACAAGGAGTAGATATCTCAATTGGGAAACTGGCCGTTTATACTGTTGCAGCAGGTATCAATCCTCAAAATGTTTTGCCTGTAGTAATAGATGCCGGAACCAATAATGAAAAACTTTTAAATGATTCAGTGTATCTTGGAGCAAGACATAAAAGAATTCAGGGAGAAAAATACTACAATTTTATAGATAAATTTGTAAAAATATGTATTGAACTTTTCCCTGAAGTTCTTATACACTGGGAAGACTTTGGACGCAAAAATGCCAGAAAAATACTTGAAAAATACAGATCAAATATATGCACTTTCAATGATGATATCCAAGGCACTGGAGTAATGATGGTATCGGCAATGAATGCCATAGCTAAAATTACTAAAATACCCGTAAAAGATCATAAAATATTGGTATTTGGGGGCGGTACAGCTGGTGTAGGTGTATCCGATCAAATATTAATTGAAAAAGTTCGATCCGGTTTGTCAGAAGAAGAAGCTAAAAAACATTTTTATCTTGTAGATCGTCAGGGATTGTTAATTGAAGATATGAACAATCTTACAGAAGGCCAGAAAAGATATGCCAGATCAAAAAATGAATTCAAAGAATCATTAACTGACCTGGTTGAAATAGTTAAAAAAATTAAACCTACTGTAATAATTGGAACTTCAGGAGTACACGGAGCATTTACTGAACAGGTTGTAAATGCTATGGCTAAAATCAATGAAAGTCCTGCCATTATGCCTATTTCAAATCCTACAAAGCTCTGTGAGGCAACTGCAGAGGACATGATAAAATGGAGTAATGGCAGGGCATTGGTGGTTACAGGAAGTCCATCTGATCCTGTAAAATACAGAGGAATTACTTATACAATAGGTCAGGCCAACAACGCACTGCTTTATCCTGGACTTGGTCTTGGAATAATAGTTGCCAAATCAAAAATAGTTACAGACGGTATGTTGTCTGCTGCTGCACATGGAATTGCTTCTCTTCAAGATCTTTCCAAACCCGGTTCTCCTATTCTACCGCCTGTAGAAAAGCTCAGAGAAGCTTCAAAACTTGTAGCAATTGCCGTTGTAGAAGAAGCTGTCAAAGAAGGCATAAACCGTAATCCAATAAATGATGCCAGAGAAGCGGTAGAAAAAGAAATCTGGGAACCTATGTATGAATAAAATTTAGTTTTATAAGTGTAAAAAGGGTTCTTAGCTGAACCCTTTTTACATGAATTTGATACTTTTATCTTACAACACTTCCTGTATCCAGCTCTCCGGATATAGTAGCAGTAAATAATTTACTTTCATCATCAGATGCAGCTGAAAGAATCATACCCTGTGAAATTTCACCCTTTAGCTTTATAGGTTTTAAATTTGCAACTACTATAACAAATTTTCCTACAAGATCCTGCGGTTTATAATATTTGGCAACTCCAGAAACTATCTGCCTCTCTTCACCACCCAAATCAACCTTAAATTTAAGAAGTTTATTTGAACCTTTTATAGAATCACACTTGATGACTTTAGCTATTCTTAAATCCAGTTTGTCAAAGTCATCTATACTTATTTCATCCTTTATTGGAATTGTATTGACATCTCTACATGTTTTTTTCTGATGTTTCTTCAACCTATTTAATTCTTCTATCTTTTTATCTACATCTATCCTAGGAAATAGTGGATTCCCTCTATTTATCTTTGTTCCAGATTTTGTTTCTCCAAAATGCTTTATACTATCCCAGGATACAGATCCGATATTCAATTGTTCATTTATATTCTTACTAGTATATGGCAAGAACGAAGAAATACAGACAGAAACTATCCTTATACTTTCCGCAAGATTATAAAGCACTGTTCCAAGCCTTTTTCTCTTGTTTTCATCTCTTGCCAGTATCCATGGCATAGTTTCATCAATATATTTATTTGATCTTCCTATAAGTTCCCATATACTGTCCAAAGCCTCTGGTATTCTAAGCAAATTCATGTTATTTTCTACCTTTTCAGGAACCTTCACTGCCAGGTTTTTAAGCTCCTTATCTACAGGATTTTCTTCAAGAGGCTCTGGTATTATACCCTGAAAATATTTTTCTATCATGGCACATGTCCTGGAGAGAAGATTTCCAAGATCATTGGCAAGATCAGAATTTATTTTGTTTATGAATATTTCGTTGTTGAATAACCCATCAGCTCCAAATGGTATTTCCCTGAGAAGATAATATCGTACAGGATCAGTTCCAAAATTATTTACTAAAACTACGGGATCTACTACATTTCCTTTGGATTTTGACATTTTCCCACCATCTACCAGAAGCCATCCGTGTCCAAATACCTGTTTGGGAATTGGTAATCCGAGAGCCATAAGCATTATAGGCCAATATATAGTATGGAACCTGAGTATATCTTTTCCAACCAGATGTAAATCTGCTGGCCAGTATTTTTCAAACTCTTCCGTATTATTGCTTCCATATCCAAGTGCAGTTATATAATTCGCAAGTGCATCTATCCATACATATACAACATGCTTATCATCAAAAGTAACTGGAATTCCCCAATCAAATGAAGTTCTTGATACACATAGGTCCTGAAGTCCCGGCTTTAAAAAATTATTTATCATTTCATTCTTTCTGGATTCAGGCTGTATAAATTCAGGATGTTCTTCAATATATTTTATGAGTTTTGGAGCATATTTAGACATTTTAAAAAAGTATGCTTCCTCCTTTGCCTTCTCAACAGGCCTCCCACAATCCGGACAATTTCCATCAACCAACTGTGTTTCCGTCCAGAAAGACTCACAAGGCGTACAATACCAGCCTTCATATTCACTTTTATATATATCTCCTTGATCATATAATTTCTTGAATATTTTTTGAACCGCTTGAACATGATAACTGTCAGTAGTCCTTATAAACTTGTCATAACTTATATTCATCATTTTCCAGAGTTCTTTTATTCCACTCACTATTTCATCTACATACTCTTTTGGAGTAACACCCTTAGCTTCTGCCAGTCTCTGGATTTTCTGTCCATGTTCATCGGTTCCAGTTAAAAGCATAACATCATAACCCGTCAATCTCTTAAATCTTGCAAGTGCGTCTGCTGCTACTGTTGTATAGGTATTTCCTATATGAAGTTTTGCTGATGGATAGTAAATAGGTGTTGTAATATAATAAGTTTTTCTCTTCATTTTGTTCTTCCTTTCCATTGAATACTATTAAAATTAAAAATGCCTCTATATAAAATCAAATTTTATATAGAGGCATAACTAAACACTTTACCACTCTATTTTATTTTTACCTCACGGTAAAAACCTCACTAAGTAACTATCATTACCTTACAGTATAACGTCTGTAATACCGAATCACCTTAGTAAGTTTTCAGGCAATCTGCTCCAGAGCCATATTCATAAAACAACCCAGCCGCCAGCTTTCACCTATATACTGACTCTCTTTCGACTTGTTGATTCATTACTCTTTCCTTCATAACATTTAATAATATAATAGATTATATTATTTACCTTGTCAACATAATCTATGCAGAAATTTCTCTGTATTTTTTTTCTATATTCTTTAAGTCTTCCAAAAATAACTCATTTTTATTCGCATCCCTCAAAATAGCTGAAGGATGAAAGGTGGCTGTCATATAAAATCCTTTTCTTTCCACCCATTTGCCCCTGTCTCTTGTAATCCTCCAATCCACACCAAGTACATATCTCATGGCAGTAGCACCCAAACACACTATAATTTTTGGTTTTACAAGTGCTACCTGATTTCTTACATAGGGCAGACACATTTTTGCCTCGTCCTCATATGGTGTCCTATTTTTTTCAGGCCTGCATTTACATATATTACATATATAGTAATCCCTTTTTCTATAAAGATTAAGTTCTTCGAGATATTTTGTCAAAAGCTGTCCTGCCCTTCCTACAAAAGGGAGTCCAATCCTATCCTCATCGGCGCCTGGGGCTTCACCTATAAATATGATATTTGCTTTAGGATTGCCATCTCCAAAAACCATATTAACCCTATTATTACTTAATATGCATTTATGACAGCCTGCACATTCTTCATAAAGTTCTTTCCACTTAAGCAATTTTATTCACTCCATCAAATATAATATATGAATTTATATATATTATACATCCATGTATTAAAATATACAATTTATGCTGCAGTTACACAAAATTTTTACTATTTGTACTCAGGTATTTCAAAATCCAGAATTTCATTGGAAGAAGACATCATTTCTACCGACTTCATTATATTGCTGATTTGCTTATAAGCCCATGCAATATCAGTTGCATACTGATGACTTGGATTTTCAACATTCCACCTCATCTTATAAATAGTATTTTGTTTATATTGCGGGTTATCTATATATCCTTGAGCTATCCATTTTGCTCCACCCCTTATGCCATCCTCGACAGTGAACCATTTCTCATCATATGCCTTTTTAGTCCCATTGCCAATTGGATCATCGTCCGTCGCACCAATACCGAAAAAATTATACACAGGAGTTCCATATATGTAATGTCCATTGATATCTTTTTTGCCTCCATTTGCAAGATCTGACTTCCCGTTGTCTGTTTCAAGCATGGCATGGGATACAAGATAACTTACACTTATGTCATTTTCTTTAGCTGCCTCTATAAACGTCTGTCCATACCCTTTAAAAATATTTTTATCTTCAAGAAATTTGTTCAGATCACTGGCGTTTATACCTTCTGAATAACTCAATTCCAAAAATTGGTATTTACCATATCCATCCACAAAATTATCTGGATTCATGTAGTATTTTATTTGATTAAAAGATGCTGCATTATTAAAAACACTAGTTTCAACAAAAACAGGAGATAATTTCAATTCCATATTTACTGCATCAATTAATGAAATATCATAATCTTTATAATATCTATCATCCTGAAGCTGCGGATCCGTGGAATCTACACACCTAAAATAATCCACTGCATAGTTATCATAGTCAGTATTCAGGTCTACATGTGCACCTGAAGTCGCCCCTGATCTTCTAACATAGATAATAGCTTTGTATTTTTGTCCATTCGTACCTGCACTCAAAGACTTGACTGCAGTTATTTTTCCATCTACAGGAGTTGTATAACCATTTGTTATTTCTTCAAATGGTCCTTGATTATAAGTATTATCTTTAGCTACAAATATCCTATACTGCACACTTTGTCCATTATTAGAATTTAGCATAAATACTTGTTTTTGTGATGAAAGAAGTGGTAAATACTGAAATTCAATTGAGTCAATACTTGGTAATCCAGAATAGCTTGTACCATTTGAATAGGTTCTTGCTATTTCAAAATCCATTTTAACCGAATCAGCCATTGACGTTTGTGACGATGATTTTATATTTTTATCTATAACAAGTGTATATTTTTTACCAGGATCATATCCTGAGGTTTTAGGGCTTATAAATACTGTCTGTTTATCCTGGCCTAAAGTCACACTTACAGGTATCTTTTCATTTTTATCTGAATCTAAAACTATAATACTGCTATTATTCACCGTTTTAGGATCCAATGTCTTGTTAAACTTTACTTTCCATTCCTTATTGGAATCAATATTCACTCTTGAAGTATCAAGTAAACCAGCTGCTCCTACATTACCTTGAGTAAGAGTAAAAGAAAATACTAACACCGAAATTAATATTTTTATTCTTTTGTTCAAAATGTTCTCCCCCCCCATAATATGCAATAAAATATCTTTACTAATTAGACGTATCATAATTAGAATTAGTTAATCTTCTTTGAAACTCATTCATGTCATGATTATTACTCATGTAGACTCTATGTAGTTTATATATACCCTGATTTTTATTTGCCCATCCACTTTCCGTAGTAAATGCTAATTTGTATCCTGCTGTTTCAGCAGCTTTTATAGTACTACTATTCCAATGTCCAAAAGGATACGCTGTATAACTTACTTCTTCATTCAAAACCTTTTCTAAGAAATTTTTAGAATCCTTCAATGTTTTAAGTTGAGCATTATAGTCCAATTTACTGAGATCATCATGATTAACAGTATGTCCTTCAATGTCTATACCATTTTTGCTCATTTCCTTCAATTGAGAAGAATTTAAATAACTACTATCTTTATTTACAGTTGAGGTAATAATAAATATGGTAGCATTAAACCCAAATTTTTTTAATACCGGATATGCATTTTTATAATTATCTTCATATCCATCATCAAAAGTTATAAGGACGGATTTTCTGGGAACTGGTTTATTCTTAACTACAAAATTATAAAATTCATTCATAGTAAGAGTAGTGTATCCATCATTTTTTAAATATTCCATATGATTTTCAAACTTATCCTTTGGTATTCTTAATTCATTGCCTTCTTCATAACCTATTGAATGGTACATAAGAACAGGTACAAAACTGTTATTATAGATAACATCACCAGTAAATTCCCTATTTTTAGCAATACTTATCCGTGTATTTTTTGTTGAGCTCTTGTTTTTATTACTATTTTTACCTATTTCAGAACTTACTTTTTTATTATTATCTACAGCTTTAAAAAAATTGCACTTAATAATATTATATGTGCTGAACAATATTATAAATATTATTATAAATACAATTAACATCTTTTTATTCATAATTTCACTCTTTTCATATAATATCATTATAATTACAACTTCAAACTAAATATTATTATAATATATAATGCCCTTCAATAACAATTACATTCCAGTTATTTAATAAATTTTATAATAGAAAATATCATCATTATAAAGTTATACACATTATCCACAAATATCTTGTTGATATCTTGTGAAACATAGATTAATTTGTAAACTTTATATAATTCCAATAAAATTAATATACACATTATCAACAGTTGTGTGTACAACGTGTGGATAAAATAAATTAATAGTAACAAATATAGTTTATTCGTCATAAACTAATATTACCTTAATGTAATGCAGAGTTTATTTAATATAACTATCATTTTCTTATATTTTATTATATAAAATATACCTTTTTATCCTTACAGCACAATATTTATAAAGCTAAATTTTGTGCTGTTATATCCTTCAATCAAATATTAAATTTTTAGTATAAATCTATCAAAAATAGATATACTAAATTTATTATATTAACATGTTTTTACCCTAATATTTCACACTATTTTGTTAACAATTAAGGCAAGATATGCTATGATTTAATTAGATACTATTATGAGAGGTGGGGCTAGCTATGAAAGATAACGTTATCAAAGTCAATTTTGTAAAATATAAAAATAGGAAAACAAAAAAATTCAATATTTTCACTCTAATAAAAACTTTATTTACTAGCAAATTTAGCTCTACGGATAAAAATACATTAAACAATACCGATAATGACAAAAAAATAATAAATTATTCAAAGTATATCTCTTAAGGTGCTTGTAAAGTGCACCTTTTTATTATATAAAATAATTGGAGGGTAAAAATGCGTATAGGAATAGGTTATGATGTACACAAACTAATAGAAAACAGAGCTCTTATAATAGGAGGTGTAAAAATACCTTATGAAAAAGGACTTCTAGGGCATTCCGATGCAGACGTACTTATACATGCAATAATAGACAGCATACTTGGTGCTTTATCATTAGGAGATATAGGGAAATTTTTTCCAGACACTGATTTAAAGTATAAAAATATATCTAGTTTAAAACTGCTGTCTTATGTAAATAATTTTATTTTTGAAAGAGGATATACTATAGGAAATATAGATTCTATAATAATCGCAGAAAGTCCTAAGTTTTCCTCATATATACAAAAAATGAGGAAAACTATATCACAAACACTAAAAATTAATATTAATTTAGTAAACATTAAAGCCACCACTGAAGAAGGTCTCGGATTTACGGGGAAAAAAGAGGGCATAGCAGCTCAAAGCGTATGCTTGTTAAATGAAATATCTAAATAAAAACTTTTATATATTTTTATTATAATTGCCCACTATACTTTGAACCAATTTTTTAACAGAACTAGCCTGGCAGATTAAAGATATAACTACAAAGAATACCATTATCCTTTCCTCTTCTTCGCCAGATTTTAATTTCATATCTTTTATCATGTCTTTTAACTTTTTTTCATCAAAAAGATTCTGTGCTATCAAATTATGAAAACTATTCTTCTGTATATCTGAAAATATCTTGTAAGTTTTTTCCCAGGATATTATATCGTCCTTATCATCATTTATTTCATTAAAGGCCAACCTAAATACTTTCTTTATTTCCTCTGTAGACAATATTGGTCTCATGTAACTTAATAAAACCAATTGAGCTAAATGGACTTTTGTGTATCCTCTCTTTTTACTATGTTCAGGCTTTGATATAACTTCATTTTTAACATAATTTTGGACTATATTATTCGTATATTTTTCCTCTGAGAACTTGTCATTTAAATAATCTATTACCTGAGATAAAAACAAATCATATCTTGGCAGATCTTCATAAGGTACAATCGTACTCTTAGATATTTCTTCAGCTGTTTTTTTTACATACTCCATATCAAATTTATTTTCTTTCAAGATTATTTCCTCCAAAAATAAGATTATTCATTTACTTTGCCTATAATATTATTATAAGTTACTTATAACTACTTTACAAGGTATAAATATTAACACTATTCTAAAAAAGTTATAAAAATATCAGAAACTTATATCCTTGACAATCTATACAAAGTTCTTTACCTAAATTGCCATTAAATAGTTTATATTATTCTAAAATAAGATAATATAATACTTGTAATATAGTATAATATACTGTATAATACTACTATAAGTCAGTGATATAATCAGCTTTTTTATGGGGGTGACTGGAATAAACAGAAAAAATAATTTTTTAATTTTATTTCTTATTTTTATATTTCTGTCAATAAATATTCCTGCATTAAGTTCATCTAGCAGCAATATCGTATATGCTAAAACTTCAGTTTCGACAGTTGTTAAGACTAGTTCTTTTCATATAGCGAAATCTGAGGGAGGGAGTTTTAAATCCGGGAGTTTTTCAACTCCTAAATCCAATTACAAAAGTAACTATAACAAAAATAGCAGCAGTTCTGGAGGAGATTTTAAATCTGGAAACTTTTCAAATTCACCAAAATCTAATTCAAACTCTTCCCAGAAACAAACCTATGACAATAAGAAATATAGCAACGATAACAGCAAACGTTCATTTTTTCCATTACCTATTCCAATTCCATGGGGAAATGGTTATGGATCTGGTTATAATAATTATGGACAAGTCAGTCTTCTCTCAAGATTTTTTTGGGGATTCGTTAAATTTATAATTATTGTATTACTAATAATATTTATTATCAATAAAATAAATAAATTTAGAAAAAAATATTAAAGGAGGCCCTCAAATGGGAATAATTAAACGAGTATCAAATATTTTTAGAGCAAAAGTCAACAACAATTTAGACGAAATTGAAAATCCAATAGAACTCTTAGATCAAAAATTAAGAGATATGGAAACTAGTCTAAATAGAGCCAAATTATCATCTGCACAAATACTAGGCAATGTCCATGAAATTAAAAAAAAGATGGAGATTGCGAAAAAAACTTCTTCTGAATTTGATGACAAGGTAAAATTAGCCCTTAGTAAAAACAATGAAGAGCTGGCAAAAAAAGCACTGGAAAGAAAATTGGAAGCAGACAAAACTTATACAAATTTAGAAGCAAGTTATAAAGATGCCTGCGTTAAAGCTGAAACCTTAAAGAAAAAACTTAAAGAACTAGAAAATGAAATTGAAAAAACTAGAACCTATAGAGATGAAGCTGCTGCCAGGTATAATAATGCAGAGGCAAGTAAAAAGATAAATGAAATTCTAGTAAATATAGATTCAAAAAATAATACTATAGATTTAGATGATATCGAAAGAAATATCCAAAAAAAGGAAGCTATATCCCAGGGACTTGAAGATTTAAAGGAGTCCAATTCATTGGATAAAGAATTTGAAAAATTAAATGAAATTGATTTGGATGAAGAATTAAAAAAATATAAATAGAATATGGTGTTATTATGAGTAAAATCAGTGAATTTATAAACAGTGAAAAAGAACATTATGGAAAAATATTTGTAGAAATAAATTATGCTATAGACAACATTGCCCCCTTCATAGATAAAAAAATATTGATTAGACGGAAATATTCAACAAAAATTAATGCTTTAAAAAAATATATAGACCTAATTGAATCCACTGAATCTGAAATTAATCATGGTAGCTTCTTTAATAAATTCAAAGGGGATAAATATATATCCCTACTAAAAGGCTACAAACATGATAATTTAGAATCCCTCAACCAATTAGAAAAATGCAGCAAGTGCCAATGTTTAAATTGTACATCTGATTGTAAATTCGACAGTTGTCTTGCATGTAAAGAAAACTCTAATATTATTTCTTGTGACAGGGAAAAAATTAATGTCACAGTCCATGATAATTTTACCTTGGAACTTACTAATAACAAAACCAACAAAAATGATAAATATTACGTAATTGCAGTCCTTCAAAACATAGAATTAAATAGAAAGTATATAATAATACAGAATATCTTAACAAAAGAAAAATTTATATTATATTATTATCCGGGAATTTCAGAAGATAATTATGGAGAAATAACCGATGCAGATGAATTTGATTTTATAGTATCTACCTTTCAAAGTGTGGATAATTAGACAGCTATCCATACTTATGCACAGAATATACTAAGTTATTAACAATTTCTGTGCATAACTTAGTATATTGATATTATTAGAATCATAATACCAACACATATACTTATGCACAATGTGCATAAGTATATGTGTTAATAATTAGAGTTATCTATATTTAAAGCTTTTATTTTTTTAATGTAATTTATAACTTCTTCCCTAGTATTTATTTCTTTTAAATATCTAAGCTTATCTATATTATCAATTATGCTGCCAACCGCTTCCCCTTTAATTCCTAAGACATCCATAATATAATTACCATCTATAAATTTTTCCCTTTTTACATCTAAATAAACTGAGTATTCATAAAGCATTCTTTCAATAAAAACCTTATAGTATTCCTTTTCATTTTCTCTATCCAATAGTATTCTCGTGGCATAATTATCACAGAAAGATACTATAATTATGTACTGTGACAATTTACCGCATCTATAAAAAAAATTGTAAAACTCCTCTCTTTTATTATTTTTAAATCCATTCTTGAAAAGTATAAGTGGATACATATGTTCTTTCACAATAGCTTCTATAAATTCTAATACTTTTTTTGGTACCCTATAACTAATGCATAATTTTCTACATATGTCTGCCCCTCTTTTTTCATGCTCCCTAAAGCTTATTTTATTATCTTTCTTTTTATATGCTTCATATTTACCTATATCATGTAAAAAACATGAAAATGCAGTATATTCTCTTAAACTAAAGCCACCAATTTTATAATCAAATATTTTAAAGTTTAAATTCTTTACTTTTATTCTATTATTTAAAATGTCCTTAAAAATTCTATAAGTTAAATTTATATGAGTAAACACATCTTCTATATGATATTTACATTTTCCTATAGTTTTCAATTCCTCTACATATGGGATTAAAAATTTCAATATAGAAAATGTATCTAGTATTTCAAAAGCAATTCCTTCCTTATCATTTTCTATTATGGACATCAATTCAGAAAACACTCTTTCTCCTGGTACATCTTTCAACTTATATGCATACTTTATAATCATATTTTCAGTATCCACATTAAAGTGCATGCCAAAACTTATATATAGTCTTATAGCACGCAAGATTCTTACAGGATCACTTTTAAGACTATCTCTATTTACAACTCTTATTATTCTATTTTTTAATGCTTTTCTACCTTCAAAAGGATCTATTATTTTATTCTCACCAAGTTTAATGCATATTGCATTCACAGTAAAATCCCTCATGTTCAAATCCTCAATTATATTATTTCCTTTCATCTTAGAGATATCTATAATAGTATCCTTAAATATACATCTATATATATTTTTTTCTCTCTTTATCTGGAAAAATTTATACCCTGATTCTTTCAATCTTTCTAAAAGACTATCAATATTACCATCATATATAAAATCTACATCTCTGGGCTCAATTTTAGAACTAGCTAATTTATCTCTTATATATCCTCCTACCAGGTATACATTTTCTTTTCTTTTCTTTGATTCTTCACTCAAATATTTAATAAACTGTTTTGCATAGCTCATATTTATCACCTACTCTATAATTATTTTATCATAATATAGACGTATTTTAAATTATCTAAGATATATTCTATTGCATTCTTTTAACACTATATGCCATTTAACATTAAATTTGTAAATTATTTTTCAAAATTTGTATTGACTTTTAATGTAATTTTTGCTATTATTTAATTGTGGTTATGTCGAATTATGGAATTAAGGGAGGAAAACAAATGAAATCAACTGGTGTTGTAAGAAGAGTAGACGAGCTAGGAAGAATTGTAATTCCTATAGAGCTAAGAAGAACTTTGGACATCGCTGAAAAAGATGCTTTAGAAATATACGTAGATGGTGAGCAGATCATATTAAAAAAATATGAACCTGCATGTATTTTCTGTGGCGATGCAAGAGACGTAGTAAATTACAAAGGTAAAAACATTTGCAAAAATTGTTTAAATGAATTAAAAGAAGGAAAATAAATCTACAACAAAAATGAACTCAATAATTTTTATAATGAGTTCATTTTTTATTGTAATAATTTAATTTGAATATGCATAATTTATAATATACATGATTTATAAAAAACCATGTATATTATTCATATACCATAAAATTAGTTAAGAATTCTTCTTCCACCGCTAAAATCAGATCTGCTAATTGTAGCTATCTTAACTACATCACCTGTCTTAGGTGCATTAATATATGATCCATTTCCAACATATATTCCTACGTGATATGCAGGTGATCCAAAAAATACAAGATCGCCAGGTTGAAGATTTTCTCTCGATACAGGTGTCCCTACTCCTTGTTGGGCCTGTGAAGTCCTTGGAAGTGAAACCCCAAAATGAGCATAGACATACTGAACTAATCCTGAACAGTCAAAACCTGATGGTGATGTTCCTCCCCAGACATAAGGAACTCCTAGAAAATTAGATGCATATGCTACTATCGCACTTGAGGATGCTGCTGCTGCTGAACCACCTCTAGATATCCTAGGAGCTGACTCTCTTACTTTCTGAACATTATTTGCTGCTACAGCTACTAAAGAATTATTCTCAGAATTTGCAGAAGCCACTTCAAGAGTTTGTTCTTTTTTATTCAAGTCCGCTATTAATTTATTTTGAGTTGATTTATCACTATTAAGCTTGGCCAACTTATTTTCATTATCAGATTTAAGAGCTAAAAATTTACTATTTTCATTATTCAATTTTTCCTTTTCTGCAGCCAATTGTTCCTTTTTTTCTTTTAAATCACCTATGATTTTCTTATCCGAGCCCATTACCCTTTTAACTGTATCTATTCTGGATATAAAATCATTTAAACTGGTAGCATTTAATATTACGCCTAAATAACTATCCACTCCATTTATGTACATTGCCCTTGCTCTCTGATTAAACAATTGCTGCTGAACACTTATATCTGTTTCTGCTTTGTTTAAATTTTGTTTATTTTTTTCTATACTACTGCTTATCTTTTTAATATCTTTTTTGTTAGTTTCAATTTGATCTATTACTTGCGATATTTGATTATCTAATTTCTCGACCTTAATTTGTAGTTCCTGTTTCTGCTGTTTCACTTCATTTAAAGAGCTTGTACTACTTGGTGATGCTAAAACATTTCCACAAGTAGACAACGCCAATGTCAAAGCAATTACAACAGATATGGTTTTTCTATTCAATATTCCCATACCTCCCTATTGTTTACATAAAATAATTTAGTTGTTTGCAAAATCAAACAATTATTGATTTCAAGATTCGAAAACACGAATACCTGTATTTTCTCCCTTACTTTCAACGAAGCTCATTTTATTTTCGTGCAATACATACAAATCTTGAAATTGCAAATTATTATTCTACAATTATCTAATAAATATTAAATTATATTAGACCTACATTTATAAATTCAAGTGTAAAACTACAAGTATAATCATATATAATATATTTCTAAGTTAGTAATTTAGGCTAAAATTAAACCTGCTTTTTTCATTATACCATTAAAATTGATAATTTAACAACTTTTATGGCATATTTTTTTTAAAATATTATAATTTCTAATTATATATATCTTTCTATTAATAGATTAAAATTTTTATTATGTGTATTTTTTGAATAAGTCAATTTATAACAATTATTAGCAAATAAAACTATAAATTTATTGAATATTTATATACTTTTGATTTGGGTAAATGTCTAGTCCTGGAAACTTCTCTAATTGATTCTTTTTTAGTTAATCCTTTTTTCATATACATTTTTATATGATCCTCGATAGTTATATTTTCCCATATATGTTCATTATCTTTTAAAATCTCTTCTTCAGACTTACCACTAACTACCAGAACAAATTCTCCCTTTGCAGCATTAGTACTATAATATTTTATAGCTCCATCTATGGTAAATCTCAATATTTCTTCATGAACTTTCGTGAGTTCTCTGCATACTGCTATCTTTCTATTTCCAAGATTTTCTTTCAAGAATAAAAGAGTATTTTGAAGTCTATGTGGTGATTCATAAAATATCAAGGTATCCCTTCTATTTTTCAAAGCTTCTACAATATTTCTTTTATTTTTATTATCTCTTGGTAGAAAACCTACAAATGTAAACATAGACGTATCTAATCCAGAATAAACAAGTGCTGTAGTAACAGCAGTTGATCCTGTAAGAACTTCAAAACTTATTCCTTCCTGTATACACATTTTGACTACAACACTACCTGGATCTGAAATACCAGGAGTTCCTGCATCACTCACAATTGCTATATTTTTACCATCCTTAAGCTTTTCTATTAGTTCTCTACCCTTACTTTTTTCATTAAATTTATGATAACTTATAAGAGTCTTCTTTATATTAAAATGATTTAATAGTTTTAAACTTTGTCTTGTATCTTCCGCTGCTATTAAGTCAACCTTTTTTAACATTTCAAGTGCCCTTATAGTTATATCCTGCAAATTACCTATAGGTGTTGGTACTAAAAAAAGTTTACCTGCTTCCATTGTAAGTACCTCTATCTCTCCCATATATTTTATTTATCTCGTCGGTATATCCTCCATCTTTAGTATGAATATATAATGGTCTTTCCCACTTAAGAAACTTACCTCCATTGTTCCGTCCTTCGATAAGAACCATATTAGGAGCTTTGTTAGCTTCTGGATGAACCATTCTTATAAGTTTTGGCTCAATTTCATATTTTCTCATACAGCACATTATATCCACAAGTCTATCCGGCCTGTGAATCATAAATAATGTTCCATTATCTTTTAATAAAACTTTAGATGCTCTTATAACATCTTCTAGCGTACAAAATATTTCATGCCTTGCTATTGCATTTTTGTCATTTTTATTTATAATTCCAGAATTTTTTAATTTATATGGTGGATTTACCGTTATGACATCAACCCTTGACAGTTTTTTTAAAAATTTCAAATCTACTATATCCCTCTGTATAAAACTAACGCTTTGTTCCATTTTATTAAAAGCTATCGAACGCTTTGCCATATCAACCATATCTTTTTGAATTTCTATACCTGTTATATGTTCCACAGATGTTTTCCCTGCTATTATAAAAGGAATTATCCCGGTACCACTGCACAAATCAATTACTCTCATTTGTGACTTTAT
Source organism: Clostridium sp. LBM24168 (assembly GCF_052953915.1). Taxonomy (NCBI): domain Bacteria; kingdom Bacillati; phylum Bacillota; class Clostridia; order Eubacteriales; family Clostridiaceae; genus Clostridium; species Clostridium sp. LBM24168. The sequence goes on along the minus strand of NZ_CP196861.1, from coordinate 3,029,764 downwards.
CTTTACAAAATTTGCAAGCAACACTGAATCCACACCAAATCTAAAGGCATATTTTTTCTGTATAATATGTATTCCTTTAAGTTGAAGATCATCCAGTGTTTCATTTTCTTTAAGAAATTCCAATTCCACTTAAATATCCTCTTTTCATTTCAGCTACATAAATTAATATAACTATAATTGTAAATTAAGTGTTATAGGTTGTCAAACAATAAAGACCTCTAATCTAAATCAGAGATCTTACAAATACATTCGATTTAATAAAATAACTTAATAAAATATTGAAACTTTAATTAGATTTTTGGACATTAGATGTTTTTGATTTATCTGTAGAATTATTTCCATCATGTTCAATTTCATTAAATTTGCTATTTACTATTATTATATCGACTCTTCTATTTTTTGCTCTACCCGCTTCTGTAGAATTATCAATTATTGGCTTATATTCTCCATATCCCGCAGCTGAAAGTTTCGTCGGACTAATTCCAACTTTAGATTGCAAAAATTGAGTAACATTTGCTGCTCTAATACACGATAATTGCCAATTCGAAGAATACTGATTGTTGCTAATAGGAACATTATCAGTATGACCTTCTACTCTTATTAAATTTCCTAATTTATTTACGATTTTACCTATTCCTATCAACTTAGTTTGAATTCCTGGTTTTATTTCAGCTTTTCCAGTATCAAAAAACAAAGTATCATTTATACTTACTATCAGTCCCCGCTCATCTACTTGCGTACTTACACTATTGCTCAATCCATTTTGTTTAAGATACTTGTCAACTTCCTTTTTTAATTGTTCCAATTTTTTCTCTTCACTCACACTTGCATTTGCAGTGTCCATCTCTTTGACCCTATCCTCAACACTTGATGTATTCTCTGAACCTACTATACTTTTTCCTCCACCCATAGCTATACTAAGTGATTCTGAAATTTGCTTGTACTTGTTTTGATCCACCTGACTCATAGAATACATAACAATAAAGAATATCATAAGTAAGGTTATCAAATCAGAATAAGTAAGCATCCATCTCAAGCCATCTGCTTTCTTCCCCTCTTTTTTTTTCTTCATAGTTCAGCCTTCCCATCCATTCTTTCAAATTTCGATAATTCTTCCTTGTTTAGAAAACTTTTTAACTTTTCTGCTATAGTATTTGGATTTATGCCCTCCTGAATATAGAGTATCGCCTCAACAATAAGTGTCTTTTCTTTTACCTCTTTTTCATCAGCTTGCCTTAATCTGTTTGCTATTGGCAACCATAAAAGATTAGCTGATCCTATACCATATAGCGTAGCCAAAAATGCAGTCGCTATTTTAGGTCCTAATGTTGCCGTGTCTTCAAGATTGCCTAAGACATGTACTAATCCCATAACTGTACCTACTATGCCCATGGTAGGTGAATATCCACCTGCACTCTCAAATATAGATGAACCTTCCAAATGCCTTTCAGATGTGGATTCAAGTTCTAGTTCCAATATACTTCTTACCGCTTGAGGGTCTACTCCATCTACTACAAGCTGAAGGCCTTTTTTTATAAACGGGTCCAAATTTGGATCATTAGATATTTCACCTTCCAAACTTAACAATCCATTCTTTCTAGTTTTATAGGATACATCTTTAAAATAAGAAATTAAAGCTGGTAAATCTGCTTTTCTAGGACTAAAAAGTACTTTAAACATTTTAGGAAGCCTTTTTAGTACATTCATAGGAAATGATAACCCCGTAGCACCAATTGTACCTCCAAAAACTATTATTGCTGCAGTAAGTCCTATAAGTGCTCCTGCCGATCCACCTTCTAACATATAACCAGCTACCACAGATAAGATTCCAAAAACCATAAATATAATAACAGATATATCCATTTTTCTCCTCCATCTAGTTAATTTAATTCTCGCTTTTAATCTAATTCATCATCTCTATAATAGATATTCGTATAAAATTTATTACTCTTTAACACAATATCCAATCTAAATACAATTTATTTATAATTATAAATTAAATTTTTAACACACTTAGATGGGGGACTACTTGGACAAATTAAAAAGACCACCTTCTGGCAGCCTTTTTAATTTGGTCAAATCAGTCTTTCTGGGATGGTGCTCCTACAGGACAGACATTGGCACAGTTTCCACAATCAATGCAAGTATTTTCATCTATCACAAACTGAGTATCTCCCTGACTTATTGCCTCAACTGGGCACTCTGAAGCACAGGCTCCACAACTTACACAAGCATCACTAATTTTATATGCCATATCGAAAACCCTCCTTAAAATTATAATCATAAAATGTCTTTCGTTGATATTCTATCATACTTATATAATTTTTAAAAGTCAATTTTTAAAATACAGCATATCCTAAATCTTCAAGTGATTGAATAAGTACATTATCATTTATAAAATAATCATCATATACTATACTAACTTCACCTTTTTCAATATTTATCTGGCAAGCTATAACCCCTTGATTATTCGCTATAGCACTTCTTATATTATTTACATCTTCAGTAGTATGCATATTGGAAACTTTAAATATTGATTTCATATGAGATTGCCCCCTATTCTTCCTTAAATAATTGTTTTATTATATCTGAATCCTTTATATCATCATTTTCTATATCAACTTTAATTTCATCTTCACTTATATTTCCCTCATAACTACCTGAAATCAATTCTACATCATTTATATTGATCTGCTTTATTACATCCTCTCCATCATGATTTTTTATCTTCACCTTAACATTCCCTCCCACTACGGAATTACTTACTACCTCGCCATTTCCGTAAGGAGTACTTACAATGGATTTCACTTTAGGCATTCTCTTTCTTATATCTTCATAAATATATTGCTCATAATTCAAACAACACATAAGCCTTCCGCATATTCCTGAAATTTTCGTAGGATTAAGTGATAGGTTCTGTTCTTTTGCCATTTTTATAGAAACTGGTACAAAATCACCTAAGAACGTTGAACAACACATGGTTCTGCCGCAAGGTCCCAAGCCTCCTATCATTTTAGCTTCATCTCTTACCCCTATCTGCCTAAGCTCTATTCTTGTTCTAAATATAGATGCCAGATCTTTTACAAGCTCTCTAAAGTCTATCCTTCCATCTGCTGTAAAGTAGAAAATTACTTTATTATTATCAAAAGTATACTCTACATCTATGAGCTTCATTTTTAAATTGTGCTGCTCTATTTTATTCATACATATAGAAAAAGCCTCTTTTTCCTTTTTCTTATTTTCATTATGCTTTTTTATATCTTCATCTGTAGCAATTCTAAGTACATTTTTCAGTGGAGATACAATATCCTCTTCTTCTATCTGCTTTGGCTGTATGACACATTTACCAAATTCTACTCCTCTAGCTGTTTCTACTATGACATTACTATATTCCTTTATATCTAAATTTCCCGGTGAAAAATAATATATTTTCCCAGCCTTTTTGAAACGCACTCCTATAACAGTTACCATATTTCATTTATACCTCCTGCATCTTCAGCAACATAGAATCAAAAACTAGATTTGAATTTACATTACCTGAAAGCATGTTTCTCGCATTTTTTATAATATCTATAATGTAATATAATTTATTGAATGATAACATCTCACCTATAGATTTTATTCCATCAAATTTATCAATATTTATAAGTATTTCTTGATCTCCTGTTTCTTTATAAATAAGTACATCTCTTACATAGGACAATATACAAGTAAATATTTCCTGCCAGTTCTCCTTATATTTAAACAGGAAATAATGATATCTGTGCACAACTTCCAATTCTCCTTTTGGCAATTCTTTTAACAATCCTAAAGTATTATTTCTTATTTGATGGAAATCCTTATCTTCTATAAATTTTTCTGCCCTTCCAGGTATACCATCACTAAATGCTATAATAGGCTTCTTTTCATTATACTGTAAATTAGGATATTTTCTATTTAGAAATTCAGCTATCTCATCATCCTTGAGCCTATTTAATTTATATACTTCACATCTTGACTGTATTGTATCCAAAATGTTATCCAGTTTCTCACACAATAAAATTAAATATATACAAGTAGGCGGTTCTTCTATTGTCTTCAAAAATGCATTTTGTGCAGCTTCCGTCATCAAATCCGCATTATATACTATAATTACTTTATTATCACACTCATAAGGCCTTTTATTAGTTTCCTCTATTATACTCTTTACATCATCTATACCTATAGATTTCTTATTATTCTTAAGTTTATATTCCACAATATCAGCATACTGCTTTGCTTCCTTTTTGCCTAGTATTTTTCTTGCCGTTTCCCGGGCAATAATACTTTTCCCTATTCCATCTTCACCTGCAATAACATGCGCATGAGAAAATCTATTCAATTCTACAGTTTTAATTATCTGTTCTATTATTTTATTATGACCTATTATTTTATCAAAATACAACAAAAAGTTCCTCCCGTTAAATCTTAATAAACCTATCTACATCTACTACAAATATAGTTGCACCTCCTACTTCCACTTCTACTGGATAAGGCATATAGATCCCAGTAGTCCCTGCAACTGTCGAAGGAGTTGTTATAATTTGATCTCTAGTCTTACAAACTTCTTCTATATTTCCTATTACCCTATCCACATCTTTTTCTTCCACACCTATCATCAGAGTAGTATTACCAGACTTTAGAAATCCTCCAGTAGTAGCTAATTTTGTAACTCTGAATTTATCTTCAGTTAATTTTTCTATCAAATTACCAGCATCATCATCCTGAACAACAGCTATAACCAATTTCATAAAAATCCCCTCCTCTTTAATATAATGTAGTTGTATTAATATAATATTATCATAACTCCATATCTTATGATACAAAATTCAATTGCTCTATAACTAAATTATATATATAACTATGTATTTTTTCTATACTCAAAATTTTATTGTTTTCTATACAACGTATCTTATTCCAACTATATTTATCTGCTACATATAATGAATTGTCATAACATTTTCTTAAATATTCATAGTTGTTTTCATGAATATCCTTCTTTTCATTTCCAGTAAACTTATTGCATCTGTTTTTCATAAGTTTATTACTATATTGAGGTGGCATATCTAAAAAAATTACACAATCAGGTTCCGGAAGTTCATATAACTTATATTCCAGATTCCAAAGCCAATCCAGGAATTCATCTCTTTTACTATCATCATCTATTTTAATGGACTGATGTACCATATTCGAGGTAGTATACCTGTCTGCTATAACAATACCTCCACTTTTATAAAATTTCTCCCATTTCATCTTGTAGGAAGCAAATCTATCTACTGCATAAAATGTAGACGCTGCATAGGCATTTACTTCTTCGGCATTATTTCCAAAATCTCCATTCAAATACATTTTAACAAGAGCAGAAGAATTACTTTTATAATCAGGAAACTCTACCTTTTTTACTCTATAACCTTCCTTAAATAACCTGTCAAATAATATTCTAGATTGAGTTGCCTTACCGCTTCCATCAGATCCACTTTCTATTACAATTAACTTTCCTTTCATGCTTTCCCTCCCATATTTAGCATATAACTTCCATTACATTTTCATGCATACCAATCAATTCTATATTATTGGATTTATAATAATTTATAGTTTTTATAACATCTGAATCTACTAACTCACCTGGACATATTATAGGTACACCTGGAGGATATGGTATTATACTTTTCCCACAAATTCTATCAATAGCATTTTTTATATCTATAGTCTCCTTTTTCTTTAAAACTGCCTCCCAGGGAGCAAGTTCCATTTCAGGGATTTTATAATACACAATATTAAAATTTCTGTTTTTTATTTCTTTTAGTGTACAATTTTTTAATACTTCATATAGTTTTTCAAATTCATATTTATTATTAAAGGGCGATAAAATTAATACAATATTTGAAACATCACTCATCTCTACCTGTATTTTATTCTTTCTCAAATAATGGGCCAAATAGTTTCCGCTGTACATTTTATCTAAATTTATAACATATCTGGTTAAATCTATATCCCATATAAAATTCAAATCACTAATATACTCTTTATCTATTACATTCATTCCATCTATATAATTTATTTTATCTCTATATAAATTAGCCATAGACATAAGTTTTTTATAATCAACCTGTCCATAATTCTCGAGATAAAACCTTGCATAATCCATAGAACACAGTGCCATATAGGAAGGGCTTGTACTTGTAAAGATGTCAAAATAAAGATCTGCTCTATAAATGTCACTTGCTCTATTTACATGTAAATATGCAGTTTGAGTAAAACTCGATAGAGTTTTATGACAACTCATAACTACCATATCTGCACCTAACTTTACTGCACTTTCTGGAATATCACTACAAACTCCAAAATGAGCACCATGTGCCGAATCCACAAGCACTTTCATATTGTATTTTTTTGAAAAATCTATTATAAATTTTAAATTACTACATATACCATAATAATTCGGATAAGTAACTATTACAGCTTTGGCATCTCTATTATCTATTACTGTTTGTAAAAAATGCTCCAGATTTATAGCACCAGGAGCATTCAATTTATTACTTACACTATTTTCCACATATACGGGAATAAGTTTTCTCATAATTATGGCATTCAATATAGACCTATGACAATTTCTCTCTACAATTACTTTATCACCTTCATTGAGGCTCGCAAATACCATTATCATATTACCAGACGTACTTCCATTAACTAAAAAATAAGACTTTTTAGCTCCATAAAAACTCGAAAGTCGTTTACTTGCTTCTAAAATTATACCATTTTGATTATGAAGATTATCTACCCCATCTACTTCTGTAATATCACATTTTATTATATTCTTCAAAAATTCTCTTCCTATGGAGGTATTATAAAATCCCCTCCCCATTCTATGTCCTGGCATACAAAAGGATATATTATTTTCCTTGACATATTTTAAAACCCCTTCTAAAAGTGGTAATTCTGACAATTCAATTCCTCTCCTCTTATGATTAAAGGTACTATTGACTTTTTTATACACCTTTTATAATGTCTATAAAAATCAGTACCAAATTCTAAATTCATCATTCTTTCTTCACAGCATTTACATATTCCCCTATTATATATTATTATACCATCATTTATAGCTTTCCCACATATAATGCAATGTATTTTATTCATAATGTCCCCCCAATAATTAATTTTAGTATCAAACAACTTATCTTTATTAAGATTATTTCCATTAATATAAATAATATTCAAGTTCACTATATTTTTTTAATTAGTGCAATAGTATTTAATCCATGGGGTGGTTTTCAATTATCACATATATTCGTATATATAATAATTATATTCACAAATATACTATATAAGTTATAATATAACTATAATTTATAATATTAATTGGATTATGGGTGAAATTATCTACCTAGGAGGAAATTATATGATTTCAATTTATAAAACCATAGATGAATCAGGCACACTTAAACCTTTGGATACAATAGAACACGGATGTTGGATAAATATTATAGCACCTTCTGATGAGGACTTATTATTAATATCCAAAAAATCCGGTGTATCTATGGAATTTCTGAAAGCCGCACTGGATGAAGAAGAAACATCCCGTATAGATACAGAAGATAATAACTTGCTAGTAATAGTAGATATTCCATTTACAGAAATGGAGGATAACTCTTTGACTTATGATTCCTATCCTTTGGCCATAATTCATACTGAATCCACTATAATAACTATATGCTTAAAAAACAGTAAAATATTAATAGATTTTATAGACAAAAAAATTAAATCATTTTATACTTTTAAGCGTTCAAGATTTATACTTCAAGTATTATACAGAATATCAAGTTATTATCTATTATATTTAAGACAAATAGATAAAAAAAGTGTTATGATAGAACAAAAATTACAAAAATCCATGAGAAATAAGGAATTTATTCAACTTCTTTCCCTGGAAAAATCCTTAGTCTACTTTTCTACTTCATTGAAGGCAAATGAAATAACTCTAGAAAAAATGTTAAAATTGGAATTACTGCAGAAATATCCTGAAGATCAAGACATTCTAGAAGATGTTATAATTGAAAATAAACAGGCCATAGAAATGACCAACATATATAATAATATATTAACTGGAACTATGGATGCTTTTGGTTCAGTGATATCTAATAATTTAAATATTGTAATGAAACTTTTAGCCTCCATAACAATTGTATTATCAATACCAAATATTATATTTGGTTCATTCGGAATGAATCTTACAGGTATTCCTTTTAGCAAACATCCAAACGGTTTTTGGCTTGTATATGGAGTAACGGCTATTATATGTGTAATTTCAATAATTTTTCTTAAGAAAAAAAATTTATTTTAAGGATGGTGATATATTTGCTAGGTAAAAGATTGCAAAAGGGTGATACCATAGGTCTTGTATCGCCTTCTGGTCCTATGAAATCAGAAGATATAAAAGATAGCATAAACTTTTTAAAGCAACTTGGCTTTAATGTAAAAGAAGGTAAACATATATATGACAAGTGGGGATATCTAGCTGGAAAGGACAAAGACAGAGCACAAGATCTCATGGATATGTTTTCCGATAATAATATAGACATGATATTATGTATAAGGGGCGGCTATGGTGCCATGAGAATACTTCCTTTAATAGATTTTAATATAATAAAAAACAACCCAAAAATATTTTCTGGTTTTAGTGATATAACAATATTAATCAATAATATATATTCCAAATGCAATATTATAACCTTTCATTCTCCAATGTGCAATTCCAACTTTCAAGATAAAATAACCTTGGAAAGTTTTATAAACACGTTAACTTATGGGTATAAACCATTCAAAATACAAAATGCTGATGGTAAAACTGATGGATATCTCAATTCCTCAACTTATTTTAATGGAAATTCTGCCAGTGGAATACTTGTCGGTGGAAATTTGTCTCTTATTACAAGTACCATAGGTACACCATATGAACTAGATACCAAAAATAAAATACTTTTTATCGAAGACGTAGATGAACGACCTTATCAAATTGACAGAATGTTAACCCAGCTGATTTTAAGTGGAAAACTCCAAGAATGCAATGGAATCATACTCGGCCAATTTGAGAATTGCAAACTTCCAAATTACAGGTCAAGCTTAACATTGGATGAAGTGTTTAAAGATAGGCTTATAAATCTTGATAAACCTATAATTGTTAACTTCCAATGTGGACATTCCTATCCAAGATTGACTATACCAATAGGAGCTCATGTAAAAATAGACTGTAAGGAGCAGACTATCGATGTATTGGAACCTGTTGTAAAATAATAATTCTATTTATTACAATAATTCAGCTATGATATAATATCAACTAAAGAGGTGTTTTTATGAATTATGAAAATTTAAAATCAGCTATAAATTCCAGTAATAACATAGTATTCTTTGGAGGTGCAGGAGTTTCTACAGAATCAAATATACCTGATTTCAGATCTGAAGCAGGATTATATAAGACCAAGAACAACTTTTCCTATCGCCCTGAAGTTATGCTGAGTCACAGTTTCTTTATGTCACACCCTGAAGATTTTTTTGATTTTTACAGGGCTAAAATGGTATATAAAGAAGCTAAACCGAATGATGCACATTATTCTCTGGCAACACTTGAAAAGCAGGGAAAATTAAAAGCTGTTGTAACTCAAAACATAGATGGTCTTCATCAAATGGCAGGTTCAAAAAATGTACTAGAACTTCATGGATCCATTCATAGAAACCATTGCACAAGATGTGGAAAGTTTTTTAATTTGGACTATGTACTAAGCAACTCCGATATTCCAAAGTGTGACAGCTGCGGTGGCATTGTAAAACCAGATGTAGTTTTATATGAGGAAGGTTTAGACATGGATGTTGTCAACAAATCCGTTCAGTATATCAAAAATGCAGATATTTTAATTATAGGCGGTACATCACTTGTTGTATATCCAGCTGCAGGGTTAATTGATTACTTCAATGGAAGTCACCTTGTACTCATAAATAAATCTTCAACTCAATATGACAATAGAGCAGATATTGTAATCCATGACAGCATAGGAAAAGTACTCAAGTCTGTATTATAAATATTTTATAGCATACTTAAAAAGGAATGTCTTAAAAACACAGCCCTTTTTAAGTAGAACTATTATTTTATTATCCCTATAGAATTAAAGAATACAATTATAAGCAATATTGGAGACACAAATTTTAATATAAATCTATAAATAGATATATGCCATGTTATCTTTATGCTTCCATAATTAGTAAGCTCTTCTTCTATGTCTTCTTTCTTTGTAAACCAACCAACCAAAATAGCTACTAGGAGTCCTCCTATAGGCATAAATATATTCGATGATGCGAAGTCAAAGGCATCAAACAATGTTTTGCCAAAAATCGAAATTCCACCCAGTATACTCGTCTTGTCAGCAGATAATGTAGCCATTACTCCTATAAGCGCTATAACTATAATATTTACAGCAACAGCCTTCTCTCTTGACATTCCCCTTTCTTCAGTAAAATATGCTATTAACACTTCTACCATTGATATCATAGCAGTGGTGGCCGCTATAGCACAAAGGGCAAAAAATAAAACCAAAAGTATATTGCCAAAAGGTATTTTAGAAAAAACTATAGGTATAGTCATAAATAATAGTCCTGGTCCACTGCTTGGCTTCATATTAAAAGAAAACACAGCTGGAAATATTGCTATCCCAACAAGTAATGAAACTGCAATATCAGATACGGCAACTCTTATAGGAGTTGTCACTATATTATTATCATCGGTAAAATAACTACCATAGGTAACCATTGTACCCATACCTAATGACAGCTTAAAAAAAGCTAATCCTAATGCTATAAGTATGCCTTGTTTTGTCATAGTGCTAAAATTTATCTGAAATAAAAACTTCAATCCTTCTCCAGTCCCAGGAAGAGTTATCGCTCTTATATCACATATTATTATAAGTAAAAATAACAATGGCATCAAAGTCTTGGTAACCTTTTCTATACCTTTTTGTACCCCCATAATTAATATTATACCAACTACAAGCAAAACTACCAGCTGCCATAAAATAGGAGGCATAGGTCCCAAAATTGTACTAGTAAAAATATTCTCGGAGACTTTAGATGTAACTCCACTGAAATCGCCTTTTATCGATTTAAAAATATATGAATAAACCCATCCACCAACACAGCTATAGAAAAACATAATTAAATAAACCGTTATCATTCCAAATATAGGTATTACCTTCCAAAATGACTGATTGGGCTTAAGCTTTTTAATAGCACCCATAACATTTTTCTTTGTTCTTCTACCTATAAAAATCTCACTTATCATAACCGGAAGGCCAACAAACAAAACACACATTAAATATACAAACAGAAATGCCCCACCACCATTTGTACCTACCATATAGGGAAATTTCCATACATTGCCTAAACCAACTGCAGATCCCAATGTAGCGAAAAACACTGCTAGTCCAGAAGAAAATCCTTCTCGACGCTTTTTTTCCATTTCATGTTCCCCCTTAAAAAAATTTGTAAGCAAAAAAGGTAAGTAAGCAATCAATGCCTACTTACCTTTTTATAAAACCCGGCAGCTACCTACCCTGCCACAGGGCTACCCCTGCAGTACTCTCGGCACGATGAAGCTTAACCATCCTGTTCGGAATGGGAAGGGGTGTTACCTTCACGTCATAACCACCAGATATTTGACATAAATCATTAAATATGGAAAACATATGTATACCATATGGAATACTATTGTTCTCTGAAAATTGCACAGTAAGATATATTTTGATCAAGCCCTCGACCTATTAGTATCAGTCAGCTCAACATGTTGCCATGCTTACACCCCTGACCTATCAACCTCGTGTTCTCCGAGGGGTCTTACCAGCTTACGCTGTGGGAAATCTAATCTTGAGGTGGGCTTCACGCTTAGATGCTTTCAGCGTTTATCCCTTCCCGACATAGCTACCCAGCAATGCTCCTGGCGGAACAACTGGTGCACCAGAGGTCAGTCCATCCCGGTCCTCTCGTACTAAGGACAGCTCCTCTCAAATTTCCTGCGCCCGCGACGGATAGGGACCGAACTGTCTCACGACGTTCTGAACCCAGCTCGCGTGCCGCTTTAATGGGCGAACAGCCCAACCCTTGGGACCTACTTCAGCCCCAGGATGCGACGAGCCGACATCGAGGTGCCAAACCTCCCCGTCGATGTGAACTCTTGGGGGAGATCAGCCTGTTATCCCCGAGGTAGCTTTTATCCGTTGAGCGATGGCCCTCCCACGAGGTACCACCGGATCACTAAGCCCGACTTTCGTCCCTGCTCCACCTGTATGTGTCGCAGTCAGGCTCCCTTATGCCTTTGCACTCTAAGAAGGATTTCCGACCCTTCTGAGGGAACCTTTGGGCGCCTCCGTTACTTTTTAGGAGGCGACCGCCCCAGTCAAACTGCCTGCCTAACAATGTCCCGTGACCAGTTTCATGGCCGCCGGTTAGAATTCCAGTACTGTCAGGGTGGTATCCCAAGGGTGGCTCCGCCAGGGCTGGCGCCCCGGTTTCCATGCCTCCCACCTATCCTGTACAGACAATACCGAAACTCAATGCTAAACTGCAGTAAAGCTCTACGGGGTCTTTCCGTCCAATCGCGGGTAGCAAGCATCTTCACTTGCACTACAATTTCGCCGGATTTGTTGTCGAGACAGTGCTCAAATCATTACGCCATTCGTGCGGGTCGGAACTTACCCGACAAGGAATTTCGCTACCTTAGGACCGTTATAGTTACGGCCGCCGTTTACTGGGGCTTAAGTTCATACCTTCGCCTTACGGCTTAGTATTCCCCTTAACCTTCCAGCACCGGGCAGGCGTCAGCCCCTATACTTCAGCTTTCGCTTTAGCAGAGACCTGTGTTTTTGATAAACAGTTGCTTGAGCCTATTCTCTGCGGCCCCTTTCGGGGCACTCCTTATCCCTAAGTTACGGAGTTAATTTGCCTAGTTCCTTAACAACAATTCTTCCGATGGTCTTAGGATTCTCTCCTCACCTACCTGTGTCGGTTTGCGGTACGGGCACTAACCTGCTCCATAGAGACTTTTCTCGGCAGTGTGAAATCGGATACTTCTCCATAATTGGATCCCCATAACACCCCGGCATTGACCGGATGGATTTTCCTTTCCGGCCTGCTTCAGTGCTTAGACACACATCCAATAGTGTGCACATCCTATCCTTCTGCGTCATCCCTTCTGTCAAACGCAAGTTTGCGGTATCGGAATATCAACCGATTGTCCATCACCTACGCCTTTCGGCCTCGGCTTAGGTCCCGACTAACCCTGGGCGGACGAACCTTCCCCAGGAAACCTTAGGTCTTCGACCAATAAGATTCTCACTTATTTCTCGCTACTTATGCCAGCATACTCTCTCCTGTACAGTCCACAGCTCCTTCCGGTACTGCTTCTATCCGTACAGGATGCTCCTCTACCACTCTTTCGAGTCCATAGCTTCGGTGGTAAGTTTTAGCCCCGGACATCTTCGGCGCAGGATCTCTCGACTAGTGAGCTGTTACGCACTCTTTGAATGAGTGGCTGCTTCTGAGCCAACATCCTAGTTGTCTTCGAAATCCCACATCCTTTTCCACTTAACTTACACTTTGGGACCTTAGCTGATGATCTGGGCTGTTTCCCTTTTGACCGCGGATCTTATCATTCGCAGTCTGACTGCCGTCATTCAAGTATATGGCATTCGGAGTTTGATAGGGTTCAGTAACTGTTGTCAGCCCCTAGCCCATTCAGTGCTCTACCTCCATTACTCATTGGCGACGCTAGCCCTAAAGCTATTTCGAGGAGAACCAGCTATCTCCGAGTTCGATTGGAATTTCTCCGCTATCCACAGCTCATCCCATGGTTTTTCAACACCAACGTGGTTCGGTCCTCCACGGAATTTTACTTCCGCTTCAACCTGGCCATGGATAGGTCACCCGGTTTCGGGTCTACAGCATGCAACTAGCCGCCCTTTTAAGACTCGGTTTCCCTTCGGCTCCGCACCTTAAGTGCTTAACCTTGCTGCATACCGTAACTCGCTGGCTCGTTCTACAAAAAGCACATCGTCGCACGTAAAAGTGCTTCGATCGGTTGTGGACACACGGTTTCAGGTTCTATTTCACTCCCCTTCCGGGGTTCTTTTCACCTTTCCCTCACGGTACTTCTTCTCTATCGGTCACCAGGTAGTATTTAGCCTTAGGAGGTGGTCCTCCCTCTTTCCCACAAGGTTTCTCGTGTCTCGTGGTACTCTGGTACAGACTAGAACTTTTTCAGCTTTCACTTACAGGGCTTTTACCTTCTGTGGCGGAGCCTTCCAGCTCTCTTCAGTTAACCTATTGTTCACATTGTCTGTCCGAACCCCAGGAACAAGTTCCTGGTTTGGGCTCTTTCCCTTTCGCTCGCCGCTACTTAGAAAATCGATTTTTCTTTCTCTTCCTCCGGGTACTTAGATGTTTCAGTTCCCCGGGTTTACCTCCCCAACCCTATTTATTCAGCTTGGAGTACAGTGCTTCCACTGTGGGTTTCCCCATTCGGAAATCTTCGGTTCACAGACTATTTGCGTCTACCCGAAGCTTATCGCAGCTTATCACGTCCTTCTTCGGCTCCTGGTGCCAAGGCATTCACCATGCGCCCTTTGTAGCTTGACCTTTTAAAAAATTGCTACTGACTTCCTATGACTACGTCAAATACCTCTCTGCGGTGCTCATTTACATAAGTAAACTCCGCTCCTCATTTGGTCTTTTCCTTGTCATACTCGTCATTACCAATTTTTAATCACTTATGCTTGCCGGTAAATATAAAATGTATTATACAGACAAGTATAATCTACAAAGGTTATTTCTAACCTTAGCTTTACTTTAAATATGAAGTCTTTCGACTTCTATTTTTCTTACTGTGCAATTTTCAAAGAACAACAATTTTGAAGGATATAATCCTTCAAAATTAAACAGAATAAAAATTTCTATTAACTTCGCATCTTTTCGTCAAAACCACTCACTGCGGTGCTCATTTACACAGGTAAACTCTGCTCCTCATTCGCGTTTTTCCTCAATCTGCTCGTTACTATCAATTTTTACAAGTTACTAATTCAAACAAACTACCAACATTTTGAAACAGTATTACTGTTTCATTTCTCCTTAGAAAGGAGGTGATCCAGCCGCAGGTTCTCCTACGGCTACCTTGTTACGACTTCACCCCAATCACTAACCCCACCTTCGGCCGCGCCCTCCTAAGTTAGGCTACGGACTTCGGGTGTTGCCAGCTCTCATGGTGTGACGGGCGGTGTGTACAAGGCCCGGGAACGTATTCACCGCGACATGCTGATTCGCGATTACTAGCAACTCCAGCTTCATGCAGGCGGGTTTCAGCCTGCAATCCGAACTGGGAACAGTTTTTGAGTTTCGCTCCACCTCGCGGTATTGCTTCTCTTTGTTCTGCCCATTGTAGCACGTGTGTCGCCCTGGACATAAGGGGCATGATGATTTGACGTCATCCCCACCTTCCTCCGCGTTAACCGCGGCAGTCTCGTTAGAGTGCTCATCTTAATGTTAGCAACTAACAACAAGGGTTGCGCTCGTTGCAGGACTTAACCTAACATCTCACGACACGAGCTGACGACAACCATGCACCACCTGTCTCCCTGCCCCGAAGGGCTTCGCCTGTCTCCAGGCTATGCAGGGGATGTCAAGTCCAGGTAAGGTTCTTCGCGTTGCTTCGAATTAAACCACATGCTCCGCTGCTTGTGCGGGCCCCCGTCAATTCCTTTGAGTTTTAATCTTGCGATCGTACTTCCCAGGCGGAGTACTTATTGTGTTTACTGCGGCACAGAAGGGGTCGATACCTCCTACACCTAGTACTCATCGTTTACGGCGTGGACTACCAGGGTATCTAATCCTGTTTGCTACCCACGCTTTCGTGCCTCAGCGTCAGTTACAGTCCAGAGAACCGCCTTCGCCACTGGTGTTCTTCCTAATCTCTACGCATTTCACCGCTACACTAGGAATTCCGTTCTCCTCTCCTGCACTCCAGATATCCAGTTTGAAATGCAGCACCCAGGTTAAGCCCGGGTATTTCACATCTCACTTAAACATCCGCCTACGCACCCTTTACGCCCAGTAAATCCGGACAACGCTCGCCACCTACGTATTACCGCGGCTGCTGGCACGTAGTTAGCCGTGGCTTCCTCCTCTGGTACCGTCATTATCGTCCCAGAAGACAGGGCTTTACAATCCGAAGACCTTCATCACCCACGCGGCGTTGCTGCATCAGGCTTTCGCCCATTGTGCAATATTCCCCACTGCTGCCTCCCGTAGGAGTCTGGACCGTATCTCAGTTCCAATGTGGCCGATCACCCTCTCAGGTCGGCTACGCATCGTTGCCTTGGTAGGCTTCTACCCCACCAACTAGCTAATGCGCCGCGGGTCCATCTCAAAGCGGATTTCTCCTTTCATCCAGAATTCATGCGATTTCTGGTGTTATGCGGTATTAATCTCCCTTTCGGGAGGCTATCCCCCTCTTTGAGGCAGGTTACCCACGTGTTACTCACCCGTCCGCCGCTAAGTCGCCCCCGAAGGGGTTCCTTCGCTCGACTTGCATGTGTTAGGCACGCCGCCAGCGTTCGTCCTGAGCCAGGATCAAACTCTCAATTTAAAAGTTTGTCTCTACTCATTTACTTCATTGCTGCATCTCTGCAGCCCAAAAGAATTGCTGGTTTATTTCTTCAAGTTTTCACTTGTTTCTATTCTGTTTAATTTTCAAGGATCATTTCTCTTCTTCTGCCGCCCTTTTGGACAGCTTTTACATTGTATCATCTCATCTATTGTTTGTCAACATTTTTTAATACATTGCAACAACAGATTGAAATAACTAGCTTCTGTTGCCTTTTGTGGACAACGAATGTTATTATATCACAGGTTATTATTCTACAATTTATTCATTCTTCCATATTATAAGCTTATTTTGTCCTTATCTCTTTTTTTCTATTCATTTCTAACTTTTTTATATATAGATACACACGGTTATGTTTATATTAATAACTATAATATTTCAATTGAACAAATTTACAATTGAAATAGACTGCTTAACTCAGAGAAGGTTGTCATGATTATAATACCAAATAAAATAAATTAAAAATACTCTAAATTTATTTTATTTCAACTTTATATCTCTTCCTCAATTCTTTATCAAATTTAGAATATTGATATGCCTGACGTTCCTGTAACAATCCTCTTTTAATAGAATCCTTTACTTGATTATAAGATGCCCTAGAAGTCTTTATTTTTTCTTCAACTTTTATTAAATGATATCCGAACTGAGTTTTTACGGGTTTACTAATTACTCCTATATCTAACATAAATGCAACATTCTCAAACTCTGGAACCATTTGTCCTCTTGAAAATTCGCCTAAATCCCCACCTCGAGCTTTAGATGGACAAGAAGAATATTTTCTTGCAGCATTTTCAAAAGACATTCCATCTTGAATTTCTTTTAAAATTTTTTCAGCTTTTTCTTCACTATCTACCAGTATATGCTTTGCCTTTACTTTTTCAGGATTCTTATACATATCTTTATTTGCATTATAATAATCTTCAACTTCTTTATCATTAACATCAGCATTACTCATAACCTTAGATATAGCTACCTGTGTTAATATATCTTTTTTAGCCAATTCAATCATTCTTAAATATTCTTCATCATTTTCAAGATTCATATCTTTAGCATAATTATATGCTAATTCAAAAAATATCATTTCATTTAACAAATGTTTTTTACCTTCATCCGTATTCAACTGGTTCCTTTTATCTATAGGAAATCTATTAATAGAATCTTGAATATCACTTTCTTTAATTTCAGTCCCATTTACAATAGCTAATATATTATTACTCATAGATTATCTCCCTTCATTTTTACTTACATAAATAATTATGCCTCATTTATGATTAAATTTCCATATCAAAATTTATAGATATAATTAAAAGAGCCCTAGATAAATCCAGAGCTCTTTGGTGGCCAGACCAGGAATCGAACCAGGGACACGAGGATTTTCAGTCCTCTGCTCTACCGACTGAGCTATCTGGCCACATTCAAAACCCGGCAGCTACCTACCCTGCCACAGGGCTACCCCTGCAGTACTCTCGGCACGATGAAGCTTAACCATCCTGTTCGGAATGGGAAGGGGTGTTACCTTCACGTCATAACCACCAGATATTTGACATAAATCATTAAATATGGAAAACATATGTATACCATATGGAATACTATTGTTCTCTGAAAATTGCACAGTAAGATATATTTTGATCAAGCCCTCGACCTATTAGTATCAGTCAGCTCAACATGTTGCCATGCTTACACCCCTGACCTATCAACCTCGTGTTCTCCGAGGGGTCTTACCAGCTTACGCTGTGGGAAATCTAATCTTGAGGTGGGCTTCACGCTTAGATGCTTTCAGCGTTTATCCCTTCCCGACATAGCTACCCAGCAATGCTCCTGGCGGAACAACTGGTGCACCAGAGGTCAGTCCATCCCGGTCCTCTCGTACTAAGGACAGCTCCTCTCAAATTTCCTGCGCCCGCGACGGATAGGGACCGAACTGTCTCACGACGTTCTGAACCCAGCTCGCGTGCCGCTTTAATGGGCGAACAGCCCAACCCTTGGGACCTACTTCAGCCCCAGGATGCGACGAGCCGACATCGAGGTGCCAAACCTCCCCGTCGATGTGAACTCTTGGGGGAGATCAGCCTGTTATCCCCGAGGTAGCTTTTATCCGTTGAGCGATGGCCCTCCCACGAGGTACCACCGGATCACTAAGCCCGACTTTCGTCCCTGCTCCACCTGTATGTGTCGCAGTCAGGCTCCCTTATGCCTTTGCACTCTAAGAAGGATTTCCGACCCTTCTGAGGGAACCTTTGGGCGCCTCCGTTACTTTTTAGGAGGCGACCGCCCCAGTCAAACTGCCTGCCTAACAATGTCCCGTGACCAGTTTCATGGCCGCCGGTTAGAATTCCAGTACTGTCAGGGTGGTATCCCAAGGGTGGCTCCGCCAGGGCTGGCGCCCCGGTTTCCATGCCTCCCACCTATCCTGTACAGACAATACCGAAACTCAATGCTAAACTGCAGTAAAGCTCTACGGGGTCTTTCCGTCCAATCGCGGGTAGCAAGCATCTTCACTTGCACTACAATTTCGCCGGATTTGTTGTCGAGACAGTGCTCAAATCATTACGCCATTCGTGCGGGTCGGAACTTACCCGACAAGGAATTTCGCTACCTTAGGACCGTTATAGTTACGGCCGCCGTTTACTGGGGCTTAAGTTCATACCTTCGCCTTACGGCTTAGTATTCCCCTTAACCTTCCAGCACCGGGCAGGCGTCAGCCCCTATACTTCAGCTTTCGCTTTAGCAGAGACCTGTGTTTTTGATAAACAGTTGCTTGAGCCTATTCTCTGCGGCCCCTTTCGGGGCACTCCTTATCCCTAAGTTACGGAGTTAATTTGCCTAGTTCCTTAACAACAATTCTTCCGATGGTCTTAGGATTCTCTCCTCACCTACCTGTGTCGGTTTGCGGTACGGGCACTAACCTGCTCCATAGAGACTTTTCTCGGCAGTGTGAAATCGGATACTTCTCCATAATTGGATCCCCATAACACCCCGGCATTGACCGGATGGATTTTCCTTTCCGGCCTGCTTCAGTGCTTAGACACACATCCAATAGTGTGCACATCCTATCCTTCTGCGTCATCCCTTCTGTCAAACGCAAGTTTGCGGTATCGGAATATCAACCGATTGTCCATCACCTACGCCTTTCGGCCTCGGCTTAGGTCCCGACTAACCCTGGGCGGACGAACCTTCCCCAGGAAACCTTAGGTCTTCGACCAATAAGATTCTCACTTATTTCTCGCTACTTATGCCAGCATACTCTCTCCTGTACAGTCCACAGCTCCTTCCGGTACTGCTTCTATCCGTACAGGATGCTCCTCTACCACTCTTTCGAGTCCATAGCTTCGGTGGTAAGTTTTAGCCCCGGACATCTTCGGCGCAGGATCTCTCGACTAGTGAGCTGTTACGCACTCTTTGAATGAGTGGCTGCTTCTGAGCCAACATCCTAGTTGTCTTCGAAATCCCACATCCTTTTCCACTTAACTTACACTTTGGGACCTTAGCTGATGATCTGGGCTGTTTCCCTTTTGACCGCGGATCTTATCATTCGCAGTCTGACTGCCGTCATTCAAGTATATGGCATTCGGAGTTTGATAGGGTTCAGTAACTGTTGTCAGCCCCTAGCCCATTCAGTGCTCTACCTCCATTACTCATTGGCGACGCTAGCCCTAAAGCTATTTCGAGGAGAACCAGCTATCTCCGAGTTCGATTGGAATTTCTCCGCTATCCACAGCTCATCCCATGGTTTTTCAACACCAACGTGGTTCGGTCCTCCACGGAATTTTACTTCCGCTTCAACCTGGCCATGGATAGGTCACCCGGTTTCGGGTCTACAGCATGCAACTAGCCGCCCTTTTAAGACTCGGTTTCCCTTCGGCTCCGCACCTTAAGTGCTTAACCTTGCTGCATACCGTAACTCGCTGGCTCGTTCTACAAAAAGCACATCGTCGCACGTAAAAGTGCTTCGATCGGTTGTGGACACACGGTTTCAGGTTCTATTTCACTCCCCTTCCGGGGTTCTTTTCACCTTTCCCTCACGGTACTTCTTCTCTATCGGTCACCAGGTAGTATTTAGCCTTAGGAGGTGGTCCTCCCTCTTTCCCACAAGGTTTCTCGTGTCTCGTGGTACTCTGGTACAGACTAGAACTTTTTCAGCTTTCACTTACAGGGCTTTTACCTTCTGTGGCGGAGCCTTCCAGCTCTCTTCAGTTAACCTATTGTTCACATTGTCTGTCCGAACCCCAGGAACAAGTTCCTGGTTTGGGCTCTTTCCCTTTCGCTCGCCGCTACTTAGAAAATCGATTTTTCTTTCTCTTCCTCCGGGTACTTAGATGTTTCAGTTCCCCGGGTTTACCTCCCCAACCCTATTTATTCAGCTTGGAGTACAGTGCTTCCACTGTGGGTTTCCCCATTCGGAAATCTTCGGTTCACAGACTATTTGCGTCTACCCGAAGCTTATCGCAGCTTATCACGTCCTTCTTCGGCTCCTGGTGCCAAGGCATTCACCATGCGCCCTTTGTAGCTTGACCTTTTAAAAAATTGCTACTGACTTCCTATGACTACGTCAAATACCTCTCTGCGGTGCTCATTTACATAAGTAAACTCCGCTCCTCATTTGGTCTTTTCCTTGTCATACTCGTCATTACCAATTTTTAATCACTTATGCTTGCCGGTAAATATAAAATGTATTATACAGACAAGTATAATCTACAAAGGTTATTTCTAACCTTAGCTTTACTTTAAATATGAAGTCTTTCGACTTCTATTTTTCTTACTGTGCAATTTTCAAAGAACAACAATTTTGAAGGATATAATCCTTCAAAATTAAACAGAATAAAAATTTCTATTAACTTCGCATCTTTTCGTCAAAACCACTCACTGCGGTGCTCATTTACACAGGTAAACTCTGCTCCTCATTCGCGTTTTTCCTCAATCTGCTCGTTACTATCAATTTTTACAAGTTACTAATTCAAACAAACTACCAACATTTTGAAACAGTATTACTGTTTCATTTCTCCTTAGAAAGGAGGTGATCCAGCCGCAGGTTCTCCTACGGCTACCTTGTTACGACTTCACCCCAATCACTAACCCCACCTTCGGCCGCGCCCTCCTAAGTTAGGCTACGGACTTCGGGTGTTGCCAGCTCTCATGGTGTGACGGGCGGTGTGTACAAGGCCCGGGAACGTATTCACCGCGACATGCTGATTCGCGATTACTAGCAACTCCAGCTTCATGCAGGCGGGTTTCAGCCTGCAATCCGAACTGGGAACAGTTTTTGAGTTTCGCTCCACCTCGCGGTATTGCTTCTCTTTGTTCTGCCCATTGTAGCACGTGTGTCGCCCTGGACATAAGGGGCATGATGATTTGACGTCATCCCCACCTTCCTCCGCGTTAACCGCGGCAGTCTCGTTAGAGTGCTCATCTTAATGTTAGCAACTAACAACAAGGGTTGCGCTCGTTGCAGGACTTAACCTAACATCTCACGACACGAGCTGACGACAACCATGCACCACCTGTCTCCCTGCCCCGAAGGGCTTCGCCTGTCTCCAGGCTATGCAGGGGATGTCAAGTCCAGGTAAGGTTCTTCGCGTTGCTTCGAATTAAACCACATGCTCCGCTGCTTGTGCGGGCCCCCGTCAATTCCTTTGAGTTTTAATCTTGCGATCGTACTTCCCAGGCGGAGTACTTATTGTGTTTACTGCGGCACAGAAGGGGTCGATACCTCCTACACCTAGTACTCATCGTTTACGGCGTGGACTACCAGGGTATCTAATCCTGTTTGCTACCCACGCTTTCGTGCCTCAGCGTCAGTTACAGTCCAGAGAACCGCCTTCGCCACTGGTGTTCTTCCTAATCTCTACGCATTTCACCGCTACACTAGGAATTCCGTTCTCCTCTCCTGCACTCCAGATATCCAGTTTGAAATGCAGCACCCAGGTTAAGCCCGGGTATTTCACATCTCACTTAAACATCCGCCTACGCACCCTTTACGCCCAGTAAATCCGGACAACGCTCGCCACCTACGTATTACCGCGGCTGCTGGCACGTAGTTAGCCGTGGCTTCCTCCTCTGGTACCGTCATTATCGTCCCAGAAGACAGGGCTTTACAATCCGAAGACCTTCATCACCCACGCGGCGTTGCTGCATCAGGCTTTCGCCCATTGTGCAATATTCCCCACTGCTGCCTCCCGTAGGAGTCTGGACCGTATCTCAGTTCCAATGTGGCCGATCACCCTCTCAGGTCGGCTACGCATCGTTGCCTTGGTAGGCTTCTACCCCACCAACTAGCTAATGCGCCGCGGGTCCATCTCAAAGCGGATTTCTCCTTTCATCCAGAATTCATGCGATTTCTGGTGTTATGCGGTATTAATCTCCCTTTCGGGAGGCTATCCCCCTCTTTGAGGCAGGTTACCCACGTGTTACTCACCCGTCCGCCGCTAAGTCGCCCCCGAAGGGGTTCCTTCGCTCGACTTGCATGTGTTAGGCACGCCGCCAGCGTTCGTCCTGAGCCAGGATCAAACTCTCAATTTAAAAGTTTGTCTCTACTCATTTACTTCATTGCTGCATCTCTGCAGCCCAAAAGAATTGCTGGTTTATTTCTTCAAGTTTTCACTTGTTTCTATTCTGTTTAATTTTCAAGGATCATTTCTCTTCTTCTGCCGCCCTTTTGGACAGCTTTTACATTGTATCATCTCATCTATTGTTTGTCAACATTTTTTTGTCACAAGTCGACACAACGTATGTTATTATAACACATACCTTACCACCTTCTACAATAAATATATTCATTATACCAATTTACCATTCTTTATTTATATTATTTACACATTTTCTTCAATATACTTATATTGATACACAAGGTAATGTTGACTTAACACTACAATTCACTAAGAAAGCAGGATGACATATCACATTTACACTGGAATCCAAAATGTTCCAATGATTTTTGAAGTGCATACAATGTATAGCTCACTCTATCTTCTCTCGCATTTTCACCCATATGCCCTATCCTTATAACTTTCCCTTCCAAATATCCAAAGGATCCTGCTATCATTACATTGTACTTATTTCCCATGTATTTTCTAATATCCCCATCTTTCATTCCCTCCGGAACCTGAATTACTGTTACTGTATTGGAATATCCATTTATTGTATATAAATCCAATCCTGCTTCTCTTACTGCACTTCTTGTAGCTGCAGCAATTTTACTATGTCTATCTATTATATCTTTATCTTCCAATATATTGTCTATTGCTTTTCTAAAACCCAATATATCACTTATAGGTGGTGTATAAGGAAACCATTTATTCTTATAATAATCCTTCCATACAAGCAAATTACAATAAAAAGAAGCTATTGGACTTTTCCTGCTTTCCATATAGTTAAAAGCATCCTTACTTATACTTAAAAATGTAATACCCGGAGGTGCTGAAACACATTTCTGAGATGCACCTACTACTATATCTATATCCCATTTATCCACGTCCAGTTCTTCTCCTCCCATAGCTGCAACACTATCAACCACAGTAAGTATACCCCTCTCTTTAAGCAATGGACAAATTTTGGATATATCATTTAAAACTCCGGATGGAGTATCACAATGCACTACAGTGGCGTATTTAAAATTACTGTCCTTTTGCAGAAAATCCGTTAACTCTTCCACATCTATCTGCTTTTTTCTATCACCTTTAAAAAATACAACTTCTCCACCATATAAGTTGATAAAATCACTAAATCCTTCTCCAAATATTCCATTATCAATTACAAGAATTCTATCTCCTTTTTCAGTAAGAGAGGCACAAGCTGCTTCAAGTCCAAGTATTCCTTCACCACCCAGTATTCTTACCTCATTGCCAGTATTCAAAAATTGTGCTGTTTTTTCACAAGTTTCTTTATAAAAATCATAAAATTCCAGGTCTAGATCTGGATTGGTAAATCTTTTGCTTCTGGATAATCTAACATTTTCACTAACTTCAGTAGGTCCTGGAGTCATTATATAAAAATTTTTCATAAATTTCACCTCTTAATATGCTATTTATAATTGTTTGAAGTTGATTATATCATTATTCAAGTTAATATTAAAATGTATGGGTACGTTTAATTCTATATAAACTTTGTTATAATTCTATTAGAATATTTTTTATGACTTCATCAAAAAATATAAAAAACTGAAAGGAATTTTTCTATGGATATTAACAATTATTTAAAAGAAAAAATCAGGCTCATATGTGAAGATTACACTGATTCCCCTATTGGCGGATACATTACAGGTGATGGCCCTATACCTTGTGATATATTATTTATTGGAGAAGCTCCCGGAAAGATGGAAATAATAGAGGGCAGACCTTTTGTTGGAATGGCTGGAAAGAATTTTGAAAAGTATCTAACTTCTATAGGTCTCATACGTAACAAAGTAAGGATAACAAATACCTGCTTCTTCAGGCCCATAAAGATAACCCGAGGTAAAAATGGCAGAAATAGTGTGAAAAACAGAACTCCGAAAGTTTCTGAAATAAATTTATTCAAGGATATCCTTAAAGAAGAAATTAATTTTGTTAACCCCAAAATAATAATAACTCTCGGAAACGTACCTCTGAAAAGCTTGACAGAATTCAAATCTATTGGAGAATGTCACGGTAAACTATTCTTTAACATAGAATTAAAAATGCATATTTTTCCCATGTACCATCCATCTTCCCTAACTTATAATAGAAATGAAGATTTTAAAAACATGTATAATGGCGACTGGCTGAAATTAAAAGAAACTCTAACGAAGATTTAGAGTTTCCCAATTTCTTTTTCAGTTCTTTTTATCCAATTGCCTACCATATAATTAAACATATCTTCCTGTTCTATTTGTAAATTATGACCAGCATTGTCAATTACAGAAAAAGTTGCTCTAGGGTAATTATTTAAAATAGACCATGCATCCTTATAACCCACGCAGGAATCTTGATGTCCTAAAAGTATAAGTGTTGGCTTTTCAAACTTTCCATTTATTTTATCAACATCAAAAGAAAATTTATATCCATTCTTCTTGAAATATCGCAAAAACTCATGTTTTCCTATTTCTATACCTGAAAGTACTTCATCTTTATACCTTTTATAGATTTTTTCGCTCTGAAGTACGGATATTAAATTGAAGTTTTCAATTTCATCCTTATTTAATTGTGAAAGTAATTCTTTATCTTTTACCAGAATAATGTGTTCTGGCAGATCTCTCTCTTTAAAATTAGGTATTATAACCGGACATATCAACAGAAGTCCATCTACTTTTTCAGGCATTTTATAAATTATTCCTCTTGACAGATATCCCCCATAGGATTCACCTGCCAGAAGAAAATTTTCATCTGGAATAATCTCTTCAATAAAATGTACTATAACATCCAACATATCATCTGCATTTGTAATCTGTTTTGAGGTGCTGCTTTCTCCCATACCTGGAAGATCCATGTATATTCTCTTATAACCCTTCTTATTGAAAAAAACAGGTTCCATACACCCTATCATCAACCTACAATCTGCAGCATAACCATGAAGCATAACAATCGCTTTTCCATTTCCTTTTATATGATAGTTTATTGATATACCATCTATTTTACATTTCATTTTTGAACTATTCTCCTTTTTTTGTACAAATAATAAAAACTCGTAAGAAGTCCTGCAAAACCTCCTGCTGTATCTATAATAATATCTCTTATTCTAGATGATCTCCCAGGTATAAACAATTGATGAACTTCATCCAGACACGCATACAGAAATACTATTATTATTGATATTAAAAGAGCTCTTTTAACTTTAGATTTTTCATACAATGCATTCAATAATAATATATAGAGTATAAGATACTCCATAAAATGAGAGATCTTTCTAATTGCAAAGTTTGCCATATTACCAAATAGATTATTGAGATTTACTCCAATTGCATTAAACAATCCAACTACAAATTTACTTTTCTCATCCGATACATTCCCCGGTTGATTTGAAAATATGAATATTATTATTATCCATAAAATAACGAGCAGCCATCTAATATTTTTATTCATTTTAAAACCTTCCTAAATCAATTCTCTCAACAATTTTATAGTATTGTTGATATCACATACAGATATCATTTCAGAAGTCGAGTACTTATATCTACAAGGGACATCAATTTCCCCAGTCCTTATTCCTGAAAGTTCTTTATGAACAAGTCCTCCTTCAGACCCACCACTACTTATACTATATTGAACATCTACATCTGATTTACGCGATGCTTCCTCCAACATATTCTTTATATCCTCATGCATTATCAACAATTTATCCATTATTCTTAAGACAGGACCTTTTCCTATGTTTATACTGTTTCCTGTTTTATCAGATAGTGATGTACTTTCAGTACCGACTACTATAACATAATCAGGTTTTATACTATTAACTGCCGCTGCAGCACCAATTCCACCCGTCTCCCCTTTTGAAGAAAATACGAAATATATTTGCTGGTTCTCTCTACTTACCTTATCCATAAGCTTTAGAAGTATATAACATCCTACTTTATTGTGAAGAAGGGGACTTATTATATTATTCCCTGTGACTAAATATGGACCAACAAGTGAAGCTGTATCTCCCTCTTTTATTCTTTCCAGTACATCATTTCTACTATCCACTCCTATATCTACCAATATATCAGATTCATATAAAAATATCTTTCCCAATGTACCATTTTCAAATCTTATAAAACTGTGGTTCACATTCTGTTTTTCAAAGTATCCAATGCTATCTACCTTTATTATTCCATCTTCATCTATGTTCTTCACCATAAAACCTGTCGAATCCATATGGGTACATATCATTATCCTATTTTTGCCAAGGCCTTTTTTCGAAATAACATTTCCACAAGCATCTTCATATATTTTATGATTACTATCGCATAGATATTTCTTTATTAAATTTCTTATATTCGATTCATTCCCACTTGTTCCATAAGAATTGATCAAATTCTTTAGAAGATCATCCATAAAATTTACTGTCTTTTAAAATAGACAGTATTCAACTCCCTTCCGAAATTTATATTAAAAGCTTTCCAGATAAATTTTTAGTATCGCTACCATACTTTTATAATCCTCCATATTGCACATAGAAACAGCTGAGTTCATATATCTACATGGCATTAAAATTGAACACAATTTAGAATTTAATGACATAGTCTGAACAGATGTCACCTTCCTCTCCCTTTTAATACATGCAATATTCTGGTAGGGTATATGTAATCTGCTGGCTGTATCTCTAATAAATTTCACAACTTCCCTGTCGAATATACAAATTCCATCTTTAAATGGAATAATCGGACCCTTTCCAAGCTCTACATGCTCTAATTTGCTTGTACAAATTGCATCAACTGATATGAAAATATCTGGTTTGACATTATATATAGAAATAGATGCACCTCTTTCTCCAATATTTTCCTGTATATTAAATGATATATACAGATCACAGCTATAATTTTCTTTTAATATCTCAAGTAATGCAAGACATCCTATTCTATCATTCAGTGCCTTTGCTTTTATAATATTATCAGGAAATTTTTCAAATTTTACATCAAATACAGCAGAATCTCCCAGATTTACAATGCTTCTAGCTTCTTCTGCAGACACTGCTCCTATATCCATACAAATATCTTTTAAAGATACCTCACAATTTTTCTCTTCTCTGCTTTGAAGATGAATTGGTTTTAAACCTATTACTCCTTTTATTCTGTTCTTTCCGATAAGAACAACCTTACATGGAAGTGAATTCTTATCTATATTTCCTAATGTTGAAAATCTTAAAGTTCCATCATTATTGTAGCCCGTAATTACGAGTCCTGCCTCATCCATATGTGCAGCTAGCATTACTTTTAAAACTTTTTCCTTACTTTTATTTTGCTTATGTACTAGAATATTACCCATTTTATCAATTGAAAAATTCAGATTCAATCTATTGAGTTCAGATTGTATCACTTTTCTCACTTCACCCTCATAGCCAGAAGGTGCTATTGAATTGCACAATTCCTCTAAAAGCAAAACAATTCCCCCAATTCACTATAACTTAAATCCTGAATAAATCTTGCAAGCAGTACTCCCGTATTTCTTATATCTTTCATATTGACAATCTCAACTGATGTATGCATGTATTTTATTGGTATGGATATTAATAATGTAGGTATCCCTCCCTCAGCAGTCTGAATATCCCACGCATCCGTTCCTGTATTACCAGGCTCTATTTCGATTTGATAAGGTATATTGTATTTTTTTGCAGTATAAATTATCCTTTCTCTAAGCCCTGGGTGAATATTAGGACCTATACATATTACAGGTCCTTTTCCTAAGACATTATCCCTAAGATTATCACCCATCGGTCCCCCATCAAAAGTTACATCTACAGCTATTCCAATATCAGGTTTTATATCATAACTCGCCATCTTCGCTCCCCTATGCCCAACTTCCTCCTGACAGGAACATACAAAATAAATATCAAGATCTGGGGTGACATTTTTAAGCTCTTCTGCACATATATACATGGCTAAAATACTTGACCTATTATCTATGGCCTTGCCGCATATATTCTCATTTAAAAGCTGAATCATATTTCTTTTTAAGGTAACATAATTCCCTATATTGACTAAATCAATTAATTTCTCAAAATTATATCCGGTGTCTATATACAGATTTTCCATTTTTATATTATCTTTGTCTTTATCCTCATATTCAGGTTTTAAAGCTATAATTCCTTTTATTTTCTTCCTCCCATGAATGATAACCTCCTGTGATATAAGGCTTTTAGGATCTATTCCCACAGCTTTAAATGTTAAAAATCCCTCTTTTGAAATTCCACTTATCATCAGAAACACCTCATCTGCATGAGCCATTATCATTATTTTACTGGAATTTTTTCCTTTTTTATGTATGTAAATATTATTTAATTCACTCATGGTTATATTGCCAAATTTCTTAAAACCATCTTCTATAATAGAGTACAGCCAATCTTCCCTTCCACTAGGAGCATCAGCCTCACAAATTCTTTTTAAAAAGCTCAATTCCTGCATCTTTTACCTCCAGCCAAATACATTGGTAGTTTAATTATAGCATAATTACTACGAATCTATACATTTACACTTCTTCCCTTAGCTACTTTAAAACTAAGTCAAGCATACTTATAAAGGTTTCAGTTAAAGTCACTTTCCCAATAAAAATTCTCTGAGGTAAATGCATTAAAGCCATTAAAATAGAAGCAATCATCCATCCTTTGTTTTTTCCCATCGCTTTCCCAATCATACATTTGTGAAAAATCCTGCTATTACTGTTTTGCATGTACAAGCGGCATAAAAATGTCATCTACAATCTCCGCTATGGCTTCATCGGATACGGGTTCCAGCTTTGTAATCAGCTCATACTGCAGCAAGTCAAGTGGCAATGAGATGATCCTGTGAGACAATTTTTCAAGGCAGACTTCACCGCGAAGTTCCGCGTTTTTTAAAATCTCCATCATAGCCGCCGTCATCTTGCTCTCTGATCTCCGCTCGATGATTTTCGGCATAGATGCGATGATCCTGCGCCATACCACTGGCTCCATAATAAGCCCCCTGATTGTCTCTGATCCAATTGTTTTCAACGGTTCAACACGCCCATGCAGATAAGTATACACATCATCGCGCAGGTTTCCTGTATCCGGTATCTCATTTGTAATTTTCGGAAAATAATATTTACGCAGGGTAGCCATCACAAGCTCAGACTTATCGGGCCAGCGGCGGTAAAGTACAGATTTATTTGTCCCCGCCCGTGTTGCGACGCTCTCCATCGTCATATGCGTATAGCCGGTTTCTAAGAGTTCCCACCATGCAGCATGCAAGATCGCCTCTTCCAGAACTTCTCCGCGGCGGCGCGTACCCTTCTTTTGTTTATCCATGTTTTATTTCCCTCCGAACATCAACAATAAATAATCCTCTGCCGTAGAAATATTTATAAAAACTCCAAGTTTCCTATTGACAAAGGCCTGTATTTATTATAACATAATTTCAAAAGAAACTAAGCGTTTCTTATTATGACCATGAAAGGAATTTTCTCATGAATACAGAAAATGTAAAACCGACAAAAGAAAAACTTGATCCGATCGTGCTCAGAACTGCTATAGTTCTGGTTTTCGGTGCGCTTGCGCCGCTGTTTGATTCGACGATGATCAATGTAGCAATCCATACAATTGCAACTGATATGAAAGCAACCATTTCCACCGTACAGTGGGTCACGACAGGATACGTTCTTGCAATGGGACTGACCGTCCCGATTTCAGGCTGGGCCACTAAGCGATTTGGATGCAAACTATCCTATATCTTTTCATTGATACTCTTTTTAATCGGATCTGTATGTTCTATGCTGTCATGGAACATAGGAAGCATGATCCTTTTCCGTATCATTCAAGGTATTGGCGCTGGATTAATGATGCCTGTACTGCAAACGGAACTGGTACAGATCTCCGGGGGACACAATCTCGGACAGATCATGTCGATTGTCAGTATCCCCGCTTTACTCGGACCGATCCTTGGCCCGGTGTTGGGAGGAATTATCGTTAACAGTCTGAACTGGCGTGCCATCTTTTGGGTTAATATTCCAATCTGCATTGTGGCGGTTTCGTTAGCCCTATGGGGAATACCAGCCGACAAGCTCTCGGAAAAGAAAGCGTCTCTTGATCTGATCGGCTTGCTTTTGCTATCACCCGCGTTTACTCTTCTGATCTATGGTATTGCCCAGATTCCCATGCACGGTGGCTTAAATAGCAGTGCAGTCTATGTTCCACTGATCATGGGCATTATTTTGATGGTATCCTATATTGTCTATGCTCTGAATACGAAACGGGAGCCAGTTCTGAATCTGAAACTATTCAAATCTGTCAATTTTTCCGCTTCCAATATACTGCTGATTTTCAGCGGCATCATTACAAACGGGACTTTGCTGATGCTGCCGCTCTATTATCAGGAGGTGCGCGGTGAAAGTGCCCTGTCAGCCGGTTTGTGGCTGCTTCCTCAGGGCCTAGGCATGCTGCTCACCAGAAGCTTGGCTGGAAAGGCAGCCGACCGTGACGGCTCACGCAATATTGTGCTAATGAGCCTTACTGCAATTGCAATCGGTACGTTGCCATTTGCTTTTGCGGGTACGAACACAAATATGATTCTTTTGGCTGTTGCCCTTTTGATCAGAGGGTCGGGGCTTGGCGGTTTGTTTATTGCAATCATGGCATCCGCCCTCATTGGACTTCAAAGAGATCAGATTCCTCATGCAAGTATAGCTACAAGGATCTTTCAAACCATCGGCGGGGCTTTCGGGTCGGCTATTCTTGCTACCGTCGCCCAACAGCAGATGGTGGGCCGGGCTGCCTCCGATCTTCATGCGTTTGCTCATTCCTTCGACGTCTCGTTCTGGTGGGCCATCGGCTTCACCGTGGCGGCTGTGATTCCAACGCTGTTTTTGACCATGTATAAAAAATCAGGATATGAAACAACCTCACAGGCTGACGGAGAGCAGTGAAAGCAGAGTGATTCTTAGGTTCATAGTGATTACCCTTATAAAAAAATCTTTTTTAAGAACCTAAAAATCACTTTATACTTTATATTATCATTCGCTGTACCTGATTCTATCGATTATGGATTCCTTTTTTAATCTGCTTTCAATAATGTAGGTTATCAGTATCTCCACTGAAATAAACACTACAATCACTGCAAGTATAGGTATGAGAGGAAATTTATATTCTGCATAATCGGCCCCTGCCTTTTTAAACAGTTTAAAGCAGAAGTATCCAAGACCAGTTCCAAAAATCACCGACAGTAAGGAGCTTATACCAGCATAGTACATGCCCTCTATCTGAAGCATCTGTCTCAGCTGTTTGTTTGACAGCCCCACTGCCTGGAGCATTCCATACTCTCTTTTTCTTGTGAGTATGCTTGTAATCATGGTATTTATGAGATTCAGAATTCCTATGAGGGCTATTATTCCCGTAAAGCTCATTGCTGTTATCTCTATTGCCATAAACTGATTTTCCAGTTCCTTCTTCCAGTCCGTATTTGACTCATACATTATCCTGCTGTCCCTATTTACTATGGCTTTGAGCCTGCTTTTTATGGCCTCAAATTTACTGCTGTCTATATCTATATAAATGTCAGTTAATTTGTTGTCCCTGTTATCTGCCAGGCTGTCTTTAAATTCTTTCTTTGTAAATACATCCTCATGAGTTATAAATTCATACCCTCCCACAATCCAGCCGGAGCCTGCAATATTGTCACTTAATATACCTGCTACGGTAAACTTTTTATTCATGACCTCTCTCAAATTTCCACTGCTGTCCTTTTTCCTGATTGAAACGGAGATTTTGTCCCCCACCTTGTATTTGCAGTTGATACTGCCATCTTCATTTTTTCTGCCCACTATGAGAACTTCATCTCTGTTTTTCAGATTTTCGCTGGATATATTCCCTCTTATCAGATACTTATTTAACCTGTTCAGCATATAATCATCATATCCATATAGAATGCTGCGTGCATTGTCTACAAAAACATTTAATGTATTTTTCTTGATATAGACATTTTTCACTCCATCCATGCTTTTTATATCATCAATCAATTTTTTATTCAATGGACTTCCGTAGGTATTTGTAACCGAAAGATCAAATTCATATTTAAAATCATGCTTGACCATATTGTCTACATTCATGCTTTTTAAAACACTGCACATTATGATAAATAGAACTCCGCTCATGGTCAGAGAAAGCATGGTCATAATCGTACGCTTCTTATTTCTCCACAGATTCAGCCGTGCAATTTTAGCTATGGATATCTTTTTTAATGAAGCCCTCTCCTTTTTACTGGAACTTATTTTTACACCGCTGTATTTCATGGATTCTACAGGAGATATCTTCGAAGACAGCCTCCCTGGTTTTATAAGAGAGATTGCCACTGCAGCCAGACTTATAAATACACATACAATCACAATGTATGGAGAGGACTTCATTCTTATATTAGAAATCTGTGAAAAAAGATATCCAATCATAAAAACAGCAATGTGGGCAAGTATAATCCCCAGTGGAATTCCTACCACAGACAGCAGAAGTCCCTCCCTGAATATTATCTTTCTGATCTGTTTCCTGGTGGCTCCCACTGCTGCAAGCAGCCCGAACTGTTTTATCCTTTCAATAACGGATATATAAAATATATTATATATGACCACCACTGTCGTCAGAACAACAATTACTGCTATCACGGCAAACGCTGCCAGCATCATAGGATCTCCTCCTGAGGCATCTATATACATGGAGTTTTTGATTATATTTTTGTCTTTTATCCCAATACTATGACCTACGTCAGTGATACTCTTTTCCACGTCTCTGTGGCCTTTTACCCTTACAAAGCAGTCCTTTTTTACATTTGGCAAGTTTTCATATACAAATTTTTTTGACACCAGCCCTGTACTCACGTTTTGCTGCTTGTGCATTGTACTGTCCTTCAATATACCGCTTAGTACAAAGTCTGCAGCTGAAGAGGTATTTCCATATTCAATATGTATGGTTTCCCCTAAAGCACTTTTTACATCTAATTTTTCAAGTACCCATTTTTCCAGGGCTATTTCAGTGCTTTTTTGTGGAAGCCTGCCCTTCTCCAGTTTAATATTTGTCATATCCGCTGCTTTGTAATCTGCATAAATTAAGGATATGTCCGGATAATTGAAATTTTTTCTCTTTACACTCTCAAAGGGAATATACTCTCCTGCACTTTCAATTTTTATGTTGTTCTTCAATATTTGAATCTGCCTGTCATTCACGTTTTTATAGATTCCATGATAATTTCCGGATTGTTCTTCTGTGGAAGCTATTACCATATCTTGAATGCTGTAGATCACTATACCGGAGGCTGTTATGAGACATGCAGCCAGTGCTATGGTTATTATGACAAGAATATTTTTAGTCTTTGAGAATTTCAAATTTTTTCTGGCCAGATTTGATATACAGTTCATTTTACATCTCACCTGCCCTTATTTTTCCATCCTCAATTCTAACTATTCTGTCACCCATCTGGGCGATCTTTTCATCATGAGTTATCATTACAAGTGTCTGATTGTATTTTTCCACTGACATTTTAAGCAGCGACATAACTTCCTGGGCAGTTTTAGAATCAAGGTTTCCCGTAGGCTCATCTGCAAGCATTATGGAGGGCTTGCTGGCAAGGGCCCTGCAGATGGCGGTTCTCTGCTGTTGTCCGCCTGAAAGTGTATTGGGAAGTGAATTTCTTTTATCATATATGTTTAGAGTTTCCATAAGTTCTCTTATATAATTTTCATCCACCTTTTTATTGTCAAGGCCTATGGGCAGCGTCACATTTTCCCATACATTTAAGACCGGCACAAGATTGAAGGCCTGAAATACAAAACCTATATTCCTCCTTCTGAATATGGCCAGATCGTCTTCCTTCATTGAAAATATATCTCTTCCCCCAATATACACATTTCCTGAAGTAGGCCTGTCTAGTCCACCCATCATATGAAGCAGTGTACTTTTTCCCGATCCTGAGGTACCTACTATTACAATAAATTCTCCCTCATGTACAGTAAAACTTATATCATCCACAGCTTTGACCAAATTTTCACCTCTACCGTAGTATTTCTTTAAAGACTTTGTTTCCAATACCTTCATGTTATTACCTCTCTTTTACATTTGATACACAGATCATAACATGGCAATATTACATATCACTTTCAAACTCACTTACACTTTTGTAAGAAAAGACTAAACCTGCTTCCTTTCCCCACTTCTGAATCCACCATGACATTTCCCCCCTGCTGCTCCAGTATCCTCCTGGTAAGATACAGTCCAACTCCGGATCCTTCACATTCCTGAACCACCCTGGAATTTCCCCTATAAAATCTTTTGAAAATCTTGTTGAAATCTTTCTTTGGTATACCTATTCCATTATCCTCTATATCAATTCTTATAAAAAAATTCGTTTCAACCATACTGATATTGATCTTTCCACCTGAATCCGTGTATTTTATAGCATTTTCAAGCACATTGATTATGGCCTCCTTGGTCCACCTGGGATCATGAAAAACAAGATACTCATGAATATCTTCAGCATCTATCTCTATATTTCTATGAAGTGCTTTTGAATATACTCCCTTTATGGATTTATATATTGTATCCTTTATGGATTTTTTCTCTTTTTTAAATGTGATCATGCCTGCTTCAAGTCCTGACAGCTTTATAAGA
Source organism: Clostridium sp. LBM24168 (assembly GCF_052953915.1). NCBI lineage: Bacteria > Bacillati > Bacillota > Clostridia > Eubacteriales > Clostridiaceae > Clostridium > Clostridium sp. LBM24168. The sequence continues at coordinate 2,993,808 of NZ_CP196861.1, read as the reverse complement.
GATCCTGTAAGCCATTCAAGTTTTAACGTTTCTTCTTTTATGGTATATAAAAATTCTTTTCTTTCATCTGTATTTATATTTTCATCCTCTATTAAAATGGAGTTGAAAAGTTTTATGGAGGATAAAGGTGTTTTAATCTGATGTGATATATCTGTAACAAGGGATTTTATATTTTCCTTTTCCCTATCCAGTTTATTTATATTCAGCTCAAGTATTCTGGTCATTTGATAAAACCCTGAATATATTTTAGATAAAATCCCCTCTTTATCATTATCAGCCTTTATGGAAAATTTGCCGTCTATTATTTTATCAACTACATTTAAAATTTCCTCAAGTTCTTCTATAATCCTCAGACTGCAGTATCTGAAAATACATATGAATCCGGCCAGAGCAAATATAAATACAACCAGATCGTCAATTGCCATAGCATATACATTTTTATTAAATGCAGCATCGTTCCAGGCTTTGACTTCATCATCATATCCATATTTTTTTATGATGCTCTCACCATAATTTAAGTCCTCAGAATTGTATTTTTTTAGCAGAATGGTTTTTACAATTTCCACTTCATCTTCTGGATGTGATCTTGCAAGAGATCCCACCAATTGTACTGTGGAATTCATCTGATCTACATAGATCTTGTTTATCATATAATAATGCAAAAAGCAGACAGCTATGGAAATAAGCATTGTACCTAAAGCCACTGTTATAAATGCCCTTTTAAATAATGGGTTTTCTTTTAAATATTCAATCATTTTTTGCACAGCTCTCTGCCCATACGTATCCTATTCCCCTGACATTTTTTATATATTGAGGATTTGAAGGATCATCTTCTACTTTTTCCCTAAGCCTTCTTATATTTACAGCTATAGTATTTTCATCTATAAAGGTACCGTCTATAGAATAAAGTTTATCCAAAAGCTGATCTTTACTTATTATTTGTCCCGAATTATCCATTAAATATTTCAAAAGTTTTACCTCATTCCTGCTCAGGAACAATTCTTTTCCTTTTTTCAATACCTTCATATCATTAACATAGAAGACTATATCCCCAGATATGATTTTACTGTTTCCTCCTTTATCACAGTTTCTTCTAAGCAAGGCATTTATTTTCGACATCAGTACCATGAGGCTGAAAGGTTTGGCGATATAATCATCTGCACCCAGATCAAGTCCTGTTACAATATCCACTTCCTCATCACAGGCAGTTAAAAAAATAATGAGCAAATCACTATTTTTTCTGATTTCACTGCAAAAATCAAATCCATTTCCATCTGGAAGTCCTACATCAAGAATCATAAGATCGATACTCTTACCATATAATATTTTTTTTGCTTCATCTATACTTCTGGCTGAAAATACTCCATAACCCTCTCTGTCCAATTTGAAACTTATTCCTCTATTCAAGGATCTGTCATCTTCTACAAGCAGTATATTTTTCATATCGGCGTCCTCCATATTTTTACTTAACAAGAATACATTAATATTTTATCATAGGGTTATTTAAATTTGATACCATTGTCACTATAAAAATATTATAATAAAATCAATAGAATATAAACACAAGGAGAAAATTATCATGAACATAACAAGCCACGTCATGAAAAAAATGATAACTTATTTTGGAAATGATGCTAAAAGAATAAATCATGCTCTAAAAGTCTACGGCTTCAGTAAAACCATAGGTGAGCTGGAAGAGTTAAATAAAAATGACCTGCTTATACTGGAAACAGCCGCCATACTGCATGATATAGGAATTAAAGAAAGCGAGAGAAAATACAATAGTTCAGCGGGAAACTATCAGGAAATTGAAGGGCCTCCCATAGCCAGAGAATTGCTTAAAGACATTGACATAGATAAAAATGTACTTGACAGAATATGCTTTTTAATAGGCAGTCACCACAGTTACAATAAAATTGATAAAATAGATTTACAGATATTAATCGAAAGTGATTTTCTGGTAAATGCTTATGAAGACAATATTAAAAAATCTGACATAGAATTTATGGATGAAAAATATTTCAAGACCTCCACTGGCAGGCAATTTCTGCATACAATTTACCTTAAAAAATGAAGTGATTCTTATATGGAGTTTATTTAAATTTTTTTATAAATAAAAAAGGAAATACATAATGTACTTCCTTTTTTGGTGGCTCACCGGGGAATCGAACCCCGGACAACATGATTAAAAGTCATGTGCTCTACCAACTGAGCTAGTGAACCATAAAAAACCCGGCAGCTACCTACCCTGCCACAGGGCTACCCCTGCAGTACTCTCGGCACGATGAAGCTTAACCATCCTGTTCGGAATGGGAAGGGGTGTTACCTTCACGTCATAACCACCAGATCAATCATAAATTGCTATTAACTTCGCATATTTTCGTCAAAATCATTCACTCCGGTGCTCATTTACATAAGTAAACTCTGCTCCCCGTTCATATTTTTCCTCAATCTGCTCGTTACTATCAATTTACTTACTGCAGTCTCCCGCAGTATTTCAACAACATATGTATCCCATATGGAATACTATTGTTCTCTGAAAATTGCACAGTAAGATATATTTTGATCAAGCCCTCGACCTATTAGTATCAGTCAGCTCAACATGTTGCCATGCTTACACCCCTGACCTATCAACCTCGTGTTCTCCGAGGGGTCTTACCAGCTTACGCTGTGGGAAATCTAATCTTGAGGTGGGCTTCACGCTTAGATGCTTTCAGCGTTTATCCCTTCCCGACATAGCTACCCAGCAATGCTCCTGGCGGAACAACTGGTGCACCAGAGGTCAGTCCATCCCGGTCCTCTCGTACTAAGGACAGCTCCTCTCAAATTTCCTGCGCCCGCGACGGATAGGGACCGAACTGTCTCACGACGTTCTGAACCCAGCTCGCGTGCCGCTTTAATGGGCGAACAGCCCAACCCTTGGGACCTACTTCAGCCCCAGGATGCGACGAGCCGACATCGAGGTGCCAAACCTCCCCGTCGATGTGAACTCTTGGGGGAGATCAGCCTGTTATCCCCGAGGTAGCTTTTATCCGTTGAGCGATGGCCCTCCCACGAGGTACCACCGGATCACTAAGCCCGACTTTCGTCCCTGCTCCACCTGTATGTGTCGCAGTCAGGCTCCCTTATGCCTTTGCACTCTAAGAAGGATTTCCGACCCTTCTGAGGGAACCTTTGGGCGCCTCCGTTACTTTTTAGGAGGCGACCGCCCCAGTCAAACTGCCTGCCTAACAATGTCCCGTGACCAGTTTCATGGCCGCCGGTTAGAATTCCAGTACTGTCAGGGTGGTATCCCAAGGGTGGCTCCGCCAGGGCTGGCGCCCCGGTTTCCATGCCTCCCACCTATCCTGTACAGACAATACCGAAACTCAATGCTAAACTGCAGTAAAGCTCTACGGGGTCTTTCCGTCCAATCGCGGGTAGCAAGCATCTTCACTTGCACTACAATTTCGCCGGATTTGTTGTCGAGACAGTGCTCAAATCATTACGCCATTCGTGCGGGTCGGAACTTACCCGACAAGGAATTTCGCTACCTTAGGACCGTTATAGTTACGGCCGCCGTTTACTGGGGCTTAAGTTCATACCTTCGCCTTACGGCTTAGTATTCCCCTTAACCTTCCAGCACCGGGCAGGCGTCAGCCCCTATACTTCAGCTTTCGCTTTAGCAGAGACCTGTGTTTTTGATAAACAGTTGCTTGAGCCTATTCTCTGCGGCCCCTTTCGGGGCACTCCTTATCCCTAAGTTACGGAGTTAATTTGCCTAGTTCCTTAACAACAATTCTTCCGATGGTCTTAGGATTCTCTCCTCACCTACCTGTGTCGGTTTGCGGTACGGGCACTAACCTGCTCCATAGAGACTTTTCTCGGCAGTGTGAAATCGGATACTTCTCCATAATTGGATCCCCATAACACCCCGGCATTGACCGGATGGATTTTCCTTTCCGGCCTGCTTCAGTGCTTAGACACACATCCAATAGTGTGCACATCCTATCCTTCTGCGTCATCCCTTCTGTCAAACGCAAGTTTGCGGTATCGGAATATCAACCGATTGTCCATCACCTACGCCTTTCGGCCTCGGCTTAGGTCCCGACTAACCCTGGGCGGACGAACCTTCCCCAGGAAACCTTAGGTCTTCGACCAATAAGATTCTCACTTATTTCTCGCTACTTATGCCAGCATACTCTCTCCTGTACAGTCCACAGCTCCTTCCGGTACTGCTTCTATCCGTACAGGATGCTCCTCTACCACTCTTTCGAGTCCATAGCTTCGGTGGTAAGTTTTAGCCCCGGACATCTTCGGCGCAGGATCTCTCGACTAGTGAGCTGTTACGCACTCTTTGAATGAGTGGCTGCTTCTGAGCCAACATCCTAGTTGTCTTCGAAATCCCACATCCTTTTCCACTTAACTTACACTTTGGGACCTTAGCTGATGATCTGGGCTGTTTCCCTTTTGACCGCGGATCTTATCATTCGCAGTCTGACTGCCGTCATTCAAGTATATGGCATTCGGAGTTTGATAGGGTTCAGTAACTGTTGTCAGCCCCTAGCCCATTCAGTGCTCTACCTCCATTACTCATTGGCGACGCTAGCCCTAAAGCTATTTCGAGGAGAACCAGCTATCTCCGAGTTCGATTGGAATTTCTCCGCTATCCACAGCTCATCCCATGGTTTTTCAACACCAACGTGGTTCGGTCCTCCACGGAATTTTACTTCCGCTTCAACCTGGCCATGGATAGGTCACCCGGTTTCGGGTCTACAGCATGCAACTAGCCGCCCTTTTAAGACTCGGTTTCCCTTCGGCTCCGCACCTTAAGTGCTTAACCTTGCTGCATACCGTAACTCGCTGGCTCGTTCTACAAAAAGCACATCGTCGCACGTAAAAGTGCTTCGATCGGTTGTGGACACACGGTTTCAGGTTCTATTTCACTCCCCTTCCGGGGTTCTTTTCACCTTTCCCTCACGGTACTTCTTCTCTATCGGTCACCAGGTAGTATTTAGCCTTAGGAGGTGGTCCTCCCTCTTTCCCACAAGGTTTCTCGTGTCTCGTGGTACTCTGGTACAGACTAGAACTTTTTCAGCTTTCACTTACAGGGCTTTTACCTTCTGTGGCGGAGCCTTCCAGCTCTCTTCAGTTAACCTATTGTTCACATTGTCTGTCCGAACCCCAGGAACAAGTTCCTGGTTTGGGCTCTTTCCCTTTCGCTCGCCGCTACTTAGAAAATCGATTTTTCTTTCTCTTCCTCCGGGTACTTAGATGTTTCAGTTCCCCGGGTTTACCTCCCCAACCCTATTTATTCAGCTTGGAGTACAGTGCTTCCACTGTGGGTTTCCCCATTCGGAAATCTTCGGTTCACAGACTATTTGCGTCTACCCGAAGCTTATCGCAGCTTATCACGTCCTTCTTCGGCTCCTGGTGCCAAGGCATTCACCATGCGCCCTTTGTAGCTTGACCTTTTAAAAAATTGCTACTGACTTCCTATGACTACGTCAAATACCTCTCTGCGGTGCTCATTTACATAAGTAAACTCCGCTCCTCATTTGGTCTTTTCCTTGTCATACTCGTCATTACCAATTTTTAATCACTTATGCTTGCCGGTAAATATAAAATGTATTATACAGACAAGTATAATCTACAAAGGTTATTTCTAACCTTAGCTTTACTTTAAATATGAAGTCTTTCGACTTCTATTTTTCTTACTGTGCAATTTTCAAAGAACAACAATTTTGAAGGATATAATCCTTCAAAATTAAACAGAATAAAAATTTCTATTAACTTCGCATCTTTTCGTCAAAACCACTCACTGCGGTGCTCATTTACACAGGTAAACTCTGCTCCTCATTCGCGTTTTTCCTCAATCTGCTCGTTACTATCAATTTTTACAAGTTACTAATTCAAACAAACTACCAACATTTTGAAACAGTATTACTGTTTCATTTCTCCTTAGAAAGGAGGTGATCCAGCCGCAGGTTCTCCTACGGCTACCTTGTTACGACTTCACCCCAATCACTAACCCCACCTTCGGCCGCGCCCTCCTAAGTTAGGCTACGGACTTCGGGTGTTGCCAGCTCTCATGGTGTGACGGGCGGTGTGTACAAGGCCCGGGAACGTATTCACCGCGACATGCTGATTCGCGATTACTAGCAACTCCAGCTTCATGCAGGCGGGTTTCAGCCTGCAATCCGAACTGGGAACAGTTTTTGAGTTTCGCTCCACCTCGCGGTATTGCTTCTCTTTGTTCTGCCCATTGTAGCACGTGTGTCGCCCTGGACATAAGGGGCATGATGATTTGACGTCATCCCCACCTTCCTCCGCGTTAACCGCGGCAGTCTCGTTAGAGTGCTCATCTTAATGTTAGCAACTAACAACAAGGGTTGCGCTCGTTGCAGGACTTAACCTAACATCTCACGACACGAGCTGACGACAACCATGCACCACCTGTCTCCCTGCCCCGAAGGGCTTCGCCTGTCTCCAGGCTATGCAGGGGATGTCAAGTCCAGGTAAGGTTCTTCGCGTTGCTTCGAATTAAACCACATGCTCCGCTGCTTGTGCGGGCCCCCGTCAATTCCTTTGAGTTTTAATCTTGCGATCGTACTTCCCAGGCGGAGTACTTATTGTGTTTACTGCGGCACAGAAGGGGTCGATACCTCCTACACCTAGTACTCATCGTTTACGGCGTGGACTACCAGGGTATCTAATCCTGTTTGCTACCCACGCTTTCGTGCCTCAGCGTCAGTTACAGTCCAGAGAACCGCCTTCGCCACTGGTGTTCTTCCTAATCTCTACGCATTTCACCGCTACACTAGGAATTCCGTTCTCCTCTCCTGCACTCCAGATATCCAGTTTGAAATGCAGCACCCAGGTTAAGCCCGGGTATTTCACATCTCACTTAAACATCCGCCTACGCACCCTTTACGCCCAGTAAATCCGGACAACGCTCGCCACCTACGTATTACCGCGGCTGCTGGCACGTAGTTAGCCGTGGCTTCCTCCTCTGGTACCGTCATTATCGTCCCAGAAGACAGGGCTTTACAATCCGAAGACCTTCATCACCCACGCGGCGTTGCTGCATCAGGCTTTCGCCCATTGTGCAATATTCCCCACTGCTGCCTCCCGTAGGAGTCTGGACCGTATCTCAGTTCCAATGTGGCCGATCACCCTCTCAGGTCGGCTACGCATCGTTGCCTTGGTAGGCTTCTACCCCACCAACTAGCTAATGCGCCGCGGGTCCATCTCAAAGCGGATTTCTCCTTTCATCCAGAATTCATGCGATTTCTGGTGTTATGCGGTATTAATCTCCCTTTCGGGAGGCTATCCCCCTCTTTGAGGCAGGTTACCCACGTGTTACTCACCCGTCCGCCGCTAAGTCGCCCCCGAAGGGGTTCCTTCGCTCGACTTGCATGTGTTAGGCACGCCGCCAGCGTTCGTCCTGAGCCAGGATCAAACTCTCAATTTAAAAGTTTGTCTCTACTCATTTACTTCATTGCTGCATCTCTGCAGCCCAAAAGAATTGCTGGTTTATTTCTTCAAGTTTTCACTTGTTTCTATTCTGTTTAATTTTCAAGGATCATTTCTCTTCTTCTGCCGCCCTTTTGGACAGCTTTTACATTGTATCATCTCATCTATTGTTTGTCAACATTTTTTAATACATTGCAACAACAGATTGAAATAACTAGCTTCTGTTGCCTTTTGTGGACAACGAATGTTATTATATCACAGGTTATTATTCTACAATTTATTCATTCTTCCATATTATAAGCTTATTTTGTCCTTATCTCTTTTTTTCTATTCATTTCTAACTTTTTTATATATAGATACACACGGTTATGTTTATATTAATAACTATAATATTTCAGAATTAATCTTATAAAATGTTATGTGATCCCTCCATTTTCCATTTATAAATAAATAGCTATTATTTATACCCAGTTTACTAAAGCCACATGCTTTAAGTACTCTCTGAGATTTCAGATTATCTACAAGAGTAGATGCCTCTAACCTATGGAGACCAATTTCTTCAAAAGCATATTTTATAACAAGATTCACAGCTTCTTTCATATAGCCTTTTCCTTGTTCGTCTTCATCTATAGAATATCCTACAAAAGCACTTTTAAATACTCCTATTATTATATTTGATATTTGTATTTTACCTATTAATTCCAAATTTTTATATATACCAAAATTTATATTTTTACCATTTAAAAAATCTTTATAACTTTCAATAAGATTCTTCTTTTGCATGTCCAATGTATAAAAATTTTTTTCACGATCAGGCTCAAATTTTTTCAAATAGTCCTTATTTTTTAAATAATAATCGAGAACGTTCTTTGCATCTCTTGGTGTAAGTACTTTAATATTTATGTTCTCCCCACTTATATGTAAACTTCTATCTATACTTATACTTTTAAATCTATTAAAATCCAATCCAAATAATATTTCATTCTTATATTTCGTTCCATTTTTTATACTATTTGATATTATACCCTCAATTTCAAAGCCTAAATCAACGAATGTGTCTATGCTTACATCTTCATCTGTTAATATATTTATCTTATTCAAATTCATATTCTGAAATAACATTTCTACAAGCATACTAAGAGAATCCCTCAACAACTTATAACCTGTATCACCAGATTTATAAAATCTCATTCTAAGCAATCCATATTTATTTGACCTAGAAAAATCAATTATAAATACTCTACCTATGGTTATACCCAAATTATCTCTTATGATATATTCTCTATTGCTGTCATTAACTGAATCAATAGCCACAAATCGTTTCTTTAGCATTTCTACCTCTCCTAATTATAAACTACGTATATTATAGCATAAAAAATGTGGAGTAAAGCGTATACTCTATTCCACATTCAATAAAACTTTATTTTAATTTATGAACAAACAACCCACTTCTAAGCTTAGGTTCAAACCACGTAGATTTAGGTGGCATTACTTTTCCCTCATCTGCAATTTTCATCAATTCTTCCAAGGTAACTGGATACATAGAAAATGCTAATTTATACTCTCCACTGTCTACTTTGTTTTCCAGTTCTTTAAGCCCCCTTATTCCACCTACAAAATCTATTCTGCTATCCTGCCTTGGATCCCTTATTCCCAAAATAGGATCAAGTAAATTGTTTTGAAGAATAGCTACATCTAAACTTGAAACCACATCCTTATTTAAATAAACATCCTGTTTCGCAATAAGTTTATACCATATACCATCCAAATACATTCCATAAGTATGTTTCTCACAAGGTTTATATTGCCCCTCACCCTTATAAATAATTACTTCAAATTTTTCACTTACCTTATTTATATAATTTTCAACTGTAAGTCCATTCAAATCTTTAACTACTCTATTATAGTCTATAATATGCAAATCGGAATCCGGAAAAACTACAGACATGAAAAAGTTGAATTCTTCATCTACAGAATAACTTTTATTTTCTTCTCTTCTTTTAATACCAACTTTTACAGCAGATGCAGCTCTATGATGTCCATCTGCTATATAAAGACTATCTATAGTTTTGAATATATTTTGTATATCCGAGATTGTATTATCATTATCTATAATCCATACTGTATGAATTACCCCATCTTCAGCAGTAAAATTATATATAGGTTTTTTTTGTGTCCATTTTTTTATTATATTATCAATATCCTTATTATATCTGTAAGTCATGAATATAGGTCCTGTATTTGCATCACAATAATCAACATGGTTTATCCTGTCTATCTCTTTGTCCTGTCTTGTATATTCGTGTTTTTTTATATTATTATTTATATAATCATCAATAGAGGTACATCCTACTATTCCTGTCTGACTTTTTCCATTCATAGTTAGTCTATATATATACAAATATGGTTTTTTATCTTGCACAAATACACCTTGAGAAATCAAATTTTGAAGGTTTTCTCTTGCTTTTTCATATACTTTTGTATCATATATATCTATATCCTCATTCAAATCAACCTCAGCCTTGTCTACGTGAAGAAAAGAATATTTATTTCCTTTTACCTCTTCCCTCGCTTCATCACTGCTCATAACATCATAAGGAAGAGCAGCAACTTTTCGAGCCAGATCTTCCCTTGGCCTTACAGCTTTAAATGCCTTTACAATAGCCATCTTATCCTCCAATTAATTCCTATAAACAATAAATTCTATTCATTTATAACTTTTTTACGTACAACATTAAAAAAATTTTCAACTATATTTACTATCTCAATACCAATTCTTTGCTGGGCCTCTTTTGTTGAACCTGCTATATGAGGTGTTACGGATACTCTATCATTATTTATAAGTTCCTGATTTGCTTCCGGTTCATCGCAAAATACATCAATTCCAGCCCCAGCTACTTTTCCAGAGTTGAGTGCATCAATAAGTTCAGCTTCATCTATTACTCCACCTCTAGCACAATTTATTATATATACTCCATCTTTCATTATATTGAACTGTTCCTTTCCAATTATAGCCCTGTTATTTTTACTAAATGGAATATGGACTGATATATAATCTGCCTTTTTTAACAAATCATTTAGCTGATAAAAAGCATAATCATTATATCCCTTAGCTTTCCCTAGCTTATCATAATATATTACTTTCATTCCCATTGCATATGCTCTTTTTGCAACCTCTTTTGCTATTCTTCCAAATCCTACAAGTCCAAGTATCTTACCATATAATTCTACACCTTTGTATTTTTTCTTCTCCCATTTTCCTTGCCTCATGGTAATATTTGAATTATTCACATACCTTGATATTGTAAGCATATGTGCCAAAGTCATCTCTGCTACTGATACACTGCTTGCATTTGGAGTATTATTTACTTGAATTCCATTTTCTCTTGCATATTCCACATCTATATTATCAAGTCCTACTCCTCCCCTTATTACAAGTTTCAGTCTTCCACCTTTTGCAATATCTATAAGAGGTTTTCTTATCTTAGTAGCGGATCTGACTACTATTACATCAAAATTCTTTATCTGCTCTTTCATTTCCTCTTCATCATAATGTTTATCTACAACTTCAAATCCATCCTCTATAAGTTTATCTACAGCTACTTTCTCCATCCCATCACTGACCAATATTCTTATCAATTTAAAACCCTCCCTAAATGATTAAATATTTTTAAAATTACAAATAAATAAATTTCATAATAATTTTATAACTTCAAGATGTCATTTATATTATCTAGCAGTTCCTTTATATCATCCAAAGTAAAATCAGCCATATGTGCTATTCTAAAAGCTTTCCCTTTTAATTTTCCATAACCATTCGATATTTGGAACCCTCTTTCTCCAAGTTGCTTATTCAAATTTCCAATATCAATATCTCTAGTATTTTTTATATTTGTTACGGTATTTGATAAATATCTTTCATCTGAATAAAGCGCAAAATATTTTCTTGCCCATTCTCTTACATATTCGGCCATCTCTAAATGCCTCTTGTATCTATTTTCAAGACCTTCTTCTAGTATTTTGTCTAACTGATAGTCCATAGCAAACATATGTGAAAGTGAAGGAGTTGACGGATATTGATAATCCTTTTTATGGATATAATCATATAATGATAACAAATCGAGATAATATCCCCTAAATTTTATTTTTTTTGCTCTTTCCACTGCTTTTTGTGAAAAAGAACATATAGACATTCCCGGTGGAAGACCCATAGCTTTTTGTGTAGAGGTAAGACATATATCTATTCCTAATTTGTCGACTTCTATCTTTGTGCCTCCCATTGAGCTAACCGTATCAACACACCAAATTACTTCTGGGTATTTTTTTAATACCTCTGCTATTTCCTCAACAGGATTCATAACACCCGTAGAGGTCTCATTGTGAGTTACACACAGAACATCATATTTACCTGTAGAAAGTGCTTTGTCTATTCTATCAACATCTACTCCCTTACCCCATTCTTCTTCAAATAAATCAGATGGTACATTATTGCATTCAGCAATTTTATGCCATCTACTTCCAAATGCTCCTACCGAAAATACAGCAGCTCTTTTCAACGTACTACATCTTATAGCACCTTCCATAAGGCCTGTACCTGAGGAAGTAGAAAGCAAAATTTCCTCTTTAGTGTAAAATATTTTTCTTAATTTGTCACTAATACGTCTTTGAAGTTCTGATGCTTCTTTGCTTCTATGTCCTATCATAGGTGTAGCCATCTTTTCTAATACGTCCTGTTTTACCTCTACTGGTCCTGGAATAAATAATTTTTTATGCATTCTTCTCCCTCCAAAATAAGATTACTTTACTAATGCAAAGTTATATATTGTTAAAGTGATAATATTAAAACTATCTACTATTTTATAGCCTTTATATTCAAAACTATAAATATAAAACAAAACGCGAGTCAATCCTCCCCATAGGGACGATTGACTCGCGTTGCCACCCTTATTGATTACATTAAAATTCAATATAATCCTCTCTTATAAATAACGGATATCTCCCGTACTTACTCATCGTAATAATCCTCTAAGGTGGATTCACTTAAAATAAAAGTATCAGTTTACACCAAATACTGACTCTCTCAAACTTTATCCAAGTTACTTTTCTTGTCATAGGATATAATATATCTTCTAATTTTAGATCTCAAATTTTATTTATGAGATTGTAACTATTATAGAATTTCAAATTTTATATGTCAATACTTTTTTAATATTTTTTTATACATATTTATTATTTGATTTAATTTATATATATGAGTTTCCTAGATATAAGGTGCATAAAATCTATTTATTTATCTCCAATGAACGTAAAATACTTTTTTGAGTTTGATTTATTTTCTTATGTTTATATCTTATTGCATTTATAGGGCAAATATGTATACATCTCATACACAAAATACATTTGCTATTAAATACTGCCCGTCCATTTTCAAATGTTATATTATTTTTAGGACAATTCATAAGGCAGATCCCACATTTACCACATTGTTCTGTAGATGATATATTTTTAGATAGTTTTGGAATAGTCCTTCTAAACACTTTATTAAAAAATTTACTAAAATAAACTCTAATCTCATTATTTGATTCAATTAAAATCTTATTATTCATAAAATTTTTTACAACATAGCTGATTTTTGTTTCTGCTTCCGAAAGTAAACTTTCAATATTATTTTTATCCGGTTCTTTTCCTGCACTAAAATAATAATTGTTTGGCATTTTTATATATATCTGTATCGAAATTTCATATCCTTTTTTTTTAATACATTTTGACATAAAGCATGGTGCGGAAGACGACTTTGTAGCTTGTGTAGAATATACTATTGCTTTAATTTTTCTATGCTGTGGTTTAATTTTATCCAAAAAATCACATACAATTTTAGGTGGAAATTCAGCATGGACTGGAGATCCTACAATTATAAAGTCATTCTTTTTAAAACATTCACTTTGAATTTTATCTTCATCTTCTATATTTACTAATTTTAAATCTACTCCGTAAGTTTTAAAATTATCTCTGAATTTATCTGCTACCCATTTAGTATTGCCAGTGCCGCTAAAGTAATATAAAACACCTTTCATATTAACTCCTTCTAAAATATTAAATTTAATTTTTTCTGTCATGTTTATACTTTTCTTCATATTTTTCTCTATATTTCACCATGATTTCACTTAATATATCACTTGCAGTAGGAGGAGTAAAAGTTATTGCATTGGCTCCAGCTTTTATAGTCTCCCTTATACTTTCATCTGTAAGTCCCCCTGTGGCTATTATAGGAAAAGTAGGATACCGCTCTCTTATATTTCTGACTATTTTATCTGTCTTATCTGCACCAGCTACATTTATTATTGTAGCACCTGCCTCTATTCTTTCTTTAACATTCTCATATTCTGATATCAAAGTTACTATTATAGGTATATCTATTGTATTTCTTATCTCCTGTATAACATTATTTGATGTATTACTATTTACAACGACTCCCATAACGCCTTTAAATTCCGCATCTAATGCTAGATTTACAACTCTTCTTCCGGGTGCAATTCCACCACCTACTCCACAAAATACTGGAATATCAGCAGCTGAAACTATAGCATGAGTTATAAGCGGTTGTGGAGTAAAAGGATAAACTGCAATAACGGCATCAGCATTTGTATTTTTTATAACTGCTACATCTGTACTAAATACAAAAGATTTTAATCTTTTTCCAAATATCCTTATTCCGCTTGCTTCTCTTATAACCTCTGGTAACTGAATAGCATGTCTCTTTAAAATACCTTTGATCTCTGGTACATACTTAGCCATTTGTATACCCCCTTATAACTCTTTATCCGAATTATTTTCTATATCCTCACTTTCATTATCCAATATTCTCAGAACCTTTTTTACTATTTTTTTACCTATAACGTCTTCACTCATCTCATAAATAGCATCCTCAACGTTAGCCCATTTTAATCCTTCAACTTCCGAAGATTTTCTAATCTCTCCTCCATCATATTTAGCCATAAATGTGAGCATAACTATTTCCTTATTGCTTACATATTCGCTTCCAAGATACCTAAGTTCTTTAACCTTAAGCCCTGATTCCTCAAATACTTCTCTATGAACAGTTTCCTCAACTGTTTCACCAGTTGTAACATACCCTGAAAGCAGTACTTTAGAATTCTTATATATATAACTCTGTTTAAGTAGTAATATTTTATCCTTATTTAATACTGCAACTATAATACACGGTTTGGGAGTGTCAAAGTAAAATATATCATCTTTTGGACAATAAGGTACTCCACCTTCATCCCAACTATATCTTTCTTCTAATTTTTTCCCACATATGGGACAATACTTAAATTTCATAATTTTACTGCTATATAAGCAGCTTACACCCCCCTTAAAATAGTGTAACAATTATTTAAAACATACTTTATTATATTATAATAATATATGTAATATTTTTCAAACATAAACTACTTGTTTAATACATGTCTAATAAAGTTTTTTCTATATTTTATAATTTAACCTCTATTTCATCCTTTAAAGTTATTGATCTTTCTCCTACAATACAATTGTAAGCCATTACCTTAACTCCTTTTTTATAGGCTAATCTAAGAGCTTGTCCAAATTCTTTATCTGTTTTATCCTGAGGCGTAAAATAAATAACATCCTGCATTTGAATTAAAAATAAAATAGCAGCTTCTCTTCCAGATCTTTTTACATCTATGAGTTCAAATACATGTTTTCTTCCCCTTTCCGTAGGAGCATCAGGAAATTTAGTTACACCATTTTCTTCAAGAGTGACTCCTTTTACCTCCAAATAGCACTCCTTCATTCCATTTCCTGAAAGTCTAAAATCAAATCTACTGTTACCAAAAGTTTTTTCTCTCTCAATTTTTTCATATTTCACAAAATTATTTATCTTCTTTTTCATTAAAGCTTCGGCAACTACTTTATTTGGTGCCTGTGAATCTATATTTATAAGACTATTATTTTTATACGCTCCTATTAGATCATATTTCGTTTTTCTCTTAAGGTTACTTTCTTCCCTCAATATTACAGATACTCCAGGAATCAAAATTTTCTTACATCTTCCTGTATTTGGAACATGAACAATAGTTTCAAAACCATCTACATCTACATATGCCTCAAATCTATTAGTCCTTTTTATAAATTTGGCTTTTACTATGTTTTTATTGAAATTCAACTTATCATCTCCACAAAAGGTGCTTCAATCAAATATTTTTATCTACAATTATACATCTATATATCAGAAAAACAATTTAAAAACAATTAAGAATATAACTCCTGGTATTCCAAAAAATCCTGCTATAATCGCAGTTATCGCATTTATTCCTATATAAAACCCAAAATAACTTCCTATAAAATTTACAAGTATAAGTAAAAGCGCACCTAACACAGCATTTACAAGTAATTTAAATAATATTTTTATAGGCCATGCAAACACCTTTACCAATATATACAAACCTAAAATAGCAATTAAGAAATACCCTATATATTCAAACTGAAACATTTTCACATCCCCCATATTGTATTGATTCAACTTCTCTATTATTTTTAATTATATGACTATCTATTATTAATTTATATTCTATCAATAAAAAAGTATTAATACAAAATGAGATATGTTAATTTTCTTTTAAGAAGATTTTTTTACAACTTCAGAATTTTTAAACATACTTTCCGTATTTACTTTAATTCCATTTTTCTTGGCTTCATTCAATAAATACATGTACTTAGCTTTTGCAGCCTCCTCCATGTGTATAGCATAATCTACAAGATGCGGTTCTTTTACTGTATCAAAATAAATACTGCATCTTTTTATTTCCTCTCTTGCTCTTTCTATGTCATTTAGTAATTTTCTCTGATTTTTTGTATATTTTGAACTTTTTGAAAGCAAAAATCTAAATATATTTTTTTTATTCATAAAAATCCTCCTAATTTATGTTATGTTTAAATAATTGACATAAATTAGGAGTATTATACAATTTCAATTATATTTCCGTTCTTCCTTCCATAGCCTTTGAAAGTGTAACTTCATCTGAATATTCCAGATCTCCGCCAACAGGAATTCCATGAGCAATTCTAGTAACTTTTACACCAAGAGGCTTTAATATCTTGGATATATACATAGCAGTAGCTTCACCTTCCACATTTGGATTAGTAGCCACTATCACTTCTTTTACTTCTCCGTTCATTCTTCTTACAAGTTCCTTTAATTTTATATCTTCAGGCCCTCTTCCGGCCATAGGAGATATATTTCCATGAAGTACATGATAAACTCCATTATATTCTTTAATTCTTTCTATAGCCATTATATCCTTAGGCTGCTCTACTACACATATTGTTTCTTTATCTCTATTAGGATTAGAACATATATCACATGGATCTGCATCTGTAAAATTTCCACACACAGAACAATATCTTATAGTTCCTCTGGCCTTAACCAATGCATCTGCAAATTCTTTAACTTCGTCTTCCGGTAAATTTAATACATAAAGTGTAAGTCTTTGTGCAGTTTTATAACCTATACCCGGAAGTTTTGCAAATTCTTCAATTAATTTTTCTATAGCTACTGGATAAAAATCCATTATATCCACCTACCTCAATTTAAAACCCCATCTTAAAAGATGGGGATAGTTTAAAACATTCCTGGAATATTGAGTCCTCCTGTTAACTTTTTCATTTCAGAAGCAGTCTGTTCATCTGCATTTTTCAATGCCTCATTGCAAGCAGTAAGCACCAAATCCTCAATCATTTCCACATCATCCGGATCAACTACCTCAGGCTTTATCTTTATACTCTTTATATACTTTTTCCCATTTACTACTGCTGTTACTGCACCGCCGCCAACGGTAGCCGTAAATTCTTTATTTTCAAGCTCTTCCTGCATATCTTTCATCTGCTTTTGCATCTTTTGAGCCTGCTTCATCAAATTATTCATATTTCCCCCACCACCAAAGTTAGGGAATCCGCCTTTTGCCATATAATTTCCTCCTTAAATGAACTAATATTGAACTTAATTATATCATAATTTTAGTTTATCTATAAATCTGTCATTCATCAAGTATTTCCACCATATCTTCTCCAAATGTATCTTTTAGTATTTTTTCTTTAGACATAGGCTCATTTTTCATGTTTTGTCCTTCAATAATATAGTTCACCTTAACTTTTTCTTTCAATACGTCTGAAAATACTAATTCTACAATTTTCTGATTCTCACTTTTTTCAAGTCTTTGCTTATGAAAAGCATAATTTTTGCTATACTTTATAGTTATAATGCCATTTATACATTTTTCCAATTCTCCCGTAGTAAGTGCTGCAAAAATTACCATCTGATGTCTTGCCTTAAAAGATTCAAGTATATCCTTCCATTTCTTCTTTACAATATCCAGAGTTATTTTAGAATGAATATTACCTTCATCTATATTGTTTTCATCATTAATAGTATTCTCATCCTCTAATTCAACATTATTTGTATTATCCTTCTGTTTTGAGTTAATATCACATACAGGATTTGATTGTACCTTTTTATCAGATATTTTTATATTTTTGCTTTTAATATATTCCTCCAATTTATTTAATCTTGATAGTATAATTTCTTTTGAAGTATCATATTCTATCTTGCACATTTTTATAACTGAAAGCTCAAGATAAATTCTACTCTGCTTTACCCATTTGGATTGTTCCTCCGCATCTTGAAGTATTCTTATATTCCTCATTATCTCTTCTACCCTTATTTTTTGGGATTGATCCTTAATCAATTTTACATTTTCCTCGGACATATCTAACACATCTTCAGGATTTTGCGATACCTTAACCATTAAAAGATTCCTAAAGTGAGTTATCATATCTCTTATAAAATTATATATATCCTTTCCACTTAGAACTATATCGTCAATTATCTTCATACAGTCTTCTATATTTCTCTCTATCAGACTATCTACAAGCCTGAATAAATTATCATTTGTAACCAGTCCAAGCATATCAACTACATTTTCATACTTGACTCTACTGTCCCCCATTGATATTGCTTGATCAAGTATACTAAGTGCATCTCTCATAGCTCCGTCACAAATTCTAGATATTAAATTCAAACTTCTATCATCTGCCAGTACACCTTCACTGTCTACAATATATCTAAGCCTTTTAAATATATCAATGCTCTTTATTCTTCTAAAATCAAATTTCTGGCATCTTGATAATATAGTAACTGGAAGCTTTTGAGGATCTGTAGTTGCAAGTATAAATATAACATTTTTAGGAGGTTCCTCTAATGTCTTCAGAAAAGCATTGACTGCTTCCTGAGTAAGCATATGTACCTCGTCCATTATATAGACCTTATATTTTCCTTCCTGTGGCGGATATTTTACATTTTCTATTACATCTTTTATATCTTCAAGCCGCCTTTTTGATGCAGCATCCATCTCAATCACATCAATTGCAGTCCCAGAATTTATTTTCTTACACATATCACATTCATTACAAGGTTCACCTTCTTGTAAATTTCTACAGTTCACTGCTTTGGCTAGAATTTTTGCTGTCGAAGTCTTTCCTGTACCCCTTGTTCCTGAAAATAAATAGGCATGCGCTATTCTATTATTAAGTATCTGATTTTTCAACGTTATAGTTATATGCCCCTGACCTACTACATCATTAAATGTTTTAGGTCTCCATTCTCTATATAGTGCGGTATAAGCCATATTATCACCTTCTTCTATATATTATAATAGCCTTGAGCATAACTCTAAGGCACTCATTTCTCTAGCCCGATAAGGGCTATTTTTTTCTATCACTAAAATTTATATCATAGGATTTCCTCAACTTTTGTCGAATTTTTAAAATATCACATAATAAAAACACTAAAAGGAGGAAATCTCTATGTACCAACGTCAAGAAATCTTTAATATAATTGAGCTTTTCACTTCACAAAACACAATAAACTTCTACACAGATATTTTTGAAAATATTAATTTATCTTCATTACCCGATAGGGTTCCTTCCAAATACGGACCTGTCGGTTTCTCAAGACACGCTCTTTTCAGAGCTTTTATAGTCATGAAATGTGAGAAGTTTGCTCAAATTACTGATCTTAAAGATTTTTTAGAAAATAATTTAATCATTGCACAACTTTGTGGCTTTGACATTCTTAAACCACTTCCTTCATACAGGACCTTTCAAAGGTTCATAAAGAATATCGAAAACTCTTGTTTGAAAGAAATTATGAAACATCAGGTAAATACTCTCAAGAAACTTGGCTTTATAGACAACAACTTTATATCTGTTGATACAACTCCAGTTAAAGCAAACACTAAACTTAATAACCCTAAATGCTTCGCATCAAACAAATTTTCAAAGAAGAATAATCCAAAGTCTGATAAAGATTGTAAACTTGGAGTACATACTGCAAATAATTCCATGAACGTTAAAATCAATGATAACTCCAATAAATCAAGTAAGAAATATGAATTTTACTGGGGTTATAAAAACCACGTTATCTGTGATGCAATATCCGGACTCCCTATAGATGAATATACAAGTACTGCTGATATCAATGAAATTTCTACCTTGACTAAATTTCTTTCAGGTACAAATAGCTGGTTTTCACTTAATGGAAGTTATGTTGTCGCAGATAAAGGCTATGATTCAAAGTTAAATCATAATTTTATAAAAAACAACTTGAAAGGTCTTGCCTTTATTGCCATTAACAAAAGAGGGAAAAAAAATCCTAAATTAACTTCCACTGGCAACATTATTTGTCAAGGCGGTCTAGCCATGCATAAAGATGGACGACAGTATTTTGATTCATACATCAAGCAAAAATTTTGCTGCCCATTTAAAAAATCTAAAGATGATTCACTGTGTCCCTGCAAACATGAAAAATATTTCAATGGCAGGAAAAACAGAGGATGTATCCGTTATATCAGCAAAGGTACTGACTACAGGGCTTCAATTAATCATGAGTCTAAATTTTTTAAAACCATCTACAGCCTGAGGACAGAATCTGAAAGATATAATTCCAGATGGAAAAAGCTTAATAACGAAAGAGCTTATGTCAGAAATATAAATTCTGTATCAAACTTAAATACTGTAGGACATATATGCCTTCTGACAACTGCGATAGCAGCTATAAAATCTGGTAACTCTGATAAAACCAGATCCCTATCGGGATTAAAAAGAATAGCTTAATTTAAAACCTATTATTTTTTAGCATCAACTTTTACCCTAGGGATACTCTGCCAATTTTTATATTGTAATTAATTGTAAAGTATATTTTTCATAAAAAGCTGTAATTTTTATTCTTCAATCAATAATATTTCCTTTTTCTTGTATTTAATTTTTTAGTTATGTTCATGTCTATATATTATAACCTATAAAATTACAGTAGTTAATATACATTTCTAATTATATTAGACCTGAATCTGTAAAACAAAAAGACACCCTAAGGTATCTTTAAAATCAGTTATTTTCAGTTATTTATTAAAGTCGTGCACCTTGCTTCGTCTAACAAATCATAAGCGTTACCCATACAGTTAACTCAAACCAGGTTTTTCCACGGCACACGAAAATTATCACTTACCGCTGCTTCCTTCCGGACCTGACGGGGTTCATGAGTTTCCGTTGCGTAGGGCCCAGTTCTCAACGCCACTTTTATGGGCCAGACCCCACAATTTGTAGCCTAGGCAAGGAATTAAATCCTGCTATAGCGGATTGCAGGTACAGGGCACCGCTAACTCCCCATCTAGCACGACAAAGTTTAAATGGCGGAGAGAGGGGGATTCGAACCCCCGGTAGAGTTTCCCCTACACACGCTTTCCAGGCGTGCTCCTTCAACCTCTCGGACATCTCTCCATAGGTTTACTCATGAAATAACATTTTAAATTATATCTACACTACAACACGAACAACCAATATTATACTAGACAAATAATAATATTTCAATAGGTTAAAAAAATTTTTTCATTGCTATTATTAAATATATATTAAAAATTACTGCTGTTTCAGCTCAAATGCCCTACTTCTTTGTACTTAATATAAATCTTTGATGGACTTATATCCAATTTTAATCCAATGACTTTCCTGAAATGAGTTCTAGGATTTTACCCAGCTTATCTTTTATTATCTTTACATTAACCCTCATTTGAATACAGGGCATAATCATTTCTCGGAATAATTAATATCTTACCTATAAAATTATTTTATAATGGCAAAACTCAAATATCAAAATACATTTGTAGTATAAAAGCCAATTGCCAATATAATTATTGAAGATGTATACTTTTTATAGATCAAAAATTATTGAAACTTTACAACAGGAGGAATCAAACTTGAAAAATCATAGTGAACTTCAGAAAATATTATATTCAATAGATGGAAGTGGATATTCTTCTTATAAAAAAATAAAAGGGGCATATGATTTAGGAGATTATGTACTGTTTATAGATCATGTTCAATCCGATCCATTTGCGCCACCCTCCAAATGTCACGTAAATATTTCCCGGAAAACAGCTGGTTTTCCTGATGAACTTATAAACTCAAAGCATAAGATAACAGCAGTATGCGACTTTTTAACAAGAACTTTTGAAAACAGCATAAAGTATTCAAATAATAGAAAAAATGGAACTGGGAAAAGTGGCTTGATCATTATAGATAGTTGTGGTCAGGAGATGCTTGAAAGAACATCGATAATAATAAAAAAGGACTACATTGATGCCAGGTTCGAAATAGGTCTTCCTGCTGCCGGAAGAAGGGTTTTAGGGAAAACAGCAGACAATATTTTTTCTAATATCATACCTAAAATAGTTGATAATTCACTTATCTACAAAAATATCAACCATAAACCCCTGAAAGATCAGGTAACCTTAATTCTGGATCAGGAATATATAAGAGATGAATTAATAAAAAGAAAACTTGTAGCTTTCATATCCAATGGATCTATTCTGCCCCGTGAAAGTGGTGTATCGGATAAACCATTGTTGAGTAAAGCGGTACCATTTAAGAGTCCCAAAAACTTTGAAACAGAAATGCTACTTCCAAGCAAAAAAACAGTCAGGGGAATGGGAATTCCGGAGGGAATAACCTTGATTGTCGGTGGTGGTTACCATGGAAAATCCACTTTATTGAGGGCACTTGAGTTGGGAGTATACAATCATATACCAGAAGACGGCCGTGAACTCGTCATTACAAGAAATGATGCAGTTAAAATACGTGCGGAGGACGGACGTAGTATTGAAAAAGTAAATATAAGTCCTTTTATAAACCATCTTCCAAACAACAAGGATACCCTTCAATTTTCTACGGAAAATGCAAGCGGAAGCACTTCCCAGGCTGCAAATGTAATGGAAGCTCTTGAAGCAGGCACAAAACTTCTTCTGATAGATGAAGACACTTCTGCAACAAATTTCATGATAAGAGATGGAAGAATGCAGAAGCTTGTATCTAAAGACAAGGAACCTATCACTCCTTTTATTGATAAAATAAGACCATTATACAAAGATTATGGAGTTTCAACTATCTTGATTGTAGGAGGATCTGGTGACTATTTTGATGAAGCAGATCATGTTGTAATGATGGATGAGTACATTCCAAAAGATGTTACAAAAATAGCAAGGGAAATTACAAAGGCAGAAGGTTACAAAAGAGAAAAGTCAGGAGAAAGTAACTTTGGAGATATTACACAAAGAGTGATTGCCAAATATGGATCAATTCAAAAAGAAACCCATAACAAAATCAAAGCCAAAGGCAAACATCTTATTATATACAATAAATCTGCAATTGATTTAAGCGGACTGGAACAACTTGTAGATGACAGCCAGACAAATTGCATTGCGGCAATGCTGGAATTTCTCGAAAAGAAAATAGTGGATGACAAGATAACAATTTCCCAAGCTGTAGATAAACTATTTAAACAGATAGATGATTTCGGAATGGAATCCATTTTTCCATATCAGAATTGTCCGGGTAATCTGGCATTACCAAGGAAATATGAAGTCCATGGGGCAATAAATCGATACAGAGAACTCAATATTAAATAACCTGCAGCAAAAACTGCAGGTAAAATTATATCTTTTAAAGCAATGCTGGTAGCCATCAATCGTGTCTAAAATACTATGATATGCTTCACAATCGGCGCTCTTATCCTCGCCGAAGAAAAAATACACTATCAATACCTCAAGTTTAAGCATAGAAAAAACGTCCTGTTAAGGACGTCTAGAAAAATGTAAAATCGCACATACCTATTTCTTCTCAATTCAACGTGACATTCTACCTGTTCTTCTCACTCCTTGCATAGAAGAACGTACCGACTACAAGACAAACAACAGATACTATAACAGTAGCAGCTATGCTCACAGCAGGACTAAACATCACAACGGCACTGTATTCTTGCGTTCCTGCATACACCACAGCACGGGTAAGATCGAGACTGTATGTCATAGGCAGAATCCTGCTAATCAACCATAGGATTCCACTTGAATGGTTAATCGGGATAATCGCACCACACAGGAACATTTGTGGCATCGTAATCAGCATAGTCACCATATTGGCTATCTTGCGGTCTTTTATCAAGCCGATAGGAACAATTGCCATTGCGCCGGCCGACAGGCACATAAGAGGTGACAGAGCAAGTATGCTAAGAAATTGTGACAATGTGAGCGAAATGCCCATAAGCCCACCAACTATCATCGCACCCAACATACTCGTGGCCGCTGGCAACCAGGAACCAAGGATTTTGCCAATAACGATGGCATACCGCGAAACAGGAGCAACCAGGAGTTCCTCGGAAAAATTACTGTCGTGGTCGTCAACAAGTGAAGCGACACCGTTTGACGTAAAGGTATAGAGCATATTGACCATCATTCCGACAAGCATAAACAAACCGAAGTTGAAACCCAAACCACCCGCCATATTCTGTGTGAGATTGCCACCTATCATACCCATCATGATAATCGGCATTGCAAAGCTCATAACGAGCATACCCGGCGACTTAAACGCCGAGGTGATTTCACGACAGATAAGCGCCCATACAGCACTGATTTCACGGGCAGCACGTGATTGTTTTTTTATAATGACTGCTTCCATATTTACACAACCTCCTTATTCTTATTTAGGAACTCTATATATGCATCCTCAAGTGATGGCATACACACACGCGGCGTAGGGTCAAAGGCAATCTGACGCTTCATTGCGTTTGGTGTACCACAAAATGCGATTTTCCCATTATTAATAAGACAGACATTTGTGGCGTTCTCTGCCTCGTCAATGTAGTGTGTGGTAAGGAAAACTGTTGTACCAAATCTCTCACGCACGGTGTCGATGTAATCCCACAATCCCCTGCGGCTCACTGCGTCAAGCCCTTGCGTCGGCTCATCAAGGAACATCACGTCAGGAGTGTGCATTAAAGTGCGGATTATCTCGAACTTACGCTGCATACCACCGGACAGTTTGCTGACGCGCTTAAAAAGTGAATCCGATATGCCAACGATTTCCGCTAGCTGCCCAACCTGTTCTCGATAGGCCTTTGGCATAAGCTTAAAACTTGGAGAATAAGCGTACATTCCATATAAAGCGGCGTGAAAACGGATATTCTCCTCAGCAGTAAGATTGGTGTCAAGGCTCGGCTTTTGCGAAATAATCCCTATATGCTCACGAACTTGTCGTGCCTGTCTGTCAACATCAAACCCCGCAATTATTACCTGGCCGCTTGTTTTAGCAAGCGTGGTTGTAAGAATTGATATTGTTGTGGTTTTGCCCGCCCCATTGGGTCCGAGGAAGGCAAAAAATTCTCCCTCATCCACGTTGAAACTTATGCCGTTCACAGACGGCGATTTTGCGCCATTATACTGTTTGACAAGATCTTTAACCTCTATGACATTACTCATAAAATTACCTCCATTTGATTTGATGAGTCAATTCTACGTCTTCAAATTAAACGGAGGTTAAACGGAATTGATTATTTTTTGGAAAGCGTTATCGTGAAGGTCGTACCTTTGCCAAGTTCACTTTCTACGTCAATCAACCAACCGTGCAAATCAAGGACTTTCTTAACTATCGAAAGCCCCAACCCATTGCCGCCAAAACTGCGGTCGCGGGCTTTGTCTACCTTATAGAACCGTTCGAATATATGTGGCAGTTCTTCTTGCGGGATACCGCACCCCGTATCGGCAATTTTTATAGATCCGTCTTTCAGTGACACATATAGAATCCCGTCTTGCGGCGTGAATTTAATCGCATTGTGGAGCAAGTTCATCCATACTTGTGAAAGCAGTTCTTCATCACCATTGACCGTGGTTTTCTCTAAATTCACTTCGAGAGTGATATTCTTAGCAGACCAATGCGGTTCAAGCACGAGTATAATATTTTGTAGTTGTTTGTCAAGCCGGAAATCGTGTGGGGTTATTGTTTTGTTATCAAGACTCGACAGTTTCATTAGGTTGTCACTCAGTCCTGACAATCGCTTGCCTTCGGTTTCGATTATTTCGGCATAGCGGCGGCGTTCCTCCTCGGGCAAATCGGTTTTGAGAAGTGCTGCGAACCCACTTATGGATGTGAGCGGCGACTGTATCTCATGGGACACATTTGAAATGAAGTCCGAACGCATTTTGTCGAGGTCACCAAGATTTCTTGCCATATCATTTACGGCTTTCGTAAGCTCATTGAAGTGGATATCTTCGTTTTCGGGGAGTAAAACGGAAAAGTTCCCGTGACTGATTTGTTCCAATGCAGTCAAAGTATTTTCCCAGTAGCCTTGCCGATGGTTATCGTCTTGGTGAATTAAATACATAATCTTCGCCAGCAATGCAAACAGCAAAAAACCTACCCATAGCGAAGCGATAATATCCACGATAACAGGTAAGGTCACCATTAACAGCAGCAGAAAGTGTCCCGCAACAGCACACAGAGTCAGCACCACCGTAAAACCAAGTATACCGAAAATGATTTTCAGCTTGTTGTTCACGCCGTCACCTCCAACCGATAGCCTAAACCTCGCACGGTGACAATCCTGAAACCACTTGTTTCAGCTGGGAAACGCTCGCGCAGCCTCCCGATATGCACATCAAGGGTACGCTCGTTGCCGTCGAAGTTATATCCCCACACATCTTCAATCAGACTGTCGCGGCTAAATGTCCTTCCCGGAAAGCCTGCCAATTTGAAGAGCAGTTCAAACTCCTTCCGAGGAATATCCTCGCCATCGACGGTAAAGCTGTTGCGATTGATGGCCACAGTTCCGATTTGGATAAGCTGCGAACTCTCAATTTTGTAACGTCGCAACAACGCCTTAACACGCATTACAAGTTCCTCGCCCTCGAAAGGCTTTATGAGATAATCGTCTGTACCGACTTCAAAACCTTTTGCCTTGGAACCTAAGTCACCCTTTGCCGTCAGCATAAGGACTGGCATGTCATAATACTTGCGGAGTTCCTTGCACAGCTCATAGCCATTCATTTTGGGCATCATAAGGTCGATAACCGCAAGGTCGGGAGAGGAATCCATTTTTTCGAGCGCGTCGCGCCCGTCTTTGGCTTCAACCACATCAAAGCCATTATTCTTTAAGTGAACACGAACGAGTTCACGGATATTCGGGTCATCGTCCGCGATTAAGATTTTGCTCATATTCATCACTTCACCACCTTGAGAATATTTTACTGCGGCAATGTAAATAGAAGTTAAATAGAACCTTTGTGAAAAGATTCTACAGGTATCTTGTTAATAGTATAATTTAAGTTTTTCACAACATTATTTTAAAAATGTGACAGCATCCTTAGCTTCACATTGAAAACCCCTGTGGTAATTTACAATACTTCTATCCATTAATACTACATTACTATAGATTATAACATGCCGCCAAATGAAGTAACTTATTTATATTATGTGCCATTGCCAATAAAATACTTTCAGATAAAACATTATTCTTACCTTTGCTTAGAAATCTGCGAAATCCCATAGTTCTTGATGAGTAATTGTGATTCATGTAAGAGTAAAGTACAATCTTCAGCATCTGATATGGTGTTGCCTGATTCTGCCTTATACGTAAGTAAGTCGAATACAAATTTATTAAATCCTTCACTCTTCCGAGTGGGAGACTTATTTTTTACGCAAAAAAACTGCCTCACTAGTTTTTTTAGTACGACAGCCTTTTTTGACTCATTAATATTGTATCAATATTAACGTTTGTTTTTGGTGGAGACAGGGGGGCTCGAACCCTCGACCTTACGGATGTGAACCGTACACTCTAACCAGCTGAGCTATACCTCCAAATACATCAATTTATCTCTTATTAATCAGCACTGGGTTTTACATCTGGCGGAAGCGGTGGGATTCGAACCCACGAGACGTTGCCGTCTACCTGATTTCGAGTCAGGCCCGTTATGACCACTTCGATACGCTTCCATATTTAATTTATTACATAATCGGTAATCCTCTATTCATAATCATATGATTCAGAGTCAATCACCTTAGAACTCTCGGAGATCTCTCCAAAATCCCACTAGTTTATTATACAAAAGTAAAATAAATAAATCAAACTAATTATTCTATCTTTTGGATTTAAAAAATTTTTCTAAAATATTACTGCAGCAGTCGTTATAAACCCACTTAACATCTACAAAACTATTAATACTGTTATTTTGAACCAAATTTAAAACAGATCCGCAAGAGCCAAAAGTAGGATTGAAAGTTCCTATATAAAGTTTGTTCATTCTGCATTGGACTATAGCTCCTGCACACATGGGACACGGTTCTAAAGTTACATACATACTGCATCCACTTAACCTCCAATTTCCTATTTTTTCAGAAGCAGCTTTTATGGCAAGTATTTCAGCATGACAGGTAACATCCTTTAATGTCTCCTTAAGATTATGGGCTTTTGCTATTATCTTTTTATCCCTAACTATCACAGCACCTACGGGTACTTCTCCTAGTTTTAATGCATAATTAGCTTCTTTTATTGCTTCCTGCATAAAATCCATTTTATCTCCATATATTATTATAATGTTAACTTTCTATATATTATATTGAAACTTCTACCATTTTCATTTAAACTTAAGCTATAAAAACTATTAATTTTCATATAAAAAATCCTGCAAATCCAATTTACAGGAATACATTAGTTGCTTATATCTGGTGCACCCGAGAGGAGTCGAACCTCCGGCACGCGGTTTAGGAAACCGCTGCTCTATCCTACTGAGCTACGAGTGCATAAATTGCTTTTACTTTAACATTCTATTATATATTACTATCGTTGTCAATTTTTTTGTAAATTTTATAGATACCAATATAAATAAGGAGGTATGAACTATGTTAAATGAATTAAAAAATTTATTCCTAGCTGGAGTCGGTTCTGCAGCATATACCTATGAAAAAGCGGTAAAATTAATTGATGAAATGGTACAAAAAGGAAAAATTACTGTAGAAGAAGGAAAACAGTTATCTGAAGAACTGAAGAAAAATGTTTCTGCAAAAAAAGATCAAATTAAACCTTTAAATAGAGAAGAACTTCTTTCTATACTAAACACCTTAAATTTTGCTTCAAAAGAAGACATAGCATCTATAAATGAGAGATTAAAAAAGATAGAGGAAAAAGTAAATAATAACTAGAGTCCATTTGGACTTTAGTTATTATTCTATAAAATGCAAGAAAAATCATCCAAACGTTTTAAAGAAATTGTGAAGGTATTAGGAAAATATGGATTTAAATTCGTAAGTACCAGGGGAAAAAAATCACCTGAAAACTTGAGAATGGCTTTTGAAGAACTTGGTCCTACTTTTATTAAAATAGGCCAAATTCTTAGTTCAAGACCAGATATACTACCTTCAAAATTCATTGATCAACTCTCAAAACTTCAAGATGACGTGCCGCCGGAAAAATTTGAAGATATAAATAAGGTTTTTTTCAGTGACTTCAATAAAAATATAGAGGAATGTTTTTTTAAATTTGATGAACATCCTTTTGCTTCTGCATCTATTGCACAAGTTCATAATGCCATTTTAAATGATGGTAGACATGTAATAGTAAAAATTCAGAGACCTAACATTAAAGAAAAGATGGAAACTGATATATCCATACTTTATAAAATAATAAAACTCACCAAGAATAAATTTAAAAATTTAATAATTGATCCAGAAGAAGCTATTGATGAATTAAAATTTTCTACAAGCCAAGAACTCAATTTTGATTTGGAAGTAAAAAACATGATAAAATTCAAAAGATTAAATAGCAATGTTGCATTTTGTCATGTACCGTATTTAGTAGAAAATTTATGTAAAAGCAAAGTGATAACTATGGAAAAAATTAATGGCTTTAAAATAAATAATATAGAATTACTAAATAAAGGTGGTTATGACTTAGATGATCTTGGGAAAAAACTTGCGACTTCTTTTTTTAAACAAGTTTTTACTGATGGCTTTTTTCATGCCGATCCACATCCAGGCAATCTATTAATACAGAAAAATAAAATATGTTTTTTGGACTTTGGAATAATGGGCAATATATCTCATTATCTAAAAAAATGTTTAAATAAAATAATTATTTCAATAGTATATAAGGACCTAGACACACTTGTATCAACAATTATGTCCATAGGCATAAAGAAAGGCATTGTAGATAAAAACAGATTGTACGATGATATAAACACGCTTCTTGACAATTATTTATCTACTTCACTTGAAAATATAAAAATTTCTGCTTTAATGACACAGATTTTTGAATGTGCCAAAAATAATAATATAAAATTGCCTAAAGATTTAATACTCTTGGTAAAAAGTTTTATTATAGTAGAAGGAATAGTAAGTGAAATAGCCCCTGAAATTCAGATTCTGGATATTGCCATACCTTTTGTCAAAAGCAGTAACAAATCCTATTTTTTAAATAGCTTTAATTTGGATGATACGTTGATAAACTATTATAATTTTGCTAAAAACTCAGTAAGGATTCCTAAAAAAATAGTAGAATTAATTGATGGTATTTTAAATGGAAGAGCTAAACTTGAGCTTAAGTTTAGTAAAATAGACAATTCTATAAAACAACTGAATAAAATGACAAATAGGCTATCAATATCACTTATATCATGTTCCATGCTAATAAGTTCATCTTTAATTTTAAATTCTAACATAAATCCTAAAATTTATAATGTACCCTTATTAGGATTTACAGGAATGATAATCTCCCTTGCTCTAAGTTTAATAATAATAATATCAATAATAAAATCTGGTAAATTATAAAGTAAAAGAATGCTAATAAATTCTTTTACTCTATAATGATCACTTTATTATACCATTTAATACATAATTTATAATATTATCAACCATATCATTATAATTTTTTTTGTCACTATTTAAATGTTCTTTACTACTATTCGTAAGTTCATATACAGAAAGAGAACATATTGTACCAAATAATGCATATGCCATAGAATAAGTATCACCATTTTTTATAAATCCTTCCTTTATAGCATCATCCAAATATTTTTGTATGTATAGAATATAACTATTTATAGCATCTCTTAGTTCATACTGTCTTGTTTCCTGACCCCAAAGTTGGCTCATTATTACTCTAAAAAAATCCTTTATTTCATATACTAATCCAAGCTGAGTCTTACACAAAACTTTAAGTTTAGAAAGAGAATCTTGCTCATTATTGGCTATATCCTCTATTTCATTCTTTACAATATTCATTCCTTCCTGTATTATATATTTAAATATCTCCTCTTTACTTTTGAAATGATAATATAGAGTTCCTTTAGCAACACCAGCATCAGCAGCTATTGCATCCATTGTAGCTCCATTGTAACCATTTTTAGAAAATATCCTTATAGCTGATTTAAAAATTAAAGTCTTAGTATTACTCATAGATACCACTCCAGATTTTATTATATATTGATTCACCAGTCAGTATAACTACTTAATTATATTACAATATTCAAATACTACAATGACTTATTTATCTTATTTCAATAATAATTTTAATATAAACAGCAATTAAAATCTATAGTTATAAATAAATTAATCATATTATACATAAAAATTACTATAATATCAGAGGTTATCTATAATGATAAAATACTATAATAGAAAATCAAAAAAATATGAAATAGAACAAATTGCAGGTGATAGATATTTAAAATGGACCTATTCTTCTCCTGTTGGAATGAAACTTTTAAATATTATAATTAAGAAAAAAATTTTTTCCAAATTATATGGATACTTTTGCAATAGTATATTTAGCAAAAAAAGAATAAATAGATTTATTACGGATTTCAATATAGACATGAATGAATCTATTAAAAATCAAAATGAATTTAAAAACTTTAATGACTTCTTTACACGAAAGCTAAAGAAAATTGCAAGGCCTATTGATCAAAATAGTAATAATTTGATTTCTCCAGGGGATGGCAGACTTTTAGCCTATTCAAACGTAGATTTAAACAAAATACTACAAATAAAAGGACTTACATACAAACTATACGACTTGATTAAAGATAAAAACAATACTGAAAAATTTAATTCTGGAAGTTTAATCGTATTAAGACTTGCTCCTACTGATTATCACAGATTTCATTTTATAGATAATGGTATATGCGATACTATAAAAAAAATTAATGGTTATTATTATTCAGTAAATCCTTTAGCGTTGAAAAAAATTCCAAATTTATTCTGTCAAAATGAAAGACAGTGGAGTATTTTTCATTCTTATAATTTTGGGGATATACTTTATGTAGAAATAGGTGCAACTTGTGTAGGTTCCATAATACAAACTTATCATCCTTATAAAAAAATTTGCAAAGGTGACGAAAAAGGATATTTCAAATTTGGTGGATCAACTTTAATTTTATTATTTGAAAAAAACAAAATCCTAATTGATAGGGATATACTCAAACAGACAGAAATTGGTTATGAAACAAAAGTGTTAATAGGAGAGAAGATTGGAATAAGGTATATATAACTTAAAAATTAATTTATGATTTTCTTTATATGCTTTTATAAATCCACCATGATGTTTAACTATTTCTCTTACAATGGACAATCCAAGACCACTGCCTTCTTTTTTTCTGGACAAATCATTTTTATACAGTCTTTCAAAAAAATTCTCTATATTTTCATCACTAACTGGAACTTCAGGAATATTTGACACTGAAATCACTGTATAAAAATTGTCATTATATTCTTCCTTACCTATATTGAATTCAACAATTGTACCACCTTTGGAATACTTAAGCGCATTATTTAAAAGATTATTTACTGCCCTTAAAAACAAATTGGGATCTACTTTGATACCAATGGATTCCTGAGGTAATTTGAGGTAAAGCTTCAAACCTCTCTGTATAAATTCCTCTTCCTCTTCTTCAGCCACCTGCCTTGCCAGTTCATTTAACTGCAGCTGTTGTTTTTCCAGTATTATGTCATTAGAAGCCAGTTTTGAATATTCAAAAAAATCATCCAGCATATTCTTTAAATACAATCCTTTTTTGTGTATTATATCTATATAATTATTGAACTCATTCTCTGAATCATATTTACCACTTTTAATCATATCTATATATCCCAGTATAGTGGTTAAAGGCGTTCTCAGATCATGAGATATATTGGTAAAAAATTCATTCCTGTTTTTCTCTTCCTTTTCTATTTTTGAAGCCATATAATTTATGTTTTCAGACAATTCCCTAAGTTCATTTTTATATTTAAGTGGGACTCTATTGGATAAATTACCCTCAGCAATACCACTAACTGTTGATTTTATTTCAGATATATAAGATATACGTCTCCATATGAGTAGGAAAAATACAATTATGAAGATTAAAATTGCCATTGTACCTACAATATTGCTATTATCCAATTTACCATAACCGGTATATATATAATACAGATAATACCCGTCTTTTAGATAATCGCATCTGGTTATTTTTACCAAATTATCCCTATTGACATTTAAAAATTTAAATGATCTTTTTCCATTTTCAATCTGATTATTATCTATATTTTTAATTTCTCTATTGTTCGAAGCTATCACCTTTCCATCTTTTCTCACTATAAAAATAAAATAGGTCATACTATACTCTTTATTCATATATTTCTGTAGTTTTCCTAAATCATTAATATTCATACCTTTCAAATTCCGTTCTACTGGAGCAATCATATTCTCATACACATATTCAGGGGTATCATTATAATTGTTCAAAAAAGAGCCAAGCACAAACTCCCTCAAAAAAACTGCAAGTATAATAGATATAATTACTGAAATAACTGCAGAAAAAGCCAGCTCACTCCTTAATTTAAATATTCTTTTCAATCTTATAACCTACTCCCCATATAGTTTTTATATATTTACCCTGCTTTACACTGTCACCCAGTTTTTCTCTCAGATTCTTAATATGCATGGTTACAGTGTTGTCATTTTCCAAAAAGGTATCCTTCCAAATTATCTCATAGAGCATTCTTGTGGAATATACCCATCCTCTATTTGATGCTAGTGTGTATAAAATCTCATATTCCTTTGGAGTAAGCACAATCTCCACATTATCTTTTTTTACTGTATGTTCCATAGTATTTATTTCTATATCCCTAATTTTCAATATGTGGTTTTGCATGTCATTACCGATTTTAGATCTTCTAAGTATAGCTAACACCCTTAATGAAAGTTCTGTAAAATCAAAGGGCTTTACTATATAATCATCACATCCAGCTATAAATCCCTTTATCTTGTCCATTTGCTGGCCTTTTGCAGTGAGAAGTATAACAGGCAGATTTGAGAATTCTCTGAGTTCAGACAGCATGGTATATCCATCCATTTTAGGCATCATAATGTCCAAAATTATCAAGGAAACTGACTTGGACTTTAAAATTTGCAGCCCTTTCTCTCCGTCAGAAGCATTATATACCGGATAACCTTCCTTTTGAAAATAATTTACAAGCATATTCCTTATGTCATTGTCATCATCTATTATCAATATATTTTCCTTCAAAACAATCACCCAACTTAAAATTATAGCACTTTGGATTTTCAATCAAAATCCCTTTTACCAAAAACATAGCTGCTTAAAAACAGCATGACTAAAGTCCATACCAAACAGATCATCAATACGAAAAACACATTTATACTGCTGGTAAGTTGAACAGAAATATCACCGCCTAAAGTCCCTACTGCATCAACTATATATGGAACAGGTAGAAATTTTACAAAGATCCCGTATTTTGCTGATACAACATATCTGCCTGCAAAACCAAAAATGTACCAGACAGCCGTTCCTCCAACTAACATAAAACTTACAAGGGAGGAAACAAGTGAATTTCTACAGAAAACCGATATGAACAGAATTATCGATATAATAGCCGCTGAAACAATTATTATAATAAACACCAATTCAACAATTGCAGTCCAGAGGGGAATAATTGATCTGCTTCCATTTACATATCTCATCTGTGAAGCCATTGGACTTAACGTAAGAGAACTGTCAAAAACATACTTTGCACCTACATCAAAAGGCAATCTATAATCTGAAAATCCCAGATGAATTCCAGCTTCCAGTATAAATATTATGACACTTATAATCAAAGTACCTGCACTTAAAATCATGGAAGCAACAAATTTGGATATAATAATTTTCTTCCTTGAAATAGGTTTCGTAACCAAATTTTTAATTGTATTTGGGGAATAATCTCCAGACACTATGTCCGACAAAAATACAATGAGAATAAGTAAAAAAAACACCGGTATAAAATATGCCAGAATTTCCATAGCTGAATACATGCCCTTTGGTATAAGCTCACTTTTTTCTATATTATGATTTTTTTCATATTTCAATTGAAGTATCCTATATTCATTTTCATAGTTATTTTCCATTTCCAATTTTTGAATTTGTCCATCCAATTTTGATCTATCATAATTTTTTATTTCATTCAGCTGTTCTTCTTTATCTTTTATTTCCTTCTGAGTACTTACTATATCTCTGGAAAATTCTGCTTTTTTCAATTTTGAATCAGCTTTATCCATGCCAATTTTTTGGTTCACAAGAAGAGCTTTATATTTTTGAATCTGCACTTCCAATGTATTTGTTTTCAAAGTACTTCCCAGCCCAAATATAACTATAAACATAAGAATAAAAGCAATCCAGATTTTCTTTTTAATGACTATTCTTTTTAGCTCCTCCCATACATATTTATTCATCACCACTTTTCTCCATCATCTTTATAAATTTATCTTCAAGATTTTGCTTTAAATCAGAGCAACTTTCAGCTTTGCTGCCTATCTTTTCAACGCCCACAATTTTACCTTTATCTATAAAAACAACCTTTGTACATATACTTTCTATTTCACTTAAAATATGTGAGGATATAAAAACACTTACTCCCTTCTTTTTAGCTAAAGTATTTATGGTATTTTTAAGTTCCACAACCCCGATAGGATCCAAACCATTTGTTGGTTCATCCAATATCAAAAGGGATATGTGTCCCATAAGAGCCTGGGCAATACCAAGTCTCTGTTTCATTCCCAGAGAATATGTTTTTACTTTTTTGTCAATTTTAGCACCTAATTTAGAATATTTTATAACCTCTTCTATCTTATCTTTTGTAACATTTACCATTATGCTGGCTATATAATTTAAGTTTTGTCTTCCTGTCATGTAGCCATAAAACTCCGGTGTTTCCACTATAGCTCCCACCTTCTGAAGTGCTTCTTCTCTTTTAGTTTTAAGATCTTCCCCGCATATTATAATTTCACCTTCATCTGGAAACAACATGCCGGTTATTATTTTAATCAAAGTAGTCTTTCCAGCACCATTTCTTCCCACAAGTCCACAAATTTCACCTGCATCTATAGAAAAAGAATTGTCTTTTAACACTTGCATTTTCCCTCTTCTTTTAAAAATGCCTTTTACTTCAAGTACTTTTTGCACCAATGTAATCTCCTCCTCAAAACAATCTATTTGCTATATTTATTTAAAATTGTAAAATATAAAAGTGTAATTAAAATATATTAAAAATAAATAAAAAATAAATTTTATACTTAACATGAAATAACTCTCGCCTAAAGCTTTGAAAGGAAAATTGAGGAAAAACTCTAAAATTGAATAAAATAATAACCGCTGAAACTTAGTGTTTTCAACGGTTTATGGTGCGCTAGAGAGGATTCGAACCCCCGGCACGCTGGTTCGTAGCCAACTGCTCTATCCAACTGAGCTACTAGCGCACATCAAAACAGGAAATCTAATTTGATATCAGATATCCTAACTATTTAATTATATATTATATAAATTATACAGTCAAATCATTTTAGTATTACTATAGTTTTAGTAGAAACTATATCCACTTTTGTATTAAGTATATTTTTACAAATTATATCACCTACACTTATAGGTGCCCCCACATGAATTCTACTTAACGCTTTAGAACATTCTATCCATAAATTTTTATTTATAGGTTCAGTACTTTTAACCGGAACTACATTACAATTAGCTCCTTTTATCCTAACAATACTTGTAAATATATCACTCTTATCATTAAACATATCTCTATCCACCTACCAACATTAAATTTCATCAAATTCCTTTATCCTGCTTAGTATTATTTTTGAGTCTTTTGAATCTTTAACTATATCTGTCATATTTTTATTAGTTTCCCTTGCTAATATAGAGGCTATCTTATAAAGGCACTGTGACCCCATACAATTTCCAAAAGTAGCTCCTGTTCTCCTCTTTATACCTTCTATAGTACGTGCACCGAGAGGTCTTCTTATTGAATCTACAATCTCACCTTCCGTAACCTCTTGGCAATAGCATATTATTTTACCATATTTTCTATTTAATTTTATTATCTGATTTCTTTCCTCATTTGACATATTCTTAAATCTATAAAATTCTCTTCTTTTATCTACAAAATCCTTTTTAAGGATACAATTTAAATTATTAACTATAGTTTCACATACTATTCTTGCAATTGATGGAGACATAGTTATTTGTCCCCAATTTTTCTCAACAACCTTTATATAGCCTTTATCAACCAAGCTGTCATCTATAATAAGATCATCATTATAGTATTTAGATTTATAAAATACACTTATCTTATTTTCATCTATTTTTCCAAAATATTTTTCTATTATTTTTAACCCTTGAACATAACCTATTTCATTATTTGTAGTTACTCCTAACATTAATGAATTATTATTAGTTGAAATAACATATACTCTTTCACCATTTTTCCCTAAACTAGATAAAACATTATCATATTTATTCCCAATATTTTCTATTAAAAAATAATTTATGTATCCCACTTTTCTTTTCATATTAATTCCACTTTCTATACTATATCCATCTCTTGGAATAGTATTTAATACCATACTACATGTAAACTTATTTTTATTTGTTAAAACTCTAAATCCCTTAGACATAAATTGTATATCCAATACCTCTTCCCCTAATTTAAAATTAACCCCATTATCAGATGCAACTTCTCCATAAGATATGGCAAGATCATACGGTGATATAATACCCGTATTTTTAGAATATATAGCTCTTTTTACTTTTATATTTAAATTAGGCTCAATTTGTGAAATCTGATTTTCATCCAATAAATATATATCTTTAATTCCTCTTTTTAATGCTCTATGATACATTTTTATCAATTTTTCTTCATCTTTTTTATTATCTGCAATTATAAGGTAACCTTTTTTTATAAAATTTATATTAAATTTAGGTGCAATTTCCTTTATAATGCTGTTTCCTATAGATTCCAATCTTGACAACAAAGCAGTTTTAGACTCAATTCCATCATATACAACAGATGAATTTATAAAAGCTACATCATCTGCTATATCATAATCTTTTTCTATTAAAGCTATATTTAAACTATACTTTGAAAGCTCATAGGCAACTGCACATCCCATTATACCTCCACCTAAGATAAGTACATCATAATCCATAGTATACATTCCTTTCAAAGAAACAAATATAATTATACCTTAGTTACTAATATAACAATTATATTATATTACCTTTTACTAACTAAGCATAGATATATTTACAATTTATACTAATTTAAAAAGCCGCCATAAAATTTCTACAGGCAGCTTCTTAGCAACATTCTATTTATTCAATTCATCTATCAATTTTCCAAGTTGATTTATATAATCACCATATTTAGCCCAATCTCCGCTTTTTTGTGAATCTAAAGCCTTATTATATAAATCTTTCACTTCCTTTAATTTTGAAGATTTATCATTTATATCTTTTACGTCCGATTTATTTTGATCCAATTTATTTTGATTATCTTCCTGATTGATATTAAACATCTCTGATATTGCAGTATCTATATTTTGAGATAATAACATTTTATCCCCATAGGAAACTATTACCCTTTTCATCTCTGGTATACTGTCCTTACCACTTGCCCTTAAATATACTGGCTCTATATATAAAAGAGAGGTGTTTATTGGCACTATTATAGTATCACCAAATTGTACTTTAGAACCATCTTTATTCCAAAGAGATAATTCCTGTGATATTGTAGTATCCTGATTCAACCTTTGCTTAAATAAATAAGGACTATATACGGTTTTCTCAGGTGGAAATTTATATAACACCATCTTTCCATAATTATCTCCATCCATCCTAGCTCCAAATAAAGCTGCCATATTATCTTTATTTCTTATATTCAAATATTGGAGTAAAATCATTTCTTCTTTTTCATTACCAGGAAGTTTCATCACTACATATGGCGATTCCATAGAATCTTTATTTCCATTAACCTGTTTCTGATTCTTAGCAACTTCCCATACATCCTCACCATTATAAAATACACTAGGATCTGTAACATGATATTTTCCAATAACATTACATTGTATATTAAACATATCTTCCGGATACTTAAAGTGTTCCTTTATATCAGGTGATAAGCTATTTAAATCTTTAAACAGTTTGGGAAATATCTTGGAATAGCTTTGAACTATAGGGTCACTTTTATCCACAATATAGAAATTAGTAGTCCCATCCAAAGCACTTACCACTACTTTAAATGAATTTCTTATATAATTTATTCCATTATTTTGAGGTTGTGAATATGGGTATCTATCTGAAACAGTATATCCATCTAATACCCAATACAATTTTCCACCACTCATAACTATATAAGGATCTGAATCATAATTTAAAAATGGAGCTATTTTTTTAACTCTATCTTTAATATTTCTATTTATTAATATCTTACTTTGACTATTTATATCTCTTGAAAGTAAAAAATTTACACTCTTTTGGTTCAGTGAAAATAATATTCTATTTAAAAAATTCATTTTTATTCCAGCATTACCTTCATATTTGTTAGTAGCATTATTACTACCTTTGGGATAATCAAATTCATTTATTTTCGTATTTACTATAGCATAATTATCAGTACTCTCCCCAAAATATATTCTTGGATTATCAATCTTTATATCTGTAGAATTTTGAGGTGGCATATCCTTTATGACAAAATTAGGTTGACCAGACGAAGTTACAGAATTAACTTTATTCATTACTATACCATATCCATGTGTATAAATAAGATGTTTGTTCTGCCATGTATTAGGATCTATAGAATTGCTATTTATTTCTCTAGCTCCTAAAAAAACCTGTGTAAACTTTCCATTTATATTATATCTATCTATATCTATATTATTAAAGTTATAATAATATCTTATAATTTGAACTTGATTGTAAAACTCAAGAGTTGGAGCATATGAATTTACCCTAATATTGTTTATAGTATCCATATTATTTTTTACATCATTTTCTGTAAGAGTATCTTTAACAGGAAAAAATTTAGAATCTACATTTTCAATATTAAATGCTTTTCTCGTATAATCAATATTACGCTTTATATATGGCTGCTCTAAAGTTTTTTGATTTGATTTAACTATAAAATTCTGAAATACAACAGAAGATACATTTTCAATGATAACCAAAGCTACAATAATTGATATAGATATTACAATAGGCTTAATTTTTAATTTGATTACACTCACAAATATTACAATTGCAGAAATTATTGATACTAAACATATAATTATATAAAAGAAAAAACTTATATGTATATCTGTATAACCAGCTCCAAAAGTTACTCCTCTATTACTGTAAACAAGATTCACTGACTTTAAAAAATATCCTACTGATACACATACCATTATAAGCGCTGCTAAAACCGCCAATTGTTTTCCAGCAAACCTAGTAATACCACTCTTAATGTCGAAATTATTAAACTTATTTTTAAAATTTTTTCTAAAATCTTTTTGTGATACAAATCTATCATTTAAATTTAAAGCCATATAAATCAAGAAAGTCAATATTCCAAGAAAAATAAGTAGACTTACTAAAGCGCTATAGATAGATTGTATAAGAGGTAATTTAAATACATAAAAAGATACATCTAAATGTAAGATTGGATCTTTAACATTAAATGGAACTGAATTTGTAAATTGTAGAATTCTATACCAATAAATGGATGAAAAAAAATAAGAAATAAAAAGTGATACAATAATATTCAAAAATATAACTATTTTTCTTTGAATATTATCTTTATTTTTATTAACTTCAATAACCCTTTTATACTTCATTATACTAAGTCTTATGCTTTTATAATAAAACCATATACATAAAAAACATATTATAAAAGCTGGTATCATTAATTTTAATGTAGCTTTTATTTGTGTAAAATAAATAGATAAATATCCTACTTCTTTAAACCATTCAATGTTTACTATAAAATTTACAATTCTATCTAAAAATACTACAATTAATCCTAAAACTCCAAATAAAATTATCGAACCTATAATTCCTCTTTTTTTCATAAATAATTCACCTCTTTTAAATTTTATTTTAGACTATTTTATTAAAAAGCATAATTTAGTTAGAAATTAAATATTTTTTATTTTTCAATTCTCTTTTGATATTATCAATAATAAAAGGACTTTCTGCAGAAATAGTATGAAGATGTACTCCACCTGTGAGTACTAGGAGCGGTTCTGAATTTGTTTCCTTAACCTTTGAAATAAAACTTTTAACATCATATATGGATTTTATCATAAGCATTCCTTTAATTTCACCATATATTGAATGTTCTATTATTACATCCTCAACAACTCCACCAAACTTAACAATTGTAGTTAGTTCATCCTCCATTTCATATGATTTATGTGAAACTGCAATCACCTGTTTAATTCTATTATCCTCACTTTTAGGAATTAAATATCCTTCTGGTGTTGCTATAATATTCTTACCTTCTGCCCTTAAAATAGCTATATCCTTAACTATAACCTGTCTTGTAACCCCTAATTCTTCTGCTAAAACATGTCCCTTTTGAGGCTTATTATTACTTTTTAATATATTTTCTATATGTATTCTTCTTTTTTCAGAATTCATAATTACCTCCAATTACTGCTATTTAAAACATATACCAGTTATAATTATATCACAAAACTTAAAATATACTCCGTAAAATTACCATAAAATTACCATAATAATATTCTAATTAATATCATCACAATATCTAAGTATATTAAGTTCAATATTATAATATGTATTTTTATTGTCGTGATTTCTCACTAGATAAATTATGTATTCATTATAACCAAGTTTATGTAATAAATTTGCTCCAAGCTCAGCATGATTATAGTATACACTTATTTTAGACATTTTAGATAAATTACAAATTTTCTTTATCCTACTTCTCGTAATTTTATCTAGTAAAACCATTATAGATTTATCAATAATATTAAACCTTTTAAATATTTTACCTATATCATGTAAAAGTGCTGCTTTTAAAAGCAATTCTGAATTTATATTTCTCTCACTGCAGATTTTTTCTACATCATAAGCTACTTTAATAGAATGTTTTTGTTCTGAAATTGACAATCTATTAAACAATCTTAAGTCATTATCATTTAAGATATTATTCAAAAAAATCATATCATGTTCATTTATATTAGAGCATAAATTCCAATAAAATTGCTTCAACCTATAAAAAAGCAACTTAACACCCCTTTATAATTATTTTTAATTTATTATATCATATATAAATACAACTTAAAAAGCGACTAACAAATATTTGCTAGTCGCTTATGGTGGAGATAAAGAGATTCGAACTCTTGACCCTCTGCGTGCAAGGCAGATGCTCTCCCAGCTGAGCTATACCCCCATATGGTGGACCTTCAGGGACTCGAACCCCAGACCTACCGGTTATGAGCCGGTTGCTCTAACCAACTGAGCTAAAGATCCTAATTTAAAACCCGGCAGCTACCTACCCTGCCACAGGGCTACCCCTGCAGTACTCTCGGCACGATGAAGCTTAACCA
This sequence comes from Clostridium sp. LBM24168, assembly GCF_052953915.1. Classification (NCBI taxonomy): domain Bacteria; kingdom Bacillati; phylum Bacillota; class Clostridia; order Eubacteriales; family Clostridiaceae; genus Clostridium; species Clostridium sp. LBM24168. The sequence continues at coordinate 2,951,045 of NZ_CP196861.1, read as the reverse complement.
TCCTGTTCGGAATGGGAAGGGGTGTTACCTTCACGTCATAACCACCAGATATTTGACATAAATCATTAAATATGGAAAACATATGTATACCATATGGAATACTATTGTTCTCTGAAAATTGCACAGTAAGATATATTTTGATCAAGCCCTCGACCTATTAGTATCAGTCAGCTCAACATGTTGCCATGCTTACACCCCTGACCTATCAACCTCGTGTTCTCCGAGGGGTCTTACCAGCTTACGCTGTGGGAAATCTAATCTTGAGGTGGGCTTCACGCTTAGATGCTTTCAGCGTTTATCCCTTCCCGACATAGCTACCCAGCAATGCTCCTGGCGGAACAACTGGTGCACCAGAGGTCAGTCCATCCCGGTCCTCTCGTACTAAGGACAGCTCCTCTCAAATTTCCTGCGCCCGCGACGGATAGGGACCGAACTGTCTCACGACGTTCTGAACCCAGCTCGCGTGCCGCTTTAATGGGCGAACAGCCCAACCCTTGGGACCTACTTCAGCCCCAGGATGCGACGAGCCGACATCGAGGTGCCAAACCTCCCCGTCGATGTGAACTCTTGGGGGAGATCAGCCTGTTATCCCCGAGGTAGCTTTTATCCGTTGAGCGATGGCCCTCCCACGAGGTACCACCGGATCACTAAGCCCGACTTTCGTCCCTGCTCCACCTGTATGTGTCGCAGTCAGGCTCCCTTATGCCTTTGCACTCTAAGAAGGATTTCCGACCCTTCTGAGGGAACCTTTGGGCGCCTCCGTTACTTTTTAGGAGGCGACCGCCCCAGTCAAACTGCCTGCCTAACAATGTCCCGTGACCAGTTTCATGGCCGCCGGTTAGAATTCCAGTACTGTCAGGGTGGTATCCCAAGGGTGGCTCCGCCAGGGCTGGCGCCCCGGTTTCCATACCTCCCACCTATCCTGTACAGACAATACCGAAACTCAATGCTAAACTGCAGTAAAGCTCTACGGGGTCTTTCCGTCCAATCGCGGGTAGCAAGCATCTTCACTTGCACTACAATTTCGCCGGATTTGTTGTCGAGACAGTGCTCAAATCATTACGCCATTCGTGCGGGTCGGAACTTACCCGACAAGGAATTTCGCTACCTTAGGACCGTTATAGTTACGGCCGCCGTTTACTGGGGCTTAAGTTCATACCTTCGCCTTACGGCTTAGTATTCCCCTTAACCTTCCAGCACCGGGCAGGCGTCAGCCCCTATACTTCAGCTTTCGCTTTAGCAGAGACCTGTGTTTTTGATAAACAGTTGCTTGAGCCTATTCTCTGCGGCCCCTTTCGGGGCACTCCTTATCCCTAAGTTACGGAGTTAATTTGCCTAGTTCCTTAACAACAATTCTTCCGATGGTCTTAGGATTCTCTCCTCACCTACCTGTGTCGGTTTGCGGTACGGGCACTAACCTGCTCCATAGAGACTTTTCTCGGCAGTGTGAAATCGGATACTTCTCCATAATTGGATCCCCATAACACCCCGGCATTGACCGGATGGATTTTCCTTTCCGGCCTGCTTCAGTGCTTAGACACACATCCAATAGTGTGCACATCCTATCCTTCTGCGTCATCCCTTCTGTCAAACGCAAGTTTGCGGTATCGGAATATCAACCGATTGTCCATCACCTACGCCTTTCGGCCTCGGCTTAGGTCCCGACTAACCCTGGGCGGACGAACCTTCCCCAGGAAACCTTAGGTCTTCGACCAATAAGATTCTCACTTATTTCTCGCTACTTATGCCAGCATACTCTCTCCTGTACAGTCCACAGCTCCTTCCGGTACTGCTTCTATCCGTACAGGATGCTCCTCTACCACTCTTTCGAGTCCATAGCTTCGGTGGTAAGTTTTAGCCCCGGACATCTTCGGCGCAGGATCTCTCGACTAGTGAGCTGTTACGCACTCTTTGAATGAGTGGCTGCTTCTGAGCCAACATCCTAGTTGTCTTCGAAATCCCACATCCTTTTCCACTTAACTTACACTTTGGGACCTTAGCTGATGATCTGGGCTGTTTCCCTTTTGACCGCGGATCTTATCATTCGCAGTCTGACTGCCGTCATTCAAGTATATGGCATTCGGAGTTTGATAGGGTTCAGTAACTGTTGTCAGCCCCTAGCCCATTCAGTGCTCTACCTCCATTACTCATTGGCGACGCTAGCCCTAAAGCTATTTCGAGGAGAACCAGCTATCTCCGAGTTCGATTGGAATTTCTCCGCTATCCACAGCTCATCCCATGGTTTTTCAACACCAACGTGGTTCGGTCCTCCACGGAATTTTACTTCCGCTTCAACCTGGCCATGGATAGGTCACCCGGTTTCGGGTCTACAGCATGCAACTAGCCGCCCTTTTAAGACTCGGTTTCCCTTCGGCTCCGCACCTTAAGTGCTTAACCTTGCTGCATACCGTAACTCGCTGGCTCGTTCTACAAAAAGCACATCGTCGCACGTAAAAGTGCTTCGATCGGTTGTGGACACACGGTTTCAGGTTCTATTTCACTCCCCTTCCGGGGTTCTTTTCACCTTTCCCTCACGGTACTTCTTCTCTATCGGTCACCAGGTAGTATTTAGCCTTAGGAGGTGGTCCTCCCTCTTTCCCACAAGGTTTCTCGTGTCTCGTGGTACTCTGGTACAGACTAGAACTTTTTCAGCTTTCACTTACAGGGCTTTTACCTTCTGTGGCGGAGCCTTCCAGCTCTCTTCAGTTAACCTATTGTTCACATTGTCTGTCCGAACCCCAGGAACAAGTTCCTGGTTTGGGCTCTTTCCCTTTCGCTCGCCGCTACTTAGAAAATCGATTTTTCTTTCTCTTCCTCCGGGTACTTAGATGTTTCAGTTCCCCGGGTTTACCTCCCCAACCCTATTTATTCAGCTTGGAGTACAGTGCTTCCACTGTGGGTTTCCCCATTCGGAAATCTTCGGTTCACAGACTATTTGCGTCTACCCGAAGCTTATCGCAGCTTATCACGTCCTTCTTCGGCTCCTGGTGCCAAGGCATTCACCATGCGCCCTTTGTAGCTTGACCTTTTAAAAAATTGCTACTGACTTCCTATGACTACGTCAAATACCTCTCTGCGGTGCTCATTTACATAAGTAAACTCCGCTCCTCATTTGGTCTTTTCCTTGTCATACTCGTCATTACCAATTTTTAATCACTTATGCTTGCCGGTAAATATAAAATGTATTATACAGACAAGTATAATCTACAAAGGTTATTTCTAACCTTAGCTTTACTTTAAATATGAAGTCTTTCGACTTCTATTTTTCTTACTGTGCAATTTTCAAAGAACAACAATTTTGAAGGATATAATCCTTCAAAATTAAACAGAATAAAAATTTCTATTAACTTCGCATCTTTTCGTCAAAACCACTCACTGCGGTGCTCATTTACACAGGTAAACTCTGCTCCTCATTCGCGTTTTTCCTCAATCTGCTCGTTACTATCAATTTTTACAAGTTACTAACTCAAACAAACTACCAACATTTTGAAACAGTATTACTGTTTCATTTCTCCTTAGAAAGGAGGTGATCCAGCCGCAGGTTCTCCTACGGCTACCTTGTTACGACTTCACCCCAATCACTAACCCCACCTTCGGCCGCGCCCTCCTAAGTTAGGCTACGGACTTCGGGTGTTGCCAGCTCTCATGGTGTGACGGGCGGTGTGTACAAGGCCCGGGAACGTATTCACCGCGACATGCTGATTCGCGATTACTAGCAACTCCAGCTTCATGCAGGCGGGTTTCAGCCTGCAATCCGAACTGGGAACAGTTTTTGAGTTTCGCTCCACCTCGCGGTATTGCTTCTCTTTGTTCTGCCCATTGTAGCACGTGTGTCGCCCTGGACATAAGGGGCATGATGATTTGACGTCATCCCCACCTTCCTCCGCGTTAACCGCGGCAGTCTCGTTAGAGTGCTCATCTTAATGTTAGCAACTAACAACAAGGGTTGCGCTCGTTGCAGGACTTAACCTAACATCTCACGACACGAGCTGACGACAACCATGCACCACCTGTCTCCCTGCCCCGAAGGGCTTCGCCTGTCTCCAGGCTATGCAGGGGATGTCAAGTCCAGGTAAGGTTCTTCGCGTTGCTTCGAATTAAACCACATGCTCCGCTGCTTGTGCGGGCCCCCGTCAATTCCTTTGAGTTTTAATCTTGCGATCGTACTTCCCAGGCGGAGTACTTATTGTGTTTACTGCGGCACAGAAGGGGTCGATACCTCCTACACCTAGTACTCATCGTTTACGGCGTGGACTACCAGGGTATCTAATCCTGTTTGCTACCCACGCTTTCGTGCCTCAGCGTCAGTTACAGTCCAGAGAACCGCCTTCGCCACTGGTGTTCTTCCTAATCTCTACGCATTTCACCGCTACACTAGGAATTCCGTTCTCCTCTCCTGCACTCCAGATATCCAGTTTGAAATGCAGCACCCAGGTTAAGCCCGGGTATTTCACATCTCACTTAAACATCCGCCTACGCACCCTTTACGCCCAGTAAATCCGGACAACGCTCGCCACCTACGTATTACCGCGGCTGCTGGCACGTAGTTAGCCGTGGCTTCCTCCTCTGGTACCGTCATTATCGTCCCAGAAGACAGGGCTTTACAATCCGAAGACCTTCATCACCCACGCGGCGTTGCTGCATCAGGCTTTCGCCCATTGTGCAATATTCCCCACTGCTGCCTCCCGTAGGAGTCTGGACCGTATCTCAGTTCCAATGTGGCCGATCACCCTCTCAGGTCGGCTACGCATCGTTGCCTTGGTAGGCTTCTACCCCACCAACTAGCTAATGCGCCGCGGGTCCATCTCAAAGCGGATTTCTCCTTTCATCCAGAATTCATGCGATTTCTGGTGTTATGCGGTATTAATCTCCCTTTCGGGAGGCTATCCCCCTCTTTGAGGCAGGTTACCCACGTGTTACTCACCCGTCCGCCGCTAAGTCGCCCCCGAAGGGGTTCCTTCGCTCGACTTGCATGTGTTAGGCACGCCGCCAGCGTTCGTCCTGAGCCAGGATCAAACTCTCAATTTAAAAGTTTGTCTCTACTCATTTACTTCATTGCTGCATCTCTGCAGCCCAAAAGAATTGCTGGTTTATTTCTTCAAGTTTTCACTTGTTTCTATTCTGTTTAATTTTCAAGGATCATTTCTCCAAATAAATTCAAATGCTTGTCGCAATTCCTGCGACTTTTATATAATATCACCTTATTTAAATACTGTCAATATATTTATTAAAATCTTCTATTATTTTTTTAGTATTAATAATAATTCAAACATTAAAAAGACTCAATACCAAAGTTAACCTTAGTATTGAGCCCAAGCATAGATTTGCAATATAAAAATATTATTTAACTATTCATCTTTTTTTATTTCATCACTACAATTTATTTTGGCAATTGCAACTATTTTCTGTTCATCTTCATTTCTCATAAGAGTTACTCCCATAGCATTTCTACTAGTTATAGATATATCTGAAACGTTAATCCTTATTGCAACATTACTATTGTTTATAAGCATTATTTCATCTTCGTCCTTTACAACTCTTGCTCCTACAATAGGTCCTGTCTTATCTGTTATTTTATAGGTTATAATGCCTTTTCCACCTCTTCTATGAAGAGTATATTCAGATATAGGTGTTCTCTTTCCAAACCCATTTTCACCTATTACTAAAACATTCGCATTTTCATCTACAATATCCATAGTTACCACTATATCATTATCTCTTAATGTTATAGCTTTTACTCCAGATGCAGTTCTACCCATTGGTCTTACATCTTTTTCACTAAATCTTATTGCATAACCGTTTCTAGTGAATATTATAACCTCACTATCTCCTGTAGTCATTCTAACACCTATAAGCTCATCTTCATCTCTTAAACTTATAGCATTGAGGCCATTTTTTCTTATAGAAGCATATTTACTTATCTGGGTTTTCTTAATTACACCTTTTTTTGTACCCATTATAAAGTAATTGTTCTCATCAAAATCCCTAAAAGTTATAACTGCTTGAATTTTTTCATCTCTATCTATAGGTATTAAATTAACTAAATTAGTCCCCTTTGCAGTTCTACCAGCCTCTGGGATTTCATATCCCTTTAATTTATATACTCTTCCTTTATTTGTAAAAAATAATATATGGTTATGAGTTGATGTTATAAACATATGCTCTACAAAATCATTTTCTTTTGTAGTAATAGCCTGTATGCCCTTTCCACCTCTTTTTTGAGAAGAATAAGTATTTGCTGCAATTCTCTTTATATATCCAGAATATGTAAGCGTTATTACAACATCTTCCTCTTGGATAAGGTCTTCAATATCTATATCGTCATTACTTAATTGTATATCTGTTCTCCTGTCATCTCCATATTTACTTTTTATTTCATTCAATTCATCTTTTATTATACTTAGCAACAAATGTTCATCTTCAAGTATATCTTTTAGATATCTTATTGTCTTCATAAGTTCACTATACTCATTTTCAATCTTTTCCCTTTCAAGACCAGTAAGCCTTTGAAGTCTCATATCTAAAATAGCCTGGGCTTGCTTTTCAGATAAATCAAACTTTGACATTAGTCCATTTTTAGCATCCTCTGTAGTTTTTGATGATCTAATTAAATTAATTACTTCATCTATGTGATCAAGTGCTATTCTTAATCCTTCAAGAATATGTGCACGTGCTAAAGCTTTATCCAAATCAAATTTTGTTCTTCTCCTTATTACTTCTTTTTGAAAATCTAAATAATATTCTAATATCTGCTTTAAATTCAATATACGCGGTACATTGTCTACAAGGGCAAGCATTATAATTCCAAATGTATCTTGTAGTTTTGTATGTTTATACAATTGATTTAGTATTACGTTAGAATTTGAATCTCTTTTCAATTCTATAACTATTCTCATACCTTCCCTGTCAGATTCATCTCTTATGTCTGATATTCCTTCAATTCTTTTATCTTTTACAAGTTCTGCTATGTTCTCTATAAGTTTTGATTTATTTACTTGATAAGGAAGTTCATTTACTATTATTCTATCTTTTCCATTTTCCTCTTCAATTTCAGCCTTAGCTCTAACTATAATCTTTCCTCTTCCAGTTTCATAAGCATCTTTTATTCCTGACGTTCCAATTATTATTCCAGCTGTTGGAAAATCAGGGCCTTTAATTGATGTCATAATTTCACTTACACTAGCATTCGGATCATCTATAAGCATAATGACACCATCTATAACTTCCCTAAGGTTATGTGGTGGTATGTTAGTAGCCATTCCAACGGCTATTCCTGCAGATCCATTTACAAGAAGATTGGGAAATCTTGAAGGTAAAACTGATGGTTCTTTTTCTTCACCATCAAAATTGGGTACAAAATCAACTGTATTTTTATTAATATCCCTTAGCATTTCTATAGTTATTTTACTCATCCTTGCTTCAGTATATCTCATAGCCGCAGCACTATCACCATCAACTGAACCAAAATTTCCATGTCCATCCACCAATGTATATCTAATGGAAAAATCCTGTGCCATTCTGACAAGTGCATCATATACTGCAGAATCTCCATGAGGATGATATTTACCTAAAACATCTCCTACTATTCTGGCACATTTTCTGTAACCTTTGTCCGGAGACAGCCCCAATTCATACATTGAATAAAGTATCCTTTTATGGACGGGCTTTAAACCATCACGGACATCAGGCAGGGCACGACCTACAATTACGCTCATGGCATAATCTATATAACATTTTTTCATTTCGTTACTTATATCTACGGGTAAAATTTTTCCTTCATCAAACATGAATTACACCTCTCTACTATATATCTAAGTTAACTACTTTTTTAGCATTCTCTATTATAAAATTCTTACGAGGCTCTACTTTATCTCCCATAAGTATAGTAAACATTTCATCTGCAATCATGGCATCTTCTACATTTACTTGAAGAAGCGTCCTTGTTTCAGGATTCATAGTAGTATCCCAGAGTTGTGTGGAATCCATTTCTCCAAGTCCTTTATATCTCTGTATATTTACACTATTGTCTTTTCCTCCCATGTCATTTAAAATCACATCCAATTCCTTATCTGAATAAGCATAGATTTCCTTTTTACCTTTGCTTACTCTATAAAGAGGAGGTTGAGCTATATAAACGTGACCTTGCTCTATTAATTGCTTCATATACCTGTAAAAAAAAGTAAGTAATAAAGTTCTTATATGTGCACCATCTACATCTGCATCTGTCATTATTATTATTTTATAGTATCTTATTTTTGAAACATCAAATTCCTTTCCTATACCACCACCAAAAGCAGTTATCATAGCTCTTATCTCTTCATATCCAAGTATTTTGTCAAGCCTTTGTTTTTCTACATTCATTATTTTGCCCCTAAGAGGCAGTATAGCTTGAAATTTTCTATCTCTTCCCTGCTTTGCGGAACCTCCTGCTGAGTCACCTTCCACTAAATATATTTCGCATTCAGAAGGATGTTTAGAAGAACAATCAGCAAGCTTTCCAGGCAATGATGTATTCTCAAGAACTGATTTACGCCTTGTAATTTCTCTAGCTTTTCTAGCAGCTTCTCTTGCCCTAGATGCCATTAATGATTTATCAAGTATTATCTTTGCTATCTGAGGGTTTTCTTCAAGATAAGTACTCAAGTTTTCTCCCATTATGCTATCTACTATACCTCGCACTTCACTATTCCCAAGTTTTGTTTTTGTCTGGCCCTCAAACTGTGGATTAGCTAATTTTATTGATATAACTGCAGTAAGACCTTCTCTTATATCTTCTCCAGATAAATTTTTATCATTTTCTTTTAAAATACCATACTTTTTAGCATAATCATTAAATACTCTTGTAAGAGCAGATTTAAAACCCGATAAATGAGTTCCACCTTCCACTGTATCTATGTTATTTGCAAAGGCAAATATATTTTCTGTATAACCATCATTGTATTGAATAGCAATATCTAAAGAGTACCCTTCTTTTTTACCTTCCATATAAATTGGTTCTTTTTGTATTACTTGTTTATTTCTATTAAGATATTTTACAAAAGATTTTATTCCACCTTCATAGTGAAAAGTTTCAACTTTATCATTTCTTTCGTCTTCTAAAGTTATTTTTATCCCTTTATTTAAAAAGGCTAATTCTCTAATTCTATTTGCAAGAGTATCATAATCATATTCTATTTCATCAAATATATCAGAATCTGGTTTAAAATAAGTCTTAGTACCATGTTCATCACTATCACCTATAATATCAAGTCCAGTTACTGCTTTGCCTTTTTTAAATACCTGTTTCCATATATGTCCTTCTCTTTTAACCTCTACCTCACAAGTCTCTGATAAAGCATTTACTACAGATGCACCAACTCCATGAAGACCACCTGAAACCTTGTATCCACCTCCACCAAATTTTCCACCAGCATGAAGTATAGTCATTATTACTTCTACAGTTGGTTTTTTCATTTTAGGATGAATGCCAACAGGCATTCCTCTACCATTATCAGATACAGTTATGGAATTATCTCTATGTATAGTAATATTTATTTTTGTACAATATCCTGCTAAAGCTTCATCTATACTATTATCAACTATCTCATATACTAAATGATGAAGACCTCTTGAACTTGTACTTCCAATATACATACCTGGTCTTTTTCTTACAGCCTCTAATCCTTCTAATACCTGTATTTGATTTTCATCGTAAGTTTGTTTATTATCTTTCGGCATTTATATCCTCCTATCCTTTAAGATTCATAATATATAGCTTCTGATCTTTTAGTTAATGTGGACGAAGATATTGGAGATAAATAAATTTTACTTTTTTTATCTACTTCAGCAATAATAAATGATTTTGGTTTATCTTTTGTAATTCTTTGTACAAAACCATCCTCTTCAGCCATTCTTAAAAATTGGCTTGTATCAGAGCTGTACATTGAAGTCTCAATATCGAATATGCCAATTATATCCTTTATAGGTACAACTATATTTTCACCTAAATGTAAAAACATAAATAATCTCCTTTCAGCTGCTAAACTTTAAATATGCCACCATTTTTCACTCTAAATAATTGATTTTCTTTTTTAATATATTTTTTTATATCATTTATTCCTGCACATGTTATAAAGGTTTGAATTTTATTTATTGAACTTAATATGTATTTTTGTCTACTTTCATCTAGTTCAGACAAAACATCATCAAGCAGCAAAACAGGATATTCACCAGTTTTATCCTTTATTATTTCAAGAGAAGCAAATTTAATAGTTAAAACAGATGTTCGCTGCTGGCCTTGTGAACCATAATTTCTAACATCGGCTCCATTTATAATTACATTAAAATCATCCCTATGAGGTCCACAAGATGTACTTCTTTTTTCTATATCATTTTTTCTATTTTTTGTTAAATTATCTAATAAATTTTTTCTAATACTTACTAAATTTGTAATTGAAGTAACATACTTAAACTCTATTTTTTCAACTCCTGAAGTTATATCAAAATGTATACTTTTACCTCTTTTATTTAATTCATTTATATACCTATTTCTAAAATCTACAATTACCTCTCCATATTTCGATAACTGACCATCATATATATCAAGAATATTTTTATCTTTGTCACTCCATTTTTTAAGTAAAATATTTCTTTCACTTAATACTTTATTGTATCTGATGAGATTAAAATAATATTTTTTACTCAATTTACAGAGCTCCATATCTAAAAATTTTCTTCTAAATATCGGAGAATCTTTTATTATTTTCAAATCTTCAGGTGAAAACATTACTACGTTAAAAACTCCCATTAAATCAGACAATTTATTTAATTTTATAGAATTTATATTTATTCCTTTTTTGCCCTCTTTAAATATTTTTATTTCAATTTTTTTATCTAATCCATGTCTAATTATATAAGATTTTATATATGCCTCTTTGCCATTCCAATTTATAAGTTCTTTGTCTTTATTTGTTCTAAAAGATTTACCTATACTACAATAATAAATACTTTCCAGTATATTTGTTTTTCCCTGCGCATTATCACCTATAAATATATTTATTCTTTTGTTTAATTCAATAGTTAGTTCTTTATAATTTCTAAAATTAACAAGCTGCAAATATTTTATATACATACAAAACACCTAGTTTTAATTATATCACAATATAACTATTGCACAATTAATGATATTTTTTGTTATATAATTTTATAATATATACCATTTAATTCTACTATATCCCCTTTTGATATTTTTTTATTTCTTCTATCTTCAATTATACCGTTTAATTTAACTTTTCTATTTTGTATATAAAATTTTGCCTCTGATCCAAGAGAAACAGCTCCACACCATTTTAAAAAAGAGTCAAGTTTTATTATATCAGTATTTATCTTTATTTCTTTCATTTTCTATTATCTCCAATATATTGATTTTTATTTTATTAATTATTTAAAAGTCTAACTGGAAGAATTAAATAAATACAATTATTTTTGTCTTTATCCTTATTTTTTATAATACATGGACTTACATTGCTAGAAAATTCTAACAAAACTTCTTCTTCTTCCATTATTTTTAATACATCCATAAGATATTTTGAGTTAAATGCAATTTGCAAAGGTTGTCCTTGCAAAATTATATTAGTTTCTTCTTTTACCATTCCTAATTGAGAATTAGATGTAATTATAATATTTTTTTCCTCAATATTTAGCTTTATAAGATTAGTATTGCTATCTTTAGCTAAAAGGGATGCCCTCTCAATACAACTTAAAAGTTCTTCTCTTTTAGCTATAACTTTTGAATTGAATTCTTCAGGAATTATAGAATTATATTGTATAAACTCACCTTCTAAAAGCCTTGAAACTATTTTTGTTTTTCCCAAATTAAATAATATGTGATTCGGAGTAAAAGTTATATCTACATTTTCTTCATTATCTTCTAGTATCTTTGAAACTTCGTTCAAAGTTTTTCCTGGAATGACTGCGTTTATCTCATTTTCATTTTTTAGATTTTCTGATCTTAATGCTAGCCTATATCCATCTAATGCAACTAAATTTAAAGTTTCATTTTTTATTTCAAATAAAACGCCGGTAAGAATTGGTCTTGTTTCATCTTGAGCTGTTGCAAATATAGTTTCTTTTATCATATCTTTAAGTATATTTTCAGGTATTGAAAGCATCATATTATCATTTATTTTTGGAAGTTCAGGAAAATCTTCAGTATTCATATTTATTATATTAAAATTTGATTTTTCACATAATATTTGGGTTGAGTTATTATTTGTATTTTCTATATCTATATCATTGTTTGGTAATCTTCTTATTATTTCTCCAAACAACCTTGCATTTAGTACGGTTGATCCACTTTCGTAAATATCAGATGGAATTTTTGTTTCTATAGTTAAATCTATATCTGAACCTGTCAATGTAATTTCATGATCATTTGCTTCTACTAATATTCCATTTAGAATTGGCATTGAAGATCTTCCTGTTATTGCTTTTTGTACTGTAAATATTGCATTTTGTATTTCTGGTTTATTACATTTAAATTTCATTTTTTTCCTCCTTTAATATGTGAAAGTTTTTTACTTTATAATAGATAATTTAGATAATTATTTTAGTAGTAGTAGTAGTAGGGCCTGTGAATATGTTAATAACGTTTGTATGTATTGATAAATAATAAAAAAATAAGAAAAATAATTGTGGATAAATAATTTAAAAAAATTTATTTTATCCACACAATAAAAAAATAAATAAATATAATTTTTTATTCACAGGTATTAGTGAAAAAATTATTAACATATGTTTATAACTATGATTGATTGATTCTTTTTGTTAATTCACTTACTGCATTTTGAAGACTTTCGTCTGTTTTTAAATTTCCAGATATTTTTTCATATGCATGAATTACGGTAGTATGATCTCTGCCACCAAATTCTTCTCCTATTTTTGGAAGTGACATATCAGTTAATTTTCGGCTTAGATACATTGCTATCTGTCTTGGAAAAGCAACATTTCTAGTACGTCTTGCAGATTTAAAATCATCCATTTTTAAGTTATAATAATTTGCTACTACTTCTTGTATAAGTTCTATTGTAACTTGTTTAGATTGTTTACTTGATATAATATCTTTTAATGCTTCGACGGCTAAATCTATGCTTATTTCTTTATTAGTAAGAGATGAAAAAGCAACTATTCTTATGAGAGCACCCTCTAATTCTCTTATGTTTGATTTGATTTTTGTTGCTATATATACCATAACTTCATTTGGTATCTTTAGTTTTTCTACGTCAGCTTTTTTCTTTAATATTGCAATTCTTGTTTCAAAATCTGGTGGTTGTATATCTGCTATAAGTCCCCATTCAAATCTAGAAATTAACCTGTCTTCAAGAGTAGATATTTCTTTTGGAGGTCTATCGCTGGAAAGAATAATTTGTTTATTTGCTTCATATAATGAATTAAATGTATGAAAAAATTCTTCCTGAGTTCTTTCTTTGCCTGCTATAAATTGAATATCGTCTATTAATAATACATCTATATTTCTATATTTGTTTCTGAATTCTACATTTTTATCATCTTTTATGGAATTTACAAGCTCATTTGTAAATTTTTCCGATGAAACGTAAACTACTTTTGATGATGGATTACTTTTTAATATGTAATGTCCTATTGCATGCATTAAGTGGGTTTTTCCCAATCCAACTCCTCCATATATAAATAATGGATTATATGCTTTTGCGGGAGATTCTGCTACTGCAAGGGATGCTGCATGAGCAAATCTATTACTGTTTCCTACGACAAATGAATCAAATGTATATTTTGGATTTAACATGTTTAAAGATTCATTAATTGCTTTTATCTTTTTTTTTGATGTATTATCTAGAGTTAATGCTTCTTCTTGAGATATTAGGAATTCAATATTATATTTTTTTGAAGTAAGGATTTTTAATGCTCTTATTATTTGATCTTTGTATTTGTTATCTAAAACGCCGCGAGTTAAATCATTTGGTACACTTAATTTTATAATATTATCTTCTATCGATAGTGGAGTAATACTTTTTATCCATGTGTTGAAACTTACTTCTGTAATACCATTTTTTATGATATTTAAAGTTTTGTCCCATAAGTCCTGTAAGTAAGTATTCATTCTTTATCCTCCAGTCTTGCATAATAAATTCACAGTATATAAACAATTTATTATAATTACTTTCCATATGTTTATAATAATATTCACATGTTTATAATATTGGTAATATTTTTTTGAATATTAAATTATAAACAAAGATGGTATAATAAAATTAACATTATCAACATACTTATTTTATTAGGATATATATTGAATTAACTTATTCTATTATAAATTTAAATTATTATAAAAACATTTTATCCACATATTTATCAACAGTTGTGGATAAATATGTGGTAAATTAAGTTATACACAGTTCTCTATTTATAATATCAAAATAGAGATACCTATTCAAGAAATTATCCACAAAAATATATATTATGTTAATTTAAAAATTAACAATACTTAATATAGTTTAAAATATTCATTAGATCCTTGACGTAATTTTTAGAGAAGCTTATAATCGTACCAAGATAAAGAATGTTACATGAGCTCATAGTTTAATGAAAATGAAGCAGGGTAAATTATATTGACATTGTATAATAGTGAATATATAATTTAATAGTAAAACTCTAAAATTATTAAATTAATAGGAGTTAAAAACTGTTGAAACAGATACAGATATAGTTTATTAATGATTTAATTGAATCATTAAGGGGCAATATAAATATATAGAAGGGAGGCATAATTACTGCAAATACTATTTTAAGCAGTAGTTAAGATTGTTATGTGGATGACTTATCAGCCAAAGAAAAAACAGAGAAAAAGAGAACATGGATTCAGAAAAAGAATGAGAACTTTATCTGGTAGAAATGTTATTAAAAGAAGAAGACAAAAAGGTAGGAAGAGATTATCAGCATAAGGGCCGCTTTTGTGGCCTTTTTCTGCAATGCAGAAAAAAGAGGAGTACAACTATAATGATTTATAGATTAAAGAAAAATGCAGAATTTAGAATCGTTTATAAGAGAGGAAAATCTTTTTCAAATAATTTATTAGTACTTTACATATATAAAAATAAGAAGGGTTTTAATAAATTAGGTATATCTGTAAGTAAAAAAGTAGGTAAAAGCGTTATTAGGAATAGGATTAAACGATTGATAAAGGAAATAGTTAGATTAGATTGTGATAATTTAAAGATGGGATACAATTTTGTGTTCATAGCTAAAAATGCATCAAATGATAAGAGTTATACTGATATAGAAAGTAGTGTTAAATATTTAATAAGAAAAGCGGGTTTGTATAAATAGATGAAAATAATCTTAATTTATTTAATAAAATTTTATAGAAATTATGTATCACCTTTAAAAAGACCATGCTGCAGATTTTACCCAACTTGTTCACAATATGCTTTACAAGCTATTGAAAAATATGGGGCTATGAAGGGTGGTTTTATGTCTATAATGAGAATATTAAGGTGTAATCCATTATGTAAAGGTGGATATGACCCGGTTAAATAATTTGCCAGGAGGTTAATATGCAATATCTATGCGATGCTTTTGTCCAAATTTTTGAGTATCTACACAATGGAGTAGTTTCAGTAGTTCCAGATCAAAATGTTTCTTATGGTTTGGCTATAATTTTAATGACTATAATAATTAGATTATTGATACTACCTTTAAGTGTAAAGCAAATTAGATCTTCACTAATAATGAATAAAATTCAGCCGGATGTTAAAAAGCTACAGGAAAAATATAAAAAAGACCCTCAAAGGGCACAAAAAGAAATGATGAAACTATATAAGGAAAAAGGTGCCAGTCCTTTTAGTGGCTGTCTTCCACTTCTTATTCAATGGCCGATACTTTTTGCATTGTATTATGTATTCAATCATTTAACTGGGATAAATGGTATTGGTTTTTTATGGATAAGAAATTTAGGAAAACCTGATGTTATTCTTGCAGTATTATCAGGGCTTACTACATTCCTTTCGGGTTTATTGATAATGCCTTCAGATGATAGTGCCCAATCAAATCAAAGTAGGAAAATGAATATAGGTATGGGAATATTTATGATTGTCGTAAGCTGGAAGTTGAAGTCTGCATTAGTACTTTACTGGGTGGTTAGTAATTTGATTCAAATTGCACAGAACTTTGTTATAAAGAAAATTGAAGAGAAAAAGGTTGGTTAATGAAAGTTTAGGGGGTGACTATTTACGGCATGAAGGTTTTAGAAATAACCGGAAAAACAGTAGAGGATGCTTTAAACAATGCATTATTGGACTTGAAAGTAGCTAAAGATAAAGTTGAAATTGAAGTTTTGGATTCTGGTAATAAGGGTATTTTTAATTTGATAGGTTTCAGACCAGCTAAAATAAGGGTTAAAGTAAAAAGGGATTATATTAAAGAAGTAAGAGTTTTTATAAGAAGTATTTTAGATTGCATGAAAATAGAAGCAGAGGTTAGAATAAAAGAAGATAATAATGTAATAAAAATAAATTTATCTGGAGCAGATATGGGTATACTTATAGGATACAGGGGTGAAACTTTAGATTCCTTGCAATACCTTATAAGTCTTATAGTTAATAAAGATCATGATATGGAATATAAGAGGGTAGTTTTAGATACTGAAAATTATAGGTATAAAAGAGAAAGAACTTTAAAAAGACTTGCTAAAAGAGTGGGCGAAAAGGTAAAAAGAACAGGAAAAACTGTAAAATTTGAGCCGATGAATCCTTATGAAAGAAGAATAATTCATTCTGCACTTCAAAATGATTATTATGTTAATACTTATAGTGAAGGTCAGGAACCTTTTAGAAGGGTTGTAGTAAGTTTGAAGAAAGCCTAGGTTTGGCTTTCTTTTTATTTAGATAATAAGCTAAACTTTACTTTTGAGGAAGTGATATTAATGAGAGGGTTTGATACTATTGCTGCAATTGCTACTTCTCCGGGAGAAAGTGGTATATCTATTATAAGAATTTCTGGCAAAAATGCTTTAATGTTAGTAAATGATATATTTAAAGGTAAAAATAATAGAAAATTAATAGATATGAAACCTTATTCTATGAGATATGGTTTTATATTTCAAAAAGATACTGGAGAATTATTGGATGAAGTATTAGTAACATTTATGAAAGCACCAAAAAGTTATACAGCTGAGGATACTGTTGAAATAAATTGCCACGGAGGTATTGTAAGTACAACTAAGATATTGGATGAAGTTATAAAAAATGGGGCAAGGCTTGCAGAACCTGGTGAATTTACGAAGAGAGCATTTTTAAATGGAAGAATTGATTTAAGCCAAGCGGAAGCTGTTATAGATATAATAAGAGCTAAAACTGAAGTGGCCATGAAATCAGCACTTGATCAATCATCTGGAAGTATCTCAAAAAAAATAAATCCATTAAGAGAAAAAATACTTGATTTAATTGCTCATATTGAAGTTACAATTGATTATCCTGAAGAGGATTTGGAAGAGATGACTTGTAAAGATATTTATTCAAAACTTAAAGATGTTATCTATGATATAGATAATATCTTAAAAGGTTCAGATGAAGGAAAGATCATTAGAGATGGTTTAAATACTGTAATAGTTGGAAAACCGAATGTAGGAAAGTCATCTCTTTTGAATGCACTTACAATGGAAAATAGAGCAATAGTAACAGATGTTCCTGGTACTACAAGAGATGTTATAGAAGAACATATAAATATAGATGGAATTCCAATTAAAATAATTGATACAGCCGGTATTAGAGAAACTCAAAATGTAGTTGAAAAAATAGGTGTTGAAAAGTCCAAAGAAAAGATAAATGAAGCTAATTTAGTTATATTAATGCTAGATTCTAGTAAAATTTTTGATAATGAAGATAGAAAAATTGTAGAATATATAAAAGATAAAAAATATATTATAATGTTAAATAAAAGTGATTTGGATAGTAAAATAAATTTAGAATATATTAAAAATCTGAATCCACATTTCATAGTGAAAACATCTTTAAAAACAGGTGAAGGTATAAGCAAAGTGAAATATTTTATAAAAAAATTATTTTTTAGTGGTGAGATAAAATTTGATAATTTTGTTATAACAAATACGAGACATAAAGAAGCTTTAATTAATGCCAAAAGCAGTTGTATGCAAGCTCTTGATACTTTAAATGAAACTCAAGCTATTGATCTTGTTTCTATTGATCTTAGAAATGCTTGGTCAAGTCTTGGTGAAGTTACTGGAGATACTCTTCAAGAGGATATAATTAATAAAATATTCTCAAAATTTTGTTTAGGAAAGTAGGTATATTTCTATGGAATACTTTTCAGAAAAATATGATGTTATAGTAGTAGGTGCAGGACATGCTGGATGTGAGGCAGGGCTTGCTTCAGCAAGAATAGGGTGTAAAACTTTAATCTGTACTATGAATTTAGATAGTGTTGGATTTATGCCTTGTAATCCTAATATAGGTGGTACTGCAAAAGGTCATCTTGTTCGAGAAATAGATGCGTTGGGAGGTGAAATGGGAATAAATATTGATAATACATTTATACAATCCAGAATGTTGAATACTTCTAAGGGTCCAGCTGTACATTCGTTAAGAGCTCAAGCTGATAAAAAACGTTATTCAGAAAGAATGAAATTTATACTTGAAAAGCAAGAAAATTTATATTTGAGACAATTAGAGGTTATTAGTATAAAGGTAGATAATAATAATAAAATATGTGGAGTAGTTACTAAAAATGGTGCATATTTTGAGACTAAAGCTGTCGTTTTAGCTACTGGGACATATTTAAAAGGTAAAGTGATTATTGGAGATGTTAGTTATAATTCTGGACCAAATGGATTTATGCCTGCTAATGATCTTTCTCAAAGTTTAATAGATTTGGGAATAGAATTAAGGCGTTTTAAAACAGGTACTCCTGCTAGAGTAAATAAAAGAAGTGTAGATTTTTCTAAGATGATAGAGCAAAAAGGAGATAAAAATATAGTCCCATTTTCATTTATGAGTGATTTTATGGAAAAGAACCAAGTATCTTGTTATTTAACTTATACTACTAATGATACATTGAATGTTATACGTGAAAATATAGATAGATCTCCACTTTATAATGGTTCCATTAAATCTGTTGGTCCAAGATATTGTCCTTCTATTGAGGATAAAATAGTTAGATTTCCTGATAAAGAAAAACATCAGATATTTATAGAACCTGAAGGAGAAAATACGAATGAGTTATATGTAGATGGTGCATCTACTTCAATGCCTGAAGATGTTCAAATTGCTATGTATAGAACAATATCAGGACTTGAAAATGTAGAATTTTTAAGGACTGGTTATGCTATTGAATATGATTGTATAAATCCTCTTCAATTAAAACTTTCATTGGAATTTAAAAATATTGATGGTCTGTTTGGAGCAGGACAGTTAAATGGAAGTTCGGGTTATGAGGAGGCTGCTTCTCAAGGCTTGATAGCAGGCATCAATGCTGCTCTTAAAGTAAAAGAGAAAAATCCTTTTATTTTAAAAAGATCTGATGGTTACATAGGAGTTCTAATAGATGATCTAGTTACAAAAGGAACAGAGGAGCCTTATAGGATGATGACATCTAGAGCAGAATATAGATTAATACTTAGACAAGATAATGCTGATTTGAGGTTAACACAGCTTGGATATGATATTGGACTTGTTACTGAATTAAGATATAAAAGATTTTTAAAGAGGAAAAAGGCTATATATGATGAAATAGATAGAATTAAGAAAATAAATATTACGCCTAAAAAGTTTGTAATCGAATTTCTGAAATCATTAGGTTCTGCTGAGTTGAAGAAAACTGAAAGTCTATATGATCTTATAAAGAGACCTGAACTTGATTATTTCAAATTAAGATATCTAGATTTAGATAGAAAGGAATTGAGCATAGACGTACAGGAAGAAGTGAATATAATTTCAAAATATGAAGGATATATTACTAAACAGATGGAACAAGTAGCGCAATTTAAAAAGTTTGAAAATAAAGCTATAGCTAAAAATATAGATTATGATAAAATTAAGGGCCTTAGAATTGAAGCTATACAGAAATTGAAAAAAATAGGACCTGCTAATATAGGTCAAGCTTCTAGAATTTCAGGAGTTTCTCCAGCAGACTTGTCTGTTTTAATGATTTACATGGAGAAGGTAAAAAGAGAAAATAATTGATATTGGAGTAAATTGTATTATGGATTATTTTAGTATTATGAAAAAATCCTGTTTGGATGTAGGTATTAGTTTTGATTTACAAAAGTATAGTAAATTTATGAGATATAAAGATTTATTACAGATATGGAATAGGAGAATAAATTTAACGGCTATAAATGAAGAAAATCAAATAATTAAAAAGCATTTTATAGATTGTATAAAAATATTTAAATTTTTGCCTCTTAAAAATGCATTGAATTTTATTGATATTGGTACTGGTGCTGGTTTTCCGGGGGTACCAATAGCTATAATTAAACCTGAGGCAAATATTGTATTACTTGATTCCTTGAGTAAAAGAATAAATTTTTTAAATCAGGTTATAAATGATTTGAATTTAGAAAAGGTTTTTGCAGTTCATGGTAGGGCTGAAGACATGGCAAAGAAGGATGAATATAGAGAGTTTTTTGACATAGCAGTTTCCAGAGCTGTAGCGAATTTAACAATACTTAGTGAATTATGTATCCCATATGTAAAATTAGGTGGTTACTTTGTAGCAATGAAAGGACCATCTGTAAAGGATGAAATTGAAGAAAGTAAGAATTCAATTGCCATATTAGGTGGTAAATTAGAAGATATTATTG
This sequence comes from Clostridium sp. LBM24168, assembly GCF_052953915.1. Classification (NCBI taxonomy): domain Bacteria; kingdom Bacillati; phylum Bacillota; class Clostridia; order Eubacteriales; family Clostridiaceae; genus Clostridium; species Clostridium sp. LBM24168. The sequence goes on along the minus strand of NZ_CP196861.1, from coordinate 2,930,215 downwards.
AAATACACGATAATGAATTAAGGCATAATTTAGTAGTAATAAAGAAAATAAAAGCTACACCTTTTAAGTATCCAAGAAGATCAGGAATTATTTCAAAAAAGCCATTAAAATAAAAGTATTAATTTGTCGTACGAAAATCATAAAAAGTAGAAGGATTTTAATAAACAATAGAGAAATGTTAACAATAGGAAGTATAAGAGGGATGATTAAGCATGCAAAAAAATATTAATTATATATCTGTTGATTTGATTTCACCTAATATATATCAACCACGTAAATATTTTAATGAGGAAAGCTTATGTGAATTGGCCCAATCCATAAAATCATATGGGATAATTCAGCCACTTTCAGTGAGAAAGATAAATAATGACAAATATGAATTAGTAGCTGGTGAAAGAAGGCTTAAAGCAGCTAAAAAGGCTGGTATTAAAGAAGTACCTGTAATAATAGTTGACATAAGTGATGATGAATCAGCAGCTATAGCCTTACTTGAAAATCTTCAGAGGGAAAACTTAAATTTTTTAGAAGAAGCAGAAGCATACTATAACTTAATAAAAAATCATTCCTATACTCAAGAAAAATTAGCTGAAGTTATAGGAAAGAAACAGTCTACTATTGCAAATAAAATTAGACTTCTTAAATTGAATGAGGAAATAAGATATGTATTGTTGGAAAATAATTTAACTGAAAGACATGCTAGAGCTTTATTAAAACTTCCAACTGTTGAACTTCAAAAAAATGTGCTTAAGACAATATTGAATAAATCATTGAATGTAAAAAAAACTGAAGAGCTAGTTGAAAAGGAATTAGAAAAATTAACAGACAGTGGATTGAAAAAAAAGAGAAAGAAGATAAAAGGAATATTTTCACCAAGAGTGTATGTTAATACTGTTAAACAGGTATTTGATAAATATGGGTTAAAAGCTAAATATTCATCTGAAGAATTGGAAGATGAAATACAAATAACAATAACAATTCCTAAAAAGTGATATTATTTAGAAAAAAAGGATGTTCTTAATTTTTATTTGAACATCCTTTTTTTTATAGAAATGTTTCACGTGAAACATTTCTATAAAAAATTAAGGATGTTTTAAGCAAAAGTCAAAGTAAGCTGCACATATTAAATTTTGCTTTAAAATTATAGCTAGTTAGTCAATTGAACTTTTCATATCTATATATCTAATTGTAATATCGAGTATTTTATAATATTTTGTAGTATTTTAATTAAATTAGCTAAATTACTATTGTAAGTATCTGTTCCTTATTAGATACTTACTATTAAAAACTCTTTAATTATGTGTAATAAAAATATATAATAAAAAATAAGTAGTTTTAATGAAGGTGGTGAATTATGTGAGAGTAATTTCTATATTTAATCAAAAAGGCGGAGTTGGTAAAACAACTACGAGTATTAATATGTCTATATATTTGGCTATAAAAGGATTTAATGTGTTGAACATTGATATTGACCCCCAAGGTAATACTACGAGTGGCCTTGGATTTGATAAAAGTAATGTTAAAGAATCCGTTTATGATATATTATGTTCAGATGCACAAATAGAGAAAGTGATGAAAAAATATGAATTAGTTGATAATTTTTATATAGTTCCATCCACTATGGAATTAGCTGGTGCGGAAGTAGAACTAATTAATATGAAAAATAGAGAAAGTGTATTAAAGCATAAAATTAAATCTATAAATAAAAAATTTGATTTTATTTTTATAGACTGCCCTCCATCTTTAGGTATATTAACAATTAATGCTCTTACATCCTCAGATACAGTTCTAATTCCGATTCAATGTGAATTTTATGCTTTGGAAGGTGTTGGACAACTAGTGAATACATTGCAACTTGTAAAAAGATCTTTAAATCCAGATTTAAAAGTTGAAGGTGTAGTTATGAGTATGTATGATGGTAGGACAAAATTATCTAATGAAGTATCAGCTGAAGTAAAAAAGTATTTTAAAGATAAAGTTTACAATACTACAATACCAAGAAATATAAGATTGGCAGAAGCGCCTAGTTTTGGACTTCCAATAGCTCTTTATGATGATAAATGTAGGGGTGCTAAAGCATATGAAAATTTGGTAAGTGAATTTTTAAAAAGACAGGAGGTGTGAATTTATTGAAAAAAAAATCTGGATTAGGCAGAGGACTTGAAGCATTGATACCAGAAGATATTTTGGATAGTAATGTTTCTTCAGAGAATATAAAAAAAATAAAAATTGTTTCAATAATTCCAAATGGTGAACAACCTAGAAAAAAATTTGATGAAAATAAAATTATTCAACTTTCACAGTCCATAAAAGAACATGGTATAATACAACCTCTTATATTAAAAAAATATGGAGATAAATATATTATAGTTGCTGGTGAACGAAGGTGGAGAGCTGCTAAACTTGCTAATCTCGAAGAAGTTCCGGCTATAATAATGGATTTATCTGATAGTGATATTCTTGAAGTATCTCTTATTGAAAATATACAGAGACAGGATTTAAATCCTATAGAGGAGGCAATTGCATACAAAAAGTTAATTGATGATTTTGGGTTAAAGCAAGATGAATTAGCCAATAAAATAGGAAAGTCTAGAACTGCAGTAACAAATTGCATGAGATTATTAAATTTGGATAATAGAGTCCAAAAATATATAATTGATGGATTAATAACAGAAGGTCATGGTAGAGCTCTATTATCTTTGGAAGATAATAATTTACAATATAAATTGGCTGATAATATAATAAAAAATGGTTTGACCGTACGTCAGATAGAAAAGTATATAAAGAATATTAATTCAGAGGAAAAGGATAATTTTAATGATAAAAATGTAGAAAAATTTAATTTATATTATAAAGATATACAAGAAAAATTAGAATATTTATTTGGTACTAAAGTAAAATTAAATAACAATAGGAATAATAGAGGAAAAATAGAAATAGAATATTATTCACAAGATGATTTAAAGAGAATAATGGATATTTTAAAAATATGAATTTTATTACATTTTATAATTAGATGTTTCATGTGAAACATTCTGACGGAAGGAGAAAATATATGCAGGAGATTTTAAAAATTATAGAAGGGTTTCAATTATATATCTTAGCTGTTCTTTTTGTATTAATTGTAATATTGTTTATAATGATTATTACAGTATTTAAATCCTTAAATAGGGTAGAAAAAAAATATAGAAGGTTTATGAGGGGAGTAGATAATAAAAATTTAGAGAAACTTATAATAGATTATCTTGATAATATAGATGACACAAAAAAGGAAACTGATTTTATGAAACAAAAATTTGAAGAATTAAGTTTAAAATCAAAAAAATGTATTCAGAAATTCTCTATTGTAAGGTATAGAGCTTTTGAAGATGTAGGTAGTGATTTAAGCTTTTCTATAGCATTATTAGATGGAGATAATAATGGAATTATTATTACAGGGATATATGGAAGAAGTGAAAGTACAACATACGCCAAGCCTATAGATAAAGGTATGTCACGATATGAATTGTCAGAAGAAGAGAATCAAGTTTTACGAGAATGTATTAATAAAAAGATATAATATTACATACATAAACAACCTCCTGTTGGGAATAATTATCTTTAAGGAGGTTGTTTATATGAGAATTTATGTTTCAGAAAAACTTTATAGATTAAGTGATGAGTTAAGAAAAAAAGGATATAATATAATATCAAAGAAGGACTGTATAGATTGTATATTTGATGCAATTATCTGTAATTTAAAGGATGGAGAACTAAATAATTTAAATACAAATATAAATATAAAAATAGGGGAAACAATAATAATAGATTGTGGAAGTAAAAAAGTGGATGATATAGAATATATCCTTAATAATAGAATATATAATAATGCAATAATTTAATTAAATATTCTCTATTATTTTATTTTTTGAATTCTCAAGTGATTTTCCACCTACCGTTTTTAATATTGAATGATACACACCTCTAGATATTATTTCTGCAAGTTGCATAACTATAGATAAACGTGTATTTTGGAGTACCATAAATTCCATGGTACCGGATATATTTACTATTCCAGTTATACTTAAATTACCTACAGTTGGAAGAGATTTGTTTACTGCCGAACCTGGACGTAGGGGTTTAGTTTCTATAATTATTTTACCAACATTCTGTAAACTTCCCAGGCAAGCATCTACTGCTATTATGTAATTATCTTTATATTTTGAATTTATTTCTTTAATAGTTTCAACAAGATTTTTTGCATGAATTGGTGATTCAAGATTTCCATAGACATGTATTTTATCTCTTACTAAAAATTTTAGCTTATCGCCTACTAGAGGTCCTAAACTGTCTCCTGTAGACCTATCTGTCCCTATGCATAATATTATAATAGTTTTACCGGATTTTATAATTGGATATATTATGTTGCTCAAACTATCTCTTAAAGTAAATATTGAATTTCTTGAATTTGAGTCTATAATTATTTTCTTAAACATATAAAAACCTCCTATACTACGAATTATAACCATAGGAGGTTTTATTATACATTTAAAAAATATTTATTAGAAATTAATATTATATTACATCTACCTTTTTTAAAATATTATAAAATACAACTAAAAATATACAGAATATCATTCCTATAAGGCCATTTATTTTTAATCCTATAAAAAGAGATGCTAGTACAGCTACAGGATGTATTCCAAGTGAGGACGATACAAGTTTCGGCTCAATTATCTGTCTTACTACTGAAACTATAATATATGATATTATAAGACCGAGAGCAGTAACATAATTCTTAAATACTATCAAATATATTAATGCTAATGGAATGTATATAGTTCCTATACCTAGTATTGGTAGTATATCTGCGATTGCACATATTATACTCAGTACTAAAGTATATTTTACTTTAAATATTAAAAATACTACAAGTGTTTCTAAAAATGTAACAGAAATTATTATAAGATAGGATAAAAGATAATTTCCTAACATCTTTTTTGCTTCTGTATATATAGATATTAATTTATTGGTTTTGTTAGTTGGCAAAAGATTAAGTATTTTGCTTTTTACTTCAACGAAATCTTTAGTAAAAAAATATGTAGAAAGCAAAGTAAATAGTATTACCATAATTATATATGGTATTGTAGCTGCAAAACTTATTATATAAGATACTAACTTTCCTGAAATAGATACAGTTATATTTGATATATTATTTAAAATACCAGAAATATTTTTATTTATTGTATTTATTATATACGGATCAAGATTATTGTAATATTTTTGTAATTTATAAAATGAATTTATGATATTATTTGAGTTATTTGATATATATATTTGAGTGTTTTTACCAAATTGTATTAATTCTTGTGTTATATTTATTACCCCTAGTGATAGAATAAGTATAATTATAGTAAAAAATGTTATTGTAGTTATTAAAGATGATACTGAAGGACTAATTCTAAATTTGTTTGAGATATAGACGGTTGGCTTTTTTAATATAAAAGCACATATTATTGCTAAAACAAAGGGAAGTGTGTAATTGAGGGTTCCAAAGAAGATTATAAATACTGCAGTGTATATAATAAAAAATAATAATATTTTATCTATTTTAGTTATTACTTTGTCCATTTTAGTGTATTTCAACTCCGTTCTTTTATAAATTTGTTATATAGTTTAAGTAGATTATTATGTTATGATAGAGTATATAATACATATTATTGTTTGTCTATATATAATTTGCAAAGTTAACACTGAACTATAATTTATTTATTGAGTATATTATATATCAATATATTATATATGTATACAATATATGGTAATTTTATAAGGAGGATTCAGTTTATTTTAACTGTAATATAATTATGAATAAATATTATATAATAACATTTAAAAATACTAATGATGCCATAAATGGAGAAGAGTTTTTAAGAAGAAAAAAAATAAAAATAGATATTGTACCGACACCTATTTTTATAATTCAAAGCTGTGGTATAAGTATAAGATTAAGCCTGAAAGATATAAGTAAAATTAAATTATTAATGCAAAACAAAGAATTTTTATTTAAAAATATATATTTAAGAGAAGAAGATGGTTATAAATTAATTGATATAGACATGAACATAACTAAAAAATTAAATACAAGAAAAAGGAAATATTATTGATTGAAGAATAAAAATTACAGCTTTTTATGAAAAATATACTTTACAATTAATTACAATATAAAAATTGGCAGAGTATCCCTAGGGTAAAAGTTGATGCTAAAAAATAATAGGTTTTAAATTAAGCTATTCTTTTTAATCCCGATAGGGATCTGGTTTTATCAGAGTTACCAGATTTTATAGCTGCTATCGCAGTTGTCAGAAGGCATATATGTCCTACAGTATTTAAGTTTGATACAGAATTTATATTTCTGACATAAGCTCTTTCGTTATTAAGCTTTTTCCATCTGGAATTATATCTTTCAGATTCTGTCCTCAGGCTGTAGATGGTTTTAAAAAATTTAGACTCATGATTAATTGAAGCCCTGTAGTCAGTACCTTTGCTGATATAACGGATACATCCTCTGTTTTTCCTGCCATTGAAATATTTTTCATGTTTGCAGGGACACAGTGAATCATCTTTAGATTTTTTAAATGGGCAGCAAAATTTTTGCTTGATGTATGAATCAAAATACTGTCGTCCATCTTTATGCATGGCTAGACCGCCTTGACAAATAATGTTGCCAGTGGAAGTTAATTTAGGATTTTTTTTCCCTCTTTTGTTAATGGCAATAAAGGCAAGACCTTTCAAGTTGTTTTTTATAAAATTATGATTTAACTTTGAATCATAGCCTTTATCTGCGACAACATAACTTCCATTAAGTGAAAACCAGCTATTTGTACCTGAAAGAAATTTAGTCAAGGTAGAAATTTCATTGATATCAGCAGTACTTGTATATTCATCTATAGGGAGTCCGGATATTGCATCACAGATAACGTGGTTTTTATAACCCCAGTAAAATTCATATTTCTTACTTGATTTATTGGAGTTATCATTGATTTTAACGTTCATGGAATTATTTGCAGTATGTACTCCAAGTTTACAATCTTTATCAGACTTTGGATTATTCTTCTTTGAAAATTTGTTTGATGCGAAGCATTTAGGGTTATTAAGTTTAGTGTTTGCTTTAACTGGAGTTGTATCAACAGATATAAAGTTGTTGTCTATAAAGCCAAGTTTCTTGAGAGTATTTACCTGATGTTTCATAATTTCTTTCAAACAAGAGTTTTCGATATTCTTTATGAACCTTTGAAAGGTCCTGTATGAAGGAAGTGGTTTAAGAATGTCAAAGCCACAAAGTTGTGCAATGATTAAATTATTTTCTAAAAAATCTTTAAGATCAGTAATTTGAGCAAACTTCTCACATTTCATGACTATAAAAGCTCTGAAAAGAGCGTGTCTTGAGAAACCGACAGGTCCGTATTTGGAAGGAACCCTATCGGGTAATGAAGATAAATTAATATTTTCAAAAATATCTGTGTAGAAGTTTATTGTGTTTTGTGAAGTGAAAAGCTCAATTATATTAAAGATTTCTTGACGTTGGTACATAGAGATTTCCTCCTTTTAGTGTTTTTATTATGTGATATTTTAAAAATTCGACAAAAGTTGAGGAAATCCTATGATATAAATTTTAGTGATAGAAAAAAATAGCCCTTATCGGGCTAGAGAAATGAGTGCCTTAGAGTTATGCTCAAGGCTATAATTGATATTTAAAAGGGTGGGTAAATTTGATGAAGAATGAATTATTATCTATTTTTAATATAACTACTTTTGAGGGTGGAATAAAAATAGGGAATTTTTCTATATCTGAAGAAAAAGTGTATAATTTTATTTACGATATTATTACAGTAGCTATTATATTATTTTTAATGTATATTACTATAAAAGTTGGAAATGTAATTATAAATAGATATGTAAAGAAGCAGAAAAATTTTAAAATTTCTTTAAATGACAGAAAGGCAAAGACTGTTGGAGCCATTTTAAAAAGTATATTAAAATATTTTGTATATTTTTTTGGTATATTTACTATAATTACAGTTATATTCCCAAAAGTTGGGGCAACAGGATTAACTTTTGCAGGGATTAGTGGTGTTGCATTAGGGTTTGGAGCACAAAGTCTGGTTAAAGATGTAATAAACGGATTTTTTATATTGTTTGAGGATCAGTTTTCTGTAGGTGATTACATAAGTATTGATGATAGAAGTGGAACTGTTGAAAGTCTGGAATTAAGAGTTACTAAAATAAGGGATTTCAATGGAGATTTACATATAATACCTAATGGACTTATAACTAAGGTTACAAATCATTCAAGAGGGAATGTAAGAATGACAGTTGATGTAGATATTGCTTATGATGAGGATTCAAATATAGTAATATCTAAAATCGCTGATTTATGTAAGGACTTTGGGAAAGATAGTGAATTTGTTACAGAAGGTCCTAATGTTTTAGGAATAACGGAAGTTAAGGATGGGATTATTACAATAAGAATTATAGGAAAGACAAAGCCCATGAAACAGTTGGATGTGGAGATAAAATTGAGGGAGGAGATTATAAAAGCTTTTAAAAAGTATAATGTAAAAATACCATATAGGGAAATTAAAATTGTAAAGGGGGAGTAACAATTGAAAAAAACTTTTTATATAGGTGATGTAGTTGAAATGAAAAAGGGGCATCCTTGTGGGAGTAATAGCTGGCAAATTATAAGATTGGGAGCAGATATAAAAATAAAATGTCTAGGATGTGGTAGGATAGTTATGCTTCCTAGAAACAAATTTGAGAAAAGTGTAAAGAAAATTATAAAACAAAGTACCTCAGAAAAAAATAAAGATATTATTGATTAAATTACAAATTTATGATAAAATAAAATCTTGTAATCCCTGCTGTGAAAATAGTATAAATCACAGCCGCTAGTCCAGGGGGAGGAGGTGAAAATCTAATGAGAAAATACGAAACTATATTTATATTGCAACCATCATTAGACGAAGAAGCATTTAAGTCTAATGTTGAAAAGTTTAAGGGTGTAATAGAAAATGGCGGAGGAGTAATAGATAACGTTGATATTTGGGGCAAAAGAAAACTTGCATATGAGATAAATAAAATCAATGAAGGATATTATACTTTAATAAATTTTAGTGCTGAACCTGAATTACCAAAAGAATTAGACAGAGTATTCAGAATTACAGATAGTGTTATAAGACACATAATAGTAAATGATGATAAAAAATAGGTGGTGTTTTAATTGAACAGAGTTGTTTTAATTGGGAGATTAACTAAAGATCCCGAGTTAAGATTTACACCAGGTAATGGTACGGCGGTTACCACCTTTACATTGGCCGTTGACAGAAGGTTTTCTAAAGCTAAGGATGGACAGAGAGAAGCTGATTTTATACCCATTGTTGTATGGGGAAAACAGGCTGAATCTACAGCAAATTATATGAGTAAAGGTAAACTTATAGGTATTGGTGGTAGAATTCAAACTGGAAGTTATGAGGCTAAAGACGGCACGAGGAGATATACTACTGAAGTTATTGCAGATGAAGTGCAATTTTTGGAATGGGGAGATAAATCCCAAAGTGTTCCTGGTAGTATGAAAACTTCTCAATCTGATAATTTTGGAAATACTCAAGGTTTTAATGAAAATGATTATGGAGATGATATAACTCCGGTAGATGATGGAGATATACCATTTTAATATGGTAAGGAGGGAAAGTTATGCCTAATAATAGAGAAAATGGAAGAAGAAATTCAGGAAAAATGAGAAGAGCAAAAAGGAAAGTTTGTGCATTTTGTATGGATAAATCTGAATCTATAGATTATAAAGATATAAATAAATTAAGAAAATATGTAACTGAAAGAGGAAAGATTCTTCCAAGAAGAATCTCTGGTAATTGTGCTAAGCATCAGAGAGAGCTTACTGAAGCTATAAAAAGAGCAAGAAATATAGCATTATTGCCGTTTACAACAGAATAATGAGTTTGTGTTGTATGGGATCATTAGCATATATATGTTAATGATCTTTATTTTTATAAAAAGGATAAAGGTGGATATAATTAACTATACAAATGTTATAAATAGATGTGCTTTTGTTGCATAAATCTGTAAAAATTATTAAAATGGATAATAAGAGACAAAAGGGGATGATGGATGTGAAAAGGGAAGATTTCAATATAATGTATAATGTAAAAATAATAGAAGAATTAAAGGCAGATCTTCTATGTACTGTAGGAGATTTTTTTAAACTACTTACAAGAGGAAGTAATGTAATGAATCAAACTATACTGGATTGTATTTCCGGGGCAATAATAATATTGTATTTATTGGCAGGTAGATTAGGATATTCACACACTGCCGTAGATGAAACAATGAAAAAGAAACTAAAGACTGGTATAATTGAAGAAGATGAAATAGAGAAAAATGGAAAGGACCTTACTAAATTATATAATCATATTAAAGAAAGATAGTGGAGGTAGGTATGCAAAATAAAAATTATAATGTAAGAGCTGTAGTAGAAGCAGGATTAATTACTGCTTTTATAGTAGTATTAATGTTGATATGTATATATATACCTGTATTTTCGATTTTTACAAACTTTGTCCTTCCCATACCAATAGCAGTATTATATATCAAACAAAATTATAAAGTTACTCTAATTTCTATTATAGTTAGTGCAATTCTTATATCTATACTATATAATCCAATAACAGCAATATCTTCTATATCCCTTGTAGGCTTATCAGGAATTACATTTGGTTATTGTATTAAGAATAAAAAAAATTTTACTACAACAATTTTATTAACATCGTTAGCTATTTTTATAGGAATGGTTATTTTTCTTGCAGTTTATATAGCAATTATGAGTAATGGAGGAATATATAGCTTTATAAGTGACAGCATAACAAAAATAATTATAAACCCTTTAAAGGAATCTATTAAAATAAATAAAGAAATATATATTAAAATGAAGTTATCTATAGATCAGCTTAGTTATATGGAGAATCTTATATCTTCAATTACCCCTGAATATATAATGAGAATTATTCCAGCATTTATATTGATAAATTCTGTTTTTACAGCTTATTTAAATTATTTAATAGGTAATAGTATACTTAAAAAGTTAAATTTTGATATTGTACATATAAAACCATTTAATAATATATACATGAGTACTAGGATAGGGACTGCAGCAGTACTTATGCTTGTTGTAGGTTTAATTCTTAACAGAAACAATATGGAATTAGCACATTATTTTATAAATTCATCAGGAATAGTATTACAGTTTATATTTATAGTAGATGGGCTTGCTTTAAGTGCATATTATTTAAAACGTAAGACTAATATATCAAATACACTTATTGCTATAATTTTGATAGTAACTATTTTTATTGGATTGTATTTTATTTATATTGTTCTAGGGTTTATAGATATGATAATAGATTTTAGAAAATTAGATCCTTACAGAATTAAAAAAAATAATAAGTAGGAGGATTACTTTATGGAAAGCAGCAATAATCATTTTGTTAAAAATAACAGAATTTATATGATAATAATTGCAATACTTATAATGATTATAATACTGTATAGGCATATAATTATTGGTATAATAGCTGCAGGTCTATATGTATTTCTTATAGTTTACAATGTAAAGAATACAAAGCAGAGGAAAAATGAATGGAAAATATTTATTGAAAAATTTTCTTCTAAATTGGATATAATTACGAGAAATACTCTTGTAAAATTGCCATCCCCATTAGTTATAACAAATATAGATGGTGAAATACTCTGGTATAATCAAAAGTTTTCAGAGATTCTAAAAGACAGAGATATATCAGGAGCAAATATAAATAATATTATAGAAGGATTTAATTTTAAGCAGTCTATAAAGGCAAATATATTTAGGAATGTAAAATTAATTGACAGATACTATAATATATATATAAATAAATTAAGTACTTCAGAAGATTATAAGGATGATATAGTACTTTTATATTTTTATGATACTACAGATTTAGTTAAAATCATGAATTCTATAGATGAAGAAAATTGCACTATTATGTTAATTGAAGTAGACAATTTTGATGATGTACTTAAAACTATTGAAGAAGATAAAAGGCCACTTATAATAGCAGAAATAGAAAGAACCATAAATACTTATGCGCAACAATTAAAAGCTATGGTTAGAAAATATGAACCAAATAAATATATACTTTCAGTTCAAAATAAATATATAAAAGAACAAATGGAAAATAAATTTAAGATATTGGATGTTATGAGAAGAATAGATAAAGGAAATAAAATGCCAATTACTCTTAGTATTGGTGTTGGATACAAAGGAAAGACACCTATTGAAAGTGAAAATTATTCAGCATCTGCAAAGGAATTAGCTCTTAGTAGAGGTGGTGATCAAGCTGTTGTAAAAAATGGAGATAAGCTTTTATTTTATGGTGGTAAAACCCAAGAAGTAGGCAAGAGAACAAAAGTAAAAGCAAGAGTAATAGCACATGCTCTTGTAGGAATGATAAATGATAGTAGTAAGGTATTTATAATGGGGCATAAAAAACCAGATATTGATTGCCTGGGAGCAGCAGTTGGTATTTATAATGTAATAAATGCATTAAAAAAGGAATGCTACATTATATTGGATGATATAAATCTGAGTATAAAACCAATATTTGATAAAATAAAAAATGATGCAGATTATAAAAATGTATTTGTTCATAGTAAAAATTGTCATGAAAAAATAAGTAAAAGTAGTCTTTTAATAATTGTGGATGTTCACAGCAAAAGTTATGTTCAAGACATGAAATTGGTTGAAAAGTTTGATAGAATAGTTATTATAGATCATCATAGAAAGGCTCCAGATTATATAGAAAAGAATATTATAAGTTATATTGAGCCTTATGCCTCATCTACATCTGAAATGATTACAGAGATGTTACCATATATGTTAAGTAGCCCTAAACTAAAGGTTATAGAGGCAGAAGCGCTTTTAGCAGGTATTTGTGTAGATACTAAAAATTTCTATTTTAAAACTGGAGTGAGAACTTTTGAAGCTGCCTCGTTTTTAAGAGAAGCAGGAGCTGACACTATTGATATAAAAAAATTTTTTTCTTATGATTTGGAAACCTATTTGAATAGAGCTGAAATCATACGTTCAGCTCAAATTTATAATAATATTGCTGTAGCTGTATGTCCGGTAAAAATAGAAGATACTGTATTAGCAGCACAAGCTGCGGATGAATTGTTAAACATTACAGGTATTCAAGCTTCCTTTGTTCTTGTTAAAATAAAAGATGAGATATTTATAAGTGGAAGATCTCTTGGTGATGTTAATGTTCAACTTATACTTGAATCTCTAGGCGGGGGAGGGCATATGACAATGGCAGGAGCAAGATTAAAATCTTCCAATGAAGAGGAGGTTTTAAAAATATTGAAAAAGGCTATTGATAATTATATTAAGGAGGTAAAGAATAATGAAAGTTATACTGATAAAAGACGTGAAATCATTAGGTAAAAAAGGTGATGTAGTAAATGCTTCTGATGGATATGTAAGAAATTTTTTATTCCCAAAGGGCTATGCAAAAGAAGCAAATCAAACAAACCTTCATATTTTAAATAATCAAAAAGAAGCAGAGAGAAAACAAAGGCTAGAAGAAGTAGAAGCTGCACAAAAGTTAGCTCAGAAGTTAAAAGGAAAAGAGATAGTACTTCAAGTAAAATCTGGCGAAAATGGAAGATTGTTTGGAGCTATAACTGGTAAAGATATATCTGATAAATTAAATTCAGAATTTGGAATGGAAATTGATAAAAAGAAAATAGTTATGGATAACATAAAAAAAGTTGGAATCTATAATATTGAAGTAAAATTGTATCCTGAAATATCTGCTAAGATAAATGTAGTCATTGAAGGTAAATAAGGAGGAAAATTGGTGAAATTGCAATCTATTGATGGATTAAATAAAGAGATAGAAGGGAATAATATACCTTTAGAAAGTCAAGTTAATACGCTATATGATATAATGAATCAGGTAATTAACGAAAGGACTATAAAGTCTAGAATTAATATATATAAGCTTCAAAGTTATATAAAAAGTAATGATATGTACAGAAAACTATATGCAATAAATAAAATAGTGACTAATGGAAGTGGAATTTCAGAAATACCTGATGAGTCTGATATTGATATAGCACTTGGAGAAACTAATAAGTGTTTGGCAGACCTCCTTACAAGAAGATATGTAAAAAACAGAATTGAACAACAAGTAGAAAAAAATCTTGTTGAAAAGCAAGATAAATATATGGACGAGGTTAGACTTAGTATAATAAAGAAACAAAAAGGTCCTGAAAATGCTAAAACGTTAAAGAGGTATGCTCAACTCGAAGTTTTGGATTCAAAAAAATTAAATAAAAATATACAAGAACTTTTGAGGCCAGAATCTTTTAATGAGATTATAGGGCAGAAAAGGGCAATTCAATCTATATTATCAAAAATAGCATCGCCATATCCACAGCATATAATATTATATGGTCCTCCAGGAGTGGGAAAGACTACAGCAGCAAGAATTGCTCTTGAGGAAGCTAAAAAATTAAAGTATACTCCATTTAATAGAGATGCAAAATTTGTTGAGGTTGATGGCACTACTTTAAGATGGGATCCGAGAGAAATTACTAATCCCCTTTTAGGTTCTGTGCATGATCCCATATATCAAGGTACTAAAAGGGATCTGGCAGAAACAGGAATACCTGAACCCAAACTTGGTCTTGTGACGGAGGCTCACGGTGGTATTCTATTCATTGATGAAATAGGGGAACTTGATGATATGCTTCAAAACAAGCTTTTAAAAGTGCTAGAGGATAAAAGAGTTGAGTTCTCTTCTTCTTATTATGATCCAGATGATGAAAATACACCGAAATACATAAAATACCTTTTTGAAAAAGGTGCACCGGCAGATTTTGTACTTATAGGAGCCACCACGAGAGAACCGACAGAGATAAATTCTGCATTAAGATCTAGGTGTACAGAGGTATATTTTGAGCCTCTTACTGCTTTAGATATACAGGCTATTGTAAAAAATGCATCACAGAAGCTTAATATAGAATTGGAATCCGGAGTGGCAGAACTTATAAGTAGATATACTATTGAAGGAAGAAAAGCTATTAATATATTATCTGATGTCTATGGATATGTTTTGTATAAACATAATTTAAAAAATAGTTTGAAAAGGGATGGAAGTATAAAAATTTCTATAGATGACTTGAATAAAATTATATCTATAGGAAGACTTATACCATTTGACAATTTGGATATAGATAAAAAATATGAAGTAGGGCATATTTATGGATTGGGTGTAAGTGGATATATAGGATCAACTATAGAAATAGAAGCAGTTGCTTTCCAGGCAAAAGAAAAAGGAAAAGGAATAGTAAGATTTAATGATACGGCAGGAAGTATGGCAAAGGATTCTGTATTTAATGCTGCATCAGTAATAAGAGAAATAGCAGATAAAAATATAAGTGATTATGATATACATGTTAATGCTATAGGAGGGGGCAGAATAGATGGACCTTCTGCTGGAGCGGCTATAACAATTTGTATTATAAGTGCACTTTTGAATAAACCTTTAAGGCAGGATATGGCTATTACAGGTGAAATATCTTTAAGGGGTAAAATAAAACCTGTGGGAGGAATATTTGAAAAAGTTTATGGAGCTAGAAGAAAGGGAATGAAGTTAATAGTTATACCAAAAGACAACTTTAAAGAAGTACCAGAAGATATTCCAGATATAAAAGTTAAAGCGGTAGATAATATTAATGAACTTATTAAGATAGTTTTTAAATAGATATGCTAATAAAACTGAGGAGAGATGGTTTTATATGGATGCGCCTTTTAGAAGTATGCCCCACAATATAGAAGCTGAACAGAGTGTAATAGGTTCTATGCTTATAGATAAAACATCCATTGCACAATCCATGGAAATTTTAAAACCTGAAGATTTTTATAAGGATGCGCACAAAGTTATATTTGAATCTATATTGGATTTATATCAGAAAGATATCGCTGTAGATATAATAACTTTGACTGAGAATCTGAAGTCTAAAAATAAATTGGAATCAGCCGGAGGAATAACTTATATAAGCGAACTTGGGGGATCTGTTATCTCAACTGTTAATTTACAATCTTATATAAAAATTGTGAAAGATAAATCCATACTTAGAAATCTTATTAAGTCGTGTACTGGTATAATAGAAGAAAGTTATAAAAATCAGGATGATGTATCTAACATTATTGATTTGGCAGAGAAATCTATTTTTGATTTGTCTAGTGATAGAGACACTTCTGATTTTGAGTCTATAAATACAGTACTTGAAAGAGGCTTTTTAGAAATAGAAAGATTGTTCAATAATAAAGGCCAAACTACAGGAGTAATATCTGGTTTTAGGGAATTGGATGCTAAAACATCAGGATTTCAAAAGGGAGATATGGTACTTATAGCAGCAAGACCTTCTATGGGTAAAACTACATTTGCTTTGAATATAGCAGAGTATGCATCATTAAGGGAAGGAAAGAAAGTAGCTATGTTTTCTCTTGAAATGTCTAAAGAGCAATTGGCTTATAAGTTGTTATGTTCTGAAGCACATGTTGATATGCTAAATCTTAGAACTGGAAATCTAAGCGATAAAGATTGGGAAAATATTGCAAAAGCATCAGGACCACTTGCAGCAGCTGACATATTTATAGATGATACTGCAGCTATATCTATTATGGAAATGAGATCAAAATGTAGAAGGCTAAAAATAGAGCATGGAATAGATCTCATAATCATAGATTATCTTCAATTAATGAATGGAGGTAAAGGTTCTGAAAATAGACAGCAAGAAGTATCTGAAATATCTAGATCAATTAAAGCGCTTGCTAAAGAAATGCAATGTCCAATTATTGCACTTTCACAATTATCGCGTGCTCCAGAGTCAAGAACGGATCATAGACCTATGTTGTCAGATCTTAGGGAGTCAGGGTCCATTGAGCAAGATGCCGATATTGTAATGTTTTTATATAGGGATGAATATTATGATAAAGAAACGGAAGATAGAAATGTAGCTGAATGTATTATTGCTAAGCAAAGAAATGGTCCAACAGGAACTATAAAGTTGGCTTGGCTTGGTCAATTCAGCAAATTTGGTAATCTTGATGTAATTCATCAGGAGTAGATTATTGTAAAATTTAGTAAAAGGAAAGCCATAAAGCCACTGAGAGTCATTTTCTCAGTGGCTTTATGGCTAGTTGTAGTGAAAAGCCTTTTTTAATTTATATCAATTTTAGTGTCTTCTTTAGGTCCTTTTTCAAGTTTTGGAAGATTAATTTTTAAAACTCCATTTTCAAAAGATGCAGATATAGTATTTTTATCTACATTATCAACATAAAAGCTTCTTCTAAATTCACCATAACTTCGTTCTTGTCTTACATAATTTTCATTTTTTTCTTCCCTAGAATTATCTCTTTTAGCTGATATTGTTAAATAGTTGTCACTATAATCTAGATCTATAGATTCTTTTTTTATTCCAGGAAGATCAGCTTCTATTAAATAGGCATCATCAGTTTCTTTGAGATCAACTTTAAATCCATTGCCAAAGCCATGTATATTGAGTGGTGCGAAGAAATCATTGTTGAAAAATGAGTTAAAAAAGTTTTCCAAATCAACTCCTTTTTTTAAAGAATTATCTTTTCTGAATGGAACCATATCAAACATATTAACTACCTCCTAAATTTTATTTAATTATTTTTTTATATTAAGTAATCCTTATTACAGTTATTATAATACAATAATAGTCAAAGAAAGTCAAAGTCGATAAAGTTAAGATTTACCTTCAAATCCTGTAATAATTTGAGTATTATATATATAATTTATTATTAATAAATTATATATATATATACGTCAATATTTTGGAATATTAACGTATATATGAAATAGTAGATTCATATTTATAATTTTTTTGATTAAAATTGTTTTTTGTATTATAATTATAATGTTGTTTGCTCCTATAGCTCAGATGGTAGAGCAATTGATTCGTAATCAAGAGGTCGGAGGTTCGACTCCTCTTGGGAGCACCAGATGGTTTACAGGTAACACAGACCTTCTATTTGTTGTTTGAAATGACAATGAATAGAAGGCCTGTTTTTTATACAGATAAAGTTGAATAAAAAAATAATAGACAAGACTCTGGGCGAAGGTTTCAACGATTATATTTTATATTGTAAAGCTCGAAATCTTAAACTTGCCATAATACATCACTGCAAGGGTATAATCAAGATTATTTATAAATTTTTTAAATCATCAATGAAAATCAAAACAATCACTCCTGAAACTATTCAACAATTTATTTTATTTCTAAAAACTAAAACAAAAGAAAATGAAGTGAGTATAAAAACCAGTATTGTAACATTGAGGGCAATTCTTTATTATTTCATGCGTTTGGATTATATGGAAACTTTCAAAATTCACACTATTAAAGTAGATAAGAAAGTAATAGAAACTTATACAGATGAAGAACTAGCGTTATTACCTAAAAAAACTAATATGAAAAAAAATATATATTATATACTCTCATAAGGTTACTTATATCTATTGGTTTTCCAAGGCCAGCATAGAATACTAAATTATTGTCATTATATAAATTTCTTGTCTTTTAACAGTTTCATCAATACATAATTGAAAAATTAAAAACTTTTATTAGAAAATCTGGGATTTGATAAATATAAAGCAAATAGAAAAGTTGAAAATAAAAAGACAAGAATAATTAAATATGAGGAAATAAAGTATCTATGTTTAAAAATAATGTTGAAAACATGTGAATTTTAGGGAAGTCATTTTCAACTTTCTTAAATTTGCTCTTAAAGAAAATTGTGTACTTGCTTTATTGTAGATAATGTTTATTAGTAGTTGAAAATATGAATCCAATACCTTCGAGTTAATATTTGTTTTCCGTTTACCTTATTTTCAAGTTTATTTTCTAACAGTCCACCATTTTTTTCTATAATTTTGGACGAACCTATATTATCGTCATTGCAAGTAATAAGCACATCATGTAAATTCATAGATTTTGATTTTAATAATGCTTGACGTAATAATTCGGTTCCATAACCTTTATTCCATTTTGAATATCTAACTCCGTATCCAATATGTCCACCACGCTTTAGCAGTTCATCAGTTAATTTGTGACGAATAGAAACTTCTCCAGTAAATTCTCCGTTTTCAATAAGCCAAAAATAATTGCTTGGACATGATCTTCTGGTATGTTATTTCCAGTGCGGTAACGCTGAAATTTATCAAAAATATCACACTGATTTGGATCTGAAAAATCATATGTTTGCACATTGTTTTGTTTATATTCTTTTATAGATTCAACATATGATAAAAAATATTTAACTGATGGCACTACCAATTCTACCTTATCAGACATAATTATTCCTACCCTTCAATATAGTTGTTCTATATCTAAGTATAACTCATATAATGGTAGATTTGTTATTAAAATATAATATTTTAGTTTTGACTCAAAGTGTTCAAGAATATGAAAGACTAATAAATGTATCACTATTTTTGATGAATGTAGAAAGAGAGAGAATATATATTAAAAAGGATAAATGAAAATAAATAAAATTTTTATATATAAATAATGTACGCCTAATATAATTTAAATGGGCAAAAAACACTAATGGATTCTAAACTTTTAATAACTTTGAATCATTGAGTGCATATTAATGTGATAATCGAGCAAAATAAATTTATAAAATCTTTTATAAATGGAATTTTAGGAGGTTTGATTTTTATGAGCAAATTGTATGAGATAAGTGCAAGATACAAGAACATTCAGGAGCTTTTAGATAATCCTGAATGTTCGGATGAAAATGTGAAGAAAGCACTTGATAGTATAGGAGAGGAATTCGATACAAAAGCAGAAAATGTGGCCAAGGTTATAAGTTCCATGTCTGTAGATACAGAGGGAATCAAGAAGGAGATAGAAAGGCTGCAGGAGAGAAAAAAAGCTGTAGAAAATAAAGTGAGTGGACTGAAGAATTATATTTATGAGCATATGCAGGCTACAGGAAAGAAAAAAATCAAAGGTACATTGTTTACACTTTCAATTCAGAAAAATACTCCTAGTTTAAATGTGATAGATGAGGATGCCGTACCTGTGCAGTATAAGATATATCAAGCATCCAAGCTGGACAAGAAGGCTATACTCCAAGACTTGAAGCAGGGAAAAAAAATAGGTGGTGTTGAGATAAAACAGAGTACAAGTTTAAGAATAAAATAGATGAAAAATTGGTTATGGAAAATATAATAATGGTAAGGTAGGATTGGGATATAGGTATAAATAACTCTTTAGTATTTCAACTTATGATTAATGATTTGAATAATCAGTAAAAGATACACAGATAGAGTACTACCCATGTACCACAAGTTATTTTTTGAGGCTTTTAATTTGTTCTCTAAGATCCTTGATTTGAATTTGATTTTCTTTTAAGGATTTGAGATTATCCTGTTGAGCAGCAATGATAAGTATATTAGCTGCAATGGCAGTTAAAAAATTACCTAATACGTTATTATCGCTAGATGATTTTCCTTCTGTAAGTTCAATAGCAATCAAATTTGATAAAATAGATAATTCTTCAGGTGTTATTGAGTCAAAAATTGACATTATAATTCACCTCAAAATTAGTATATTAAACTATTTAAATATAGTTACATTTATAATATAAAGAAAAAGCCAGGGGTGAAGTCCTGGCATGAAGATATTAATAAAAGAGCATAAAAATATTTTTTGGTATAGGAATTTTTATGGAAGAATTTAAACACTGGGGATTTATCATCCCCAGCATAAAGGTAAATATCAATATTCTTTTAGTAAGATATTTTAGGTTATGTAAAACTTAAAATATTTAGAGAAATAGATACATTGATAACCTTATATAAATATGATGTGCAGAATTTAATTTATTATTCTGATAATTTTAGGTATTTACTATTTTACAATAAAAATGACAGGTATAATACAAGAAGTATTAGGTTTTGAAAATTGCACTAAAAAAACCAGGGATAAAAGTCCCTGGCAAAAATGTAAAAATTATTGGGGTATCTCAAATATCATGTGCAGAAATCAATTTATTATACATGGAAAATTAAAAAACAGGTAAAAATATGACAGAAAAGAGCATTATGAAAGAAATTGAAAAGTTCAAGAATAAGCTGGAAATATCTAATAACAAAGCTCCCTGTAGCTTATACTGTAAATAAAGTAAATTCCAATATATTATGTGATGGCATTTCAACTAGAGATTGGGTGCTATTTATTTTAACTTGTGATTAATATATTCTTAACAGTATAAAGTTAAAATAATAATTAAAGTTACAACCTAGATAACATTTATTATAATAGTTCCCTATAACAAAGTAGGCATTTTGCAATAGCACCTCGAATGCCTACTTTTTTTGTTTATTTATAGAGTAATATGTTTTATTATAGACAATCAATAAATATATGAAATAATTTTGTCAAGAGATAAACTTTTATAGTACGATATTATGTGTAAAAATTTTATTTTAAGTGTATAAAGTATTGCTAGTACTGTTCCAACTGGTGGATAGAATACAGTTGGAACAGTTAAATATAAATATTTCAAGAGATATGGTTTAGTATAAGAATACTGACTATGGTCTTTCTCTTATAAAAAAGTAAAAAGACTATCTTAAGTTATGAATATATAAGTTGTTCTAATTCCTTACAATCATTTTTTAATTGAGTATCTAAAAGTCATTTATTTTATTGTGTATTATTAATAAATCGTTGTATGGATTTTAGGTTGTCTTTTTTTACATTTAGACTTCTTTCCATAAAATATTTTAGATCATCATCCTCTACCATGGGAACATTACTATTTAGCTTTCTTAATGTTTCATATGGTTCTAGTTTCGTAGAGTGCATAATATCACCTCCAAGATTAATTACAAGACTTAGTTTGGCAATAAAATATAGATATTATGCATATATGTCTTTTAATATATTTATAATTCTATTGATAAAGTAAATATATGTAGAAATGTTATTAATATTTTAGCAATATTAGAATGTTAATAAATTATAAAATAATTTCTGCCCATTAATTTATTAGTTTAGACACAACAAAAAGGTCAATGTATTCTATATGATGTTCATTATATTTAAATTTAGTTAATTAATATAACACCTTATTGTAACA
The DNA here is from genome assembly GCF_052953915.1 of Clostridium sp. LBM24168. Lineage (NCBI taxonomy): Bacteria > Bacillati > Bacillota > Clostridia > Eubacteriales > Clostridiaceae > Clostridium > Clostridium sp. LBM24168. The sequence continues at coordinate 2,907,942 of NZ_CP196861.1, read as the reverse complement.
ATGTAACTATATAATAGATAAATAAATATATGAATGGATTTATGATATGACAGCATATTATAAGGAATGGAGCTTGATTATGGATATCGAACTTAATATGAATTCAACAAAATATAGAAGCTGTTATTTTGACAATTTAAAATTCCTTCTGATTACTTTAGTAGTAATTGGACATACTATTGAGCCATTGATTGGCTTATATTCAAATGCCAAATTAATATATAATTTTATATATTCTTTTCATATGCCTCTTTTTGTTTTTATTTCAGGCTATTTTTCAAAAAATATCAATAGTGATAAAAAAAATTTTTTAAAAATTAATAGTATCTTTATAGCTTATATTATTTTTCAATTACTATATTCTTTATTTAATATATATATACTTAAAATAGAGAGCTTTAAGATTACTTTTATTTATCCATATTGGATTATGTGGTATCTTCTTTCACTTTTTACATGGAATCTGATATTACCATATTTTTCTAAAGTTAGATATCCTATTATAATAGCAATTGCTGTTTCTATATTATGTGGATATGATAGTAATATTGGATACTATTTAAGTTTATCAAGAACTATAATATTTTTTCCATATTTTTTAGTAGGTTACTTTTGCCAAAGATGTCATATAGATATCATAAAAAAATATATTAGAAAAAAGTATGCTATTTTGGGTTTATTCATTATTTTTCTACTAATGTATTTATTAAATGATATAATTGATTATAGATGGTTCTATGGTAGTTTCACATATGAACAATTAAATAGTTTAATTTATCCTAAGTATGTAGTACGTATACTTACATATATCTTAGCTACAGCTATATCTGTTTTTGTGTTAATTTTAATTCCAAACAAAAATTTGTTTTTTACAAAATTTGGTTCGAGAACTGTGGCTGTATATGTCTTTCATGGTTTCATTATTAAGATATTAGTTAAATACAACTTTTTTGATTATATAAATTCTTTTATAAGTGAAGTATTTATTATCATACTTTCACTTCTTATTGTAATAGTGCTTTCTTCCAAATTTATTAATAAAATTACTAAAATAATACTTCATCCGGAAATTTTTAAACAAATAAATTTGAATAAAATTTAAGATAAGATTGTATTAGTACTAGTTAATGTATTTTTTTACTTCATTTTTCCATATTAGATATCCATGACCATTTAAATGAGTTCCATCATAAGTATATTTACTTGATAATTTATTGTATTTTACAAATTTATGAAATAAATCTATATATATAATTTTATTATTACTTAATTTTTGCAATTCTTCATTTAAGAGTGTAACGTCTTTATTGGACTTAATATGGTTATTGGGCAAGATGCTTTCAATGTAAATAATCGTATTTGGAGAATTATTCCTTATTTGATTTAAAATTTGTTTATAATTACTCAATATATATGCAATATCTTTTTTATGTAAAAGATCATTAATTCCTATCATCAAAAATATTTTTTTAGGGTATCCCTTAGTAATTGTATTTACCCTATTTAGAACACCATTTGTAGTATCTCCATCAATACCTCTATTTTTTATATTGGGATTATTAAATATTTCCTCCCATTCAGATCTATTTGTAAGGCTATCTCCTAAAAATATAATGTCTCCGCTTTTTATGTTTAAAGTTTCAAATTGACTTTGCTTTGATAAATAATATGCATTTTTTGTGATAATTTCTTTTTGTAAAATCTGTGGCTTATGATTCCTATAAATTACATATATACTAGAAAATATAAGAAGTATATTCAATAATATAGATATAAAGCATATAATATTCTTTTTTCCCATCTTTATGCCTCCATACTAATATCCATATTAATTACAGTACTTAATAGAAATTACTTTTTTATAGTATATCTGATATATAGATAATTGTCCAATACATTTAAAGCTATTTCAATATTGATTTTTACAGTATAGTTATTGGGACTGTCACTAATTTGACATATAGATATAATAATATATAGTAGTATGTATATTTTATATACTACTATATTTAAATAATATTTAATATTTGTAACTAATGAGGAGGTACTATAATTTGTACTTTAATTCAATACAGTTTCTAATTTTTTTCCCAATAGTAACCATTGTTTATTTTCTTATACCACATAAGGTACGATGGGTGTGGCTTCTTATAGCAAGTTATTATTTTTATATGAGTCATAATCCTAAATATGTGTTTTTAATTATTATATCTACAATAATTACATATACTAGCGGACTACTAATAGAAAAAGCAAATAAAGTAAAGATAAAAAAATTATTGGTATTCCTGAGTATATCAAGTAATGTGGGTATTCTAGCACTGTTTAAATATTATAATTTTTTTACTACAATTATTGTACGTTTTTTTTCTCAATTTAATATTACTATAAATGTGCCATCGTTTGATTTTTTATTGCCATTAGGAATTTCATTTTACACATTTCAGGCCTTAAGCTATACCATCGATGTATATAGGAAAGATATTAAGGCAGAAAAAAATTTGGCGAAGTATGCTTTATTTGTATCATTTTTTCCTCAATTGTTGTCAGGACCCATTCAGAAATCAAAGAACTTCATACATCAAATTAATGAAAAACATTATTTTGATTATAATAGAGTAAAAAATGGACTACTTTTAATGTTATGGGGATATTTTCAAAAAATTATGATTGCAGATAGATTAGGGCAAGTAGTAAATACGGTATATAGTAGTCCCGGGAATTATAGAGGATTTGAGATAATAATAGCCACGGTATTTTTTGCTTTTCAGCTTTACTGTGATTTTTCATCATATTCTAATATAGCAATAGGTGCAGCTGAAGTTATGGGATTCAGGTTATCCAAAAATTTTGAAAGACCATATTTTTCAAAATCAATAAGGGAATTTTGGAAACGATGGCATATGTCACTTACTAGTTGGTTTATGGATTATTTATACTTCCCATTAGGAGGAAGTAGATGCAGTAAGTTAAGAACTTACTTTAATGTTATGGTTGTATTCTTGGTAAGTGGTCTGTGGCATGGTGCAGGTTTTACTTTTATAATTTGGGGATTTCTACATGGAATGTATTATGTGATTGGAAATATACTTAGTCCTATAAAAAAGAATATCATAAAAAAATTCAATATCAAAACAACTACCTTTGTATATAAATTAATTCAAGTAGTGATTAACTTCGTATTAATTGATTTTGCATGGTTGTTCTTTAGAGCAACTTCATTTAGAAATTCTATCATATTAATAAAAAATATGTTATATTTTAATCCATCAATATTTGTAGATGGTTCGTTGTACAAACTTGGGTTAGATCAACCTAATTTTTTAGTTGCATTATTTGGACTGATTATAATTTTTGTAGCAGATTTAATGCAAAGAAAAGTAAGTCTGAGAGATGAATTGTTAAAAAAGAATATTGTATTGAGATGGTCCGTATATTTAACATCAATAGTAGTTATATTAATATTTGGTATATATGGAGAAGAATATAATGTTCAACAGTTTATATATTCTAGATTCTAGGAGGCACACTTGTGATTAAAAAGGCGATTATAAAATTTTTAATTCTTTCTACTTTTTTAGTGTTTATAATTTATCTTATTACGCCATTATTTATATTAAAAACAAATCATCGTGGTAAATTAATTGAAGGATTGTATAATCATACAGGGGATGCCTATGATGTTGTTTTAATGGGAGGAAGTCATATGAATAGTGGAATAGACCCTAATATACTATGGCATTATTATGGAATAACAAGTTTTAATTATGCTACAGGTGGGCAATCTATAGATGTAACTTATTATATTTTAAAGGAAGTTTTGAAAAATCATAAGAATCCTATTGTAGTAGTTGATGCTTATTATTTGACAAGAACTGCCGAGTATGGTGATAAAGGATATATAAGTAATGCCATTGATAATATGAAGTTTTCTTTAAATAAGATAGACCTAATTAGAAATTGTACACCACTTAGGGATAGAGTAAGTTACATATTTCCAATTTTAAAATACCATTATAGATGGAATGAATTAACACATAGGGATTTAAACTATAATAGTGCTGAGGAATATTATGCAAAAGGATTTTCTGCTGGAACCAAGATATATGGGAAGGATGATTCAACTTATAATCAAAATTCAAAAACAATTTCTGAAACAGTAAATCTTCCACCTAAATCAGAACTTTATTTAAATAAGATTATACAACTATGTAAAAATAATGGTTTAAAATTAATTTTGGTAAATACACCTTGTGATTATAATGCGGATTCTGGATCAAACGCTTGGTCTAAGCAGAAGGCTAAATTGTTTAATAAAGTCATGGAAATTGCGAAAAAAAATGATATTCAGTTTATAAATTATAACGATAAAATGGACGAAATAGGATTTGATTTCAAAAATGAAATGTATAACTCAGATCATTTAAATATTAAAGGCTCTATTAAGGTTAGTAAGGATTTTGGAAATTTCTTAAAAGAGAATTATAAATTGAAAGATCATCGTAATGATGGTAGGTATTATCAATGGAATATTGACTACAAATATTCGCAAGCAGCAAAATATACGTCAGATAAAGATGCAATAGTAAAGTAATAGCTATTTTGTTGACATAAAAATGTATTTCATATATAATTAAGGCAAAAATTAGTTTCCTATGAAGAGTTCAGTAATAATACTACAAATTTAAGAGAATCAGTATTTTGGTGCAAACTGATATTGTAACATTATGAATCCAGCTTGGAGGTAGTTGTTAAATTCAGCTCGGTATAACCGTTATATTTTCAAGAGAATCAGATATTGTCTGGTTAAATTAGGGTGGCAACGCGGAGATTTTCGTCCCTTTATAGGGATAGAAACTCCTTTTTTGTGTTTATAAATTTAAGGAGGACTGTATAGATGTTAGATTTAAAAAGAATAAGAAATAATCCAGAGGAAATAAAAAAACTTTTATCAAATAGAGGAGAAGATTTTGATTTGTCTGATATAGATGAAGTTGTAGAGCTAGATCAGAATAGAAGGAATATTTTAGTTGAAGTTGAAGAATTGAAAAAAAATAGAAATGAAGCATCATCTAATATAGCCAAAATGAAAAAAAATGGAAAAAATGTAGATGATCTTTTGTCTGAAATGAAAAGACTATCTGAAAAAATAAAGGAATATGATGTTAATCTTTCAAAGATTGATGATAAAATACAATATATAATGCTTAGAATACCTAATATACCGAATCCACAAGTTCCAGATGGAAAATCTGATGCTGATAATGTAGAGATAAGACGGTGGCATGAACCAACTAAATTTGATTTTGAACCTAAAGCACATTGGGATATTGGTGTAGATCTGAATATACTGGATTTTGAAAGAGCTGGAAAAGTTTCGGGTTCAAGATTTACTTTTTATAGAGGATTGGGAGCAAGACTTGAAAGGGCAATTATAAGTTATTTTTTAGATGTCCATACTGAAAAACATGGATATGAAGAAATATTGCCGCCATATATGGTTAATAGAACAAGTATGACAGGTACAGGTCAGCTTCCAAAATTTGAGGAAGATGCTTTTAGAATTGCAAATAATGACTACTTTCTAATACCTACAGCTGAAGTTCCAGTAACAAATTTATATAGGAATGAAATTTTAAAAGGTGATGATTTACCTATAAAACATGTAGCCTATAGTGCATGTTTTAGATCAGAAGCAGGTTCTGCAGGAAGGGATACTAGGGGACTTGTAAGACAGCATCAATTTAACAAAGTTGAACTTGTTAAATTTGCAAAGCCAGAACAATCTTATGAGGAACTTGAAAAGTTAACAAAAGATGCTGAGGATGTACTTCAAGGATTGAAATTACCATATAGAGTAGTAAGAATATGTAAAGGTGATCTTGGTTTTACAGCGGCACTTAAATATGATATAGAAGTTTGGATGCCAAGTTATAATAGATATGTAGAAATATCAAGCTGTAGTAATTTCGAGGATTTTCAGGCAAGACGTGCAAATATAAAATATAAAGAAACTCCAAAGGATAAGCCTAAATATGTTCATACCTTAAATGGTTCAGGAGTAGCTATAGGGAGAACTGTTGCGGCTATACTTGAAAATTATCAGAAAAAAGACGGAACTGTTGAGATACCGGAAGTACTTAAGCCTTATATGGCAGGAAAAGAAGTAATAAAGTAAATTAATGAAAGTCCATTAAAGAGCAATACTTTTTTGGACTTTTTTACTTTAGATTTTGCTTGACAGTTTAATGTTTCTATATTATAATAATTTCTGTTGTTGTCATTACAGTAGAGGCATCTGAATAATATAAAATGATATGGAAAGATGGTCGAGTTGGTTTAAGGCACCGGTCTTGAAAACCGGCGTACGGGTGACCGTACCAAGGGTTCGAATCCCTTTCTTTCCGCCATTTAATTTATTTTGTAGGACATGGAGAAATACTCAAGTGGCTGAAGAGGCGCCCCTGCTAAGGGCGTAGGTCGGGTGACCGGCGCGAGGGTTCAAATCCCTCTTTCTCCGCCATAGGTTCCATTAAGATTTATTAAAATGTATTCAATCAAGGAAGTTATCCAGTAAACTGGTTGCTTCTTTTTTTCGTTCTTCAGATACATGAACATAAGTTTTTTGTTTATAATTAATATGTGAGAGGATGCAAAGAAAATTAGATTTATATTTTTTAATTTTGGCCCCTTTAATTATTAAGTACATTACGTATATATATATGACTATTTATTAAATGAATAGTTCCCCGCTTGAAGCCCCGGTTAATTCTGGGGTTTCACCTTTTTAAAAATAAATATATCAATCCCGTCAATATGGAAATTGATATATTTTAAAAATCTATAATTCAGCTATAATATTACCTGTTTCAGTTAAATCGTATCCCCCTATTCCAAGCAGCTCAGATTTAAATTCATCTGAGCGTATTATATCTATTATTGTTTTAAATGGGGATTTATCTATATCTTCTTTTTTTATGACCAATTCATATCTTTCTTTCTGGAGCGGTATAAAATCTATGTTTTTAACTTGAAGACTTGTTTTTTCATTACCTAAAGCTAAATCTGCCCCTCCTCTTGCTACAGTACTTGCTACAGCAAGATGAGAAAAACATTCTCTATTGTATCCGTTTATGGATTTTCCATCTATATTAAGTAAACGAAGGTGTTCATCCAATAGAATTCTGGTTCCACATCCTTTTTCCCTATTTATTATAGTTAAATCAGATCTCTTTAAGTCATTCCAGTCCTGAATTTTTTTTGGGTTTCCCTTGGATACGTAAAAACCCTGCATTCTACAAGCTAAATGGATTATTACTGTAGGGATACCAGGAATTAATCTTCTTACAAAAGGAATATTGTACTGTCCTGACTCTCCATCCCATAGATGTGCTGTGGCCACCTGTATTTTGCCAAGATATAGAGCTAATAATCCGTTATAGCTTCCTACATATGAACGGAAAGTTCTAATATTAGGTGAGTAAAGTTCTATATATCTAGATAAAATATCAAGAAGTACATCCTGACCGCATATTATAAAATCATTACTGTTACCAATATTTTGTTGAGAAAAAATATCTACATATTCCAGATTGTCGTTTTTGACGGGATTAAATTGAATGGTCTTGATATTTTTAGTCTTATTCTTGTAGTTTTCTACATCCTTTAGGTCTACCCTAATTTTTTTACCAACCTTGTAGCCATTTAATTCGCCTCTTTTAATTAATTCGTAAACTGTATTTTTAGCTATTTTTAACATTTCAGCCACTTCTTGTGGAGTTAAAGCTGTATTCTCTAACATAAAGTTACCTCCTCTCATATATGAGTATGATAAAGAGTCAGCAAAAAGTAATATATAATTTTAAGTTTATGTATTATTTATAATGATTTTAATACATATCCCATAAAAATACAACTTTATTTAATTGGAGCTATATTTTTTATAATAAAAATAATATCTACATATTATATAAGATTATAAAATGAGATAAAACATAATAAATTTTATAACTAAGTTATTATATAATACAACATAAATAAATATGACAGTATAAAATTTATTAGAAAACGTTATCGGTGAATAGTTATTAAAATAATAATTAATTCGGTTTTATTTAATAATATAACATTTACAATAGGCATATTTTAATAAATTGCTAAAAAAAGTATTGTATTTTTGAATTAAATGTGATATATTTGGTTATAAATTATTAAGGACTTTAATTTTGAGGCATAAAATTTAAGTTTTAAAAATCTAAAAATAAGGGAGAATGGAAAATGAGACAAGTAGCTATTTATGGAAAAGGTGGAATAGGAAAATCCACAACAACACAAAATCTTACTTCAGGACTGGCAGAGATGGGAAAGCATGTTATGGTAGTAGGATGTGACCCTAAGGCAGATTCTACTAGGCTTCTTTTGGGTGGACTAGCTCAAAGAACAGTTCTCGATACATTGAGAGAAGAGGGAGAAGATGTTGATCTGGATTCAATATTGAAGACAGGTTTTGGAGGAATAAAATGTGTTGAATCCGGCGGGCCGGAGCCTGGAGTTGGATGTGCAGGAAGAGGAATAATAACTTCAATAAATATGCTTGAGCAGCTTGGAGCATATACCGACGATCTGGATTATGTTTTCTATGATGTACTTGGAGATGTTGTATGTGGAGGATTTGCAATGCCAATACGTGAAGGAAAAGCACAGGAAATATATATAGTAGCCAGCGGTGAAATGATGGCAATGTATGCAGCAAACAACATATCAAAAGGTATAAGCAAGTTTGCAAATGCAGGTGGAGTAAGATTAGGCGGTATCATATGCAACAGCAGAAAGGTTGCAAATGAGTATGAATTGCTTGATGCATTTGCTAAAAAACTGGGAAGTCAGTTGATATACTTTGTACCGAGAAGTCCGGAGGTTACAAAAGCAGAAATAAACAAGCAGACTGTCATCCAGTATGATCCAAAAGCTAAACAGGCAGATGAATACAGAGCATTGGCTAAGGCTATAGATGGAAATGACATGTTTGTAATACCAAAGCCTATGGCACAGGAAGATCTGGAAGCAATAATGATGGAATATGGTCTTATGGATGCATAAATATGAATGTAGAATTTAGAAAAGAAAAGTTTAGAAAAGGGAATGTATCTCTTGAATCATAATTTAAATTAAAGAGATACACAAAAAAATATTAGAATCAGCTAAATTCTAATAACTATTATATTTTAACACAGAAAAGGGGAGTGTTCAATAATGTTAATGGTAAAAGCTATTATAAGACCGGAAAAAGTTACAACTGTGCTTTCTGAATTATGTGATGCTGGATTTCCTGCAGTTACTAAATTTGATGTAGTTGGTAGAGGTAAACAAAGAGGAGTAAAAGTCGGCGAGGTATTTTATGATGAAATTCCAAAACAGATGCTGCTTATAGTAATAAAAGACGAGGATAAAGACGATATTGTAAAAATCATTACTAAAAATGCTAAAACTGGTAGCAGGGGAGCCTTTGGAGATGGAAAGATATTCATAGCTCCTGTAGAAGAAGTATATACGATAAGTTCAGGTACAAGCGGATTATAAAAGGAGGAATGCAGTATGAAAGAAGTTATTGCTATCATTAGAATGAATATGGTAGGTAAGACAAAGGATGCTCTTGCCGAAGCTGGATTTCCTTCTATTACATGTAAAACAGTACTTGGACGGGGGAAGAAAAAAGTAAATTTTTCTTTAATAAAAAGTTATGTATCTGAAGAAGATGTAGTAGCTGAAACTGATAAAAAAGTTATAGAACAGATATCCGAGGTTCATAGATTGATTTCAAAGAGATTAATTGTAATATTGACAAAGGATGAGGATGCAAAAAAAGTTGTAGATACTATAATAGAAACAAATAAAACAGGAAATCCTGGCGATGGAAAAATATTTGTCTCAAATGTTACAGATGCCTTAAGAATAAGGACAGAAGAAACAGGGGATGCAGCTATTTAATTTTTATGAAAGGATGATTTTATGAAAAAGGAATTAAGTCAGATTATTGATGAAGTTTTAGAACCATATCCGGCTAAAACATATAAGAAAAGAAAAAAGCATATTGTTGTAAAAACGGAAGAGGACCAGAGTCCGGTTATTGCAGCTAATATAAGAACCATACCAGGAGTAATTACAGGAAGAGGATGTTGCTATGCTGGATGTAAGGGAGTTGTTATGGGACCTATCAAAGATATGGTTCACATAACTCATGGACCAGTAGGATGCTCTTTTTATACCTGGGGCGGAAGAAGATTTAAATCAAAGCCAGAAGAAGGTGGACAAAATTTCAATGAATATGTTTTTGGTACTGATATGCAGGAGCAAAATATAGTATTTGGTGGAGTCGGCAAATTACAGAAAGCTATAGACGAAGCAGTTGAAATTTTTCATCCAAAGGCTGTAGGAATATATGCAACATGCCCTGTTGGACTTATTGGAGATGATATACAGGCAGTTGCAGCTGCATCACAGAAAAAGTACGGTATACCAGTACTTGCTTTCAGCTGTGAGGGTTATAAAGGAGTAACTCAGTCAGCAGGCCATCATATAGCAAACAATACTGTTATGAGTGATATAATCGGGACAGGAACTCATGAGCATAAAAAATACTCCATAAATTTACTTGGAGAGTACAATATTGGCGGAGATTCATGGGAAATTGAAAGAATTCTCAATAAGATAGGATATAATGTTGTAGCAACGCTTACCGGTGATGCAAGTTATGAACAAATTCAGAATGCACACACGGCAGATGTTAATTTGGTTCAGTGTTACAGGTCAATTAACTATATAGCTGGCATGATGAATACTAAATATGGTATTCCATGGATCAAATGTAACTTCATAGGTGTTAAAGGTACGATTGATACTTTAAGAGAATTGGCAAAGGTCTTTGATGATCCATATCTGTACAAGAAAACAGAAGAGGTAATTGAGGAAGAGCTCGGTGAAATTGAAGCAGATATAAATTATTATAGAGAAAAACTCAAAGGAAGAACAGCTTGTTTATATGTTGGAGGTTCAAGGGCTCAGACATATCAGGTATTGCTTGAGGATCTTGGAATAAAAACTATTCTTGCAGGACATGAATTTGGTCATCGAGATGACTATGAAGGAAGTGAGGTCATTCCGACGATAAAAGTAGATGCAGATAGTAAGAATATACCTGAAATAACAGTCCATAAGGACGAAGAAAAATATCATGTCATAATTCCTAACGAAAGAGCTGAGGCTCTTAAGGCAGAAGGACTTCCTCTGGAATATTATGGCGGTCTTGTAAAGCAAATGGATAATGATACTATAATGATAGATGATATAAATGGTCATGAATTGGAAAAATTCATAAAAGAACTTCATCCTGACATGTTTTTGACAGGAATAAAAGAAAAATATGTTATTGAAAAGATGGGTGTATTGTCAAGACAGCTTCATTCTTATGATTATACAGGTCCATATGCAGGATTTAAAGGTGCAGTAATATTTGCAAGGGAACTTGCAAGAGGAGTTCATACACCAGCATGGAAGTATTTGACTCCACCATGGAAAAAAGAACCATTGATAGATGGAGAAGTAGCTGATGAAGTAGCTGTTTCAGGAGGTGGAAAATAATGTTAGATGCAACACCAAAAAAATTAGTAGAAAGAAAGGCTTTAAGAATAAATCCAGCTAAGACCTGTCAGCCAGTTGGAGCTATGTATGCAGCTTTCGGAATTCATAATTGTCTGCCGCACAGTCACGGATCACAGGGATGCTGTTCTTATCACAGGACGGTTCTTTCAAGACATTTTAAAGAGCCTGCAATGGCTTCTTCAAGTTCATTTACAGAAGGAGCTTGTGTATTCGGGGGAGGAGCAAATATCAAAACAGCAGTAAAAAATATATTTGCAATGTATAATCCGGATATAATAGCTATACACACAACATGTCTTTCAGAAACAATAGGAGATGACTTGCCTACTTACATGAGAGATATGCAGATACCTGAAGGAAAGTATGTTATTCATACTAATACTCCAAGTTATGTTGGATCCCATGTTACTGGATTTTCAAATATGGTAAGAAGCATGGTTGATTATCTTTCAGTTAACAGCGGAAAGAAAAACGGCAAAATCAATATAATACCTGGATTTGTAGGACCTGCCGACATGAAAGAAATGAAGAGAATATTCAAGCTTATGGATATTCCATATATAATATTCCCTGATACTAATGGAGTATTTGATGTTCCAAATACAGGAGATTATAAAATATTTCCTAAGGGCGGAGCAAAGATTGAAGATATAATAGATGCAGGAAATTCAGATTCAACTATAGCTTTTGGAAGTTTTGCTTCAGAAGATGCAGCTAAGAAGCTTGAAACAAAGTGTAAAGTACCTTTTAATACACTGGAAGCTCCTATTGGAATTGATGCAATGGATGAACTTTTGATGAAATTGGTCAAATTGACAGGAAAGGCTGTACCTGAAGAATTAGAAGAAGAAAGAGGTCAGCTGCTTGATCTTATGCTTGACAGCGCTCAGTATTTCAATGGTAGGAAAGTAGCTATAGCAGGAGATCCTGATGTTGTTATTTCATTGACTCAATTTGTACTGGCATTGGGTATGATACCAAAATACGTTATAACAGGAACTCCAGGCAAAGCATTTGAGAACAAAATCAATGCAATGCTGGACAAGACTGGAGTAGAAGGTATAGTTAAAGCCAATACAGATTTGTTTGAATTACACCAGTTGATAAAAAATGGAGGAGTAGATTTGCTGATAGCAAATACTTACGGGAAATTCATTGCAAGGGAAGAAGATATACCATTTGTTAGATTTGGATTCCCAGTAATGGACAGATATGGACATCAGTATACTCCAAAAGTTGGATATAGCGGTGCAATAAAGCTGGTTGAATCAATGTGTAATGCTATGCTGGACAAAGTAGAAAGAGAATGTGCAGAAGAAGACTTTGAAGTAGTAAGGTAAAGAAATTAATTGTTTTGAATTCAGGATGTTTTCATCCTGAATTCACTTTAAATAAGGCTTTTGGAGGCGGTTTTATGGAAAATAGGAAAGCTGAAATTATAGAAGATAGAAAAGAATTTGTCTGTTACAATTCAAAAGATAATGAAAATAAAATTAAGTGTGATCAGAATAGTGTATCTGGTGCGGTAAGCCAGAGAGCCTGTGTGTATTGTGGTGCAAGGGTAGTTCTAAATCCTATAACGGATGCCTTCCATTTAATTCATGGACCAATAGGATGCGCAGCATATACATGGGATTTAAGAGGGAGCTTGAGCAGTGGTTCCGAATTGTTTAGGAATAGTTTTTCTACGGATTTAAGTGAAACAGATATTATATTTGGAGGAGAAAGAAAGCTGAGAGATTCTGTTGATGAAATTGTAAAAAAATTTCATCCAAAGGTTATTTTTATATACGCAACCTGTATAGTTGGTGTTATCGGTGATGACATAGATGCAGTCTGTAAAATGGCGGAAAAAAAATATTCAATAAGGGTTATACCTGTAAAATCTCCTGGATTTTCTGGAAATAAGTCCACAGGCTATAGAGCTGCATGTGATGCAATAATAAAACTTATAGGTGATAAGAAAAGCTCAAAAAAAGTAAATGGAATCAACTATCTGGGTGATTTTAATTTGGCGGGAGAAGTATGGGTGGTAGAAAATTATTTAAAAAGAATAGGTATTGACATTGTATCCAAGCTAACAGGTGATGGAAAATATGATGAGATAATAAAAGCTCCTGAAGCTAAACTGAATATAGTTCAATGTGCAGGTTCCATGGGATATCTTGCAAAGAGAATGGAAGAGCTGTATGATATTCCATTTATAAAAACAAGTTTTGTTGGATTGGAAGATACAGAGAATTCACTGATTCAAATTGCGAGCATCATAGGTGATGAGAATACAGTACGAAGAGCGGAAGAACTTATAAAATATGAAGAGGAGAAAATACAGCCTGAACTTGAATATTACAGGGGAAGGCTGAAGGGTAAAAAAGCTGCCATATATGTTGGCGGTGGTTATAAAGCAATATCTCTTATAAAGCAGTTTAGAGACCTGGGCATGGAAACTGTTATGGTAGGAACTCAGACAGGTAAACCTGAAGACTATGAAATAATTGAAAAGATTACGAATGAAGGAACTGTAATACTTGATGATGCAAATCCTTATGAACTTGAAAAATTTATGGTTGAGAAAGGTGCGGATATTCTGGTAGGTGGAGTTAAAGAGAGACCTCTTGCCTATAAGCTTGGAGTTGCATTTTGTGACCATAATCATGAAAGGAAGCATATACTTGGAGGATTTCAGGGGGCAGTAAATTTTGCAAAAGAAATAGATTTGACTATAAATAGTCCTGTTTGGCAGTATATTTAAAATAAATTTTGAGGAGATGATTGAGGATGAGTAACAAAAAACTGGTAAATGTAGATATAAACCCATGTAAAATGTGTATGCCGATGGGTGGAGTTATGGCATTTAAAGGTATAGAAAACAGTATGGTAATATTACATGGATCCCAAGGTTGCAGTACTTATATTAGAAGGCATATGGCTACCCATTACAATGAGCCTGTAGATATAGCATCATCTGCTCTTACTGAACAGGGTACTGTATATGGGGGTGCCAAGAATTTAAAAAAAGGTTTAAAGAACATGATTAAAATGTACGATCCGACCACTATCGGGATACTTACAACTTGTCTGGCAGAAACTATTGGAGAAGATACTAAAAGAATAGTAGAAGAATTCTATGAAGAAGAAAAAAATAATGAAAAAATTAAAAATATAAGGATAATAACCGCACCTACACCTGGTTATGGTGCTACGCAGGCTGAAGGATATTTTGTTGTTCTTAGAAAAATTGTAGAACAGATTTGTGAAAAGTCAGAAAAGAATGGAAAATTAAATATAATATGTGCTAATTTAAATCCAGGAGATGTAAGAAATATAAAGAGAATACTGGATGATTTCAAAGTAGGATATACTATTTTGCCGGATGTATCAAATACACTCGATTCCCCGCATAATGAAAAATATAGAAGAATACCTAAAGGTGGTACTAAGATAGATGACATAAAAAAAATGCCGGGAGCCTTGGCCACAATTGAAATGGGGAGTACGATATCAGATGATAATTCTCCGGGAGTATATCTTAGAGACAAATTCGGGGTGCCGCTTTACAAATGTGGAATACCAATAGGACTTAGAAATACAAATGAATTTGTTTCATTAATATCGAAAATAACAGGTTTTTCTATACCTGAGGATTATATAACTCAAAAAGGCAGATATTTGGATGCCATGATAGATAATCATAAATATACAGGTGAAGCACGGGTAATTTTATATGGTGAACCGGAGCTTGTATATGCAACTGCAAGGTTATGCCTGGAAAATGGAATACTTATCAAGATGGTTGGAATGGGATCTAAAAATGAAGCTTTGAGGAAGAAGCTTAAAGAAGAGCTGAAAGTTCAAAAAGAGGATTCCATTGTGCTTGATGATACTGATTTTGGGACCATGGAAAGTTATGCAAAAAAATTACAGGTGAATTTATTGATAGGAAATTCTGATGGAAGAAGGATGGCCAGAAAGTTAGGGCTTAAGATAGTAAGAATTGGATTCCCTATTCATGATAGAGTCGGAGGACAAAGACAGATAATAACAGGATATAATGGTTCGGCCTTTTTAATAGACAGTGTGGCAAATGTCATGCTTGAGCATACACAGGATACTTATAGGGAGAAAGCTTATAATGATTTTTATGCACCTATTGCAGAAATGAAAAATGAGGAGAAAAAAGATATGAAAACAAACGATGAAGTAAAGTTGAATAGTGACAAGACCTGTACACACCCATGTTTTGGGGACAACGCACATAAATTTGCAAGGATGCATATACCTGTAGCACCAAAATGTAATATAAGCTGTAATTACTGCAGCAGAAAATATGACTGTGCAAATGAGAGCAGGCCTGGAGTTACAAGTGAAGTCCTGAGCCCTCAGCAGGCACTTGAGAAATTCAAATTGGTAAAGAGCAAAATGAAAAATTTGACTGTTGTAGGAATAGCAGGTCCGGGGGATGCTCTTGCAAACTTCGATGAAGTAAAAAAATCTCTTGAACTCATAAGAAAAGAATCACCGGAAACTACTTTTTGTTTATCTACTAATGGACTTATGCTTCCTTTTTATGCAAATCAGCTCATAGAACTTGGTGTATCACATGTCACAGTAACTATGAATGCAGTAGATAAAAAAATAGGAGCTAAAATATACAGGGAAGTCAATTATCTGGGCCATAAATATATAGGAGAAGAGGCAGCGGAGATACTTTTAACCAATCAGCTTACTGGACTTAAGTATTTGTGCTCGAAGGGCATAATCTGCAAAGTCAATATAGTTATGCTGAAAGGAATAAATGATAAGCATATTAAGGAAGTTGTTCAAAAGGCCAGAGTATGTGGAGCATATATGACAAACATAATGCAGATGATACCAGTTCAGGGAAGTAAATTTGAAGATTTACCTCTAGTCTCCAATGTGGAATTAAATGAAATGAGAAAAAAATGTGAGATAGATTTGAAACAGATGTATCACTGTAAACAGTGCAGAGCAGATGCGATAGGAACTCTTGCACAGGATTGTTCCATAGATTTTAGAGATATGGAATGCGGAAGCTGTGCAGGGAAATGTTCAAGTAAAAAGGAGAAAAATACAGTTGAAGATGCAAAATATAGATTTGCAATTTCATCTAAATCAGGCATTAATATAGACCAGCATTTTGGACATACTACAGAATTTTATATTTATTCTTATGATTCTGGTACTATAAGATTTTTGGAAAAAAGGAACGTTGATAAATATTGTATAGGATCAGATGATTGTGATGAGCATGAAGATAAAATTTCAAAAATTATTAGAACAATAGGTGATTGTAATGCTGTACTTGCACTCCGGGCTGGGTTTGAACCAAAAGAAAAATTGGGAGCAAGAGGAATTGAATTTATTGAAATGTATGATTCTATAAACAAGGGAATTATAAAAGCTGTTAAAAAAATGAAAGAGAATAAAATATTAGAGGGAGAAATTAATGTAGGGTAGTCAGTTAATATTATAGAGTACAGTTGATTTTTATATCCTCTAGGATTGAGAAGGTGATATATATGTCCATTATAGTTAAAAATAGAAAAAAAATTATTATAGATAGAACTTTACCTGAAGTTGTAAAGAGATTAAAAGAAGTTAATAACAATGTTTCAATAAGATTTCTTGCTCTGTTAAAAAATTTAGGGGTAGATATGATAGAAATTGATAGATGTGTTTTAAACGGAATAAAAAATATTCCACAAGATTTGGACTATATATACAGGGTTGAAGATGTTTCAGATATATATTTTATGGATGGATGCGGGATTGATTTTAAATATATAGTTATAGATTATAAAAAAAGCCTGACCTTAAGTGAAGATGCCTTGAATATCTTAAAGGATAAAAAAATAATGCTTGAAGTAGATATTAAAATTTTAGATGAATTGTATGAAAGAGGAGACTCTTCAATTGTAGATAAGCTTAATTTGGAATGTTTAAGAATAAAACATATAGTAAAATATGATATTTGTGGCTGGGGCAGATTAATAAGTGATATAAAGGAAAAATTTCATGTGAATGTGGATCTGTGTGCAGATAGTAGATATTACATGGCTACGGCTATAAGCATTGAAGCTTGCATGGATGGAGCAGATTCTGTTACTGCAGTTTTCAATGGACAAATTTATGGATTTGCATCTTTAGAAGAAGTTGTTGTGGGACTTAAAGTTATAAAGAATGGACAGGTATATGGAAATTTAAAATTGATAGGTGAAATGGCAAAAATTTATACTGAATTATCCCATGAAAAAGTATATCGTATGAAGGCGGTAATAGGAGAGGATATTTTCAAGTATGAGTCCGGTATTCATGTAGATGGAATTGAAAAAAATCCAGTTACTTATGAGCCTTATAACCCTTATGATATTGGAGAAAAAAGAACCATGTATATAGGTAAGCATTCCGGGAAGAAAGCTGTAATAATCAGACTTCAGGAATTGAATATAGATTGCAGGGATATAGATATGGATGGGCTTTTGAAAAAGGTAAGGGAAATAAGTATAAAACTGAAGAGAAATATTTTTGATGATGAATTAATACAAATTTATAATGATTTTAAAAATAGATGTCTGAGATGAGGTGATGGAGAATGGATGTTAATGTTGTAGATACAACTCTAAGAGACGGTGAGCAGAAAGCTTGCGTGGCTTTAGGAATTGATGAAAAGCTAAAAATAGCGAAAATTATAAATGATATGGGTATTAGTCAGATAGAAGCAGGTGTACCTGCCATGGGTGGAGATGAAAAAAAGAGCATAGAGAAGATTGTAGAACTAGATCTAAAAAGTAAAATATCCTCATGGAATAGGATGGATATTAAAGATATAAATGAATCTATGGATTGTGGGGTTGATATAATTCATATATCCATTCCCTCATCAGATATACAAATTAAATCTAAATTGGGGAAAGATAGAGATTGGGTTATAGAAAATATAAAAAGATGTGTTGCTTATACAGTCGATAAAGGATATGAAACGACTATAGGATTAGAAGATGCAAGCAGAGCGGATATAAATTTTTTAATTAAGCTGTGCGAAACTGTCTTTGAGTTGGGGGTCAAGAGGATAAGATATGCAGATACTGTAGGAATTTTGTACCCACGAAAGATATTTTATCATATAAAAAAGCTTATGCAAGAAGTACCCGTAGAAATAGAAATACATGCACATAATGATTTTGGCATGGCAATAGCTAATTCTCTGGGAGCTGCAGAAGCTGGAGCAAAATTTGTGAATTGTACTGTTACAGGTATTGGTGAGAGAGCTGGAAATTGTGACTTCATAAAGTTTGTTACAGTACTTGATAAATTAGATGGGAAAAGAATATATTCAAAGAATTTCGAGGATTTGATTAGAATGGAACAAAATATTAGAGAAATAATAAATTGTGCTTAATATAATTGAATTTATATCATAACAATAAGGCCGTAAATAGTATTTTTTATTTACGGCCTTATTGTTATAAACTAAAGTTTATTGTATTAACACGAATTTTAATACCAGTTTTTTAATAAACATTCGTATTTTTATTGACTGAAATACTCAGTTCTGATAACATGATAGTGGAGTGATGCGTTTTGAAAAATAAATATGATATTATAATAGTTGGGGCGGGCCCTGCTGGGATATTTACTGCTTTGGAAATCACTAAACTAAATAAAAGTTTAAATGTAATTATAATAGATAAAGGAAGAAATATAGAAGATAGAAAGTGTCCGGAAAGAATAACAGGAAAATGCCTAAAATGTAACCCATGTGCTATAACCTTTGGGTGGTCAGGGGCCGGAGCTTTTTCTGATGGAAAGCTTTCTTTAAGTCCTGAAGTTGGAGGTAGGATACTGGATTATTTTTCAGAAGATGAATCTAGAAAGTTGATAAAATATTGTGATGACATATATTTAAAATTTGGAGCAAATAAGAAAGTATATGGTTTAAATAATGAAAAGGTGGATAAAATCAAATATGAATCCAGTAAATATAATATAAGACTTATAGAGTGCCCTGTTAGACATTTAGGAACAGAGCTTGCTTATGATGTCCTTAAAAAAATGTATTGCCATCTGTTGGAAAATACAAATACTGAATTTAGTGAACTTACAAATGTTAAGGAAGTACTTATAGAAGATGGAAAGGCAAAAGGAGTTAGAATCGAAAGGAAAGGTAAAATTCAAGATATAGAAGGTAAATATGTGGTTGTTTCTCCTGGAAGAGGGGGAGCAGAATGGTGGAGTTCAGAATCTAAAAAACTTAATTTGAGAACTATTAATAATGCAGTAGATATTGGAGTTAGAGTAGAAGTTCCAAATTCTATAATGGATCATTTGACCAAGGATTTATATGAAGCTAAACTAGTATATTATTCGGATACTTTTGACAATAAAGTTAGAACTTTTTGTATGAATCCAGGAGGAGTGGTTTCAGAAGAGTATTATGATGATGGAACTATAGCAGTTGTAAATGGACACAGCTATTCTGAAAAAGAGCTGAGAACAGACAATACTAATTTTGCAATGCTGGTTTCTACATCATTTACAGAACCATTTGACAGGCCAATAACTTATGGCAAGTATATTGCGGAACTTGGTAATATGCTAACTGGAGGTGGAATAATGGTTCAAAGGTTAGGAGATCTTTTAAATGGAAGAAGGACGGATTATTCGAGGTTGAAAAAATCCACAACCATTCCTACATTAAAATCAGCGGTACCGGGAGACCTCAGCTTTGTACTTCCACAAAGGCATCTCACATCTATAGTTGAATCATTGAAAGCTTTTGATAAGATAGCTCCTGGACTTTATAGTAAAAATACTCTTCTTTATGGAGTTGAAGTGAAATTTTATTCGAGTAAGTTTGATACAAACAACAGGTTTGAAACTAAAATAGAGAATCTCTATACCATAGGTGATGGCGCAGGAATTACAAGAGGGCTTATGCAGGCGTCTACTACGGGAGTGGTTGTTGCAAGGGACATATCAAAAAAAGAACAATAGGAAAGTTATTTGGTATATAAAGATGATATATATAAATAATGAGGAGGAAATTTTATGTCAGCATTTATTGTTTTAGGATCCCAATGGGGAGATGAAGGAAAAGGAAAGATGACAGACTATCTTGCTGAAAAAGCGGATGTAGTCGTTAGATTTCAGGGAGGTAATAATGCAGGTCATACGGTTGAAGTGAAAGATAAGCAGTATAAGCTTCATCTTATACCTTCAGGAATACTTTATAAAGATAAAATCAATATAATAGGAAACGGTGTAGTTTTAGATCCTAAGGCTCTTTTTGAAGAAATAGAATATTTGAAGAAGAATGGAGTAGAAGTTACGAGCAACAATCTTATGATAAGTGATAGAGCACATCTTATAATGCCATATCATAAAATATTGGATAGTGTCAAGGAAAAATCCAGAGGTAAAGGCGATATAGGAACTACAGGAAAGGGCATTGGCCCTTGTTATACTGACAAGATGGAGAGGAGCGGTATAAGAGTGTGTGATCTTCTCCATAAAGATGTATTTTCTACTAATTTAAAAAAGAATATAGACATAAAAAATGCCATAATATCTAAAGTCTACAGTGGAGATATGCTTGATTTTGATTCCATATATAATGAATATATCATTTATGCAGAGAAGTTAAGACCTTTTGTCAAGGATATATCTGTAGAAATATACAACAATATAAGAAAAGGAAAACAAATATTGTTTGAAGGGGCTCAGGGAACTCTTCTTGATATAGATTATGGTACATATCCTTATGTAACTTCCTCCAGTACAATTGCCGGTGGAGTTTGTATTGGAGCTGGACTTGGACCAAATATGATAAATGGAGCTATAGGTATAGCAAAAGCGTATACAACAAGAGTTGGAAAAGGACCATTTCCAACAGAATTAAATGATAATGTAGGCAATTGGATAAGAGAACAGGGACATGAATATGGAGTTACTACAGGAAGAGCAAGAAGATGCGGATGGCTTGATCTGGTAATACTTAAAACCAGCAGCAGAGTTTCCGGACTTACAAGTTTTGCAGTCACAAAAATTGATACACTTGCTGGACTTGATAAAATAAAGGTATGTACTGGATACAAATTCAATGGTGAGATTATAGATTATGTACCTGCGAGCCTTGAAGATCTTGCAAAATGCGAACCTGTATACGAGGAATTTGATGGCTGGGATGAGAATATAAAAGATGCGAGAGACTATAATTCCCTCCCTGAAAATGCAAAAACATATATAAAAAAGATAGAACAATTCACAGATACAAGGGTTTCTATAGTATCCGTAGGTCCAGGAAGGGATCAGACAATAAAGATATCTGAAATATAGTAGAATATAGGAGTTAATTAAAGAAGTTTTTGGATGTATACTTATACCAAAAGCTTCTTTAATTGTAAGCATAAAAATTTTGTGATAAAATTATTAATATATTTTACTATGGGGGGTAGCTATTTTGAATACAACATATAAAGAAAAAGAATTTCAGGTGAATTATTACGAAATAGATTTTAAGGAAAAGTTACTTATAACGAGTATTATGAATTATTTTGATGATACTGCCACTGAACAGTCACAGAACATGGGCAGAGGGCTTGGTTATATGAAGGAACATAGAATAGCCTGGGTAATTTACAAGTGGGACATATATGTCAATAGATATCCGCATTTTCGTGAAAAAATAAAGGTTAGAACCTATGCGAGATCCTTTCGAAAATTTTATGGCTACAGAACTTTTGAAATTATTGATAAAGATGAAAATATAATTTGTAGAGCCAATTCAGTATGGTTGCTCATAGATATTGACAAAAGAAGGGTCAAGAGGATAACAGATGATATGTACTCTATATATGGTGTGACTAAACAAGATAATGAGCCTCTCGCAATAGACAATATAAATCTGCCAGATAAATTTGATTTTGAAAAGTATTTTGATGTCAGGTATAGTGATATAGATACAAATAGACATGTAAACAATGTAAAATATGTTGACTGGGCTATAGAAACAGTACCCTTGGATATTGTAGAAAATTATTCAATAGAAAATATAAATATAAGTTACAAAAAAGAAGCAATTTATGGTGGCAAAATAAAATCCTCAACAAAAATTGAGGAAGAAAATGGCAAATACCTCGGACTACATAAGATATCAGATGCTGATGGAAACGAGTTATGTACTATAAAAACATTGTGGAGAAAATAATTACAATGATATTATGAGTCTTTTGCAGCATTTCTAGCAGATATGACTCCAGAACTCCAGCACCATTGAAGGTTAAATCCACCGCAGTCTCCATCTACATCTAAAATTTCACCTGCAAAATAAAGATCTTTTACTATATTTGATTCCAGAGTTAAAGGATTTACTTCAAGAGTATTTATTCCTCCAGCTGTTACTTGAGAATTTCTGAAGGAATTGGTATCATATACGATAAAGGTCCACGACTTCAATAAAGCATATATGTTGTTTTTTTCCTTCCAGTTTAAATTTAATGCAGGTTTATGTATATTATCTAATAAAGCTTCCTTTAAGATGATGGGTATCAATCTTTTATTTATTATTCCTATGAAAGAATTGTAAACACTTCTGTAGTTTAAGGTCCCCCAATGATTTTCAAGCAAGGATATTAAATCATTTTTGTTTAAGTTAGGAAACATATCTATTCTTATTGATATGTTTTTTTTATAAAATAGCCCTCTTGAAGCAAGACCACTTATCTGAAGTATGGGAGGACCTGATATTCCATAGTCTGTAAAGAGTATTTCGCCATACTCCTTTCTCATTGATTTTCCATCTATCAATAATTCACAGGAACCATTGAACTTTATTCCGGATAATGCTTTAAGATGCTTGCATTTTAGCTTTAACTGCACGAGAGAAGGTACGGGAGGTATTATATTATGACCCAGCTTTTTTGAAAGTAAAAATCCAGATCCATCCGAGCCGGTATTGGCTGCAGATTTTCCTCCAGTACATAATATAAGTTTATGGCATTTAAATATTTCATTGTTACATATTATTTTAAAGACGTTTTTTCCCTTAATTATTGATTTAACTTTAGAATTTAGGTACACAGGGATTTTTCTATCTTCTAAGGCCATTAAGAATATATCTAGTACGGAAGAGGCCTGGAGGGACATGGGATATGTTTTACCATCCTCTAGTGTAACGAGAGGAAGCCCTAATAAATTAAAAAAATCAATAGTATCCTTGGAGTTGAATTTAGAAAGTATATCTTTAAAAAAATAATTGTTGCTGCTGTGATAATTATTAAGGGATAGTTTTGTATTTGTTATGTTGCATCTTCCATTTCCAGTAATCAAGATTTTCTTGCCTATTCTATTTGAACCCTCTAATACAGCAGTATCTTTTCCCATATCCATTGCAGTAATTGCTGCTGTCAATCCTGCAGCACCACCACCAATTATAATTATTTCATGAAACAAATTAAACCACTTCCTTTGTAATGTATCCTAATTTATATTTTATTATAACATCAATATAATTTTGAATGTCAATACCTCAGATGTAGTTCACAATTTATCTATTAACATTTATAGCTTTTTTATTTATAATAGATTGTAAAAAACTTGGAGATGATAAAATGAAAATAAGCCATGAATGCTGGCAATGTGGATGTGAAAAATTGAATTATGAGGGTTCTGTGTACTGCATATTTGACAATACGTCGGGTACAGTTATTATGAAAGATGAGCGTGATAAATGTTCATTTATTGATAAAAACAGTAGTGTTTTTGAGGATGTTTATAATGAATTTCAAAATAAAACTTTAGAGCAATAGTATAAAAAGGCAAAGGGCTTTTTAGGACAACTTGAAAGCTCTTTTTAAAACCTGTATAGTGAAAAGTAATTTTCGCCGAAAACTAGTATTATATGATATTATGTTACTAGGGTATTTACTAGGAGGTGAATAATATTGCTAAAAATATACGCTGTATCAGATTCTATTGGTGAAACTGCAGAACAGGTGGCAAGAGCTACTGCATATCAGTTTTCTGAAACCGTGCAGGTTAGGAAAGTACCTTATGTTAAGAGTTATGAGAACGTGAATGACTTTATAAACAGTTTAGAGAGTAGAGAAGATATACTTATAATATCTACTATAGTTCTGGTAGATGTAAGAGAGTTTTTAACTCATAGGTGTATTGAGTGTGGAATACCTATAAATAATATACTTGGACCATGTATAAGTATGGCTGCCAGAATTTTAAAAACAATACCTGATTATAGACCCGGAGCTGTTTGGAGAATGGATACTAAATACTATAAGAAGATTAAAGCAATGGAATTTGCAGTCCAATATGATGATAGCAAGAATAACGTTGGAATAAAATATGCAGATGTCATATTGATTGGGCTTTCTAGAACTTCTAAAACTCCGATTTGTATGTATCTTGCAAATAAAGGAATAAAAGCTTTGAATATACCGCTTATGCCTGAGATCCCAGTTCCAAAAGAGTTGTTTGAAGTCAATAGAAGAAAGATAGTAGCACTCACAATCGATCCAATACAACTTATAGAAATACGAAAGCGTAGATTAGATAGTTATCATAGATGTTTTACAAATATAAAGTACGCAGATGAAGAAAGGATACTTCAAGAACTGGATTTTTCTGATAAACTTATAAAGAGGCTAAATTGTAAAGTAATAGATGTAACTAAAAGGGCGATCGAAGATACGGCACTAATGATAATGGATTATATAGGCTATACAGATGGAAATTCTTATTAATCAATTAAATATTCTATATTAAAATTTAAGGAAAACATGAAAAAAGTGTTGACACTTTATGAAATATTTTGTATTATAAGATATGTCGGGTCGCGCGAGAGGCTTGACTAACAACGGCCCCTTGGTCAAGTGGTTAAGACACCACCCTTTCACGGTGGTAACAGCAGTTCAAGTCTGCTAGGGGTCACCATTTATGTGGGCGCATAGCTCAGCTGGGAGAGCATCTGCCTTACAAGCAGAGGGTCACAGGTTCGAGCCCTGTTGTGCCCACCACATAAATTATAATGGCTCAGTAGCTCAGCTGGTTAGAGTGCCGGCCTGTCACGCCGGAGGTCGTGGGTTCGATCCCCATCTGAGTCGCCAATTATATTTTATGTATTAAATATAGAATATTTAAAGTAATGGCCCCTTGGTCAAGTGGTTAAGACACCACCCTTTCACGGTGGTAACAGCAGTTCAAGTCTGCTAGGGGTCACCATTTATGTGGGCGCATAGCTCAGCTGGGAGAGCATCTGCCTTACAAGCAGAGGGTCACAGGTTCGAGCCCTGTTGTGCCCACCACATAGTATAATGGCTTAGTAGCTCAGCTGGTTAGAGTGCCGGCCTGTCACGCCGGAGGTCGTGGGTTCGATCCCCATCTAAGTCGCCAATTATGCTGGCATAGCTCAGCTGGTAGAGCAACTGACTTGTAATCAGTAGGTCGTGGGTTCGATGCCTACTGCCAGCACCAAAAATCACTTTATTCTAAAAAATGTTTTTTAGAATAAAGTGATTTTTTATATTTATTTAAAAATAAATATTGAAATAATTGAATTTATCATTTATAATTTAATAAAATATAGTCCCAATTATTAAAAATAAATCTATGATTGGAGGGAATAATTATTAAATTTTTAATTTAAATTTAATAAGACAATTATGAATAAAGAAATTGCAGTATTAGTAAATGACCATGGAGAAGTAACTTCATTTTTAGAACCTTCGGTAGTTAATATATATATAATGGAAAATAATCACTGGGAAATAAAAAATAGAATAGTTTTTCAGGTTGATGTTACAGCTGATATAAATTTAATTAGGCAAAGAATTAGCAAGATGGTTAAATTATTGGGAGAATGTAAGATCTTTGTAGCAACTGAAATTGTAGGAATACCTTATAATATTCTAGAAAGATTTGGTATTAATTCATGGGAAATAAATGGGAAACCTGACGAATTTTTAAATTATATAATTAAAAAGGAATCGGAAGAAGAGAAAAAATTAATAGAAGAGTCTTTTAAACATAAAAATGGTGATATGCAGTATATTGTTAAAAATGGTGAAGATGGGAAATATTTTATAGATTTTATTGAAATACAGAATAATAATCCTAATATTACCACCAAGAAGATATTGTTACCATTTTTTAAAGAAGTAGATTTTTTCGAATTAACTATTAGATGTAACCACATACCAGGATGGTTTCAAAGGGAACTTTATAAATTTAATCTAAGAGCAGATGTACAAAAAAATAATATGGATGAAATTGAAGTTATTGTAAAACATGAAAAATAAAATTTGAGGAGCAGGAAATAATTCTAAAATTTCTTGCCCTTTATATTTTGTTTTATTCGTATATCTTCACCGAAAAATTTGCATAAAGTAAAATTTCCCAGTAATCTTGAAGAAATTCTTTCAGAATACATCTTTAATATTTCTTCAAGATCACAATTTGTAGATATAAGTATTTTTTTCCCACTTAGTAGTCTCATATTTAGTATATTAAATAATTCAGTTTTGGAAAAATCGGTTATTTGTTCTGAACCGAGATCATCTATTATTAATAGATCACAGTTCAAAAGTAAATCTTTGAGATCTTTATTATTTGCAAATCGTATCTCCCTTAAATTTTGCATTAATATTTCTGCAGTTTTATATACAACTAAATAACCTATGTCTAGCAATTCTTTTGCTATGCAATTTGACATAAAGCTTTTTCCAGTTCCCGCAGTTCCATAAAAAAACAGATTTTCTTTTGAATTAGAAAAATTCTTAATAAAATTCCAGCATTTAGATGCAATATTTTCTATATTTTTTCTTGGGCTTATATGTTCACCTGAGCTTTTTTCAGAAGAAAACAATTCAGGATTATAATTTTCAAAGTTATTATTTTGCAGTATGTTTGTTAAATGAGAATTTTTATAGTACAGGTTTACTAATTTTTGATTGTAACAATTGCATTTTTGGGTACCTATAAAACCGGTATCCTTACACTTTGGGCATCTATAATGAATTTCAAGATAATCCATAGGATAATTGTTTGCAACCAATAGTTCTGATTTTTTTATTCTAAGTTCTGTAATTTTTTCTCTCATCTGATTTAAATATATTTTGTTCTCTTTTGAATTATTTACAAGCTGAATGGATAATTTGATTGAATATAAACCTATTTGCTTTTCTATATCTAAAATTTCAGGTAATTTTTTTTGTATTTCTTCTCTTCTATTGTTTAAAGATTTGTTTTCTTCATTTCGTATATTTTCATATATCTTCATAATAGCAGAATGATAGCCTTTAATCATTATTATCCCATCCTAATAATTTCTTTTCTAGATCTTTAAAATCATAATTTCTCTGTTTGAAGTTGTTAAAAGTACTATTTTTAGGAGTATTGGTAATATTACTCTGTGTATTTGAATAGTTCATTTTTTTAATTTTTTTTCTATCCTTTTTTTCTATATCCTCTAATGTTTTAATTTTTTCCTTATTCCAGCTACTTAATATTCCATCTATATATTTAAAATCAGCTTTATTGATTCTCTTAAAGCATATATCACAAGCCTTAAGTATAACTTCTACAGGAAAATTATATGTATTTAACCATTTAGTAAAAATTTCTTCCTGGGGTTTCATTATTTCGGCGTCTTTTATACCTAGATAATTAAGTATTTTACGAATATTTATCCATTTATCTTCATGTTTTTTAATAAAAGACTGCGCATCATTAATATTTTTGATTTTAGCATCAAACCAGGATATAGCAATTTTCTCAATATATCTGCTGTCAGATTTACCTTTTAATACACAATATTGGATTAGAAGTAGTATAATTTCAGGGGAAAAATTGAAATCTTTTAACCAACTTATATACATGGTAATTTCCTTTGAAGAAAGAGGTCTTCCCAATAATTTTTCTATATCATTAAGCATATCCTTGGTAGAGTTTCTATTTAGCTCTTCTACTATATCTATATTGTTAGACTTTTTATTATCAAATTCATTTAGATCTAGAAATTCTATACTGTAATTTCCCATTTTGTCTACAGGAATTATTTTAATTACGTTTTCTTCATCCCAATAATTCCAAGCATTTATTACATCTGTTTCTAAAAGGTGTAGTGCACTTGCTATAACTTCGGAACTTACCCCAACTTCACCACAATTACAATATTTTAGCCCTAGAAGATACACCTTTACAAATTCTCCACGGGCTTTTGGCATAAATTTATCTATGAAAATATTATTAACAGGAGTGTAATTTGAATCTTTACTGTTGAATATGAAAGTACTCATACATTAATACCTGCCTTTTATAGTTTTTATACTTTATGATATATCTTAATAATTAATTATATCAAAATATAAAAACTATAACAAATTATACTTGAACTAATTTTAATAGGTATTGAAAGTGTTTGACAGTTAATTTTTTTTAATATATACTTTGATTATCAAATTATTTGACAATCAAAAATTATGTTAAAAGGAGAGGATCAAATGGGATTACCTCCACTTATTATAGGAAATTTAAATGCTAATGTTCCAATTATACAGGGTGGCATGGGTGTTGGAATTTCAGGATATAGACTTTGTCAGGCTGTAGCAAATGAAGGTGGAATTGGAGTAATATCAGGAGTTCAGATAGGATATAGAGAACCAGATTTTGAGACAAATACGAAGGAAGCTAATATAAGAGCACTGAGGAAAGAGATAAGAAGAGCAAGAGAACTAAGCCCCAATGGTATAATTGGAGTGAATATAATGGTAGCTGTAAGTGATTATGATGAAATGGTGAGGACTTGTGTAGAGGAAAGTGCAGATATTGTAATATCAGGAGCAGGGATTCCTCTCAAATTGCCCATACTTGTAAAAGGAAGTAATATAAAAATAGCTCCTATTGTATCTTCTGGAAAAGCTGCATCAATTATTATCAGACACTGGATAAAGAAGTATTCAAGAATGCCCGATCTGGTAATTGTAGAGGGACCATTGGCCGGAGGACATCTTGGCTTTCATATGGAACAGCTAAAGTCGGGGAATGAAAACCTTGAGCAAATTGTGCTTGAGGTTATTAAAGTAGTGAAAGCATTTGAGAATAGCTATAATAGAAAAATTTCGGTGGTGGCAGCTGGAGGTATATACACGGGAGCGGATATTGCAAAGTTTTTAAAGTTGGGAGCATCAGGAGTTCAGATGGGGACACGTTTTGTAGCTACAGAAGAATGCGATGCAAGCATAGAATATAAAAAAATGTATATAAGTGCTAAAAAGAAAGATATAAAATTGATTAAAAGTCCTGTAGGCCTTCCTGGAAGAGCAGTGGAAAATAAATTTATAAAAATTGCTGAGCAGCATAGAATTGCTCCAGATAAGTGCTATAATTGTTTGAAGAAATGTAACCCTAAAGATACACCTTATTGTATATCTAGGGCTTTAATTAATGCTGTCGAAGGCAAGGTGGATGATGCACTTATTTTTGTAGGAAGCAATGCTTATAGAGTAAATAAAATAGTAAAAGTAAAAGATCTTATTGAGGAATTGGTCTGTAATGCAAGTAGGATATATAATGCCTGATTTTGAAATAGTATATTTGGAATAGTATATATAAATACTTAGGATATTTAAATCATATGCTTAGAAGGGTGATTTGGTGAATAGAGGTATAAATATTATAAATGAATTGTTAGTAGATATTTTTTATGACATATTACAGATAGAACAAAAGTCTCTTCGATATGCATCATTTAAAGATCTATCAATTTCAGAGATACATACTATAGCAGCTATAGGCATGTATAAACCTAGAAGAATGACGGAAGTTGCAGGTGATCTTGATATAACACTTGGAACTTTGACTACAGCTGTAAAACATCTTGTAAAAAAGGGGTATGTGGTTAGGGAGAGAAGTGAGGTAGATAGACGGATTGTGTACATAAGGCTTACAAAAAAAGGTAAACTTGCCTATAGAATCCACCAAAAATTCCATTCTGATATGGTTAAAGAATGTATACACGATTTAAGTGAAGAGGAGGAAAAAATCTTAACAAGATCGCTTGGGAAATTAAATGAATTTTTCAAGTCAAAATATGATATTGATGTTAAGGTAAAATAATCATAATTAATCTATATGTGAAGAAGGGGAAAAATGAATAGGGTAGAGATTATTGGTACAGGAAGTTATTTACCAGATAATATAATAACAAATGATGATTTAAGTGAAATTGTAGATACTAATAATGAATGGATAAAAAGTAGAACTGGTATAGAACAAAGAAGAATATCTAAAGGTGAAAATACATCTGACATAGCAACTAAAGCTGCTTTTAAAGCAATAGAAGATGCAAATATATCTGTGGATCAAATTGATTTTATAATAGTGGCTACGGCTACACCGGATAGTTTTTTACCATCGACAGCTTGCATAGTTCAAAAAAATATAAATGCAGTAAATGCAGCCTGTTTTGATGTATCAGCAGCTTGCTCCGGTTATATATATGCCATGGATATTGCAACCCAATTTATAAGATCTGGTAGGGCGGAAACTATTTTAATTATAGGTGCAGAAACTCTTTCAAAAATACTCGATTGGAAAGATAGAAGTACTTGTATTTTATTTGGTGATGGTGCATCAGCTGCTATATTAAAAAAGGGAAGAAGAGATAGTATACTTGCAATCAATACAGGAGCTGATGGACGATTGGGGCATTTTCTAACTTGTGCCGCAGTCCCAGTAGATAATCCGTATGTAGTGAATAAGCCACAGCTAATTAAATCTATAGTGAAAATGGATGGAAAAGAGATATTTAGGTTTGCGGTTAAGATTATGGAAAAGTCTTTAAATAAACTTCTTAGGGAGTCTGGAAGTTCTATAAATGAGATAGAATTCATAATACCGCACCAAGCAAATTACAGAATAATAGAGGCTGCCTCTAAAAGGTTAAATATACCATTAGATAAATTCTATGTAGACTTAGATAGATATGGGAATACATCTGCTGCTAGTATAGGAATAGCCTTTGACGAAGCAAGAAAAAATCGGCTGGTTAAGAGTGGCGATAGAATTGTACTTATAGGCTTCGGAGGGGGACTTACTTACGGTGGTATAGTTATTGAAATTTGATAGGAGGACAGAAATGGTATTTGAAAAGATACGAAATATAATTTCAGATCAGCTTGATATAGATAAAGAAAGTATAACTATGGATACTTCCTTTAAAGAATTGGGGATGGATTCACTGGAATTATTTCAGGTAATAATTGAAATAGAAGAAGAATTTGGAATTCAAATAGAAGATGCAGAATCGATAAGGACTGTAGGAGAAGCAGTAAATTTTGTAATAAAATTTAAAGAGGACAAAAATGGTTAATATAAAGGAGGTACTATATGATTGATTCTAAGTTTTGTAAGATGATAGAAATAAAATATCCTATTATACAGGGAGGAATGGCATGGATTGCAGATAGTTCACTTGCAGCAGCAGTATCGAATGCAGGAGGATTAGGAATAATTACAGGAAATGCCCCTCTTGATTGGGTAAGAGCTGAAATAAAAAAGGCAAAAGAACTCACGGATAAGCCTTTTGGAATAAATATAATGCTCCTTTCAGATACAGCTGATGAAGTGGCAAAAATGGCCTGTGAAGAAGGTGTTAAAGTAGTTACAACTGGAGCTGGAAATCCAGGTAAATATATAGATATGTGGAAGGAATATGATATAAAGGTAATACCTGTAGTGGCATCTGTAGCTCTGGCAAAAAGAGTTCAAAGATCAGGAGTTGATGCAGTTATTGCAGAAGGCTGTGAGTCAGGAGGACATGTAGGAGAGTTAACAACAATGGCATTGGTTCCACAGGTAGTGGATGCTGTAAGAATTCCAGTTATTGCAGCAGGAGGAATAGGAGATGGAAGAGGAATAGGAGCAGCTTTTATGCTTGGTGCTTCAGGAGCTCAGCTTGGTACTAGGTTTCTAGTTGCAAAAGAATGTACTGTAAGTCAGAATTATAAAGATAGAATTTTAAGGGCAAAGGATATAGATACACAGGTTACCGGTAGAGCTACAGGACATCCTGTGAGAGTAATTAGAAATAAACTCACTAGAAAACTTCAGCTTCTTGAAAAAAATTGTGCTCCAACTAGTGAATATGAAAAACTTGGCAAAGGGGCACTTTCGAGAGCTGCAAAGGAAGGTGATATAGAAAACGGATCGGTTATGGCAGGACAAATTGCTGGACTTGTAAATAAGGAGCAGAGTGCAAAAGAAATAATAGAAGAAATTTTTGCTGAATTTGAAAGCAATTTAGTTAAATTAGAAAATATATTTAAAGATTAATATAGGGAGGATATAATGGGGAAGATAGCATTTTTATTTTCAGGGCAAGGAGCTCAATATGTAGGTATGGGAAAAGAGCTTTATGATGACATAAAATCTGCAAGAAGGATATTTGAAATTGCAGATAAAGCTTTAGGTTTTTCTATAAGTAGTATTTGCTTTTCAGGACCTAAAGAGGATTTAGATAAAACTGAAAACACTCAACCGGCAATTTTAACTACAAGTATAGCTGCACTTAAAACTCTGGAGGATTATGGTATAAAACCTGACATTACAGCAGGCCTGAGCCTTGGAGAGTATTCTGCACTTGTTTTAGGTGGTGTATTGAAATTTGAGGATGCAGTTGTTCTAGTGAAGAAAAGAGGTAGATACATGCAGGAGGCAGTACCGGAAGGTAGAGGAGCTATGTCAGCTATTATGGGTTTAGATGTTGCTAAGGTTAAGGAGGTATGCAGACAATGTTCTAGTTCTGGAATTGTTGAAATAACAAATTTGAACTGTCCCGGGCAGGTGGTAATCTCAGGGGAGAAAAAATCGGTAAAAGAAGCTTCGAAATTGGCTTTGGAAAAGGGCGCAAGGAAAATTATAGAACTCTCTGTAAGTGGACCCTTCCATACATCTATGATGAAACCTGCTGCAGAAAAGCTTGAAAAACAATTGGCAAATATAACTATTTCTAATTTTAATATACCAATTATTACAAATGTGACAGGTGAGATAATAGAAGATATAATGGATGTTAAAAATTATCTAAAAAAGCAAGTAATGAGTACTGTTTATTTTGAGAAGACCATACGTAATATGATTAGTATGGGAGTGGATACTTTTATTGAAATAGGACCAGGTAGAGTATTAAGTGGTTTCGTAAGGAAAATTGATAGAAAGGTTAATACATTGAATGTTCAAGACATCAAATCTTTAAATTCAACTGTAGAAAAATTAAGGTTAAGATAGGAGTAAATCAAATGAAAGGTATAAAAGGAAAAGTTGCTGTAGTTACGGGGGCATCACGAGGTATAGGAAAGGCTATTGCACTTAAGCTTGCGGAAGAAGGAGCGGATATAGTATTAAATTATAGAAATGATTCAAATTCTTTAGATGAACTTGTAAAACAGATTGAGGAATTTGGGAGTAAGGTTATCACGGCTCGTGGAGATGTGAGTATATTTGATGATGCAAAAAAGATAGTTAAGGTAGCAGTTGAAAAATTTAAAACTGTGGATATACTTGTAAATAATGCAGGTATAACAAAAGACGGATTAATATTGAGAATGAAAGAAGAGGATTTTGATAGAGTAATAGAAGTCAATTTAAAAGGGGCATTCAACTGTATAAGGCATGTTAGCCCTATTATGGTAAAGAAAAGAAATGGAAAGATAATAAATATATCCTCTGTAGTTGGAATAGCAGGTAATGCCGGTCAGGTTAATTATTCTGCGGCAAAAGCAGGAATAATAGGTTTGACCAAATCCGCTGCGAAAGAACTTGCAGCTAGAGGTATAAATGTAAATGCCGTGGCTCCAGGATTTATAAAAACAAGTATGACAGAAGTGCTGTCAGATAAAGTTAAAGAAGGTATATTGTCAAGTATACCGCTCAATAGAATTGGAACTGCTGATGATGTAGCTGAAGTTGTAGCATTTTTAGCTTCTACAAGTTCAGATTATATTACAGGACAGGTAATAAATATAGATGGTGGAATGGTAATGTAATTTTAGTTGTTCAAAATTGGTTTAAGGTTGGTGAAATATATGAAGAATAGAGTTGTAATTACAGGACTTGGAGCAATTACACCTGTAGGAAATGATGCAGGTACTTTTTGGAATAATATAAAAAACGGGGTTTGTGGAATTGATTTTATTAAAGGTTTTGATACAGAAGGTTTCAAAGCAAAATTAGCAGCAGAAGTTAAAGACTTTGATCCAGCAGAAATTTTAGGAAGAAGAGAGGCTAGAAGATTAGATAGATTTTCTCAATTTGCTTTAGTTGCAGCTGATGAAGCTGTTAAGGACTCACAGCTTGAAATAGATTCCATGGATAAAACTAGAATTGGAGTTGTAGTCGGTTCAGGAATAGGTGGAATAGGAACTATAGAAAAAGAAAATGAAACACTTATAAGGAAAGGACCAAATAGAATTCATCCACTTTTTATACCTATGATTATAGGAAATATGGCGGCAGGAAATATAGCCATAAAATATGGTGCTAAAGGAATATGTACTACAGTGGTAACAGCCTGTGCTACAGGTACGAATTGCATTGGAGAAGCATATAGAATGATTCAAAATGGAATGGCAGATGTTATAATTGCAGGTGGAGCTGAAGCATCTATAACTCCTTTGTCTATAGCTGGATTTATATCTCTAACGGCACTTAGTAAAAGCAGTGATCCGCAAAGGGCATCCATTCCCTTTGATAAAGAAAGAAATGGTTTTGTTATGGGAGAAGGATCAGGAATTGTCATACTTGAGTCTTTGGAACATGCAAAAAAGAGAGAAGCAAAAATATATTCAGAAATAGTTGGATATGGTTCTACTTGTGATGCCTATCATATAACGGCTGTGGATCCTTCTGGAGAAGGAGCAGCATTGGCTATGGAAAGAGCGATTAAAGAGGCAGGAATAGATAAAAGAGAAATATCCTACATAAATGCACATGGAACAAGTACTGTATCCAACGATAAAGGGGAAACTCTTGCCATAAAGAGATTATTTGAGGATATCTCCAAAAATATACCTATAAGTTCAACAAAATCTATGACTGGACATTTGCTTGGAGCAGCAGGTGCCATTGAGGCAATAATATGTGTTAAGTCTCTTGAGGAAGATTTCATTCCACCTACTATTGGATATAGAGAAAAAGATGAAGAATGTGATCTGGATTATGTTCCCAATATAGGCAGAAAAGCAGATGTTGAATATGCAATGTCAAATTCTTTTGGGTTTGGTGGACATAATGCTGTAATTTTATTAAGAAAATGGAGTGAGTAGTATGGATTTTAAGGCAATTGAACAAATGATACATATTATGGACGATTCAAGCCTTGGATATTTGGAAGTTAAGTGGGATGAAATTTCAATAGTAATGAAAAAAAAAGGTGAGTCTGGAGTAGTCAAATCAAATACTATAGAAGAACCAAAATTAAAGAATAATTTAGTTGAGAATACAAATGAGGAGTTGAATTCAGCAGAAGATAGATGTAAGGTTGAAGATAGTGAAGAAACTGAAGAAGATGGAAATATACAAGAAATAAAAGCACCTATAGTGGGTACATTTTATAATAAATCGGCCCCTGATAAATCGGAGTATGTAAATATCGGGGATAAGGTAAAAAAAGGTGATATACTGTGTATAATAGAAGCTATGAAGATTATGAATGAAATACAAAGTGATGAAGATGGCGAAATTGTGGATATACTTGTAAAAAATGAAGAAATGGTAGAATACGGACAATGTTTGTTTAAAATAAAGCTAGATAGCTGAATATGCGCTTTTAATGATTTATATGATAAAACAAATAAATGGTAAAATTTATATTATATTGAAGTAGGCCTTTAGGAGGAAATTATGGAAAACACAGATTTCAATGTGAATTTAGGTATAGAAGAAATTAAAAAAATTATTCCTCATAGATATCCTTTTTTGCTTATAGACAGGGTAACTTATATGGAACCTGGAAAAAAGGTAATTGCTTATAAAAATGTAACAGCAAATGAATATTTTTTTCAGGGACATTTTCCGGGAAAGCCGGTAATGCCTGGAGTACTTATTATAGAAGCACTTGCCCAGGCAGGAGCTGTGGCTATATTGAACAAAGATGAATTTAAAAACAAAATAGCATTTTTTGGTGGTATAAATAAGGCGAAATTTAGACAGATGGTAATACCCGGAGATACATTAACTCTAGTTGTTGAAATAGTGAAAATAAAAGGACCTGCAGGTATAGGAAAAGCGATTGCCTATGTAAAAGATAAGAAGGTTGCTGAAGCAGAATTAATGTTTATGATAGGAAATAAAAACTAGAGTATTAGGAGTTGAATTTTAAAAGTGTTTAGTAAAATTTTGATTGCAAACAGGGGTGAAATAGCTGTAAGGATAATAAGGGCTTGTAGGGAATTGGGTATTCAAACTGTGGCTGTTTACTCAGAAGCTGATAGAGATGCCCTTCATGTTCAGATGGCAGATGAAGCAATTTGTATAGGTGCTGCTGCACCTAAAGATAGCTATTTAAATATCCAGAATATAATAAGTGCTACCGTTTTATCAGGAGCACAGGCAATTCACCCTGGATTTGGATTTCTATCTGAAAACAGTAAATTTGCTAGGATATGTGAAGAGTGTAATATTACATTCATAGGACCGAGTCCAGAGTGTATTGAGAATATGGGTAATAAGTCAAATGCAAGGGAAATAATGATGAAATCAGGTATACCTGTCATACCAGGTTCTGGTGGAGCTATTTTAAATGAAAAAGATCTTCTGGAAACAGCAAAAAATATTGGATATCCTGTTATGATAAAAGCTTCTGCAGGTGGTGGAGGAAGAGGTATAAGAATTGTATATAAAGAAGACGATATTATAAAAAACTATGAAAATGCAAAAGCAGAGGCAAAAGCTGCATTTGGTGATGACACTATATATCTAGAGAAATTTATTGAAAAGCCAAAGCATGTTGAGATTCAAATACTTGGTGATAATTATGGCAATATAGTATATTTAGGAGAACGAGATTGTTCTATGCAAAGAAGAAATCAAAAGTTAATGGAGGAAGCTCCCAGCCCAGTAATGACAGAAGAACTTAGGAAGTTAATGGGAGATACTGCGGTTAAAGCAGCAAAAGCAGTAAATTATAACAATGCAGGTACTATAGAATTTCTTTTGGATAAAAATAGAAATTATTATTTTATGGAAATGAATACTAGGATTCAGGTAGAGCATGCCATAACTGAGATGATAACACAAATAGACCTGATAAAGGAGCAGATTAAAATTTCATCAGGAGAACCATTAGGATTTTCTCAAGAAGAAATACACATAAATGGCCATTCAATAGAGTGTAGAATAAATGCAGAGAATGTCAAGAGGGATTTTATGCCCTGCCCTGGTAAGATAACAGATATATACGTTCCCGGAGGATTTAATGTCCGGGTAGACAGTGCAGTTTATGCAGGTTATGAAATACCTCCATATTATGATTCCATGATAGCTAAACTTATAGTATATGGAAAGAATAGACAGGATGCAATTGCAACTATGAGAAGGGCTCTAGGAGAATTTATAATAGAAGGGGTTAGTACCAATATAGATTTTCAATATGATCTGATTAATAGTAAGGAATTTATAACTGGAACTTATGATACAAGATATGTAGAAAAATTTATAAAAGATTTATCCTAAGAAGCTAATTTGCCTGGAAAGGAGTTGAGTAGGTTTTGTTAAATAAGTTTTTTAAAAGGACAAAGTATATCACTGTAAGCCAGGAAACTCTTAAAAATATTTCGGAGGACCAAGATAATAGACCATATATACCTAATGGTATGTGGGTAAAATGTAGTAGATGTAAGAGAGTTCTATATAAACCTGATCTGGATAGAAATAATAAAGTTTGCCAGTACTGTGGTCATCATTTTAGGATGAGTGCTAGAGAAAGAATAGAACTTATAATGGATAAAGATAGTTTTAAGGAATTTGATGTTGACTTGCAGTCAGATAATCCAATACAATTTGATGGTTATGAGGATAAATTAGATAATATGAAGAAAAAAACTGGACTTAATGAGGCTGTAATAACAGGCAGAGGCACAATAGGAAAAATGGCTGCAGTGGTTTGTTTCATGGACAGTAATTTTATGATGGGAAGTATGGGATCTGTAGTGGGAGAAAAAATAACAAGGGCAGTTGAAAGTGCGGTAAAGTTAAAACTACCTTTAATTATATTTACAACTTCTGGTGGAGCGAGAATGCAAGAGGGTATATTTTCTCTTATGCAGATGGCAAAAATAAGTGCTGCGCTTAACAGATTGGATAAAGAGAGGCTTCTTTATATAACTGTACTTACAGATCCTACTACGGGGGGAGTTACTGCAAGTTTTGCAATGCTTGGAGATATTATACTGGCAGAACCATACGCACTAGTTGGTTTTGCAGGTAAAAGAGTAATTGAACAAACCATAAGACAAAAACTTCCTGATGGATTTCAAAGTGCTGAATTTTTGCTCAAACATGGTTTTATAGATAGTATAGTTTCCAGAGATAATTTAAAAAATACTTTGAAAAATATATTGATTATTCATGATAACAATAGATAATGGAATTATTTTAATCGAAAGGGATGAATTTATATGGAGAAAATAGGAAAACTCCAAAAGATTTTAAATGAAAAACTAGATAATAAGACTGCATGGCAAAAAGTGACTCTTGCAAGGATGATTGAAAGGCCCACATCCCTTGACTATATAAACAGGATATGTAATTGTTTCATGGAATTTCACGGAGATAGATATTTTGGAGATGATCCATCTGTAGTAGGTGGTATTGGAATACTGGATGGTGATCCTATTACTGTAATAGGACAACAAAAAGGAAGAAATACTGCTGAAAATATAAAGAGAAATTTTGGTATGCCTGAGCCGGAAGGATATAGAAAAAGTCTAAGACTTATGAAGCAAGCTGAAAAGTTTGACAGACCAATTGTATGTTTTGTAGATACGCCAGGTGCATTTTGTGGAATGGAGGCAGAAGAAAGAGGTCAGGGCGAAGCAATAGCCAGTAATTTAATAGAAATGTTTAATTTAAAAGTTCCTATAATATCTATAGTTATAGGTGAAGGTGGAAGCGGTGGTGCGCTTGCCTTTGCTGTAGCAAATTCTGTGTGGATGCTTGAAAATTCAGTATACTCGATACTTTCACCTGAAGGTTTTGCAGGAATACTTTGGAGGGATGGTTCACGTGCAGAGGAAGCTGCTGAAGTCATGAAATGCACTGCCAGAGACTTAAATAAGTATGGAATAATAGATAAAGTTTTAAAGGAACCCCAGGGTGGGGCACATAAAGATGTAGACAAGATGGCAGATGACATAAAAAATGAACTTATAGAAACCATTGGAATATTTAAGAAATACTCTGAAGAAGAATTATTAAACCAAAGGTATGAAAAGTTTAGAAATATGGGCAAATATAAACAATAGCCATGGGTAAAATTATCCATAGCTATTGTTTATATTTTAATTTGCAGCATTTGGGGTATTAGTTGGTGGTACAAAAGTTCTTGATTGAAGTTCTGTATCCAGCATATAGAGGGCAGCTGAATTATCACCTATTCTCTGTAGCTTTTTAATCAACTTTGTGAAAGTATCTTCCTCTTCAACTTGTTCATCTATGAACCATTTAAGTAAACTTATTGTAGCATGTTCTTTTTCTTCGGTTGCTATGTTCATTAGATTATAAATTCTTGTAGTAACCTTTTTTTCATGTGCCAATGCTTTTTTAAAGGCATCTAAAATTGATTCATAATTATTGCTGGGTGCATCTATAGCTCCTATATTTATTCTTGCATCGGTTTGATTTAAGAAATTATAGAATTTTGTTGTATGATAATTTTCTTCCTGGATTTGAACTTTAAAAAAGTTGGAAAATCCATCTAAATCCAATGAATCGCAGTATGCCTGCATAGCAAAATATATGTTCGCTGAATACATTTCGAAATTTATCTGATCATTTATAGCATCTACAAGTCTATTGCTTAACATAAATAAAATCCTCCCTTTATAAGCTTTTGTGAAAGTAATAGTTTATTAATATAGATTATTTGTTATTTAATCCTATAATAACACATTTTATAGAAAATTTAAATAAATAAAGAATATTTTATTATTTACAATGCAAATTTTTCAAAATCAATCATTCCAGAACCCTGGCACCATTTGGGTAGATTTAAAAATTTACAAGATATTTTAAGAAGTGAAACAAGATCGTTGAAACTTAAATCAGGATTATTTTCATATAACAATGAACATACGCCGCTTATATAGGCAGCTGCACAAGATGTACCCGTGTAACAAGTATAAGGTTTTTCTAAAGTAGAAGGGTATAATTTTTTCCCGTTTTTCTCAGATATATAAATTGTATTTGAGTTTATGGAACAAATGTCTACACATGCAGCAACTAAGTCCGGTTTCTGGGTTTTGCAAAATGGACCACAAGATGAATATTCATATGATTTTATACTATGAGAAGTTGTATCTATTCCACCAACAGTTATGCAGTTATTTAAAGTCGAAATACCCTGAATGCTACCCTCGAAGTTACCATTATTTCCTGCAGCTGTAATTATTGCTATGTTATTTTTTACAGCTATATCAAATAACTTTTGAAACAATGATAGAATAAATTGACTTCTTGAATTCATTTCAAAGGGAAGACAGATTATTTTCAAATTCAAATTTTTTGATTCTTGTATTGCACATTGTATTCCGAATAGTATGTCGCCTATATAGGCATATCCGAGTGAGTTGAAGGCCTTTATGGAATATATAGAACTATTTTCAGCTATTCCACAATATATTCCATCAGATAGTTTCCCACTGCCTGATATTATTCCGCTCATGAAAGTACCGTGGCCGTTATCATCGTAGGGATATTTTAGATTATTTATTAAATCCAGAAACTTCTTTATTTTATTTTTACCGGTTATTAGATCTGGATGGGGATAAGTTCCTGAGTCTATAAGACATATGCAGATATTTTTACCTGTAAGTTTATATTTGTCAGAAAAACCTATTTTATTTGCCGAGAATACATTTTTACCGCATAAATTTGCTTTAATATCCCAGGTTATATATTTTACTTCAGGGAATTCTATTAATCTGTCTAAAATACGATCTGATACTATGGCACATACAGAGTTTATATAGGAGATAGAGCAAATCACATTGCATCCAGATCTTTTTATCTTTTTTTCTATATTCTCCAGCATGGAATTACATTGGATTATTACTCTGTAATTTTTATAGTGTTTTTTACTTAAAGCTAATTTTAAATTTTTGTCTAATTTATTTTTTATGGAAAACATTTTATTCTCCTAAAGATTGATCTCATTATATATTATATATATTTAATGGAAATGTGATATTTATCTATAGGAATTTAATTATATTAACTATTCCATTTTAATACAACTATTCCTGCAATTAGCATAAATATACCTACTAATTCATATGAATTAAATTTTATATTTTTAGAACCAAACAATCCAAAAAAATCTATTAAAAAAGCCATTATAAGCTGAGAAACCAATATTAAAGCTATAGAATGGGTGGCACCCATTGATTTTATACCATACATTACAGTGTAGGTTATGATTACACCAAGTACACCACCTAAAAGATATATTTTTTTGCACATTTTAATATTATGTATATTACCTTTTCCAAGGCAAAATGTTATTATTAAAGTTATTAGAAAAGCAGTACCTTGTACTATTGCATTTGTTTCTGAAAGTCCTATTTTTTCTCCCAATCTAGTATTGAATACACCTTGAATACTCATTGCCATTCCAGATATTATGGAGGATAAAATACCTAGCATGTATATCACCTTCCTCTTTATTGAATATAAAGTAGTTTAACCTGAATAGGTATATATTATGAGTAAAGTGTAAATACCCCTAAAATTTCAACTTTAGGGGTATTGAGAAAACTAATTATGAGTATTGCTTCTCATCTGTATAGTGTTTGTTCATATAGATTTTATTATAGCATTTTTTTATTTCTTTAGGGTGATATCCAAGACTTAAACCAAGGCTTAGAAAATCTTCAAATAAAGTTATGTAATGATCTTTTGAAGAACAGACTAGAAAATCATTTATATCTACATAGAGATTTAGAAATTGAGAATTTATACTACATCGACTTTCTTTAAGCTGAATATCCACTATGTCATTAAAATTTTTTTCTAAACCCAAAGATAATATAAAATACAGTGAATTGGCAAGTTCTTCTAGAATTATTTTGTTATTAGAAATTTTATTACTACTCCAGAACTTAAAACATCTTGTTTTATTAGCTAGTTCGCCGATTTCAACTTGAAGTGCCAGTGTTTTTTGTGAAAGAAGGGATTCCCCTTCAAGACTTTGCTCTTTTCTAATTGCTTCATCTAAATTTTCTTGTAATTCAAATAAATCTATAAGATTCATATATAGAGCCGCCTTTCTATATCTTATAATTAAATAATATTTATTACAGATCAAATCTGATAAATTACCCACACATATATTTTAACTAAATTCAACAAATATTGAAATAAGGTGCAATCCTTTACAGATAAATTTTTTTTAAAATTTTAAAAAAATTTATCTGTAAAGGATAATCAATAATAACAATTATTTTTTAGTTATAGCTGTTTTTACAGTTACTCCACTAATTTTACCAAGTTTTCCCGTCATGGAACTTATTTCATCCGAAGTTCCATCCACAATAACCGATATTATAGAAATATTTTTTTCTCTATAGGGTATTCCCATTCTTCCTACTATTATGTGAGCAAAAGAATGAAGTATCTGATTGACTACTTTTGAATTTTCAAGGTTTTTTACTACTATTCCAACTACACCAATTCTTGTTTCCATTGTTTCTTACCTCCATGCTATCTTAAATATTGGGGTTTATAATTATATTTTCAATTATATCTAATATACTTTAATATATAAAATAAAATTATATATAAATACAGAAA
This sequence comes from Clostridium sp. LBM24168, assembly GCF_052953915.1. Classification (NCBI taxonomy): domain Bacteria; kingdom Bacillati; phylum Bacillota; class Clostridia; order Eubacteriales; family Clostridiaceae; genus Clostridium; species Clostridium sp. LBM24168. The sequence continues at coordinate 2,864,187 of NZ_CP196861.1, read as the reverse complement.
TTTTGTTGATAAGATTTTTTTTCAACTATATATTTCATGTGATTTTAGCAGGTGAAACTAAAAGTAATGTAGAATTATTTATATATATATAAGTATTGGAAGTAAGGTGGTGTGAAAATTGGTTGATAAAGATATACGGTCCTTTTATAAAGGGAAAAATTATGAAAGTTATAATCTTATGGGATCCCATTTTACAAAGGAAAGAGGAAGACTTGGTGCAAGATTTACTGTATGGGCACCTAATTCTAAGAGAGTAAGAGTATTAGGCGACTTTAATAATTGGAAATCAGAAAGCAGCCTTGAGTTAAAAAAAATATTTGGAACCAGCCTCTGGAGTATATTTATAATAGGGATAAAAAAGGAGACGTTGTACAAATATGAGATTATGGACAGATCAGGAAAAATAGTTTTAAAAAGTGATCCGTATGCGAGATATTCTGAAAAAAGACCTGGTAATGCTTCCAAGATAGTGCGTGAAAAAATTTTTAAATGGAGTGATCACAAATGGATAGTTGCAGAAAAAAAGTCTAATATATATGAAAAGCCTATAAATATATATGAGATTCACCTGGGATCGTGGAAAAGAGGGAAAGATGGAGAATTTCTTAATTACAGGCAGATAGCAAGAAAGCTTGTAAAATATTTAAAAACTATGAATTATAATTATATAGAAATAATGCCTATAATGGAACATCCTCTGGATAATTCTTGGGGATACCAGATTACAGGCTATTATTCACTAACTAGCAGGTATGGAAACATACAGGACTTTAAATATTTTGTAAATATGCTTCACAACAATAATATAGGGGTTATACTGGATTGGGTTCCGGGTCACTTTTGTAAAGATGAGCATGGATTATATAAATTTGATGGTACTCCTACTTATGAATATTCAGATGAAAAGCAGTCGGAGAATAAAGGATGGGGAGCGGGAAATTTTGATCTGGGCAAACCAGAAGTAAGAAGTTTTCTTATATCAAACGCTCTTTTCTGGATTAAGAAGTTTCATATAGATGGCCTTAGAGTAGATGCTGTTGCAAATACGCTTTATCTTGATTATGATAAAGGTCCAGGAGAATGGACACCTAATGAAAATGGAGGCAATCAAAATACTAAAGCTGTGGAATTTTATCAAGAGTTGAATAAGGTACTCTTTAAAAAATTTCCTAATTTACTGATGATAGCAGAAGAGTCTACAGCATGGCCTCTTGTTTCAAGACCTGTATATTCAGGAGGACTTGGATTTAATTTTAAGTGGAATATGGGATGGATGAATGACGTATTGAAATATATTACAATGTCACCGGAAGAAAAGAGATGTAATCACAAATTGATTACTTTTTCTATCATGTATAATTACTCTGAGAATTTTATATTGCCTATATCTCATGATGAAGTTGTTCACGGGAAGAAGTCTCTGATAGATAAAATGTGGGGAGATTATTGGAATAAATTTGCCGGATATAGAGTATTTATTACCTATATGTACACTCATCCGGGAAAAAAGCTTATATTCATGGGAACAGAATTTGCACAATTCTCTGAATGGGATGATTCTAGAGAATTGGAGTGGAATCTTATAGACAAGTTTCCCATGCATAATGATATACTGAATTTTTCAAAGAGTATTAATGAATTTTATATTAATGAGAGAGCGCTTTGGGAACTTGATTACAACGAAGAGGGTTTTACGTGGATAGATGCAAATAATGCCTTCCAAAGTATACTTGTATTTATGAGAAATTCGAGGCAAAAAGAGGATACTCTTATAATACTTTGCAACTTTACCCCAAAGTTATATTATGATTACAATATAGGAGTACCATATTTTGGAGAATATAAAGAAGTATTCAATACAGATAAAAAAGAATTTGGAGGTTCGGGAGAAACAATTGAAGGCACTTTATGTTCTAAAAATAAGAACTATCACAATCAAAAGTATTGTCTTACTTTAAAGGTACCACCTATGGCAGCTATTATAATAAAACCTAAGAATATATTTGAAGATTTAGAGTAAAATTACCTAAAATAAGTTAGACCAATAATAAAATTGAGGAGGGGAATTTTATGAAAGTACTACTTGCCGCTTCTGAAGCAGAGCCGTTTGTAAAAACTGGGGGACTTGCTGATGTAATTGGTACACTGCCTAAATATCTCAAAAAGATTGGCTTGGATGCAAGGATAGTAATACCTAAATATAGGGATATTAAATCGGGTTTAATTAATAAGCTAAATTTTATTAAATATTTTTATGTTCCCGTTGGATGGAGAAATAAATACTGTGGTATATTTCAATATGAGTATCAGGGCATAATTTACTATTTCATAGATAATGAATACTATTTTTATAGAGATAGACTTTATGGATACTATGATGATGGTGAAAGATTTGCATTTTTCGATAGAGCAGTTCTCAATATGCTTTGGGAAATTAATTATAAACCAGACATAATACATTGTAATGATTGGCATACGGGGATGATACCAGTATTATATAAAATCGAATATGAACAGGATAAATTTTATAATGGAATTAAATTCTTATTTAATATTCACAATCTTCTCTTTCAAGGTAATTTTGATAAAAATATATTAGGTGAACTTTTCAATTTGGATAGTATTTACTATGAGAATGGTAGTGTTGAATTAAATGGAGCGGTAAGCTTTATGAAGAGTGGAATAAATTATAGTGATAAAATTTCAACGGTAAGTTGTTCCTATGCACAAGAGATACAGACACCTTACTATGGAGAGAATCTTGACGGACTTCTTAAAAGCAGAAACAATGATCTTTGGGGAATAGTGAATGGAATAGATTATACTATCTATAACCCGGAGAACGATAGTATGATATTTAGAAATTATAACAAAGAAAATTTAAGAAATAAGATGGTCAACAAATTAAAATTACAAAAGGATCTTAATCTAAATGTTGACCGGGAAATACCTATGCTTGCCATAATTTCACGATTCACGCCACAAAAAGGTATGGATATCATACAAAATATAGGGGAAAGACTTGTCTCAAAACATATTCAATTGGTGATACTGGGAACAGGATATAAGCAATATGAAGATTATTTCAGGTATCTAAGTTCAAAATATCCTGAAACAGTATCGACAAATATATACTTTGATGATGTATTGGCACACAGAATTTATGCTTCATCTGATATATTTTTAATGCCGTCGCTTTTTGAACCCTGCGGACTAGGACAGCTTATAGCTTTAAGGTATGGAACAATTCCAATAGTAAGGGAGACTGGAGGACTTAAAGACACTATACAACCATATAATAAATATACGGGTGAGGGTAATGGATTCAGTTTTACGAATTTTAATGCAGATGATTTTTTCCATGTTATAAATGATGCTTTAGATTATTTTAGTGAAAAAGAAATATGGAATAATATAATAAAACATGCTATGGAAAGTGATAATAGTTGGGACAATTCGGCAAAACTTTATAAATCACTATATGAAAGTTTGATATAGTCATTTAGGTAAAATGAGATAATATCATTTAGGAGGAGTTTTATGCTAAATATAGATAAAAAAACTTTCAAAAGAGATTATAGAGAAAAATTTATGGAAATTCATGGTAAGGAACTGGAGGAAGGAACGGATTATAATAAGTATGAAGCTTTGGGAAGCTTAGTTAGAGATTATGTAACGAAAATGTGGATAGAAACTAATAATACTTATAAGAAAACTAATAAAAAACAAGTATATTATTTTTCTATAGAATTTTTGCTTGGTAGGCTTCTTGGAAGTAACTTGCTCAATTTAGGCATAAGAAATATGTGCAAGGAAGCTTTGGGTGAGATGGGAATAAATTTAGAAAATTTAGAAGAACTTGAAGAGGATCAGGGACTTGGAAATGGTGGACTTGGAAGACTGGCGGCATGTTTTTTGGATTCAATGGCATCTCTTAGCATACCGGGACATGGATGTGGAATAAGGTACAAATATGGTTTTTTTGATCAAAAAATAATAAATAATTCCCAAGTAGAAGTTCCTGATGAGTGGCTCAAAAACGGGAATATATGGGAAATAAAGAAACCAGATAAATCTAGAGTTGTAAAGTTTGGTGGAGATGTAAAAGTAGAATATATAGATGGAAATTTAAAATTTCAACATGTCAATTATGAAACGGTATTGGCAGTGCCCTATGATATACCTATAGTGGGATATGACAACAATGTAGTGAATACATTGAGGCTCTGGAGTGCAGAACCACTGTCCAATGAGTTTGACTTTTCATCTTTTAACAGAGGGGATTTCAGAAAAGCTATGGAATATAAAGATTCTGTAGAATCCATTTCTCAAATTCTTTATCCTGATGATAGTTTTTACGAGGGAAAACTTCTAAGGCTAAAGCAGCAGTATTTCTTTGTATCAGCAGGGCTTCAAAGTATTATGCATCACTTTAAGAGTTCAGGTGGTAATTTGAAAGAACTGGATGAAAAAATAGCGGTTCATATAAATGATACTCATCCGACGCTTGCCATTCCTGAATTGATGAGAATACTTATAGATGAAGAAGGTTTTGGATGGGATGATTCATGGAGAATGACACATAACATTATGTCCTATACAAATCATACTATAATGGCAGAAGCACTTGAAAAATGGCCAGTAGATATGTTTAAGAAACTTCTTCCAAGGATTTTCATGATAGTACAGGAAATGGATAGAAGATTTTGTGAAGATTTAAAAATTAAATATCCAGGACAATGGGATAAAATAAGGCGGATGGCTATAATAGATGGAGGCCATGTAAAAATGGCTCATCTTGCAATAGTAGGTAGCCATAGTGTAAATGGAGTAGCTAAACTTCATACTGAGATATTGAAAAAACAGGAGATGGCAGATTTTTATTATTATTATCCAGATAGATTCAATAATAAGACAAATGGTATAACACACAGAAGGTGGCTTATGAATGCAAATCCCAAACTGACATCCCTTTTAAAAGAGAGTATAGGCGACAGCTTTGTGATGCACCCTACAGATATGGAAAAGTTTGAAAAGCTTGCAGAAGATGAAAATGTTCAAAGAAAACTTGCAGAAATAAAATTGTCAAATAAAAAAAATCTGGCAAACTATATATATGAGAACCAAGGGATAAAGATAGATATCAATTCCATGTTTGATATACAGATAAAGAGGATTCATGCTTATAAAAGGCAGATATTGAACTGTCTTAGGATAATGGATTTGTATAATAGGCTTATAGAAGATCCAGATCTGGATATCGTACCGAGAACCTTTATATTTGCTGGAAAATCGGCACCGGCATATCATCTGGCAAAAGATATAATTACGCTTATAAATGTTGTGGCAAATAAAATAAATAATGATGATAGGGTTAATAAAAAAATCAAGGTGGTGTTTATGGAAAATTATAGTGTATCACTTGCCGAGATTATAATACCTGCTGCTGATTTGAGTGAACAGATATCTACAACTACAAAAGAAGCCTCTGGGACTAGCAATATGAAGTTTATGATGAATGGAGCAGTTACTATAGCCACGTTAGACGGAGCTAATGTAGAAATAAGGGATGAAGTTGGAGATGATAATATAATTATATTCGGGCTTACGGAAAGAGAAGTATTGAATTATTATAAAAATGGAGGATATAGCTCACGGGAGATTATAAATGGAGATGCTAGGGTAAGGAGAATTGTTAATTCTTTAATAGATGCTACTTATTCTAGGGATGAATTTAGAAGTATATATGAAAATTTGGTAACTTATAATGATGAATTTTTTGTATTGAAAGATTTCTATTCTTACCTAGAAGCCCAGGAAAAAGTAGATAAATTATATAGGGATAGTTCAAAGTGGCAAAAAATGTGTATTATAAATATAGCTCATTCGGGTATATTTTCTAGTGATAGAACTATAAGAGAATATGCTACAGGTATATGGGGATCTAAATGTTTATATAAAAATTTACAGTAAAAATTCTGCTTTTCTTATTGAGAAGAGGTGTAAAATGGATTTTGAATTAAAGCATGATTCATGGGATATCCATTATAGAAAGCCTTTTGGTGCAGTAGAAAAAGGTAAAACGATTTATATTTCTATATTATCTGACAGATATTTAGAGATATATCTAGAGTTAATATATTTTGACTATAGTGAAAAAAGTGTAAAGATGGATATTTCAAAATATAATGATGCTGAATATCTATATTATTATTATATAAATTTGGAAAAGAATTATGAAGGACTTATAAATTACTATTTCAGAATATATGTTGGTAAAGGAAAACATATTTATTATGGTAATAATTATGATGGATTAGGAGGTAAGGGACAGATCTATTATGATAAACCTAAACCTTATCAGATAACTGTGTATGAGCCTTTCAAGGTTCCGGAATGGTTTAAGGAAGGTATTGTATATCAAATACTGGTAGATAGATTTAAAAATGGAAATGAAGATGGAAGAGTATTGAGACCTAAAAAGAATATTTTTATCCATGAAAATTGGGATGATGAACCAGTATATATAAAGGATTCTTCTGGAGATATATTGAAATGGGATTTCTTTGGAGGAAATTTACAGGGAGTAATTCAGAAACTCAAATATATAAAGAGTCTGGGAGTAAATGCCATATATCTAAATCCTATATTTGAATCTGCAAGCAACCATAAGTATGATACAGGAGATTACAAGGTTATAGATCAGATGTATGGAGATGAAAATATATTTAAAAAATTATGTAAAGAAGCTAAAAAGCTAGACATAAGAATTATTTTAGATGGGGTGTTTAGTCATACTGGAGATGATAGCAGGTATTTCAATAAATATGGTAATTATGATTCATTAGGTGCATATCAGTCAAAAGATTCTCCTTATTATAATTGGTATAGGTTTAATAAATATCCTGATGAATATGAATGTTGGTGGGGAATAGATAATATGCCAAACGTAGATGAAATGGAAAATACTTATATAGATTTTATTATTTCAGGAAAAAATTCAGTATTGAAAAAATGGATGGATACTGGAGTTTCTGGATGGAGGCTAGATGTTGCAGACGAGTTGCCTGATGAGTTTATAGAGAAGATAAGGACTAGAATAAAGGGTATCTCCCATGATTCTGTTCTTATAGGTGAAGTATGGGAAGATGCATCTAATAAAATAAGTTATTCAAAGAGAAGAAAATATGTATTTGGTCATGAGCTTGATTCTGTGATAAATTATCCTTTCAGAGATGCTTTAATAGACTTTTTAATAGGAATTACAGGATCAAGAGTTTTTCAGAGAAGGATATTGAGTTTGTATGAAAATTATCCTAAGGAAATATTTTATTCTAGTTTAAATGTTATAGGCACTCATGATACAGAAAGAATTTTGACTGTATTAAGTAAGAATGGGAAAAATGGAATAGCTCTTTTAAATATTGCAGTAGCAATTCAGATGACTTTGCCTGGTGTACCTGTAATATATTATGGAGACGAAGTAGGAGTACTAGGAGGAAGTGATCCAGAAAATAGAAAAACTTATCCGTGGAAAAAGCAAAACAAACACATATTAAGCTTTTATAAGAATATTGTTGAACTTAGAAATAAGTTAGATTCATTGAAAAAAGGCGATATAAAATTTTATAATGTAAATGAAAATATATTATGTTATGAAAGAACTTTCGAAGAAGAAAAGACTTTGATATTAGCAAATAGGAGCCAAAATGAGTCATTTGACGTAAAAATAAAAGAATTGTATGTAAAAATACTTCCTTATGAAATTAAAGTGTTGCAGGAATAAAGATATAATTTAAAAAATGCTGATTAAAAGAGGGGGATGGGTTATGAAAAAAAAAGAAATAGTGTCAATGATACTAGCTGGAGGACAAGGATCAAGGTTAGGAGTACTGACAAAAAGATTGGCAAAACCTGCAATACCTTTCGGTGGGAAGTATAGAATAATAGACTTTGCTTTAAGTAACTGTTCCAATTCTGGAATTTATACTGTAGGAGTGCTGACACAATACAAGCCATTAGAATTAAATTCCCATATAGGAATAGGTAGTCCTTGGGATTTAGATAGGAGGGATGGAGGTGTGTACATACTCCCACCCTATCAGGAAGAAGATGGAGGAAACTGGTATAAGGGAACTGCAGATGCTATATATCAGAACATGTCATTTATAGATAATTATAATCCTCAATACGTACTTGTACTTTCAGGAGACCATATATATAAAATGGACTATGCAAATATGATTGGCTTTCATAAGGAGAAAAAAGCAGATGTAACTATTGCAGTAATTAAAGTTCCAATAGAAGAAACACATAGATTTGGAATAATGAGCGCGAGAGATGATATGAGTATATATGAATTTGAGGAAAAGCCTAAGAGTGCAAAAAGTACGAATGCTTCTATGGGTATATATATTTTTAACTGGAAACTTCTAAAAAAATTTTTAAGATCAGATCATAATGACAAGAATTCTAATAATGACTTTGGAAAGAATATTATACCTAATATGCTTAATTCGGGTTTAAAAATATATGCATACCCATTTAAAGGATACTGGAAGGATGTAGGTACTGTGAAAAGTTTGTGGGAAGCAAATATGGACCTTCTGCGGGAAGATAATGAACTCAACTTGAGAGATCCGAAATGGAGAATATATTCGGTAAATTATGTGGAACCAGCTCAATATATAGGCCCTAATGCAGATATTAAATCGTCATTAGTAGTAGATGGATGTGAAATTTATGGAAAAGTGATTCATTCAATTATATTCTCAGGAAGTATAATAGGTAAAAATTCTAAAATAATAGATTCAGTTATAATGCCAAATGCTAAAATAGGGGACAATGTTATAATCAATAAAGCAATAATAGGAAGTAATGTAATAGCAAGAAGAGATAGTATAATAGGTAATGGCAACGAAATTACTGTAGTAGGGTCAAATGTAGATATAAAAGCGGGATCTATATTGATAAATTCATAAAATTATCAGATAAGCTATATTTTGATGGGAGAGGATATTTGTGTATGAAAATTTTATGGGTATAATAAATTTAGATGAAAATGAGGATAATATAAGGGAGCTGACGAGAAATAGACCTTTGGCGTCAGTACCAATAGGAGGAAGGTACAGAGTTATTGATTTTATACTATCAAATATGACTAATTCTGGTATAGAGAATATTGGCATATTTACTAAAATGGAATCCAGATCACTTATAGACCATATAAGTAATGGAAGACCATGGGATTTAAATAGAAAAATAGAAGGACTTAGGGTATTTAATTTTACCGATAGGAATCCAAATTTTGATGACATATATAATTTTTCTAAAAATATGTCATACTTTAGAAAAAGCAAAGAAGAATATGTGATTATTGCACCTTCTTATATGGTGTGTAATATAGATTTAGAAAAAGCAATGAAATTTCATATGGAATCCAAAAATGATATTACTATAATATATAAAGAGGTAACAAATGCAGATATAAACTTTATTCATTGTGAAACATTAAATATAAATGACAAAGCTGAAGTTGTAAGTGTGGGCCGGAATATAGGCATAAACAAGAAAGCAAATATATGTATGGAAATGTATATGATGAGTAAAAATATATTCATGGATATAGTAAATGAGTGCATATCAATAGGAAGCTATAGAAAATTGAAACAGCATATATATAGCTGTCTTGATAATTTAAATGTAGGTACTTTCAAATTTGAAGGATATTTAAGTTGTATAAATTCTATTAAGGCATATTATAGAACAAGCATGGAACTTCTGAAACATAATGTAATGAAAGAACTATTTTCAAATGATAGACCTATATATACTAAAACAAATGATGAGGTACCATCAAAATACTCACAATGGAGTGATGTAAAAAATTCTATAGTTGGAAATGGATGTTTTATAGAGGGAAAGGTAGAAAATAGCATAATATCAAGGCGAGTGACCATATCCAGAAATGCAGTGCTGGAAAATTGTATAGTACTGCAAAATTGTAGTATAGGTAAAAATGTTAAACTTGAATATGTAATTTTGGATAAAAACTCCTCTATAAAAGATGGAAGGCAGCTTAAAGGTGATGAGGATATGCCTATTGTAATAGAAAATCAAGATAAAATATATTGAGGAGATATTAAAGTATCTCCTTATTAATTTACAAAAGCTAGATGAAAGGGAATTGTATAATATGAAGAATAGAAAAGTTATAATCATGTTATTAACATTCATTATATTATTTATCTGTGTGATTATATATTTTCGGAGTCCACTTAGATCTAATGATAATTACCCAATACTGGCGGGATCTTTTATACAAGCGGATTTAACACAAAATTGGGATGAAGATAAATGGATGAAAGAGATGAATTATTTAAAGGAAAACAAAATGGAATACCTTATAGTATCTGGAATAATATCTACAAACGATAATATAACAAAAACAGTTTATAATAGTAATATACCCGGTACTAAAAAAATTTATGGAGATAAAGATGAAATAGAATTGTGTTTGAAATCTGCAGAAAAATTGGGGATAAAGGTATTTTTAGGTACCGACTTCAATAGTGAATGGTGGAATAAATCTGCAAATGATATAAATTGGTTAAGTGCTCAGATGAACCGCACAAATTTAACTTGTGATGAACTTTATAGGAAATATCATCTTAAATATAGACATTCTTTCTATGGTTGGTATTTTCCATATGAAATAGATAATGTTAAATTTAATAATAATGAAGAATTTGCTAAATTGGCTAATGCAATCAATATAAATTTAAATTATCTTGAGACAAAAAAAGAAAGATTGCCATTTTTGATGTCGCCTTTTATGAATTCTGCATTTGGTACGCCAGATCAATATGCGAGTAACTGGAAGTACTTCTTTTCAATAGCAAATTTAAAAAATGGAGATATATTGTGTCCCCAGGATTCAGTTGGAGCTGGTGGACTCGATATAAGTGAAGTAAATCAGTGGTTTACAGCTCTAAAGAAAGCTGTAGATAGTAAAAGTGGATTGAAACTCTGGGCAAACGTAGAAACATTTGATTATGTAAATAATTCTACTGTAACTTTAGACAGACTTGTAAAACAAATGGAAATGGAACAGCCTTGTGTAGATAAAATAATAAGTTTTTCCTATAGTCATTACTATAGCCCAAATAATATTGATTCAGGATTTAATGAGGCATATTCTGAATATGTTAATAATGGAAGGCTTCCTTATAATAAGATATCTGCTCCAAAAAATTTAAGGGTACAGACCATAAATAAATATGAGTTTAGATTAAGTTGGGATAAACCCAAAAATGACAAGGATATATGTGGATATAGGGTGTATAGAAATGGAGTTCTTATATATAATTCCATGATTCAAAGAAAATATGGTGGTGAGAAAAAAGAATTCTATTTAAGTGTAATAGACAAGCCTATATTAAAAAGTAATGTTAAATCATATACGTATGAAGTCAAAGCAGTGGATTTTTCCGGCAACATGTCAAATGCATCTAAATCGATAACTGTTAATGTAGATAGCATAAAAGTTTTACCTAAATTGCTTTCAAGAGGATGTAAATATAGTTTAAGTCCAAAGCCCGATTTCAATTATAATGATGATGGAATTAAACTTGCAGATGGTAAATATGCACAATATAATACAATAAAGGATAAAGCATTTTCAGCATGGTATAATAATTCTTTTAATTTAGAAATAGATCTTAAAAATATAAAAGAAGTTCGTCAATTTATGGTAGATTACTATAGAGAGCCAAGAGCCTGGGCAATGTTGCCTAAGTCAGCATCTGTTGCAGTATCTCAAGATGGAATTCATTTTATTCCTGTTGGACTTGTCAGGATACCGTCTGTTTCATTTTCAGATAGAAATGGATCTAGATATTCACTTTATCTTACATTGGATAAGCCAGTTACTGCAAGGTACATTAAACTTACGACTATACCTGAAATAAATTATTATGCTTTTATAGATGAATTTCAGGTGAGAAATTAAAAGTGGTAAATAAATTTAATAAATTAGATAATTATTGACATAGAATTATATAAATATTATAATCTTATGGTATAGTCCTATGAATGCAGCTCTTTTGTCCCCTTATGGATAGAAGGGCTTTTTTACGAAAAAATACTATGGAGGGGTTTATTTATGGAAATAACATTAGTTAGGTCTATTTATAAAGACATTGAAAAGTTTGCAGATAAAGATATAAAAATTTCAGGATGGATTAGAACCATAAGAGATTCAAAATCATTTGGATTTATAGAAATAAATGATGGAACTTTTTTTAAGAATGTTCAAGTAGTTTTTGATACAGATCTTGATAATTTTAAAGAAATATCAAAATTGCCTATAAGCACTTCTCTATCAATAGAAGGTAAATTAGTAGTTACACTTAATGCAAGACAGCCTTTTGAGATTAGGGCTAGTAAAATAGATGTAGAAGGTAAATCGTCTTCAGATTATCCACTTCAAAAGAAACGGCATACACTTGAATATTTAAGGACTATTGCTCACTTAAGGTCTAGAAGTAATACTTTCTCGGCAGTATTCAGAGTTCGTTCCTTGGCAGCTTATGCTGTACATAAGTTTTTTCAGGAGAGAAATTTTGTATATGTTCAGACGCCACTAATAACTGGTAGCGACTGTGAAGGTGCAGGTGAAATGTTTAAAGTTACTACTCTGGATTTATATAATGTTCCAAAAAAGGAAGATGGAAGTGTAGATTATTCAAAAGACTTTTTTGGGAAAGAAACGAATTTGACGGTAAGCGGTCAATTATCTGCAGAAACTATGGCACTAGCTTTTAGAAATGTATATACTTTTGGACCAACTTTTAGAGCTGAAGATTCAAATACTGCAAGACATGCTGCTGAGTTCTGGATGATAGAGCCTGAAATGGCATTTGCTGATTTAAATGATTATATGGATGTTGCTGAGGAATTGGTCAAATATATAATAAAATATGTTTTAGAAAATGCACCTGAAGAGATGAATTTCTTCAACTCATTTATACATAAGGGATTATTTGAAAGACTAAATAATGTGGCAAATTCAAGCTTTGGAAGGATAACTTATACTGAAGCAGTAGATATACTGAGAAAGAGCGGACAGAAGTTTGAATATCCAGTAGAGTGGGGAATCGATCTGCAGACAGAACATGAAAGATTTTTGACAGAAAAAATTTATGGTAGGCCTATATTTGTAACTGATTATCCGAAAGATATAAAAGCTTTTTATATGAGAGCAAATGACGATGGAAAAACTGTTGCAGCGGCTGATCTACTTGTACCTGGTGTGGGAGAAATAGTAGGTGGAAGTCAGAGAGAGGAAAGATATGGTGTCCTTGAGAAGAGAATAGAAGAACTAGGACTTAATAAGGAAGACTATTGGTGGTATTTAGAACTTAGAAAATATGGCGAAACTAAACATTCTGGATTTGGACTTGGTTTTGAAAGAATACTTATGTACATTACAGGTATGTCTAATATAAGAGATGTAATTCCTTTTCCTAGAACTACAGGTTCTGCTGAGTTCTGATATAATTATATAAAAGAGGTTTTACGGAAATAAAAATTTCTCTGTAAGACCCTCTTTTATATAGAATTTCAAATTAAAATTAAGCTGTTTTTCCGCAGCAATTTTTGTATTTTTTACCGCTTCCACAGGGACAAGGATCATTTCTTCCAATTTTAGTTTTATTTACTATTGTTTTTGAAGAAACCCACTTTTTATGGATATTCTTTCTTTTTTCCTTTGAGAAGATAGATTCCCACTGTGGGAGTTTGTAAAGGTAATCTGCTTTAGCATCAAGCATGTTAAAATACAGCTTTTCAAAATTGATTTTTATATCAATATTTGAATTCTGATCTAATTCTTTAAGTTCAATGGGATTTTCAAGACTGTCATTTATTCCATCTAAAAAACCTATAAAAAACACTGGTGAAATATTGAATTTTTCTGATAAACTTTTTATACTTCCATTTAAAGAATTTATATGATCAGCTAATATATTAGTGTATATATCTTTTTCAATGGAGCCATATTCTTTCCAAAATTCAGCTTCCCCCTTTGTTTTAACTAGATTTACAACTTTATCTGTCCAATCTTTGTATAAACTCATATTATGTTCTGTTTTTTAATAAAAAACAGTACCTCCCTTTCATTTTTAGTTTAATATTTAAAATATTAAATTTATCTAGCACTTGAATCATTATAATAAATATAATATTGGTTTGCAATACTATGGTTTTAATTTTAAAATATATAGTGCATTTTTAGAACAATAACTACACTTTGATTCACTAGATTTAAAATCTTGGTCATTTGCATAAAACATATATGGAAAAGTTTCATTTTCCACTAAAAAATCTTCAATAGCTATATCTATGTGATCACTACAACTGTATTTAGTTTGATTTAATATTTTTAAGATCCTCCCTTCCAATAGGCTTAGATAAATCAAAATTGTTTCCAAATAAATTGGTGTCGTTATTGTCTACAAATATTTTTACCCTATTGACGGATGATAACTGGGTCAATGATAAAACAATGCTTTTAATACAGGCTTCTTCCTTTTTAGCAGTCATTTTTTGATTTGTATCTTTGCTTAAGTTTACATAGGCTATATTGTCTTTTATGGATACGCTAATAAGCTTTGCATTTTTGTCAAATACAGGAGACAGATTACTTTTTACAGAAGGACCTTTTATTAGCTCATTTATTATAGTTTCTGCAAGAAGTTCATCTTTTTTTATGATTCGCTGTTCTTTTGATAGTTCTACGGTATCGTCCTTTTTAGTAGAATCAAAATATATATTTAGTTCTACTAAGTTATTTTTCTCCTGCGGAAATGCTATTTTTTTCTCTTTCTCACTGTTATTTATACTCAAGCTATCTCTTTTTTCACAGGAAATTAGTGATAAATTAAAGAACACAACTGCAGAACATAGCAGAATGCTAAAAATTTTTCTCATGACTTTATCACCTTTTCTATTAAAATTGTGTATAGTTACTTGGCATATTACGATCTGCCATTGATACACTTAGGTCGTTATCTAACTTTATCCCATTTTCGTTTAAAACATTTAGTACAGTTTTATAAGCTAATTTGGGGTAGTTGTTTATTTTACTTAAATGACCTAAAATTATTTTTTTGAATTTGTTAGTTGAAATATCCAATATAGCTTTTCCACAATCTTCATTTGACAGATGACCAGTTTTACCAAGTATCCGTTTTTTTAAAACATAGGGGTAAGGTCCGAATTTTAGCATTTCAACGTCATGATTGCTTTCAAGTAATATTATATCTGCTTGATTTAAATTCTCTTTTATTTCTTTCGAGAAAAATCCTAGATCTGTTGCTATACAGGCACATTTGTTTTTACTGAAAATTTTATATCCCCTAGGATCTGCTGCATCATGAGATATTTTATAACTAATTATATCCATATCTTTGATTCCTATATAATCATTAGAAATTATTTTTATATTATGTTCTTTAATTTTGCCTATAGACCTAGACATAGCATTCCATGTAGATTCATTGGTATATATAGGTATGTCATATCTTCTTGATAATATGCCAACACCTTTAATGTGATCATTATGCTCATGGGTAACTAGAATAGCATCTATGTCCACTGGATTTTGACCAATACTCAGTAAGGCTTTTTCTATACTTTTTCCAGTAAGTCCTGCATCTATTAAAATTTTTGTATTATCAGAAGCTATAAATGTACTATTTCCACTGCTTCCACTAAATAAAGGACAAAAAATCATAATAAATCTCCTTTGGGTTAAAATCAAAGAGTCAATCAGATACTTTAATTATATCGGCTCCCAGATTTTTAAATTTATCTTCTATATTTGGATAACCTCTGTATATGTGCTCAATGCTTAAAACTTCTGTAGTACCTTCGGCTATGAGGCCGGCTATAACTATTGCTGCACCTGCTCTTAAATCTGTAGCTTTTACTATTGCTCCTGTCAATTTATTTACTCCATCAATTATAGCAGTTCTGCCTTCTACTTTTATATTTGCACCCATCTTTTTTAATTCATCTACATGCTTAAATCTGCTTTCCCATATACTTTCATTTATTATGCTTCTTCCTTCTGCTACACTCAAAAGAGCACTCATGGGTTGCTGAACATCTGTAGGAAAACCAGGATAAGGCTGAGTTTTTATGTTAACTCCCTTTAAACGGCCACTAGATATTACTGTAACGCAGTCACCATCTTCTTTTATCTGTGTACCCATCTCTATCAATTTTGCGGATATGGATTCAAGATGTTTTGGTATGATATTTTTAATAGTAACTTCTCCACCGCAGGCAGCCGATGCAATCATGTATGTACCTGCTTCTATTTGATCCGGTATTACGCTGTAAGAACAGCCGTTTAAACTTTCTACACCGGCAATTCTTATGACATCTGTACCTGCACCTTTTATATTTGCACCCATGCTGTTAAGAAAATTTGCTACATCTACCACATGTGGTTCTTTTGCTACATTTTCAAGAGTAGTTATACCTTTAGCTAATGTTGCAGCTAACATTACGTTTATAGTTGCTCCTACACTTACTACGTCAAAAAATATATTTGTACCTATTAATTCCTTTGCTTCAACTGTAACACATCCATGAACAATTTTTACTTCTGCACCTAAAGCTTCAAAGCCTTTTATATGCTGATCTATAGGTCTGACACCTATAGGGCAGCCCCCTGGTAATTCAACTGTTGCTTTTTTGAATCTCCCAAGAAGTGCACCTATTAAATAATAAGATGCCCTCATTTTTCTAACATCATCTGTATTAGCATTTAGGTTAACTATATTGGTACTGTCAATTATTGCAGAATTTTTATTAGTTTTAATATCACAACCAAGGCTTTTAAGTATTCTTTCAATACAATGAACATCTTCTATATCAGGTATATTGTCTATTATACATTTATTTTTGCTAGCCATTATTGCTGCAGGTAAAATTGCGACAGCAGCATTTTTTGCACCATTTATTTCTATAGAACCAAACAGAGGTTTGCCTCCGTTAATTACTAATTTATTCATTTATGTACCATCCTTATCAATTTATATTTATATAAAGTTTAGAAAATATCAAATTAATTCATATTACACAAAATTTATTATATCATAAATCAATAAGTTTTTAACATAAAAATTTGTTAAAAATAAACTGTAAATGCCTAGTTCGATTAACTGATCTAGACTTTTACAGTTTATAAAATGCTATAATTATTGTTTTATAAAACTTCCACAGTCAGTACATTGTATATCTTTAGCTACAGCTTCATGTTTAGTCACTTGTATTTTATCCAGTGTACAATAATTTTCCTGATTTGAATGAAATTTACATTCATTTACTGCACATCCTATGCTTTGATTTTTTTTGTTGTTCATGTTTATATCTGCTGTTTATGCAATTATAGAAATTTATATAATTGTATCTCAGCAGAATTCACCCCTTTCATATTTGTTTATCATGAATATTATATGTAGTAAAGAAGGTAGTATACTGGAAAATTTTATAATAAGATTAAAATACTATGCATGGAAGTTATATGCTATAATTAATAATAAATGATATAGATGTAAGCTGAATTGGAGGATTAAGAAATGAAGTATTATTTAGTAGCATTATTCAATAGGAATTCCTATTCTTATATTGAACGTATTCAAAGAAATATGTGTAGAAAATATAAACTATACAGGCATATGCCTGTTTTACATATAACTCTTTCTGTGATAGAGAATCCAGATATAGATAAATTAGAAAAAATAGTTTTAAAATTACTAAATCCTTATAAAAATTTTAAAGTAGAAATTAATGGTGCTATATGTTTTGAACCACCATATAAATCTGTTAATTTAAAAATAGAAAAAAAAGGTTATATAATGAGGCTTGCTAGGCAGTTAAATGATCTTTTGATAATGCATAAATTTAATGTTTTGGAAAATATAGAAAATTGGGATCTTCATGTCTCACTTGCAAATACTAACTATGCAATACGGGAATGGAGCAATGCAGAATATACTGCAGCTTGTGAAACAGCTAAAAAGGAGAGCATATATAAAATGGCTACTGTTGATAGGATAGCTCTTTGGAAACCAATAAACAATAAAAGGGAAATGGTTGTAAAAAATTTTCAACTTAGAGATTATTAGTTAGAAAAGCTCCTGTAGAGATAAATCAATCTTCAGGAGCTTAAAAGTTTCTAATATTTATATGTCAAGTAGATTTTTTTTGTACTCTGAATAAAGTACTCTAAGTTCGGATATCTTTTCTTCTATTTCAATCTGAAGTTTTGATACTTCGGCATAATCCTCGCTGTCGGCAGCTTCCTTTATATGTGTAAACAGGCTCTTCTGTGAATATGAATCCTTCAAGAGGAGGTACCTCAAATCATTTATTCTCATCCATGTTGCCACGTCTATGTCAAGTGCCTTTCCTGCGCAGTGAAGCATCTTGAAGTTTCTTATTTCCTCGGTATACTGGTTTATTATCCTGTGGTTCAGTTCAATTATCCATTTCTCTAGGAATGCTTCTTTGAAACTTTCTATATATTTGTCCTTGAATACCCCGCTGTTTATAAGCACAGACTTTTTCTCAGGATATTTGTCAAATGCGGACAGATTGTCATATACTGTAGCAGGTGCTTTACCATAAAGCTTTTCCCTTTCTTCGTCTGTATAGGACTCAAATACGTCAATTTCACTTCTATAAGCTCTGTCCTTTTCAAGGTAGTCTGTTTCCTCACCCTGTTTCTTTGACAGTTCTGCAAGGAGGTCGTCTTCTGTTTTTCCGTTCTTTACTGCATATTTTATACCGTCAACTATTGCAGCATAGATTGCTCCTACTGCAAGATAAGTATTTGTGCCCGGATTTGGTGCCCTAAGCTCGAATCTTGTTGCAAGAGGAGTCGTAAGCTCCCTTACTACACCGATAAGTACGGATCTGTTCCTTGAAGGTATTTCTACGGAACGTCCTATTGAAGTTACTATGCACACCGGAGCCTCAAAACCTGGTTTTAGTCTTCTAAGTGCATCTGTTGTAGATGAAACAAATGGGTTTATAACCTCATAGTTTTTAAGTATTCCCATTATGGAAGCATATCCGAATATGCTTAGGAAACTGTTCTTTGAAGAGAATAGATTTACTCTCTTGCCGCTTTTGAGTTTCAATGCAATTCCGATGTGGGTATGTTCTCCGTTCCCTGCTATACCTTCTACAGGCTTAGCCTTGAATGTTACATTGAGCCCGTTTTCCTTGAAAGTCTCTTCTATTATGTTCTTTATAAATGCTTCATTATCGATTGCCTGTACGGCAGTTGAATACTTCCAGTCAACTTCGAGCTGCTCCATTATCTGATAATTTCCATTTTCATCTACCTTTGCCTGTATGCCTCCGACTTCCTTGTGACCCATCTCCGGCTCAAGTCCATACAGGTCCATTGTAACCAGGGACTGTTCAAGTGCTGTTTTTACGGAACCCTTTGTCCTAGCCCAGTACTGCTCCTTGAGTACCTGGGAAGTTGAAAGAGCTTCAACCTCGGTTTTGTTGTTCGGTGTGTTTACCCAGAACTCAAGCTCTGTTGCACAGGTTCCGATTATGTCCTCTATGTCATCATATTTTATTCCATAGGAAGATAAGGATTCAGGATATTCTTTGAACAGCTCTAAAAGACTTGATTTGAGGTATTCTATGGAATGCTTTAATACATATCTGGAATCCACTGCTGTATTGCTGTGATATAGGAAACAAGGTATTCTAAGTGTACCGACAGGCTTTCCGGTTTCACAGTCTGTATTGTCTTTGTTGTAATCAACATACCAGCTGACGTCAGTATCAGGGAACATGTCTACCTTAGCATCGTCCAGGGTGGCTATTCCTGGAAGAACTATGGATGAACCGTCTGTCTGTACTGATCCCTTGAGGAAACCATCTATATCATCCAGAAATATTTTGATAGGAATCTTTTCATCGGTATTGTTGCCGGACAGATCGACACCTACAGCCGAAACAAATTTTATTTCAGGATGGGAAGTTAAAATTTCCTTCAGGTCTTTTTCAGAATGTTTATTATTTGGTATTGTGTAAATTAAATTTTTTGACATATTGTTACCTCCTAGTAATATATAATAAAAAAATAGTAATTACTCAATATTTATAATTTTGATTTTATAATTTCTATTTGTATATGTCAATAAAAATAAATTTAAGTTTGTATAGTCTATTTACATATTATATAATAGGAATAAAGCGTTATGTTATAGTTTAACGAGGTGGTAGAATGGGCTTTGAGGACAGACCTATTGGATTTTTTGATTCTGGAGTTGGGGGCATAAGTGTTCTAAAACAGGCAATAAAGGTACTTCCAAAAGAAAACTTTGTATATTTTGGAGATTCTCTTAGAGCACCTTATGGAATAAGGCCTTCGGATGAAGTTGAAAGACTTACTTTTGATGCTGTAAAATTCTTACTTAAAAAGAACGTAAAAGCTTTAGTAATTGCGTGTAATACAGCTACTAGTGTATCTATAGAAGATCTAAGAAAAAAATATGCTGATTTTATGCCTGTGGTTGGCATAGAACCAGCTTTGAAGCCAGCAGTTCAATATGGGGAAAGTGGAAAAGTCATAATAATGGCAACTCCTGTAACACTTTCCGAGAACAAGTTCGGCAATTTAATGAAAAAATATGATTTTAATGACGATGTAGAACCTATGCCCTGTCCTGGATTGGTTGAACTTATAGAAAGTGGTGTTATAGGAGGAGAAAAGGTCGAAAGGTATTTAAAGGAAAAATTTTTACCTTTTAAGAATATCAAAATAGCAGCAGTAGTTTTAGGGTGTACTCATTATCCTTTTATAAAAGGTACACTGAATAAGGTACTATGTGAAATGAACGAAAATCCTGTAATAATAGATGGAAGCATTGGCACTGTAAATCAGCTTAAAAGGCAACTTTTAAAATATAATATGATATCAAATTCTACGGATAAAACAGGAAGGGTGGAAGTATTTAATTCTTTAAATACTAATAAAATAATTGATTTGAGCTATAGACTTTTGCATACAAATGAAGGAGATGTTAACTGTGTCTTTAAGAGCCAATAAGTGCATAATAACTTATGGATTGGATGATGAAGAAAATAAATTTATAGATTTTATTAAGGTTAATGATATTTCGTTTAGCCATATAGTGGTTCGGAAATCCATGGTTAATATGAAGATAAAAAGCATAATAAATAAAAATAATAGTAATTATAATTCAAATGATTCATCAGATGAAAAGGTAATTTTATTTAATGAAATAGCTGAAGTGGAATTGAGTGCTTTAATGAATCTTATAAAAGGCAAATTTGATGAGATTCCTATATTTGCTGTAGTTACAGAAACATCTTCAGAATGGACATTTGATTATTTGATTGATCATCTTATTCAAGAAAGAGAATGGTTTAAAAAGCAGCAGAAGAGTAAAAAATAATGTATTTAAGAAAAGGATGATTAAAATGAGCAGGGTAGGAGAAAAAATAAAGGCTGCACGACAGGGAAAGGGTATGAGTCAAAAGCAGCTTGCAAAAAAACTTGGAGTTTCAGAGAGCTTTATAAATGATGTTGAGATAGGTCGAAAGATAGCAAATCAAAGTATAATTGATAGATTATCTAAGGTTTTGGGTAAAGAAATGAACGATATAACTATGTCCTTTGAAGAAGAGATTTATAAAAAGGAAGATAATAAAATCAAATATTCTGTTCTAGCTGATAAGAAAAAGGTAAATGAGGTCTGGAGTGATGCGTTTTCTGATGTACTTAAAAATGTCCCTGTATATAATTATAGCTTAAATGGACCGATAGGTTTTAAAAAATTGCCTGTAATCGGCAATAAAATAGAAGGATATCCCAAAGATAAGGTGATATATATAAATATAGAGGAAGATGATATGATTGGATTTAGAATACAAAAAGGAGATATAGCCCTAGGTCATCTGACACAGCAAATTGACAATAATGGAATATTTCTTTTAGAATATAAAGATAAAAGAGCCATAAGACAAATTAAAAAATTGGATAATAGTAAGGTACTACTTGTAAGTAACAAAGGTAGTTTGAGAACCGAAACTGCTGAAATAAAAAATTTGAAGACTATTTTGAAGTTGGATAGACTTGAAATACGTTTATGATTTCAATTTTTAATATACCTCAAGGAGTGTGATGGTTATGAAAGGTACTGTTGTTTCTACATGGATGAAAACCTGCAGAAAGTTGTATGGGGATGAAACTGTAGATAAAGCTATGAATTCTATTGGATGGGATTCGTCAAAAATATTTTTACCGGGAGAGGATGTAGATGATCGGAAAGTTAAAGATGTGATTGAGTGTATATCCAATATAACTAAGGACCCGATAAATACATTATGGAGAAAAATAGGGCTCGATAATATAAATGCATTTCATAATGATTATCCGGCATTTTTTAAACACGATAATCTTTATTCATTTTTTAAATCAATGTTTGATGTACATGTAGTTATGACTAAAAAATTTCCTGGAGCTAAACCACCCATCGTAAGTATAGTGCCTATATCTAATAGAGAAGCTGTATTCGAGTATAGATCCAAGAGAGGTATGTTTGATTATCTTATGGGAATGATAGAGGGAAGTGCTAAATTTTTTAACGAAAAATTGGGCGTAGAACAGATTGAAAAAACTGATATGTCTTTAAAGTTAAAATTTATATTTGAAAAAGATATATATTATAAGAAGGTATATAAGTTTAATAAATTTCTCTCTTTTGGCTTCATAAAGAATATAGGAATAAAGCTTGGTATTTTTAACTTCGTTTGTTGTCTAATAATATCTATTTTACTGTTTGGAGTAGGAAATATAGTAAATAACATAATTATTTCGGTTGTGATTTTTATTGGTTCCTACATATCAGCATCTCTGCTTATGAGACCAAAATCAATTATAATAGATAGTATTTCAAAAATAAATAAAAATAGCTATTTGGAAGATGGTAATATTGAGACAAATGACTTTTTTGAAGATATATATAAATTGCTGGATTCACATAAGAAAATAGTAAGAGCTGATTTCGTAGGATTTAAAGGTATTACTGATGAAATGAGTACATTCGTAAAAAATATAAATAAAATAAGTACTTCTATGAGCAATACTTCAAATGACATATCGGGAGTTGTAGAACAGGTAGCAGATTGTGCTGTAAATCAGGCGGAAAATACAGAAAGTGTGGCATCAGTTTTAAATGAAAATATAAGTGATCTTAAAAATATAGTTGATAATGAAAATAATAATAAGGAAGAACTTGAAAAAGCAATAGATAAAATAAATAATAGTTATGAGAATGTAAATAGTACAAGCAAGAATATACTTGATACATTGCAAAAATTTCAAGAAGTTAAAGATAAGGGAGTCAATCTTCAGTCAAAGGCCAAGAATATTACAAGTATAGTTTCTATAGTGTCAGGTATTTCAGAACAAACAAATCTGTTAGCGCTAAATGCATCTATAGAAGCAGCACGTGCAGGAGAACATGGTAAAGGTTTTGCTGTAGTTGCGGAAGAAATAAGAAAATTGGCGGAGCAATCTCAGAGCTCAGTGGAAGAAATAAATTCTAACCTTGAAAAATTTGTTGAGGAAATAAAAGAACTTGTAGATAAAATAGAATCACAATTTAATGTACTTCAGGGTGAAACTAAAAATTTAGAGGGAGTTAGAAAGATAAGTTATGAAGCAACTACTTCAGTTGGAACTGTAGCATCGTCCATGATAGAAACAATAAATAAACTTAATAGTGAGGCAGAGTCAATTTCTGGCATTTATAATAATGTAGAATCTCTGGCAGCTATTGCAGAAGAAAATTCTGCTTCTTCTGAAGAAGTGAGTGCAAATGTAGCCAATTATACAAATCAGATTAAAAAGTTGGTAAAAGGGATAGGCGAATTTAAGGAAATAACGGAATTGTTTAAAAGTGATCTGGAGAAATACAAGATTTAATAATGAGTATGTGAGTAAGAGAAGGGCAGAAATATTTCTGCTTTTCTTTTATATACCATCCAGGTTAAAATCAGGTATAAAGTTTTTAGAAGAAGTACCTGAATCTTGTATAAATCCATTATTAAGGCCTATTGAAAGGCAATAATCTATCATGGAACTATAATGTTTTGGATCTAAAGCCCTGTTTAATTCAGGAAATTTACAAACTTTATACATTGGAGTATATTGATTCATAAGACTTATATAAACTGAATCTGAAAAATTACTGCTTATATAATCCATTATTTTTTTTGAATCGAATAGAAGCCCTGGAAGCATTAGATGACGTATTATAACACCTCGAATTATAATACCATTGTTATCTAAAGTTACTTTTCCTACCTGTTTTACCATTTCGGCTATATTTCTAGATGCATATTTGAAATAATTTGGTGCATTGGAGTATTTTATAGCATATTTGTTGTCGAAATACTTAAGGTCTGGAAGGTATACATCTATATATCCATCTAAAGATTTTATTGACTGTAAATTAGCATAACTATTTGTATTAAATAATATAGGCAGGTTTAATCCTTTGCACTTTGCAATATATAATGCACTTCTTATTTGTGGTATATAATGAATTGGGCTTACCAAATTTATATTATGAGCCCCTCTTTTTTGCTGTTCCAAAAATATGTCACTTAATCTTTCTATTGTAATTTCTTTTCCAAAGTTTTCTGAACTTATAATATGATTTTGACAAAATATACATTTTAAATTGCAGTTTGAGAAAAACACTGTACCGGAACCTTTAGTACCAGATATACAAGGTTCCTCCCATTTATGGAGAGATACTTTTGCTATTTTTATATTTTTATTCGCCATGCAAAATCCAAGTTCGTTATTCAACCTATTTATACCACAATTTTTTGGACATAGCTTGCAGCTCCTTAATTCCTCCAACATGTAAAAACACCCCGATTGATATTTGATAGTTATTAATTATATACTGTATGTTCTAAATTATCAATTATGATTTTTTATATAAAATATAAGACAGTTGAATATAAATATCAGGCTAATTATACCAAAAGCGGGATATAGAAAGGAAATTAATTTTGTAAATCCTATCTGTGATATTGGAATAGTTATAATTACTATTAAAATTACAGATTGCTTATAGGATAAGTGAAATACTTCTTCAAAATTTTTACCTATACTATATATGTTTGACACTTCAGTTGAAAACATTTCAAGCCATATAATGCCTAGAAGAAGTATTTGAATAAATTTACCGAATCTATTGGCTATATATAAAAGGGGTACTTCATATTCAAATATATAAGGTATATTTAAAATCAATAGAAAGTTTATGATTAATGCCAGTAGAGTTAATATACATGCTCCAAGTAATACTCCACCTAGAAGACACCTTTTTTCTTTTATTTCTTTACATAAAGGTACTAATACACCACTGCAGCAGAGTATATTGAAGCTACCATATATGAGAGAGGAAAAAAGCCAGTTGCTTTTGAGGGCTGAAATGTTTTTTATTTCCGATATATTGATTTCTCTATAGAAAAAAATATACAAAATGAATATTGTAAAAATAATTATTATAAGGCATGGAACTATAAAAGAGTTTATCTTTATAAGACCCTTAGTATCTTTAAACAGTATGAATAGGGATAAGCATATCATAGTGCTTATACCAACCCATTTAGATATATTGAAATACTGATGTATTAAAGCTCCACTTCCAGCTAATATTATTGAGGAACTGCCGATTAAAAAAAAGGTAGTTAAAGAATTTATCATGATTCCTAAAATCCCAGGGTTTACAAGAGAGATTAGGCCATCATATGAATTAAGTCTATATTTTAAGCTTATATTTATTATAAAAAATGATACTAATATGTATATAAGTAAACAAACCAATATACCAAAAAAACTCTTATAGCCATACGTAGTAAAGAAATAACTTATTTCCTGGCCCGATGCTAAACCTGCTCCTACTATCGTTCCTATAAATACTGCAGCTATTTGGAAAGATGTTAATAATTTTTTCTTCAAAAGATTTCCCCCTGTAAATTACTGTATTATTAAAAAATATTTCTTAATAATAAATATATAAATTTAATTTGAAATTAATGTATTATAAATTAAATTTTTATTTAGGGGAAAAATAAAATTAGTATCAACCTAGTTTTAATAATGTTATGTAAAAGAGGTGAAAGTTGAGTGAATAGAAGAAATGTATTCCTATATGTAATTATTATATTACTAATCTGTGGAACTTTAACAGGATGTAAATCTAGTGCCCAAAATAATTCTAATTTGGAAGAAACATTTGATATGAAGGCAGCCTCCAATGTAGTTGAAACCTACATGAATTATATGATAAAGGGACAGACAGAGAATGCTAAAAAGTTATATTCAAAAGATCTTTTTAAATCTCCGGCAAAAAAGGATGATAAGGATTTGAAAATTTTCGGGTATAATTTAGCTGATAGTAATCAAGTAGGTAGATCTGGAATATTTACACTTAATGTTTCAAGGACGCATACAAATAAGCCATTTGCAAGTCTGGATCAATATTCTATGAAAGTAACAAAAGAAGGACAGGAGTATAAAATATCAGAAATTAAAACTATAGTTCAAGAAGAGGTGTTTATATATAAAAATAAAATAAGGATGAAAAGTAAGGAGAAAGCCAATACAAATTTGGTAATTTCTTTTAAGTCATTTCCGGGTTATGTATTTTCAAAGGATGACAAGGCGAGCATAAATAAGCTCTCCGTTCCTAAAAGTAATGTAGATATAATGAATTTGTCCTATGAGGGAGATATGCTTGCAGTTACAACTTATAATGGAAATTGCTATATTGGAGTAATAAATATAGATCAATCTTTGGCAGTTCAAGCTGGTGAAAGTGGTCAAGATCAGGGACAAAATAGTACTGATAATGAAAATATGGAGGATAGCAATGAATCAAATGGCATTGTGGAAGTCCCTATTGGTCAGGAAATAATTACCTTGGATCTTTTGAAAGACTCTAAGGTAAACTTTGTAGAATTTTCAAAAGACGAAAAGTTCTTGGCAGTTCAATATTCAAGTGCTCAAGTAGGTAATTGTATTAGAATGTATAGAGTGGACGGAGGAGATATGATAGATTATAAATTTGAAGAAAAATTTCCACTAGATAAAGTAAATGTAGTATTTTCTTCTTTTGATGAAGATATAGTAAATTTTGATGTTGTTGCAAAAAAAAATCAAGACCCATCACTTTCAAATATTATAGGAAAATGGCAACTAGATCTAAAAAGTTTTGAAGCGGTAAGAATGTGATATAATATATAATTGTAATTAAAATGGATATTTTATTGAACTTGAAAGGACTGATATTATTGTTTTGGGGGGACAAAAGATATTACAGCCTAAACTACTATTTAAGGCATAAATTTGGATGTAAGGTATTCAAAATATCACTGGATGCTGGTTTTTCATGTCCGAATAGAGATGGTACTATAGGAAGAGGAGGATGTATATTTTGCAGCAAAAGAGGCTCAGGAGATTTTGCAGGTGATAGAAAATTTTCTATTCATAATCAGTTCCAACATATAAAACAGGTAATGAATAAAAAATGGAAAACAGGTAAATATATCGCTTATTTTCAGGCATATACAAATACGTATGCGCCTGTTTCAACATTAGATAGGAAATACAGTGAAGCAGTAAAAGAAGATGGTGTTGTAGGCTTGGCAATAGCTACAAGGCCAGATTGTCTGGGTGATGATGTACTTGATTTGATTTCAAAATTCAATGAAAAGTTATATACATGGGTAGAGCTCGGACTTCAGACTTCAAATGAGAATACTGCATTTAAAATAAATAGAGGATATAAATTGAAAACTTTTGAAAGTGCAGTAAAGAATTTAAAGGATAGAAACATTGATGTAGTTGTTCATATAATATTTGGGCTTCCTGGAGAAAAATATGAAGACATGATAAATACGGTAAAGTATATATCGAATATTAAAGTCCAAGGTGTAAAGTTTCATCTGCTTCATCTTATAGAAAATACCCCAATGGTAGAATTTTATGAATCAGGGAAGCTAAAATTTATGACGGAAAAAGAGTATATAAATATAATATGCAGGGCGATTTCATATACTGATCCAAACATTGTTATACACAGGCTTACAGGAGATCCTCCTAGGGACAGTCTAATTGGACCCAAATGGAGTTTAAGAAAATGGGAAATATTAAATGAAATAGATAGATCTCTTTCAGATAGTAATATTTATCAGGGAGTTAATTGTGGCACCAATAAATTTAAAAATTAGGGGGAAAATATGAACTTAGATATAATTATATCCGCAGATGATGTAAAAAAGGAAAAAGTATATGATAAATCAGTTGCGGTAGTAGATATTCTAAGAGCAACTTCCGTAATAGTTACAGCTATTTATAATGGATGTAAAGCTGTCATACCGGTTTTGACTGTTGCAGAAGCTTTTAAGAAGGTTGATGGTAAAGGTGGATATATACTTGGGGGGGAAAGAAATGCTGTTAAAATAGATAAGTTTGATCTTTCAAATTCTCCACTTGAATATATAAGGAGTATTATTGAAGATAAAATATTGGTTATGACTACTACAAATGGTACTAGAGCCATAAAAAGATGTAGTGAAGCCAGAACTATAGTTATAGCGGCTATGATAAATGCAGAGGCAGTTGCAAAAAGGCTTATAGAATTGAAAAATAATATTGTAATAGTTAACTCAGGTACTAATGGTCAATTTTCTATGGATGATTTTATTTGCAGCGGTTATATAGTGGAGAATATTTTAAAAAATACAGATGGCGAAGTTGAACTTACAGATATAGCAAAAACTGCTAGATATATATATGAAAAAAATAAGGATATAATAAGTTTTATAAGACGGTCAGATCATTATAAGGTAATAAAAAAATTAAAATTTGAGGAAGATTTAAGTTATTGCTGCAATAAAGATATAATTGATATAGTTCCTGAATATAGAGATGGTATAATTAAGTAAAGAAATTATTGAAATTTTATTCTTGTACTTATTATACCATCATATTGCATAACTAAAAACTTAATGGCGATGTACGTTTTTTAGTTTATCTTTTAATTTACCATTTTCATATTTTAAAAGCATAATTTGTTTCCTTTGAGATGCAATCTCGTTCTTAAGTCGATAAAAGGTTGCAAGGGATGTAGCTATAATTGCAAATAATAGAAAAGCTATCATTGGCATACTCCTAAAAAATTTTACCATTATATTATAATATTATATTCATGGCACATAAAAATGTGAATAGTTAATCTATATAGATTAACTATTCACAAATAATCTTAGAAAAATCAATAATACCTGCATTGGAGTATTTGAGTATATACTGCCAATCATAAGGACAATATTTGTCGTGTACTGCTACTACATACATATTTGCCTGTCTGGCTGCTTTTATAGCTGGGAGAGAATCTTCAAATACCACGCATTTTTCAGGTGGTATATTGATTTTTGTAGATGCCACAATATATATGTCAGGAAAGTTCTTTCCACGTGTAATGTCCTGGGTTGTAATAATAGCATCAAATAATTCATATATATGGTTCCTTTTTAAAGCGGCAATTGAAGTTGTTCTATAGTTGCTTGTAGCTAAAGCAATTTTTATATTTTTAGATTTCAATAATCTTAAAAACTGTTTTGCGTAGGGCTTTATCATCGCATTTTTTGCGTATTTGCTGAAAGCCATATTATACCAGTCCTTCTCTATAATTTCTATACAGTCGGATATATTAAATCGTGATTTAAAATATTCTGCAGTTTCTCTGAAACTTAGATGTTCTATTTCCATTTTTAAATTTGCAGGCATTGGTATATTCCTATTTCCCAAATATTCCTTATCAATATTTTCCCACATTCCCATGGAGTCAAGTAGAGTTCCGTCTAGATCAAAAATTGCACCTTCTATATTTTTCAATATCTTGTCTAAAATATTTTCCATAATAACTTCGTCCCCAATACATATAATGGATTATGTATATTTTGTCAATAGATACTAAAGAGCTCCTCAACAGACATACTGTGAAGAGCCTAATTTATGTATATTAAAATTTTCTTTCAAATATACCTATTTTATTTTTATCTTTAAAATCTTCTATAGAATTTATACCTATTTTATTTAATATACTGTTCATACAAGTACTGTCTACAGCTACTTCAATATCTGAATCACCAGCAAATTTATTTACATGTTCCCTACCATCTTCTTTCGGAATTATGGCTTTAGGACCTCCTACACATCCACCAATACATCCCATGCCCTCTATAAAGTTAGCATTTATTTCGCCATTTTGGGCTTTTGTAAGCATAGATTTACATTCTTTTATTCCATTTGCTTGGATTGCTTTTAAAAGGCTGTATTTTTCAGGGAAGATTTTTTCTACTGCATCGCTTACCGCAATAGATACGCCACCTGTGCGCGCATAAAGTCTTCCACCTTTTGAAGCGTATTCAGATGCCTCATCATCCTGAAGTTCCGAAGGTTTTATATTTAATGATTCAAATATATCTTCTACTTCTTGAAATGTTAAAACAAAATCTATACTCCCTTGTATATCTTTGTTTTTTGCCTCAGCTTTTTTTGCTATGCAAGGTCCTACGAATACTACCTTGCAATCAGGATTCAACTTTTTAAGTACTCTTCCTGCTGCTATCATTGGAGAAACTGATGGTGAAACATATTTTACCAGATCATTGTAGACTCTTTTTAACATTCCCACCCACATAGGGCAGCAACAGGAAGTTATCATTAGATCATTTTCATTTTTTACATAATGATCAAATTCTGTAGCTTCTTTCAAGGTAAGCATATCTGCAAAAAATGCGACTTCTATCATATCTGTAAAACCCAACTTTTTAAATGAGGATCTCAGTTGACCCATTTTTACATTTGAACCAAATTGTCCTATTATGGCAGGTGCAACTACAGCTACCACGGGATAGTTGTCTTTTAAAATATTTGTCAAAGGTAAGAATTGTACTGAGTCCATTATTCCGCCAACCGGACATGAATCTACACATACCCCACAGCCTGCGCATTTATCTGTGTCCAAAACAGTAGTATTCTTTTTTCTGTCAATAAATATTGCGTCAAAAGGACAGGATCTTTGACAAATAGTTTTACCATTTTCATCCATGCAATCCAGTGAACAGTTTTTAACTTTATTGACTATATTATTATCTAGATTGTATGATTTTATAGAATTCTTTAATTCAGATATGAAATTACTACTGCTATAATCTATGTTAACTCCGCAGAGTGAAGAAACAATTGAGCATAATTCTTTTTTATCAATAGAACTTTCAGATAGAATCTCATTTATCTTTTTATCAAAGTTACCATCATAATATGATCTTACGATTGTTTTAAATAATTCTCTGTATTTTTCCTTCATTCTCATCAGCTCCTTGAAAATTTATTTTTATGATATTATTATATCATAAGTAATTGTCAAATAACCTACAAGGATCATAGATAACTTCTATTAAGGAATATTTTATAAATTATATTTTCCCTGCTGAATCACCAGCGCCTTTGGTAGGAACTGTGGACATGAGAAAACCTACTAAAATTGAAACTATGGCAGGAGCTATTATATTTATGTAGGCAATATATGAAGTCCTATATAATAATATGGCTATAACAGCATTTATAACAATTGTTATTATAAATACATAGATTACAAATTTAGCAAAAGAACTAAATAATTTTTCATAAATTTTATGTCTTGTGGGTCCGCCTAATATATTTTTAAATAGAAAATAGGATATAAAAATCAGTACAACATCTACTGAAGCTGACATTAAAAAATTCTTCAAACTAAAAACACCTCCAAATATAGTAATTACTTATAGTATTTACTATATTGGAGGATTTTACACATTCATGTATGATTATTTTTGGAGATACATTTCCCCTACTTTAAATATATCTCCTGCACCTATTGTAAGAAGTAAATCGCCATTTTTTAAGGTATTATCTAAATAAGATACAATATCGTTGAAATCATGAATGTTTTTGCAGGATATACCTCTAGAGGAGATACTTTTTGAAAGCATGTCTGAACTTACTTTATGTGTGTCTTTTTCTCTTGCAGGATATATATCAGCCAATATTAATTCATCTACATTGTCAAATGCCTTTACAAATTCATCATATAAATTCAATGTTCTTGAAAAGGTATGGGGTTGAAATACACAATATATTTTTTTGTGGGGGTAGTTTTGAGCCGCACTTAAGGTGGCTTTGATTTCAGTTGGATGATGGGCATAATCATCTATTACTGTAATCCCATTCTTTTTACCTTTAAGTTCAAATCGCCTATGGGCTCCTTTAAAATTACTTAGACCTTCTATGATATATTTATCAGGTATATCTAGAATTAGAGCGGAAGCTATACTCGCTAGGGAATTCAATATATTGTGTTTTCCAGGAATGTTTAAATTTATTGAAAACAGGAACTGATCATATTTATAGACATCAAAACTTGCGCAGCCCTTTTCATCATAATTGATATTTTTAGCTGTAATATCTCCAGTTTTAAGCCCATAAGTAATTATGTTGCATTTTACACTGGATATTACTTTATTCATTTTTTCATCATCACTGCAGCATATGAGATATCCATCTTTCGGAATTAACTTAGCAAATTTTATAAAGGCATTCTGTATATCATAAATATCTTTATAATAATCAAGATGATCTGCATCTATATTTAGAATTACACCGATATAAGGGAAAAATTTCAAGAAAGATCCTTTATATTCGCATGCCTCGGTGATAAAATACTGGCTGTGTCCAACTCGAACATTTCCATCTATTATATCTAATTCACCACCTACCAATATGGTAGGATCTAAGTTGGCTTTTAAAGATATACTTGATAGCATAGAAGTTGTAGTAGTCTTACCATGAGTTCCAGAAATAGCTATATTATATTTATGTCCTTTCATGATTTTACCTAAAAATTCAGCCCTTACCATAACTGGAATATTCAACTCTTTTGCTCTAATAAATTCAGGATTGCTTTCTGAAATGGCAGCAGTATATACAATTAGATCTATATCTGAATCTATATTTTCTTTAATTTGTCCTATAAATATTTCTGCCCCGAGAGATTTTAACTTGTCAGTTATAGGGGAAGCTTTTATATCTGATCCTGAGACATGAAAGCCTTTTTTTATTAAAATTTCTGCAAGACCACTCATACTTATTCCACCTATACCTATGAAATGTACTTTTCTATTTTTATCTTTTATAAAATCAAATGACAACAAACTCACTCCTCATAAATTGCATTAGACTATTACCTAATAATTATATACAAAAATGGAGCAAAAAAACACATTCTAAACTATATTCTTAAAAATTTTTCATTAATTTAATTGTTGATTAACTCCTTTTTTTAGAATACAATATGAATAATAGAATAAAATTTTAAAGAATTATTCGTAAATTTTTAATATAGATAGGTGATAAAATGCAGAAACTCAGTAGAAATCATAGGATATCAGCTATAACAAAGATATTGCTTGAAAATCCTAATAAAATAATAAGTCTAAATAGATTTACAGAATTGTTTAATACTGCAAAATCAACTGTAAGTGAAGATATAGTTATGGTAAAAGATACACTA
This sequence comes from Clostridium sp. LBM24168, assembly GCF_052953915.1. Taxonomy (NCBI): domain Bacteria; kingdom Bacillati; phylum Bacillota; class Clostridia; order Eubacteriales; family Clostridiaceae; genus Clostridium; species Clostridium sp. LBM24168. The sequence goes on along the minus strand of NZ_CP196861.1, from coordinate 2,830,417 downwards.
ACTAAACTTGATATGGGAAGAGTAGAAACTGTATCAGGTGCGGCAGGTGGCGTTAAATATATATGTGGTATATCGGCAGAGAAAACTAGGGAGTTTGCTGAAAGATTATGTATTATTTTAAAAAATAGAGAGAGAATAATACCAGGTAATTTTCTTTATATGACTGATATAATGTTTAATCCTAAAATAATAAATACTGCTGGAGTGATTCTCGCATCTCAATTCATATCTAGTAATGCTGATTATGTAGTTACAGTTGAAACAAAAGGAATACCTCTTGCTTATGAGGTAGCAAAGATGCTTGGAATACAGATGGTAGTCGTAAGAAGGGAAACAAAATTTACTGAAGGTTCAACTATTACAATAAATTATGTTTCTGGATCTACGGGAAGAATTCAGAATATGTCCTTATCTAAAAGAGCCATGGAGCCTGGCAGTAGGTGTATATTTATTGATGATTTTATGAAAGCCGGCGGTACAGCTAAAGGTATAATGAATCTCTTGAAAGAATTTGAAAGCGAACTTTTAGGAATTGGAGTACTTATAGATAATGTAGAGACGCCAAAAAAATTAGTACAGAATTATATATCTATAGTTGATTTTAAGGGTATTGATGGAGAGAAAAGAGCCCAATTATTTCCTTCTAAGAGATTTAACTAATAAAATTTTCAAAAAATTTATTGATTTTTTTGAAAATAAGAAGGAAAAAAATAAATTTTAGAGAATAGTATATACATAAGCATCTTGGAGGTGGATTATATGCAAATTACAGACGTTAGGGTTAGAAAAATTGCTGCTGAGGGTAAAATGAAGGCTATTGTTTCCGTAACTTTTGATAACGAATTCGTTGTTCACGATATAAAAGTTATAGAAGGTCAAAATGGGCTTTTTATTGCAATGCCTAGTAGAAAAACTCCTGATGGAGAATTTAAGGACATTGCACATCCAATCAATACTCAAACAAGGGAAAAAATTCAAAAGGCTATTCTTGATGAGTATGAAAAAGTAAAGAGTGAAGAAACTGTTACTAAAGATAAAGTACAGGAATGATAAAAGGGAGTAGGAATACTCCTTTTTATTATTTACTATGGTTGCAAATACTCAACATATAAAATATAATAATAGTGGACATTTTGTGTAATATAAGTTATAAAAATGTGGTTAATGCTATAAAGAGGTGTTAAAATGTATAATTGTGCTATAATATTAGCGGCCGGTGAAGGAAAAAGGATGAAATCTTCTACACCAAAAGTACTTCATAAAATATGTGGAAAAGAAATGCTTAATATAGTAATAGATGAAATTGAAAAAGCACAAATAAAAGATATAGATGTAGTTATAGGAACAGGAGCAGATAAAGTAAAAGAGGCTGTTAAATCAGAAAATGTTGAATTTTCGATTCAGCGTGAACAATTGGGCACAGGGCATGCAGTTATCTGTGCTAAAAATTTTTTGAAAGATAAAAAGGGCACTGTAGCAATATTTACAGGAGATGCACCTTTGATAAGAGAGAGTACTGTAAGAAAACTTGTAAACTTTCAAAATGATGGAAGCTATAGCGCAGTTGTATTGACTTCCTTGGTTAATGATCCATATGGATATGGAAGGATTGTGAGAGAGGCAAACGGTGATGTTTTAAAGATAGTAGAGCATAAGGATTGCTCAGAAGAAGAGCTAATGGTGAATGAAGTAAATTCATCCATGTACTGCTTTGATATAGAAAGTCTTCTTGAAAGTCTTGATAAGATAAACAATAACAATGCACAGGGTGAGTACTATCTGACGGATGTAATAGAAATATTGAAAAAATCTGGTAAAAAAATAGGAGCACTTCCAGTTCCCTTTGATGAAACTTTAGGAGTTAATTCAAGAAAGCAGCTCTCCCAAGCGGATAGTATTATGAGAAATAGGATAAATGAGAAACATATGGAAAATGGAGTTACAATAATTGACCCGGATTCCACTTATATAGATATTGATGTAGAAATAGGAAATGATACTATAATATTTCCTCAAAACGTAATTCAAGGTAATACTATAGTAAGCAAAAATTGTATATTATATCCTGGATCTAGAATAGAAAACAGTATTATAGGAGAAGGTGTTACTATTCAGAGTTCTGTGATATTAGAAAGTAGTGTAGGAAAGGATACCACTGTAGGACCCTTTGCATATATAAGGCCTCAAAGTAGAATTGGTAATTCGGTAAAAATAGGTGATTTTGTAGAAGTTAAAAAGTCTGCAATTGGGAATGGAACTAAAGTATCGCACCTTACTTATATAGGAGATGCAGAGGTGGGTGAGAAATGCAATTTTGGTTGTGGTACAGTTGTAGTGAACTATGATGGTAAAAAAAAGAATAAAACTTTAATTGGAAATAATTCTTTTATAGGATGTAATACGAATCTAGTATCTCCAGTTAAGGTTGAAGATAATACATATATAGCTGCAGGCTCTACTATAACAGATGAAGTCCCGGAGGGGTCACTGGCAATAGCAAGAGCAAGGCAGGTAAACAAGGAAGGTTGGGTATATAAAAAAGAACTGAATAGAAAAGACTGAGAAAATAAAAATTAGGAGGGCTTAGGAAAATGATAACCCATGGAAAAAGTATTAAAATCTTTACGGGTAATTCTCATCCGGATTTAGCTAAAGAAATAGGAGATATTTTAGGAATGAAGGTAGGAGATTCCAGAGTATCTACTTTTAGTGATGGAGAAATATCTGTAGATATTAATGAGACAGTGAGAGGAAGAGACGTATTTATAATTCAATCAACAAATAATCCTGTAAATGATAATTTAATGGAACTTCTGATTATGATAGATGCTTTTAAAAGGGCATCTGCAGGGAGAATTACAGCTGTAATTCCATATTATGGATATGCAAGACAGGACAGAAAAGCAAAGGCAAGAGATCCTATTACTGCAAAGCTTGTTGCAGATATATTGACTGCAGCTGGTGCAGATAGGGTTCTTACTATGGATTTGCATGCATCCCAAATTCAAGGATATTTTAATATTCCACTTGATAATCTACTTGGGGCACCTATACTGGCAAAGTATTTTATTGATAAAGGGTTTGACAGTAGAGAAGATGTGGTTGTAGTATCACCAGATCTTGGAAGTGTAACAAGAGCTAGGAATTTTGCAGATAAACTACATACTCAGATTGCCATTATAGATAAAAGAAGACCAAAACCTAATGTATCAGAAGTAATGAATATAATTGGAGATATAAAAGATAAGAAGGTTATACTTATAGATGATATGATAGATACAGCAGGAACTATAACAAATGGTGCGGATGCATTGCTAAAAAGAGGGGCAAAAGAAGTGTATGCTTGCTGTACTCATGCTGTTTTATCAGGGCCGGCAATTGAAAGAATAAAAGATTGTGCTATAAAGGAATTAGTTATGTTGAATACAATAAGGCTTCCAGAGGAAAAGATACTAGATAAATTTACTATATTATCTGTAGCACCTGTATTTGCAGAAGCTATAAGAAGAATATATGAAGATATATCAGTTAGTAAATTATTTGAAAACTAATTGAAATTTATATTTGGGCATGTAGAAAATATTCTATGTGCCTTTTAATTATTTGTAACTTATTTGTTACATTTTAGATATATACTATTATGTGATATTAAGTATGTGGTAAATTATTATTATATGATGTTTATGTAATTAAGTTTGAGTATTTATTGTTATTAATTATACAGAGGAGAGGTATCGTATGGAAGGCTCAATTGGAAAGATATTGATTGTAGATGATGATGAGAATATATGTGAAGTAATAAAAATGTATGTGGAAAGTGCAGGATATGATGTAAGAATAGCTAATGACGGAAAATCTGCCGAAGAAGTTTTTTTAGAATACAAACCTGATTTGGTATTACTTGATATAATGCTTCCGAATATAGATGGAATAGATGTACTAAAGTGGATAAGAAAAGATTTTGAAACACCTGTAATTATGCTTACAGCAAAAGGAGAGACTTTTGACAAAGTACTTGGACTTGAACTTGGTGCTGATGATTACATAGTTAAACCCTTTGAAGCAAAAGAGATGCTTGCTAGAATTAAAGCAGTACTTAGAAGATATAATGTTGATAATGAAAATAAAGAAGTACTTAAGTTTGAAGATTTAACAATAGACATAAATTCCTATACGGTTGTATATAAAGGCAATGAAGTAAAGATGCCACCAAAGGAATTTGAATTGCTGTATTACTTATCCAGCAATAAGAATAGAGTTTTTACAAGGGAGCAGCTTTTATGTGAAGTATGGGGATATGATTACCCTGGAGATTCTAGAACAGTGGATGTACACGTAAAGAGACTGAGAGAGAAGCTTCAAGGAGGACCTAATTGGCAGATAGAGACTGTGTGGGGTGTAGGATATAAATTTGAGGTGAAATAATGTGAGAAGAAGTCTGTTTTCAAAACTTGTAACAGCGTTTACAGCAATTATTGTATTGAGTTTTGTTATGACATTCGCTTTTTTATCCTATTGGTTTGAGAGTTATTATTTTAATCAACGAAAAGAAGAATTGCTGCGTGAATCCGAATTTATAAAAGAAAGAGCTATTCAATATTTGAACGGTAATATAACTTCTGATGATATAAATGATACTATAACTTATATAGGAAACTATCTATCGGCAGATATATGGCTTGTAGATAATTATGGTTATGTTTATTCTGTATCTGAAAGCAAACATAAAAAATTAATAGCAACTTCTAAGCAAATAGTAACGGGTGATCTTGAAGAACTTAGAGAAAATAAAACAGTGGATAAAAGGGAGAATTATTCAGATGTATTTACTTCGCCGGTACATACTTTTGAAATTCCTATTTTTTCAAATGGAGTATTTAGAGGGGCTATAATGATGCATACATCTATAAATGAATTAAAGGGCCCTTTAAAGAAGGTGTATCAAATAATCTGGATGTCTGCTGTGCTTGCAATTATAATTTCGTGTGTAGTTATATATTATTTGTCCCAAAAGATAATTATAAAACCACTTGAAAAAATAAACTATGTGGCTGATAAAATATCTAAAGGGGAAGTGCAAAAAAGAGTTCATATAAATTCTAAAGATGAAATTGGTGTACTTGCAAAGTCATTTAATAGTATGGCAGATTCTATAGAAGAAGTTGAAAAAAATAGAAGACAGTTTATATCAAATGTATCTCATGAAATAAGATCTCCTATAACATCCATAAAAGGTTTTATAGGTGGAATGCTAGATGGAGTGATTCCAGAACAAAAGCAAAATTATTATCTTTCTTTAACATATTCAGAAATACAAAGACTTACCAGACTTGTAAATGATCTTTTGGATTTATCTGCAATAGAGGCAGGACAGTTTAAATTAAGAATTGAAGAAGTAGATATAAATGAAATTGTAAGATTGTGTGTGATAAAATTTGAACAAAAAATCGGCAACAAAAAATTGAAAGTCGATGTAAATATGGAAGATGATAAATTATATGTAGCTGCAGATAAAGATAGAATAACGCAGGTAGTTGTAAATTTAGTAGATAATGCGGTAAAGTATGTAAATGCAGGAGGAAACATAAAAATTGGAACCAAGACTAAAGCAGATAAAGCTTTTATATCTGTATTTAATGATGGACCAGGAATAAATGATGAAGATTTAAATCATATATGGGATAGATTTTACAAGGGTGATAAGTCAAGAACTTCGAAAATAAGTACAGGATTAGGGTTGCCTATAGTGAGAAGCATATTGACACAGCTTGGAGAAGATATATGGGCTAGGAATAAGGAGGGTGGTGGAGTAGAATTTACTTTTACTCTCAAGAGGATTTAATGAATTATTACAGTATTGTTCATATTTGTGTAAAAAGTTGCTATTATAATGATGCTAAATTAAGTAATTATGAGGTGTAATTTAATGGATGATAACAAAAATAATGGCGTAAGAGATGTTAAATGGCAGAATGTTGGTGATGGTAAATCCAAGATAAAGTTTGTAAACAGCAGAAGAAAATCCAATATAAAAAAATTCGTTAAGTTATGTTGTTTTATTTTGATAGCAGCAGTTTCTGGCGGAATATCAGGAGCTTATATAGCCGGTAAGAAGGAAACTAATAAAGTCTATACGCCTAATAATCAGACATTAATGAATTCTAAAAAGAACGAGAACAGTGTTATATCGGATATCCAAAAGCCATCTCAGGAGAATAATTATGAAGAACAAAATTCAATAACAAGAGTGTCAGAGATAGTAGGACCTACAGTAGTTGGTATAAGTAATAAAAGTCAAGGTTATTTTGGACTTCAGGATACAGGAAGTGGATCTGGAATAATAATAAATTCAGAAGGATATATAGTAACTAATTATCATGTAATACAAGATGCAGACAAGGTTACAGTAAAACTTTCTAGTGGAAAGATATTGGATGCTTCTGTAAGTGGAATAGATGAAAGATCTGATCTGGCTGTAATAAAAGTAAATGCTAAAAATCTCCCTATAGCCAAATTAGGTGATTCCTCAAAGATAAAGGTTGGGGATGCTGCTATTGCCATAGGGAATCCCCTTGGTGAAGATTTTGCAGGCTCTGTTACGGCAGGGATAGTAAGTGCGTTAAATAGAAATATATCTTATAATGGTGTAGTATATAGCAAATTAATACAGACCGATGCGGCAATAAATCCAGGTAATAGTGGAGGACCACTTTGTAATGACCAGGGAGAAATCATTGGCATAAATAGTTTTAAACTAAGTTCTGCAGGAAGTACTGAAGGTATGGGATTTGCTATACCTGTAAATGAGGTTAAAGATATAATAAAGCAGCTTATAAGTAATGGGCAGGTTAAAAGGCCATATCTAGGAATATATGGTGAAAGTGTAATTTCGGAGGATAGTAAAATTCAAGGAATATATATTCAGGAGGTAAAAAAAGGAAGCGGAGCTTATCAGGCTGGTTTAAAGCCTACTGATATTCTTATGGTACTAGATGGAAAAAAAGTTTTACAATTGGATGATGTTCAGAAAATAATAAATTTTCATAAAGTTGGAGATAAAGTTAAGTGTAAAATTTGGAGAAATGGAAATAATATAGAATTAGTTGCAACTTTATTGGAGCTTAAAGAAAGCAAATAAAATTTTGTCAAAAATAGCTAACTTTGTAGTTATGCCTATATATGGTTACTTGATTGTATATGTGTTATAATAATATTATTATAATACATATGCGAATATTAAGTGAAAATTTAGATGAGTTTTAACTTAGTCATTATGGCTAAGCTAAAACTTTTATGTGTATATTTGCAAATTCTACTGGATAATTATACTTTATGTGTAAGATAATCACTTAATATTAACAGGTATTTAGATGATTTTAGATTGGAGCAAAAAGATGTTTTTAATAGTTGGACTAGGCAATATTGGTGCTAAATATGAACATACTAGGCACAATATAGGATTTGATACTATTGATTTTATAAGTAAAAAGCATAACATAAATGTAAATAAGCAAAAATTCAAGGGTACTTATGGAAATGGTATCATAGTTGATAAAAAGGTAATCATATTAAAACCGAGTACTTATATGAATTTAAGTGGTGAGAGTGTAAAGGAAATAGCTGATTTTTATAAAATAGCTGATAAGGATATAATAGTAATCCAGGATGATATAAGTCTTCCAATAGGTAAGATCAGGGTAAGGCACAAGGGAAGTGCTGGTGGACACAATGGTATAAAAAATATAATTTATAATCTAAACACAGATAAATTTATAAGAATAAAAATTGGTGTTGGACATCCTGATAGTGATGTTATATCATATGTTCTTAGTAGATTTGAAAAAGAAGAGAGAAGTCATATAGAAGAGGTTTTTAAATTTGCTTCAGATTGTGTTGAGTGTATTTTGGGGGAAGGTATATTTGAGGCTATGAATAGATTTAATGGATTGAATGTTTAAAACATGTATTTTTATACCGTAATTTCTTAATCAAAGAAATTAACGGTTATTGTGCGTTAATAATTTTGTAGGGTGGTTGTTAAAATGAGACTAAATGGACTTATAAAGCCTATTGAAGATAGCTTGGAGTTTAAAGATATTATGGCTTCAGTTGAAAACAAGAAATTCCCAGTTGGAATATTTGGTCTTTCAGAATCGGGAAGAAGTTGTTTAATTGATGCTGTATATGAAAACGTAGGTAAATCGTTTTTAGTTATTACTCACAGTGATATTGAAGCAAGAAAATTATATGAAGATTTATCTTTTTATGACAGCAAGGTATTTTATTTTCCAACGAAGGAAGTTGTTTTTTATAATATAGATGCTATATCTGGAGATTTGAGATGGGAAAGATTAAAAGTAATCAGGAAGATGCTAAGCAGAGGTAAAAAAATTATAGTAACCTGTATAGAAACTTTGGCATCAATGTACATACCTGTAGATTTATATAAAAAGTATACTTTCAAATTATTTCAAGGCAAAAATATTAATTTGGAAGAATTTAGTGCAAAATTAGTTCAGTGTGGGTATGAAAGGGTAGATATAGTAGAGTCTAAAGGACAATTTTCCATAAGAGGAGGGATAATGGATATATATTCACCTATCCTATCTGAAGCATACAGGATAGAATTATTTGGAGATGAGATAGAATCAATAAGAAACTTCAATTTAGAGTCTCAGAGAAGTATTGAGAAGATAAAAAGCATAGAGATTTTTCCGGCAAAAGAAATGATACTAGATAGCCAAATAGTTAAAAATGCTTATAAAAGTATAGAAAAGGATAGGGATTTAGTCATAAAAAGATTGCAAAAAGGTAAAAACGAAGAGGCTGCAAATAAGCTTAAAGAACTTGTAGATAGAAACCTAGAGTCCCTTAAAGAAAATTGGGGTTTTGAAACTATAGATAGTTTTATGCCATACTTTTATGATCAACCCTCTTCATTTTTAGACTATGCAAAAGATTATTTTGTAGTAATTGATGATGTTAAAAGATGTAGTGGTAAGCTTGACAGTGTATATTTTGAATTTGAAGAAAATTATAAAAGCTTTCTTCAAAGAGGTAGTGTGTTGCCTAGACAAGTTAAGCTTCTTATAAGTAAATTTCAGGTTATGGATTTTTTAGCATCCAAAGAAATTATTACTTTGGATTCAATTGAGAAGTCCAGCGAATATTTGAAACCCAAATCCGTAGCAAAATTTTCCCAGATAACATTGAATGACTATAGTGAACAAATTGATCTATTAGTTGAAGAAATAAAGGAAAAAAAGGCAAATAGGTTTAAAGTTTTAATTTTGTCAGGTACAAGGCCTCGAGGAGAAAGACTTGTTAAGACTTTAAGGGATATGGGTATAGAGAGCAGTTACAAAGATAAAGTCGATGATATTATGAATGGTGAAGTTGTAGTAACTTTTGGAAGCCAGCTGCGTGGTTTTCAATATACTGATTTTAAAATATGTGTAATATCAGATAGAGGAGTTTTTGGAGCGACAAAAAGAAAAGTATTAAGAAGAAAACCTAAAAAAGGTGTAAGCAGGATAAAAAGCTTTGTTGAATTAAAACCAGGTGACTATGTGGTCCATATAAATCACGGCATAGGGGTATATAAAGGCATAAAACAACTTGAGCTTCAGGGACATAAAAAAGATTACTTGGAGTTAACATATTATGGTGATGATAAATTATATGTACCTGTAGAGCAACTGGATATGGTTCAGAAATACATAGGTAATGAAGGAAAAGCACCAAAGATCAACAAACTTAGCAGTGCAGAATGGGCTAAGACAAAAAGAAAAGTAAAAAAATCCATAGAAGAGATAGCGGATGATTTAGTAAAATTATATGCAGTGAGATCTACAATTAAAGGTTATAGATATTCTAAGGATACTATATGGCAAAAACAGTTTGAAGATGAATTCCCATATGAAGAAACTCCAGATCAAATTGCTACAATACATGATATAAAGTCAGATATGCAATCGGATAAAGTTATGGATAGGTTGTTATGTGGCGATGTAGGATATGGGAAAACAGAAGTGGCAGTAAGAGCAGCTTTTAAAGCTGTAATGGATGGAAAACAAGTTGCTTTTTTAGTACCGACTACAATACTTGCACAGCAACATTATAATAATTTTGTAAAAAGATTTTCTGATTTTCCTATAAGAATAGATATGGTAAGCAGATTTAGAACAGCATCTCAACAGAAAAAAACTATAAAAGCTTTAAAAAATGGTGATATAGATATCCTTATAGGAACGCATAGAATGCTTCAAAAAGATGTAAAGTTTAAAGATCTTGGACTTTTAATAATAGATGAGGAACAGAGATTTGGAGTCACACATAAAGAAAAAATAAAGAAAATAAGAAAAAATGTTGATGTCCTTACTTTGAGTGCTACTCCTATACCTAGAACTCTTCATATGTCACTTGTTGGTGTTAGAGATATAAGTGTTATAGAAACTCCACCGGAGCAAAGACATCCCATACAGACTTATGTAGTAGAATATAATGATCAATTGATAAGAGATGCAGTATTAAGGGAGGTAAACAGGGGAGGACAAATATATTTTGTATACAATAGAGTAGAAAATATAAATAAAATGGCAGGTTATATATCTAAACTAATTCCAGAGGTAAAAGTTGCAGTAGCTCATGGACAAATGCAGGAAAAAGAACTTGAAAACGTAATGGTTTCTTTTATGAATAATGAATGCGATGTACTCTTATGTACAACTATTATAGAGACTGGCATGGATATACAAAATGTTAATACAATGATAATTTATGATGCAGATAAGATGGGATTATCACAATTGTATCAATTAAGGGGAAGAGTTGGAAGAACTGATAAAATAGCTTATTGTTATTTAACCTATAGAAAAGATAAAATACTTACTGAAGTAGCAGAAAAACGGCTCAAAGCGATTAAAGATTTTACAGAATTGGGATCTGGTTTCAAAATAGCATTAAAGGATCTAGAAATACGTGGAGCCGGTAATATTATGGGATCATCACAGCATGGACATATGGCATCAATAGGTTATGATCTTTACTGTAAGATGCTTGAGGACACTATAAAATTGATAAAAGGCGAAATAGAGGAAGAACCTGTGGAAACTACTGTAGATTTAAAAGTAGATGCTTATATATCTAATGATTACATAGAAAATGAAGTTCAAAAAATAGAAGTATATAAGAAGATAGCAGCTATCACTTGTTATGAAGATATGATGGACATAAAAGAAGAACTGGAAGACAGATTTTCTACTATACCAGGTCCAATATACAATCTAATAAATATAGCATACATAAGAAGTATTGGCAAAAAACTTAATATAGAAGAGATAAAAGAAAAAAAAGGTGAAGTAGTTTTTCTGTTTAAAAGTAAAGATAAAATTGATAATAATGTTTTAAAATCTATCCTAAAAAAATACTCAAGGAATATAACTTTAAAAATGGACGATAAACCTGGATTTGGATATAGGATTAAAGATGTAAAAAGGGATAATCTTACTTTAAATATAAAGGAGTTAATGGAATTTATGATAAAATGCAAAGAAGAATCACTATAATTCCAGTTTATTACAAAATTATGAATAAAAATAGTTTTGTTATAGAATTGTGTTTATGATAAAATTAATCTGTATTTTATAAAAAGATATGTGGAACTGATGTTAGTGAGAAGTTTTCAATATACAAATGAGAGTGGAGGAATAGTAGTGAATATAAAAAAATTTTTAATTACTGCCCTAGCAACTGCGACAGTACTTTCTGTTTCTGGTTGCAGCATGATAGAAAAAACACCAGAGGCTATAGCTAATAGTACTGTAGCAGTAGTTAATGGAGAAAAGATAACAAGAGCTGAACTGGATAAAGATCCTAATACACTTCAAGTAATTCAACAAGCAAAACAGCAATATGGAGATAATTATTCTGAAAATGAAGAGGCAGTAAGTGCAATAAAATCCCAAAAAGAACAAATTCTAGACAATATGATAACTGAAAAAGTATTGAGTCAGAAAGCCAAAGAATTAAATCTATCTCCAAGTGATTCCAAAGTAAAAAGTGATGCGCAGACACAGATAGACAAGATGAAGAAACAGTATTTTGGGAGTGATGAAAGCAAATTTAAGGCGGCATTAAGTCAACAAGGATTTACTGAACAATCTTTGAAGGAAATGTATATAACTCAAATTAGAAATCAGGAGATACAGGAAAATATAGCCAAGAGCTTAACAAAAAATTTGAAAATTACTGATAAACAGATTGAAGATTATTATAATAAGAATAAAGATAAATTTACTGAGCAACCTAATAAAATGCATTTGGCTCATATACTTGTAAAAACTGAAGATGAAGCTAAAAAAGTCAAAGAAAGACTTGATAATGGTGAAAGTTTTGATAAAATAGCAAAAGAAGTTTCCCAAGATACTTCAAATAAGGATAAAGGCGGAGATTTGGGTGAAATAAGTGTTAATGACACTAATTATGATGCACAGTTTATGACAGGGGCTAAGGCATTAAAAGAAGGCCAAATATCTGATCCTGTACAGAGTAGTTTTGGGTGGCATATAATAAAATGTATAAAGAAAATAGAATATCCCGTTAAAAAGCTTTCAAAAGTTAAATCTCAAATAAAAAGTCAATTAGAAAATGATCAGAAAACTAAAATAGTAAGTCAAAAAACTAGCGAGTGGAAGAAAACTGCAAAAATAGAAAAAAAAGAAAAAAATATAATGTAAAAAATTTTATTCTAATAAAAATAACCTTAATTAGATAATTCTAATAAGGTTATTTTTAATTTTTTCTAATTTTAATAACAATTGTGTATAAAATTTCATATTTAGAAAAATAATAATAATACAATTCATATAATTAAGGAGGAATACAGCATGAAAGCAACTGGAATTGTTAGACGTATAGACGATTTAGGCAGAGTTGTTATACCTAAGGAGATAAGAAGGACTCTTAGAATAAGAGAAGGAGATCCACTTGAGATATTTACAGACAGAGAAGGTGGGGTTATTTTAAAAAAGTATTCACCTATCGATGAATTGAGTGAAATATCTAAAGGATACACAGAATCTCTTGAACAAACCATCGGAAATATCATTATGATATGTGATAATGACAGCATAGTATCTATAAGCGGTGCACCAAAAAAAGAGTATATAGACAAAAAGATAAGTGAAGAGCTGGAAGAAATAATTGAAAATAGAAAATTGGTGTCATTAGGCGAGAAAGAAATAATTGATCTATATGAAGATGAAGAAGCTAAAAAGAAATATAAAGCTCAAGTAATAGCGCCTATTATATCGGGAGGAGATACAATTGGAGCTGTTATAATAACTTCAAAAGAAGAAGTGGATTTTGGTGATGTAGAAGTTAAATTAGCTGAAACTGCATCGTCCTTCCTTGGAAAACAAATGGAGGAATAATATAATGGCAGTAAAACTGCCATTATATTATTTTCAAGTATAAATTTTATACTCATTAAATAATTATTGACAATAATTAAAAAAATACTCACCGGAAGTAATAATAATTATAAATCTAAAGTAATTATAAACATATATGCTATGTTTAAATAGATTTGTGATTATGGATATTCGGGGGTATTTTTATGATAAAGCAATCACTTATGAAAGGTACTTTAATTTTAGGAATGTCAGGAATGATCTGTAAGTTTCTAGGACTATTTTTTAGATGGCCATTACAGATGCTTATTGGAGATGAAGGTGTAGGATATTATCAGATGTCATTCCCGTTGTATATGTTCTTTATAGCAGCTGCATCAGGCATACCTGTAGCAGTTTCTAAGATGGTATCAGAGAGTTATGCAATGGAAGACCATATAAAAGTAATACAGATATTTAGAAAAGCCATGATGTTGATGTTTATATTGGGCACAGGATTTACTGCGCTATTATTAATTTTTTCCAGACCTATAATATCATTTCTGAAATGGGATGGTAAATCTTATTATTCGTTAATTGCTATTGCATTTGCACCTATGTTTATATCCATAATGAGTGCATTTAGGGGATTCTTTCAAGGATTACAGAATATGAATTATACAGCTATATCTCAAATAATAGAGCAAATAGGAAGGGTTCTGGTAGGAGTTGGACTTGCTTATGTACTTCTGCCAAGAGGAATAGAGTATTCAGCAGGAGGAGCAGCTTTAGGGGCAGCAGCAGGAGGATTATTTGGAGGGATATATCTAATAAAAAAATATTTTAATGTAAGGAAGGAAATGCATATATATAATCCTCCAGATAATCAAGATGTGCTTACTACCCTTTTGTATATAGCTATTCCAGTATCAATAGGAGCAGCAGTAAGCAGCATAATGAGCCTTATAGATTCTGCACTTGTTCCACAGAAACTTTTAGAAGCTGGTTTTACATATAGGCAGTCTACTATATTGTATGGAAGACTTACGGGGAAGGCATTTATACTTATTAATGTACCTCTGACTCTCTCTGTAGCTTTATGTTCTTCACTTGTTCCTATAATTGCTGAATATCATGTTTTAAATAAGAGATTTGAATTGGAGGACAAGGTAGATTTGGCATTTAAACTATCTACAGTAATAGCATTACCATCTATGTTTGGGTTATATACTCTGGCACATCCAATTTTGGAATTGCTTTTTCCTGGTCAATCACAGGGCTATGATATACTTCAATATTCTGCAATTTCTATTCCGTTTATAATAATTGCACAAACTTCAACCGCAATATTGCAGGGCTCAGGATATTATATTATACCTGTTTTAAACTTAGCTATAGGATGTATTGTAAAGATAATATTTACTCTATTGTTAGTTCCAATTCCTAATATAAACATATATGGAGCTATATTTGGAAGTACAATTGGATATGCATTGGCTGCAATTTTAAATGTAAATTTATTAAAACGAAAATTGAATATAAAAATGAATTACTTTCAAATTATAATAAAGCCAGCTTTTGCCTCTATATTAATGATAATAGCTGTTGTAATTATCTATATTAATGTCTATAATTATACAATAAGTAGTAGATTTTCATGCTTTTTTTCCATATTAATTGGGATAATTGTATATTTTATTTTATTAATTCTGTTTAGAATATTTAGATATGACTATATTAAAAGTAGATTTTTAAAGAAATAGAGGAGACATTTTCATGATAAAAATAGTAGGTTTAGGACCTGGATCTATAGAAGCCCTTACTTTAGGCACTATAAATATACTGAAAAATTCATCAAAAATTTATTTAAGAACGGAAAAACATCCCACAGTAAAATACCTGAGGGATCTTAATATAAAATTTGAAGCATATGATATCATATATGAACGTGAAGAAAGCTTTGAAGATGTCTATGAAAATATAGCAAAAGATTTAATAAAAAAAGAAAATAAATATGGAGATATAGTATATGCAGTCCCGGGACATCCTTTAGTGGCTGAAAGGTCTGTAACTATGCTTCTTGATCTTTGCAAGGCTAATTTTGTAGAAACCGAAATATTCCCATCTATAAGTTTTATAGATGCTATTTTTGAAGCTCTTGGAATGGATATATATAAAAATTTAAGGATTATAGATGCATTTGATATAAAATTTCAGATGATGGATAAGAGATGTGGAATTATAGTAACTCAAATATATGATAAATTTATCGCTTCGGATGTGAAGTTGATTTTAATGGACTATTATAAGTATGATATAGATGTGTATTTTATAAGAGCAGCTGGGATTAAAGATCTGGAATCAATAAGAAAGATAAAATTATATGAGCTGGATAGACAGGAGGACATAGATTATTTAACATCTGTCTATATACCACAGAACTCAGACGCCATATACGATTTTACAGATTTACTTGATATAATGGATAAACTCAGAGGAGAAAATGGATGCCCCTGGGACAGAGAACAAAATCATAAAAGCTTAAAGAAGTACCTTATTGAAGAAAGCTATGAAGTTGTAGAAGCAATAGAGAACAATGATGATTCTGGATTAACTGAAGAACTTGGAGATGTGTTATTTCAGGTAATTTTTCATTCTCAAATAGGTAGAGAAGAAGGATTCTTTAATATAAATGATGTAATTAATACTGTCTGTAAAAAGATGATAGATCGACATCCTCATGTATTTGGGAGTATTAAAGTGAAAGATTCCGGAGAGGTGGTGACAAACTGGGATGAAATAAAGAAAAATCAGCAGGGACTGAAGACATATACGCAGCAACTTAAACATATTCCTAAAATACTTCCGGCTTTAATGCGGGCTTATAAAGTTCAGGAAAAGGCATCAAAAGTTGGATTTGATTTCAGTAAAACGGAAGCTGCGTTGGATAAAGTGTTAGAGGAGTATTATGAACTGAGATATGTATATAATAGCAAAGAAAGGGCAAAAATAATAGAAGAAATGGGAGATTTGATATTTGCAGCAGTAAATGTTGCCAGATTCCTTGACATTGACCCTGAATTTGCATTAAATTATACTATAGAGAAGTTTATAAAACGATTTGCATATATAGAAAATAAAGCTAAATCCATGAAATTATCAATGATAGAGATGACACCACAGGAAATGGATAAATTTTGGATGGAAGCTAAAAATAAGTAACGAGATTTTTTATATGCAAAAAAGAAGGATTTTTTGTACTGATGAAGAATATGCTAATATGTCAATATATAGGCATGTTAATTATTTAAGGAGGTAAAAAAGGTGAACAAATCAGAATTAATTGCAAGTATATCAGAAAAATCTAAACTAACTAAAAAAGACGCAGAGGCAGCTCTAAGAGGTTTTATACAGAGTGTTGAGGAAACACTTGAACAGGGTGATAAAGTTCAATTGGTTGGGTTTGGAACATTTGAAACAAGAAAAAGAGCTGCAAGAGTTGGAAGAAATCCAAGAACTAAAGAGGAAATAAATATACCAGAATCAACAGTTCCAGTATTTAAAGCAGGGAAAGAATTTAAGGATAAGGTAAATAAATAAAGTATTTTCAAGGAACCTGGGTGTAAATCTAGGTTTTTTGTTTTAATAAGGAGAATTTTTTTATGAGATTAGATAAATACCTTAAAGTGTCAAGAATAATAAAAAGACGAACTATAGCAAAAGAAGCTTGTGAGAGTGGAAGAGTAAATATAAATGGCAAGGTGGCCAAGCCGAGCAATGAGATAAAAGAGGGTGATATAATAGAAATAAGATATGCAAATAATGTGTTAAGGGCAAGAATATTAAATGTCAAACAACATGTTGTTAAGGAAGATGCCCAAAATATGTATGAAATAATTTCAGATACAAATAATAAGTAATAAGTATATATCCATCCACATATAATTATTAAAGGTGGAGGGATGTTTTATGGAAAAAAAAGAAGCCGATTTAGGTAATAAGAAAAGTTATTTAAGTCTTGAAAATAGAAAGAAGTTAGTAATAACAGGTATTATAGAGGTAATAAGCTTTAATGAAGATCATATAAATTTAAATACAAATTTGGGTATGCTAGATGTGAAAGGCATATCATTAAAAATGAATAAATTAGATGTGCAAAATGGACAGGTAATTATAATAGGAAGTATAAATTCCTGTATATATACAAATAGTCAACCGAAAAAAAAGAGACGCAATGTAATCTCAAAAATATTTAAATAGCAATTAAAGGTCAAGGTGTGTATAATGATTATGTCGATAAGTGCACAGGTTAAACTTATAGTGTTTAGTGCTGCTGCAGGTATTATAACCGGTGTATTATTTGATGTCTATAGAATTATAAGAGGATATACTAATATCAACAAACTGGTTATTTTTATAGAAGATATATTATTTTGGATTTTTTCGGCGATAATGATATTTGTATTTTTACTTTATACGAATTATGCATATACGGATATGTACGTATATTTATGGATAGCTGTGGGAATAGTTATATATTTTAAATTAGCAAGTAAGGCATTTTTAAGTTTAGAAAAGAGGATATTTAAATTTTTAGGAAGAGTTATCAGAATAACATTAAATACAATTAAATATCCATTTCAGTTTATTATTTATTATTCTAAAGCAAAAAATAATAAAAAATGCAAAAAATAACTTGAATAAAATTCGAAATGAAATTACAATATAAGTGTATATATTTTTAAATGGTTATTAATTTTTACTTGATATACTTTATTAGCTATATTGATTTTATATTTAGGAGAATAGGAATATGAAAAAGGCAAAAATCAAAATAAAAAATATAGTGGCATTATTATTGACATTATATGTTAGTTATATATTTGTAAATCAACAAATAACCATGTGGAATATAAAAAAACAAATAAATGATAAATATGCTGAAGAGCAGAAAATGAAAGAAAAAAACATAAAATTACAGGATGAAATTAAGATGTCTACATCTGATATGTACATTGAAAAGTTGGCAAGAGAGAGACTTGGTTTTATTAAACAAGGCGAAACTCCTGTAATAAATATTAAAAATTAATACTTAGCTTATAATTTATTATATATATTATTTTTAAGGAGGAGTCTTTTTAATATGACCTTAAAGGCAGGAAGCATACTAGAAGGTACTGTAGTTAATATAACCAATTTTGGAGCTTTTGTTGAAGTAGATGGCAAAACTGGGTTAGTGCATATATCTGAGATATCTGATACCTATGTAAAAAATATAAGAGATTATTTGAAAGAAAAAGATAAGGTAACTGTGAAGGTAATTTCTATTGATGACAACGGTAAGATAAGTTTATCTATCAAACAAGCAAACACTGGTAAGAAGAGTTTCAAACCGGTAGAGATAGATTGGCAAAAAGATCAGAATAAGCAAATGCAAGGAAATTTTGAAGATAGGCTATCAAAGTTTTTAAAGGATAGTGAAGAAAGATTTCAGGATATCAAGAAGCATCAGGATTCAAAAGGAAGAGGGTATAAGAAATCATCCAATTATTAATTTATTGACTAAAAGAGGCTAATATATTAGCCTCTTTATTATATGAAAAATGTTTATACAAAGTAGTTGACAGTAGAACATTTATAATATATAATTGTTTATGTTGTCAAATCGGGAAGATTTGGACTGATGCTGGAGTGGCGGAACTGGCAGACGCACAGGACTTAAAATCCTGCGGGCTTTAAAACCCGTACCGGTTCGATTCCGGTCTTCAGCACCAATAAATATCGCGGGGTGGAGCAGTTGGTAGCTCGTCGGGCTCATAACCCGAAGGTCGCAGGTTCAAGTCCTGCCTCCGCAACCATTTATTTTATTGTGGCGGAATAGCTCAGATGGCTAGAGCATTCGGTTCATACCCGAAGTGTCATAGGTTCAATTCCTATTTCCGCTACCATTTTGCATTATTTAAATTAGGATGTAAAATAGTAGAATTTGGTAAATGCATATAAGATTAAAGTTTGCATCGGTTTTGTTCTGGTTTTTAGTATCAATAAGGATATCGCGGGGTGGAGCAGTTGGTAGCTCGTCGGGCTCATAACCCGAAGGTCGCAGGTTCAAGTCCTGCCTCCGCAACCAAAAATATATATTTTGAATCTAAAATCTATGAGGAATTTCATAGATTTTTTTATTATCTTAAAAACTGTACTTTTTTGAAAAATATAGTTTTTTTACATGATTCATTAAAAATAAGTCATATTGTGTATGATATTATAATCAAGTTGTATATAAGATCACATATAAAAATATACAGGTTATTTTTATAGATATAATTGTCTAAAATGAAAAGGATTAAGAATCATAGGAATAAATGTCCTAAAAAAAATAAGAGCAGCTATCACTATATGACATTTATTTCCATAATGAATTGCTATAATAGAGACAGTTATTTTATGAGGTGGGTGATATATATGCAATATGGATTAGAAGTATTTCCTTATCAAAGGTCAGAAAGATTAAATAAGCAAGAAAAGAAGAGCAAGTTTCAAGATTTTCAAAACATTTTGAAATTTATATCTTATTTTTTAGCAGCATTTCTAGTAGGAAGAGTTATGATGGTAAATCTAATGGCACCTTTTGGAATAGCTTTTCTTACTGCGATTATAATATCTGAAAAAAGAAAGATTGTATGTTTATCGGCTTTGGGAACCATAATGGGCTACATCTCGATGTATGGAAATATAAAATATCTTGCTATGTACTGTACTATAAGTGTAGTATTATTAGCCATAAGTTATATATTAACGGGATTTGACAGAAATAAGAAATTGATTTTGCTGTTTGCATCTATTTTTATGTGTATACTTTTTTACAAATTCCTAATAGTTAAGTTTTCATTTACAGTTGCACTTTTCAATGCTTTTTTTGAAATTTTATGTATATTCCCATTATATTTTATTATTAACTATTCTATAATATGCTTTAGAGAATTGAGAACTAGACATTTATATAGTAATGAAGAGATAATAAGTATGGCAGTTACTATATCATTTATAGTATCTGGCACATGGGGAATTATGATATATGGGGTGTCCTTTAGAAATATAATAGCATTGACTTTTGTATTAATACTTGGATACGTAAAAGGAAGTACACAGGGAGCTGCTTCAGGTGTGGCTATGGGGACTATTATAGGAATAACTTCAAGTGAGATGATTGTATATATTGCTGTATATGGATTATGTGGACTTATATCTGGTATTTTTAGAGAAACGGGAAAATATATGAGCGCATGTTCATATATGATCGTTTTTATAATATTAAAATTATATTGTAACATAGATTTCCAATTTAAAATTCCAGAAATACTAATAAGTTGTGCTATATTTATAGTAGTACCGAAGAAAATATATAAGCAAATGGAAATAGAATTGGATTGGCAGAAGAAAAGAGAAACTCAAAAGGAAAACTATGCGGAAAAAATTAAGTCCATATTAGTTGAGCGACTAGAGAATTTTGCTGAAGTACTTAGCAATATGTCATTGACACTTGGAAGACTGGCTGACAATGATAAACTTACTATGAAAAATAAAAGCAGTGCTTTAGTTGAAAATCTTGCGGATAGAGTTTGCTCAAATTGTTCCATGAGGGCATTATGCTGGAAAAGGGAAAGCTATAATACTTACAATACATTTTCTGAAATTATACAGAATTATCAGGAGAACAAGAAAATTATTCCTTCAGACTTGGAAAGAAAATGTATAAAAAGAACAATGCTTGTGGATAGCACTTATGATATTGTTAATAATTATATTATAAATGAAATGTGGAGAAATAGGTTAAGTGAGTGTAGGGAATTTCTTGCAGGACAGATAGGAAATATGAGTAGATCTGTATCTGAGATTGTTAATGAATTTAATACGGATATAAAATTTAATACAGACATAGAAAATAGAATGAGAAGAATACTTACAAAAAATAAAATTCACTATAGGGATATATTTTGTTTTAATGATAAAAATGATCATCTTATTATAAGAATGTCTATGGAGGCATGTGGTGGAGAACAAAAATGTGTAAAACAGGTACTTCCGCTTATAAATAATGTGACGGGGAAACTTATGTGCGTGAGTGAAGATGGGTGTAAAATAGATACAGGTATGAAGGAGTGTAGCATAATTTTTGAAGAAACTCCTAAATATCATGTAGCGGCATATGTAAATAGGAGATGTAAGGATGGAGAAAAATATAGTGGTGACAGCTATACTTATGGAAATTTGCCGGATGGGAGTTATATGACAATTATAAGTGATGGAATGGGTTCAGGACCACAGGCTGGCAAAGAAAGCAGTGCTGCAGTAGAACTTATAGAAAAATTTGCCACAGCAGGATTCAATAAACTAACAGCGATAAATACAGTGAATTCCATTATGAGTATTAAATTTACGGAAAATGAGAAGTTCTCGACATTAGATTTAAACAGCATAGATTTATATAAAGGTGAGGTAGATTTTATGAAGGTAGGAGCAGCTGCTAGCTTTATAAAAAGAGGAAGTGAAATAGATGTAATTAAGTCAAAGACTTTACCAATAGGTGTACTTGACAAACCTGACATAGAAATAATAAATAGAAAAATTTTAAATGGAGACTTTATAATAACTGTTAGTGATGGGGTATTGGACTATAATGCGGGAGTTGCTGGTAGTTATGACTGGATGGTAAAATTTCTTAAAGAATTTGACTGTAATGACCCTAAAAAAATGTGTGAAGAAATTATAAAGAAAGCAGTTGAATTATCTAAAAATAAAATAAAAGATGATATGACAGTAATAGTGGAAAAAGTTTATAGTCTTTATTAGTATAAAGTTATAGTTTTTGTTTAAGCACAAATATTAATACAGTTATGCTATAATATAAATATTATTTCTAAAATAAACTATTTTTAGGAAGTGTTTAGTTTGCTTGAAACTGTACTGGATACTATAAAAAAAAATAATATGTTTGATAAAAAGGATAAAGTGATAGTCGCTGTATCTGGAGGACCAGATTCATTATGCCTTCTTCATATATTGTATACTCTTAGGGAGAAACTTGGGATATTATTATGTGTTGTACATTTGAATCATGGCTTAAGAGGAAAAGAAGCCGACGAAGACGAAGAATTTGTAAGAGAGTTTTGTAAAAAAATAAATGTTGGATTCAGAAGTAAGAAAGTGAATATAAATAAGATAGCAAGGGAATATAATATATCATCGGAGAGTGCTGGAAGAAAGGTAAGATATGAATTTTTTGATGAAGTAAAAAAAGAAATAGGAGCACACAAAATAGCTATAGCGCATAATGCGAATGACCAAGCTGAAACTGTTTTGATGAGAATTATGAGAGGTAGCGGGTTAGAGGGGTTGACTGGTATAAAAGCAGTAAGAAGTGATACCTTTGTAAGACCTCTCATAAATAATACGAGATATGAGATAGAACAATATTGCAGGGAAAATAAATTGAATCCCCGAATAGATAAAACAAATTTTCAAACTATATATTCGAGAAATAAAGTTAGATTAGAGCTTATACCGTATATAGAAAAAAACTTTAATAGAAATATTATAAGAACTTTAAATAGGTTATCTGATATTATTAAGGTAGACAGTGATTATTTAAATAGAATTTCACAAGAAAAGTTTAAAAAATATTGTGATATAACGTCAGAAAAGGTTATAATATCTAAAGAGGCATTTTTGGAAGACGAATCAATAATATCTAGAATTTTAAGGTTAGCGCTGCAGAAAGTATCAGGATATTTGCATAACTTTGAAAGAATTCATATTATGGATATAATACGTATTCAAAATCATCCTACGGGAAAGCAGCTTATGCTTCCAAATAGTATAGTTGTATTAAATAATTATGGAAGTATAATTATAAAAAAGAATATAGAAAAATATGCACAACATATTAATAATTACATATTACATGAAGGCATTAACAATATTTCAGAATATAATTGTAAAGTATATATAAATACCTATTATGGAAAATATAATAGATATAAAGGTAAGGATAGATATATTGAATATTTTGATCTGGATAAAGTAAAAGGCGATATAGTTCTTAGGAATAGAAAGGAAGGAGATAGATTTAGACCATTGGGGATGGATGGAAGCAAAAAACTGAAAAATATGTTTATAGATCTTAAGATAGCTAAAGATAAAAGAGAGAATATTCCGCTCATATGTTTTGGAAAGGATATAGGATGGGTAGTCGGATATAGAATAAGTGATCTTTTTAAAGTTGATGAAAGTACTAGAAATATTTTAGCTATAAGTTTTGAAAGTGAGGAACTGTGAATTATGTATAATATGAGCGATGATATTAAAGAAATACTTATTAGTAGCGATGAAATAGAAAAAAAAATTGAAGAATTGGGAAAGAGGATAAGTCAGGATTATAGAGGGGAGGACCTGATGCTGGTAGGCATACTGAAAGGTTCTGTTCCTTTTATGGCGGATTTATTGAGAAAAATAACTATTCCTTGTACTATGGATTTTATGGCAGTTTCGAGTTATGGAAATTCAAGCAAAAGTTCAGGGGTAGTAAGAATATTAAAAGATTTGGATTTTGAAGTTGAAAACAAACATATATTAATAGTTGAAGACATAATAGATTCAGGTACCACATTGTCATATCTTGTAGACTATTTGAGACGAAGAAGGGTTAAGAGTATTGAAATAGCCTGTCTCTTAAACAAGGAAGGGGCGAGAAAAGTAAAAATCAATGCAAAGTACATAGGATTTCAGGTCCCTGACTACTTTTTAGTAGGATTTGGTTTGGACTATGCAGAAAAATATAGAAATTTTCCCTATGTAGGAGTATTAAAGGAGGAAGTTTATAAATAATGCTAAAATTTATTGTAAAGGGAATTTGCTTATGATACAATTTTACAGTGTAAAACTACAAAGAGAGGGGGGCCTTTAATGAAGAAATTTTCAAGTGCAACGGCCTGGGTGGTAATTTTTGTATTTGTAATTCTCGCAGCACTACTGCTTGTAAGGACTAATCAGAGTTTGACGGCTATTAGTTTTAACGATTTTCAAAAAGATTGGTTAAATAACAATATAAAAAGTTTTCAACTTAGAGAAGATAAAATGACAGTACAGGGAAGCTTAAAGAATGGTACCCAATATGAGACAATAGTACCATCTGAAAGGTTATTCCAGTTCATAGGTCAGCATCCTAAAGATGGCCAGGTTAAGGAAATGTATGTTAAACCAGCTACAATCCCTATGTGGGTACAGTACTTACCTACAGTTCTATTAATATTGGTATTGGTAGCTTTTTGGTTTATGTTTATGCAACAATCTCAAGGCGGTGGAGGTAACCGGGGTGTTATGAATTTTGGCAAAAGTCGTGCCAAGATGGCTACACCAGATAAAAAGAAAGTTACATTTAAAGATGTAGCTGGAGCAGACGAAGAAAAACAGGAACTTGCAGAAATTGTTGACTTCTTGAAACAACCTAAAAGATACATAGAGATGGGTGCTAGAATACCTAAGGGAGTTTTGCTCGTAGGACCTCCTGGAACGGGTAAAACATTACTTGCAAAAGCCATATCTGGTGAGGCAGGAGTACCATTCTTTAGCATATCAGGCTCTGATTTTGTAGAGATGTTTGTTGGCGTAGGTGCTTCTAGAGTAAGGGATTTATTTGAACAGGCAAAAAAGAATTCACCTTGCATAGTATTTATTGATGAAATAGATGCAGTGGGAAGACAAAGAGGAGCAGGACTTGGCGGTGGACATGATGAAAGGGAACAGACTTTAAATCAGCTTTTAGTTGAAATGGATGGTTTTGGTCAGAATCAAGGAATAATCATGATAGCAGCCACAAACAGACCTGATATATTGGATCCTGCCCTGTTGAGACCAGGACGATTTGATAGACAAATACTGGTAGGAGCACCAGATGTAAAGGGCAGAGAAGAAATACTTAAGGTTCACTCGAGAAATAAGCATTTATCAGATGAAGTTAAGCTAGATGTATTAGCCAAGAGAACACCAGGATTTACGGGTGCAGATCTGGAAAATTTAATGAATGAATCGGCACTTCTCGCAGTTAGGAAAAATAAAAATTTAATTGGAATGGAAGAATTAGAAGAAGCGGTAACAAGAGTAGTTGCAGGTCCTGAAAAAAAGAGTAGGGTAATTGATGATGACGATAAAAAGCTTACAGCATATCATGAGGCAGGTCATGCAGTAGTTATGCAGTTACTTCCAACGGCTGATCCAGTTCATGAGATAAGTATAATACCGAGAGGAATGGCTGGTGGATATACTATGCATCTTCCGGAAAAAGATAGATCTTATATGTCAAGAACTAAGCTAGAAGAAGAAATTGTAGGACTTCTTGGAGGAAGAGTGGCTGAAAAACTTGTAATAGGAGATATAAGTACAGGAGCTAAAAATGATATTGAAAGAGCGACAACTATTGCTAGAAAGATGGTAATGGATTATGGAATGAGTGATCTTGGGCCTATAGCGTTTGGATCAGGACATGATGAGGTATTTTTGGGTAGAGATTTAGGTAAAGGAAGAAATTTTAGTGAAGAAGTAGCATTTGAAATAGACAAAGAAATAAGAAAATTGATTGATGACAGTTACAATGAAGCTGAAAAACTTCTAACCGAAAATATAAATAAATTGCATGCTATAGCAAGTAAATTAATAGAAAAAGAAAAGATAGATGCGGATGAATTTTTGAGGATATTTAATGAAGCTTAAAAAATCCACTTTATGGTAATATACTATAAAGTGGATTTTTTATATGTTGTTCTACTTGAAAAGTAAAATGATTTTTAGTACTATTAAAGTATGTTAAGAATTAAATAATTAGTAGCTTACAGATTGTAAATATTTATTGAAGGAAGTGAGGTTATTAAATGGAATTTAATTTAAGAGAGGGAATATCAGCTGTTAAGGAAATGAAAGTTACAGAAAATGATACAGCAACAAAAATGGGTTCAGGTCTTTTAGAAGTTTATGCGACACCATCCATGATAGCTCTTATGGAAAATGCAGCAAGCAGTTCAGTAATAGAGGAACTTCCGGAAGGATATACTACTGTCGGTATTAATATGAATGTGAAACATATTAAGGCATCCCCAGTTGGAGCAAATATAAAATGTAAAGCTATTCTTACAAAAGTTGATAGAAAGAAATTGTTCTTTGATGTGGAGGCAAGTGATGATAAGGGTATTATAGGAAAAGGCTCACATATAAGATATATAGTAAATTCCAAGGATTTTATGGAGAAAGCAAAGAACAATTAAATAAAATTTTAACATATTGTGTATATGTTATGGAGCTCTTGACAAATAAAATTTTATTGATACAATTAAGTTATTAATTGACAGTGTTGTAATTAGGGCAGCTTTAGAGCTGCTCTTTAATTATGTAATCTCAAATGATATATTCTTAATTTAGTTTTGCTAAAGGTGGTGTTACCTTATGATTTTAGTTTTAGATGTAGGAAATACTAATATTGTTATTGGAATTTATGATGATAATGATTTAGTATCCGTATGGAGATTATCTACAGATTCAAAAAGAACAGCGGACGAATATGGTATCCAAGTCACACAGCTTTTTCTCAGAAACAATTTAAATCCATTGGATATCAAAGGTGCAATAATATCTTCTGTTGTTCCAAATATAATGTATTCTCTAGAGCATATGATAATAAAATATTTCAAAGTTAATCCTATTGTAGTTGGACCAGGAGTAAAAACTGGGATAAACGTAAAATATGATAATCCAAGAGAGGTGGGTGCTGATAGGATAGTAAATGCAGTTGCAGCACATGAGATATATAGGCGAGCTTCTATTATAATAGATTTTGGCACTGCAACTACTTTTTGTGCCCTTACAAAAGATGGAAATTATTTAGGAGGAACCATTTGCCCTGGGGTTCAAATATCCTCAGATGCATTATTTGAAAAAGCAGCAAAACTTCCTAAAGTTGAACTGTTAAAACCTAAAAATATTATATGTAAAAATACTGTTACAAGTATACAGGCAGGAATAATATATGGATATGTAGGACAGGTTGAATACATAATAAAAAAAATGAAGGAAGAAATGATGGACTATGGTGAGAAAGAACCACTTGTTATAGCTACTGGAGGACTTGCAAAACTTATAAATGAAGAATCCAGATCTATAGATATAATAGATCCAATATTAACTCTTACAGGACTTAGGATAATATATTATAAAAATAGGGAGCATATACTCAAATGCAAATAGGCAATCTGCAAATTAAAAATAATGTATTTTTAGCTCCTATGGCGGGTGTTACAGATATTGCTTTTAGGGAATTGTGCAGGGAACAGGGGTGTGGTCTTACATATACGGAAATGGTAAGTTCAAAGGCTCTATTTTATGGAAGCGAGAGAACTAAGAATATGTTTATCATATCAGAAAAGGAATCACCAGCTGCTGTTCAGATATTTGGTAGCGATCCTTCTATAATGGCTCGCACTTGTGATTATTTTAATAGGATTAGTAATATATGTATAATAGATATAAACATGGGTTGTCCTGCACCTAAAATAGTAAAAAGTGGGGATGGATCTGCACTTATGAAAGATCCAGAACTTGCAGAGGCCATAGTTAAAGAGGTCAAAAGAGCTTCCTTAAAGCCGGTTACAGTAAAAATGAGAATTGGGTTTGATTTTGAACATATAAATGCAATAGATTTTGCTAAGAGAATGGAACAGGCAGGTGCGGATGCAATAACAGTCCATGGTAGGACTAGTAAACAGATGTACACAGGTGAAGCAGATTGGGACATTATAAGTCAGGTTAAAAAAGGGGTAAATGTTCCAGTTATAGGGAATGGAGATATAATGACTGCTCAGGAAGCAGAAAGTAAATTAAATATCTCTAAATGTGATGGAATTATGATTGGGAGAGGTGCATTGGGAAATCCATGGATATTTAAACAAATACAGCAGAAGAGATCAAAAATAGAGGTTGAATATCCAACGAATACTGAAAAAATAGATATGTGTCTTAAACATTATAGGAGAGCTGTATATTATAAAGGCAATAAAAAAGCCTTATTGGAAATGAGGAAACATATTGGCTGGTATTTAAAGGGGATCAAGGGTAGCAAAGAAATAAAAGATAAGATAAACTATGAAAAGGATACTGAAAATGTTATTGAAATTTTGAATATATATAGAAAATCTTTATTATAGCAGTAATGTTAATTTAATTATAGTAATAATATATTATGTAAGTAATTTATAGAGATGTTATATGAAACCAATTTTATATGCCAATGCTTATTCAGATAAAATGTACAGTAGTAAAAGTGTTGTTACCAGGATTAAAGACAGATTTAAGATAAGAGTTAAAAGGAAATATTTTATAAAAGACCTTGATTTAACAATAACAAATATTGTGTTACCTCCCAATATAAATGAAATTTCATACCGCAATAATTTACTGAGGGCCGAGAAAAAATGTAGATGTAAAAATTTAAAATTAGCGCCTAAGATCTATAGACATCTAGATTATAATTTTTATAATAACTTTCAAAGAAAACTTATGGCATATAGTATTTGTAAAAGTACACAAATGGTACTTAGGAATATGAAAAAAAATATAAGAAGCAGTTGTATAGTAATATATGATGCTGCTGATGATATTCTTTTTAATACTATATGTTTTTTTGCGAAGCATGCAAAATTTATTGTACTTCTTTCAGAAAACATGCATAAAATAAATAAAATAATGGAATATATAATTGCAAATTACGGAATATCGCCGGTAGTTACGTCAGATCAAAAATTTTCTTTTGAAATTGCAGATTTTATTATAACATCCAAGGATATAATTTTTAATAAAAATTCATGTGTATGGTATGTTTGCAATAGCCCTATGGAAGTTTATAAAGATGTAATCAATATCAATGACGTCAATTATAAAATTCCATGGAATTTTGAAAAAGGAGAAATGTGTTTTGAAATTTTGGGTTCTATATTGGGTCAGATGGATGAAAAAGACATAGAAAAATCTTTAAAGTATAATGGTGTATTCCTAAATGATATAAAATATAATGAAGATATAATTAACCTTTGATGTTGACATAAAAATAAGGCTGTCTTATAATAACTTCAATAATTATTAATTATAAAAATTAAAGGGGTATGATTTTATAAAATTTTGAAGGGGAGAAGATGAATGAGCAATATAAATAAATATGTAATGACTTATAGTGGAGTAAAAAAACTTGAAGATGAACTTGAATATCTAAGGACTGTTAAAAGAAAGGAGATAACAGAAAAGATTAAATCTGCACTTTCTTTTGGAGACTTAAGTGAAAATTCAGAATATGATGATGCCAAAAACGATCAGGCGTTTACGGAAGGAAGAATAGTACAACTTGAAAATATGTTGAAAAATGTTACTATAGTGGATGAGAACGAAATTCCATTAGATGTAGTAAGTGTAGGTTCAACTGTAAAAATTAAAGATTATGATTTTGATGAAGAAGCTCAATATACTATTGTTGGATCTGCAGAAGCAGATCCAATTAATAATAAAATATCAAATGAATCACCTGTTGGTAGAAGTCTTTTAGGAAAAAAAATAGGAGATATAGTGGAAGTTCAAATCCCAGATGGACTCAGCAAATACAAAATACTCAGTATAGGAAGATAATTGGAGGATAAGATTTAATGGCAAATGATAAGGACAATTTTAATAAACTAGAAAAAAAATTTAATTCACTTGTAATGGAAAGAATAGATAAATTTAAACAATTGCAGGATAAAGGTAAGGATCCTTTTGATGTGTATAAGGTTGATAGAACTCATACTTCGCAACAGATAAAAGATAATTATGATGACCTTGAGGGTAAAATTGTTACTGTTGCAGGCAGGCTAATGTCAAAACGGGTACATGGTAAGGCTGGTTTTTCAGATCTATATGATAGGTATGGTAAGATACAGCTTTATATAAAGATAGATGATGTAGGGGAAGAAAATTTAAAGGAATACAAGACTTATGATATAGGTGATATTTTATCAATAACAGGAAGAGTTTTTAAAACAAAGACTGGTGAAGTAACAATCCACATTGAGGATTTTAAATTGGTTTGTAAATCATTAAGACCTTTACCAGAAAAATGGCATGGATTAAAAGATCCAGATTTAAAATATAGACAAAGGTATGTTGATTTAATAATAAATCAAGATGTGAGAGATACATTTATGAAAAGAACTGCTATAATTAGGGCGATTAGGGAGTTTTTAGATAATAAAGATTTTATTGAAGTAGAAACTCCTATATTGTCTACAATAGCAGGAGGAGCAGCAGCTAAACCATTTATAACCCATCATAATACACTGGATATGGATATGTATCTTAGAATTGCAACTGAATTGTATCTAAAGAGATTAATTGTAGGTGGATTTGAAAAAGTCTATGAAATAGGCAAGAATTTTAGAAATGAAGGAATGGACATAAGACATAATCCTGAGTATACGTCTATAGAATTATATGAGGCATTTGCTGATTATAATGATATGATGGAAATTACAGAAAATATGGTGGCTTATATATGTAATAAAGTTCTTGGTACTACTAAGGTTGTCTATGAAGACAAGGAAATAGATTTTAAACCTCCATGGAACAGGATTACCATGGTTGATGCAGTAAAGAAATTTACGGATATAGACTTTAATGAAATAAAAGATGATGCAGAAGCACAGCAAATTGCGAGGGAAAAAAATATCCAGCTCAAAAAGGAATTGAAGGATTGTACAAAAGGATATATATTAGATATGATATTTGAAGAATTCTGTGAAGAAAAGTTTATTCAACCAACTTTTGTACTAGATTATCCAGTTGAGGTATCTCCTCTTACCAAGAAAAAAAGAGGAAATGACAAATTCACAGAAAGATTTGAAGGATTTATATATGGAAGAGAAATATGTAATGCTTATTCTGAACTGAATGATCCTATAGTTCAGAAGGAAAGATTTATGCAGCAGCTGAGAGAAAGAGAACTAGGTGATGATGAAGCGTATATGATGGATGATGATTTTATAAATGCTCTTGAAATTGGAATGCCACCAACGGGTGGATTAGGAATAGGTGTAGATAGACTTATAATGTTTTTGACTAATTCCTCTTCAATAAGAGATGTTATATTGTTTCCTACTATGAAGCCACTTTAATAGTAGAATTAAATTTATAATTTAATATTGCAGTAATGATGAAGATTAGTAGTGATGAGGATATCAAAAGAGAGGCTGTGTTTGGTGGAAAACAGCTGAAATTCCATTGCGAAAGGAACTTTTAAACTGTTTATATTCAAAGATGAGCATATGCTAAAAAGGGTGGAACCGCGGATAATAAATTCGTCCCTTTAGCTAGGCTCTTTTTTTATGTTTTAAAAAGATGTATAAATAATTACTAATAATAAAATTACAAAAGGAGATTAGCATATGGAAAAGAATATGGATAAAGTTGTTGCTTTAGCAAAGAATAGGGGATTTGTATATCCTGGATCAGACATATATGGAGGACTTGCAAATACTTGGGATTATGGACCAATTGGAGTTGAACTCAAAAATAATGTAAAAAAAGCATGGTGGCAGAAATTTGTCCATGAGAGTAAGTATAATGTAGGAATAGATTGTGCCATACTTATGAATAATGAGGTATGGGTAGCTTCTGGGCATGTAGGAAACTTTTCAGATCCCCTTATGGACTGTAAAGACTGTAAATCAAGATTTAGAGCAGATAAATTAGTTGAAGAGCATATGACATCTCAGGGAGTTGAAAAAGCTAGCGCAGATGGATGGAGTAATGAAAAGCTTGAAAAGTATATAAAGGATAATGGAATAGCTTGTCCTAATTGTGGAAAGAGCAATTTTACAGATATAAGGCAGTTTAATCTTATGTTCAAAACATATCAAGGGGTAACGGAAGATTCTAAATCAGAAATATATTTAAGACCGGAAACTGCACAGGGAATATTTGTAAACTTTAAAAATGTTCAGAGAACAAGCAGAAGGAAAATACCTTTTGGAATAGCACAAATAGGAAAATCTTTTAGAAATGAAATAACCCCTGGGAATTTTACTTTTAGAACCAGGGAATTTGAACAGATGGAACTGGAATTTTTCTGTAAACCAGGAACTGATTTGGAATGGCATAGTTACTGGAAGGAATACTGCTGGAATTTCCTGATTAATTTAGGATTAAATAAGGATAATATAAGATTCAGAGATCATGAAAAAGAAGAACTTTCTCATTACAGTAGTGCAACTTCTGATATAGAATATCTATTCCCATTTGGATGGGGAGAATTATGGGGAATTGCAGACAGGACAGATTATGATTTGAAACAACATCAAAACTATTCGGGAAAGGATATGAATTATCTGGATCCGACAACTCATGAAAAATATATTCCTTACTGTATAGAACCATCAGTTGGAGCAGATAGAGCGGTATTGGCATTTTTGGTTGATGCATATGATGAAGAAGAGCTTGAGGGAGGGGACATAAGGACAGTTATGCATTTTCATCCGGCCATAGCCCCATTTAAAGCTGCGGTGCTTCCTTTAAGTAAGAAACTATCTGAACATGCTTTAAAAGTATATGATTTATTGAGAGAAGAATTTAATGTAGATTACGATGAAGCAGGAAGTATTGGCAAGAGATATAGGAGAGAAGATGAAATAGGCACTCCTTATTGCATAACTGTTGATTTTGATACTCTTGAGGATAATACTGTTACAATAAGAGATAGAGATACTATGAAGCAGTTTAGGGTAAAAATAGAAGAACTTAATAAATTTTTAAAGGAAAAGACACATTTCTAATTTAATATTTCTAGAATAAAAGCATGTAGTGTAAAGAAAATAACTTCATGCTTTTTATTTTTAATAGCAAGATATGAATAAAAAATTAACCGGATGTTTAAGCATCCGGTTAATTAGGGTTTAATTATGGGGATATGTTATATGTTTAATTAAAACTTGGGGAATTATATTAATGTTTCCTTACGGCATGTTTATAGTATATCATACAGAATGAATAATTTTCAATAGAAAAAGTAAAGTCAATAAATTTAATATTTTCGTACAATTTCGATTTTATTTGTCATAAACTACTATATTGTAACATTGAAACTCTAAAAAAAAATTATCACAGTGTGATATTATAAGTGATATAATTGATTGGTAAAGATTAATAGACAGTTTATTGTGGAGGTTTTTTGATGAGAAATAATTTTGATAGTTTTAAACAATTTATAAAAAATAAAAAAGTTGCTGTAGTAGGCATAGGAATTAGTAATAGGCCTTTAATAGACTTTTTATTGAGACTTGATGCACAAGTAAGTGCTTTTGATAAAAAGACTGAAAAACAATTAGGGAATATTGTAAAGGTGTTAGAGAATAAGGGAGTTAAGCTTATATTAGGAGATAATTATTTAAATAATCTAAATGACTTTGATATGATATTTAAAACTCCATCAATGAGAATAGATAGTCCGGCACTTATTAGAGCAGAAAATAGTGGTGCATATATAACTTCTGAAGTTGAGGAATTTGTTAAATATTGCTCAGCTAAAATATTTGGAGTTACAGGAAGCGATGGCAAGACAACTACAACTACGCTTATATATAATATGTTGAAAGAAGAAGGTTATAAAAGCTGGATTGGTGGAAATATAGGAACTCCTCTTTTTGATAAAATAGAGAAGATAAATAAAAATGATAAGGTTGTAATGGAGCTTTCCAGCTTTCAGCTTATGACTATGAAAGTTTCTCCACAAGTAGCTGTAGTTACAAATATAAGTCCAAATCATCTGGATATACACAAAAATATGAATGAATATGTGGATGCTAAGAAAAATATATTCAAACATCAAAAAGAAAAAGATTTAGTAGTATTGAATAAAGATAATGATTATACCAATGATATGGTAAAAGAAGCATTAGGAAGAGTAAGGCAATTTAGCATTAAGGAAGAACTTAAATCTGGGGGATATCTAAAGAACGGTGCATTGTATATTGATAATAATGAAGTATGTAAGCTTGATGAGATTAAATTGAGGGGCATGCATAATGTAGCTAACCTATTAACCGCATTTTGTGCTGTAAAGGATGATGTGTCCACCTGTAGTATGAGGAAAATTGCCACTACTTTTGAAGGAGTGGAACATAGATGTGAATTTATAAGAGAATTAAATGGTGTTAAATATTATAATGATTCCATAGCATCAAGTCCTACAAGGACTTTGGCAGGGCTCAAGGCTTTTGAAAAACCTGTTATACTTATAGCAGGAGGATATGATAAAAAAATTCCTTTTGATATACTTGCAGAAGAAGGATATTCTAAAATAAAGATGCTTATTTTACTTGGTGCAACAAAAGATAAAATAATGAAAGCATTTGAAAACTTAAAGATATCAAAAAAAGTTGAAGTCCCAATAGTTGTTGTTAATTCACTTGAGGAAGCTGTAGTGAAAGCTAAACAGGTAGCCATTAATGGTGACATTGTTACTCTTTCACCTGCATGTGCTAGCTTTGACATGTTTGAAAATTTTGAGGTCAGGGGAAATAAATTTAAAGATTTAGTGAGAAATCTAAAATAAAGTTATCTTTCATACATACACATGGATTAAATTCATAAAATCAATAATCCGTGTGTATGAAAAAAGTGTTGACAGTTTGAAAAAAAGAAAGTATAATAATAAACTGTAGTAAAGAGGAATATATATGAAACTATCTGGCAAGGATGGTGTGAATACAACGTGATTTTTTATTTTGAGCAGGTAAGTTAACTGTTATTGTTTTAATATTATAGAAGAGAAATCCGTTGGAATGTAATTGATTGTCAGACTTTAAATTAGGATCTTTAGCTCAGTTGGTTAGAGCAACCGGCTCATAACCGGTAGGTCTGGGGTTCGAGTCCCTGAAGGTCCACCATATGGGGGTATAGCTCAGCTGGGAGAGCATCTGCCTTGCACGCAGAGGGTCAAGAGTTCGAATCTCTTTATCTCCACCATTGATAAAACCATAAATCATTTTGATTATGGTTTTTTTTTATATGAACAAGATATACCTTACAACTATTCCACGTGTATCATTATATGATAAATGCAGAGATAGGAAGATTTATAGAGAAAATAAAGATTAAATTTGTATATATCTATGTCGAATTATAAAATAGTTTGTTTATTGATGATAAAATATCACTTGTCATTTTGGGAATAACAGTAGAAATTAACCATTATATATTAAATTATGTATAAAATAAGTATTGACATATTTAATGTAATGTGTTAATATAAACGAGTTGTTGATTTGAATAAGATGATCCTTGAAAATTAAACAGAATAAGAAACAAGTGAAAACTTGAAGAAATAAACCAGCAATTCTTTTGGGCTGCAGAGATGCAGCAATGAAGTAAATGAGTAGAGACAAACTTTTAAATTGAGAGTTTGATCCTGGCTCAGGACGAACGCTGGCGGCGTGCCTAACACATGCAAGTCGAGCGAAGGAACCCCTTCGGGGGCAACTTAGCGGCGGACGGGTGAGTAACACGTGGGTAACCTGCCTCAAAGAGGGGGATAGCCTCCCGAAAGGGAGATTAATACCGCATAATACCAGAAATCGCATGAATTCTGGATGAAAGGAGAAATCCGCTTTGAGATGGACCCGCGGCGCATTAGCTAGTTGGTGGGGTAGAAGCCTACCAAGGCAACGATGCGTAGCCG
Source organism: Clostridium sp. LBM24168 (assembly GCF_052953915.1). NCBI lineage: Bacteria > Bacillati > Bacillota > Clostridia > Eubacteriales > Clostridiaceae > Clostridium > Clostridium sp. LBM24168. Next base: position 2,794,234 of record NZ_CP196861.1, on the reverse strand, counting down.
ACCTGAGAGGGTGATCGGCCACATTGGAACTGAGATACGGTCCAGACTCCTACGGGAGGCAGCAGTGGGGAATATTGCACAATGGGCGAAAGCCTGATGCAGCAACGCCGCGTGGGTGATGAAGGTCTTCGGATTGTAAAGCCCTGTCTTCTGGGACGATAATGACGGTACCAGAGGAGGAAGCCACGGCTAACTACGTGCCAGCAGCCGCGGTAATACGTAGGTGGCGAGCGTTGTCCGGATTTACTGGGCGTAAAGGGTGCGTAGGCGGATGTTTAAGTGAGATGTGAAATACCCGGGCTTAACCTGGGTGCTGCATTTCAAACTGGATATCTGGAGTGCAGGAGAGGAGAACGGAATTCCTAGTGTAGCGGTGAAATGCGTAGAGATTAGGAAGAACACCAGTGGCGAAGGCGGTTCTCTGGACTGTAACTGACGCTGAGGCACGAAAGCGTGGGTAGCAAACAGGATTAGATACCCTGGTAGTCCATGCCGTAAACGATGAGTACTAGGTGTAGGAGGTATCGACCCCTTCTGTGCCGCAGTAAACACAATAAGTACTCCGCCTGGGAAGTACGATCGCAAGATTAAAACTCAAAGGAATTGACGGGGGCCCGCACAAGCAGCGGAGCATGTGGTTTAATTCGAAGCAACGCGAAGAACCTTACCTGGACTTGACATCCCCTGCATAGCCTGGAGACAGGCGAAGCCCTTCGGGGCAGGGAGACAGGTGGTGCATGGTTGTCGTCAGCTCGTGTCGTGAGATGTTAGGTTAAGTCCTGCAACGAGCGCAACCCTTGTTGTTAGTTGCTAACATTAAGATGAGCACTCTAACGAGACTGCCGCGGTTAACGCGGAGGAAGGTGGGGATGACGTCAAATCATCATGCCCCTTATGTCCAGGGCGACACACGTGCTACAATGGGCAGAACAAAGAGAAGCAATACCGCGAGGTGGAGCGAAACTCAAAAACTGTTCCCAGTTCGGATTGCAGGCTGAAACCCGCCTGCATGAAGCTGGAGTTGCTAGTAATCGCGAATCAGCATGTCGCGGTGAATACGTTCCCGGGCCTTGTACACACCGCCCGTCACACCATGAGAGCTGGCAACACCCGAAGTCCGTAGCCTAACTTAGGAGGGCGCGGCCGAAGGTGGGGTTAGTGATTGGGGTGAAGTCGTAACAAGGTAGCCGTAGGAGAACCTGCGGCTGGATCACCTCCTTTCTAAGGAGAAATGAAACAGTAATACTGTTTCAAAATGTTGGTAGTTTGTTTGAATTAGTAACTTGTAAAAATTGATAGTAACAAGCAGATTGAGGAAAAACGCGAATGAGGAGCAGAGTTTACCTGTGTAAATGAGCACCGCAGTGAGTGGTTTTGACGAAAAGATGCGAAGTTAATAGCAATTTTTATTCTGTTTAATTTTGAAGGATTATAATTCTTCAAAAGATGTTAATTTAAAAGTTGATTATAGGTTTGGGGGTATAGCTCAGCTGGGAGAGCATCTGCCTTGCACGCAGAGGGTCAAGAGTTCGAATCTCTTTATCTCCACCAATTATGTAAGGGCTTATAGCTCAGCTGGTTAGAGCGCACGCCTGATAAGCGTGAGGTCGATGGTTCGAGTCCATTTAAGCCCACCATTTTGTTCTTTGAAAATTGCACAGTAAGAAAAATAGAAGTCGAAAGACTTCATATTTAAAGTAAAGCTGAGGTTAGAAATAACCTTTGTAGATATATGTGGAAAATTAATAGTAGCAAGCAGTTCGAGGAAAGGCTTGAGTGAGGAGCGGAGCTTACTTGTGTAAGTGAGCACCACAGCGAAAGACTTGACGATGAAACGCGAAGCTAATATGAATTTTCTTTAGGTCAAGCTACAAAGGGCGCATGGTGAATGCCTTGGCACCAGGAGCCGAAGAAGGACGTGATAAGCTGCGATAAGCTTCGGGTAGACGCAAATAGTCTGTGAACCGAAGATTTCCGAATGGGGAAACCCACAGTGGAAGCACTGTACTCCAAGCTGAATAAATAGGGTTGGGGAGGTAAACCCGGGGAACTGAAACATCTAAGTACCCGGAGGAAGAGAAAGAAAAATCGATTTTCTAAGTAGCGGCGAGCGAAAGGGAAAGAGCCCAAACCAGGAACTTGTTCCTGGGGTTCGGACAGACAATGTGAACAATAGGTTAACTGAAGAGAGCTGGAAGGCTCCGCCACAGAAGGTAAAAGCCCTGTAAGTGAAAGCTGAAAAAGTTCTAGTCTGTACCAGAGTACCACGAGACACGAGAAACCTTGTGGGAAAGAGGGAGGACCACCTCCTAAGGCTAAATACTACCTGGTGACCGATAGAGAAGAAGTACCGTGAGGGAAAGGTGAAAAGAACCCCGGAAGGGGAGTGAAATAGAACCTGAAACCGTGTGTCCACAACCGATCGAAGCACTTTTACGTGCGACGATGTGCTTTTTGTAGAACGAGCCAGCGAGTTACGGTATGCAGCAAGGTTAAGCACTTAAGGTGCGGAGCCGAAGGGAAACCGAGTCTTAAAAGGGCGGCTAGTTGCATGCTGTAGACCCGAAACCGGGTGACCTATCCATGGCCAGGTTGAAGCGGAAGTAAAATTCCGTGGAGGACCGAACCACGTTGGTGTTGAAAAACCATGGGATGAGCTGTGGATAGCGGAGAAATTCCAATCGAACTCGGAGATAGCTGGTTCTCCTCGAAATAGCTTTAGGGCTAGCGTCGCCAATGAGTAATGGAGGTAGAGCACTGAATGGGCTAGGGGCTGACAACAGTTACTGAACCCTATCAAACTCCGAATGCCATATACTTGAATGACGGCAGTCAGACTGCGAATGATAAGATCCGCGGTCAAAAGGGAAACAGCCCAGATCATCAGCTAAGGTCCCAAAGTGTAAGTTAAGTGGAAAAGGATGTGGGATTTCGAAGACAACTAGGATGTTGGCTCAGAAGCAGCCACTCATTCAAAGAGTGCGTAACAGCTCACTAGTCGAGAGATCCTGCGCCGAAGATGTCCGGGGCTAAAACTTACCACCGAAGCTATGGACTCGAAAGAGTGGTAGAGGAGCATCCTGTACGGATAGAAGCAGTACCGGAAGGAGCTGTGGACTGTACAGGAGAGAGTATGCTGGCATAAGTAGCGAGAAATAAGTGAGAATCTTATTGGTCGAAGACCTAAGGTTTCCTGGGGAAGGTTCGTCCGCCCAGGGTTAGTCGGGACCTAAGCCGAGGCCGAAAGGCGTAGGTGATGGACAATCGGTTGATATTCCGATACCGCAAACTTGCGTTTGACAGAAGGGATGACGCAGAAGGATAGGATGTGCACACTATTGGATGTGTGTCTAAGCACTGAAGCAGGCCGGAAAGGAAAATCCATCCGGTCAATGCCGGGGTGTTATGGGGATCCAATTATGGAGAAGTATCCGATTTCACACTGCCGAGAAAAGTCTCTATGGAGCAGGTTAGTGCCCGTACCGCAAACCGACACAGGTAGGTGAGGAGAGAATCCTAAGACCATCGGAAGAATTGTTGTTAAGGAACTAGGCAAATTAACTCCGTAACTTAGGGATAAGGAGTGCCCCGAAAGGGGCCGCAGAGAATAGGCTCAAGCAACTGTTTATCAAAAACACAGGTCTCTGCTAAAGCGAAAGCTGAAGTATAGGGGCTGACGCCTGCCCGGTGCTGGAAGGTTAAGGGGAATACTAAGCCGTAAGGCGAAGGTATGAACTTAAGCCCCAGTAAACGGCGGCCGTAACTATAACGGTCCTAAGGTAGCGAAATTCCTTGTCGGGTAAGTTCCGACCCGCACGAATGGCGTAATGATTTGAGCACTGTCTCGACAACAAATCCGGCGAAATTGTAGTGCAAGTGAAGATGCTTGCTACCCGCGATTGGACGGAAAGACCCCGTAGAGCTTTACTGCAGTTTAGCATTGAGTTTCGGTATTGTCTGTACAGGATAGGTGGGAGGCATGGAAACCGGGGCGCCAGCCCTGGCGGAGCCACCCTTGGGATACCACCCTGACAGTACTGGAATTCTAACCGGCGGCCATGAAACTGGTCACGGGACATTGTTAGGCAGGCAGTTTGACTGGGGCGGTCGCCTCCTAAAAAGTAACGGAGGCGCCCAAAGGTTCCCTCAGAAGGGTCGGAAATCCTTCTTAGAGTGCAAAGGCATAAGGGAGCCTGACTGCGACACATACAGGTGGAGCAGGGACGAAAGTCGGGCTTAGTGATCCGGTGGTACCTCGTGGGAGGGCCATCGCTCAACGGATAAAAGCTACCTCGGGGATAACAGGCTGATCTCCCCCAAGAGTTCACATCGACGGGGAGGTTTGGCACCTCGATGTCGGCTCGTCGCATCCTGGGGCTGAAGTAGGTCCCAAGGGTTGGGCTGTTCGCCCATTAAAGCGGCACGCGAGCTGGGTTCAGAACGTCGTGAGACAGTTCGGTCCCTATCCGTCGCGGGCGCAGGAAATTTGAGAGGAGCTGTCCTTAGTACGAGAGGACCGGGATGGACTGACCTCTGGTGCACCAGTTGTTCCGCCAGGAGCATTGCTGGGTAGCTATGTCGGGAAGGGATAAACGCTGAAAGCATCTAAGCGTGAAGCCCACCTCAAGATTAGATTTCCCACAGCGTAAGCTGGTAAGACCCCTCGGAGAACACGAGGTTGATAGGTCAGGGGTGTAAGCATGGCAACATGTTGAGCTGACTGATACTAATAGGTCGAGGGCTTGATCAAAATATATCTTACTGTGCAATTTTCAGAGAACAATAGTATTCCATATGGTATACATATGTTTTCCATATTTAATGATTTATGTCAAATATCTGGTGGTTATGACGTGAAGGTAACACCCCTTCCCATTCCGAACAGGATGGTTAAGCTTCATCGTGCCGAGAGTACTGCAGGGGTAGCCCTGTGGCAGGGTAGGTAGCTGCCGGGTTTTATAAATTGTTCCGTGGTAGCTCAATGGTTGAGCATTCGGCTGTTAACCGAAGGGTTGGAGGTTCGAGCCCTCTCCACGGAGCCATTTTTATTTTTTGAATAGAATATAAAAGAAGCAATTCAGATTAAATCTGATTTGCTTTATTTTTATTGTGATTAAATGAATCTTTATTTTTTCTATAATGGCATTATTCTAGAAATTTTGTTGTTTTTAAAATCCAGATATCTTTGAAGAGGACTTGAAATATGGTACTATAATGATAATAGTTCATAATATATTTGAAAAATACTAGTCTTATAAAGAAAATTAAAATAAGCCAAACTTTGAGTAAATATGAATTTTAATACTGAACATGTAAGTTTTTAAGTTAAATGATTAGTTGTCAATAATAATTTTAATATATGAGAAAATAGGAGAAAAATTGAGATATATTAGGGCTTAATGATTATAACTTGAAATTTGGGATAATATAAGAGTTGAATAAAGTAGCATATAATAATATTATTTAACTAAAGTCAAAGAAAGTCAAAGTAATGTCGTTAATATTAAGAGGGTGATGTGGTGGCAAGATTATCTGATATAATAGAGAAATTTATAAAACAGATGATGGAAAGTAATGATGAATCTCAACTGCAAATTAGAAGAAATGAATTGGCTAACCATTTTAGTTGTGCTCCTTCTCAAATAAATTATGTTTTAACTACCAGGTTTACTGTAGATAAAGGTTACTATATAGAAAGTAGAAGAGGAGGTGGTGGGTGTATAATAATAAGAAGATTTGCGTGCAATAGTAATAAAAATCTATTTGACATTATAATTGAAAAGATTGGTGATAGTATAACATATAATGCTGCTTCACAGGTTATAGATGGAATATTCGAAGCTGATATTATTAATGAAAGAGAAGCTAACATATTAAAAATGGTTATGAATGATAGAACTTTTAATGATTATGTAGAAAATAAAAATAAACTTAGAGCTTCTATACTTAAATCTACTATGATGGTAATTTTTGATGAAAACTAAGTATATTTATATATAGAACATAAGTTTTAATAGAACATGGGGTGATAGGATACTATGTTGTGTGATATATGTAAAAAAAATGAGGCTACTGTCCATATAACTAAGATAGTGAATGGTATTAAACAAGATCTTAATCTATGTGAGAAATGTGCTGTTGAAAATGGTGAATTAAGTTTTGTACCTAAAATAAATTTTGTAGCTCCATTTAGTTTCCAAAATATTTTAAGCGGAATTATGGATTATATGAATAATGCAAATGAAGATACGGGAAATTTTGATATAACATGTAAAAACTGTGGTACTTCTTATAGAGAGTTTAAGAAAAGTGGATTTGTAGGTTGCAGTGAATGTTATAAAGAATTCTCAAATATATTGCAACCTGTAATTAAAAGAGTACAGGCAAATTTAGAGCATACGGGCAAAATTCCTAAAAGGGCTGGAAAAGAAATTATAGAGAGAAGAAACCTTGTAAAATTAAAAGAGGACTTACAGAAATCTATAGCCTTAGAAAAATATGAAGATGCTGCCAATATAAGAGACAAAATAAAGGAACTTCAGAGTAAAGATCATGATAAGAAGGGGGAATAGGGTATGGACAATTGGATAATAGATCCCAAAGGAAATAATAAAGATTTAGTTATAAGCAGTAGAGTAAGACTTGCTAGAAACTTATCCAGAATACCTTTTCCTCATAAATTAAGTGAAGAACAAAGCAGAAAACTAATAGAACGTGTAGATAAAGCTTTTTATACAAATGATTGTACTAAAAATGAGTTTACTACAAATTATCTATGGGAAAAAAGTGAAAATGAAAGGGAAATATTTTTAGAAAAACATCTTATAAGTAAAAATTTGATAGAAAATGGTAATAAGGCCGCATTTATATTAAATAAAAATCAGACGATAAGTATAATGTTAAATGAAGAAGACCATATTAGAATTCAATGTATAACAGCAGGATTAAATTTGGAAGAGGTATATAATATAAGTGACAATATAGATAATCTTTTAGAAGAGAATTTAGAATATGCTTTTGATGAAAAGCTAGGTTATCTAACTACTTGCCCAACAAATTTAGGAACAGGATTGAGAATGTCTGTTATGGTTCATCTTCCTGCTATATCATTAAATAATCAAATAAATGGACTTTTAAATGCATTAAGTCAGGTTGGGATGACTATTAGAGGTTTATATGGTGAAGGATCTAAGGCATTAAGTAATGTATATCAGATTTCAAATCAGGTAACTCTTGGACGTAGTGAAGAAGAAATAATGACTAATTTAAAGGCCCTTGTGTCCCAGATAATAAATGAAGAAAAATTAGCTAGAGAAAATCTTATAAAGAATTCAAGATATGAATTAGAGGATAGAATATATAGGGCTCTTGGTATTTTGAGATATGCAGAGCTTTTAAGTACAAATGAATGTTTAAAGCTTTTATCCTATATAAGGTTAGGAGTTGAAATGGGAATAATTAAAGATATAAGTAAAGCCGTGCTGAATAGTCTTCTGGTTGAAATACAGCCAGCTACAATACAACAAAATTATGATAAAATTCTATCTAGTAGAGAAAGAGACTTTAATAGAGCGAAACTAGTAAGAAATAAATTGGCAAAAATTACAGCCAAATAAAAGGAAGGTGAATATATTATGATGTTCGGAAGATTTACAGAAAGAGCACAAAAAGTAATTATATATGCCCAGGAAGAAGCTCAATCTCTTAAACACGGTTATGTGGGAACAGAGCATATTTTATTGGGAATATTAAGGGAAGATGGGATATCTAAAAGCCTTTTAAACAATATGAATATTACGGCTGAAAATGTGAAGGCCCTTATAGAAGAATATGAAGGGAAGGGGGAAATAGAACTATACAATAATGAAATACCTCTTACTCCTAGAACTAAAAGACTTTTGGAATTGAGTCTATTTGAGGCAAGAAATTTGAATCACAATTATATAAGTCCAGAGCATATACTTCTTGCACTTATAAGAGAAGCTGAAGGAGTTGCATTTACTATCTTGAACAATCTTGGTGCAGATTTTAATAAACTTAGGAAAGAATTAACCAATTCGTTATCTGGAGAACAGTCAGCAAATCTTAATGGTGGTAAAAAAGGTGTTGGAGAACCAACCCCAACTTTAGATCAGTTTGGCCGTGATCTAACAGATATGGCTAAGGAAGGAAAACTTGATCCAGTAATAGGAAGAGAGAAAGAAACACAGAGAGTACTTGAGATATTAAGTAGAAGAACAAAAAACAATCCTTGCTTGATAGGAGATCCTGGTGTAGGTAAAACGGCTATAGCTGAAGGATTAGCTGAAAAAATAGTTTCATCTAACATACCTGAGCTTTTAAGGGGGAAAAGAGTTGTAACTCTTGATCTTTCTTCAATGATTGCTGGATCCAAGTATAGAGGTGAGTTTGAAGAAAGACTTAAAAAAGTAATGGAGGAAATAAGAAAATCTGGCAATGTAATATTATTTATAGATGAAATTCATACGATAATCGGTGCTGGTGCAGCTGAAGGAGCTATTGATGCATCCAATATACTTAAGCCAGCTTTGGCTAGAGGTGAAATACAGTGTATTGGTGCAACTACTATAGATGAATATAGAAAATATATAGAGAAGGATTCTGCACTTGAGAGAAGATTTCAGCCTATAATGGTAGGTGAACCTACAAAAGAAGAAGCTGTACTTATATTAAAGGGGCTCAGAGATAAATATGAAGCACACCATAGAGTGAAAATAACAGACGAATCAATTGATGCTGCAGTGAATATGTCAGATAGATATATAACTGATAGGTATCTTCCTGACAAAGCTATAGATCTTATTGATGAAGCATGTGCTAAGATTAGAATACAGAACTTGATCGCACCTCCAGATGTAAAAAAGATAGAAACAGATCTTGAAAAAATAACCAAGGAAAAAGAAGATTCAATAAGGGTTCAAGATTTTGAAAAGGCAGCTAAGCTCAGAGATAAGGAAAAAGCTTTAAAAGATAAACTTCAAGGTATGAAAACTGATTGGAAAACTGAAAAGCAGGTATCTACTTTAAAAGTTACAAAAGAGCATATTGCATCTGTGGTATCGCAATGGACTAATATACCGGTTCAAAAATTAACGGAAAGGGAATCAGAAAAACTCCTTAAACTTGAGGATATACTCCATAAAAGGGTTATAGGACAGGAGGATGCAGTAAAATCTATATCTAGAGCAGTGAGAAGAGCAAGAGTTGGATTAAAGGATCCAAATAGACCTATAGGCTCATTCATTTTTCTTGGACCTACTGGAGTAGGAAAAACAGAGCTTTCTAAAGCATTAGCAGAAGCTATGTTTGGCGATGAGAACAATATGATAAGAATCGATATGTCAGAGTATATGGAAAAGCATACGGTATCAAGGCTAATTGGATCCCCTCCAGGATATGTAGGCTATGATGAAGGCGGGCAACTAACTGAGAAAGTAAGAAGAAACCCATATTCTGTAGTATTATTTGATGAAATAGAAAAAGCTCATCCAGAGATATTCAATGTATTACTTCAGATACTAGAAGATGGAAGATTGACAGATGGAAAGGGCAAAACTGTAAACTTCAAGAATACCATAGTAATAATGACATCCAATGTTGGGGCTTCTACTATAAAAAAACAAAAATCCATGGGATTTGCTTCTGGTAATAAAGAAAGTAATAGAGAAAGTGACTACGAAACAATGAAGGATAATATAATGGAAGAATTGAAAAACTCTTTTAGACCAGAATTTTTAAATAGAATTGATGATATTATAGTATTTAGAAAGCTTGAAAAAGAAGACTTAAAAAAGATAGTGAGACTTATGTTAAAAGAAGTTTCTTCAAGATTGAAAGAGCAGAATATAGAGATTGATTTTACAGAGGATGCGGAAGATCATTTGACTAAAGAGGGCTTTGATATAAATTATGGAGCAAGACCACTTAGAAGGGCTATTACTAAAACTGTGGAAGATAAACTTTCAGAAGAAATGCTAAAGGGAAATGTTAAAAGAGGAGATAAAGTAAAAGTAAGTTTAAATAAGGATGAGTTGGAATTCAGTAAAGTAGAATAGATTTTGTAATACCCCATACCTTTTATAGTATGGGGTGTATTATTAATTTAAAAAGTTATATGAATTACTGCAAAAGTTAAAGCTTATAATGTATAATTATTGTTATATGGAGGAGATTACAAAGTGACAAAAATAAAAACTGTTTTTATTTGCCAAAACTGTGGATATGAATCATTAAAATGGTTGGGAAAATGCCCTAATTGTAATAAGTGGAATAGTATGGTTGAAGAAATTAAGAATACAGACAAAAAAAATGATTCTAGTGATTATTATGGTATTGGTGGGAATAGTGAACCTAGAAATATTAATAATATAAAATCTGGTGAATATGCAAGGTTTGATACTGGGATAAATGAGTTAAATAGAGTATTAGGAGGAGGGATTGTTAGAGGGTCTCTCACTCTTATATCAGGTGCTCCGGGTATAGGCAAGTCTACGTTGCTCCTTCAGACGGCAAATAATATTGCAAAAAAGTATGGAAAGGTTCTTTATATCTCAGGAGAAGAGTCAGAGGAACAGATAAAAATGAGAGGGGATAGACTGGATACCTTATCAGATAATATCTATGTGCTTTCAGAAACAAACTTGAGAAAAATAGAAGAGCATATAGAAAATATCAAGCCTATATTTGTTATAATAGATTCTATACAAACGATGTTTAAAGATACTATAGGATCAGCTCCTGGAAGTGTATCTCAAGTTAGGGAAAATTCTAACGATATTATGCGTATAGGAAAAATAAATGACATATCTTTTTTTATAGTGGCACATATTACAAAACAAGGAGAGTTAGCAGGACCCAGAGTGCTAGAGCATATGGTAGATACAGTTCTTTTCTTTGAAGGTGAAAGAAATGAAGAATTTAGAATTCTTAGAACTGTAAAAAATAGGTTTGGAACCACAAGTGAAATTGGAGTGTTTGAGATGAAAGAAAATGGGCTTTCAGAAATATCGAATCCGTCTGAAATATTTTTGGAAGAGAGAAATTTTCAGCAAGAAGGCTCTGTGGTTATTGGTATTATGGAGGGAACAAGACCGATACTTATAGAGATACAGGCATTAGTGAGCCAAACTAAAGCTGTAATGCCAAGGAGAACTGCTGTAGGTATTGATAATTCACGATTGAATCTCATTTTAGCTGTACTTGAAAAAAAACTTAAAATTCCTTTTTACAATTGTGATGTTTATGTTAATGTAGTTGGTGGGCTCGAACTAGAGGGTACATTTGCAGATTTAGGGCTTGCACTTTCACTTATTTCCAGTGCAAAATCTTCAGAAATAAGGCTAAAAAATCTCCTTGTTGTTGGAGAAGTTGGACTTACGGGGGAGGTACGACCTGTATCATTTTGTGATAGAATTGTACATGAAGCTAAGAAGATGGGTTTTAAAAATATATTAATCCCAAACAGAAACAAAGAAAAAATAGATGACAGTGAGATAAATATTATGGGTGTGTCTTCCCTTAAAGAGGCATTAAATAAAGTCTTTTGATTTAAGGTGATAACTTTGAGAATAGAAAAAAATAGAGAATTAAAAAGTATGCTTAAACTTCTGGCTCCAGGTACACAGCTTAGAGATGGCCTTGAGAACATACTCAGGGCAAAAACTGGAGGACTTTTGCTTCTAGGAGACAGTGAGCAAATATTAAAGGTTGTGGATGGAGGATTTACTATAAATTCTGATTATAGTCCTTCATATGTTTATGAACTTGCGAAAATGGATGGGGCCATAGTTTTGAGCAGTGATTTGAAAAAGATATTATGTGCAAATGCACAACTTATTCCCGATTCAAGTATTGTTACGTCTGAGACTGGAACAAGGCATAGGACTGCAGATCGAGTGGCTAAACAAACAGGTGCTATAGTAATTGCAATTTCTCAGAGAAGAAATATAATAACTATATATAAGGGTTATATAAAATATGTATTAAGAGACAGCAGTATAATATTAGCCAGAGCGAATCAGGCTCTTCAGACGTTAGAAAAATATGTTTCTGTATTAGAAAGAGTTGTAAATAATTTAAATATATTGGAATTTCAGGATCTGGTTACATTGTTTGATGTTATGACGGCTATCCAAAGAACTGAAATGGTAATGAGGATAGTGTCTGAAATTGATATATATATATGTGAACTTGGAAATGAAGGAAGGCTTATATCCATGCAGTTAAATGAATTGATAAAGGACATTGAACAGGATGGAATATGGATGATAAGAGATTATTGCCAAAAAGATATTGATTATGATGAAATCTATAAGCAAATACAAGGAATGTCTCAAGATGAATTGCTCAATTTAGATTGTATCTCAAAAACGTTGGGTTATACAGGTGTACCACTTGTAGATACCTTAATATCACCAAGAGGATATAGAATGTTAAATAAGATACCTAGAATACCAACTAATGTAATAGAAAATCTTGTAAAGAATTTTAGAGAATTAAAAGGTGCTACAGAGGCTTCCTATGAAGAATTAGATAATGTTGAAGGAATTGGAGAAGCAAGAGCAAGAGCCATCAAAAATGGACTTAGGAGGTTGAGAGAACAGATGCTGGTAGATGATAATTTTAGCACAAAATAACATTATATAATTATTTTGTGCATAATTTCATCTGAAAGAATATTTACCTAGAGTATTTATTTTGTCATATTCTTTTAATAATATATCGTATAAATTTAGATTTAATATATTACATAAAGAAGTTAAATAGAAAAGATTATTACCTATTTCATTTGTAATAATTTCTCTGCAATTATTACATAAATCACCGTCTAAGTGAGTTTCTAAACAATTCTTTAGAGTTTCTATGTCAAAATCATTTTTAACAGAAGGTGTATGCTGTTTTTGAGCAGAAATTTTTATACATCCGCAATTTGTGACTGATTTTGCTATTGCCCTATTTATTCTTCCATTTGATTCCTGAAGTTTAGTTATTATATCTAAAATACTTTTATGTCTTAGTAATGATTCATTAACTGCATTTTGAAAATCATCAAAGATTATATCTTTCATTCAATTCAACTCCTTATTTAGAATTAACATATCGTCTATAAATTAATTATAATTTTCATAAGATAATTTTGTCAATAAAGTATGTTGTTATTTCATTTTATAAATATATGATAATCTAATTATGAGATAATGAACAGGGGGATTATTTATAAACTTTTATTTAAGCATTAGGCGAGACGTTTTGATTAAAATAGGAAATTTAGTAAATAATTTATTAAAAAGGTGAAGTCTTATTGAAAAAAATGTTTTGTTAATATATATTGGTATTAGCAATATATTAGTAATAGCGGCGCAATTAAGGAATAAATTTTATAAGGAGGTGAGTCTATTGCTAAAAAAAATATTAAGAGGACTTTTCACAATAATAGGCTTGATAATTGGATACTTGTTGGGAGAAGCTGTAATTCACAGTCATTACTTTAGCAAATTGGAATATTTAAGTAATGGTCCTGTAGGTACAGCATTGTTTTTAATTATAATAACGGCAATTTTTGGAATTATATTATTTTTAATATCACCATGGATTAATTTACTTATAATGAAAATTATGGATTATATTGAAAGAAGCCTTCAAAAACTTCCCGCAGTTGAGATATTAATTGGACTTGTTGGTGCACTTTTAGGTCTGCTGATATCTGCCCTGTTTGTAAGTTTGTTAGCAAGAATACCAGTTATAGGAACAATACTTGCAGTAGTGGTAGCTATACTTATGGCTGCGTTGGGAGGTAATCTTGCAATAAAGAAAAAAGAAGAACTTATAAGTTTATTTAGCAATATATCTATTAAGAGGTCTCAAAATACTAGAGATAGGAAGAATAAAAGTGAATTTAGTGGTGTGTGCCCTAAGGTTCTCGATACATCTGTAATAATTGATGGAAGAATATTTGATATATGTCAGACGGGCTTTATAGAGGGACCACTAATAATTCCAACTTTTGTACTAGCAGAACTTAGGCATATAGCTGATTCCTCAGATAGTTTAAAAAGAACAAGGGGAAGAAGGGGACTTGATGTATTGAATAAAATACAGAAAGAATTAAATATAGATGTGAAAATATATGAAAAAGATTTTCCAGATATAAAAGAAGTTGATAGTAAACTTTTAAAACTTTCACAGGTATTAAAGGGAAAAGTTATAACCAACGATTATAATTTGAATAAAGTAGCAGAATTTCAAGGTGTGCCAGTTTTAAATATAAATGAACTTGCAAATGCAGTTAAACCAGTTGTTCTCCCTGGTGAAGAAATGAAAGTACAGATAATTAAAGATGGCAAGGAATCAGGTCAGGGAATAGCTTATCTTGATGATGGTACCATGATAGTTATAGAGGGAGGAAGAAAATATATAGGAAATACAAAGGATGTAATTGTAACTTCTGTATTACAAACAGCAGCAGGAAGAATGATATTTGCAAAACAAAAAGAGGAGTTTTAATATGGAAGGAAACTATGCTATTATAGTAGCGGCAGGAAGAGGAAGTAGGATGCATGCTAATATAAACAAGCAGTTTATAAATATAGGTGGGAAACCAATGCTGTATTATTCTATAGATACATTTTCTAAAAATAGGTTTATTAATGGAATAATATTGGTTTGTGCGAAAGATGAGATTGAATATTGTAGGCATGAGATAGTTGAGAAATATAACTTCGTAAAAGTCTTGAATATTGTGGAAGGCGGAATCGAGCGTCAAAATTCAGTCTTAAATGGACTTAATGCTTTAAAAAATTATAAATGTAATATAGTACTGATCCATGATGGAGCGAGACCTTTTGTTACGGATAAAATAATAAATGATGGTATAAAATTTTCTAAGCTCTATAGTGCTTGCGCTTGTGGCATAGGATCTAAGGATACTATAAAGGTTAAAAATGAAGAAGGATTTTCTGTAAATACATTGAATAGGGAAAAACTTGTATTGGTTCAGACACCTCAATGTTTTGCTTATGATCTTATTTTGAATTGTCACAAAAAAATTTTGGAGGAAGGTCTGAAAGTTACGGATGATGCCATGGTAGTCGAACATTATGAAAACAAGGTATATTTATATAAAGGAAGTTGTAATAATATAAAAATAACCACACCTAATGATTTAAATATTGCTGAAATGATAGCCAAAAGTTTTATATAAGGTTAAATCTAAGTTCCCTTGTCAAATATATGTGATGAGGGATTTACTTTAAACAAAAAATTTATAAACCTTATATGAGATATAATAATATGATAAAATGAATAATGACTATATATTAAAATTAAAACTGAATAGGAAGTGCAAATGTATATGAAAATTTATAATACTATGTCTAATAAAAAAGAGGAATTTATACCTTTAGTTCCCGGAGAAGTTAGCATGTATGTATGTGGACCTACAGTATATAACTTTTTCCACATAGGAAATGCAAGAACTTTTGTAGTATTTGATACAGTAAGAAGATATTTTGAATATAGGGGATATAAAGTTAAATTTGTACAGAATTTTACTGATATTGATGATAAAATGATTAAAAAAGCAAATGAGGAAGCTATAACAGTAGAGCAGCTTGGAGATAAATTTATAAAAGAATATTATAAGGATGCAGATGCTCTGAGCATAAAAAGAGCCACAGCTAATCCAAGAGCTACAGCTTATATTGACCAGATAATTTCATTTGTAAAAGATCTGATAGATAGAGAATATGCATATGAGATAGATGGAGATGTATATTTTAGTACTAAGAAATTTAAGGAGTATGGAAAGTTATCTGGACAGAATATTGAAGAACTTCAAGCTGGTTCGAGAATAGATATAGATGAAAGGAAAAAGGATCCTATGGATTTTGCAGTATGGAAGAGTCAAAAACCTGGTGAGCCCGCATGGAAGAGTCCATGGGGGATGGGAAGACCAGGATGGCATATAGAGTGCTCTTGTATGGTGTATAACTTATTTGGCGATACTATAGATATTCATGCAGGGGGATCTGATTTGACTTTTCCCCATCATGAAAATGAAATAGCACAAAGCGAAAGTAGAACAGGTAGGACTTTTGCAAAGTATTGGATGCATTCTGCATTTGTAAATGTCAATAATCAGAAGATGTCAAAATCACTTAATAATTTTTTTACAGTAAGAGAAATACTTAAAAATTATAATTCTGATGTAATAAGAATGTTTATGTTATCTGGACACTACAGGACCCAGATAAATTTTAGTTTAGAACTTTTAGACTCTACAAAATCGGCTTTAGATAGATTGTATAATTCTATTACAAATTTGGAAAATCTTTTAAAAGAGACTTTAGTGAAAGATTTAACTGAGGTTGAAAAAGATTATAAAAATGAGTTGGATACATATAGAGACAGATATATAGAAAAGATGGATGATGATTTCAATACAGCTGATGCTATATCTGTTATATTTGATTTAATAAAGAACATAAATATTAATGTAAATAGCAAATCATCAAAACAGTTAATAAGCTATTGTTTAAACATTATTAGAGAACTTGGCAAACCTCTTGGAATTTTACAGAGATCCCAAAAAGTATATATTAAAAATGATATACAAAAATTAATAGAACAAAGACAGCAGGCGAGAAAAGATAAAAACTGGAAATTGGCAGATAAAATAAGAGATGAATTAAAAGAAAATGGAATAGTTCTTGAAGATACATCTCAGGGAGTGAGATGGAAAAGAATATAAATGGAAAAATTTTTATTTAATGACACATTTACTGAAAATGAAGTGAAAAATTTAAATCCACTTGTTTTGGCATTTATAGGTGATTCAGTATATGAAGTTTTTATAAGATCATATTTAGTTGTTAAGAATAGAGATATGTCAGTTCATAAACTTCATGTGAAAGCTATAAAATTTGTAAAGGCACACTCACAAAGTGAGATCATAAAGCAGCTATTTAATGAACTTTCAGATGAGGAACTATATTTTTTTAAGAGAGGTAGAAATGCAAAGTCTGGAACCATTCCAAAGAATGCAGATGTTCAGGAATATAGATTTGCTACTGGTTTTGAAACTCTAGTTGGATATTTATATTTAACTAAAAAAATGGATAGATTAAGATATCTACTGGATATTATAATTCATTTAAAGATTTGAAAGGGAGTTGAAACTTCATAACATGAAAAATAGTGGATTTAAAGATAATTTTACAGAGAATATAATAGAAGGAAGAAATGCAGTTATTGAAGCATTGAGATCTGGTAAAACAATTGAACAAATTTTTGTTTCAAATGGTGAAATTACGGGGTCAATAAATAAAATACTTGCAATAGCTAGAGAAAAAAAGCTTGTAATAAAAAAAGTAGATAAAAAAAAGTTAGATCAAATTTCATATACGGGAGCTCATCAAGGCATAATTGCAAGGGTTACTCCTTATAAATACTGTGAACTTGAAGATATATTTCAATATTCACTACGAAAAAAAGAAAAACCTTTTATAGTAATACTGGACGAAATAGAAGATCCACATAATTTTGGTTCCATAATTAGAACTGCTGAGGTATTTGGAGCCCATGGAATAATTATACCAAAAAGGCGCAATGTGGGAATTACACCTGCAGTATATAAATCATCGGCTGGAGCAGTGGAACATATGAGAATATGTAAAGTAACAAATTTAAGTTTAACTATTGATAAATTAAAAAAGAATGGTATATGGATATATGGTGCAGATATGGGAGGTAAAGAGTATTGCTTTAATACGGATTTGACAGGAAGTCTTGCTTTAGTTATAGGAAGTGAAGGAAAAGGAATTTCAAGGTTAATTAAGGAAAAATGTGATATACTTGTAAAAATACCTATGGTAGGGAGTATAACATCATTAAATGCTTCAATGGCAGGGGGAATAATAATGTATGAAATTTTAAAACAGAAAATAAAAGAGAGTAAAAATTGAGAAATATTTTTGTAGATGGATATAATGTAATAAATAGCTGGCCCGTATTGAAACAAACAAAAAATTATAACTTTGAATTGGCGAGACAGCATCTTGTAGAACTTCTTACCAATTATGCTGCTTTTAAAGGATATAAGATATTTATAATTTTTGATGCACAATTAGTTGCCGGGAATATGGAAAAAAAAGAAAAGATTAGTGAAAACGTGACTATAGTATTTACTAAAGAAGGAGAAACTGCAGATGCATATATAGAAAAAACTGTAAATAATATAGGCCGTAAAAATGAAGTATTTGTAGTAACATCAGATCGATTGGAACAGCAGCTTGTTTTTCAAAGAGGAGCAGTTAGGGTGTCTTCATTAGAATTTTATAAGGAAGTCGAAGCTATAAATCACAGGATTCATAGTAAAATTGAGGTTAATTATTCTGATAAAAAGCATGCATTAGAGGATAGAATAGATAAGAAAATACTAGATGAATTAGAAAAAATTAGAAGAAGTGAATAAAATCTATTGACTATGAATTTATTTCTAATGTATAATCAATATGTGGTGTATATTTGTTTTGGGGGGATAGGCTTGGATAATAGGGGTTATATTAGTAAAGAAATTTCCTCCTTTAAAGAAAATTTGGATGAGGAAGTAGTTGTTGAAGCTAAAAAGGGGAATAAAAGGGCTCAGGAATACTTGATTAATAAATATGAGAACTTTGTTAAATCCAAAGCAAAGTCCTATTTTTTAATTGGGGCAGACAAAGAAGATATATATCAAGAAGGAATGATTGGATTATATAAGGCTATAAGAGACTTTAAAGCGGACAAGTTGTCATCTTTTAAAGCATTTGCGGAATTATGTATAACACGTCAAATAATAACGGCTATAAAGACTGCTACAAGACAGAAGCATATTCCACTAAATACATATGTTTCTTTGAATAAACCTATATATGATGAAGAATCTGATAGAACTTTGCTAGATGTTTTGTCAGAAGCGAAAGTAGCTGATCCTGAAGAACTTATAATAAGTAGGGAGGAACTAAATCATATACAAAGGGAAATAGGTGGTGTACTTTCTGACTTGGAGATGGAAGTACTTATGTCATATTTGGATGGTAAATCTTATCAGGAAATTGCATGCGATCTGGATAGGCATGCTAAGTCTATAGATAATGCTCTACAGAGAGTCAAACGAAAATTGGAAAAATGTTTAATCCACAAATAAATTTATATTGACAAAGAAATGCATATGTATTAAAATTGATAATCGGTATGTAGCTTATAGTTAATATAATTGTAGGCGGGAGTAGTTCAGTGGTAGAACACTAGCTTCCCAAGCTAGTTGTCGCGGGTTCAATCCCCGTCTCCCGCTCCAGCTTAGATTGCCCATGTAGCTCAGTTGGTAGAGCGTCACCTTGGTAAGGTGGAGGTCACCAGTTCAATCCTGGTCATGGGCTCCAATAGAATGTAATTATGTAAGTGAGGTTACAACACACCAGGCTGAGTTTACTCAATTAAGACTTTGAACAAACGAGGAGGAAGAAATAAAATGTCAAAAGAGAAGTTTGAGAGAACAAAACCACATGTAAACATAGGAACAATAGGACACGTAGACCATGGTAAGACAACACTGACGGCAGCAATAACGACAGTGTTGGCAAAAGAGGGGAAAGCAGCAGCAACAAAGTATGATGAAATAGATAAGGCACCAGAAGAGAAAGAAAGAGGAATAACAATAAATACAGCACACGTAGAGTATGAGACAGACAAGAGACACTATGCACATGTAGACTGTCCTGGACATGCAGATTATGTAAAGAACATGATAACAGGAGCAGCACAGATGGATGGAGCAATCTTGGTAGTAAGTGCAGCAGATGGTCCAATGCCGCAGACAAGAGAGCATATACTTCTGGCAAGCAGAGTAGGAGTACAGTATATAGTAGTATTTTTGAATAAGTCAGATCAGGTAGATGACCCTGAATTAATAGAATTGGTAGAGATGGAAGTAAGGGAATTGTTGAGTGAGTATGGATTTCCTGGAGATGATGTTCCAATAATAGTAGGTAGTGCATTGAAGGTACTGGAAAATCCAGATGATCCAGAAGCAACAAAGTGTATACATGAGCTTATGGATGCAGTAGACAATTATATACCAACACCGGAAAGACCAATAGATAAGCCATTCTTGATGCCAATAGAGGATATATTCACAATAACAGGAAGAGGAACAGTTGCAACAGGAAGAGTAGAGACAGGAGTACTTAAAATAGGAGACGAACTTGAGATAGTAGGGCTTAGTGAAGAGAAGAAGAAGACAGTATGTACAGGAGTGGAAATGTTCAGAAAGCTTCTTGACCAGGCAATGGCAGGAGATAACATAGGAGTATTGCTAAGAGGAATACAGAGGGAAGAAGTAGAGAGAGGCCAGGTATTGTCAAAACCGGGAACAGTACATCCTCACAAGAAATTTGTAGGTCAGGTTTATGTATTGAAGAAGGAAGAGGGAGGAAGACATACTCCATTTTTCAATGGATACAGACCACAGTTTTATTTCAGAACAACAGATGTAACAGGATCAATAGCACTTCCAGAGGGAGTAGAGATGGTAATGCCAGGAGACCACATAGATATGAATGTGGAACTTATAACACCGGTAGCAATGCATGAAGGACTGAGATTTGCAATAAGAGAAGGCGGAAGAACAGTTGGTTCAGGTGTAGTTACTAAAATTGTAGAGTAATTTTCAGGGAAGTAAGGACTGGTTTCTTGGATCCAGTCCTTTTCAAAATGGATATAGAATTATTTTGCATTGACATAAAAACTAGGCTATGATAAAGTATATAAGTAATGCATAATTTTAGAATTATTAGAATACATATGGTTTAGTTATTTATAGATTCTAAAAAAATATGAACTTTTATTAACTGCGCGGTGTTGTCAATCATGGTTATAAACTATATGAAGTTTTAAATGCTTTATTTATGTAATGTAATATATTAAATTTCCTTCTCTGTGGAGGTAATTGACATACATCAACGATACTAGGAGGTGTGATGGCAGTGAGAGTAAAAATAACCTTAGCATGTACGGATTGTAAGCAAAGAAATTATAGTACAATTAAAAATAAAAAGAATAACCCTGACAGACTAGAAATGAAAAAGTATTGCCCATTTTGCCATAAACATACAATTCATAAGGAAACAAAGTAAAATAATATGGGTAATATAAATGAAATATTTCAAGGATGTGAGTATAATGGCAACAAGCAATAATAAAAAATCTAAAAAAAATGCAGTTTCATATAGTGAGAATTCCAACTTTTTCACGGATTTAATTGGAGAATTTAATAGAATAACTTGGGCATCAAAAGATAATGTAAAAAAGGCATCTATATCTGTTATTGCATTTTGTGCTGTGTATGTCGTTATTGTTGGAATATTGGATTTCGGATTCAATTTTATAGTTCAAAACATATTGAAATAATAATAAAAAGGAGGTAGGGACTGGAAATTTTTTGTCCCTAGGATTATGGCAGATAAAGCTAGATGGTATGTAGTTCATACATATTCTGGTTATGAGAATAAGGTTAAGGCTAACCTTGAAAAAACCATAGAAAATAGAAACCTCTATGATTGGATAGATGATGTTCAAGTTCCTATGGAAGAGCAGGTTGAAATTAAAGATGGAAAGAAAAAGATAACCCTCAAAAAAGTTTTCCCAGGATATGTTTTAATACACATGGTTATGAGTGATGATTCTTGGTATATAGTTAGAAATACTAGAGGTGTTACAGGTTTCGTTGGACCAGGATCTAAGCCTGTTCCACTTACGGATGAAGAAGTTAGAACCATGGGAATAAATGAAAAACCTGTAAATGTAGATGTATCAGTAGGAGAAAATGTAAAAGTTAAATCCGGTCCTCTTGAGAATTTTTCAGCTGTTATCCAGGAAATCAATACTGAAAAGAAAAAGATTAAGGCATTAGTTAACATGTTTGGCAGGGAAACTCCTGTTGAACTTGATTTTAATCAAATAGAAAAATTAGACTAGGGAGGTGTTATTATGGCTAAAAAAGTAGTAGGGATGATAAAACTTCAACTTCCTGCAGGAAAGGCAAGTCCAGCACCACCAGTTGGTCCAGCACTTGGACAGCATGGTGTAAACATTATGGGATTTTGTAAAGAATTTAATGCTAAAACTAATAATCAAGCTGGCTTGATAATTCCAGTGGTAATTACTGTATATCAGGATAGGTCATTCAGTTTTATATTGAAGACTCCACCGGCAGCGGTATTACTTAAAAAAGCAGCAGGAATTGAAAGTGGTTCTGGGGTACCAAATAAGACAAAAGTTGCTAAAGTGACAAAAGAACAAGTTAAGCAAATAGCAGAGACAAAAATGCCAGATTTAAATGCAGCATCAATAGAAGCTGCTATGAGAATGGTGGCTGGTACAGCAAGAAGCATGGGAATAACTGTAGAAGAATAGTATGAAAATGGTGGGAGGCGAAAGCCGTAGTTACCACGAAGGAGGATTTTAAATGGGAAAGAATTATGTAGAAAGTATTAAGCTTATTGATAAAAATGTATTGTATTCACCAGAAGAAGCTATTGATATAGTTTTAAAAACGGCAAAAGCTAAATTTGATGAAACTATAGAAATTGCATTAAAACTTGGGGTCGATCCAAGACATGCAGATCAACAAGTTAGAGGAGCCGTTGTACTTCCTAATGGAACCGGTAAACAGGTTAGAGTTTTAGTATTTGCAAAAGGTGCTAAAGTTGATGAAGCAAAAGATGCAGGAGCAGATTTTGTTGGAGCAGAAGAATATGTCGAAAAAATTCAAAAAGAGAATTGGTTTGATTTTGATGTAGTTGTTGCAACACCAGATATGATGGGCATTGTAGGTAGATTAGGTAGAGTACTTGGACCAAAGGGTTTAATGCCGAATCCTAAGTCAGGCACTGTAACTTTTGATGTTGCAAAAGCCATAAATGAAATTAAAGCTGGAAAAGTTGAATACAGAGTAGATAAGACTTCCATAATACATGTACCAATAGGAAAAAAATCTTTTGAGTCAAAAAAATTGGTGGAAAATTTTCATGTACTTTTGGATGCTGTTGTAAAGGCAAAGCCATCAGCAGCTAAAGGTCAATATTTAAAATCTGTAGTATTATCAAGTACTATGGGGCCTGGAGTAAAGGTAAATCCAACTAAAGTTTTAGATTAATATTGATATAAATTGGTGATTTTTTTGCCGATTAAGTAAATAAGTAAATATTCCATAGACAGTAGGTGCGTAAGCATAACGGTTATCCAACCTACCCAGGGTTCCGATATAAAAAAGTTTGTTGGTCTCTCTTTGTCTATGGGGGGCCATTTTATAATTGCAGTGTAACTGTGAGGAGGTGTAATACTATGGGAAAAAATAGAGAATTAAAAGAAGCTAAGGTTCAAGAAATAAAAGAAAAAATGGAAAAATCAAAGAGTATAGTATTCTCTAAATATCAAGGATTAACGGTTGAACAAGATACAGAACTTAGGAAGAACCTAAGAGAAGCAGGTGTAGAATATAAGGTTTATAAAAATACATTATCTACATTAGCTGCTAAGAAATTAGGATATGATGATGCAGAGCAAATTCTTAAAGGACCAGTATCAATAGCATTTGGATATGAGGATGCAACTGCACCGGCAAGAGTAATTAATAATTATGCAAAAGATCATAAAATTTTAGAATTAAAGGGTGGAATTGTAGATGGAGAATTTTTTGATGAAGACAAAATTAAAAAACTCGCTACAATACCACCAAGAGAAGTGCTTATTGCGAAGTTACTTGGAAGCTTCAAAGCTCCAGTATCAAAATTTGTGTATTTGTTAGATGCAATATCAAAAGAAAAGGACTCAGCTTCAAAAGAAGCTTAATTAAGGAAAGAAATTTCGGAGGTGTATATTAAAATGAATAAGGAAGAAATCATTCAAGCTATAAAAGATATGAGCGTTTTAGAATTAAATGAATTAGTGAAAGCATGTGAAGAAGAATTTGGCGTAAGTGCAGCAGCTCCAGCAGCAGCTGCAGGCGGAGCTGCTCAAGGAGATGGAGCAGGTGCTGCAGAAAAAACTGAATTCGATGTAGTTTTGAAGGAAGCAGGAGCACAAAAAATAAAAGTTATAAAAGTTGTTAGAGAAGCAACTGGCTTAGGACTAAAAGATGCTAAAGCTTTGGTTGATGGAGCTCCTAAGACAATAAAAGAGGCTGTAAGTAAGGACGATGCAGAAGCTATGAAAGCAAAATTTGAAGAAGTTGGAGCTACGGTAGAATTAAAGTAGTTATAAGATATACTTAAAATTTATAAAGGGACGCTTTGGTTTTGAAGCGTCCCTTTATAAATTTTTAGATAATTATTATAAAAAGTGCTAAATTTTATTGACAAATTTTTGGTATTATGCTAGTATAGTAAATTGCATTGATTAGTTAAGAATCAATATAATAATTGTAAATTAGTATAATTTGAATGAAGTATAAAAAATAGGTTATACTAATTTGATGTTAATGATGAAGAATCCATAAACATATATAGGTGTTTTTGGCTATTTTTAGTTTATGCAAGGGGTGAAAGTCAATGGTACATCCTGTCCAGGTTGGTAAAAGAACTAGAATGAGCTTTTCCAGGCTTAAAGAAATAGGTCATATGCCTAATTTAATTGAAGTACAGTTAGATTCGTATAATTGGTTTTTAAAAGAAGGATTACAGGAAGTATTTGATGATATTAATCCTATTCAAGATTATACAGCAAATCTTAATTTGGAGTTTGTAGGATATAAGCTAGATATGGATAATATTAAATATTCAGTAGAGGATTGTAAGGAAAGAGATGCTACTTATGCAGCACCTTTAAAAGTTAAAGTTAGGCTATTGAATAAAGAAACTGGAGAAGTTAAAGAACAAGAAGTTTTTATGGGAGATTTCCCTCTTATGACGGAACAAGGAACTTTTATAATTAATGGAGCAGAAAGAGTTATAGTAAGTCAGCTTGTAAGATCGCCGGGAGTATATTATGATATGTCTGTTGACAAGACTGGTAAGAAACTTTTTTCATCAACGGTTATTCCTAATAGGGGGGCCTGGTTAGAGTATGAAACTGATTCAAATGATATAATATACGTAAGAATTGATAAAACAAGGAAGCTTCCTATAACTATTTTAGCTAGAGCAATGGGTTATGGTACAGATAGTGAAATTACTGAATTTTTTGGAGAAGATGAGAGATTAAAAGCTACGATTGAGAAGGATAATACTAAAACTCATGAAGAAGCCTTGCTTGAAATTTATAAAAGACTAAGACCGGGAGAACCACCTACAGTAGATAGTGCACAATCACTCATTGACTCTTTGTTTTTTGATGCAAAGAGATATGATCTCTCCAGAGTAGGAAGATATAAGTTTAATAAAAAATTAGCGCTTTATCTTAGAATTGCAAATCAAATAGCAGCGAAAGATATAGTGAATCCACAAACAGGAGAGATATTAGTTCAAAAAGGTGATAGAATTGGCAGAGATAAAGCTGTTGATATACAACAATGTGGTATAAATGTAGTGGATATTCAAATAGAAGATGGAACTTTAAGGATAATAGGTAACAATTTTGTGAATATACATAACTTTGTTGATTTTAATATAGATGATTTGAATATAAAAGAAAGTGTTCATTATCCGATATTAAAAGAAATATTAGATAATTATAATGATGAGGAAAGTATTAAAGACCAGATAAGAAAGCATATGCATGAACTGGTTCCTAAGCATATTGTTAAAGATGACATATATGCTACAATCAGTTATGAATTAGGTTTAGCTGATAATGTGGGTCATACAGATGATATTGATCATCTTGGGAATAGAAGGCTTAGGTCTGTAGGTGAATTGCTTCAAAATCAATTTAGAATAGGTCTTTCAAGAATGGAAAGAGTAGTAAAAGAAAGAATGACTATACAAGATCAGGAAGTAATAACTCCACAAGCGCTTATAAATATAAGGCCTGTAGCAGCATCTATAAAAGAATTTTTTGGGAGTTCCCAGTTGTCACAATTTATGGATCAGACTAATCCATTGTCTGAACTTACACATAAGAGGAGACTTTCAGCGTTGGGACCAGGAGGCTTGTCAAGAGAAAGAGCTGGTTTTGAGGTTAGAGATGTTCATAATTCTCACTATGGTAGAATGTGTCCTATAGAAACTCCAGAAGGACCTAATATAGGCCTAATTAATTCTCTTGCAACTTATGCAAAAGTTAATGAATATGGATTTATTGAAGCACCATACAGAAAAGTAGATAAATCTATTGGTGTAGTGACAAATGAAATTGTGTATATGACTGCAGATGAAGAGGATGAATATTTAATCGGCCAGGCAAATGAACCTCTCGATGAAGAAGGAAAATTTGTTGATAAGAGAGTTACAGTCAGGGATAAGGGTGAAGTTATAGTAGTACCCTGTGAAGACGTTGATTTTATAGATGTTTCCCCAAGACAAATTGTTTCAGTAGCTACGGCTATGATACCTTTTCTTGAAAATGATGATGCAAGCCGTGCTTTGATGGGTTCAAACATGCAAAGGCAGGCTGTACCACTTTTAAAGCCGCAGGCACCTATAGTAGGTACAGGTATTGAGTATAAGGCCGCAGTAGATTCAGGAGTTCTTCCAAAAGCAAGAAATGCGGGTACTGTAGTATATGTAAGTGCAAATGAGGTAAGGGTAAGAAGAGATTCAGATGGTGGTATAGATACTTATAGATTAATTAAATTTAAAAGATCAAACCAGGGAACTTGCATAAATCAAAGGCCTATAGTTGAAAAGGGTGAAAAGGTTGATAAGGGCTCTGTAATTGCAGATGGACCCTCAACGGATTTAGGAGAGATAGCTTTGGGGAAAAATATAAGGATGGGATTTACAACCTGGGAAGGTTATAATTACGAAGATGCCATGCTTATATCTGAAGAACTTGTTAGAGATGATGTATTTACGTCAATCCATATAGAAGAATATGAATCAGAAGCTAGAGATACAAAACTTGGACCAGAAGAAATTACAAGAGATATACCGAATGTTGGTGAAGATGCTCTTAAAGATATAGATGAAAGAGGAATAATAAGAATAGGAGCAGAAGTAAGATCTGGAGATATATTAGTTGGAAAGGTAACTCCGAAAGGTGAGACTGAGCTTACAGCGGAAGAAAGGCTTTTAAGAGCTATATTTGGAGAAAAGGCTAGAGAAGTTAGAGATACATCACTTAGAGTACCTCATGGAGAATATGGAATAATTGTGGATGTAAGAGTATTTACCAGAGAAAATGGAGATGAACTTCCTCCTGGTGTGAATAAACTTGTTAGGTGTTATATAGCTCAAAAAAGAAAGATATCCGTAGGAGATAAAATGTCGGGTAGACATGGTAATAAAGGTGTTATCTCAAGAGTATTACCAGAAGAAGATATGCCATTTTTACCTGATGGGAGGCCGCTTCAGATATGCTTGAATCCGCTTGGAGTTCCTTCACGTATGAATATAGGTCAGGTACTTGAAGTTCATCTTGGATGGGCTGCAAGTAAGCTTGGATGGCATATAGCTACGCCGGTATTTGACGGTGCAAGAGAGGAAGATATTCTGGAATGTCTTCAAAAGGCTGGATATAAGACTCATGGTAAAACTGTATTGTATGATGGAAGGACGGGAGAACCATTTGATAGGCTTGTAACAGTTGGATATATGTATATTTTAAAGTTAGCTCATCTGGTTGATGATAAAATTCATGCTAGATCTACAGGCCCCTATTCACTTGTTACCCAGCAACCTCTTGGAGGTAAAGCTCAGTTTGGTGGCCAGAGATTTGGTGAAATGGAAGTGTGGGCACTCGAAGCATATGGAGCAGCACATACTCTTCAGGAAATACTTACAGTTAAATCAGATGATGTAGTAGGAAGAGTAAAAACTTATGAGGCTATAGTAAAAGGTGAGAATATACCGGAACCAGGAGTGCCAGAATCATTTAAAGTTCTTATAAAGGAACTTCAGGCACTTTGTCTCGATGTCAAGGTGCTTAATGATAATAATGAGGAGATAAAGATAAAAGAATCAGTAGATGATGATGTAGAGGATTTAGGCGTTAATATAGAGGGGAATGAAGATTCGGTTCCTCAGGATCAAAACATTGTAGAAAATGGTATTGGAGATACTAATAATAATGAAGATGATGAATCTGATGATGATTTAAATTTAGATGATCTTGATATAGATGATTTTAGCGATGAACATTAGGAAGGGAGGATTTACCCTTGTTTGAATTAAATAATTTTGATGCAATGCAAATAGGTCTTGCTTCTCCAGAAAAGATAAGAGAATGGTCTAGAGGTGAAGTTAAAAAGCCTGAAACCATAAACTATAGGACCTTAAAACCTGAAAGAGATGGATTATTTTGTGAGAGAATATTTGGACCTACAAAAGATTGGGAATGTCACTGTGGAAAATATAAAAGAATAAGATATAAAGGAATAGTATGTGACAGATGTGGTGTTGAAGTAACCAAGGCAAAGGTAAGACGTGAAAGAATGGGTCATATTGAACTGGCAGCGCCGGTATCCCATATATGGTATTTTAAAGGTATTCCATCGAGGATGGGGCTTATACTGGATATGTCGCCAAGAGCATTGGAAAAGGTTCTTTATTTTGCATCTTATGTGGTTCTGGATCCTAAAGAGACTCCATTGTTAAAAAAACAACTTTTAAATGAAAAGGAATATAGAGAAGCTGTTGATAAGTATGGCGAAGAAACATTTTCAGCAGGAATGGGAGCTGAATCCATTAAGAAGTTATTAGAAGAAATAGATTTAGAACAGCTTTCGTTGGAGTTAAAAGAAGATTTTAAGAATAGTACAGGACAAAAAAAGGTTAGGATAATAAGAAGGCTAGAAGTAGTAGAATCCTTTAGAAAATCAGGCAACAAACCAGATTGGATGATAATAGACGTAATACCCGTAATTCCACCTGATTTAAGACCTATGGTTCAGTTAGACGGAGGAAGGTTTGCTACATCAGATCTAAATGATCTCTATAGGAGAGTTATAAATAGAAATAATAGACTTAAAAAACTATTGGACCTTGGCGCACCAGATATAATAGTTAGAAATGAAAAGAGAATGCTCCAGGAAGCAGTTGATGCTCTTATAGATAATGGAAGGCGTGGAAGACCTGTAACAGGACCCGGGAATAGACCATTAAAATCATTGTCAGATATGCTGAAAGGAAAACAGGGCAGATTTAGACAAAACTTGCTTGGAAAACGTGTTGACTATTCAGGACGTTCGGTTATAGTTGTTGGTCCTGAACTTAGGATGTATCAATGTGGTCTTCCTAAAGAGATGGCTTTAGAACTTTTTAAGCCATTTGTAATGAAAAAATTAGTTGAAAGTGGTCTGGCTCATAATATTAAAAGTGCTAAAAGAATGGTAGAGCGAGTTCAAACTCAAGTATGGGATGTGTTAGAAGAAGTAATATCGGATCATCCAGTACTCTTAAACCGTGCTCCTACACTTCATAGACTGGGTATTCAAGCTTTTCAACCGGTTCTTGTAGAAGGGAAGGCAATAAAATTGCATCCACTTGCTTGTACAGCATACAATGCAGATTTTGATGGAGATCAGATGGCAGTCCATGTTCCTCTTTCTGTTGAAGCTCAGGCAGAAGCTAGATTTTTGATGCTTGCGGCACATAATATATTAAAGCCATCAGATGGTAAGCCAGTGGTTGTACCTACACAAGATATGGTACTTGGCTCCTATTATTTGACTATAGAAGAAGATGGGGTAAAAGGTGAGGGAAGAATTTTTTCTAGCTCTGACGAAGTAATAATGGCATATCAGCTTAAACAAATTAATATACATGCTAAAATCAAGGTAAAGACGAGTAAGATGAAGGATGGAAGAATCATAAGTGGTATAATTGAAACAACTCCAGGAAAACTTATATTTAATGAGTCTATACCACAGGATCTTGGATTTGTAGATAGAAGTAAACCTGAAAATGAACTTAAGTTAGAAATTGATTTTTTGGTTGCAAAGAAAAATTTAGGTAAGATAATAAACAAATGCTATATGAAGCATGGAGCTACTCAAACTTCTATAATGCTTGATAAGATAAAAGCAAGGGGATATCATTATTCTACTGTGAGTGGGATAACAGTTTCAACTTCTGACATGGTTGTACCTGAAGCAAAAAAACGGCTTCTTAATGAATCTGATGTAGCCGTTGATAAAATAGAGAAAATGTACAGACGAGGATTTATATCAGAAGATGAGAGATACCAAAGAGTTATAGAAAAATGGACTAAAACTACAGAAGATGTTGCAGATGAACTTATGAACAATCTTGATAGGTTTAATCCAATATTTATGATGGCTGATTCTGGAGCTAGAGGATCTAAGAGCCAGATTAAGCAGCTTGCTGGTATGAGAGGGCTTATGGCAAACCCATCGGGAAAAATAATAGAACTTCCAATAAGGGCATCATTTAGGGAAGGACTGGATGTACTTGAATATTTTATATCTACCCATGGAGCTAGAAAAGGTAATGCTGATACGGCACTTAAAACTGCGGATTCAGGTTATCTTACAAGAAGGCTTGTAGATGTAAGCCAGGATGTTATAGTAAGGGAAGAAGACTGTGGAACCCATGAGGGATATGAGGTATCTGAAATAAAGGAAGGAAATGAAGTTATAGAAAGTTTGTCAGAAAGATTAACTGGGAGATATTCTGCGGAAGATATTAAGGACCCTAATACAGGCGAACTTATAGTAGCTAAAGATAGTTATATGGATTCAAAGATAGCTGAAAAAATAGAAAGTACTGGCATAAAAAAAGTTAAGATAAGATCTGTATTTACTTGTAGATCCAAACATGGAGTATGTTCTAAGTGTTACGGGATGAATATGGCTACTGCAAAAAAAATCGACATAGGTGAATCTGTAGGAATAATAGCAGCACAAAGTATAGGTGAACCAGGCACGCAGTTAACTATGAGGACTTTCCATACAGGTGGAGTTGCAGGTTCCGATATAACTCAAGGACTTCCAAGGGTTGAAGAATTATTTGAAGCCAGAAAGCCAAAAGGTCTTGCTATAATAAGCGAAATATCAGGTACTGTAAAAATGGAAAAAACTAAAAAGAAAAGAACTATATCTGTTGTTGCAGATAGTGGTGAGGAAGTTACTTACGATATTCCTTTTGGTTCAAGAATAAAAGTATCTGATGGTGATATTATAAGTGCGGGAGATGAAATAACAGAAGGATCTGTAAACCCACATGATATTTTAAGGATAAAGGGAGTTCAAGGTGTTAAAAATTACTTACTTTCTGAAGTACAAAAAGTTTATAGATTACAGGGTGTTGATATAAATGATAAGCATCTTGAAGTGGTAATAAGACAGATGACAAGAAAAGTTAAAATAGAGGATTCCGGAGATACAGAATTATTACCAGGAACTATGATAGACATATTTGATTTTGAAGAAGAGAATGATAGGGTAATAGCTAATGGAGGTAAGCCTGCACAGGGAAGAATAGCACTCCTTGGTATAACTAAGGCTGCACTTGCAACGGATTCATTCTTATCAGCTGCTTCTTTTCAGGAAACAACCAGAGTACTTACCGATGCAGCTATAAAAGGCAAAATTGATCCTTTGCTTGGATTAAAAGAAAATGTAATTATAGGTAAACTTATACCAGCAGGGACTGGTATGATGAGATATAGATCTATAAAACTTAATACGGTGAGTGAAACGGATAATAACAACATTGTAGGTAGTGAAAATAAAAAGGAAGCGTGATATTAACATAATTTATTGACATAACAATGCTAAAATGATAAAATACAGCTATGTGTTTTTATGGAGACAAAGTTC
This sequence comes from Clostridium sp. LBM24168, assembly GCF_052953915.1. Classification (NCBI taxonomy): domain Bacteria; kingdom Bacillati; phylum Bacillota; class Clostridia; order Eubacteriales; family Clostridiaceae; genus Clostridium; species Clostridium sp. LBM24168. The sequence continues at coordinate 2,762,301 of NZ_CP196861.1, read as the reverse complement.
ACAAACTTTGTCTCTATACACTGTAAGGGAGGAAATAGATTTATGATTTACAGACTTAAAGGGAAAAAAGTTGTTGGTGTAAAGCAAACTGTTAAATCTATTAAAAATGATGAGGCAAAAATTGTATATATAGCTAAAGATGCTGACGAGAGTCTGATAAAACCAGTAGAAATATTGGCTAAAGATAATTCCTTAGAAGTTGTGTATATAGACACTATGAAAGAGTTGGGCAGGTTATGTGGAATAAATGTAGGCGCAGCTACTGCTGCACTGCTTAAGTGAATTTTAGTTAGCCTTTTATGAAATTTAAATATAAATATTAGTTTAATAGTTAAAAAGGAGGTGTAAAGATGCCAACAATAAGCCAGTTAGTTAGAAAAGGAAGAAAGACTTCAAGTATGAAATCACAAGCACCAGCATTAAAGGAATGTCCTCAGAAAAGAGGAGTTTGTACAGTAGTTAAAACAACTACTCCTAAAAAGCCTAACTCTGCACTTAGAAAAATAGCCAGAGTTAGATTAGTAAATGGTTATGAAGTTACTTCTTATATTCCAGGTATAGGACATAATCTTCAAGAACATAGTGTTGTTCTTATAAGAGGTGGAAGAGTAAAAGATCTTCCAGGTGTAAGATATCATATTGTAAGAGGAGCTTTAGATTCAGCAGGAGTAGCTGATAGATTACAGGCAAGATCAAAATATGGTGCGAAAAAACCAAAGCAAAAATAGCATTGGTGATAGGAATGAATTTAGTGCTATGTATTCAGCATTTATATAGATTAACAGATATTTTGAAGATTAATAAATTATTTTGCAAGAGTACAAAGCGCTTTGCGGTTGTGGTTTAAATATAACCGAGTACCTATGAACTTAAATTTAAATTGTTAAGGAGGGAAGAAAAGTGGCAAGAAAAGGACATATAGGAAAAAGAGATGTATTACCTGATCCGGTATATAATAGTAAAGTTGTTACTAAATTGATTAACAATATAATGGAAGATGGTAAAAAAGGTGTAGCTCAGAAAATATGTTATGATGCTTTTAATATAATTCAGGAAAAGACTAATAAAGAACCAATTGAAGTATTTGAAGAAGCTATGAATAACATAATGCCTTTGCTTGAAGTAAAAGCAAGAAGAATTGGTGGTGCTACTTATCAAGTACCAATAGAAGTTAGACCAGAAAGAAGACAGACATTGGGTATTAGATGGCTTCTTATTGCATCAAGAAAAAGAAATGAAAAGTATATGAGGGAAAGGCTAGCTTCAGAACTTATAGATGCAGCTAACAATACAGGAGCTGCCGTTAAAAAGAGGGAAGAAACTCATAAGATGGCTGAAGCAAATAAAGCTTTTGCACATTATAGATACTAATATTCAAAACTGTTTTGGTAGCTTTGCTAAAACAGTTTTGTCGAATTAAATTTACAAGTTGCAGGGAGGAAGAACAAGTGGGAAGAGAATATCCGTTAGATAAATTCCGTAATATTGGAATAATGGCACATATAGATGCCGGAAAAACTACCACTACAGAACGTATACTTTTCTATACAGGAAAAACTCATAAAATAGGAGAAGTACACGATGGTGAAGCTACAATGGACTGGATGGCACAAGAACAGGAAAGAGGAATAACTATAACTTCAGCAGCTACATTCTGTCAGTGGAAAGGTTATGCAATAAACATAATAGATACACCAGGACACGTGGATTTTACTGTAGAAGTTGAAAGATCATTAAGAGTTTTAGATGGTGCTGTTACTGTTTTAGATGCAAAAAGTGGAGTTGAACCACAGACAGAAACTGTTTGGAGGCAAGCAGATAATTATGGAGTACCAAGAATGGTATATGTAAATAAAATGGATTCTGTTGGAGCAGATTTCTATATGTGTATAAACACTTTAAGAGAAAGGCTCCATTGTAATGCGGTACCAGTTCAAATACCAATAGGATCAGAAGATCAATTTAAGGGTATAGTGGATCTTATAAAGAATGAAGCCATAATATATGAAGATGATTTAGGTACTGTCATGGATGAAGTAGAGATACCTGATGATTTGAAAGATAAAGCAAATGAATATAGAACTGTGCTAATTGAGTCAGTAGCTGATTTGGATGAAGACTTAATGATGAAATACCTAGATGGAGAAGAGCTAACTGAAGAAGAAATAACATCTACTCTTAGAAAAGGTGTTATTGCAAATAAAATAGTACCTGTTTTATGTGGATCTTCATATAAAAATAAGGGAGTGCAGCCAATGATAGATGCTGTGGTTAACTTTATGCCATCGCCTCTTGATATACCGGCTATAAAAGGAAAAGATCCTGAAACAGGTGAGGATGATGAGAGACCTGCTGATGATAACGCACCAATGTCTGCACTGGCATTTAAAATAGCAACTGATCCCTTTATAGGAAAACTAGCATTTACAAGAGTATACTCAGGTGTTATGAAAAGTGGTACTTATGTATATAATTCAACTAAGGGCAAAAAAGAAAGAATTGCAAGACTTGTAAAGATGCATTCTAATCATAGACAGGAAATTGATGAACTCTATGCAGGAGATTTAGGTGCAATAGTAGGATTGAAAGAAACAAGTACTGGTAATACTCTTTGCGATGAAAATAGTCCTATAGTACTTGAAAGTATGGAGTTTCCAGAACCAGTTATAGATGTAGCTATAGAGCCTAAGACAAAAGCTGATCAGGAGAAGATGGGTATAGCTCTTGCAAAGCTTGCAGAAGAGGATCCAACTTTTAAAACTTATACGGATCATGAAACAGGCCAGACTATAATAGCTGGAATGGGAGAGCTTCATTTAGAGATAATTGTCGACAGACTTCAGAGAGAATTTAAAGTAGAATGTAATGTTGGTAAACCTCAGGTTGCATATAAGGAAACAATTAAAAAGACCGTCAAGGCAGAAGGTAAATTTATAAGACAATCTGGTGGACATGGACAATATGGACATTGTTGGATAGAGATGTCTCCTACAGAAGATGGATATTCTTTTGAGAATGCTATTGTAGGTGGAGCTATTCCTAAGGAGTATATCGGACCAATCGACAATGGAATACAGGAAGCTGCTCGAAGTGGTGTAATAGCTGGATATCCAGTTATAAACTTTAAAGTTAAAGTCTATGATGGATCCTATCATGATGTAGATTCCTCGGAAATGGCATTTAAGATAGCTGCATCTATGGCATTTAAGAGTGCTATGAATAAAGCAGAGCCTATTTTGCTTGAACCAATGGAGAAAGTTGAAGTTACAGTTCCAGAAGAGTATATGGGAGATGTAATGGGTGACATAAATTCCAGAAGAGGAATTATTGAAGGAATGGATCAGAGGGCTGGAGCACAAATCATAAGAGCATTTGTTCCACTTTCTGAAATGTTTGGATATGCTACAGTTCTTAGATCAAGAACGCAGGGTAGAGGAGTATACTCTATGTCATTTGATCATTATGAAGAGGTTCCAAAGAGTATTCAAGAAAAAATTACTGGAGAAAGAAACGGTTAGTTTTGATTATAATTTAGTTTTGCGTTAAGGAGGAAGAAATAAAATGTCAAAAGAGAAGTTTGAGAGAACAAAACCACATGTAAACATAGGAACAATAGGACACGTAGACCATGGTAAGACAACACTGACGGCAGCAATAACGACAGTGTTGGCAAAAGAGGGGAAAGCAGCAGCAACAAAGTATGATGAAATAGATAAGGCACCAGAAGAGAAAGAAAGAGGAATAACAATAAATACAGCACACGTAGAGTATGAGACAGACAAGAGACACTATGCACATGTAGACTGTCCTGGACATGCAGATTATGTAAAGAACATGATAACAGGAGCAGCACAGATGGATGGAGCAATCTTGGTAGTAAGTGCAGCAGATGGTCCAATGCCGCAGACAAGAGAGCATATACTTCTGGCAAGCAGAGTAGGAGTACAGTATATAGTAGTATTTTTGAATAAGTCAGATCAGGTAGATGACCCTGAATTAATAGAATTGGTAGAGATGGAAGTAAGGGAATTGTTGAGTGAGTATGGATTTCCTGGAGATGATGTTCCAATAATAGTAGGTAGTGCATTGAAGGTACTGGAAAATCCAGATGATCCAGAAGCAACAAAGTGTATACATGAGCTTATGGATGCAGTAGACAATTATATACCAACACCGGAAAGACCAATAGATAAGCCATTCTTGATGCCAATAGAGGATATATTCACAATAACAGGAAGAGGAACAGTTGCAACAGGAAGAGTAGAGACAGGAGTACTTAAAATAGGAGACGAACTTGAGATAGTAGGGCTTAGTGAAGAGAAGAAGAAGACAGTATGTACAGGAGTGGAAATGTTCAGAAAGCTTCTTGACCAGGCAATGGCAGGAGATAACATAGGAGTATTGCTAAGAGGAATACAGAGGGAAGAAGTAGAGAGAGGCCAGGTATTGTCAAAACCGGGAACAGTACATCCTCACAAGAAATTTGTAGGTCAGGTTTATGTATTGAAGAAGGAAGAGGGAGGAAGACATACTCCATTTTTCAATGGATACAGACCACAGTTTTATTTCAGAACAACAGATGTAACAGGATCAATAGCACTTCCAGAGGGAGTAGAGATGGTAATGCCAGGAGACCACATAGATATGAATGTGGAACTTATAACACCGGTAGCAATGCATGAAGGACTGAGATTTGCAATAAGAGAAGGCGGAAGAACAGTTGGTTCAGGTGTAGTTACTAAAATTGTAGAGTAATTTTCAGGGAAGTATAAAGCTTATCACTTTACTCGAGGATAAGACTTATTTAAAAATCTATAAAATAGAGGAGAAGGGGACGCCTTTCTCCTCTTATTTGTAGATTTTTAAAATTCCTCTTTATTTTGCTTGTAAAATAAAAATATATGTAGTATAATTAAGAAGTTATGTTGTTATAACAGTGATGAAGCAAGAGGTTGCCGGGCTTCCGGGGAATTCTTGATTGAATAGTCTAGGTCTTTGAACCAGATGACGGGGGTTCTGTATGTGTGTTTTTGTGTGAAATAAAATGAAACACCAGGAACAGTTTACAGAATGTATCCGCTGTTGTACGTAAGAAGCAAGACGTGCATGAAAAGGAGGGAATATAAAATGGCAAAGCAAAGAATAAGAATAAGATTAAAGGCTTTTGATCATAACATATTGGATCAGTCTTCAGAGAGAATTGTAGAAACAGCTAAATCCACTGGAGCTAAGGTAGCAGGTCCAGTACCATTGCCTACTGAAAAAGATATTGTTACAGTACTTAGGGCTCCACATAAATATAAGGATTCAAGAGAACAATTCGAAATAAGAACACATAAAAGACTTATAGATATTATAAGTCCATCACCAAAAACTGTAGATGCTCTTATGAGATTAGATCTTCCAGCAGGTGTTGATATAGAAATTAAGCTGTAAATTATTGTGATAGGTTTGGCTATTACAAGCTATTATGATTGCAATATGTGATCCGCTAATACGTTGAGGAGGTGTATAGAATGAAAAAAGCAATATTGGGCAAAAAGATTGGCATGACCCAAATATTTGATGAAAAAAGAAAGGTTGTACCTGTTACAGTTATTGAAGCAGGTCCTTGTGTAGTGTTACAGAAAAAAACTGTAGAAAAAGATGGTTATGAGGCTATACAGGTGGCTTTTGGTGATATGAGAGAAAAACTTGCAGGGAAGCCTATAAAAGGGCATTTTAAAAAAGCAGGGGTACAACTTAAGAAATTTATAAAAGAGTTTAGAGTTGATGATATAAATTCCTATGAAGTTGGTCAGGAAATAAAAGCTGATGTTTTTGAATTAGGTGAAAGAGTTGATGTTTCAGGAGTTTCAAAAGGTAAGGGATTCCAGGGAACTATAAGAAGATGGAATGCTCAAAGAGGACCTATGTCACATGGTTCAAAATTTCATAGAGCAGTGGGTTCTATGGGAGCAGCATCAGATCCATCAAGAACATTTAAAAATATGAAGATGCCTGGACATATGGGCAATGTGAATTCAACAGTATTAAATTTACAAATTGCAAAAATTGTTCCTGAGAAAAATCTTATATTAATAAAAGGTGGAGTACCAGGACCAAATAAAGGATTTGTAATGATAAGAAATACTATAAAAGCGTAATATTTTTTAGAAAGGAGGATACAGAATGCCTACAGTAGGATTATTTAATAAAGACGGAAAAAAAGTTGGAGATTTAGATTTATCAGATAAAGTATTTGGAGTTGAAGTTAATGAATATGCGGTTCACGAAGTAGTTGTCGCATTACTTGCTAATAAGAGGCAGGGGACTCAATCAGCAAAGACTAGATCTGAAGTTTCCGGGGGTGGAATCAAACCTTGGAGGCAGAAAGGAACTGGTAGAGCAAGGCAGGGATCTATAAGAGCTCCGCAATGGATTCATGGTGGTATAGTTTTTGCAGTAAAACCTAGAAGTTATAGAATTTCAGTACCAAAATCTACTAGGAAAGTAGCAATGAAGTCTGCACTTACAAGTAAGGTTATGGAAAATGAGATAATTGTTTTGGATAGTCTGACTTTTGATGCCCCAAAAACGAAGGATATGATCGGTGTTTTAGATGCATTTAAAGCTCAAAAAACATTAGTTGTTACAGAACAGTCGGATCAGAATGTATATAAGTCAGCACGGAATATACAGGGAGTAAAAGTGATTCCGGTTAATAATTTAAATGTGTATGATTTATTAAAATTCGATAGACTTATGATAACGAAGGATGCTGTATCAAAAATTGAGGAGGTGTATGCATAATGAAATATACAAATTATGATATCATCAGAAGACCTGTTATAACTGAAAAAACAATGGCTTCTATGAATGGCAAGAAATACACCTTTATAGTTGATATACGTGCTACAAAAACTATGATACGCAAGGCTATTGAAGATGTGTTTGACGTTACGGTAGAAGATATTAAGACAGCTAGATATGTTGGAAAACCTAAAAGAGTTGGAGTACATTTAGGAAAGAGACCAGATTATAAAAAAGCTGTTGTCAAACTCACAGAAGATAGCAAGACAATAGAGTTCTTTGAGGGAATGTAATAAAATAAAGCAGGTATTGGTTTTTAACCAGATAAGCGATAAAAAGGAGGGAATACTGTAATGGCAGTTAAAGGATTTAAGCCAACCACTCCATCAAAAAGAAATATGACAGTAAGTACATTTGAAGAAGTAACTACAGATGTACCTGAAAAATCACTTCTTAGAGAATTAAAGAGAAGTGGCGGTAGAAATGCGAACGGCAGGATAACAGTTCGTCACATAGGTGGAGGAGAAAAAAGAAAATATAGAGTAATTGATTTTAAAAGAAATAAAGATGGTATACCAGCTAAGGTTGCCACTATTGAATATGATCCTAATAGGTCTGCATATATAGCTCTTGTAAATTATGTGGATGGAGAGAAGAGATACATAATAGCTCCAGTTGGATTAAAGGTTGGAGATGTTATAGTTTCAGGACCCGATTCAGATATAAAAATTGGAAATTGTCTTCCACTTTCAAATATACCAGTTGGTACTGTAATTCACAACGTAGAACTTCAAAAAGGTAGGGGAGCACAACTTGTGAGATCAGCCGGTGCATCAGCACAGCTTATGGCAAAAGAAGGAGAATATGCAACTCTTAGATTGCCAAGTGGTGAGATGAGATATGTCAGAATTGAGTGCAGAGCTACTATTGGTACAGTTTCAAATTTAACTCACGAAATAGTTAACTTGGGTAAAGCAGGTAGGAAGAGACATCTTGGAATTAGACCAACAGTAAGAGGATCCGTTATGAATCCTAATGATCATCCGCATGGTGGTGGTGAAGGTAAATCACCAGTAGGACATCCAGGACCACTTACTCCATGGGGTAAACCGGCATTAGGATATAAAACTAGAAAAAATAAAAAGTATTCTGATAAGTTTATAGTTAAGAATAGGAATAGCAAATAGTTTGAAGAGAATGTATATTCTCTTCCTTAGACTGTAAAGCTATAAGGTAATGTGATGAAGGGAGGCCAAAAGGTTGAGTAGATCAGTTAAAAAGGGACCTTATGTTCAGGAAGCTCTTTTAAAGAGAATAAATGAAATGAATAAAAAAGGCGAAAAGAAAGTAATAAAGACATGGTCAAGGAGTTCAACAATATTTCCACAAATGATAGGTCATACTATAGCAGTGCATGATGGAAGAAAACATGTACCTGTATATATATCTGAAGATATGGTAGGACATAAGTTGGGTGAATTTGCATTAACTAGAACATATAGAGGACACGTTCAGAAAACGGAAAAAACAACTAGCGTTGCTAAACCAGCTGCTAATAAGTAATAACGAAGGGAGGTACAAAAATGGAAGCTAAAGCGATAGTTAAATACGTAAGAATGTCATCGAGCAAAGTAGAAATAGTTCTTGACTTAATAAGAGGTAAGAATGTAAATGAAGCTTTTGCCATATTAAAATATACTCCAAAAGATGCAGCTGTAGTAGTTAATAAGCTACTTAAATCGGCAGTTGCTAATGCAGAAAATAATTTGGATTTGGATGCGAATGATTTATATGTGTCGGAAGCATATTCATGTCAGGGTCCAACTTTAAAAAGATTTCAGCCTCATGCTCAAGGAAGAGCGTTCAGTATAAAAAAAAGAAGCAGTCATATAACTTTGATAGTTAAAGAAAAAGAGGATTAAAAGGAGGGAAATAGATGGGACAGAAAGTACATCCACATGGTCTTAGAGTTGGTGTTATTAAGGAATGGGATGCTAAATGGTATGCGGATAAGAAAAATTTTGCAGACAATTTAGTTGAAGATAATACTATAAGAAATTTTGTAAAAAGTAAAACTAAGATTGCAGGAGTTTCTAAAATTCAAATTGAAAGAGCGGCTAAGAGAGTTAAATTAAATATATTTACAGCTAAGCCAGGTATGGTAATAGGAAAAGGCGGACAGGGAATAGAAGCATTAAAATCAGAACTTCAAAAAATAATTAAGGAAAAAACAATATTAATAAATATAGTTGAAGTTAAATCTGCAGAAGCTGATGCACAGCTTATGGCAGAAAACATAGCAACTCAGCTTGAAAAGAGAATCTCATTTAGAAGAGCAATGAAACAGACAATACAAAGGGCAATGAAAGCAGGAGTTAAAGGAGTTAAGACAACTTGTTCGGGCAGACTTGGCGGTGCAGAAATTGCAAGAGCTGAATCTTATCATGATGGTACAATTCCGCTTCAGACTTTGAGAGCTGATATAGATTATGGGTTTGCAGAAGCAAATACAACTTATGGGAAAATTGGAGTTAAAGTTTGGACTTATAAAGGAGAAATACTTCCAGCTAAGAAAAAAGTTGAAAGCAAAGAGGAAGTTAATGCATAGGAAAGGAGGAACACATTATGTTAATGCCTAAAAGAGTTAAACATCGTAAGGTACAGCGTGGCAGAATGAGAGGTAGGGCTACAAGAGGCAATTTTATAGCATATGGAGATTATGCTATACAGGCTACCGAATGTGGATGGATTACAAGTAATCAGATAGAAGCTGCCAGAATAGCTATAAATAGATATATTAAAAGAGGAGGAAAACTTTGGATAAAGATTTTCCCTGATAAACCAGTTACTGAAAAACCGGCAGAAACTCGTATGGGTTCTGGTAAAGGAACACCAGAATACTGGGTAGCAGTTGTTAAACCTGATAGGGTATTATTTGAATTATCAGGTGTTAGTGAGGATATAGCTAGAGAAGCTATGAGACTTGCTTCATATAAGCTACCTATAAAGACCAAGTTTATAACAAGAGAAAATGTTGAAAAAAGGGGTGGTGAAAGCAATGAAGGCTAAAGAATTAAAGGAATTAAGGAATAATAGTCCTCAGGATTTACAAGCAAAATTAGCTGATTTCAAGTCTGAATTGTTTAATTTAAGATTCCAATTGGCCATTAGCCAGCTGGAAAACCCAATGAGAATAAAAGAAGTGAAAAGATCTATAGCTCAAGTTAAAACCATCCTTAGAGAAAAAGAATTAAGGGCTTTAGAACAATAGACTGAAAGGAGGCTGTCCTTATGGAAAGAAATTATAGAAAAACTAAAATTGGCAGAGTTGTTTCTGATAAAATGGATAAAACAGTAGTAGTAGCTGTAGAAACAAAAGTGCGTCATCCGTTGTATGGCAAAATAATGAATAGAACTACTAAGTTTAAAGCCCATGATGAGAAAAATGAGGCTAAAAATAATGATAGAGTATTAATCATGGAAACTAGACCTTTGTCTAAAGACAAGAGATGGAGACTTGTTGAAATAGTAGAAAAGGCTAAATAGTATAAGCTGAAAGGAGGGTATTTGAATGATTCAACAACAGACGTTGTTAAAAGTTGCAGATAATTCTGGTGCTAAAGAGATTATGTGTGTAAGAGTATTAGGTGGTTCCAAAAGAAAGTGGGGAAACATCGGGGATATAATAGTTGCTAGTGTTAAAAGTGCAACACCTGGCGGTGTTGTTAAAAAAGGAGAAGTTGTGAAAGCAGTTATAGTCAGATCTGTGAAGGGATTGAGAAGATCGGATGGTTCATACATAAGATTTGATGAGAATGCTGCAGTTTTAATAAAGGAAGATAAACAGCCAAGAGGAACCCGTATTTTCGGACCAGTTGCAAGAGAGCTAAGAGATAAAGATTTTACAAAGATATTATCATTAGCACCTGAAGTTCTATAAGATAAGGAGGTGGCTATAATGGCAAAAATACATGTAAGAAAAAAAGATACTGTTATGGTTATATCAGGAAAAGATAAGGGAAAAGTTGGAGAGGTATTATCAGTAAACCCTAAAGTAAGTAAAGTTGTTGTTAAAGATGTAAATGTAATTACAAAACATCAGAAACCTAATAGAGCTAATATGGAAGGCGGAATAATTCATAGAGAAGCTCCAATATATAGTTCTAAAGTAATGTTATATTGTAATAAATGTAAAAGTGTTACAAGAATAAGCCATAAGATACTAGATGATGGAACAAAGGTACGGGTATGTAAAAAGTGCGGAGAGACATTTTAATCTTTGAAAGGAGGGCAAAATATGAGTTCAAGATTACAGGAAAAGTATAATAACGAGGTAATTCCTGCTTTAGTAGAGAAATTTAAATATGAAAATGTAATGCAGGCACCAAGATTGGAAAAGATAGTTATAAATATGGGTGTTGGAGAAGCTAAGGATAATCCAAAAGTTTTAGAATCAGCAGTAAGTGATTTGACCACAATTACAGGACAAAAACCTGTATTGACAAGAGCTAAGAAATCAGTGGCAAATTTTAAAATAAGAGAGAATATGCCTATAGGTTGTAAAGTTACTTTGAGAAAACAATATATGTATGAGTTTGTTGACAAATTAATGAATGTTGCTCTTCCAAGAGTAAGAGATTTTTCAGGAGTTTCAGATAAGTCTTTTGATGGAAGAGGAAATTATTCATTAGGAATCAAGGAACAGTTAATATTTCCTGAAATAGAATATGATAAAATAGATAAGGTAAGAGGTATGGATATAATTTTTGTTACAACTGCCAATACTGATGAAGAGGCAAAGGAATTGCTTAGATTTCTTGGTATGCCGTTTGCTCAAAAATAAGGAGGGAAAAGCGTGGCACGTAAAGCTTTAATTGAAAAATGCAAGAAAGAACCTAAATACCCAACTAGAGCTTATACTAGATGTAGAATATGTGGAAGACCACATTCTGTATTAAAAAAATATGGTATATGTCGTATTTGTTTTAGAGAGCTTGCATATAAAGGAGAAATACCTGGATGCAAAAAAGCAAGTTGGTAATTAGTAGTTATAGATGAAAGGAGGCACACATAAATGGTAATGACTGATCCTATCGCAGATTTACTTACACGTATAAGAAATGCAAATATTGTTAGACATGAGATAGTAGAAGTACCTTCTTCAAACATTAAGAAGGCAATATTAAATATAATGCTTCAAGAAGGATATATTAAGGATTTAGAAGAATATACAGATGGTTCTGTTAAGATGATAAAATTTTCTATGAAATATGTTGAAAATAAGCAGAGAGTTATAACTGGACTTAAAAGAATTTCAAAGCCGGGATTAAGGGTTTATTGTAGAAAAGAAGAGATTCCTAAAGTATTAAATGGTCTGGGAGTTGCTATAATTTCAACTTCAAATGGAATTGTTACAGACAAAGAGGCAAGAAAATTAGGAGTAGGTGGAGAAGTACTTTGCTACATATGGTAATAACCTACGAATAACATAGGAGGTGTAATGATGTCAAGAATAGGAAAACTTCCAGTAGCTATTCCAAGTGGCGTGACGGTCACAGTAACACCAGACAACGTTGTTACTGTTAAAGGCCCTAAAGGCCAGCTTGTTAAGGCTATGAGAAAAGAAATGAGTATATCTGTTGAAGATAATTCAGTAATAGTTAAAAGAAATAATGATGAAAAAGAAATGAAAGCGCTGCACGGATTAACTAGAGCACTTATAAATAATATGGTAACTGGAGTTACAGAAGGATATTCTAAGACTTTAGAGCTTATAGGTGTTGGATATAGAGCTCAATTGAAGGGCAAAAAATTAGTCATGCATTTAGGATATTCACATCCAGTTGAAGTAGAACCTATTGAAGGAATAGCTTTTGAAACACCAAATACTACGCAGGTTGTAGTAAAGGGAATTGACAAAGAAGTAGTTGGAGATGTAGCAGCGGATATAAGAAATTGGAGAAAGCCAGAGCCTTATAAGGGAAAAGGAATTAAGTATGATATTGAACATATAAGACGTAAAGAAGGTAAAACTGGTAAGAAGTAATAGAAAGGAGTGAATATCTATGTTCAAAAAAGACGACAAAAAAGCATTGAGAGCAAAACGTCATCTGAGAGTTCGTAAAAAGATTTTTGGAACCTCTGAAAGACCAAGACTTGCAGTTTATAGAAGTGAGAAGAACATATATGCTCAAGTAATAGATGATATTAAAGGAATAACTTTAGTCTCAGCTTCGACTCTGGATAAAGATTTTCAAGGAATAGGAAGTAATAAAGAAGCAGCTAGAATTATTGGCGGAAATATTGGAAAGAAAGCTGTTGAAAAAGGAATCAAAGAAGTTGTATTTGACAGAGGTGGATATGTATATCACGGAAGAATACAAGATCTTGCAGAAGGAGCAAGAGAGGCTGGCTTAAAATTCTAAAGAAGGAGGAAAATTAATGAGAATTGATCCTAGCACTTTAAATCTTAAAGAGAAAGTTGTGTTTATAAATAGAGTTGCTAAGGTTGTCAAAGGTGGTAGAAACTTTAGATTCAGTGCACTTGTTGTTGTTGGAGATGAAGCTGGGCACGTAGGTGTTGGAACTGGTAAATCTATAGAAATACCTGAGGCAATTAGAAAAGGAATAGAAGATGCTAAAAAGAATTTAATTAACGTTGCAATTGTTGGGACTACAGTACCACATGATATTATTGGCGAATTTGGTACTGGAAGAGTGCTCATAAAGACCGCTTCAGAAGGAACGGGAGTTATAGCAGGAGGTCCAGCTAGAGCGGTACTTGAGCTTGCTGGGTTAAAGGATGTTAGAGCAAAATCACTTGGAACAAATAATCCAACAAATATGGTAAATGCCACTATTGACGGTTTGTCCAAATTAAGAACGGCAGAACAAATTGCTGCTCTTAGAGGTAAAACTGTTGAAGAGATTTTAGGTTAGGAGGTAATACCTTTGGCTAAACTTAAAATAACTTTAGAAAAAAGTTTAATAGGAAGAAAAAAAGATCATATAGCTACAGTTGAAGCTCTTGGATTAAGAAAAATAAGAAGTGTAGTAGAAAAAGAAGATACTCCTCAGATAAGAGGTATGATAAAAAAAGTTAGTTATCTTTTAAAAGTTGAAGAAGAGTAATAAGAGGAGGTGTTAGAAAATGAAACTTCACAATTTGAAATCATCAGCAGGATCAAGAAAATCACCTAAGAGAGTTGGAAGAGGTACTGGTTCAGGACTAGGCAGAAATGCTGGCAGAGGTGAAAATGGACAGAAAGCTAGATCTGGCGGTGGAGTAAGATTAGGATTTGAAGGCGGACAGATGCCTTTATTTAGAAGAATTCCTAAAAGAGGATTTACTAATATATTTGCAAAGCAATATTCACAGATTAATGTAGAAAGATTGAATATATTTGAAGATGGAACAGAAGTAACTCCACAATTGCTTTTAGAGAAGAGAATAATTAAGAAATCCAAAGATGGATTGAAGGTACTTGGAAATGGTGAGTTAAATAAGAAACTTACGGTAAAAGCAGCTAAATTTACAAAAGCTGCAGCAGAAAAAATAGAGGCTGCCGGAGGAAAAGTTGAGGTGATATAAGGTGTTATCAACCTTGCGTAATGCCTGGAAAGTTCCAGAGTTGAGAAAAAGATTGTTATTTACTCTGTTTATGATAATAATTTTTAGGATGGGAAATTTTATAGCTGTTCCTGGAATAGATACTACTAAGTTAACTGGTTTAACTAGCGGAGGATCATTAATTGGTTTTTATGATCTCATATCAGGTGGTGCATTTAGGAGATTTAGTATATTTGCAATGGGTGTTATTCCCTTTATTAATTCTTCTATCATAATGCAATTGCTTACAGTAGCTATACCAAGCTTAGAGCAATTATCCAAAGAAGGGGAAGAAGGAAGAAAAAAAATACAGGAGTATACGAGATATGCATCTGTTCCATTAGGATTAATACAGAGCTTTAGTATATATGCTATAATATCTAGTACAGGTGCATTGACAGATACGTCAAAGCTGAACATTTTTATAATAATGCTTACTGTTACAACGGCTTCTACCTTCCTTATGTGGCTTGGAGATAAAATTACTCAACATGGTATTGGTAACGGAGTTTCTCTTATAATATTTATAAATATTATTTCGGGTTTCCCATCTACGATGACTGGTATCTTTAAGTTGCAGCAAACTCAAATAGTTAACTTTGTTGAAGTTATAGGATTTGCAGCGATTATAATATTACTTTTTGTAGCAGTTGTAATTACGAATTTATCTGAAAGAAGAATTCCCATTCAATATGCAGGTAAAACTGCTGGTGGAAGAATGTATAAAGGGCAGTCGACTAATATTCCTATTAATGTAAATGGTGCAGCAGTTATTGGAATAATATTTGCTATATCTGTAATGCAGTTTCCAATGACCATAGGACAATTTTTCCCTGATTCGGGCTTTTATAAATTTGTAGTTGCAAGCAAATTTAGTCCTTTTAAAGAAAGTAGCTGGGAATATGCATTATTGTATTTCCTATTGACAATCTTTTTTACGTGGTTCTATACTCAAGTAACTCTTAAACCAGAAGAAATGGCAGAGAATATGAATAAATCTTCTGGATTTATCCCGGGAATAAGGCCAGGTGAACCAACAGCCATATATATAGAAAAAGTTTTGACAAAAGTATCAATTTTAGGTGGAGGTTTTGCTGGGATAATAGCGATCGCACCGATAATGGCAGAAACCTATTCTAGTTTTAAAGGAATATATTTTGGTGGAACAGGTTTACTTATAATAGTAAATGTTGCAATTGAAACCATTAGACAATTAGAATCTCAATTAGTGATGCGTCATTACCAGGGATTTTTAAAGTAAATAATTTGGAGATGATTCAGTTGAAAATAGTTTTATTAGGCCCTCCAGGAGCCGGCAAAGGGACTCAAGCTAAATTTATTAGTGATAAGTATTGTATACCTCATATATCTACAGGAGATATTTTTAGAAAAAATATCGCAGAAAAAACTCCACTTGGAATAAAAGCTAAAAGTTATTTAGATGCAGGCAAATTAGTACCGGATGAAGTGACAATAGATATAGTTAAAGATAGATTAAGCATGGAAGATTGCAAAAATGGATTTTTATTAGATGGATTTCCAAGAACAGTTAATCAAGCAAGTGCATTAGATTCTTTTTTAAACGATGATTCAAAAAGTATAGATGTAGCATTACTTATAAATGTACCTAGGGATTTAATTCTTGAAAGAATGACTGGCAGAAGAGTTTGTTCCTCCTGTGGAGCAAGTTACCATGTTAAGTTCAATCCTACTAAAGTTGACGGTAAATGCGATATTTGTGGTGGGAATGTAGTTCAAAGGAAAGATGATACTGAAACTACTGTTAAAGATAGATTAGATGTATATGAGAAACAGACACAGCCTCTAATAGGCTATTATAAAAATCAAAACAAACTTTCAACAGTTGATGGAACTGGAGAAATAAACAAAGTTTTCGAAAGGGTGGAAAGGTTTCTGGGAGCTGTATCTCAATGATAATTATAAAAACAGACAGAGAAATTGAATTAATGAGGCGTGCAGGAAAGATAGTGGGATATACTTTGGAAAAACTTCACGAAGCTATAAAAGCTGGAATAACTACCTACGAGTTGGATAGAATTGCAGATGATTACATAAGATTGAAAAATGCAATTCCATCTTTTAGGGGGTATTATGGATTTCCGGCTTCAATATGTACTTCAATAAATGAAGAAGTAATTCATGGAATACCTTCAAAGGATGTTTACCTTAGAGATGGAGATATAGTAAGTATTGATTGTGGTGCTATCTTAGATGGATATCATGGTGATGCAGCAAGAACTTTTCCGGTAGGAAAAATTTCACAGGAAGCACAGAATCTACTAGATGTAACAAGGAAAAGTTTTTTTAAGGGTATAGAAAATGCTATAGTTGGAAAGCGGCTTACTGATATATCTCATGCTGTTCAAAAATATGCGGAAGATCTTAATTACTCTGTTGTTAGGGATTATGTAGGTCATGGAATAGGTCGTGACATGCATGAGGATCCAGAAGTGCCAAACTTTGGAAAGCCTGGTAAAGGGCCTAAATTGCTAAAAGGAATGTGTTTGGCTATAGAACCTATGATTAATATTGGAAGATATAATGTTAGAGTTCAATCAAATAACTGGACAGTTGTTACTGTAGATGGAAGTTTATCTGCTCATTATGAAAATACAATTGCTATATTGGAAAATGGTCCAGAAATAACAACCTTGGTTGAACAATAGAGGTGGTGATTTTACCATTAGTAAATATGTAGGAAGAGTAGTTTCATCAAAAGCTGGAAGAGATAGAGGAAAATTCTTTATAATAGTAGGAATCTTAGATGAAGATCATGTATATATAAGTGATGGTAAGCTTAGAACTATTGAAAATCCAAAGAAAAAAAAGCTCAAACATTTAAACTTTGTAGATTTAGAATTTCAAAATATAAGAGAATTGCTAAGCGAACATCAAAAAGTTAATAATTCCATGATAAAGAATTTTTTGCAATCTTACGACAAGAAATAAGGAGGTCTGATTACCTTATGTCAAAAGATGATGTTATAGAAATGCAGGGTACTGTTTTAGAGGCTTTACCTAATGCAATGTTCGAAGTAGAATTAGAAAGCGGACATAAAATATTAGCACATATATCAGGCAAATTAAGAATGAACTTTATAAGAATACTCCCAGGTGATAAAGTCACAGTAGAACTTTCTCCATACGATTTGACTCGTGGAAGAATAACCTGGAGAGCAAAGTAATTAAGGAGGGTTAGCTATGAAAGTAAGACCGTCGGTTAAGCCTATGTGTGAAAAGTGCAAGGTGATAAAGAGAAAGGGAAAAGTAATGGTAATATGTGAAAACCCTAAACACAAGCAAAAACAAGGCTAATTAAGAAAGTATTTGGTTAATGATGTTTTAAGGTACGGCTGCAGCGGAACAGATAGTTCTGTTTGCCTTAAGGCTTTATATAAAAACTATTTAAAGAATCCTTAACAAGCAGATAATTAGGAGGTGTAATTTAATGGCAAGGATATCAGGTATTGATTTACCAAAAGAAAAACGAGTAGAAATAGGTTTAACATATATATTTGGTATAGGGTTACCGACTTCACAGAGAATACTAAAAGAGACTGGTGTAAATCCTGAAACAAGGGTAAAGGATCTGACAGAAGAAGAGGTTAATCTTCTAAGAGACTATATCAAGAATTTAAAGGTTGAGGGTGATTTAAGAAGAGAAACTGCCCTTAATATAAAGAGATTGATAGAAATAGGTTCATATAGAGGAATAAGACATAGAAGAGGTCTTCCAGTTAGGGGACAAAAGACGAAGACAAATGCAAGAACTAGAAAAGGTCCTAAAAAGTTAGTAGGAGCTAAGAAGAAGAAATTAGTATAAGGAGGTAAATAGATGGCAGCAGTATCAAAGGTTAAAAAATCAAAAAGAAAAAAGGAAAGAAAAAATATTGAGCATGGCTGTGCACATATAAAGTCAACTTTTAATAATTCTATAGTTACTATAACTGACGCTGTTGGTAATACATTGTCCTGGGCTAGTGCAGGTGGATTGGGTTTCAGAGGCTCAAGAAAAAGCACACCATTTGCTGCTCAGATGGCAGCTGAAACTTCAGCTAAAGCAGCTATGGAACATGGATTGAAGAGTATAGAAGTATATGTCAAAGGACCGGGAGCAGGAAGAGAAGCAGCAATAAGATCACTTCAAGCTGCAGGTTTGGAGGTTACACTAATAAAAGACGTAACTCCCATACCACATAATGGATGCAGACCACCAAAGAGAAGAAGAGTTTAGTAATGGGAGGTGTAAATTTTAATGGCAAGATATACTGAATCAGTATGTAGACTTTGTAGAAGAGAAGGTTTAAAGCTATTTCTTAAAGGGGATAGATGCTATACAGATAAATGTGCAGTTTCAAGAAGAGGATATGCACCAGGACAACATGGTCAGGGTAGAAAAAAAATATCCAACTATGGTTTGCAATTAAGGGAAAAACAAAAGGCTAGAAGAATATATGGAATATTAGAAGGACAATTTAGAAGGTATTATGATAAAGCTGACAGAAAAAGAGGTATAACGGGTGAAAATCTGCTTAAATTTCTTGAATTAAGACTTGATAATGTAGCGTTTAAACTTGGCTATGGACAGTCAAGGGCGGAAGCTAGACAATTGGTTACTCATGGACATTTTTTAGTAAATGGTAAAAAGGTTGATATTCCTTCCTATGAGGTATCAGTTAACGATGTTATATCTATTTGTGACAAGAGTAAATCATCAGAAAAATTTAAAACTTTTGCAGAAAACCCTAAAACTTTACCTGCTTGGTTAGAGGGAAATGTAGAAAATTTTGAAGGAAAAGTTGTCAGGGAACCTTTAAGAGAGGATATAGATATTCCTGTTAATGAAACATTAATAGTAGAGTTCTATAGTAAGTAGATAATATAAGAATCAGTTGCCCTCAAAATAAATTATAATATAAATAAGAAGGAGGGTTATATCCATGTTAGAAATAGAAAAACCCAAAATAGAGTGTGTAGATGTAAGCGAAGATGGTAAGTACGGAAAATTTGTGGTAGAACCATTGGAAAGAGGGTATGGTATTACTCTTGGAAATGCACTCAGGAGAATACTTCTTTCTTCACTACCTGGAGTAGCTGCGAATCATATTAAAATTGACGGTGTACTTCATGAATTTTCTACCGTCCATGGAGTAAAAGAAGATGTTGCTGAGTTAATTCTAAATATAAAATTATTAGCCCTAAAAATGAATGGCGATGAGCCTAAAATAATATATATAGATGCAGAGGGACCGGGAGAAGTAAAAGCAGGAGATATAAAAACTGATGGTGATGTTGAAATAGTAAATCCGGATTTACATATAGCTACTTTAGATGATGACGGAAAATTATATATGGAAATCATGGTGAATACAGGAAGAGGATATGTATCACAGTCAAGAAATAAGACTGAAGATATGCCTATAGGTACGATTCCTGTAGATTCTATATATACACCTGTAAAAAGGGTTAATTTTAACATAGAAAACACAAGAGTTGGTCAAATTACTGATTATGATAAATTATCTCTTGAAGTATGGACTAATGGTACTATAATGCCAGATGAAGCTATAAGTTTATCAGCAAAAATATTGATAGAGCATTTTAAGCTATTTATGACCCTTACAGATCATGCTAATAATGTAGAAATAATGGTTGAAAAAGAAGAAGATAAAAAGGAGAAAGTTCTTGAGATGACTATTGAGGAGCTTGATCTTTCTGTTAGAAGTTATAATTGTTTAAAGAGAGCTGGCATAAACACAGTTCAAGAGTTAACTGAAAGAACTATGGATGACATGATGAAAGTTAGAAATTTAGGTAAAAAGTCTCTAGAAGAGGTTGAACAGAAATTAGATGCTTTGGAATTATCATTGAAACAGAATGAAGAATAACAAAGTATTAATTGAGTTGAAAAATTAATAGGATTTTCACCAACAGATAGGAGGGATATAGATGGCTTCACATCGCAAGTTAGGTCGCCCAACTGACCAAAGAAAGGCAATGTTGAGAAATTTGGTTACCAGTTTTTTAAAGCATGAAAAAATTCAGACTACATCTACAAGGGCACAGGAAACTAGAAATATAGCTGAAAAAATGATTACATTAGCTAAAAGAGGAGATCTCCATGCTAGAAGACAAGTACTTTCTTTTGTAACAGAAGAAGAAGTTGTAAAGAAATTGTTTGATAGTATAGCTCCAAAGTATAATGAGAGAAATGGTGGATACACAAGAATGTATAAAATGGGTCCAAGAAGAGGAGATGGAGCTGAGGTAGTTATACTAGAGTTGGTATAAAAACTTAGTAGGGGATTAAGTTAGCTTAATCCCCATTTTAATATTTATATAAATTTTTATAGTCAATATTCTTTAATTTATATTTTAAACGTGGTATATTTAATATTAGTGTTATTGATGAAAAGTATTTTGCTTCTCTGTAGCGAGGTGGTTATATGGAAAAAAAAATGATAGACTGCAAGAATTTAAGTTTTAATTATGATACCAGTGATGGAAGTAGTTCTAAGTTAGCAGTAGATGATGTTACTTTTAATATTAAAAAAGGTGAATTTTTAGCTATCCTTGGTAGAAATGGTTCTGGAAAATCTACTATAGCTAAGCATATGAATGCATTATTGGTGCCAACTAGTGGAAAGATGTATGTAGGAGGGCTAGATACTTCTGATGAAAAAAATGTGTGGGATATAAGAAATAAAGCAGGCATGATATTTCAAAATCCAGACAATCAGATTGTTGCAACTATTGTAGAAGAAGATGTGGCCTTTGGACCAGAAAATTTAGGAATTGATCCTGATGATATAAGAAATAGAGTTGATGATTGCCTAAAAAAAGTAAATATGTATGAATATAGAAAACATGCACCACATTTACTTTCGGGTGGACAGAAACAGAGAGTGGCAATAGCTGGAGTTCTCGCTATGAGACCACAATGTATGATATTTGATGAATCCACTGCAATGCTTGATCCATCAGGGAGACAGGAAGTAATGAGTACTATAAAAGAAATAAATGATAGCTATAATATTACAGTAGTTTTAATTACACATTACATGGAAGAAGCTGCAAAGGCAGATAGAATAATTGTTATAGATGAAGGTAAAATTGCTATGGAAGGAACTCCTAGAAATATATTTAGCCAGGTTAAAAAGATGAAGGGTTTGGGACTTGATGTACCCCAAATAACTGAATTGGCCTATGAGCTAAAAAGTTCGGGAGTTGATATAGAAACAAATATATTGACTATAGATGAGATGGTGGAAAGATTATGTCAATTAAAATAGAAAATTTAACTCATATATATATGAAAGGTTCTCTTTTTGAAAAGAAAGCGTTAGATAATATCAGCATCGAAATACAGGAAGGGGAATTTGTAGCACTTATAGGTCATACTGGTTCAGGTAAATCGACGCTTATTCAACATATTAATGGACTTCTAAAACCAGATTCGGGAAGTATAATAATAGATGGAACTAATATAACAGATAAAAATACAAATCTTAATTTCATAAGAAAAAAAGTAGGACTTGTATTTCAGTACCCGGAATATCAGCTATTTGAAGAAACTATTGAAAAGGACATTGCCTTTGGTCCTAAAAATTTAGGATTAAGTAATGATGATATAAATAAAAGAGTAAAAAGAGCCATGAATATGGTTGGACTTGAATATGAAAAATATAGAAATAAATCTCCATTTGAAGTAAGTGGTGGACAGAAGAGAAGGGTAGCTATAGCTGGTGTAGTTGCAATGGAGCCTAAGGTTTTAATATTAGATGAGCCTACCGCAGGTTTAGATCCAAAAGGTAGGGACGAAATTTTAGGTAAAATAAAGAACTTACATAGAGAATATAATATGACTATAATATTGGTATCCCATAGCATGGAGGATGTTGCAAAACTTGCAGATAGAATACTTGTTATGCATAAGGGAAAATGTATATTGGATGGTCCACCTAAAAAGGTATTCTCGGAGATGGATACATTGGAAAGTGTAGGCTTAGCTGTACCACAGGTAACTTATCTTGCAAAGGAATTAAAGGATAAAGGATTTAACATATCAACTAACGTGTTTACGGTAGAGCAGGCTAAAAATGAAATACTTAGAATATTAAACAAAGGATAGGTAAGTCAATTATGATTAAAGATATTACAATAGGACAATATATACCTGGAGATTCTTTTGTTCATAAATTGGATCCGCGAGTTAAAATATTGATTTCTATAGTCTATATTATAGATTTATTTATAGTAAATAGCTTTAAAGGATATATATTTATAGTATTTTTTACATTTTTATCTATACTTATATCAAAAGTGAAATTTACATACATTTATAAAGGATTAAAACCAATTTTGATTTTGGCACTTATAACAGCAATTTTAAATATATTTATGACTACAGGGGTAAATCCACCTTTATTTAAGTGGAAATTTATATCAGTATATAGTGAGGGATTGATACTAGCTGCATTTATGGTTTTAAGACTTGTATTTCTAATAATAGGTACATCTCTTCTGACACTTACTACATCGCCTATTGAGCTTACGGATGGAATAGAAAAATTGTTGAATCCCATGAAAAAAATTGGGGTACCAGCCCATGAATTAGCTATGATGATGACTATAGCTCTTAGGTTTATTCCTACTCTTATGGATGAAACTGACAAAATAATGAAAGCGCAAATGGCACGTGGTGCAGACTTTGAATCTGGGAATTTAATACATAGAGCTAAGAGTCTTATCCCAATTTTAGTGCCTCTTTTTATAAGTTCTTTTAGGCGTGCAGACGAGTTAGCTATGGCTATGGAAGCAAGATGCTATAGAGGCGGTGAAGGAAGAACAAGAATGAAACAATTGAAGCTTACACATAAAGATTTTACAGCATCTTTATCTATGGCAGTTTTAGTTATAGTGTCAGTATTTAGTAGAATTTGGTGGAGCTGATGAAAAATATAAAGCTTATCGTTGAATATGATGGAACAAATTATTCAGGGTGGCAGAAGCAGAAAAATGCTATGACTATACAGGAAAAACTGGAGAAAGCAATAAAAAAATCTACAGGTGAATTGTGTGAAACAATTGGTTCTAGTAGAACTGATGCGGGAGTTCATGCGAGAGGATTTGTTTGCAATTTTTTAACAAATAGTAAAATACCACCTAATAATTTTAAGATGGTATTAAATAAATTACTGCCTGATGATATAGTGGTTTTAAAGTCTGAAGAGGTGGATGTCAGCTTTCATTCTAGATACGATAGTAAAGGGAAAAAATATACTTATACTATTATAACTGGAAGTAATAGACCGGCTATTGGGAGAAACTACATGTACTATTATTATAGAAAATTAAATATTGAAGATATGAAGAAGGCATGTAAATATTTTATAGGAGAACATGATTTTTCAGCTTTTAAATCCAGTGGAAGTTCAATAAAGACTTCAGTACGAAAAATAATTGAGTTTACAATTGTTGAAAAAAGAAATCTTTTAAGGTTTAGTGTTGTAGGTAATGGATTTTTATACAATATGGTAAGAATTATGGTTGGTACTGTACTCGAAGTTGGGGCTGGGAGATTTAAACCAGAAGACATAGAAGTAATATTAGCTTCAAAAGACAGATCTAAAGCTGGTAAACCAGTGCCTCCACAGGGTCTATGTCTTGAAAAAGTATTTTATTGAGAAGTATAAATTTTGTTTTAGAAAATATTGACACGCCAGGGTGATTGTATTATAATATAAATGTTTGTATCTAAGCATAAATGGTCCACTAGCCCCGGATCTTTATATAGATAAATAAAATTATAGTAAAAAGTTCGAGGAGGAAAACCGGGATGAAATCATATATTGCTAAACCACAGGATATTGAAAGAAAATGGTATGTTGTTGATGCAGCTGGAAAGCCACTAGGGAGAGTAGCAAGCCAGGTTGCTTCAATATTAAGAGGAAAAAATAAACCTATATTTACGCCGCATGTAGACACAGGTGATTTTGTCATAGTAATAAATTCAGAAAAAATAGTTTTAACTGGTAAAAAATTAGATCAGAAATTATTAAGGCATCATTCATTATATGCAGGTGGATTAAAAGAAACTCCATATAGAGAAGCTTTGCAAAAGAAGCCAGAATTTGTGTTTCAGGAAGCTGTTAGAAGGATGCTTCCAAAAGGAGTATTAGGAAGACAAATGCTTAAAAAATTAAAGGTTTATAGGGGTTCCGAACATAATCATGAAGCTCAAAAGCCAGAATTACTAGAACTAAGATATTAATTGAAAGTTGGAAGGAGGAGAAAAAATGGCTAAAGTTCAATATTTGGCAACAGGAAGAAGAAAGAAATCAATAGCGAGAGTTAGACTTGTACCAGGAGAAGGTAAAGTAACAATAAATAAAAGAGATATTGAAGACTATTTTGGATTAGAAACACTAAGAGTTGTGGTCAACCAACCTTTAGAATTAACTTCAACAAAAGGAAAATTTGATGTGCTTGTAAATGTCTGCGGTGGAGGGTTTACCGGACAGGCAGGAGCTATAAGACATGGAATATCAAGAGCGCTTTTAAAGGCAGATGAAAACTTGAGGCTTGAACTCAAAAAGGCTGGATTTCTGACTAGAGATCCGAGAATGAAGGAAAGAAAGAAATACGGTCTTAAAAAAGCAAGAAGAGCTCCACAATTTTCCAAGAGATAGTTTATACATTTTACATATATGTTTTGTTGTAAATTGTTTAAATTATGTTTATGTTTAAAATTGAGGATATATGCTATTTCTGGCAAGAGCAGAGAGATTTTATAAATCTTACTGCTCTTTTTTTGTATATTCTTATAGGGTTGTGATAAAAATAAGCAGTAGAATTGATGAAAGGAAGTGATATCTAGTTATGATAGGAAAAATTAGTAGAAACATGATTATAATTATGATAGTATGTTTTTTAGCTACAACGATTTTTCAAGATAGAGTATATTCAAGCTCCTGTTTTTTTGGTTTAAAAAATAAACAGAAAATTATTATACTTGTAGATCCAGGACATGGAGGAATGGATGGTGGTGCAGAAGTTAAAGATGGTACTATGGAAAAGAATATAAATTTGAAAATAGGCAGTAAGCTCAAGGATAATCTAAAGAAGCAGGGATATACTGTATTTATGACAAGAAGCAGCGATAAAGGTCTGTATACTCAAGGTGGTAGAATAAGGAAGAAAAAAATTGAGGATTTAAGTAACAGAGTCAAGATGAAAAAGGATACCAATTGTAATATGTTTATAAGTATACACCTTAATAAGTTCCCACAATCCAAATATTATGGTGCACAGGTTTGGTATTCTAAAAATGATGATAGTGAACAACTGGCTAAAATTATGCAGAATAATTTAATAAGGGACTTAGATACAAGTAATTCCAGAAAGGAAAAACCAGCTCTAGATTTATATAAAATATTGAGGGAAAATGATACAATGCCTTCTGTTATAGTAGAATGTGGATTTTTGTCCAATGCTGAGGAAAAAGAAAAATTGAAATCAGATGATTATCAAAATAAGATAGCAAATTCCATAACTAAATCCATTAATGAATATTATAAGTGTTTTGACAAGTAGAGCTTGTTGCACACACATCATTGATTGTGATACTATTAATTTGCAATATTGCTAATTGATAAATTTTGAGGTGATTAAAATATACATTAAATTGGATAAAGTAAGTAGTATTCCACTGTATTTGCAGTTAAAAAAGCAGATAATGTATTTAATAAGAAATGATATACTGAAAGTTGGAAATAAAATGCCTACTGAAAGAGAATTATCTGAGAGCCTAAAAGTAAGTAGGAATACCGTAAGCTCGGCATATAATGAATTAGAACAGGAAGGCGTTTTAAAGTCTTATCAGGGCAGGGGAACATTTGTAGCAGAAGACATGAATCTTTGGAAAATACAGAATGTAAAGGAAAAGATAGTAAAATTTATAGATCTTGCCTTTGAAGAAGCTATAGAAACAGGAATAGATCCAGATGAGTTTTTAGAAATTGTAGTTAAAAGAATAAAAGAAAAGAGAAAAATTATGAGCAAGATAACTGCCATATACGTGGAATGTAACATAGAACAATCTAAAATGTTTAGCAAGCAGCTTATGGAAAATACAGATATAAACGTAATTCCACTTACTATCAATGATTTAAAGAATGTAGATAACAAAATTAGAGATGTTATAGAGGATTGTCAGGTCATAATAGCTACATTTAATCATGTTAATGAGGTTATGAATCTTACAGGTGGTTTTGGAAAAGAAGTAATTGGAGTGGCAATTAATGTGGATTTGGGAACAATAGTTAAGATTGCTAGATATCCAGATAAAACTAAATTTGCATTTGTATGTATTTCAGATGAATTTATTTTCAAGGCACGGGGCGCTCTAGAAAACGCAGGGCTTGGCAATATAAATATTCAATATACCAATACTACTGATAACAATGAATTGAAAAAGATTGTAGACAGTGTTGATGTAATAATAGTTTCACCTGGTAGATATCAAAATGTAAGAGATATTTTGACTGTAAATAAACATATATTAAAGTTTGTATATAATTTGGATGATGATTCTGTAAAAGCACTAAAATCTAAGATAATTGAATTAAAATATCAAAAATAGCTATGGAGGATAAATGTTTAATCATGAGGGAAATAAATGTTGATATTATAACAAGATGTGTAAAGAGGCTATGTATAGAATCTAATTATTATCTTTCAGAAGATGTTGTAGATAGGATAGAATCTTTTGAAAAAGAAGAAGACTGGCCTATGGCAAAAGATATATTGAATAAGATACTTGATAATGTAAATATAGCTAAATTTAATAATATGCCAATATGCCAGGATACTGGAATGACTTGTATATTTTTAAAAGTTGGACAAGATGTTCATTTTATAGGAGGTAATATAGAAGATGCCATTAATCAGGGCGTTAGAGAGGGTTATATGAAAGGCTATCTTAGAAAATCTGTTGTTAGAGATCCACTTAGGAGAATAAATACTAAAGATAATACACCAGCTATTATAAATTATGAAATAGTACCTGGAGATAAAGTGAACATAATTGTGGCACCCAAAGGATTTGGATCAGAAAATATGAGTCAGATAAAAATGTTAAAACCCGCTGATGGAATAGAAGGAGTAAAAAAGTTTATAATTAAAACTGTAGAAGATGCGGGGCCTAATCCATGTCCTCCTATAGTTGTCGGAGTTGGAATTGGCGGAAATTTTGATAGAGCTGCAGGTTTAGCTAAGAAGGCACTAATAAGGCCATTGAATGTGAGAAATGAAGATGAATTTTATAGGGATATGGAAATAGAATTGTTAAGCAAGATAAATTCATTGGGTATTGGGCCACAGGGATTAGGTGGTAGAACAACTGCATTAGCGGTGAATATAGAAACATATCCAACCCATATAGCAGGACTTCCTGTAGCAGTAAATATAAATTGTCATGTTACGAGACATAGAGAAGTTGAAATTTAAATAAAATTTAGAAGATAGGGAGTTGAGAAAATCGCATTAGTGCGGTAAATAATGGATAAGATAATAGAAACTCCTCTTACGGAGGATAAGGTTGAGACATTACATGTAGGAGATAGTGTGCTTATTTCAGGTACAATATATACTGCCAGAGATGCTGCACATAAAAGACTTATGCAATTACTTGATGAAGGAAAGACTTTGCCATTAGAATTAAAAGATCAGATAATATACTATGTCGGTCCAACCCCAGCTAAGCCTGGACAGCAAATAGGATCAGCAGGACCTACTACAAGTTATAGAATGGATAGCTTTACTCCAAAGCTGTTGGATAAGGGCTTAAAGGGGATGATAGGAAAAGGTACTAGATCTAATGATGTAATAGAATCTATGAAGAAGAACAATGCAGTATATTTTGGTGCTATAGGTGGAGCAGCAGCTCTTATAGCTAAATCAATAAAAGAAGCTGAAGTTATAGCATATGAGGATTTAGGATCCGAAGCTATAAGAAAACTGATAGTAAAAAATTTACCGGTAATTGTACTAATTGATTCCAAAGGAAACAATTTATATGAAATAGGTAGAAAAAACTATTTAGGTAATTTATAGGAGATATTTAATATGGTATTAAAAGATAGACGCAGTAGGATTCCCCTAAAAATTAAGGCGGTAATATTTGCTGCTTTAAGTGTTATTGTAATTATAATAGCTGTAAATACAGCTGCTGGGAATAGAAAAAGTAATGTTAAAACAAGTAGTCAAACTCAAAAGTATTCCATTAAAAATAAGGAACATAAGGATGATAAAAATATAGAGCTGGAAAGCCAGTATAAACAGGCAGAAAGTTTATTTAGAAGTAAGCAATATGCAAATTCTATAATAAAGGCAGATAAAATTATAGATCAGAATGTAAAATTTTATAAAGCTTACAATATAAAAGGAATAGCATTATGTTATAACAATAATTATGAAGAAGGAATGAAAAATATAGATAAATCTCTTGAGTTAAAACCGAATTATGGTTATGCTAGATTTAATAAGGCGCTTGCCTATGAGCTCTATGGAAAATATAATGATGCTCTAATATGGTATGATAAAAATCTGGAAGTAGAAAATTATGTGTGGAGTTATTATGGTAAGGCAAGTATCTATGGTAGAAGAGGTGATGTTTCAAATACAGTTAAATATCTTAAGATTGCCTTAGATATGTCACCTGAGATAAAAGGTATAGCAAGAGATGAAAAAGACTTTGACCCAGTAAAAAATTCGGTAGAATTTCAGGAGCTGATTAAGTAGTTTTTGTTGATAGATAAAAATGCTATTTATTGTTATAGGGCATTTTTATCTATTCCATATTTTTTACATTTTAAGGAAATTGTTCTATGTGTTAATCCTAAGATTTTACCGGCTTTATTATAACTACCATATTTCTGCATAGCTTTTAATATAATTTCTTTTTCGTATTCCTCTATGGTAGCTAGTTTTCCATTTCTTAGATTTATTAGACTTTCTGTATCCGGATTGTCATTTTTTATATAGAAAGGCAAATCTGTTGATTTTATTATATCTCCATCACACATATTTATTGCTCTTTCTATTATATTTTCTAATTCTCTTATATTTCCTGGCCAATGATATTCCATTAAATAATTCAAAGATTTCTTATCGATTCTAGAAATATTTTTATTTAATTTCTTGTTTATTTTTTTTATAAAATGTTCTACTAAAAGATTTATATCTTCTTTTCGATCTCTTAGAGGAGGAAGCATTATACTAATAACATTTAGTCTATAGTATAAATCTTCTCTAAATTTATTGATTTTTAACATGGATTCTAAGTTTTTATTGGTAGCAGCTATTATTCGTACATCAACTTTATGTGTAGTAAGGCCTCCTACACTTTCAAATTCTTTCTCTTGAAGTACTCTAAGCAATTTGACCTGCATGGATACTGGCATATCACCTATTTCATCTAAAAATATAGTGCCTTTATTTGCTAAGTCGAATTTGCCTGGTTTACTTTTTACGGCACCAGTGAAAGCACCTTTTTCATATCCGAATAGTTCACTTTCAAATAGATTTTCTGGTATTGCAGCGCAATTTATTCGAATTAAAGGTTCGTTTTTCCTGTTGCTGTTATTATGAATAGCTTTTGCTATTAGCTCTTTACCTGTACCACTTTCACCTCTTATAAGTACAGTAGAGGTGGATTTGGATGCCTTTTCGGCAATTACAAGACACTCTTTTAAAGAACCACTATTTCCTATTATAGAATGAAAAGAGCCACCTAATCTATTTTGTCTGTTTAGCTCTTCTTTGTAATAATTTAATTTTTCTTCCGAATCCTTTAATTTTTTTAACAAATTTTTTAATTCATCAGCAGTTCTGGATATTGACATTACTCCTTTAAATTTTTTATCTGCAAATATTGGAGTTACTGTTGAAATTATAGTTTTATTATACTTGTGATAGACTTTATTTTTGATTGGTTTTTTGGACTTAAATACTTTTATCCGCAGTCCATGTGGAGAAATGTTGATTAAGTCTTTTCCAACTATATCGGAATTTTTTATATTGTAGTGATTTTCATAGGCTGGATTTATATAACTTACAATTCGCCTATCATCTACAAAGCAAATTAATTCATGAGATGCTTCAAGTATTTTTTTAAATCGCTCATTTAATTCCTTTATACCTACTAAATCAGATATATCTTGGAATATTCCCAGGGCGCCTATTACTTTTTTATTTGAAAATATAGGAGATCTATTTGATATTACAATATTGTTGTTTATGTATTGAGTTTCACCTACTTTTTTTATCTTTAGTTTTAGTAAATTAGGAAGATCGGAAGTTGGTATTATGTCTTTTATAAATCTTCCGGTGACCTCTCTTAGATTCCTGTCGACTATTTTTAAAGCATATTCATTCATTGTAGTAATACGAGCATTTTTATCTATTACAACTATGCCAACAGGTATATTTTTAACTATTTGTTCATAAGCTATGGTATTTTCTTCTATTATATCATCTATTTTTGATGCTATAGGATTATTTTGTGATAAATCATTGGTTATAAAGTCACATAATTCATGGACAGCGGCTTTGCTGTTTTCAGTATTTTCGAGGCAGGATACCTCAATTTTTTCGTTTTCTTTTATTTTAAGAGATACAAGGGCTAACATACTTACAGCAAGAGGTTCTTTTGCTGTAAGTTTTTTTATATATAAATTTATTCCATATCTATTTTTGATTTGTACTGCTTTATGAACAATTATAGCTGCAATTCTTATATGAATTCCGTTTCGGATCGGTACTGTGATTATATTTTTATACATATAAAAATCCTTTCTGATAAAAAATATCAATATCAATATAAATGATGATAAAAAGTATCGATTATTATAATATACTAAAAATGACTTTAAATCTAGTATCCAGAATTTAATTTTTAATAAATAAAAGAATATATCAAATAGTCTTGATAAAAAATATCAAGTACTAAATTTGGTATTTTTTATTATTAAAAAAATAGAATTCCTATTTAAAGGTTTCATTGCGAAAATAGGTACTTATAAAAGGTATAAAAACATGAAATGTGAAAAAATTAATAATGTCTTTAATGTGGCGTGAAAATTGCTGTGAAATATTATATGAATCTATAAATAGTATTTAGGGGGGAATAGCAATGAAGAGAGGTATTGCAGCTTCAAAAGGATACTCAATAGGTAAAGTATTTTTAAAAGAGGATAAGAAAATAAAAATAGAGAGAAGGACTATAGATAATATAAAAGAGGAAATAATTAGATTTGAAACTGCACTGGATGTTTCTAAAAGGCAGATTGAGAAGATAAAAGAGAAGGCAGAGAAAGAATTAGGGGCGGATAAGGCATCAGTATTTGACAGCCATATAATGCTTTTGGATGACCCAGAATTTTCAGGTCTAGTAGAGAATAAAATTAAAAGCGATAGTATAAATGCAGAAAAGGCACTTTCAGATATTGTAGAAATGTATATGGCAACATTCACAGCTATGGAAGATGAATATTTAAAGGAAAGAGGAGCAGATGTAAAAGATGTGGGCAAAAGAATACTTGCAAATTTGATGGGTAATTTATCAAGACTTTCGAATATGGGAGAAAATACGATAATAGTGGCCCATGACTTAACACCTTCTGATACGGCTCAACTTGATAAAAGCAAGGTTATAGCGTTTTTAACTGATATAGGCGGAAAAACTTCTCATAGTGCGATTATGTCAAGAACTTTAGAGATACCAGCAGTCGTTGGTATGAAGGATATAACTTCATCGGTTAAAAATGGGGATACTGCAATTGTCGATGGGGTTGAAGGAATTGCTATAATAAATCCTGATGAAAAAACTATAAGGGAGTATGAATTAAAGAAAAAAGATTATGAAATGGAGAAAGTTAAACTTAGAAAGCTTATAAATGTGGAAGCAAAGACTAAAGATGGAAAACGTGTATTGATTGCAGGAAATATAGGTAAACCACAGGATGTAGATCAAGTTATAAAAAATGGTGCAGATGCTATAGGATTGTTTAGAACTGAATTTTTATATATGGATAGAGATGAGATGCCAGGTGAAGAACAACAATTTGAAGCCTATAAATATGTTCTCGAAAAAATGGAGAATAAACCAGTAGTTATAAGAACACTTGATATAGGTGGAGATAAGAAACTTTCATATCTTCCATTGGCTAAAGAAATGAATCCTTTCCTGGGTTATAGAGCTATAAGACTTTGTCTTGATAGGCAGGATATATTTAAGATACAGTTGAGAGCATTGCTTAGAGCATCAGTTTATGGGAATCTTAAAATAATGTTTCCTATGATATCTTCTCTGGAAGAAATATTTCAGACAAAAAATGTAATTAAGAAATGCAAGGAAGAGCTTAAAAAAGAAGGTAAACAATATAAAGACGATATAGAAGTAGGCATAATGGTTGAGATACCAGCTGCTGCTATAAATTCTGAAGAGCTTATAAATTATGTAGATTTTTTTAGCATAGGAACTAATGATTTAATTCAATATACTTTAGCTGTAGATAGAACGAATGAAAAAGTATCATATTTATATAATCCAATGCATCCAGCAGTCTTAAAACTTATAAAGCTGACTATAGAATCTGCACATAAGGCAGGAAAGTGGTGTGGAATGTGCGGTGAGATGGCTGGCGATGAGCGAGCTATTCCTACGTTGGTAGAATATGAACTCGATGAATTTTCAATGAGTGCATCTTCAATACTGAAAGCAAAACAACTCATAATGGAGAAATAAAATTATTATATTCTGGATAGGAAATGTAGCTAGATTTGATTTAAATCAAATCTAGCTACATTATTTCTTAATATATTAAGAAAATTATGAAAATATTTATATACCTAAAAAAAAACAGGGTATTATACTTATATATTCCATGTACTTAAATTGATAATAATTTATAATTTATTATATAAATATAACAAATTAATAATTTTATATTACTTATAATAAGAATGTTGTAAATATTAAAAGAGAGAGCAAATAGAAAGGTAATATATAATAATTAATTTTATAGTTGTGTGTACTTTTAAAAGATAAAAGTAGAAAGGAGAACTATTATGAAAAAGATATTTAGTTTAATTACAGCAATAGTAGTGACAACAGCAATATTTACAGGATGTGGAGGCAATTCTAATAGCACAGATGGAAAAACTATTAAACTTGGTGTTCTTGAAGATCAATCTGGAGATTTTTCTTTAGTAGGTATGCAAAAATATCATGCGGCACAATTAGCGGTTCAAGAAATAAATGCTTCAGGAGGTGTTTTGGGAAAGAAAATTGAGATTGTTGCTCCAGATACTCAATCAGATAATACCAAGTATCAAGAAATGGCCAAGAAATTGATCCTTGATGATAAAGTTGCAGCAATAATGGGATGTTATTCAAGTGCCTCTAGAGAAGCAGTAAGACCTATCGTTGAACAAAATAATGCACTTCTTTTTTATAATAATCAATATGAAGGTGGAGTTGCAAGCCATAATGTATTTTGTACAGGAGCAGTCCCTGAACATCAGATTACAACTTTAATTAATGCAATGATTAAAAAATTTGGACCTAGGGTTTATACTATAGCAGCAGATTATAATTTTGGACAGATAAGTGCAGAATGGGTGAAGGATACTGTAAGTAAAAATGGTGGAGAAATAGTTGGACAAGAATTTATTCCTTTAAATGTTTCTCAATTTAGTAGCACTATAAGTAATATACAAAAAGCAAAGCCTGATGTACTTGTGACATTGCTCATTGGTACAGCACAATCCTCATTTTATGAACAGTGGGAAAAGACTGGAATTAAAGGTTTGCCTATGGCTTCTACAGTAAATCTTGCTCAAGCTTATGAGCATAAGAGATTTAAGGCTCCAGCTTTGGCAAATATGTATGTAACAGCAACATATATGGAAGAGCTTAATACTTCAGCATCAAATGAGTTTAAGAAAAGATGGAGAAAAAAGTTTCCAAAAGAGCCTTATATAGGTATGGAAGCAGAAGCTGAATATAGTGGAATTTATTTATGGAAAAATGCAGTAGAAAAAGCTGGAACTACTGACGTAGAGAAAGTTATTAAAGCACTTGAAAGTGGTGTGAGTTATGACGGACCAGCAGGACCTGTGAAAATTGATGGTGCAACTCATCATGCATATAGAAATGTTTATTTAGTAAGATGCGATGAGAAACATAACATTAATTTTATTCAAAATTGGAAATCTGTTGCTCCAAATTGGCTTTCATCTGCCAAGGGTATTGATTTAAGAAAATCATCGCCTAATAAACAATATACACCTATTGATAAATAAAAATAAAACTATTAAGTGAACAATTTATATGCATTATTTTCAAGTAATAAATAATGCATATAAGTAAACATATTAAAAAGATAGGAGTTTTGGCTAATGACGATTTTAATAGCTTTATATCAATTTTGCGATAGCTTTTCGTTTCTTGTTCTAGCATCTATTGGGTTATCTATAATTTTTGGTATGATGGGAATTATTAATCTTGCTCATGGTGAATTCATAATGTTAGGAGCATATATAACTACTTTATTAGCTATTAGAAGAATCCCATTAATTATTTCTATCCTGTTAGGAGCAATTTTAACAGGCATATTTGGATTAATTGTAGATAGACTTATTATTTTTAAGTTGTACAAAAGGCCTCTTGATTCTGTTGTTGCAACTTGGGGCATTAGTCTTATATTAAGTCAAGGAATGCTAATTTTAATGGGACCATCTCTTAGTGGGATTTCAACACCATTAGGGTCATTTACTTTAGGAGGTCAAAAATATTCTATTTATAGAATACTTTTAACAGTAATATCAATCCTGCTTGTTATCCTAGTATATTATATTTTTATGCATACGAAGTTTGGATTGAATGCTAGAGCTACTATGCAGAAAAATGACATAGCTAGTAGTTTAGGGGTCAATACAAATAAAATGTATTCAATTACTTTTATGATTGGATCTGCACTTGCTGGTTTAGCAGGAGGGCTTTATGCACCAACTATGTCTATAACACCAAACTTTGGAGGAAATTTTATGATGCAGAGTTTTGTAACAGTTATTGTTGGTGGCGCAAATCCGTTGATTGGTACAATTATTTCGGCAGGAGCTTTAGGCATTGTTAATAGTGTATTGTCTATGTTTTATGGAACATTTGTTGGACGTGTTGGATTACTTATTGTGGCAATTATATTTATAAGAGTTTGTCCTAAAGGATTTTCAGGGCTAATTCAAATTCTTTCTAAGAAGGGAAGTAAGAAAAATGAATATATTAAAAAAATTTAGGCTTTCTTCTGAGAATGTTACTGCAATAATTATATTTTTAATTGCGTACTCTATGCCTATTTTTATGAGCCCATATAAAGTAAATGTATTTTCTTATTTTATGACAAATATATTATTAACTTTAAGTGTTTCTCTAATATGGGGACTGACCGGTATATTTAGTTTTGGACAAGCAGCTTTTTTTGGAGTAGGAGGATATGCCTATGGAATTATATGTATTGCTTCTGAAAATACTAAAATAAGTCTGTTGGCTGCTATTATAGCAATTGCAATTGCAGGAATTATAGCTGGTATATTGGGATATTTTATGTTTTATGGTGGGATTAATGATGTGTTTGTAGGACTTATAACGCTTTGTGTAACGATAGCATTAGAAACATTTATGGGACAAACAGCAGGATCTCAATGGAAGATAGCTGGAGTTAAGCTAGGAGGATATAATGGATTGACGAATATTCCTACTATAAGTTTGGGGAACTATAAACTTCAAAGTATTTCTTTGTATATTTTTATGTTGTCAATAGTATTAATTATTTACTTAGGTTTACGTAAGCTTCAAACATCAAAATTAGGGTATTCATTACTTGCAATCAGGGAAAATCGCTCAAGAAGTGAATTGTTTGGATATAATGTTTCTAAGATTCAAGTTATTGTCTTTGTTATAGGTGGATGTATTGCGGGACTTTCAGGTGTGCTATATGCTTCATGGGGAAATTATATTACACCGTCTAATATGTCACTTACAGCTTCAACAATACCCGTGGTTCTTGTGGCTGCAGGGGGTAAAAAGAATATTACGGCACCTATTATATTCACGGCTTTGTATAGTTACTTTTCTCACTCATTATCGGCTAGTGGTAATCAATACGCACTTGTAATTCTTGGATTAGTATTAGTACTTGTAATCTTATTTGTACCAAATGGAATTATTGTATCTTTATTTAAAACTATAGACAGTTTTTTTAGAAGATTAAAAAGAGAAAACTAGGTAAGGAGGAGTACAAATTGCAAGATCAAGATAATGAAAATATTTTAGAGCTTATAAATGTATCAAAACAATTTGGAGGTATTCAAGCTGTTGAGAATTTTAATCTTACAATTAATAAAGGAGAACTTCATTGTCTTATTGGACCTAATGGTGCAGGAAAAACTACTATTTTTAAATTGATTACAGGGATATACTCTGTTTCATCTGGAAAAATAAACTTTAGAGGAAAAGATATTACAAAGTTTAATGCTTTTAAAAGATCTAGAATAGGATTAAGTATAAAAATGCAAATTCCCGGTGTTTATGAAGAACTTTCATTGATAGATAATATTAAAATTGCTGCAGAAAATTATGTACCGAAAGATAAAATTGAAGATGAAATTGATAGACTTATTCATCTGGTAAAAATAGATAAATTGGGTAATCCAATTGTTAAGAATATGTCTCATGGTCAACAACAATGGCTTGAAATTGCGATGGTTTTAGCATCTAATCCAGAGCTATTGTTATTGGATGAACCAGCTGCTGGAATGGGACCAGAAGAAACATATTTTACGGCTGAATTGGTTAAAAAATTAAATAAACAAGGAATTACAATTTTATTTATAGATCATGATATGGATTTTGTAAAAACTATTGCAGAAAAAATAACAGTACTACATTTTGGAAAAAAATTTGCAGAAGGTACAGTTGAAGAGATTGTTAATAATAATGATGTTAAGAATATTTATCTTGGTAATATATAAGAGGGTGATATGTTTGCTTAAGACCGAGAATATAGTGTCTGGTTATGATAAAGTAATGATTATAAATAATATCAATATTGATATAAAAAATGGAGAAATAGTTTCTATTATTGGTCGTAATGGCGTTGGTAAAAGTACTTTTATGAAAACTATAATAGGACTAAATAAAATTAAGAGTGGTAAGGTTATATTTTGTGGAAAAAATGTTACAAAAGTTAAGTCATATGATAGGGCATCTATGGGTATGGGATATGTACCTCAAGGACATGGAATATTTCCAGGCTTGACAGTAGAAGAAAATCTGAGAATGGGGATGATGATAAATACTAAAGATAAAAAATATAATTTTGATATGGTATACAGTTATTTCCCTATATTAGCTCAAAGGAAAAAACAGCTTGCTGGTACTATGAGTGGTGGAGAACAAGCAATGTTATCTATTGGAAGAGTCCTTGTTGGAAATCCTAAAATTTTGTTACTTGATGAGCCAAGTGAAGGAGTACAGCCTAATATTGTTCAACAAATAGGTGATATTTTAAAAAATATATGTAAAGAATTAAATTTAACAACTTTATTTGTTGAACAGCATATGGGATTAATCCAACAGATATCAGAAAGAAGTTATATATTAAACAAAGGATGTATTGTAGCTCAGCTTACAAGGGAGCAAATTGAAAATAAAAATGAGATAAAAAAATATTTAACTGTATAGGAGTGATTAATTATGTTAGAGGTAAAACAACAAGAAAAGTATTCATATGTTTTTAGTAGGTATCTGGAACCAATAGCAAATGTTAAGCCAGGAGAAAAAATTATTTTGCATACACTTGATGCTTTTAAAAATATGATTACAAGTGAAGAGGACAAGCCAAGTAAAATATTAGGAGGATATCTTAATCCTCAAAATGGTCCAATATTTATTGAAGGTGCGGAACCTGGTGATACTTTAGTTGTAAATATAGTAAATATTGAGCCAGATAGAGATTATGCAGTAAGTTGTAATGTAGCTGAATTTGGTGGCCTTGTGACTACTCCGACAACTAGGTTTTTAAATAAGCCTTTGGAGGAAAAAGTTTGGATATATAAAAAAGAAGGTAATAGATTTAAAAGTAATGAGAAACTTAATTTTTTATGGAAACCATTTTTAGGTACAATTGCTACGGCACCAGAATTGGAGGCACTTTCAGCATTAACTCCATTTAATCAGGGCGGAAATATGGATGTAAAAGATGTTTGCATTGGTAATAAAATTTATTTACCAATTACTGTTAAAGGAGCTATGCTTTTTACTGGAGATTGTCATGCAAATCAAGGTGATGGTGAACTTATAGGTACAGCACTTGAGATTCCAGGAAAAATAACTTTAAAATTTGATATTATAAAAGGGAAAAAAATTAACTGGCCTAGAATTGAAAATGACGAATATATAATGACTGTAGGTAGTGCTAAGCCTATGGAAGATGCTGCAAGAATTGCATATGTGGAACTTATTGAATGGATGAAAGAATTTGGATGGGATGAGTTAGAGGCATACGAAGCATTAGGACAATGTGGTGAAATGTATGTAGGAAATATGGTAGATACATTTTATTCTTTAGTAGCCAAAATTAAGAAAGCATATTTATAAAGACAATAAATACTAGTTAAGGTTTGTTAAGGAGCTCCTTTAGTATACAAACTAATTAACTTGAATAAACTATAAATGAATTTTATAATAATAAATAAGAATCATGGAAAAGTCTTAATTATACTATATTTTTTAAATTTAGCAAAAATTATTTTGAATTTTTTTAAAGATAGTAATGTTTTTTATCTTTCATAAAATAATATATTTAGATTTTTATATTGAAATATCTAAATATATTATTTTTATAATAAAAACTTTAAAATTATGATTAAATTTAATTTATAGACATGAACATAACTAAAAAATTAAATACAAGAAAAAGGAAATATTATTGATTGAAGAATAAAAATTACAGCTTTTTATGAAAAATATACTTTACAATTAATTACAATATAAAAATTGGCAGAGTATCCCTAGGGTAAAAGTTGATGCTAAAAAATAATAGGTTTTAAATTAAGCTATTCTTTTTAATCCCGATAGGGATCTGGTTTTATCAGAGTTACCAGATTTTATAGCTGCTATCGCAGTTGTCAGAAGGCATATATGTCCTACAGTATTTAAGTTTGATACAGAATTTATATTTCTGACATAAGCTCTTTCGTTATTAAGCTTTTTCCATCTGGAATTATATCTTTCAGATTCTGTCCTCAGGCTGTAGATGGTTTTAAAAAATTTAGACTCATGATTAATTGAAGCCCTGTAGTCAGTACCTTTGCTGATATAACGGATACATCCTCTGTTTTTCCTGCCATTGAAATATTTTTCATGTTTGCAGGGACACAGTGAATCATCTTTAGATTTTTTAAATGGGCAGCAAAATTTTTGCTTGATGTATGAATCAAAATACTGTCGTCCATCTTTATGCATGGCTAGACCGCCTT
Organism: Clostridium sp. LBM24168; assembly: GCF_052953915.1. NCBI lineage: Bacteria > Bacillati > Bacillota > Clostridia > Eubacteriales > Clostridiaceae > Clostridium > Clostridium sp. LBM24168. The sequence continues at coordinate 2,722,277 of NZ_CP196861.1, read as the reverse complement.
GACAAATAATGTTGCCAGTGGAAGTTAATTTAGGATTTTTTTTCCCTCTTTTGTTAATGGCAATAAAGGCAAGACCTTTCAAGTTGTTTTTTATAAAATTATGATTTAACTTTGAATCATAGCCTTTATCTGCGACAACATAACTTCCATTAAGTGAAAACCAGCTATTTGTACCTGAAAGAAATTTAGTCAAGGTAGAAATTTCATTGATATCAGCAGTACTTGTATATTCATCTATAGGGAGTCCGGATATTGCATCACAGATAACGTGGTTTTTATAACCCCAGTAAAATTCATATTTCTTACTTGATTTATTGGAGTTATCATTGATTTTAACGTTCATGGAATTATTTGCAGTATGTACTCCAAGTTTACAATCTTTATCAGACTTTGGATTATTCTTCTTTGAAAATTTGTTTGATGCGAAGCATTTAGGGTTATTAAGTTTAGTGTTTGCTTTAACTGGAGTTGTATCAACAGATATAAAGTTGTTGTCTATAAAGCCAAGTTTCTTGAGAGTATTTACCTGATGTTTCATAATTTCTTTCAAACAAGAGTTTTCGATATTCTTTATGAACCTTTGAAAGGTCCTGTATGAAGGAAGTGGTTTAAGAATGTCAAAGCCACAAAGTTGTGCAATGATTAAATTATTTTCTAAAAAATCTTTAAGATCAGTAATTTGAGCAAACTTCTCACATTTCATGACTATAAAAGCTCTGAAAAGAGCGTGTCTTGAGAAACCGACAGGTCCGTATTTGGAAGGAACCCTATCGGGTAATGAAGATAAATTAATATTTTCAAAAATATCTGTGTAGAAGTTTATTGTGTTTTGTGAAGTGAAAAGCTCAATTATATTAAAGATTTCTTGACGTTGGTACATAGAGATTTCCTCCTTTTAGTGTTTTTATTATGTGATATTTTAAAAATTCGACAAAAGTTGAGGAAATCCTATGATATAAATTTTAGTGATAGAAAAAAATAGCCCTTATCGGGCTAGAGAAATGAGTGCCTTAGAGTTATGCTCAAGGCTATTTAATTTATAATAAATAGGTGATTATTATGTACAATATATTAATAGTTGATGATAGAGAAATATTTAGGAGATTATTTAAGAGATTTAAAATTTTTAAAGAGAATGAAGATTTTAGTATCAACTTTGAAGCTCAAAATGGAGTAGATGCTATAAAGATTTTGGAAAATTTCAAAATTGATGTAGTCATAACTGATATTCGCATGCCTATAATGGATGGAATTGAACTTTTGAGAAGAATAAAAAAAAGAAAATTAAGTAATTGTGTTATTCTCTTAAGTGAATACGCTGATTTTTCTTATGCTAAAGAGGGAATTGTTTTAGGAGCTTTTGATTATATTGTTAAACCTATAGAAGAAGATAAACTTGTTGAATTATTGAAAAGGATAAAAGATCATCTTGATGTTTTAAAAAAGAACAAAAATTATAATTTACCTAATATTAAAATATTACCAAAGCTTATATTAAATAATGATAATTATATATATAATGTCGCTAACAGTATTATCGAATCAATTATGGAAGAAAAAAAATATGATATTTGTCAAATAAATGAGAGGTTATATTTTTTAATTAATTTTATTAAAGAGGAAATTTTAAAAAGAAGATCTTATATTTCAAAGTATAGTGATTTGGATGAAATATTTAATATTAGAGAGATATATATAAAGAGCGATATTAAAAAGATTTTCTGTGAAAGAATTAAAATAATTACGAAAGAAGTTAATAAATTTAATATTAGATGTAAAAGTGAACTAGTAAAGAATATATGTAAAGATATTATTAATAATCTGGAAAATGGTGTTACTTTGCAGCAAGTAGCAGATATGCATTTTGTAAACAAAACCTATCTCAGTCATCTTTTTAAACAGGAGGTTGGAGTTAGTTATGTTAATTTTGTAACATTTGTAAAGATGGAAAGAGCTAAAATACTTCTTAAAAAGACAAATAAGAAAATATATGAAATTGCTGTTATACTTGGATATGATGATTCTGAATATTTCAGTAAAATTTTTAAAAATACTGTTGGAGTAGCACCTACTGAATATAGACAAAATTATCTATTGTCTAATTTTGTAGATGTAATAAACTAATAATGTTATCTATAAAGAATAATAATATTAAAATTATAATATCGATAATATTGGGGTTATTAGCTTTCTCTCTTTCAAATTGTTATATTATTATTGACAATATATACAATATAAAATTGATTTGGAGTTTAATATTTCCTATAATAATTTCTATTGTGTGGGAATCTAAATATGCATATATTACAGCTTTAAGTGGAACTATATTTATACCATTTTATATATATCCAAATAAAGGATATGCAAATATACTTATAAGTATTAGTTATTTCATTTTAATAATCTTAAATGGACATTTCATTAAGGAAGATTTTAATGCTAATAAGAAGAAAATAATAAATAATATTTATTTTATACAGATAATATATAGTATTTTTTATTTTTTAATAGTAATGATTTTGTATGCTAAAATACTTTATTTCAATCCACCTATATGGGATAAACAAGCAGAGAGGTTTATGTCTCCATCAATTTTAAGGATACAGAGTATTAATTTTATATTTAATACTATTATGCTGATGTCTATTTCTAATGTATTAACTAAATTACCTTATATAAGAAAATTACTTTTTTTAAAACCATTAAAATACTCATATAATAATTTAAATATTTTAATTAAAACATTAGGTATATTTTTTATATTTGTCATTATAGATACAATGGTAGATACATTTTATTTTTCTACAAGAGGTGTTCACTCATCGTTATTTAGAGATAGTGGTGGAGGATTTACCAAATTAACTATTATTATAGCGGTAGTATTTATTATATGTGATTTTACCATAAAAATAAAGAGTAAAAGTGAAGAATCTCGTTTAAATCTCATTAAAAGTGAAGAAAGATATAGACTTATTTTTGAAAATATGATTGATGCATATTTTGAAATCAATACTGATGGCATTATTATAAAAGTTTCACCTTCAGTTAGGTATTCTTTTGGATATACACAACATTACATGGAAGGAAAGAACTTTTATAATTTTTTTGTGAATCCTATAGATATCAAAAATATTGTAGAAAAAATATATTCTATTGGCAGGGTTATGAATATTGAAGCTTTAGGAATAAAAAAGAATGGTGGATTAATATATTTTCTTCTTGTTGGAGATGTAAGTTTAAATCCTGAAAATGATGAAAAGATAATAATTATTAATGCCAGAAATATTACAGACTATAAAATGGAAGAAAAAATAAGACTTAATCTTGCAGCTAATCTTGAAGCTGTATTTGAAAGCAGTAGGGATTTTATTTGGACTGTTGATGGTCAAACCTATAAAATTATTTCATTTAATTCAGCATATAAAAATTTTTTAAGTGATGTGTATTCAATTAAAGTTAATAGGGGTGATCGTATAGAAAAGATTATTCCATATAAAAAAGTTAAATTTTTTAAAGAACTTTATAAAAGGGTACTTATAAAAGGAAATTTTACTGTAGAATATACAGATGAAAAGAGTAATAGCATATTTGAGCTTACTTTATATCCCATTAATATAAATAACAATAAAAGAAATATTTCTATTTTTGCAAGAGATATAACCTCACAGAAAAAGGCCGAGTTAAAAATTAGATCGCTTAATGAAGGCCTTGAAGAGATGGTTGAAGATAGGACAAAAGAACTTGTAAATGCTTATAATGATTTGGAGTCATTTAGTTATACTGTATCACATGAATTTAAAACTCCAATTAGAGAGATAGATGCATATCTAACTATTATAGAAGAAGACTGTTTGAATCTTTTACCACAAACTTCTAAAAATGATATTTTGTCAGTTAAAAAGATATGTAAGGAGACTCTTGATATGATTCAAAAGATGATGGAGTATTGTAAAGCAGGATATATGGCTATTAATCCAAAGATTATTAATATGAATCAATTAGTTAGAGAATGTTATAATGATATTAAATTATCATATAATAACAAAGTCATAATTCTTCAGATATCTGATTTACCAGAACTTTTTGCCGATAAGTTTTTAATAAAACAGGCAATATTTAATATTATGTCTAATTCTATAAAATTTTCCAGAAACAATAAAAAAATTATAATTGAAATTGGATATGTTAAAGATAAGAATAATATAGTCTATTATTTTAAGGACAATGGAGTTGGATTTGATAGCGATTTTTCAAATAACTTATTTGTACTATTTAATAGACTACATAATAATAATGAATTTGAGGGAAATGGTATAGGACTTGCTACAGTTAAAAGAATTATTGAAAGAAATGGTGGGACAGTTGACATACATGGAGAAAAAGGAAATGGTTGTATTGTATTTTTTAAATTTAAAAAGAGTAAAAATCTTATCGGGAAAATTTAATTGAATTATAAATTATGGTAAAAGATAAAATTTCATTGGAGATGATAGAGATTTATGGATATAAAGGCTGGTAGTAATAAAAAACCAAAATTTATGAAATATAAAGTTGCATCAATAAATTGTGAACCTATAATTAATAGAAAGCAATATAATATTGAAAAAGAATATAAACTAGTTGAAGAAGCAGCAAAAAATGGAGCCAAACTTATTGCCTTGCCTGAAATGGCAACAACAGGATATTGCTGGTATAATAGGAGAGAAATCAAACCTTTTGTAGAAAAGATTCCAGGTATTACGACTAATAAATTTTTAGAAATATCTAAAAAATATGAATGTTATATTGTAATAGGTATGCCTGAAGTAGATATCAAAACAGATTTATATTATAATTCGGCTGTTCTTATGGGTCCAAAAGGAATTATTGGTGTACATAGAAAGACCCATTCCTATATTTCAGAACCTAAATGGACAAAGCAAGGTGATTTAGATCATATGGTTTTTGAAACACCAATTGGTAATATTGGAATGCTAATATGCATGGATATTCATTTTATTGAAACTGCACGTATTGAAGGGTTAAGGAATGCTGATGTCATAGTGCATATAAGCAATTGGCTTGCAGAAAAAACACCATCACCATATTGGATTACAAGGGCATTCGAAAATGGTTGTTATGTTCTAGAAAGTAATAGATGTGGTCTTGAAAGGACAGTACAATTTTCTGGTGGAAGTGCTTTGATAAATCCTGATGGAGAAATAGAATCTTATGTTGATGGATATCAACAAATTATGTATGGTGAGATTGATATCCAAAAGGCTAGGATAAAGCTATTTGAGGATCATGGAAATAAATATGTTGAAAGAAAACCCAGGGAGTATATTGATATTATGTCCAATTCATATCTTTGGAATCCATTAGATTTTTTTAATCTTTATGGGTATGATCCGATACCTGATGGAAAAAAATCTAGAATATCTGTAGTACAATTTAAACCGGTAAAATGTGATATTAATGCAAATATAAAAATTGTTGAAGAGAAGACCAAAGAAGCTGTTTTAGAAGGAAGTGAACTTATTGTATTTCCTGAGCTTACTTTAACGGGGGTTGTTAACAAAGAAGAAGCAAGAAAATTGGCTGAAACGGATACAGGCGTTTATATAGATAAATTAATTGATATCTCAATGAAATATTGCGTATATATTGTAGTAGGTATGATTGAAAAAGATAGAAATAAATTGTATAATACTGCGATATTGATAGGACCATGTGGAGTTGTTGGAAAATATAGAAAAATACATCTATCTAATGTAGATAAGGAATGGGCTACACCAGGGAATTTAGGATTTTTACATTTTAATATACCTGTTGGGCGTATTGGAATAATGATTGGATATGATGCTATGTTTCCAGAATCAGCGCGTATGCTTGCCTTAAATGGGGTAGATTTGATCTGCTGTCCATCTGCAGTAAGTTTTCCTAAACCTTATGGACTTGCAGAAACAAAGGTATTGCATAACTATCCAATACCTAGAGGATATAGTACAATGCATTGGCATTTATGGAGAGTTAGAGCCGGAGAAAATAACTGCTATTTGGCATTTGCAAACCAAATAGGATATTATAAAAATGGGAAAAATTATATAGGTAGAAGTGGCATTTTTGGTCCTGATACATTTGAATTTCCAAGAAGAGAAACTATTTTATCATCAGATAGAGAAGAAACTGTTACTTTTGGTATAGATACATCTAATATTTTAGGTTGTGTTTATCCGACTAATATTGTAAGAAGAAAAGATTTATTATGTATGAGACAACCGTTGTGGTACGATGTGATTATTGATGAAAATCCACCTGTGTTGGAACTTTTTAAAAAGTAGATTGTATAAAAATATTGCGAATTTTCATTTTAAATCTCCAAATTATCATTATTTGGGGATTTTATATATGCAGCATTGAAAAAGTATAGATTTATTGGTAATCTATAGATACAAGTACAATTACCTTGATGGGAGGGATTTTATGAAACGATTTAAGCCAGTTAAAAATATATTGATAGGTGCTTTTATTGTAATTTTAGTACTAGGATTTGCTGCATGTAATAAAAGTAATACTAATGGTTCCCAGATTACTTCGGATAATAATGTTGCTGATTCACAAAAATCAACTCAAAAATCTAACAGTGAAATCAAAGAAAAACAGGAAAAAACTCAGCAGAATGAACTTAATACAAAAATAAAAACCTCAGGGGGAATTGAGTTTGCCAAGAAAGAATTAGATAGTAATACTAAAATAGATTTCAATACTCAATGGAAGAATTCAGAGAACAATACTTATAGTGCAACTATAGAGGGAAAAGGTGAAGAAGCCCTAGAAGAAGGGCAGGGTAAGATAATAGTAAAAGGAAATAATAAAATTTATTCTTTTGGGCTTGTAAATAATTCACAGAAATCTCCTAAATCAATTGAATGGGCTGACGATGAAAATTTGATGGTTGTTATTGGAATGTCTATGGGGACAGTTTCTAAAGGTGGAAATTTGTACATGCTAAATGTGAATACAGAAAAAGTATTTTTGGTTCTAGATACGCCAAGTGATAAGCAACAGGTGATGTCCGTACAGAAAAATGGAAATAAATTGGATATAAAGGTAAATGTATATGACGATGATGTTTATAATAAATCTCATATAGAAAATTGGGTTATTGATCCTTTTGATTCAACTTTGAATAGTGATATGAAGGTTAAGGATTCTAGCGGAAAGTTAATTTTAGAAATATAATGATTGTATAAAGGCTTTTTGAATTGCTGAGGGAGTAAAATATTATGGATAAGTCTCGAAAGATATATACTAAAGCTTTGAACAAATATAATAATGGCTATATAGATAAGGCTATAGAGTTGTGTGAGAGAAGTATATCTATGGATTTAAGCAATTCAGCCTCTATTAATCTCAAGGGACTTCTTATATATTTGAAAGGAGACATTAACACAGCCCGCAAGTTGTGGAAGATGAATGCACAGACAAATAAAGATGAAGTTTCAAAAAAATATTTGGAGAATTCCAATGAAGATGCAAATAGAATGATATTCTATAACAGTGCAGTATCCTTTGTTAAAAAATTGAGAATTAATGAAGCTATTCCATTGCTTGAAAAATGCATAGAAAGTGATTTTAATTTGATTAATGTAAACAACTATTTAGCATTATGTTATATGAAAAAAGGCGAATATATCAAATCTGTTGAAGTATTGGATAAGATTTTTCAGATTGACAGATACAATAAAATGGCAAAGGAGACTAGAAAGTCCCTTCAGGATATGGGAATAGTTAAAAGACAGATAAATTTAAAAGGAGTAATTTGCATATTTATAATAATTATTACTGTTCTATTGTCTATGTTTTTTTTATCAATAATGGTGAAAGATAATAGTGTAGGGCTATATAATATAAAAAAAATTAATCCATTAAATTTATTAATGGAGAAGAGATATTATAATAAGGAAGTAGTAAATAAAGATGAAAAAAAAGAGCCTCAAAAAGTCTCTATGAAAGCTGAAGGTATTAAAAAATATATTTTTCCCTATAATAATATTAAAAGATATATTGATAATAAAAATTACAATGAATTATACTACGAATTAGTAAATTTTAAAGGAAATGATAATTCCTTAACCATTAATGAAAAGGTACTCTTAATAAAAGCTAAAAAATTTCTATCTTCAGAAGGAGTTGTATATTTTTATAATGAAGGATGTGCATATTTGAATAGTGGAAACTATAGCGAGGCAAAACAGTATCTAATAAGGGCCTTTGAATATGGTTCAAGTAATGATGTTTATCCAGATATAATTTATATGATGGGTTATAACTTTGAATTATCGGGTGATATAGAAAATGCTATAAAATATTATGATAAATATGATAAGAGTTATCAGAATGGATCATATGAAGAGACGGTAATCTATAGACTTGCACTTATTTATAGGGATTTAGATAAATCTAAAGCTAAAATATATGCACAGAAATTAATAAGCAGGTATCCATTTTCTATATATAATAATTCTGTGGTACATTCTATAATAGAAACGTGAATATATGCTTAAAAATATTGACTAAGTAAATAATAGAGTATAAAATATAATTAAAAGATATACCCTAACAGGGTATGAGGAGGTTAAAAAATGATAGAAGAAATAAAAGATGAAAATTTTTCACAATCAGTTAATGAAGCATCAGCTCCTGTAGTTGTGGATTTTTGGGCTTCCTGGTGTGGACCATGTAAAATGCTTTCACCTATAATGGATGAGGTTTCCGAAGAATTCGGACCTAAGGCTAAATTTTTTAAGGTGAATGTAGATGAGAATCCTAATACAGCTTCTGAATTCAAGGTTTCAAGTATTCCTACTGTAATAGTATTTAAAGATGGTAATGTAGTAGATAAGTTTGTTGGATTTAAGCCAAAGGATGCTGTAAAACAGGTGTTGGCAAAGCATATATAAATTTGATAGTCATAAATTATCCATTATTGAATTAAAGTGGCGGATTGACTGTTATGTTAATTTGCCATTTTATTATAAGTTTTTAAATGGAGATGATAATTAAATGGAAAATACAAGATATGATATAGCCATAGTTGGAAGTGGGCCTGCAGGTATTGCAGCTGCAATTAATGTGAAGATAAGAAATAAAAATGTAATTTTATTTGGAATAGAAGAGTTAAGTAATAAATTAGTGAAAGCCCCTATAATCAACAATTACTTAGGATTTTATAATATGACAGGACACCAGATTAAAGAAAAATTTAAAGAACATATGAGATTTCTGGATATATCAATAATTACAGAAAAGATAAATACCATTTATGCTATGGGTGACTATTTTGCGTTGGATTCAAATGGAAAAATGTATGAAGCTAAGTCTGTTATACTTGCAACCGGTATCGAATATACAAAACCACTAAGAGGTGAAGAGGAATTCTTAGGCAGGGGAGTGGGATATTGTGCTACTTGTGATGCTCCACTCTATAAAGGAAAAATAGTAAGTATTATAGGATATAGTAAGGAAGCTGAAGCTGATGCAAACTATGTTAGTGAACTTGCTAGTAAAACTTATTATATACCAATGTATAAAGACGAATGGAATTTAAATGACAGTATAGAAATAGTACCAGAGAGAGCTGTAGAAATACAGGGAAAGGATAAAGCAGAAAAGATTATACTCCAAAATGGTGAGATTATAACAGACGGTATATTTGTTCTGAAGGATAGTATATCACCGGACTACCTTGTACCGGGGCTTAATATAGAAAATAGCCATATAAAAGTAGATATGGACATGAAGACAAATATAAAAGGCTGTTTTGCAGCAGGAGATTGTACGGGAAAACCATATCAGTATATGAAATCAGCTGGGCAGGGTCAGGTGGCAGCATTGAGTGCAGTTGCTTACCTGGATTTGAATTAAGTAAATATAAAGGGGCTGTCGCATTAGCATAAAAATTATGCTAATGTGACAGCCTTTTTTAACATTTTATAGAAATTTTCATGATAATTTAAAGCAACACAAACTCTATAACTAAAAAATGGTACACTTTAATAAGACTTTTCTATTAAGGCTTTTTTGATTCACAGGCTTTTTAAGATTTTAAAATTAAGCACTACTTTTAAGTGGAAAAAGATGATTTTCTGTTCTATCTGACTGAATTTTATTATGGAGCTTATTGACATTATGTGCCATCGCTAACAAAATACTTTCCGCCAAAATATTCTGTTTACCTCTACTTAGATATCTACGAAATCCCATATCCTGTTTTATCTCTGCAAAGGAGCCTTCGGCTTGGATACTTCGATTCATTCTTAGCTCGCAGCCTTCTTCACTTACAATTCTTTCAAGATTCTCTTTGCGGAGCATGTTGAACAGCTTTGAAGTTTCAAGATTTTTGACCCTTTCTTCCAATGGTATTTTGCTGTTATGTCCTTTTATACATTTACTTTTATGCTGGCAGTTATTGCAATCCTCACATGTATAGATTGTTTTCTCACTTATATAACCAGTCCTGCTTTTCCTTTTTAGTACCCTGTTTACTGTTAGCTTCTTATTATTTTTACAGGTATAATAGTCGCCAGATTTGTTATAATCTATATTATCTATCCGGCTTATATCATTTTTATATTTACGCGTTTTGGATATTTCATAGTTTGCTGGTTTTATATATGATAACTGTCCGTTCGCTTTAACATAAACATAATTTTCTTCACTCTCATAACCTGCATCAGCAGTAATTTTAAAATACTTAAAATACAGGAGGTTCTCCATGCTTTTTATGAATGGAATCAACGTTTTTGTATCCGTGCTCTGGTTGCCTGCAGTAAGCCATACTATATATTCAGAATCTACTCCATGCTGAACATTGTATGCAGGTTTTAGCTGACCGTTTTTCATGGCATCTTCTTTCATCCTCATAAAAGTTGCATCCTTATCCGTCTTCGAGTAGCTGTTACGCTTGCCGCAGGTATGGATTTTCTGTGTATACTCTTTCAGCTTATTAAGATATCCCTCAAGCTTTTCAATAGAACGTTGAATTGGATTTTTCCTTTTGCCAGATCCATGTACAAACTGTATATTTTCTTTATGCTTCAAGGCGTAAAGTTTCTTGCGTAACTTTTTTACGTGCTTTATTTTTACCTTATTTTGATATACAAGCTTTAGTCCGTACAGTTCTTCACATTCAGCCACAAAATCAGCTAATTTAGAAAGCAGTCTGGCTAAATTTTTTGAAACTGATCTTTTCCAGATAAAAGTATATTTGTTTGCACAAGCTTCTATCTTTGTACCGTCAATAAATACAGCATCACCTGATATTTCTCCAATCTCATAAAGGAAGTTTGTCATTTCGGCCATGATTGTTTCTGAACATGGAGCGAAATGAAGGCTGCGGAATCTAGCAAATGTAGAATGATCCGGTACTTGTGAACCTTCTAAGAGATACATAAAGTTCACGTCTCTTTTGCATGATTTCTCCATTTCTCTTGATGAATAATTATGATTCATATATGAGTAAAGTACAATCTTCAGCATCTGACGCGGTGTTGCCTGATTCTCCCTCATACGGGAGTAAGTCGAATACAAATCTGTTAAATCCATCTCCTCTACAAACTGACTTAGCAAATGCACCGAATCATTATCTGGTATCATGTAATCAATATTTAATGGAAGTTTTAATTGATAATTTCCACGATTTGAAGTATAATTTTTATGTAAATTAATGTATTTAGTCATATATTAATTTTACCATAAATCTTTCACTCTTCCGAGTGGGAGATTTATTTTTTACGTAAAAAACTGTCGCACTAATTTTTTTTAGTGCGACAGCCCCTTTATATTTATCATCGGATGTATTTAATCTGCTGCAAAAAAGACATGATGCCCTATATATTTAACGTTTCTTTTGCCTATATCTTTCATCCATGTTGATGTAGCTATTTTTGGATTGTAAAAAAATACTGCCTTGTTTGTTGGGTCAGCCCCTTTTAGTGCCTTTGATACTGCATTGTAGTTATTTTGATTTGGAACTACGTTTATATTTCCATTTCTAACACAAGAAAAAGCACCTTTTTGTTTTATTACTTCTTCTACAGTTTTTGGAAATTTTGGGTATTTCAATCTGTTTAGTATAACAGAAGCTACAGCAACCTGGCCTTCAAAAGGTTCACAGTTACTTTCAGCATATACAACTTTTGCCATTAGATCTACGTCTTTTTGAGTTATATATAATTTTTGATTTGAGTAGTTAAATACCTGAACTATCTCTTCCTCTTCATTGAAAAGGTTAATATCTTTTTTGCTTATAGAAATTGCTGATATTTTTTCCAATGGAGTAAAGAGCATCAATAATAAACATACAAAACAAAAAAATTTTTTCAAATAAAATCCTCTCCTTATTACCTGCGGGGTTAGCTGACGGGTTCGGTAAAGGCATAACCTACGTAAAATACGATTCACCCCAAGTGTTTTTTTTGGTTTCCCCGTGTTTTTTTGTTAAACTTAGGCTAATGATATTGTATCCGTTTTATAAAAAAAAATACGGATTTATTAAAATTTTATAAAATACTTTTTACCTCAGATATAATTAATATTAAATAGTGTATAATTGTAAATAGATATTTTATAAGGATGGTGGGATGCTTGGAATTGCTGCAAATGCTTGTAAATTCAATAAAATATATAAGTTTGTCATCCATAATGGATATACTTGTAGTATCCTATATTTTATATAAAGCGTATATGCTTATGAAGGAAACTAGGGCAGAGCAACTTATAAAAGGTATAGTACTTTTAATATTCTTAATACCAATAAGCAGTCTGTTTAATTTGACAATGTTAAACTGGATACTTACAAAAACGTTAACAATAGGTGTTCTTTCAGTTGTTATTATATTTCAGCCGGAAATCAGGAGTGCACTTGAACACCTAGGAAGAACTGCTTTTACAGATAAACATATTTTTGACGATGAAGAAGCTATGATAAAAATTATAACTGAAATTGTAAATGCGGTGGAAAATTTATCAAGGAGCAAAACTGGAGCGTTAATTATAATAGAGCAGATTACAGGACTTGAAGATATAATAAAGACAGGAACGAGGCTTGATGCTATATTATCTTCTGCACTGCTGGAGAATATATTTGTAGTTAATACTCCACTTCATGATGGAGCTACTGTTGTGAAAAATGATAGAATAGCTGCTGCTGGATGTTTTCTGCCACTTACTGATAACGAAAATTTAAATAAGAAATTAGGTACCAGACATAGAGCAGGAATTGGAATATCCGAGAAATCAGATGCTTTAGTAATTATCGTATCTGAAGAAACTGGAATTATTTCACTTGCAGTGCATGGGAGAATTACAAGGGATTATACAAAAGATAGATTGCGAAATTTATTGATCCGCATAATGAAAAACAGATCTGAAAAGCAATCGGGATTTAGGGGGAAGGTGAATAAATGGAAACAAAAATTTCACAGAACCAAATCTTTATAAAGATCTGTTGTGTTATTACATCGTTTGTTCTATGGCTTTACATATTTAATGTTGAAAATCCTATAAGACAAAGAAAAATTGTTGTTCCTGTAAAAATAGTCAATAAAACTGCACTTTCTCAATCAAATCTTGTACAAATAGAGGATAAAAACTATGAAGTATCTCTTGATATAAAAGGAAATGCTTCTGATGTATTTTCAATAAAACCTCAAGATTTTAAACTAGAATGTGATTTAAGTTCTTATGTGATGAAAAAAGGAGAAAATAATATACCTGTAAAGATTAAAAAGAGTCCTGACAACATAAGCATAGTAAATAATGGCAATTTATGGGTGGCAATGGAATTGGATAGTATTGTAAAGAAGACTTTTCCCATAAAGCTTATTATAGATGGTGAAACTAAAAATGGACTTCATGCGGTGAAACCCGTATTAAATGTAAAAAAAGCTGTGGTATCAGGACCATCAAGTGTAGTCTATAATTTAAGTAATGTAGTTGCAAGATATAACATAGGAAGTATTACCAAAAGTGTAAATGTCAAAGTTACTCTTGAGGCTGAGGATCTATCTGGAGCTATTGTGAAAAATGTTAATATAAATCCTAAATATGTAAATATAAATATACCTGTTGGAAATGTTAAAAGTGTACCTGTAGAAATTAAGACTGTTGGTAAAGTTCAGGATAATTTGATACTTAGCTCCATAGTGTCTTATCCTGACAAAGTAGATATATCTGGTAATTATGATATTATTTCCAGTATAGGTACTTTGGATACGGAACCGTTGAATCTGGACAAAATTTCCAATAGTGGTAGTGTGGATATGAAATTAATTGTACCTAATGGAGTTAATCTTATAAACAGCAATGGTTATGTAATTCTGAAAGTGGAAGTATCAAAAAGCAAGGATTCAAATAAGATTTCGGAAAAAAGCTTTAGTCTAAAAATAAACGTAGAGAATTTAAGTAATAATTATACAGCAAAACTTGATAATAGCAATTCTTCAATTGTAGTTTCGGGCAGTGATAATATTTTAAATAATCTAGATGAAAATGCTATACACTGCTTTGTAGATTTGTCTTCTATGTCTTATGGAGAAAGGGATGTTCCTTTAAATGTCACTCTTCCAGAGGGAGTATCCTTGATATCCAAAAACCCACAAAATGTGAAGGTTGTTATAAGCAAAAAAACAGCGGAGGTTGAAAATGCCAATTAAAATAAATAACTTGACCATAAATCTTGATGAAGATCTAAAAATTTTAAAAAATGAAGCTGCTAAAAAATTGAATATAGATGAAACAAGTATAGAAAAATTTAGAATACTAAGAGAGTCTGTAGATGCTAGAAGGAAAAACAAGATAAAATTTAATTATATTGTAGAGGTTCAAACCCAAAATGAGAAAAAACTGATGAATAAAATTCATGACAAGAATGTAGTATTCAATGAAAACAAGCAATATAATGTAAAATTTGGAACAAAAAAATTAACTAATAGACCTGTTATAGTTGGAATGGGACCTGGAGGAATGTTTGCAGGTCTTATACTGTCTAAATTTGGGTATAAACCTTTCATAGTGGAAAGGGGAGAAAAAGTAGAAGATAGAAAAAAGACTATAGAAAAATTTTGGAATACAGGACAGTTAAATCCAGAATCGAATGTACAATTTGGCGAAGGCGGAGCAGGCACTTTTTCAGATGGAAAGCTTACTACAAGAACAAAAGACAGCAGATGCAGAATTGTATTTGAAACTTTTGCAAGGTATGGAGCGCCTGAAGAAATATTGTACAGCGGCAAGCCGCATATTGGAACTGATATATTAAAGAGTGTAGTAAGAAATATAAGAAATGAAATAGAAAAAAATGGTGGGGAAATATTATTTAATACAAAATTTAATGACCTTAAAGTTAAAAATGGTAAACTTGAGTCAATTACCATAGATAAAGAAGAAATACCTTGTGATGATTTGGTGCTTGCTATAGGACATAGCTCAAGAGATACGTATAAAATGTTGTTTAATAAGAATATATTTATGGAGCAAAAGCCCTTCGCCGTTGGTGTAAGAGTTGAACATCTTCAGCACATGATAGATGTAAATCAGTATGGTAAATATGCAGGTCATCCAAGACTTGGTGCATCAGATTATAGACTTACTTCAAGAGGTAAAAACGGAAGAGGAGTATATAGCTTTTGTATGTGTCCTGGAGGAGAAGTTGTGGCAGCATCTTCTGAGGATAACATGCTGGTTACAAATGGAATGAGTAATTATAAAAGAGATGGCAAAAACGCAAATTCAGCTGTAGTTGTAACTGTAGGTAAAAATGATTTTGAAGATAAGCTTCCGCTCCGCGGCATGGAATTTCAAAGACATTATGAGAGAATGGCATATAGAATTGGAGGAGGAAATTACGAAGCGCCAGTACAATTAATAAGAGACTTTTTAGAAGATAATGTATCTGTTGAATTTGGAAATGTAAAACCGAGCTACAGGCGGGGGTATAATTTTGCAGATTTAAGAAGATGTCTTCCACAAGCTGTTATTGAAGCGCTAAAAGATGGATTTGTAGATTTTGAAAGGAAAATAAAGGGATTTTCAAGTGGAGATGGTGTTATAATCGGGATAGAAACGAGAACTTCGGCACCTGTCAGGATATCGAGAAATGAAAATCTTGAAAGCATATCTGCTAAGGGAATTTATCCTTGTGGCGAAGGTGCAGGATTTGCAGGTGGCATAATATCTTCAGCAATTGATGGAATAAAGGTGGCTGAAAAAATAATGTGCAAGTATAAGCCCTTTTAAATAACATTTGAATAAATATTCTCAGTATAATATAATGTGACATGTGTGTATTTAAATTTTAAGATTAACAATTGATAAGAGAGGTATTTGTAATGCATAGAATGTTTGGAACTGATGGAGTCAGAGGGATTGCAAATAAGGAATTGACATGTGAACTGGCGTATAAGCTTGGAAAAGCTGGAGCTTGTGTGCTGACGGAAGGAGCTAGAAGTCCTAAAATACTTGTTGGAATGGATACAAGAATATCTGGATATATGCTTGAAGGAGCTTTGGTTTCAGGAATACTCTCAGTTGGGGCAAAAGCTGTATGCGTAGGGATTATACCAACACCTGCAATAGCATATCTGACAAAAAAATATGGTGCAGATGCAGGAGTTGTAATATCAGCATCTCATAATCCTGTAGAATATAATGGGATTAAATTTTTTAATGGACAGGGATATAAACTTTCAGATGAATTGGAGGATAAAATACAACAACTTATTGAAAGTGATTTTAGAGGAATAAGTATACTTACAGGTGAAAAAATAGGGGTTAAGACAAATAAGATATATAAGGCACTTACTGATTATATAGAATTTGCCAAATCAACTATAGATATAAATTTAACCGGACTTAAGGTTGCTCTTGATTGTGCAAATGGGGCATCATCAAAAACTTCGGTTAAAGCCTTCAAGGAAATGGGTGCAGACGTTTATGTAATAAACAATGATCCTGATGGAATAAATATAAATAAAAACTGTGGATCTACACATCCTGAGGAACTTATGGATTATGTAGTAAAAAAGAATTGCGATTTAGGACTTGCTTTTGATGGTGATGCAGATAGATGCCTTGCTGTAGACGAAAAAGGAAATTTGGTAAGTGGCGATTTTATAATAGGAATAATAGGAAAATATTTAAAACTTAAAAATAAATTGAATAAAAATTCTGTAGTAGTTACAGTTATGAGCAATCTTGGTCTTGATATAGCGTTGAGTGGAGAAAATATAAAGACTATAAAGACAAAGGTTGGAGACAGATATGTGCTAGAGGAAATGAGAAGGAATGGATATGTACTAGGAGGCGAACAGTCGGGGCATATAATAATGCTAGACTACAATACAACGGGTGATGGTCTTGTTACAGCACTTAAGATAGCTTCTATAGTAAAAGAAAGTGGACAGACGCTTTCAGAACTTGCTTCATTTATAAAGGAACTTCCTCAGGTTCTTGTAAATGCCAAAGTACCGAATGATAGGAAAAAAATATATATTGAAGATGATGAGATAGTGTCAGAAATCAAAAAAGTAGAGGAAAAGTTGAATGGATGTGGGAGAGTACTTATAAGGCCATCTGGAACAGAACCACTTGTAAGAGTAATGTTGGAAGGAAAAATTCAGTCTGAAATAGATGATATGGCGAATAATCTTGCTAAATTGATTGAAAAGAAGGTTAATTGTTAATTAATATTTTTATGTACAAGGTGTAAGTGCTAATTGGGCATTTATGCCTTATTTACTTACAAAATATGGACGTGTTAATATAAAGTTAATAGTTGTAATAGTTGACAAAGAAGAATTTTAAATCATATAATGTATTGATGGAATATTTGAAGCCGTTAGTTTTGAGAAAGTAGGTGATAGCAGAGAAATTATTTTATAAAAGCGCCAGGACTTATGTGGTCAAAGAAGAAATTTTGAAGTACCACTTAAGTTGACGAGGATGGGGAGTATCGAATCTTCGGCGGGTGCCCCACGGTATATGTCGCACTACCGTTAACGGCTGATAAACTCAGAAAGTGATTTCTGAAACAACATCAGTCTGGTGTTGAAACCTCAATATTCATTGAGTGTGGGATAATTCTTATTATCCTTGGTATCAATCATAATTATGTCCTGTTAAAAAGCAATAAGGGTAACTTTGTTTCTTATACACTTTTTTAAAATATTAAGGTATGGATTTTATTTGTATACCTAAAATGTGATTTGTAGCGGGATAAGTCTAAATTATCAAATTTTGAGAGGAAGATTAATATGTGCGGAATAGTTGGATTTGTTGGTGATGAGAATGCAACATCTATATTGGTGGATGGTTTAAGTAAACTCGAATACAGAGGATATGATTCAGCAGGTGTTGCAGTAATTGATGGTGATCATATAAATGTGATGAAATGTAAAGGCAGGCTTTCAAATTTGGAGAATAAACTGAAAAACAGGCCTTTGAAGGGATATATAGGCATAGGACATACGAGGTGGGCAACTCATGGTGAGCCGTCAGATGTAAATGCACATCCACACAGCAATGGAGATGGAACTATAAGTGTAGTCCACAATGGAATAATAGAAAATTATGTTGAATTAAGAGAAATGCTTAAATCTAAAGGTTATGAATTTGTTTCTGACACAGACACGGAAGTTATTCCACAGCTTATAGATTATTTTTACAACGGTGACCTGACTGCTGCTGTAATGATGGCAGCTTCTAAATTAAAAGGAAGTTATGCTATAGGTGTAATTTCATCTAAAGAGCCGGATAAAATTGTTGCAGCAAGGAAGGACAGCCCTCTTGTGGTTGGTGTTGGAAACAAGGAATATTTCATAGCATCTGATATACCTGCCATATTAAATTATACAAGGGATGTATATTTGTTAAATGATAATGAATTTGTAGTACTTGATGAAAATGGGGTAAAAATTCTTGATGGCAAAGGAAAACAGATTAATAGAGATATATTTCATGTAACATGGAATGCAGATGCTGCTGAAAAGGGTGGATATGAGCATTTTATGATAAAGGAAATATATGAACAGCCGAAGGCAATAAGAGATACCATGACTTCAAGAATTATGCCGGGTAAACCTGTTACTTTAGACAATATAAAGTTAACTAAAAAGCAAATAGCGGATATAGACAAAATATATATTGTAGCTTGTGGAACCGCATATCATGCTGGAATTATAGGTAAATATGCTATAGAAAGACTTGCAAAAATGTCCGTAGAAGTAGATGTGGCATCGGAATTTAGATATAGAGATCCTATAATAAATGATAAAACTCTGATGATAATAATAAGCCAATCAGGTGAAACAGCTGATACACTGGCGGCACTTAGGGAAGGAAAGGAAAAAGGTGCAAGAATAATAGCGGTAACTAATGTTGTAGGTAGTACAATATCAAGGGAAGCTGAAGATGTCCTCTATACATGGGCTGGACCGGAAATTGCAGTTGCATCTACTAAAGCTTATGTGACACAACTTATTGTAATGTATACAATAGCTTTATTCTTTGCACAAAATAAAGGAACATTGACTGATGAAGAAATTGAAAAACTGAAATCGGAGATGCTTACTCTTCCGGAAAAGGCTGAAAAAGTTCTTGAAAGCAAGGATATTGTTGAGGATTTTGCAGCGAAAAACTATACTCATAAAGATATGTTTTATATAGGTAGGGGACTTGATTATGCTGTTGCTATGGAGGGCTCATTAAAGGTAAAAGAGGTATCATATATTCATTCAGAGGCTTATGCCGGTGGCGAATTGAAACATGGGCCTATAGCATTGATTGAGAATGGAACTATAGTTATAGCAGGAGCAACTCAGCAGAAATTGGTTGAAAAAATGATAAGTAACATTAAAGAGCTTACTACAAGGGGTGCAAAGGTGCTTGGACTTGCAATAAAGGGTAGCAAGGATGTAGAAGATGCAGTAAATTCGATAATTTATCTTCCTATGGTAATGGATATATTTGCACCTATACTTGAGGTAATACCTCTTCAGCTTTTAGGTTATTATATGGCTATTAAGAAAGGCTGTGACGTAGACAAACCAAGAAATTTGGCCAAGTCAGTTACTGTAGAATAAAGTTTAAGTTATGAAGGAAAGCAATTGTAGAAGTGTGCTTTCTTTCATTTTTCATATATTTAGGAAAAAGTCGTATCGTTTATATAAAGGTGGTTTTATGAAAGACAGGATATCCATAACGGATTTAGCAAAACTTAGAAAGGTGACTACTGAAACTTTAAGGTATTATGATAGAATAGGGCTTTTCAAACCGACATATGTGGATCCAAAAACTAATTATAGATATTATTCCATTTTGCAATATGAGAAGCTTGGTACAATAAAAGAATTACGACAACTTGGAATGCCACTTAGAGAAATAAAAGAATATTTTGATAATAGAAGTGCAAATAAATCACTTTCAATATTGAAGAAAAAGTACATTGAATTGAAAAATAAAATAGAAAGTCTCAGTGTACTGGAAAAGAATATATCGGAGAAAATTGAATTTTTGGAATCTGTAATTGAAGAAGCAAACACAAAGCAAATTGTACTAAAAAATTTTCCCGATAGGGAGATAATTACTTTTGGAAGGGTGGTAAAGAATAAGATTGATTTGAGTTATGGATTTGTTGAACTCGAAAATAGTCTTGAAGAGATTTCTCCTATTCTAGCAAGTAATAGGCTTGGATTCATAATACCTAGAGAGAATATAAAATCTTTGAGTGATATAGATACAAATAGGATATTTGTATTTTCCAAAGGGAAATCAAAAGTTGATGAAAGCTGTATTAAAGTTATAGAACGAGGAACTTATGCCTGCATATATAACAATGGGAAGCCATGGAATAGAGAAAAGAGTATAAAGAAACTGATCAAATATATTAATGATGAGGGTTTTATAATAATTGGAGATGCACTTCAAGTTGCACAAATTGATATAACTGTAACCGATATTCTAGAGGAAGAGTGTTTTGAAATACAAATTCCAGTCAAAGATAATAAATATAAAAAATAACCTATTGATAGAAAAATATTAATAGGTTATTTTTGTTGATTGTTAATGTTGACATTTGTGTAACACAAAAGTTTATAATTGTAACAAATAAAAAAAGGTTATTAAGGAGGAAATTTGTTATGAAAAAAACTTATGTTAAGAACTCAACTGGAATTTTAAAAAAGGTACTATTATGTCCGCCTACGTATTTTGAATTTGAAGCAATCAATGTTATAACTGAGAATTGGCTGGATAAAGGACAAAAATCTGATAAAAAAGCGTGTTTAAGAGAACATGCTGAATTAGT
This sequence comes from Clostridium sp. LBM24168, assembly GCF_052953915.1. Lineage (NCBI taxonomy): Bacteria > Bacillati > Bacillota > Clostridia > Eubacteriales > Clostridiaceae > Clostridium > Clostridium sp. LBM24168. The sequence goes on along the minus strand of NZ_CP196861.1, from coordinate 2,700,931 downwards.
ACAAGCTTATGAAGAAAATGGAGTAGAAGTAATAATGATGGAACCTGATCCGAACTTACCCTATGAGGTTTTTTCGAGAGATTTTGGAGGTTGTGTATCTGAAGGATTTATAATGGGAAGGTTTAGAGAACCTGTACGGCATGGTGAAACTGCTAAGTATGAAGCAAAAATGAAGGAGCTTGGGATACCATGTGTTGCAAGGTGTACATCAGGTGCATATGAAGGTGGAGATTTTTGGTTTCTTGATGATTACACGTTGGCACATGGGGTTATAGCCAGAACTGATTTTGATGGTGCTGAAAACATAAGAAGGCAGGTTAATGAATTGGGATATGAAATGATTACTGTACCTGCTTTAAGACAAAATCTTCATCTCGATATGTGTTTTAATATAGTGGTTGAAAAGGTAGCTGTAGTATGTAAACAGGCTTTACCCTATAACTTTTTAAAAATGCTGGAAAAGAGGAAATTTACATTAATAGATGTACCACAGGAAGGAGTATTTAAGCATTATTGCAATCTTCAAGCTCTTGGAAATGATAAAGTAATAACATTTGAAAATAATAAGAAGGTAAATGAACAGCTTGAGGCTCTTGGAATAAAAACTATAAAGCTTGATCTTGTTGAAATACTTAAAGGAGGAGGCGGCCCTCATTGTATGACATTTCCATTGAAGAGGGAATAAATATTTTATAATATATTCAAATATTATATTATTATAAAATGCGATAAAAATCTATACAATTTTAGTGAGAGGAAATTCATCATGGGATCAAAATTGATTGGTTTTGTGTGTTTGTTTTTTGCATCAAGTATCTGGGGTGGAATGTATGTGGTCAGTAAATATATTCTGAAATTTATACCACCTATTACCTTAGTGTGGATTAGATATCTTATTGCATGTGTAATATTATTTCTAGCTTTAATAGTGGTCAAGCATTATAAAGGGAATTACAGTAAAATGAGGAGAAAAGATTGGCTGCTTGTAATATGGATAGGATTTATAGGATATTTTGTTTCAATAGTCTTTCAATTTATAGGAACAAGTTTATCTGATGCACATACTGGATCTTTAATTACGACATCTTCCCCTGTATTTGTGGTATTATTTGCGAAATTTATACTTGGAGAATCATTTACAGGAAGAAAAATTATCTCGCTCTTCCTTTCAGTAATAGGTGTTGTTGTAATTATTGGATTTGATCATACTGGTGAAGATCACTTATTTGGAAGTATAATACTTGTAGGTGCAGCTGTAACATGGGCACTTCTGTCAGTATATGTAAAAATTGCTTCTAGATATATGGATTCAATTACAATAACTGCATATGCGATGTTATTTGCTTTAGTATTTACTACACCGTTTATGATTTCAGAAAACAATAATTTCATGCTCATCTTAAACAATAGAAAGATTTTACTTGGAATAATTTATCTTGGGATTGTATCTACTGCTGGAGCGTTTTTTTTATGGAATAAAGGTATTGGAATGGTTGAAGCTGGTACAGGGTCATTGTTTTTATTTTTTCAGCCTATTACAGGTTCATTTCTGGGATGGCTTTGTCTTAGTGAGCAATTAGCGAGCAGCTTTTTTATTGGAGGAATATTGATAATATTTGCAGTTATAATAGCTTCTCAAAATAAGAATTATACTGAAATGAATAATATAAAATAAGGTATTAGTTGTAACTATATACCTTATTTATGTAGTTGAAATAATCCACTTTTACAATAATCATATGGAAACCATTGGCATTTAGAACATGTTTTTTCAAATATTTCTAAACTCAGATTTTGTTTTATTGCTTTAACTATATTTCCATAATAGTATATGTCATTGTATTTAATGTTTAAAACTTTTGATGCACAGGTATCGAGGTATAATACTTTATCTTGAAATACACAATTTCCATCTTCTAATTTGTTAGGGCATGCCATGCATATATCATCACAACTATTTATTATTTTTATTGGTATTTTATTTTTCAGCATTTGTACTATTTTGTCCATATTTTTAGTGAAATTTTTATCATATCCATGGCCCATGTAACCATGAATACACAGTAAATGATGAGATCTTAATACTAGCATTTAATTAATTTTGCCTTTGATAGTGCCTGCCTAACATTATGTCCAACTAAGTAAGCAACTACGATTTTTACTATATCCAATGGGATATAAGGTAGTACACATAGAGCCATGGATTTTTGTATCGACATATTTGTTATGAGAATAAACTGTAAGGTCCCTATAAAATAGCAAACTATCAAGGAAAATAATAAACCCAAAATTTTAAATGTAATATTTAAACTGTTTTCTGAAAGTTTTCCAATAATGAATGCAATTATAGGAAAGCTAATCAAGAATCCGCCTGTAGGACCGACTAATATACTTAATCCTCCAGAAAAATTGGCAAACACAGGAATGCCGACAGCTCCCAAAAGTATGTATATGATTTGAGATAAGGTACCGAGTTTACTTCCTAATATTATGGAAGATAAATATATGGCCAATAACTGCATAGTAATGGGAACGGGACTGAAAGGTAAAGGTATAGAGATCTGCGCTAATACAGCAGTTATGGCTGTAAATATGGCAACAGTGCACATTTCTTTAACTGAAAAATGAATATTCATATTTTAGGTCTCCTTAAGTGATTTTATTGTCAACTAATATAAATAAATAAGTTAACAATAAAATTATATTTGTATAAGAAGATTTTGTCAAGACAAAAGTTTGAATATTGATAGAATGCAAATTTCCATATTGACAATTTAAAAAAAATATAATATTATTTTACTCAAACAATATATTTAGCAAAATATACAGCTTAATATTTAGAAATCATTTAACCAGTATATCTAGAAATTTATAAAATATCCCTAGTTTGTAAATCAAATTAGGGATATTTTATCTTAATTGTCTTTTGATTAATCTCCTAAAGGGAGGAGCATATTAAAAAAATTTGACTTAAAACTTGTTTCTTAATGTGATACGGGAAGATTTAATTTTCTTGAGTTTTATTCTCTTCTATAATATATCCATCTGGATACAGATGGAGGCTCGTCAAAAAGTAAAGCTTTTGGTTTTATTGCCAGTGCACAAGCCAATCTAACGGAGGAGTTATTCCAGCTACTTGGAATTATGAATGGAATTAGAAAGCTTTGTGATGATAAAAATCGGAGTAATCTTGTATGCTGTGCTGCCCGTTTGCTCAAATCCTCATGTAAAAGATGTGTTTAGAATTCATTAATGTTTAAACATTTAATATGTACTTAAGGTACAAATAAGATTGTGTATAATTGGTTGTTTTGTATATATGAATACTATTAATAATATGTTAAATTATATATAATTAATTTATTAAATTATCAATATGTGAATTTAATTATTATAAATATTATAATAGATAAGGAGGAATAGGAATGGCTGTAATTGGTGCAGATTTATTAGTAGATAATGTGGAAAAGTACTATAAAAGTTTCAAGGCCGTTGACAAAGTTAGCTTTAAAGTCAATAAGGGAGAATTCCTAACTATATTAGGGCCAAGTGGTTCAGGAAAGACATCATTATTAAAATTAATTGCAGGATTTGAGAAAATAAATTCAGGTCAGATTTTATTGAATAATGATAATATTGAAAAGAAGAAGCCTTATGAAAGAAATATTGGGATGTTGTTTCAAAATTATGCACTGTTCCCTCATATGACTGTTTTTGATAATATTGCTTATCCTCTTAGAATTAGAAAAGTTAATAAGGATGATATAAAAGAAAGAGTTATTGATATGTTAAAAATGATTGATTTAGAGGAGGTATCAAAAAGGTATCCCAAACAGTTAAGTGGAGGACAACAACAAAGAGTTGCATTGGCCAGAGCCATAATATTTAACCCGCCTTTACTTTTATTGGATGAACCATTGGGAGCGTTAGATAAACATTTGAGGCAAAAGATGCAGTTAGAAATCAAGCACATACAGCAAAAAATTGGTATTACAACTATAAGTGTTACGCATGACCAGGAAGAAGCTCTTACGATGTCAGATAAAGTATGTATTATGAATAAAGGAAAGTTAGAACAAATAGATACTCCAGAAAATATATATCAAAAACCTAAGAGTAGGTTTGCTGCAGAATTTATTGGTGAGATAAATCTTATAAGGGGAAAGATACTTGAGACAGAAGGTAAAATAGCAACTATAGAAATATTTAATAAGCAAATTGTAAAGGCAGAAATGGATGAGCCAGATCAGTATTTACAGGGGAAAGCGGTTTCTATAGCATTAAGACCGGAAAATATAGTTATTACTAAAATAAAATCAAAATATGATAATAATATTGAGGCTGTTGTCAAAGAAGTTATTTTTCTTGGTGATGCATTAAAAGTAAAAGTAATTAATAAAAAGCAAGAGGAAATGATAGTAAAAGTAGACGTAGGGTCACCCAGTAAGCACTTATTGATTGTTGATGAACAAATCATATTGAATTGGGAAGTAGGCAAATGTTCTTTAATAGGTAACTAATTATATAAAATTTGTAAAGTGAATGGAGAGGAAAAAATTATGAAAAAAAGAGTATTATCTTTACTAGGAATAATTTTGATATTATTTGGTTTTTCAGGATGTGGAAGTTCTTCAAAAAGTTCAGGAAGCAATGATAAACAGTTGGTTATAGTTGATTGGGGAGGTGCTTACTCTGATGCGAGAAAAAAAGCAAATTATGAATCTTTTGAGAAGAAATATGGAGTAAAAATAGTAGTTGTAAATCCAACTGACTATGGTAAATTGAAAGCTATGGTCCAATCAGGAAATGTTGAATGGGATGTAGTAAATGTGGATTCTGATTTTTCAGTAAGAGGTGGTAAACAGGGATTACTTGAGAAATTGGACTATAATGTGATTAAAAAAGATGGTATTGATAGTAAATTTGTTAATGATTATGGAATAGGTTCAGATACTTTTGATGTTTCAATAGGGTATAACACAAATAAATTTTCGAAAGATAACCATCCTAAAACTTGGGCAGAATTTTGGGATATGAATAAATTTCCTGGCGCTCGTTCTATGTGGAAATATCCTTTGGCCACTTTGGAATCTGCACTTTTAGCAGACGGAGTTAAACCAGAAAATTTATATCCATTGGATTTGGATAGAGCTTTTAAGAGCCTTGATAAAATTAAAAAGGATGTAAAAATTTGGTGGACAACCGGTGCTCAACCACCACAGGCACTTGCAAGTGGAGATGTTACAGCAGCAGCAGCCTGGAATGGTCGTATAGTTACAGCCAAAAGACAAGGATCACCAGAAGATGTGGAGTATAATCAAGCTTTAGTATGTGGAGATTCATGGGTAGTGCCAAAGGGAGCAAAGCATAAAGAGCTGGCTATGAAGTTTATTGCTTATGTGAGTACACCAGAGCAACAAGCGGAATTCTCAAAAGTTATTGATTATGCTCCAACTAATTCTAAGGCATTGGATTTGTTGTCAGAAGATAGAAAAAAGAGTATTGGGAGATCTAAAGCTGATGATGAAAAGCAACAGATAGTTATTGATATTAATTGGTGGGCTGATAATTATGATTCTGTAGATCAACGTTTTCAAAAATGGTTGATTCAGTAAAGTTATATCAATATCTTGAGATTGTAATCTCAAGGTATTGATATAAAATAATTAGCTGATGAATGGGGGGATGAGATTAATGGATGAAAATTTAAAAACACAAAAGCTTGAACAAGAAAATAATTTTACGCAATATAAATTTAATAATTTACTGAATCCAAAATGGACATTGATTTTGATTCCAGGATTATTTGTAATATTATTTACATTTATTCCTATGATAAAATTATTTAAATTGAGTTTCATAGATCAAAATGGCTTCACATTAAAGTATTTATCTATGGTTTTTACACAGAAAATATATATTCAGGTTATATTACTCACTTTGAAAACAGGATTTTTGATAACTATCATATCAATTCTATTGGCATATCCTGTAGCTTATTTTATTGTTAAAACAAAATCTTCCAGGGCTAAAAAATTAGTCCTTCTTATAATTATGATACCATTTTGGATTAGCTTGCTGGTTCGTACTTTTTCATGGATAATAATCCTGCAAGATCAAGGAATATTAAATTCTTTTCTTATTCATATTGGATTGATAAATAAACCTCTGCATCTACTATATAATACTATATCTGTAACAATTGGTATGGTCCATGTGTTGTTTCTGTTTATGGTATTGAATATTTATTCGTCTATGGAAAATATAGATATGCAGTTGGTTCAGGTAGCAGAAGTTATGGGAGCAAAACCAATTAAAGCTTTTTGGCAGATATTTTTTCCGCTGTCAGTTCCGGGAATATTAGCTGGATCAATACTTGTATTTGTTTTGTCGTTAGGATATTTTATTACTCCGTCATTATTGGGAGGATCACAAAATATGTTGATTTCGACACTTATACAAAATAATATAAGTGCTACGTTAAACTGGCCATTGGCATCAGCACTTGCATTAGTATTATTTATCATTACGATGGCTCTTTTGGCAGTTTTGGGATTATTGATGAAAAAATATCACATGATTGGAGATGAATGATAATGTGGTTACCTATAATTGTAATTGTCGTATTGTTTTTTCTTATAGCACCTGTATTTGTACTTGTACCGTTGTCATTTACATCTCTGAGTTACTTTAAATTTCCCCCTCCAGGTTTTTCAACACAATGGTACCATGCATTTTTTAGCAATAGTCAATGGATGGAGTGTTTTGTAAGAAGCTTGGGAATAGCCGCTTTAACAGTAATATTGTCACTTATTATAGGAACCATGGCGGCAGCTGCCGTTACGAGGGTAGAATTTAAGTACAAAGAGATATTTATGGCATTCATGGTTATGCCGATGGTTATTCCAGTAATAATAATAAGTATAGCCATATATAATACATTTTCGCCATTACGATTGACTGATACTATACCAGGAATAGTATTAGCACATACTTTATTAGCTATACCTATGGTATTTGTTACTGTAATGACGGGTTTAAAAGGAGTGGATAAAAATATAGAATTGGCAGCAATGGGATTAGGTTCTAGATATATTAAGGTATTCTTTAATATAACACTACCTCAAATAAAGGCGAGTATGCTATCTGCTGCAATATTTGCGTTTAGTACGTCAATAGATGAAGTAACCGTTACTATGTTTATAGCTGGTGCAAATACAAAAACACTTCCAGTGGCTATGTGGGAAAGTATGCGAAACAATATAACTCCGGATATTGCTGCAGTATCTACAATATTGATATGTATAACATTACTCATGCTTTGTGGGCAGGGAATTATGAAGAGTAAAGTTACTAAAATAAAGCAAAATTAAGTTTAATTTATTAAAACTGATACATGAGTATCAGTTTTTTTGCATATGGCAATAATTTTTTTACTATATTGTGTTAAAATTTTAATATAAAATATAATATAGGGATTATATATGGAGATGTATAATAAATTATGATAGTTAATTGTGGAAATGTAAGTACTCTGCCTTATGCAGATAAATTGAAACTTGTAGCAGGTAAAAATGGAATTGACAGGGTTATAAAATGGGTACACTATATGGAAAATCCAGAATATATTGACTGGCTTAAAGGTGGCGAACTGATCCTAACAACAGGTTTAATAATAAAGGACGATTTAGATATACTTGTAAGGCTTGTAAATGATTTAAATCATAAGAATGTATCGGGTCTTGTTATAAATATAGGACCATATATTGATAAAACTCCTAAAAAAGTAATTGACATTGCAAACTCATTTGGGTTTCCTATATTTGAACTCCCTTTTAAGGTAAGACTTATTGATATAAGCCAGAGTATATGCAAGGCTATTTTTATGAGCAGAATTGAACAAGAATCTATGAATAGTTTTATGAAGAAAATAATCTATGGTGATGTAGACTTTGACAGCCAGGAAATTATAAATAGGGCAGTTCTTTATGGATATAATCCTCAATCAATTTATTGTACGTTTGTTATAATGATAAATAATTTTACTGATTTTATTATAAATAATGGAACTTGGGACGAAGAAATTGCATTTAGATTTATTCAACAGATTAATCAAATCATAGTTGATGTTATGAGCGTATATGATAAAAATACAATTCGTATAGTTGAAAATAATTCTATCATAGTAATGCTTTCTGTTGATAATATTGAAAGGGATAAAATTGATTTGATTGCAAATGAAATGATTAATAGAATACGCTATAAAGTAAAGGGTATCAATGTAGACATTGGTATAAGTAATTTATGGAGTAGGTTAAAAAATTTTAGATATAGTGTAAACAATGCACAAAAAGCTTTAAAAATTCTAAATGTAATTAAAGATGGAGAAAGTGTGCTTGATTATAATAATATTGGAATATATAAATTGCTATTTCAAATAGAAAAGAAAAGTGAGTTGAAAATATTTTATAATGAGATACTTGGAAAGTTAATTGATTACGATACAAAAAACTCCACAAAACTGGTAGAAACTTTAAAGGTATATATAGATGAAAATTGTAATTTAATAAAAACATCTAATTCTCTTTTTATTCATAAAAATACTTTGAAATATAGAATCAAAAGAATAGAAGAGATATCGGGTTCTAATCTCAGAAATATGGATGATCTTTTTAATTTTAGTATGGCCTTTAAAATAAAAAATTTCATAACATGTATCTAAAAGAACAAATATTATACTTTATAATTGTCCATTAAGCATATATCAATTTTGATAGTAATGTGCTAAATTGTATGTAATATAATTATTAAATTAATAAATTGATTGGCTATTTGATGATAATGTTTTAATTATCATAATGAGGATTATAAAATTTAATATTTGGAGGAATTAGAAATGATTGAGGAAAATAATGCGAAAATTGTAACGGAGGTACCAGGGCCTAAGTCAAGAAAATTTATAAAAAAAAGAGAAGAATATGTGGCGGAAGGAGTAAGTTGTTCTGCACCTATATTTGTAGATGAGGCAAAAGGAGCACTTATAAAAGATATAGATGGAAATGTGTTTGTTGATTTTGCAGGAGCTATAGGAGTTCAGAATGTTGGTCATAGAGATGATGGGGTAGTTGAAGCTGTAAAATCACAGCTTGACAAATATATTCATCCAAGTTTTCACGTTAATATGTATGAACCTTATATTGCACTTGCAGAGAAACTTGTAGAAGTTACTCCTGGTAATTATGGAAAAAAGGCCATGTTTGCAAATAGTGGTGCTGAAGCTGTAGAAAATGCTATTAAAATATCAAGAGCCTATACAAAAAAATCTGGAATCATTTCGCTTGAAGGATCTTTTCATGGAAGAACAAATATGACTATGTCAATAACAAGTAAATATAAACCGTATAAAAATGAATTTGGACCTTTTTCAACCGAAACTTATAAAACAGATGCAGCATACTGTTATAGGTGTCCGGTTGGATGCAAATATCCCGAATGTGGTATAGCTTGTGCAGAAAAGTTGAGGACTATGTTAAATACTGTTATATCAAAGGATATGATAGCTTGCTTAATAGCGGAGCCTGTGCAGGGTGAAGGGGGATTTGTGGTACCCCCAAAAGAATATTTTAGTATTCTTCAAGAAATATGTAATGAGAATGATATAGTATTTATAGTTGATGAAGTACAAGCTGGATTTGCACGAACTGGAAAGTTGTTTGCACATGAACATTTTGATGTTGAAGCTGATATCATAACGATGTCAAAGTCTATAGCAAATGGAATCCCATTGAGTGCAGTTGTAGGAAAAGCTGAAATTATGGATGCTGCATGTGTAGGAGGAATTGGAGGAACATATGGAGGAAGCCCATTGGGATGTGTTGCAGCACTTAAAGTAATAGAAAAAATAGAAAAAGACAAACTTTGCAATAAGGCTAATAAAATTGGAAAATATATATTAGATAAACTTAATGAAATGAAGAGCAAATATAATGTAATAGGTGATGTAAGAGGGCTTGGAGCGATGATAGGTCTTGAATTTGTAAAAGATAGAGTTACAAAGGAGCCTTATGGAGAAATTGTAAAGAATATTATAGATTACTGTTTTAAACATGGAGTTATATTTTTGAATGCTGGTTTGTTCGGCAATGTAATTAGATTTCTTCCACCCCTTGTAATAACCAATGATCAACTTGAATATGGACTCAAGGTGCTTGAAGATGCAATTAGCAAATTCAGTATACAAGGTAAAGTGAAATATAAGAGTATAGTTTAATAGTTTTTCCTCGTAAAATTTAGACAAAAAAAGGAGTACATAGTATAGGGGATATGTACTCCTTTTTTATGCTATAATATTTAATAAAAAATAAGCGGGGCAAAAGTATTATGTTCTCTTTAGTTTATCAGTTTGATTTTTATTTACTTCAATTTATAGAAAAAAATATGCACAGCATCATTATAGATAAAATAATGATTGCTATTACCTACCTTGGAAATATGGGTATCATATGGATTATAATAGCATTATTTTTGATTATCAATAAAAGATATAGAAAAGCAGGTATAGTTACTTTGATTTCAGTGATTTTGGGGGCCATATTAAGTGAAGGTATAATTAAACATGTAGTTGAAAGGCCTAGACCATTTGTGAAATTCAGCACAATAAATCTTTTGATTTCAAAGCCATTGTCTTACTCGTTTCCTTCAGGGCATACTACGGCGGCTTTTGCAGCAGCAGGGATATTATCTAAGTACTTTAGAAGATATTCCATTGAAATTTTTACAGCAGCATTTTTAATAGCATTTTCTAGACTCTATCTATATGTCCACTATCCTACAGATATTTTGTCTGGTATGATTTTAGGTTTATTATGCAGTAAGGCTACACTTTATATATTTAAATGATGAAGTACTTTATTTTGGTAAATGAGAAGTATCATTTATGCTATATATCATTGGGGTTAAATTATCGTCAAAAATTATTTTGGATACAGATGTATTTAAAAGTATAATTTTATGATACATTATGAGTTCCCAGTCAAATAATGATACTAATCCAGCTTTTAATATCCCTCCATGAGCTACTACTACAATTTTTTTATTCCTGTTTTTATTTACGATATTTATTAAAGTATTTCCGGCCCTTTCACAGGCATTTTTCAAGCTTAAATCACCACCGCACAGGGGACCCTCCTTGATAGCATTTTTCCATCTGATATATTCTTCTTTATAGTTATGTAAAATTTCCTCGGAAGTTAGTCCTTCCCATTTTCCATAATTAATTTCACGTAGAGTATCTATTATTACAGGTTGTTTTCCAGTATTTTTTGCAATTAGTTCTGCAGTTTTTTTAGCTCGCTTTAGTGGACTTGAATAAATGCAATCGAAATTTCCATTTAGATGTTTGGCAAGATATTCAGCTTGGAGGATTCCTTCTCGTGCCAATTCTATATCTGAGCATCCCTGGAATTTACCTAGGGTATTCCATTCTGTCTGTCCGTGTCTTACTAATAATAATTCAGTTTGCATTGTACATCTCCTATATATTTTTTCATGAATAGATTTAAGAATATAATTTATGCTTAAATACTAAAATATTTTATCTAATAAGTCAATGATAATAAATATCGGATTGTAAATTATATTGACAAAATTAATTTGAATATGTTAATATTTAAATTAATTAAATAATTGATTCTTATCAAGAGAGGCAGAGGGAATGGCCCTATGATGCCCGGCAACCTGAATATGTTATTTCAACGGTGCTAATTCCAGCAGGTATATACCTGAAAGATGAGAAAGTGTAGAAAAAGCTTTCTTGTAATCTTAAACAGGAAGGTTTTTATTTTATATTGGATTTTAGGAATGAAATTATAATTACTGCTAAATGTAGTTTCATAAACTTTTAACCATATCGGTCAGAAGTTTATGATTAAAAGATATCATATAAAATAGCAATGGATAAGATCCTTTTGAAGATATAAATTTTTAAAAACAGGAAATATTTTAGTGAATATAATTTTACCGTTGGTGTGGATTTCGCAATGATGGAAAATATTTAGACAATTATAATTAGGAGGAAAGTTATGAATATAAAAGTAAATGGAGAAGATAAGGATATAAAAGATGGAGTAACAATAACTGAAATTTTGAAAATTGAAAATGTTGAAATGCCGGATATGGTATCAGTACAGTTAAATGATGAATTTGTAGATAGAGATAAATTTTCCGATACTGTATTAAAGGAGAATGATAAGATAGATTTCTTGTATTTCATGGGAGGTGGAGCTCTTGGATTTTAATGAAGAGCAAATTGAAAGATATTCAAGACATATAATATTGTCCGAAGTTGGAGTAGAAGGGCAGGAAAAACTTCTTAATTCAAAAGTACTTATTATAGGTACAGGCGGACTTGGGGCACCTGCCGCAATGTATCTTGCTGCTGCAGGTATAGGAACTATTGGACTTGTAGATGGGGATGTAGTTGATTTATCTAATCTTCAAAGGCAGATAATACATCAGACGAAAGATGTAGGTAAATCTAAAGTGCAATCCGGGAAGGAAACCATAAACGAGTTAAATCATGATGTAAATGTAATAACTTATGATGAACTTGTAGATTCACATAATATTTTGGATATTATAAAAGATCAGGACTATGACTTTATAATAGACGGTACGGATAATTTCCCAGCCAAGTTTTTGATAAATGATGCCTGTGTACTTTCCAAGAAGCCATTTTCACATGGCGGTATAATAAGATTTCAGGGTCAGCTGACTACCTATATACCTGACAATGGTACTCCTTGCTATAGATGTATTTTTCAATCACCACCTCCAGCTGGTGTAGTACCAACATGCAAGGAAGCAGGAGTACTCGGTGTTATGGGTGGAGTAATAGGATCGCTTCAGGCAACCGAAGCGCTTAAATATATACTTGGACTTGGAGGTAATCTTGCAGGATATCTTCTGACATATAACGCACTGACAATGCAGTTCAGAAAAATAAAAGTCGGTAAAAATAAGAAATGTGGAATATGTGGTGAACATCCTACTATAAAAAATCTTATAGACTATGAACAGGCAGCTTGTGACTTAAAAACAGGAAGTTTAAAAGGGTGATAAATTATGATTTATATGGATAAGTTGGAGTATGAAAAAATTATAGAGCAGGCAAGGAGAGAATTGCCGGATGAATGCTGTGGCTATCTTGCTGGGAAGAAGTCTGGAGTAGATATATTTATAAAGGAGGTATATGCTCTGACTAATATAGATCACAGTAATGAACATTTTTCGATGGATCCAAAAGAACAGTTCAATGTTATAAAGACGATTAGAAAAAAGGAATTTGAAATGATAGGAAACTATCATTCTCATCCTCAATCTCCATCAAGACCTTCTGAAGAAGATAAAAGACTTGCATTTGATCCTAATATACTCTATGGGATTTTATCACTGGAAAAAAAAGATACTGTATTCAATTTGTTTAAAATAGATCAAAATAAAATTGTAGAAAAACTTGAATATAAGGTTATTTAAATTGTTAATGTAAATTATTAAGGGGTGTGTTTTATATGATAGATATAAATCAGGATAATTATAACGCAATAGAGAGTATAAAAGATAAATCTGAACAGTACGAAAGAAAAGATATAGATCCTGTAAGATTCAAGGCATTTAGGGTTTCCATGGGAGTGTATGAACAGAGAAAAAAGGAAACTTATATGGTAAGGACTAGAATACCTGGTGGAGTTATAAGCTTAAAACAATTTCAATGCCTAAGTGAACTTGCCAAAAAATATGCAAAGGGGAAGTTGAAATTTACATCAAGGCAGGATATTCAATTTCATAGTATTGATCTGCAGGATGCATATCCAATAATGAAATCTCTCATAGATGTAGGTATAATAACAAAAGGGACAGGTGGAAACACTGTCAGAAATATCGAGTGCTCGCCGTTGTCAGGAGTTTCGCTTGATAATGTGTTTGATGTAACTCCATATATGAAAGCGGCTACCAACTATTTAATAAAAGATCCTACTACAATGAATATGCCAAGAAAATATAAAATAGCTTTTTCAAATAGCCAAGCTGATACAGGAAATGCAACAATATCGGATCTTGGATTTATTGCCAGGATTGTAGATGGAAAAAGAGGATTTGAATTGTATGGAGCTGGTGGATTCGGTGGAAGTCCGAGGGTGGCGCTCAAGCTTAGAGATTTTGTGAATGCAGAAGATATTCTTTACTATATTCAGGCAATGAAGAATCTATTTGAGGCAGAAGGGGACAGAACCAACAAGAATAAAGCAAGAATAAGATTTATATTAATGAGGCTTGGCGAGAAAAAATTTATAGAAAGATTCGACGAAGAAGTAGATAAATTGAAATCAAAAGGTGGATTGGATATTCATATAGATGAAGATGAATTTATAGTGAATCGTACATCTCAGATTGTTGAGGATGTCAAAATATCCGGAGAACTTGGCAATATACTATTTCCTCAGAAACAGGCTGGATATTACGCGGTTTATGTACATCCTCAAAGTGGAAACCTAAATGCTGACAATTTGGATGAGGTTCTGGATTTTGTCAAAAACTTGGGCTATGAAATATCAATCAGGGTAACAAATACACAGGGATTTTTTATAAGAGATTTAAAAGAACAGGATGCACAAAAACTTATTTCTGTGATAGATAAATTTACTTCAAGATATAACATGGATAATTCACTAACCTGTGTTGGGGCATCTACATGCCAACTTGGACTTTGCCTTTCCCAGAATTTATTGAAAGGAATCAAGGAAAAATTTAAAGAGGCACCATCAAACATAAAAGCTGCGCTTCCAAGAATGTATATATCAGGATGTCCTAATTCATGTGCACAGCATGAAAAAGGTACAATAGGACTTCATGGAAGAGCCAAGAGAACCAAAGAAGGACTTATACCTATGTATTCAGTATTACTGGGAGGAAAGGTTGGATCAAATTCAGCTAGAATGGGTGAAGACTATGGAGATATTCCAGCAAAAAAAATTCCTGATTTTCTCTATGAGCTTGCGAGCTTAAAAGTGAATTTGGGATATGAGGATTTTTATGAGTTTTTAAACAGCAAATCCTTAAATATAAAAGAACTTGTAAGCAGATATACCAATATAGACAAATTTGCCGGTGAAACTGATATCTATTTTGACTTTGGGTCTTGTGAGAGATTTTCCTTGAAGGGACGTGGTCCAGGAGAATGCAGTAGTGGTGTCATGGATGTTATAAGACTTGATCTTTCCAATGCAGAGGATTATCTTGAAAAATACAGAAAGACAAACAAGAACTCTGATTTATATTCTTCAGCGGTATCTTCAGCACGAACTCTTTTGGTTTTAAGAGGCGTAGACACTAATAAAGACAGAGAAATATTTGAGCAGTTCATCAAGAATTTTGTAGATGAAGGATACTTGAAAGTCTCCATAAAGGAATTGTTCCAGAGCCTTATAGATTATAAAATGGGTGACCTGGACAATCTATACGATAAACTGCCGGAGGTGGAATATCTGTACAATAAGGTCAAGGCAATGCATGAATCCCTAAATGGCAAATTGGATATAACTCTTCCCAAAGAAGAGAGTGTTCAGTTAAAGGATGAGGATAAAAATGATGGCGAAAATGGCTATAAGATAATTGATTTCAGAGGAGTAAAGTGTCCTATAAATTTTGTAAAGGTAAAAATTGAACTTTCCAAAATCAAGTCAGGAGAAACAAGAGGATTTTACCTTGATGACGGGGAACCGATAAGTAATGTGCCTCAAAGTGTAAAGAAAGAAGGGCATAAGATAATTTCGATAGATACAAATTATGATGGATACAATTTACTTGTTGTAGAAAAGAAATAGTAGGGGGTAATTATGAAGTTTAATACCAAACTCATACATGGAAATTTAAATATAGATGGAACAGGAGCCACCAACGTTCCAGTCTATCTTTCAAATGCCTATGCCCATAATAGTGCAGAGGAGCTTGAAAATATATTTAATGGCAGAAATATGGGGTATGCTTATACTAGAATATCAAATCCTACTACTACTTCTTTTGAAAGAAGGATGGCCAGTGTAGAAGAAGGTGTCGTTGCCACTTCGGCAGCATCTGGCATGAGTGCTATTTATCTTGCAATAATGAACATATTACAGTCTGGAGATGAAATAATTGCTTCAACTGGCCTTTACGGTGGCACATATACTCTGATAAGAAATCTCAAATCTTTCGGAATAAAGGTAAAATTTCTTGAGAATATGGATGAAATTTCTTTGAATAGTGCAATAACTGAAAATACAAAGCTGGTATTTACAGAAACCATAGGTAATCCGAAATTTGATGTTCTTGATATAGAACCTGTTTCAAAGATTTGCAGGGATAACGATATTATTTTGATTGCAGACTCTACAATGACTACGCCATACCTTATAAAACCTCTAAAATATGGAGTTGATATAGTCATACATTCTACATCCAAATATATAAATGGTACATCAAATTCCATAGGGGGAATTATAATAGATGGAGGGAGCAGCAAGTATTCTAATCCCAAATATGACAATTTCAAGTCATATATAAAAAAATACGGCAAGATGGCATTTACGGCCAAGCTTAAGGATACAATAGGCAGAGATATAGGGGCAGCTTTATCGCCAATGAGTGCATTTTTAAATCTCACGGGATTGGAGACTTTGTCTCTAAGAATGAGAGAACACTGCAGGAATGCTTTGACTATTGCCCGATATCTAGCCGACAATAAAAAAATAGTTGAAGTAAATTATTCGGGACTTGAAACTTCAAAATACAATAATTTAGTTAAAAAGTATTATAAAAATGGAGCCGGAGGAATTTTGACTTTCAGATTGGGAAGTAAAGAAAAAGCATTTAATTTCTTAAACAGCTTAAAACTTGTGTTGAATCTTACGAATATAGGAGATACAAAGTCTATAATAATTCATCCATCTTCAACAATATGTTCAAATAATACCGAGGAAGAAAAAATACAGATGGGAGTGTATGATGACTTGCTTAGATTATCTGTGGGAATAGAAGATGTTGATGACATAATAGAAGATATTCAGCAGGCGCTTGATATCCTGTAATTTATTATAGTAATTAACCTGTACGCAGAATATTTTGTGTACAGGTTAATTCATTAATACAGTCTTCATTTTAAGTTTCTGCTATAATTTTGCCAAGCTCGCTAATGTCATATCCGCCTATTCCGGAAATTTCCATTTTGAATTCCTTAGACTGAATTATCTCGAGTATGGCTTTGATTGAAGCTTCGTTCATATCCTTTTTCTTTATGATCATATCATATTTTTCTTGCTGAATTGGTATAAAATCCACGTTTTCAACCTGCGAACATGCTTTTTCGTTTCCTATTCCAAGGTCTGCACCACCTCTGGCGACTACACTTGCTACGGCTAGATGTGTAATGCTTTCCCTGTAATACCCTTTTATGTTTTGCCCATCTATTCCCATCTGCCTCAGATGTTCATCCAATAAAATTCTAGTACCACTGCCTTTCTCTCTATTAATTATAGTAATATCTGACCTTTTAAGATCATTCCAGTCTTTTATTTCTTTCGGATTTCCTTTTGCGACATAAAATCCTTCCATTCTTCCAACAAGTCTTATTATTACCGCTGGAATTCCAGGAAGCATTTTTTCAACATAAGGAACATTGTATTCTTTAGTCTTGCTGTCCCACATATGGGCAGTAGCCACTTGAGCTTTTCCACAGTAAAGTGCATATATTCCGTTATAGCTTCCCTCATAAGATCTAAGTGCACGTATTCCGTCCTTGTAGCATGCAAGGTATCTACACAGGATATCTAAAATTACATCCTGTCCACATATAATAAGATTATGATTTTCAAGAAGTTCCTCTCTTTGAGATGTAGTATTATATAAACTAGAATCTGATTTAGTAGAGGGGGAATCAACAACTGTGGATTTTATGTTTTTGGTCTTATTCTTATAAGCTTCTACGTCTTTTAGATCAACACGTACTTTTTTCCCTACCCTGTAAGAATTTATTTCTTTTCTTTTGATTAATTCATATACTGTACTTTTTGATATTTTTAATATATCTGCTACTTCTTGAGGAGTAAGGGCTGTATCTATATACATATAAAATTCCTTCCTAAGTGTTTATAATTATCATATAAAAAATTATCCTAAATAGATTGATATTTACATAACAATTATATCACATAATAGTATGCTTTAAAAATACTAAACAGGAAAGGAATATGGGGCTGATCAGCGTATAGCCTGGATATTATCTGCAGGGTTTTCCTTGGCGGTGAGATTCTCAGGACGAATGCAGTATACGGTAACAGTCATATTGTCCAGTGATGAACGATATTTATTCACGAATTTTGTGGGAAGGGGACTATTAAAAAATCCTGGAACAAATTTATCCAGAAATTTTGTAAGAGCTTCCGCCTTTTCATCAAGGTCTTTTACAATAATGGCTTTTCCGAAAATAACAACACTAAAGTATGAAGTGTCACATTTGCATGGTATCGGATCCTTCACAGTTCCTAAGTCCTCAAAAACTGTAAAGCAGACTTTGGAATTTTCTCCAAGTATATTATTTTTTTTACCGCTTCCCATACCGTGTATATAAATTTTTTTATTCCAGTATATATAATTGACAGGTACAGCATAGGGTATGTTTTTCTCACTCATACCAAGTATTCCAACTCTTTGTTCATCTAAAAATCTGTTGATTTTTTCCTTATCATGACAAATCCTTTGAGTATATCTTATCTTTCCCATGTGTAATTGTCCCCTTTCAGAATAATATATTCAAGCTTATCTAAAAAATCATTCATGATTTGATTTGCTGCCTTCAAATTATTCATTTTTGCACGTATTTCTCGGGGAGTCTGTATATAGAGACCTTCTGTCATTTCATCCCTGCAATGCTCCATAAGTGAAAAAATACTGCCTTCTGTACTTTCCATATGGAATTGAAAACCTATAACCCTGTCTTTATATATAAAAGCCTGATTTTTGCAGGCTTTGCTGTATGCAATGCATTTTGCACCAGCTCCAAGTATATTGAAGGTATCATTGTGCCACTGAAAAACCTTCAGCGTTTCAGGAAAATTTTCAAAAAGAGATGAATTAATTCCTTTTGTGTTGAAATTCACAGGCAGCCATCCAATTTCTCCTTCCGGATTTCTGGTTACTTTACCCCCAATAACATCAGTAATAAGTTGTGCACCGAGGCAGATGCCCAATACGATTTTATTAGAATCAATAGCTTCTTTGATAAATTTTTTTTCATATTTCAGCCAGGGATAGTTGTCTTCTTCATAAATATTCATAGGTCCGCCCATAATCACAAGGAAATCAAATTGATCCATAGGGGGGACGGTTTCATAATTATACAGATGTGTACCTGTAAGTTCATGACCTCTTTTATATGCCCAGTTTACAATATTTGCAGGCCCTTCAAAAGGAACATGCTGTAAATAATGAATTCTCATAGTATCCCTCCGCTTATTTTTTTTATTGCTCTAATTGATGAAATCCTGGATTGATCAAATGTTCTGCTTATTTTGTCACATATTGCAAGAATTTTACTCGCATCAGATGATTCAGGAAAATTTCCAGTATAAGGTTCCAGGGAACAAAGATATTCATGAGACTGTTTCCCAATTGATCTTATCTCGTTATTTAATTCTTTTGGAAAATCAACGACTATTTCTACAACATCCATGAGAAAATCATAGGTATGGTTCCAGGGAGGTGCACCATATAAGTGGCATATTGAAATCAAATATTGTTCAAGGGCAATGGAGGCCACATTGAATATTATACTTGGACTCTGGTCTTCCTCTGAAAACTGTTTGGCTCTATGGTGGAAAGCCTTTGCATCCTTGTAATTTCTTTCAAATGAATTTAAATCTATGTTTTTTAATAAAATATTGTCTAACATAAATATACTCCTTTCCAAATAATTTTGCCAGAATCAATATGTCATTGATTCTGGCAGAATGGAACTGTGGTAAAAATATTACCACATGGCAAGTAGCCAATCTTTTTTGTGTTTGTATTCCATATCAGTGAACATTATATTTGCCATCTCTTCAGCAAGCCATATTGCACCGTTATAGCCAACTTTAGGATGTCTGTAATAGCCGGCCCTGTCAAATACAGGGAATCCCACCCTTAACATGGGAATTTTATTGTCCATTGCTACAAATCTGCCCTTTGAATGACCCATTATTAAATCGAGCTTGAGTCCTTTCTTTATTCTGTCTTCAAGTTCAAACAAATCTGCATTTAAAATTATTTCCATATCGAAGTCGGTGTTTTCCTGAAGTTCCTTTATGCGAGGATCTTTGGTGTAACCCTGGTTGTCATCTCCGAGAAGAAGAAGAACAGGTTTCATCTCGAGATCCATGCAGAATTCTGCAAGTCCGATTACAAGGTCAGGATTTCCAAAGATGGCTACCCTTTTGCCTGCAAAGAACATGTGAGTAAGATCTGTCAGCGCATCAATGGCAACGCCGCGCTCATAAGCCAGCGATTTTGGGATTGGTTTTCCGGTCATTTTGTTCAATCTCTTCAAAAATATATCTGTGTTGCGGATTCCAATGGGCGTTGGTCCTATAACGGCCGGCACATCAAATTCATTTTCAAGGTATTCAGCTGCTTTTCCGCCTTCATATTTGTTGAGTGCAATTGTACCAATTGCATTTGCAGTATCTTTTAAATCTTCAATTGTAGTTTCTCCACGAGGTTCTGCATGATCTTCGGGAAGGAGTGGTGCATCAAATTTTTCGATTTCAAACAGAACTGTGGCATCTATATCCATTTCTTTCAGAATGTGCTTCAGTTCCTTTACATCTCCGGGATTTGCCCATCCGGTAATTAAATTTATTTTTTCGTTTGGTTTATCTTTTTTTGCAAAAGCCTTTAAAAAGGCTTCTACGGCTACATCATATCCGCTTATCATGCTTCCTTTGAAACTTGGAGTATGGATTGGAACAAGATGAACTTCCCTTCCTGCATATTTTTCCTTCAGGAGGCCTTTATTCAATTTTGTTATAACGCCATCTATATCATCACCTATAACTTCTGTGGAACAGGTTGTTATTATTGGTATTACCTTTAAATTTGGATACCTCATCAGAAGAACGTCAACACCCTGCTCAACACGGCCAAGGCCACCAAATATTGCGGCATCCTCGTGCAGTGATGAGGAAGCAAGTTCGAAACTCTCCTTGAAATGCTGGGAAAATATAAGTCTTACAAACATACAGCATCCCTGACCGCCGTGAACCAGTCCGATACAATCCTTTATTCCTATACTGACATATTGCGCTCCAGCGGGCTGACATGTAAATATGGGATTTATAATACCCTGGCGTTCCTTTTCTTTTACTTCACAAGACATGTTTTATGCCTCCTCTCTTAATATAGCGGATCTTTAAGTTCTTCATTCAATGACCCTGTAATAGTCAGATAATCTATATTGTCCCTCAGCTTCTTCATAAGTACCTTGATTTCTTCTTTGCTCATATCATTTATCCATTCATATCTGCTTTTATAAACTTCTGCCAGATATACAGCTTCAGACCAGTAATACCTTCCAGCCGGTGTTTCTTTTTCAACTGGTTCACCGCATAAGAGCTGCATGGTTCTTGTAAGTATGCCTTCATTTTGATTTTCTCTGTCCCAGGCACGTGAGTTAAACTGCCAGAGACAATTCTTCATTATATAATTTGTAAGCTGATCTACCTTGTCTTTCATATCATTTTCCACAGACATACACCTCCACTATAATGCCCTGCTGACTTCTTTGCGCTTTTCTTTTTGTTCCTTTAAATAAGGATAATCATCATCTGTTTTATTTCGCAGTGAAGAAACACTATCATATTCTCCGGTATACTCTCTAAGCGTTGATGAAGCTGTTATTTCCTGGCTCAGATTTTCATCGGATTTCATCTTTGCAGTTATAAACCTTCTCTCTTCAGGTATTTCATCTCTTGTTATATCTACAAATGCAAGCTGATGAACCGGTGAATAAATTGCATCGTATATATCACGCGCAAATCTGACCCATCCTTCAAATCCCTTATATGGACCATTATGGTATGCATGTGCGTTTATATACGGAACACCAATTTTCTTTGCATATTCACCCGGCCTTTTGCCTGTAAAGATTACATCAGGTTTAAGTGTTTTCATAGCTTCAAGAGATTCAAGCTCATTAGGGTCATCTATGGCAAGCGCTCCCTGACAGTCGCATCTTGATATACCCTTTTCCATATCACCCTGATGACCGAATTTTGTATATACGGAAACAACTTCAACTCCCATTTCTTCATGTATTACATGTGCCCAGTGCCATAGCTTTGATCCACCCGGCCACAGGCACACCTTTTTGCCTTTTAGACGTTCCTTGTACCAGTCAAGTTCAGGTTTCCATCTGGCAGTTTCTTCATCTATTATGGCTTGGGCTCTGTCTTCAATTCCAAAAAACAGTCCGATTTTCTTTAGTGATGCAGACAATGGTCCAAATCCAAATCCGTCTATATCCATACGCGGAATTCCATACTGCTTTCTCAATTCGTTGCAGATATATTCGGCAGAACGTGCACATTCAAGTACATTCAGTTTTGCTAGATGCATGCCCCTTAAGTCGTCATAGGAACCATTACCTGTAAAGGTTGAAAGCACCTGTATTCCCATTCTCTTGAAATAGTCCTGCATAACCTCCTGATCACCCTGGATATTGTATTCACCTACATAGTTTATTGTATAGTCACTGGTTATTTTAGGTTCATGAGTACCTACTTTGTTGTTAACCCATGCTATATTTATTTTGTGATGGCCTCCAGACTGGCTTGGACCGGCGAAACCGGGAGCATTGCACACGAATATATCCACGTCCGGCATTTCATTCATTACCTCTTTTGCAACAGCCTCTATATCGTCTCCTATAAGAGCGGTACCGCAGGTTTGGTAAATAGTCATTCTCTTTATTTTTGGAAATGCCTTGAAAGCTTCAATAATATTTTCCTTCAGCAATTTTGTAGCTCCAAATACTATATTTTTTTCTTTTACATCTGTAGCAAAAGTATATTTGATCTGGAAATTGTCATTGTCACTTATATAACGTTTGGTCTGCCAGGTATCGTAAGTGCAGCCTATAGGTCCGTGACTCATGTGAATTACATCCTTCATCGGAGTGCCTATAACATGTTTTGCACCGCAATATACGCAGCCTCTTTCTGAAAGAGTGCCTGGAATTGTGTTCAAATATCCGAGTGGAAGTGCATCTGTCAATTTTTCATCTTTTCCTTTTTCAACTACATGCTGTTTCCTGTCTGGAATACATTCACTGCATTTAAACAAATGATATGGCATAATTAATTCCTCCCCTTATTTTGATATATTTTCTTAATCGCCGATACCGTATTTCACGACCATGGCTTCAAGCTGTGGCATTTCAAGAGGCGTAGGAATGGTGAACATTTTATTTTCTATAATTTTGCGTGCAAGTTCTCCATACTCTTTTGACTGATTGCATTTGTCATCAAATTCGATAACTGTTTTTTTATTGAATTCTGCTTTTTGTACGATATTATCACGCGGCATGAAATGAATAAGCTGTGTATTGATTGCCGAGGTAAATTCTTCCAAGAATTCTCTTTCCCTGTCTACATTACGGCTGTTGCATATGATTCCGCCGAGACGTACACCGCTCCTGTTTGCATATTTAACAAGGCCTTTACAGATGTTGTTTGCAGCATATATTGCCATCATTTCACCAGAAGCAACAATATACACTTCCTGTGCCTTACCATCACGAAGCGGCATTGCAAATCCACCGCATACAACGTCACCAAGTACATCGAAAAATACGAAATCCAGATCTTCAGTATATGCACCATTTTTTTCCATAAGATCAATTGCTGTTATTACACCACGACCTGCACAGCCTACGCCTGGTTCAGGACCGCCTGATTCTACGCATTTGATATCACCGTATCCTGTCTTTACAATTGTTTCGGCTGTAATTTTTTCTTCACCTTCGTCACGAAGCATGTCCATTAATGTTTTCTGGCTCATTCCACCTAGAATCATACGTGTTGAATCGGCTTTTGGATCACATCCATGTATGAATATTTTTTTATTGTAGAAATGTGCCATTGCTGCTGCGGTGTTCTGCTGGGTAGTTGATTTACCTATACCGCCCTTTCCATAAAATGCAATTTTTCTTGTCATTTTAAATACCTCCTTAATTTCCAAAATATTTTCCAGAATGTTATGTTTTATATTGTTTCATTTGATTATATTGTAGAGTTTAATAATTGTCAATATATTATGGCTATTTTTTATTAATTTATAAAAAATAAGTTTAATTTATTGATGATTATTCAAGGAAAGATTATATTTTATACATGAATATCTTTGACTACGTATAAGATTTTATAAATATTTTGTACAAAACATAATAAAATGGAATTGATTTATACAAAGAGTTTAATTTCAGCACATATTACTCAAATTGATATTTATCCTAATATTATTTATGAGGACATATAAGGTACGTGTTATGATTATGTTGAAGAACAAAGCTTTTATAAGTTGTGAAAAGGTTTTTATTGCTATATAAATTTTTATGCTGGGGAGGAATATTTATTATGAAATATAAATCTAAAGTTATTGGAATAGGTGATTCTGCATTTGAACTGCTGGAGGCATGTAATAGTCTTGTTATATTTAATAATAATGCTCCGGCAGGACCGGCTGAAATTTCCATATTTCATACTATCGAGAATTTTAAAGAAGATATAGTTGTAGGTGATAAACTTATATTTGGGAACGAAGTTTATACTATAACTTGCATAGGAGATGAAGCTATGCATACTCTGAAATAAATGGGACATTGTACGCTTGAATTTTCAGGAAACGACGTGGATTTACCAGGACAGATTGCATTAAAAGGCTCTACTTCACCTAAAATAAATATTGGTGGCATTATAGTATTTTCAAAGTAACTATTTATGTATTATCTATTAAAAAATTTATCTGTAAAACTAAGGAAAGCGAGATGCTTGTTCTTGATGAAAGAGCCATAGGCAGTATTTTTATCAAGGCTGAAGTAATTATAAAAATAGAATAATTTAAGCTTTCAATATATTTAGGGATAGAAATTTTTAATTTTGCTATTGACAAACCAATAAAAAGATTATATAGTATATATAAATTAATTGAATATTTAACTTCTTATCAAGAGAGGCAGAGGGACTGGCCCTATGATGCCCGGCAACCTGAATGAATTTTTGTTCAACGGTGCTAATTCCAGCAGGTAATACCTGAGAGATGAGAAACGTCAAGGATTATAACTTCCCACAGTTTCTTGTAGGAAGTTTTTTATTTAGCTAATTAATAGAAAGGCATAATATAATATTAAATTTGGATTGGAAGTGATTGTAGTGAAGTTAATGTGTAAATGCTGCTGTTGTGAATAATCATAATAGTCACAATAATTATAATAATGAATCAAAAAAGAATAAAAAAGAATAATTTTACTATATAAATGTGAGGAGAGATAAGAATGAGTGAAGAGAGAAAATTAGGGTTTGAAACATTACAGGTACATGCAGGACAGGTTCCAGATCCAACAACAGGAGCAAGGGCAGTTCCAATTTATCAGACTACATCTTTTGTTTTTAAAAATGCAGATGAGGCAGCAGATTTTTTTCAGTTGAAAAAACCAGGCAATGTTTATGCTAGAATAATGAATCCAACAGAAGATGTATTTGAACAGAGAATAGCAGCACTTGAAGGAGGAAGTGCAGGACTTGCAACCTCATCAGGGTTGGCGGCAATACTGTATTCAATATTAAATGTGGCAAATTCAGGAGATAATATAGTTTCTGCTAGTACACTTTATGGTGGCACATATGAATTATTTTCAGTAACATTAAAGAAATTAGGAATCGATGTAACATTTGTTGATCCTGATGATCCTGAAAATATTAGAAGGGCTATTACAGATAGGACAAAGGCAGTTTATGCTGAGACATTAGGAAATCCAAAGATTAATGTATTGGATATAGAAGCTGTAGCAAATATAGCTCATGAGAATAAGATACCACTTATAATAGATAATACTTTTGGTACTCCATATCTTGTAAGACCAATAGAATATGGTGCAGATGTAGTTGTGCATTCAGCAACAAAATTCATTGGTGGACATGGGACAACTATTGGTGGAGTTATAGTAGATGGGGGAAAATTTGACTGGGCAGCAAGTGGAAAATTTCCTGATTTTACTACACCAGATGAAAGTTATAATGGACTTGTTTATGCAGATCAGGGACCAATTGCCTTTGCTTTAAAAGCTAGGGTTCAGCTTCTTAGAAATACGGGAGCAACATTAAGCCCGCAGAGTGCATTTTATTTTCTCTTAGGATTGGAATCACTTTCACTTAGGGTGGAAAGGCATGTAGAAAATACAAGAAAGGTAGTTGAATTTTTAAGTAAGCATCCAAAAGTTTCATGGGTAAACTATCCTGAACTTGAAAGTAGTCCATATCACGATTTGGCAAAGAAATATCTTCCAAAAGGTGCAGGTTCCATATTTACATTTGGAATAAAGGGAGGACTTGAAGCAGGAAAGAAATTTATAAATAGTGTTAAATTATTTTCATTGCTTGCAAATGTAGCAGATGCAAAATCTCTTGTAATACATCCTTCTAGTACTACACATGCTGAGTTAAATGAGGAACAACAAAGAGCTGCTGGAATAACTCCAGATCTTATAAGACTTTCAATAGGTGTAGAGAGTATTGACGATATTATATATGATTTGGATCAGGCACTTGCTAAAATTTGATAGGATATAACTAATAGAGAATGTGAAAGTTAAGTTTCTTCAATATTATATAGTTAATGTCGAAGAAACTTGACTTTTTATATTTTTAGAAGTGATTTCTTTTCTATAATAATTTCACATAGAAATAAAAGGATTCAAAAGTGTTTCTCAAATTTATAAAAGAAATTATGCAGGAATATCCTTCCGAAAAGATTGTAATTATTCTGAATTCAGGATATTCCCGTATTAACTATATTTTGCTCGTTATTATATAGGGAATTATATAAAGTGGAATATACTCTGTAAAAATACAAGAAAGAAACAGGTTGCTGTTTTAAACATGGTCAGGACGAATATATCCTTATATGATTGCTTGTGTGTTAGACCTGTAATAGCCAAAAGGGTGATTACTGCACCGTTGTGGGGTAATGTATCCATTCCTCCTTGCAGCCATAGCGGCAACACGGTGGAGTAATTCAGGAGATATACCGGTATTTGCAGCCCAATCTAGATATTTTGTATGGAACATATCAAGTGCAATACTCATTCCACCGGAGGCTGATCCGGTAACTCCGGCCATAACGTTTACAGTAACTGCTTCAGATAATAATGGAGTACCATTAGGGTTTATGTTTATTAAAGCATTGGCTATACCGCTGAAACCCGGAAGTGTTTTTATAACATTGCCATAACCAACTTCAGAAGCTGTATTCATAACTGCCAATAGAGAACCAATTGCACCGGCACTGAGACCCTGACTCACATTACCTTTTAAAGCTTTTGGGTTAATAAGTAAGGCCATAATGACGCCTACTACGAGTGAGATAATAAGTGCCCAGTTGTTCATTGAACCAATGACACTATTTTTATCAATATTGTAAGGTGCTTGGGTTACCCATGAAGCAATATCCCAGTGGGGAAAAATTAATTTCTGTAAAACCAGGGATAATACAAGTACTGTAACTAATGGGAGTATTGCCAGAGCAGGGCTTGGCAAGTTTTCATCTGATACATTAACGGGTTCATTAATGTGATTTGTACCGTAACCTTCTCCCACTGCTTTAAGTGAACGCCTTCTCCATTCTATATAAGTCAGTCCGCCGACAAGTAAAATTATACTTCCCAGTATACCAAATACAGGTGCAGAGTAAAGATCTGTGTTAAAAAATTTCATTGGAATGGAATTTTGAATTTGCGGAGTTCCTGGAAGAGCATCCATAGTAAAAGTTAAACACCCTAAACCGATTGTTACGGGAATGAGACGTTTTGGAATATTAGCCTGTTTAAAAATGGAAGCTGCAAATGGATATACCGCAAAAGCTACGACAAATGTGCTTACGCCGCCATAAGTAAGTATGGCTGTAGACATGGCAACAGAAAACATTGCATTTTTTTCCCCTAGTTTTTCTATAATAAATTCAGCAATAGACTTTGCCGCACCGGATTGCTCCATAACTTTTCCAAATACAGCACCCAGCAGGAAGAATGGGAAAAAGTTTTTCACATAGTTTGCCAGGTTCGGAAGAAATATTTCCGTGTATGTCGGCATTATAGAAAATCCAGAGAAAATAGCTGCCAACAGTGCAAAGATAGGGGCAAATAAAATAACCGAGTAACCCTTGTAGGCCATGAAAATCAACAGACCTAAACTCAATAAAATTCCTAAAACTGCCATTTTAAAAACCTCCATAATATAAATAACTTTTTGATAATTTTATTTCCACTCAAATACACCACGGTCAAGAATCGGTTTGCCGCTCTTTACGTCTATAAAACGAAAATATGCAATACCTGCTCCAATTTTCCAAATAAGCAGCTTAACCGGTGTATCTGGATAAAGTACATTTCTCATCTGTGCTGTCATACGTGTCATGCGATCAGGTTCATCGGGACAAAGTACAGAAATAGCCATTCGGCATGAGAATCCAAAAGAGCATAATCCCTGTACAAAGGATGTTGGGAAACCCATTTTCTGTGCATATTTGGGATCGACGTGAACTAAATTTGTATCACCAGTCAGACGGTATAGTAAATTCTGAACAGGACTTATATAATCATCAACTTCATAATCGGGATTTCTATATGGCATTTTTACTGAACTGCTTAACATAGGTTTTCCACCAAATCCTCCAGCTTCGTGAAAAAATGTTGTAGAATAATTAGTACACACTAGATTACCAGCTTCGTCACGAATATCTAGCTTTGTTTTTACTACTGCACCTTTATCCTTACCACGGTCATATACGTCTGTGATTACATCTTGATATTGGAAAGTTCCTTTAATAGGATCGATAGGGCGATGCATGATAATTTCATGATCCATGTTTAAAAATGAAATGCTTGGTTTTATGATTTCTTCAGCAAGCATAGAAGCAGGAAGCGGCATCCACTGATATGGTCTAACATTCTGCGTTCCCCAGTAAGGAACAGTACCATAAGTTGGAATAGCCTTAAGACACTTCTCATATGTGTAAATTAGATCATCTCTATGGGCACCTACAGCTAATGCATATAGAGCAATATCACGCCAACTATATTCCATATAACGAGGCTCCATTTTTTTACCAACTAACATTTCTTCCAGATTAAAATTAATTTTTCCCATAATTTTCTTCCTTTCTTAAAATATAATATTTTTACTTAAATATAGAGCAAAGATCATGCCAATTATAAAAACTATTTATAATATATAAAATTTGTATTAGGGTTCTTGTTTTACATTTATTTTTTGCTTACAAATGTATTTAGATAGAGGTATTCTTGTGTCATAAATTAAAATGTGTGTGTTTTTTTCCAATAATATTTTTATTGCTTTTTTATCATACATTTTTCATATTATGGATTAAAATAGTATAAATTATATTTATTGACAACTGTAATTTATATAAGTAAAATTAGATTATAGTTATTACTAAAATAAATAGATAGCATTTAAAATATTATTTTAATAAATATAACTAGCTTATCTTTTGTTAACGATTATGATAAGGTACTGTGTGAATTTTTAACCAGTATATTTCATCTTCTTTCAAATTACTGAAGAATCAAATCTAATTGTTACAGATTTATAGAAAATATTTTTATTGCCAATATTTAATGATGTAATCATAATCTAGTCATCCTTTACTGATATTTTTGGATTTTAGCAAAAATATCATATCATAAAGTGATGACTTTATAATTATTGTTATCTAGCAAACTAAAAGAATCTAATCATTTATATATTGTGAATTATTATTTGTGAGGAAGGGGAGTAAATATAATGACTGATCATAAATATAAATTATTTTTTAAACAATTATTAAAAAAGTCTGAAGATGGTTTTATAGTAGTTGATGATAAAGGTATTATTACTGATATTAATGAGCAATACTGCAATTTTCTTGCAAGAAAACAAGAAGATGTGATAGGTAAGCCAATCGGAGAAGTAATTTCTACTACTTCTATGTATGATGTTTTAAACCAATGCTATCAGGGTGATGGAAGCGAGAGAGTATATATGCAACCATATTCTAAAGGTGAAACGCGAGATGAAAATGAAACATATTGTGTAGGTAATCGTTTTTGTATATTTGATGAAAGAGATAATGTTATAGGTGCTATGGCCCAAATGAAATTTAGAGATAGATCTCTGGACATAGCCCATGAGGTAATGCTAGCTGAGATGGACTATTATGAATCTAAATATCATGAATATATGGATAAATCCAGTGGATTTGATAATATTGTTGGAAACGATACTAAGATTATTGAATTGAAAAAAAAGGCATTAAGGTAGCTAAAACTGATTTCTCGATTCTTATTACAGGAGAAACTGGTACTGGAAAAGAACTGATTGCAAAGGCTATACATTTAGAAAGCCCACGTCGGGATAAACCTTTAATATGCATTAATTGTGGTGCCATACCATCTGGGCTGATGGAATCTGAACTTTTTGGCTATGAGGAAGGGGCATTTACTGGAGCTAAAAAGGGTGGAAAAGTAGGGAAATTTCAATTAGCCAATTCAGGAACTATATTTTTAGATGAAATTGGAGATATGCCATTGCCTTTACAGGTGAAATTACTGAGGGTATTACAGGAAAAAGAAGTTGAACCTATCGGAAGTATGCACCCTATACCTATAGATGTGCGTATTATTTCTGCAACAAGGCAAAACCTTTATCAAATGATTAAAGATGGTAAATTCCGTGAAGACCTATATTATAGACTAGCAGTTATAAATATAGAAACTGTCCCTTTACGCGATCACAGGAATGATATTCTTCTTTATACCAATTATTATCTTGCAGAATTAAATAAAAAGTTCAAAACATCGATTGTATTAACGGGCTCTGTTAAAAAATGTCTTACCAAATACAATTGGCCTGGCAATGTTCGTGAATTACAGAATGTAATTTCAAGTGCTTATGCTTCCTGTAATAGTATAATTATCGGTTTATCAGATCTACCTTCAAAAATTGCTACTTCTGATATTAGTAGAATATCAAGTGAAGCTAAAAAGAATAAAACCTTAAATGATTTATTAAACAATTATGAAGCATCCCTTATTGTAGAAGCATTGCAACAAAATCACCAAAATGTGACAGAAGCTGCTAAGGAGCTG
Source organism: Clostridium sp. LBM24168 (assembly GCF_052953915.1). NCBI lineage: Bacteria > Bacillati > Bacillota > Clostridia > Eubacteriales > Clostridiaceae > Clostridium > Clostridium sp. LBM24168. The sequence continues at coordinate 2,669,445 of NZ_CP196861.1, read as the reverse complement.
GGAGTAGAACGTAGTCTATTATATAAAAAAATGAAACGCCTCAACATAGTTATACAAAAGAATATTGACAATTCTAAATACGGATATTTATGTCATTGATATTTTAACATTGTATTTTTAGTAGGTTATCGTTTTATATTTAGAAGCGGTAACCTATTTAGTTTCAATGTTGATAAAATTGAAAAAACGACACAAATATGAATATTTGATACAAATAATTTTTAAAAATATATTCTATTATAATTACTTTAGGTTCTTTACGCGAGTTTTATAGCTGGCATGGAAATTGCTGTTTATAATATGAGAAAATAAAAATACTTAGAGTTTATCAAATAATCGTAGAAAGCAAATGGGAGGGAAAATAATTATCATGATTAATTTTACTTTAACAGAAAAGCAGCTTTTAATTCAGCAGGCAGCGAGAGAGTTTGCAAAGAATGAACTTCTGCCAGGAGTACAGGAAAGGGACATAACTGAAGAATTTCCTATGGATATTCTTAAGAAACTTGGAAATGCAGGACTAATTGGACTTCAATTTCCTAAGCAGTATGGTGGACAAGATCTAGACTATCTTTCGTATATTCTTACAGTAGAGGAATTATGCAAAGTGGATTCAGCTTTTGGTATTACTTATTCTATTTCTACAACTTTTACGGCTGGGATAATGCTTTTTGCCAATGAAGAACAAAAAATGCATTGCCTTCCCAGAGTATTTAACGGAGATGCTTTGGGGTGTTTTGCATTAACTGAACCTGATGCAGGATCTGATGCCGGTTCCGCAAAAACAACTGCAGTAAGAGAAGGAGATCAATTTGTAATTAATGGTGTTAAACATTTCATTACTAATGGATCTATCGCAGATTATTGTTTTCTTATTGCTAATACAAATTTATCTAAGGGTTCAAAAGGGCTAACAGCTTTTCTTGTCGATCTGAAGACTACACCAGGTATCCGTATTGGTCATATAGAAAACAAATGTGGCATTAAAAGTGCAAAAGTAACAGAATTAATTTTTGAAAATTGCATAGTTCCAGCTGATAGTATGATAGGAGAAGAAGGTAAAGGATTTAAGTATGCATTGACAACTCTAAATGCAGGACGTCTTGGTGTAGCTGCTCAAGGCTTAGGTCTTGCCCAGAGTGCTTTTGATATTGCGAGAGAATATATGAAAACTAGAAAACAATTTGGAAGACCTATCTGCAAAAATCAATATTTAGCATTTAAAATGGCAGACTTAGAAACACAGATAGATATGGCAAGGCTGCTTCTCTATAAAGCAACATGGGAACAGCAGCAAGGCATGAATTATGCAATTTCAGCTGCTAAGGCAAAACTTGTTTGTACAAATTTAGCCATGAAAGTAACTGTTGAATGTATTCAGAATATGGGTGGTGCTGGCTATATGAGAGAACAAGATGTGGAAAGAATGTTTAGAGATGCCAAGATAACTCAGATTTATGAAGGTACAAATGAAATTCAAAGATTAATTATCAGTGGAGAAATTTTTAAGTGAAAATATCTAAGATAGTATATTCATAGTTCACACATAAAGGGACTATTGCTCCAGAATTGGATAATGGTGGAGAATATGTCCCTCTTTCAATTATTTATTACATAAAATAGAATTATTACAAAATGTAGATTAGGTATAATATTTAACTTATTGATATGATAATTATAAAAGAAATTGTACAGGAATATCCTTCCGAAGAGATTGTAATTATTCTGAATTTAGGATAATTCCCGTATTAACTATAGATTGATTAATCATAATATTTAGAAAATTATTGCTCGTTATTATATAGAGAATTATATAAAGTGGAATATACTCTGCAAAAATACAAGAAAGAAACAGGTTGCTGTTTTAAACATGGTCAGGACAAATATATCCTTATATGATTGCTTGTGTGTTAGACCTGTAATAGCCAAAAGGGTGATTACTGCACCGTTGTGGGGTAATGTATCCATTCCTCCTGCAGCCATAGCGGCAACACGGTGGAGTAATTCAGGAGATATACCGGTATTTGCAGCCCAATCTAGATATTTTGTATGGAACATATCAAGTGCAATACTCATTCCACCGGAGGCTGATCCGGTAACTCCGGCCATAACGTTTACAGTAACTGCTTCAGATAATAATGGAGTACCATTAGGGTTTATGTTTATTAAAGCATTGGCTATACCGCTGAAACCCGGAAGTGTTTTTATAACATTGCCATAACCAACTTCAGAAGCTGTATTCATAACTGCCAATAGAGAACCAATTGCACCGGCACTGAGACCCTGACTCACATTACCTTTTAAAGCTTTTGGGTTAATAAGTAAGGCCATAATGACGCCTACTACGAGTGAGATAATAAGTGCCCAGTTGTTCATTGAACCAATGACACTATTTTTATCAATATTGTAAGGTGCTTGGGTTACCCATGAAGCAATATCCCAGTGGGGAAAAATTAATTTCTGTAAAACCAGGGATAATACAAGTACTGTAACTAATGGGAGTATTGCCAGAGCAGGGCTTGGCAAGTTTTCATCTGATACATTAACGGGTTCATTAATGTGATTTGTACCGTAACCTTCTCCCACTGCTTTAAGTGAACGCCTTCTCCATTCTATATAAGTCAGTCCGCCGACAAGTAAAATTATACTTCCCAGTATACCAAATACAGGTGCAGAGTAAAGATCTGTGTTAAAAAATTTCATTGGAATGGAATTTTGAATTTGCGGAGTTCCTGGAAGAGCATCCATAGTAAAAGTTAAACACCCTACACCAATTGTCACGGGAATAAGACGTTTTGGAATATCAGCCTGTTTAAAAATGGAAGCTGCAAATGGATATACCGCAAAAGCTACGACAAACATGCTTACGCCGCCATAAGTAAGTATGGCTGTAGACATGGCAACAGAAAACATTGCATTTTTTTCCCCTAGTTTTTCTATAATAAATTTAGCAATAGACTTTGCTGCACCGGATTGCTCCATAACTTTTCCAAATACAGCACCCAGCAGGAAGAATGGGAAAAAGTTTTTCACATAGTTTGCCAGGTTCGGAAGAAATATTTCCGTGTATGTCGGCATTATAGAAAATCCAGAGAAAATAGCTGCCAACAGTGCAAAGATAGGGGCAAATAAAATAACCGAGTAACCCTTGTAGGCCATGAAAATCAACAGACCTAAACTTAAGAAAATTCCTAAAACTGCCATCTTTAAAAACCTCCATGTTATTATATTTATTTTTATAGTTAAAAAACTATTATGACTTTTAACAATAGCATCTGAATTTAGGTTTTAGAGTTAGGTTATAGAATACTAATAATAGATATTCTAAATTTGTAATAATTAGACTTGGTTGTTTAATATTTTTTTAAATATTGTATTTTTTATATCTGGACTATTTTGTGGAATCTTTAACAAATGTAAGACTATTAGTATCTTTTGAAATAACTTTTAAGTATTAAATTTCAAGTTTGATTGATAGTTATAACCTAATTCTACTTGTATATAAAATATTTGTCAACAAATATTTTGTATACAAGTAGAATTATCATATTATAGAGTAGTCTGGAAATATAGTTTAAATCATATTTAAAATAATTATTAAATATTGATAATAAAAAATATAATTACTAGTATAATTAGAATAATAGCGATATTTATCTATTTATGTGTCAGTTATATTTAAAACTATGTTATTCGTTTATTGACAAATAATTTTAGTTTAAATATAATAATAAATATTAACTAAATGAGAGGTAGCTACTATGGAATTAAACGAATGCATAAATTTTTTATTAACAAAAGCACAGCATAATGTATTCCAATGTTTGAAGTCAGATCTTGCAAAATTTGATGTTACTCCAGTTCAATATGGAATATTAAAGTGCCTTTGGACTAAGAATGGTCAAACGCCTAAACAAATAGCCGATGTTTTGGGATTAGATGGATCTACTATTACAGGAATACTTGACAGAATGGAGAATAAAAAGCTTTTAAAAAGAGCTGAAAATCCTGAAGATAGAAGGACACTTAAAGTTATTATTACAGAGAAAGGGCTTAAATTGCAAAAACCAGTAGAAGAAATAGCAAATAGAGTTAACGAGAATATGATTGGTGTATTTTCAGAAAAAGATCAAAAGCAATTTAAAAAATTCTTGAGGTTAATTGCTAAACGTTAAATTTTGAAAATGGAGTTATAAATATTAATATCCAAGTTCTTTTAAGTTTTTAGGTTTTTAAGTAAGTAAAACTGAATTGCTTATTCCCATTTATTGCTTAATAAGTTAAAATTTATATATTATTTTCTTACCTATAGAAATAAACTTGTTATTTATCTAACTAGTCAAAATGAACCACATCTGATTGTATAAAATCCATTTTTTATTAAGATATAGTTTGGAAAAGTATGATAGTTAATTACTATCATATATGTATTATTACGGTAATATAAATATACAGGACTAAAATTTATAGTCACTATATTCTGTTAATTTATTATTTTTTAAATTTCAAAATACTTGTTGACAAATAATTTGTATACAAGTAAAATTAAATTAAACGTTAACACAACCAAAATTTGTTAGATCAATAAAATAATTGCCATATTAATGGCATAAAATGGGGGTAATGTAATGGAAAATATCATTTCAAAGGAAGAAAATGGTATAGCGTATGTTACTATCAATCGACCAAAGGCACTTAATGCTTTGAATAGTGCAACTTTAACAGAGCTAGGTTCAGTTGTTGATGAAATATCTAAAAAACAGGATATTAAAGTAGTAATAATAACTGGAGCTGGAGAAAAGTCCTTTGTAGCAGGAGCAGATATAGCACAAATGAGCAAACTTAATTCAATAGAAGCAACAAACTTTTCAAGACTTGCGCAAAATGTATTCTCGGAAATAGAAAATTTACCACAAGTTGTTATAGCAGCAGTTAATGGCTATGCGCTTGGTGGAGGATGCGAACTTGCAATGGCTTGCGATGTAAGATTTGCTTCTAAAAAAGCTAAATTTGGACAACCAGAAGTTAATTTAGGTATACTACCAAGTTTTGGTGGTACCCAGAGGCTTCCTAGATTAGTAGGAAAAGGTATAGCTAAAGAATTAATATTTTCTACTGATATGATAGATGCTCAGGAAGCATATCGCATAGGACTTGCAAATAAGGTATATGAACCTGATGAGCTGATACAAAAATCAGAAGAATTTGCTAAAAAAGTAATGAGTAAGTCACCATGGGGAGTTAGATTGGCCAAAGCTTCTATAAACAATGGATTGGATGTAGATCTAGAGTCTGGACTTAAATATGAAGCAAATTCATTTGGATTATGTTTTTCTACTGAAGATCAAAAAGAGGGTATGGGTGCTTTCCTGGAAAAGAGAAAAGCCAATTTTAAGGATTGTTAAATAATGTATCTGTAGTATCTGAAGCAATTTCCTTGGTTAATAATGGAGACTTGATCATTGATAATGCATATAATGAGCTTACACTTTAAGGTACTTGTAATAGCGTTGAAAAGCGATTTTAAGGAGGACAGGTCATCCAAAAAATTTAATTTCACGGATTATATCTTACTTAAATAACTCCGGAGTGAATATTAAAAATGTACTTAGTCTAATGGAATTTAAACTTAAGATGAACAAGGTTAAGGTAGTGTATAAAAAATTTTTATAATAATTGATAGGATAAGAGTAAATTATAAATTTTAGGAGGAAACACATATGAATTTTGAATTATCAGAGGAGCAGAAGCTTATACAGAAAAGGGTTAAGGATTTTGCTGAAAAGGAATTGAAACCAATAGCAATTCAAAATGATAAAACCGGTGAATTCCCTGTAGATGTCTATAAGAAAATGGGCGAATTAGGATTTATAGGGCTTCCTTATCCAAAAGAATATGGTGGTTATGGAGCAGATTATCTGTCTTATGCAATTGCAGTGGAAGAGGTATCGAAGGTACATGCTTCTATGGGAATAGCATATTCAGTTACGACATCACTTTGTGCAGGTGGAATAATCAATAATGCATCGGAGGAACAGAAGAAAAAATATCTTCCAGATTTATTGACAGGCAAGAAATTTGGATCTTTTGGAATGACAGAACCTGGAGCGGGTTCAGATGCATCTGCAGCAGTAACAACAGCTGATAGAAAAGGTGATTATTATATATTGAACGGCACTAAATGCTTTATAACAAATGGACCTCTTTCAGAGACATTTTTAGTATTTGCAATAACTGACAAGAGTAAAGGACCTAAAGGGTCGTCAGCATTTATAGTTGAAAAAGGATATCCTGGATTTTCAATAGGAAAGATTGAGGACAAATGCGGAATAAAGTCAGCTCAAGTATCAGAGTTATTGTTTGAAAACTGCAAGGTACCTGCAGAAAATCTAGTATCTGAAGAGGGAAAGGGACTTAAAATAGCTCTCGCTACACTTGATGGAGGAAGAATAGGAGTAGCAGCACAGGGACTTGGAATAGCAGAAGGAGCCTTTGAGCTTGCAAAACAATATATGAAAGAAAGAGTGCAATTTGGAAAACCGCTGTTCAAACAGCAGTATCTTGCATTCAAGATGGCAGAGTTAGATCTTGAAATAGAGCAGGCTAAATATATGCTCTATAAGGCAGCTATAGACAAGCAAGAGGGAAGACCATATGGTGTACCTGCAGCTAAGGCAAAGATTGCATGTACAAATGCAGCTATGCATGTAACAACTGAAGCAGTTCAGTTATTTGGTGGAAATGGATACATGAGAGAATATGAAGTTGAGAGAATGATGAGAGATGCCAAGATAACTCAGATATATGAGGGAACAAATGAAATACAGAAACTCATAATAAGCGGACAATTATTTAGATAATTTTATATGTCGGAATTATCTAAATAAATATGTAAGGTTTTACCCCAAAATGATATTAGATCATCTTGGGGTATTTTTTCTTATCAGGTAATTTTACTGGAAGATTTATTGAAAGAAATATATAATATTTGTAAAGAGAATAGAAAGGAATGTACACTAGTATGGATTATAACATATTAATTTCTAAAGCCTTACAAGTGAGAGAAAATGCTTATGCACCTTATTCTAATTTTAGAGTTGGAGCAGCAGTGCTTACTGGAGATGGAAAGATATATACAGGTTGTAATATAGAAAATGCAGCCTACGGTGCAACGAATTGTGCAGAGAGAACTGCTATATTTAAAGCTGTATCTGAAGGATATAGAACTATAGATGCCATTGCAATAGTCGGGTCAGACAGTGATTATACTTATCCCTGTGGTATTTGCAGACAGGTAATATCCGAATTTGCTTCACAAGATACAAAAATAATTCTTGGTAAAGGTGAGAATGAATACATTATTAAAACAATGGGTGAAATTCTGCCAGGGGCTTTTACTAAGGAAGATCTTTTAAAATAGTTGCTATGAAGGTATGAAAGAAGGAATTATTGATGAAACCATTTGAGAGAGTACATGTTATAGTTATGGATTCTGTTGGCATTGGAGAAGCACCAGATTCACATGATTTTGGTGATTTTGGAGTCAATACGCTAGTGCATACAGCTGAGAAAAAAAATGGATTGAATATGCCGAATATGGGGTGGCTTGGATTATCTAATATCTGTGGAATTAAAGGTGTGCAAAAGGTCGATAATCCTAAATCATATTTTGGAAAGATGCAGGAGGCATCAAGGGGTAAGGATACGATGACAGGACATTGGGAAATGATGGGATTATATGTTGATAGGCCTTTTCACGTATTTCCAAATGGATTTCCACATGAATTGATTGATAAAATAGAAAGATTTTCTGGAAGAAATATTATAGGAAACAAACCCGCAAGTGGAACTGAAATAATAAAAGAACTTGGAGAACGACAGATTAAGACAGGTGATCTTATTGTTTATACCTCTGCAGACTCTGTGCTTCAAATTGCTGCAAATGAAGAGATTATATCACTGAATGAATTGTATGAAATATGTAAATACTGTCGCAGTATTACACTTGATGAGCCGTATAAATTGGGAAGAATTATTGCAAGACCGTTTATAGGAAGAACTTCAGATACATTTAGAAGAACTTCAAACCGTCATGACTATGCCTTAAAACCTTTTGGAAAAACTATAATGAATTATTTGAAACAGAATAATTTTGATTGTATTTCAATTGGAAAGATTGTAGATATTTTTGATGGAGAAGGTATTACAAGGTCTATTAGGACAAAGTCAAATATGGATGGAATGGATAAGTTTATAGGATTATTGAATGAAAAATTCCATGGTATTAGTTTTACCAATCTAGTTGATTTTGATTCAGCTTATGGACATCGACGTGACCCAATTGGTTATGGAAATGCACTTGAGGCATTTGATAAAAGGCTTCCAGAAGTATTTGAAAATATGAGTAGAGATGATCTATTGCTGATTACGGCAGACCATGGGAATGATCCGACATACATGGGGACAGATCATACTAGGGAATTTGTGCCATTACTTGCTTATTCAATGAGATTTAGAAAGGGAGGGGATCTAGGCGTTCGAAAAACATTTTCAGATATTGGTGCAACGATTGCAGATAATTTTGCTGTGGAGATGCCCGAACATGGTAAAAGTTTTTTAAAGAAATTGATATGAGGAGAAAATACAGATGAGAATGGTGGATATAATTTCAAAAAAACGTGATGGAAATGAGTTGAGTACAGAAGAGATAAACTTTTTTATAGAAGGCTATACTGGAGGAAAGGTTCCTGACTATCAGGCAAGTGCTCTTGCAATGGCAATATATTTTCAGAACATGAATGATCGTGAAATGTCAGATCTCACTATTGCAATGGCAAATTCTGGAGAAAAAGTCGATCTGTCGTCAATTGACGGAATAAAAGTAGATAAACATTCCACCGGTGGTGTTGGAGATACTACAACTCTTGTGCTTGCACCCCTTGTTGCTTCTTTGGGAATACCTGTTGCCAAAATGTCCGGGAGGGGTCTTGGGCATACCGGAGGAACCATTGATAAACTTGAATCCATCTACGGATTCAATGTTGGGATTACAAAAGACAAGTTCGTTAAATTGGTTAATAAGAATAAAATTTCTGTTATGGCACAGACAGGAAATATTACCCCTGCAGATAGAAAATTGTATGCACTTAGGGATGTAACCGGAACAGTAAATTCCATACCCTTGATAGCTAGTTCTATTATGAGTAAAAAGATTGCAGCAGGAGCTGATGCCATAGTATTAGATGTTAAAATGGGTACGGGAGCATTCATGAAAACGGATAGAGATGCTGAAGACCTGGCACATGCAATGGTTAAAATAGGAAATAGTGTAGGTAGGAATACTAGAGCCATAATTTCGGATATGTCACAACCTCTTGGATTTGCAATAGGAAATGCTCTTGAAGTAAGAGAGGCCATTGATACATTGAAAGGTAAAGGCCCGGAGGATTTAACAGAACTTGTTTTAACTCTTGGGAGCCAGATGGTTGTATTAGCTAAAAAAGCATGTACACTAAAAGAGGCCAGAGAAAAACTTATTGAATCGATAGAAAAAGGAGCAGCTCTGAGAAAATTCAAAATATTTATTAAAGATCAGGGAGGAGATCCATCTATTGTAGATAATACTGCAAAATTACCTCAGGCAAAATATAAAACTGATGTATTAGCACAAAAAAGTGGAATTATATCCAATATTACAGCTGATGAAATTGGTGTTGCAGCAATGCTTTTAGGTGCGGGTAGAGCATTAAAGGAAGATAAGATTGACCCTGCAGTAGGACTTGTGATGCACAAGAAAATAGGTGACAGGGTCCAAAAGGGTGATGCCATTGTTACCATTTATGCAAACCGTGAGAATGTAAATGATGTAAAAGGTATAATTTGCAGAAATATTTTTATTGGAAGTTATGCTAAAAAATTAAACTTGATACACAAGATGATTACAGAATAAAAGGAGTTTATTAATCATATTTTTATTTTAGAAAGCATAGTGATGAATGCTGAAACCCTTTTTTCTTGGTCTTTTGAAGCTATTTCCACGTGGCTTATAGATTTAATCATTTGTTCAATGTTGTCAGCTATAGTTATAGCATTTTTAGAAAACTGCTGTGTATTCCCAGACATATTCTGGATTGAGGTATTTATTTCGTTTATGGTAGAGGCAAGCTCCTCCGACATTGAAGCTATTTCATTGGACATTTTACTTATAAAACTTGAATCATTGAAATATTCATTTCCAATATGAGTTATTTCATTAAGCTGAATATTTACGTCTTCATTTATAAATTTAAGAATTTCGTTGCTGTTACTTGAAAGTTGTTTAAAGGCATCATGAACTTTTAAGGTTGTGCTTTGTATTTTATTTACAGCTTCAGAAGATTGCTGCGCAAGGTTTTTAACTTCTTCTGCAACTACTGAAAATCCACGACCTGCTTTACCGGCTCTTGCTGCTTCTATTGCAGCATTTAAGGAAAGAAGATTTATTTGTTCAGATATATTTGAAATAGTATCTGCCATAATTTTTATATCACTTACTACTTTTCCAGTTTCAATAGCTTCCAATATGTTGTTTTTCTTTTCTTCGTACAGATTTTTAGTTTTTTCTATAGAGGACTTACCTTTTTCTTGTATACTAAATGCTTTTTGTTTGAAATTTTCAGCATTAATACTTCCCTCCATAGCTTTATTGGATAATTCATTTATATTTGAATCTATTTCTTCTATTGCAGCACTTATCTGCTGAGATGAAGCGCTTGATTCTTGCGCATTTGAAGATATTGTTTCAACTGCATTTTTTATGTCATCAGTTTTAAGATATAACTTTTTGGAAGTAGATGATAATTCATTACAAGAACTATTAATATCTTTTGAAGATTTTATTATTGTCGTACAAATTGTCTTTAAGTTGTCTTTAGCTTTTCCAAGTTCTAGAGCAGTTTTACCGAATTCATCTTTTCTCAAAACCACAAACTTACTTGTTAAGTTGAGGTCAGATAAATCTTTCGCCAAATTCATCATTTTAGTAAGAAGCATGTTGATGTCATTTGATATCAAGAAACCGAAAAATAAAGCAATTATAAATCCAATAATAGTTATAATAAACATTATTGTTTTTGAACCTAAATATATGACATGATTGTTATTATTGGCGGATTTTGCAGAATCTAAATTACTTTTTATAAGCTTATCTAGAGAGGATAACATATATTCTCTTGTTACAGAGACGGCTCTATATTGTTGTATTGCATCTTGATAATTCCCATTTTGTGTAGATTGTACTATACTATCTCTTGCTGTTCTGTATTCGGAAAAGTTATTTTTAAATATGTACCATAATTTTTCCCCATCTTTATTTATGGATGATTTTTCTAAATTTGAGATATATGTATCATTCTGAATTTCATTTTGTTGAATTTTATCTTCCAGTAGTTGTTTTTTTGTATTGTCCTTTATATATATCAATTGAAGAAGATCTCTCTCTATTTCAGATGTCTTCTTACCTAGATCAGTGAGCATATGTATATCCTGCAAATTATTTTTATATAGATTTCTTGAATTATCATCAGATATTTTCAAGGATTTTGATCCTATAAATCCTACAATTGCAATTAATAAGGCTACTATAATAAAGGAAACCAATAATTTTGTCCGTACTTTTATATTTGTTAAAAATTTCAATAATACCACATCCATTCTACAATTTTGTCATATAATTGTATATATAAACAAATTTATGCATATTTATTGATAATAATTACCAATAGTATAAATGTAATTATATCAAATATTAACGATGTCGTAAATAATAATAAAAAACTACAATGTCTACTTGCAAGTAGACATTGTAGTTTTTTATTATTTTATAATACCCTTTAAATCATATAGTGTTTGGGATTCCATTCCTATACCTCCGTCAAATTCGTTCATTTCTGACTTACTATTGTTGGTATTAGTTGAATTGTTTGATGTCTCACTCCATTCACTTTGAGAAACCTTTTTGCCATTTTTCTGAATCCAGGACATAATATCATTTGATTCTCTTCCTCCCATTCCTCCTGAGAGAACGTATCTGACTTCACCTTTTTTAACAAGCCCTTTAAACTGGCTTAAGGTTAATATTTTGTCAGAACCCGAGAATCCACCAAGTGCCATTACACTCTGACCACTTTCAAGTATTATGCTTTGAGCTGTATTTGAACTGGATACAACAAGGGCATATTTTACATTGGAAGCATTAGTCTCGAGAAATTTTATAAGTTTGCCGTTCCTACTATTGTTTATTCCTCTGTCATTTCGGCCCATCATAGGATTTTGAGAATTGCCGCTTGACAGAAGTTCAAGCCCGGCTGCAGGTATTGTTCCGCTGACTGCATGATTTATAGCAGCTGAAGACCCTATGGCAGGTGTTATCAGAATTCCTGCAAGGGCAAATGCAGTAAGTATTTTAGTAAAGATTTCTTTCTTTATCAGTTTCAATATTATAAGCAGTGCAGAAGAAATAAAGCACAGTACTACGGCAGCTGTAATTATTGTTCTTATTGTAGAAGATATACTGCTTGTGAAGTATGAAAGCATAACAAGGTGTACAATACCTTCTATAATAAAACTTAGAGGAAGCAGCCACGCTTTTATGCCTCCGTTTTTGTACAGTTTCCACATTGATGTTATTCCAATTCCTGACAGTGCTGCAATTGGAGGAGCCATCATAGTTAGATAATAAGGATGGAATAATCCAGTTGTATAGCTGAAATATATGAATTCAGGCAGCAGCCATAAAATCCATAATGCCAGATCAAGTTTTTTCCTGCTGTTTAGTGGCAAACGAAATTTTTCTAACATTAATGAAGCTATAAATCCTAAAAAGGCCAATGGAATAAACCAAACTATCTGATCAGATAAAACATTTTTGGAGAACAATCTTGTAATACCCGCTGGTGTTTGCCCTCCGAAAGTTCCAGAAAGACCTGCAGACCCACCAGGTCCACCCTGACCCTTAAAAGATCTATTCTGGGCACCGCTTTTGGAGCCAGAATCAGAATTTTGTCCTGGAAATCCCTGCACACTATTAGGAGGCTGCATATTTTGTGAGAATTGGGATGGACCGTTACCTGAATTATTGCTATTACCGTTAGATGCTGGCTTTTCGAAGTTTCTAAATTTTCCATTGTCAGAACTTCCATGGCCTCTCCCTGGTGCTCCACCAGGCCCCATTCCTCCATTTGAACTGCTCAGTCGTTGAAGGCCATTATGGCCGAATATTAGCTCCATCACAGTATTGTTTGAACTGCTGCCCACGAAAGGCCTATTTTGTGATGGTACCAGATCAACTACAAAAGCCCAGGACAGTGATACAACAGCAAGTATAACTGTTCCTGCTATCAAATGAAGTATCCTTTTCTTTACAGGTGCAGCTGATGATATTAAATAAGTTATATATATAGCAGGACCTACCATATAGGCTTCCAGCATTTTTATATTGAATCCTATGCCTACAAGCACAAGACTTATTATCAAATACTTGAATTTGCCTTTTTCTGCTGCTTTGGATAAAAACATGCATGCAAACAGTAAAGTCATAACCAAAAGATTATCTACAGTATTATTCCTGCTTGCAGCAACAAAAACGGGTGTTACAGCAAGGCATAGGGCGGATATTATTCCGGCAGCAGTTCCAAAGGATCTTTTAACCATATAGTATAATATCCCAACTGATATAACTCCAGCAAGTGCCTGGGGAAGAATTATGCTGATTCCGCTGAATCCAAATATTTTTGCAAATATGGTCTGTATCCAAAATCCAAGAGGCGGTTTATCTATAGATACAAAACCCGCAGGGTCAAAAGATACGAAGAAAAAGTTCTTAAAGTTCATGAGCATGCTCTTTACCCCGGAAGCATAATATTCATTTCCATAATTCTCTATGGATAAATTTGCAAAATTAAGTACTGCAGATAACAATAGTATTGGTAATATTATAATATTTTCCCTTATAAATTTTATCCTCTTCATAAATTTTCCTCCTTAGTTAAAAACCCAGATTTTATACAATACAAAGTTTACTGCCTGGGCCATAAGCGTTACAATTATTTTTGCTAAGTATACATTTGAATTAAAATTGTTTATTAGTATTCTTATGAATATTACTGTAATAGAGAGAGAGACTATATTGACTATTATAAATTGGATTAATTCATATTTCAGCATTTTCTTAGAGCCCTCTGCTTCAAAGGTCCATTTTTTATTGAATATAAAACTGTTTATTATTCCGGAACTATAGCCTATTATCTGGCTTATAGTATAGTATATTCCCAATACACTGCTGCATATTGTAAAAATAATAAAATCTATTAACGTATTTAATATTCCAGTTGTGGAGAAACGACTCAACAATTTGAATTTACCATTAAAAATGTAGTCTATTGTCTTAATTAAGGGAGTCATATTTATCACTTTCCTTATTTTTATTTATTATACTTTCTACAATGTAATTTGGTCGATTTTTGCTTTCATCAAAAATTCTTCCTATATATTGACCCATTATACCCATACATATGAGCACAATTCCAAACATTATCAGATTAATTCCTATAATTAATCCAAAACCTATTATATTGGTAGTTGAAATAATATGTTTTATAAAACCCATGATTGTTAGAATTATTCCTATAAATAAAGAGATGCAGCCTAAATATCCTGGAAGAAGTAGAGGCTTGTATGAGAAAGATGTTATTCCATCCAAAGCAAGTTTGAGCATTTTTTTAAGAGGATATTTGCTATCACCTGCAAATCTTTCATGCCTTGTAAATTGTACTGATGTCTGACTGTATCCAACCCAACTTACAAGACCCCTTACGTATCTATTTCTTTCAGGTAATGATTTTAGAGTATTGCATACTTTCCTGTCTATAAGCCTGAAATCACCGGTATCTACAGGAATTTTTATATTTGTAATACTATCCAATAATCTGTAAAATGTTTTTGCCGTAAATTTCTTAAAAAGGGTCTCACCTTTTCTTTGTACCCTCTTGCCATAAACTACATCGTATCCTTCTTTCCATTTTTCAATCATTTGTAAAATAACCCCAGGAGGATCCTGAAGATCTGCATCTATTACGATGATTGCCCTTCCGGTGGAATATTCCATTCCGGCAGTTATTGCACATTGGTGTCCAAAATTTCTTGAAAAATTGATAAGTTTTATATTTTTATCTTTGCTGCATATTTTCTCTGCTTTTATTCTTGTTTTATCCGAGCTTCCGTCATTCACAAATATGATTTCATAGGTTTCATAAGATGAATCCATTATTTTTTTTAGTTGTAAGTAGGTTTCCTCGATTACAAGCTCTTCATTATATAAAGGAACTACTATGGAATAAATTATATCGTCATTCATTTCTATTCACCCCAATCCGATTATTAGTATATAGACTATTTTGAAAGTTAAACCTTAAAAAATACTTAAAAAAAAGAACAATAAATGTAAATTAAATTTAAACACTATGATTTATAATATATAATTTATGGGAGGAGGTAAAAATTATGAGATTACTTTTAGTTGAGGATGAAATTATGCTTTCTGATGCACTTGTATATATTCTTAGAAAAAATAATTATAATGTAGATACTGCTTATGATGGAATTAAAGGTCAGGAGATGGCTGAAACAGAAATATATGACATAATAATACTTGACAGGATGCTTCCAGGGAAAGACGGGTTGGATGTTTTAAAGGAATTGAGAAATAAGCATATTGAAATCCCTGTAATCATACTTACGGCTATGGACTCTATTGAAAATAGAATAGAGGGTTTAGACAATGGAGCCGATGATTATCTTATAAAGCCATTTTCTAAAGATGAATTACTTGCAAGAATAAGAGCACTTGGAAGGAGAAATGTAAATTATATTCAAGATGGAAATATTAAGTTGAGGTCTTTGGTATTTGACCCATTGAGATCAGAAATTGATTGTAATGGAATTAAAGTAAAACTTACTTCTAAAGAATCTCAACTTTTAGAATTATTAGCGAGAAATAAAAATCAGGTTATAACCAGGGATCAGATATTGGATAGAGTTTGGGGAATTGATTGTGATATAGAAATGAACAACAATATTGAGGTATATTTTTCACATCTGAGAAAAAAGCTCAAGTCCATAAAAAGCGGTGTTGTTATAGAAACAGTTAGAGGTGTAGGATATTGTTTAAAAGAGATTTGACTATGTTCCGTAAATTAAAATTAGAACTCATTTTAATTAATTTGATACTAACTGGGCTTGTGCTTTTTACTATATTTTCAGGTATATATATTCTGATGCAGAGAAGTTTTGATAATTCAGCCTATATGAGAATGGCTAAAACAGCTAGAATGGAGAATATACCTCCATTAATGGGACCTCCGGAGAAAAGACTTACTCAATCAGAAGATTTTTTTATAAAAGTGGATGAAAATGAAAATATCATAGATGTATCCTTGAATTCGATATTGTCGAAGACAGAATCACAAAATGTAGTAAAGAAAATATTTGATATGGAGGAAGACAAAGGTACTGTAAATTATAAAGATCTTGTCTTGAGATATATAAGGGTTCCTAAAAGTTATGGATTTATTATAGTACTCTTGGATAAATCCGTTGATAATGAAGTGTTGAAGCGCTTGATAATTATATCTGCAGTAATATGTATTATAAGTCTTGTACTCGTATTCATAATAAGTTTGTTTTTGGCCAATATATCACTTAAACCTGTGATAGGTGCGTGGGAGAAGCAGAAGGCTTTTGTTGCCGATGCATCTCATGAGCTCAGAACGCCGCTTGCAGTTATTACTACAAATCTTGATATAGTTCTTGATAATGACGATGAGCTGGTATCAAACCAAAAAAAATGGCTGGGAAATATTAAATTGGAGACGGACAGGATGACTAAACTTATAGAGAGTCTTTTATTTCTTGCAAGATCCGATTCTAATAAAACTCATGTTTCATTTATGAAATTCGATTTAAGCAATGCTGTTATAAAATCAGTAGTTCCATTTGAAGCGGTTTGCATGAAAAATGGAATAGATCTTAAATCAAATATTGAATCTGATATAATTTTTACAGGAAACGAGGGGCGAATTAAACAACTTATAGCTATTCTAGTTGATAATGCAGTAAAGCATACACCAGAAGGTGGTTCTATAAATATTAAAATGAATAGGATTAAAAATGGCATTGAAATATTGGTATCTGATACCGGGGAGGGAATAGCTGAAAATCATCTAAACAAGATTTTTGATAGATTTTATAAGGTTGATAAATCAAGAGCTAAAAGGGAAGGTAATTTTGGACTCGGGTTAGCTATTGCAAAAACTATAGTTGAAGAACATAGAGGCAGCATAAGTGTTTCCAGTGTTGTTGGGAAAGGTTCTACATTTAGAATTGTATTTGGAAATTAAATTTAATGAATAACTGATTGAAAAGTTAAGAAAGCCTATAAAGAAGTCGGCGCCAGATGTGGAGGAAAATCAACTGGCAAATGCCGGCTTTTGTTTTGTAATATTTATAAATTCATTTTATTATTAAATCCGATTTTGATAGTGAGTAAAACTTTTTTAGACAATGTGATAACGATTAAGTTACTATATAGTCTTATTATACCTGACTGGATACTGTATTTAGTACATGTATCATTGTTTAGATATTTAAGCGACTGGTAAATTTTAACAAGGAGATATGAGCCATGGAATACTATTTAGGCATAGATATTGGTGCTTCTAGTGGAAGACATATTTTAGGACATGTAGAGAATGGAAAGTTAAAGATTGAAGAAATTTATAGGTTTGAAAATGGTATAAGTGAAATAAATAATGAATATTGCTGGGATATTAAAAGGCTGTTTGTTGAAGTTAAAAATGGAATAAAAAAATGTAAGAAAATAGGTAAAATTCCAAAAACCATTGGCATAGATACCTGGGGTGTGGACTTTGTCCTCCTTGATGAAAAGGATAACTTAATAGGAAATACAGTATCTTATAGAGATGATAGGACTGAAGGCTTTATGGAGAAAGCCTTTGAAAAGATACCAAAGGATATGCTGTACTTGTATACCGGAATTCAATTTCAAAGATTTAATACCTTATACCAGTTACTTTCTATAAAAGAGAAACACAAGGATTATCTAGAAAAAGCAAAGACATTTTTGATGATACCTGATTATTTGGATTTTTTGTTAACCGGAAAAAAGACAGCAGAATATACAAATGCTTCCACTACCCAGCTCTTGAATTCGTTTGATAGAACGTGGGATGACAAGATTTTGGATACTTTTGAGATAAATAAAAGTATTTTTCAAGAAATAAGACTGCCTAAAACAAAATTAGGTAATTTAAGAAATGAATTGGTTGATGAATTTGGTTTTGACACGGAGGTTATTTTAGTGGCATCTCATGATACAGGATCAGCTTTTATAGCTTCAGTTTGCAATGATGATGAAAGCATATTTTTAAGTTCCGGAACATGGTCCTTGATTGGTGTTGAAAATCGTTTCCCGATATGTGTTCCTCAAGCTATGAATTACAATTTTACCAATGAGGGAGGAATAGATTATAGATACAGATTCTTAAAAAATATAATGGGGCTTTGGATTATTCAAGAAGTTAGAAGAAATCTTGACAATAAATATTCTTTTGCAGAAATTGCGGATTTGGCAAGAGATTATATGGACTTTCCTTCAATAATTGATGTAGATGATGACAGATTTTTGAAACCTGAAAATATGATCCGGGAAATTAAAAACCATTGTATTGAAACAAATCAAAAGATCCCGGAAGAAGTTGGGGAGATTGCAATTTGTGTCTTTAACAGTTTGGCTTATAGTTATAAAAGTTCAGTTGAATCTCTTGAAGAGATATTTGAAAAACCATTCAAAAAAATAAATATCTTTGGTGGAGGATGCAAAAATGATTTATTAAATGAAATAGTTGCAAAGGTTACCGGCAAAACGGTATTTGCCGGTCCATCAGAAGCAACAGCTATAGGTAATATTTCAGCTCAGCTGCTAAGCTCAGGAGCATGCAAAGATCTGGGCGAGGTAAGAAAATTGATAGGTAATTCTTTCAATATCAAAGAATTTAAATAAATTAAAGTGAGGTAAAGCAAATGAGTGTTAAAGAAAAATATGAATTGGCAAAAAAGGAATATGAAAGATGGGGAATAGATGTCGACAAGGCTTTGGAAGAACTTAAAAAAGTTAGAATATCCATACACTGCTGGCAGGGTGATGATATTGCAGGATTTGAGGTGGATCAGAAGGAACTGTCTGGAGGAATTGCTGCTACGGGAAATTATCCGGGAAAGGCAAGAAATCCAGAGGAGCTTAGAAAAGATCTGGATAAAGCATTAAGTCTTATTCCAGGGAAACACAAGGTAAATCTTCATGCCATATATGCTGAAACTGCTGGAAAATTTGTAGAAAGAGATGAAATAAAACCTGAGCATTTTGAAAATTGGGTATCCTGGGCAAAGAAAAATGACCTGGGCTTGGATTTCAATCCTACAATATTTTCTCATGACAAAGCAAAAGATGGACTTACACTTTCACATCCCGATAAAGAGATTCGTGATTTTTGGATAAGACATTGTATTGCTTCAAGAAAGATTGGAGAGTATTTTGGAAAGGAACTTGGAAAGACTTGTCTGACAAACCTTTGGATACCAGATGGTTATAAGGATATTCCAAGTGACAGGCTCGGACCAAGACAGCGTCTGAAAGACTCTTTGGATGAAATATTTAAAGAAAAGATAGATAAAAAATATAATTTGGATTCTGTGGAATCAAAAGTTTTTGGAATAGGTGCTGAATCATACACAGTTGGTTCCAGTGAGTTCTATCTCAATTATGCAGCAAAAAATGATGTGTTGTGCCTGATGGATACAGGACATTATCATCCAACAGAGGTAGTATCGGACAAAATTTCATCAATGCTTCTGTTTTCAGACAAAGTTGCCCTTCATGTAAGCAGACCGGTTCGTTGGGACAGTGACCACGTTATAATTCTGGATGATGAACTTAAAGAGCTTGCAAAGGAAATAGTAAGGAATAATGCACTTGATAGAGTAATAATAGGTCTTGATTTCTTTGATGCGAGCATCAACAGGGTAGCGGCATGGGTTATCGGTACGAGGAACATGATAAAGGCGCTTTTGAATGCAATGCTTCTGCCGAATGAAAAATTGAAGGAACTCCAGAATGAAGAGAACTATACTGACAGACTTGCCCTGCTGGAGGAATTCAAAACGTATCCGTTTGGTGCCGTATGGGATTACTATTGCGAGATAAACGATGTTCCTGTAAAAGAAAAATGGCTTGATGAAGTAAAAAAATATGAAAAAGAGGAATTATCAAAAAGGGAGTAGTGATTAAAGTGAAAGTAGAAGAAGCGGAATTTGTAAAGGACTATATAAAGATAACCTATGATGCCTGGCTCAAGGGATGGCACGAGCGAAACGGCGGCAACCTGAGCTACAGGATAGCAGAAGACGATGTAGACGGCATAAGAGGGGAACTTGACGAAAGTTCAGAGTTCAAGCCAATAGGAGTGTCAGTTCCGAATCTTGCAAATGAATATTTTCTTGTAACCGGCAGCGGAAAATACATGAGAAATATAAAACTTGATCCTGAAGCCAATATAGGTGTGGTGAAGATAGATGAAAAAGGTGAGAACTACAAGATAGTATGGGGACTTTTAAATGGAGCAAATCCTACCAGTGAGTTTCCATCACATCTCATGAGCCATTCGGTTAAAAAGGAAGTTACAGCAGGCAGAAACAGGGTCATATACCACTCGCATACTACCAACCTGATTGCGCTTACCTTTGTTCTGCCCCTTGACAGCAAGGTATTTACGAGGCAGCTCTGGGAGATGGCAACGGAATGTCCTGTAGTATTTCCATCAGGAGTTGGAGTTGTACCGTGGATGGTACCGGGAGGAGCAGCCATTGCAAAGGAAACCAGCAAGCTTATGAGAGAATTTGATGTAGTAATATGGGCACATCATGGAACTTTTGTCTCGGGAGAGACGCTGGATCTTGCCTTCGGACTTATGGACACGGCAGAAAAATCAGCTGAAATTCTTGTAAAAGTACTGTCCATGGGTGGAAAGAAACAGACTATAACAGCAGATAACTTCAGAGATCTTGCAAAAGAATTTAAAGTTACCCTGCCTGAAAAATTCTTATATGAATAATTGATTTGACAAGGAGAGATTGCAGATGATAAATCGTATAGTTCTTAATGAAACTTCCTATTTTGGCAAGGGAGCCATAAGCATAATTCCGGAGGAAGTAAAAAAAAGACAGTTCAAGAAGGCATTTGTCGTTACAGACAAGGATCTGATCAAATTCAATGTAGCACAAAATGTAACAAAGAAGCTCGATGAAGCAGGAATACCTTATGAGATCTATGACAATGTAAAACCGAACCCTACAATAGAAAATGTACTTACAGGAGTTAAAAATTATGCAGGGTCGGGTGCAGACTTTATTATAGCAATAGGTGGAGGATCTTCCATAGATACCTCGAAAGCAGTAGGAATAATAACAAACAATCCGGAATTTTCAGATGTAAAATCCCTTGAGGGGGTAGCAGAAACAAAGAACAAATCCGTTCCTATAATTGCAGTGCCGACTACGGCGGGAACAGCTGCAGAAGTTACAATCAACTATGTAATAACTGATGAAGAAGCTACCAAGAAGATGGTATGCGTTGATCCGAAAGACATTCCAATAATGGCAGTAATTGATCCTGAAATGATGGCTTCAATGCCAAAGGGACTTACGGCATCAACGGGTATGGATGCCCTTACCCATGCAATAGAAGGATATACGACAAAAGGAGCATGGGAACTTACCAACATGTTTGAACTAAAAGCAATAGAACTTATATCAAAGAATCTTGAAACTGCAGTTTTCGAACCAAATAACATGGAGGCGAGAGAGGCAATGGGAGTTGCCCAGTATATTGCAGGTATGGGATTTTCAAATGTAGGACTTGGAATAGTTCATTCCATGGCACATTCACTTGGTGCATTCTACGACACACCACATGGAGTTGCAAATGCCCTTCTTCTTCCGTATGTAATGGAATATAATGCACCTTCAACTGGAGAGAAATACAGAGAGATAGCCCGCCAGATGGGAGTTGAAGATGTAGATGAAATGAATGTTGAAGAGTATAGAAAGGCAGCAGTTGATGCAGTCAGGAATTTATCAAAGAAGATAGGAATTCCGCAGACTCTGTCTGAGATTGGAGCAAAAGAGGAGGATCTTCCAAGACTTTCGGAAATTGCCTTCAAGGATGTATGTACACCTGGAAACCCGAGGGATACCTCTGAAGCTGAAATTCTTGACATATACAAGAAAGCCTTCAAATAAATGCTTTGATTTGTTAATTCATGGTTTTGTTATTCTGCATCATTTAGTGATGCAGAATACTGAATCATTTACAGTATAATTTACATAATTGTATTTTGTATATGTTGAAATCGTATATATGTATTTTTATAAAATGAAATTTAGGAGGGATAAAATGATTAGAAAAGGAATTGTAATGAAGGTTTATGAAGGTTTCCATGATGAATATCAAAAAAGGCACAGTGAAATTTGGCCTGAGATGGTTGATATGATACATGAATATGGAGGGAAAAATTATTCTATATTTTTAGACAAGAAAACTAATACTTTATTTGGATATCTTGAAATAGAGGATGAAGAAAAGTGGAATAAGAGTGCAGAAACAGAAATTTGTCAAAAGTGGTGGGCCTATATGAAGGACATAATGGAAACGAATCCAGACAATAGTCCTGTATCAGTGGATTTAAAAGAAGTATTTCATATGGATTGATGAACATATATAAAAGATTGGAGGAATTCAAATGTCTGATAAGCAAGGCAATTTTAAAGAAACTTTGACGGTTTCAATGTCGAATTTCCTGGATGCAGGTGCAATTGTAGCAGGTGCAAGTGGATTGACATTGTGGATGAGCTTTCTGAATTTGGACGATATGGCTTTGGGACTTCTTGGAGCAGTTAGTGCCAATGGTTTTGGTGCAGCACTTGGAGCATTGATAGGCGGTCCTTTAGCTGATAAGTATGGAAGAAAATTTATTTATAGGTATGATTTATTGTTTTATATGCTTGGTGTTGCACTTATAGCGGTATCATTTAATTTTCCTATGCTTTTAGCAGGTTATATCATCACAGGTATAGCAGTAGGTGCGGTAGTTCCTGCATCATGGAGCTACCTGGGAGAACAAGCTCCAGCGGGAAAACGTTGCGCAAACATTGGATGGGGTCAATTTTCCTGGGGATTTGCTCCTATGACTATATTTGTTCTATCCATTTTTTTAAATAGATTGGGACTCTTAGGAAATAGAATCATGTTTGGAATGTTATTTGTCATAGCATTGATTACGTGGATTCTGCAGCAGCAGATTCAGGAATCAAAAATATGGGAGGAGCAGAAAGAGAAGGAAAAGGCAGAGGATTTTGTAAAGGCTCCAACTAGTGAGATATTTACAATTAAGGCAAACAGGCATGCATTTATTCTATCCGCAGGGATTTATACTTTATGGAACCTGGTTGCTGGATTACAGGGATATTTCTTACCATTCATCTTTACTAAAATAGGTAACTTGAACAATCTACAATCCAATGGTTTAAATGCAATTATATGGTTTATGACGATTTTGTTTACTTACCTGGTATTCATAAGAAAGGGAGACGTATGGGATCGTAAGGCAGTATTTGCAGTAGGATGTGTTATGGAAATTGCGGCATGGCTTGTTCTTGTTTTCGCACCTGTAGGATGGGTTTCACTTATAATCTTTGATCTATTGTGGGGAATTTCAGCAGGCTTTAGTGCACAGTGCTTTTTCGCTCTTTGGAGTGTGGAACTCTTTAAAACGCAGTATAGAGGCAAGGCACAGGGAATTATATTTTTCCTGGTACGTGCTGGAGTTGGAATAATTTCTTTGGTTTTCCCTACTATGTTGACGGCGCTTGGTTTCCAAAAGACAGGATTATTCCTTGTAGCAGTTTTGGCCATTCAGTTAGTTATCGGACTTATATATACGCCTGAAACTAGAGGAATGAGCGTTTACGAAATAGAAAAACAAAGATATGGAAATGACTATTAATAATCTGTTTAGTTGTAAATATAGAAGTATTATTTCTATAAAATAAAAATTAAGTATGGCGTACTGTGCCCGACCATGTTATAGAGAATTTATTAAGAAAAATATACATGGAGGTGATCATGGTATGCCAATTAAATATTAAAGATCAAATAAGAAATACTTGTTCATGGTATAATATATAATGATATAAGTTACTTGCTTAGTAAAAACTTAGTAGAAAGTAATAAATTTCAAGGTGATACATATGAATATTAGGGATCTGGATAAAAAGCTCAGAGAAATGAGTCACAGTGAGGAAGAGTTGAAGAAATTATCAAAGTATAAAAAGGATGAAAGTTACAATGTAGAGTTTGAAAAGTATTTTTCAAATAAGATTATAAAAGATAATTGGATTATAAATAGTGACAAACTTATGAAAAAATCAGAAGATATATCTATTCATAAGCATGACAGATTTGTTAGATTCAATAATCACAAACACGATTATCTTGAATTGGTTTTTGTTTATTCTGGAAGTATAAGACAGATTATTGATGACAAGTCCATTGAAATAAAAAAAGGTGAAATTTTAATCATGGATATGAATGTTGAACATAGTATTGAAGAGTCTGGAGAAGATGATATAGCCATAAATGTATTAATAAAAAAAGAATTTTTTGACTGGGTATTTATGCATCAAATTGCAGATAATGATTTAATGTCAAATTTTATTGTCAAATCATTGTATGAAAAAAATAAATTCAAACAGTTTTTATATTTTAAAACATCGAAAAACAAAAAAGTATGGGGCTTTATGATTAGCATACTAATGGAATATTATGAGAATAAGAATGGCATGGAAACTGCAATAAGGGCATATATGATACTTTTGTTCAATGAATTGCTTAGAGATTATAATAAATATCTGCCTAATAATGTGGTATATAAAATAGATTCAAATGTAGCCATTGAAATTATGAAATATGTTGGAAATGATTATAGAAATGTAAATCTTAAAGATTTAGCTGAACATTTTAATTATAATATTGATTATATGGGAAAGCTTGTTAAAAAAGTTACGGGAAAAACATTTAAGGAACTTCAAAGAAATATAAAGATAGAACGTGCTAAGTATTTGCTTAGAAATTCAAACATATCCATATCTGATATTATTTTAAAGGTTGGATACTCAAATTTAAGCTATTTTTATAAACAGTTTAAGGAAAATACAGGAATTACTCCTGATGAGTATAGGAAGAACCTATAAATACATAAAGTTAATCCCTCACAATTTATAGTGGGGGATCTTTCCTATTTTATATAACCATCTGGATGATTTCGGTGCCATTTCCATGCGGTATCAATAATTGTTTCAAGTGAATTGAATTTAGGATTCCATCCCAATTCCTCAATAGCTTTATCTGAAGAGGCTATTAGAATTGCCGGATCTCCAGCACGCCTTTCCGAAATTTCAGATTTAATGTTTATTCCAGTAACTTTTCTGGCAACTGCGACTACCTCCTTTACTGAAAAACCATTGCCATTTCCGAGGTTATAAATCTTGCTTTCTGTTCCAGATTGGAGTTTCTTTAGTGATAATAAGTGGGCTGATGCAAGGTCTGATACATGTACATAATCTCTTATGCAGGATCCATCTGGAGTATCGTAATCATCGCCAAAAATCATTATTTTATCCCTTCTACCTGAAGCAGCCTGCAGTATTATAGGTATCAGGTGTGTTTCGGGATTATGATCCTCACCTATTTCACCATTTATATGTGCTCCACAGGCGTTGAAATATCTAAGTGCGACATATTTTATGCCATAGGCCCTGTCACACCATTTCAGTATTTTTTCGACTGCAAGTTTTGATTCGCCATATGGATTTGTAGGAAATGTTCTGTCCTTTTCCTGTATTGGTATATTCTCTGGTTCACCATAGGTTGCGGCAGTTGAAGAAAACACTATATATTTTACATCGTATTTTTCCATTGCCTTTAGAAGTTTTATGGTTGAGTATATATTATTTTCAAAATATTTCAATGGATTCTGAACGCTTTCTCCAACAAGTGAATTTGCTGCAAAATCTATTACTGCATCAATATTATTTTCAGTAAAAACCTTGTTTAATATTGAATCGTCTCTAAGATCCCCAATATAAAACTTACCTCCTAAGAGAGAGTCCTTGTGACCGGTTTGGAGATTATCAAGTACTATAACATTTTGATTATTTTCCAATAAATATGCTACCATGTGACTTCCTATGTAACCTGCTCCACCGCAAACTAATATATTCATTTTAGATTCCTCCTGTATGTAATTTAACAACTATATAAATTATAACAGGACAGAATGAATAAGTTATAGTATAATTGTTAATTGATTTTGAATTTATTTACCATATCTGCAAGCTTTTCTGCAAGTTCTGCTTGATTCTGGGATGACATAGATATATCCTCAATTGCTTTAGTTACCTCATTTATGCTGCTTAATATTTCTTCTGATCCAGAAGAAGATTCCTCAGCAGTAGAAGCTGAATTTTGGATGGCAGTATTTATTTGAGATATTGCAAGTTTCATTTGCTTTGAAGAAATATCAATCTCTTGTGACATGGAATTCATAAATTCTGCATCTTTCTCATATTGTACTCCCGTATCCATGAAAATCTGGTAGCTTGGTTTTACACTTTTTGCTATATAATCAAGAATTTCCTCGCTGCTTTGGGATAGATTTTTAAAAGCGTTTTCCACTTCAAGGACCATTTTATTTATATTTTCTACAGCACTAGAAGATTGCTCCGCAAGTTTTCTAACTTCATCGGCTACAATGGCAAATCCTTTTCCCTGTTCACCAGCTCTTGCAGCTTCGATAGCTGCATTTAATGCAAGAAGATTCGTTTGTTCGGCTATATTCCCTATAGAAGCCGACATTATTTTAACTTCTGAAACTACCTTTCCATCTTCAATCGCTTTTACTATATTATTTTTCTTTTCATTATATATATGTTCACCAGCTTCTATGTTTT
Source organism: Clostridium sp. LBM24168 (assembly GCF_052953915.1). Taxonomy (NCBI): domain Bacteria; kingdom Bacillati; phylum Bacillota; class Clostridia; order Eubacteriales; family Clostridiaceae; genus Clostridium; species Clostridium sp. LBM24168. The sequence continues at coordinate 2,642,271 of NZ_CP196861.1, read as the reverse complement.
TGGAGGCTGATTGTTTTATGCTTATAGCACGTTTTTTTATTTCCAGTGATGACTTTGTAGCTTCATCTGCCTTGCTTGATAAATCGTATATACTGTTCTTCATTTGTTCCGAAGAGTTGCTTATCTCTTCAGTAATACTGCTCAGATTTTGTGCACCCTTTGCTATTTGATTTGTAGCTTCATTTACAGATGACATCATTGATGATATTTCTTCGCTGGTGGCAGAAAGTTCTTCACTGGATGCACTCATGTCTTCAGTAGAATGCATTATTTCCCTAATTAAGCTTCTTATATTGCCATTTGCAGTATTTAATTCATCGCCTATCAAACTCAGTTCATTATTTCCAGACATTTGTAGATTGTTACTTAAGTCCCCTTTGCTCAATAGATCTGTAAAAGACAAAATTTTATAAACCTTTGATGATATTGAAGCACTTATTCTAAATCCTAATACTAGGCTTAAAATCAATCCCAATATGGATATTGTAACTATTAGGTAAAAGGAATTTTTATAGATTAACATATTTTTTAAATTGGTATTGTTGGCTTTTTGATTTACAATTTTTATTAATTCTTCCGTAGTATTTGTAAGTTTATCTCTATACCGGGCAGCTTCTTTATTTAAAACAATGGCTTCATCATATTTACCGGCTGCCATCAAATTTGTGATTTCAGTACAGATATTCCTCCAATCCGATAATTGAATCTCTAATTTAGGTACTATAGTTTTTTCTTGGGAGTTTAGATTCCCACTTTTGTATGAATTCAATATAACATTATTGGATTTTTTAAGAGAGTTGATAACCTTTAATGTGTCGTTAGTTTTGTTTTTATCTTTGCTTTCTACTAAGTTTATTATTTCCAGGCGCAAGTGTAATGTATTTGAGTCAAATTTGTTGAGATCTTGTATTGTTTTTAGATTACTGCTGTAAAGTTGATTTGAACCTGTGTTTATTCTGTTCATGCCAATTATACCTATTATTCCGGATATTATTATGAACATAGATATCACAAGAAAACTCAGCTTCAATGTAGCTTTTAATTTCAAGTTTCCAATAGATTTGAACATATGTATTACCCCCGTGTATTAATTTTAATATTATAACAGCTGTTATTAAATAATATAAATTATTGTAAAATATTCACTTCAAGAAGTATAACATTATAATTTATTATTTACAATAAGAAAAACCAAAAACATATAGTGGATTTGCTGTTGAGATATTTTTTGACTTGTATCTATTTGCTTTAACGTATATAATTAAAATGGTTAATTATAGAAATATTGGAATAGAGGGACAAATTATGGACTACATTTCAGTAAGGGATGCAGCATGTAAATGGAAAATCTCCGTACGGTGGGTGTAAAAACTCTGTTGTGAAGGTCGCATTGTGAGTACTTCATCCATTGGGACAATATACAAATAAATTTATAAAAGGAGATGCTTTTTGTGTATCCAATAAGATTTGAAAATTTGTATTATGAAAAAATATGGGGAGGAAGAGATTTTGAACTTTTTAGAGATAATCTCCCAGAGGGTAAAATAGGGGAAAGTTGGGACGTGGCATGTCATCCAAATGGAATGAGTATAATTTCTAATGGAAAATTTAGAGGAATGAGGTTTGATGAGCTCATCAGAAATCAGGGAGATAAACTTCTAGGGACAAAAATTAATAAAAATAGATTCCCACTGCTTGTAAAATTAATTAATGCTACTGATAAGCTATCCATACAAGTTCATCCCGATGATGAATATGCAGGTAGATTTGAAAACCAAATGGGTAAAACTGAAGCATGGTACGTGATAGAGGCATTTTCAGGTGCAAGCTTGATAGTAGGTTCCAAAGAGGGATGTACTTATGAACAGTTTAAAAATGGAATTTATCAAGGAAATCTGGAAGCTTATATGAATAGAATACATGTAAAAAAAGGTGATGTATTCTTTATTAAAAGTGGTATGGTACATGCCATATGTGAGGGCGTAATTCTAGCTGAAATACAGCAGAATAGTGATATAACCTATAGGGTATATGATTATAATAGGGGAAGAGAACTGCATATAAAAAAGGCATTAGATGTAGCAAATCTAAAATTAAAGGCAAAAAATAATACTGGTATTAAAATTTTGAGAAATGGATATTCTAAAACTTATTTATGCCTTTCAAAAAAATTCGCCATGGAATTATATGATGTGTTTAATGAAGCTGTAGGATTTAGTGATAAAGAAAGGTTCTATATATTTACTTGTGTAGATGGAAAGGGAGATATAATTTATGATAATGGGACTGAACCTGTAAAGATTGGGGACAGTATACTTATTCCTGCAAGTATGGGGAAATATAAGTTGAAAGGTAAAATGAAACTGATAAAAAGTTATGTACCAGATATTTATAAAGTTGAAAGAAAAATATTAGATGAAATTGAAGAATAACTTATAATATTATGTTATTTAGGATACAGTAGACAGGTGTTGTTTTATCTACTGTTTTTATTTCCTTTAAAAATAATAAAAAAGTTTCCATAAGTACTTGATTTATAATAATAACTATTATATAATAGTAAATGTTGAAACAAACATAATTATAAACGGATTAAATGATAAAAAATATTATGGGAGGATGGTTTTGTTATGAAAAAATTTGTATGTTCTGTCTGTGGATATGTATATGAAGGGGAAAAGGCACCAGAAAAGTGTCCTGTATGTGGTGCATCTTCAGATAAGTTTGTGGAAAAAACTGATGATACTGAATCTTGGGCAGATGAACATAAAGTAGGAATTGCGCAGGGTGTTGATCCTGAAGTATTACAGGGATTAAGGGATAATTTTACTGGTGAATGTTCAGAAGTTGGAATGTATCTTGCAATGGCACGTCAGGCTGATAGAGAAGGATATCCTGAAGTTGCTGCAACCTATAGGAAGGCAGCTGAAGATGAAGCAGATCATGCATCAAGATTTGCAGAACTTTTAGGAGAGGTACTTACAAATGATACAAAGAAAAATTTACAAATGAGAGTAGATGCTGAAAGAGGTGCCTGTGCCGGAAAGAAAAAATTAGCAACACTTGCAAAAAAATTGAACTATGATGCAATTCATGATACTGTACATGAAATGTGTAAAGATGAAGCTAGACATGGAGCAGCTTTCCAGGGTGTATTGAATAGATATTTCAAATAAAATATAAAAACTGCATAAAAAATAATCTGTACTTTAAGGTAAAAAGTACAGATTATTTTTTATGCAGTTGGATATAGAAAATAGGCTATTTTATCTTTTGTATCTGTCTGAAAATTAATATTTCTCTTGTGATATGCATCATTTCCATATTCATTGCCTTGATTATCACATATGTAGGCATAATCAAAATGTTTAGGATCAACCCATTTCATAAAAGTATAAGTGTGAGTTGGACCATTTCCGTATTCAATTGTAAAACATATATCTCCAGGAAGTAGAAGAGATAAATCAGAAGATTTTTTCCAGCCCATATCCAAAAGCGTATTTGTAAGACTAACGGTATTTGCAGTACTATTTAGTATATTTATGCCAATACTTCTCAATGCTTCACTTTGATAAAATACACAATTGTTGCTAGATGGATTATCACCATAACCTTGAGCAGCATGTACTTTTATTGCTCTTTCTAAAACGTCATTTCTATTTTTATAATCCATAAGATAATTGTATAATTTAATTCCTGTACTTGATTGAGTTGCTTTTCCATTTGATATGCTGCTTACTGGTTCAAATGGTTTTATAGTAAGATTCAATGTTATAGTTCCATATTCTGGTACGGTGCCTTTGAATGTATAGCTACCCGGGATATTTGTATTAACAGATGACTTGTCCCAAGAAACATCCACTTGAGATATTGTACCATCAGACATAATTGCATTTACCGTACTGCCTAAACTGAAATCATCACCTTGATCAACAGTTTTATTTATATCATCTATTGAAGATATAATTGTAGATGTTTTGAAATCCACTATAGTTGGATTTGAGAGTGGTTTTCCGAATTTCGAAATTATATCTTTAGATACAGATAAAACATATTCTGTTTGGGGCTCTAAATTATTTGATGATGTTACAGTAATAGTCTGACATATATTATCAGATGTTATGCTAATAGGAACTTCTGTATTATCTTGTTTGTTGATCAGTTTTATTTTGTCACTTAATATATTGATATCAACAGGTTCATTGAATTTAATTTTCCATGCTTTGGTTACAGGAATACTATCTTTTGTAACTACGGTGCTTTCTGCCTGTGAATTGATATCTAAATTTGAAGCAACCTTTTTTGGCTCATTTATATCAGTATCTATGTATCCGGCCTGCTGAGTTTGTGTAGTTGCAGTTTTTTCAGAAAGCTTGTCTATAGTACTGGATGCAGCAAATACACTAGCATGTCCAACTAATTGAATAGATATATATATTCCACAAAACATTAAAAAATTTTTTGTGAAGTTTTTCATTTTAAACCTCCTTTGTTTTTTATTTATAGTTTAACCTTTTTTTTTATGTATTTCAATAAGATACCCAAATATATAAGGGTTGGAATGTGAAGTATTAATTATGTGTAATTGAATAAAATAATATATAGACAATTGTAAAGGTGGATATATTTATGCAAAAAAATTTTTTATGTTATTTAAAATGTATTGTAATAAGGTTTATAAAAGATGATATTATGGCATTGTCTTCACAACTTGCATATAGTTTGATATTCTCTTTTTTCCCATTTCTGATATTTATTATAAGCCTAATGGGATATATTCCATTAGAAAGTGGTGATGTACTTACAATGTTGAATGGAATCCTGCCGTCAGATATATTAAAACTTATAGACGATACCGTTATAAGTATAGTAAACACCAAAAACAGCCGTATATTATTTTTAAGCATGATCTTTACAATATGGACGGCTTCAAGTGGATTTCAAGCTGTTATAAGAGGACTAAATATGGCATATGGATTGGAGGAAAATAGAAGTATATTTAAATTATATATTGTGTCAATACTATGTACTTTAGGATTTATAGTTATAATATTAATTTCTATTATACTTTTGGTTTTTGGAAGAATATTAGGTGAATTTTTAGCATATAGGCTTCAACTTTCTAGGGAGTTTAATTTTTTATGGAATATTGTGAGATACATAGTCATGCTTTTATCCATAAGTTTAATTTTTGCAGCAGTTTACAAATATACTCCCAATATTAAACTTAGGTGGAATGAGATAATATCAGGTACATGTGTATCTACAATTAGTTTAGCTTTAATATCAATTTGTTTTGCATTTTATGTAAATAATTTTTCGAGTTATTCTGTACTTTACGGAAGTATAGGTGCAGTAATAGCTCTTCTTACATGGTTGTTTATTCTCTCGAATATAATAATAATAGGTGGAGAAATTAATGCAATTGTGTATAGAAAAAGATAAACATATAAAAGTTCTACTATTACTTAGTAATAGTAGAACTTTTATGTTAATTTATTATAGAAAATTTTCTTTTAATATATCTGTGAGTGTTTTGCATTTTTGTATCGCAAGCATTATTTTACCAGATTTTCTTGTATCACCTAAAAGTATACCGCCTACTAATTTGTCTTCCTCAAAGAATAATTTTAGATATTCTCCTATAGATGGGTTGGAATATGAAATGTCTTTTAGATCTGGTGAAAATTTTCCACAGGAAAACAGGTTTGAATTCATTGAAGAAAAAATAACTGACGATACAAATGAAGTAAAATGGGATTCATCTCCTGTAGAATTTGCTCCAGCAATTTTACCCATTTCAACTGAAGCGGGCCAGTTTCCATAAACTCTGTTGTTGTACTCGCATATATCGCCACAGGCATAAATATCCTTAATTGATGTTTCCATTTTATCATTTACTATGATACCCTTGTTTGTTTTTATACCGGACTTTTCAGCCAGATGTTTGTTAGGCCTTATACCTACGGAGAATAGTAGAATGTCTGTATCTATGGTTTTGCCACTTTTTAGCCTTACACCGGACACTTTTTCATTACCGATTATTTCTTCTACACTGTCTCCAAGTATTATTTCAACTCCAGATTTATCAACGGATTCTTTAAACATTGTAGCGCCTTCATTATCTAGTTGTCTAGACAATAACCTATTGGAGAATTCTACAACTGTTACAGAAAGCCCTGATTTTTTCATTTCCCAGGCAGCTTCAAGTCCTAGAAGTCCTCCACCTACTATTACAGCACTTTTGCTTTTATTGATATATGCTTTTATGTTGTCGGCGTCCTTTAAAAACTTTAAAGTGAATACACCTTTCTTATCGGTCCCATTTATAGGTGGTATAAAATTTACGCTTCCATTTGCAATAATTAGTTTATCATAGTTCAGTTCTTCATTATTTTGAAGCAATATTTTTTTTGAATCTGGAAGTATAGCTTTTACTGAAGTGTTTAAAATGAGATCAATATTATTATCATCATACCATTTTCTATTTTTTACGTAGAATTTATCTTCCTCTATATCTGTCGAAAGATATTCTGACAGTTCAGGTCTGTAATAAGTAATATAATTTTCCTCTGATACTATTTTTATAGAAGCTTTTTCATTTCTACTTCTTATAGATTGAGCAGCATTTAATCCAGCAGCACCATTTCCTATTATTATAAATTTATTTGAATTTGAATTTGTAAAATCAGAGGTATGTTCTTTCACTTCTACAAATTGACTGGAATCTGCTCCACATACCGGACAAATTTTTGGGGGTTCAGGTCCCTCAAATACCATTCCACAAATTAGACATTTCCATTTTTTCGTTGTAGTTGGTTTTAATGTTTTGGAAACATTATTTGCATTTTGTTGAATCTTTTCTGCAAAGGTTTCTCCAAATTTATAGGCGGATTCTAATTCTTTTTCTGAAGGCTTGAAATTTATTTTTAAACCAGGTGAAAGTACGTCCATTTTAAGCTGTTTTAATCTGCTTTCTATTATGCTTACAGCTTCGCCGCTCCAGCCATAGGAACCGAAGGCTGCGGCTAATTTTCCACCGTGTATTTTAGGATTGAGTGAAATCAGTATATCCAGTATCGGTTTTAAAGCATCCCCATTTATTGTTGGAGAACCAAATAATATACCATCTGACCGATTTATATCATTTAATATTTCATTGATGTCGCTGTAGATAACATTATATGATTTAACATCAAAATCATGAGAAGCTTTGATTCCTTCTATTATCTTATTTGCTATAGTTTCTGTGTAACCGTAGGCTGAGACATATGGAATTACTATATGTTTTTTGCTATTTGGATTTGAAGTATCAAGGCTCCACTGTTTATATAATTCAACTATTTTTTGTGGATTATCCCTGAGTACAGGTCCATGACCTGGGCAAATAATGTCTATATCAAGATCCTTTATTTTATCGATTGCTTCTAGTACGTATTTTTTAAATGGACCCATTATTCCATCAAAATAGTATTTAAGAGCTTCTGTATATTTTTCATTGTCTTCATTTAAATCATTGAATAATTTTGGATTGCAATAATGGCATCCGAAAGAATCACATGTGATAAGAAGTTTATCTTCGGGAATATAGGTGTATATAGAATCTGGCCAGTGAAGAAATGGTGCTGATATAAATTTTAATGTCTTATCCCCGAGACTGAGGGTGTCACCTTGTTTTACTATTATAGAATTGAATTCTCTATTTGCAATGGACTTTATAAATTTTATGGCTGCATTTGAACCGACTACTTTGGCTTTAGGAGCAAGTTCAAGTAATTTTGAAATGGAGCCTGCATGATCCGGTTCTGTGTGATCTACAATTATGTAGTCAATATCTTTTGGATCTATTTTGGAAGATTTTAATCTTTCTAGAAATTCGTTAAAAAATGGTTCTTTGACGGTTTCAAATACTGCAGTTTTTTTACTCCCTTTTATTGCAAAGGAATTATAGGTTGTGCCATATGGTGTGTACATGACAATATCGAATATCCGCAATTCAGGGTCAAGTGCACCTATCCAGTAAATGTTTTTTTTGATTTCTATAGATTTACTCATATTAAACCTCCAATTATTAAATAATAATTATTATTTAACACAATTATAGTATAGGATTAACTGAAAATCAATGTTATTGTCATAAGATATTAGATAATACTGTTTCTATTGACAAAAATTTATGCAGTATATATACTTTGAATTAAGTAATACGGCTGTTTAAAATGGCAGATACACTTAACGTATGTCATTTTATTTAAATATAATTAGGAGTGATTGCCTATGTTTAATTTTTTGAAAGGCAGCTTTGTATTAGCTGCACCAGTTGATGGGAAAGTTGTAGATTTATCAGAGATCCAGGACGAAGTATTTGCACAGAAAACAGTTGGTGATGGAGTGGCTATTCAGCCGTCAGGTGATGTAATTGTTTCTCCCGCTTGCGGGAAAGTTACTATCATATTTAACACAAATCATGCTTTTGGAATGGAGCTTGAGAATGGAGCAGAAGTTTTAGTACATATAGGTATTGATACAGTAGAATTAAAAGGAAATGGGTTTAAAAGACTGGTGAAAGAGGGAGCAATTGTTAAAGAAGGGGATGAAATTATAAAAATAGATAAAGAATATATAGAAGATAAGGGATATTCTCTTATGACATCTGTACTTATTACTAATGTGGATAACGTGGGATGTATAAATTATATCAATTTGAATTCAGATGTAAAAGCAGGAAAGGATGCAGTTGTAAATTATAAAATGAAATAATAGTGTTAAAATCAGAAAATCAAAAAAGCAATTTACAGTATAAAATAATTTTTGACAATACTAGATAATAAAAAGTTGAATATTAATCTTTTATTATCTAGTATATTATTTTTTATGGAGTTAACTAATTTATGTTGTCATATAAAAGGGATAATTTATGATTTTAATTATCAGAAAGTGACAGAATTTTTTTATAATGTGTGCTAACATAATCTGTATAATATATATAATATTTTATTAATTGTTTTATAGGGGGAGAGCAGCATGATAGTAGAAAATTTAATGAGAACAGGGGTAGACGATTTAAACGATTCTATGAGAAGAATTTACTTTTATAGGTTAATTAAAAATGAGATGAATATTACCTGTAATTGGGACATTATTCCATTACAATCCTATGGTATAGAAATAGAAAGACAGGATCTATTAAATGATAAATTAATAGATGTATGTAGGGATTGTGTGATAAATATAAGTCCGGATAGGTATAAAGTACATAGTTTGCTTAAATTATTGTATAATAGTCAGGTGTCACCTGTCCATTTAGTAGATATAATAGGTGATTATGTAGATGAATATATTTTAGATTTTGATAAACAACTTAAATCAATGGCATATTAGAGGTTTGGTGGGCTGTTGCACTAAAAAAATTAGTGTGACAGTTTTTTTGTGTAAAAAATAAATCTCCTATTAAATTATTTTGTTTTATATACGATAATATACTTGTCTTCAAATATTTTAGGGAGATTTTAATTAATGAATGGTTTTATAAAAAAGTTTCTCGATTCTTTTTTGAGTGCCTTTTTGTTTTGCAGTTTTACTTTGAGTAATACAGTTCATGCTGATGGACCAGCCCCACCTGTTACTGAATTTTACATAAGGGGTTATGATTCTTTATCTTGTAATTATTATAAAAATATGAGTACTTACTAATACTTCAAGTTCATCAAAGGCTTTAATTAAGTCCAATTCTGTGTAATCAGAAAATCTTTTAGCAAATACTTTGAAATTTTCTTCTTTGAAAAATTTGAAAAAATGATTTTTGGAGGTAATTTATGATATCAGGAGATTTGAAATTTAACTCTAATTTTAATGTAAGTTATAATCTTGATAAAAATACATCTACTAAATTGTCTAGTGATTTTAAGTCTGAATCTGAACAGGAAATAACTTCTGAGGAAGATAAAATTTTGTATGAGAATCTTAAAAAAGCTGGTGTCGATTTTAAAGATCATTCTTTTGAGTGGGAAAAAGAACATCTGGTAGGTTTTCCACCATTAACTGCACCTGGTAATGTAAGAAGAGCTTATAGATTAGCACTTGAAAATGCTACACCTGAGGAAAAAAGAGCAGCTCAAGGAATGATGTTTTATATGCAACTTTATAAGAAAAATGAAAATATAGGTGATAATCAAAATAGTGTTAGTGATTATTTGAATTTGATGAATGGGTTTAAAGGTTATTTTGATAGTAGATATAGCAATGTTCTTAGTCAATCACAGTATGATTCATATAATAGTTTGATAAGTAAATTTACCAGTGAACTGAGTAAATATTGAAATTTGATAATTTAATCTTGAATATTCTTATAAATTTAGTATATACTATAATTACAAAAACAATACATGAGATGTATTGCCATCAAAGGGATGTGGCTTGTCTCTGGTAAAAATAAGCATTGGACGCGTATCCAGTGCTTATTTTTATTAAAAATACATTTTTATTTTATAATTAAAATTAAGACTTATCTGGAGGTGCTCTGTTGATTATAGGTGTTGGAACGGATATAGTTAAAATAAGTAGAATAAAAAATGCTGTATGTACGCATCCAAATTTTATTGATAGACTTTTTGATCAAAAAGAGGTTGAGTATTTTAATAGTAAAAAGCTGGCTCCTGAATTTATAGCGGGGCGATTTGCAGCAAAAGAGGCTGTTTCAAAGGCACTTGGAACTGGCTTTATTGGATTTGGCTTTAAAGATATATTGATAAATAGAACCACTTCAGGGAAGCCAATAGTAGTTTTAAGAGGAAGAGCTAAGTTACTGGCTGAAAAGTATGGCAATTTTAAGATACATTTAAGTATATCACATGAATTTGACAATGCTGTGGCATTTGCAGTAATGGAGGTTGATAAAATTGAAAATTGCAAATGTGGAGATAATGAGAAATATTGATAGTTATTGTATAAATAAATTAAAAATACCTGGTATAGTACTTATGGAAAATGCAGCCCTAAAAATAATAAAAAATATTAATATGAAAATATATAATTCTTTCTGTTTATTTTGTACAAAAGGAAATAATGGAGGCGATGGATTTGCTGTTGCAAGACACTTGTATAATTTGGGTAAGACTATAAACGTATTTCTAATTGGAAAAGAAAACAACATGAGCCATGATTGTAAGGTGAATTATGATATACTGAAAAACCTGGGTATAAAGATAAATAAAATAAATGATAGTAAACAGATTGAATCCTTGAATGCATACATAAAATCTAGCGATATGGTTATTGATGCTATTTTTGGCACAGGACTTTCAAGAGATGTTGAAGGTATATATGCGGAGGTTATAAGATCTATAAATTTTAATAGCAGATATACCCTTTCTATAGATATACCATCAGGGATGAGTGGAGATACAGGTAATATTTTGAAAAATTCTATTAAGGCCAACAAAACAGTATCTTTTCAGATGTATAAAAATGGATTCTTCAAATATGGGGCAAATGAGTTTATTGGAGATCTAGTAATTGAAAACATAGGTATTCCCGATTCTGTTATTAAAAAATTTGATACTGGAAGATTTGTAATAGATAAATACAGCATAAAGAATGTACTTAAAGAAAGAAATAAGTATTCTCATAAAGGAGATTTTGGAAGAGTACTTATTATTGCTGGATCGACTGGGTTTTCAGGGGCGGCTTATATAAGCACTCAATCTGCAGTTAAGAGTGGAGCTGGACTTGTAACTCTAGCTTGCGAAAAAAATGTACAGAATATTATGAGTGCAAAACTTACTGAAGCCATGACTTTAAATTTGGATGAAAATGAAAAATTGGAAGGTTTTATTAAAAAATCTGATTCCATAGGGATAGGTCCAGGTATGGGGAATAATGAAATTACTTTAGATATTTTAAGTAAGGTTATAAATGAATCAAAGAATACTGTAGTTATTGATGCAGATGGGATAAATGTATTAAAGGGAAATCTAGCCTTGTTAAAAAACAAAAGCTGTAATGTCGTAATGACACCACATTTAGGTGAAATGTCGAGACTTACCGGGCTGAGTATAGATTATATAGAGGACAACAGAGTTGAGGTTGCACAAAAATTTGCCAGAGATTATGATGTAATTTTGGTTTTGAAAGGATATAATACGGTTGTTACAGATGGATATACCACAGCATTAAATTCTACTGGAAATAGTTCTATGGCTTCAGGTGGTATGGGAGATTGTTTGACAGGGATCATTACATCATTTTTGGCACAAGGATATAAAACCTTTGAAGCCGCCTGTATTTCTGTATATCTGCATGGGTTCTGTGGAGATAGGCTGTCAAAAAAAATGTTTTGTGTAAGTGCTTCTGATATTATAAATGAAATTCCATATGCTATAAAAGATATATTATGTAATACAAATTAATTTAATAGAATAGTATTAGTAGTGAAATACATGAATTTGGAGGAATAGAATGTGTAAGAAACTGCTGATTATTTTTATTATGTGTTTTGCCATAGTATGTGTTTTTGTATCATGTGATAAAAAAATGAAAAATACAGAGGATGTAATAAATTATCTTAAAGATCTGGACAGCTACAGCTGCAATGTAAAAATTCAAATAAAAAATGATAAACAGAATGTAGAATATAGTGGAAGACAATTTTATAGTAAGAAATATGGCAATAGATTTGAACTTGGAAGAGATAGAATAATGATATACAAGAAAAATAAAATATTTGTACAGGATTTAAAAAATGGAAGTATATATAATACTGATGAAGATTTTGATAGCCTATTCAAATTATGTTTTATAGATGAATATGTATATTTAATCTATACAAATGAAAAAGTTGATAATTTATTCAAAAATATATATAATGAGGAATATCAAGTTATAGGTTTAGACATTCCTGGCAATAATAAAAACATATGTAAAGCTCAGCTATATATGAATTCTGAAACGTGTGTACCAAGATATTTAATAATTTATGATTCAAATGGTGAGAAAAGAGTAAAAGTTGAGTATAGTGATTTTAAACAAAACCTAAAACTGCAGAAAAATCTATTTAATATAGACGATGTGAATAAATAGGAAGTGACATTTTATGGAAGAATTTTTTAGACCTGCCTGGATCGAGGTAAATTTAAACAATTTGATATACAATGCTAGACAAATAAAGAACAAGGTTGGAGACAGGCAAATAATAGGTGTTGTAAAAGCTGATGCGTATGGACATGGCGCAGTAGAAGTTGCACATATACTTCTAGAAAACGGATTTACAAAGTTAGCAGTTGCTATTTTTGATGAGGCTATAGAACTTAGAGAGAAAGGTGTAAAGTGTCCAATAATGATACTTGGAATTACACCTAACAATGCTTTGGATTATATAGTAAAATATAACATAGAACCTGCAGTATCTTCGTATGGATGTGCTAAAAAATTATCTGAAATAGCAAGAAAGCATGATAAAAAAATAAAAATTCACGTTGCAGTTGATACGGGAATGGGAAGAATAGGATTTCTCCCTGACAGTTCAGGTTTAGAAGCTATTTGCAAGATAAATGAGCTTCCAAATATAGAAATAGACAGTATGTTTTCTCATTTTTCCACAGCAGATGAATTAGACAAAAATTATACTGATTTACAGTTGCAGAAATATAAGAAGTTTTATGATATGCTTATAGAAAGAAAAGTTAAGATAAACATGAGAAATTTAGCTAATAGTGCAGCAATAATGGAATTCCCATTTACTTATTTTGATGAAGTGAGGCCAGGCATAATAATTTATGGGTGCTACCCATCAAATGAGGTGGACAAGAGCAATTTAGATGTAAAGCCCGTAATGACTTTAAAAGCTAATATATCGTATCTAAAGACTTTAGATAGTGGTGAATACATTGGTTATGGAAGAAAATTCAGAACTAATAGAAAGACTGTGGTTGCAACTTTGCCTATTGGATATGCAGATGGGTATTCAAGAAGATTATCAGGTAAAGCAAAGATTATTGTAAATAATAGGTTTGCACCGATAATTGGCAACATATGTATGGACCAATGTATGGCAGACGTAACCGATGTTGGTAATGTTAATGTTGGTGATGAAGTTATACTTATGGGAGAAAAAGATAATTTGAAATTTGACGCAAATAATATAGCTTCAATACTTGGAACTATAAATTATGAAGTGTTGTGCATGATGTCTAAAAGACTTCCGAGAGTATATATAAAAGATAGTAAAATAATTAAAGTGAAAAATTATATTTTTTAAGTGTTTAAAAGTTAATATTTCCTAATTAGTACATAAGATTTTAATAATTATAGAACTACATATTTTTTATTTAAAGATTCCCATAAATTGAATTTATGTATAAACAATGTATGTTTGTAAAAGATATCATATCAAAAAATAGGTAGAATAATGAATTAATATGAATTTTTTTTGACATACGTGCCTAATATGACTATAATTATTTTATGTTATATATCTTTTGCTTACGTCAATAGGAGGTATTAATTTTTAAATGTCAAATTCAAAAAGATTAGTAGTGAGCCTTTCAGGAACGCTATATGATGAGTTTAATAGGGCACTTAAAGAAGATTGCAAAAAAAGAAGTGAATTTATTAAGGAAGCTATCATATTATATATTAAGGAGAAAAAAAGGTTAAATAATATATCAGTAATGGAAAGAGGATATAGGGAAATGGCACAACTTAATCTTGAGTTTGCGGAAATGGGCTTTGCATATGACATAAAGGAATTTAAAGAATATGAAGCGAAGCTTTCGGAGAGTGATTTGCCAAATGACAACGGTAGTGAAAAGAGGAGATATATTTTATGCTGATCTAAGCCCTGTAGTGGGCTCTGAACAGGGAGGAATTAGACCTGTTATCATTATTCAAAATGATGTTGGTAACAAATATAGTCCTACTGTCATAGTTTCAGCCATTACTTCTCAGATAAATAAAGCGAAACTTCCGACTCATGTAGAAATTTCATCAGAGGCCTATGGACTTAATAAAGATTCGGTAGTATTGCTGGAACAGATAAGAACTCTAGATAAAAGAAGATTGAAAGAAAAAATTGGCCATATGACGGATATAGACATGAAAAAAGTAGATAATGCTCTTTTGGTAAGTATAGGTATTCAATAGGCTGTTTAATATTAATGATAAGGGTAAATTGAGCCCTTATTTTTTTTATTCATAATAATTTAATAGTTTAATTTTAAATTATTTGTTATGGTATGTTATAATGAACAATGTAATGCAAGAAAACATTAATTTGAGGAGAGGTACATATGATAGAGTTTAAGAACGTGAGTAAAGTTTATAACAACAACATATTTGCGTTATCCAATATAAACCTTAATATTGAAAAAGGAGAATTTGTGTTTTTGGTAGGCCCGAGTGGAGCTGGCAAAAGTACATTTGTAAAGTTGATGCTCAAAGAAGCTGAACCAACTAATGGGAATATATTGGTAAATGGGAAAGATATAACAACTCTGTCTAGAAAGGGCATTCCTAAATATAGGAGAAAAATAGGAGTTGTTTTTCAAGATTTTAGGTTAATACCTACATTGAATGTATATGAAAATGTGGCGTTTGCTATGAGGGTTATTGAGGCTCCGCCAAGAGAAATAAGAAAAAAAGTTCCTGTAGTATTGTCACTGGTAGGGTTGGCTAAAAAATACAAAGCTTTTCCACATGAATTGTCAGGAGGGGAACAGCAGAGGATATCACTCGCGAGGGCTATTGTAAATAACCCATCTATTTTAATAGCAGACGAGCCTACGGGAAACTTGGATCCAGATACGGCTTTAGATATAATGGATACAATAAATGATATAAATCATGCTGGAACTACGGTGCTTATGGCAACTCATGCAAAAGATATAGTGGATAGTATGAGAAAAAGAGTTATAGCATTGGAAAAGGGAATAGTAGTAAGAGATGAACAAAGGGGTGCATATGGCTATGAGGATTAGTACAATAAGATTCTTTATAGAAAACTCTTTTAAAAGCTTAAGAAGGAATAAGACAATAAGTATCGCAGCAGCAGCAACAGTTGCAGCTACTCTTTTTATACTTGGTATATCACTTCTTGCTATGTTGAACGTAAAGCAGGGAATATTGGAAGTTCAATCAAAGGTTGAAGTGAAAGTTTATTTAAAGGATGATGTAACTTCTAAGCAGAAATCAGACATAGAGGATAAAATTAAGTCTGTAGATGGAATCGTATCTGTAAACTATGAAACTAAAAAACAGGCGGTAGATAAGTTTAGAGCTCAATTAGGTGCTCAGAATAAGTCTTTGGTAGATGGATTGGAGAAGGATAATCCGCTTCCTAATTCCTATATAGTTAAAGTTAAAACACCAGAGATTGTTTCAGAAGTAGTAAACAATATAAAAGGCATGGATGGAATTGACAGCATTCAAGATGGAAGAGGTATAGTAGACAAAATTATAAGGATAACCAGAACTATAAAGTGGATAGGAACAATTATATTAGTTATACTTATAGGAGTTTCACTATTTTTAATTGGAAATACAATAAAGCTCACAGTCTATTCAAGAAGAAGAGAAATTGGCATAATGAAATATATAGGAGCTACAGACTGGTTTATAAGATGGCCATTTATAATTGAAGGTATGATAATAGGTTTATTAGGAGCAATTTTTGCAGATATAATCTTATATTATTTATACAGAATTATATATGTAAAGATTTCTTCATCAATTTTACTGATGCAACTTATAAGCCCACAATATATTTACACTAATATACTTGGCATATTTGTTCTTGCTGGTATCTTAATAGGGGCATTGGGAAGTATAATTTCTATAAGAAAATTCTTAGCAGTTTGATTTCTGCTTTTGATGAAGGCATGCAGTATATTCTGCATGCTCCTTTTATAATTTGATTTTATAGTTTTAGATGTTTTTTGTATAATTAGATTTTTTAGTGTTATAATTTTTAGTGTTATAATTATTGAATATATACATAAAAGTAATAGTAGAGTGTTATTTATAAAGAGGTGGAATAACTTGAACAAAAAGAAAAAATGGATAGTTTGTACTATACTTATTGTTGTAGTGACAAATATTGCAACTATGTTTGGTACATATAATTTTTGGAATATGAAACGTGGTAATATCATAAACAAATTTGAAAAAATATTTGAAGTAAGAGATACATTGTATAAATACTATGATGGCAAAATAAGTGATGATGTTCTTTTAGAGGGTGCATTGAAGGGTATGACATCATCATTAAATGATCCATATACTGTATTTATGAATAAGAAGGAATTCGAGGAATTTAATACTGAAACTGAAGGAAATTATAGCGGTATAGGAGTTCAGGTTACTTCAAATAATAACAAGATTGAAATAACCAAGGTATTTGAAGGAACACCTTCTGAGAAAGCTGGACTCAGACAAAATGATATAATAGAGAAAGTAAATGGAACTGCAGTAAGTGGGAATGAACTCGATAAAGCAGTTTCTATAATGCGTGGTCAGGTTGGAACAGAGATTAAACTTACTATTTCTAGAAAGGATAAGGGGACTTTTGAAACAAAAGTAAAGCGAGCTAAGGTAAATATGGTAACTGTAACTGGAGAAATGCTAGATAAAAATATTGGATATATTCAAGTATCAATGTTTGATGAAAATACATCTAAAAACTTTCAACAACAGTTGTCTAAATTAAAAAATAGTGGTATGAAATCCTTAATTGTGGATTTGAGGGATAATCCAGGTGGATTGCTTGATCAGTGTGTAAACATGGTTTCAAATTTTGTTCCAGATGGAAAAGTAATTGTTTCTACAATTGACAAATATGGAAATAAAAAAGAATATAAGTCAAAAGGTGGCAATTTTTACAATTTACCCATAACTGTATTGACAAATGGAAATACTGCAAGTGCATCAGAAATATTTTCAGGTGCTATAAGAGACTATAAAGTAGGAACCCTTGTAGGAGAGAAAACTTTTGGTAAAGGTGTAGTTCAAACCATGTTCGATACTGGAAACGGAACTGCCTTAAAGGTTACTATATCTAAGTACTATACTCCAAATGGTGAAAATATACACAAGAAGGGTATAAATCCAGATGTAAAAGTAGTATATCCTAGTAACCTTAAAGGTAAGCCTTACGATAGAGATAAAGATCCACAATTTAAAAAGGCAATTGATGTTGCTGAAAGTAAAGTTAAATAAAAGATAAAATAATTCATTTTTGACCCAAAACGGATATATTATTATAATATATTTGAGATTTAAATTAGACAGACATAATTCTGTCTAATTTAGTTTATGTATAGATGAGGAGAGAGGGGTATTGACTTTTAATGAATATAGTAATATATACTTTGAAGTCTATAGCATATGCACTTACGGAACCATATTTATTAGTGCTGTTGGCTATTATGGCTTTTGTATTGTATAAAAAAAATATTCAAACTGCTGTTATGCAGAAAATGATAATTGGAGAAAGAATTAATTCACCATTTGAGTTAACTATATCCCAAATTGTAATAGGAATTTTTGCAGGTACTGTGGCAAGTGTTATGATGTCCTGCTTAGGAATAGCTTTTGAACAAAGCTCTGCTGTAGAATTGGTATTTTTAACATCCATAGTGTTTATGTTTTTTAATCCCAGATTTATATGCTTTTCTTATTCTGGAGCTGTGATCGGACTTTTAAGTATTTTGCTTGGTATAGCATCTTCATATTTTAAAATTCCTGGATTAAATTTTTTGAATATAGATGTAGTGTCACTTATGGGTATGGTTGCAATACTTCATTTTATAGAAGGTCTTCTTGTTATGATTGATGGAAAAACTGGAAGCATACCTGTGTTTACGAGTAAAGACGGAGAAATAATTGGAGGTTTTGCACTTCAAAGATATTGGATAATACCTGTAGCTATATTTTTTATACTTCAAAGTAAATCTCTTGTATCTTCTTCCTGGCAATTGTCAACACCGCCATCCTGGTGGCCAATTTTAAGAAATCCTGCAACAAGGGACATTTTAAAAAATGCAGTATTGATGCTTATGCCATTCTATGCAGTGGTTGGATACAGTACTGTGACTTTTACTAAAGATACAAGAGAAAAATCTTTTATGTCAGGTATAATTATTATGATTTATAGTATTGTTATATTTGGACTGGCACAGCTTGCAGCTTTAAATCTATTTTTTAAAATATTTGTCTTAATAGCAGCACCTATTGCCCATGAGGGTATTATATTTTTGCAGAGATATATTGAAACTGTAGGAAAACCAAAATACATAAGCAGTAATGAAGGTATCATGGTACTGGCTGTTGCACCGAATTCACCAGCCAATGAAATGGGTATAAAAAGTGGAGACCTTTTAGTTGAGATAAATGATAACAAAATTGAAAATGAAGAGACGATAGGTGAAATAATAAAGGAATGTTCAAATTTTATATGGCTTAAAGTTAAAAGAGTCACGGGAAATTTTGAGCAGTTAAGTTATAATAAGATGAATGAGAACAAGAGATTAGGAATAGTTTTTGTGCCAAGAAATGTTCCGAAGGACAGCATAGTAGTAAAACTAAACAAAAATAAATTTTCAGATGTATTGAATAAAATAAAAAATAATGACAAGGATGATTAGAAAATGGGAATTTTCAAAATACATTCTAAATTTAAACCTAAGGGAGATCAACCTCAGGCCATAGATAGTATATCAAAGGGAATTTTAGAGGGTGATAAATTTCAAACCCTTTTAGGTGTTACTGGTTCCGGTAAAACTTTTACAATGGCAAATATAATAGAAAAAATTCAAAAACCCACACTTGTGCTTGCACATAATAAAACACTGGCAGCACAACTTTGCTCTGAATTCAAGGAATTTTTCCCCGAAAATAGTGTAGAATATTTTGTTTCTTATTATGATTATTATCAACCAGAGGCTTATGTCCCACAAACAGATACTTATATTGAAAAAGATGCATCCATAAATGATGAAATAGATAAACTTAGACATTCTGCTACTTCAGCTCTTTTGGAGAGAAAGGATGTAATTGTAGTTGCTTCAGTATCCTGTATATATGGACTTGGAAATCCAGAAGAGTATAAAAAATTGACTGTATCTCTTAGACCAGGTATGATAAGGGACAGAGATAAAATTATTAGAAAATTGGTAGAAATACAGTATGAGAGAAATGACATTAATTTTGTAAGGGGAACTTTTAGGGTACAGGGAGATACTTTAGATATATTTCCAGCAGCGTCTACAAACCATGCTATAAGAGTTGAATTCTTTGGGGATGAGATCGATAGAATAAAAGAATTTGATGCTTTGACAGGAGATACTGTAGGTATTAGAAATCATGTTTCAATATTTCCTGCATCACATTTTGCTACTTCAAAAGAAAAACTTGAAGCAGCCATAGAGAAGATAGAGCAAGAATTAGAAGAGAGATTGAATGAACTAACTGCCCATGATAAACTTCTTGAAGCTCAGAGAATCAAGCAGAGAACCAATTTTGACATAGAGATGATGAGGGAAGTAGGATATTGCAGTGGCATTGAAAATTATTCGAGAATATTGGATGGAAGAGTAAAGGGAAGTCCACCACAAACACTTATCGACTATTTTCCAAAAGATTTTTTAATGTTCATAGATGAAAGTCATGTTACACTTCCACAGGTAAAAGCTATGTATGCAGGTGATAGATCTAGAAAGCAGTCTCTTGTAGATTATGGATTTAGATTAGAATCGGCTTTTGATAACAGACCTTTAAAATTCGAGGAATTTGAGGAAAAAATAAATCAAGTTGTATTTGTAAGTGCTACTCCCGGGAATTATGAAAAAGAACATTCACAGAATATTGCAGAACAGATATTGAGGCCAACAGGTCTGTTAGATCCAGAAATTATAGTAAAACCAATAAAGGGTCAGATAGATGATCTGTTTGCTTCAATAAATGAAACTGTCAAGAAGGGATATAGGGTTCTTGTAACTACACTTACAAAAAAGATGGCGGAAGATCTAACGGATTATTTCAAGGATATAAATATAAGGGCCAGATATATGCATTCCAGTGTGGTTACAATAGAGAGAATGAAAATAATCAGGGATCTTAGAAAAGGTGAATTTGATGTACTTATTGGAATCAATCTTTTACGTGAAGGACTTGATATACCGGAAGTTGCCTTAGTTGCAATATTGGATGCTGATAAGGAAGGATTTTTAAGATCTGAGAGATCTCTTATACAGACAATTGGAAGAGCGGCTAGGAATTCAGAAAGTAAAGTTATAATGTATGCTGATACAATTACTGATTCTATGAATAGAGCTATTACAGAAACAAATAGAAGAAGAAAAATACAGATGGAGTACAACAAAAAGCATGGAATAATTCCAAAGACCATAAATAAAGGAATAAGAGAAGTTATAGAAGCAACTACCGTATTAGAGGAAAAAGAAGAATACAACAGCTTGAACGAGGCAATAACGGGCAATAACAAAAATATAGATAAACTGATAGAAGAAAATTCAAAACAAATGAAACAAGCTGCCAGGGAACTTAGATTTGAAGAGGCTGCTAGGCTTAGAGATATTATATTAAAGCTAAAGAAGGAAAAGAAGCGATAATTACTAAGGAGTTATAAATATGAAAAACAGCATAATTATAAAAGGTGCTAAGGTTCACAATTTAAAAAATATAGATTTAGAAATACCCAGGGAAAAACTTATAGTATTTACAGGACTTTCAGGATCGGGAAAATCTTCTCTTGCATTTGATACATTATATGCAGAGGGACAAAGAAGATATGTTGAATCATTATCTGCTTATGCAAGACAATTTCTAGGTCAAATGAACAAGCCAGATGTAGATTATATTGAAGGTTTATCTCCTGCAATATCAATAGATCAGAAGACAACCAGCAAAAATCCACGTTCTACAGTAGGTACTATTACTGAAATATATGATTATCTAAGACTTCTGTATGCTAGAATAGGTGTACCTCACTGTCCAAAGTGTGGAAGAAAAATAAGCCAACAGACAGTAGATCAGATGGTTGATAGGGTACTTTCCATGCCAGACGGGGCCAGGATACAGATACTTGCACCGATTGTAAATGGGCGTAAAGGTCAGCATGTAAAGATAATTGAAAGCATAAAGAAGAATGGTTATGTTAGGGCTAGAATTGATGGTGAAATTCTAGCCCTGGAGGAAGAAATAACTTTGGATAAGAACAAAAAGCATACTATAGAAGTGGTAGTTGACAGGTTAATTGTAAAAAAGGATATTGAAGGAAGACTAGCAGATTCTATAGAAACTTCTCTTAAATTATCAGATGGAATAGTAATTGTGAATGTTGTGGATGGCAAAGATATGCTCTTTAGTGAAAAGTTCGCATGTGTCCATTGTGGTATAAGCATAGGAGAGATTACTCCGAGAACATTCTCCTTTAATTCCCCATTTGGCAAATGTGATACTTGTGATGGACTTGGTACACTTTTAGAAATAGATGACAAGCTAGTGATACCAGATAGAAGTAAAAGTATAATGCAGGGAGCTGTATTACCCTGGGGAAGTGGAAGCCTGAAAGAGGATTCATGGACATTTAGTATATTAAGAGCTTTGTCAAATAAATATAAGTTTGATTTGAATACGCCTGTAGGAAAACTGAGTGATAAAGTTTTGAACATCCTTCTATATGGAATGCAGGGTGACAAGATAAAAGTTAAGTATGAAAAAGAAGGAAGATTGATGGAATTCAACCATTCCTTCGAGGGAATAGTGAACAATCTTAAAAGAAGATATCTTGAAACTAACTCAGATTATATAAAGAGTGAAATAGAAAATTACATGAGCAATAATCCATGTCCTAAATGTAAAGGCGCAAGACTCAAGCCGGAGGTCCTTGCTGTTACAATAGGGGAAAAAAACATAGATGAATTATGTAGAATGCCTATAAAAGATGAACTTGAGTTCTTTGAAAATCTGGAGCTTTCCAAAAGGGATAGTATAATAAGTAATCAGGTACTTAAAGAAATAAAGGGAAGACTTAAATTTTTAGTAGATGTAGGGCTTGACTATTTAACCTTATCCAGAAGCTCGGGCACTCTCTCAGGCGGTGAGTCACAGAGGATAAGACTTGCCACACAGATAGGTTCGAGTTTGGTGGGAGTACTTTATATATTAGATGAGCCAAGTATAGGATTGCACCAGAGAGATAATGACAGGCTCATAAAAACCTTGAAACATCTTAGAGATATAGGTAATACTGTGATTGTAGTAGAACATGATGAAGACACCATGAAGGCCGCAGATTATATAGTTGATATAGGACCGGGAGCAGGTGAACACGGTGGAAAAGTGGTTGGATTGGGGACAATGGCCGATATAATGAAAAGTGAAGAATCAATAACAGGACAGTATTTGAGCGGAAAGAAAAGAATAGAAGTACCTGCATCCAGAAGAACTGGAAGTGGCAATTATATATATATAAAAGGTGCAGGAGAAAATAATCTAAAGAATATAAATGTAGATATACCACTTGGAGTTTTTAATTGTGTTACGGGAGTGTCTGGTTCAGGGAAAAGTACTCTTGTAAATGAAGTACTGTATAAAGGGTTAAATAAAAAGATAAATGGTTCTAAAGATATGCCTGGCAAGCATAAAAATATATTTGGAGTGGAAAATATAGATAAAATCATAGATATAAATCAAAGTCCAATAGGAAGGACTCCCAGGTCGAATCCTGCTACATATACAGGTGTATTTGACATAATAAGAGAGGTATTTTCAAATACTCCTGAAGCTAAAATGAGAGGGTATAAACCTGGAAGATTCAGTTTTAATGTAAAAGGTGGAAGATGTGAAGCTTGCAGAGGTGATGGAATAATAAAAATTGAAATGCAGTTTTTATCTGATGTATATGTTCCATGCGAGGTATGTAAGGGAAAAAGATATAATAGAGAAACCCTTCAAGTAAAGTATAAGGGAAAAAATATAGATGATATTTTGAATATGACAGTAGAAAAGGCACTGGATTTTTTTAAAAATATACCTAGAATACACAGCAAGCTTCAGACATTGTCAGATGTTGGGCTCGGGTATATTAAATTGGGGCAGCCGTCAACACAATTGTCTGGAGGAGAGGCCCAGAGAATCAAATTGGCCTATGAGCTTTCCAAAAGAAGTACTGGTAAAACGCTTTATATACTTGATGAACCAACTACAGGGCTCCATACAGATGATGTAAAAAGACTTATAGATATACTCCAGAGAATTGTGGATACAGGTAATACAGTTGTTGTTATAGAGCATAATCTAGATGTTATAAAATGTGCAGATTATATAATAGATCTTGGACCGGAAGGCGGCGAAAGAGGTGGAAGAGTACTGTGTACAGGTACACCGGAGGAAGTAGCTCAAAATAGAGATTCCTATACGGGACAATATCTAAAAAAAATGTTATAATCTACATAAAGACTGGCATAAGTAGGCTCATAGTGCTAGTCTTTTCATCTTTAGGGGAGGATATTTAAAATGGATCTGAGTAAATTGAGTTTGGTTTTTAAGATTGTAATTATAGGGATAGTGTATATTATAATATTTTGGTCATTAGGAATAATGTATAAAGATATAAAAAATGGCGGAAGAAGATCAAAAATATCCAATAAAAGATCTTTTGGACTTGAGGTAGTAATGCCTGGAGATAATTCAAATCTTCGAAAGGGTGCAGTTATTCCTATAAGAAGGGAAATAACCATAGGCAGAAAAAATGACAATATATTAAAGCTTGAAGATCCATATGCTTCGTCTCACCATGCAAGATTATATATAAAAAATGGCAAGGACTGTGTCATAGAAGATCTGGGAAGTACTAATGGAACACTCCTGAATGGCAAAAAATTAAATGGACGCCAATATTTGAACTCGGGGGACGAGATAAAAATTGGCAATACTTCTTTTAAGGTTATATAATATATAAATCCTTGATAATTAAATAATTAATAGGTGGTGGATGCATTGGATACTACTAGAGGCGAGAAAAAATTACTTAAGTATACATATTTATTGTGTTTAGTTTGCTTTTTTAATCTAGCTGTAATAAAACAGCCCTTTGATAAGGGTGCAATGATAATGGCGGTAGTTACATGCCTGCTTATAGGTTATTCCTACTTTGTAATAAGAAAATTTTTTTCAGATGGCGATAAATATATATTCATATTTGCCAGTATTTTGGCTGTTATAGGAATGATGATGCTGTACAGGATGAATATGGCGGTTTCAATTAAGCAAATCATATGGTTTGCAGTAGGAGTTACAGGATTTATATTAATTGTAGTTTTAATGCCAGATACTGCAAGCTTTAGTAGGTATAAATATATATATCTTGTACTTACATTGATATTTATGGGGATGGGAACATTTCATGGTATTGAAATAAATGGTTCCAAGAACTGGGTAAGTATAGCAGGATTTCAATTTCAGCCTTCTGAGTTTGGTAAATTAACTTTAGTAGCCTATCTGGCATCGGATTTGAAA
Source organism: Clostridium sp. LBM24168 (assembly GCF_052953915.1). Lineage (NCBI taxonomy): Bacteria > Bacillati > Bacillota > Clostridia > Eubacteriales > Clostridiaceae > Clostridium > Clostridium sp. LBM24168. The sequence goes on along the minus strand of NZ_CP196861.1, from coordinate 2,616,741 downwards.
GACTACAAGAATTTTAAAAATCTTATAATACCTGGAATGGTTGTAATGATATGTCTTGGATTTATGGTAGTTCAGAAGGATCTTGGTTCCGCACTCATATTTTTTGGAATATCAATAACTATGCTTTATATAGCTACGTCTAAGTTTAAGTATGTAATAGTTTGCTTTGTGCTGGCGGCAGCTGGTGCTGTTGTTAGTTATCATATGTTTGGTCATGTAAGAACAAGGGTTATGATATGGAAAAATCCCTGGCCCTATGCCAATGATCAAAGTTATCAGATAGTTCAATCTATGTTTTCAATAGCATCAGGTGGACTTACAGGTTCGGGACTTGGCTTGGGACATCCTGAATATGTTCCTATAAATACTACTGATTTTATATTTGCCACATTGTGTGAGGAACTTGGTATATTGATGGGATTTGCAATTATAATACTGTATTTTTTGCTTTTTTACAGGTGTATGAGGGCGGCAGTTTACTGTAATGATGAATTTTCCAGGCTTTTAGCGGTAGGATATAGTGCAATGATTGCGTCACAGGTACTGGTTATAGTTGGAGGAGTTATGAATGCCATTCCACTTACAGGTGTAACTTTGCCCCTTGTAAGTTATGGGGGAAGTTCTATGCTAATAACATTTTTTTCTTTGGGTATAATCCAGAAGATATCAGAAGAGGGTAGGTAGCATGAATAACATACTAAATAATATAAAAAAGGTAATGCTTGTATTTTTGCTGTGTTTTATAGGGCTGATTTCATATATGACATATTTTGAAATGCTTGTAGGTCCAAATATAGTAAACAGCAGTTATAATAGGAGAATGTGGATTAAGAGAAATGAGGTACTTAGAGGTACTATATATGATAGAAATGGTAATCCGCTTACTAAAAGTGAACCAATAAATTCGGAAACTCAAAAAAGAGAATATACTGGAGGAGAGATATTTTCCCATGTACTAGGATATGTGGATGAAAAATATGGAATAACCGGACTGGAAAGAAAATATGATGATGAGCTTATGGCAACGGATGTTAAGGACAATTTGGAAAGTCTTATCAAGAATAAAGGAAAATCAGTGAAAAAAGTTGGTAATGGAGTAAAAACAACACTTGATACGACTACACAGAAAAAGGCTTATGATCTTTTAGGAGAAAACAGAGGGTCTGTAGTTGCATTGAACCCAAAAACAGGAGCTGTAATAGCTATGGTATCAAAGCCATCCTTTGATCCAAACAATTTAAAAGACAATTGGGCTGATATAAATAAAAACTCAAGTAGACCATTGTTGAATAGAGCGACTGCAGGATTATATCCTCCAGGTTCTACTTTTAAAACCGTAACAGCTATAAGTGCTCTTGAAAATATAAGCGGAGTGAGAAGCAAGACTATTAATGATACGGGATCTGTACAGATAGGCTCTGATTATGTATTGCATAATTATAATGGCGAAGTCCTGGGAAGCATAGATTTTGAAGAGGCTTATGCTCACTCAAGTAATGTGTATTTTGGAACACTTGGGATGGAACTTGGAAATGACAAGTTGAAAAAAACTGCGGAGGAATTTTACTTCAATAAAAGTATTCCAACAGATGGTATACCAGTGGAGCCGAGCCATTTTCCATCATTGAAACCTTATGAAAGGGGCAGTATAGCTCAAAGTGCCATAGGGCAAAGCAGTGATCTTGCAAGTCCACTTCAAATGGCAGTCTTAGTAAGTACTATTGCCAATGGAGGAGTTATGATGAAACCGCATCTTGTGAGTTCAGTGATTACAAGCAAAGGCAATTTAGTAAAGACGATATTACCTGAATCTGCGGGACAAATTATTTCCCCTGATATTGCAAATACAATGAAGAGTATGATGAAATCTGTTGTAGATTATGGTACGGGAACAGGGGCTTCCATAAATGGCATAGAGGTATCAGGGAAAACAGGTACTGCAGACAATCAGGTTATGGGTGCTAATTCTCCTCCACATTCATGGTTTATAGGTTTTGCACCCTATGAAGATCCTCAGATAGCAATTGCAGTAATTGTAGAAAATGGGGGGCAAGGTGGATTGATAGCTGCTTCCATAGCATCCCAGGTAATAGCTTCTTCTCTTGGAAAGTGATAGAAAAAATATAATTAATTGTGTAATTTCCCGGGGAATTTTATTGCAAAAAGTAATATTGTGATTAATTTAATGTTATAATATAGTAACTGTTATAGATATTATTACTTTTATTATGAGAAGGAGATAAAATGAAGGGTAAAACTCATGCAGGAATGGGTATACTTACTTTTTTATCCATCTATCAATTAATACCAGGAGGATTTAGTTATTTTGGAATGATAGTAGTTGCGTTTTCATCTGTACTTCCAGATATAGATCATCCGAAGAGTATAATTAATAAATATGTTCTTCCGTTTAAAAATAAAATGACGAAAGTTACACTGTATATATGTTTGGGTATAATATTACTATGGTATGACTATCTGTATTCCGATGAACCAATAGTAAGAGCGGCAGGTGTGGTTTCTATTATAATAGCCGTATCTTCACATAGAAGCGGACTTACGCATAGCCTTATGGGAATGTCTATGTTTTCGTTTATAGCAGGGTATATTGGGAATATGTATGATATAAGATATCTGATTTATTATTTCATGATAGGTTACGGTATGCATCTTATTTGTGATATGTTTACAAATAGAGGGGTACCTTTATTTTATCCTTTCAGTAAAAAGAAAGTCAAGTTTCCGCTTACATATAGTACTAATTCTAAGATTGGTTCTGCTATAGAGCAGCTTCTTATGATAGGTGGACTTCTTTTTACTATCTATAAAATACCTGTTATATTTTATAGATAGCAGGTATATTTAGAGGTGATGGAAATGTTTGATTTCGATTATCAATTAAGTGTACTGCCGGATAAACCCGGGGTATATATTATGAAAGACTCCCTGGGAGGAGTTATATATGTTGGAAAAGCCAAGGTTATTAAAAATAGAGTTAGACAGTATTTTCAGAATTCAAGAAATCATTCTAACAAAGTGAGAGTGATGGTTAAAAATATAGCTGAATTTGAATATATAGTTACCGACTCTGAGATAGAAGCTCTTATTCTGGAATGCAATTTAATAAAAAAATATAGACCCAAATACAATATATTGCTGAAAGATGATAAACATTACCCATTTATAAAGATAACTGTAAACGAAGACTTCCCTAGAGTTGTAATTACCAGAAGAATAAAAAAAGATGGATGCAAGTATTTTGGACCATTCCCGAATGCGTCTTTTGTATATGAAACTATAGAACTTATAAAAAAAATATTTCCAGTAAGAACCTGCAGAATGAAAATAATAGATGGAAAAACAACTTTAAGGCCATGCTTAAATTATTTTATAGATCTCTGCAAGGCACCATGTGCTGCACATATAACCAAGTATGAATATAAAAAAATAGTTAATGAGATTATAGATTTGCTGTCTGGAAAGGATAAAGATATAATAAAAAAATTGAAGCTTGATATGGAGACTGCTTCGGGAAATATGGAGTTTGAGAAGGCCGCAAATTTGAGAGATAAAATATTTGCAATTCAAAAGGTAACTGAAAAACAGAAAATAATAACTGGAAATTTTGAAGATGAAGATTTTATAAATATATCTTTTGATGATAGGGACAGTTGTGTCCAGATATTCTTTTTAAGAGATGGAAAAATAGTTGGCAGAGAACACTATATTATAGAAAATACTACAGGTATGATCAAAGATGAAATAATCGCAAATTTTATAAAGGAATTCTATGGGGGAACTGCCCACATAGCTAAAAATATATATGTCCCCTGTACAGAAGATATTAAGCTTTTGACGGAGTGGCTCAGTATGAAAAAAAATTCAAAAGTTAATATTAAAATTCCACAAAAAGGAGATAAGAAATCTACATTGGATCTGGTTGAAAAAAATTCCAGAACAATGCTTAAAAATTTCAAGATGAAATTTATTCATGATAGTCAGGGGAACAAGGAAGTATTGGCTGAACTTACTGATTTACTTGGACTTGAGGATATTCCACATAGAATAGAGGCCTATGATATATCCAATATTCAGGGGGTTGATTCTGTTGGTAGTATGGTGGTATTTGAAGATGGACTGGCAAAACACAGTGATTATAGAAGGTTCAAAATAGATACAGTCAAAGGAGCAAATGACTATGATAGTCTAGCAGAAATATTGACAAGAAGATTCAGACATGGATTGGATGAAATAGAGAGAATACAGAAAAAAAATTTAAAGTTGAGTGCAGGAAAATTTTGTGTGTTTCCAGATTTAATTCTTATGGATGGGGGAAAGGGACAGATAAATACAGCGCTTAAAGTACTTGAAAATTTTGGAATAGATATACCTGTTTGCGGTATGGTAAAAGATAATAGTCACAGAACAAGGGGAATCATATATAATAATATAGAACTTATGGTAGATACCCATTCGAATTTGATGAGATTTATCACCAGAATACAGGATGAAGTACATAGGTTTGCTATAACATATCATAGGAGTCTAAGGAATAAGAAAGTACTGCATTCGATATTAGATGACATACCGAATGTCGGTAATAAGAGGAGAAAGGCACTCCTAAAAGAGTTTGGAAGTATAGAAAATATAAGGATGGCAACTTTTGACAGACTTGTAGAGACACCTTTTATTGATAAAAGGACGGCAGAAAGTATTATAGATTATTTTAAAAATGAAGCAGATTAAAGGAGAATGCAACCATGAATAAGTTTATAGATTTTGCTGTTAATTTGAAAAGTATACTGGATGAGAAAGATATAAAACTAGATGAACCCATGAAAGATCATACTTCTTTTAGAGTTGGAGGACCCGCAGATATTCTAATAACTCCAAAAAATTCTGAGCAGGTGTTAACTGTTTTAAAAATATGTAATGATAAAAGTGTTCCATATTACATAATGGGAAAGGGTTCTAATTTACTAGTTAAAGATGGAGGAATTCGTGGGGTTGTAATCAAGCTAACAGAATTAAACAGCATAGAAGTACAGAATCAAAAGCTTATAGTTGGCAGTGGCACATCTCTTAAAGATGTCTCTCAGGCAGCTCTGGACAATAATTTGACTGGTTTTGAATTTGCCTGCGGTATCCCTGGAAGTGTGGGAGGGGCTGTTGCCATGAATGCGGGAGCTTATAATGGAGAAGTATCCAATATAATAGATAGTGTGATTGTGATAGACAATTATGTAAAAATAAGAAGTCTTAATCTAAAACAACTTGAGCTAGGTTATAGGATGAGTTCCATATTAAAATATGGATATACGGTTCTAAAAGTTGTTTTTAAACTTGAAAAAGGAGATCACGATAAAATTTATGATAGAATTGAAAATTTAAACAGGAGAAGAAAAGAAAAACAGCCACTTGAATATCCTTCGGCAGGAAGTACATTTAAAAGACCTGAAGGATATTTTGCAGCGAAGTTAATAGAAGACAGTGGACTAAAAGGAAAAAGTGTTGGAGGAGCACAGGTTTCTGAAAAACATTCAGGTTTTATAATAAACAAAGGAAATGCCACTTCAAAGGATATATTGGATTTGATAAAGATCGTGCAAATGACTGTAAAGGAAAAATTCAATGTAGATCTTTATACCGAGGTTAGAATTATAGGCGAGGATTAGCGGTAAGAAGGGAATCTAATCAATATATAGTTTAGATTCTCTATTTTTTATAAAAATTTTTATGAATAAATATAATATGATATAATTAATAAGACAGTATTTATAAATGGGAGGGCTGACTGTGAGATTTGTTATAGTAACAGGTTTGTCAGGAGCAGGTAAGACTCAAGCTGTAAGAAATCTAGAGGATTTAGGATATTTTTGTGTAGATAATCTTCCCCCTACTTTAATACCTAAATTTGCAGAAGCTTGTTATCAAACTGATGGTAAAATAGATAAAATAGCGCTAGTTATAGATATAAGAGGCGGACAATTTTTTGATGATATATTTGAAAGCTTGAGCTATTTAAAAAAGCGTGGCTATAAATATGAAATACTTTTTCTAGATGCTTCGGATGAAGTATTAGTGAAAAGATTTAAAGAATCCAGGAGAAAGCATCCGCTTGCACCGGAAGGAAGAATACTCAAAGGAATAACAATGGAAAGAAATAGGCTCGAGGAATTAAAGGATAGAGCTGATAACATAATAGATACCTCTAAATTGGCGACAAGAGAACTTCGACAGAAAATAACAAATATATATTCGGAAGAAGGACAGCTTGAAATGGAACTTATGATAACTGTGCTTTCTTTTGGTTTTAAATATGGTCTACCTGTAGATTCGGATTTGATATTTGATGTTAGATTTCTTCCTAATCCATTTTATATTTCTGAGCTCAAAAAATATTCAGGCAATGATAAATTGGTAGTAGATTATATAATGGGATTTAAACAAACTATTGAGTTTATAGATAAACTTTCTGACATGCTGGAATTTTTAATACCATACTATGTTAAAGAGGGAAAGAGACAATTAATTATATCAATAGGATGTACTGGAGGAAGGCATAGATCTGTTACGATTGCAAATGCTATTTGCAAAAGACTAAGAGAAAATGGACATAAAGTTAGTATAGACCACAGGGATATTGAAGAGGATATTAACAGAGGTGGTAAAAAACTATGAGAATTACGGGTTGGTTGAGACCTGGAATAAAAGTTAAAAGATGGGTTATGCTTGGGGCCATGGGTGGGCTCTTTATAATATTCGGAGTAATTGAATTTGTGAATAGAAGATTTTACAGCATTTATTATATTTCTTTTTATGTGTTTTTAATTATATCTGGAATTTTTGTAGTATATATTTCTGTTACACAGGGAATGAAATCTATAATAGCTCTTATAAATAAAGGATATCTAAACGTGTCTTTAAATTCCAGAAAACTTGAAAATTTAATATATGAAAAAAGACTTCTTGTAAAAGGTCCCAAAATAGTTGCTATTGGTGGTGGAACGGGACTATCAACTATGCTAAGGGGGCTTAAATATTATACTTCCAATATAACTGCTATAGTAACTGTTGGAGACGATGGGGGAGGCTCTGGTGATTTGCGAGAGGATCTCGGAATACTTCCACCGGGAGATATAAGGAACTGTATTTTGGCACTTGCAGATACAGAGCCCCTAATGGAAGATTTACTCCAATATAGATTCAAGGATGGTAAATTAAAAAATCAAAGCTTTGGGAATCTATTTTTAGCAGCTATGGATGGGATATCTTCAAATTTTGAGGAGGCTGTTCATAAGATGAGTTCTGTACTTGCAGTAACTGGGAAGGTTATGCCCGTTACGCTTGATGATTTGGCATTAAAAGCTAAGTATGAGGATGGAACTATGGCAGAAGGGGAATCAAATATTCCTAAACAGGCTATAAAGCGTAATACCAGGATAGATAGAATTTTCATTGAACCAAAAGGTGCAAGGGCTTTAAAAGAGGCAATTGAAGCCATAATGGAGGCAGATGCAATTATCCTTGGACCTGGAAGTTTATATACGAGTGTTATTCCCAATCTTTTAGTTAGAGGAATAGCTTCAGCTCTCCAGAAAACCAGAGGAATAAAGATATATATTTCAAATATAATGACCCAACCGGGAGAAACAGACGGGTTTTCTGTAGAGGATCATATAAAAGCTATTTACAAACATGGAGGAAATGGAATAATAGATTATGTAATTGCAAATGTAGGAAAGATAGATAAGAGCTTGGAGGGAAAATATAAAAATGAAGCTTCCCATCTTGTAAAGATGAATGAAGCAGTTGTGAATAAATTAGGTGTAAAGGCTATAGAAGGAGATTTAATAAGTATAAAAGATGGACTGATAAGGCATAATTCAGAAAAACTTGCGTCTCTTTTAATAGAAACTATAATGGATAAAAAACTTTTGTTCGATAGAAGAAAGATAATTGAGTACTTCTATTTATCTGAAAGAATTAAGCAAAATAAAAAGCAATAGGCAGGAGATATATATGTCATTTTCATTAAAAGTAAAAAATGAGATTTGCAGATATTCAAATATAAACAGGGAAGAGGCCGTAGCTGAATTGTCGGCTATAATGAAAGTAAGCGGTACACTATTGCTAGGTGCAAAAAAGAAATTCAGTTTTAAAGTTACTACGGAAAATCCTGCTATAGCAAGATTTATTTTTATATTATTAAAGGACAAATTTAATATACATACTAAAATATTGATGAAAAAAAACAATTCTCTAAAAAAGAATAATATATATATTGTATTGATTACAGAAGATATGGATGTTAAAAATTTACTTAAAGAAGTAGGCCTTCTCAAGGCAGATGAAAATATTTTTTCACTGGATTATACTATACCGAAAATCGTCTTTGAAAAGGATGAATATAAGAGAGCCTATATAAGGGGTGCTTTTTTAGGAGGTGGAAGCATAAGTAATCCAGAGAAAACATATCATCTTGAATTTGTAACTCATAATAATGATTATGCAAATGATTTAAGTAAATTGATTAATGGTTATGAATTGAGTTCTAAGGTTATTCAGAGAAAAAGCAGCTTTATAGTGTATCTGAAGGAAGGCGAGCAGATAGTAGATTTGCTTGGAATAATAGGTGCTCATGCATCTCTTTTGGAACTGGAAAATGTTAGAATAATGAAAGAAATGAGAAATAATATAAATAGACTAGTAAACTGTGAAACTGCAAATTTGAGTAAAACCGTAAATGCATCAGTAAGACAAACTGAAAGTATAAAATTAATTGAAAGGGAAATTGGGCTTCTACGCCTTCCAAATAATTTAAGAGAAATTGCAGAATTGAGATTAAAATATCCAGATGAATCATTAAAAGAACTGGGGGAAATGTTAAGTCCTCCAGTTGGAAAGTCAGGAGTAAATCATAGACTTAGAAGAATTGAAAAAATAGCAGGAGAACTCAGAAAAGAAGAAAGGTAGGAGCAGGTTATGTCGAAGCATGAAGATGTGATAAAGTATATACTCTCATTAGACGTAGGCACGAAAATATCTGTCAGAAGTATAGCTAGTGATTTAGGAGTAAGTGATGGAACTGCATATAGAGCAATAAAGGATTCTGATACATTGGGAATTGTAACTACCATTCCGAGGGTAGGTACTGTTAGAATAGAAAAAGTAGAGAAAAAAAATATTGAAACACTTACCTATGGAAAGGTAATTAATGTAGTGGATGGTACATTGCTTGGAGGAAAAGATGGAATATACAAGGTACTTCATTATTTTGTAATAGGAGCTATGACTGTAGATGCAATGAAGAAATATATAAAAAAGGATTGCCTTCTAATAGTCGGAAATAGGGAGGAAGCTCAAAAGCTTGCTCTTTTAAATAACTGTGGAGTTCTAATTACAGGAGGATTTCCATGTACTGAGGAAATAAGAGAACTTGCAAATAGAAATTGTCTTCCGCTTATATCGACTACCTATGATACATTTACTGTTGCTAGTATGATAAATAAGGCTGTTTCTGAAAATATGATTAAAAAGGATATACTGCTTATAGAAGATATTATGGAAAATAATCCTCAGTATTTGAATGTTTTAGATGAGGTATCTAAGTGGAGGGAAAATGTTGAAAAAACTCGGCATGAAAGATATCCGGTAGTAGATGATAAAAAACGAGTTGTTGGTATCGTTACTTTAAAAGATATACCCAGCAAGACACCGGATGATGAACTGATAAGTAAAAAAATGCATAAAAATCCAATAACATTAACTCCAAAGACTACGGTAGCCTATGCTGCACATATAATGGGGTGGGAGGGAATAGACCTCTTTCCTGTAGTAGATGGTAAGACGTTAATAGGGGTAGTCACAAAAGGTGATGTAATAAAGGCCCTTCAGTATATGGCGAGACAGCCACAGTCAGGAGAAACGCTGGAAGATCTAGTACTTAAGGGATTTGAATTTGAGACGAAGAGTGAGAATATTCATTTACACGGCAGAATAACTCCAGAAATGTTGGATCCTATAGGTATTGCGTCATGTAGTTCCCTGAATATGCTGCTTTCAACTATGGGGATTATAACATTGAGACAAAAAAATAATATAAATGTACTTGTAGACAGTATAAATACGTATTTTATGAGGCCGGTGCAAATAGATAGCAATATAGATATATATTCAAATATAATAAATATAGGAAGGAATTCCTGTAAGGTTGAAATAGATATGTATAATGATAAGAAGGATATAGTAGGCAAATGTATTTTATCTGCAAAGATAATAAGAAGATAAATAACTTTATACTGATAAGATTGGAGTCATCTATCTTTGTTGATTTTGAAGAGTAATGTATAAAAAAAGGAGTAAGATATTTGATGATGGATAAGAAAAATATCCAATGGATTAGTTTACATCAGCATACTGGATATTCACTTTTAGACTCTTCTGCTAAAATCCCAGAGCTTATAAAGAGGGCAAAGGAACTTGGCATGAAGAGTATAGCCATAACAGATCATGGTGTAATGTATGGTTGTGTAGATTTTTATAAAGAAGCCAGAGCACAGGGAATAAAACCCATAATAGGCTGTGAAATATATGTGTCTCAGAAGTCAATGCATGTAAAACAAAACAATGGAGAAAATGAAAACTATCATCTGGTGCTTTTGGTGAAAAGCGAAAAAGGATACAATAACTTAATGAATATAGTGTCAACAGCTTCAATAGAAGGCTTTTATTATAAACCAAGGGTTGATCATGAGTATCTTAAGTCTCATAGTGAAGGACTTATCGCTCTAAGTGCCTGTTTAAGTGGGGAAATTCAGTCAAATATACTAAAGGGAAATTTAAAGAGAGCTGAGGAAGCTGCAAAATTTTATAGAGATATCTTTAAAGATGGATTTTATCTCGAGCTACAGTATCATGGTATAGAAGATCAGCTTAAGATAAACAAGTATCTGAAGGAAATGTCACTGAAATTGAATATACCACTGGTCGCAACCAATGATGTCCATTATATAAATAAGGAAGATTACAGAGCACATGATATACTGCTTTGTATACAGACAGGAAAAACTGTAGATGATGAAAATAGGATGAGGTATCCTTCGGACCAATTCTATTTAAAATCACCTGAAGAAATGTACAGTATGTTTTCTGATGTTCCGGAAGCATTGGAAAATACAGTTAAGATAGCTGAAGAGTGCAATTTTGACTATGAATTTCATAAATCAAAATTACCAAGGTTTGAATTGCCTGAAGGTGTAGTTCCCTATGAATATATGAGAAACTTGTGCTATGATGGATTGAAGAAGCGATATTCCGTTATAAATGATGATTTAATAAATAGGCTTGAATATGAGCTTGGAGTTATAAAGGAAATGGGATATGTAGACTATTTTCTTATAGTTTGGGACTTTATAAGGTTTGCAAGACAAAATGGAATAATGACAGGACCTGGAAGAGGAAGTGGTGCCGGGTCAATAGTCGCATATACACTTGGAATAACCAAGATAGATCCAATAAAGTATAATCTTATATTTGAGCGTTTTTTAAATCCTGAAAGAGTATCCATGCCTGATATTGACAGTGATTTTTGTTATGAAAGACGTGGTGAGGTAATAGATTATGTAGTTGAAAAATATGGAGAAAATAATGTTTCACAGATTATAACCTTTGGAACCATGGCGGCAAGGGCATGCATAAGAGATGTTGGAAGAGCCATGAATTATTCCTATGGGGAAGTGGATAGAATAGCAAAAATGATTCCTCCCTCAACTTCTGGACACAATATAACAATAAACAAAGCTCTTGAGCTGAACCCGGAACTTAAGGAGGCATACGATGGTGAATCAAAAACAAGGGAACTAGTAGATGTGGCAAAGTCCCTTGAAGGTCTTCCAAGACACACTTCTACACATGCTGCAGGAGTTGTAATAGCATCACAGCCTCTTGTAAATTATGTACCACTTCAGAAAAATGATGATAATGTGGTAACTCAATTTACGATGGGTACGTTGGAAGAACTAGGACTTTTAAAAATGGATTTTCTTGGGCTCCGTACCTTGACTGTACTTAGAGATGCAGTTGCGATAATAAGGCAGAATAGAAATGTAGATATAGATTTGGATAATATAGATTATGATGACAAAGCTGTTTATAATATGATAGGCGAGGGAAAGACAGTTGGAGTATTCCAGCTTGAGTCTCCAGGAATGACCTCGTTCATGAAGGAATTAAAGCCCGATTCCCTGGAGGATATAATAGCAGGAATAAGTTTGTACAGACCAGGCCCAATGGCAGAAATACCAAAGTATATTAGAAATAAAAATAACCCTGGTGATATAGAATATATAACTCCGGAACTTGAACATATTCTTTCAGTAACTTATGGGTGTATGGTGTATCAGGAACAGGTAATGCAGATAGTAAGGGATCTGGCAGGATACTCCATGGGAAGAAGTGATCTCGTAAGACGTGCTATGTCCAAAAAGAAGCACCATGTAATGGAAGAAGAAAGACATAATTTTGTATATGGAATAGCAGATGAAAATGGTAAGATACTGGTACCTGGTTGTATAAGAAATGGTATATCAGAGGAAATTGCAAACAGCATATTTGATTCCATGATAGATTTTGCATCTTATGCTTTTAATAAGTCACATGCTGCTGCCTATGCGGTAGTTGCATTTCAAACGGCATATTTAATGCATTACTATCCTGTGGAATTTATAGCAGCTATGTTAAACAGTGTAAAAGGTGATAATGAGAAAGTTGCCTACTATATAAGATTTGCGAAAGACATAAATATAGATACATTGCCACCTGACATAAATGAGAGCTATGCCAAATTTACAGTAGAGGATAACAGTATAAGGTTTGGACTCTCTGCCCTTAAAAATGTGGGGGAAAATGTAATAGACAGTATAGTAAAATCAAGAGAAAAACATGGAAAATTTAAAGATCTTGTTGATTTTTATAACAATATAGAAATAACGGCTATAAACAAAAGGGTTGTAGAAAGCTTGATTAAATCAGGAGCTTTTGACTGTTTTGGAGTGTACAGAGCTCAGCTTGTAAATGTATATGAAAAATTGTTGGACAGTGTAAGTAATTCCAAGAAGAGGAATATAGATGGTCAGGTAAGTCTTTTTTCAATGGTGGATGATAGTAGTATCAGGGTACATTATCCAGATATAAAGGAATTTAAAAAGAAAGATAAACTTGCTATGGAAAAGGAAATGACAGGACTTTATCTGTCTGGACATCCACTTGATGAATATGAAAAGACTTTAAAACTTCAAACCAGTGTAAAAATTTCTGATATACTTATGGATAAGACATTGGAGGAAGGAATTCTGTCAGAAGCAAAAGTTAAGGATGGAGATAAGGTTATAATTGGAGGAATAATAACTGAAGTTTCTAGAAAAATAACAAAAAATAATGATATGATGGCATTTGCAAAATTAGAGGATCTATATGCAGCAATAGAGATAATAATATTTCCACAAACTTTTCAAAAATTCAAAAATCTTGTTTATGAGGATTCTATGCTTATTGTAAAGGGTAAGGTTAGTGTCAGAGAGGAAGAAGAACCTAAAATACTATGTGAAATTTTAGAACCACTTGTTAGAATTGATACCGAAAAATTGTATGTACTCATTGATAGTGAAGTGGAGTTGAAGAATGCAACTTACAAATTTAAATCCATTGTAGAGGGGCATAAAGGAAATATTCCTGTCTACCTATGTGTAAAAAATGGAAGAAAAAAATTCAGACTGAGCAGTGAACTATGGATTAGGGATGAGGAAAACATTATTGGTAGTATAAAAGATATTTTTGGAGTAAAAAATGTGAAGCTGATTTGAATAATTTATGTATCGAATGGCTAAAATGTTAATAGAGAAAGTATGCTTTTACTACTCTGTTTGTGTTGGAAAAAATGACATTTTAAAATGGTGAAATATGATTTAATTTATGCTATAATAAATCTTAAAAGTTAATATAAATGAAGAAAGGTTATTATAATATTAGTGGGACAAAAATAGACCCTGCGGTCATGGGAGGTATGAATATATGAGAACAATAGCCGTATTAACGAGCGGTGGTGATGCTCCTGGTATGAATGCTGCTATAAGGGCAGTTGTAAGAGCAGGATTGGATAAAAATTTTAATGTAATGGGTATACTTAGGGGATATAGTGGCCTGATAAATGGTGAAATAGTGCCTATGTACAGGAAGAGTGTAGCGGATATAATTCAAAGGGGAGGAACAATTTTAAGGACTGCACGCTGTGAGGAATTCAAAACAGAAGAGGGAAGAAAAAGAGGAGCTAATATACTTAAAACTTTTGGTATAGATGGGTTAGTTGTGATTGGTGGAGATGGTTCTTTTAGAGGGGCCCAGCTATTGTCAAAACTTGGTATATCCACTATAGGAATACCTGGTACCATAGATAATGATCTAGCTTATACTGATTATACTATTGGATTTGATACTGCAGCAAATACAGTACTTGATGCCATAAATAAATTAAGAGATACCTCAACGTCTCACGAGAGAGTAAGCATAGTCGAAGTCATGGGAAGAAACTGTGGAGATATTGCCCTTTACTCCGGTCTTGCGGGAGGAGCTGAGAATATAATTATTCCTGAAAAAGGATATGAAAGGGATAGGCTTTGTAGAAATATATTGGAAGGAAAAATGAATGGAAAAATGCATAATTTAATAGTGCTTGCCGAAGGAATTGGAGGAGCGGAAGAGCTTGCAAAGAAGGTTGAAGAGATAACTGGGATAGAAACGAGGGCTACAAAACTTGGACATATTCAAAGAGGTGGGAGTCCTACATGTCAGGATAGAATTTTAGCTTCCAGATTTGCTTTTAGAGCAGTAGAATTGTTGGATGAAGGCAAATCGTCAAGAGTTGTGGGAATTAGAGGGGGAAAAATAATAGATCTTGATATTGATGAAGCTTTGGAACAAACAAAACAATTTGATGATAAATTATATGAAATAGCACAGGCATTGTCGTAATAGGTTTCTAATTTTTAATACAAATTATTGTTAAGGAGAGTAAGCATGCAAAAAACTAAGATGATTTTTACAATAGGGCCTGCTAGTGATACAGAAGAAGTATTGTCAAAACTTATTGAAGCTGGTATGAGTGCTTCAAGACATAACTTTTCCCATGGAAATCATGAGGAACACAGAGAAAGAATAAATGTGATAAAGAAGCTTAGAAAAAAATATAATAAGCCTATAGCAATTATATTGGATACTAAAGGACCTGAAATAAGAACTGGCAATTTTAATAAGGACAAGATTGAATTAGAGGAAGGACAGAAGTTTACGGTATATTGCGGTGAAGAAATTGTAGGTGACAATACAAAATGCTATATAACTTATGATGGACTTTGCAAAGATGTTAAAAAAGGTGACAGTATACTTATAGATGATGGATTGGTAGGTATGGAAGTAGAAAGTGTAGATGGAAACAAAATTAATTGTATAGTCAAGAACAGCGGTACAATCAGTAATCATAAAGGAGTTAATGTACCTGGTGTTTCTATTAATCTTCCAGCTACTACTAAAAAAGATGAAGAGGATCTGAAGTTTGGATGCGAAATGGAAGTAGATATCATATCCGCATCTTTTATAAGAAAAGCATCAGATGTCTTGACTATAAGAAAAATTCTTGAGTCAAATGGAGGCAAGAATATACAAATATTTTCTAAGGTGGAAAGCCAGGAAGGTGTAGATAACATAGATGAAATAATAAAGTTCTCTGATGGAATAATGGTGGCAAGAGGTGATATGGGTGTTGAAATCCCGATAGAAAAAGTTCCATTGATCCAGAAAACTATAATTGCAAAATGCAACAAGGTGGGTAAACCTGTAATAACTGCCACCCAGATGCTTGATTCAATGATAAGAAACCCAAGACCGACAAGAGCGGAAGCATCCGATATAGCAAATGCTATATTTGATGGAACAGATGCCATAATGCTAAGTGGGGAGTCTGCAAATGGAAAGTACCCTGTGGAGGCAGCTCAGACTATGGCAAGGATAGCTCAGTCTGCAGAGCAAAAAATTAATTATGAGGAATTACTTGAAAAAAAGAAGGAAGCTCATATACAGAATGTTGCAAATGCAATTAGCTATGCAGCGTGTGCAACTGCCTCGGAGCTGAAGGCAAGTGCTATAATTACAGCTACACAAAGTGGGCATACAGCCAGAATGGTTTCCAAATACAGATCATCATGTCCAGTTATTGCAGTGACTCCAAATGAAAGGGTTGCAAGGGGACTGGCCTTAAACTGGGGAGTATTTCCTATACTTGCAAAGAAATTTGATTCTACAGATGAGTTGATAGAAAATTCTGTACGGATGTCATTGAATACAGGCTATGTAAAAAAAGGTGATCTGGTAATAATAGCTGCTGGTATACCTGTAAGTTATTCAGGTACTACAAATATGCTGAAAGTCCATGTAGTTGGTGATATACTAGTCAGAGGTACTGGTACTGGAAACAGACCTGGTTATGGAACCGTAAGAATAGTTAATAGTCCGAAAGAAGCAGAAGAAGTTGTTGAAAAAGATGATATACTGGTGGTTAAAAATTTAGATAAAGATTATATAGCTATACTTGATAGAGTTTCTGGAGTTATAGCTGAAGATGGAGGACTTACTTCACATATGGCAATTGAATGTATAACCCAGGAAATTCCTATTATATGTAGTGCAGGTGGTGCTACTGAAATATTGAAAACTGGTTCATTTATAACTATGGATGCAACAAGGGGAATTGTTTATAATGGAAGGACAAACATAATGTAAATTTAGAGCCGTAACAAAGATAATTTTAATGAATATTAGAGTTAAATCCTATTTGTTAATTAAAATTTAACAAAAATTTATTGAACTATTATGCAAAATTAATGTATAATTAAACAATATATGGTTAGAATTATTTGATAAGAAAAAAGACAACTGATTCTATATTTTTGCACCTTGACAATGGGTGCTATTTTTTTGGATAAACGTATATGTAGATTAAGTAGGTGTAAATTAATGAAAAATTCTATAGAAAAAAATAAAGAATATATTGTGAATATAGATGGTATGGGATACCGAGGTGAGGGGGTAGGAAAAGTAAACGAGTTTACGTTTTTTGTACCTGGAGCACTAAAGGGAGAAAAAGTAAGTATAAAAGCTGTAAAGGTAAATAAAAATTTTGCTTTTGGAAAATTACTTCATGTTATCAAGCCATCTCCAGAGAGAATTAATCCAGCCTGCCATATATATAAAAGATGTGGTGGCTGCCAGTTGCAACATATGTCTTATGAAGGACAACTGAAATTTAAGAAAGAGAGAGTTAAAGATTCACTTGAGAGGATAGGAAAACTCCAACTGGAGAATATAGAGATTCATGATACCATAGGTATGGAAAATCCGTATAGGTATAGAAATAAAGTGCAACTTCCAGTTGGAAGATTTAATTCCAAGCTTAAAATTGGATTTTATGCAAACAGAAGTCATGACATAATAGATATGGATAGTTGTCTTATACAAGATAAATCTGCAGATGAAATAGTGAAATTCATTAGAGAATGGATTGAAAAATATGATATACCTATATATGATGAAAAAACCAATAGGGGAATTATAAGGCATATAATGATTAGAAAAGCTTTTACAACAAATGAAATAATGGTGGTAATTGTAACTTCTGAGCATAAGTTTCCAGCTAGTGATGAATTCATAGAAATTTTAGCCCGAAATATACCTCATATAGTGAGTATAATTCAAAATATAAATAGCACAAAAACCAATGTAATATTGGGCAGAAGAAATATAACTCTCTGGGGTAAGGATACTATAAATGACTATATTGGAAATTTTAAATTCAGCATATCTCCTCTGTCATTTTTTCAGGTGAATCCAGTTCAGACAGAAGTTCTCTACAATAAAGTATTGGAATATGCGCAATTAGAGGGGAATGAAATTGTATTTGATGCATATTGTGGAACGGGAACTATATCATTATTTTTATCCTGCAGGGCAAAAAAAGTATATGGAGTAGAAATAATTGGACAGGCAATAGAAGACGCAAAAAAAAATGCATTGGAGAATAAGGTTGATAATATGGAATTTACAGTTGGAAAGTCCGAAGTAGTTATTCCATATTTGATAAATAAAGGTATAAAAGCTGATGTAATTGTAGTTGACCCTCCAAGAAAAGGATGTGATATACTGTTACTTCGTTCTATTGTAAGTATGCTTCCAAAAACTATAGTCTATGTTTCCTGTGATCCTGCAACACTTGCAAGAGACCTTGGCATTCTGGATCAACTTGGATACAGGACAGTAGAAGTGCAGCCTGTTGATATGTTTTGTCAGACGGCGCATGTGGAGTGTGTTGTGAAGCTAGTACGAGAATAGCCTGATATCAAAGGCTTGGGGCATTATGCCCTTTTTTTGTCGTGTGTTTTATGTTCTTACAGACTGGAGTGATAAGCAGAACAACTGACCACGCAAGGACTGCCCAAGAAGACGAGCTGAGGCGATGGCTGATTGGGAGCAGTCTACTGCTGAGACGGCAGCACTCTCACATATTAGAAATAGTTTAAGAGATTTAGAAGGGAAAAGGAGTAAGATAATGGCACAGTTTCATGTTTATAATACTCAGATTCAAAACATAATAAGTTGGATCAATTCAGATGAAATAGCTATCCCTGAAATTCAAAGACCATTTTTATGGGATTCTACAAAGGTTCGTGATTTGATGGATTCGCTTTATAAGGGATATCCTGTTGGCTATTTAATCGTCTGGAAAAATCCAGATGTTCGATTGAAAGATGGGACAATTTCGAATGGCAAGAAGATACTTATTGATGGGCAGCAGAGAGTAGCTGCTATAGAAGCAGCTATTTCAGGAGAATCTGTAGCCGATAAGAATTACAAAATAAAAAGAATTAGAATCGCATTTAATCTTATCATTTATAGATAGAAATAAAAAGGAACTAGAAATCAAAACACCTACGGGAAAAGAAAAATGGGGCAAAAGAATAATTGATGTGATTGTTAAGTAATGAGAAATATATAGGCGTAGTTAGATTGTTAAAACCAGGAGATCAGGAAATTCATTATGTATCTGAAAACAATCATCATGCTAGTATTTCTGAAGAAAAATTTAAGGCAGTACAGATTAAAAAATCACGCCGTAGTAATATTATAAAAAGTGAAGATGGAGTCCGGAGGAAGAGTAGAAAGTATAGCTCGAAACATACTGATTAGAGAAACAAATGGAGGCAATTTAATGTCAGAAACAGTTATTTTAGCGGTTATTGGTATAGTAGGAACTTTGGCAGGAACAGTATTAACACAAAGTGTAAATATTTATATAGAGAGAACTAAAAGGAAAGAAAATGCGAGTCGAGATAGATATGAAACAAAAAGAGAAAAATTAAATGGTGTTTATAAAGAATTAATCTCTGTAGTTAACCTTTATCCAAATTCATCCCCGAATGATATTCTTAAATATGTTAATTACGCTCCAAATTATTCAATGGAACATTTTGAGACTGTTTTAAAGTCTTTAGATTATCAAATTGATGATTATAAAAACCAATTAAATATAAATAATATAGATTTTGAGCGAAAATTTAATATTGAGACGCAAATATCAAATAGGGAATATTCGAAAAAAAAGATCTCAGAGATTCGTCATGAGTATTATATTGCTAGAGAAAAATATAAATCATTTTGTGAATCTGATAAAATTGTATTTGATTTCTATGCGGGACAAGATGTGCGAAATCGTCTTGTAGAATTCGAGGTGGTTATTCATAATGTATTTATATCTGGCTACAGAGCAGGAGAAGACGCTGATCCAATAAACAATATTATTCTGTTATCACGACGTAATCTAATTAATAATATAAGAAGTGATGTTGGAATATATTGAAATATGTTTATTTTGTAATGCACTTTTATTTAAAGAGGATAGCCTAAACGAAATTAAATGCGTCCTGACCAGTGCAAACGCATGAGTAAATAAACTGTAAACATGACTGAAATTATAGTTTTAAGGTTTCATTTAAGTTAGTCATTATAGTATGATAGTTCATATAAATTATATGGAGTATGGTGCTATGATAGAAAATAAAATGATAGATTATTTTGAAATAATAACAGATCGAAGACAGAAAGCAAAAATTAAGCATAAGCTGATGGATATATTATTTATATCTGTAGTTGCTACTCTGGCAGACTGTGATAGCCGGGTTGCCATAGAAGATTTTGCAAATGACAGGAAGCAGTTTTTTTCAAAAAATATCTCACTTTAACCCATGGGTGGCTTTTTACAGCAGGCGAGAGCGATTTGATATTCAGCTTCCAGTCTCATAAGAAATATATTGCCCAGGTGGTAAATGCCGTTGACTTTAAGCAGGTGTATAAATACTTTAGTGAGTTTCCTGTAATAGTTAACTTCAGACCATTTAAATATGCAGTGGAGAATGACATGATGAATATAATAAATTCAGGCACGGCTGTAATGAACTCGGGAACTGTGGAAAGCGAACCCATAATGAATTCAGTTATACAGGACTGCTATGATGATGGGGGAAATAATCTGAATGAAAAGATGGCAGGGGAGTTTCCAAGACTGAAACCCTGGGAAAATATAATAGAATGGAGTGGAGATATTGTTAAAGCTGAACTTCTGCCAAACTGGCGGTGGCTGTGATGATATAAATAAAAAATACAGAAGATAATTTAATTTATCTATATTATAGGGTATAATTATAATAAATGATGATTAAGGGTGTGAAATAAATGAGTGCTGAAAAAGTAAAGGTCGATTTAAATATATCTAACGACTTAATACCTCTTATAGAAGATTTAGGTCTTTCAAAATCTTTAGATGGCAATATAAAAATATCTATAGCGATTGCATTATTTACCAGCAGATCAGTATCTTTAGCAAGGGCAGCGGAAATAGCAGAAATAGAACTTGCTGATTTTATGACTTTGCTTAAAAATAAAAATATATCCTGGAATGAATATACGAAAGATGAATTCCGCCTCGACAAAATTGCAGTAAAAGACTTTAAAGATGAATTGGGAGAAAGCAAGAATGATTAAAGTTGTATGTAATTCAAGTCCTATTATAGGATTAAGTATCATTAAAAAATTAGATCTGCTGTGGGAAATTTTTGGTGAGGTTTATATTACAGATGAGGTTTATAGAGAAATAACAATAGGTGAAAAGATTAAAAATATAGGAGCAGAAGAATTAATTGAAGCTGTGAAGAATGGCTGTATAAAAATATATAGTGTAAAAAACAAACTTTTGGTAGAACAATTATATGGAAGACTTCATAGGGGCGAACTTGAAGTAATGGTTGCAGCAAAAGAATTAAAAATAAAAAGAGTAATAATAGATGATAGATCAGCCAGGCATTTTGCAGAAACAGTATTACTAAGATCAATTGGACTTATGGGTATCTTATTGTTGGCAAAAGAGTGTGAAAAGATTAATAGTGTAAAGGAATATTTAGATGTATTAATAGAGAATGGTTTTAGAATGTCAATAAAGTTGTATAATGAGGTTTTAAAATCAGCAGGAGAAATTGAAAATGACCGAACTCGGTAGAAGCTTAATAGATGAAGGAATTGAAAAAGGAAAAGATGAAGGGAAAAAAGAAAAAACTATAGAGATAGTCAAAAGAGCAATTAAAAAAGGTATGGACAACGAAACAATAAAAGAACTGATAAATTTAGATATTGATGAAATTGAACTGATAAGGAAAGTATTAAAATAGGGGATTTTACATTAAATTAGCTTATTATGGTTATAGTAAGCTGATTTTTTATATAGATAATTAGAATAGGGAGGATAAATTAATATTATGAAAAACACTTTGCTGACGCATGATAATCTCCATATAAAGCCGGATACTGAAGGTGACATTTATATGGAGTAATAACACAGTCGCCTATTGTTCCGACTTTGCTGTTTGTATTATTAAAATTACAGAGGAGGACAAAAATATGTCTTTAATAAATGTTACAAACCTAACCTTTGCCTATGAGGGCAGTTATGATAATATTTTTGAAAATGTAAGTTTTCAAATTGATACAGATTGGAAATTGGGGTTTACCGGAAGAAATGGAAGGGGAAAAACCACTTTTTTAAATCTCCTACTTGGGAAATACGAATATAATGGAAATATTTCAGCTGATGTGACTTTTGAATATTTTCCTTATAAAGTGCAGGAACAGGGGAATTTCACCATAGACATCATAAGGGAAATCAGTCCAAATTCAATGGATTGGGAAATAATTAAAGAATTATCATTGTTAGATATGGATTATGATGCTTTATATAGACAATTTTATACACTATCTAAAGGAGAGCAGACCAAGGCATTATTAGCTGCTATGTTTTTAAAGGAGAACTCCTTCTTGCTTATTGATGAGCCTACAAATCATTTGGATGTTGAAGCTAGAAAAAAACTAAGCAATTATTTAAAAAAGAAGAAAGGATTTATTCTGATTTCACATGACAGGTATTTTTTAGATAATTGCGTTGACCATATTTTGGCCATTAATAGAACTAATATTGAGATACAAAAGGGAAATTTTTCTTCATGGTGGAGAAATAAAGAATTACAAGATGGCTTTGAACTAGCAGAAAACGAAAAATTGAAAAAGAATATTAGCCGGCTTTCCAGTTCAGCAAAACGTACATCTGCATGGTCAGATAGTGTTGAAAGCAGTAAATATAGAGCTACTAATTCCGGGAGCAAATTGGATAAAGGGTATGTTGGACACAAAGCTGCAAAAATGATGAAGCGTACTAAAAATATAGAAGCTAGGCAACAGAATATGATTGAGGAAAAATCAAGGCTTCTTAAAAATATTGAATCCAATGAAAGCTTAAAAATAACACCGCTTGCGTTTCATGGTAAAAAGCTTGTGGAACTTGCGGATGTTTCAATTCAATACGATAATAGAATTATCTGTGAAGCAGTAAGCTTCACCATAGAACAGGGTGAAAGAATTGCTGTTCAAGGGAAAAACGGCAGTGGGAAATCAAGTATATTGAAATTAATTTATGGAGAAAAAATCCCGCATAATGGGATTGTGAGGAAAAGTAGTCAGTTGATTATTTCTTATGTTTCACAGGATACATCAGATTTATATGGTAACTTGTCTGAATACGCAGATAAATATTGTATTGAAGAAAGCTTATTTAAATCAATTCTTAGAAAGCTTGATTTTTCAAGAGAGCAGTTTGAAAAGAATATCCAGGATTTTAGCGGAGGACAGAAAAAAAAGGTATTGATTGCAAGAAGTTTGTGTGAACAGGCACATTTGTATATTTGGGATGAACCATTGAATTTTATCGATGTAATTTCTTGTATGCAGATTGAGAAATTGTTAATTGAATATCAGCCTACAATTTTGTTTGTCGAGCATGATATTGCATTTTGTGAAAATGTTGCAACAAAAACTATAAAATTGAAGGGATAGAATGGAATTAATATGTTTAATATGAATATACAAGTAACACATAATAGGCTCCATGCAAAGTCAGATGTTTTAGGCGACATTTGCATGGAGTAGTATAAGTCGCCAATGCTGGCTTTGCTTCCTAACTATTAATAGCGAGGAGGAAGCCTACATGAAGCAGACAAAAACAAAATATGAAAAAATAAAACAAATAGTATCAGATTTAAATTTACCAAATTATAGATATATACAGCTTGCAAAAGCTATTTTTCGTCAAAGGATAGATAATTTTGATGATATGGCTATGTTGCCAAAAGTATTAAGGATAGCTTTAACAAATGAGTTTGGGAATAATGTATCTAGCTTAATACCTGTTTTTTCACAACATTCTAAGCAAGCTGAAAAATTGTTATTTGAATTGACAGACGGAAAGAGAATAGAGGCTGTTCGATTACAGTATAAACAGGGGTGGGAATCGTTTTGTATTTCTTCTCAATGTGGTTGCGGTTTTGGATGCCGTTTTTGTGCAACTGGAAGTACTGGATTTAAACGAAATCTCACTGCTGATGAGATAACTGATCAATTACTTTATTTTTATTTCTATAGACATAGTTTGAATAGTGTTTCATTTATGGGAATGGGTGAGGCTTTTGCAAATCCAGAGTTATTTGGTGCACTAAAAATTTTGACTGATCAAAATTTATTTGGTTTAAGTCAACGAAGAATTACGATTTCAACAATTGGTGTTATACCAGGAATTCAAAAATTGACCAAAGAATTTCCACAAGTAAATCTCATTTTCTCACTTCATTCACCATTTGAAAGTCAACGAAGCGATTTAATGCCTATAAATGAAAGATTTCCATTGCATGAGGTAATGAAGACATTAGATGAACATATTATTCATACGGGACGAAGAGTATTTCTTGCGTATATTATGCTTGAAGGGATTAATGATTCTAAAGAACATGCAAAGGCAGTTATAGGTTTGTTGAAAAATCGTGGTTCATGGGAGTATTTATATCATATTGATTTGATACCTTATAATTCTACGAATAAAACAACTTTTAAATTTCAACCATCGAGTGCTATCAACCAGTTTTGCAGTACATTAAAGGAAGCAGGCGTTAGTGCAACTGTTAGGACACAATTTGGTTCTGAAATTGGCGCTGCCTGCGGACAATTGTATTGTGAAAATGAATTGTGATGTTGGTTCGAAAATATTATTCTAAGGTAAGCGTCAAGTAAGAAAGTGGATGGAAAATGTTCAAAGAATGTGAGATAATCTTCTAAAATAAGTTTTAAAGTTTTTCAAGTTAGCTTTAAAAACTTTAAAAAGGAAGGTTTTATATGGATGTACAAGAAGCAACTCAAAAATATAGAATGAATGAGTGGATTAAAATTATACGTGAATGCCGCAGCAGTGGCCAGACTGTGAAATCATGGTGTACGGAAAATGGCATCAGGACCAACAGGTATTATTATTGGTTGAGAAAAATACGTGCTGCTGCCTGTGAAGCTCTCCCTTCCAAAAATCCAAAGGAACAGATAGTTCCCATAAATACTTCCAAATTATCAGGTGTCATTTCCACAGATGCAGCCTATGTTTCTCCAGAAACATATCAGGCTGATATTATTATCCGTTTTGGTCGTGCAGTTCTTGAAATTCACAACGGTGCCTCGGCCAGTTTAATTGAAAATGTTATGAAGGTGCTGCAAAATGCTGGGTGATATTTCAAAGGCAGAGAAAATATATATTGCAACCGGACATACAGATATGAGGAAATCAATTGACGGGCTGGCTGCCATCGTACAGAAGAATTTTGAACTGAATCCATTTCAGAACAGTCTGTTTCTCTTCTGCGGACGGAAGAGAGACAGATTGAAAGCACTATATTGGGAAGGTGATGGATTTGTGCTTCTATACAAGAGGTTGGAAAATGGATGTTTTAAGTGGCCTAAAGATGCAGAAGCAGTAAAATGTATAACACCCCGGGAATTCAGGTGGCTTATGGAAGGCCTGTCCCTGAATCAGCCAAAGGCTGTAAAGAAAGTAGATATACAAACTGCCCTCTAGTGTCAGAGAAATCTGAAATCATGCGGTTTTATAGAAATTTATGGTATAATAACAGATATAAAAAACGAGTGAAGGAACTGTCTCAATTATGTATACCAAAAATGAAGTTATAGAACTTAAAAATCGCATAGCACAGCTGGAGAAGGAGAATAAAACTCTCCATGAGACAGTTGAATTTCTGACACATAAATTATTTGGCAGGAGCAGTGAGAAGACTTCTGTAATTGCAGGACAGATAAATCTTTTCAATGAGGCAGAAGTTTATAGAAACCCTTCGGCACCGGAACCGAATTTACAGGAGGTATCAAACTACAGGCGTAAAAAATTTGATGGTCAAAGAGCAGAACTGCTTAAAGATATTCCACATCATACAGTAATCTGTGGCCTTGAAGAGGATGAACGTTTCTGTGAAAAATGCGGGACACCTTTGAAAAGCATAGGGAAAGAATTTATCCGTACAGAAATAGAATTCATTCCGGCAAAGGTACGTGTTATAGACTACTACCGTGAAACTTATGAATGCAGGAAATGCCGCAAAGAAGGACTTTCTTACATAGAAAAATCCCCGATGCCATATCCGGTAATTCAGCATTCCATGGCTTCGCCATCTACAATTGCCCATATCATGTATGAGAAGTATGTCAATGCATTTCCATTATACCGTCAGGAAAGGGAATGGAAGTCACTGGGGGTAAAGCTCAGCCGTGCGACTATGAGCAACTGGATTATAGCTGCGTCCAGAAATTGGCTGATGCCACTTACAAATCTGATGCACAAGAAACTCACGGCCGAGAAATATTTACATGCAGATGAGACGCCTGTACAGGTACTTAAAGAACCCGGCAGGAAAAATACATCAGAATCCTATATGTGGCTGTACAGTACATATGCAGGCAGTAAGACACCAATAAGGTTGTTTGATTACAAACCTTCAAGAAGTGGGAACTGCCCGCAGAAATTTCTAAAAGGCTTTAGAGGATATCTCCATACGGACTGTTATAAAGGTTATAACAAAGTTCCGGGAATAACAAGATGTCTGTGCTGGACACATCTCAGGAGATATTTTGTTGAAGCACTTCCAAAGGACATAAAAAGCCCTGAAGCTACACTTCCGGCAGCAGGAATTGATTTCTGCAACAAACTCTTTGCAGAGGAAAGATCAATGAAAGATCTTATGCCGGATGAACGAAAGAAAAAGCGTCTTGAAACGGAAAAACCGATTCTTGAGGCCTTTTGGGGGTGGCTTGATTCCGTAAAAAACAGCTGCCTTCCCAAATCAAAGCTTGGAAAAGCTTTAGCTTATGCTGTAAATAATAAAGAAGGATTTATGAATTATCTTCTAGATGGCAACTGTGCTATTTCAAACAATCTGTCTGAAAACAGTATAAGGCCTTTCACTTTAGGGAGAAAAAACTGGCTCTTTAGTGGAAGCCCCAGAGGAGCTGAAGCCAGTGCAGCAGTCTACAGTATAATTGAAACAGCCAAAGCCAATGGATTGGAACCTTATAATTATCTTGAATTTCTATTTAAAAATCTACCTGGTGTACAATTCGAATCACACCCTGAATTTTTGGAAGAATACCTGCCCTGGGATCCATGGGTTCAGTCTTCCTGTAAAAAGAACAAATAGCAAAAATAAGACCACTCTAAATGAATGGTCTTTGTTTTTGTAAACACACACCGGATAATTTACCGCTTACATTCTAAGAATAAGCCCTCTCAATTAAAAAAGAGGGCTAATTTTTAAGTGTTGACTTTCTATCAAAATACGTGTGGATATGATAATTTCATTAAAAAGCACAGCAGGAAGACTTTAGTAACTGTGCTCTTATTAGTGTAGGTTTATTATATACTCTAAAAATTGCTATATCTTTCAAGTTAATTTTAGAAGCTTTTAAGAGGTCGTAATTGAATAATGAAATTCAAGAGTCGGTTAAGGCGAACAATCATCTTAATTGGCTTTTTTGTTTTTTACATATAGGTAATTTTATTGTTGCTGACAGTCTATGTCAGTATGAATATATATAATAGAAAGTGTAATATATAAATATAAATGTTGAGGACAGGGGTGTGTGGTGTGAATTATGAGGATATGGACAAAAAAACGGAAGTGAACAAAATGAGAAAAGTTATTATTGGGATTATCACATTATTGGTTATTGTTGCAGGTGGTTGTGGTTATTACTTTGGTGTATATTTACCACGTGAAAAAGCTGTTACTCAGTTTGATAATGCAAAGAAAAAAGTTGAAACAGAAAATAAGAAACTGCAAATATTAATTGATGGTTCTGAGAAGTTGATAAATTCTAAGAAAGAAGCCTATGATACATCGGCATTAGATAAGCTAAAATCAGCTGATGACAGTGCCAAGAAAGCATTAGTATCTGTTCCAAAAGTTCCTAAAAAGACTGATGCAATCGAAAAGGCTGGATAGTATTCCCATAAGTATTCATGTCCTTTCCTAAAAATTGGCATAAGAAAAGCACCTATCTTTCGATAGATGCTTTTGAGAATTAATATTCTATTCTTTATATCGTCCATACATTTGTTAATTTCAGTATCAAATTGTTTTTTGGTAAGTGAACCAAAGACAGTCGGAGTATTTGCAGGCAGTTTTATTTCAAATGGAATATCGCGTTGTAGTACAACTTGTCTTAAAAACATTCCTAAAATCAGCTTGTTGTAGTTATATAAGCTGATTTTTTATTACCTAGAATTAAAATGATTTGAGTTGATAAAATGATGCGCTTTTATGCGCGGGCAGGAATAATGTAATATAGAGAATCAATAATTATATGATTTATATTCAAAAATTTTAAATATTTAACTCTATTAAATTTCATGATATACTGAAATTAGTTATAGCAGATTCAAAACTATTGGCTAGTTTTAAGGCAATAGTAGTTTTGGGAGCGGTAATGATTATGTGTGTAAAAATCAGCAAATATTTAAAAGGGTATCGAAACAAGTACTCAGTGGATTATTGCTCTGACAATGGGAACAAAATACATCTGTTTGATTTTGATGAGAAAGAAATATTCCATGCTGAGGAGACTGGGGATTCATCGTTTTATAGGTATGACATAATGAGTCTTTTAGAAGAATTTAAGGTATTTGATAAGGTACAAGATAAGTTGAATGTACAGAAAAAGTCTTTTGAGCGAATGGTAATAGAGTCAGTTGAGGATTTTTATGAGTATGAGTTCAAAGAAAAACCAGTATAGGTTGCATTTGCGTAAGGAAAAAGAAAATGAGATTATAAAGGATATGATATATTATGAAGAAGAATATGATGAAAATTTCAATGATGAAGAGCATTTCAAAAAATGGTATGTAAATATAATCAACTATAACTACAATACAAATTTCAATACATATAATGAGGCTAAAAGATTTTACAAATCTCAAGGATGGAAAGAAATTAACAAGCAGAGGAATTCTAATCCTTATCATCTGACAGCGGAGGAAAGTGAACTTTTTAAGGAACTGCTTAAAGCAGGATTTACTAAACTTGCAAAAAAATATCATCCAGATGTAAAAGGTGACAGTGAGAAAATGAAAATGTTGAATT
Source organism: Clostridium sp. LBM24168 (assembly GCF_052953915.1). Taxonomy (NCBI): domain Bacteria; kingdom Bacillati; phylum Bacillota; class Clostridia; order Eubacteriales; family Clostridiaceae; genus Clostridium; species Clostridium sp. LBM24168. The sequence goes on along the minus strand of NZ_CP196861.1, from coordinate 2,587,579 downwards.
CTTTAAAAGAGAAACTTAAAAACGATTAAGTTTATTTACTATTTAATTAAAGTCTGTATCTAAAAATAAAAAAGTTAAGCATGTGCCAAAATGGTTGAAGAAATTATTGCTCTTTAATAAAGAAAAGTGAGATTCCTGAAAATTTAAATTCAGTTAAGTACAACTATTTATGGGAGCACTATATTAGGGTACAATATAGTATAAAGATATATTTATCGAAGGGGAATCGTTATGGAAAAAATAAATCAGCAAAGTAGTTTGTATAAGCAGTTTCTTAGGTATTCATATGAGGATTTAAAAGAATTGTTTAAAAAATCAAAGACAAAAGAAGAACAAGATTTTTATGCTGCTTTATCGGATTTAGTGCTTCAAAGAGAGCAAAAAAAGGTGATAGGTAAAGAGTAATGGCTATTTATACTATATTCGCAGGAGTAAATGATGCCGGAAAAACATCCATATATAGATCTATTTATTATGAGAGAGATATATAGAAAGAAGATACTATGAATCATTGAATAATTTAAAAAAGATACTAGGTATATGTAATGAAATAAATATATATTATAATACAAATGAATTTAAATACGTAGCCTATATATGCAACGGAACAGTTAAATGGAAAAGAAATACAATTCCCAATTGGAGTAGAAAGATTCTGCAATAAAGGGGTATATTTACGCAAGAGCTAATATTTCTGCATAATTATATCTATAGCTTGTCTACTGGTACGTGGAGTGTGTTGTATTGATAACAAGGGTAGAATATTTGATAAAAGCAGTGAATGGATACATTATGTAATGCAGAATGGCATATGGTGGTTCAAAGTTAAAAATAAGGATAGTTGGGAAGGAGGACAAAATGAAAAACAAAATAAGAGGTGATAAAGAAGAAATCACATCGGTTCATCTTCATTTGGAATTGAAAGATGAATACCTGACGGAATACCAGAAAATAATGCTTAAAAGATATGGAGAATCTTCTACGGGAAAGTCCATATGCAGAGATATTCTTATACCATCTGATATGCCACTTCATAATCTACACTATACAATACAAAAACTTTATGGCTGGAGAAATTCACATTTACGCAGTTTTCATCTACCAGAAGAAATATATCAAAAACTGACCAGTGGCACTGTTAAAGGCTGGTCGGATTTAGTGGGAATTTTATTTCAGCCTCCTTCCGAATCAGAGGGAGATATTTTCTGGGATGATGATTATAAAAAAGGCAGTATAAGTGCATGGATTAAGAAGAAATATATTGGACCGTATTTTTATGGCGGAAAACTGGAGCATCCGGAAATTGCTAAAAGAGATGTGCAGCGGCTCATGGATGATTTTAAGATGATTGATGTTAGGGAGTCATTTAAAGATTACATAGAACGGACTAAAAAGGCTGAGGGCAAGGAGATTAAAATTTTGCGTAAAGCTCCTTTGATTGAGTTGACTCTTGAAGAAATGAATTCTTCTATTATCATTGAGGGCGGAACAGAAAACTTGTTGGAGAGATTGGAAGTTAGCAAGATTTTAGCAGGTAAACATGAACTGCTTGGTGAAAAAAGGTTGTTTCCGGTAGCAAAGGAACTCATTTATAAATATGATTTTGGGGATAATTGGACTATTATCATAACTAAGAAAGACAATTACAGAGACCTGCTTAAAAGCGGGCTTGTTTCGCATGAAGAGATTGTCTGTGCAAATGATATTGTGCTGAATGAGCATAGGCCGGTTTGTATTTATAAAGATGGAGTTTTTTTGCTTGATGATGTAGGTGGACTAAGTGGATTTGCTAATTTTTTAGGGACTGTTTATGAAAGTGAAGACAAGGTAGAAAGTAATGAGCTTCGTGCTTGGGCAAAGAGACTTGGCTGGAGTGAAAAAAAGATTGCCAATAAAAGGATATTATAGCATGATGATGGGCATAAAAATTGTAATTTCACCACGGAGAGGAGAGGTTTTATTATGGATAAGACTAACCCGGAGAAGGCAGTTAAAGAATTGACCATGCTGTTGATGTATCTAACAAGATTTAAGGAACGTGATTATTTTGAATCAGATTTGGATATGGCTTGGAAGGGATATGATTTTGATATTATTAATGAACTGGATAAGGAAGATTATATCCGGCAGGGGAGCCATCGTTCTAAGTCTGTAGCAATTACAGATGAAGGCATGAAATTATCACGGGAATTATTGGCTAAATATAATATATCAGATTGGAAGTAGATATGATCCACCGACTAATCATGAGGCTGTAAACCCACTATTTTTATGGACAGTAAATTGGACTAAAGTTTGGAATAATCGTAGAGCAGAGGATATGCTTGTTCTGGTGAATGATGCTATTCGCTTTACTGTTGCGATTTATCAAGTTAAGCGAAATTCACTGAAAAATGTAGCGGAAATGATTAATGCAATTTCTGAGGTTACTGGAATACAAGCCTATAAATACCATGCCTTTGAGCTGCTTGTCACACTTGATTTAGATATATACAAGGCAGTAAGAAAAATTGTTGTACCTGCTTATATACAATTCAGACAATTACATAAGGTGCTCCAGTCAGTGTTTGACTGGAGAAACTATCATTTATATGATTTTACTGTTTTTGATAAGGACAAGTGCAGACCGGTTGGCAGAATCGCCCCTTTTGGGGAGGACCTGGAATATGATGAAGAAGCAATTTTGATGGAAAATCACACCCTGTCGGAATTTTTGACTGAGCAGAAATACATAATATATACCTATGATATGGGAGATAACTGGAAGCACGAAATTCAGCTTATAAATGTAATAGATGAATACGATAAGGAGTCGCCATATTTGTTGGAGGCAAGCGGCCAAACACCACCGGAGGATGTGGGAGGGGTATCAGGGTTTATTGACTTTCGTGAAATTATGATGAATCCCAACTCACCAGAATATAAAGGAATGAAGGAATGGGTGGGATATTGGACCGTAGAGTTGAGTGATTGGGAAAAGCGCCCTAGGGTTATAAGTATATGAATTTGAGTTGGAATCAATATTATCAGTCTAACTTTATTGTAAAAGTTTAAGCTGTGAATGGAGGAGATTATTGTGGATACTCTGGATTACGATTATTTCTTCAAGCAATTGAAAATCGGAATATCAATAGATGAAATTTGCTTCAGTTTTACGGACGATTTGCATGAAGGTGAGCATTATCTTGGCTTTCTTCCCCAATTTGATAAGCCATATTGGGTTGGTGAGTGCGACATTTCAGGTGGTTGTGAATATGATACTGCTGAAGAATTGGTTGAGGAAAGAATATTTGACGGAAAATCACTCAAGGAAAGATGGCGCAGCGTTCATATCGTTAGTATAATGGGCATTGGCTTGGAAGATTGGCTTAAGTGTTGTAGGCACGTTTAGAAAAAATATTTGTGATTAGCTTATACAATTTAAGTACCTTAAAATCACATTTAGTAATGCAAAAATTCACTGGGGGCTATTATGATAATCAGAGATTACAAACCGGATGATTGTGTTTTACTGGCACAGTTATTTTATGATACTATTCACACGATTAATGCAATGGATTATACAAAAGAACAGCTTGACGTATGGGCGACAGGTGACGTGAATTTGGAAGAATGGAACCGCTCCTTCTTAGAGCATACCACTTTGGTAGCTGTGCAGGCCGGTGCGATTGTAGGTTTTGCCGATATGGATCGGAATGGCTGCTTGGACAGACTTTTTGTTCATAAAGATTATCAAAGCATGGGAATTGCAACGGGGCTGGTGAAGGAATTGGAGCGGTGCGTGGAAAAGAATAATGTGGTTTGCTTTGAGACATATGCATCCATTACAGCCAGATCCTTTTTTGAGCAACTCGGATATGTGATGCAGACTGAAAATACGGTTGTCAGAGAGGGCGTGTCCCTAACAAACTTCAGGATGACAAAGGTGGTCTCTGATTATTAATGTATTTTATCTTTGGAAATACAGCTGCTTTTGTACAACCTATTCAGGTTTTATTTGGGATTTGATTATTCTGCCATATTGTTCAGCATTTTATAAAGAAGTTTATAAAGTTCTCGTACTTCTTCTACCTTGAGTTTCACACACTTTCCAATTTGTGAAGGAATTTCAACTACTCGATTTTTAAGCTTATCTCCTTGCTCAGTTAATGCAACCAGCAGGTTTCTTTCATCATCTTTTGAACGGGTACGTGTAATGTATCCTTTAGATTCCAGTTTTTTTAAAACTGGTGTCAGGGTACCGGAATCGAGATAAAGATATTCTCCAAGTTCCTTGACATTCAACTTTTTTCTTTCCCACATTACTATCATAGTGATATATTGTGTATATGTCAGGTTTATTTTATCAAGAAATGGTTTATACTTTTTAACTATTTCCCTTGCACATGCGTAAATTGGAAAACATAATTGATTTTCTAATTTTAAAATGTCATATCTATCTTTCACAATATATGTACTCCATCCTTTTATAGTATTATTGTATTATATACAATTAAATTTGTCGTTTTTCTACAAAAACGATTTTGCAAATTGACTTACTTTCTTTAAATCAGCAGCATCTGGTTTCCCATTATGAAGAGGGCCGAATGAACCTTTACAATGGTATTCTCTGTCACTTATATTTATTCCTTTTTTATCTGCAAGTTTTTTTATTTGTGAATAAGTGGACTTAATGATTGCTGCGGTACTGAAATTTACAATCTTACCAACACGGACATCTATATCCTCAATAAATTTTTTAACCTGAGCATCCACGCCTGCAGCATATACAGAGCTTCCAAGAAATAGTATATCTATATCATCCGCTAGTTTTTCGTTTACTGTCTTTGCTTCTACACCTACCGCTTCTGCTATGGCATCTGCCAGCTTCTTCGTATTTCCTGTCTTTGTGTAATATCTTACTGCTATTTTCATCATATTTTCCCCCTTCATTGCAAACAATTAAATTGTATACAATTTAATTGCACTTGTCAATAACCTTTTCAAAATTGTTTGTGTCAAGAATAAATTTAACTAAAAGTGTAATTTTTTAAAATTACACTTTTATAGTTGTAATAAAAATTCTTTTATGATATGATTACATCATAGTAAATAAAGTTAATTTTAGAAAGGCACAATATTTTATGAAAAAGTTGAGCGAATTGGTTGAATTAGTAAGTGGATCCCCTCAGTTTAGAATTACTGAAGTGTTTGATGAGAAAGCACCGCTTTTCACCTATTATAGTCAAACAGATTTAACGGATGATCTGGTGGGTATTATTTCAAAGGGTGCGGACAATAAACAAGTTAGAACCAATGACAAAGTAAATACCTTGTGTCATGGTGATGTGGTGTTTAGTTTGATCACGGGAACTGCAGCCATGGTAAGAAAAGAGCACGAGGGATATCTTTATACGCAAAACTACGTTAAGTTGTTACCTGGCAATAACATTGATCCGAAGTTTTTGGTCTATCTCATTAATGAAAACAAAACAATTAAGAAACAGTTTGTGTTGGGACTGCAGGGTTCACAAGTTTTAAAATATACCCTCAAGCAGCTTAAAGAGCTTAAAATACCGAAAATACCTTCTATAGATAAGCAAGAAATTATAGGACAAGTTTATTTTAATCAGTTAAGGCTGCAAGCCCTTAAAAATAGGGCAGCAGAACTTGAAACAAAAATCATATTATCCAGGTTAGAGGAGGCAGGTGAGAAATGAATGAAGAGCAATTTGAAACTGAATTAATACAATATATTACCAGTGGAACCATAACTAAACCTGAACATCTGGAAAGAATCAGCGGCTTTACGGTTAGTGAAAAATCTGCCGATTACTGTGTGAAAACAAAGCTGTGGAAGTATGAACCAAAAATTAAAACTACAGACCAGCTTTGGGATAACTTCAAAGAAATTCTTGAGAGGCACAATCAAAGTACACTTGATCATCCACTAAGTACTGTTGAATTTAATCAAGTTAAAAAGATTATATCTGATATTGAAACACCATATGAAGCTGGACAATTTTTATATGGACTCAATGGTGTATCGCAGATTGAAATTGATTTGGATGACGGCCGTCACGTGTTTTTAACGGTTTTCGATCAAAAGCAAATTGGTGCTGGAGATACAGTATACCAGGTAGTCAATCAAATTGAACGTCCTGCAGTTATCGCCGGGAAACAAAATCGTCGTTTTGATACTACACTTCTTATCAATGGTTTGCCTATTATACAAATTGAAGAAAAACGTGATACACATGATGTCAATGAAGCGCTGAATCAAATGCATCAATATTCCGAAGAAAACCAGTATCGTGATATTTTTTCAACCTTGCAGATATTGGTGGCAATTACGCCGAATAACGTGAAGTATATGGCAAATACCACGCCGGATAAGTTCAATAAGGATTTTGCTTTTAATTGGCAGCGTAAAAGTGATAATACTATTGTGCGTAATTGGAAGGAGTTTGCTGATTCAATGCTGAGTATTCCAATGGCACATCAGATGGCTACCAATTATATGATTTTGGATGGCACAAAAAACAAACAAATGTTAAAGGTAATGCGTCCATATCAGGTATATGCCACCCAGAATGTACTTGAAAAATTAAAGAAAGTTGATTTTGAACTGGGTACAAATAAAGTAGGTTATGTTTGGCATACCACTGGTTCTGGCAAAACCATAACTAGTTTTAAAACAGCGTGGCTTGCAAGTCGCATGCCGAAAGTTGACAAAGTTGTCTTCGTAGTGGATAGAATTGCTTTAACGAAACAAACAAGTGAAAATTATAGGGCCTATGATCCGGATGCTGGTGAAGATATGATTGGAAGTGTTGAAGATACCGATAATACTAATGATTTAAGCCGTAAATTAAAGAGCAAAGATAATAGTATCATTGTTACTTCTGTTCAAAAACTTGATACTTTAGTGAAACGTAAATCTTTTAAAGCACCTGATAAAAATATTGTATTTATCGTGGATGAGGCACACCGTTCAACTGGCGGTGAAAGTTTTGCAAAGATACAAAAGGCTTTTAAGAAATCTGCCTGGGTTGGTTATACAGGGACACCCATGTTTGATGAAACTACCAGCGGTTTGCGAACAGAAGATATTTTTGGACAACTGTTACATGCCTATACTATTCGTGAAGCAATTGCAGACAGAAATGTTTTAGGTTTTAAAGTGGATTTTGAAACAACCATTGATGAAGAGCAGATGAAATCTAAATATCTGCCAAATTTTTACCGAGAACGCCATCCAAAGTGGACTGAACAGCAAATTAAAGAGAAGATCAGTAATCTAAGTCAGGAAGATATGGATGATGCAGTTGAACCAAGCTTTTATGATGAAAATCAGGATCATATCAAGTTAGTAGTTGAAGATATTTTCAAGAACTGGAGAAATCGTTCAAATGAAGGTAAATATAATGCCCTCTTTACCACTCATGTTGGCGGCGGGAAAGCCAGTACTCCAATGGCAATGATGTATTTTAGTGAATTTCAGCGAGTAAATGATGAGAATAGGAAAAATGGTGGTCAGACATTAAAAGTAGCAGTTACATTCAGCCAGAACTCATCCAATAATGATAGCATGCTTGCTGCCAATCAGGGTTTATATGATGCTATGAAGGCTTATAACAAGGAATTTGGTACAAGCTTTGGTATGGATGATGCAGCTGGATATACACAGGATGTTACTGAACGCTTGAAAAAAACTGCTGCCGACAAGAATTTCCTGGATATTGTGATTGTGGTAGATCAGCTTTTGACTGGATTTGATGCACCGGAACTTAATACACTTTATGTAGACAGAACACTTAAAGGAGCCGGACTTATTCAAGCTTATTCAAGAACAAACCGTATTGCTGACATGCAGGAAAAACCCTGGGGGCGTATTGTAAATTATCGCTGGTCTGCTCAAAATGAGAAGCTGATGAATGAAGCTCTCGCAATTTATGCCAATAAAGATTCTGCAATTTTATCAGAAGATGAGCAGCGTAAATCCAATCAAAAAGATGGTATTATAGCTAAACCTTTTGAAGATGAGTTTAATGAAGTTAAAGAGGTTGCTCAGAAATTAGGCAGCTTAACCAATGAGTTCCAGCAATTACCACCTTCTGAAAAGCAAAAAGAATATATGTTTGATTTGCTGCGTGATTATAATGCTGGAATGGCTAAATTAAAACAATATACCCCTGAAGAAGTTGATGGAAATACAGTAGGTTTCAATTACGACAATCCTGATGAATTAGTTGAAAAATTAGGCATGACAGGTGCTCAAGAAACCATGCTTACTACAATTTTAACCAATGAGCTTAAACAGTATATGGCAAAGAAAAAGAAAATTCCTTTTTATCAAATTGAGTTGAAAATGACCCATGTCAAGGATGTAAAAATAGATTATGATTATTTAACTGAATTGGTGGAACAATTATTAAACCAGGTGCATGAGGGCAAAAGTCAGGAAGCGCAAGCTACGAAAGAGAAAATTGATCAGTTTGCCACTGGTTTGGAAGACAGAAATTATGCTGTAAAGGTCATGAATGCAGCAATCGCTATTATCAAAGGGCATTTTCCACCGAAAGGCTTTAATCTTAAATATCCAGTAAAATTGAGAGATAGTGAACAAATTATTCAAGCGGCTAACAATGTCAGCCTTGATAGAATGTTCCTGGACTTTCGGGTGAAGTGGGGAATTACAGATATTATCACAAGTGCCCAGATGCGTGAATTATTTAGTCATCATCGTTATGGCATGCAGGATTTAGATGATACTGGCCAAATCCGGAATATAATTGCCAAAGCAAGCAGGGATTATAAGACGCTGGCACATGACGAAAAGGTACAATCCTTGTCTAAAATCAAGTATCGTAATGGTTTGCGTGAAGCCATTTATGAATTGGCTGACGAGCATGCTGAAAGCTAATTCATATCTAATAAAACTTTAAAATTAATTATTGAACTGCTAATTATCAATTGACAGTTAAGATAGGAGATAAAATGGATAAAAATAAAGCTAATGTACCTAAAATGAGATTTCCAGGATTTACCGACCCTTGGGAACAGCGTAAATTAGGAGATGTAGTAGATTTTCTTGATGAGCAAAGAAAACCATTGGAGGCTGGGACGCGTGAATCTGGTTCGTATCCTTACTATGGAGCATCAGGAATTATTGATTATGTGGAAGATTATATATTTGATGAAGAACTGATTTTATTAAGTGAAGATGGTGCGAATATTATAGATAGAAATTATCGTGTATGTTTCTTAGCGTGTGGTAGATACTGGGTAAATAATCATGCACATGTTTTAAAAGCAAAAAAAAATTATAGCAATGGATTTATTTGTGAGGCATTAGAAAGACTTAACTATGAAAAATACAATACAGGAACAGCGCAACCTAAATTGAATCAAGAAGTATGTCGGAATATCAATATTATGATTCCTGAGTTAGATGAACAAGAGAAAATATTTACTGTTTTAAATAACCTCGATAAACTTATCACCCTTCATCAGCGTAAGTTAAATCACTTGCAGGATAAGAAAAAAAGTTTGTTACAAAAAATGTTCCCGAAAAATGGACAAAATTTTCCAGAAATTCGTTTCCCAGGATTTACTTACCCTTGGGAAGAGCATAAATTGGGAGAAATCTTAAAAAAAAATACTGTCAAAAATAGTGATTTAGAATTCCATAGTGATTCAATTATATCTGTGGCACAAATGAAACAAGCAACTAATGTAAGAGATTCATCGGATCAATATATGACAACATATAATAAAATTCGAATTGGGGAGATAGCCTTTGAAGGTCATGCTAATAAAGAATTTCCAAACGGTCGATTTGTTTTAAATGACTTTAGAGATGGAATTGTTTCCCATATTTATGATGTATATAGTGCTGTAGAAAAGTACGATTGTGAGTTTATGAAGAAGTATATAAATAATCAAAATGTTATGAGAAGAATTCTAATAAATGCAACTTCAAATGCCAGAATGATGAATTCACTTAATTTAAAAGAATTGCTCAAACAGCAATTATTGTTACCTTGCATTGAAGAGCAACAAAAAATTGGCCAATTTTTCAAGAACCTAGACAATCTTATCACCCTTCATCAACGTAAGTTAAATCATTTGCAAGAACAAAAGAAAGCATTACTACAACAGATGTTTATATAAACTTAGAAATCGTTATCCAGGGGCTTAGCAGCCGTTATCCCACTTTATAAGAAAAGTAGAGAACCAAAATTTTTAATTTTGTGTGAATCACTTTCACAGAATGCGATAGGGGTATTACAGCTTGCAGCCGTCGGATAAAACAATTTGAAAAGAGAAAGGAAATAAAAATAATGAGTAATAATCTACAAACAATTACCAGCAAACTTTGGGCTATGGCAAATGAACTGCGTGGCACAATGGATGCGTCGGAGTACAAAAACTATATCCTGGCATTTATGTTTTATAGATATCTTTCGGAACATCAAGAACAGTATTTAGTGAAAAATAATGTTATTGACGTTGCAGAGGGAGAATCTACCAATGATGCTTACCTAAAACAAGCGGCAGGTGCAGATTTGGATGATTATTTAGAAGATATTTCATCAAGTTTGGGGTATGCAATTGCGCCAAATGATACATGGGAGTCTTTGATTAATAAAATTAATGATGCACAAGTTATTCCCAGTGACTACCAAACTATTTTTGATAGTTTTAATAAAAATGCGGAATTAAATAGGGAAGCGGTTAAAGATTTTCGTGGTATATTCAACGATGTTAACTTGGGAGATTCACGTCTTGGAAGTTCTACAAATGAACGTGCAAAATCACTTAACAATATAGTTAAATTAGTAGATGAAATTGAATACAAAGGGGATGACGGAAAAGACATTCTAGGTGAAATCTATGAATATTTAATTGGTAAATTTGCTGCAAGTGCTGGTAAAAAAGGTGGAGAATTTTATACACCTCATCAAGTAAGTAAGATTTTAGCTAAATTGGTTACTAACGGTGTAGAAAAATCAGATGAATTTTTCAATTTATATGATCCTACAATGGGCTCAGGTTCTTTACTGCTTACTGTTGGACAAGAGTTGCCTGAGGGTACTCCTATTAAGTACTTTGGTCAGGAGTTGAACACAACAACGTATAACTTGGCCCGTATGAATTTGATGATGCACGATGTATCTTATAACAATATGACATTAAATAATGCTGATACTTTGGAAAATGATTGGCCGGATGGATCGGACGAAAGAGGAATTGATCACCCACGTAGTTTTGATGCAGTGGTTGCAAATCCACCATATTCTGCGAAATGGGATAATGATAAAAGCAAATTAAAGGATCCACGTTTTAGCGATTATGGGAAATTAGCACCAGCATCAAAAGCAGATTATGCTTTTATATTGCACAGTATATATCATTTAAACAACACTGGCACAATGGCTATTGTTCTTCCTCACGGTGTGCTATTTCGTGGTGCGGCAGAAAGCAAAATCCGTCAAACTATAATTGAAAAAAATTATCTTGATGCGGTTATTGGTTTGCCAGCTAACTTATTTTATGGAACAAGTATACCAACAGTCATTTTAGTATTTAAGAAGAATCGTAAAACCAAAGACATATTATTCATTGATGCAAGCAGTGATTTTGAAAAGGGGAAGAATCAAAATAACTTAAATGATGAAAATATAGATAAAATCATCAATACATTTAAGGAACGTAAAGATGTTGATAAATATGCTCACGTGGCATCAATTGAGGAAATCAGGGAGAATGAGTTTAACTTGAATATTCCACGTTATGTTGATACTTTTGAAGAAGAAGCTCCAATTGATTTGGAAGAAGTGAATAATCAGTTAGAACAAGATAATAAGGAAATTGCAGAACTTGAAGCAAAGATTAATGAACAATTGAAGATTTTAGGTGTAAAAATTTAGATTTGCTGGTGCTGGGAACAGTGTGAGCTGGGTGCAATTTCAGATAAAGTAACTGAAAAGAATACGGATTTCAAACTTTGTCCCGTTGGAGCAATAAAAACGGGAAAATGGACAAGATGTAGAATATGAAACCAACGAATTTAGGCAATGATATTTTAGTTAATATGGTATAATAATAGTAAAATAAAGAATATACAGGAAGGTGATTTATATGATTAATAAGGATGTCTTAGTAAAAAAAATTGAAACATTACCACCTTACTTATTGCAGGAAGTAGCTGATTATATAGATTATATAGAATTTAAAAAAAATAGAAAAAGTAATTTAAAGATAGATGATATAACATTAGCAAGTGAAGAGAATCTAGCAAAAGATTGGCTTAAACCTGAGGAGGATAAAGCGTTGTACCCTTCCCCTTTTCAGATTTATCGCAATCGAAGAAGAGACCGGCCTTAGTATTAGCTGATCTAGAAGGATATGATTTAATTTTTTCCCAAATAACAAGTCAAAATTTATCTGATTCATATTCAATAAAATTGAAGAATAGTGACTTTGAAGAGGGATCATTGATAAAAAATAGTAATATCAGACCTAATAAGATATTTACAGCTGACAGAGATATAGTTTTGTATAAGATTGGGCATTTGAATGAAGAAAAAATAAAAGAGGTAACAGATAGAATTATTAGAATCTTCGTAGAAGGCTAAAAATGAAGTTATAAGTAAAACTTATATAAGTAGGATATTTTTATCCTACTTATGGTATAATATAAACATATTATAGTGTTAGGAGGGGTTTCAATGCTGGTGAATACTAAAAAGATAGTTTCAATGTCAGAGGCTAACCAGAATTTTTCCAAAGTGGCCAAGATGGTTGATGAGGACAAATCGGTAGTTATCATGAAAAATAACAAGCCTAAATATGTGGTTTTGGACTTCGAAGAATTTACTAAAGAAGCTGTATCTGAAGAACAAACTCTTGATAGGATTGCAGATAAAATTCTTGAAGAAAATATAGAAGCTTTTAAGGAACTGGCTGATAGATGAAATATATATCTTTGGAATATATAATAAAATTGCATGATAAGATGATAGATATTACAGGTGGATCAAAAGGAATTAGGGATATAGAACTTTTGAAATCATCAATAGAAAATTCCAGGGCTACATTTGGTGGGGAAGATTTATATCCAACTGCTGAATCTAAATGCGCAAATACCTGTTTTAATATAATAAAAAATCATGCATTTGTGGATTGCAATAAAAGAACTGGTATATATGTTATGCTTATGCTTCTTGAGTATAATAATATTAATTTAGAATTTACTCAAAAAGAATTAGTTGATTTGGGTGTGAATATAGCATCTGGAAAGTTAAATCAGAAAGATATAATATCTTGGATAGAAAATCATAAATAAGTACTTACTTTTATAGTAGGTGCTTATTATGACTGAAAAAATCTTAAAAAGGTAATTTCTATTGTTTCCCGGGAAAGATGATTATATCAGTTTAATTCATATTTCAAAATATAAAAATCCAGAAGCTTCTGCTGACATAATTAAAAATTGGTTAAGAAATAGAAGTACTATTGAGTTTTTAGGATTATGGGAAAGAATGAATAATCCAAATTTTAAACTGGTCGAATTTCACCAGTTTATAGATGTGGGCGTATTATCAACGCTTTATATCGTTTTCAAGCCAGCTGATGTGAATAGTGATTTCTTGACAAAATACTATGATACGACATATTGGTATCGTGAGGTTTCAAAACACGCAGCTGAGGGAGCAAGGAATCATGGCCTGTTAAATATTGCTGCTTCAGATTTCTTTAAAACAGAATTAACAATACCAAAAGATAAGGCTGAACAAGAGAAAATCGGACGATTTTTCAAACAATTTGATAAGCTTATTACCCTTCATCAGCGTGAGTCATTATAAGAAATGACTCACAGTTAACTTAATCCTGACGATGAACGCATAACCAAATCTACATCTTTATTTTCAAGTTCCTGAATAATGTGTAAATAGGTTTTTGGGGTTGTTGTCATACTGGCATGCCCTAATCTTCTTGCCACACTTGCAATTGATACATCTGCAAATAATAAAAGAGAGGCATGGGTGTGGCGTAATCCGTGAATTGAAATTACCGGGATCTTTGCATCCCTGCAGTGTCTTGTTAATATATCATTGACAGTTGAATTATATACTTTGTTTTCTGTAAATATAGGTTTATCTTCTGGCAATCCCTTTAATAATTGAGCAAACTGAATTACTGTTTGCCAGTCTATTTGTACTTTCCTTATAGAGGATTGATTTTTTGTTGGAAGAAAGCCGCCACTTCCTTTATAATCCCATGTTTTACTGATTGAAAGCATCTGATGTGAAAAATCAAAATCTTTAGATGTAAGTGCCAATGCTTCCGAAAATCGCATCCCGGTTTTTGCAACTAGTAGTATAAACCAATCCCAGCTTACTTCAGATTTTAAATCAAGACTGCTTAATAGAGTATGCAGCTCAAATTGATTAAGATATTTTGCTTTTTTATCTTTTGGAGTTTTCCCTTTGATTATTGCTTTTCGTGTAGGATCTCTATCAATTAGACCTTCATCCACCGCATCCAAAATTGCAACTTTTAATTGATGATGAAAATCCATTGTTGTTTGACGTTCATGCCATGCAGCATAGTCATTAAGTAATTGCTGGTAAGTTATACGATTCAAATCGCAAATTATAAGATTTGGAATAAGTTTTTTGAGCCACTTTTTCGTCATAAGATACTTATCCATAGTCACTTTTCTTATTGTACCATCTTTGTATACTGTAATCCATTGTGCATAATATTGGTAAAATAAATCAGTTCTTTTTACTTTTTCTAACATTGTTACTTCTCCTTTTGATTTATCGGAAGTTGCCTCACACTGATGAAGTTATTTCCAAAATAATTAAGTGTGTGCGCAAATCAATAATTGGAAAAACGCACCTATTTTCTTATTATAACCATATGTCATAATTTAGTAGTTGGCATTTTTACCTCAGCATTACTTTTAACAGGTATCTTATGCTAAGTTTGGGGTTCTGCATCTAATGCTGGCTACACTAAGGAAATCAAGTTATTCTTAGGCTCAGCTGGAGTTTGCTAATATTGAATGTTATCACGCTATACTTTAAAGAGCCAGATGCAAAGACACAGAGCCGATAATCCGCTGCCAATGAACGGGGATTATTGGCTCTTTGCTTTTAATAACTACATTCTGCCTATGCGTAATTACAAAACTGTAGCTTGAAAAATGATATGGCGAGTGATTATCTTGGCTGGATACATGAGAATATAGATATCGTAGAAATAATTCCAAAGAAAAACACAGGTGCCCATCACAACATAGTAGACACCTATACATCACTGTTCAGCTTTTCAGTGGAATTTGAGAAATAATGCGAGGTAGAATTAGCAATAATGCAGCTAATAACAGTACCATAGATCCTAATACTGCCAGGTCCGATAGAGCAAGAACTCCAGGAATAGTAGTCATGGCATGAAATATCACTAGGGCACTTAAAATTCCAAGTACTGGCGTGTACCGTTTTCGGAGTTGAAAACCTACCACGGAAGTCCATCCTATGAGAAAAAACAGCGGCATATGAAGATAATGTGTAATTGCCGGCAGCAGTGAAATACTATCAAAGTAAATTATTGAAGCTAAGATTGG
This sequence comes from Clostridium sp. LBM24168, assembly GCF_052953915.1. Taxonomy (NCBI): domain Bacteria; kingdom Bacillati; phylum Bacillota; class Clostridia; order Eubacteriales; family Clostridiaceae; genus Clostridium; species Clostridium sp. LBM24168. Next base: position 2,571,957 of record NZ_CP196861.1, on the reverse strand, counting down.
TATGAGCAGCAGCAGTGATATAATGCTTATGGCTCCAGTAAAGGCTCCAAAGAACTGTTTTCTGGTAAGGCCCTGTGATACATATAGTTTTGTTGTAGTCAGTGGGTATACAATTCCTATTACCAGAAGGTATATTTTAGGAGCATATATGATGGAATCCGGTATCCATGAGGTATCATCGATTTTCAAATAAGAAAATACCGTAAGAATTAAAGCCATTACCAGGGCATAGATGCCTATAAACCAGCATAAGGACTTAAACTGTTTTGACAGCAGAAGCTTCAAAGCTTTTTTCGTCATTACTTTTTTCCTCCCTTCTCCGTCATATAGATGAACAAATCCTGCAGCGAGGGTTGAGAGAATTCAAGACCTGCTTTTACAGCATCAAGACGGTCCTGTTCTGACAGCTGCCCAAACAACACAGCCTCTTTCTGCCTGCCCAAGCTTCGCTGGGACAGAATTTTACGATCTTTAACAAAGCAGTCTACGTCTTTGCTAAATCCTGTTACGGCTAATCCTTTTGCTCGCAGGGTATCACAGTCATCATGGGCTATTATTTGTCCATTGTGAATAATTATAGCTTCATTGAAAAGGCCTTCCATCTCATTGATAAAATGAGTTGAAAACAAAATAAGCTTTGGTCGCTGCATATAGTCCGATAAAAGCTCGTTGATAAACAGCTTGCGCACGGCGGCATCCATACCGAGATAAGCTTCGTCATATATGGTAATGGGTGTCTGTCCGGCTAGTCCTATAATCACATGTACTGCTGAACGCAAACCATGACTTAAGTCTCCCATTGTTTTCTTCATCGGTATTTCAAACAGCTTTATAAGTTTTTCTGCATAGGTGGTATACCAGTTGGGACGGAGCACAGCTGCCATTTTAAACAGGTCTTTTACATGAAAGGCATTTTCTGTTTCGCTCTGATTGTCATAGATAAAAGAAATTCGCGGCAGTATATTTCTGTTTTCATAAGGATTTTCACCTAATATGGTTATTGTTCCTGAGGTTGGTCTGCGGTAGGCACTGATCAGCGACAGAAGAGATGTCTTTCCTGCACCATTCCTGCCAATTAGTCCGCAGATTGACTGTTCAGGAAGGTTTAAATTTATATTGTTCAGTGCAGGTGTATTTCCGTATTTAAGTGATACATTTTCAAGATTGATCATTTTTTTCTCCTTTCCATGCATTATCGATCATTTCGTGAATCTGATTTAGGGTAAAACCCAGAGGTTTAGCCAGGGCCGCAAGAGGCTCTACATGTTCCTGGAAAAATGTCTGTGAAAAGCGTTTTTTAAGCTTTTCAGGTGAATCGGGACTCACATACATGCCGAGCCCGCGTTTTTTGTAAATTATTCCTTCATCTACAAGCATGTTAATTCCTTTCATTACGGTAACGGGATTTATATTGTAATGGCTGACAAGCTGACTGTTTGATGGTATCTGTTCCCCAGGTGACAGTCTACCATTAAGAATATCCTCCTCAATGGACTCTTTAATTTGCAGATAAATGGGACGGTTACTGTCAAGAGATGATTTCATGGCGTCCTCCTCTCACTTATAGTATTATTGTAAACTAGTATTATATATGAGTATAATACTACTTTGAAAATATGTCAAGGAATTGATTAAAATCTAAAAGATCAATGCAAACCATCTATATGCATACTTATGATTATTTGAATTCTAATAGTTTCACTACAAAGAAAATATATGTAGAAATCTTTGATTTCAGGCATTTTTAAAGCATATGGTTTTTATAGAAGACAGTGGTAAAGACCCATCATAAATTTATGCCGATCCTGTTGCTGCTTTTAGGCTGTCTTTCCCGGAATTAACTCCAAATGAACTCATAACATCAAAGGCAATCTGTCTCTGGGGAAAATAGCTTGTTAGACGGTTAAGCAACTTTTTCACCTCATCTTCACTTAGGTATTCCAAAATACCATCAGCAATGATCATTGTGGGTTGATTTCTCTGAATTTGCTCCAGCCAAGTATCCAATTGCTTTGCTCTTATGACCATAATTTCGTTTCCAAAATGACTGACCTTCTCAAAATCGTAGTCAATCATGCGAAGAATCTCTGCTGCTCTTTTGTCATTGAGAAAGAGAATTATTATATAGTTATGCCATTAGGTCATATATGGTTGACAAAATAAATAAACAATTTTATAATGTGTTTATAAAAATAACAAACCAAAGGGGCAGTATATTTGGATATCGATAAATTTACTATAGAAGAACTTAAGAACGGATATATATTTGATATACATACTAATTCTTACATTTGCAATAATTGCGGAAAGAGATTTGAAGTTGGTGAAATTTATTCTTTTGCCGGTAGATTTTTTGAAGCATCTCGTGCCATCAAAGTACATTTAAGTACGGAACATGGGAACTACTTAAAGCAATTACTTTATTCAGGATCTAAGTATAATACACTCACAGATAATCAGAAAGAACTATTATTTTTGATATATTCGGGTATGTCGGATAAAGAAATTGCAAAAATACTTGATATTTCTCCTTCTACAGTAAGACATCAAAGGTTTATGCTTCGTGAAAAGGCAAAACAGGCAAAGATGTATTTGGCAATCTATGAGCAGGCAATTGAAAAGAAGTCCTCAATGGATGAGGCTATAGTACCTATTCATAATAATGCAACTATGGTTGATGATCGATATGTTATTACTGAAAAAGAAAAAGAGCAAATATTGAAAACTGTATTTGAAAATCTATCTCCCTTAAGACTAAAAACATTCCCCAGGAAAGAGAAGAATAAAATTGTTGTTCTGACAAAAATAACGGAGCAGCTGGAACATGGAAAACACTATATGGAAAAAGAGTTAAATCAAATATTGAAGGAGATTTATGACGATTATGCGGTGATTAAACGTTACCTGGTTGATTATGGATTTATGGAAAGAACTGATGATTGTAAAGAATATTGGCTGAAATAAGATAAAAACCAATTACTGGAAAGGAATGATGGCTTATGGATAGAAGAAAAGAACTTAAAGAACTGTATAAAGCTATGAAATCAGATATGGGGATATTTATTATTAAATCCAGTTTTAATGATAAGTGCTACATAGAAGGAACCCAGGATCTGAAAGGTACGATAAACAGCACAAAATTTAAATTAGAATTAGGAAATCATCCTAACAAAGAACTTCAAAAAGATTGGAAGGAACATGGAGAGTCAAACTTCACAATTGAGATACTGGAGAAGCTTAAATATGATAAGGATGAAACAAAAGTTGATTACAGCGAAGAACTAAACATATTAAAACTGATCTGGGAGGATAGATTATCTAAAAAAGACATGGAATTTTATAAAAAATGTTAGAAATACATGTTTATTATCTGGAAGTGTTGAAATTGATCGACTAAACTGTACACAGATTGTCGGATGGATAAATGCATCCCTTGATAATATTGATGTAGGAGGTTGTTTGATGGATTCTTTAAGTAGTATGAATAATGCATTGGCATATATTGAAGAGCACTTGACGGAGAATATTGATTATAGTGAAATTTCTAAAATGGCTTACTGCTCAGAGTATCATTTTAAGAGGATGTTTTCTTTTTTATCAGGCATAGGTCTGTCAGAATATATTCGAAGAAGAAAATTAACGCTGGCTGCTCTTGATTTGAAAGATACAAATTTGAGAATAATCGATGTTGCTGTCAAATATGGTTATGATTCAGCTGATTCATTCTCCCGTGCTTTTCATTCTATGCATGGTGTCCTTCCTTCTGAAGCAAGAAGTGAGAATACACAGTTAAAAGCCTATCCTAGAATGACCTTTCAATTATCAATTAAAGGAGGATGCGAAATGAATTATCGTATTGTTGAGAAAGGACCTTTTAAGTTAGCAGGATTTAAGAAGAGAGTTCCAATTATTTTTGAAGGTATAAATCCGGAGATTGCAAAAATGACTGAACTTTTAACCCCTGAGGTTATTAAGCAATTAAAAGCACTTTCGAATATAGAACCAATAGGGATTATTAGTGCATCTACCAACTTCTCGGAAGGAAGAATGGGAGAAAAGGGTAAGCTGGATCATTACATCGGTGTAGCAACTTCAAATGATGAAACAGCAGAACTCTATGTATTGAAAATAGAAGCAAGTACCTGGGCAGTTTTTGAATCAATTGGACCATTTCCGCAAACACTTCAAAATATATGGGGAAGGATATACTCAGAGTGGTTTCTATCTTCAGGATATGAGGCAGTTGAAGGCCCTGAAATTTTGTGGAATGAGAGTCCAGATACTGGAAATCCAAAGTATCGAAGCGAAATCTGGATTCCAGTAAGGAAAAAAACTATTAAGTGCATCAATGTTTATGATTGATGCGCTCCTACGGTTACACTAATTCATCAAATCTAAATCTTGACAATGTATAAAATTAGTACTATAATTTAAAAAAAATTAAATTTAAGAACTATGATAGGAATCAAGTAAATATATGATATTTAAAGAGAGTGATGTTTGCTGCAAATTCACAATACTCATATATTGAAAACTCGTCCTTGAGTTATCGGTTGAAATATAAGTAGACTGTATCGGTTGAATCCGTTATTTTATAAAGAAAAAAATTTGGATGGTATTGCGGTATTGTTTCTCGCTCCAAGAGAAGCAATACCGCTTTTTTATTTTGATGAAAACCTTATTGTAAAAGTAATGCCAGGGATAAGTAAATACAGATATACTTTTAAAGAGAGTGTTCATGATGAAAAAGCACATTTATACTGTATTGAAACGCACCCTTAAACTGCAGTCTGAAAATTAGTAGGATTCTGCCGGCAGTGACGCCGTTAAAATATTCAAGTTATAAATTTGGGTGGTACCGCGATAGACCTTTCGCCCCATGGAAAGGTCTATTTTTTATGCTTGTTTTTAGAAAATAATTTTTACTGGCCAGTGAAATTATATATTAAAAATATTAAATTCTTGTTTACTAAATGGAGGTATTTTAATGGAAAAAGTCAATTATATTAATGATGATAGGTGCACCTCTTGGAGCATTAATTGGGAGCTTTATTGTGGATAAATTGGGGCGTAAATGGTGCCTTATTGTATTTATGCTTGCAGCAGGAGCACTTGGATATGCATATGCTTCACAAAATACTATGGGTGTAATATTGACTATGGTTTTTTTCCTCACTGTAATTATATATATACTTCTTACACTGGGCCTTGCTATTTATGTCCCGGAATTGTTTCCTACAGACATAAGACTTAGAGGCTCAGGATTTTGTAATGCAGTAGGAAGGCTGGCAACTATATTCAGCCCTTATGGAGTAGCATGGATACTTAAAAACTATGATAACAGAACCGTTTTTATAGTACTTGGAGGTATACTTGTAGTAGTGGCATTTATTATTGCTGTGTTAGGAGTTGAAACAAAACAAAAATCCCTGGATGAAATTTAAGTGCCTGAGTTTTGAAAGTATTGATTTTAATAATTCATTTTGTCCGGTTAGTATGTGTTAGAATAATAATATAGAAATATATGTTAACTCTCAGAAAAGTCCTGGAGTTCTTTATAACCAAGGGAGTTTTAATCTGTCAGATAAATAATGATATAATTTATTTACCTGACAGATTAAAAAAGGGGGACATTGTATGCTTATAAAATTGCTGGATTTAGAACTGCAGAGACGGAGCGTAATTTTGAATGCGGCATTGAGAGAGTTTGTGCTAAAGGGCTATGAAAATGCTTCGATTTAACTAGATTGTCTCTTTAATATTATCTATTGATTTAAAATTTTTGAATAGTATCCACAAAATCGCAGCAAATATTACGGTAGATAATGGAAATAGAATTAATTCAATCGGCGAAACTGAAACACCGCTAATTGCCATGGAAATAGCCATCACATCAATAGCTAACAGTAATGTTATGCCCTTAATGATAATGATTGGGGTAAGCAAGTAACCTAAACTTTTCTTTCGCAATAGCAAAACACCACTTACTACAGTCACTGGAAGGACAATTCCTAAGTCCATTGCTTGAATAACGAAAGTAGTATAATGCTCCAAACCATTCACGGTATCATTACCAATGGTGGGAACGATTCTGCCTAACCACATCAAACTTATAATAATACCGATAACAATGATGAAAATTCCAACAGGCTTACTGGGCATGGCGGCTGAAAAGCATTTCTCCAAATTTTGCAGTTCCTGTGAAGTAATATTGATTATAAAGGCAAAAAGCGACAGTGACATCAGTAACACATAAATCAGAAAGAAATTGTTGTATATTGCTAAAAAAGAATAGCTCATATAGGTGTATAGAAAATAACCTAATGTTCCTACCAACAACAATTTTCCTTTGAGGGACCTCTTGTTCAGAATCAACGAAACCAGCAGTAGGGGAATGGCAAAGACTAGTGTAACAACGTCCTGAGCTCTTACTTGTGCTGCCATAGATACTGATTCATTATGATATAATCCTTTTCCATAAAGCCTGACGGTTTTATTATGAATAGTCTGAATTGTTTGATTTTCATTGATAGCATTATTTGAAAAGAAACCATATGCAGAAGCAATTACTGCTAGGATAATAATGAAAATCACCAGTAAGTTGCTTGTTTTATTCAGCTTCATTGTAGTCCTCCTTGATGCATGACATCAAATATAGTAACTAGTTACCATTTACATTATAGCAACTAGTTACTATAATGTAAATGGATATAATGGATAAGTTTTTGTTAATGAAAGGAAAAACGTTATGCAGATTGATGATATGATTAAAAATTATAGCGGTGAGCGGGAAAAAGAAACACGTGGTATCTTTGCGAGTATATTTATTCTGCAAAATCGTCTGCAGACAATTTTTGATAAAGCCGATCCATTTCTTACATTGAAACAATTTATGCTGCTTGTAATGATAAAATATACAACTGGTAAAACTACCTTTACTCACTTGGGGAAATTGTCAGGTTCCTCCAGGCAAAATATAAAGAAATTGGCTGCATCACTGGAGAAAAAAGGTTTTATAACCATTCGGAAAAATCCTGTTAATAAGCGAAATACCTCAATTCAGCTAACGGAAAAAGGTGATAGCTATTTTGAGGAAGTTTTTTATTTTCACAATGAAAAACTTAATAGTTTATTTCATGATTATTCTGATAAAGAAATCCATTTGTTTTACACTATGATTACCAAGTTGTATGCAGGTGTTGATAATCAAGAGTAAAAGTATAAATAAAGCATTCCCATTGGATAAAAATATTCTGCAATAAGGGGTACATCTTGAGGCAGCCATTGATTATAGAAATGATATGTTAATGGTTGAGATGTTAGAATATATAATGAAAAAAACTCCAGTATATCCTATATGAACAATTTCTAAAATATTCATATTGGGATTTAAAAGAATTATTTAATTGGATTAAAAGGTTTTTCTTCTGAGACCATATGATAGATGCATACGAGCATCATACGGGCAATCGCAATAATGGCTTTCTTGTGACCACGACGTTTCTTAATATGTTGATACTTGATTGCAAAGTAAGGTTCTTTTCTGCTTTTGGTGGCAGCTAGAGCACATTGAACCAGCAGAGGTTTTATATACTGACCGGCTTTTGCAATACGTACGGATTTCTCTTGTACTATTTTTATTCTAACACCAAGTAATTACTGCAAAAGATGAGGTGAGGGAGAGAAATCTACCCGTAAAGATTGGCTTTGATTCTGTGCCTAAAAGTCCTGTAGCGGTCCCACACTTTTGGAAAAATCTCGCAGAGGCCTTAAATAAAACATTTATTGATTCAGTTGATTTTGTAGGACATAATTTTTATGTGGATGTATTTGAAGATCATCCGCTGGATTTAAGAGAAATAACTTCAACTGTAGAACGTACACTGCGCAATTTAAGAGGGAAAAGCCTTGCTGCAGCAGGTATATCAGCTTCAGTACCTATACGGGTTACAGAAAATGGATGGCCTACGGGAAAGAATACTGCTGCCAATGTGGAAAGGACCCATGATCGTCAAGCTGAAGTCCTTGAAACAGCTATTAGAACAATCTATAATTTGCGGCAGGAGCTTAATATTTCCCATTATGAACTTTTTGGACTCCGGGATGCAGATAGTTCAAAAGAGGATCTATTTCATCAATATGGAATTATGAGGGATGATTATTCGCCTAAACCGGCTTATGATGCATTTAAAAAATTAATTTATGAGCTGGGTGTTTGAGTTAATATAAATAAAAACCTGAATTAATTTTTGGCATTTCCTCTAATTATTTTATACTTTGTGTTGATAGAGCAAATGTAGTTTTTGATATTGATAAAAGGAGTGTGTTCGTATGATAGATAATATTATTCAATTAGTAACAGAGAAATTGTCTTCTTTGCCTTATATAGAAGGCATCGTATTAGGGGGTTCCCGTGCAAGAGGTACCCATACAGAGGATTCTGATATAGATATCGGAATCTATTACAATTCAGAATCATTTGACCTGACTGCGATTAATCAACTTGCTGCAGGGTTGGATGATGAGCATAGAAGCAATCTTGTTGTACCTCCCGGAGCGTGGGGTGATTGGATTAATGGCGGTGGATGGTTAGTTATAAACGGGTATCATGTTGACTTGATTTTACGTGATATAAAACGGGTGGAACAAATAATCAAAGATACGGAGCAAGGAATTGTTACTGCCAATTATCAGACCGGGCATCCTCATGGTTATATAAGTGCTATGTATCGTGGAGAATTGGCAATCAGCAAGATACAATATGCTAATGATGAAAACTTTTATGAGTTTAAAAAGCAAGCAGAACGTTATCCAACCGCTTTGCAGAAGGGATTAACTGGATTTTTTATGTTTGAGGCAGGTTTCTCTTTAATGTTTGCTGAGAACAATATTGATAAAGACGATGTATCCTATGTTTGCGGACATTGCTTTCGAAGTATATCTTCCCTTAATCAAGTCTTGTTTGCAATAAATAAAGAATACTGTATAAATGAAAAAAAGGCTGTTAAGATGATTGAAGATTTTAAGATCAAGCCAAGCGATTACAAGGAAAGGGTCGATAAGGTTATTTCCTTAATATCAACTGATGTAGATTGTACAAGAAAAGGAATAGAGATTCTTCAAAGACTAGTAAATGAGGTTGAATACCTGAAAGGAGCCCATATTCAATGACGGGGCCAGATAAGAGAAAACTTTATCCCAATGAAAATATAAAGACGGTTTGCTATATAAGCAGTCTGCCTAAAAGGCCCAATGTTGAGATTGGGGAATACACTTATTATAGCGATAATAAAAAGTCTCCAGAGAAATTAAAGGAGGATATTTACGAATGGATATAATTATAAGACAGGAAACTGAAAAAGACTGCAGACTTTCCGAAAAAGTGGTGGAAAAAGCATTTGAAAATGAAGAGCACAGTGATCATAGAGAGCAGTTTTTGGTAGCTAAATTGAGAAAAAGCGATGTATTTATACCGGAGCTTTCTCTTATTGCCGAAATTAACAAAAAAATTGTAGGTCATAGCCTGATGACAAAGCTAATTATTAAAGGTGGTGAAAAGGAATACGAATCGTTGGCACTGGCTCCTGTTTCGGTTTTGCCTGAATATCAGAACAAAGGTATTGGAACAGGGTTGATTGAGGAAAGTCTGAAGCTTGCAGAAGAAATGGGCTTCAAATCTGTAATTGTTCTTGGACATGACAGGTATTATCCTCGATTTGGATTTAAACCTGCAAGCACATGGGGAATTAAGGTACCATTTGATGTGCCGGATGAATCGTTTATGGCATTGGAACTTGAAAAGGGAAGTCTTGATAACATTAAGGGAACTGTGGTTTATTGTAAAGAATTTTTTGAGTAAGGTAACCTGTGTAACCGTAATAAAAAATTCTGCGATGTACTTTTCGCTCTGCAAAATTCTGATGAAATAATTATACACATGAATCTTATATATAAGTCAACATTAGAGATAAAAATCGAAATTTATGAGGAGGAAAATCCCGTTATGAATATAAAAAAAATTACTGACAATGGCAGTTATGAGTTATATTGGAGTTGATAATTGCCATACAGCAAAAGAAAGAGTTAGAATTAGAACTGTAAAAGGCGAACTTATAGGAGGATGTTATGAAAATCTCAAAGAAGGATGCATTGATATGGTTTGAATTTTTTTCAAAATTGCCTGAGGAAGAGGAAATTATGACAAAACAGCAGGAAATAGTTTACTCTGCCTTTGCACAAATTGAGGCAGCCATTGATCATAGAAATGATAGGTTAATGTCGAAAATTAAAGGCTTGAAAACTTTGCAGAACAGAACTTTTTTTGTGGGAAATGAGAGTAAATTTCCCCAGGGGTGCCGTTCCTGTCTGTTGGGTGCTGGTCTGAATGCAATCAGGAAAACCAACAAGTGCAACATGGAGTGCAAGTTCTGTTATGATTATGGAGAACTGGAAGATATTCCTCCAATTGGCGAAGGTATGTGGGAAATCGGGGGCACAAGATTTTATGACAAGGATATTGATCTGCTTCTATCAATTCAGAAGAAGCCCACTGGCATTTGCTATGTTTATTTAGAGCCATTCATGGAAATTGAAAAATACTATCCGGTAATAAAGAAATTTAGTGATGCTCAAATTCATCAGCATCTGTATACAAATGGAATTTTAGCTGCAGAGGATACATTGAAAGCATTAGGTGAAGCCGGCCTTGACGAGATACGGTTCAACCTGGGGGCTTCTAATTGTTCGGACAAGGTGATTGAAAATATCGGAACAGCGAAAAAGTATATTAAAAGTGTAGGTATTGAAACTCCAATGACTCCCGAGTTTTTCGAAACTTTTCTCAAGAAAAAACAAGCCATCTTGGAGACAAAACTTGATTTTATCAATTGTGCAGAATTACATTTGAATGAGAATAACATAGACAACTATTATGGGGATAACATGTATATTTCAAGACAAGGCTATATATCTCCAGTATGGAGCAGGGAATTGACTCTGAAATTCATGAAAATAGCTGATGAGGAAAAGTGGGATTTAGTAGTTCATGACTGTTCAAATTATACAAAATTTGCTAGAGATTTAAATTTGAGCGGCAAAGAGGGTAAATGGTTTGGAGCCAGTAGTTATGCCTGTGAGTTTTCCAGGATTCCATATGAAGTATTTTTGCCAATACTGCGTGATGACAATTTCAAATTTTTAAGTGAAGAAGAATTGCCTGACGGCTATAAACCAGGAAAGATGATTTCTTAGAGGGCTTTAAGCGTCATCATTGGTGATTAATTAAAGCTGTACGGTATGCGTCAAATAAGAAAGTGGATAGAAACCACCCAAAAAGTATGAAATAATCTTCTAAAATAAATTTTAAAGTTTTTCAAGTTAACTTTAAAAACTTTAAAAGGAGATTTTATATGGATGTACAAAAAGCAACTCAAGAATATAGAATGAGTGAGTGGATTAAAATTATACGTGAATGCCGCAGCAGTGGTAAGACTGTGAAATCATGGTGTACGGAAAATGGCATCAGGACCAACAGGTATTATTATTGGTTGAGAAAAGTACGTGCTGCTGCCTGTGAAGCTCTCCCTTCCAAAAATCCAGGGGAACAAATAGTTCCTGTAGATACTTCCAAATTATCAGGTGTCATTTCCACAGATGCAGCCTATGTTTCTCCAGAAACATATCAGGCTGATATTATTATCCGTTTTGGTCGTGCAGTTCTTGAAATTCACAACGGTGCCTCGGCCAGTTTAATTGAAAATGTTATGAAGGTGCTGCAAAATGCTGGGTGATATTTCAAAGGCAGAGAAAATATATATTGCAACCGGACATACAGATATGAGGAAATCAATTGACGGGCTGGCTGCCATCGTACAGAAGAATTTTGAACTGAATCCATTTCAGAACAGTCTGTTTCTCTTCTGCAGACGGAAGAGAGACAGATTGAAAGCACTATATTGGGAAGGTGATGGATTTGTGCTTCTATACAAGAGGTTGGAAAATGGATGTTTTAAGTGGCCTAAAGATGCAGAAGCAGTAAAATGTATAACACCCCGGGAATTCAGGTGGCTTATGGAAGGCCTGTCCCTGAATCAGCCAAAGGCTGTAAAGAAAGTAGATATACAAACTGCCCTCTAGTGTCAGAGAAATCTGAAATCATGCGGTTTTATAGAAATTTATGGTATAATAACAGATATAAAAAACGAGTGAAGGAACTGTCTCAATTATGTATACCAAAAATGAAGTTATAGAACTTAAAAATCGCATAGCACAGCTGGAGAAGGAGAATAAAACTCTCCATGAGACAGTTGAATTTCTGACACATAAATTATTTGGCAGGAGCAGTGAGAAGACTTCTGTAATTGCAGGACAGATAAATCTTTTCAATGAGGCAGAAGTTTATAGAAACCCTTCGGTACCGGAACCAGATTTACAAGAAGTATCAAACTACAGGCGTAAAAAATTTGATGGACAAAGAGCAGAACTGTTGAAGGATATTCCACATCATGCAGTAATCTGCGGCCTTGAAGAAGATGAACGCTTCTGTGAAAAATGCGGGACACCTTCAAGAAGTGGGGACTGCCCGCAGAAATTTTTAAAGGGCTTTAGAGGATATCTCCATACGGACTGTTATAAAGGTTATAACAAAGTTCCGGGAATAACAAGATGTCTGTGCTGGACACATCTTAGAATATATTTTGTTGAAGCACTTCCAAAGGACATAAAAAGTCCGGAAGCCACACTCCCGGCAAAAGGAATTGATTTCTGCAACAAACTCTTTGCAGAGGAAAAATCAATGAAAGATCTTACTCCGGATGTGCGAAAGGAAAAGCGTCTTGAAACGGAAAAACCGATTCTTGAGGCCTTTTGGGGGTGGCTTGATAATGAAGGTTACCTACAAAAGGATAGAGTGAAACTCGAAGAATATGTAATGTAGGAGCGCCGAGCATTTCATTGACGTTAGAAAAGCAACAGAACGCCAAAAGTAGATACAATAATGAATTGCTTGAGAGAATTGTTGACAGAAATAACTTAAATCAAGCATTTAAGAGAGTTAGAGCCAATAAAGGCAGCATATCGAGTAATGGCAAGTATAACAAGGTTTATAGAAGAGAAATTAAAACTCAAAGTCAACAAAGATAAAAGTAAGGTCGATAGACCGTGGAAGTTGAAATATTTAGGATTTATATTTTATCCAAAGAAAGGTGAAATGGGAATAAGAGTACATCAAAATTCTGTTAGGAAACTTAAAGTTAAACTTAAGGAAGTAACAGGAAGAAGTAATGCTATGAGTATGGAACTCCGTGCGATTAAGCTAAAACAGATTATAATCGGATGGATTAACTACTTCAAACTGGCAGATATGAAAAGTACACTTAAGACGTTAGATGAGTGGCTTAGAAGAAGGATTAGGATGTGTTATTGGAAACAATGGAAGAAACTTAAAACAAAACACGATAATCTTAAAAGGCTTGGTATTGATGAATATAAAGCTTGGGAATATGCAAATACAAGAAAAGGCTACTGGAGGATATTCTGCAGCCCTATTCTATCAAAGACACTATCTAAATAAATATCTTAAAAAGCAAGGCTTTATAACATTAACCGAAAGGTATCTATAATTAGGTAATTCTTATTGAACCGCTGTGTACCGAACGGTACGCACAGTGGTGTGAGAGGTCGCTGAATAAAATAATTATTCAGCTCCTACTCGATTTTGAATTAAATTTCCAGGAGGTTTAAAAGTTGCACAGCCCACTTTTCCTAATCTAAATGAGTATATAACACATAAATTTTTTGAAGTTTAATATATCGATTCATAATTTGATAAATCATCTTTTATAATATTTAAATAAGATATATTTGTTTTACTTATTCTAAAAAGCATTATATACTGAAAATAATCAAAACACAAGAGGAAGTGAAAAAATGTCTTTTAAAAAAGTAAAAGAATATTTTGACGGAATTGGTTTAGACCAGCGTATTGTGGAACGAGAACAGATAGGTGCTACAGTGGAACAGGCATCAGAGTCGATTGGTTGTAAACCGGAACATATTGCAAAAACAATGGCATTTTTTCTCGACGAAAAAGCTGTTCTAATTGTAATAGCAGGTGATGCTAAAATAGACAACAAAAAATACAAATCCTATTTTCATCAAAAAGTAAAAATGATACCTGGAGAACAGGTAGAAACTTATATTGGTCATGTACCAGGCGCAGTTTGTCCTTTTGTTGTTAATGAAGGATTCATATATTTATGGATATATCCCTCAAACGATTTGATATCATATATACGGCTGGAGGTAGCTTAAACAGTACAGTGAAATTATATCTGAAAGAGCTTGAAAATTATTCATTATCTTCGGGTTGGGTTGACGTGTGCAAGGAATGGTTATAAATGAAATTGAATAGTAAAAAGGCAGAGCTTCTTATGGCAACTGTATCTCTAGCATGGGGTTTTTCCTACTTGCTTATAAAAGTGAGCAGTATGGGCCCATTTAATTTGATTGCCCTTCGGTTTGAGATTGCTTTTATATGCATTACGCTTGTTTTTTGCCCCGCTTTCATACTCTTACTATTCCAATCTTGGCCAAACGTGTCTTAATGGGAGTACTACGTTTTCTGCTTTTCTCTGGGTTAGTTTGTGGTGTCAATTATACGACAGCTTCCACTGCAGTTTTTTTGGTTAGTACCACTGTGATAATAGTTCCAATTCTGGAAAGTGTCTTAAGACGCAGACTCCCTAATAAGTCGATTATGTTAAGTATGTTCCTTGTTATGAGTTTTATTCATGATATGTATTAAAGCTCCTGTACTTCCAGAAACGCCAGTAAAATGGATGGCATATTATATGTTCGTGATTGTTATAGAGGATTAGAGATTGGCAGAAAGCTTAACTTTTATATCTGAAGAAGAGAAGGACCAAAGTATCAAATCCGTAGCACAGTAATATTTGGTATGAATTTATTAAATAAATTAAACACTGGGGATTCATCATCCCCAGTCAGGCTGTTGATAAACATATTTTGTCAACAGCCTAATAAATTTTTTAGTCCGAAAGGGCTTTTTTTAGTTCAAAAAAGGATTTTGTTATATGTATTTAGAATATATATAATAAACTTGCCCGAAAGGGCTCTCTTAGGAGGTAAATAATGCTTACAAATAATTCAAATAAACAAAATGAGTTAGAAATAGTTTATATAGAAAACTTAGTACCAAAAGACCATATACTTAGAAAGATAGATAAATATATTGATTTCTCTTTTATAAAAGATTTAACGAAAGACTTTTATTGTCCTGATAATGGGAGACCATCTGTTGATCCTGTTGTACTATTTAAAATACTTTTTATTGGATACCTATTCGGTATTCGGTCCGAACGTCAGCTTGTTAAAGATATTGAAGTTAATGTAGCTTATAGATGGTTCCTTGGATACAGTCTTACAGATAAGATTCCGAGTCATTCAACTATTAGTCAAAATAGGATAAAAAGATTTAAAGATACAAATATATATCAAGAAATATTTGATAATATAGTACTTCAGGCTATAGATAAGAAATTAGTAAATGGAAAAATATTATATACAGATTCAACTCATCTTAAGGCTAACGCCAATAAAAATAAATTTACTAAAGAATTAGTTACAAGATCTACTAAAGACTATTTCGACCAGCTGGAACTAGATGTTAATGAAGATAGAATAGAGCATGGGAAGAATCCTCTTAAAAAAAAAGAAAAAATATCTGAATCTAAACAAATAAAAGTAAGTTCTACAGATCCCGAAAGTGGCTATATGGTTAGAGATGGTAAACCTAAAGGTTTTTTCTATTTGGATCATAGAACAGTTGATGGTAAATATAATATAATAACTGATGTTTATGTAACTCCTGGAAATATTAATGATGTAGATCCTTATATCGATAGATTGGAAACTCAGATAAAAAAGTTTAATTTTCATACAAAGTATGTAGTTGCTGATGCTGGTTATTCTACTAATCCAATTTGTAAAGCACTTTCTCAAAAAAGTTATAAAGCCGTTTTAGGCTTCCGTTTAGGACCTCACGTTAAAGGTAAATTTACCAAGAATAGATTTCAATATGTTAAAGAACTTGATGGTTATGTTTGTCAAAATAAATATCTTTTGAAATATAAGACAACCAATCGTCAAGGTTATAAAGAGTATGTTAGCAATCCTGATAATTGTAGATACTGTAAATACAAAAATAAGTGTTTAACTTCTGAAAAAGCAGTTTTTAGAACTATAAGACGACATGTTTGGGAAGATTATAAAGACGAAGTCTTCAAATTTACTAAAACAGAAAAAGGAAAAAGTATATATAATAGAAGAAAACAAAAAATTGAGCGCAGCTTTGCAGATTCCAAAAATCTCCATGGACTGCGTTATGCTCGTTTCCGTGGAATTAAAAAAGTTTCTGAGCAATGCTTGCTTACAGCAGCAGTTCAGAATATGAAGAAGATAGCCAGAGTGCTATCGCACTTATTTTTTGATTTAATAAGTAATTATCTTAAATTATTTATTCATACTAATACTTTTCAAAATGCTAACGCATAATTTAAGGACAATAATTTACCCGGAACTTTAAAAAGTCCCGGGTTTTTGAACAATCTGACTGGGGATTCATCATCCCCAGTATAAAAGTAAATACCAATGTACCAAGAAACAAAACATCCTGATTCACATAAATTACCTATAGACTTCATATAAACTTTAAACATTCTAACAACTCAAGTACATTGATATACTTATATGAGTAGTATGTGTGAAATTTAATTTGTTATGCACTAAAATTAAAAAAATAGATAGTGAAATACCTGATAAAATTCAAATTAAAATAATTTCAATAATGTGCTTTTTTAGGGAGCTTTATTAATTTAATCCTATTATTATTGTTCATTTCAAGTAAAATTATCGTTTGTCTAGAAACCTTATATAATATAAAAAGTATGATAAATAGAAAGTTTTGTTACAAACAATTAATAAATATGACATTAGATTGTAACAAATAGGTTATAAAATAATAAATAAGTAATTCCCTTGTTATTTGTGGCTGTGGTTGTAGGACACATTAAACTTAAGTGCAACTGCCACTAGGTAATATTTTAATAGATCTCCTTTAATAAGCATCCGTTATTTAGGGTGCTTATTTTGTCTACTTATTTAAGGCTGTTTCATATTATGTAAATTGATGAACCTTATTAGTTCATTAATATAAAAACAGAGGGGTATAAAATGATAAAAAGAAGTTATAAGTTAAAGCCTGATAAACAAGATATGAGGGATAAAATTTATTATGCTTCTACTATAAAACAAATTCAAGCCTTCCTAAAGTAGTAGATCTTAGAGAATATATGTCACCAATAGTGGATCAAGGAGAGCTTGGAAGTTGTACAGCTAATGCCATTGTTTCAGGATTGTGTGAATATCTTGAAAATATATCAAATAAGCCATATATAAACAATTAAGTCGTTTATATTTATATTGGTGGGAAAGATTTATAGAAAATACTGTGGATGAGGATAGTGGGGCTTATATTAGGGATGGTATGAAAGTTCTTAAACAACTTGAAGCTTCTTTTGAAACTGATTATCCTTATAATGTCAGTAAATTTACAGATGAACCAACTCCAAGGTCTATATTAGATGGAGGATCATATACAATTGAGGAGTATAGGCGTGTAAGGGATTTAGATACTTTAAAAATAGCTTTAGCTGAGAAATTACCAGTAGTTACAGGAATAAAAGTATATTCGAGTTTTGAATCAGATGATGTTGCAAATACTGGGATAGTTCTAATGCCAGATATAACTAAAGAGCAGTTGTTAGGTGGACATGCAGTATTATCAGTTGGATATGATGATAATAAAAATCAAGTTATTATGCGTAATTCTTGGGGAGAAAATTGGGGAGACAAAGGATATTTTTATCTTGATTATCAGTATTTTACTGACTCCAATAATTATGTTACAGATATGTGGATTGGAAAATAATTTTAATTTAAAAATAGAAGAGTTTTGAACAAATTCACAACTCTTCTATTTTGTCCTGGCTAGTGAAAATATGGTAATATTAATTTAAGTGGTTTCTGTATTCTAGATTTCATGGGGGTGTGAGATGAAAAAACAGTATTAGTAATTTTATGTTTTGTGATTGTAATTATGGGCTGTTTTGCAGCAAAAAAGCAAGTTTTAAACTCGAGTAAGCAGCTATCAGATTCTTCTCAACAAGTAGTAGAAAATTATTTTAAGTATCTTAATAAAAGAGATTTAGAAGGAATTAATTCAACACAAGTACAGTCGTGGAAGGACATAGATGAGAATCTTAAACATGTTAAACTTAACAGTATATCTGAAGATAAAAGAGCATCATAAAAAGAAGCTTATATGAAATATGGCCGTGGTACAATAACTCATGCAAAAGCTGAGAACATAAAGATTTATAAAGTTGAGTATACAGTTAAATATAAAAAGGATGGGATTGGTCCTGAAGATAGTGGGGAAGATGTTAAATGGTGTACACTTATTAGAAAAGACAAAAATTCACCTTGGTTAATTGATGAAATTGGAGAGGGTTAATTAACGTAAAAGAGTTTTGGAGAAATTCAGAGCCCTTTTCAGATTAAATAATATAATAAGATAGTAAAAAACCTCCAGACTAATTTTAGCTGGAGGTAGTTTTGTTGTCAAAAATTCTATTCCATTGAGACTATAAATATTTTAATTTTTAAAATTTGAATAAAAATATAATAAAATACACCCCAAAATCATTTTTGATATTCGTAAATAATTATAAAAGAGTTTATTATTCAATATGAAAATTGCATGAAATCAATGAGGTGATGGTGTTGAATGATTATATTTTGGGTATAATATTCTCAATTGGGTATATATCACGGGGAAGATTAATTTTTAAAAATAAGAATAAATATTTCCTTGAGCAAATACAAAAAATTTGTGGAAATAATATATATGAACAAAAAGATAAAAACAATGTACAATACGTATTGAGTACTAAATATTTTAATATAGAAAAATTAAAGTGTATAGGTTGGAGCAGTAGAAATTCTGATGTTCGACAATTGCCTAGATTAAAACAGTATGGGGATTTTCTAAGGGCTTATATAGAATTGCATAGTAGATTTGATTATTGCACTAGATATAAAAATAAACAGAAAAAAATAAAATACAGATCCTTGCGTTTAAGGATATACGGCAATAAAATATTAATTAGAGATATAAATAGAATATTGAATATAGATGCAAGTACTACCCTTAAATCTCCTCAAAATGAAAAAAATAATAAAACTTCCTGTATTTCATATACTTCTATAGATGAAATAAAAGCTATATTTCAGTATATAGAAGAAAATCCTTGTTTTAATAGCTTTTGGGAGGAAATTGAAAATAAATTGAGAATGCCTGTCATAGTATGAAGACTTAAATTTAAAAATTTATGGAAGGTAGAACAGTAAGTGAAATTATGGAAGAGCTAGATTTAAGCAGATCTGAAGTCAAAGGATATTAATGGAAAGTTAGTTGAATGCTAAAGTGACTTCAAAAGATAAGAGAATATAATTTCGGAAGAATAGATTTCAATAAATCTATTCTTGATTTTTATATTGATAAATTCTATATAAAAATATGACTTTGACAAAATATTTAAAAAAGCGAACATGAATTTATGTGTAATTTATCGTAAAATTATGTATAATATAAGTATACAAGAAAAGTGTAGGTATACTTATAGTAAAATTTGGAATTTTAAAATTCCAATAATACACAATAAAAGTAGACTTGCCTTGATTATAACGAATAAAAATATATTTTATAAAATATTGATTTATACAAGAAACATAATGAGGAGGATTGAATATATGTATTGTATTAGAAAAGTTGATGAAGATCTTTATTGGGTTGGTGGTAATGACCATCGTCTTGCCTTATTTGAAAATATTCACCCAATTCCAAGAGGTGTTTCCTACAACTCTTATATACTTTTAGATGAGAAAACTGTACTTTTTGATACAGTGGATTGGGCAGTTTGCCGTCAGTTCCTTGAAAATATTCAGGAAGTTCTTAATGGTAGAACTCTAGATTATATGGTAATTAATCATGTAGAGCCAGATCATGCAGCTTGTATTGAAGAGATTGTTCTTCGTTATCCAGACGTAAATATTATATGTACTCAGAAAGCTTTTACGTTTATGAAACAATTTGGCTTTCATATAGATGAAAAGGCTATAGTGGTCAAAGAAGGCGATACTCAATCTTTTGGAAAACATAATGTTGTATTTGTAACTGCGCCAATGGTTCACTGGCCTGAGGTTATGGTTACATATGATACTACCAATGGTGTATTATTCTCTGCCGATGCATTTGGTACCTTTGGTGCATTGGATGGCAAGCTGTTTAATGATGAGATGGATTTTGAACGAGATTGGCTTGAGGATGCCAGAAGATATTATACAAATATTGTAGGCAAATATGGGCCTCAAGTCCAGACACTTCTGAAAAAAGCTAGCAAATTGGATATTAAGACTATTTGCCCGCTGCATGGGCCGGTATGGCGTAATAATCTAGGATATTTTATTGAGAAGTATGATAAGTGGAGTCGTTATGAACCTGAAGAAAAGGGTGTAATGATAGTTTATGCATCCATGTATGGAAATACAGAGTGTGCAGCTAGCATTTTAGCGTCAAAGCTAGTTGAAAAAGGAATGAATAATGTAGTTATGTATGATGTTTCGAAAACACATGTATCATATTTAATTTCTGAGACATTTAAATATAGTAATATTGTACTTGCATGTGTAACCTACAATATGAAGATTTATCCACCAATGCTTGATTATCTAATGGATATGAATGCATTAAATCTTCAGAAACGTACTTTTGCTTTAATAGAAAATGGATCATGGGCTCCTCAGTCAGGTAAATTGATTCGTGAGCTTCTTGGTGGAATGAAAGATATGACTATTTTGGATAAAAATATATCATTGAGATCTAGTGTGAAAGAAAATGATATAAGTTCAATGGAAGATCTTTCCGATAGTATTATCCAATCAACAAAATAATTTTAAAATTAGAATAGTATATTAATTAGATATTGGTCCATGTATAAAAATACATGGACTGTATACTATAAGACTTATCTTATCAATGTAAAGTTTCTGCATCTGCCTTAGTTTTATGAACTGTACCATGGGGGTGTTGTGGGGGTGCATAGATAGAATAGAGTTTAATTGGCTTATTGCCTGTGTTGATTAAATCATGCCATTTCCCAGCAGGAATAACAAAGGCGAAGTTGTCGTATACTTTTTTCTGAAAATCCAGATTGTCTTTTCTATTACCCATTTTGACTAGTCCCTGGCCTTCCTCTATACGTATGAATTGATCTACATGTGGGTGGATTTCCAGACCTATATCATCTCCGACATCGATGCTCATCAAGGTAAGTTGTAAATGCTGTCCTGTCCACAAGGCAGTACGATAAGTATTGTTTTGTTTAGTAGCTTCTTTAATGTTGACTACAAATGGTTTTGGACCATAATCTTCTATTTCGATTGAATCATTATTTTCTGTAGATTCACTGGAATCAGATCTTGAATAATATTTCATTCTATCAATAGATTGTCTATTAACATGGCAGGTATATGGATACGCTCTACATATATTATACATAATATGGTTGTATGATGGTATACTTAACCAACAGACATATGGATATATTTTACAGGGATTATACAATATTGGTCATTCCTCTCATAAATTTATAGCATTTAATACTATCATATGTTTTATGTTAAAAAATGTTCAAGTAGTTTCAAAATTCTATGTTATAATTGTTGTATATTTTAGGAGTGCATTATTGAATTTCAATCTGCAATCTAATTGGGGAGAAGAAAATATTATGAAAAACAAATTTTATGCTGTAAGAAAGGGAAGAAAGACAGGAATTTATACAACATGGAATGAATGCAAACAATATGTTGCCGGGTATTCTGGTGCCGAATATAAAAGCTTTACTGACAAAAAAGAAGCGGAAGCCTATTTAAACAGGCAGATATATCATAATTGTCAAAATAAACTTGAAAGTTCATGTACTGAAACTGAAGCTGTTGCTTATGTTGATGGAAGTTTCAACAGGGAAACAAAGGAATTTTCCTATGGTGCCGTTATATTTTGGAAAGGCAGGGAGTATCATTTTTCGGATAGATTTAATGACAGTGAATTGGCGGAAATGCATAATGTTGCAGGTGAATTGAAGGGCTCCGAAAGGGCAATGGAGTTTGCATTGAAAAATAAGATAGATAAGTTGACTATTTACCATGACTATGAAGGAATAGCCAAATGGTGCACAGGTGAATGGAAAACAAAAAAAGAAGGAACCAAAGCTTATAAGAGCTTTTATGAAAATATCAGGCAAAATATAGACATAGAGTTTGTAAAAGTAAAGGGACATTCTGGAGACAAATATAATGAATTGGCAGATAAGCTTGCTAAAGGAGAAATATTTAGATAAGTTTCTGACTGTTGCAGAGATTGATTATCTATGGTATCATATAATTGTTTTCAAATGAACGGAGGGTTGCTTAAAAATGCGTATTAGATTCCGAGTTACTTTATTTAACTAATTTAATAGTTGTTAAAGGCTCTGCTCATGTGTAGAGTAAGCGGAATTGATCTGCCTATTTTTAAGAAAATCTTATTAATAATGATAGAGGGCATGTTATAAAAAGTTGTAAAAATATGCTTATAGAATTTTAGTACATTAATTTTATGTGTATTTTTAAAACTAAACATATTTTTCGATTATTGATGCACAGGCAGTGGTCCTGTGTTTTTTTATCTCAGTAAAATGGAGGAATATATGATGAATGAAAATTGGAAGAAGAAAATAACACTTTTTCTGACCAGTCAGGGTATATCGCTTTTTGGATCGTCACTAGTTCAATATGCCATAAGCTGGTATATTACATTAAAAACCCAATCTGGTGTTATGATGACTATAATAATTATCTGTAGTTTTTTACCTACTTTTTTCATTTCACCATTTGGCGGTGTATGGGCGGATCGTTATAATCGTAAAACACTTATTATTCTGTCAGATTCCATGATAGCAGTATCAACACTTATTTTGGCTATTTTGTTTTTTATGGGATATGATGCACTGTGGCTAATTTTTGTAACTACTGCAATTCGTGCATTATGGACAGGAATTCAAACACCGGCAATAAGTGCTCTTATTCCCCAGATTGTGCCAGAGGATAAACTCAATAAGGTAAATGGAACAAACAGTAGTATACAGTCGTTGGTCATGTTGATATCACCCATGCTAAGTGGTTTTCTTCTATCTATAGCTACCATTGAGAAGATATTGTTTATTGATGTTGCTACAGCAGCGATATCAGTCTTAATATTACTTTTATTTTTAAATGTTCCTGCTCATGGGAAAGCTATAAACAAAGAGTCAAACAATTACTTTAATGATATGTTTGAAGGCTATATCTATATTAAAAATCATGAATTTATTAAAAGAATTTTTTTATTCTGCGCCGTTTTTTTTATATTGTCTGCTCCCGTTGCATTTCTAACACCTCTGCAGGTAACCCGGAGCTTTGGAAATGATGTTTGGCGTTTAACGGCGATTGAAATTACTTTTTCTGGAGGTATGATGATAGGTGGTATAATAATGGCTTATTGGGGAGGGTTTAAAAACAAAATCCATACAATGGTATTATCAGCCCTTGTTATCGGACTTTGTACCTTTGCACTTGGAGTTATTCCCGTTTTTTCAATTTATTTATTTGTTATGGGATTGACGGGAATTGCTATTCCAGTCTTTAACACACCTTTTACTGTTTTATTGCAGCAGAAAATAGATGGTGATTTTCTCGGTAGGGTGTTTGGCATTTTAGGAATGATATCAAGTATTATGATGCCTCTTGGAATGCTTATTTTTGGACCAATATCTGATTTTATAGAAATAGAATGGCTTCTAATAGGGACTGGTTTATTGTTGTTTATTCAGGCTTTTTTTATGCTAAACAACAAAATTTTAATTGAGTCCGGAAAGCCAATTCAATGACATGATCGAAAAATTATCTTAAATAATATGGAGGGATATATATGGAAGAAAGAAAAACGGCTATAATAGCAGGTGTTAATTTTGATGAACAGGATAATTTCGAAAATTCCATGGAAGAGCTGTCCAATTTGGCAGATGCATGTGGTATAGAAGTTACAGGTATAATTACCCAGAACTTAAATCAAATAAATTCATCACATTATCTGGGCAAGGGCAAAATTGAAGAGCTATTAAAGTTGCTTGATGAAAAGAATGCAGATACTGTTATTTTTAATGACGAGCTTACACCTTCACAAATACGCAGTCTTGAAGATTTTTTGAAATGTAGGATAGTAGATAGAACTTCTGTAATTCTAGATATCTTTGCCTTAAGAGCAAGAACACGAGAAGCGCAGCTTCAGGTGGAAATAGCTAAATTACAGTATATGCTTCCGCGATTGGCTGGTTTTGGTGAATCAATGGATCGTCAGGGGGGAGGAGCTGGACTTAAAAATAGGGGTGCAGGTGAGACAAAACTTGAACTTGACCGAAGAAAAATAGAAAATAGGATAAGTAGCTTGAATAAGGAACTGGGAGCTCTTGTAAGTCAGCGTCAGAATCAACGAAAAAGGCGTAAAAAGCAGGATATACCGGTTATTGCACTGGTAGGATATACAAATGCAGGAAAGTCAACTGTTATGAATGCCATGCTGGAATTGTTTAATTTTTCATCTGATAAACAGGTATTTGAAAAAGATATGTTGTTTGCAACACTGCAAACTTCTGTTAGAAGAATTGATCTGCCAGGCAATAAATCATTCCTTCTTACGGATACAGTGGGATTTATCAGTAAATTGCCCCATTATCTTATAAAAGCATTCCGTTCTACATTGGAAGAAGTTTTGGAGGCTGACATGTTGATTCATGTGATTGATTATTCAGATCCTAATTATAAGGATCATATGGATGTTACAAAAAGCACTTTGAAAGAATTGGGTGCAGATAATATTCCTGTTGTATATTGCTATAATAAAATAGATATGCTGAATGATAATGTGCCTGAAAATGGAGAAGATAGTATATATATTTCGGCTAAGAAGAAAGTAGGCATAGAGGATATGGTAGATGTCATTCGCAGGAAGATTTTTGGTAAATATGTTGACTGTAATATGATGATTCCGTATGATAAGGGAAATATAGCATCATATTTGAATGACAATGCAAATATAAAGTCCACCAGCTATGAAAATAATGGGATACTTATATCTGTAGAATGCAAAGAGTCTGACTATGAAAAATATAAAAAATATGTATGTAATATTGATTCTTGATAAAATTATAATATATAATTATCAATAAAAGTGTTGGAGGAATATTTATTATGGTGTGCAGAGAAGTAAAAGTCAGATTAAAGAAGGATGTAACCACGGAAGAGTTTTGGCAGGCTACCTATAATAGCAATTCTAATCTGGGAATAAGGCTTGTTCAAAATTTTGATGAGATGAAAAGGAAGTATTTAGACGGTAAAATATACGAACATGGCTCTCTTGGAGTAATGATACCTGTATCATATTATAACAAAAAAAATGAAACAATAGATGAGGATATTATTGAATATGGGTATGTAAAGGATATGAAAAACATATGGGAAATAGTGGAATAAAATCAGTTAAAAGAGGATCTGATTCACAAGATAGTAAATGGTTTTCAAAAGAGGCTATACTAAAAATGCAAAAAGCACAGAAAGAGATGGAGTGGCTTCTTGACAGAGAATATAATAGCCATTCTGTTATAGAAATAGTTGGTAATCATTATCAATTTTCTGCCAGACAAAGAAATGCACTAGTGCGTTCTACGGCTTCAAAGAAAAAGGTTAAAGCGAGAAAGGCAAAATGTATTTGCAGGGATTTAACGAATATCGACCTTGTATATATAGATGGATTTAATCTAATTATTACATTGGAAACAGCATTTTCAGGATCTCCTATTATATTGTGCAGTGATGGTGCTGTCAGAGATCTGGCAGGACTTAGAGGAACTTACAGAATCATTGACAAGACTTATTATGCCATGAATGTTTTGGATCAAGAGTTTTATGATATAAATGTCTCCAATGCGGTATTTTTATTGGATAAAGGTGTTTCAAATTCTGGCCGCTTAAAAAAATTTATACTTGAGTGTTCAAAAACCTGGAATACTGATGTTGAAGTGGAACTTATGGATTCAGTCGATTGCTTTTTGTATGATAAATATGGAGTAGTTACAAGTGACTCGGTAATAATTGACGAATGTCGCAGCTGGTATAATCTTGGAAGGAAAATTATAGATGACTATATCCCTGATGCCAATATTATAAATCTGGTTGGAAGTTCTGAGTGATTTTCTATCATATCTATTGTGATAAAATTTAATTCTACGCTTCTTAAATTTTTAGAAAGTCGAGAGAAGCGTAGTCTATAGTAGTTTATGCCAGTGGTGCAAACAGTCGGAGAATAGATTCCACAATTTTTTTAAGGAAGTTTCGTTTTTCCCAGACTTCCTTTTCTACTTTTTTTGATACCGCTTTGGTCCTAAGAAAATCTTTATAGATTTCATTTACTGCGGGTATATTGTACATATAAGTTGCACATTCGAAATGTAAAAATAAGCTTCTATAGTCCATGTTTATTGTTCCAACCACAGCACATTCATCATCAGATACAAAGTTTTTACTATGGATAAACCCAGGTGTATACTCATATATTTCTACCCCAGAGTCCAGTAATTTGTCATAGTGAGATCTTGTAAGGATATGAATGATTTTTTTATCAGGAATATAGGGAGTTATTATTTTGACATCAACTCCTCTTTTGGCCGCCAAAGAAAGAGATAATATCATCTCGTAGCCTACTATTAAATATGGAGTTGTAATATAAACATAATTTTTAGCACTATTTATTATGTTTAAATATACATCTTCAGCTGTGCTATCCGGTTTTTCCGGACCACTTGCATAGGGAATTACAATACCATCAGTTTTCTTGGTTTCCTGGTAAAACTTATATTTTTTTATATCTTCTTTTTCCTTTGTTATTGACTGCCACATTTTTAAAAACATTACAGTAAAGCTATAAACGGCCTCACCTTCTACGCATACAGCAGAATCTTTCCAGTATCCGTATTTTTTATACACATTTATATATTCATCGCCAATATTAATTCCTCCAGTGAAGGCAACTTTTCCATCTACTATGACTAGTTTTCTATGATCTCTGTAATTTAACATAAAATTTAGAATAAGCTTCATGGGATTGAAAATCTTAAATTTTATGTTATTTTCCTTAAGTATTTTTCTAAAATTACTTGGCAAGACGAATAATGAACCTATATAGTCGACTAGAATTCTAACTTCTACACCGTTTCTGGATTTTTCCTTGAGTATTTCAAAAATTTTTTCCCACATTATGCCTTTTGAAATTATGAAGTATTCAATTAGAATAAATTTTTTAGCACTTTTTAGTTCCTTGATAAGTCTTTCATACATGAGTTCACCTGACGGAAAATATTCTACTTTTGTATTTGTATAGGCAGGATATCCGCTGATATTTTTAATAAGTCTTGTTTCGTTGTATCTTGATTTATTTGTAATTTTAATAGAATGTAATAGTGAAGAGTCTTCTTTAGAGAATATCTCTTCGCCTAAATCAATTCTGTTGATCTTACTAAAATTATGTTTTATTCCAATTCTCGATATAATATAAATAATTACGCCAATTACCGGTATCAACAATATTAATACTATCCAGCTGACTTTATAAGATGTACTTTCATCCTTATAGTTAAGGTGGATTACTGCGATAGCACTTATAATCTCAAATAATATGAAATAATATATAAAAAATATATTAAATACATTATAAATAAGTGTTATAGCTATAAATTGGAAGATTATCCAAAATGTAAAGACTGCCAATTTAAGAATTGAAATAAATGACTTTCTTTCTCCCATAAATATCACCTGTCCTTACATTTTACTTTAGTTTATGATTTCCCTTTGAAAGATGTACCGCAGTTTCTACAAGTTATAGTTATTTTCCCTTTATGCCTTGGAACTCTCATTTTTTGTGAACAATTAGGACATTTAAATATTTTGTAATACTTGTTTTGACTTGACGAGTATTTAAATTTATCAAATATTCGGCCTATGGGTGCTATTAAATTCTCATAGGATTGTAGTTCATGGTATCTTTTATATTTGTTTTTTGAGAAACATCTCCATGTGCTGTATACAATACAAACAAAACCAAAAATAGAACTTTGTCTTGATCTAAATATTGAAAGTATAAATCCTATAATGTAAAGGTGTTTTGAAAGTTTATCAATACCATAGCTGTCTCTAAAATAGTAAGTTAGTTTATTTAAAAATTTATTCAAATTTACCACTCCTGAAAATGAGTTTCTGGTTTATAGAATAGTATATTCGTTTCTATATAATTATACAATAAAAGTTTTCCCTTTGCATTTAATTTAACTGGAAAGATAATAAACTTTATAAATATACATTTTTACAATTTATAGATATCTGATACCGTTGACATTCATATAATTCTATGGTAATATCATAAAAATTGCAAGTTTGATTTCTTAAATACATTTTGTGTGATAGTTTTCTTAGATAGTTTTGCATAACTGATCTAAGTTTCTATATTTATAATAATTTAATTGGGAGGGCTATTATGTTAAAGGGAAAATTAAAAATTTTTTCAGTTGTAATGTCGATTGCACTTATAGGCTCAATATTTGCAGGTTGTGGTAATTCCACAAGTAATGTAAGTAATAAAAGTACCATAAAAGTAAATATCAGTGCCGACCCTAAATCAATTGACCCAGGGCTGTGTAATACTATTGAAGGGGCACATGTTATTGAAAATGCTTTTGAAGGACTTACAGATATGGACGGTGAGGGAAAAATTAAACCTGGTGTTGCCGAAAAATGGGAGATATCAAGTGATGGACTTACTTATACTTTTCATCTAAGGAAAAATGCAAAGTGGTCAGATGGAAAAGCAGTTACTGCTAAAGATTTTGAATATGCATGGAAGAGAGCCTTAAATCCTAAAACTGCTTCTGAGTATGCATATCAACTCTACTATTTAAAAAATGGACAGGCTTATAATGAAGGAAAGGTTGCAGTAGATCAAGTAGGAATTAAAGCTAAAGATGATTATACTCTAGTTGCGACTCTTCAGGATCCTACCCCATATTTTCTATCACTTACATCTTTTACAACTTATAAACCTGTAAGAAAAGATGCAGTGGATAAAAGTCCAGATGCATGGGCTACAAAAGCAGATACATACATATCAAATGGACCCTATAAGATGGTTGAATACAAACAGAAGGACAGCTTGAATTTTGAAAAAAATTCTAATTATTGGGATGCTAAAAATGTTAAGATTGAAAGAGTAGAATTTAAAACCTTGGAAAATGCAAGTAGCTATTATGCTGCGTTTAAAACAGGAGATTTGGATTTGATTGATAAACCGCCAGCTACAGAAACTCCTAATTTATTGAAAAATGGAACTGCAAAAGCATATCCTTATTTTGGAGTATACTATTATACAATAAATGTTTCTTCCCAGGCTGCAAATGTAAACCCTACAACGGCAAAAGTATTAAGTGACGTGAAGGTTAGGAAGGCATTGAGCCTTGCTATTGACAGGAATGCTATAGTAGAGAATGTTACAAAATCCGGTGAAAAACCAGCAACCGCTTTTGTACCTGGTGTTGTAAGTGATTCCAATGGTGGAGAATTTAAAAATAAAGAATACCTTCCTAAGAAAGCTGATGTAGCACAAGCTAAAAAACTTTTAGCTGAAGCTGGATATCCAGATGGAAAGGGCTTCCCTAATGTTGAAATATTGTATAATACTGATCAAACAAATCAAAATATAGCACAGGCAGTTCAGGATATGTGGAAGAAAAATTTGGGAGTAAATGCTACTCTTAGAAATGTTGAAAGAAAAATTCAGATATCCGAACTTTTAAAACATGATTATGTTGTAGGTGGAACTAGATGGATTGCTGATTACAATGATCCAATGACTTTTCTCGATATGTTTACTACAACTGGAGGAAACAATATGCCAGGATATTCAAATCCTACCTATGATAAATTAATTGCTCAGGCTAAATCAGAATCAGATACAGCAAAAAGAGCAAAATTAATACACCAGGCTGAAGATGTACTTATGAATGATGTTCCTGTAATCCCTGTTTATGAATATTCAGAAGTTGTTTGTATAAATAAAAAACTTAAGGGTGTTCAAATAACTCCTATAGGATCTTTTATATTAAAGGGAGCTAGCTTGGAAAAATAGATGTCAGGTATGTTATAATTTGACTGTTATATAAAAAAGGTATATGGTTGATCATATACCTTTTTTATATAACAATTTTATCATTAAAAATCTAAAGATAAGGGGGAGATCAATATGTTAAAAGAATTTAAAAAATTTGCCATGAAAGGTAATATTGTAGATCTAGCAATAGGTGTTGTAATAGGTGGTGCTTTTGGAAAAATAGTTTCTTCACTTGTGAATGATATTATAATGCCGTTAGTGGGCCTATTACTTGGGAAGATTGATTTTTCTAATTTATTCTTGACATTGGGGAGTGGACATTTCAATACTGTGGACGAGGCTAAGAAAGCAGGAATTCCAACTCTAAATTATGGAATATTTATAAATAATATAATAGATTTTCTAATAGTATCATTTTCTATATTTTTAGTTATGACGCGTATAAACAAATTTTTAAATAAAAAAGAAGAAGAAAAAGCTGTTACTACAAAAAAGTGCCAATATTGTTTAAGTGAAATACCAATTGAGGCAACCAGATGTCCATATTGTACCTCTGTTCTGGATTAGGATATTAAAATTAATCACTATCAAAATTGCATGGTTTTGATAGTGATTTTTAAAATAATTATTGTTTTTCAAATTCCGTATGACGACATACAGGACAAACTGGAAGATATTCATCATCACTTTTAAGTTCCAGTTTATATCCACAGGTTTTGCATATATATGTTCCTTTTCCTGGCTTATCCCCTGAATTGTATATCATATAATCACCTCCCACGGATATAATATTCTACATAAAATTCAAAAATCCTCTAAAAAATTACTCATTATTTAGAACTCTGAAATTAATAAACAGACTAAATAATTGATAAATTAATAAAATATTAGACAAATAAAATTAAATAGATAATTTTTATTGACATTTAATAATAGATTGATTATAATAACATTAACATTATGAAATAAGTTTTTAATCTATTTAATAATGTTATTCAAATCTGTATATTAAAATTTTACCACAAAGAAGTGGAAGGGGTGAAATCCGATTCATAAACTGTATGAAAATATTTAATATAGTCTTGTATTGTAGTAAAAAAATTAAACATTATATAGTTCTGATATTTTCATATTCGGAGGATCGATTGAATCTAAGGAGATATTTTATTTAACATAGAACTCCTTATTTGTTTATGAACCAAATCAATATCATATATTTAATAATCTAATTAGCTTTTCGTTAAATACAAATTTCTAATTTTAAACTCAAAGTTTAATATTTATTTTAAGTCAATTTAATATGTTGATTTTTTTTGCAGCGCATTGCAAAATTGTTAAGGTGCCTTGATATTAAAAAATTCATGGTTTATTTGTTATAGAAAATTTATTTTTAAATCGAAGACGTTCAATTTAAAATATAAATTTTCAAGATGTACAAGTTTGAATTTTAATTATCATAAAATTTTGAATACTTTTAAATTTATAGGAGGAATGATATTCTTGATAAATAATGCAGTAGTAAAGAATCTTGAAAGAGTTCTTGAATATATAGAAAAGGGAAAAGATCTAACTGAGGAAGATAAAGAAAAAATAACACAGGAAACTGTCGAATATACAAGAGATAATTTAAATCCTGGATGGCTTGATTACAGGAAGTCCGTATCAGATGACTATACAATTGTAGAATGGTCGGATGGAGGTGAATTTTTTTATGATTTAGATGGGAATTCATATGTTGATTTTCTAGGTGGATATGGTATATTTACTCCGGGGCATAGAAATCCTGAAATACTTGATGTAGTGCTTTCACAAATTGATAGACAACCTATGAACAGTCAGGAGCTTTTAGAACCGTTGAGAGGATATCTTGCCAAGATCATGTCTGAAATTACGCCTGGGGATCTTGATCATTGCTTTTTTACAAGTGGAGGTGCTGAAGCAGTTGAGATGGCACTTAAACTAGCTAGAATTGCATCAGGTAAAAAATGGTTTATATCGGCGGTTAATGCATTTCACGGAAAATCTTACGGTGCACTTTCAGTTACAGGCAAGAATATATATAGAAAGCCATACTTGCCATTGCTTCAAAGCGTACAGCATGTTGAGTATGGCGTATCGGATGATATAAGAAAGGCAATTAGAAATTTACAGGCAGTTGGAGAAGGTGTGGCAGCAGTTATACTTGAGCCGATTCAGGGAGAAGCTGGAGTAATTGTTCCACCGAAAGGATATCTCAAGGAAGTCAGGGATATATGTGATGAATATGGGGTATTTTTAATAATTGATGAAATTCAGACTGGATTGGGACGAACTGGTACAATGTGGAGATGTGATGCAGAAGGCATTGTTCCGGACATCATGACATTTGGAAAATCCTTTGGAGGTGGACTTGTTCCTGCGACAGGTATTATTGCAAGGCCAAAATTATGGATTGATGAGCTGGTAAAAGACCCTAATTTATTGGGATCACCTACTTTTGGAGGGAATCCGTTGTCTAGTGCTGCTGCACTTGCAACAATAAGATATATTATAAAAGAGGACATTCCTGGAATGTGCAGTAAAAAAGGAGAAAAGATAATGAGTATTCTTGAAAAACTCAAGTTAAGATATCCTGGACTCCTAATAGATATCAGAGGTGCAGGACTGCTAATAGCTATGGAATTCCCAAAAACTGAAATAGGATATTTTATAGCAAAGAATTTGTTCGACCGCCATTTTCTGACAGCAGGTACTCTTAACAATTCAAAAGTTATACGTATTGAGCCACCTGCGATAGTAAGTGAAGGATCAATAGATAAATTGGGAAAGACACTTGATGAAGTGTTTAAGATGGCCGTTGGAGAATTTAATTTAAACTAATTATATGAAGGGATGAAATTATGTACAATAAAACAGAGGTAATTGAAGATCTGGATAGGATCATAGGATATATAAAAAGTGATGGGATACTTTCTGAAAAAGATAGAAAAAAAATTAAGGATGAAACAATCCATAATATAAGTAAGTATTTAAATAAAGGGTGGATTGAAATTAGAAAATCTGCAGATTCTAACAAAGGGGGAGAAGTGGTAAATGGAGTAATAGAATGGAGTGATGGAGGAGAATATTTTTATGATATAAATGGTGAAAGATATATTGATTGTCTTGGAGGATATGGAGTATTTACACCGGGACATAGAAACCCTGAAATAATCAAATATGTTAAGATGCAGCTTGCACGTCTGGGACTTCATTCCCAGGAATTGCTTGAACCGTTAAGGGCGTATCTTGCAAAAACATTTCAGATGATTACTCCGGGTGATTTGCAATATTCATTTTTTACAAATGGAGGCGCAGAGGCAGTTGAAATGGCTCTTAAGTTGGCAAGACTTTATACAGGTAAAAAATGGTATATATCAACATTGAATGCCTTTCATGGAAAATCAAATGGAGCACTTTCCGCTACAGGAAAAGCTTTTACAAGGAAAGCATTCTTGCCTATGATACAGCAGACATATCATGTAGAGTATGGAGATGCAGAGCAAGTTCGTACTGCGATTAGAAATCTTACTCATGTTGGTGAAGAAGTTGCAGCTGTTATTGTGGAGCCAATACAGGGAGAAGGTGGAGTTATAGTACCTCCAGCTGGATATCTTAAAGAACTTAGGAAAATATGTGACGAATATGGTGTAGTCCTTATCTTTGATGAAATACAAACAGGAATGGGACGTACAGGTACATTGTGGAGATGTGAAGCTGAAGATGTTGTTCCTGATATACTTACTTTTGGAAAAGCTGTTGGTGGAGGTGTAATTCCTATAACAGGAATTGTTGCAAGGCCATATTTATGGACAAAACAGTTAATTGAAAACCCTAACTTGCTCGGATCACCTACCTTTGGAGGAAATCCCGTTGCATGTTCTGCTGCACTTGCAACTATAAAATATATACTTGAAAATGATATCCCTTCCGTATGCAAGAAAAAAGGGGACATAATATTAAAGGAACTTAAAAAATTGAAGTTGGATTATCCTAATATATTAAAGGACGTACGTGGTGCAGGGTTACTTATTGCTATGGAGTTTTATAACAGTAAAATAGGATACTATGTAGCAAGAAAGTTATTTGAAAATAAAATATTGACTGCTGGTACTGAAATTAATGCAAAAACAGTCCGAATTGAACCACCGGCATGTATTTCCTATGAGTCAATAGATATTCTTTTAAAAACTTTGCCGCTTGTGTTTAAAGAAGCAGAGAAAAATTTTAATTTGAAACTTTGTACTATTTGACAATTGACTTTTATGAGATTTTTCTCTTACTATTAATAGGATAAAAAATAATAATAAATATAGGATTGTTTAAATCTTATATTTATTATTACTATGAAGTGGAGGTATTAAAATGAGAAGAAGAAAAAAAATATTGATATTTGGTATTATATTAACATTGATATTAACTTTATTTACTGGATGTGGTGGAAATGATAAAGCAGGTAAAAATGGATATGCCAAGGAACTTTATTTATATAACTGGACAGAATATATGCCGGATTCAGTTTTGAAAGAATTTCAGAATCGATATGGTATCAAAGTAATTCAATCTACCTATACGTCAAATGAAGAGATGATGGCTAAATTAATAGCTGGAGGTACTTCGCAATATGATCTGGCTGTACCGAGCAACTATATTATAACAGCTTTAAAAGAAAAGAAATTAATACAGACTATAGATCAAAACAATATAAAAAACCTTTCCAATATAAACAAGGACCTTTTAAATCAGGATTATGATCCAAAAAACAAGTATACAGTTCCATATATGATGAGCATGACTGTATTGGCCGTTAATAAGGCAAAATTGAAAGAATTGGGAGTTAAGATTAAAAGCTATAAAGATCT
Organism: Clostridium sp. LBM24168; assembly: GCF_052953915.1. Lineage (NCBI taxonomy): Bacteria > Bacillati > Bacillota > Clostridia > Eubacteriales > Clostridiaceae > Clostridium > Clostridium sp. LBM24168. The sequence goes on along the minus strand of NZ_CP196861.1, from coordinate 2,536,653 downwards.
ATTAAATCCTAAATTGAAGGACAATCTTGTTGTACCTGATGACCAACGTGAATTAATAGGAATTGCACTTAAAGCACAAGGATATACTGAAAATGAAAAAGATAAAAGTAAAATAGAAGGTACTTCTGCATGGTTGAATAAATTGAAACCTAATATAAAGGCTTATGATAGTGATAGCCCTAAGACATTGCTTATTTCAAATGAAGTAGCGGCAGGTCTTGTATGGAATGCTGAAGCGGCCTTGGCGATGAAAGAAAATAAGGATATTGAAGTTCTGTTTCCTAAGGAACCTTCGTCTATGTCACTTGATAATTTTGTTATAACAGCAGGTGCTAAACATAAAAAAGAAGCAGAATTGTTTATAAATTTTATTTTGGAACCTAAAATAAGCAAGATGATATCGGATGCGTTTCCATATTCAAATCCAAATAGTGCGGCAAAATCACTTTTAAGTAAGGATTATCTTGACAATCCGGCAAGCAATCTTCCAGAGAGCGAAATTAAAAAAGGAGAATTCCTCCAGGATGTAGGAGATTCTGTTAAATATTATGATAATGTCTGGACTAAATTTAAAAATTAATTTTATCACGATGAAGAGAGTTGAAGGGAGTATAAGAATGAAAAAGATAGAAATAATTACACGTACGGAAAAATTAAAAGATGTAAAAAAAATACTTGCCAAAAATGAATATATAGGTATGACGGTGACTGCAGTAATGGGATGTGGACATCAGAAGGGAATTATTCCAGAATTTAAAGGAATGGATTTTGAAATTAATCTTCTCCCCAAGGTACAAATTATGACTGTTGTTTTAGATGAAGATGTTGAGGAGATACTTACGGAAATACATGAAGCTATATCGACAGGTACTGCTGGAGATGGAAAGGTATTTGTGTCTAATATTGATGATGTAATGAGAATTCGTACAGGAGAACGTGGTGAAAAAATTCTCTAATTAAAAGTTGCTGATAAGGAGTGATTTATTTTGGATGATCCAACAAAAAAGGTAATTGAAATTAAAGATGTGGAGAAGACATTCGGGGATAATAGGGTGGTTAAAAAACTTAATCTGGATGTTTCTGAAGGAGAATTTCTAACCCTTCTGGGACCATCAGGATGTGGAAAAACTACTACACTCAGAATGATAGCAGGATTTGAGAACATTACAAGTGGAACTATCTTAATCGAAGGGAAAAATATGGAAAATATGAAGCCCTACCAGAGAAATGTAAATACAGTATTTCAAAATTATGCACTATTTCCACATATGAATGTATATGATAATATTGCTTTTGGACTTGTAGAAAAAAGGATAAAAAGGTCAGAAATCAAAGAAAGAGTTAGCAGAATATTATCATTAGTCCAGCTAAGTGGTTTTGAAAAAAGAATGCCGTCCAATATGTCCGGTGGCCAAAAACAACGTGTAGCTATTGCCCGTGCTCTTGTTAATCGTCCCAAGGTGCTGCTCCTTGATGAACCTCTTGGAGCTCTTGATCTCAAATTGAGGAAACAGATGCAAGTAGAATTAAAGCATCTACAGAGAAAACTAGGTATAACCTTTATATATGTTACACATGATCAGGAAGAAGCACTTACCATGAGTGACAGAATAGCTGTTATGTATAATGGCATTCTTGAACAAGTGGGAGAACCATATGAGATATATGAGCATCCAAAATCAAAATTTGTTGCAGACTTTATAGGTGAATCAAATATAATGGAGGCCTATATAAAGAAAATTGATGGAGACAAGTTAACTTCCGTTGTTGAATCCGGAACTGCTACATTATATGGTGAAAAGGTAGTTCTGGAAGAAATGGTATATATATCTATAAGACCTGAAAAACTTAAATGCTCGCTTAAGCCTGTAGAGGGATTTACACTGAAGGGATGTATAAAGGAGCATATATATGTTGGATCAATTATCAAAACTATTATTGAGCTTTCTAATGGAGAAAAATTGAAGACAAATTCCATGCCCGGAACAGAACTACTGGATATTGGACAAATAGTATATATTTACTGGAAAAAAGGAGATGCTGTTATAATGCATACCAAGGAGGAGGAAATTTACAATATAATAGAAAAGGTGCCTCAAATTGAGGAGGCTGGATTATGAAAAAGAAAAACGGCAATATTTTCCCAGCTGCTGTTACTATAGGGCCTGTAGTTATATGGATGGCATTATTCATTCTCATACCTATGCTGTATATATTTGTCATAAGTTTCATGCAGAAAGGAACTTATGGTGGAATACAGTATCAATTTACACTAAAAAATTATACCGACATGATAAACCCTCTTTATATTGACATATTTGCCAAATCGCTTTATATAGCGGCGGCTACCACGGTCATATGTTTGATATTGGGATATCCTTTTGCATATATTATATGCAATTCCGACAGAGGTATGAAGGCTATACTGGTGATGTTGGTAATGCTTCCATTTTGGATCAATTCACTTATAAGGACCTATGGATGGAATACTTTGCTTCGTACGGAAGGAGTTTTCAATACTATAATGATGAAGATCGGGATAATACATCATCCACTTACAATGCTGTATACAGATGGCGCAGTACTACTTGGCATGGTATATACCCTTTTCCCATTCATGATTCTTCCACTTTACTCGTCTATTGAAAAATTGGACAAATCGCTGATTGAAGCTGCAAATGATCTTGGAGCATACCCTATTCGAACATTTTTAAGAGTTACTTTGCCCTTGACAATGCCTGGAATATTTGCAGGATCCATACAGGTATTTATTCCTACTTTGGGATATTTCTTTATTTCGGATATGATGGGTGGAGGTAAATCAATACTTATCGGCCAGGAACTGGCCATTAGGTGCGGCACTATCGATTTTACTTATCCTGCTTACGATAATCCTGATGAAGTTGTATGGCAAGATAGGTAAAATAGAAGATATAGCATAGGAGGAGGGTTACATATGGCGAAAAGAAATAAAACACAGGGGCTTAGTGCTAGATCTGTAATTTATGCCTGCCTTATATATATTTTTTTATATTTGCCTATACTTATTGTTATAATATTTTCTTTCAATACCTCACAGATGAATGTTAGATTTGAGGGATTTACACTGTCCTGGTATGTGAGAATGTTTGATAATGTGGAATTAATGGATGCACTGAAGACAACTGTAATTGTGGCAATTGCCAGTACATTTTTGTCTGTATTTGTGGGTACCATTTCTGCATTTGGAATGTTTAAGTATAAATTTAAAGCAAAATCAGTTATAGATTCACTCATGTATATTCCTATTGTTATACCTGAAATTGTACTTGGTATATCACTTCTGGCATTTTTTACAGCATTGAATATACCGATGGGACTTTTGACGTTGATTATAGCTCATGTAACATTTTCGGTACCTTTTGTAATTATTACGGTTAGGTCACGTCTTGCTGGATATGATATGTCTATAGAAGAAGCCTCCATGGATCTTGGAGCAAATCAATGGAGAACTTTTAGGAGAGTTACACTACCAATTATAACTCCGGGAATTATGTCTGGTGCGATGCTTGCCCTTACAATGTCCCTTGATGATGTAATAGTTAGTTTCTTTACAACTGGCCCAAATGATGTAACTCTGCCAATTAAAATTTTTGGCATGGTTAGAAAAGGAGTTTCTCCAGATGTAAATGCACTATCAACAGTTATGATTTTAGCTACGATACTCATAATGATTACTTCTAAATCACTGGAGAAAGCATCTAGAAAACGCCAGGGAGAAATTTAATGTGAGGAGTGAAAATATGTTCAGTTTTTATATGCCAACCCGCCTATATATTGGACGTGGAAGTCTAGATATGCTTGGCAAAGTTCATATACCAGGTAAAAGGGCGTTAATTGTTACTACTTCCGGCAACTCTGTAAAAAAGTATGGATATTTGAAGAAAGTGCAGGAGCTCCTAAATAGCCAGAATATTAAATCAATACTATATGATAGGGTAATGTCCAATCCAACCCGCTTTAACGTAATGGAAGGAGCAAAATTAGCACGTGAAAATGATTGTGATATAATAATAGGACTTGGAGGTGGAAGTGCCATAGATACAGCAAAATGTATAGCTGCCATGACAATTAATCCAGGGGATTTATGGGATTATATAGCTGCAGGGACAGGGAAAAGTAAGGTACCTCCAAATGGAGCACTTCCCATAATTGCAATTCCTACTACGGCAGGAACTGGCAGTGAAGCGGATCCATGGGCAGTTACTACGAATGAAAAGACTAGAGAAAAGATAGATTTTGGTGATGATAATACTTTTCCCTATTTTTCTATTATAGATCCAGATTTAATGGCTACGATTCCCCAAAAGCTGACTGCCTATCAAGGATTTGACGCATTGTTTCATTCAACAGAAGGCTTTATTGCTAATGTTGCGAATCCAATTAGTGATGCATTGTCCATAAAGGCTATAGAAATTATTTCGAAGTATCTTCCAAGAGCAGTATTGGACGGATGTGATAAAGAAGCAAGAAGTAATATAGCTGTCGCCAGCACTATCAGTGGAATTGTAGAGAGTATATCAAATTGTACCAGTGAACATTCCATTGAGCATGCATTGAGTGGATTTCATCCGGATTTGCCTCATGGTGCAGGTCTTATAGCAATTTCGATAGCATATTACGAAAATTTTCTTGATGTTGCGAGAGACAAGTATATTCTAATGGCAAAGGCTATGGGAGAGGATCTGAGTTTTTATAGCGATGACAGAAAGCAATATGGATTTATTTCTGCTTTAAAGAGATTGCAGAGGGCTTGTGGAGTACATAATATTGAACTGTCAAAGTATGGTGTTGAAAGAAACAGGATAGGTGAATATACTCAATTGGCTTATGATACCATGGGAGAACTTTTTGAAATGGATCCGAGAAATCTTTCTTTTGAAGAAACTTATAATATAATAGAAAAATCTTTAAAATAAAATCAAAAAATATATATGTCAACTAATTTTGAAAATGTCCCAAAAAGTTTTAATTATTAGCACCAGCTATAACTGGTGCTTTGTTATGCTTATAATATTATTTTTAGGTGTAGCAAACACATCTCTCAGCTTAAATTTTTTAAGTAAAAGGATTTTTTAGTTCTTTAGGCTATGTTTTCTTTTTGTCTATGAGCTTGCTTATTGCAATAATGTTCAAATGAAGCCTGCTTCCATGGATGACTCATAGGTGGTATATAGTGCTTCTCTGGAGCTTTTGAAGCCTTTGCAGGGTCAAAATTTTTTGATGAAGGAACATGATCTGGAAGCAATTCAAGTGCATAAACTTTTTCGCTTACACAAAAATATAGAGCATTGTTAAACGCCTTTATTACCATACCGCAGGTACCTTTACGATAATATACCGGGTGACCATTAGCATCTACTGGAAGATAATATCCCTTATTGTATTTTACACAACTCCCATTGTCTACTTTCCTACTAGCAAGTACACTAAGAATTAAATTGATTTTTTCCATATCAGGTTGTGTTTCAAATACAGATTTGATATTATTAACAGGTAAAGCAAATCGAGCATTGAATTTTTTTATGTAGGAGTTTAAAAATTCATTTGCCTGCTCAATTGTGCTTATACCAGCTAAACGCAATTCGATAGGAAGTCGTGATTGCAGCGTTTGGAACATTCGTTCCACACGCCCCTTGGCTTGTGGAATACTGCTGGTTTTAATCTCAATTCCCAACTGCTTGCAGGCATAACTGAATTGAGTAAAAGTGTCCTCTTCGATAGAAGGGGATTTTTTCTGCTTATACTCAAAAACTGTACGTCTGTCGGTGTAAAACATATAAGGAATACCATAGGTTCTAAGTATTTGCTCAAGTATGCGGTAATAGCCATTTAGCGTTTCTTGAGCATCGAAATAAGCACCTACAATAGAACCTGTGGCATCATCTACAGCTATATGAAGCTGACTTTTCCCTCCACCAAACCAAGGGTGAAGAGAAGCATCCATCTGAAGCATTTCTCCAAAGTAAGCACATCTAGGACGCCTAGGATGAGCATCTTCGATAGCAAGAATAGAACTTTGAATAATACTGGCCTGCTTTTTTGACTTCGTAAATTTTTGCATATCTTTAAGTTTAGTGTGTAGAGCCTTTTTAGAAGTTCGTTTTGCCTTAGGAGACAGGATGAATTCCTGTAAGAGGATGGAACGTATAGTGTTTGATGAAACTTTGATTTCTTCAAATTCTTCTAAGAGCTCTGAAAAATGAGTTAAGTTGGTGCCTTCATATTTTGTTCGATATAAGTCAACAATAGTCTGCTTTGTAGAATTATTTAAAGCATGAACAGGCTTTCTGCCACGATTTCCATGTATAAAAAAAGCTTTTCCATGTTCCTTATACCCTTTAATCATTCTGTTAATGTGTCTAACAGTACAATTAATCTGTATGGCAGCTCTTTGCTTGTTACCATTACTTTCTACTAATTTTTTGATTATGTTATACTTTGCATTTTCATTCATTGTTAAAACTACCCTTCTGATTTTGTCCACCTCACTTCTTAGTCATGAGGTTTTATTATACTATAAACTTATTTATTTGGGACATTATCAAATGCGGTATACTAAGACATTATCACAATTCAATCATACTTTAAAATAAAATCAAAAAATATATATTGACATAAGTCTTAAAACTGATATAATTAGTAGCAAATAGAATTGTGATTAGTTTAAGACTTATGGAGGAATATTTTATTATGGAAAATATCATTGGAAAGGAAATTGGAAGCAAAAAGTATTATTTTGATTTTAGCTTTAGCTGGGGCTACTTTTATTTTAGCGCTGGTTATTTCTTCTACAAAAAATTATCCAATTTATTTCTAATGAGTAAAATAATAATTTAAATGCATAGAATTAGGAAGAGTATATGTTTAGATAATAATAGTGTATTTAATTAACAGGATCTCATTAGAGGTCCTGTTTTTTATATTTTAAATTGGTTTATAATCCGGAGTATAAATTAATTTGTATTTTGTTAAGAAAAATATCAAATTTAAGATGGGAGAATTGATTATGGTAATAGTAATGAAGCCTCATACACCGAAAGAAGAGATTATGATATTAAAAAGAAAGCTTGAAAAAGAAAATGTTAAAGTAAATGTCTGGGTAGGTCAAGAGTATAGTGTACTTGGTCTTATTGGTGATACTTCAAAGATTGAAGTTAGTAAAATTCAGGCAAATGAATATGTTGAAAAAGTTCATAAAGTTCAGCAAAACTATAAATTGGTAAATAGATTGTTTCATCCAAATAATACCGTTGTAAATATAAATGGAAGAACCATAGGGGGTGATAGTTTAGCTGTTATAGCAGGGCCTTGTTCTGTGGAAAATGAAAATCAGATAGTCGAAATTGCAAAACAGGTAAAAGAGAGTGGTGCAAAATTTCTGCGAGGTGGTGCATTCAAACCGAGGACATCTCCCTATAGTTTTCAGGGACTTAAAATAGAAGGGCTTGAACTCTTGAAGTTGGCAAAAAGTGAAACTGGATTGCCTATAGTTACGGAAATAATGTCTACCAATATGATAGACAGATTTGTTGAAGACGTGGATATAATACAGGTAGGTGCGAGGAATATGCAGAATTTTGAGTTATTAAAAGAACTTGGAAAAACTAAAAAACCTATACTTCTCAAAAGGGGACTTTCAGCCACTATAGAAGAGCTTTTGATGTCTGCAGAGTATATAATGTCCGAAGGGAACCAAAATGTAATACTCTGCGAAAGGGGAATAAGAACCTTTGAGAATTATACCAGAAATACTTTGGATTTAAGTGCTATTCCGGCGATAAAGAAACTTAGTCACCTTCCGGTAATAGTAGATCCAAGCCATGCGTCAGGTTTGTGGTGGATGGTGGAACCCCTGGCCAAGGCTGCTGTAGCTGTTGGAGCAGACGGACTAATAATTGAGGTTCATAATGATCCTGAAAATGCACTTTGTGATGGCCAGCAGTCTATAACTCCAGAGAGATTTGATAATTTGATGTACGATATAAACAGATTAGTAGAAGCGGGTGCAAGACAAATTTATAATTCTATGAATGTATAAGGTCAATAATATCAACGTAGGGGGAATAAATTTGGAAGATTGTGACTTTAGCAATTTTAAGATAGCAGTTGTTGGAATGGGACTCATTGGTGGGTCCTATGCAATGGCATTGAGGTCTCTGAATATAAAATATATAGTTGGAGTGGATCAGGATCCAAAGACATTGAATAAAGCGATTAATATGGGAATAATAGACTGTGGGTATGATAGTCCGGGAGAATTTTTAAAAGATATGGATATCGTAATAGTAGCTCTTTACCCACAAGATACAATTAGTTTTATAAGAGAAAATGTTGCATATTTCAGATCAGGAGCTATTATAACAGATACTTCAGGCATAAAGAGAACAGTAGTGGAATCTGTCAATTCATTCTTGCCAGGTAATATGGAATTTATATCTGGACATCCAATGGCGGGGAAAGAATACAAAGGAATTGAATATGCAGATAGTTCTATATTTAATGGAGCAAATTATATAATAACACCAAGTATTAAAAATAAAAAATCCAGTATTGGTATTATAGCATCAATGGCCAAAAAAATTGGATGTAAAAATGTAAAATGCATTTCTGCAGAAGAACACGACAGTATAATTGCTTATACAAGTCAGCTTCCACATGTAATAGCAACGGCATTGCTCATGGATGATGATATACAGAAAATTAAACCAGAGCTGTTTGTTGGTGGAAGCTTCAGGGATGCAACAAGAGTGGCATTAATTAATTCAAAATTATGGACAGAGTTATTTATGCTTAATGCAGATAAATTGATTGAAAGAATAGAAAAATTTCAGGAGTCTATTGATAGAATTAAGCAGGACATTAAAAATAAGGACATGGAGGATTTGAAGACAGTATTTAAAAATACCATTTATTTCCGAAAGAAAATTAACTAAAAACCATACAAAGGGGAATTAGAATGGAAACAGTTGTAATTAATTCAAAAAAACTTGGTGGAACAGTAACAGTACCATCATCTAAAAGTTTCTGCCACAGAAGCATTATATGTGCATCTTTGGCACGGGGGAAAAGCGAAGTAAATAATATTTGCTTTTCAAAAGATATAATTGCTACCATAGGAGCTATGAAGGCACTTGGAACGAAAATTGAAAGGAATAAAGATTCTGCTGTTATATATGGGACAGGAGGTCTGAGTTTAAAAAGTGATACTATATTTTGTGGGGAATCCGGTTCTACATTGAGGTTTATAATTCCTCTTGCTGCATCCATGGATCAGAGGATAATACTGACAGGACAAGGAAAATTGGTTGAGAGACCGCTTGATATATATTATAAAATATTTAAAGAGCAGAATATATACTATAAAAATTCTAATGGAAAACTTCCGCTTGAAATAAATGGCAGTTTAAAGCCTGGAAGCTATAAAATACAGGGGGATATAAGTTCTCAATTTATAACTGGGCTTTTGTTTATACTTCCTCTTTTAAAAGGAAACTCTGAGATAGAGTTAACGACCAATCTTGAATCAAGGCCATATATAGATATGACACTAAAGGTGTTAAAAAAATTCGGAATTAATATAGAAAATATGGATTATAAAAAATTTATAATACCTGGAAATCAGAGCTATAAAAGCGGTAATTATATTGTAGAGGGCGATTTTTCTCAAGCCGCATTTTTGCTTGCAATTGGTGTATTGGGGAATGGAGTAGTATGCGAGGGACTTGATATAAGTTCATCTCAGGGTGACAAAGTAATATTGGATTTCTTGAAAAGGATGGGAGCAATTATAGAAGTTAACGATGGTAATATAATATCAAAAGCTTCTGAGATAAGAGGAATCACAGTCGATGCTTCACAATGTCCGGATTTGGTTCCTTCGTTGGCGGCGTTGGCTTCAGTAAGCTCTGGAACTACCAGAATTGTGAATGCAGGGAGACTTAGAATAAAGGAATCAGACAGATTGGCTGCCATTTCGTCTCAATTAAACAAAATAGGGGCTGATGTGGAGGAAAAGCCAGATGGACTCGTAATAAAGGGCAGACAAATGCTTCAAGGTGGAGAAGTTAGAAGCTTTAATGACCATAGAATAGCCATGGCTTTGGCTCAGATTTCTTCTAGATGTAAAAATAATTTGATAATACACGGTTCAGATTGTGTAAGTAAATCCTACCCTGGTTTTTGGGATGATTTTAGAATTCTAGGTGGAAATATAGAAAGAATATAATTAATAACTTAGTTGGGAGTTTTGAATATGGGTGGAATTATTGGTAATAACATAAAATTATCTATTTTTGGGGAATCCCACGGAGATGCCATAGGAATTATTATAAACGGGCTAAGGCCCGGAATTAAATTAGATTTAGAATATATAAAAGAACAGATGGATAGGAGAGCTCCGGGTACAAGTGAATTTACTACCCCACGGAAAGAAAAAGATGATTTTAAAATATTAAGTGGGTATTTTAATGAAAGGACTACAGGGACTCCACTATGTGCTGTTATAATGAATGAAGACAAACATTCAGGAGACTATGAGAAAACGAAGGATTTAATAAGGCCTGGGCATGCTGACTTTACTGGCTTTATAAAATATAATGGCTTTAATGATTATAGAGGTGGAGGGCATTTTTCAGGAAGAATTACAGCACCTTTAGTTTTTGCAGGTGCAATATGTAGAAAAATTTTGGAAGATAACGGTATATTAATAGGAAGTCATATAAAAAGCATAGGAGATATAGAAGACAATTTTAAAGACAAGAATTTGTTTAATCCAACTTCAATAAAAGAAAATAAATTGAAAGAACTTTCCAGGAGCATATTTCCCGTCATAGATGAGGTTTCTGCAGAAAATATGAAAAATGCCATAGTTGAAGCAAAATCAGAGGGAGATTCTATTGGGGGTATTATAGAAACTGCGATTATAAATATTCCTCCGGGAATTGGTGAACCGTTTTTTGATTCGGTAGAGAGTACGCTTTCACACCTTTTATTTTCGATACCTGCAGTAAAAGGGGTGGAATTTGGAGAAGGATTTGCAATAACAGCTATGAAGGGCTCAGAGGCTAATGATGAATATTATATAGATGATAGCTCTGTTATAAGAACAAAAAGTAACAATAATGGAGGTATTCTTGGTGGGATTACGAATGGAATGCCTGTGCTATTTAGAACCGCCATAAAACCTACAGCTTCCATATCAAGATCTCAAAATACTGTGGATATAAAAAATAAGAGAAATACAGAAATTACAATACAGGGAAGACATGATCCATGTATTGTGATAAGAGCAGTTCCTGTAGTAGAAGCTGTTAGTGCCATAGGAATACTTGATCTAATGAATATCTAATATTACAGGAGGAAAAGTTAATGAATTTGGAAAATGAAAAATCTTATAAAATTGGATTTTATGGAGTTGAGGCATCTTTTAGTCACGAAGCCCTTTTAGAGTATTTTGGAAGTATATATAATACTTTAAGTTGCAATGAGTTCAAGGATGTTTTTAATGCTTTGGATAAAGGTGTTATAAAATATGGTGTGCTTCCAATTGAAAATTCTTCTACGGGAAGTATAAACGATGTTTATGATTTACTTAGAAATTATGGGTTTTATATAATAGGTGAAAAATGTATAAAAGTAAATCATAATTTACTTGGAGTAAAAGGTGCATCAATAAGTGATATTAAAGAAATTTATTCTCATAGCCAGGCTTTTATGCAAAGTAAAGAATATTTAGAAAATATAAAACTAAAACTTATACCATATTTTAGTACTGCAGGAAGTGCAAAATATATAAGCAATAGTGGTTGTGTGAGCAAAGGCTGTATAGCAAGTAAAAAAGCTGCGGAGCTATATAATTTGGATGTACTTAAGGAAGGTATAAATTACAATAAAAAAAATTATACCAGATTTATAGTTATTGGAAGATATATGGAAATAGATGATAACTCAAATAAAATAAGTATAGTTTTTACTCTCGAACATAAAGTAGGAACTCTATATAATATACTCAAACATTTTGAAGAAAACAATTTGAATATGACTAAAATAGAGTCGAGACCTAAAATAGATAGTCCGTGGCAGTACTATTTCTATATAGATTTTTATGGAAACCTTAACAATAAAAATGCTCAAAAAGTTGTAGAAGAAATTAAAAATGAGTGTGAATATTTTAAATTGCTTGGAAATTATAGTGAAGATCGAATAACCCCATAAATTATTATGGGGTTATATTTATATGCGAATATTGAATATTAGCAATATAGAATTATGAAAGTTATGAAAAATATAATTCACTATGTAATATTAAAAATTAAATATATGAAATAAATACACCAAATAAATAATTTTTTAGCAATTATATTGCCTTAAATTTATAAAATTATCTTGAATTAATTCTAAAATGGTAGTATTATAATAAAAACATGCAATAATAAAATCTTATCTAAATTTTATTATTTGAAAGGGGAAATATAAAATATGAAAGACATTTTTAGAACAAAGTCCATAGATGCGCTTATGGATGAGACCAAAAAGGAGGGTGGTCTGGAAAAAGTACTTGGAAGTTTTGGACTTACTATGCTTGGAATTGGGGCTATAATTGGTACTGGCATATTTGTTCTTACAGGAGTTGCTGCAGCAAATTATTCAGGGCCTGCACTTGTAATTTCATTTATTGTAGCAGGTATTGCCTGTGGTTGTGCTGCCCTTTGCTATTCAGAATTTGCAGCTATGGTTCCAGCAGCGGGGAGTGCCTATACCTATGGCTATATAGCACTTGGAGAATTTTGGGCTTGGATTATAGGATGGGATTTGATACTTGAGTATGCTTTTGCTATTGGAGCTGTTTCTATTGGCTGGTCTGGCTATATAGTCAATATAATTAATGATTTTGGAATTAAATTGCCAGAGAGTATAATAGCATCACCTTTTTCAGGGGGAATTGTGAATTTACCTGCAGTACTTATAATAGCATTTATAACTTATATTAATATAATAGGTGTAAAGCAAAGTACTACTGTAAATAATATAATAGTAGCAATTAAATTGGTAGTTATAGCATTGTTCATAGTACTTGGAGTAGGGCATATTAATCCTAGTAACTGGCATCCATTTATGCCTTATGGATGGAGTGGAGTTTTATCTGGTGCATCTGTAATATTTTTTGCTTACATAGGTTTTGATGCTGTATCTACAGCAGCAGAAGAAGTAAAGAATCCTCAGAGGGATTTGCCAAGAGGAATTATAGCTTCGCTTATTGTGTGTACAGTTCTTTATATTATTGTATCTGGAATTTTGACAGGCATGGTTCCGTATCTTAAATTTAAAACTACTGCTGCTCCTGTTGCCTTTGCATTACAGCAAGTTGGATATCACTGGGGTGCTGCCCTTGTATCAGTAGGAGCTATATGCGGACTTAGTTCCGTACTTCTTGTTATGATGTTTGGACAAACCCGTGTGCTTTTTGCAATGTCTAGAGATGGGCTCCTTCCTAAAACATTTGGGCATGTTCATCCAAGGTACAAGACTCCAGCTAGAAGTTCATTGGTTATAGGATTTATAACCGCAATTGTTGCAGGCTTCTTGCCTATCAATATAGTAGCAGAACTTACTAATATAGGAACTCTATGTGCATTTATAATAGTATCGGCGGCTGTTCTGGTTCTCAGAAAAAAAGATCCTAATAGAAAGAGAACGTTTAAATGCCCTGGAGTCCCAGTAATACCTATATTGTCAATAGCATTTTGTGGTTTACTTATATACAAGCTTCCTTCTGTAACACAAATTAGATTTGTCATATGGCTTGTTTTAGGACTTATACTCTATTTTGCTTATGGTTATAAGCACAGCATTATTACAGAACAGCAGGGAAAAAAAGGAGCTTAGGTTCACCGTTATTATGAAAAATATTATATAATTGGGGGTAAAAATAGTGAAAAAAAAATCTTTAATTGCATTAGTAATTTCATCGTTAATGTTGACAACTGTTTTAGCCGGATGTGGAAATAACTCAAGTTCATCTGAAACGGGAAATAAAAAGTACGCTATTGCTACTGATGCGACATACGCTCCATTTGAATTTAAATCAGGAGATAAATATGTAGGAATAGATATAGAGATACTTGAGGCCATTGCCAAGAAAGAGAATTTTTCCTATGAGCTAAAGCCTATGAATTTTAATGGAATAATACCTGCAATTCAATCCAATCAGATAGACGGTTCAGTTTCAGGTATGAGCATAACCGATGAAAGAAAGAAGAGTCTCGATTTTTCGGATCCATATTATAATTCAGGACTTGCAATAGTTACTAAAGCAGGAAATAATGCTATTAATTCTATCGATGACTTAAAGGGAAAAGCTGCTTCTCTTAAAAAGGGAACAGCAGGAGCTAAATTTGCTGAAGATAATAAGGACAAATATAATCTCACTTTAAAATATTTTGATGATACGCCGTCTATGTTTCAGGCTGTTATAAATGGAAATGCGGATGTGGCTTTTGAAGATTATCCTGTAATTGCATATAAATTATCGGTAGATCCAAATTCTAAATTAAGAATAGCTGGAAGCAAAATTACAGATTCTCCTTATGGTTTTGCAGTTAAGAAAGGTAAAAATGCGGAACTTTTAAAGAAATTCAATGACGGACTTAAGAAGATAAAAGAAGATGGAGAATATGATAAGATTATTAATAAGTATATAAAAACCAAGTAATCTATAGTTAGTAGGTGAATTCTCAAGTGGAAATGTTAGAAATATTTAAAGAAAATTTTCCAGACCTTTTAAAAGGTCTGGAATTGACAACTTTTATTACAATGATAGGAATGTTTATAGGCTTTTTTATAGGAGGTATACTAGGCTTTTTTAGTATAAGCAGGAATAAGGTATTGAATACAATTTCGAGATGGATAGTTGATGTGGTAAGAGGAACCCCTATTATAGTCCAGTCATTTTTTATATTTTTTGGACTGCCCAATATTCTGGATATAAAAATAAATGCGGTTGTTGCAGGTATAGCTACCATAAGTATTAATTCCGGTGCATATATGTCTGAGATATTCAGAGGGGGGATATTATCCATAGATAAAGGTCAAATGGAGGCGGCTAGAAGTCTTGGAGTACCATATAAGAATTCCATGCTCAAGATAATATTCCCCCAGGCCATTAAAGTGATGATACCTTCATTTGTAAATCAATTTATAATTTCTCTTAAAGATACATCTATTTTGTCTGTTATTGGGATACAGGAGCTTACGCAGAGTGGGCAAATAATAATTGCATCTACATTTAAGGCTTTTCAAATATGGACTATAGTTGCAATTATGTATTTTGTTATAATAAAATGTTTATCTATGATATCTAGAAAAATTGAGAGGCGTTTGAAGATATGAATGAGATGAAAAATATTATAGAAGTAATTGATTTAAAAAAAAGTTATGGAGTAAATGAAGTGCTAAAAAAGATAAATCTTACTGTAACTAAAAGTGAAGTTTTATGTGTGATAGGACCGTCAGGTTCTGGTAAAAGCACATTGTTGAGATGTATGAATGGACTAGAGGAAATTACTTCAGGCAAAATAATAATTGATGGGAATAATATTGTAGATAAAACGGTTAATATAGATAAATTGAGGGAAAATATAGGAATGGTATTTCAAAATTTCAATCTTTTTCCACACCTGACTGTTACAGGTAATATCACTTTTGCACCTGTTGAATTAAAAAAAATGACAAGAAAGGAAGCAGAGCAAAAGGCCTTGATTTTACTTGATAAAGTTGGCTTAAAAGACAAAGCCAACGAGTATCCTGATAGGTTATCAGGAGGACAAAAACAAAGAGTTGCTATAGCAAGAGCACTTGCTATGAATCCTGATATAATGTTATTTGATGAACCGACATCTGCACTTGATCCTGAAATGGTTGGTGAAGTTTTAGGTGTAATGAAAGATCTTGCAAAGGAAGGTATGACTATGGTAGTTGTTACCCATGAAATGGGATTTGCAAGAGAGGTTTCAGATAGAGTTATTTTTATGGCAGATGGATATATAGTTGAAGATGATACACCGGATAATATATTTAAAAATCCAAAACAAAATAGAACAAAGGAATTTTTAAATAAAGTTCTTTAAATAAACGAGAGATATAATTCTTTCCTGTCATCCAGAGTTGATTGATGAGGGAAAGAGATTATCTCTAATTTAAAAAAAAAACATTGACATATCTATTAGTTTATATTATACTAACCTATATCAAAAGTTAAAAACTGTGATAGGGAAAATTAGATTTACATTGTTTTTAAAGCGAATGAGGTATGGTGAAAGCTCATAGATATTGTAAGTTAAAGCTCACCCTTAAGTTGTAGGCTGAAATAGTAGTAAGCTGTGCCGGTTTAATCCGTTATTCAATTAAGTGAAAATTTGGGTGGTACCGCGGCAGATCCATCGCCCCATGGCGATTAGGAGCTGTTTTTTTATGCTCAATTTGCGGTATATTATTATACAAATGTAAAATATTCAAAGACCATGATGGGGAAAATTAGATTTATATTTATTTAAAAGCGAGTGAGGTATGGTGAAAGCTCATATATATTGTAAATCGAAGCTCACCCTTAAGTTGTAAGCTGAAATAGTAGTAAGCTGTGCCGGTTTAATCCGTTATTCAATTAAGTGAAAATTTGGGTGGCACCGCGGCATATTTCTCGCCCCATAGCGAGAAATATGCCCTTTATTTTTTAACTGACAAATTTGTCTTATATAAATATTTCTGCAAAAAGAAAATTTAAAAAATTTAGAATATAATAAAAGATTAGGAGGAATTGAAATGGAAGACAATAAAGTTTATATTTTTGATACTACTATGAGAGACGGAGAACAAACGCCCAAAGTTAATTTGAATATGAGGGATAAAATAGAGATAGCAAAGCAACTTGAAAAGATGAATGTAGATATTATAGAGGCTGGATTTCCAATAGCATCCGAGGGGGACTTTGAGGCAGTCAGAGCTGTGGCAAAAGCGGTGAAAAAGCCAGTTGTAGTAGCACTTTCAAGAGCGGCAAAAAAGGATATAGATAGAGCATGGGAAGCTGTCAAATATGCAGATAAACCAAGAATACACACATTTATAGCGACTTCAGATGTTCATATGAAATATAAATTGAGGATGACTCCTGATGAAGTTTATAAAAAAGCAGTGGAGATGGTCAAATATGCCAAGTCGATTTGTCCCAGTGTTGAATTTTCACCTGAAGATGCCACAAGAACTGACCATGAATTCCTGTACAAAATAGTTGAGGGTGTAATAGATGCAGGAGCTGATATTGTAAATATTCCTGATACAGTAGGTTATGATATTCCGGAGGAATTTGGAAATTTTATAAGGGGGATAAAGGAAAATGTATCCAATATCGACAGGGCGATTATAAGCGTACACTGTCATGACGATTTAGGTATGGCAGTTGCAAATTCAATAGCAGCTGTAAGAAATGGTGCCAGACAGGTTGAGTGTGCAGTAAACGGAATTGGGGAAAGAGCAGGGAATGCTTCGCTGGAAGAGGTTGTTATGGCAATTAAAACGAGAGAAAAATATTTTGGGTGCAGAACTGATATTGTAACTGAGGAAATAATAAAGACAAGCAAATTGGTAAGCCATGCAACTGGAATGCCTATTCCAAACAATAAAGCCATAGTTGGAGCAAATGCATTTGCACACGAGGCAGGAATTCACCAGCATGGTGTATTGGCCTGCAGGTCTACTTATGAAATTATGACACCTGAATCCGTAGGACTTAAGAAGAGTACCCTGGTTATTGGAAAACATTCAGGGAGACATGGTTTTGTACAGCATTTGAAAGAGCTTGGATATGACAATTTAAGTGAAGACAAGATAAATGAAGCATTCAAGCAATTTAAAGATCTAACTGGAAAGAAAAAGATGGTTTCTGATGAAGATATTGAAACAATAATTAACCATGAAATATTTCAGGTTCCTGAAGCGTATAATTTGAAATACTTTCAATTTTCCAGTGGTAATACCATGGTATCTACTTCTACAGTAGAAATTGAATTCAAGGGTAAAAATATAAGAGAAGCAGCTTGTGGGGATGGTCCGGTAGATGCGGCGTTTAAGGCGATAGAAAAGGCATCTGGCATGGACATAAAGCTCAAGGATTATTTCATAAGATCGATAGGAAGTGGGAAAGATGCTGTAGGTGAGGTTACTGTGAAAGTGGAAAATAATAATAGAGTATTTACAGCAAAAGGAATGAGTACAGATATAGTAGAGGCAAGTGCAAAGGCATTTGTAAATGCAATAAATAGAATATACTATGAAATTGAAAACAACTCGAGCAAATATAAAATTGAGCGAGTCTGATTTATAATCATTATTAATATTAAAATACAGGAGGAGATATACAGATGGGAATGACCATGACGCAAAAAATTCTGGCAAGTCATGCAGGATTGGAAAGTGTAAGTGCAGGACAGTTGATTAATTGTAAATTGGATATGGTTCTTGGAAATGACATTACAACACCTGTGGCTATAAGGGAATTCAACAAGACGGGATTGAAGGAGGTATTTGATAGGAAGAAAGTTGCAATTGTTCCTGATCACTTTTCACCTGCCAAGGATATAAAGTCTGCAGAACAATGTAAATGTGTGAAAGATTTTGCCGTGGATAAGAATATAGAAAATTATTTTGAAGTGGGGCAGATGGGAATTGAACACGCACTTCTGCCGGAAAAAGGTCTTGTAGTAGCAGGAGAAGTAATAATAGGTGCGGATTCCCATACCTGTACCTATGGTGCACTTGGAGCTTTTTCAACAGGAGTAGGTAGTACTGATATGGCTGCGGGAATGGCTACAGGAGAAGCATGGTTTAAGGTGCCGGAGGCAATTAAATTTATTTTGAAGGGAAAATTGCAGCCCTGGGTAAGCGGTAAAGATGTTATTTTGCATATAATAGGAAAAATAGGGGTAGACGGGGCACTCTATAAATCCATGGAATTTACAGGTGATGGAGTCTCTGAACTGTCCATGGATGATAGATTCACAATTACAAATATGGCTATCGAGGCAGGAGCAAAAAATGGCATATTTGAAGTGGATGAAAAAACTATAGAATATATGAAAGAACACTCTTCAAAGACGTATAAAATTTATAGTGCGGACGAGGATGCTATATATGTTGATACTATTGAGATAGATTTATCTGCCATAAAACCTACGATTTCTTTTCCTCACCTTCCAGAAAACACGAGAACCATTGATGAGGTGGGAGATGTAAAAATAGATCAGGTTGTCATCGGATCATGTACAAATGGAAGAATAAGTGATCTGAGGGCGGCAGCATCCATTTTAAAGGACAGGAAAATAAATAAAAATGTGAGAGTTATTATAATTCCTGCCACACAGGATATCTATCTTCAGGCTATGAAGGAAGGGCTCATTGAAATATTTATAAAGGCTGGAGCGGTAGTAAGTACACCAACCTGTGGACCGTGCCTTGGAGGTTATATGGGGATACTTGCCAAAGGTGAAAGAGCAATATCTACAACAAATAGAAATTTTGTAGGAAGAATGGGACATCCGGAAAGTGAAGTTTATCTTTCAAGTCCTGCAGTAGCGGCGGCTTCTGCTGTAACGGGTAAAATTTCATCACCAGAGGAGGTAATAAAATGATAATACAGGGAAAAGTAATCAAATATAAGGATAATGTGGATACGGATGTAATAATACCGGCAAGATATTTGAATACAAGCGATCCAAATGAACTCGCTTCACATTGTATGGAGGATCTGGACGGTAATTTCAGTGAAAAAGCAAAAACCAGATCCATAATTGTTGCAGGAAGGAACTTTGGATGTGGTTCCTCGAGAGAACATGCTCCCATATCGATAAAGGCAGCGGGAATAAAATGTGTAATTGCGGAGAGCTTTGCACGTATATTCTTTAGAAATTCCATAAATATAGGACTTCCTATAATGGAATGTGCTGAAGCCTCGAAGCATATAGAAGATGGAGATGAGATATCGATAGATGTTGCTGAAGGAATTATAAAAAATATAACCAAGGGAAAGATTTACAAGGCAGTTCCATTTCCGGAATTCATGCAGAAAATAATAAATTCCGACGGACTTATAAATTATGTTAAAAAGGAAGTGGCAGACAGATGAATATAGCAGTTATAAAAGGAGACGGGATAGGAAAGGAAATTGTTGGTGAAGCACTGAAGGTGCTGGAGGTCATATCAAAGAAATACAAGGTGGACTTTGAGTATAGAGAAGTGCTTTTAGGCGGTGAAGCCATAGATAAAACAGGAGGACCAATACCACAGGAAACCATAGATATATGTAAAAGGAGTGATTCCGTACTTCTTGGGGCTGTGGGAGGCCCTAAGTGGGACAAAATTCCAAGCAATCTCAGACCGGAGGTGGGACTTCTTGGAATAAGAAAGGCACTTGGAGTATTTGCAAATTTAAGACCTGCAATTTTATTCCCCCAGCTTAAATCAGCATCAAATCTAAAGCCGGAAGTTCTTGGAGATGGGCTGGATATAATGATTGTAAGGGAATTGATAGGCGGAATTTATTTTGGAGAAAAAAAACGTGTTGATATACCTGGAGGCCAGAAGGCATGGGATATAATGGCATATTCTACTCCAGAGATAGAAAGAATTGCACGTAAGGCATTTGAAATAGCGGAAAAAAGAAATAAAAAACTTACTCTGGTTGACAAGGCCAATGTACTGGAAAGTTCCAGACTGTGGAGAGAAACTGTAACTGAAATTGCAAAGGAGTATGAGGATGTAAAGCTTGATTTCATGTATGTTGACAATGCTTCCATGCAGCTTATACGAGATCCAAAGCAATTTGATGTAATTGTAACTGAAAATACCTTCGGTGACATATTGAGCGATGAAGCGTCCATGCTTACGGGTTCTCTGGGTATGCTTCCCTCTGCAAGCCTTGGAGACGGCAAGGTTGGAATCTATGAACCCATACATGGATCAGCCCCTGATATTGCAGGACAGGACAAGGCAAACCCGATTGCTACGATTATGAGTACGGCTATGATGCTAAGATACACTTTCAACATGGATAAGGCTGCTTCTGATATAGAAAATGCAGTATCCAAAGTATTGGATGAAGATTATCGTACACAGGACATCATGGAAAAAGGCAAGAAATTGATTGGAACTAAGGAAATGGGATATTTAATAGCCAATGCTATTTAAAATCACAACAATTTCTGGTATTTTACACTAATCTGTATTATTATAAAAGTAACTTTGTAGAGGTTTAATCTGTTAAACAATGTAGGAGGGGAAAAATGGCATATACAAAAGTTGAGTATGAAGGCTTGAAAAAGATGTGCAATATTGTTTTTGAAAAATTTGGTTTTAGCGCTGAAGACAGCAAAACTATAACAGATGTACTGCTGCTTTCAGATTTATTTGGTATTGAATCTCATGGAATTCAAAGACTTGTGAAATATTACAGTGAAATAAAACAGGGATTGATAAAGGTGAATTCAAGTCCTAAAATAATTAAAGAAACACAAGTATCTGCAACTTTAGATGGCCAGGCAGGTATGGGTCAGCTTACAGGTAAAAATGCTATGGAAATGGCAATTCAAAAAGCCAAAAATTCTGGAATAGGTATGGTAACTGTTAGAAATTCTAATCACTATGGCATAGCTGGATATTATGCTAGAATGGCTGAAAAGCAAGGGCTGCTTGGTATATCGATGACAAATTCTCCTGCAGTTATAGTGCCTACTTTTGGTAAGGAAGCCATGCTTGGTACAAATCCAATTGCTATATCTATGCCGGCAGAACCATATCCATTTTTAATGGATATGGCTACAAGCGTGGTTACAAGGGGGAAGGTTGAAGTTTATCATAAGAGAAAAGAACCTCTTCCGGATGGATGGGCTTTAGATGCTGATGGTCAGGATACTATAAATCCGGAGGATATTTTGTACAATGTACCAAGACATCTTGGTGGTGGAATAGTTCCCCTTGGGGGTTCAAAAGAACTTACCGGAGGACACAAAGGATACGGATTTGCACTTACGGTTGAAATGTTTACTGCAATTCTCTCGGGTGGACTTACCGGAAATTATGTTCATCTTGATGGAAAAAATGGTTCTGGTACATGTCACTATTTTTGTGCGATAGACTATGGCGTGTTCGGAGATAAAAAATCCATAGAAAGTAGTTTTTCAAAGTATCTTGATGAACTTAGAAATTCAAAGAAGGCGGAAGGTGCAGTTAGAATATATACTCATGGTGAAAAAGAAGTTGAGGCCTACAATGACAAAATGAAAAATGGAATTCCAATCAATGATAGCACACTTGGAGAAATATATAATATATGTAAGTATTTTAAAATAGACCCACATGATTATGTAAAAAAAAGTATATTAAATTCCTATTGACAATATAAAATTCATATTTTAATATTAAAAGTAGGTTTTCGTTATATATAAACAAGGAAGAGGACTAGTAAAAATAATTTCTTTTTAGAGAAAAAGCGGTTTGGTGAAAGCTTTTATGGAATTTGTTTTGAACCTGCCTTGGAGTTCTGTAATGTAAAAATTACAGCGGCATTTTGTCGTTAAAATTTGAGAGAATGTATTTAACTATATAAATGTGTTAATTCAGGGTGGCACCGCCGATATAACCTCGGTCCCTTTAGTGGGATTGAGGTTTTTTATTTATTATGAGACAGGAGGAATTTGGTAATGTCAAAATCAAAAAAGATGGTAAAGGAAATAACATCAAGAGATGAGGATTTTGCACAATGGTATACTGATATAGTGAAAAAAGCGGAATTGGCTGACTATTCCAGTGTAAAAGGGTGTATGATAATAAGGCCTTATGCATATGCAATGTGGGAGAGCATACAAAAATATCTGGATAAAAGATTCAAAGAAACAGGACATGAGAATGTGTATATGCCAATATTTATACCAGAGAGTCTTCTTCAGAAGGAAAAAGACCATGTTGAAGGTTTTGCGCCAGAAGTGGCATGGGTTACACATGGAGGTGAAGAAGAACTAACTGAGAAATTGTGTGTAAGGCCTACTTCAGAAACTTTATTTTGTGAACATTATGCAAAGATAGTTCAATCATATAAGGATCTTCCAAAATTATATAACCAGTGGTGTTCTGTAGTGAGATGGGAGAAAACTACCCGCCCATTCTTGAGAACGACCGAGTTTTTGTGGCAGGAGGGCCATACCATACATGAGACAAAAGAAGAAGCTGAAAGTGAAACTATAAGAATGTTGAATATATATGCAGAGCTCTGTGAAAATATGCTTGCCATACCTGTGCTTAAAGGACAGAAAACGGAAAAAGAAAAATTTGCAGGCGGAGAAGCGACTTATACTATAGAAGCTTTAATGCATGATGGAAAGGCACTTCAGGCAGGTACATCCCATTTTCTTGGACAGAATTTTGCTAAATCCTTTGATATGCAGTATTCGGACAGGGAAGGAAAACTTCAATATGTTTACCAGACCTCATGGGGAATTACAACGCGTTTGATTGGTGCAATTATAATGGTACATGGAGATGACAATGGACTTGTACTTCCACCTAGAATAGCTCCGATACAGGTAGTTATTGTCCCTGTTGCACAGCATAAGGAAGGAGTACTTGAAAAGGCAGATGAATTGAAAGAAAAAATTTCTGAAATTGCCAGAGTAAAGTTGGATGACAGCGACAAGATGCCGGGTTGGAAGTTCAGTGAGTATGAGATGAAAGGAGTACCTATACGCCTGGAAGTTGGTCCTAAAGATATTGAAAAGAATCAAGTTGTACTTGCAAGAAGGGATACAGGAGAAAAAATATTTGTTCCAATGAATGAAATTGAGCAGAAAATACCTGAACTTTTAAATGACATCCACAATAATATGCTTGAAAGTGCTAGAAAATCTGTTGAAAGCAAGACACATACAGCTTTAGATATGGATCAATTCAATGATATAGTAGAGAACAAGACCGGATTTGTAAAGGCCATGTGGTGTGGAGATAGGGCATGTGAAGATAAAATAAGGGAAGAAATTGGTGCTACTTCGAGGTGTATGCCATTTGATCAGGAAGAGGTTTCAGGTACATGTGTATGCTGTGGTAGAAAAGCCAAGAAGCTTGTCTACTGGGGCAGAGCTTATTAAAAGGAGGGCCATTTATGAAAATAGATAGAAGAGTTGATGAGATCAAGGATGATATAATAAAATCCATTCAAGAAGTTGTTAGAATAAGGAGCGTTACAGATGAAGCAAAACCTGGAATGCCATTTGGTGAAGGTGTTGGAAATGCTCTTCAGAAGGCATTGGATATTGCTAAAAGTATGGGGTTTAAAACTGTAAATCTTGATGGATATGTAGGTTATGCTGAATATGGGCAGGAAGAAGATTATGTTGCAGTTTTGGGTCATCTTGACGTGGTCCCTGAAGGAAAGGGATGGATCTTCCCGCCTTATGGTGCAGAAATTCATGATGGTAAAATATACGGAAGGGGAACTATGGATGATAAGGGGCCAATTATAACAGCACTCTATTCTTTAAAGGTAATAAAAGATTTGAATCTTCCACTTTCTAAAAAAGTCAGAATTATATTTGGTACAAATGAAGAAAATGGTTGCTCTGAAATTGAATATTATAAAGATAGGGAAAAAGCTCCTATTTTAGGATTTACTCCAGATGGAGAATATCCGATTATCTATGCAGAAAAAGGTATAACTACTTTTGATTTAGTAAAAGATATTAAAGTAAAATCTGCTGGAGATGTAGTTGTAAAGTATATAAAGGGTGGAGAAAGGGCAAATGTAGTTCCAAATCATTGTGAAGCGGCCTTAGCAGCTAAAAACCCAAATTTAATTGTAAAGGTCATAGAAGATTTATCAGAAAAAAATAATTTTAATACAGAAATACAGTTAAAAGATGGTTTAATTTTGATTAATGTTGAAGGTCTTGCTGCTCATGGCAGTACTCCGGAGTTAGGCAAAAATGCAGTAGTACAGATGTTTGAGTTACTCGGAAATTTAAAAATTGAACGATCAGATATAAAAGATACGATAGATTTTTTCAATGAATATATAGGTTTTGAGACTGATGGGAAGTCTTTTGGAGTTTATCTTGAAGACAGAGAGTCTGGAAAACTTACTTTTAATGTAGGCGCAGTTAATGCATCAGAGAATAAAATATCATTTGCTCTCAACCTGAGATATCCTGTAACTTGTAAATATGAGGATATGATGGAGCCATTTAAAAATAAAATATCTGGACTTAACTTTAGAATTGAAAATATGGTACATCAAAAACCGTTGTTTTTTCCTGAAAGTCATCCTCTTATTAAGATTCTGAAAAAAGTGTATGAGGAACAGACGGGTAGGAAAGCTGACCTCCTTGCAATTGGAGGAGGTACTTATGCAAAGGATATGCCAAATATGGTTGCTTTTGGACCGATGATACAGGGAGAACCTGAGACTATCCATAATGCAAATGAGTATATAAAGGTTGATCATGTAATTAAGAATGCAAAAATGTATGCACATGCCATATATGAATTAGCTAAATAGTGAAGGATAATTTTTTGAAAATAAAATCTCTGACAGTAGTATGAATTTAAGAGCTGTCGGAGATTTTTTATTTCATTTATTATTAACTAAAATAATACAAAAATTTTATTAATATTGTTTAGGAAAGGGATTATTTATTGTTATAATATAAGTATAGATGAAGTAAAGTGGAGGTCATATATGTTCAATAATAAGAAGTTCAATGGCAACAAGATGAAATATGGTATTTACTATGCTCTCATTGTAGCCATAATTGTGTTTGTATTGAATGATTATTTAAGTAGTATAAAATCTGATCATATACAATATAGCGATTTTGTAAATTATATTAATGAGAATAAGATTTCAGAAGTACAGATAAGTAAGGATAAATTGATTATTATTCCTAAAAATCAAAGTGGAGGTAAAGTTTTATATACAGAGAAAATTGATGATCCTGATTTAATTAAAAAGCTGGATAATGCAAAAGTTAAATATGGAGGCGTTCCGCAGGAGAATACTGCTATGAAAAATTTTATTACCGGATGGATACTTCCAATTATGATATTTATGCTTGTCGGAAGACTGATAATGGGGCGGCTGGACAAGAAAATGGGAAGTGGAGTAATGTCATTCGGTAAAAATACTGCGAAGATATATGCAGAAAATGAAACAGGAGTGAATTTTAGGGATGTGGCAGGACAGGAAGAGGCTAAGGAATCACTAGTTGAGATTGTTGATTTTTTACATAACTCTCAAAAATATGTTAAGATAGGGGCAAGACTCCCTAAAGGTGCATTGCTTGTTGGACCTCCAGGAACAGGCAAGACACTTCTTGCAAAGGCAGTGGCTGGAGAAGCTGGTGTACCATTTTTTTCAATATCAGGTTCTGCATTTGTAGAGATGTTTGTAGGAATGGGTGCTGCCAGAGTGAGAGATTTGTTCAAACAAGCACAGGAGAAGGCCCCATGTATAGTATTTATTGACGAAATAGATGCTATAGGAAAGAGTAGAGATGGAAATATATCTGGGAATGATGAAAGAGAACAGACATTAAATCAACTTTTAGCAGAAATGGACGGATTCGATTCTTCAAAAGGAGTAGTTATACTTGCAGCTACAAACAGACCTGAAGTTTTGGATAAAGCTCTTTTAAGACCTGGGAGGTTTGACAGGAGGGTAATAGTTGATAGACCTGATTTAAAAGGTAGAGAAGACATACTTAAAGTTCATATAAAAGGTGTTAAGGTTTCGCCACATGTGGATTTAAATTCTATAGCTAAGTCTACCCCGGGAGCTGTAGGAGCGGATCTTGCCAATATAATAAATGAAGCAGCACTGAGAGCTGTTAAAAATAGGCGTGAATTTGTAGAACAGGAAGATCTGGAAGATGCAGTAGAAGTGATTATAGCAGGTAAAGAAAAAAAGGATAGAATACTATCTCCAGAAGAAAAGAAGCAGGTCGCATATCATGAAGTAGGCCATGCACTGATAGCAGCATTGCTAAAACATACGGATCCGGTTCACAAGATAACTATAGTTCCAAGAACTATGGGGGCTCTTGGCTATACTATGCAGCTTCCCCAAGAAGAAAAATATTTAAATACAAAAGAAGAAATGATGGATCAGATATGTGTTATGCTGGGCGGGAGATCTGCTGAAGAGGTGAAATTTAATAGCATATCTACAGGAGCTGCCAATGATATTGAACGAGCAACCCAAATGGCAAGAAGTATGGTTACTATGTATGGTATGACTGACAGATTTGACATGATGGGATTGGAATCCATGCAAAATAGATATTTAGATGGGAGACCAGTTCAAAACTGCAGTGCAGAAACTGCAGCCATTATTGACAATGAAACTTTAAATATAATAAAAAAATGCCATGAAAATTCTAAAAAAATACTTTTGGACAATATGGAGCTTTTGAATAGAATATCAAATACTCTTGTAGAGAAAGAAACTCTTATGGGTGATGAATTTATGGATATAATACATCAGTATGAAGAAGAAAGAAATAAGTCCACAAATATTTAAAAAATTTGGGAGATAGTATTATGAGAAACGAAGAATTGGAGAGGGAACTTAGAAAACAGATTGAACTGAACAAAGAAAAAGACAAATTAAATAAAGTAATAGATGAGATAAATGATCAGATTTTAGACCTTGTAGATGATAGAAAAGATGTAGTAAGTTTTATATTGAAATACAGGGAAAAAAATATAGAAGAATATAGAGATGATGAAGATAAACAGATAGATTATTTTAACCATGAGCTTTATGTGAAAGAAGAACAATTTAAATTAATAGAAAAAAGGCTTAGAGAACTTGCGATATTAAAAAAATCACCTTATTTTGGAAAGGTCTACTTCGAAGATAAATATGGCAAAGTAAAGATATATATAGGGAGATTTGGTGTTACCGATGAAGAAGAATATGAGCCAATAGTAGTAGACTGGAGATCTCCTGTTAGTTCCCTTTTTTATCAGGGCAAGCTTGGGGAAACATACTATAATGCTCCTGAAGGCAAAGAGAAAGCAAATATTCTTGCAAAAAGGCAGTTTATTATAAAAGATGGTAAGCTTGATGGAATGTTTGATTCAAGTTTAAATGTAAAAGATGAAATACTTCAATTTATTTTGAGCAAAAATACAGATGAGAAGTTGAAAGATGTAGTAATGACTATACAGAAGGAACAAGATGAACTTATAAGACAACCTAGGGATGGAGCTGTGATAGTAAATGGAGTTGCAGGTAGTGGTAAAACAACGATAGCACTTCATAGAGTTGCATATCTTTTATATAATTATAGAGAGAAGCTCCAGAATAGAGTACTTATACTTGGACCTAATAGTATATTTATGGATTATATTTCTATGGTGCTTCCAAGCCTTGGTGAAGAAAAAGTAAAACAAACTACATTTAGAGAATTTGCATCTGAAATTATAAAGATGGATGAGATTATGGATTTTAAAGGCTATATGGAGAATGTGCTAGCAAATGGAGATGAATTTAGAAGGCAGGTTAAATACAAGAGATCTGCCAAGTATGCCAGGGATATTGACAATTTAATTTCAGATCTGGAGAATAATTACTTCAAAGCAAAAGACGTAAAATTTTATGATAAGATAATAGTCCAAAAACCTGAAATAGAAGAGATGATGAATGTATATTTTAAGTCTATGCCTCTTTTTAAAAGAAGCAAAAGGATAGTTAGAGTTCTATATTCTAGGATAAGGGATGAAAGAGATAAAAGGGTAAAACAGATACAAGAAAACTATAAAAAAATGACGAAAAATATGAGTGATGATCAACTCAACAATAATACAACTGATTTAGAATTTAGGAGAAGAAGTAAAATAAGGGAAGTAATAGCTGAGGTAATAAAAATTAAGACAGAAAAATTAAACTGGATTAAAAATCCTGATATAATTCAAATATACGATGATTATAATAAAAACAGAAAAATAGTATATGAAGATCTGGCACCTATACTCTATATGAAGATTAAACTGGAAGGATTGAGGTATGTTAAACATTTAAAGCATATAGTAATAGATGAAGCACAGGATTATTCGACCCTAGAATTTAAAGTTATAAAAGAACTTACTGGATGCAAGTCATTTACTATTGTAGGAGATGTGAATCAAAGGCTTATTCCTTTTGATGATGGGTGTGCCATGGTAAATCTCCATAATATATTTTCAGATTTAGATGTAAGATATTTTTCACTTACAACAAGTTATAGATCTACTAATGAAATTATGGAATATGCTGATAGATATCTTGTGAAAAATTCTGCAGTTGGAGTGAGAAATGGTGAAAAGGTTGTAGAGCATTCGGTTAATAATATGAATGAGCTTGTGGAAGGAATAATAGAAGATATTGCTAAATTTAAAGGAAAAGGATATGAGAGTATAGCTGTAGTATGTAGGTCATTAAGGGAAACTGAAATGTTAACTAACCCTATCAAGGAAAAAATACACATAAATGTGTTTGATAGGGAAGATATAATATATTCTAAAGGTGAAGTAATACTTCCAAGTTATTTTGCAAAAGGATTGGAATTTGATGCAGTAATAATGATAGACAGTTTTTCAGACATTTGTGAAAATGCGGATAAACTTAAATATATAATGGCTACGAGAGCTCTTCATGAATTGTGTGTATATAGGGTATGGAATATATTTTAAATTATAATATACTATGGAAAGGACTTAGATATTTATGAGTGATTTGCCTGGTGTAATAGAATATGCGGAAAGATATCATTATATGCAGAAAGATGATATAGTCAGGCTTTTTCTCGATGATAGATATAGCAATGAACTTTTTGAAACTGCAGATAGAGTCAGAAAAAAATATGTCGGGGATCAGGTACACTTAAGAGGTCTCATAGAATTTTCGAATATATGTAAGAGAGATTGTATGTATTGTGGTCTCAGGCGTTCAAATAAAAATATAAAAAGATATAGAATAGAACCTGATAGAATTATAGAATTAGCCAGAAAAGCTGTGGGATATGGATATAAGACATTTGTTATGCAGTCTGGTGAAGATGATTACTATACAGTAGATATAATGAAATATATTATATCCAACATAAAAAAGATGGATGTAGCAATAACTCTAAGTATAGGGGAGAAAAGTTTTGAAGAATATAAAGCCTATAAAGAGGCAGGGGCAGATAGGTACCTTTTGAGAATAGAAACTACAGATCCGGAATTGTATAGGGATATGGATCCGGGCATGAGTCATGAAAATAGAAAAAGATGTCTTAAAGATTTAAAATCACTTGGCTATGAGGTAGGTACTGGATGTTTAATAGGACTTCCTGGACAAAGTATAAAATCCCTTGCTGATGATATATTGTTTTTTAAGAAAATAGATGCGGATATGGTTGGTGTCGGACCATTTATACCTAATGCGGATACCCCGCTTAAAAATGCTAGAGGTGGAGATTTTGAAACCGCGCGAAAACTAGTGGCAATAATGAGGCTTATAATGCCAGATATCAATATTCCTGCAACTACTGCTATGGAAACTTTGAATCCAAATGGAAGAGCTATAATTCTCCAAAGCGGGGCAAATGTAGTTATGCCAAATGTAACGGAAGGAATATATAGAAAATTATATGCACTTTATCCTGGAAAGATCTGCACGGGAGATACCCCAGAGCATTGTGTCAACTGTATAACGGGAAAAATAGTTATGATAGGTAGAAAAGTAGCTTCAACCAAAGGTTTTAGGGTACGATTAGGTTAACTTATTTCAATAGGAGGATAATTTATAGACAATGGAAGATGGAGAATATAAAATTAAAGAGGCAAATGAATTAATAGAGTACATTTATGAAAGTCCAACATCTTTTCATGCAACAAAAAATGCTGCCGTTTTGCTTGAAAAATGTGGATTTGTTGAATTGTTCGAAGGAGATTCCTGGAAACTTGAAAAAGGTGGAAAGTATTTCATGACAAAAAATCAATCCGCACTTGTTGCTTTTATCCTGGGAAATGGTGAAGTTGAAGATGACGGATTTAGGATAGTAGCTGCACATACTGATTCACCTGGCTTTAGAATAAAGCCTAATGCAGATATAGAAGTTGAAAAATCTTATGTAAAGTTAAATACAGAAGTATACGGTGGACCTATATTGAATACATGGATGGATAGACCTCTCTCAATGGCAGGTAGAGTTGTATTAAAGGGAAAAGACCCTTTACGTCCTTGTATAAGATTTATAAATGTTAAAAGACCGCTAATGGTGATACCAAATCTTGCAATACATATGAACAGAGATGTAAATCTTGGAATAAAATTAAACAGTCAAAAACATTTGCTTCCTTTACTGGCTCTTGCAGATACTGCTGTCAGTGACCAAAATTATCTGACAGGAATAATATCAGATGAACTATCCGTTGATTCAGAGCAAATATTGGATTTTGACCTCTTTTTATATGAATTTGAAAAGGGAAAAATAGTAGGTGCAAATGATGAATTTATATCATCAGGAAGACTTGACGATTTAAGTATGGTATATTCAGGCATAAAGGCAATTTCTAATTCTAAGGTTAAGAATAGTACAAATGTAATGGTGTGTTTTGACAATGAGGAGGTTGGGAGCACAACTAAACAAGGGGCCAATTCGCCTATGCTTCTGTCTATTTTAGAACGTATAGCATTTAACTTAGGGAAGAGTAAAGAGGAATTCTACAGGGGTATATCTAAATCCTTTATAATATCATCTGACCTAGGGCATGCACTTCATCCAAATTATCAGGAAAAATCTGACCCAGTAAACAGGCCTATAATAAATAGAGGACCGATCATAAAGATAAATGCCAGTCAGAGTTATACTACGGATAGTGTATCAAGTGCCGTGTACAAAGAGATATGTCACAGAGCATGTGTTCCAGTGCAGGTATTTGTAAATCGTTCAGATGAAAGGGGAGGTTCAACTATAGGACCTATATCATCGAGTCATGTAAATATGATGTCGCTTGATATGGGGATTGCCATATTATCCATGCACTCTATAAGAGAACTTGGAGGAGTGAATGATTATTTGTATTCTCTAAGCTCCTTTGAAGAATTCTATAATTTGTAGATTTTCTTATAAATTTTCAGTTGAAATGTGTAGATATTTGTGTTAAACTTAGGACAATTTAAAAATTGTCCTACCTAGGGTAGAGGTGCTGTAATTAAGAGTATTTGGGTTTAGCTGGCAGGTGTTTAGATTCAAAAAAAGGAATTACAGCCGAAGAAGATGGTTTGGCGAAACTGTCTTTTGGATTTGCATATAATATATGCAAACCTGTCACTGAGTTCTAATAGATTTAGTGGAGAGCTACAAAGGTACACACAGCATTGCATATTTTTGCAGTAAAGGTGTTCCTTTGCTGCATTTATTTTATAAAGTTTTAAGGAGTGATATTGTGGCAATTGTTGTTCAAAAATACGGAGGAAGTTCTGTAAGTACAGTAAAAAAAATTAAAGATATAGCCCTAACTGTAATAGACAGAAAGAAAGCAGGAGATAGTATTGTAGTTGTAGTATCGGCAATGGGAGATACTACAGATGAACTTATAGATCTTGCAAATCAGATTACGGAAAATCCCGATAAAAGGGAATTGGATGCATTGCTGTCCACCGGAGAGATCAGATCTGCTGCACTGCTTGCTATGGCAATTAAGGCATTGGGACAGGATGCTGTAAGTTATACTGGATATCAGATAGGAATAAAGACCAGTGGACAGTATGGAAAATCACTTATAGAAGATATTAATAAAGATAGGATTAAAGAGAAATTGGATCAAGGGAAAATAGTAATTGTAGCTGGATTTCAGGGTATTAACGATAAAGGTGATATAACTACTCTTGGAAGAGGCGGATCTGATACCACAGCAGTAGCCATAGCTGTAAAATTGGATGGAATTTGTGAGATTTACACTGATGTTGATGGGATATACAGCGTAGATCCAAGAGAATATAAAGATGCAAAAAAACTATATGAAATAGATTATGAAGAAATGCTGGAACTCTCAAGTCTTGGTGCCCAGATAATGCATCCCAGATCCATAGAACTCGGTCAAAAGTATAGTATACCTATATATGTTGGATTAAGTAATAGTAAGATAAAAGGAACCATTATAAAGGGGGAAAGTAATATGAATATGGAAAACAAGCCTGTAACAGGAGTTGCAACTAGCGATGAAGATATAGCTGTAACAGTGAAAAATATAGATGGAAATATAAATTTAATAGCTAATTTATTTGAAAGTATAGCAAGTAAGAAGATTAACATAGACATGATAAGTCAGTCTGCACCTATAGATAATAAAATAAATATATCATTTACAATACCAAAGGTAGATTTAAATGAATGCTTGAATATTTTGAAAGACCATTGTGATATAAAAAGTCAAGTTGATATAGACGAGGATATAACTAAATTTTCCATAGTGGGTATAGGCATGAAGACTACCTCTGGAGTAGCTGCCAGAATGTTTAAGTTATTTCGTGAAAACAATATACAGGTTAAAATGATAACTACATCTGAAATAAGGGTGACCTGTGCCATAAAGCATGAAGATAAACTTAGAACAGTTAAAATTGTAGCTGAGGAATTTAATCTTTAATTAATAGATTTTTTAGGAGGAAACTTTCGTGAAATTATTTGACAATATGGAGGTCAAAAACAATACTTTATACATTGATGGATTGGATACAGTTGATCTGGCAAAAAAGTTTGGAACTCCACTTTATGTTATTGATGAAGAATTAGTTAGGAATAAATGTAGAAGATATTATACTGCTTTTAAAGCGGACAAGGGAATAAATAAGGTTGCATATGCAGGAAAAGCTTTTTTGACTCTTGCCATGTGTCAGCTTATAAATGATGAAGGGCTTTGCCTTGATGTAGTGTCAGGTGGAGAATTATATACTGCATATAAAAGTAAATTCCCCATGAACAAAATTTATTTTCATGGAAACAACAAGACAATGGATGAAATTAAGATGGCAGTTAGATTAGGGGTAGGAAAGTTTGTAGTAGATAACATAGATGAAATGAAAAATATAAATTCTATTGCAGAGAAGGAAAATAGAATTCAGAATATATTACTTAGAGTTACACCAGGTATAGAAGCACATACCCATGAATACATAAAGACAGGTCAGATAGATTCTAAATTTGGTTTTAGCATTATAGATAATAAAGTTGAAGAAGCGGTTGAAATGGCATTGAAGCTTCCCAATATAAATCTTTCAGGTTTTCATTCTCATATAGGATCACAAATTTTTGAAGTTAAGCCTTATTGTGATGAAGTTAATATAATGATGTCTTTGATAAATAAAATACAAAGTAAATTTAAGATTGACATTGAGGAGCTTGATCTCGGTGGCGGATTTGGAATATATTATGTCGAAGGTGACCAGCCAAAACCTATAGAGGAGTTTTGTTCAATTATATTAAATCAGGCAGAAGAAAAGGCCAGGGAGCTTAATATAAATCTTCCTTGTCTGATAATTGAACCTGGCAGGTCAATAATTGGGAATGCAGGTACTACACTTTATACAATTGGTACGATAAAGGAAATCCCAAACATTAGAAAATATGTATCTATAGATGGGGGTATGGCAGATAATATAAGACCTGCACTATATGGTGCCAGGTATGAATGTGCTATTTCTAACAGGATGCATTCGGATGTTTTGGAGGATGTTACAATAGCAGGGAAGTTTTGTGAATCAGGAGATATATTGATAGAAAATGTAGAATTGCCAAAAATTAAAAAAGGGGATATTTTGGCAGTATTTACGACTGGAGCCTATGGATATTCCATGGCAAGCAATTATAACAAAGCTGAGAGGCCTGCAGTTGTATTTGCAAGTAAGGGCGGGGCTTCATTGATATGTAAAAGGCAGAGCCTTTGTGACATAATAAAAGGTGAATTGATGTTTTAATGTGAGTATTCATTCTTTCTGTGAATTAATATTTTATGATTTATTGGGAACAATAATCAAAGCTAAACTATTCTTCACAAGAAAGGATGAATTTTTTTATGCTTTACATTATTATTTTAATGGGCATTGTACTGATTTTATTATCATTGTATATAATATTTGATAAACTGAAATACAAGCCGGAAAATGTACTGGAAGATATAAATTTGGAAGATGAGAATAAAGAGGAATTAAAAAGGCATGCACATAAAATATCATCTGTTTCTTCAGAAGTTATGGTAAAAAGTTGTAGGAGAAAGCTAATAAAAAATTTAAATGTGTTTTACAATAAAATAGTTGAAAGTTATAATTTCTTGATATCGGAAGTTGATAGCAGTAGGGAAGTTATACCTTGTGCAAGATGGCTTCTTGATAATTTATATCTTATTCAGAGAGAATACAAGGATATAAAAGATAATATGCCCGATGAATATTATAGAAGTTTACCTATAATAAACAGAGGATTTATGAAGGGATATCCGAGAATATACTATATTGCAGTAGAAATGCTTTCCAGAACTTATGGAAATATAAATGAAGAAAATATAGATACTTTTATAAATGCTTATCAGGAAAATACCATATTGACAAGTGGTGAGCTATGGGCATTTCCTATAATGCTTAGAATAGCTTTAATTCAAAATATAAGTAAAATAGTGGTAGATATGGTTTATGAGCAGGAAGAAAAGGACAGAGCAGAAATATTGGCAGACAAAATAATAAATTTATACAATAGGGATGATTCTCATCTTGAATCTGTTCTATCCGGAGAAAAAATTGAAAAGCTAAGGAAGAAAAAGATAGATTTTACACCTTCTTTTACTGAAAGATTCATTAAGATTTTAAGAGATAACTTTGTTGAAAATTCCAGCGTATATAAGTGGATAGATGAAGAACTAGCCAGACAGGATAAAACTTTTGACATGATGATAAATATTGATCATCAAAAACAGAGCAATTTCCAGATATCTATTAGTAATTCATTTACTAGTATAAGAAAAATTTCATCATTCAATTGGAATAAGAATTTTGAAAGATTTAGCTATGTTGAGCAGGTGCTTAGGAAAGATCCTGCAGGAGTATATGAAAACATGGATTTTAAATCTAGGGATTATTACAGACACCAGATAGAAAGGTTATCAAAGAAAATAGGTGTACCTGAAGTGTTTATAGCTAAAAAAGCTTTGAAGTGTGCTGAAGATGCTATGGATGATGAAAAATATAAGTCACACGTAGGATATTATATAATTGATGAGGGAATAAGCTGTGTTATGAAGCATATTGCCAAGGAAAAAGCAGGAAAAGGACACTGGAGCTTTGGCTCAAGGCATAATATAAGGTTAACTGAAAATTTATATATTTTTAGTATAATTGCTGTAACTATATTGATTAGTATGGTTGTAAGTTATGATGATATATATTCTGAAAGCTACAATACAGTATGGAGATACATAATAACATTTTTTTTGATGTTGATACCTGCAAGCGAAATATTCATATCTATTTTTAATTGGAGTATAAACAGACTGACCCATCCTAGATTTATACCAAAGTTGGAATTGAAAAATGGAATACAGGAAGAGTTTAGCACTGCAGTGGTCATACCAGCAATTTTCAATGATGTATCCAGAATTAAGAGTCTTATAGATGAAATGGAAGTTTATTATCTTTCAAATGAGGAAGATAATTTGTATTTTATATTATTGGGAGATTTTTGTGATAGCGATTCTAAAGTAGATAAAAATGATAAATTTATGGTGAATATTGCACTTGAAATGATGAGAAAACTTAATGAAAAATATTCTAAAAATGGGAAAGATAAGTTTTATTTTTTGTCCAGGTACAGAAAATACAACAAAAGAGAGAGAAAATGGATGGGTTGGGAGAGAAAACGTGGAAAGCTTATGGAATTTAACTATTTAATAAGAGGGTGTAATTCAACTAGCTATAATGTTATAAGTGGTAATATAAAAAATTTGTATAAAGTAAAATATGTTATCACTTTAGATGCAGATACTCAATTACCGAAGGATACTGCAAAAATTCTTATAGGAGCTATGGAACATATATTGAATATACCACACATACAAAATGGCAAAGTGACAAGAGGACACGGTCTCATGCAGCCTAGAGTGAGTGTAGGAACACTTAGTGCCAACAAGACCCTCTATTCAAGTATTTTTTCAGGGGAAACAGGCATAGATATGTATACAAACGCAGTATCGGATGTATATGAAGATCTTTTTGATGAAGGCATATTTACGGGTAAAGGAATTTATAATGTTGATACCTTTATAAGTATGCTAAAAGATAAGATACCGGAAAATTCAATACTAAGCCATGATCTTCTTGAAGGTTCATATGTAAGAACAGCCCTTGTTACAGATGTAGAATTCATAGATGGATATCCTGCTTATTACAATTCAAGTTCTAAAAGAATTCATAGATGGGTTAGGGGGGACTGGCAACTTTTACCGTGGATATTTAAGAAAAATGACCTAAATAGATTATCTAGATGGAAGATATTTGACAACTTGAGAAGAAGTTTAGTTACACCTTTTATAATAGCACTTATTTTTTGGTCGCTTCTTTCCTTTAAAAATCCAGAGAAAGGCCTTGTTATATCCCTGGTAACACTTATATGTCCGGTATTTTTTAATGTATCAGATTCTGTAGTCTTGCCGTCAAAAGGAATAAGTCTTTCAGGAAGAATTGATAGTTTTAAAAGAGCACTGGAACAATTTTTACTTATATTCATATTTTTACCCTATAAGGCCTATTTGATGATGGATGCTGTAATAAGAACGTTATATAGAATGTTTATAAGTAAAATACATATGCTTCAATGGCAAACTGCGGAAGATGCAGAGATTAAATCAGGTAAATCACCTATGAACTATGTAAAAACGATGTATATGGGAAGTGTTATTGGGGTCGCAATATGTATATTGGCATTCCAAAATTCTAAAATTGCAGGTATTTTGTTGTTACCATCCTGCATAGTTTGGTTTTTATCGCCTTATATTGCTTATAGAATAAGTTTGGATAAAAAATCAACAGAAAGCAACTTGAAATACTATGAAAACCGCATGCTTAGAGAAATTGCAAGGAGAACGTGGGCTTACTTTGAGGATTTTGTTACAGAAGATACCAATTGGCTTGCACCAGATAATTATCAGGAATGTCCATATAAAGGCCTTGCCTACAGGACTTCTCCTACGAATATGGCTATGGGAATAACTTCAAATGCAGTGGCTTATGACTTGGGATATATTACACTAGACAAATTCTATGTCAGAATGGAAAGAACAATTTCAAGTATGGAAATTCTGGATAGATATAAAGGACATTTTTATAACTGGTATGATATAAAAGCTAAAAAACCGCTTAGCAAGTATATATCTACTGTAGATAGTGGGAATCTTGTATGTTATATATGGCTTGTAGAGGAATCAATATATCAATATTTGAAAGCACCTATTTTAAATAAAGATTTTGTATATGGATTAAAAGATACATTAAAGTTAGCAGATGATGAAATTGAGAGTATATATAATGTTAAAGATGTTTATTCAGAAAATATAGAACAAATAACTAAAGATAAAGTTGATATACATATGATAAAATTTTTTCTAAAAAATTTAAGGGAAAAGTCGGATAAAATTTTAATAAAAGTTGATAACCTCTACTGGAGTAGGAAAGTTAAAAATATGGCAGAAGATTTTATTAATTTTATAAATAAATATGTGCCATGGATAGACAGCAAATTGTACAGTACTTTAGAGGATAATACCCATATATCATATTACATTGTTGAAAAGTTAAATAAAATTATATATGATATTCCGATTAAAAATGTACCGGATAATATTACATCCTTAATTCAATATATTGACACAAATGTTGGAGAATGTATTTTTTGCTCGGAAATTAAAGAATGTTTAAATTCAAGTATCCAAAATATAAATAGTTTGATATCTGGACTTGAGAATATATTGAATAGGCTGAGAAGTATGGATAGCTCTCATGATTTTAGGATATTGTATAATGTCAAAAGAGAGCTTTTTTCTATAGGATATAATGTTGATAAAAATTGTCAAGATAAAAGTTATTATGATCTTCTTGCCTCAGAGGCAAGGCAAGCAAGTTTTGCGGCTATAGCCAAAGGACAAATAGATCAAAATCATTGGTTTAAACTTGGGAGGTCAATGGCACTTGTGTACAGGGAAAAACTTCTTGTATCATGGTCCGGAACTATGTTTGAGTATCTCATGCCACTTATTATAATGAAGAATTTTCCCAATACACTTCTTTTTGAAACTTACAAGGCTATAGTTAATGTACAGAAAGCCTATGGCAAAAAAAATGATATTCCCTGGGGAATATCAGAATGTGCATATTACAATTTTGATGCAGATTCTACATATCAGTATAAAGCTATAGGAGTTCCTGGTGTAGCTCTTGATAGAAATGCTGCAAATGAAATCGTAATTGCTCCTTATGCATCGGTAATGGCCTTACAAATTGATAAAGGTGGGGCAATAGAGAACATAAAGAAGTTAATCAGCGATGGAGCTAAAGGTAAATATGGATTTTATGAATCCATGGATTATAATAAAAATAAAATTGTTCAGTGTTTTATGGTACATCATCAGGGAATGAGCTTTATGTCTATTGATAATGTTTTGAAGGATAATATACTGCAAAATAGATTTCACAGTGTACCCCGTGTGAAATCAGTAGAGTTATTGCTCCAGGAGAAGGTCCCGAATTCTGTAGTATATAATAAAAATGAAAAAAATAGACATGTGAATCCATCAAAAGAATATAGAATTATTATGCCACAAAGAAAATATACTGGTGCAGACACTTCATATCCAGAGACAAATATAATATCAAATGAAAATTATTCTGTAATGATAACAAATAGTGGAAGTGGATATAGTAAAAAAGGCGATATGATGATATATAGATGGAGAGAGGACTGCACTGAAGATGATACAGGTATGTTTTTTTATATTAAAAATATAAACTCAAATGATTACTGGAGTGCAGCATATGAGCCATGTAAATATGAAGGAGAAAATTATAAAGTTATATTTTCTGAAGATAAAGTGGAATTTGAGAGAAAAGATGGAAATATAAAGACCTACACAGAGATAACAGTATCACAGGAGGATAATGCAGAAATCAGAAAAATATCTATAACAAATAACAGCAATCATACAAGGGAAGTCGAAGTTACAAGTTATATGGAAGTTACTCTTACACCATATGCTGCAGATCTAGTACATCCCATATTTAGCAATTTGTTCATACAGACTGAATTTTTGGAAGATCCATCCTGCCTTATTGCAAGTAGAAGACCGAGGATAAAGAATGCAGATAAAAATTGGTTAGTACAGACTATTTCAGTAGACGGTACACAGGTGGGAACTATACAATATGAAACTAGCAGAGAGAATTTTATAGGGAGAAATAGGGATATGCAAAATCCAAGAGCTATGGATAATGATGCAAGCCTTACAGGAACTACAGGCGGGGTAATCGATCCTATAATAAGCTTGAGGGTGAGGGTAAAGATAGAATCAGGGAAAACCTGTAAAGTAGCGTATGCTACAGCCGTTTCTAATTCAAGGGAAAAGGTAGTAGAATTTGCCCGAAAATATAGAAATATGGATAATGTGGATAGAGAATTTCAAATGTCAACTAATGCGGCATATATGCAGATGAAATATCTCGGATTAAAGGCATCGAGAATAAATATATATCAGAAAATGGCATCTAGAATATTATTTATAAATGAAAATATGAAGAAAAGAAGCGGCTATATCGTTAATATGCAAAAATATCAATCTACTCTCTGGGCTTATGGCATTTCAGGAGATTTGCCTATAGTATTTCTTATAATAAGAGGGGAAAAAGATATCTCACTTGTGAGACAAATTTTAAATGCACATGAATATTTTGGTATAAAGGGATTAAAGACGGATTTGGTAGTTCTTAATTTGGAGGATAATTCTTATTTACAATCTTTTCAAAATCAAATAAGAGAACTTGTAGATTCAAGCAACTTAAGAAATAAGCAGGGCCAATCTGGAGGAGTATTTATTTATAATTCAGAGAATATGAAAAGTGAAGATATAAATTTATTGAAAGCCATAGCAAAACTGGTGATTGACAGTAAAGATGGAGATATAATTGAACAACTGGGAATAGATACTAATTCAAATGATAAACATGTTCAGCATAATGGAATCAATCATGATGAAAATAATAGCTTTACCTATGGAATTGACAGCGCAGAGTTACAGTATTTCAATGAATTGGGTGGCTTTTCTAAAGATGGTAGGTCTTATATAATTATACTGAAAGACTACAATAATACTCCTGCGCCATGGATAAATGTTATTTCAAATAAGCATTTTGGATTTCATGTTTCAGAAGCAGGAATGGGATATACGTGGAATGAGAACAGCAGAGAGAACAAATTAACATCATGGACAAATGATTCAGTAGTGGATGGCGAGTCTGAAGCCTTGTATTTAAAGGATAAAGAGAGTGGAAGAATATGGAGCATATCACCTAAACCTGTAAGGGACTCGGGAGAATATATAATTGAACATGACTTTGGATATTCAGTATTTAAGCATACAGTAGATGACATATCTGGCGAAATGACTATGTTTGTAGATATGGATGAAAGTTTGAAGCTGTGCAGCATAAAATTAAGAAATAACAGCCAATGTATAAGAAGACTTTCTGTAACCTACTATGCAAAATTGGTTCTAGGAGTTACTCATGAGCAAACAGCACAGTATTTATTTACTGGAGTAAATAATGAAGACTGCTATATTTATGCAAGAAATCCCTATAATGAATACTTTGGGAAAAATATATGCTATCTAAGTATAGTGGGCGGTGAAAAAGTTTCATATACGGGAGATAGAGCTGAATTCATAGGACGGGGAAGCAGTATTAAAAATCCTGAAGGACTCTATAAAAATAGATTTTCAAATACTGTAGGAGCAGGATTTGATCCATGTTTTGCAGAGAGTGTTGATGTAACTTTAGAGCCTGGTACAGAAAAATATTTACTCGTGTTATTTGGACAGGGAAAAGATCATGAGGATATAAAAAGGGTTATAAGAAAGTACAATAATGTTGAAAAATCAAGATATGAACTTGATAGGTGCAAAAATTTTTGGAATGAATTTTTAGGAACCATACAGATTGATACTCCTGATAAATCCATGGATATCATGCTAAATGGGTGGCTTATGTATCAGGCATTAGGCTGCAGGTACTGGGCTAGAAGTGCTTTTTATCAGTCAGGAGGTGCATATGGCTTCAGAGATCAACTCCAGGATGTAATGGCAATCGGATATTTAAATCCAGATATAACGAGACAGCACATAATATACAGTTCTACAAGGCAATATCTGGAGGGTGATGTTCAGCACTGGTGGCATCCTATAGTAGAAAGTGGTATAAGAACCAGATTTTCAGATGATCTGCTCTGGCTCCCATATGTTGTATCAGATTATATTGAAAATACGGGAGATTACAGTATCTTAAGTGAGGAGACCACATATCTTCAAGATGATGAATTGAAAGAAGATGAAGATGAAAGATATAGTATATCAAAGGCCTCTGAGATTAAGGGAACAATATATGATCATTGTATTAGAGCTATAAAAAGGGCGTTAAAATTTGGTGACCATAATATTCCACTGATGGGTTCCGGTGACTGGAATGACGGTATGAGTACAGTTGGAAATGAAGGACGTGGAGAAAGTGTATGGCTTGGATGGTTTCTGTATAATATATTGGATAAATTTATACCAATATGCAACTATATGAATGACAAAGTGAATTCAGAGGATTATGCAAAAATGAAAGAATTCATAAGAGATAACCTGGAGAAAAATTCCTGGGATGGAAGCTGGTATAGAAGGGCCTATTTTGATGATGGAACTCCACTTGGATCTATAGAAAATGATGAATGTAGAATAGACTGTATAGCTCAGGCATGGTCGGTAATCTCAAAGGCTGCAAAAGAATCTAGAGCAAGAGAAGCTCTTGAGGCTCTGGATAGAAATTTAGTAAAAAGAGATAAGGGAATGGTTCTTCTTTTAACACCTGCATTCAATAAATCTAATTTGGAGCCTGGATATATCAAAGGATACTTACCAGGTATAAGAGAAAATGGAGGACAATATACTCATGGTGCCATATGGGCTATAATTGC
Source organism: Clostridium sp. LBM24168 (assembly GCF_052953915.1). NCBI lineage: Bacteria > Bacillati > Bacillota > Clostridia > Eubacteriales > Clostridiaceae > Clostridium > Clostridium sp. LBM24168. The sequence goes on along the minus strand of NZ_CP196861.1, from coordinate 2,493,289 downwards.
CTTTGCTGAAATGGGTTATAATAATAAAGCTTATGAAATATTTAGTATGTTGAATCCTATAAATCACAGTAAGTCCTATCTGAACTGTAGGACATATAAATTGGAGCCTTATGTTATTGCAGCTGATATATATGCATCCAAAAATAATGAAGGCAGAGGAGGATGGAGCTGGTATACAGGTGCAGCAGGATGGATGTATAAGGCTGGTATTGAAAGTATTCTAGGAGTTAAGTTCAAAGGACAGAAAGGCTTTACAATAGAGCCTTGTATACCTGTGACATGGAGTGGATACAATATGAAATACAGGAGAGGGAAATGTCTGTACAATATTGAAGTACAGAAAGATTCTAGTACAGGAATATGGTTGGATGGCAATAGATTGGAAAATAATATAATACCATTTTTGAATGAGGGAATCCATAAAGTAATTGTAAAAATATATAGAATTTAGATCTAATAGGAGGATTTTTTGTAATTATGTAGAACTCTATAAATGTACGAAAAATGTAATATAAATTAAGGAGGGTTTAATAAATGATAGAAGTTAAGCAAGTCTATAAATGTGAGTTATGTGGGAATATAGTTGAAGTGTTGAATGCTGGAGGAGGTACTTTAGTCTGTTGCGGTAAACAAATGACTTTATTGGAGGAAAATACAGTAGATGCTGCATTGGAAAAACATGTTCCAGTAATTGAAAAAACAGCTGACGGGGTATTAGTAAAGGTTGGATCAGTTGAGCATCCTATGACAAAAGATCATTATATACAGTGGATAGAAATTCATACTAATACCAATAAAATCTATAGAAAATATTTAACTCCTGATGATAAACCACAGGCCGAATTCAAATTGGATGAAGAAGTGAAATTTGCAAGAGAATATTGCAATCTTCATGGACTCTGGAAGAGCAAATAATTTTAGATAGATAAAGTGACTTTTTAGATTTAAGGTTGGAGCAAACTTCGACTTTAAATCTAAAAAAATTTTTGATATATTGTAGAAATTTACATATAGTTATAGTAGAATGTATATATAATTACATATTTTCTGATGATGAAAATGAAGTAGGTTTAAAAACAGATTTTTAGAGAGTTGTATAGGGTGCGATTACAACAATTATGTTTAAGCTGAATGGATTTTTTGAGGAAATAGAACAGATATTTTTATCTAATGAGGAAAGAATGAATTTTCTTTTAAACTTAGGTGGCACAGTGGTAATACGCCCTATGATCTACAGTCATAGGTTTTTTTGTTTGTAAATTTTAAGTTTAATGATTTTTTACATATAGATAACAGCAAATGATAATCTAGTGATTTAAATTAGATAGTATTTATAGTAATCTAAACAGTATTTTTCTTTAAGAGAGGAACTATAAAGACAGTAAAGTTAGTTATGGTATGTATAGTTTAAATAGTATTTACACACTCTATATACAGGAGATGATTGTATATGGAGGTAGTAAAAGTACTAAGAGAAGATGGAAAAGAAAGATATTATGTAGAGGATAATAAAGGGGAAGCTGTAGACCCAATATTAAAGTTTATAAGATTTAAGGATAATACTAATTTTGCTAGAAATACATTAAAGGCTTATTGCCAGCACCTAAAGTTATATTTCGAGTATTTAGAACAGAGAGGGTTAGACTTTCAACAAGTAACTATAGATGATTTATCATTGTTTGTGAATTGGTTACAGAATCCCTATCAAAGCCTTAAAGTAACACCAATGACACCTAAAGAAAGTGCTAGAAGTCCTAGAACAATAAACATCATAGTTAATACAGTATTACAGTTCTATGATTATATTTTAAGGTACGAAGAGTATAGCAATAATGTATCAGAAAGACTTAAAAAATTTGTAACAGTACCTAGCAGAAACTTCAAAGGATTCTTATATGGAATAGCCTATGAGAAGAAGAAAATTACTAGTAATATTCTTAAATTAAAAGTGTCTAGAAGTAAACCTAAAACACTTTCTAAAGACCAAATAAGTATGCTGATAAGAACCTGTACTAATTACAGAGACCAATTTTTATTAATGCTCTTATGGGAAACAGGAATAAGAATAGGCGAAGCCTTGTCGTTATGGGTAGAAGATTTTGATGTTAGTGAACTTACTATAGATCTAAAAGATAGAGGGGAGCTTGAAAATAATGCTGAGATAAAAACAGTATCAAGTCCCCGTAGGATAGATATATCACAAAATTTGGCTAATATGTTTATGGAATATATAGCTGAATATCATACTGAAGAAGTAAAAACAAATCATGTGTTCATAAAGCTTATAGGTGAAAATAAAAATAAGCCTATGAATTATGTGGACGTAGATAATCTATTTAGAACTTTGGAAAAGAAAACAGGTATTCATGTGACACCACATATGTTTAGGCATACATCCTTAACAACATTAAGAATGGTAACTCTAGGGAGGAAAGCTAGTCATGGAGAAAAACACTGAAGCTTTAAAACTATATGCACAAGAAAAGACTAAAATAGCATTAGAAAAAGTAGATAAGGCGATAAGAGAGTTATCTTTAAAGAGTGAGAGAATTAACTTTAATAGTGTTATGACAGCAAGTGGAGTCTCTAAAGCATTCCTATATAACAATGAAGAAGTTAAGAAAAGAATAGAGTTATTAAGAAAACAAGAAGTAAGCAAAGAGATTAATCAAAGAGCTAAAACAGATAAAACAAATAAGTCTAAAGATATTATTATTATGGCTAAAGATAAAAAAATTAGCGAGTTAAAAAATGAAAATAAGAAACTTAAAGAACAATTAGCAATATTAAGAGGTAAGCTATACTCGGAGGTATAGTCTTCCTCTGCAGAGATATGTATTCAAAGTAAAAATCAAGCTAGTGTAAGGGTTGAAAGGCTTTTATCACTAGATATGATAGAAAGGTAGGTGAAATCTGATTTTTGATTTATATCATAAATCAGATATTAGAATATGGAAGAGAAGAGAAAAGTTATATTCAGTGGTATTCAACCGTCAGGGAATCTGACTATAGGAAATTATCTGGGGGCATTGAAGAATTGGGTAAAACTTCAAGACAAATATGATTGTTATTTTTGTGTGGTAGATTTACATGCTATAACGGTAAGGCAGGAGCCCAAGGATTTGAGAAGAAGGACTCTGGAAGTTCTGGCAATATACCTTGCAGCAGGTATAGATCCCGAAAGAAACACCATATTTATTCAATCCCATGTTCCAACTCATTCAGAGGCAGCATGGCTTTTAAATTGTTTTACTTATATTGGTGAATTGAGCAGAATGACGCAATACAAGAATAAATCCAAAAAGTACAGTGATTCCGATGAACCTATAAGTGCTGGACTCCTAAATTACCCTGTATTGATGGCAGCAGATATACTGCTTTATAATGCTGATCTTGTGCCTGTCGGCAAGGATCAGACCCAGCATATAGAACTTGCTCGTGATGTAGCACAAAGATTCAATAATTTATATAGTCCGACATTCACACTTCCAGAAGGTTATATACCTGAAAGCGGAGCCAAGATTATGGATCTTCAGGAACCTGAAAAGAAGATGTCAAAATCATCGGATAATCCAAACAGCTACATACTTATAATGGACCCGCCCGATGTTATAAGGAAAAAAATAAACAGATGTGTAACTGACAGCATAGGAAAGATAAGATATACGGATGAACAGCCTGGAATAAAGAACCTTATGAACATATTGATAGCAATACAAGGAACTACGGCTGAAGCGATAGAGAAAAAATATGAAAATTCTGGTTATGCTGAATTCAAAAATGATGTGGCCAAAGCCATAATAGGAGAATTGAAGCCAATTCAGGATAAGGTAAATGAATATGTTAATGACAAACACCATCTTGAAGAAATCTATAAAAAAGGTGCTGAAAAAGCTTATTATGTGTCCAACAAAGTTCTTAGAAAAATGCAGAAAAAAATAGGATTTATTCTACGATAACTTTTCAATGAGCATAAATTTGCAAAAAAACCAAATTCATGCTCATTTCCATAACCAGTAAAAATATCTTTGATTTTTACATTGTATGCTTGCAGTGCTTTAGGATAATTTTCTTTAAGTCTGGCCAACATATCACTGAAATGCCCAAATATGGCGCTTAGTGCAATTGTAATTGCGTAAGAAAAAAACCATAAAGGGTTATTCTAAATTATTTCAATATAAATTTATTTATTACATGGGCAACCCCGTTTTCCTCGTTTGTCTTTGTAACATAGTCTGAAATATTTTTGATTTTGTCTGAGGCATTTCCCATAGCTACACCAAGACCTGCGTTTTTTATCATGTGTATGTCATTTCCCGAGTCCCCTATACATATTATTTCATCTTTTCTTATTCCAAGTTTTTGGGCAGCTGTCTCTACACCATACCACTTGTTTGTAGTTTTATTCATAAATTCAAGATAGTATGGCTCACTTCTAAGTACAGTATATTTATGGTATATTTCCTCTGGAAGCTTGGCTATCCCTTTGGATAGTACTGTTTCATCATCCATGAACATGACTTTGAATATATGGTTGTCTGAGGAAAGCTTGCTAAAATTCTCTATTTTAAGTCCTATTTCATTTAACAGAGCATCTTTTCTACTATATTCATTTGAAAAAGGTGTTATATTCAATTCTTTTAATGAAATTTGTATATTTATATTTATTTTTTTCCCAAGTTCATATATGTACTTGATATCATTCAGTAATAATAATTTTTCATATATTACGTTGTGGGATTTGGTATTTTCTACTAGTGCACCATTGAATGCAACAGTATAATTAGAATTCGAAATTAAATTTAATTGTTCTAAATACTTCTTTATGCCTTTTGTAGGTCTTCCAGTAGCAGGAATTATTTTTACATTGTGTTCAACTGCTCTTTTTATGGCATCCATATTTTCCGATGATATGGTTTTATCGTTTTTCAATAAAGTACCATCCATATCAATTGCAACTAATTTGTACATATTATCCTCCATGTAAGATGTGATTTATTATTAATTATATCATTTTATATGGTTATTAACTATAAATAGTTAAGTTGACATCATTATATAATAAAGTTAAAATCATTGATGAGAATAAAAAAGAAGAGAAGAGGGAAACTTGTGGCAGATTTAAAAAATGAAATAGAGAGAAGAAGAACTTTTGCAATAATATCTCATCCAGATGCAGGTAAGACAACGTTGACAGAAAAATTGCTGCTTTATGGGGGAGCTATAAGACTTGCAGGTTCTGTTAAAGCCAGAAAAACCTCTAAACATGCAGTTTCAGACTGGATGGATATAGAAAAAAAGAGAGGAATTTCTGTCACATCATCAGTTATGCAATTTAATTATAATAATTATTGTATAAACATACTTGATACACCTGGGCATCAAGATTTCAGTGAAGATACGTATAGAACTTTAATGGCAGCGGATAGTGCTGTTATGGTAATAGATGCGGCCAAAGGAGTTGAAGAGCAGACTAAAAAGTTATTTAATGTATGCAGCTTGAGGGGAATCCCCATTTTTACATTTATAAATAAGATGGATAGAGAAAGCAAAGATCCCTTTGAGCTCATGGAAGATATAGAAAATGAACTTGGAATAAAATCATATCCAATAAATTGGCCTATAGGATCTGGTTCTCAATTTAAAGGAGTTTTTGATAGAAATAGAAATGTAATAGAGACTTTTAATGGTGGAAATCATGGCCAGACTGCAGTTGAATCTGTGGAAGGAAACGTAGATGATAGTGTATTTAAGGATCTCATTGGTGAGGTACTTCATTCAAAACTTAAAGAGGATATAGAACTTTTGGATATAGCGGGAGATCAGTTTGATATAGATAAATTAAGAGAGGGACAGCTTACTCCTGTATTTTTTGGAAGTGCTCTTACAAACTTTGGTGTAGAACCTTTTTTAAAAGAATTTTTAAAACTTACTACACCACCTACATCAAGGTTATCAGATAAAGGTGAAGTAGATGTACTTAAAGAACCTTTTTCTGCATTTGTATTTAAAATACAGGCAAATATGAATCCATCACATAGGGACAGAATTGCATTTATGAGAATATGTTCTGGAAAATTTAAAAAAGGTATAGAAGTTTTCCATGTGCAGGGTAAAACTAAAGTAAAACTTGCACAGCCACAGCAGTTTTTAGCACAAAATAGAGAGATCGTGGAAGAAGCCTATGCAGGTGATATAATAGGAGTATTTGATCCTGGAATTTTTAATATAGGTGATACTCTATGTCTATCTCAAAAGAAATTCAAGTTTGAGGGTATACCTGTATTTGCACCAGAACATTTTTCAAGGGTAAGGACAGTGGATACTATGAAGAGAAAGCAATTTATAAAAGGTATAACTGAAATATCAGAAGAAGGTGCAATTCAGGTATTCAAGGAGTTGAATATAGGTATTGAGCAGATAATTGTGGGAGTAGTTGGAGTACTACAATTTGAAGTTCTGGAGTATAGAATGAAAAATGAATACAACGTGGACATAAAAATGGAGAATCTTCCGTACAGGACCATAAGGTGGATAGAGAGTTCGAATGTAAAGATAGATGAACTTGTACTTACAAGTGATACTAAAAAGGTCAAGGATTTAAAAGATCGGGATCTTTTAATATTTCAAAATGAATGGTCTATAAGCTGGGCGATTGAACACAATAAAGGCTTAGTACTTTCGGATATAGGTAAGTCTGAGTAATCATTATTAGAAAGATAGGTCTATAATATTTCAACCTATCTTTTTATTATAGATTTTAATTTATTGTATTTAAATAATAATTACAAAGATACTTTATCATGTTTATAATACCATTGATTTAGATATTTCTGTATATGAGGCTGTAGTTTTGCGAGCAAAAAATCTACCAATTTTACAGTTGCATATGCCAATAGTATTCCAGCAATTACATCCAGTACCCAATGAATTCGTAAATATAAAGTGGAAAATATTATGCTCATGCAGAAAAATGACATAAATATCCTAAAAAGCTTGTCCTTTTCTCTTAAAGCCAGTAGAAACATAGCAAAAGCTATAGAAGTATGCATTGATGGAAAACAGTTTAAAGTCACACCGGCAGCGGCATTTGCATTTAGGTTTCTTGCAAGTCCATCTGACTCGTGGAGTACATACCATACTTCCTGAAGGTGAAAAATAAAGTAGAAAGGTGTAATCAGGAATACTTGTAAAACATGTGCAGACATAATATATCTTACCATCTTTTTGAAATCACGTGTAATTGCAGATCTATATATTGCAAGCAAGACAGGAAGTACAAACCCGTTATTATATACAATCCTGAAAAACCAAGTTAAAGTTTGAGATGTATATATTCTTGCAAAACTTCCGTTATTGAAGGGTATTGTACTGAATAGTGGGTTTAAGTTTATTACTATACTGCGTGATATCTGCCAGCTTAACATTTTTCCCCATATTGCATATCCATACTTATTTAAATAGATTACAAATAGGAAAAATGGTATTGATAGTAATAAAAAAGGAAGTAATTTTACATCATTTCTCATATCTTTATACGCAGAGAAACTTATAAATGCCAGTACAAACATATATATCTTGGCAGCGTTACTGATAGACGGGTAAAAGCAAAGATGTATCCCTTTTTTCATGAAAAAAGCACCTATAATAACAAAGTAATATTTGTAAAGCAGATTTAAAAACCTACTGAGAATATATTGCATATTATAGGTAAAGTTTCTTTCTTTAATATTATACATAGATAATAATCCCCCCATATACAAAATAAATTATATCACTAGAAATATGGCAAGTACATATTGTAATTTAGAGAAAAACAATAATATGGGGAATTAATAGAGAATATTGATGTATAATGTCACTAAAACTTTTAATTTAGGATATTAAAGTAAAAAATATTTTATAAATATCTATTTCGTATAAATAATACATCAATTATAAATACCATCAAGATTATAAATAGTATGGAATTTATAAATAGTCCACTCATTTTTAAAGCTGCTACAATTAAAAAAATTACGATTATTAGGCTGAAAATCCATTTTAGAAAAGTCATATAAATTACTGCCTCAAATTATAATTGATAACAGTATTACCTCCTTACTAATTTTGATCATATAATATTAGTGTCTCCTTAGAAGATAAAGTTATTATATAAATTTATTGTACCCATACATTTTGTTTTTTCTATGTATGCCAATATAATGTATATTAATTAATAAATAATCTAGGAGGCTTTAAATTATATGGAACAAAAGAAGTTAGATTTAAGTAGATTAAGAGTACAGGATATTATACAAATTTCTCTTATGGCGGCTGTAACTTATATTGCAACAGCGGTAATAAATATACCGACTGGAGTTATATTTAAAGGTGTAGTCCATTTAGGGGATAGTATGGTATTATTAGCAGCTATTCTATTAGGAAAGAAAAAAGCATTCTTTTCTGCAGCGGTAGGAATGAGTCTGTTTGATATTTTATCTCCTTATGCTATTTGGGCTCCTTTTACTTTTTTTATAAAGGGAATCATGGCATATATTGCTGCATCTATTGCTTACAGAAGGGAATATGATGGACAGAGTTTTTGGAATAATATTATAGCATGCATAGCTGCAGGGATATGGATGATAGCTGCTTATTATTTCGCAGGAGTTATTCTCATGCATTTTGTGACAAATATAGCATTTCCACAGGCATTTGTATTGTCAGCAGCAGAAATTCCTGGGAATATAGCTCAATCAATTGCAGGAGCAGCTATAGCTTTGCCTTTGGGAAAGGCCTTGAAAAAAGTAAATTTAATCAAGAATAAATAGTAAAAGGAGAGGAAAAACCTCTCCTTATTGTTTACTATCTCCTTGTTCTGTTTCTTTCAGCCTTTCTTTTTCTTCTACATTCAGGGCATCTTACAGGATCATTTTCAAAACCTTTTTCTTTATAGAATTCCTGTTCACCTTCTGTAAATATGAATTCCTTTCCACAATCCTTGCATACAATAGTCTTGTCTGACATCAAAAAACCTCCTTAAAAATCATAGGACTAATTTTATTCTTGATAACTACCCCCTAGATTTAAGGAGAAATTGATACCTTGAAAAAATTTGGCCTACTTACAATATATATTATAATTAGAGTAAATCTCCACTTTCATTATATCATATAGTAATAAAAAAACAATATAATGTATTGGAAATGATATATTAATGACAATAGTTGATAAAATTTAACTTTAATTATATACTAATATTTAATTGATAAGAATAAACATATTGAAAGGTGGAGCAAAAGTTGACTAACGTTTACGATATTCTTCTAGAAAGAGGCTACATAGAACAAACCACTCATGAAGAAGAGATAAAAGAATTACTTGAAAAACAAAAGATAACTTTTTATATAGGATTTGATCCAACAGCAGATAGTCTTCATGTAGGCCATTTTTTGCAAATGATGGTTATGGCCCATATGCAGAGAGCCGGACACAAGCCTATAGCACTTCTTGGAGGAGGAACTGCCATGGTAGGTGATCCAACTGGAAAAACAGATATGAGAAAAATGCTTACTAAAGACCAAATCCAGCATAATGCACAATGTTTTAGAAAACAATTTTCAAGGTTGGTAGATTTCAGTGATGACAAGGCTATAATGGATGATAATGCAAATTGGCTACTGGACTTAAATTATGTAAATTTTCTCCGCGAGGTAGGAGTACATTTTTCTGTGAATAAAATGCTTACAGCAGAATGCTACAAGCAGAGACTTGAAAAGGGACTCACTTTTCTTGAGTTCAATTATATGTTGATGCAGGCCTACGATTTTCTGCAACTTAACAGAAAATATGATTGTGTCCTTCAAATGGGAGGAGATGATCAATGGTCAAATATACTTGCAGGTGTTGATCTTATAAGGAGAAAAGAGAGAAAACCTGCTTATGGAATGACGTTCACATTATTGACTAAAAGTGATGGAAAAAAGATGGGAAAGACAGAAGGAGGAGCTATATGGCTTGATAAAGAAAAAACCAGTCCTTATGAATTTTATCAATATTGGAGGAATGTGGATGATTCTGATGTTGAAAAATGCTTGGCACTGTTGACTTTTATACCTATGCCTGAAGTAAAAAGGCTTGGTTCTCTTAAAGATTCCCAGATAAATATGGCAAAAGAAGTTCTTGCCTACGAGGTGACGAGGTTAATCCATGGAAAAGATGAAGCTGATAAGGCTAAAGCAGCTTCAGAAGCATTATTTTCAGGTGGTTCAGATATGAATAATGTCCCAACTGTTGAGATAGATAAGAATGATTGTAACTGTAGTATAGTAGACCTTCTTGTAAGTACATCAATATTACCTTCTAAAAGTGAGGCACGAAGGCTTATAAAACAGGGAGGACTTACTGTAAATGACAAAAAAATTGGTGATATAAATTTTGCCGTTAATATAGATGATTTTAAAGATGGTAGTATGCTTATAAGAAGAGGAAAGAAAAAGTATAATAAAATAGTAGTCAAATAGAATAATATAGAATATTTATGTTGTTTTAATTGCAAAAAAGAGACTGGGATTAGTCTCTTTTTGCTATATGTTTAGCTAGTTACAAATTGTCCGCCATTTACATGTATAACTTCTCCTGTTATATATGAAGCTTCAGATGAAGCAAGAAATACGTAGGTAGAAGCTAATTCTATTGGCTGAGCAGGTCTTCCTGTGGGATTGTTTGATCCAAATTCACCGACTTTTTGTGGACTGTATGAAGATGGAATGAGTGGAGTCCAAACAGGGCCGGGAGCCACTGAATTTACCCTTATTTTTCTATTTACTAAGGATAAAGCTAGAGAACGTGTAAAAGATACAATTGCACCTTTTGTAGAAGAATAATCAATCAAAGTCTCATTTCCATTATAGGCAGTTATAGAGGTTGTATTTATAATGTTACAGCCAGGTTTAAAGTGTGGGAGAACTGCTTTCGTGAGGTAAAACATACTAAAGATATTTGTTTTGAAGGTTTTTTCAAGCTGTTCATTTGTTATATCCTCAATACTGTTTTGTGGATATTGTACACCTGCATTATTTACCAGTACATCTATTTTACCAAATGTATTAATTGATTTTTGAACTGCGAATTTACAAAAGTTGTGATCTGAAATGTCTCCTGGTATTAGGATGCACTTTCTGCCATTTTGCTCTATTATATTTTTTGTATTCTCCGCATCTTCATCTTCGTTATAATAAATTATTGATAGATCTGCACCTTCCTTTGCAAAAGCTACTGATGCTGCTTTACCTATACCACTGTCTCCACCTGTAATTAGTATTGTTTTATCTTTAAGCTTTTCAGATCCAATGTAGTCAGGATCTTCAAATATTGGTGTCGGATTTAATAGGGATTCAATTCCAGGCTGTATATCCTGCTTCTGTTGTGGAACTGATTGTGGAAAATTTAAATAAAAATTACTGTTCATATCTTCAAATGCACCTCCTACTTTTTATGATAGTTTTTGTATTTTAAATAGATATATACGTATTTAACTTTTGCACATAAAATGATACTATTGCATTTAATATTAGTAAGAAATTTGTATATTACTTGCAGTAATAAAGCTTCTTTGTAATGAATAGGTTCTTGGGAGATGATTAGTATGAAAGGAGAATTGCTTAATTATAATGATATCAAAAATTTAGAAGATAATAGCAAGGTATGGGTAATATGGAGGCATCAGAGTTCTGATGTATATACAATTAAAAAATTACAATATGGTGTTGATTTTATCAAATATTATTCACCTAATCATTGGTTGAGCTTTTTTATGACTTATACAGCATTGGAATATAGTGTAAACAATAATATAGCAAGAGTCTATGAATGGATATCTAATGAGGAATATATAAAAAATAGGTTGTTAATAGTAAAAAAGGCAATTGATATTTCTTTAGATAAGAATGATAAGGAGAAATTCATGCGACTTTCAAAAGAATATAATTCTCTGTTGGAACAGAAAAGAACGATTGAATGATTACAGGTAGTGGACCTGTATCATTTTTTATGTATTTAGTAAAAATTGTCTGAATTATTCACAAATTATTAAAAAAATAAATATATAGTTAATTAATATGACACTGAGTTGTAACATAGTGTTTGTAAAATAGCAAGTATTCTAGGAAAGAATGTGATCCTGGAAAGTAAAGCATAATAGTTCCCCAATTATATAAAAAATAAGTACCTATTAATAAACAAGGTGCTTATTTTTTATTTTATATATGATAACAGTATATTATTGTAAGAATTCAGCAGAATGATGTATACTATGATTATAATATATTTGAGGTGATAGCATGGAATATATGGTAAAAACAAAAAAAGCTCAGGAATTTATAGATATAACAAAGCTTGTTGTGGAGACCCTAAATATGAGTGGAGTAAAAGATGGAACTGTAGTAATCTTTGTCCCCCATACTACTGCGGGGGTGACAATAAATGAAAATGCTGACCCGGATGTTGTAAGAGATATTTTATGGGGATTGAATAAAGCATTTCCTGAAGAAAATGGATATCTCCATGTTGAAGGAAATTCTCATGCTCATATAAAGGCATCCTTGATGGGATCAAGCTGCAGTGTGATCATTGAGGATGGACAACTTAAACTCGGCACCTGGCAGGGAATTTATTTTTGTGAATTTGATGGACCTAGGAACAGAAAAGTTTATATAAGGATAATTGGAGAATAAAGTATATCTTTTGCTTATATTCTAGTTAAATTTCATTTACCACCCAAAAATTTTTCACAGTCTTTCCTATTTCTGAATTCCTTTTTCCTAAGTTTTTCTCCGGTATTATCTATAGCCACCCATAGGCTGCTGTCCCTGCTTATAAATTTTCCTTCAGGATTTCCTGTGTGGATAGCCTGTAATGCCGTTATGTGATCTATTTCCTTAATCAATTTCTATTCCTCCGTTTGATATTAAAAGAAGCTTATTTTAATTATTTACATATTTTTTGTTTTCAATCTATAATATATCATTAAAAGAAACAGATGACACTGCAGGAAAATGTGATTCATAATATGTAGAGCCATGCAGATTAAAAAAGTACCTGTTTACTAAAACAATAAAAAAGGATTTGCATTTTTGCAAATTCCTTGATTAAACATTTATGGCAGGGGTAGAAGGCTTCGAACCCTCAACCAATGGTTTTGGAGACCACTACTCTACCAATTGAGCTATACCCCTATATTATTAAATGTAAGACACATTTTTGCATAAACAATCGCTGACAAAAGCTATTATATTACATAAAACTACACTCGTCAAGTTCTACTTATTGCTTATTCTGGGTTCGTATATTTTTTTTAGGCTGTTTATATTGTATTTAATGACATCTTCATAAGCCTCTCTTCCGTCAAATAGATGTATTTTGGCAATTTTAATATGATAGTTCCTTATTACATCATAATTGCTTTTTAGCTCAGAATCACTGGTATAGAGAAGTACTGTAGAGCTATCTAATTTTTCCTGTAGAGATTTACGTTCGATAGGATCTATAGGAAGAATACTTCCAAAATAAGAATTTGTATTTAACAGTTTTAATCCATTGTAATTTGTAAAATATGCTAAATTTTCATTTAATGTTATAAAATTGTAATCTTTTAAATTTTCATTTATATTTCTTATATCTTTTTCATAACTTTGAATTTTTTTTAACTCATCCGAAAAATTTTTTTCATAAATAGACCTGTTTTGGGGATCTTTATCTTCTACTGCATTTTTTATATTGACAAGTATTATTTTGTAGTTGTCAATATTCATAAAGTAATATGGATTTTGGGTTACTGTAGTATTAGCGTATTTTACAGGGCGATTGTAGGATAAAAGTTTTACACCTCTCGAGGAATTTATTATTCCTACATGGCTTTTATCAAGTTTTTGAACAAAATTATCTACCCATGGTTCAAAGCCGGCTCCTACGTATATAAATAAGTTTTTTTTAGAAATATTATTTAGACTATCATATGTAAATTTGAAATTAATTTCACTTTCCCTGTTTTTAAACATATAATTTACTCTATGCTTATTTTTAACTATAGTTTTTACAACGGTATATAACAATCTGTCAGTAGTCATTATATCCAAATTGACACTGGTATCTTTACTTGCTTTGTATGTAGTATTATTACTGTTATTTTGTTGATTATTGCAAGCAGTAAGAGATAATAATACAATAATAATTAATAAGCTTAAAACCTTTTTCAAAATTTTCACCTCTATGCGGTTTTGTGAAATTTTATATAATAAATACATTTTACATAATGTATTTTAACAATGCAAATAATGTATAATTTTATATATGTCCTTTATTCCACTATTTATGGCTTAAAATACTTTTGATAACCTGTTTTATTGTGATAAAATTAAAATTGATTATATTTATAAGGAGTTTAAGTATGAAGATAAGCATGGATAAAATAATAAGAGCTATGTCTATTGCCCTGGATTTAGCACAAATGAGTTCAAGAGGTAACAATTCTAACAAGCCTATTATAGAAAGAATAACAAATGTAAATTACTCCAATCATAGATTTATGCATCATTCACAAAGAACTACTTATATTGGACTTAAAATTGCTGAACAACTAAATTTAAGTGAGGATAAGAAAAAAAATATATATGTTGTTTCACTTCTTCATGATATTGGAGCAACAAATTGCCTGCATGAAAGTCATTTGGCTAGTTTATTTATAAAGAAACATTGTATTACAGGAGCAAATATAATTGATACTTTTCCTAGATTTAGCGGAATTTCTAAGATAATATTATATCATCATGAAAATGTTGATGGCAGTGGTGCCATTGGATTAAAAGGAAACGATATCCCTATTGAAAGCCAAATAATTAGAATATCTGATTTGACAGAACTTTTATATAAGGAAGATAAAAATGTTTTTCAACAAAGAGAGTATATCAGAAGTCGGATAAAAAAATGGAGTGGCAGTATATTTTCACCGAAGATAGCAAATGCATTTTTAGATATTTCTTCTAAAGATATATTTTGGTTTGATATAGAAAATATATCTTTTATGGATATAATTATAGACAGGGTAAGACCGAAGTTGGACATATATTTCAATTTAGATGAATTCGAAATAGTAGCAGGAATATTTGCAAATATAATAGATGACAAGAGTAAATTTACGGCTACGCATTCTAAAGGAATAGCAAAATTGGCTTATTTAGTTTCAATACATATTGGATATGATAAAGAGAAATGTAAGAAGATGAAAATAGCAGGACTTTTACATGATATAGGTAAACTTGCTATTCCAATAGGTATACTTGATAAAGATGGGGCTTTAACTCCCGAAGAGTTTGAAATAATAAAATCACATGTGTATTATACAAGAATAATACTTGATAAAATAGGAGATATACCTGATATAAGTACTTGGGCATCTAACCATCATGAAAAATTAAATGGAAAGGGATATCCAGCGGGACTTACAGCACGGGATCTATCAGAGGAGTCCAGAATTTTAGCTGTATGTGATATATATCAGGCATTGACTGAGGACAGACCGTATAGAGTTGGAATGAAGCGTGAAAAGGCGTTTTCCATAATGGATGATATGGTAGAAGGAGGATTTATATGCAAGCAAGCTTTTGAAAATTTAAAATGTACATTAAATTCCTGGGATAAAATTAGTAATATAGAGAGGTGAATTTTAATGAGATTCCTTTCAAAAGATGTGAAAGACACAATGCTTTTAGGTGAGAAGTTAGGGAGACTTCTGAGGCCAGGAGATATAATTTGCTTAAATGGAGAACTTGGTACAGGAAAAACACATTTTGTAAAAGGACTAGCAAAAGGACTTGATATAGAAGATACCATAACAAGTCCTACTTTTACAATAGTAAATGAATACAATGGTAGGTTAAAACTTTACCATTTTGATGTATACAGAGTGAATGATCCTGATGAAATAGAGGCTATAGGATTTGATGAATATATTTTCAGCAATGCAGTTAGTGTTATAGAATGGTCTGATTATATAGAACAACTTATACCCGAAGAACATATGAAAATTAATATAAATAAAGATAAATTGGGCGATTTGAATTTTAGAAAAATAAACATAGATTATTATGGCAGTAGATATGATTATATAAAGGAGCTAAATGAAATATGAAAATATTAAGCTTGGATTCTTCAACAGAGTGTGCAGCATGTGCAGTATTATCTGAAAAGAAGTTGTATGGAGAAATAGTATTTAATTATAAAAAACAACATTCTAAGATATTGATGCCAATGATAGATAATCTACTTAGAAATATTGGAATGGATATAGATTCACTGGATGGATTTGTAGTTTCGAAGGGCCCTGGCTCATTTACAGGACTGAGAATTGGAGCTGCAGTAGTAAAGGGATTGAGCCAGGGAACCAACAAACCTTTTGTAGGAGTGTCTTCTTTAGATGGGTTGGCTTATAATTTATCTTATACAGAGGGTATAATATGTCCTATATTGGATGCTCTTAGAGGAAATGTCTACACAGCTATTTACAAATTTGAAAGTGATAAACTTATTAGAATAAGTGAATATATGATGATTTCCGTATATGATCTTATAGATAAGTTAAATAATATGAAGCAGCAAGTCTGCTTTATAGGAGATGCTGTTTCAAAATTTAGAGAAGAAATTTTAAAAAATAGCATAAATACAGTTATATTTGCACCGATTAGTTCAAATATTGTAAGGGCTTCTTCTATAGGAGAAATTGGAATAAAACTTATGAAAAATGGAGAATATGATGATATATATAGTTTTGTACCTTTTTATTTAAGAGAGTCTCAAGCAGAAAGAGAATATAAAAGGAAAGCGAAATTGATACATCATGAATAATATAGAGATAACACCATTAAGGTTGGAGCATATAGATAGTGTGGCAACAATAGACAGGCTTTCATTTTCAACTCCATGGAGTAGGGAGTCTTTGGTACAGGAAGTTGAAAACAATAAATTTGCAAGGTATATAGCTGCAATAAAATTTGGAACAGTAATAGGGTATGGTGGAATGTGGATTATACTTGATGAAGCACATATAACTAATATAGCAGTACATCCAGAATATAGAGGCATTGGAGCAGCTAATATTATTATGGAAGGTCTTATAAGAATATGCAGGCTTGAGAAGGTAGATGCTATGACTTTGGAGGTTAGAAAATCAAATATAATAGCCCAAAACTTATATAAAAAATATGGATTTGTAGAAGAGGGGATAAGGAAATCCTATTATGTGGATAATAAAGAGGATGCCATAATAATGTGGAATCATAATATTCTATAAAATTAACATAAATATATAGAGGAAATAAAAGTTTTTTATAGAATAACTTAAGTAGGATATTATGGAAGGATGTGTTGTATATGGTGAAGAAAAAAATTTTAGTGCCGCTGGATGGAACTGAAAGAAGTATGCATTCTCTTGATTGGGTAAAAAAGATATTTAAAAGCGATGAAGTGAAAATAACATTGATGAATGTCAAAGAAATAGTTATAGCAAATGATATGGTTATTACAAATGATGAAATCGAAAGAGCTCAGAAGAAAAGTGAAGATATTCTGAATATTGCAGAGAAAGATCTTGAAGGTTATGAAATCGAGAAATATTGTGCTTTTGGGTATGCTGCAGATGAAATATTGTTGAAGGCAAAAAGAGATGATTACAATGTAATAGTTATGACGAAATCCACAAAAAAAGGTTTGGCCAGAATGATTGGTTCTGTAACTTCTAAAGTGGTAAAAAATGCACAGACCTTGGTTATAATTGTACCTGAATGATTTTATGTTTATGAAGCCATAATGTTAGTACATTATGGCTATTTTGCATGCATAGTAAAAAAGTTATAATCAAATTGAAAAAAATTTGTTATAATATATCTGGGATTATGAAATTGATATACATATTATGGAGGTATTAAAATGGCTTTTAAATCAGACATAGAAATAGCTCAGCAGTGTAATATGCAAAACATATTGAATATTGCTGAAAAGCTGAACATACCAGAGGAAGATGTAGAATTATATGGTAAATACAAGGCTAAAATAGACTATAATGTTCTAAAGGGCACACCTAATAAAAATGGAAAGTTAATACTATGTACTGCCATAAATCCAACTCCGGCAGGAGAAGGAAAAACTACTACTTCTATAGGATTGGCAGATGCACTTTCAAAACTTGGTAAATCTACTGTAGTAGCACTTAGGGAGCCTTCTATGGGCCCAGTTTTTGGGATTAAAGGAGGAGCAGCAGGAGGTGGATATGCCCAGGTTGTACCTATGGAGGATATAAATCTGCATTTTACAGGAGATATACATGCATTGACAGCAGCTAACAATCTCCTTGCTGCCATGATAGACAATCATATTCAACATGGAAATTCATTGAATATAGATACAAAGAGGATAACATGGAGAAGATGTTTGGACATGAATGACAGACAACTGAGGTTTATAGTAGATGGATTGGGCGGAAAAATAAATGGTAATCCTAGAGAAGATGGATTTGATATAACTGTGGCATCTGAAATAATGGCAATATTCTGTCTTGCTAACAATATAAAAGATCTAAAAGAAAGAATCTCAAGGATAATCATAGGATATAATAGAAGTGGTGATCCCGTAACTGCTCATGACCTAAAAGCTGAAGGTGCAATGGCTGCACTTCTAAAAGATGCACTGAAACCAAATTTGGTTCAGACACTTGAGGGTACCCCTGCTTTTATTCATGGTGGTCCTTTTGCAAATATTGCACATGGATGTAATTCAATAATGGCAACAAAGATGGCAAAGCATTTCGGAGATTATGCTGTTACGGAAGCTGGATTCGGTGCCGATCTTGGAGCAGAGAAATTTATCGACATAAAATGTAGAATGTCAGGATTAAAACCTGATGCCGTTGTAATAGTTGCTACTGTCAGGGCTCTTAAATATAATGGTGGTGTAGAAAAGTCGAATCTTGGTCAGGAAAATTTAGAAGCGCTTAAAGCTGGAATTCCAAATTTATTGAAACATGTAGAAAATATAACTAAGGTATTTAAATTGCCAGCAGTAGTTGCTTTGAATAGATTTCCTACAGATACAGAGGCTGAACTTAAATTAATAGAAGATGAGTGCGAGAAGCTTGGAGTAAATGTAAAGCTATCCGAAGTCTGGGAAAAAGGAGGGGAAGGAGGAATAGAGCTTGCAAAAGAAGTTCTTAGAATTATAGAAGAAGAAGAAAATAATTTTGAATTTGCTTATGATGTTGATTTGCCTATTAAAGAAAAGATAAGGGCGATAGCATCAAAAATATATGGAGCAAAAGATGTGAATTTTACTAAAGAAGCAGATAAAGAAATAAAAAATATGGAAAGATTAGGGTTTATAAATACTCCAGTGTGTGTAGCAAAGACTCAATATTCATTAACGGATGACCAAACAAGGCTTGGTAGGCCGACTGATTTTACAATTACTGTAAAACAAGTATCTATTTCTGCAGGGGCTGGCTTTATAGTTGCAATGACCGGTTCTATAATGAAAATGCCGGGACTTCCAAAAGTTCCATCGGCAGAAAAAATAGATGTGGATGAGAATGGAGTAATAAGTGGACTATTTTAATATATTTGGGTATAAGGTGATAAAATATGAAAATTATAGATAATCCATGTAGAGATTTTGTTGAAGAGCTTTCTTCTAAAAAGGCAGTACCGGGAGGCGGCGGTGCCGCAGCCATGGATGGAGCCATGGGGGCAGCACTTTTAAGTATGGTATGTAATCTTACACTGGGGAAGAAAAAATATGAGGAATATGCTGAAAAGCTGACGTCGGTGTTAGACAGTGCAGGAAAATTAACTGAAGAATTTTTGAAAATGGTGGATGAGGATGCGGAAAATTTTATGCCACTTTCAAAGGCCTATGGACTTCCATGTTGCAATGAAGAAGAAAAAATTAAGAAAGAAGAGATTCTAGATAGATGCTTGAAGTCAGCTTGTACAGTTCCTGTGAAGGTGATAAAAAGATGTTATGATACTATTATTCTTCATTCATCTGTAGTGGACAGTTGTTCAGAACTTGTACTCAGTGATATAGGTGTAGGAGTTCAATGTCTTAAAGCAGCAATTTCAAGTGCGTATCTCAATGTAATTATAAATATTAAATTCATAAAAGATAAGGATTATGTGATAAAAGTAAAAGATGAAGTGGAACCTTTATTAAAAGATGGAATTAAAATTGCAGATAATGTTTATGAAAAAGTAGTAAAAAAGCTTTCTGAATAAATTTAATATTTATGGATAGGAGATAATTGATGTACCGGATAATTAAAGGGAAACCTGTAGCAGATGATATAAGTTTTAAACTCAATTTTGAGGTGGATAATTTAAAGTCAAAAAACATTACACCTAAACTTACTATAGTAAGGGTAGGAGAAAATGGAAGCGACAGTGCCTATCAAAAAGGA
The DNA here is from genome assembly GCF_052953915.1 of Clostridium sp. LBM24168. NCBI lineage: Bacteria > Bacillati > Bacillota > Clostridia > Eubacteriales > Clostridiaceae > Clostridium > Clostridium sp. LBM24168. The sequence goes on along the minus strand of NZ_CP196861.1, from coordinate 2,472,810 downwards.
GCTATAAAAAGGTGTAATAATATTGGCATAGAAATAGAAATAAAAAGGTTTCCGCAGAGTACGAGTCAAAAAGACTTCATGAATGAACTGGAAAAAATAAATATGGATGATAATGTTAATGGTATAATGATATTTAGACCGCTTCCAAAACATATTGATGAAAATGAAATAAAGTATTTGATAGATCCTAAAAAAGATGTAGATTGCTTTAATCCTGTAAATATGTCTAAAATACTTGAAAATGATAATTTGGGTTTTGCACCATGCACTGCAGCAGCTGTAATGGAGATTTTAAAATATTATAAGATTGAAGTTCAGGGTAAAAGAGTTGTTGTAATTGGTAGATCCATGGTGGTTGGTAAGCCACTTTCCCTTCTGCTTTTGAATGCAAATGCTACAGTAACTATATGTCATTCCAAAACAGAAAAAATGAAAGAAATTTGTTCAGAAGCTGATATACTTGTAGTATGTATCGGCAAATGTAATATGATAGATTCAAGTTATATTAAGCAGGGAGCAGTTGTAGTTGATGTTGGAATAAATGTAGATAAAGATGGAAATTTATGTGGTGATGTGAATACGAAAAACTGCATTGAAAAAGCTAGAATGATAACTCCGGTACCTGGTGGTGTTGGGTCAGTTACTACGTCCGTACTTGCAAAACAGGTTATTACGGCTTGTAAAACTCAACATAATCTTTAAAGTTATTTTTATTTATATATTGAATATTTTTTTGATATATGATAAACTTAATTTATAGAAAGATAATATTATTGGCAGAGTTTGTGAGAGCCAGTTTTAAGGTATAAAAATACCTTAAAACTGGCTTTTTTTTGATATGTAGATAATCGAATTTAGAATATTAAGAGGAGGCATATTCAATGTTTGATGTAGTAATTGTAGGTAGTGGGGTTACTGGAAGTATAATAGCAAGAGAATTATCAAGATATAAATTGAATATATGTGTACTTGAAGCAGATTCTGATGTGGCAAATGGTACTAGTAAGGCAAACAGTGCCATAATCCATGCAGGTTTTGATGCTAAAGCAGGTACACTTAAGGGCAAATTGAATTCAAAAGGAAACAAAATGTTTGATAAACTTTCAAAAGAACTGGATTTCCCCTTTAAGAGAATAGGCTCTCTAGTATTATGTTTTGATAAAAACAGTATATATGATCTCTATAAATTAAAAAAACAGGGAGAAGAAAATGAAGTGCCAAATCTTGAAATATTGAATGGTAATGAAGCTAAAAGGATGGAGCCAAATCTGTCAGATAAGGTATTTGCAGCTCTTTATGCTCCTACAGGTGGAATTGTATGTCCATATGAAATGACAATTGCACTGGCTGAAAATGCTGCAGATAATGGAGTGAAATTTAAGTTTGGTACAAAAGTTTTATCTATAGAAAAATGTAAAAATTTGTACAAGATAAATACCAACAAGGGTGTATTTGAGAGTAAATTAATTATAAATGCAGCCGGTGTATTTGCAGATGAAATAAACAATATGGTAAGTTCTAACAAAATCCATATAGTTCCAAGAAAAGGACAATATTGTCTGTTTGACAAAATTGCTGGGAATACAGTTTCAAGAACTATATTCCAGCTTCCAACCGAGATGGGGAAAGGAGTACTTGTTACTCCGACAGTAGATGGTAATCTCTTAATAGGACCTGATGCCGAAAATATTGATGATAAATATGATGTAACAACTACAAGTCAGGGATTGGAGTTTGTAATAGAAAAGGCTGGTTTGAGTATAAAGCAAGTTCCGGTTGGACAAATTATAACTTCGTTTTCAGGACTTAGGGCACATAGTACTTCTGGAGATTTTATAATTGGTGAAGCAGAAGATGCAAAAGGATTTATAAATGCAGCAGGAATAGAATCACCTGGACTTTCAAGTGCTCCTGCGATAGGTGAATTAATTAAGAATATAGTAGTTGAGGAGTTGAGACCTGATATAAATGAAAAATTCAATCCTATAAGAAAAGGGATACCTAAATTCAGAGAAATGAGCAATAATGAAAGAAGAAAACTTATAGCACGAGATTATAGATATGGTAGGATAATATGCAGATGTGAAACTGTTACTGAAGGAGAAATAGTAAACTCTATAAGGAGAACTCTTGGAGCAAGAACACTGGATGGAGTCAAAAAGAGAACAAGAGCTGGAATGGGAAGATGCCAATCAGGTTTCTGTACTCCAAAGGTTGTAGAGATACTTTCGAGGGAGCTGGACATATCTCCTGAAGAAGTAACTAAATCAGGGAAATACTCAAATATATTAGTTGGAAAAAATAAAGAGCATATTTGAGTTGAATATGACGCAATTTAAAAATAGTTGGAGGTTAGAAATATGGAAAAGCATGATATAGTCATAATCGGTGGTGGTCCAGCAGGACTTGCAGCTGCCATATCCGCACGGGAAAATGGGATTGATGATATATTGATACTGGAAAGGGATACCCAGCTTGGAGGAATATTGAATCAGTGTATTCACAATGGATTCGGACTTCATACTTTTAAGGAGGAATTGACAGGACCGGAGTATGCACAGAGATTTATAGATAAGGTAAAAGACATGAAAATACCGTTTAAGTTGAATACAATGGTTTTGGATCTGAGCAGAAACAGAAAAATAACAGCAGTAAATGAAGAAGATGGAATAATAGAAATAGAAGCAAATGCAGTTATACTTGCCATGGGATGTAGGGAGAGACCCAGAGGTGCCATAAATATACCTGGGAGCAGGTGTGCCGGGATATATACAGCCGGCGCGGCACAGAAATTTGTGAATGTGGAAGGATATATGCCGGGCAAGGAAGTTGTAATACTTGGATCAGGTGATATAGGACTCATAATGGCTAGGAGAATGACGCTTGAAGGTGCCAGAGTAAAAGCTGTAGTAGAACTTATGTCTTATTCCAGCGGACTTAAGAGAAATATAGTTCAGTGTCTGGATGACTTTGAAATACCATTGAAATTAAGTTATACCATTACAAATATAAAGGGAAAAGACAGAGTTGAAGGAGTAACTATTGCAGAAGTAGGTAGTGATAGAAAGCCTATCAAATCTACTGAAGAATATATACCTTGTGATACACTTCTTTTATCCGTTGGACTGCTTCCGGAAAACGAACTTTCACGAAAGGCCCATATCAAGCTTTCGAGTGTAACCGGTGGCCCACTGGTTGATGAAAGTCTTGAAACTGATGTAGAAGGTATATTTGCATGTGGGAATGTACTTCATGTTCATGACTTGGTGGACAATGTAACTCTGGAGAGTATAAATGCTGGAAAAAGTGCTGCTGAATTTATAAGTGGAAAGAGATTTGATGGAGAGAAAATAGAGATTGAAGCTGTAGATGGGATCAGATATACAGTACCTAAATATATAAATTCTAAAAATATAGAGAGATTCATAGATGTAAGGTTCAGAGTTGGTCAGGTCTACAAGGACAGTTATATATCTGTATATTTTGACGAAACTAGAGAGATGCATATCAAAAAGAGGATACTCACACCAGGAGAAATGGAAACCGTAAAACTTACTAAGTCACAATTTGAGAAACACCCTGGTTGCAAAAAAATAACCATAAAAGTAGAGGAGGAATAGTAATATGGAAAGTAGAGAATTAACTTGCATAGGTTGTCCTATGGGGTGTGAACTTTTAGTTAAATTAGATGGTGATAAAGTTATGCAAGTTATAGGTAATACTTGTAAAAAAGGAGAAATATATGGTAAAAAAGAGTGTACAAGTCCTACTAGAATAGTTACATCTTCTGTATATGTCAAAGATGGTAAAATAAATGTATTACCAGTCAAAACTGATAAGGATATTCCAAAGGAAAAAATATTTGACTTTATAAAGGCATTGAAGGGTATAGTTATACAAGCTCCTGTAAATATTGGAGATGTAGTAGTTCCAAATGTATTGGGAACAGGTATTGATATAATTGCTACCAAAAATATAGATAGAATTAGGACTATAAGTAATACCAAAAGTGCTTAACTAAATTTTTTATATTTAATTATTTAAAAATAGTCTGTACTTATAATTTTGTATGGACTATTTCCTATTTGAATTGAAATACAATTGTATATTGGGTATAATTAGCATAGAAACTGGAAGGAGAATATAAATAGTATGGACAATAATAAATTAAAAAAACTACTGGAAGAACTTTCATCCTTTGAACAGTTGAAGCTATATAGTATACCGGATATAGATTTGTATATGGACCAGGTTACTACATTTATAGATGAGAAACTAGGATATCTGAAAAGAGATGAGGATGATGCAGCTCTTACAAAAACAATGATCAATAATTATACTAAATCTGGAATACTAATGCCTCCAAATAAGAAAAAATATTCAAAGCAGCATATGATATTGATTGTACTTATTTATTATTTGAAGCATATACTATCTATAAATGACATTCAAAGATTATTTTTACCTTTAGTTGAATCAATTAATTCAGGAGAAAATCATGATGAGGATTTGGAATATATATATAACAGCTTTTTAAAAATAGAGAAAAACGAAATGGATAAATTCATAAAAGATTTTGAAGAAAAAGTTTATAATCATATAAATTCCAATGGTGAAGATACAGCTGATAGTGTAAAAATGGAAAATGGCAGCAATAAAAAAGATGTAAGCGGTTTGATTGTTATTGTAATCATGTTAGTTGTGAAGGCAAATATAGAAAAAAGAATGGCAGAAAAAATAATTGACGAGTTTTTTTAAAATCAATTTAATATATTAAAATAATTTGTTGAAACAGTCTTTACATATTATGGTATTGCCATTATTTCCATAAATTGCATTTTGAGAAGTGATGGTTTTGCCACAGATTTCACATTTTATGGAGGATTGTGAGTTATTCCTTCTTAAATCAGATTTCTTAAATGTATTTTTAGAAAAAAGTTTTACATTTTTTTTCTTATTGGAAGGAGGGGAATATAAAATTGGGTTTTCATCAGATATTCTTTTTGATATTTTATAATCTATAAAATATTGACTTTCTCCAAATAATTCCAATTCAAATCTAGGGTTGTCCTTATCATAGAATTCTTCAATAATTATCCTGCGAACTTGTGCATCATTTATTATAAGTCCACTTTTTTCTATACCGTCAAATATACTTTTAGTTATATTGTTTGTGTCTGGATGGCGTTTGCTGCTTTTATAGTATACCTTAAGTACTGCAATAAGGGCTTCTTGAAGTACAATTCCCGGATTCTGGCATCTTGCTTCATAAGCAATCTGTTCTTCATAAAGTGCATATCTGTCATGATATTTTCCAGAATTATAGGGCAAAATTGCCCTTCCGTTTATATTAAAAAGTTTAAAGTTTGATTTTGATATTGGTGAACCGCCAACTATTACTTTTGCATAAGTTTTATTCATGATATACTTCCTTGTCGATTTATTATATACCATTATAACATATAAAAATTTTATAATGAAGCAGCTTGTGTTTTATAATTACTAATAATAAAATAGTTAAAGTGACAATAATTAAAGTTAGAAAGGTAAAAAAATATGAAAAAAAATATGAAAATACTTGCAATTGAGAGCAGTTGTGATGAAACTTCAGCAGCGGTTGTATTAAACGGCAGAGAAGTGCTTTCAGATGTAATATCATCTCAAATAGATATACATACTAAATTTGGGGGCGTTGTCCCGGAAGTAGCGTCGAGAAAACACATAGAAGTTATAGGATTTGTTGTGGATAAAGCTTTAAAAGAAGCGAATTTGGGCCTAAAGGACATAGATGCTGTAGGTGTCACATATGGACCTGGACTTGTAGGTGCACTTCTTGTTGGAATTCAATATGCAAAAGGACTTGCCTATGCGCTTAAAAAACCATTGATTGGTGTAAATCATATAGAAGGACATATAAGTGCCAATTTTATACAATATAAAGAATTGTATCCTCCATTTGTATGTCTTGTGGTTTCCGGAGGACACACTTACATTGTGTATATGAAGGATTATGGAGACTTTGAGGTTCTTGGTCAAACAAGAGATGATGCTGTGGGAGAAGCCTATGACAAAGTAGCTAGGGCAATAGGACTTGGATATCCTGGAGGGCCTAAAATAGATAAATTGTCTATGGATGGAAACGAAAATGCAATTAAATTTCCGAGAGCTAATTTTCATGATAGCAAATCTCTTGATTTCTCATTCAGCGGCTTGAAATCTGCAGTACTTAATTATCTTAATCAAAAGGAAATGAAACACGAGAGAATAAATAGGGCTGATGTAGCTGCATCTTTTCAAAAGGCAGCTGTAGGATTTCTAGTAGATAATGCCATGAAAGCATGTCATATAAAGAAAGTTGATAAAATGGCAGTAGCTGGTGGTGTAGCGGCAAATACTTATCTTAGAAGGACTTTAATTGAAGCTGGTGACAGGAATGGAATAAAGATACTTTTCCCTGAATCCATACTTTGTACGGACAATGCAGCTATGATAGGAAGTGCAGCTTATTTTGAATATGGAAAAGGAAAAGTTTCAGATATGGATTTGAATGCCGTACCTAATCTGAAAATTGGTGAAAGATAGAATGAGGAAAAAATCAATTATTTTTTTTATTTAATATATTAAATTAATAAAACAAATATTGAATATTGATTGCATAGTGCTTAATTTATGTATATATAAGATTCCTATAATAATATATAATAATTGCAAGTCAAAAAAATATAATATTCAATTGAAATAATTTTAATACTTATATATAATAGTGTTATGTCTAAAAATTATTTATAATTGCATGATAAATTAATTTTAATTTATCATTTTTTACATAAGGGGTTGGTTTGCTTTGATAAAAAAATTTAAAAGGGTTCTTGTAGCAAATAGAGGAGAAATTGCTATAAGGGTATTTAGGGCGTGTCAAGAATTAGGTATAAGAACTGTGGCTATTTATTCGAATGAAGATAAGAGATCTCTATTTAGAACTAAGGCTGATGAAGCCTATTTAATAGGAAAAAATAGGGGACCTGTAGAAGCCTATCTGGATATTGATGAAATAATAAGTCTAGCCTTGAAAAAGGGCGTAGATGCTATACATCCTGGATATGGTTTCCTATCTGAAAATCATGAATTCGCAAAAAAGTGTGAAGATGTAGGAATAGAATTTATAGGTCCTACGTCCAGCATGATGGAAAAGCTTGGTGACAAAATTACCTCCAAGATAGTTGCGGAAAAAGTAGGAGTCAAAACGATTCCAGGCGTAAAAAAGCCAATAAAATCGGAAGATGAAGCAATAGAATATGCCAGATATTGTGGATATCCGATTATGATTAAAGCGGCTGATGGCGGCGGTGGAAGAGGAATGAGGATAATTCAAAAAGAGGAGGATTTGCTTGAAGCCTACAAAAATGCTAAAAGTGAAGCCCTGAAAGCTTTTGGATCAGATGAAATGTTTATTGAAAAGTATATTGAAAATCCAAAGCATATAGAAGTCCAGGTGCTTGGGGATAAGTATGGGAATATAGTTCATCTTTATGAAAGGGATTGTTCCATACAGAGAAGACATCAAAAAGTTATAGAATTTACTCCTGCTTTTGCACTTCCACAGGAGCTAAGGGATGATATATGCCGTGATGCGCTTAAAATAGCAGGGTCTGTAGATTATAGAAGTGCTGGTACACTGGAATTTCTAGTAGATAAGCATGGAGACCACTATTTTATAGAGATGAATCCCAGAATTCAGGTAGAACATACTGTAACTGAAATGGTAACAGGGATAGATATAGTCCAGAATCAGATACTTATAGCCGAAGGGTATAGTCTTAATTCCAAAGAGGTGGGTATTGCTTCACAGGATGATATAAAGCCCAGAGGATATGCTATTCAATGTAGAATTACTACAGAAGATCCATCAAATAATTTTTCACCAGATACAGGAAGAATTGACAAGTATATGACTGGATCTGGGTTTGGCATAAGACTTGATGGAGGGAATGGTTTTACAGGCGCGATTATAAGTCCATACTATGACAGCCTTCTTGTAAAGACGATATCTTGGTCGAGGACATTTCAGGATGCTGTAAGAAAGGCCATCAGGTCGGTAAAGGAAACTGTTATAGCAGGAGTAAAAACAAATATAGATTTTTTGATAAATGTATTAAATCATGAAGATTTCATAAAAGGTAAGTGTGATACTAATTTTATAGCAAATAATCCCGAATTATTTGAAATATCACCTACACAGGATACCGAACTGAAAATATTGAAATTCATAGGAGAAAAAGTTGTAAATGAGACTCGTGGAGAGAAAAGGGATTTTGATATTCCGGTAGTTCCAAAAGTAAAATCCGAGGAAGAAATTAGAGGAACAAAGCAAATATTGGATGAACAAGGTCCGGAAGGACTGGTGAAGTGGATTAGATCTCAAAGCAAATTGCTGCTTACGGATACTACCATGAGAGATGCGCATCAATCTCTTATGGCTACGAGAATGAGAACTAAAGATATGCTGAAAATAGCAAGAGAAGAATCAATTATGGCAAAGGACTTGTTTTCTATGGAGATGTGGGGTGGGGCAACATTTGATGTAGCCTATAGATTTTTAAAGGAATCACCATGGAAAAGGCTCGAGGAACTTAGAGAAAGAATTCCAAATATACTTTTCCAGATGCTTTTAAGAGGTGCTAATGCAGTTGGATATAAGAATTATCCTGATAATGTAATAAGGAATTTTATAAAGGAATCTGCACAATCAGGAATTGATGTATTTAGAATATTTGATTCACTCAACTGGTTGAAGGGAATAGAAGTAGCAGTAGATGAAGCATTGAATCAGGGAAAGGTAGCCGAAGCATGCATGTGTTATACTGGTGATATACTTGATACGGACAGAGATAAATATACTCTTAATTACTATGTGAATTTTGCAAAAAGCATTGAAAAATCAGGAGCACACATACTTGGCATAAAAGATATGTCAGCACTTTTAAAACCTTATGCTGCTGCCAAGCTCATAAAAGCACTTAAAAATGAAATATCTATACCTATACATCTTCATACCCATGATACAACTGGAAATGGAGTAGCCACTATACTCATGGCTGCACATGCAGGGGTGGATATAGCAGATGTTGCCTTCAGCAGTATGTCGGGACTTACAAGTCAGCCTTCTCTGAACTCAGTGGTTGCTGCACTTAAAAATACAAGCAGAGATACCAAGCTGGATCAGGATAATCTGCAAAAAATTTCCGATTACTGGAGTGCAGTTAGACCTGTTTACAGTCAATTTGAATCAGGGCTAAAAACTGGAAGTGCAGAAATATATAAATATGAAATACCTGGCGGGCAGTATTCAAATTTGAAGCCTCAAGTTGAAAGCTTCGGGCTTGGACATCGATTTGAAGATGTAAAGGAAATGTATAGAAGAGTAAATATTATGATGGGAGATATAGTAAAAGTAACACCTTCTTCAAAGATGGTTGGTGATATGGCTATATTCATGATTAAAAATGGACTTGATGAAGAAAATATATATGAAAAAGGTAAAAATCTCACTTTCCCTGATTCTGTAGTTTCATATTTTAAGGGAATGATGGGGCAGCCCATGGGAGGATTCCCTAAAAAACTCCAAAAATTGGTTCTCAAAGGTGAAAAGCCTCTTGCTGGAAGACCTGGTGAGTTACTCCCACCGGAGGATTTTGACAAAATAGAAGAGAAACTTTCGAAAAAGTATAAGAGAAAATTTTCAAATAAGGAATTGTTGAGTTATGCACTCTATCCGGACGTTTATGAAGACTATTTAAAATATTTAAAAGAGCATGGAGATTTCAGCTGTATGGGAAGTGATATATTCTTTCATGGACTTCGTGAAGGCGAAACCTGTGAAATTGATATAGCTGAAGGAAAGACGCTTATTATACAACTTCTTGAAATATGTAAAGTTGATTCAGAAGGATATAGATATTTAGTATTTGAAGTAGATGGAAACAGAAGAGATGTTAGAATTAAGGATAGGGCAAGTATGGAAGCTGCGCATTCTTATGAAGAAGGGGTTGCGATGGTGGATCCTGACAATGAGAAGGAAATAGGTGCAAGTATACCTGGAACCATTGTAAAGATACTTGTAAATCCAGGGGATAGTGTAAAAGAAGGCCAAAGCCTTGTAGTTATAGAGGCCATGAAAATGGAAACAAATATAACAGCTGGTGAAAGTGGTATTATAGATGGAATATTTGTCAAAGAAAAACAGCAGGTTAAATCGGGACAACTTTTGATCAGATTTAAATAAATTTTATGAATATATGGGATTCAACATAAAATATTTATTTTATGTTGAATCCCATTTTTTATTTATGTTAGAATATTTATAATTTCATAATTTTAGAGGAGGATGATAAAATATGGAAAACATAGGTTTAGTTCTAGAAGGTGGGGGAATGAGGGGACTGTATACAGCAGGAGTCCTGGATTTTTTTATGGAGAAGAATCTATATTTTCCATATGTAATAGGGGTTTCTATGGGAGCTTGTAATGCTGCATCTTATATTTCAAGGCAGAAAGGGAGAAATAAAAGAATAAATATAAATTATATTGATGATCCTAGGTATTTAAGTATTAAGAATTGGATTTCAAGAAAGGGAATATTCGGTTCTGATTTTATATTTAACGAAATACCGAATAAACTAGAATTGTTCAATACAGAAACTTTTAATAACTCAAGTGAAAGATTTGTTATAGGTGCCACCGATTGTGATAATGGAAAACCTGTATATTTTGAAAAGGATAAATGCAAGGATGACATACTGGATATTATTAAAGCATCTAGCAGTTTGCCTTTTATGGCACCTATTGTAAAATATAAAGGAATAAATCTTCTTGACGGAGGTATTTCAGATCCAATACCAGTGAAAAAATCTATTAAAGATGGGAATAATAGAAATGTAATAATACTTACTAGAAATAAAGGCTATGTGAAAAAACCTTTTAAGCTAAAAATTTTGGCAAAAAAGGTCTACAGTTCCCACAAGGGTTTGATAGACTCAATGATGAACCGCTATAAAAAATACAATGACACAATAAGATATATTGAGAAATTGGAAAGCGAAGGAAAAGCATTTGTAATACGCCCTTCGAAAGTAATGAAAGTTAAACGAATAGAAAAAAACAAGAGAAAGCTTACTGAACTTTATGAACAGGGGTATAAAGAGGCAAAAAAGTATTATGATCATCTGAATAACTGGCTTGAATTAAATTAATAAGATGTGAGAGGAGAATATAAATGAATATAGGAGAAAGTTACAGTGGTTTTAAATTTATAGAAAAAAAGAATATAGCTGAGTTAAATTCTACTGGAATGATTTTTCAGCATGAGAGAAGTGGTGCAAGATTATTTTTTTTGAAAAATGACGATGAAAATAAAGTATTTGCTATAAGTTTTAGGACACCTCCTGAGGATAGCAAGGGGATACCTCATATACTTGAGCATTCTGTATTGTGTGGTTCTAGAAAATTTCCTGTAAAAGAACCTTTTGTTGAACTTGTTAAAGGTTCGATGAATACTTTTTTAAATGCTTTTACTTTCCCGGATAAGACGATGTATCCTGTAGCAAGTATAAATGACAGGGATTTTGAAAACCTTATGGATGTATATCTTGACGCGGTCTTTTATCCCAACATATATAAATATCCTGAAATTATGATGCAAGAGGGTTGGCACTATGAACTGGATAATAAAGATGCTGATATAGCATATAAAGGTGTGGTATATAATGAAATGAAAGGAGCATTTTCATCTCCTGAATCAATATTGTTTAGAAAAATTTCTGAATCACTTTATCCTCATACACAGTATGCAGTTGAATCAGGAGGCGATCCAGATATAATACCTACGCTCACGAGAAATGAGTTTATTGCATTTCACAGCCGATATTATCATCCATCAAACAGTTATATATATCTGTACGGAAATATGGATATAGAAGAAAAACTTAAATTTTTGAATGATAATTATTTAAAAGATTTCAATAAGATAAGTGTGGATTCAACTCTTCGGAAAGAGCCTCCATTTAGAAGCAAAAGAGAGATGAATATAAATTATCCTATATCAAGTGCTGAAAAAGACATAGATAAAACATTTTTAAGTTTGAATTATTCTGTAGGAAATGCATCAGATTCAAAACTTTATCTAGCTTTTGACATATTGGAGCATATGCTTCTTGAAACACCGTCTTCCCCACTGAAAAAAGCATTAATAGATGCAAATATAGGCAAAGATGTATTTGGAGCATTTGAGGCAAGTATGCTTCAGCCAATGTTTAGCATAGTAGTTAAAAATTCAAATGAAAGTGAGAAAGATAGATTTGAAAAAGTAGTAACAAATACACTGCAGAGACTTGTAGATAGTGGAATAGATAAAAAATTAATAGAAGCATCTATTAATATAAAGGAATTTGGATTAAGAGAAGCTGATTATCAAGGATATCCAAAAGGGTTAATTTACGGCATGAAGGTTATGGATGGATGGCTTTATGATGCAAAACCATGGATACACCTTACATACGAGGAAAATTTAAATAATATAAAATCTTCACTAAAAGATAATTACTTTGAAAGACTTATAGAAAGTTACATTTTAAATAATAATCATAGTTCATTTATAATGATTAAACCTGAAAAAGGTCTTGAGGAAAAAAGGGAGCTGACTTTAAAAGCTAAGCTTAAAGAGTTTAAGGATGAACTTAATGAAAATGAATTGAATAAAATAATTTTAGATGCAAAAAATTTACACGAAAGACAAAAAAGTGAGGACAAAAAAGAAGATTTAGAAAAAATACCGCTTTTGTCTATATCCGATATAGACAAAAAAGCAAAGAAGCTTGAATTGATTATAAAGAATGATTTTGATGTAAAAACATTGTTTCATCCTGCATCTACCAATGGAATTATTTATATAGATCTGTATTTTGGGGCAGATACCGTGAAAAAAGAATTGATACCATATGTATCTCTTTTAGGGACTGTACTTGGAAAGACGAGTACAGAGAATTGCAATTATGAAGAATTGTCTAAAGATATCAATATATACACGGGCGGTATAAAATTTATAACTGAATCTCTTTACGATAGTAAAAGTACAGACATGTTTTATCCAAAGTTCATAGTAAGATCTAAGGTGCTGACAAATAATGTGGAAAGACTTTCAAAACTGGTAAATGAAATTATAAATCACACTAAATTTGATGAATATAAGAGAATAAAGGAGATAATCCAGGAAACTAAATCAAGAATGGAGATGATAATGTTTGATAGAGGTCATATTGTAGCCGCAAATCATACAATGTCTTATTTTTCTAATATGGGGAAATATGATGACCTGCTAAATGGGCTTGGATTTTATAAATTTATATGTGATGTAGAAAAGAATTTTGATGATGAGAAAGAAAAAATAGGTGCTAATCTAAAAAAAGTTGCTTCGTATATATTTGATAAAAACAATTTGATTACAGGAGTTACTTGTGAGTCTAAAGATTATGATATATTCAAGAAAAATATGATTGAAATATATGAGGGGCTTCAAAAGAATACTGTTGAACACAATAAATATGATTTTAAGTTGGAAGCTAAAAATGAAGGCCTGATGACTTCAGGAAAGGTTCAATATGTAGCAAAAGCTTACAATTTTAAAAAACTTGGTTATTCATATAATGGCAGCATGCAGGTTTTAAAGTCGATAGCCAATTATGACTATCTGTGGAATCAGGTAAGAGTTCAAGGTGGGGCCTATGGTTGTTTCTCTGCATTTTTGAGAAATGGAAATGTATTTTTTACATCTTATAGAGATCCTAACCTTAATAAAACTATTGACGTATATGATAGGGCAGGAGAATTTTTTGAAAAGTTCAAAGCCGACAACAGACAGATGAACAAGTATATAATAGGAACTATATCTGATCTGGATTATCCACTTTCACCTTCACTTGAAGGCCAGCGAGCCTTTGAAAATTATATGAAAAATGTAACTTATAGGGATATTCAACAAGAGAGGGAAGAAATTTTAGAAACTACTGCTGATGATATAAAAAAGTTTGCCTCACTTGTTTCAGATGTGATGAAGCAAAATTATTTATGTGTGCTTGGGAATGAACAAAAGATAAAGGATAATAAGAATATATTTAACAGAACTTTAAATTTGTTTGAATAATAATAAACCACATGGTGAAATTTCACCATGTGGTTTATAGTTACTATAGTAGCTAAATTACACTGTTTTCATTTAAATTATTGTAATCTCCGGATTTTAAATCTTTAATCCAGTGTCGTATGCTCTCATATAATATTACTACAAGTATTGCTATTAGTATAAAAGAAAGTACTACAAGCAGATGTTTGCTGTTTGGTATATAATTTGAGAATATATTTGTAATAGAAGCCATAAGTGTCATTACAGATATAAATACCATAGGAAGTATCGTCATTGGTATATATTTTTTCTTTCCCATTCTTATAAGTACTGATGTACCTATTGCAAAGGCTATAGCCGCTAGACTCTGATTTGCTACACCAAATAAAGGCCATATTGTAGATATATTTCCTGTATATAGAAGGTAACCCCAGGAAAATGACATCAGAAAACTGAAAAATATAATATTGAACCAGGAATCTCTTTTCCTGAAAGGCTTATATACTTTCCCCAATAAATCCTGGAACAGATATCTACCTATTCTTGTACCGGAATCTATGGTTGTGAGTATAAATAATGCCTCAAACATTATGCAGAAATGGTACCAATATGACATCAAGCCCTTCATACCAGGTATCTTGTAAAATACATAGGACATACCAACGGCTAGGGATACAGATCCACCAGGTCTTCCTGCAAGTTGTTCTCCTACCATTTGTGAAAGCATAGGAAGCTCTTTTGGGATCATTCCTAATTTTTGAAAAGCAGCTGGTGCAGAATTTATAGCAAAATAATCGGCAGTTGGAAGACAGGTTGCTGCAATTAATGCCATAAGTGCTATAAAAGATTCTATGATCATTGAACCATATCCTATAGGTAATATATCTTTTTCATTTGATATAAGTTTAGGTGTAGTTCCAGTACCTATTAGAGAATGGAATCCTGATAATGCACCACAGGCTATAGTTATAAATACAAATGGAATGACCTTACCTGGAACTATAGGCCCTCCTCCACTTATAAATTGTGTAACTGCAGGCATCTGAAGAGTAGGTCTTACAAGTATTATACCTATTACGAGGAGTCCTATAACTCCGAGTTTCATGTAAGTGCTCAAATAGTCCCTTGGAAGAAGTAAAAGCCATACAGGAAGAACTGATGCACAGAATCCGTAAAGAGCAAGAATAAGTGACATTTGTTTCAGATTAAAAGTTAAATATGGTGCCAGAGCTGAATGTTGAACATAAGGTCCTGCAATGACGCCAACTAGAATAAGAAGCATTCCTATAACAGTAGCTTCTGCTATTTTACCTGGTCTTAAAAATTTAAGATATATACCAATAAAAATAGCTACAGGAATTGTAAAACCTACGGTAAAGGTTCCCCATGGACTGTTATAAAGTGAATTTACGATAGGAAGACCTAGACCGGCCATGGTTATTACAAGTATAAATATAACTGAAATAGACGTGATAAGACCCATTCTTTCACCAAGATTTTTCCTTGCTATTTCTGCAATAGATTGTCCATCTTGTCTAACTGAAGCAAACAAAATAACCATGTCATGAACACCACCTGCAAGAACACCGCCAATCAAAATCCACAGTGTACCAGGTAGATATCCGAATTGTGCAGCTAAGACAGGCCCTATAAGAGGTCCTGCACCGGCGATTGCAGCAAAATGATGACCTAGCAGTACCCATTTGTTAGTTGGAACATAGTCATGTCCATCATCAAACTTTTTAGACGGAACTTCTCTTGTTTCGTCTAAAACAAGAACTTTGGCTGCAATAAAAGCTCCGTAAAACCTATACCCTAAGACTAATACAAGTGCGCCTACTATTACAAGTACTATTGAGTTCATAAAAAAACCTCCCTGAATTTTTAATATTTGTAAATAGTAAAAATTATTAAATCGATTTCACATATATATTAATACTTTATATGTAAATTTGATATCGAAATTCCTTAAAGTGATAAAATTTAACCATGAATTGTAATAATAAGATGTTGAATGGTAAATATGATTTTCACCTTGACAATAATTGATAATTGGTAAAGAATAAAAATATAGTTTGATACTACTGGAGGGATTGGTATGATATATATACAATTGCTTGAGAGTATGTCATTAATAGCTTTAGCAGCATATATGTATAATCAAACTCGTATTTTTAAAAATTTGGTTATTAGGGGTGAACTTGAAATCACAGACAAGTTCTTGCTTATTGTATTTTTTAGTGTTTTAGGTATCATAGGAAACTATACTGGAATAAATGTACAAACACATGTTATAAGTAATATTAAACATAACATAGGTTTGAATGATGCAATAGCAAATGTAAGACCTATAGCTGCGATTGTTTCTGGATACATAGGAGGACCTATGGTTGGAATTTCAGTTGGAATTGTAAGCGGCCTTCACAGGTATTTTTTAGGAGGATTTACTGCATTTGCTTGTGCCATAGCAACGATTTCAGAGGGAATGGTTGGTGCAGCTGTTAGGAAATACTCAAAAAGTGCTGACTTTAGCGTTCAACATATATTTATTGGTACAATTGCTGCAGAGATAATTCAGATGTGTATAATTCTAATATTTTCAAAGCCTTTTGATGAATCATTTAAATTGGTACATATTATAGCATTGCCTATGATATTGATAAATTCCTTTGGAGCTGCAATTTTTGTGAATATAATTAAGAATGCAAAAGAATCATATAATAGGGTTGGAGCCATGCATGCGCAAAAAGCACTTAATATTGCACAAAAAACTGTCAATTACATGCGTCAGGGACTTAATTTAGAAACTGCACAAAATGTATCACAAATAATATATGAGATGTCAAATATAGAAGGAGCTTTTATTGGGGATAAAAATAATCTCCTTGCATATTCTGGAATTCAACTGAACAAAATAAAATTATGCAGTAGATTAAAAGAGTACTATTTGAATCCACATTATGAAATTATAGAAATATCAGATAATGATAAAAAATTGTTTTTTATTTGTATGCCGTTTAATATACGTAATTCTGGTTTTGAAGGAGTACTTGGGCTTGGGGTGAGGTCTAAAAAACATTTGAATCCATATTTTAAACAGTTTGTTGAAGAGTTAAGCGATTTGTTATCGAATCAGATAGAACTTTACAAACTGAATAAACTTGCACAAGAGGCATCAACAGCTAAATTTAGAGCTCTTAGAGCACAGATAGAGCCACATTTTCTATTTAATGCATTAAATACAATTGCTTCACTTTGCAGAACTAATCCTCTGAAAGCTAGAGAGTTAATAGTGGATTTGTCGAATTATTTTAGACAGACTTTAAAAAAACAGGAGGATTTTGTAACGCTTGGAGAGGAAATAGAATTTATCAGATCATATCTCTCTATAGAGGAAGCAAGATTTGGTGATAGATTAAAATTGATTATAGATATACCGGATTTTTTAATAAACAGTAGAATACCTGTATTTGTCCTTCAGCCTATTGTGGAAAATGCAATAAAACATGGCATACTTCCAAAGGCAGAAGGTGGTAGCATTTTTTTAAAGGCTGTTCCATATAAAGAAAAGAATTCAAATATACTATTTTCTGTAGAAGATAATGGGATTGGAATGGATAGTGCTAAATTGAATTATGTAACTAGCAATTGGCCGGGTATAGGACTTAGAAATGTAAATGAACGTTTAAAATTGTTATATGGGGAAGATTACGGAATTGATATAAAAACTTCATTAAATAATGGGACAAAAATAAGTTTTGTTATACCAATGGAGGAGGTATGTGTTTTAAATGAATAATAAATTGAGTTGTATTATTGTTGAAGATGAAATACCATCAGCGCAGGAACTGGAATATATAATATCTCAATATAAAGATATAAAAGTTGATGGAATTGCAACTAACGGTGAAGAAGGAATAAAACTTGTAAAATCTAAAAAACCAAATGCAGTTTTTTTAGATATAAATATGCCTCTCAAAAATGGAATTGAACTTGCAAAAGAAATCAAAAATATTGATAGTTCGATGGACATAATATTTATAACAGCTTATGAAGAATATGCAATTGAAGCTTTTAAATTATATGCCCTTGATTATATATTGAAGCCATTTAATGAAAAAAGAATAGAAATTACTTTAGATAGATTGAGAAATAAATGGAAAGATAAATTAGGTGGTATGGAGTCATTACCGGAAATTATAAATGAGATAATGAATAAGCTTGATAGGGAAAGAAAATTAGCGAAAAGGATTCCATGCTATAAAAATGGAAAAATAGTATTTATAGATATAGAGGATATATTTTTTTGCTATATTAAGGATGAAAAAACATATGTTAAAACAGCAAGAGAAAGGTATTTTATTGGATCCACTCTTTGTCAAATAGAAGAAAAAACGAATTTTTTTAGAGCTCATAGAAGTTATCTTGTAAATATGAATAATATAAAGGAAATGTACTCATGGTTTAATGGAACTTATAAACTGGTTATGAATGACAAGGAAAAGTCGGAAATACCGATAAGTAGAAACAATGTAAAAAAGTTAAGAGAATATTTTAAAATATAAGGGGATGATTTTATGGCTGCTGTCAATGTTAGCTTACAGGTTCTACCTGTTGTTGAAGAAAAAAACTTATATGAAGTTGTCGACAAAGTTATAGACTATATAGATTCTTGTGGAGTAAAATATGAAGTTGGACCAATGGAAACTACAATGGAAGGCGAATTGGAAGAACTTCTTAGTATAGTAGCTGCAGCACAAAAGATATGCGTAGATAATGGAGCAAATAGAGTTGAATCCATAGTTAAAATTGATTATAGACCTACTGGAGTTACTATTCAGGAAAAGATAGGTAAATACAGGGAATAACTTGTATGGGAGCTTTTATTATATAAAAGACTCCCACTCTTTATATAATTTATCAAGCTTGTTTTGTATATTTAAAAGTTCTTTATTTACTTTTTCACTTTCTTGAGAATTTGAGTATACTTCTTTTAAACAAAGTCTGCTTTCAAGTTCAGAGATTTTACCTTCCAGATTTGATATCTCCTCTTCTATATTTTTTATTTTTAATTTCTCTTTATTTTTCGTTTTTTCGATTTCTTTTCTTTTCCTCTTTTCATGTGTAATTTGAGTTTTTGTTTTACCACTGTTGTTGTGGTCTTCTTCAAATCTAAGAGGATTTTTCTTCTTTTCCACATAGTAATTATAATTTCCCAGATATTCTTTTATACCATCTTTGTTCAATTCATATATTTTATTAATTACCTTATTTAGAAAATATCTATCATGGGATATTAAAAGTATTGTTCCGTCGTATTCCAAAAGTGCTTTTTCCAGAGCCTCACGTGACATTATATCAAGATGGTTTGTAGGTTCATCTAAAAGAAGAAAATTTGATTTGGATAAAATCAATTTCAATAAATTTATTCTGCATTTTTCACCACCACTTAGAGAAGAAATAGTTTTAAAAACATCATCTCCTGTAAATAAAAAGGAGGCTAAAGCATTCCTTATTTCTGTAGTTGTAAGTTTAGGAAAATTATCCCATACTTCATCTATTATGGTTTTATTCATATTCAAGTCTGATTGTTCCTGATCATAATATCCAATAAACACATTTTTACCGATTGAACAAATGCCATCATAATCATCTAATTCTTTTTTTATTATTCTAAAAAGTGTAGTTTTACCCCTGCCATTTTCACCAATTATAGCTATTTTTTCACCTTTTTTGATATCAAAGCTCACATCTGAAAATAAGTGCTTTTTACCAAAATTTTTTTGTAGGTTCTCTATATGAAGAACATCATTTCCGCTTTTTATTTGAGATTTAAAAGTTATATTTTTTAATTTGGGAAGTTTATCCGGTGCTTTTATTCTCTCAATTTTATCTAGCATTTTCTGGCGGCTTTCGGCTGCTTTTATACTTTTTTCTCTA
The DNA here is from genome assembly GCF_052953915.1 of Clostridium sp. LBM24168. Taxonomy (NCBI): domain Bacteria; kingdom Bacillati; phylum Bacillota; class Clostridia; order Eubacteriales; family Clostridiaceae; genus Clostridium; species Clostridium sp. LBM24168. The sequence goes on along the minus strand of NZ_CP196861.1, from coordinate 2,452,697 downwards.
TTGAAGGATCTGTATCTTTCAATTACGGCTTCTTGTCTTTTTATTTCAGCTCTCTGAATATTATAAGCTTTCAGCTGTGTTTCATAGTCTTTTTCTTTAAGGTCAATAAATTTTGTATAGTTTCCATTGTAAAAATTGGCATGACCACTTATTAATTCTGCGGTTATAGATGTTACTGAATCTAAAAAATATCTATCATGGGATATAAGAATAACTGTTCCCTTGTAGTTTTTAAGATAATCTTCAAGCCATTCTATAGCATCTAAATCAAGATGATTTGTAGGTTCATCCAATAGAAGAATATCTGGTTTTATTAAAAGAAGTTTACATAATGCTATCCTGGTTTTTTGTCCACCGCTTAGAAGATCTATTTTTCTATTGAAATCACTTTCGAAGAAACCTAAACCCTTCAATACCCTGCTTATTTCTACTTTATATGTATATCCGCCTTTATTTTTATAGAGTTCAGAATATGTGGTATAGTCGTTTATTAGTTTATTATTATATTCCGTGTCGTTTTTATCATATGGTTTATCCATTAAAATCTCCAATTTGGATAATTTTTTTTCTAAGTCAATTAGGTCTTTAAAAACCGATACAAGTTCATCATATATTGTATTGGATGAATTTAAAGATAAATGTTGAGCTAAATATCCTAAAGTTTTAGTTTTGTCTATAAATAAATCTCCGCTATCATGTTCAAGTTCACCAGTAAGAATTTTAAATAGAGTAGACTTACCAGCACCATTTGGACCTATTAAGCCTACTTTTTCCCCTTCATTTATATTGAAAGTTATATTATCTAATATAGTATTTATCCCATAACTCTTGTGAATATTTTTGCAACTTAAAATTACCATAGTTGAACACCATCCTTAACCATTATATTTTACTATTTATAATAATATTTTTGTAGTGCTATTTGAAATTAATTATATTTGTTTTAGGTTATTGTTCAACAAGCTGGTTAAAAATTATTAAATTATATAAAATAAAAAAGGTGGGCTATTGACATTTAACAGTAAGAAATAATACTATTAAATAAGAATGCATATTAAAATGATATGATATAAAATATGCAAAGTTATAATATAATAAATGTAAGTTGTAGATTAAATATTAATAAATACGAGGTGCAGTTATGGATAAGAAAAAAAATATATCAATGGCGGTTATAAAAAGACTACCTAAATACCATAGATATTTAGGTGATCTCATGAGAAATGATGTTGACAGGATATCTTCTAAAGAATTAAGTGAGACTATAGGATTTACAGCTTCGCAAATAAGGCAGGATCTGAACTGCTTTGGTGATTTCGGGCAGCAGGGATATGGATATAATGTAAGTGAATTATATAGCCAAATAAGAAATATATTGGGACTTAGCAGGGTTTACAAGACGGTCATAGTTGGTGCTGGTAATATAGGGCAAGCTCTTGCCAATTATACAAGATTTGATAAACTAGGATTTCAGCTGGAAACACTTTTTGATAGAAATCCTAAGCTTATAGGGATAAAAATTAGAGATATAGAAATAAAGGATATTGATTATTTGAGTGATTACCTGAAAGAAAATCATATAGACATAGGTATAATTTGTGTTCCAGACAATAATGCACAAAAAGTGTGTGATATATTAGTAAAAAATGGAGTTAAAGGAGTGTGGAATTTTGCCCCAGTTGATTTGGCTGTACCTGAAGATGTAAAAGTTGAGAATGTTCATTTAAGTGATAGTTTATTAACACTTAGCTGTTTACTAAACAACATAGATTAAACAAGTTTGGAGTAAAATCTATCATATTGGATCAAAATAAAATGATTTTTTGTTTTAATTTTTGTTGAAATGTATTGTTTGAGGGTATATAATAATAGATGAAATAAAGATTTCACTTAGTGTTAATAAACTTGTGATATTATTAACAATACTTTGTTAATTTTGTTAATAATATTATAACAATATAGGTTTTAGGGGAGGTTCTAATATGGATTTTAAAAATGTAATTTTTGAGAAAGAAGGAAAAATAGCCTTAATTACAATCAATAGACCCAAAGCTCTTAACGCACTCAATTCAGAAACCTTGGTTGAAATCGATTCTGTAATCGATAAAATTGCTGCTGACGATGACATATTGGCAGTAATACTTACAGGATCAGGAAAAGCATTTGTTGCAGGTGCCGACATATCAGAGATGAGAGATTTAAATGCAGCTGGTGGAAGAAAATTTGGAATTCTGGGGAATAAGGTATTTAGAAAATTAGAGAATTTAGAAAAACCCGTTATTGCAGCTGTAAATGGATTTGCTTTAGGTGGAGGCTGTGAAATATCTATGGCTTGTGATATAAGAATAGCTTCATTAAAAGCTAAGTTTGGCCAGCCAGAGTCAGGTCTTGGAATAACACCAGGATTCGGAGGTACTCAAAGGTTGTCTAGGTTGGTAGGACTTGGAATGGCTAAAGAGCTTATATACACTGCAAAAATGATAAAAGCAGACGAAGCATTTAGAATAGGGCTTGTAAATAAAGTAGTAGAGCCTGATGCATTGATAGATGAAGCAAAGGCACTTGCTAATCAGATAATTGCCAGTGCTCCAATAGCTGTAAAGTTATGTAAGGCAGCTATCAATAAAGGAATACAAACTGACATAGATACTGCTATTGCATATGAGTCAGAAGTATTCGGTGAATGTTTTGCTACTGAAGATCAAAAAGAGGGAATGAGTGCATTCCTTGAGAAGAGAGACAAATCCTTTAAAAATAAATAGAGTAATAATGTATGATTTTGAGGGTATGTAATAATAGATGAAATGAAGATTTCATCTGGTGTTAATAATATTATAACAATATAGATTTTAGGGGAGGTTCTAATATGGATTTTAAAAATGTAATTTTTGAGAAAGAAGGAAAAATAGCCTTAATTACAATCAATAGACCCAAAGCTCTTAACGCACTCAATTCAGAAACCTTGGTTGAAATCGATTCTGTAATCGATAAAATTGCTGCTGACGATGACATATTGGCAGTAATACTTACAGGATCAGGAAAAGCATTTGTTGCAGGTGCCGATATATCAGAGATGAGAGATTTAAATGCAGCTGGTGGAAGAAAATTTGGAATTCTGGGGAATAAGGTATTTAGAAAATTAGAGAATTTAGAAAAACCCGTTATTGCAGCTGTAAATGGATTTGCTTTAGGTGGAGGCTGTGAAATATCTATGGCTTGTGATATAAGAATAGCTTCATCAAAAGCTAAGTTTGGCCAGCCAGAGTCAGGTCTTGGAATAACACCAGGATTCGGAGGTACTCAAAGGTTGTCTAGGTTGGTAGGACTTGGAATGGCTAAAGAGCTTATATACACTGCAAAAATGATAAAAGCAGACGAAGCATTTAGAATAGGGCTTGTAAATAAAGTAGTAGAGCCTGATGCATTGATAGATGAAGCAAAGGCACTTGCTAATCAGATAATTGCCAGTGCTCCAATAGCTGTAAAGTTATGTAAAGCAGCTATCAATAAGGGAATACAAACTGACATAGATACTGCTATTGCATATGAGTCAGAAGTATTCGGTGAATGTTTTGCTACTGAAGATCAAAAAGAGGGAATGAGTGCATTCCTTGAGAAGAGAGACAAGTCCTTTAAAAATAAATAGAATATCAGAAGCAGTTCAGTATTTAGCAGGTATGAAGGACAGCAGCTACATAGTAGCTATAAACAAGATTAGAATGCTTAAACAATGAAGATGGTAGATTTTGCTATTGTAGGTGACTATCACAAAGTTATACCGGAGCTTGTAGTTCTAGATTAATGGTTAATACAATTGTTTAATATAGATAACAGTTGACCCTGGCAAGGCGCAGCTGATTATTGTTAAATAGAGAACATATATATTCTACAAAGAAGCAGGGGAGTTTAATATAGGGTTTATTTATTAGTTGGAAAATATATAAAAGTTAAAGATTGATTGGGCGTAAAAATAAAAAGGGTTCCTTGGCCATTAAAAATTGGCGAAGGAATTCTTTTTTGCAATTGTTTTAAATACTATGATATAATTATAAAAACTAAACATATTTATAAGTTTTTACAAGTTTTATAGATGGGGTGAATAAAATGTATAAAATTGTAGAGAAAAAAGCTCTTGCACCTAATATATTTTCTATGGATATAGAGGCGCCGAGAGTAGCTAAGTCCTGTCTTCCAGGACAATTTGTTATAGTAAGGATTGATGAAAAAGGCGAAAGGATACCTCTAACGATCTGTGACTATGATGCTAAAAAAGGGACAGTAAAAATAGTTTTTCAAACTCTAGGAAAATCTACTAGAGAAATGGCTGAATATGGAGAAGGGCAGTATTTTAGCGATTTTGTGGGGCCGCTAGGTCAACCTTCAGATTTAACAAATGAAAGTGAACAAGAACTTAAGAATAAAAATATTATATTTGTAGCCGGTGGAGTTGGAACGGCTCCAGTTTATCCACAGGTAAAATGGCTTTATGCTCATGGGATTAAAGCAGATGTGATTGTAGGATGTAAATCTAAAGATTATTTGCTTTTTGAGGATGAATTAAAAGCTGTTGCAGGTAATTTATATATAGCTACTGACGATGGAAGTTATGGATACAAAGGATTTGTTACAGATAAACTCAAAGAACTTATTGAAAAGGAAGGCAAGAAATACAATCATGCTGTTGTAATAGGACCTATGGTAATGATGAAATTTATGTCAAGACTTACAAAGGAGTATGGAATAAAAACTATAGTTAGTTTAAATCCTATAATGGTAGATGGAACTGGAATGTGTGGAGCCTGTAGAGTTACTGTAGGTGGTGAAGTAAAATTTGCATGTGTAGATGGCCCCGAATTTGACGGGCATCTAGTAAACTTCGATGAGGCTATGAGAAGGCAGGCTATGTATAAGACTGAAGAGGGAAGAAAAATTTTAAAGACAGAAGAAGGAGACACCTTTCATAGAAAAGGATGCCAATGTGGAGGTGACAAATAATGGCTATAGATAGAATGAGAAGAACCCCGATAAAGGAGCAGGATCCAAAAGTAAGGGCGAACAACTTTGATGAAGTATGTCTTGGATATACTAAAGAAGAGGCTGTAAAAGAAGCATCGAGATGTTTAAACTGTAAGAAGCCGATGTGTGTTACACAATGTCCGGTTTCGATAAATATACCTCAGTTTATAGAGCAGATCAAAAATGAAAACTTCGAAAAAGCTGCAAAAATAATAGCTAAATCAAGTGCACTTCCGGCAGTCTGTGGAAGAGTATGTCCACAGGAAACACAATGTGAAGGCAAATGTGTTCTTGGAATAAAGGGGGAACCTGTTGCTATAGGAAAACTTGAAAGGTTTGTAGCTGACTGGTCAAGAGAAAACAATATAGATCTTTCGGAGAGAGAACCCAGTAATGGTAAAAAAGTGGCTGTGGTAGGAAGTGGTCCATCAGGGCTTACTTGTGCAGGAGATTTGGCAAGACTTGGATACAAAGTTACTATATTTGAGGCACTTCACAAAGCGGGTGGAGTACTTGTTTATGGAATTCCAGAGTTCAGACTTCCTAAAGATACAGTAGTACAGCATGAAGTTGAGAATGTAAAAAAATTGGGAGTTGAAATAGACACTGATGTTATAGTTGGAAGAACCGTTACCATAGATCAGCTTCTAGACGATGAAGGTTTTGATGCTGTATTTATAGGATCAGGGGCAGGACTGCCAAGGTTTATGGGTATACCCGGTGAAAATTTAAATGGAGTATTTTCAGCCAATGAATTTTTGACAAGAAGTAATCTTATGAAGGCATTCAGAAACGATTATGATACTCCTATAAAGGTAGGAAAAAAAGTTGCTGTAGTAGGAGGCGGAAATGTTGCTATGGATTCTGCTAGAACAGCTTTGAGGTTAGGTGCAGAGGTACATATTGTGTACAGAAGGTCAGAAGAAGAAATTCCGGCAAGAGCAGAAGAAGTTCATCATGCAAAGGAAGAGGGAATAAAATTTAATCTTCTTACTAATCCAATAGCCATACTCGGTGATGAGAGCGGAGTGGTTAAGGGAATAAGATGTGTAAAGATGGAACTTGGTGAACCAGATGCATCTGGAAGGAGAAAACCGATTGAAATAAAGGGTTCAGAGTTTGATATAGATGTAGATACAGTAATAATGGCTCTTGGAACTTCACCAAATCCACTTATAGCTTCTACAACAAAGGGATTGGATATAAATAGGCGAAAATGTATAGTTGCAGATGAAATGGGTAAAACTTCAAGAGATGGAATATATGCTGGAGGAGATGCCGTAACGGGAGCAGCTACGGTAATACTAGCTATGGGTGCAGGTAAGAAGGCTTCAAAGGCTATAGATGAATATCTGAGAACTAAGTAGTTAAGTATATATTTTTTAAATAAAAAGCTGTGCGAGTTTGTTTAGCACAGCTTTTTATAATTTAAGGTTAAATGGTAAATTACTATAGTATAATATGACTATACTTATATTATGAAAGAAGGAGCAAAATGGATTTTAATTATGTAGAAAGTTTTGACAATGGTATAATTATAAAAGATGTTAGAAATTTTGAATTATCACATATATTTGACTGCGGACAATGCTTCAGGTGGGATAGACAGCATAATGGAAATTACATAGGTGTAGCTTTTGGAAAAGTTGTTGAGGTTAAAAAAGATGGAAATGATGTAATTATATATAATACGAGTGAAGATGATTTTAAGAATATATGGGTAAAATATTTTGATTTATATAGGGATTACAATGAAATAAAAAATATTTTAAGTGGTGACAGCACTTTAAAAGAATCCATAAAATTTGGATATGGCATAAGGCTGCTTCAACAGGAACCATTTGAATTGATAATATCTTTTATAATATCGGCCAATAATAGAATACCTATGATAAAGCGTGCTATAAAGAATATAAGTGAAAAATGGGGAAAGGAAATAAAATATAAAGGTAATACGTATTATAGTTTTCCAACCTTAGAAAGCTTGAATAGAGCTAGTATGGAAGAACTTCAGGATTGCGGCACTGGTTTCAGAAATAAATATATAAAAGACACAGTTTCAAAAATATATTCTATAGGAAACAATAAAAATGAAGAATATAATGAAAAATTTGATATTGACTGGATTAAAAATCAAGAAGATCAAGTTTGTCATAAAGAACTCCAAAAGTTTATGGGAATAGGTCCCAAGGTAGCAGATTGTATAATGCTATTTTCCATGCAAAAATATTCAGCATTTCCTGTAGATGTGTGGGTAAAAAGAGCAATGTCTCATTTTTATCTGGCACCGGATGTTTCTTTAAAAAAAATAAGGGATTTTGGAATAAACAAGTTTGGAAAATTCTCAGGATTTGCCCAACAATATCTTTTCTATTACGCAAGGGAAAATAATATAAAATTTTGAAACCATTGCAATATAAAGAATTGAGTATAAAGGAAATGCAATTCGTTAAAAGATATTATCAATATTAAAAGTAAGCATTTGGAGCAAGCCTCTGGGTGCTTATTTTGCGTGAAAAATTAAAATTGTAAGTAATAATTTTGGAGAATATTACAAGAAAGAGATAAAGATATGTTCATGTAGGTACAAGAGCAGTATTTCTAAATATACATTTATAATAAAAAATTTCCATTAAGTTCATATATTATAAACAGTTAGGAGATACTATAAACTTGTAATATATAAATTTGAAAAGGGGGATCTATATTGAAAAAAGTAGTTATGAAAATAATATGGGCTATTATAGCTATTGCAATGTTACTTCCTTTTACATTGACAATGATAATTAGTTATCCAAAAGCTATACATGAGATGATACAGTAAAAATATATTGATTTAGTAAAGCGGCCAACAACATAACAAGAATTCAAAAGATTCAGAGCATATTGCAGGAAATGGAGTAATGCTTATGTATGATGGATGTAACTTATATACTTTGGTATAGATGTACTTGATGAATTTAAGGCTTTTACCAATTAAGATTTTAATAACATTAAATTAATAAGCATATAGTATATATAGATATTAATTTAGAACATAGGAGAGTAATTAATATGATTGGTAAAAATGAATCATTTTCAGATTGTATGAATAAACATTATTATGAATGTTATGCAAAAATTGTACTTGAAGAATTTTATCCAAAAGAATTTGTAGATTTAAAATTGAAAGATAGACCAGATTTACAAACTAGCGATAATAAATTTGGAATAGAAGTTACTAATGCAAGAGATTCAGATCAAATTAAGGCAGAGAACTTATATAATAGATATAATCATGATAAGTCTGTGGACAAGGAGAAGTTATTAGAAGAAATAAATAAATATGGGTGTAAATTAGAGAATGATCTTTTAATTGGAAAACATTTCGAAAACTCATTTGATTTAATATTAATTCGGTTTAATGATAAACTAAAAAAACTTGTTAAATATAAAAGTTTTAAACACAATTGTTTATTTATTTTTTCAGATATTTATGCTGACAATATGATGATAATTAAGGCTATTGAAGATATGCAAAAATGTCAAATGGATAAAGAAAAAAAGTTTTATAAAGTTTTTCTCTTAATTCCAGGAAATATTTATTGTTTGAATTTATATAAAGGTAAGTTTGAAACTAAGTTAATTGATTCCAATACTCAAGTATTACAAGCTTGTAAAGCGCGTAATCTTACAATTTCTATATATGATAAAGTAAAAGATCAAAAATTGTAAATACCTAATTAGACAGAGAACTTCAGAATTTAATAAATAATGAAATAAGTAGGGTATATTTAAGCTTTAGCAATAAGTTTTTTTATTTTGCAAAAATTTAAGGAAGGAAGATGCATCATGCCAAATTTAAATGAAATATTATACCATTTGAACTGGGCAAAAATGATAGTGGAGCAGATAAGAATGTACAAATGCAACAGCTCAATAAAAATAGTACAAACTTTAGGGTGGAAACTGCTCTGAGGCTTACTCTATAGAAGTTGTTACCCTCTCTTATGCTTAATGTAAATAAAAAGCCTAACACATTACAATAATTTTATAAGGAGTAGTTTGAGCTGGTATACTTCTTGTAGTAGGACCATAAGTAACGATTAAATTACGGTTTACAGGTTTTTTAGTAAATGGCTGTCCGTTTTCAAGCAATATTTGAGTAAGAGGTGAGATATTTAATTTTAATGTGTTGTCGGAATTAACCAATTGGTTATTAAAGTAATCTACTTCTATGTTCTTGTGTGGAATACTTTTAGCTATTACAATTGCTCTAAATTGTGGTGGGAAAATTAATGGTACAGGTGCATTAGCATCATAGAATCCAGTTATTATATCTCCTATTCGTACAATATTATGATCCACAAAATAAGTAGATGGGGATATTACAAAATTTACCACATTATCATGTGGATCTTGCGTAGACATTAACTTATAACATCCTTCTTTTTCACCAGCTTCATCTACTAAAAAATCATTAATCATTGTAACAATTCCATAAAAACTTAAAGATTTTTTCATAATAGTCCTTTCTATTATTTAAAATAATATTTACTATAATTTATGTAAGCTTGATAATTTTAGTTACTAAGATAATATTGAATATACTAAAATATAAATTGCATAAAATATAAAGAAAATTATAAAAATTTATCTAAAAAAATAATTATTTTGACGAAAATGATGAAAAGACTAATAGGGAACAAATAACTAGCTTTATAATTATAGTGTCAGAAAATTTCCTTAATATGGAACTTTATTTAAAATATTAGTAGTATTTATATATAATTTATATTAATGTAGATTTACTCCATAAGGTGCAAATGTATGTAATTAAGTGACAATGCTATTTTCAGGGGCTTTTTATGGTAAAATTTATTTCACAAGGAAGGTGAAATAAATGGCTATAAGATGTAGAAAGTGTGTATTTAAAGATATAGAAGGAAATAAATATCCTTGTAATAATTGCAGTGAGATAATGGATATGAGTGGCGCCAAATCTGCTGAAAACTATTTTGAACAAGCTTTTATATATAGTATGAATATTGCATCAAAGGAGCGGTTAAGAGATAGGTTAAAACAAATGGTAAAGCCTATGACTGAAGTGTATGAGGAATATAAAATACTTGATGGGGGGTATATATTATTAACCGCTTTTTTAAAAGAAAAGAAAGATATTAAAATTTATCAAATATTGGATACAGGGGAGAAGCTAGTTGAGAATTCTGTTATACTAGATAAAGCTTTGATACATGAATTGAACGAATTATAATAAATCTAAGTATTGATTTATAATGTAAAAGCGTTTACAATATATTATAACGTTATCATATGGATGATAATAATAAAATTCGTTTCCTTAAATTTACTGCTTGATTTTAATGATATTAAGCTTCGTTTAAACTACCATTTAATTTCTCGAGATTAAATCTCATAAGAAAAGTACCTGTGTCCAGGTACTTTTCTTATTTGTATAATTGATATAGAAGCTCCAGCTTGATTTTGACTGAAGGCTTATGTTTTTATAGTAGGTTTTATTTTGTACAGTTGTATATTGACCCGTTACAAATGGCTTGAATAAGCTGTGAACAATTATATTCTGTACCATTAGTAGCTACGCAATTATTTGATTTTATCGATTTACATGCTGTATTATAAACTGCACAAGTTTTATTATTTACAGAGCTTGCATGAACTGTCGTAGCTATGCCTGTATTTAAAAATAATGGTGCTGCTATTACTAGAGATGAAAGTAATTTATGTTTGATTTTTAACATTTTAAATCCTCCTAAATTTTGTTATTTTGTGTTTTTTAGTTCACTTTTATCTTAATGCCATTAAAGTGAGTTTAGAATTACAACTAATAACTTATGCTTATCAGCTCCTTAATTATATTTTGGGGAATTTAGGCCTGTCTATATTCTAACAATAATTTAAAATTATATCATTATTAAATTAATGGACATAATAGTATTAAAATAATTAAAAAGAAATTTAGTTATTTTATGGAACAATTAACCTAAGTTTAATTTTGTTTTATTATTTTTTGTTCTTGGGATAATCTATAAAAACACCTTAAGCTGTTTATCTAAAATAGTTATCCTGTCTTATTATAAAAAATTCCTACACTAAATATATATGCGAGGGAAAATAATATAAAATTTTGAAATCAATTTATTTCTCTGTGTTAAAATTTTATCTTCTATTATAAAAAACTGTTACATTATTTATTATAATCTGTTATAATTAAGTTCGATGGATTACAAAGCATTTAAGGTTGATATTAAGCATTTTCGGTATCTTAAGTGTTTGAAATATGTATAACAGAAAGGGGGATTTTTATGTTAACCTTTGAAACACCATTAAAAAAGTTGAAATATCTTGTATTGAAAGAAGTTGTACAGCTTACGAAAGATAATAAATTAACAAAGAGGAAATTAGAGACAATCCCATATAATATAATAAAAAATGACAAATCAGAATATAGATGTTGTGTTTACAAAGAAAGAGCTGTTGTTTATGAAAGAGCTGTATTAGCAGCAGGTTTTTTACCTACTGATAATACTGTTGAAAATCTACAAAAAATTGAAGATAAAACACATGTTATTTTTGTGCTTTCTTCTGCGTGTGATCAATGTCCTATAGATAGATACAATGTTACCGAGGCTTGTAGGGGATGTATACAGCATAAATGCATGGAAGTTTGTCCTGCAAAGGCTATTACCAGGGTCAATGGAAGATCATATATAAATCAGGATCTCTGCAAGGAATGTGGAATGTGTAGAAAAGTCTGTCCCTATAATGCTATAGCAGAAGTTATGAGACCTTGTAAGAGATCGTGTCCAACTGGTGCTCTTGAAATAAATTTAGATGATAGGAAAGCCAAAATTGAAAAAGAAAAGTGTATAAGTTGTGGGGCTTGTATGGCAGCATGTCCTTTTGGAGCTATATCAGATTTAAGTTATATTGTAGATGTTACTAAGCAACTTATTTCAGGTAAGGAAATATATGCTATAGTAGCACCATCTATAACAGGTCAATTTGGTCCTAAAGTAACTGTTGGACAAATTAAAAATGCCTTTAGAAAGATTGGATTTAGTGATATGGTGGAAGCAGCCTGTGGGGCAGATGCTGTAGCGGTAAATGAGGGAAATGAGTTTTCTGAAAGAATTGGTAGAGGTGATAAATTTATGACCAATTCATGTTGCTCAGGTTTTATGAATTATATAGAATTAAAGTTTCCTGATTTGGTGGACAATATATCTGGAACTGTATCACCAATGATTGCAGCTGCAAGGTTTATAAAGAGATTTCATAAAGATGCAGCAGTTGTTTTTGTAGGACCTTGTACTGCAAAAAAAGTTGAAATAATGAGAGAGTCTATAAAAAATGATGTGGATTATGTTCTAACCTTTGAGGAAATAGCTGCAATGATAGGGGCTTTTTCTATAGAACTTGAAAATTGTGAAGATGAGATTATAGATGACGCATCGGTTTTTGGAAGAGGATTTGCGCAAGGTGGCGGTGTTACAGCTGCTATAAAAGATTATATTTCTGAGAAAAATATAGATGTAGATTTCAAGCCTATTAAAGTAAGTGGAAAAGATGAAATAAAGAAAACGATGATAAGTGCAAAAATAGGCAGAGTTCCTGGAAATTTCATAGAAGGGATGATGTGTGAAGGAGGTTGTATTGGAGGGCCAGTAACTATGGCATCTCTTATGAAGGCAAGACCTCAACTCCTAAAATTTAGTAAGCAGTCTAATAAAAAGACTGTATTATCAAATAAGAATCTTGAAAAATTTAAAGATTTGAATATGGAAAGATAACAGTTCATATTTTTATAACAATAAAAAAGGTAATTGAGTATATAAAAATGTATTTAATTACTTTTTTTATGTTTTGAAAATAAAAATTTGAATCAGTATAAATAGAAATTATATGGATATTATAGTAAATAGATTTACTTTATAAATTAATCATGGGATGTTTTAAAATGAAGATTCTTACGTCGGATAAAAAAGTACTTGGTACTATTATAATAAGTATAGTTTTGATATTTATGATTATAATTGCTTATGAGTATTATTCCAGATATATATATATCATAAGAAGTCCTAGAAAATTAAAAGATATAATTGTATCTTATGGGAAATATGGTATGTTTATATTTTTTATATTACAAGTACTTCAGGTTATTGCATTTTTTATACCGGGAGAATTTATTCAAATTGCATCTGGTTACATATATGGAACATTTTTTGGAACTATATTGTCTATTTTAGGGATAACTTTAGGAAGCATAATTGCATATATAATTTCTCAAATTTTTGGAAGACCATTAATGTGCAAGATAATATCCAAAAGGAAATTTAGATTTTTTAGAAATATACTGAATTCGAAAAATATAAATTTTTTCGTATTTTTTTTATATCTGGTACCTGGTGTACCTAAGGATATTTTGGCTTATATATGTGGAATGTCTGAAATGAATTTAAGGGAGTTTACTGTTTACTCTACTTTAGGAAGATTACCGGGAATAATGATTTCGTCATATTTTGGTGCAAAGATTTATTCTGGTAATAAATTTGTTCTTGTGTTTATATCGTTAACAATGGTTTTACTATTTATGATAGGATTTTTTCGGGGAGAAAAGATAATACTGAAGGTAGCGAAACATAAATCTTCTAAATGATGATTAAAGACTATTTTAAATTTTCTGATTAAATAAAAAATATTATATGGATTTATGTAAAACGTTGAAATTAATAGGAATTAAAAGAAATATTTATTTAATAAGAGTACATTGAATAAATTGGGATATATATACTGCATATGTTTAAAATTAGAATTTGAAAATATAAACTGTATTTATTATTATAATAATTGTGTTAGCACTCATTATTAATGAGTGCTAATAATGAGAGCTAATAATTATTTTAAATAAATCAAAAATATTTTTAAGGAGGGGTTTTGATGAACATTAGACCACTTGGAGACAGAGTTGTTATAAAGAAAATTGAGGCAGAAGAAACTACAAAAAGTGGAATAGTTTTACCGGGAACTGCCAAGGAAAAGCCACAGGAGGCTGAAGTTATAGCTGTTGGGGCAGGCGGAGTAGTAGATGGAAAAGAAGTTAAAATGGAAGTTAAAATAGGAGATAGAGTATTATTCTCCAAATATGGTGGTACTGAAGTAAAACTTGATGGTGTAGAATATACAATTTTAAGACAGGATGATATTTTAGCTATAATTGAAAAATAAAATTAGATTTATATAATTTCAAAGTTGTTAGGAGGGGTTTTTTATGGCAAAGAGTATTCTATTTGGTGAGGATGCCAGAAAAGCTATGCAGGAAGGCGTAAATAAATTAGCAAATACAGTAAAAGTTACACTTGGACCAAAAGGAAGAAATGTAGTACTTGATAAAAAATTTGGTTCACCACTTATAACTAATGATGGTGTTACTATAGCAAAGGAAATTGAATTGGAAGATCCTTATGAAAATATGGGAGCTCAACTTGTAAAAGAAGTTTCCACAAAGACAAATGACGTAGCAGGAGATGGTACCACCACAGCTACATTGCTTGCTCAAGCAATAATAAGAGAAGGATTAAGAAATGTTACAGCTGGAGCTAATCCTATGCTTTTAAGACAGGGCATAAAAAAAGCAGTGAACAAAGCAGTGGAAGAGATAAAGAAGATATCAAAAAAAGTAAATGGGAAAGAGGATATAGCAAGAATTGCGGCTATATCAGCTTCTGATGAGGAAATAGGCAAGTTGATAGCTGATGCTATGGAAAAAGTAGGAAATGAAGGAGTTATAACCGTTGAGGAATCAAAATCAATGGGTACTGAATTGGATGTTGTTGAAGGTATGCAATTTGACAGAGGATATTTAAGTGCATATATGGTAACTGATTCAGAGAAGATGGAAGCTGCATTGGATGATGCTTATATATTGATAACTGATAAAAAAATATCCAATATACAAGATATACTTCCGTTATTAGAACAAATAGTAAAACAGGGTAAGAAATTACTTATAATAGCTGAGGATGTAGAAGGAGAAGCACTCACTACATTGGTTATAAATAAATTAAGAGGAACATTTAACTGTGTAGCAGTAAAGGCTCCAGGATTTGGCGATAGAAGGAAGGAAATGCTTCAAGATATAGCAGTACTTACAGGCGGTAAAGTTATATCAGATGAGTTGGGAAGAGATCTTAAAGAAGTTAATATAGAGGATCTTGGAAGAGCTGATAATGTTAAAATAACAAAAGAAAATACTACAATTGTAAATGGAAAAGGCGAAAAGAGTGCAATTTCAGATAGAGTAAATCAGATTAGAAAGCAAGTAGAGGAAACTACTTCAGACTTTGACAGAGAAAAATTACAGGAAAGACTTGCAAAATTGGCAGGTGGAGTAGCAGTAATTAAGGTTGGAGCAGCAACTGAAACTGAATTGAAAGAGAAAAAGATGAGGATAGAGGATGCACTTGCAGCTACAAAGGCGGCTGTGGAGGAAGGATTAGTTCCAGGTGGTGGAACAGCTTACTTAAACGTAATCCCTGAAGTTGAAAAGTTAACTTCAGATGTGCAGGATATCAAAATTGGTATTGAAATAATAAGAAAAGCACTTGAAGAACCAATAAGACAAATAGCAGCTAACGCTGGACTTGAGGGATCAGTAATAATAGAAAAAGTTAAAAGCAGTGAACCGGGTGTTGGATTTGATGCTTTAAAAAACAAATATGTCAATATGGTAGAAAGTGGTATAGTAGATCCAACTAAAGTTACAAGATCGGCTCTTCAAAATGCTGCATCAGTAGCAGCTACATTTTTGACTACAGAAGCAGCAGTAGCGGATATTCCAGAAAAAAATAATAATCCCGTACCAGGAGCAGGTGCACCAGGAATGGGCGGAATGGATGGAATGTATTAATAACATTCAAAAATTATACATTTACAATAACCCAGTATCATTATGGATACTGGGTTATTACATTTATATGGGTATATATTCTGAAAATATGTAAATAATCCTATAATAGGAGGAAATTATAAAATGAAAATTTTAGCTTTTATATTAGGCGCTGTTGTAGGAAGTTTTTTGAATTTATGTATATACAGGATACCGCGGGAACAATCTATAATACATCCACCTTCTAGATGTACAAACTGTAATACAAAAATAAAATGGCGAGATCTGATGCCTGTTTTTAGCTATATAATATTGAAAGGAAAATGCAGATATTGTGGCAATGAAATATCACTGCAATATTTTATAATTGAGATTATAACAGGTATATTATTTTTTTTATTATATATAAGATATGGATTTAGTTTTATATTTTTCAAGTATGCAGCATTTTTGTCTATAGTTTTTTTGATAGCCATTATTGATATTTATACAATGAATGTATATTTCAATACAATTATTATGGGAATTGTTGTTTCAATTATATTTTTGCTGGTTGAGTATTATATTGGATATGATATAAGAACATTCATATATGGGGGAATTACAGCAGGATTATTTATATGTTGTTTAGTTATATTTACAGGGGGAATGGGATTAGGAGATGCAGAAGTTTGTATAATAGCAGGATTATTTTTAGGATTTAAGCTTGTATTACTAATGATTATAATTTCATTTTTACTTGGAACATTGATGGGAATAATTTTAATTGTATTAAACATAAAGTCGAGAAAAGATTTTATACCTTTTATACCATTTATTATGGTGTCTTCGATTATTACAACTCTTTTGGGAAATAATTTGATGAGAGTATATATGTCAGCATTCTATTTCTAAAATTTATAATATATTTACGTTGACAAAAACGAAAAAATTGAATAAAATAGTGTAAATAGTTAATGAAACAGATAGAAAGACATCAAAATTTATAAAAATAAATAAAGAATCTTTTATTCAGCTCATATATCCCCTGAATGTGGCAGGAAGTATCTACCGGAGGCCGTAAATTTCCGACTATGAGTGGAATTCTTATGGTATAATCATATTAATTTCACGAAACAACGAATTTAATATGTTTTTTATTTTAGGTAAAATATTTTCATTATATGCTTAAAGCTGAACATTTGATAAATATAAATTTATAGGAGTGATTTTAATTGGCAAGAATTTTGAAACAGGCATATACTTTTGACGATGTTCTTTTAGTACCCAACAAGTCAGAAGTTTTACCAAGGGAAGTATCTTTAAAAACTAATCTTACTAAAAAAATAAAATTAAATATACCAATTATGAGTGCAAGTATGGATACTGTTACTGATTCAAGAATGGCTATAGCACTGGCAAGAGAAGGTGGCATTGGAGTAATACATAAAAATATGACTATAGAACAACAAGCTGTTGAAGTGGACAAGGTAAAAAGACAGGAGAATGGAGTAATAACAAATCCATTTTATCTTTCTCCAGATAATACTATAGATGATGCACTTTTACTTATGAGTAAATATAGGATATCTGGAGTTCCTATAACTGTAGATGGAAAACTTATTGGAATAATAACAAACAGAGATACGGTATTTGAAACTGATTATAGTAAAAAAATTTCAGAAGTTATGACCAAGGAGAAATTGATAACAGCTCCGCAGGATACCACTATTGAACAGGCGAAGGTAATACTAAAAAAATACAAAATAGAGAAGTTACCTTTAGTTGATTCAGATAACAATCTGAGAGGATTGATAACCTTAAAAGATATAGAAAAAGTAAAAAGGTTTCCTAATAGTGCAAAAGACAATAAGGGAAGGCTCCTATGTGGAGCAGCTGTTGGTGTTACTAAGGATATGATGGATAGGGTAATTGAATTGGTTAAAGCGGGAGTAGATGTTCTTACTGTTGATACAGCACATGGACATTCGAAAGGAGTATTGACTGCAGTAAATTCTATAAAAGAAAAATATCCTGACATACAAATAATTGCAGGAAATGTTGCAACAGCGGAAGCTACTAGGGACTTAATTTTATCTGGAGCAGATTCAGTAAAAGTTGGTATAGGGCCTGGATCAATATGTACTACTAGAGTAGTAGCTGGAGTTGGAGTCCCACAGTTGACGGCAATAATGGATTGTGTGGAAGAAGCCAACAAATATGATACTCCAATTATAGCTGACGGAGGAATAAAGTATTCAGGAGATATAGTAAAGGCATTAGCTGCAGGAGCTAGAGTTGCTATGATGGGGTCCATGCTTGCAGGATGTGAGGAAGCACCTGGTGAAACTGAAATATATAAGGGAAGAACTTATAAGGTTTATAGAGGAATGGGATCACTTTCTGCTATGGCAAGTGGTAGTAAAGACAGATATTTTCAAGAAGGAAACAAGAAATTGGTACCAGAAGGCGTAGAAGGAAGGGTGCCTTATAAAGGATATGTTGCAGATACTATATTCCAGCTGGTTGGAGGAATACGTTCAGGAATGGGGTACCTTGGAGCTGCCACATTAAATGACTTATATAAAAATTCTACATTTGTAATACAGTCTGCAGCTGGTTTGAGAGAGAGTCATCCGCATGATATATCGATGACAAAAGAAGCACCAAATTATAGTGTAAGACAGTAGTAATTAATTTTAGTGGGAGGAAATTTATGGACAGAGAATTAATTATTGTGGTTGATTTTGGCGGACAATACAATCAGCTCATAGCAAGAAGAGTGAGAGAAAATAATGTATATTGTGAAATAGTTCCGTATACTTGTTCTATAGATAAAATAAAAGAAAAAGAACCTAAAGGAATAATATTTACAGGAGGACCTAAAAGTGTATATGGAGAAAATGCACCAAAGATAAACAAGAAGATTTTTGAGCTGGGAATTCCTATTTTGGGTATATGTTATGGACATCAATTTATATGTGCAAATCTAGGTGGAGAAGTTAAGAGTGCTGTAGTTAGGGAATATGGAAAAGCAGATGTAATGTTAGACAATAATAGTATTTTGTTTAATGGAATAGAGAGAAAACAAAGTTGTTGGATGAGCCATACGGATGTGGTGTCCCGTGCACCGGAGGGATTTAAAATTTTGGCTACTACGGACGAATGTCCTGTGGCGGCTGTTGGAGATGATTCCAGAAGAATATATGGAGTTCAATTTCATCCTGAAGTTGAGCACACGCCTTTTGGGAAAAAAATGATCTCAAATTTTTTATTTACAGTATGTAATCTCAAGGGTGACTGGTCCATGTCATCTTTTGTAGAAGAAAAAATCAGATCCATAAGAGAAAAGGTAAAAGATAAAAAAGTCATATGTGCCATGTCGGGTGGAGTTGATTCTTCTGTAGCGGCGGTACTTGTACATAAGGCAGTAGGAAAACAGCTTACATGTATATTTGTAGATCATGGACTTCTTAGAAAAAATGAAGGAGATCAGGTTGAAGATGTATTTAAAAAGCAGTTTGACATGAATTTCATAAGGGTGAATGCAGGAGACAGATTTTTAGGCAAACTTGCAGGTGTAGATGATCCTGAAAAAAAGAGAAAAATAATTGGAGAAGAGTTTATAAGAGTGTTTGAACAGGAGGCTAAAAAACTTGGGAATATAGCTTTTCTTGTTCAAGGTACTATATATCCAGATGTTGTGGAAAGTGGATTTGGAACTTCAGCTACTATAAAGAGTCACCATAATGTGGGTGGACTTCCAGAGCATATGGATTTTGAACTTATTGAACCACTTAGAGAATTATTCAAGGATGAGGTTAGATCAGTAGGTGAAGAGTTAGGTATACCTCATAAGTTAGTCTGGAGACAGCCTTTCCCAGGGCCGGGTCTTGCAATAAGAGTATTAGGCGCAATTACAGAGGAAAAACTTGAAATAACAAGGGAAGCAGATGCTATATTCAGAGAAGAAATAGCAAATGCAGGATTGGATGAATCCATATGGCAGTATTTTGCATGCCTTCCGAATATACGTTCAGTTGGTGTCATGGGAGATGAGAGAACCTATTGTTATACTGTTGCACTTAGAGCAGTTACATCTTCCGATGCCATGACATCTGATTGGGCCAAGATACCATATGAGGTACTTGACAAAGTATCAAGAAGGATAGTAAATGAAGTGAAAGGTGTAAACAGAATTGTCTATGACATAACAAGCAAACCTCCTTCTACTATCGAGTGGGAGTAAAATAAATCAAGGGCTTCAGCCATTTATGAATTTAAAGTAGTGTATGATTTTCAACAAAAAAGTTGATTGTTATACACTACTTTATTTTTGTTTATGGGAGGATTTAGAATGGTGAAAAAAGGTAGAAAAACAGGCTATTCAATTGGCATTATTAGGAAAGAA
The DNA here is from genome assembly GCF_052953915.1 of Clostridium sp. LBM24168. Classification (NCBI taxonomy): domain Bacteria; kingdom Bacillati; phylum Bacillota; class Clostridia; order Eubacteriales; family Clostridiaceae; genus Clostridium; species Clostridium sp. LBM24168. Next base: position 2,432,385 of record NZ_CP196861.1, on the reverse strand, counting down.
AAATTATTATTTAAAGATTTATGTGCAATGTATTTTAAACGATGCGAAGCTAATGGAATAACCAAATATACTGTTGATGGATATAAGAATGTATTGAAATACTTTATTAGATTTGAATGCAATGAAAAAATTTGTTGTGATGAAATTAATATCAATTTATTTGAAGATTTTAAGCTATATCTAAAAAATGAGAGAAAAGTAAAGGATATTACAGTTAATAGTTATATAAGAAAGCTAACACCAATGTTAACCTATGGAATGCAGTTAGGATATATTGAAAAATTTCCTTATAGTTATGTAAAATGTCAGAAAGTTTATAAAGATATTTATACAGATGAAGAGTTATCAATTTTATTAAAAAGACCTAAAGGCAAGCAAACTACAAATAGATTTGCAGAATTTAGAAACTGGGTTATTTGTAATTTTCTATTAGGTACGGGTGTTCGCGCTTTGGAGTTAAGAGAATTGAAAATAAAGAACTTGGATTTAACGGAGGATTTACTTAACCTGGTACATACTAAAAATAAAAAACCAAGGCAAGTGCCTATACCTAAAAGATTGCATAATATTTTGATTGAGTATTTACAATTTAGGAAAGGTAATCAAGATGATTATTTGTTTTGCAATAGTTTTGGGGAAAGAATGCCAAGAACAACATTACAGATGGGAATTACTAAATATGCTAAGAAAAGGGGAATTTATAAATATAGCTTACATTTATTTCGACATACTTTTGCAACGCTGTATTTAAGGAATGGAGGCAGTATACATGTACTCAAAGCAATTTTAGGGCATAGCAGTTACAAAATGGTAGATATATATCTTCACATGGCAGGAAAGGATCTAAAGCAATCAATAAAATTTAATCCGCTTGATAGAATAAAGGTTGAAAATAAGCAAATTACAATGAAGTTAAAAGGGGGCAGAAGGTAATGAAATATAAATATTTAAATGAGTTTTACAAAGCAGCATATATAAACCCCCAAAATATAGTTTTACAAGATATAAATTACTTTGGTAACATGGTATCTATTTATATTGTAGAGCAAAATGATAATACACGTATTATAAAGGCAGATGGAGATAAGGACAAGCTAATAAAGTGGAGCAACATAAAAGATATGATTCTGAATAAAAGTCAATTTAAAGAATTAAAGAGGATTGGGGGTGTTGAATAATGCATCCAATTTATATGCATGATGAAAATGGAGAAGTAATAGAAATTACTATTAAAACTCCTAAAACAAAGAAAAATAAGGATAATTTTATAGTCAAAAAGAAAAAAATTCAAAAAATTAAGATAGATTTTGAATTACGTTGGAATCGCCGGGATAAAGGTGGTATTGACAATGAATAGTTATACAACATTTACAGTAATAAATTCCGAAGATTTTGCATTACCTATTTCTGATAGTGCCTTTAAAATACATTCTTTTTTATTAAGCATGTGTTATAGCAATAAAAATACTTGTTTCCCAAGCCAGAAGTATATTGCAGAACATTTGCACAAAAGTGTTAGGACAGTCCAGAGAGGGATAAAAGAGTTAAAGGATAAAGGGTTAATTAAAATAAAAAGAAGGGGTAGTATAAGCAATGTATATACTATGCTTAGAAAGCTTGTAATAAATTCATCCAAAGCAATAAGCAATAAGATAAAAAAGGTACAGGAGACTATTAAAAAGGTTAAAAATAGTTCTCATAGTAGCAAGACAACATCTACGTTTAACAATTTTAAGCAGCGTGATTATAATTTTTCCAATTTAGAGGATATGCTTTTAGGTAAGAAAGAATATAATTTTGATAAATTAATGGAGTAGAATAAAAGTCCCTCTATATCATACAGGATATAAAAGGGACAAAAAAATAAAAATTTATCAACTTATTTTTAGTTTATTATACTTTGAAAAATATGTCAATAGTAGGTTTATTAAATTTGCAGTTTTTTAGATGGTTATTTTTGTCAAGTGATTTTATATTAAATTGTTTGATAAAGATAGACTATTATTTACAATACAATTCCAATATATGTATAAATATTTATACTATACAGTTCAATGCGACAAATCTTAAACATCTGATATGAAATAAATAACAGTTCTTATATGACATGAATTATCCACAAATAAATACAATAGAATAATTATAAAGTATATTTATATAGGTGGATAATGGTATAATTTATTTATTAATTGATTTGGGAAAATAAATAACTATTGAGTAAAGATAGCTTATATAATTTGGAGGAATTACTATGAGCCAATATATTATAGCTTTAATAGGAACTATTACTGCCGTTATAACTGTATCATTGACTAATTATTTTAGTAAAAAGAACTCTATACAACTAGAAGAGAGAAAAATCAAGCAGGATTACTATATACAATTTATAAAGACATTAAGTGATTCTATGAACAATTTAGTAGATGATGATGTTGTTATTGCACATAATCATGCATATAATAATCTGATGTTGGTAGCATCACCACAAGTGATAAATGCCATTACTAAATATCAGAATTTAGTTATTGATCATATAAAAAGTAATAATGTGACTGATTATCCAGAAAAACATGATAAGCTATTATCTTATTGCTTTAAAGAGATGAGAGCTGATTTGTATGGTTATAAAAGTAAAATAAATAAAAATTATCCCAATAAGATAACTTTTTTATCAGGAGTACTTAGAATTAAGAAATAGTATTTAGCTTATTATTATTCAAATACTCATAAGGCTTGACATAATTTCGAGGTAGCTGAAAATTCCCTTGTTGGTAAACTAATCGTCATCCTTAAGATTTTGCCTTTGCAAATTTATAAAATATAAAATTAATAATTAGTATTAACACATGCATAAAAAATTAATAAAATATGACTATAGAATGTTGATTATAAAGATTTAAAATCCGTTAACGATGGTGTCGTTAACGAAAATATTGTTGATATTACTAAGTCACTAAAGACTTTTTTGTGATTATTAGACTATGTTAGTGTAATTGCAGCTATTAAATAAAATTAATAAAAATGAAAAATCACTCTATAGCTTATTTTTATTAATTTTATTTAATTTAGTAAATAGCTTAACCATGCGGATTATATGTGAATAGCTAAAAAAAATTAATAAAAATCATTGACAATAGTCAACGAAATTAATAAAATAGATGTATAAGTTAATCTATGTTGAACATCGTTGTATAATCTTTAGCTAAAAAAATTAATAAATAAGTTTGGTTCAACCTTAACATGAGATGTATTTAAATTATTAAGAGTTATTAATATACAATATTTGTTTTATAACACAAGAGTTGTTTTATAATGAATTATATAGAAAATTGAAGAATGAATATAAAATTGAAAGCATCCTGCATTTATTTGTTGAGGAGGCCTATTTGTCGTGATTAATCGAGTTAGACTCGATTTGAAAAAACTACATGATTGATATATTATAAAATATGTCGACCAAGATGATTTGTATAATTAATTATTTAATTTTAGACAACACAAAAATATACAGATTATTATTAGCAAAAAATTCACTATACAAACAAAATTGGACAAATTTCCAATTTGAAGAAATTCTATAAAAATAGTAAACTTATATATACTTATTCGTTTTGGTAGAGCGAATAAGAAAACGGATTTTAATTTTTATTAATTTTATTATAGGTTTTTTTATTAAATTTGTCAATATAAAATATATTATATGGAGATGTTTAATTATGATGGTAAAAAATATTAAAGAAGAATTACAAAAGCTGGATAAAAGGAATTATTTAATGCACCAATTAGATCCAAAATTTAATGATTTACAATATATGCGAAGTCATATTTATAAAAATCATATGGAATTACATAAATTAAATGAGGAGAATTTCGGAGAAAAAATAAAAATAAATTATGAAGATATAGTTAAACTAGATATAGATAAGATTAATATCTATATTGAGTTAAAGAACGGGACAAGTTACTTTCTAAAAGTAGTGGGTGTCCAATAAAAAAGTGCATAACAAACAAGCCATTCCGCTAATTCTTTTAGACCTTTAGAAAAGGAAGAAAAACGAGCCTGTTTGTACTCAGTACGTCCATTGGTATCGGTAATTCCGACGCAGGCATAGATCCAGGTTTTGTGGACATCAAGTCCACAGCAGTTTTTACGAAAGATTTTAAACATAGAGTTCCTCCTACAAAAAGAATGGTAGGGCTGGCAGGGACTGGTCATCCGGCGAAATCGAGTCAACTTCGGAAGAGATAAGTTTACGGGCTACTGTTTTGCGCCATTCATTGATGCCTTAACGGATGACCGACCTATATAACTATACGGGGTTGCCGCTATACAGCCTCGCCACTCACCTCCTCAGGTTCTGTAGTGTGCCAGCGACCTACAAGAAAAGAATAACACAAAAAAGAGCGAAAGGAAGATGGGAGTTGAAGGGTTTCATAACCCCATCGGTGCCTTTCGCAGAAAGGTGGATTATAACTATGAATTACAAAAACTTGCAAATTACAAAAATAATAGATGGACAAACACTTATTACATGTGGCATAAACAGGTATAGAGTGGATGAAATACGAGATGATAATTTTATTTCTTACAATTTGTTAAAAGAGAAGAATTTGCACAACAATCCTACCAGAAAAATAAGGCATAGATTTATAAAAGATTTCAGATCTATGGAAGAAGTTTTAGATTTTATACAAAGGAAAAATAATTATAGTGAACAGAAAGTTTCTTAAGCATTTAAAAATAAAACAATTGGAGGAAAAATTTAAATGAAAGATATATATGGAGATGTAATGAAAATTGATGAAGAAAAAGTAAAAGATATTGATATTAATGCAATAATCAAGGATGTTAAGAATCCAAATAGAAAATCTCTTACTAATGAACAAAAAATGGACGAACTTGACTGTGAATTGCTGCAACATAGAAGATATATATAGAATTTTTTAAATGAAAATGATGTAGTTAATATGAATGAAAAAGATAAGAATCTATTTATAGATAGATTACAGCAATCTAAGGATTTTTTAAATGAAACTATATGAAAATTTAGACATAATTATATTCAAAATATTGATTTTACTTCGTTTCACAAAAATGTGAAATAAAAATTTGGAGGGGTAAACGTAATGTTGAACGGTAAAGAATTAAGTAATATATTAAAAAAAGTAACGGAAAGTATAAACATAGCACAACAAATTTATTTGGAGAACATAGAACTGGGACAATCCAATGATTATATAGTACTGACTTTGAATGATGGTGATACAAATTTTATATACCAGTATAAAATGCAGGATACCGATGGATCTGAAGAAATAATACGAGGACTTATAGATAGTATATATAAGAAGGATATAACTCCACGTAGACATGAAATAAAGATATTAAAAAAGCAGTTAAATAGGCAATTGGAAAGAGTATATAGATGGCAAGGTAAACTATATAAAATGAAGAAAAATAGTCAAGTGTATGACCTGGAGCAAAGAGAAATATGTATGAATAAATTAGCTGAAATTAATGAATCTATATATTTTAAATATAAAAAGTTAGATATTATAAGGAAAGATCTACGCTTGTATAAGATATTTAAAGATATATTATTTGCTGTGATAGAAGAATTGAAAGCAGCTTAAGTTATAAATATCTACATATCGATATTTAATTTGATGGGTATATATCCTATATCTAATAGATGGGGGAAATAAGATGGAGAATAATAACATATATATAATGTCAGTTGAAGGTGCTGAAATTTGGGAATATATTAATAGAAGAAGTAAGTCACAAGAACAATTAAATGGATCTTATTGTGGCATGATTCCATATTCACTAGAATTAAGGCATTTACAGAAGCAAAGGGGATTTAAAACATTTAGAAGTAAGAGATATAATAAAATAATGACCAATGATATCATAAATATTAAATTTAATCAAAAAGTAAAATCTGGTAATGAGGTAATATCTATTATCAAAAAAAAAATAAACAATATAGTTGATACTGAAGAAAATAAGAAATACATAGAAAAATTAAAGAAATATATAGATGAAATAACTAATGAGATACAAGAAGATAAATGGAAAGAAATAAAAAATGATAAATTGAGAACTTTACTGTATAAAGAGGGATTTACATTAACATTCCACTACAAAGATGAAAATAGTAAACAAAAAACTGAAAAGGTTGATTTTGTTGTGTATAAAAGGTCAGCAGCAAAAAGTCGTACTGGACAAGTATTATTTATTAAAAAATCTCTGAGAAATAGTATGATAAATTGGGCGAGGATGGGTATGAGGTTAGAAGAAAGAGATGATATAGATTTTCCAGGCCTTTTGAGCTATGAATCTTTGGTTAGTAGTCATATAGAGGATATTATAAAAATTGATACTAAAAATATCTTAATTGTTAATGATGTAAAGAGCGTATTTTTGAGAGACTGTAATGTTGTAAAAAAAGAACAAAAGAAAAATTCAGAAAATAATAAAGAAGAAAAATCTGAAAAATTATTCAGCAAAAGAGAAAATATTAAAATGGAAAATGATTTATTTGATGGTGAAGGCATTTTAGATAGTAGTTATTTTAAATCTGGTAAAGGTATGATGCTACTTAGAAATCACATGTTTAAAAGCTGTGTATTTAATTGCAATTTGCAAAAGTTCTTAAAAGAAAATTGCCCTGAAGATGTAGATTATGATGATTGGCAATTAGAGGATATGTTTAATGAACCTATATTTGCTAAAGATATATGTATGATTATTACACCTAATTCACTGAAAGCATTAAAATTTTATGTTGTTAAAGGCAATAATAAAAAGAAAATGTGGTTGCATTGGAAAAAGAAAATTCAAGATGATGATTGCATTTTTGGAATTTGTAAATCTGAACAAGAATCTACAAAAGGTAAAGATGATGATGGTAATGTAATTAATCAGATGAGTTATCAGATGTTAAATAGTATTCCTATTAATTATTATGATATGGCAAAATTGAGTGAATTTGAACTTAATTATATAGATAAATTAAAAAATGATATTGAGACATATATACAATATTTAAAACATACAGCTAATGCAGTAAATTCAAACAACATGCTAGTTGATTTATATAATAGAAATAATAAAATAGCTAATACTAAAATATTTAAGGATAAAAGAAAAAAGGATATACATAATTATATAACACATATGAAGAAAGGCAAAATAAGATTAAATGGAGATTATTGTACTATTGCTGGTAATTTAATTGAATATTTATATAATTCCATAGATAAATTGCCGGTAGATAAAAATAATATGATTATAGAGGATGAATGGATTCATGATCAGCAATTAAAAGAAAATGAAGTATATACTACAGTACACCCATTTAATGAAGAATATGTTGCTTTTAGAAATCCTCATACATCTCCATCAAATGTATTAATTGTAAATAATAAGGACAATGAATTTATCAGGAAGTATTTCAACTTGACTAATAACATTATTGTAGTAAATGCAATTAAATTTCCTATACAAAGGATATTATCAGGATGTGACTATGACTCTGATACATTATTATTAATTAATAATAGTTGCTTATTATCTAATGCTAAAAAATGTTATGATAGTGAAGAATATAGAGTATGTCAGAATAGTGTAGGTCTAGTAAATGCTTCTTATATTAAAAAAAATAATAAAAACAAAAATAGATATAAAGTATGTATTGAGGATATGGCTAAGATAGATAATATACTTGCAGCAAGCCAAAAAAATATCGGAACTGTGGTAAATCTAGGTCAGTTGTATATGAGTACATATTGGAATTTGATTAATAAAAATAGTGATGATAAAGATAAAAAAGAGAAATTATTACAAGGAGTGGATATATGTACTGTGCTATCAGAAATTTGTATTGATAGCGCTAAAAGAATGTATGATGTGGATATAGATAAACAAGTGAAAAATCTCAAAGATACTGATATATTACATGATAAAAAACCATTATTTTTTAAGTATATTAGCAAAAATAAAATTATGCAATATGATACAAGTATGGATTATTTACAAAATATAATGAGTATATCAGATGCAGATCAGATTCAATCAATTCAGTTAGATACGCTATTACTTGATATAGATAGGAAAAAAGCAAAAAAGAAACAGATAGAAAGTATTATTAGTTGTATTATGAAAATGACAAATAAACAGAAATCTATTGAGACAAAATATGAAAAATATAATAAGTTATCAAAGTCACAAGAATTAGAAAAATATAATAAATTAGATGATAATAAATCTGATGGTATGAGAAAAATAAAAAGATATAAAATTAGAGTAGAAACTGTACATGCTATTATTTATAAGATATTTCATAGAGAGCCGAATTTCAACCCTATTAAATGCAAATATAAGTTAGGTTTATTAAATGCACTATATCGGGCAGATAAAGGCATATTTTTACAAGTATTTAAAACAAAATAATGATATTTGGAAAAAAACATTCATTTTGGAAATTTTGTGGACAAAGTATTTAAAAAACAACAAAAATATATTTGTTGTTTAACATTGAATCTGGTTCCTATATGGTAGAGAGATATGGTGGGAAGGTATACCAAATGTCCCGAAAGAACAGCTAGATGCTTAGTATTTGTATCTCTCTATAATGTTTATTTATTTTTTATTTAAAATATTTAAACTTCACCATTACTAATATAACATAAATAAATGCAAGATGTCAATAATAATTTTTGTGTCTTTAAAATTTTTTTATAGCACAAAATCAACCGCTAACTTTATATCTTTAGGTAAAAGAAAGGAGGAAGAAACAATGGAAGATGATATAATTAGGGAATTTATAAAGCAAAAAATAATTAATATTAGGGAACAAAAAGGTGTTACTTATAAATTTATTGCTAATGCAGCGGGTGAGGGAATAACTCCCTATGATATTGCACATTTATGCAAAGACAACAGAAGATTAGGTAAAGAAAAATTAAGTAAGCTAAAAAAATTTATTTTAAATTATTAGATTAGAAAGGAAGTAATGATTATGAATACAGCATTTGATAAAAAGTTAAAAAGCATGGGTTATGAAGAGTTGGAGGAATATGTAGATAGAAAAAAATATACGCAATTGCAGATGGATTTTTGTATAGATGTCATAGAGCAAAAAAATAAACTAATTAATGAATTATATGATATCTGTAATAAACAAAATAAATGCATAAAAGATATAGAAATAAAGAAATTCGGAGATTCAATGGAAATATCTTGTGCAAGGGTAGAACTTATAAACAAGAAATTACAACAACTAGCGACAGAAATAAGATAAGGAGGATGTTAAATGAAATTATCAGATTTTAATAGAGATAGAGAATTGGAGTTTTATGTAGATGAAGATGGGAAGGAATCCACAAAGATCATAGAACCAGTTAAAGAAGGAAAAGTAAAATTCCATAGCATTAGTAAAGAATTATTGGACAAACTTAATTCTATAGATATAAAGAAAGAACGGGAATATGACGGACTTATATATAAAATCATGGATATCTTAACGGATATAAAAAAGGATGTACCACAGGAAGGTTTCAAATCTATGCTATCTTATCCGCCTAATAATGCTTTTATATCTTACATAGATGCAATTAATAAACAATTTATTGATTTGATGGATAGGTACAGCAAATTTAAAGATAATATAAATAAGGTCAATGAGCAAATAAATAAAAATATTAATAAGCTGCCTGAAGACATGAAAAAAGAATTCCGAATGGCACAGCTTACACCAGAGGAATTGTTAGAGAATCTTAAGAATAAATATGATGAAGAAAAAGATCCAAAAGTGAGAGATGAAATGTTAGATAAGATGACAGACCTTAAGATTACAATTAAAAATAAAAAGTAAGAGGATGTTAATTCAAATTAATGTCCTTTTATTATACATGAATATAGTTCTGGAGGGGAGGTTATGCCTTGAAAGCTAGTACATAATCAATATAAAAATTCAAATAAAACATTAATTTTAAGTTAATAAAAAAAGACCAAGGGGAAAAAGAAAGTGGAATTAAATGGAGTAGAAAAGAGGCAATACAAATATAAATACGGGAGGTGTAATTGTGTTATAAATGTAAAAATCTAAGGTACAGGAGGAAGGGGGATAAATGCTTGTATTAACATAATATATAATAAAATAGGAGTTATAAATAATACATAAATATTGTTATTTTACGGACAGAAACACAAAATAAATTGAATAAAGAAATAAAAGGAAAACTACCAGATTGGATATTTGAGGAGGATTTATTAATGGCTCTTAGCAATGACATCGATTCATTATTATCTTGTGCAATATTAGAGAAATATAATAACTGGAAAACAAAATTCTTCTATAATTTTTATGGCTTATACAAAGAAAAAGGAATGAAAGTGATACCTAACTCCGCTGTGGGAATTGACATTGATCTTATAAATGGCCGATGTCTAGGAAATCACATTGGAGATAGCAATAATAATGATTGTATTAACCTAAATAAGTTGTGTGGTATTACAAGAGATAAATATTATTCCAAATTTGCAATGAGTACCGCTATTACAGTATTAAGTATACTTGGCATAAATATTGATGATTTTACTGAGAAACAGAAGGAAATTATACTTGCAATTGATTGTGGCTTTAAGAGTTATTACTATAACAAGTTGCTCGCAGGACACTATATAGCTAAAGTGCTAGAATATCCATCTCTAATAAAAATATTAGAAAAACATGATAAAAGTTATTTTTACAACATTATAGACAAGTATAGATTATATGCAGATATTGATGTTGATGATACTGGACATCTTGTAACAGATGTTAAATTAGCGGAATTATCAAAAATTTTAAACATTGATTTGGATCTGCCGAAGCAAGAATTTATAAAATTTAAGGAGTTTGAAGTTAAAACTGGAATCCCAGAATCTACAGAAAATTTATTTAGCTTAGCTTGGGCATATCGAAATTCTGCAATTTATAGCAGCATAGCAGTATATTAGATAATGGGAGAGATGTATAAATGAAAAATGAAATTAATAGTGAAGATCTACATACACAATTACAAGAACAAATAAAAGTTATATATGATTGTGAAAAGAAGCTGGAAACAGATAGAAATAATTGTAATTGTGATCTGGTACGAAAAAATAGAATTCTGACCGAAGAGGAATTAGCATCACATGATAGAAGTGAATTGAAGTAGCCTGATATTTGTAAAGATCAATATGAAGATTCACATACATATGTAAACAACAAAAAAGAAAATGTAATACATAGAATTATATATATTTTATTTAAATAAGAAATTATTATAGGTACAGCTTTTATATGGCTGTACCTATTCTATACATACACAGGGGGAAAGCAAAATTGAAATATTATTACATAAATAAATTTAGTATGGCAACGGCCATGAATTATCTAGGCTACCACTATACAAAAGAAACAGATTGCAACGGGAAAGCCACGTATGTGTTTGAACGTACTCCAGAATTAATGGAAGCAGTCCATAAATTGGTTGAACTTAAACAAGCATATGGGAAAATTTATTAGACATGAACATAACTAAAAAATTAAATACAAGAAAAAGGAAATATTATTGATTGAAGAATAAAAATTACAGCTTTTTATGAAAAATATACTTTACAATTAATTACAATATAAAAATTGGCAGAGTATCCCTAGGGTAAAAGTTGATGCTAAAAAATAATAGGTTTTAAATTAAGCTATTCTTTTTAATCCCGATAGGGATCTGGTTTTATCAGAGTTACCAGATTTTATAGCTGCTATCGCAGTTGTCAGAAGGCATATATGTCCTACAGTATTTAAGTTTGATACAGAATTTATATTTCTGACATAAGCTCTTTCGTTATTAAGCTTTTTCCATCTGGAATTATATCTTTCAGATTCTGTCCTCAGGCTGTAGATGGTTTTAAAAAATTTAGACTCATGATTAATTGAAGCCCTGTAGTCAGTACCTTTGCTGATATAACGGATACATCCTCTGTTTTTCCTGCCATTGAAATATTTTTCATGTTTGCAGGGACACAGTGAATCATCTTTAGATTTTTTAAATGGGCAGCAAAATTTTTGCTTGATGTATGAATCAAAATACTGTCGTCCATCTTTATGCATGGCTAGACCGCCTTGACAAATAATGTTGCCAGTGGAAGTTAATTTAGGATTTTTTTTCCCTCTTTTGTTAATGGCAATAAAGGCAAGACCTTTCAAGTTGTTTTTTATAAAATTATGATTTAACTTTGAATCATAGCCTTTATCTGCGACAACATAACTTCCATTAAGTGAAAACCAGCTATTTGTACCTGAAAGAAATTTAGTCAAGGTAGAAATTTCATTGATATCAGCAGTACTTGTATATTCATCTATAGGGAGTCCGGATATTGCATCACAGATAACGTGGTTTTTATAACCCCAGTAAAATTCATATTTCTTACTTGATTTATTGGAGTTATCATTGATTTTAACGTTCATGGAATTATTTGCAGTATGTACTCCAAGTTTACAATCTTTATCAGACTTTGGATTATTCTTCTTTGAAAATTTGTTTGATGCGAAGCATTTAGGGTTATTAAGTTTAGTGTTTGCTTTAACTGGAGTTGTATCAACAGATATAAAGTTGTTGTCTATAAAGCCAAGTTTCTTGAGAGTATTTACCTGATGTTTCATAATTTCTTTCAAACAAGAGTTTTCGATATTCTTTATGAACCTTTGAAAGGTCCTGTATGAAGGAAGTGGTTTAAGAATGTCAAAGCCACAAAGTTGTGCAATGATTAAATTATTTTCTAAAAAATCTTTAAGATCAGTAATTTGAGCAAACTTCTCACATTTCATGACTATAAAAGCTCTGAAAAGAGCGTGTCTTGAGAAACCGACAGGTCCGTATTTGGAAGGAACCCTATCGGGTAATGAAGATAAATTAATATTTTCAAAAATATCTGTGTAGAAGTTTATTGTGTTTTGTGAAGTGAAAAGCTCAATTATATTAAAGATTTCTTGACGTTGGTACATAGAGATTTCCTCCTTTTAGTGTTTTTATTATGTGATATTTTAAAAATTCGACAAAAGTTGAGGAAATCCTATGATATAAATTTTAGTGATAGAAAAAAATAGCCCTTATCGGGCTAGAGAAATGAGTGCCTTAGAGTTATGCTCAAGGCTAGAAAATTTATTAAATTGGGGGGGATTAATTGAATATAAACAGTATAAAAGTCGGACAAGTAATTAAAAATTATAAGGAGTTTTGTTTGCTTATGGATGAAAAAAATAAAACTGGTACAAGCAAGCAAGCACAGTTAAAAGAATGGAATAGATATTTCAAATGGCACAAAGATGGCAATAAATTTATAATAAGTGAAATTTATAAATCGCCATTACCAAAACAAAAAAATAAGGGCAATAATAGTAAATACATAGAGGAAATTAAAAATATACTTACATATTACATATATAATCAAATAAAAATTAATAATGATAATGTTGTTACTTTATCTATTAGTGAATTAATAAATATTTTAGGACTTGCTAATAATACCTATTCGATAGGTACTTATAAGAAAAGGGAATTATCAGATGTTTTACATATTGAATTAGTAGCAATATACAATTTCTATTCTAGTACGAGAGCAGAATTCAAAAAAATAATAGAACGTGCTTTAAAAATTTTAAAAAGTAGAAGTATATTAATATATCAAGATTCTTTCATGGTTGCAACAATAGATAAGTCAAATAATAAAATAAATAAAAGACCTGCAACGGATGAAGAATATAATGATATATTGAATACTCAAAATAAGATGTTAGAATTTTATAAAATGGAAAGTTTTAAAGATTTATTTCTTGCAGGTAAAAAAATATATAAAAAATTCATGGATGATGTAAATAAAGAATTAGATTGGGATTTTTATTATCCTTCATATAAATTAATTTGTGGCAAAAATGCAGTTTCAAGAGAATATAATAAAGTAATAAATAATAAAAGAAAATTGAATGATAAATCTGTAGATAGGTTAAAAAAAGTATTTAAAATTGTTGATAAAAATTCAAATGAACAAAAATTAATAAATGATATTATATCTCTTAGAAATTATGATCCAAACATTGACGATTTAATTAAAATTCAATATCAAAAGAATAAACATGAGTATTTTAAAAAAATAAATGAAGAAAATTACAAAATAAATAAAATTGAAGAGAATTATAAAAATAAGGATGAAGTTTCTATATCTGATTTAATGAAATATAAATATAAATCACAGCGAGACAGAGAGCATGAAGAACATTGGAATTTCTTATTAAATGAAGTTGACACATACAATATTAGATCTTAAAAGTTGTCTATTTAAAAAGTATATTAAAGAGTCCTTTTAATTAACCTTTTGAATAGACAACTTTTTTATATAAAAAAATTAATAAACTTAAATGGTGGAACAGAGATACATTTGCTTAACGCTACGCTACAAATGTATCTAGCTGCTTGTTCCACACCTCCGCAGGTTAATGAAATTGAGAGGGTATTGAGAAGATCATATACTCATATTCAATTATTCCAGCGTCTGAAGAGGGTTCATAAGGGGGAACGGGACGCAAAAGGCATATAAGCGTAGCGTTTATGTCGGCGTTCCCCCTTATTGTGTAATATAAAATTAGCGTTCAGAACGGTAACAAAATTAGATGTTGATATGATCGATAGCAAAATCAATTAAATTAATAAGGAGAGATTAATATTATGGAAAATTTAAGAAATTACAAGTATCAAAATGAAATAAATATGAAGGATTTGGATAGAAAATTTGATAGGCTATTATTTAATATGCAAAAAAATTTTAATGAAACTAATAATAAATTTGATGATTTAAATAAAAAAATGGATGAAATGGATAAGAAAATTGATAAGTTGAGGGATATTAAGAATGGCAAAAATTAATAAAAACAAAATAGATTTAGATACTACACTTATAAATGTAAGTGTTATATTAAAAGGATTCGGGCAGAAATTAGATATATATACTACTGCTACAGAATCGACAGAATTTGTGGACTGGCTTAATAGTGTGTACTGTAAATTATTGAATGTCTATTCAGGGACAACGGAATACATAAATAGATATAAGTGTTCTTCAATATGATGAGGACATATATTATCTGGTAATGTGAATTACTCTAATGGATTTAGAATTCTTTAGAATGGCTATATGAAGGATAAAATTTAAGAAATAATTTATTATATAATGAATTTTAAATATAGAGTATAGTATAATATTGCTATGGAAGTGATATTATGGAGAATAATAGAAATAATGGTGTAGAAAAAAAGAATTATGATATAAGCGAATTAATAAAAAAAATTAAAGATAATACAGAAATAGTTCAAGTCATTATTGATAAAGGTATGATTTATGTTCCTGTATATTACAGTGTTAGTGTTCATAAAAAATATTTTAAAATATATGATAAATACAAAGATTGTAGAAAAGCATTTTGTGGATTAGTACTGGCTATGATAAATAATAATATGGCACAGATTGATCAAGTAGTTAAAAATACAAGTTTAAATGATATAGAAAAATTTGATGATAGATATTTGATTAAGATATTAGAAGTGACAGTTAAACAATCTGATGATTTAACTGAATATTACAATAAAAATATAACAGATAATTATTTTGAAAGGTTTTATCGTGCAATTGAGTATGAAAAAGATAAGTATACGAAACATTTAAAAAATATGTCCAAGAAATTTTGGGGAATAAATAGTATTCTTAATAGTTCATATAAATATCTTTTTAATAATCATACTAAAATTAATGAATTGTATAATTACAAAAATAAATTTTTGAAGGGAAACTATTCAGGTTTTGCTAAGTATACAAAACTAATGCCAAAATATAATTATATTGCTAAATCTGCAATATCCAATATAAATATGGGATATTTGAATGATACATGGATGAAATATAGTTCAAATTATGCTATAAAAAATATTAATTATGTTCAAAAAAAATTTGTTAATTATAATTTAGCTCGTTTATATAATAATACTGCAAGATCTATATTAGCTAATATAAGTAACCCCTATATTTCACATGTATTATCTAAAAATATAGTTGCAAATATAGGTAATATAGAGATAACTGATTCAGATATTAACATCTTGAATAAATATGAACTGAGTGAAAAAGAAATATTAGAGACACAAAATGTAGTAAGTGATATATTTAATGAAAGCATGCAACAGAAAATAAATGACAGATGGGAACTTTTCGCATGTAAGAATCCCTTAATAGCTAAATTTTTAAAATTAGTAATTGAAAGTATTATGGGAATTTTAATAGTTGCAATAATTAGCAATGGATACCATGTTATTAAAACTACTATTGATAGTAAAAATATTAATAAAAATAATTCTGAAGAATTAAAAATTATTAAAAAAGATATATCAACTAAGGTAAAAAATCAGTTTTATGGAAATGAAAATATAATTTTCAATTATTATAGATATATAATCTCAGATAAAGCTTGTATTAGAACTGGCAGATATATGCATTCATACAGCATTATGAAATTTCATAAAGGTGATTTTGTACAAATTATAAAGAAAGATAAGCATTGGTGTTATATTGAGTACATAAGCGAAGATGATAATGCTATAAGAGGATGGGTAAACACTATATATACGAGAAGATTTGATTAGAAATTAAATTCATAAAATAAAAGGAAATTACACTAATATTGTAGAATATAATATAAATTATAATATTAGGAGATGAAGATTATGATTTATAAATTTGTAAATAGAAGACAAGAACCATATTCAACTAAAAAAGGCGAATATAAATTAAATGACATTGTAGAAATAAAAGAGGAAGATAACAAAGTATATTATAGAATATATTTAAATAATGCACCTTTTTATGTAAAAGTACCAGCAGATATTATTTTATTAAGCCAAATAAAAGATATAACATGGACTAAAGAACCTAATACAAAAGTTATTAAAAGTAATAGTGCTAAAGAAATATATCTTAGTGAAATATTAAAAAGATTTGGTTATAAAAGTGAAATTTTTGATGGTGTTATTAAAGATTTAGGTGAAATGCAAAATTAGAACTCTCAAATGAGTTCTTTTTTTTATACAAAAAATTAAATCGTGGGAGGTAATAAATTTGAGTGGATTAAAAATAGGGTGGGACGCATCTTCACTGAATAGTTTAAAGATGCAACTTGTTGAGCAAATAGAAAAAATAAAACAACAAAAAATTGAACTAGGGGTTAATATAAAGGATGATGCTGTACTAAAACAGCTTAATTCTATGTTGGATGCAATAAAAAATGTAAGGGATACCGCTGCTAAGCCAATAGATATACAGGTTAATGCCAGTAAAAGTAAAGAGGAATTAGCTGGAATTAAAGGTAGTTTTGAAGATATTATTAATACTTATAAAGATTTGGGGCGGATTAGTGTAAGTCCTATATTTGATAAAAATGGAATGATAAAGAGTTTTACTGTGCAATTGCAACAATTAAATGGACTTATTGATAAGGTTAAGTATAATGCTAGTGAATTTGTAGACGGCAAAAACTCTATGACTCCAATATCTTTTAATGTAGACAATATAAAAGAAATAAATGATCTGGATAAGACATTTACCAAAGTGGAAGATTTTAAAAACAAATATAATAATGTTGTAAAAGAATTACAGGGAATTAAAATTGATTCTATAGTGGAATTCCAGAGGCAATTGAATTCTCTGAACATAAATAACTTTAAAGAAAAAACAGGTGAAATAAAGAATACATATGATCAATTATTGAGTGAGCAGAAAAAGTATACTGAGGGAATTAGGCAGCAACAGCAATTAAATAATTTTGTAAATACCCAGCAAAATAAATTAAACAATGTTAGGTCTGGTTACAGTGGTAAATTAGATGCTGGAAGTTTCCAATATGATGGATTAGAGACTACATATAAATCTTTAACAAATGAATTGAATACATATAAAAAAGCTGAACAATCACTTACTGCAGAGCAATCCAATGACATCAAAAATAGAATTAACTATTTTAATAGGGAAAAAAGCTCTATTATTAATGTAACTAATACTATTAAACAGCAAGAAACAGCATTAAATACTTTGAGATCTAAATTTGGAAGTATTATTCCAGATAGTAAAATAAATGAGATAAAGTCGCAAATGAAGGGGTTATATATTTCAAGCAATTTTAAGGGAGAGTCCAATGCTATTTCCCAAGAAATAGAGAAATTGAAACAATTAGCAAGTGAAGTGCAAAGAGTCAAGGGCTTTGGATCTAGTATAGGTACTTTTAGCGGTGCAGGTATCAATATGAATTCTAGTTTCCAAGATATTGAAAAATTTGTTCAAGGTACGGTTAGTGCCAAAGCTTCTATATCTTTTATTAATGAAGGTGTTGATTCTCTAGGGAATAAAATAAAAACAGTTAATTATACAATAAATGAAGGTAGTGGAGTAATTTCCAAGAATAAAATGACAATAGATGATAATACCCAAGGTATCTATAAGTTAAATACTGGCCTGCAATCTGTAGATGAGAAGAATAGAAGCTTTAGCTCTGGTATTGCAAATAGTGTAAAGAGCTTATTAGGTTTTAGCGCTGCAAGTACAGCGGTTTATGGTGGAATAAACCAAATTAAATCTGCAATCCAGAATGTTGTTGATTTAGATAAATCGCAAACAAATATACAGATAATAACAGGAATGAACGGAAATCAAGTTAAGGGACTTACTCAACAGTTTTCTGATTTAGCTTCACAGTTACATAGTACAATTGGAGAAATGATGAATGGTTCAGAAGAATTTTTACGTGCTGGTAAAACAGTAGATCAAACTAAAAATTTATTAAAAGCTACTACTATAGGAGCTACTTTATCAGGACAAACAAACGAAGAAGTATCTAATCAATTAATAGCAATATCGAATGGTTTTAGAATGAATACAGATGATGCAAAAGAAATGACATCTGTAATAGATAAATTAACAAAAGCAGATAATTCTAGTGCAACAAGTTTTAAAGAAATAAGTACAGCCATGCAGGGTTCATCTGCAATGGCACAATCTGTAAAAGTAGATTTTAATCACTTATTGTCTTATATAAGTACTGTTTCCAGTGTTACAAGAGAAAGTGCTTCTAGTATTGGTGAATCATTTAATGCTCAATTTGCTCGATATCAAAATGTTAAAGGCGGAGAAAAATTTGATGCTTATGGAGAGGATTTATCGAACGTTGAAAGAGATTTAAATAAATATGCAAATGAACATATCAGATCGGATTCTGGTACATTTAAATCTTATGAGATTGTATTAGATGATCTAGCAAAGAAATGGAAGAATCTTGATGAGGTTAGTAAGGCAGCAATTTCTAAGGCAATGGCTGGGGTTAATCATGCGAATGATTTTCAAGTATTAATGCAAAACTATGATAAAGTAGAAGGGATGCTAAAGGATGTAGGTAACAGTGCTGGATATGCAGAAGATAAATTCAATAAGATATATTCAAAAAGTACTCAAGCTAAAATCAAGGATTTGCAACATGCCATAGAAAATTTATATCAATCTATGGTAAATAGTGGTACTATAAATAAAGCATTACAAGGATTAACAAGTTTCATACATACATTGGATACTTTAACTACAACTGCACCAAAATCAGGTATAGCATTAGCAGGATTGGTAACTGCATTAGTATTGGTTATAAAAAATGCTAGTGCAGTTAGCGGGATGTTTACTAAAGCTGGAATCATATTAACTTCTTTTATTAATATATCTAGTAAGGCAGGAATAGTAACTGGTTTGGCAGATGCATTTAGTATATTAGCAACATCTATAAAAGGAGTTACATTATCATTATTGACAAATCCTTTAACATGGTTAATAGCTGCTATAGGAATAGCAGGTGGAGCAATAATAGCTCATATACGAAAGCAACAACAGGAAAAGGAACAAGTTGATAAATTAAAAACATCTTATGAGGGATTAACGCAAGCAATGAAAGATAATGATAATGCGGGTATTAAAAATTCATCAACAGATTTAAAAAAATCCCAAGATACTTTACAAAATCTAATCAAACAAAAAAATGAGTTACAAAGAAACTCAAATAATCCAGTTAATACAGGAGATCCTAGAGTAGATTCTGCAATAAGTAATGCTAATACAAATAAATTAGATAGTGTGAATAAAAAAATAAAAGAGCAAGAAAAAGTATTAAAAGATGCAGGGTTGGCATTTAATGAGACAACTGGTGAAATAATAGCTTATACAGTTGCGCAAAGTAGAATAGAATCAAATAATGTTATTAGTAAAATTGAAAAAACAAGTCAAGCAGAAATAAGTCATAAAGATTCGATAATATCATTAGGTAGTGAATATGAAAAATTGCAAAAAATATCTGTTCCTAATGCAGATATACAGGATAGAATGAGTTCTATAGCAACAAAATTAAGTAAAGAAGTTGCAGGATTAACTACTGAAAAAGATAAAGACGGTAATGTTACTATAAAAAATAATGGGTTATTAAATGCAGAGATAGGTATACTTGGTAAAGAAGGAGTGTCTGTAAATGATTTGAAAAAAATTAAATTAGATGCTGCAAAATCTGCTGAACAAGTACAAGTTGGAGAAACAGCTATGACTTATGCTCAAGCAAAAGCAAGAATGCAAATATTACAACAAGAAGCCAACAATAATAAGGCATTATTTAGTGGAGATGCTTTTCAGAAAGATCCTTTTTTTAAAAAGAATTCTGATAAAACAGCAGATAGTTATAAAGCATCAATAGACAATATACAAAAAAGTTTATCTGCTGTAGATGAAATATATGATGATGCGAAGAAATCTACAGATGATTTAGATAAATCTAATAAAGATTTTGCTATATCAGAAGATAAGGCAAGTGATTCAACAAATAAAGCAACATTAGCAGTTAAGAATGCTACAAATGCTTTGAAGGACTATCAAAATCAAATTAAAGCAGTAGAAAATGCTATAAAAGATTATGATTATAGTTTAAGTACAATGGATGAACATTCAAATCAATATATAGCAACATTAGAGAAAAAGAAGCAATTATTAAAAGAAGAATTAGCTTTAACTCAACAGGGTGTGGCAGCTGGTAATGCGCAAGCTGATAATTTAAGTAAATTAGCTAGTTATGAAGGAGGAAGCACTTCAACTACAAGCACTTCTGGTGGATGGACAGGAAAATATTCTAATTGGATAAATGATGCAGGAAACAAAACTGGTATAGATCCTGTATTAATTGCAGCTATTATTCAAGATGAAAGTAGTTTTAATCCAAAGGCACATAATGATAGTTCAGGAGCAACAGGATTAGGACAATTTCTATTATCTACAGCACAAGAAGTAGGATTACAAGATAGGACAGATCCAAAAGCATCAATATATGCATTGGCAAGTTATTTGAGGACAAGAATTAATCAGGCAGGTAGTGTTAAAGGTGGAATAAAAGGTTATGGTGAAGGTACTGATGCTTATTATAATAAAGTTATGTCCATATATAAGAATTTTAAAGGTGGGGACATCAGTAGTGATGCTAGTGGTAGTAATGAAGCTTCTACCTATGAATCTGGATATGAGAGTATATTGTCTGAAACAGAAAGTTTAAAAGGTAATATAGATAATTTAAAACAGCAAATAGACGAAGTAGTATATGCTCAATTACAAGCTAAAATGGGACAATTTGATGACCAAATTGATATTGAGGAGAAAAAAGCTAGTATTGCTAAATCAAACGTTGATTTATATAGTGAAGGTTCACAGCAAAAGGTTAATTATTTAGATCAAGAAGCAAAAGCAATCAATGCTCAATATAGTGCTATGGCTAAGAAAGAAGAATTTATTCAAAATTCTATAAAGAATGGTGGATATAATCAAAAAGTGATAGCTGAATTGAAGAAGGATTTACAAGAGGTACAAGATACAGAAGTCCAAACAATACAAAATTTACATGATGTGTTCAGTAGTTTTATTGATTCTAGATTACAAGCTAGAATTACAATATATAATAATGAATTAGATATATTAAAAGCTAAATTTGATTTACTTGATACTCAAGATAAAGATAATTATGTTGACAAATTGGATATTGAAAAACAGGAATTAATCCAACAGGAAAAAGTAAAAACTGGAATAATAGAACAAATGCAATATATTGAACAATTAATTGCTAAAGAAAAATATGAAACAACTAAACAATTGTATCAATCTAAATATGATGATCTTAATAAAAATTTATTAGATGTAGAAAAAACTGTAGCTGAAATACATAATACGATAGAAGAGTTAGATTTAGAAAACAAATTAAAAGAGTTTACTGATAAAGTTACTGATCTAAAAAATAAATTGTCACAATTAAATGATGTAACTGATAAAGGATATTCTGAAAAAATAGATATTCTTAATAATATAATTACGAATGAACAACAGGAAAATGGAATAATTGTTCAACGTATAAAGTTATTACAAGATGAAGCAAGCAGATTTGCAGATGGTTCAACAGAAAAAATTAATTTATTAGATCAAATAAATGATTTAGAGCAAAAACAAAGCGATACTCAACAAGAAATAATTAGTAATGAAAAACAATTAGAACAACAGGCAGAAAATCAAGTATTAAATTTAGTTGAGAATCAAATATATGGTGGAAAAACAAAACAGGAATTTGAGGATACAATAAAAATTAGACAAAATGCCATAGACGCTGAATTAGAAGCTATGGACAAACAGAATCAGGCATTAGAAGAACAGGAAACCAGAGATAAAAATTTACTTGATTTAGAAGAATCAAGAATCAAACTACAACAGGATCAGAATAATAAAAATGTCCAACAATTAACACAAGACAAGAATGGAGATTGGAATTGGACATATGTAGCTGATCAATCTGTAGTAGATCAAGATGAAAAAGATTTAAGAGATAAACAGCAATCAAATAATGATTGGGAAAGACAGACAGCACAGCAACATAAACAAGATCAATTAAATGATGAAAAAGAACAATTACAACAAGAAATTCAGATTAGACAAGATACCCTTGATAGGATAAAAGGAAATATAGAAACAGCATTTAATGATCAAGAGAATTTATTTATGAATGGACAGACAGATATAAATACAATTATTCAGAACAGTTTATCTCAAATGGAAGATTTATATGGTGTATCTTTTGGCAATATTGTAAATACAGTTTCTTCTTCAGTTGGATCAATATTAAGTGAAATAGGGAAATTAAATCCTGATTTTGTTAATGCTCAAACTGGTATGCAGAATATGGTAAATCCACAAGAATTAACAAATGAAAGTCATATAGTATATGGTAGTGGAGTTGATTTAGAGAATGCAAAATCTATATTAGGTAATAGTGGATATGTATATAAAGATATAAGTAAAATGTCACCTGAAGACATATCGAAATTACAACTTACTTCAAATGATATAGTTGTAGGAGGGGAAGCAGTAACACAAGGATTAAATCAAGGAAGTGCAACTAGATTATGGGGAGCTAATAGGGATGCTACGAAAGAGCAAATAGCACAATATGGAATTGATAAAGGTGGAACATATGTAGTAGTAGGATCTAGAGTAGATTTAGATAATGCTAGAGCAACATTTGGAGATAAATACAAATATATTGATATAGTTGATATGTCGGAAGAAGCTAGAAGTGGATTACAATTACAAGGTGGAGATATAGTTGTAGGAGGTCAGGGTGCAACAGCAGGATTAAATTTAAATGGAGCGACTAGATTAGCTGGAGCAAACAGACAAGAAACCGCAAATGCAATATCAGATTATGCTAGTGGAGAAGTGGCAAAAAAAATCAAAGTATATGCAACAGGAGCAGATTATCAAAATGCTATAAAAACATTAAATTCTAGTTTATATGATGTAATAGATACTGCAAGTAAAGAAGTTAGTAAAATACAATTAAATGCAGGAGATGTAGTGGTAGGAGGAGGACTTGTAAGTCAATTACAGGGGCAAATTGATCAAACAGGAGCAACTGCAATTTATGGTAAAGATAGAAATGCTACTTTGTCTGATTTAGAGAAATTTAAACAGCAACAATTAAGTACACAGAAAAAGTATGATCAATTAACTACACAACAAACAAGTACTTCTACCACACAACAGACAGTTATTATCAAAGATGCACAAACCAAAGAATCTTATGCAATAAATGTAGGAGCAAATACTAATTTAGTAACTATTACGCAAAATATGGAAAACATTAATGATGTAGCTTATAATGGTATGGGACAATTAGTACTTACTGTAAATGATAATGTAAATCAAGCTATAGATTCATTTCAAAAATTAGCAGATGCTATGGCAGCAGTAGGAATGGCACCTGATTCTACAAGCCCAATACAAATAGGAAATGTCAGTACAAAACCGTATGAATTTGCTACGGGGACGGATGCAGATATATTAAAAGCTCAATTTGGAGATACATTAGATGTATACCCTGGTACAGGTTTTAGTGGTAGACCTGGTACAACTAGATATGATACTAATAAGTTATATCTTGAAGATATAGCTAAAAAATGGGGACTTGTACCTAAAAATTCAAATGTGGATTTAAGCAAATTTGATACAGGAGGATATACAGGAGATTGGTCAGAAGATACAGGTAAATTAGCCATGTTACATAAAAAAGAAATAGTATTGAATCCATCTGATACAGAAAATTTTATGTTAGTAGTTGATGCATTAAGGAATTTTAGTATTGAACAATCTACATTTAGTAATAATATAGTACCATTTACTGCATCAGATTTAAAAGGAGATATTAATAATATTAGCAATGAAAATAATTCTACAAAACAGGAGATACATAATCATATAGGGCAAGTAGTATTTCCAGGCATTAAAAGTGGTATAGATGATATAATAAATGCATTCACATATAAATTACCTGCGAAAATTGTTAAGATGCAATAATAATATAATTATAAAAAAACCACATGTATTCACACATTTAGTTAAATTTTAAATTGAATACAATAATATTAGAATAAAAATTGACTTAAAGTAATGTATTACTATATTTCATCGATACAAAGTATAAAATCATTATCGATAAAATACATTAATACATTACTCATATTAATTAATAATTATTATTAATTTGACTTGATACATGATTATAACGATAAAAGTATTAAAATACTTACTAATACTCCTATTTATTACTGATATCTTTATAACACAATTATATAAATGCCGTTTATAAAGGTATACCTTTAAAGACATATTGAAACATATTATATTTACGTTTATAAAGATTACTAAAAATATTTATAAACGTTTATAAAATATTATATACCTTTGAAAACAAGTATGATATAATTAATATATAGTGCGAGTTGTGAAACAGCACGTAAATGTGTGCTGTTTACTCAAGAAATAAATAAACGGAGGTATTAATTATATGAACAACAAAGTATTTGGATATGTAAGGGTATCTAGTAAAGATCAAAATATAGATAGGCAAATAAAGGAAATGCAAGATTTGGGAATCACTGAAAGAGATATATTCATTGATAAAGTTAGTGGTAAGAATTTTGATAGACAACAATATCAAGCATTAAAGCAGTGTCTTCGTGAGGGAGATTTGCTTTATATTAAGTCATTAGATAGGTTTGGAAGAAACTACAAAGAAATAATGCAGGAATGGAATAATATAACTAAAGAAATAAAAGCGGATATAAAAGTAATTGACATGGATTTGTTAGATACCACAAAAAATAAAGATTTGTTAGGAACTTTTATAAGTGATTTAGTGCTACAAGTATTGAGTTTTGTTGCGGAGAATGAACGCAAAAATATAAAACAACGTCAAGCTGAAGGAATAGCGATTCTAAAAGCTAAAAATGGCGGAAAAGGAATAGGAAGACCACAATTAAGCTTAAATACACTTGCAGACAATCAAAGAGATATATTAAAAAGGAATTATAATAAATGGAGTAATAAGGAAATAACAGCAGTGGAATTCATGAAGATGTTGAATTTAAAAAAGAATAGTTTTTATAAAATAATTAAACAGTACAAAGAGGGTTTAAATTAAACCTTCTTTTTTCATATCATTTAATAAGAATCAATGCTCTTGGATAGCTAGGTTATGGGGGGCTATTTACAATATTTAGGGGTATTAGAACTTAGAAATAGGCCTTAGTACATCTACGCACACATCTAATTAAAATTTCAATATAATTGAAATAAATCTTAAAGAAAATTTTTAGTATATTAGCAGGATTTTACTGCCATTTGTAGAATTATAGATAATGTATGAATAAAATGTTAATAAACAGGGATAGAGGGAGATTACATTTATTATGCAAAAGCATAGAAAAAAACAGATATTTTTAATTGGGTTTTCAATTATATTACTTTTAATATATAAGATTGTTTTATATATTTCAGATCAACAAGGTTATGTTTTAATAGAACCATATAGGACTAATTTTTTAGTTTTATTAATTATGCTTGTTATTGTGGCAATTGTTGTAAGTGTAATTATTGAATTGAGTGATCACTCTTCTATAATTAAAAATGATATTAATGATGATGCTAATAATGAAAAAATTAAAGTAAAGAATACTATATTTTTTGTTATAGCTTTAAAAGCGATTGCAGTTATCCAACTAATAGCGGGGATTATTTTAAGCATAATTATTTTACAAGATACGTCAAATTTAATTATTGATGATTTGTATATTAAGATAATTTCTATATCTATTATAATTAGTTCAATAATAGTATTTATTTTTTTAATGTTAGTTTCTTATACTGCTGAAAATATAGCAGCAATAAGAGTGAATTCTTATAAGGTATTGAATAAAAAAAATTAAAAATAGTAGATTAAAGTTAGGGTAAAAGCTCATTGGTTATTCTTGTATAAGATTAAAAGCAAATAAGAATATAAGGGGAGATTAATATGGGAAAAATTAAATTGTCTTTAAAGAAATATAGAATTTTGATTGTGGTAGTAATAACGGTAATAGTATTGATAGGTATAGGATTTGGTACATATAAATATAACAAGGTACAAGCATATAATAATTTAGTAACTACGGCAAATAAATATATGGCTCAGGGTGACTATGATAAAGCTGAAGCTTTATTTGAGCAATCATTAAAGTATAAAAAGGATTCCTCAATTGAAAAAAATATAAAGTTAGCAACAACTTTGAAGAAATTTAAGGGAATCTATAATGATGGAATGAAATTAGTAAATGATAAAAAGTATTTAGAATCTATAGAAAAATTTAAGACAATAGATAAGAACGGTTTGAAATGGTATACTGATGCTCAAAAAGAAATTACAGAATGTAAAAAGCAATATATAGTACAAAATCTGAAATTGGCAGATAATGCATTCAAAAGTAATAAATATGATGATGCCAATGAGTATTTAGATGGTGTATTAAGGTTGGATAGTAATAATGCGGATGCTAAGAAACTAAAAAATTCAATACTAGAAGCTATAAGTCAAAATCAGAAAAATTCCGAGTTAGTAGAACAAGCTAAACAAGTGTCACAAAGTAATGCTGGACAAACCAATGTGCAGAATAGTAATACAAGTAATGGTGAAACTAATGAATATTCTAGTAAAATAAGCGATATAGATAATGAAATAAAAACAGTAGAGAGTTCTATTGAGGATTGTGATTATGAATTAAGTACATTAAATGATCATAGTGAAAAGTATATCCAAACATTAGAAAAGAAAAAGGGATTATTACAACAAAAAATTAATTTAATTCAACAAAAAAATGAATTACAAGGGCAAATACAAAAGTAAATTACTTAGAATAAATGAATAATATGAGTAAGATTAATAAGAGGAACTGGATCTAATCAAACATTAGATGAAGGACAAATTAAATGTGATATGGATTAAATATTTTAGAAATAAGGGGGATTTATTGTGCTAAATAAAAGAATAAAAGCTATAATTATATCAGTTACAGTATGTACAACTTTATTATTTTCTGGAACGGTATTTGCAGATGGAAGTATTCAAACTGAGAGATTAAGTGGTCAAGATAGGTATGGAACGAATACTGCAATTATAGATAAAGGATGGGTGAAAACGCAATCTGTTATTTTAGTAAATAGTCGGATGTATGCAGATGCTATTGTCTCTGCTCCATTATCAAAGAAATATATAGCACCAATTTTATTGACTGATGGTAATGTATTATCTAGAACTGCAAGAGATAAGATCCAAAGTTTGAGTGCTAAAAATATTTATATTATTGGTGGTACTGGAGTTATATCTTCAAATATTGAAAATGATTTAAAATCACAAAGATATAATGTAGTCAGGATAGCTGGACAAACTAGATACGATACAAGTGTACAGGTGGCAAAACAACTTGGAGGGAATAATGATGTATTTGTAGTTGATGGAGATAAATGGGAGGATGCTCTATCTATAGCTCCTGTTGCAGCAAATCAGCAATCACCTATATTATTAGCTAATAAAGATAGTGCTGTTGATAGTGTTAAATTTTATCCAGTTGAAAATGGTCTTAGGACTATAACCGTTGTAGGAGACAATAATTTTATAAGATCGAACGGGATAATTAATAGCTATGGATCGTTTTTTACGATATCAGGAAATAATTCTTTAGATGTAAATAAAGCTATTATAGATAAATATAAAGATAAATTGGATTTTGTGAAAGTATTTTTAGCAAGTGACTCCACATTTGCAGATGCACTATCAGGAAGTGCTTTAGCAGCATTAAATAATAATCCTATAGTATTAGTAGATAATAATAATCAAGATAATGCCAAATCTACAGTTGATAATAATAAATCAAATATAAAAACTATTAGTGTATTAGGTGGAACTGGTGTAATAAGTGATATTCTCGTCAATAATATAGTAAACAATACAAATAATAATAGTAACAACTCAGGCAATAGCAGTAATACGAATACAAGTACTATTCCCAATTATTATTCATCTTTACATTCAAATAGCAAAGGGCAATTAACTAATTTTAGTGATACTGCGTTAGTACAAGCAGTGTTTAATAATGACATAGTACAATTATTAAATAATGGATTTGATACTATCTCAAATGTTGAGATAACACAATTCTTAGATTTTATAAAACCATTAGGTAAGACAGATCAAATAATAACATTTTTAGAACAGGCAGTTTCAGAGGCTGACTATGTCTCTACAAATGTAGACAGCCATAAAGGAATTGTTATGCTAGGATATAAAACTACTAATAGTTTTTTACCTATTTCAAATGTTACAATTGAATATAATAAAGATTCTAATACCTTGGAATTGTATATGCAAACTCTTCCTACTATTCCTAAAGATATATTGTATAGTTTAAGAGATAATATTTTACCTATATTTTCAAATGATAAAATAACTTTATTTAATCAATGTCTGGATATTGAGCAGGACAATATTAATCAACTGCAAACCAGACAATCAGAAATGCTAAATCTTATAAATACAAGTAAAAAGATGAATACATTGTTATATACTGGGTTGAATAAGCAATCTCAAAATTATGGTACAATTATAAATGGGATATATGCAAATACAACTTCTCTAAATACCTTTATAGTTTTAATAAAATAATATTGATACAAACTAAATATGAATATGTAATTCTGTTTACATGAAAAATAGCAAATGATATAATAATTATATATAGAAATCATACACTACTTTGAGTGAAAAATCATACACTACATCTTCTGATGCTATGACATCGGATTGGGCCAAGATACCATATGAGGTACTTGACAAAGTATCAAGAAGGATAGTAAATGAAGTGAAAGGTGTAAACAGAATTGTCTATGACATAACAAGCAAACCTCCTTCTACTATCGAGTGGGAGTGAGGAAAATCAAGGGCTTCAGCCATTTATGAATTTAAAGTAGTGTATGATTTTCAACAAAAAAGTTGATTGTTATACACTACTTTATTTATGGGGAGATTAAAAATGGTAAGAATAAACAAATTACAATGAAGTTAAAAGGGGGTAAAAGATAATGAGTATCAATAATTTTGATAAGTTGGAATTACCAAATGCTACGATGGAGAAGTATACTGTATCACACTTGAAGTGCCAGATATAAGTTATCTTACGATTCAAATATCAATTTTACTGAAACATTTAGGGTATACAACAGACAAATTAATGGAAATTGTACAAGACAGAATTATTACAGAGGATGAAAAACCAGAGCTTAAAAATATAGTTTGTGAATTAGACGAATTTTCGCAAAAGATACAATCACTAAAACTTTGGGCTCAAAAGAATTTGAAGTAGGGAGGAGGTTTCGATAGGGAAAGCAAAATAGATGAAAAGTCAATCTTTGTAAGAGTGGAAGAAATAGCATAAATGCTCAACATTTCAAAAAGCCATGCTTATAAAATTATGAGAGAACTTAATGCAGAACTAAAGGAAAAGGTAAGATTACAAATTCAGGAAGATTTTCGTGACGATATCTGAAGGAACGATTTTAATATGTTTCAGGAGGGCGGTTACAAAAAGGTGGCATAAATTAATTGAGAATATTGCTAATTGTGATACTTGGGTTAGTAATGTAAATCAAAAAATAGTATAATTTGTTAAAAAGTAGTTTATAGAGGGAAAACATTATGAATTATGACAATTTAACTTTTGAAGATGATAAATTAGATAGAAAGACATGAATACAGCAGCTCCAACAGATCAGATGGCACAACCAACTCCGGCAAAGCCAGCTCAATAGAAATAATTTTGATCCTGGGCTAATTAATGGTCTAGGGGTTTATTTTTGTAATATAACTAACTGCTATTAATTATTAATAACAAAGAATATTAACAATAGTGTTCCGATAATGATAACACTAGTAATAATCCTTGTAAGTAAACTTCCTTTTGTTATTTGACTTGGATCGCCTGCCTGTAAATGATTTATTGAATCAGCAAGATTACCCATTGGATTTTTCTTGCTTTCTTCTATTTTACGTTTATCTTCTTTATCCATGATTCTACCCCTATGTAATGAGCTAACAAATATTATATTAATATTGTTTAACCTATTATAAAGTATAATAGCATATTTTATAACCATATTCTACCTTTAAACAGAACAAATATTTTTATATAATAGAATTATCTGGAGTATAGGGGACATAAAAATTATCTTTTAAATGAAATAATTTGCTTTATATATTAATATATGTTAATATAAAGCTACAACTTAAATGAAGAGTGATTAATTTAAATCAAAATATGTTTCAATAGGTACTTATAATTATAATATGTATGTTACGAAATTTTATTTGATGGGTTTATTACAAATAATTTAAGAAATAAAATTTAGGAGGTACTTATTATAATGACAGGTACAGTAAAATGGTTTAATGGAGAAAAAGGATATGGATTTATCACAGGAGAAGACGGAAAGGATTGCTTTGCTCATTATTCCCAGATAAATTCGGACGGTTATAAGTCACTTGATGAAGGTCAAAAAGTTTCTTATGATGAAAGTAAGGGACAAAAAGGGTTGCAAGCAGAAAATATAACAGTTCTTTAATTGATGAATATTTTATTCCTTAGATAGTTTTCTATCTAAGGAATTTTTAAATTATATAGTTATAATTATTGCCCCAGAGATGGGGCTTTATTTTTTACATAATGTAGCTTTTTTAATACCTCTTGCAATAATGATTATTGCTGGATCTAATATACCAGATACTCAATCCTAGGAATCTAATGTTGCTTCTAATACACAAGTTCAAAGTACTACACCTAAAAAGTCTACTGTACCAGCTAAAACTACTGAAAAAACTAAATCAGATGAACTCGATAGTCAATCTCCGATAAAACTTGAAAAAGCCAAGGTTACCCACCATACAGATGGAGATACAATAGGTGTAACATTGGGAAACGGCCAGTATGAAAAGGTCAGACTTATAGGAGTAAATACTCCAGAGTCCACAACAAAGCATGAACAATATGGTGAACAAGCTTCTAATTATACAAATTCCTAATTATATGGAAAAACAGTGTATCTTGAAAGTGATGCAGGAAATACAGATACTTATGGAAGGCTATTGAGATATGTATGGCTTTCTCCACCTACAGAGATAAGTGAAAGCGAAATCAGAGCTAAAATGTTTAATGCCATATTTGCTTATAATGGATATGCAGAACAGATGACAATTCAGCCAAATGTAAAATATGCTGATTATTTTAGAAAGTTTTGTGCGGATGCAAGAGAAAGCACTAGGGGATTATGGGCTATAAATCATAATGGTACTACTAAGGGAGATGGTATAAGTACTCCTTTAAGTTCTAGTTATGCTTCTGTATCAAAGCCTAGTTCTATATCAAATTCAAGTAATAGCAATTATAAATCAAGTAGCAATAATTAAAATACCGCAACAGTACAACAAAAGCAGCCTCCTGCGCAGTCATCCTCTGCAAATCAAGGTATGACTGTTTATATAACTAAGACTGGTAAGAAATATCATAGAGCCGGATGCAGATATTTAGCTAGAAGTCAAATACCCATATCATTGGAAGATGCCAAATCAGAAGGATATACGCCTTGTAGTGTTTGCAATCCTCCACAATAAAGAAAAGCTCTGGAGAAATCCAGGGCTTTTATAAACAGCATAAATATTATATAATTATAATATTATAGAAATCAGGAGTCCGATCCAATTAATAATAATGGTAGTAAAATTAAATATAAGTTCATTAAGTTTTTTCTATCAAGATTTTTTATTCTAGCCTGAAACTTAAGCACAATATGGGCGGTTAGAAATTTCAGGAGGTCATCAATGAAAAAGTTTCTAATATGTTTTTTTGTATTGTTTAGTATAATTTTTGTTTATCCACCTAAGGTCTCAGCTTCAGATGAGGTAAGTCTATCCAAATTCAATATAGAAACTACTATAAAAGAAAATGGTTCTATTAATATGGTTGAGCTTATAACCTACAATTTCAAGGGAAAATATAATGGTTCCTACAGGGATATATCCATTAAAAATACGGATGGTATATCTAATATAAAAGTACTACTTGTATCTAAGAATGGATTAGAAGTACCATTTAGAGAAGTGAATAATGCTAAAAATGGAGATAACAATGTATTTCAAATATTAAAACAGGGTACGAACCTTTATAGGATAAAAATCTATTCACCTTCAAACGATGAAAAGAAAACTTTTAAGATATATTATACTATGAAAAATGTTGCGATAAAATACAATGATGTAGGTGAATTCTTCTATGAATACTGGTCTAGCTACAATGAAACTGAAATAGATAATCTGAAAATTCATATTGATATTCCAGATAATACAGAAAATAAAAATATTAAAGCCTATTATCATGCTAATTCAGATGGAAATATATCTGTTAAAAATGGAAATGTGGAGTATACTTTTTCCCATGTTAATTCTAAAGAACTTGTTGAAGCAAGAGTTCTTTTCCCGGCTAGTTTAATTTCATTGTCTCCTAAGTCAAAAAATGAGAATGCATTGAGCAGGATTTCAAATGAAGAGACAGAATACAGTAGAAAAAAGCAGCAAAGAGTAGAATTTGCTTCTATTATGAAAAAAATATTTGATTTTATAAATATAATTTTGGGGCTGCTTTTTCTTGTATCTGGATTTGTTATATGGAAAAAATTTAAGAACAGTTCTCTGAATGACTATAGTATTTATTTTCCTCCAGAACTTCCTGAAGAATGCACCCCTGCAGTAGCAGCTTATATGGTAAATGGAACTGTAGATGGGAGAACTACTTATGCCACAATACTTGATTTGTGGAGGAGAGGTTATTTAACCATTGAAAAAGTAGAATCCGAAAATAAAAAAGATAAAGTTGATTTCTCAATCAAGAAAGTTAAAAAAGCAACTCAAGAACTTTTAAAGCATGAAAGATATTTTATAAACTGGTTATTTGATATACTTGGAGATGGTGAAAGTGTAACTACATCATCTATAAAAGAATCGAGCAAAGAATCTTCTTTTTATTCTGATTTTCAGAAATGGCTAAAATTGATAAAAAAAGAGGTTAAATCAAGAGGTTATTATGATAAAAAAGCCAATACTCTTGGTAAATGGATAGTTGTGATTTCCATTATAAGTATAATTATCTCTATTATATCATTTGCTTTTGAAGCTTATTCAGGTATATTTAATTTATTCTTATCAATTCTTATACTGATTTCTGGAATACGCTATTGTATTAAGAGAAGTTCTTATGGTCAATCTCAATACAATAACTGGACCAAATTTAAAGATTATATTAAAAATACAAACTTTGCTTATAATATAAACACAGACTATATAGAATCTTATATTCCCTATGCTGAAGCCTTAGATATGAAGCAGAATATTATGGTAAAACTTCGGTCATCATTTTACAATCCTTCACAAAATATGGGCTGGATATACTATTACCTTCTCTTTGATAGCATAAATTTAAATAGGAAAGAACAGTTCAACTATTATGTGTATAATTCCTTCGGAACTGGATCTTCTGGCAGTTCAAGTACTACTTCAGGTGGTTATACTTCAGGCAGCTCTGGAGGTGGAGGTGCTGGTGGATTTTAGAACTTTCCTAAAGCTGATTCAGATAAATACTTTGAGCCAGCTTTATTTTTGTATTATATTTATATATTTTTTATTCTATATTGTATATAATTCAAATAATTGTAAAATAAATTAATTGATTTATATAACTAAATAGTCTAAAATTTCAATTATGGTTGATTATATAATATAAATATGGAGGTGAAAATATGATAAAAGAAAGTATAACATTAGATTTAAGTAAAACAGAACCTTATTTGAATAAAGACGAAATTAAAAAATTGAAGTATTTTGTTTCAATGTCGCATAGTATGTTAAAAAGAAAAATTGGAGCAGGAAATGACTTTCTTGGATGGATTGATTTACCTATTGACTATAATAAAGAAGAATTTAATAGAATAAAGAGTGCAGCAGAAAAAATAAGATCTGACTCCGATATATTGATAGTTATAGGAATTGGTGGATCCTATCTTGGATCAAGAGCAGCTATACAGATGTTAAGTCATACGTTTTATAATAAT
This sequence comes from Clostridium sp. LBM24168, assembly GCF_052953915.1. NCBI lineage: Bacteria > Bacillati > Bacillota > Clostridia > Eubacteriales > Clostridiaceae > Clostridium > Clostridium sp. LBM24168. Next base: position 2,397,194 of record NZ_CP196861.1, on the reverse strand, counting down.
ATTTCAAAAGATAGAAGAAAAGGTCCCGCTATATTCTATGCAGGAAATAATATGAGTTCTACGTATATGGCAGACTTATTGGAGACTGTAGAGGGGAAGGATATATCTGTAAATGTTATTTCAAAATCAGGAACTACCACAGAGCCAGCCATTGCTTTTAGAATTTTCAAAGAACTCCTTGAAAAAAAATATGGAAAGGAAGCTGCTAAAGGAAGAATATATGCTACTACAGATAAAAAAAATGGAGCGTTAAAATCATTAGCTGATGCAGAGGGCTATGAAACTTTTATAATTCCAGATGATGTTGGAGGAAGATATTCTGTTTTGACTCCTGTTGGACTTTTACCTATAGCGGTTGCAGGAATTGATATAAACGAAATGATGCAAGGAGCTGATGATGCAAGAGAAAGATATGATGTTGATGATCTGGATAAAAATGAAGCATATATATATGCAGCAGCTAGAAATGCATTGTTCAGAAAAGGTAAAACTATTGAAATAATGGTAAACTTTGAGCCTTGTCTTCATTATTTTGGAGAATGGTGGAAGCAATTGTATGGTGAGAGTGAAGGAAAGGATAATAAAGGACTGTTCCCGGCAGCAGTAGATTTTTCTACAGATCTTCATTCAATGGGACAATATATTCAGCAGGGATTGAGAATTTTATTTGAAACTTTTATAGATGTAGAGAATCCGAAAAAGGACGTATTCATAAAGAAAGACAACGAAAATCTCGACGGACTCAATTTCCTTGCAGGAAAATCCATGGATTTTGTAAATGATCAGGCTCTTAAAGGTACAGTGCTTGCCCATAATGATGGAAATGTTCCAGCTATAGTTTTGCATGTACCTGAATTGACGGCTTATTATTTTGGATATATGGTGTATTTTTTTGAAAAATCCTGTGCAATAAGTGGTTATTTAACAGGTATAAATCCATTTGATCAACCTGGAGTTGAAGCATACAAAAAGAATATGTTTGCTCTTATTGGGAAGCCGGGGTATGAGGATAAAAGGGCTGAGCTAGAGAAAAGGCTTGGATAAGATATTGAATTCCCACTTCGTAGTGTATATCTTCAAATGAAGTGGGATTATTAATTATAGAAAGGTGAATTCTATGAAGAAAACATTTATTAAATTGTTAATAATATATTCCATTTTATTTTTTATAATAAATTATTTTAACACTTCGTATATCAGTATTCTAGCAATAATTAGGATACTTGCTATTTCAGTTCTGTGTGGTGCTGCGCTTTCAGGTATTACTGTGTTATTAAAAGTTAATTTTTTAAAAAACAACAAGGAAAAATTAAAGAATCATGATAGAAAATTATAATATTGGGATGTGATAGAAATTATGAAGATATTAGTAGATGCAGATGCATGTCCGGGAAAGGACGTGATAGAGAAGGTGGCAGCAAGTAATAATATCGATGTTACCATGTACTGTGATATGAATCATGTCCTGAATAGTAATTATAGTGCTATAAGATATGTTGACAGTGGTTTTCAAAGTGTGGATATGTTACTTATAAATGAAGTTAATGCCAATGATATAGTAATAAGTCAGGATTATGGAGTCGCAGTTATGGCTTTAAGCAAGAAAGCCTATGCAATTAATCCAAAAGGTTATATATATAATGATAAAAATATAGATAGATTGTTATTTGAAAGGTATATATCTTCAAAGGCAAGGCGATGTGGCAAAAAAACTTCTAATCCTAAGAAAAGAACTCTGGAAGACGATAAAAGATTGGAAAAAGGACTTATGAAGCTTATAAATATGAAAAAACCTCTATGACATAATATGGAATTATAGTATAATTTAAAGTAATTAAATTTATATTACAACATATTTGTGAATTTATTTGGAGGTGATATATATGAATGAACTGGCTATAAGTTGTGATATTGAGAGTCCTGAAAAGGAAAAATCCTCAATTATGATAAATATAGAAAACCAATTTGATAATAAATTGTTATACAAATATATAATAGGATGTAATGGAACATGGAGTGTGCTGAAAGATTTCACCCATGATAAAAATGTAAAATGGATTCCAAAGAAAGACGGAAAATATATAGTTATGGTACAGGCTAAGAGGGAAAATAGTAATAAAAGTTTTGATTATATATCAAGAATGAACTATATAATAGGTGATGCACAAGAGAAATTAATAAACAATATTTTTCTAAATAAAGATAGATTTACATTAGGAGACAAAATAAAAGTAGCTGTAGATACAAATAGATATCCTCTTATGTTTAGATATTGGATAAAAGTCCAGAATTGGTGGCGGCTTGTAAAGGATTATTCCACAGAAAACACGTTAACATATACAGTGAAGTCTGAAAATAGTGGTGAAATATTAGTAGAATGTAAAGATATCAATTCTCAAAGTGATTTTGATGATTTCAAAAAAATAGATTTTTATGTAGATGCCATAAAAAAGGTTGAAATATTGGACTTTAAATGTTTAAACAGTGAGTTGATTTCTGGATCAGAGATTAGTTTTCAGGTTGTAGCAAAATATGAAGAAGACAGAACAATACTTTATAAATTTTTTAAAATAGATTTAAGTGGTAAATCAGAATGTATTCAGAATTATTCTACTAGAAGGACAGTAAGTTATGTAGAAAAAAAAGAAGGTTCATATAAGCTATTGTGTCTTGCAAAAGATATGTATTCTACAAGTAGTTTTGATGATAGGGCGATTCTTAATTTTAATGTAAAAAAATATAGGGAAATAATTATAAAAAATTTTATGACAGATCTAAATTCACCTCAGCTTACAGGTACGGATATTAATATAAGTGCTCAGGTTACAGGAGGAAGAGAGCTTGTTTATAGATATGTTATTGAGGGGAATGAAAGTCATGATTCTGGATATATAAGATCATCTAATTATCTATGGAATAGTAAGTCTTCAGGTGAATATAGAATAATGCTATTTGTAAAGGATATATCTTGTAGTAAGGAATATGAGGCCTGTGAATATATGAATTTTACTATAGATGAAAAGAGTAGTGAACCTGTTAATATACAGGATTTTACACTAAATAGAAATGACAAAATATTAAAGGGAGAACTTGTAAGGGCCGTTGTTTCGGCTTCAGGTGGTACGGATTTAAAATATGGATTTTTAATAAGAGAGGATGGAAGGAATATTGAAAATATAGATTATAGCAGAAACAATTGGATAGAATTTATACCGAAGGAAAAGGGTGAATATGAATTAGAGGTATTGGTAAAAGATAATTACTCCAAAAGAAAATACGATTGTCATATGATAAAAACTATAGAGGTATTCGATTGTATACCTGCAAATATTGATTATATATTATATCCTATAAGAGAATATTATATGGTTGGTGAGGAAGTTTCAATATGTATAATAGCTCAAGACACTAAAAATGTGCTAGTTAAGTATGTCATGAGTATAAATGGACATGATGTTGAAGAAACGGATTTTATACAGGAAAAGGAGTATGAATTTACACCAAAGTGCAGTGGAAGATACAGCTTAGAAGTGTTTGCGAAAAATATTAAAAGTGACGCTGAATTTGATTGTAAAAAGAGATTGAACATTGAGATAAGGGATACAATTCCTGTTACGGATACAAAACTTGTCTGCCAAAAAAATAAGTTTTTAATCAATGAACCAGCTACATTTTATGCTAATAATTGTGGAGGGAAAAATGTAATTTATGAATTTTATGTAATGGAGAAAGGAAATTGGATACTGGTTCAAGGCTATAGCAGAAAGAATGGTTATACTTTTATACCTTTTGATAAGGACGAATACAAAGTGATGGTATTATGTAAGGACCAATATAGCAGGGAGGTTTATGAAGACTATGATATATTTACATTTAAAGCAATATAGGTTATTATATAAGTGTCTTCAAATTAACAAACTAATAAATTAACATATGATTCAGGTGGGTGAAAAAATGAGTATAGATAATGTATCCGATAAAAATACTAGCAATGCAAAAAAACTACTGGAGTTTCAAATGATGACCCAGATTTTAAAAACAGCATTGGGAGATTCAGACTCATTTAATTTGATTATGGAAAGTTTAACTAAGGCTATGACTGATAGTAGTGGTAATATAGATTTATCTAAATTCAATCTTGGAGAGGAAGATTTGAGTAAACTTGGATATGGTGCAGGACAAAGATTGAATAATATTTATACCGGTATAAAAAATGATATAAATAGTGGAAATATAAGTATAGACGAAGCTGTAGAAAGGGCATCCAGAAAATATGGGGTGGATAAAAATCTGATAATGTCGGTTATTAAGCAGGAATCAAATTTTAATCCTAATGCTACATCTAATGCGGGTGCTATAGGGCTGATGCAGCTTATGCCAGGAACTGCTAAAGAACTTGGAGTTAGTGATGCCTATAATATACAGCAGAATGTGGATGGAGGTACCGAATATTTAAGAGAATTGCTGAATATGTATGGAAATTCTAAAGAAATGGCATTGGCTGCCTATAATGCAGGTTTCGGTACACTGAGATCCAGAGGAGTGAATGATACATCAGGTATTTCAAGACTTCCTTATGAAACAAGGAATTATGTTCAAAAGGTCATGGGTTATTATAATAATGCTAAAACAGTCTGATTGACTGTTTTATTTTGTATATTGATATACTAACATATTTGGAGGAGATACATATGGAGAGACTAGATAAGGTTTTATCAAATATGGGATATGGTACTAGAAAACAGATTAAAGCTATGGTGAAAGATGGACACGTAAGTATAGATGGTGTTATTATACATGACAGTTCCATTAAGGTAGATACAGATAATAATAGCATAGAAATAGATGGCAAACTTATTGATTATAAAGAGTATATATATATTATGATGAACAAACCCGATGGAGTAGTATCATCAACTTATGATAATTATGAGGAGACTGTTATAGATCTTCTAGAACCTGAATATAGAGCTTTTGATCCATTCCCTGTAGGGAGGCTTGATAAAGACACAGTTGGACTGCTACTTATAACTAACGATGGAGAAATGAATCATAGATTAATATCACCTAAATGGCATGTTGATAAAGTATATTATGCTGAAATAGACAAAATTTTAAGCAGTAGTGATATTGAAGCTTTTAAGAAGGGAATAATACTTGATGATGGATATAAATGTATGCCGGCTAAACTGGAAATTATAAGTGCGGATAAAGATGGCTCTATGGCAAATGTAATTGTACAGGAAGGAAAGTTCCATCAAGTAAAAAGAATGTTTGAATCATTAGGAAAAAATGTGGTATATTTGAAAAGAATAAAATTTGGACCTATACAATTGGACAATAGTTTAAAAGAGGGAAGTTATAGAGAATTGTCTAAATTTGAGCTGGAAAGTGTTAAAAATAATTTAAATATGAATTGATTACAGGCACATTAATATAAAATTTACAAATATATTTGTAGAAATAGCTTGATATTTTTAAGTTGTTTTACTATAATGGTGATGCAAGGGTAAATAAAAGGAATAAATAGCCCCCTTTTTATTTATGAGCAAACAGCCTATGCCCCAATGGGCTGTTTTTATTTTGTAAATAACTATTTTAAATATATGAATAAAATCTATAATTATACTTAAAATTTATTATTCATAAATAATTGTATAACGCATAATTTAAATCGTTAGTCCTACTGTAGATTAATGTATTAATACGTGATAGAATTAAGACAGTACAATTTAAAAGAATATAAGGGGTTGAGCCTATGAAAGAGTACAAATCCAAATTGAAAAGTGATGAAATGGATTATCTATGTGAAGCTGTACTTTGTCTCAAAACAAGGGAAGAATGTTATAGATTTTTTGATGATATATGTACTATAAATGAAATAAAATCATTGGAACAGAGGCTTCAGGTAGCAAAGATGCTGAAAAACAAAAAAACATATTTGGATATAGCTTCGGAAACCGGTGCAAGTACCGCTACAATAAGTAGGGTAAACAGGTGCTTAAATTATGGAAGTGATGGGTATAAAATAGTTTTAAATAGATTAAAAGATAAATAAATGTATATATTTAAATGTGCCGATGCAGCACATTTTTCTATTTTAAATGATTAAATTGTATGTAAAATGATATAATATAAAACATAAAGAGCTGTTACTCCAATAACCAGTAATAGGATAAAAAATCAGGGAGAGGATTCGATGGATTTAAAAAATCTTTTAAATGAAGAGCAGTATGATGCAGTGAATACCATAGATGGACCGCTTCTTATATTGGCGGGAGCAGGATCAGGAAAGACAAGGGTACTTACATACAGAATAGCACATATGATTCAGGATTTGAACATATATCCTTCTAAGATATTGGCTATAACTTTTACAAATAAAGCTTCAGGTGAGATGAAAGAAAGAGTAAGACGACTTGTTGGAAACGAAGTAGACAACATGTGGATATCAACTTTTCATTCGAGTTGTGTTAGGATACTCAGAAGGGAAATAGATAAACTGGGATATAATAAAAATTTTGCTATATATGACAGCTATGATCAAAAAGTACTTATAAAGCAGTGTATGGATGAATTAAATATAGATGAAAAACAGATAACTATCAGAGAAATAATAAACAAAATAGGTGAACAAAAGGATAACCTTATATCTCCAACAAAATACAAGAAGCAAAATGAAGACAATTTTAGATTAAATAAGGTTGCAGATATATATATTCTCTACCAAAAAAAACTGAAAAACAATAATGCACTTGATTTTGATGATTTGATATACAAGACTGTTGAACTTTTTAAAGAGCGTGAGGATGTACTTCAATTCTATCAAAGAAAATTCATGTACATAATGGTGGATGAATACCAGGATACAAATAGATCGCAATATGAATTTGTTAAATTACTTGCAAGCCAGCATAAAAATATATGTGTAGTTGGCGATGATGATCAATGTATTTATGAATGGAGAGGGGCAAATATAAGAAATATTCTCGACTTTGAAAAAGATTACCCTGATACAAAAGTAATAAAGCTTGAGCAGAATTACCGTTCAAAAGGTAATATATTAAAAGCTGCCAATGATGTTATAAGCAATAATTGTGAAAGAAAGAAAAAAATACTTAGAACAAATAATGACAGCGGTGATAAAATAAAATTGTATAGAGCATATTCTGATATTGATGAGGCAATTTATGTAGCTGGTCAGATAAAGAAACTTTGTAGAGGAGAAAATAGAAAATATAAGGATTTTGCAGTACTTTACAGGACAAATGCTCAATCTAGACTATTCGAAGATCTGTTTATGAAAAATAATATTCCCTATAGGATAATCGGCGGACTTAAGTTTTATGATAGAAAAGAAATAAAAGATATAATATCCTATTTGAAATTTATAAATAATCCACTTGATGATGTAAGTCTGAAAAGAATAATAAATGAACCAAAGAGGAATATAGGAAATGCAACAGTAACCAAAGTACAAGAGTTTGCATCTTCAATGGATGAATGTATGTACAGTGTACTTCTTGATGTAGAAGAAGTCTTGAATTTGCCAAAGAGAAGTATTTCTTCTTTAAAAAAATTTGTGAGTCTTATAAACAGTTTTATAAAAAGTAGAGATAAGGTTTCAGTATCTAGTTTATTGAAAGAAGTACTTGAAACTACAGGATATTTGGATAAGCTTAAAACTTCAAAAGATCCAGATTCTATAAGTAGAATGGAAAATTTGAAAGAACTTGTATCTGCTGCTGTAGAATTTGAAGCTTCATCGGAGGACAAATCCCTGTCTGCATTTCTGGAAAAGGTGACTCTGGTATCTGATATAGACAATTTTGATGAAAACTCAGATACCGTAGTTATAATGACGGTCCATAGTGCAAAGGGACTTGAGTTTCCAGTAGTATTTATGGTTGGCATGGAAAATGGTATATTTCCCGGGAATCAATCTATCGATAATCCAGAAGAAATGGAGGAATCGAGGAGATTATGTTATGTTGGAATAACTAGAGCTAAGGAAAAATTGTATATGACTTCATCACAAAGTAGAAGAGTATTTGGAAGAATGGCATGTTATAGTGAATCTGATTTTATAAGTGAAATATCTGGTAATTTAAAGGAATATGATAATATTAAGGAAAAGAGTTTAGGACAGAAGCTTATTTCAAATAATACGAATAAATATACAACCAAGATTCCACCAAGAATGTCAATAAGCACTGAAAAAAGACTGATTTCTGAAGTTAAAAAAGAAAGTTTGAATGAATTAAAGGTGGAGGATATAAAAGCGGGAATAAAAGTTAGACACAATAAGTTTGGAATAGGAACTATAGTTAGTGTGAACAAAAATGGGGGAGATATAAAATTAACTATTGCTTTTGACAAGAGGGGTATAAAAAATCTTATGTATGGAGTTGCCCAGCTTGAAGCTGTATAGATGTCAAATGATAATTAATATGGGGTGGTAACTGTGGTTGAAGGCAATGATAAATCCAAGAAAATAAATAAATTAATAGATGAACTAAATAAATATTCCTATGAATATTATGTATTGGATAATCCAACGGTATCTGATAAAGAATATGATAAAAAATATGATGAGCTTACAGCATTGGAAAAAGAAACAGGTATGATATTCCCATATTCGCCTACCCAAAGGATAGGCGATAAAGTGCTTTCTCAGTTTCAAAAGTATGTGCACAAAAATAAGCTTTGGAGTATGGACAAATCTCAGAGTATAGAAGGAATATATGAATGGCATAATAGAAATGTAAAAATTATAAATGAATATAATTCAACTCATGATGATAAGCTTCCAGAATTAAAGTATGTTTTGACTAAAAAATTTGATGGATTAACTATAAATTGTACTTATGATGAAAATGGAGTACTTATAAAGGCTGCTACAAGGGGTACGGGAACAGTCGGAGAAGATGTTACAGAACAAGTTAAAACAATAAATTCTGTTCCTCTTAAAATAGAAAATGAAAGTTTAATAGAGGTACATGGAGAAGCCATTATGACTAAAAAAGCTTTTGAAGAATATAATAAAAAATCCGATGTACCGCTTAAGAATTTGAGAAATGGAGCTGCAGGAGCTCTTAGGAATCTAAATGTCAGGGAAACTGCAAGAAGAAAATTATCTGCTTTTTTTTATGATGTAGGATATAATGAAGGGGAATATTTTAAAAGTTATATTGAAATGATGAATTTTATAAGAAGAATGGGATTCCCTGTGGATACATATATTAAAGAATGCAGTACGGTGGATGAAATTAGAGTACAACTTTCCTATATTGAAAGCATAAGGGATAAACTTCAGTATGATATAGATGGAGTTGTTATTGTAGTAGATGACATGAGAACTAGAGACATACTAGGATATACTATTAAATTTCCTAGATGGTCAATAGCATATAAATTTGAGGCGGAAGAGGCTACTACAACACTTTTAAATGTGGAATGGAATGTAGGACGAAGTGGTAGGGTTACTCCGACGGCAATACTTGAACCAATTCAACTTGCAGGGGCCACCATTAAAAGAGCTACTTTAAATAATATGGATGATATAAATCGAAAAGGTATTAAGATAGGTTGTAAAGTATTTGTACGGAGGTCAAATGATGTTATACCAGAAATTATGGGAGTGGCAGATGATAATCTAGAAAATGTAAAAGAAATTGAGCTCCCAAAAATTTGTCCATATTGTAAAAGTGAAATTATACAGGATGGTGTTCATTATTTTTGTGAGAATACGCTTTCGTGTAAACCTCAGTTAGTTAAGAGTATTGTTCATTTTGGAAGTAGAGAGGCTATGGATATAGAAGGGTTCAGTGAAAAAACGGCTTCACAGCTATTTGAAAAATTGAATATAAAATCTATACCGGATTTATTTAGACTAAATAAAGAAGAATTAATGAAACTTGATAAGTTTGGGGAGAAAAAGTCACAAAATCTTATAGATTCAATAGAAAAAAGTAAAAGTTGTGACCTGGCATCATTTATATATGCTCTTGGGATACCTAATGTAGGAAAGAAAACTGCCTCGGATCTTGCAAATACCTTCAAAAGTCTGGATAATTTAAGAAATGCTACTTATGAAGAACTTGTTAATATCCAGGATATAGGAGATAAAGTTTCAAATACTATAGTAGAATTTTTCAAGCAGAAGAATATAATAAAGAGTATAGAAGAATTATTAAAATTAGGAGTTAGACCATATTTTAAAGAAAATAAAACTAAAAAAAGTATGCTTAATGGAAAAACTGTAGTAGTAACTGGAACACTTGAAAATTACACACGAGTAACTATAAAACAAAAATTACAGGAGCTGGGAGCTAAAGTATCGGAAAGTGTAAGTAGAAAGACAGATTATCTTCTCGCAGGAGAGTCGACAGGCTCAAAGTATGACAAGGCAGTTAAATTGAATATTCCTATAATAAGTGAAACTGAATTTGAAAAATTAATCTAACTTGTTAATCGTTGGAGGATAAAAATGAAGAATACATTTAATTTGTTAGGATGGATAGGGGTTACTTTTACCACGATTGCATTGATATTAACACTTCTTACTACATATCAATTTGTATATATAAAATATTTTAATGGTTATTATACACTTCAGCTGTCTATAGTTATAACCATGATAATATGGTCCTTAAATATGATAATGTCCAGGGCTAATTTCAAAAATGCTATATATCCTATAACTTGTATTTTAATAGCATTTGTAACTATATTTTTTATGTATATGAAAGTTTATTAAAGATAATGGAGACAATCCTTGGTGGTTGTCTCATTTTTGTATTATAGATAGGGGTTGATTATTGTTGAATTGTCTTATAAAATTTTATTTATAATTAATTAGATTGAATTTAGGAGTGATGTGCATGCCTGTTTCGATAAATGATATAAAATATTTGGCTTCACTTGCAAGATTAGAATTTAATGAAGATGAGGAGAAAAAATTGAAAGAGTATTTAAATAGAATTTTAAACTACATATCAAAGTTGGATGAACTTAACGTTGAAAGGCAGGATATGCTTGTAAATCCATATCATATAGAAAATAAATTTAGAAAGGATATAGTAGAGGAATCATTGAAAATAAATGATGTGGTTGAAAATTCACCGGAGCATGTTGAAAATTATATAGTAGTACCGAGGATTATTGAATAAAGAGCATATTAGCAGAGATCATTTATAGGGAGATGACATTTTGATATGATGGAGGTTACTGCCATTGAGTTGAAAAACTTAATACTTAATAAAAAGATAAAAGTTGAGGAGGTTGCAAAATTTTATCTTGATAGAATAGATAAATTGGATGATAAGATTGGTGCATATTTGTATGTAGCGGGTGATGAGGCGATAAAGAGAGCTAAAGAATTGGATGCCAAACTGGCATCAAATAGGGACAAGGAAAGGTTAGGTGGGTTATTTGGAATACCTGTAGCAGTTAAAGACAATATAAGTGTTTCTCGAATGCAAAATACTTGTGCATCAAAAATGCTGGAGGGATATATATCACCCTATGATGCAAGTGTGATAGAGAGAATAAAAAAGGAAGACGGAATAATACTTGGAAAATTGAATATGGATGAATTTGCTATGGGATCTTCCACAGAAAATAGTTATTTTAAAATAACTAGGAATCCTTGGGATTTTGAGAGAGTGCCAGGAGGATCCTCCGGTGGATCTGCAGCGTCCATAGCTTCATTTGAAAATCCACTCTCATTGGGAACTGATACAGCGGGATCTGTAAGACAGCCATCGTCATTTTGTGGAGTAGTTGGACTTAAGCCCACCTATGGGAGAATATCAAGGTATGGAGCAGTTGCTTTTGGATCAACTCTGGATCAAATAGGACCTATGGCCAGGACAGTAGAAGATTGTGCTCTTCTTACGCAATATATAGCAGGTCTTGATGAGAGAGATTTTACAACTGCAGATGTAGATGTCCCAAATTATGTGGATAATTTAACCGATAATATAAAAGGTAAAAGAATAGGTATACCGCTAGAATATTTTGATCATGCAATTGATGACAAAGTTAGAAAATGTCTTGAGGAAGCCATAGAGATTTTTATAGAAAATGGAGCAGATGTAAGATGTTGCTCACTTCCTATTTCGAGGTATTCGCTTGCAGCTTATTATGTAATAGGCTGTGCCGAAGCATCTTCCAATCTTGCAAGATTTGATGGAATAAGATATGGACATAGATCACAAAGATATAAAGATTCAATAGATATATATTTTAAGTCCAGGAGTGAAGGACTTGGTGAAGAAGTAAAAAAAAGGATAATACTTGGAACTTATATGCTTTCTAAGAATTACTATGATTCATATTATAAAAAAGCACTTAAAATTAGAAATGTTATAAAAAAAGAATTTGTTGATGCAATGAAAGAATTTGATGCCATAATATGCCCAACATGCCCTACAACGGCTTTTAAAATAGGTGAGAAAAAAGAGGATTCTATATCAATGTACATGTCAGACAGCTATGTTGTACCTGCTAATATAGCTGGAATTCCTTCTATTTCAATACCGTGTGGCATGATAAATGGACTTCCTGTTGGAATGCAGTTAATGAGTGGATATTTTAGAGAGGACATATTATTTAATTTAGCTTATAGTTTTCAACAATCTACAAATTATCATAAATTGAGACCTAAAAATTCAGAATTGAAATACTAAAAGGAGTGAGATTGTTTGGAATTTGAAATGATCATAGGGTTGGAAGTTCATGTTGAGCTTTCCACCAATACAAAGATGTATTGTGGATGCAGCGCCGAATTTGGAGGAATTCCCAATAGTCACGTTTGTCCTGTATGTTTAGGGTTACCTGGAGCTCTGCCGAGATTGAACAAAAAAGTAGTGGAATACGCTATAAAAGCAGGCATTGTATTTAATTGTGACATATCTAAAAATAGTAGAATGGACAGAAAAAATTATTTTTATCCTGATTGTCCTAAAAATTATCAGATAACCCAGAATGAGTTTCCACTTTGCAGAAATGGATATATTAAAATAAAATTACAAGATGAAAGAACTAAAAAAATAAGAATAGATAGAATACATATTGAGGAAGATGCAGCGAAACTTATTCACAATGAATTGGGAACACTCATAGATTATAATAGAGCTGGGGTTCCACTTATTGAAATAGTTTCAAAGCCAGACATTAGAGATCCTGAGGAAGCTGTACTATACCTTAAAAAATTGAAATCTACACTTCAATATATAGGCATTTCAGATTGTAGAATGGAACAGGGGTCTTTAAGATGTGATGGCAATATATCTGTAAGACGTAAAAATAGCTGTAAATTAGGAACTAAAACAGAAATAAAAAATGTGAATTCTTTTAAGATACTAAAAAGAGCGCTTGAATATGAATATAAAAGACATGTTAATACAATAAAAAATAGAGGAAAAATAAAACAGGAAACTAAAAAATGGGATGATCTAAAATTAAAAACTGTAGTTATGAGAAGTAAAGAATATGAAAATGATTATAGATATTTCCCAGAAGGTGATCTTGTATCTATAAATATTTCTAATGAATATATAGAAAAAATAAGAGATACTATACCAGAAATGCCTTACAAAAAGGCAAAAAGATTTGAAAAAGAATATAATCTTCCTAAAAGTAAAGCTGTAAATATTACTATCGATGTAAATACAGCCAACTTTTTTGAAAATACAGTTAAAATATGTGGCAATTCGAAGGCTGTTTCTAATTGGATACTGGGGTACATAACTATACTTTTAAATAAAGATTCTATGGATATGGAGGACATAAAAATCACTCCTGAAAATTTGGCAAAGTTTATAAATCTAGTTGAATCTAAAATTATATCTAATAATCTTGGGAAAAAAGTGATAGAGGAAATGTTTTATACAGGTAGGAGTCCAGACGAAATAGTTGAGGAAAGAGGATTAATACAAAATAACAATAGGCAAGAAATACTTGAAATTGTAAAAATCATCATTAATAGAAATTCAAAGTCAGTTGAGGATTATAGAAACGGTAAAAAAAATGCTGCTAAATTTATTATAGGTTTAATTATGAAAGAAACTGGAGGAAGGGCCAACCCTATAATTGTAAATCAGCTGGTTATGGAAGAGCTTAATAAAATTTGAATATATATGTAAGAATACTGTTATATGGCAGTCCTTCGTAAAACAGTATTGAATTAGTCTTTTGATGATAGTGTAGCCGTAAAAGCTACACTATCTATTGATTCTTTTATTTGTCAGTAATAATAAATAGTTTGAATTTTATGCTGTCTTATGCACGGACAGCCTTAATTTTTTTATTTTTTACTTTCACTATTTGGTAAATTAATATTAGAAATGTGAGTATTTTCTGATATTCTATGTAAATGTTCTGCTATTTGTTCAAGTAAGTAATTTTTATATTTTATTTGTGACAAGGTTTGTTTTATGACTATAAATCCCCAAATCAATATAAATACTATTGTACACATGGTTAATATGGCAAGTATTTTTATAGAGAGTATCATTTGGCTATTCCTCCAAGGTAAAAATATATATACATTATATCATAAAAATATTGGTACAAGTTAATTCGTTTATTTTTTTTATATATGTCAATAATTAAATGTAGGTAAATAAATTTTAAATGTCTGTTACACAAGGAGAAAATTATGAGGAAGTTTATTTATTTAATCATTGCTACAATCCTAATTAGTATAGTTATTGTCATTTTAAGTGGTATATCTGTAGAAAAAAAGGTTAGGCAGACAGATAGCAATGATTATCAAAACTCAATTGTTTATAATATAAATGATTTTCCAAAGGATCTAATTATGTTGAGTTCTTATAACATTCAAGAAAAAGATGTACTTTCAAATTTATTTGATGGTCTTGTTTCTATTGATGAAGATGGTAATATAGTACCTGATCTGGCTGAAAAATGGGATGTAAGCCAGGATAAGACCCAATATACATTTACTATAAGGAACAATGCAAAATGGAGTAATGGAGAAGATATAACTGCGGAAGATTTTGTAGACTTTTTTTCTCATATATTGAATAAAAAATTGAAAAATATTTATTCTAATCAATTAAACTGTATATTTGGGGTAGAAAAATATAGGAAAGACAATGGAGATTTTGAGAATGTTGCCATTAAGGCATTAAACAGAAAAACTCTCCAAATAAGACTTAATTACTCTTCTGATTACTTTTTGAACATAATGGCACAGCCCATTTATTCTCTGAGAAAGATAGATGATGATTTATTTAATTGGAAGAAAAGATACAATGATATAGCTTATTCTGGTAGTTTTAAAATAGATAAAATATCAGATGAGGGATATATAGAGATGAAACGAAACGATAAATATTGGAACAAAAACAATGTTAAAAATAGTAAAATAGTAATAACCTCATTTCCAAGCAGTGAAAGTGCTCTGGCGGCATTTCAAAATAATAAGGTTAATGTATTTACAAATCCACCTATTAGTGAAATAAAAAATATTGAAAATGTCTCTGTTGTTCCAACTTA
The DNA here is from genome assembly GCF_052953915.1 of Clostridium sp. LBM24168. Lineage (NCBI taxonomy): Bacteria > Bacillati > Bacillota > Clostridia > Eubacteriales > Clostridiaceae > Clostridium > Clostridium sp. LBM24168. The sequence goes on along the minus strand of NZ_CP196861.1, from coordinate 2,381,666 downwards.
TGGAGGCGAAGCACTTGTCTTTAATATAAAAAAGCAGGGTATTTTAGATAATGAATATTTCAGAAAGTCAATTGCACTTTCGATTGATAGAAAAAATATAGTTCAGAATATATTGAAAAATAAAGTTGATGCAGCTTCTGTCTATATACCATACAATAGTAAGATAAATCTTGTTGATCTCATAGCTCAAAAAAAGGAAGCAGAAAAATTTATGGATAAGGCAAACTATCAATATAATGGGGTACCCTTGAAAATTATATATATGAATACGGTGGAAAATAAAAAAATATGTGATTCTATAGCGAAAAATATTAAAAGTACTTTTAATATAGAAGTAAAATGTTATGGATATGACAAAGACAATTTTGAAAATGAATTGAAAGGGAAAAATTACGATATAGCGGAGATAAATTATAGGGGTAATTACTATTATCCAATGGAACTACTAAATAATTTCGAATCACGTTCAAAATTAAATTTTGGTGGATATGCCAGTACTGAATTTGACACGAAAATGCTCCAGGCAACTTTTGAAAATGATGGGAGTAAAAGATTAGATGATCTTAAAGAAGCAGAAAGTATATTGTTAGATGATAATGCTATAATACCTCTATATTTTGATAATACTATTATTTGTGTTAAAAACTATGTAAAAGGTGTGTATTTGAATAAACTTGGAAATGTAAAATTAGATAAGGCTTATTTATCAAAATAAGCCTTATCTAATTCTTAAAGATCTCCTTTAAAAATATATGATGTCAAGAAAAAGATGAACATATTCTTGTAAGAATCAAAGGATACCTTTGGAGATTTAAAGCTATCCTTTTTTCGGCTGTAGCTTACATATTTTGCGTATACTGGAGCAAGTTCACAGGTTTCGGGTGAAGGTATTGATGACATCCTAAAGTACTTTTCTTCTATTAAGTCATCTGATTTTAAGGAAAAGTGTCTATATCTCTCTACATTATTTAAATTTGGAGCTTCAGGCCAGCTCAAAATTAAACCTGAATCTATTAATTGATTAGTAAATATATCCAGAGCTATTAAATTGCTTTCATTTCCCTTACCATTTATATCATTATCTATTATACAGCATATTAAATACAGCATTACTTCCAGACAGGAAAATTTTATGCTTTTATCGGAAGATTTTTTAAAGAATATTCCCCTGTTGGGATCATACAAGTCAATTAGCTTTTTATAGATAAAATCTGCATTTTCTTTAGCTTTTATTATGTTTATATATTTATAGATAAGTATATAATTTATATAATTTAAAGAATCATTTTCTAAACTGTTTTTTTTACTCATGTTTTCTGTACATTCATCACCGTAGAATTTTTCAAATATCAACTCGGAGATATCCAATATTAGATTCTTGGATCTTTCATCTTTAGAATAGCTGTAAAATATATTAAGGGCAAAGCATAATTTTGTAAGCTCTGAAAAGGATTGTTCATATAAACTTTCTTTTAATTCTACAAGCATGTTCAATATATCAAAAGAAAAGTTCTTGAATTGTTCTCTTTCACTATCTTCAAGGAAAAGACTGCATTTATAATAGGCAGCCATTAAGAGAGCCTGGGTTGAGAAATTAAATTTACTGGCTTTATCTGTAAATTTTGGTTGTTCATCATATGAACTATTTTCATGTTTTTTATCTATAAATACTCCTTGACTCGTTCGAAAATATATAGCATAAAATTCAAGTTGCTTTTTGCATATATATATATATATATTTCTTAAATTATATTTTTTTTTGTCTATATCTTTAAATAAATTGTAGTAATCGCAAAGTTCAAGAAGAGAAAGAGTCATAAAAGCATTGCTGTCTATATTTATCTCTTTTTTAAATTTTTCATCATTCCAGCATAATTTATCATCTATGTTTATTAAATTTGGATTCGCTTTTCTATATATACACAGTAGTGGAGAAAGGTTTTTAAATGTGGTAATATCAAAACTAGGTATATTTTTTGATCTGATATCTTTTGATTGTATAGTAATACCACATTTTGAATACAGTACTATTTGTTTTAAAGATTCTTTTGTCAAATGATATAATTGAGATTTGATATTATCAGAATTTATTTTGTTAATTTTTAAAAATGGACCTATATATTTCAAAACATTACACCTACCATAAATTAATCCTTATATTAATAATATGAGATGTTATATAAAATGGTGACTACTTATTAAAAAGAAAGGAAGAATTTTTATGAAAGTTGGAAAATTGAATTGGGATGATTTAAAAAATCTTATAAATAATAATAAGACTATATTGAGAGATGATGTTAGAATAAGAGGTGGTGTAGGAGAAGATTGTAGTGTAATTAATTTTGGGGATAGAGAATGTGTTATATCTACAGATCCTATAACTGGTGCAATAAAAAATAGCGGAAAACTAGCTGTGCATATAAACTGCAATGATGTGGCTTCCTGTGGGGTTGAACCCATTGGTATTCTGGTAACTATTCTGGCACCGGAAAACTGTACTTTTGATGATATAAACGCCGTTATGAAAGAGATTGATGATGAAACAAAAAAGTTGAATATAGAGATATTGGGGGGGCATACAGAGGTAACTAAGGCTGTAAACAAAATGGTTATATCCTGTACCGTAATAGGTAAGGGGAAAAGTGGAGCTGCTGTTTCTACATCGGGTGCCAGAGAAGGAGACGATATAGTAGTTACAAAGTATTTGTGTATGGAAGGTACAAGCATCATAGTAAATGATTATGAATCCCAACTAGGTAATTTACTTTCAAAGCAGGAAATAGAAGAAGCTAAATCATATATTGAATACATAAGTGTAGTAAAAGAAGGAATCATATCTGGAAAATTTGGAGTCAATTCAATGCATGATATAACAGAAGGAGGAATTCTTGGAGGGATATGGGAAATAGCTAAAGCCAGCGGTACTGGTTTTAAAATATACATGGATAAAATGCCTATAAGTGAAATAACGAGAAAGTTATGTAATACTTATAACATAGATCCGCTTAGATTGATATCATCAGGAAGTATGCTTATAACAGTCAATAATGGAGAAAATTTAGTTAAGACTTTGGAAAACAGCGGAATCAAATCCTGTATTGTAGGTAAAATTACAAAAAAGAATGGTATACTAGTAAATGGGAAAAATGAAATTGAAGTAGAACCGCCCAAGTGTGATGAATTATTTGTGTTTAAAGAAAAATTTGACAAAAAGTATTATTGATTTCGGAGGTAAAATATGCGAGTTGATGGTAGAAAAAATGACCAGATAAGGCCAATAAAGATAACAAGACATTATACTAAATATGCTGAGGGGTCAGTGCTTATAGAAACTGGTGATACCAAGGTTATATGTACTGCATCTATAGATGATAGAGTTCCGCCATTCTTAAAAGGGAAAAACGAGGGCTGGATTACTAGTGAGTATAATATGCTTCCAAGAGCCACGCAAGTAAGAAAGATAAGAGATATATCAAGAGGGAAAATTGATGGAAGAACTATGGAAATACAGAGATTGATAGGTAGAGCACTTAGATCAGTTGTAGATTTGAAAGCTATTGGAGAAAAAACCATATGGATTGATTGTGATGTAATACAGGCGGATGGGGGGACAAGGACAGCTTCTATATCAGGTGCTTTTGTAGCACTGGTTGATGCTGTAAATAATCTCCATAAGCATAGTCCATTTAAAATATATCCTATTAGAGATTTTGTAAGTGCTGTTAGTGTAGGAATAGTGAATAAGATTAAACTTTTGGATTTATGCTATGTAGAAGATTCAAAGGCTCAAGTTGATATGAATATTGTGATGACAGATACAGGAAAGTTTGTAGAAATACAGGGTACAGGTGAACAAAATCCATTCTCAAGAGAGGATTTGAATGAGTTGCTTGCTATGGGAGAAAAGGGAATAAAAAATATGATTCATGCCCAGAAAGAAAGTTTGAAGATGGATTCTCTATGGATAGGAACGGGTGGAGAGTAATGGGAAAATTGATAGTTGCTAGCAACAATAAAAATAAGATTAGAGAAATAAAACAAATATTTTCTAAATACTGTATTGATGTAATTTCTATGGAACAAGCAGGTATAAATGTAAAAATTATAGAGGATGGAAATACATTTATGGAAAATGCTTATAAAAAGGCCAAACAGATACATGACATATCAGGGGGGACAGTACTTGCAGATGATTCTGGTATTATGGTGAAGGGACTAAATGGCGCACCGGGTATATACTCTGCTAGATTTTGTGGAGAACATGGTAATGACAAAAAGAACAATGAAAAATTGTTGAAGCTGTTGGAAGGAAAAAGTGAAGAGGACAGGAAAGCAAAGTTTATATGTGCAATGGTTGTTATTTTTGAAAATGATATGATATTGAAAGTGATCGAAGAAGTTGAAGGAATAGTAGCTCATAAAGAATTTGGACAAAATAATTTTGGATATGATCCATTGTTTTATGTACCTGAATATAAAATGACATTTGCCCAGATGCCTCCTGAGTTAAAAAACTCAATAAGCCATAGAGCGAAAGCTCTGAAGGCTTTGGCAGATAAAATTAATAACTTCATAAAGGAGGGCTGAGCTTGAGAATAGGGGTAATAAGTGATACACATAGATATATAGCGGTTATTAAAAAAGCAATTGAGGCATTTTATAATCCGGATTTAGTTATTCATTTAGGTGATAATGTGCAGGATGTAAATATTATAGAAAAATTATACAGAGGAAAAATAATCAATGTTAGTGGAAATTGTGATTTTTCAGTAAGTGTACCAAGTGAAAGAGTGGAAATAATAGAAGGCAAAAGATTCTTTATAACTCATGGACATAGATACGATGTTAAACATGGTATATCCAGATTAAAATATAAAGCCATGGAACTAGATGCAGATGTTGTTTTGTTTGGACATACTCATATATCTAAGATAGCTTATGATGATGGAATATGGTTTATCAATCCTGGAAGTCCGTATTTATCCAGAGATGGAGTTAATAGTGTGGCTGTAATAGATGTAAAAAATGGAATGATAATTCCCAGCATAACGAGAATTTAAATTGAAAAAGTCTAAAAAAACAAAAATAGCTATTGACGAATTCAATTATATCGTGTAGAATATTTTATGTTGTTGAGTGTTTGGAAAGCTTTCGTATATTGATACGAAAGATTTATTGATTTCGGGGTGTGGCGCAGATGGGAGCGCGCGTGGTTTGGGACCATGAGGTCGCAGGTTCAATCCCTGTCACCCCGACCATAAATTGATATAAACATTATATATGCGGGTGTAACTCAGTGGTAGAGTGCTAGCCTTCCAAGCTAGTTATGAGGGTTCGATTCCCTTCACCCGCTCCAAGGTATGCGTCTTTAGCTCAGTTGGATAGAGCAACGGCCTTCTAAGCCGTGGGCCGGGGGTTCGAATCCCTTAAGACGCACCATTTAGGCGCCATTAGCTCAGTTGGTAGAGCATCTGACTCTTAATCAGGTTGCCCGGGGTTCGAGTCCCCGATGGCGCACCATTATGTGGTGGACGTAGTTCAGTTGGTAGAGCGCCAGATTGTGGTTCTGGTTGTCGTGGGTTCGAATCCCATCGTCCACCCCAAAGTTGGGGTGTAGCCAAGTGGTAAGGCAATGGACTTTGACTCCATCATTCGTAGGTTCAAATCCTGCCATCCCAGCCAGTTTGGTTCACTAGCTCAGTTGGTAGAGCACATGACTTTTAATCATGTTGTCCGGGGTTCGATTCCCCGGTGAGCCACCAATGATTTATGTACTACTTGAATTATAAGCTGTTTTATGGTAGTATGTCTAAAGTATATACAGATATATTGAGTTTATGTTATAAAATAATTTAGTTAATAATTTAAATTTTTATACATGCAGGTGTGGCGGAATTGGCAGACGCACTAGACTTAGGATCTAGCGCCTATGGCGTGGGGGTTCGACTCCCTTCACCTGCACCATTTATTTAATTAGTATTTTAGATGAGCGGGAGTGGCTCAGTGGTAGAGCGTCACCTTGCCAAGGTGAACGTCGCGAGTTCGAATCTCGTCTTCCGCTCCATTTTGCGGGTGTAACTCAGTGGTAGAGTGCTAGCCTTCCAAGCTAGTTATGAGGGTTCGATTCCCTTCACCCGCTCCAAGGTATGCGTCTTTAGCTCAGTTGGATAGAGCAACGGCCTTCTAAGCCGTGGGCCGGGGGTTCGAATCCCTTAAGACGCACCATTTAGGCGCCATTAGCTCAGTTGGTAGAGCATCTGACTCTTAATCAGGTTGCCCGGGGTTCGAGTCCCCGATGGCGCACCATTATATTCGGGGTGTGGCGCAGATGGGAGCGCGCGTGGTTTGGGACCATGAGGTCGCAGGTTCAATCCCTGTCACCCCGACCATAAATCGATATACACATGTATATACATGCGGGTGTAACTCAGTGGTAGAGTGCTAGCCTTCCAAGCTAGTTATGAGGGTTCGATTCCCTTCACCCGCTCCATTTGTATTTACAGGATAATTTTGAAATTATACTTAGAGCACCCATAGCTCAGTTGGATAGAGTGATGGACTTCGAATCCAGAGGCCGGGAGTTCGAGTCTCCCTGGGTGCACCATAAAGTACTGATAACACTAAATTGTAGTGTTTTTTATTTTGCCTGAAAATAAAATTTGCCCTCTTTTTTGCCCCTTATAGATTTTCAAAAATAAAAGGGAACTATTTTGCCCCCATAAATTTATACAGATCATTTAATTTAGATGCTGCTTTTTTCTTCATGCCTTCCAGTACATGAGTGTAAATATCCAATGTGGTTGATATATTGCTATGACCAAGTAATTCCTGGACTGTTTTTGGTTCTTCACCTAATTCAAATAACCTGGTAGCAAAAGTGTGCCTCAAATCATGAAATTTCCTATCTTGTAATCCCATTTTATTAAGTATTCTTTTAAATCTTTTACGTACATTACTGCTGTCCAAATATTTACCGTGTATGCTGCAGAATACAAAATTATTATCAATATAATCCACAGCTGTGGACTTTTTTCACTGTTATTTTGATTTATGTTCTTCTAATAATTAGAATTATAAAGAAGTTTTAGGAGATGATAATTGCAATTTATTACAACAAGATATATGCGAAACGGATAAAGTTAGTGATTTATATAATATTACTATGTTTCCTAAATCTATCGGAGAATTTAAGGAACAAGAATTTAAAAAAGTTCAAAATATATTTTCTAATACTGAGTTTAAAGAGGGAAAAATATATATAGCGGCATCTTTAAGGGCTAAGAATAATTCTGATATAGAAAGACTATGCGATTTAATTTCTATAATGATTGATACGCATGGATATAAAATAGGTAAAGATACAATATCTAAAATACAATGGGACAACATAGCCATAATAAGCCATATACCCTCATATGAATATGAGGGTATAAATCAATATTTACTTACATTAAAATGAGCAAGGTGATACATTTAAATAAAAAGGTAAAAATTGTTTATCTAACTGTATAAAATTATTAAACAGATGACCAATCTTTAAAATTTCTTATATAGAGGGCAGAGCATTAAGGCTTTCGAAATGAAAGGGTGAGAATTTTGATAATAAGTGCAAGTAGACGAACAGATATTCCTGCTTTTTATAGTAAATGGTTTTTTAATAGAATAAGAGCAGGATATCTATTAGTAAGAAACCCAATAAATATACATCAAATAAGCAAGGTAAGTTTAGAACCTGAAAAAATAGATTGTATAGTTTTTTGGACAAAAAACCCAAGGCCTATGCTAAAAAGACTTGGTGAAATTGAAAATTATAAATATTATTTTCAATTTACTTTAACTTCCTATAGCAGAACTTTAGAAACAAATGTAATAAAGAAGAGTTATCTAATAAAGACGTTTAAAGAATTATCTAATAAAATAGGAAAAGAAAAAGTGATATGGAGATATGATCCTATAATTTTAACAGATATCTTTACTAAACAATATCACTATAAATGCTTTGAGTACCTAGCTGATAAATTGTATAAATACACAGATGAATGTGTTATAAGTTTTTTAGATTTATACAAAAAAACTGAACGTAATATGAAGAACATAAATGTAAAACAATTAGAAAAAGAAGATATGAGAGAAATAGCATATAATTTATCAAATATAGCTACTAAATATAACCTTAAAATGAAATCTTGTTCTGAAGGAATAGATTTAGAAGGATATAATATTGAACATGGTAAATGTATTGATGATAAATTAATATCTAAAGTTATAGATTGCAATTTAAATGTGGAGAAAGATCCAAATCAGAGAGAAGTTTGCGGATGTGTAAAAAGTATAGATATAGGAGAATATAATACATGTAAACACGGATGCTTGTATTGCTATGCTAATTTTAATAAAGAAAGAGTAAAAAAACAAGTTGGATTACATGATAATAAATCTGCATTGCTTATTGGTACTCTTGGAGTTAAGGATAATGTTACAGAACGAAGAATTACTAGCTTTAAATGTAATCAAATTCAGGAAAATTTTTTAAATAATACATGATGCAGTAAGATGGAATAATATTGTAGGGCAGTAGGGGGTTACAAGGCAACTGCTTAACCATTTATGAGAACCTACAAGCTTTTTAACAATGTGAAACTGGTAAGGGTATAGCTCAATTGGTAGAGTAGTGGTCTCCAAAATTATTGGTTCTGTTTTCAACTCCTAATGCCTCTGCCAATACGGGAAACCATAAATATAAAATTCCTATATTTGTGTAACGGCACCTGAGTTAATGTTGTTGTCTTATTCATATTGTTTATAAGATCTTAAAAAATTAAATAAATAGTTAATCAATATGACGTTAAGCTGTAACATAAAACCTATATCATAATAAGTGTCCTAAGGAAATACCTTAGAGGAAACGAAAATAATAGATTTACATACATGGAAAAAAGAAATGGTAATTACCAAACTGGTGTCTGTGGTTGCAGGGCACGATAAAATTAAATGCAACCGCCATTAGACAATAATTTGATAGATCTCCTTTTAATAGACATCCGTTGTTTAGGGTGCTTATTTTGTTTTACATGAAGGGAAATAAGGAAAAATGTAGAATAAAATATATAGAAATGGGGGAGCTATATGCTACAGATAAATAATAAAAGTACGTCAGATTTTAGTATATGTTTTGGTGGAGAAAATGAAATTGAAATAAAAACACTGCTTAGTACGCTTGAGTCAACATTAGAACTAATAAATTATGTTATTAATAAGGACCAAGAAGATGCTTTTATAAAAATAAATGTTAAAGGTACACAAAGGGGAAGTTTTGAAATTGAATTACAAGCTTTAGCTGGAATTGTTCCAACATTGATTACTTCACAGAGTATTAACCTAGCTAAAACTTGTATAGATTCAGTAGTTGGTTTATTAAATATAAAAAAACATTTAAAAGGAGAACCGCCTAAAAGTGTTGATAGTGGTGGTGAGGTTGTGAAAATAGAAAACTGTACTTGTGATAAAATAGAAGTTAATGTAAATACATATAATCTTTATAGTGAAGATAGTGATAGGATGATATCAAAAATATTTTCCAACTGTGATAGAGAATCTTTTGCTATAAAGCAGGATAACGAAAAAAAGATTTTAATTGAAAAACCTGAGTTTGAGAATATGATTAAAGAGGTTTCATTAGATTCAATAACACAAGAAAGGGTTGTAAAAAATATAACTCAAGTGGAGTTATACATTAAAAAGCCTGATTTAACTGGAAATTCACAATGGGAGCTTATATATCCATTGAGAAATAAATCTATTAAAGCGGTTGTAGATGATAGAAATTTTGTAAATAAAATTCACTCTGGTGACATATCAATAAACGCTAAAACGACTATTATAGTAGAATTAGAAATAGAAACTTATTTAGATGAGTTTAATGAGAAAATTAAAGAAGTTTTTAATATAAAAAAAGTAATTCAAGTAAAACAGAGTGGAACAGAACAAATGAGGTTTTAGTTTCTAAAATCATAAATATAAGCAGTCCAGTACCTTGCCTTTTTACATATTGTTGTATATTAGCTAATGTAATTTTGATAAGATGTAATAGTTCACAGAATACTGATAAGAAGCAAGCCAAATAATAAACAAGAAACTACAGCATCAAATACAAGATATTCTGGTATAATTGATTATTTATTGAATACAGGTAAACTTGATATTATTACTGCAGATTTTATAAATGTAGGTAAGATAAGTATGAATGTTTCAGAAGCAAATTTTCAGAATGTATCAGGTAAAGAGAAAAAATATTTTCTATTAGAGTGGTGACAATGTAGAGGTGTCAAGACAGAAGAGCCCGAACAGAGACAAGGCATTTGAGATATACAAAGAGAACGGCGGAAATGTTGAAAACAGAGTGGAATTTATCCACTCTGTTAGTTTTTAATATTGAGTTGATTTTTTAATGCAGATTGTAAAACCTGATAAAAATTAATCTTTTTTTCTTCAGCTATTTTATTTAGCCATGAAGGTATGGTTAAGATTTTTTTAACTGTCTTTTGAAAGAGAAGTGGGGAATATAAATAATGTAGTTGCCATGTAAAATATTATAGCAACTACATTGAATTTAAATATCTTATGTGTTTCTTTTTTATGTTGAAAAAAGAGATATTATTAAAATTGAAATAAATGCAGTAAATAACATAATGAAAATAAAGCCACGAGCAAAAGAAGGGTAAGAAATAATTTTACTTTTAATTTGATAAATTGTCGATATTAAACCTCCAATTATTACGATTAACAGTAGATCCCAATTTGAGGCTATAAGTGTATTGCTTAAATGTAATCCTCTTATGAATCCATCTATAAGAACTGCAAATAACATAAATCTGCCAGCGTAAGCATCTCCTTGATATACAATGTTTTTTGTCCTCTCATCTACAACACCGTAAAAGAGGGTGTTTTTACCTTGTTTGTTATTTCTTTTAAACATTTTATTCCTCCTCTAAATAGAATAGATCTTCAAAATTTTTTTGCAAACACTGTGAAAGAATTAGTGCTAATTTAGCAGTTGGACAGTATTGACCAGTTTCTATGGAACTTATTGTTTGCCGACTTACTCCAGCCATATTTGCAAGCTGTTCTTGAGAAATATTGAGTTCAGCTCGGGCAACTTTTAAATGATTGTTTAATTTTGTCTTATTATTCAAGGTAACACCTCCATCAATTAAACCTCCATCAATTAAACCTCAATTGTAAATTAAATTGCAACTCTTGCGATTCCAGTTTCACATAATCCATACAAAAATAAATATTTATAATATGTGGTTGCATCTTGGATTGCAGAAGATTGGCGATTAGCCAGTCTTTTTATTTGCTAATTGTTATAATTTCATATATCCTTTATTAGTTGACGGCAGAAATGGAGGATATATGTCAAAGTTTTTTATTTATGAAGCGAGATTAGATTTGCAAAAGTACCTAAAGGAAGGCCTTTCATTTAAAGAAATCGCTCGCCGTATGGGAAAAGATCCAACCACTATTTCCAGAGAAGTTCGTAAATACAGTTCTGAAGTAGCAACAGGCTATCCTGGATTTCCATTTAACGCTTGCAAGAATCGCTTTAACTGTAGATTAAAAAGCATTTGTGGAAAGGACTGTAGCAGGAAATCTGTAACCTATTGTAAACTATGCTCTTCCTGTAACACGAACTGCAAAGAGTACATAGAAGAAATATGTACTGCAAAATATCGTGTTCCTTATGTCTGCAATGGCTGTGAAGCCATTGGCAAATGCACTCTCATGAAAAGTATCTATGATGCTGAACATGCTCACATCAAAGCTCACGAGAAGATTTCTAACTCTAGAAGTGGTCTTTGCGTTTCTGAAAATGAAATTAGCAGATTGAATCGTATAATTTCACCACTCATTCAAAATGGGCAGTCTGTCAATCAGATTTACATTAATCATCAGGATGAGTTGATGTGTAGTGAAAAGACCATTTATAACTATATTGATGCCTGTCTTTTTGATATTAGAAATATCGACCTTCCACGAAAAGTAAGATTTCGTGAACGCTATAAAAAGCCGGAGTTCAAGGTGGATAAAGGCTGCCGCATTAGCCGCAACTACAAATATTTTGAAACCTTTATTAACAAGAATACTGATACTGCAATTGTGCAGATGGATTCTGTCATGGGAGTCAAGGGCGGTAAATGTCTTTTAACTATTCACTTTGTTGATTGCAGCCTGATGCTTGCGTCTCTGAGGGATGCCAACACTTCAAAGTCTGTTACTGATGTATTTAATCATCTTGATAAGATACTTGGCCAGGAATTGTTTTCAGAGTTATTTCCTGTCATTCTTACAGACAACGGGAGTGAGTTTTCCAACCCAAAAGCCATTGAATATCGGGATAAATTTCCATTTTTGCGTACACATATATTTTATTGCGATGCAGGTAGTCCTTATCAAAAAGGTGCTATCGAAGTAAACCATGAATTGATTCGTCGGGTTCTTCCAAAAGGTAGTAGCTTTAATGACCTTACACAGGATGATATCAATCTGATGATGAATCATATTAATTCCTACAAAAGAAAAAAGCTGAATAAACGCAGTCCGTACGAAACATTCAGCTTTTACCACGGAGAAGAGGTTTTGCATAAATTTGGATGTTATCCGGTTGCCGCCGGAGATATCATGCTAAAACCAGCTCTTCTTAAAAAGTAACCTTTAAATAATCAGTGCCGCCAACCTATTATCTGACCAAAGATTCAGGGGTGGATTCTCCGATTACAAAAAAATCGAGAGGGAGTTGACCTCCATTTGGCATGCTTATTTTTCACAATCATACACCAGAAATGAAGAGAAATCAAACAGCATTTGAATTACAAATGTGGCTCTTCGCTTACAAAACTGGACTTTAGGTTACAAAAACTGCGTTTCATTTACAAGGATTAAGTTTTAAATTACAAACATAGTTTTTCGTTTTACAAAGTGGCATCTCATCTTTCAATTAAACCTCCATCAATTAAATGGTATCATGAAGAAATATATATGTCAAGTATACTTGTCATAATGACAAGTATACTTATATTTAGTCTATCTATGATAATGGAGCTATTTTGGATAATCCATTGATATTACTAGATTTGTAATCTGTTTTAAGGTAAAATTAATATAAAGATAATGAGTATTATTCCTGTGGCTTTTGTTTTTAGAATAAAGTATGAAAAAGAACATTGCCATAACAATAGCTGCTAAGTATGTGGCTTCTGAAAGTATAAACAGAATCGGAGGGCATTTAGAATTATAGAAAATGAAACTTTTTGTAAATATATAGAGGAATTCTCCTTTTAATGTAGAATTATCCATAAAAAGGGGAGTGATTTATTTTGCCAAAATGTGTATATTGTGGAGGGCAATTAACAAAAATAAATAGAGCAAACGGTAAAGATGCTTTATTTGTATGTGAAAACTCAAATTGTGTAACTGTATACCATAGCTATGATTGTCCGAACTGTGGAGGAAGTCCAATTGATGTTATAATGTTAAAAGGGAAAAGTGTTATTTTAAAATGTGAAAGAGGACATGTGTGGGTTGCTAAACAGAAATGTTGAGGAGTTTTGCCCTCAAAGAAAAATATGGTAACATTAAATAAGCATTTATTTTGAAATTAGAGGAGAATTATCATTGGAAATATTTAAATCAATATTTTATTTTGTATTAGCAGGAATATTTGAAATAGGCGGAGGTTACCTTGTATGGTTATGGATGAGAGATGGTAAAAGTATATTGTTTGGTTTGGCAGGGGCTGTAAGTTTAATAATCTATGGAGTAATACCAACATTACAACCTCCAGGCTACAATTTCGGAAGAGTGTATGCAGCCTATGGAGGTATTTTTATTGTTCTCTCAATCTTATGGGGATGGAAAATAGATAATGTAATACCAGACAAATTTGATTTGATTGGAGGAGTAATTGCTTTAATCGGTGTATTAGTAATTATGTATGCTCCAAGAAGATAAAATTATATTCTATTTTTTCCACCCCATTCACACATCATATTAATGACTGGAATTAGAGATTTACCTCTTTCGGATAAAGAATATTCAACCTTTGTAGGAATTTGAGGATATTCAGTTCGTACAATCAATTTGTCTGATTCCAGCTCTTTTAAGTTGATGCTTAGAGTTTTGTGTGAAATTGTACCAATGCATCTTTTTAATTCATTATATCGAATTACTGGTTTGTATTCAGCAAGCCAATATAAAATAATCATTTTGTATTTGCCACCAATCAGTGATAAAGTATAACCAAAATTTGTGTCTTTGATATTAATACCAGTCGGACTACAATCTTCTATTGTCATATAATACTCTCCTTTATGTTAGTATATAACCAAAATGTACGTACTTCATTTTTTATCTATTGTATTATATAATTTAGTAAAATTCAATGAAAATTAAAGTACAAAATTTAGAGAGGTAAATTATGAAAAAGAATATTTTGGTTTTAACAGTAAGCCCCAGAAAGGGAGGAAACAGCGATTTAATGGCAGACTCTTTTATAGAAGGAGCTATTAAATCAGGGCATAAAGTAACTAAATATGAAACTGCGGATAAACATATAGAGGGATGTAGAGCTTGTGATACTTGCTTTAGCAATGGTGTAGCCTGTTCATTTCAAGATGATTTTAATGAGCTGGCGTCGTTGTTAGAAAAGACTGACTTAATTGTATTTGCAACACCCCTTTACTTGTACACGTTTCCTACCAAAATAAAGGCTGCTATTGATAAATTATATTCTTTTATTGTAGGTCAAAGACCTTTGAAAATAAAAGATTGTATGCTATTGGTGTGTGGTGAGGAAAAGGATGAGAAAAAATTTGATGGAATTGTTAAATCCTATGAACTTATTGCTGTTAATAGAGGTTGGAATGACATAGGAAAATTGATTGTTCCTGGTGTAATTGATAAAGGGGACATTAAAAATACCGATGCGTTAGAAAAAGCAAGGGAATTAGGATTAAGCCTATAGAACCTTAATCAAATATAGAATTCTGATGAACAGGAGAAGGAAAAATGCTATGAGAAGTGAAAAAGAAAAAATGCTATCAGGTAATTTTTACCATGATGGTGATGAAGAGCTAACTAAAGAAAGAGAGTACGCAGGAAATTTAATTTTTGAATTTAATCATTCAAGACCAAGTGAAAAAGACAAAAGGCGAAAAGTCTTGAAACAGCTTATTACTGCTAAGGGCTTGTTTTATATTGAAGTACCTTTTTATTATGATTATGGCTATAATATTGAAGTTGGTGAAAATTTTTATGCTAATTATGGTTGTACTATACTTGATGTTAATAAGGTAAAAATTGGAGACAACGTAATGCTAGCGCCAAATGTTCAAATTTACACTGCTACTCACCCAACCAATCCTACTGAAAGAATTGCCGGTAGAGAATTTGCTAAACCAATTATTATAGGAAATAATGTTTGGATTGGTGGTGGAGCAATAATATGTCCGGGAGTAAAAATAGGAGATAATGTGACTATAGGGGCAGGTAGTGTGGTAACTAAAGATATACCATGTAATGTAATTGCGGCAGGAAATCCATGCAGGGTTATTAAAAATATTTAATCTTACGTATGTTTAAGAGTTCCAGAGAAATCTGAAGCTCTTTTTTAATAGATAAGAGGATGAATGATCATTCTGACAGGCTGAAAAAGATAGAAAATCAGAATATGAGTACTGCCAAGGATGTTCAAAACTTTAAGGATACCTTTGAGAATATAAAAGAACTGATAGAAAAAATGACAATACAATTGGAAAATTTGAAAGAAAATCCGGCTAAGATATATTGCCAAAATACAGCGGGATCTTGCAGCTGCACAGAATGAAAATGTGCAGCTGAAGCAGACTATTGCTAGTATACAGAATACTAATAGATAGATTTTATTTTTATAATTATTCTTTAGGTAATTTTTTAACCAATATCTTGTTTATTCTTTTCCTGTCACATTTTAGTATGATAAAATTATAGTCATTATAAGTGATATTATCATTTATTTTTGGATATGATTTTAATCGTGAATAAATCCATCCACCAATAGTATCAATATTTTCAGCTTCAATATCTAGATTTAACAGTTCGTTGATATCTTCTATTGGAACTTTTCCATTAATAATATAGTTATTATCGTTAGTTTTATTTATTTCATTTTCATCTTTATCAAATTCATCTTGTATTTCACCAACAATTTCTTCCAGTACATCCTCAATAGTTACTAATCCAGATGTACCTCCAAATTCATCAATAACTATAGCCATCTGTGATTTTTCACTTTTAAATATTTTTAATAAATTACCTATTGGCATGAATTCCGGGATAAATTTAACTTCTCGAATAATATTTTCAATATTTTTATCATTACCTTCAATCTTTTGCTTATATAAGTCTTTAATATGTATAAAGCCAATAATATTATCTTTATTGCCTTCACATACTGGATATCTGGTTAGATGCTTTTTTAAAGTAAATGATATAATATCATCAAATGAATCTTCTATAAATATACATACCATGTCAGTACGAGGCATCATTATTTCTTTTACATCCTTATCTGAAAAATCAAATATATTATCAACAAATGTTAGCTCAGTTTTATCAATTAAACCGTGCTTGTAACTGTCTTTAGCTAGTAGCTTTATTTCCTCATCAGTATGAGCTGCCTCATGCTCGTCATTTTGTGAAATTCCAAATATTTTCAAGACTAGATTGGTACTATGGTTAAAAATCCACATTATAGGATATGTTAGCTTATAAAACATTATAAGTGGAAATGCTGTATACATAGCTATTTTTTCTGTATTTATAATTGCTAATGATTTAGGTGCTAGTTCACCAAGTACAATATGAAATGCTGTTATAATTGAAAATCCTAAAATAAATGAAATAGAGTATATAGCGCTTTCTGGCATATTAAATAAATTAAATATTGGTATTAAAATATGTGAGACAGTAGGTTCTCCAATCCATCCCAAGCCTAAGGAGGCTAAAGTTATTCCTAGCTGACATGCAGATAAATATAAATTTAGATTTTTAATAACTACTAAAACATACTTGGCACTTTTGTTTCCTTTAAGAGATAATGTTTCTATTCTAGATTTTCTAACTTTTACCATAACAAATTCCGTAGCCACAAAAAAAGCATTCATAAAAATCAGTAAAAATACAATAATAGTATTTATTAAAATATTCATATATTCTTACCCCATTTTAATATTATTGTATTTATTTTTTTATGTGGCAAAGATGATTTTGAAAATATAAGAAAATTATTTATATATGACCCAATATAACTTAAGATATCTTGCGATGTTGTAATATTGGTATGCGCCGGGTCGGGCTCTGATTGCATTAAATATTCCTCCTTAAAATATAAAAAATTTTTTATTTATAATATAAATATATTATCATATGATTAAAACTTTTACTATAAAAGATTTATGTCATAAATGCCATTAAAAAGTTTAGCCGCATTCTACCTTGAAATAGAATATATGTTTGCATGTAATAGTATTACTTGGAATATGGGAGGCATAGATAAAAAATATATGATGAAGAAGTTCAAGCAAGTACTGCAGGTGAGAAACTTTAATACGTGTAGCAGATAAATCATTTGATGAAAAGTGGCAGAATAGAATATAAAAGGTGACATTAAAATGAATGTCATCTTTTTTAATTTTAAATATATCTTAGAATTATTTATAGAAATATTTAGCTAAATGGTAACAAGGGATACGTATTTTTACTATCAATAGATTTATACTATAACTAAGAGGTCTAAAGGAGGTAAGAATATGAGCCACTTAATTAAAAATATAGAAATTTCAAAAGTACTTAATTTACAGAGCTTAATATCATATCAAGAAGGCCAGGTTATAAGTAGAACTATTGCCCAAATACCCTCTGCAAATATTACATTATTTTCATTGGATAAAGGTGAAGGCATCAGTACTCATGTAACTTCAGGAGATGCCATGGTTCAAATATTAGATGGTATAGCTGAAATTACAGTAGGTGATAATGTTTTTAATGTTAAAACTGGTGAAACAATAATTATGCCTTCTAATATTCCTCACGGGCTTGAAGCTCGTGAAAGATTTAAAATGCTTTTAACGGTTATAAAATATTAGAAAATAAATAATAATTTTGATGGGGGTGATCTTAATGGATGTGAAAAGTTTTAAAAGACAGCATAGTGAAATTATGCAGTTAGCTACCTATATATTAAATAATATTGAAGGTCATACTATAGAGCAAAATATACATGAAGTTGTAAAAAGTATAAATACTATTAATGGTAAGCTTAAAATACATTTATTAAATGAAGATAAATATTTGTATCCACAAATTTTAAAAAGTTCGGATGTAAGATTAAGTACATTTAGTAAAAAATATTATGAAGAAATGAAAGAGATTACTAAAGTATATGAGAGTTATAAATTAAAGTACAATACTGCTAGTAAAATCAAAAAAAATATAGATAAATTTAATAAAGAGACAAAACAAGTGTTTGAGTTATTGGCCAATAGAGTGAATAAGGAAGAAAAAGAATTGTATCCTCAGGGTTAATCAGGGCTATCAATGAGAAATATGTATAAATAAAAAATCACTAATCATGTAATGGTACCTGATTTAATGCTTGGAGCCACTTATTTAACCTGTAATTAATGCATACTTAACAGTGTAAAGCTAAAATAAAACAAAAGTAAAACCCAGATAATTTACCATAATAATCCTCAATATATAAAATAAGCATTTTGAGATATTTACTCGGATGCTTATTTTGTTTATTTGTAAAATGGACACATTTAGTTACAGACAATGTTGCTCTTGAATTTAAAATGTAAAAAAGAACAGATGAGGACTTCTAAATAGAAGTATTAAGAACTTATGTAGGATATCCTAAAAACTCTTTTTTGTTTTGCTTTAAAATATGATAATATTAAATAAATGTAGCAAAGCAATAATTTTTATAATATAACTTTTTAGCATTGTTTATCCATCATAAAAGAGGAGCCAGACAGGTTATGGTATTGAGCTTTTTCCAGAATGCATGTATTTTGATAGCATTTATGAGTCTTTTTCAGCATTTTTACATAGATAAAGTTATTTCACAGAAATTATCTTTAAATAGCAAAATTGTTTTAGGGCTTTTTAATGCTATATTAGGTATAGTACTAATGATAAATAGCGTACAGATTACCTATGACAAAATTATCGACTTTCGGTATATACCAATTTTATTATCTTCTCTTTACGGTGGATTTCTATGTTCAATTGTTACTTCAATCATTATAGGTATTTTTCGATTTTTATTTCTGGGAGTTTCTAGTACGTCAATATTTGGATTAATAGCTGCTTTCCTGGTAGGAATTGGATTTGGACTTATTGCTCTATTAAAATTATCTAAAAAAATCAAATATATCTATTCCATGGTTTATTTTGTTGTAGTATTATTTATCTTGACGTTAGCAACAATGCAAAATGTAAGGATGATTATTAAAACACTTTCAATATTTTTCCCTGGATATTTAGTAGTATCCTATATTTCGATTAAATATGCAGACTGCATAATGGAAACAGCTGCAATGTACCGAAAACTGGAAAATGAAGCAGCAAAAGACTATTTGACTGGTTTAAATAATGTGAGACAATTTAATAAGAAATTTAATAGTATTTCTCAGCTAGCTATTCATAAAGAAGAAGACTTGTCCTTACTTCTTATAGATATTGATTTTTTTAAAGAAATTAATGATACCTATGGGCATGACATAGGAGATAGCGTATTAAAGGATTTAGCACATATTTTTCTTGACACATGTAGAACTTATGATGTTGTATCTCGAAATGGTGGAGAAGAATTTTCTATATTATTGTTAGATTGTCCAGCGTCTAAGGCCGTTAAAATAGCAGAAAAATTGAGAAAGAATGTTGAAAAGAATGATTTTTACATTCTAGGTAATAAAACTATAAATATTACTATTTCAATTGGAATATCATCGTATCCAGAGCTGACAAAACAAGTTAGTAGTTTGCTTAAAAGCGCTGATATTGCTTTATATCAGGCTAAAAGCAACGGAAGAAATAAAGTTGCATTATTTAATGAAGAGAAAATTTTGTAATGTGAAATGTGATATTAAAAGTTTCTGAGAAATCCGAAGTTCAGGCACTTATTTATAAAGATTAACTACATTTAATGCATAGAACCTGCAGACGTTAAACAACTTAAAATGGAGTTGATCTAATAATGAATCAAAAATTAAAGATTAATATAATGGCATTATTTACTGTATTTCTTTGGGCATCTGCTTTTCCATTGACTAAAGTAGCCATGATGCACTATACCCCAAATTCACTGGGCTTTATCCGATGTAGCGTGGCTTCAATTTTTTTGATTGTCATCGGTATATTCAATCATATCCGTAAACCACAGAATAAGGATATTTTCTGGTTCTTTCTATCCGGTGGCTTAGGCTTTACCTTGTATATGATTACTTTTAACACCGGAATACAAACGCTGACCTCTGCAACCTCCAGCATCATTATTGCAACTACTCCCATTATGACTGCAGTGGTTGCATCTAGATTTTATGGAGAGAAGATTAAAAAGCTTGGCTGGCTTGCAATCATGCTGGCTTTTGTAGGTGTCCTAATTCTTATATTATGGGACGGTGTATTTTCTATTAATATTGGACTAGTTTGGACAATTGGTGCTGCTATTGTTTTTTGTGGCTATAATATTTTAAATAGAAAGCTTTTTTCCATAGGTTATACAGCCTTAGAAATTGTTACATACAGTATGATTTGTGGTACTATTTTGCTGACAATTTTCTCCATGCAGGGAGTAGCTCAGACAATAACTGCTGAACCAGAGAATATCATATCAGTCATATATCTCGGTGCAATGCCTAGTGCGATTGCCTACTTTCTTTGGGGAAAAGCTATATCTTTGGCTGATAAAACAAGTGAAGTAACTAATTTCATGTTTGTTACTCCATTACTTTCCACTGTGTTGGGATTCATTTTGTTGAAAGAAATGCCCAATATTGGTACCTTCATCGGTGGAACCATTATAATTTTAAGTATTTTTTTATTTAATTTAAAAAGTAATTAAGAAAATATATAAATTATGTATGATGCTTAATTACCACTGTGTATTGGCTTATATTTAAGTGTGATAAAAAACATAATATATCGTTGGAATATTGAAATATATGTTATAATACTAAGTATTATGTTGAATGTAATACACAGGAGGATACAGAATGATAGGCGTAATTGTTAATACCATGACTGTTATAATAGGTAGCATTATCGGTTTGTTGTTTAAAAAAGGAATTCCTAGAAGGATTACTGAACCGGTTATGGTTGGAATAGGTTTATGTACTGTTTATATTGGAATATCCGGAACACTAAAGGGTAAAAATACTCTAGTACTTATAATATCTATTGTTATAGGTACTATTATAGGAACATGGATTGATATTGACAAAAGGATAACAATTTTGGGGAAATGGATTGAAAAACACTTTAAAACATCTTCTGATAACACCATTTCAGTTGCTGAAGGTTTTGTTACAGCAAGCCTTTTATTTTGTATAGGTGCAATGACTATTGTAGGTTCACTAAATGCAGGGCTTACTGGGGATAATACAATGCTTTTTACAAAATCTGTACTTGATTTGATATCGTCTACAATACTGTCTGTAAGTTTTGGTATCGGTGTATTATTTTCTGCTTCTTTTGTTTTCTTATTTCAGGGTGCAATTGTTTTACTGGCACAGTTTTTACAGCCAATTCTAACTAACTCAGCTATTGAAGAGATTACTTGTACAGGCTCTCTGATGATCATAGCACTTGGATTAAATATAATTGGTGTTACTAAAATTAAGGTAGCAAATTATTTACCTGCAATTATTGTGACTCCTATTTTATGTTGGATGGCAGCATTAATATTAAAGTAAGTGATGATAGTATATTAGTAGCAAATCAAATGAAAAATATAATGCTATTTGTTCAATTAATAGGTAAAAAAGGCAGAGAGTTTTTAAATTTTCTGCCTTTAATATATTTATACTATTCTGTTATTTAGGAGACCAAACTATTAGTCTCTTTCCACAATAAGTGCAGTACCCTGTCCTCCTCCGATGCATAAGGTTGCAAGACCCAATTTTGCATTTCTTTTTTTCATTTCATAGAGAAGTGAAACGAGAATCCTAGCGCCAGAGGCACCAACAGGATGACCTATGGCAATGGCACCTCCATTTACATTGACTTTGTTCATGTCAAATCCTAATTCCTTTGAAACAGCTAGAGACTGTGCTGCAAAGGCTTCGTTTGCCTCTATCAAATCTATGTCATTAATAGATAAATTTGCTTTTTCAAGGGCTTTTTTTACTGCACCTACAGGCCCTACTCCCATAATTGAAGGATCAACACCACAAGTTTGTCGAAAATAATCTCTTCCTTCCTGTTTTTGACTGTGATAGGAACGATTTCTTCATTAAACTTCCCAAGTTTTTGGGCTTCTTCTGCTTTATTCTGACTTTTTGCAGCAAATTCATCCTGTTCCTCTCTAGAAATTTCCCATTGTGTAGCAACATTTTCAGCTGTCACGCCCATATGGTATTCATTGAATATATCAAGAAGTGCATCACGTATCATTGAGTCAATAAGCACGCCATCTCCCATACGATAACCATATCTTGCTTTAGATAAAAGAAATGGGGCTTGGGACATGTTTTCTGTTCCTCCAGCTACAACTATATCATTGTCCCCTGCGATTATTGTTTGTGCAGCCAGACTTACTGTTCTAAGCCCAGAACCACATACTTTGTTAATTGTCATTGAAGGAACTTCAACCGGAAGACCAGCCTTCACAGAACATTGTCTTGCTATATTCTGACCAAGTCCTGCCTGAATAACGCATCCCATCAATACTTCGTCAACATCTTCGGATCTTATTCCCGCCCTTTTTAGTGTCTCTTTTATAACAATAGCCCCTAACTGTGCTGCACTTATATCTTTTAAAGATCCACCAAATTTACCAACTGGAGTTCTTACTCCATTTGCAATTACTACTTCTCTAGTTGTCATGTATTTATCTCCTCTCTTAGTTATATATGCACTGAATATTTTTAATTCTGTTACTAGAAATTTATAAACAGTATAATTATAGCTTTCCTACAAATCTAAATATTTATAACAGTTAAAGGGCTAATAAATTTTGTGTTGACAAATATATCAAAAGAGAATATTATTTAAGTAAATAGTATACAATTATTAAAAGATGTATACAAAGAAATCTGTATATTGGAGGGAAAAATAAATTATGAAAGGTATAAAATATACAATTTTAAATCATGGAACTATAGAAAATGATATGGCATGGAATACAGCAATGCCAGTAACAGGAACTGTAGATAATAAGTATCCAAAAGGTAAATGGCTGATTGCTCCATCCTATTCAGTCCTAATTGAACATCCAAGCGAAGGATTAATTCTATATGATACAGGCTCTTATCTAGGTGATGAAGGAAAAGGAGAACGTAAAGGTGAAGGATTTGATCAGCTTTTTCATCAGGAAATTGAAAGAAATCAATTTTTAGATAAACAATTAGAATTGTTAAGTTATACAGTAGAAGATATCAATGTTGTTTTACTTTCACATATGCACTGGGATCACTCGGGAGGATTGGGATTTTTTACTAAAAAAAGCACTCCACAACGAGTTGTTACTGGTAGGGAGGATTTTCAAAATGGTCTGGTAGAAGTGTTTAAAACAGAAAGGCCGACTTTAGGGTGTCCATATTTTAAAAAAAATTATATGTTTGGAAATCTAGAGTTTGAATTGATTGAAAAAGATATTGAGTTTTGTGAAGGTATTGATTTGATTTTACTGCCAGGACATACACCAGGAGTTATGGGACTAATACTTCACACGTCAAATGGAGTAGTTATTTTCCCGTCCGATTCATGCGTCTGCGCTTTAAATTTTGGTCCGCCAGTTCGAATGCCGGGAATTCTGTATGATAGTATAGGCTATAGAAAATCGGTAGAGAAACTAAGATGCTTGCAAAAAGATAATAAAGCAAAAATTATTTATCCTCATGATATAGATCAATTTAATAGCTTGAAACATGCACCATATTTTTATGAATAAAGAGGAAATGGGAGGCAAAATTATGTTAAGTGAAACAAAGCTAAATAATATTCAAAAATTTTCATTACAAATCCAAATAGAAACTATGAAGACGATATCTAAACTGGGAACTGGACATATAGGAGGATCTCTTTCCATTGCGGATACTCTTGCTGTTCTTTATGGAAAACAGTTAAAACATGATCCTAAGAATCCAAAATGGAGAGATAGAGACTGGTTAGTGTGTTCAAAAGGACATGCAGGACCTGCAATTTATTCAGCATTAGCATTAAGAGGTTTTATGCCTATGAAAGAATTAAATACGTTGAACAGACCTAATACAAATCTTCCAAGTCATTGTGATCGTCTAAGAACGCCAGGTATAGATATGACAACTGGATCGTTAGGTCAGGGGGCATCAACAGCTGCAGGAGTTGCAATAGGATTTAAGATGAACAAGAGAGATAATAATGTATTTCTTATACTAGGAGATGGTGAAATTCAAGAAGGACAAGTATGGGAGATGGCTATGTTTGCATCACAGTTTAAACTTGATAATTTAATTGGATTTGTAGACAGTAATAAATTGCAGTTAGATGGACCAGTTGGGGAAATCATGAATCTAGGGAATATCGCTGCTAAGTTTGAACAATTTGGTTGGTATGCACAAAATATTGATGGACATGACTTAAATGCTATTGACAATGCTATTATAAACGCAAAATTAGAAGAAGGAAAACCTTCAATGATTGTTTTAAATACTATTAAAGCACATGGGTGGAAGGAAATGGAGGGAAAGACCAGCAGTCATTGCTGTAATATATCAAAGAAACAATGTGAAGAAGCAGTTTCAGAGATGAAAGAAGCAATGCTTAATATTTAATAGATGCGAAAATAATTAAAAATTAAATACTGAAAAAGTAAATATTATTTATCCATATAAATAAATCAAAATCATCCGTAATTAAAGTATCTTTTGAAAAACTCTTTAAGATTTAGCAATTTATAAAACTTTTCACATTTCATAACTATAAAAGCTCAAATATATTAAAATTTTCTTGATGTTCATGCATAGATATTTTCCTTTTATTACCTAATAAAACTTAAAAACATAACAAAAGTTAATAAAATCCTATGATAGAAATTTTGGCGCTAGAAGGAAATAGTCCTTATTAGACTAGGTAAATTAAAGCCTTAGAATTATTCTCAAGGTTAGTATTTTAGGAGGTACAAATATGACAGTCACAGTTAATATAGTAAAAGAATTATGTCCTGAAAAAATGGAAATGAGAAATGCATTTTGTAATAAATTAATAGAACTAGCTGCAAAAAATGAGAAGATTGTTGTTATGGATGCGGATCTTATGGGAGCAATGGGAACAAAACCTTTTCAAAAAAGGTTTCCGGAAAGAACAATTGATTGTGGAATTCAGGAAGCAAATATGTATGGAGTTGCAGCAGGCTTGTCTATTGTTGGTAAAATCCCATTTGCACATACGTTTGGATCATTTGCCAGTAGGCGAGCATATGATCAAATCTTTATATCAGGTGCATATGCCAACGCAAATGTAAAAGTAATTGGATCAGATCCTGGAATTACTGCTCAGATTAATGGTGGTACTCATATGCCGTTTGAAGATATGGGGCTTATGAGGTTAATCCCCACCATGACGGTAGTAGAACCTACAGATATTATTCAGCTGCAACAGGTAATAGAACAAATGGCAGATACTTATGGTATGTATTATATGCGCTTAGTCCGCAAGTCGTGTACTAAAATTTTTGAAGAAAGTTCAAAATTTGAAATTGGAAAAGCCTCATTTATTCGGGAAGGTAAAGATGCAACCATTATTTGCAGCGGATTTTGTGTAGCAGAGTCCATGAAAGCAGCGGTAAAGCTTAATAAAGAAGGAATTAGTGTAAGAATTTTAAATATGTTTACATGGAAACCTTTAGATGAAGAAGCAATTATTAAAGCAGCTGAGGACACTGGAGCCATTATAACAGCTGAAAATCATAATATTATTAATGGGCTAGGGGCAGCAGTTTCAGAGGTGGTTGTAAGAAATAAAATAGTTCCGATAGAAATGATTGGAGTCAATGATGAATTTGGCCAAGTTGGGTTTATTGATTATTTGTCGGAAAGATATCAATTAACAGCAAATTATATTGTTGAAGCAGTAAAAAGAGCAGTGGCAAGAAAATAATATATAAAATAAATAAAAAACATAAAAAGAAAGGAAGTATGAAAATTATGAAATCAGTATATCTAGAATCCCCAAAAAATATAAGAATTAAAGAAATTGAGGAACCATCAAGAAAGGAAAATGAAGCATTAATAAAAGTGAAAGCAGCTGGAATATGTGGGTCAGATGTAGGAGCATACAGAGGAGTAAATAATACTGTTTCTTATCCAAGAATAATAGGTCATGAGATAGCTGGAGAAGTACTTGAGATAGGGGAAAATAGTAAAGGTATACAAAAAGGGGACAGGGTTGTTGTTGACCCATATATTTACTGTGGTAAATGTTATCCTTGTAGTCTAGGAAGAACAAATTGTTGTGAGGATTTAAAAGTATTAGGCGTTCAAACTGATGGAGCAATGCAAGAAATATTTACTCATCCGAAAGATTTATTGGTTAAAGCACCGGAAAATGTTTCATGGGAAGAGTTATCTGTGGCAGAGCCACTTACTATAGCATTACATGGCATTCACAGAACAAAAGTTAAGAAAGGAGAACATGTAGTAATAAATGGAGCAGGTCCAATAGGCATTTTAATGGCATTATGTGCAGAAATCTATGGAGCAATACCAATACTTATGGATGTAGTTGATAAAAGATTAGATTTTGCACATAAACTTGGTATAGAAAATATCATTAATGTATTAAATGTAGACGGGTTAGAGAAAATAAAGAAAATAACAAATGGAAGAGGAGCAGAGGTTGTTATTGAAGCTTCAGGGGCAAATTCTGCCATAAGAAATTCAATAGATTACGTATCCTATGCGGGAAGAATAGCTCTTACGGGATGGCCTAAAAAAGATACAAGGTTACCAACTGATCTTATAACCAAAAAGGAACTTGATATTAGAGGATCTAGAACAAGTGCTGGAGAATTTGAGGAAGCACTGAAGCTTATATCGGAAGGAAGTATAGATGTTAAGCCTATAATTAGTAAAATAGTTAGTTTAGATGAAGCACCTCAGGCAGTAATAGACCTTTCAGATCATCCAGAAGAATATTTAAAGATTATTGCTGTACTAGAATGATTAGAACAAGGGCTGAAAACTAATTTAAAAAGTAGTCTCACAGCACTTAAAGGAATGATTGTTTTTATGAAGATATCAGTAAGAGTTTCTATGGCTAAAAATAAAATTTTTGGGACAAAGAGTAATAGATATAGTAGATACTTTTTTAGGCTCTCAATTTGAGGGAGGGAAGACATGAAAATAGGGATTTTAACGAGTGGAGGAGATGCTCCCGGAATGAATGCTGCTATAAGAGCAATTGTGAAATCTTCAATATATAGTGGTATAGAAGTTTGTGGAATAAAACATGGATATAAAGGTTTAATAGAAGGAGATATCATAAAATTAAATGATATTGATGTAGATCGTTTAGCAGAAAGGGGAGGAACTATTCTTAAAACTGCTAGATGTACGGAATTTATGAAAGAAGAAGGACAGCGAAAGGCTATGGATACATTAAAAAAATTCAAAATAGATGGTTTAGTTGTAATTGGGGGAGATGGATCTTTTAAAGGTGCGGATAGACTAGATGAACTAGGAATAAATGTTATCGGGTTGCCTGGAACTATAGATAATGATTTGAATTATACGGATTATTGTATAGGATTTGATACAACATTAAATACGGTTTTGGATTGCATAAAAAAGATAAAGGACACTGATAATTCTCATGAAAAAACTACCATAGTAGAAGTAATGGGAAGATATTGTGGTGATTTGGCCCTGTATTCAGCCTTGGCGGGAGGTGCGGAAATAATATCTACGCCTGAAAATAAGCTGACTTTTAATGTCATATGCGAGAAGTTAAATAAAAATATTGTTAAGGGGAAGATCGATAATATAATAATAATAACAGAGAGAATGTATGATATAAAAGATCTTCAAGAATATATTGAGGTCAAACTTAATATTAACATAAGAAGTACTGTGTTGGGATTTATACAAAGAGGTGGTGATCCATCTGCTTTTGATAGGTTGTTGGCGGCCAGGATGGGAATTAAATCTGTAGAGCTTTTGATGGAAGGATCATCAGGTAAAGCTGTAGGAATTAAAAATAATAAAATAATATATGTGGATTTCAATGAGATAGATGTTGTGGACGTTAATAAACAGGATGATTATGATTTGCTAAAAATGCTCTTGTAAAAAGTAAAATATAAGTTAAGTGTAATAATTAAAGATTGGCCATAAAAGTCAATAGATATATCAAGGCCAAGTTTTATTCCAAAGGAATTAGTTACAGCATCTTTTGTCTGTTCAGCAATTATAATATATTCCGATATGAAGCCTTTGGGCTAGGAATCTCTATTTCAGCTTTATGAATAAAAATTAGAAATGAATGATTTATTAACTTTATTATATGAGGAGGAATACTGATGAAGTTATTACAAGTAGTGCCTGAAATCTATAAATTTGATACGACAAAGGAATTTGCAGAATTTTTTAAGATTGGAAAGGGTGATCTTATATTGACAAATGAATTTTTATACGAACCCTTTTTAGAAAAATATACCGAGGGAGCAGATACTATATTTCGAGAGAAGTATGGCTCAGGAGAACCATCAGATCAAATGATAAATGGGATAATTAGGGATATAGGTGATAAAAAATACGATAGGGTAATTGCTTTAGGCGGAGGTACAATGATAGATATATCCAAAATTCTAAGACTCAAATATACTGAGAATTCAATTGACTTATTTGAAGGAAAGGTTCCTTTAGTAAAAAATAAAAAATTAATTATTGTGCCTACAACTTGCGGAACAGGTTCAGAGGTTACAAATGTATCGGTTGCAGAGCTCAAATCAAAACATACTAAGAAGGGAATCGCTGCAGATGTGTTATATCCAGATTATGCGGTTCTCATACCTGAAGTTGTAAAGGGACTTCCATATAGATTTTTTGTAACTAGTTCTTTAGATGCGCTTATCCATGCATGCGAATCCTATCTGTCTCCAAGAGCTACTCCATATACTGAAATGTTTAGTATAGAAGCAATAAAGTTGATTCTGAATGGCTATATTGAAATATTGCAAAGGGGACAAGACTATAGAAATAAGATAATTGAGGATTTTCTTCTTGGTAGTAACTATGCAGGCATAGCTTTTGGAAATGCAGGTTGTGCTACTGTACATGCACTTTCTTATCCTATAGGAGGGACCTATCATGTACCACATGGCGAGGCAAATTATATGCTATTTACAGAGATATTTGAAACTTATATGAAAAAGAATCCAAATGGTAAGATTAAGAAGCTTAATGCTGTATTATTGGATATACTCGATTGTTCTGATAAAGAGTATATAGATGTATATGAAGAACTGGCAAATGTACTGGATAAGTTACTGCCAAGAAAGCCTCTTAGGACATATGGAATGAAAGAAGAAGAGATTGAGACTTTCAGTGATGCCGTTATAAAAGGTCAGCAAAGATTATTGATAAACAGCTATGAGCCTTTTTCAAGAGAAGACATAGTGAATACGTATAAAAAATTATACTGAAATAATTGATACACATTACCTTTAGTCATATGTATGATGTTAGGTGCTATATAATTATAAATTTATTAAAGTAGGAGGTATAAAGTTATGAAGGCAATTGTAAAAGTCAAAGAAGGAAGAGGAAATGTTAAATTATGTGAAGTAGCAAGACCGGTAATTAAAGATGATGAAATTTTAATAAAAGTAAAGGCAGCAGGAATTTGTGGTACAGATATCCATATTTTAAATGATAATTCTTATCCAATAGATCCACCCGTAACAATTGGACATGAAGTTGCAGGTGTTGTTGAGAAAGTGGGGAAAAATGCTGCAAAATTTAAAAAAAATGACAGAGTAGTAACAGAAACTTACTATATTACATGTGGAACTTGTGAGTATTGCAGAAGTGGAAGAAATAATTTATGTGCGGATAGAAAATCAATTGGAAGTGGTGTAAATGGTGGAATGGCAGAATATGTAGCAGTCCCTGAAAAATTAGTGCATATTTTACCTGATAATGTTCCATATGAACAGGGAGCTCTAATTGAGCCATTAACTTGTTGTATCCAGGCTGTTTATGAAAAGGTTTCATTAAAACCAGATGATTGTGTATTAATAACTGGACCAGGAAGTATCGGATTATTATGTATGCAAGCGATAAAAACGTTTGGAAGTAAAGTCATTATAGTTGGAACGAGAAAAGATGAGGAACGTTTGAAAATTGCAAAAAAATTAGGTGCTGATGTTATTTTATACAGCGAATCAGATGGAATTAAAGAACAAATTATAAAAGAGACAAGGGGACTGGGACCTCATTATACTTTTGATTGCTCCGGTGCTGTATCTGGAATTCTTCTTTGTATTGAAAGTGTTCGTAAAGGTGGGACGCATGTACAAATTGGACTTTCTAATAAACCAACACCTATAGATTTCAGCCAAATAGCTTTAAGAGAAATAACTATTATTGGTACATTTGCTCAAAAATCAATATGGTGGGATACATCCATTCGTTTGGTTGAAAATGGGAAAATTAATCTTAAGGTAATAGCTAGTAATACGCATCCAATTGAAGAATGGGAAAAAGGTTTCAAACAAGTCATGGCAGGTGAAGGATTAAAGCATGTAATTCTTCCGAAACGATAAAATAGTGAATATATAATATGTTGATGATAAGAAAATATACAAAAATTATTTTGCAATCGTTTTCTTATCATTGACCCATGTTTGGAGATTAAATTTTTATAAAATGAATGTAGGAATAAATAAAATATAATTTTAAATTTTAATAGGAGGGTACAGTAGAATGGAGAATACTAAAAATGCTGGATTTATTCCAAGAGTCCCGAAAGAATCATGGATGGCACTAGGACTTCTATGGTTATCTTTTGCAATATGTGCCAATTGTAGAGATTTGATAGTCAGAGTATCACCTGCAGTAATTAAAGAATTTGGAATGTCATCCACGACATATGGAATATTATATGGTATTGTGACAATTAGTTTAGGAATATTATCACCATTTGCTGCCAACTGGTCAGATAGAAGAGGGCAAGGGTGGGCTAGAAAGAAAACAAGCCTTCTTGTAGTTATTGGATATACGGGGATGACTTTCATCTGTGGTTTTCCAATAGTTGGGATGACCGCATTTTGGATTTTTTATATTATTAAATATATGTTAGGAGGTTGTGGAGAATCAATAGAAGTTACACAAGTTACTGAATGGTGGCCGGAGGAAGCGAGAGGGTTTGCTTTTGGAATTCATCATACTGGGTACCCATGGGGTACAGCGTTGGGAGCAATACTTATCTCATGGATTCTTGCTATTTCTAATAATAATTGGAGATTACCATTTTTAATAGTACCGTTAATGGCCATTCCTATATGGATTGTATATTGGAGATTTGCATCGAAAAAAAGATTTCAAAAATATGAGGAAACTTGTTATAAATTAGGAGCAACTCCATCAGTTACCTTAAAAGCTATTGATGAAACTTTAGCTATAAGTGGTGGAGAAATAGGTAGAGAAGTAAAGGAAGAAAAGAAAAAAAGATCTAGTTTTCGGGCTTGTTTAAAAAACCGTAATATTGTAATAGTATCAATATGTAATTTTATTGCTATGGCATCCTATTCTGGATTTAATTTTTGGTTGACGCCGTTCCTTACATTTGTTGGTGGGTACGATATTTCAAAGGCTGCACTATTCAGTGTTGTTTATGCAATTACCGGTGGCTTAGGGCAGATTTTTTGGGGACGAATTTCTGATAAAATGGGAAGAAAGAAAACAGTACTTATTATTTTTGCATGGCTTACAATTGCATTTTTCTTAATGCAATATGTTGGAAAAGGAGTAATGTGGCTTGTATTAATTCAAATATTCTTTGGATGTTGTTCGAATGCAGTATTTCCAGTATTGTATTCTTTTGCATCAGATAATTCAACTGAGAATAATCGTGCAACAGTAGTGTCGCTAGGGGTACTTATGCAAGGAATTGGTGGAGGGGTTGCTTCTCTGTTAATAGGTGTAATTATTGAAATTGGTGGTGGCTGGAATAGTATTCCTGGATATATGATAGCATTATATTTATTAGTAGGATTAATGGCAATAGGTTTTGTAATTATTTTATTATTTGCTAATGATGTAAATGATAGAAATCGAGTTAGAGAACTTGATATCAATTAATTATCTTTGCATAAAATTATAGCTTCCAAGAACAGGAACATACTTAAGCACTATCTATATAGATAGTACTTAGGGAAGACTTTATATAAATATTTTAATAGAATTAGAGATGCTTAAAAAACTCTAAAAATATATTATAATACTAATTAAAATCAAAGGTAATGTGTCTTGTCTTTATTGAGAGACCATAGTAATTTGTCAAATGATTCGTACAAGCACTAATTGATTTCTCCACATCTCTAGAAAATAATGCATCTACAATAGACTTATGTTCTTTAAAACTACTAACATAATCAGGAACAATTTGATGATTAACATACTGATCAACAAAAAGTAGATGAGTTTTTAATTGAAGATTATGCTGTGCATCGATTAATAAGGAATTTCCTCCAATTTCTACAAGTTTAAGATGAAAGATCATATCATAATTGATTTGTCTGATATGATCTTTCATTACTAATGCTTTTTCACATGCAGTTGCTAACGATAGTAATTCGCTAAAATCTTTGTTACTTCCATTTTGAATTGCGAGTTGTACAGCTAATGTATCATAAGTGAGTCGCATAATACCTAAATCTATAATATCACGTTTTGAAAAAGTAATAACTTCTGAGTATCTATTTTTACAAACATTAACAATTCCTTCGCTAGAAAGACGTCGAATTGCCTCTCTTACAGGGGTCCTACTGATATTAAGAATTGTAGCAATGTTTGCTTCAAGAATTCTCTCACCACATTTTATTTTACCATTTAAAATCATCTTTTTTAAATAATTGTAAGCTAATTCAGCAAGAGAGCTATTTTTTATTGACATGATTTATAATTTCACCTTTCTTTCTGTAAAGAGTACTTTTTTAGTATACTTTATAATTAACTGTAAATTACCTTTTAAATGTGTCTGAATCTATAAGTAAAAATTATACAACAAATCTATTATTGTAAATTCTTGAATATGTAATGATAAATAAATTATGTTCATCTGGTAGAAAGAGCTTATATAAGAGAGGGGTTCTGTTGGTTTCAAACAGATTACTTACTAAAAAAGCGAGAGTTCTCTGCTTTAAAATTGATCATGTAAATAGCTGTCTGCGGTTGAATCCGTGAATCAAATTTTTCCATTTGATCAAATAAAAAGTTGTGAAAAATTTTTTGTAGCTTTTGCTTTTTACCTTGAAGCATAATTTTAAGTAGATTATAATTTATACAATTTATATAAATAGTATACGTTTGAGAAACAAGTTTGTCAATCTTAAATTTAGATTGAAGTATTATATTAAAATTGTAATGCTAGAATTTAATGGGCAGAGGTTTCAAATCACCTAAGATGATGTTGCTAAAAACAATGATATTTCGAAAGGTTCAGATATATTAGTGATAGATAAAAAGTTATTATATATATTACTGTCTATTACAATTTAATACTAAATTAACAAGATAATAATATCATGTACATTAACTTGGGATATTATAAAAATTAATAACATAAATAGGAGGTGATGATATGATTATAACTATAGAATTAACTCAGCAAGAGTTAGAAGAATGTTTGAGCACAGTAGAGTAGTAAATTATTACTATTCTGTAATGTAACCAAAGACGGTTGTAAGCCCGTTTGAGAAATACAGAACACAGATGGTAAATTAAAAAGATATTAACTTGTATTTAATATTAACTTAATAGTATGAGGATAAAATAAAAATTGAAGTTGCAACCTAGATAAAATTTAATACAATAGTTCCCCAATGTGCAAAGTAAGCATTTTGAGACAGCCCCTCAAATGTTTACTTTTGTTTATTGTTACAATTAATATGATATTAAGATGACAAATTGTCAGTCGTATGCTATACTCGTTCTATAGGGAGGCATACACTATGCGTGATGTAAAAGAACCAGAAGTCCGCAGAGCTGAAATCATGGCAGCGGCAATTCGCCTGTTTGTAACAAAGGGATATTTGAATACTACAACACAAGATATTATAGATGAACTAAATATATCCCGAGGTCTTTTGTATTACCATTTCAAAAACAAGGAAGATATTTTATATTGCCTGGTTGAAAAACGCATGGAACCGTTGCTTCGACGTTTGAAATCTTTATCATATGATAAAGAGAAGTCTGCAATAGAAAAAGTTCAATTATTTATTGAAATGGCACAAATCTCGCCAATAAATGTAAATGATGAAAATATAGAATTACAAAGGACAATTAATTTAGAGGAAAATCGTTATATGATGGACCGTTTTTATCATAAATTTTCTAATACTGTTACGAAATATTTTACACATATTATTAAGCAGGGAAATGACGAAGGTAGCTTTCAAGTTTCTTATCCAGAAGAAACAGCGTCATTTTTGATTACTGGATATGCATTTGTATCCAATGATGTGAAGATTTTATATCATGATGTTAAACAGTTGAAAAAGTATATCACAGCATATAAGGAATTACTTGAACGGGCATTAAGTGTTACAATACCTATTTTTAAAAGATAATTATATATTTACTGATAAAATGTAAATTAAAAGATCCATGCCTATTTCTAAGTATGGATCTTCTAATTATTTTACTTTAAGCTTTGTTCATAAGCCTGAACCATTTTTTTAACCATGTTTCCACCTATGGAACCGGCTTCTCTGGAAGTAAGATCACCATTATATCCTTGCTTTAGATTTACTCCAACCTCTGCAGCAGATTCCATTTTGAACTGGTTCAATTTTTCTTTTGCTTGTGGTACTATTGGTTTATTGCTGTAAGACATTTAAAACACTCCTTTTTATAATATTGATTACTGCTTACAACTAAAGTTTGTACATTGCACAAAAAAATATGCTAGGTAATTCAAGGTTGGGTTGGAAGACTTTAATAAGAAAATTTCAACTTATTTTTTTATTGACTTTAGAATTGGTATATGCTATTCTTAGAACAATAAAATATTACCTTTAAGTGGGTCCTGTGAGACTTAGAAGGTGTTAGTTTTGGTTATTTGTGTATAAATAGTGTAATTATGCCTTCTTTTATGAAGGCATTTTTTATACCTTTAAATTTAGTACTGAGAGGCTAAAAAGGAGGAATCAGCAAATGTTAAAAGGGAAACATCTTATAGATATAAAAGATTTTACTAAAGAAGAATTAAATGAAATTTTTGATTTAGCAGATACAATAATCTCAAATCCAAAACATTTTTCACATATTTGTGAAGGAAAAATTTTAGCTACTTTATTCTATGAACCAAGTACTAGAACAAGACTCAGCTTTGAAACAGCCATGCTTAGATTGGGAGGTAATGTAATAGGGTTTTCAGAACCTAATTCAAGTTCTGTATCCAAAGGTGAGAGTTTGGCTGATACTATAAGGATAGTAGGCTGCTATGCAGATGTAATTGCCATGAGGCATCCTAAGGAGGGAGCTCCAAAAGTTGCTTCTATGTATTCCAAAATACCTATTATAAATGCAGGAGATGGAGGGCATCAACATCCGACACAGACGTTAACAGATCTTTTAACAATCAGATCCATAAAAGGATCTTTATCAAATCTAAAAATAGGTTGCTGTGGTGATCTCAAATTTGGAAGGACTGTGCATTCATTTATAAAGGCCATGTCTATGTATGATAATAATAATTTTACTCTTATATCCCCACAAGAATTAAAAGTACCTGATTATATTAAAAGAGAAATGGATAAAAATAACATAAAATATATTGAAACTAAAAAGTTGGAGGAAGTTATAAATTCACTTGATATACTTTACATGACAAGGGTTCAAAAAGAGAGATTTTTTAATGAAGAGGAATATATAAGACTCAAGGATAGCTACGTACTGGATAAAGCTAAAATGGAAGTTGCATCTATGGATATGATAGTTCTTCACCCATTGCCAAGAGTGAATGAAATTTCATATGAAGTTGATAATGATCCGAGAGCTTGTTATTTCAAACAGGCTCAGTATGGTGTATATGCAAGGGAATCACTTATAATAAAACTTTTAGGAATGAATATATAGAGGGGGATAATATGCTTAAGATTACAAGTATCAAAAATGGAATTGTAATAGATCATATAAAAGCAGGTCATGGTATAAAAATATTTAATTACCTGAAACTGACCAATGTAGATTATTCAGTAGCACTTATAATGAATGCTCAAAGTGCCAAATTAGGTAAAAAAGATATAATAAAAATAGAGAATAAACTTGAACTTGATTTTACAGTCTTGGGTTTTATAGATCCTAATATAACAATAAATATTATAAAAAATGAAGTTATAGAAAAGAAGATAAAATTAAAACTGCCAACAAAAGTAGAAAATGTAATTAAATGTAGGAATCCAAGGTGCATAACTTCTGTAGAAAAAAATATCCCCCAGGTTTTTTATCTTGCAGATGAAGAACTTGGAGAATATAGATGCAGTTATTGTGATGAAGCTTACACTGATTTTACAATTTAAAAAGGTTAGAGAAAGGAATAATTTTATTTATGATAATAGATAAACTTTATGAAAGTGTAGAACAAAAAGGACCAGTTTGTGTGGGATTGGATACTTCAGTTGAATATATGCCGGAAAACATTATAAAATCCAGTGTTTCTATTGAAGACTCCATATTTGAATATAATAGAAATATAATAGATAGTACTTTTGATATAGCTGCCTGTTATAAAGTACAAATTGCCTACTATGAAGCACTTGGAATAAAAGGACTTGAGTTATACTCGAAGACTCTCAAATATATAAAGAGCAAAGGTGCACTGGTTATTGCAGATATCAAGAGAGGGGACATAAATAAGACTGCAGAAATGTATGCAAGGGCACATTTTGAAGGAGATTTTGAAAGTGATTTTATAACTCTAAATCCTTATATGGGACTTGATACTATAGATCCATATATACCCTATGTACAAAAAAATGATAAGGGAATATTTGTTCTTATAAGAACTTCAAATATTGGGGCAAAGGATATTCAGTATATTGATACAAATCAAAACAAAAAAGTTTACAGGGTGATTGGAGAAAGGTTAAAGGATATTGGCAGCAAATATTTAGGACACTGCGGTTATAGTTCCATAGGAGGTGTAATGGGCTGTACCCATCTGGAAGAAGGAAGAGAAATTAGACACTATCTGAATAATCTATTCTTTTTAATACCAGGTTATGGTGCACAAGGTGGAGGTGCAAAAGATGTAGCTGTATATTTGAAAGACGGCAATGGAGGAGTCGTGAATTCTTCAAGAGGTATTTTAATGGCATATAAAAAATATGCTGATGGGTGGAAAAAATATGGAGAATGTGCGAGAATGGAAGTATTAAAGATGAGGGACAGTATAAATGATGCTGTTTCAGAAACGGGGAAGATTTAGGTGAGTGATAAATTAAATTATATTGTCTGCAGAGTAGAAAAAAATACTCAAATTAAAGACAACGTATATGAAATTGAATTTAATGGTAAGTTCAATGGTGCTCCAGGACAATTTTACATGCTGAGATCATGGAACATGGAGCCATTGTTATCAAGACCTATAAGCATACATTATCTTGATGGTGGGAAGATTGCCTTTTTATATCAGGTGGTAGGTTACGGTACTCAAAAGCTTAGTTTATTGAATATGGGTGATGAAGTAAGGCTTACAGGCCCGCTTGGAAATGGATTCAATATAGATAATATAAGTGGAAAAGCGGCTATAATAACTGGAGGAATAGGGATCGCACCTATGTTCTATCTAGCTAAATCTATAAGAGAAATATCGCCGAAAAGGGATAAGCTTGA
Source organism: Clostridium sp. LBM24168 (assembly GCF_052953915.1). Classification (NCBI taxonomy): domain Bacteria; kingdom Bacillati; phylum Bacillota; class Clostridia; order Eubacteriales; family Clostridiaceae; genus Clostridium; species Clostridium sp. LBM24168. The sequence goes on along the minus strand of NZ_CP196861.1, from coordinate 2,343,303 downwards.
TTTGTATGCAGGATTTAAAAAGAACACATACATATTAGAAAGATTTGAGAAATTTGTGGATAATATTTATTATTCACTGGAAGTTGGAAACAGAGGATCAAATGGATATATAACGGATATTTTTCATGCAGAAGAATATGATCAAGTACTATGCTGTGGACCTGAACCAATGATGATGAAAGTAGTAGGAATGTGCAGGGAAAAGTCCATACCTGTATATGTTTCTATGGAAAAACACATGGCATGCGGCATAGGAGCATGTCTGGTTTGTACCTGCAAGACAAAAAATGGCAACAAGAGAGCATGCTGCGATGGACCTGTTTTTTTAGGAGATGATTTAATTATATAATATATTGTAGAAGGAGAATATCCATGGATATTTGCGGAGTGAATTTTAAGAATCCTGTAATAGCTGCATCCGGAACTTTTGGCTTTGGGGGAGAGTACAATAAAATATTTGATGTATCTAAATTAGGAGGAATATGTTCAAAAGGACTTACATTAAACAGGAAAGAAGGAAATGAGGGACTTAGAATTTTTGAAACCTCATCAGGAATTTTAAACAGTGTAGGACTTCAGAATCCTGGGGTTAAACATTTCCTGGAATTCGAACTTCCCGAGATGAAAAAATTCAATACTGTAATCATAGCCAATCTGGGAGGAGCCACATTGGAGGATTACGTAGAAGGAATAAAGCTTCTTGATGATTCGGATGTGGATATGATAGAATTGAATATTTCCTGTCCGAATGTAAGATGTGGAGGTATGGCTTTTGGAATAAAATCTTCTATTGCATATGAAATAGTCAGTGATGTTAAGAAATACTGTAGAAAACCTCTTATAGTAAAATTGTCACCAAATGCCGAAGATATTGTTGATATGGCACAAAAATGCTTTGATGCCGGTGCTGATGCCATATCACTTGTAAATACTTTTAAGGCAATGGCAATAGATATTCATAATAAAAAACCTGTATTTGACAATATTACAGCAGGACTTTCTGGACCGGCAATAAAGCCTATAGCTCTTAGAATGGTATATGAGGTTTCAAAGTCGGTAGATATTCCGGTTATAGGAATTGGCGGAATATCTACATGGGAAGATGCAATTGAATTTATAATGGCAGGAGCAAGCCTGATACAAGTGGGTACGGCTAATTTTATCAATCCGCTTGCATGTATTGATATATTGAAGGGAATACAAGATTACATGGAACATGAAAATATAAGGGATATATCTGAGATATGCGGAGTGGTCTGAGCATAAATTGAAAATTTATACGAGGAGGATTATTAATAAATTATGAGTAATGATGATATGGTTATAAGTAAATTAAGGGAATCAGGAGCTCTTCTTGAAGGGCATTTCCTACTGTCTTCTGGTAAGCATAGTGATAGATATTGTCAATGCGCTAAGCTTCTTCAATATCCTGATAAGGCCGAAGAGGTTCTGAGTGTTGTTGCCAGAAAGTTAAAAAAATTGGATTTTGACATAATTGTAGGGCCAGCAATGGGAGGAATAGTAGTATCCTATGAGCTTGCAAGACAACTCAACAGGCCAGGAATATTTGCCGAGAGACAAAATGGAGAGATGACTATAAGAAGAGGATTCGAAATAAAAAGGGGACAGAAGGTTATAATATCAGAAGATGTTATAACCACAGGAAAATCATCTCTTGAAGTAGCTAGGATTATAGAGGGGCTTGGTGGAAAAGTTGTTGCACTTTGTTGTATAGTAGATAGAAGAGCAGATGATATAGATATACCTTATCCAGTCTATAGTTCTATTAAATTAAATATAAATACGTATGATACAGATAAATGTCCTTTATGTCAAAAAGGATTGTCTTATGAAAAACCTGGAAGCAGAATATTTAATAAATAGATTTAATATATACGGTAATTTATATTTCCAGATGTTCTATTATATTGTCTGGAAATATTTTATTTTTACTCTTTCGTAAATTCATAAAAAGTTAGTATTATTTCTTTGATTTTTGAGTTATAATAAAAAATGAGTTTCACAATAATAGCTAATTATATTTTTAATTAGTTTATAAGTTCTGCCTATAAAAAGTCACAGAAAGGAGGCACTGCTGTTATATAAAAACAGTGGAAATCTAGTGAGGAGAAAGCCAAGTATTTTTAGTAAAGATTATGAAAGAAAAATGAAACAGAGAAGGATAAGAATTTTTATAATCTCTGCTGTCTGTGTGGTACTGGTAATTTTAATTGGTATTTACTTAACTGGTACTTTAAAAACGGTTTTAAATGATATGGGCAAGGAAAAACAGAATCCTATTACACAGAATCAAAAAGTTAAAAATATACCTTCAAAGCCACAGCCATCTGAAAATAAAAATAAAAAAGCACAGTATACAGTAAAGTTAAGCAGTGGTAAAAGTGTTAATTTAATATATGAAAATAAAAATAACAATAAAATATTTAAAGATGTTACACCTAAAGATGCTGATGTAATATATAGTATAAATCCCTCAGGAAAGAATATTGTTTTACTTGATGGCAAAATTCAGAGCGTGTTTCTATTTGATACTAATGGTAAAAAACATGATATAACCAATCCTCAATATATATCAAGTACTGGTTCAGTTATATCAAAGAATGAACAGCTGTCATCGAATCCAAATTATATATGGTGTAATTCACCAAAGTTTATAGATGATAATAATATTGCGTATGTAAGTCAGCTGCCATGGCTTGGAAAAACTTCAAAATATATATGGATTGAAAATATAATCGATAAAAGTCATATAATGGTTCAATCTGTAGAAGGCGAAGATGTAAAATTTGGGAACCCTACAGATAAGGGACTCACTGTTACAGTTGATGGAGAAACTATGTATTTAACAGCATCAGGTGAAATTAGTCAATAAACTTTAGTTTATTGACTTTTTAAATGCCGGGAATTTGGTATATTAATAATATTGAGGAGGTAAAAGATTTTTTATGATTATAGGGTTATCATCTGCTAGCTTTTATCCAAACGTGAAAACTGAAGATAGCATACCTCTTATGAAGTCATTGGGATTTGATGTGGGAGAAGTATTTTTGAACAGTGTTAGTGAATATGAGCCTGAATTTGGAAAAATACTTTTAGAGAAAGAACTACAGCATGATTTCAAAGTTAATTCTATACATGCATTTTCAGTTTCATTTGAACCATACCTGTTTGATAAATATAAAAGGAGAAGAGAAGATTCACTGAAATTGTTTAAAAATGTATGTAGATTAGCTGAAATTATAGGGGCAAAGTGTTATACATTTCATGGAATGAGATATGAGAATATTAGTTTGCTGGATATTAATTTTATAGTGGATATGTATGACAGGCTTACCTATACTGCCGCGGAGCGGGGAATAAAACTTTGCCAGGAAAATGTATTCTGGTGTATGTCTAATAATATTCAATTTCTATACAAGATTAAGGATAGATGCAGAGGTCCATTGTATTTTACATTGGATATTAAGCAGGCATATAAGTCAGGAAAATCTCCAGAGGAGTATATGAAGGTTATGGGGACAGATATTGCAAATTTTCATATAAACGATAGAGACAGTAATAATGTATGTTTACTACCTGGTAGGGGAGAGGTAAATTATGAAGAAATGTCTTGTAAATTTAAGGAAATAGAGTATAATGGAATAGGTATAATTGAAGTTTACAAAGAAAATTATACTGAATATAGTGAACTTACGGAGACTAAAAAGTATCTTGAAATGAAGTTAAAATAGCATGGGCTTGTTGAGATTATACAAGTGGATAATAGGATTTGGATAAATTTGTGCGTAAGTAAGGAATTGTGAATAAAATATTCAAAGACTGGCTATAAAAATTGTGTTTTTTAGTATATAATTATAAATAAATAGGCCTTTACAAAAAATTTTATAATGTAGGTTAGTTCATATTTAATGAAACTATTAATAATATAATTTATATAAATGTAAATGCATATGAAATATGTTATAATATCATAGTTAACATAAGCGTATAGCGTAATTAGGAGGAAATGAATAATGAACGTTAAAATGGAAAAAGTAGAAAATAACGTGGTAAAATTAGAAATAACAGTTGAATCAAAGAAATTCAATGAAGCAGTAAAAAAAGCATTTGCAAAGAATGCTAAAAAGTTTAATATACCAGGATTTAGAAAAGGTAAAGCTCCAATGAATATAATAAAAAAATATTATGGTGAAGGTGTATTTTATGAAGATGCCGTAAATTTTTGCTGTGATGATACATATCCAAAAGCAATAAAGGAAAATAATATAAAGCCTGTAGATTATCCTAAAATTGATGTAGTTGAAATAGGCGAAAATAAGGATTTTATATATACCGCGCTTGTGACAGTAGTACCTGAAGTTGAACTTGGTGAGTATAAAGGACTTGAAGTTAAGAAAAATACATATAAGGTAGAAGATGAAGAAGTAGAAAATGAATTAAAAGCAAGGCAGCAGAAAAATGCAAGAATTGAAACAAAAGAAGATGGAGTTATTGAAAAGGGAAATATAGCTATAATAGATTTTAAGGGATATATAGATGATAAACCTTTTGAAGGTGGAGAAGGGAAAGATTATGAGCTTGAAATAGGGTCAGGTACATTTATAAGTAATTTTGAGGATCAGCTTGTTGGATTAAAAACCGGAGATTCAAAAGATGTAACTGTTACATTCCCTAAAGAGTATGGATCTGAGGACTTAAATGGTAAAGAGGCGGTATTTAAAGTAACTGTTAAAGGCATAAAAATAAAGGAGCTTCCAGAATTGGATGATGAATTTGCAAAGGAAATTTCTGAATTTGATACCTTGGATGAAGTAAGAGCCGATATAAGAAAGAAGAAGGAAGAACAAAATGAATTAAGAGCCAACAAGGAATATGAAGAAGCAGTTATTGATGCTGTTAGTTCAAATGTGAAAGTTGATATTCCAAAAATCATGATAGAAAAGGAAATTGACAATATGCTTAAGGATCTGGAGATGAGATTGAAATATCAAGGACTGGATCTTAACTCATATTATAAATATACGAATAATACAGAGGAAAAAGTTAGAGAATATATGAGAGAAACTGCAGAAAAGAGAGTTAAAAATGATCTTGTAATCGAGAAAATAGCCAAGGTTGAAAATATAAAGGCTACAGATGAAGAACTGTTAAATAGGGCTACTGAAATGAGTAAGCAGTATGGAAATGGTGATCCAGAAAAAATGGCTAAATTAATTCTAGATAGCCAGAGAAATTATATAGAAGTTGATGTAATAAACGAAAAAGTTATAAAAATGCTTGTTGACAACAGCAAGGCAATAGCATAATATGATGTGTAATAATTACTTAATAGTCACATAAAGGAGGAGAGATTTTATGAGTTTAGTACCAGTAGTTGTTGAACAGACTAATAGAGGAGAGAGATCTTATGATATTTATTCGCGACTTTTAAAAGATAGGATTGTAATGTTAAGTGAGGAAGTAAATGATGTTTCAGCCAGCCTTATAGTAGCACAGCTCTTATTCTTAGAAGCAGAGGATCCTGACAAGGACATATCTTTGTATATAAATAGTCCTGGAGGTTCAATAACCTCTGGTATGGCTATTTATGATACAATGCAGTATATAAAACCTGATGTATCTACTATATGTATGGGAATGGCAGCTTCTATGGGCTCATTTTTATTGGTGGCAGGTGCAAAGGGAAAAAGATTTGCTCTTCCTAATGCTGAAATAATGATACATCAGCCTCTGGGAGGATTTCAGGGTCAGGCAACAGATATTGGAATCCATGCAAAGAGAATATTAACTATAAAGAAAAAATTAAATACTATATATAGTGAGAGAACAGGTCAACCGCTTGAAAAAATTGAGCAGGATACAGAAAGGGATAATTTTATGACGGCAGAGGAAGCTAAAGATTACGGATTAATAGATGAGGTTATTAAAGAGAGAAAATAACCCTTAGTGAGGTGTAGATATGGCCAAAAATGATGATAGAAAACAACTGAAATGTTCATTTTGTGGTAAGACACAGGACCAGGTGAGAAGACTAATAGCAGGACCAGGTGTATATATTTGTGATGAATGTATAGAACTTTGTTCTGAGATAATAAGTGATGAGTTCGAAGATGATGTTCAAGTGGATATGACTTCTCTTCCGAAACCTGTAGAAATTAAGAATTATCTTGATCAATATGTAATTGGTCAAAATGAGGCTAAAAAATCATTGTCAGTGGCAGTTTATAATCATTATAAAAGAATAAACTCCAACAACAATAGTGATGATGTTGAATTGCAAAAAAGCAATATACTTTTGCTTGGACCTACAGGCTCCGGTAAAACTCTTCTTGCACAGACTCTGGCTAAATTTTTGAATGTTCCATTTGCAATTGCAGATGCAACTACATTGACAGAGGCAGGGTATGTAGGAGAGGATGTTGAAAATATACTTTTGAAGCTCATACAAAATGCTGATTATGACATAGAGCGGGCTGAACACGGGATAGTCTATATAGATGAAATAGATAAAATTGCGAGAAAATCTGAAAATCCATCTATTACAAGAGATGTATCTGGAGAAGGAGTACAACAAGCTTTACTCAAAATATTAGAAGGAACGGTTGCTTCAGTACCACCACAGGGTGGCAGAAAACATCCTCATCAAGAGTTTATTCAGATAAATACCACTAATATATTATTTATCTGTGGTGGAGCTTTTGATGGAATAGATAATATTATAGAACACCGAACAAGGGTTAGTACACTTGGATTTGGTGCAGAGATACAATCCAAAAAGGAGAAGGATATTGGAAAACTTCTTAAGGAAATAATGCCAGGAGATCTTTTGAAATTTGGGCTTATACCGGAATTTATAGGTAGGATTCCTATTGTTGTTACTCTGGAGGCTCTAGATAAAAAAGCGCTCATTAGTATACTTAAAGAACCTAAAAATGCACTTGTAAAGCAATATAAGAAGCTATTTGAGCTTGATAATGTGGAACTTGAATTTAAAGATGATGCTCTTGAAGCAATTGCAGATGAAGCATTAAAAAGGAATACTGGAGCAAGAGGACTTAGGGCTATAATAGAAGAAACCATGAAAGATATAATGTTTGATATACCTTCAAGAGAAGAAATTGCTAAGGTTATAGTAGATAAAGACACGATAAAAAATAAAAAGCCAGAGCTTATAACTGTTGAAAATGGGAAAAGATCTCCTATAAAGGTTAAAAAAACCAGACCTAGAAAAGGACCGGAAACTGCATAAGCTTGCTTATTTTGGATGTTAAAAGGTACTGAAATTCAGTACCTTTTTTAAATATATATGGCTGTGATGAGTGAATAATTGAAAAAAGCTTGTTTTATAGTTATAATATACTAGTCTAATATATTTAGAATACTAAATGGTGCAAATTGTTAAAGTGAGGAGAGAAATATGGACAAAAATTTAGAAGTAATGCCTTTGATTCCACTTAGAGGTATTACTGTGTTCCCATATATGGTTCTACATTTTGATGTAGGTAGAGAAAGATCTAAGCTTGCATTGGAGAATGCCATGTTTAACGGGCAGAGGGTATTTTTATCGTCTCAAAAAGAATATGTGGAAGAAGAACCTGAAAAAGAAGATATATATACCATAGGTACAATATGTAATATAAAGCAGATATTGAAACTTTCTAAGGGTACTATAAGGGTACTTGTAGAAGGTGAAAACAGGGGCATATTAAGAAAATATCTAACAGAAGATCCCTTTTTTAAAGTTGAAGTTGAAATGATTAAGGATAATAAAGTGATTGATAATGATTATCAGGCACTTATTAGATATACTATAAAAACATTTAATGAATACATGAAACTGTCTGATAGTAATTTGTCTGAGTCTATTATTGCTGTGAATGATATGGACAATCCAGATAGGATAGCTGATACTATAAGTACTTATTTGGTACTAGATCCGGACAAGAAACAGGAGCTTTTGGAGACCTATAAAATAGAGGACAGATTAAAAAAGATACTTAAAATACTTCTTGACGAAATAGAAATACTAAAGATAGAAAATAAAATAGGTATGGAAGTAAAAAATAGTATAGATAAATCCCAAAAAGATTATTATTTAAGAGAGCAACTTAAAGCAATACAAGAAGAACTTGGAGAAGATGATGAGAATAAAAAGGAAATAAGGAAGTATAAAAGTAGGATATCAAGAAATAAGCTGCCAAAAAAGGTTAAGGAAAAGGCTCTATATGAGGTTGAAAAGCTAAGTAATACAGGAAATTATTCTGCAGAATCAGGTATAATAAAGACATACCTGGACTGGATAATTGATCTACCGTGGAATGTTAAAACTAATGATAATTTGAATATAAAAAATGTAAGAAATTGTCTTGAAAATGATCACTATGGTTTGGAAGATGTTAAAGATAGGATAATTGAATATCTTGCAGTTAAAAAAGTGAATAGGGCATTAAAAGGTCCTATTTTATGCCTTGTAGGTCCTCCAGGAGTTGGTAAAACTTCTATTGCCAAATCAATTGCAAAAGCACTGAATAGAAATTTTGTAAGAATGTCGCTTGGTGGAGTAAGGGATGAAGCAGAAATAAGAGGACATAGAAGAACGTATGTAGGTTCTATTCCTGGAAGGATAATATATGGTATAAAGCAGGCTAAATCAAATAACCCACTATTTTTATTGGATGAAATTGATAAAATGGGATTGGATTTTAAAGGGAATCCAGCAGATGCACTTTTGGAAGTACTGGATAGTGAACAAAACAATACTTTCAGGGATCGTTATCTTGAATTGGATTTTAATTTGTCAAATGTGCTTTTTATAACTACTGCTAATACATTAGATACTATACCAGTTCCTCTTATTGATAGGATGGAAATAATACATATATCAGGATATACAAATGAAGAAAAATTTCATATATGTAAAAAGTATATAATTCCAAAGCAGCTTAGGGAAAATGGTGTAGAGGATGGTAGAATTAAATTTTCAGATTCTTCCATATATACTATAATAGATAATTATACAAGAGAATCTGGAGTGAGGAATATGGAGAGGAAAGTAGCCTCCATAATAAGAAAAGCAATTGCTGAAATTGTAGAGAAGAATAAAGATAAAGTGTTTGTAAACATTACTAAAGTGAAATCATATTTGGGTGTGGATATGTTTACATATGATAAGATAAGTAAAGATGATAAAATCGGAGTAGTAATGGGAATGGCGTGGACAGCTTATGGTGGTGATACCTTGCCTATAGAAGCAGTTGTAATGCCGGGAAAAGGAAGATTAGAACTAACAGGCCAACTTGGAGATGTTATGAAAGAATCGGCAAAGGCGGGATACAGTTATATAAGAGCTAATTATAAAAAGTACATTAATATAGAAAAAGATTTTTATAAGAATTGTGATTTGCATATACATGTTCCAGAAGGAGCTATTCCAAAAGATGGACCTTCTGCAGGAGTAACGATGGTTACAGCTATGATTTCAGCTTTAAGTAAGAAAAAAGTAAAACACAATGTAGCTATGACTGGAGAGATAACGTTGACGGGAAGAGTTCTTCCTATTGGAGGACTTAAGGAGAAAAGTTTGGCTGCATATAGAGCTGGAATAGATACAGTTATAATTCCAAAAGAAAATGAAAAAGATTTGGTAAAAATACCTAATAGTATTAAAAATAAATTAAAATATATAATTGCTGATAATGTAGATGTAGTATTGGATAATGCCCTAATTAATTGATGATATATAGATAAGGAGGTGAATATATATTTGGAAATAAAACAGGCTGAGTTTATAATATCTGCGGTAAGAAAAAACCAATATCCAAAGGAAAATTTAAAAGAGATAGCTTTTGTTGGCAGATCCAATGCAGGAAAATCATCTTTGATAAATGTTCTCGTTAATAGAAAAAAATTGGCTAAAACAAGTAGCATTCCAGGAAAAACAAGACTTGTAAATTTCTTTCTAGTAAATGGAAAATTTTATTTTGTAGATTTGCCAGGATATGGATATGCAAAAATTTCAAAATCTCAGAAGAATGACTGGAAAGAGATAGTGGAGTCTTATCTTGTTAAACGAAATCAGCTAAAGGCTATAATTATGCTTTTAGATTCAAGGCATAGACCGACAGCAGATGATATCACAATGTATAGATGGATATTGTATTATAATTATAGGATCATAGTTGTAGCAACGAAGATAGATAAAATATCCAAAAATCAGCTGGCTAAAAATATAAAAATTATAAGGAAAACATTGAATTTAGAACCTAAAGATAAATTATTTACTTTTTCATCTCTAAATAAACAAGGTAAAGATGATCTCCTAAATGAAATTGGGAGTATATTAGAAGGTGATAAATCTGAATAGGCTAAATTTAATTAAGAATATTATTGTTTTTTCCGTAGCATATATTCCACCACTTATAGTATTTGGAAGACATTGGATAGAAATGAAAAGAAATAAAATACTTTTAATGTTCATAAGTATAATATATGTTGTATTGTCTATATATACAGAAAATATTATACCTTTCATATTTGTAATATTTAACATAAACTATATGAAATTTACGAAAGAGTTTTATTATTTTAATATCAGAGAATTTAAAATTTTAGAAGGACTTAGGATGGTAGCTATATCCTACCTAACGATTATTATAATATCGCTGGCCCAAAATGTCATTGCTGTAAGCTTCAAAATTAATTTGAACCAACAGCAAGAGATTGTAACCTATATGTCAGGTATGCCTTTAACAAAGCTTGTTTTAATGATACCTGTAGTTGTATTATTTGCTCCAATATTAGAAGAGTTTGTTTTTCGATGGCTGTTTTTCGAAAGAATATTTAAAGGAAGAATAGGAATATATGCTGGAGCAATATTGAGCAGCTTTATATTTTCATTTATTCACTTTAGCTTAACGGTATTTCCTATAATATTATGGATAGGTATCTATAATTGTTATCTAATTCATAAAAAGGGATATTGGTATGCAGTTTTCAATCATTCTGTTTTTAATTTTGTAACTATGCTTGGATTGTTTGCACAAAAATTAGGTGAATATAAGCTTATGTAGGCACTGTTAAGATATAAACAGTGCTTTTTAGATGGACTATATTTTATCTATTTCTTTTATGATCATCTAAGTTTGAATTCATAAAATCATTTAAAAATTTAGCTGCATCTGGAGAATTCTGAAGCTCTCTAACTTTTTGTAACACTTCATTTTGCATTTGATTTCTGTTTTCTAGACTGGAGAGCCTATTTTCTAGAGCAGCAAGTTTAGATTTTATATTGGAATCATCGAATCCATTTCTACTATTTGAAGCTATGTCTTCCATGTTTAAATTATTTAATATTGAACTAATTTTATCATTTGATGCCATTCCTTTTGAGCCACTAAATGAAGACAGCATGGATAATAATTGAGGAATATCGATATTACTTAGAAGATCTCCCAGATTAAATCCATTGTTGTTATTTCTATGGTGATGTTTTGACATAAAAATCACCCCTCCTTAAGATGTTTGTTTTCTCATCTCTATGTGTATCATTTTAATATAAATGTTTGATACTATATATTATTCAGAAATAGTGCATTTGACACAGATAAAATTCATATTTTTATAATAATTTTAATTTAATATGAATAAATTTTCTAGAATGGGGGAATATATAAAATGTAATCGGAGATACATTCTCCTAAGCATCACATGATTTTTATGTCATTTGATGCAATAACCCCCCATCCCCCTTGGGACCGTAAAACGGTCCCTTTTTATATTTGTAAAATGTGATATTTGTAATAATTTAAATTTATATTAATATATTGAAACAATTTTAAAGTAGTTTGATTTAGAGTTACTAGAATCAGGTGCAAGGACTAATTTTACAGTATAATTTTTAACTATTGAATTATTTGAATTTGATATCCCCTTAAAGTTTAGTATCCAGGACAATTCAGAAGTATTCCCCTTGTTGTCACATTTCTTTTCCGTGAATATTGCATCTTGAAATATATAAGAATTATTTGCGTTTGCAAGCTTGTCTATTGAATATAAATCCTCGTTGGTTAAATTAGAAGAAAAAATATTATTTGGAATATAAGATTTGCTTGCAGGGAGCTTTTGGATGAAGTCTATAAAAGATGAAATAGTATCCTTTCCCATAAAAGTATTATTATCCTGTAAGTTATAGTTTTTAAACTTATAATTTAAAAATATGTAATTTGTAAGGGACATGGTATTTTGTTGAAATTTTCCAGTAATTATTTTAGGAGTCCTATTATTGGTGCAATCTATGAATCCTAGTATATTGTTGGAGTTTGAAAGTATATTTTCAAAATTTTTTCCGTTAAAGGTAAAAATTCGTTGAACTGAATTTTTACCTAGAGATCCTTGAATAAATATTTCAGGGATTCTATTTCTTGATACATCCAGTATAGTTATTCTAAGGGGCCAATAAGGATAATAGCTGCTTATTATAGATAGATTATCATTAGTAATTAGATCATATGCTTTATTTTTTATTTTTACTTTTATCATATATTTATTGCTGCTCTGTTTTACGTATAATTTGTCGTCTATTCCATCTCCATCAAAATCTGCTTTTAATATTTTATCTTCTAATATATTGCTAAAAGAAGGGGAAGTAATTTGAAAACAAGTCTTATATACTACAAATAGTATAATTAATGTACAAATTACTAATGGTACTATAAAAAATAGATGTTTCTTTTTTAGGAATATTACTCTTAACTTCATAAATTTCACTTCCTATTAATTATATGAATTTGATTATATATTTAATTAATATGCACAAAATAAATTTATATGAAACAATATAAAAATTGATTTTAATTCACAAAAAAGGAGGGAATAAATATGGATTATAAGAGAGTAATACTGTTTTTTTTAATACTGGTTTTTCCCTTTAATTTAGTTAGTTGTTCTATATATAGTAAAGAACAAGCACAGCAGAAGCAGATTAATTTATATGTAGGAGTAAAAGATAGAGAATCTTTAAATATAATAAAAATTCTAACAGATTTTTACCAAAAACAAAATCCTGATGTGAAACTCAATATAAATAACATTATAGGAGATAGAATAGAAGACAATATTGGCAGCAAAAATGATATAATATTTATTGACAGGAGTGATATGCTGAATTTGGCCCAAAAAGGTCTAGTGTCGGATATGAAGAATTTTTATAAGGAAAATGATATTGCAACAAGATACTATTCAGTACTAAAGATATACGGTAGGTTCAACGATAAATATTACGGAGTGCCTATTATGCCATGTACTTTAGAATTTTTATATAATAAAAAATCTTTTGCTAGACTTAAGCTAAAACCGCCAACTACCTTAGCTGATTTTGAAGATGTATTGAAAAAACTTAATTCCAAAAAAATACCTGCAATTTTAGATGAGAATATGGATATAAATAATGCTATTTTTTCTGTAGTAGCAAGCAACAATTTAATACCAATGAGAAAACTCGAAAATATATATGGCAGTAATGCTAAAGAATATGAAAAATTACCATATATGCAGAATATATTTAGAGATATTGATGTTCTTGTTAGCAGTGGAATAATAAATAAGAATACATTTGAAGCTGGCAATGAAATGACGATAGATAAATTTAAAAGTGGGGATATACCTATGGCTATGATATCTTCATATTATGCTAGAAATTTAGATAATGATGATATAGGAGCTATAAGTGATAGTTTGTCAAGTATGAAAGTACCTATTATGGCAGATGTATTGATGTGTATGCCTACGAATGGAAATAATTCTGATGAAGCAGAAAAATTTATGAAGTTTAGTTTTAATGATAGCATGCAGAAACAATTTCTAAAAATGGGGTATATTACATCTAACAAGAAGGTAAATAGTAAAAATAACGGGATAAAGAAAAGTATAGCATCACATATAAAAAACAGTTCTGAGGATAATATATCAATTATATATAATATCCCAGACGAAATTAAAAGTGGTATATCATCTAAAATAGACGATATATTTTCGGGGAAATATACGGGGAACGAATGGAAAGAAATATTGGAAAAATGGCAGCCATAAGCTGCCAGAATAAAAAGGATTTATTCTTGTTTCTTTCTGCAATCTGGGCATATTCCGTAAAAATAAACTTGATTGCTTATAACAATATAGTCAACTTTGTCACTAATTTTGTCATTTAAATCAGAGAAACAGATTCCGTTTACATCGTCTACTCTTCCACAGGATATACATTGTATGTGTGGATGGGGACTAGTTTTACCGTCATATCTGAAGTTGCCTTCACCCACATTTAACTCTTGTATCAAGTTAACTTCCACTAGAGTTTTAAGAGCTTTATAAACAGTAGCTAAACTCATGGTTGGATAATCTGATAAGAGAGATTTATATATTGTCTCTGCAGAAGGGTGGTCTTTGCTAGATTTTAAATATTTGTATACAGCTATGCGCTGGGGTGTCAATTTTAGTTTTTTCTCTCTAAAAATACCTGATAAGTTATCCATATTCACCATCCTTATTATAGATTAATAACAATTAGTTATTTATAAGTGTTATATATTTATCTGATTAATATAACTATATAATAAAAATTATTACTTGTCAAAAGTAATTTTATAGTAATTGTTTTAAGAGCAGAAAACTGCTCTTATTTTTATAAAATATATAGGAGGAAGATTGAATGAATTTATATTTTGTACGTCATGGTGAAACTGATGCAAATAAAAGAGGACTATATTATGGTAAAACTGAATCTAGCCTGAATAAAAATGGTAAAAAGCAGGCGGAAATGTTATCTAAGATACTGAAGGATACAGTATTTGATCATATATATATAAGTGAAAAAAGAAGATCTTTGGAAACTGCTAAAATGATTGTAAAAGAGGATTCCAAAAAATTTATAATTGACAATAGAATAAATGAAATGAATTTAGGTGAATTTGAAGGAAAGGACTATAGATGTATAAAAAAACTTTATCCGGAACAATGGAGAAACTGGTGCAGAGACTGGAAAAATGTTGTACCTCCAGGTGGTGAAAGTTATCTCCAATTTTATGCCAGGGTGAGAAATTTTATGGAATATATTTTGAATAATGAGAGTGAGAATGTACTTGTTGTAACTCATGCAGGGGTTATAAAATCCATGTACTGTTATGTATTGAATAATACCATAGATTTTTTCTGGAAGTTTGCATCTCATAATGGTGATATATCGATTATAAAATATGAATATGAAAATTTGTATATTGATAGTATAATATGTTTGGATAGTTTAAATGATATAATATGAGGTAGACAGTCATAAATTCATGAAGAGGTTATAGTGGTGAAGAAAATGATAAACAATTTTTTGCTTATGGTACAGTTCCTGACGAGAATTGATATAAATATGAATCTAAATTGCCAGAAGGAAAATTTTAGGTGGGGCTCTATATTCATGCCTGTAATTGGACTAATTATAGGTGCAATACAATGGATTGTATATAAGCTCTTAATAAATGTATTACCTATAAATATTTCTGTAATAGTAATTGTTCTAGTTGGTATTATGCTGACTGGTGCAATGCATATGGATGGGCTTGGGGATATGTGTGATGGTTTTTTTTCATTTAATGGCAAAGATAAAATAATAGAAATAATGAAAGACAGCAGAGTGGGGACTTATTCTTGTATAGCTATTGTAATGGATATACTTTTTAAGTATAATTTATTCTGTTATATAGTTCCAGAGTTTTCAGCGTCTATAATGATTGCCCCGGTAATATCCAGACTATCTACATTGTTTCTTGTAGCTGTTGGAAAAGAAGCTAAAAGCACGGGAACCGGTAATTTATTTATAAATTCCGTGAATATCAGTCAATTTTTTATAGGCGTGTCAATCACTATTGGAATGTTATTGTTTATAATTGCCATTAATCTTAAATATTCAATACTATTGATAGCTTTAGCAATTATGATATCATTTGTTTTTAACTTATATTGTAAGAGGAAAATTGGTGGGCTGACAGGGGATTTGCTTGGTGCAAATAATGAAATTGTAGAAATATCAATGCTCATTTTAATATCGATAATAATTATCAAGTAAGTATAATATAAAGGTGGGATAATAGTGTGGGAAAAATGATTTTAATAACAGGAGGAAGCAGAAGTGGAAAAAGTAATTTTGCTGAAAAGATGCTTTTAAATGAGAACGATGTATTATATATAGCCACTTCTATAGCTACTGATGAGGATATGGAAGAAAGAATAAAAATACATAGATTACGCAGGAATCCTAAATGGCATACTTATGAAGGATACAGAAAACTTGGTAATGTAATTAAAAATGGAAAATATGAGTATATATTAATTGAATGTATAGGTACCCTTGTCACAAATATAATGTTTGAAGTCCATAGGGATTTTGACACTATTACTAATTATGAAATTCATAAGTTGGAGAAGGATATTTTTGATGAAATAAAAGATATAATTTTAGCAGCTAAGGAGAGTAAAAGTGAGGTAATATTTATTACTAATGAGGTTGGATTGGGTTTAGTGCCTGAATACAGACTTGGAAGAATATTTTCAGATATATTGGGTAGAGTAAATCAATTTATGGCAGATAATAGTAATGAGGTATATATTGTATTTTGTGGATCCCCACTTAAATTAAAATAGATAAAATTATATAAGATAACCAAAATTTAAATTAGAAGAGGATAAATTATGAATAAGAAAAACTTTATTGTGGCTTTGTTAATATTAATTATGTTACCGTTATACGGGTGCAGAAGCAATAATAATGAAGAACCGATTTCAAAAACTGAATATATGCTGGGTACTATATGTACTATAACTATATATGATGATAAACCAGAATCTATAATTGATAAAGCGTTTACAAGAATAAAGCAGATTGAAAATAAAATGAGTGTCAACAAACAAGGTACTGAATTAGATGCAGTAGCAAAAGCATCTGGAAAAGGCTACGTAAAAGTTTCAGATGATACTTTTTATGTATTGAAAAAGGGAAAATATTATTCACAACAGTCAGGAGGAGTTTTTGATATCACTGTTGGTCCACTAGTCAAATTATGGGGAATTGGAACAGACAATGCCAGATTGCCAGATGAAAATGAGATTCAGAATAGTAAATCTCTCGTAAATTATAGAAATCTTCTTTTAGATAATAAAGATAAAAAAGTTATGCTGTCAAAAAAAGGCATGTCACTTGACCTTGGTGGTATAGCAAAGGGATATGCTGCAGATGAGGCAGCTAAAATATTGAAGCAAAATGGAGTTGAACATGCCATAATAAATTTAGGTGGAAATGTTTTGGCTTTGAATAATAATATAGATGGAGATCCTTGGAATATAGGTATACAGGATCCTTTCCAGACTAGAGGAAATGTAGTTGCATCCATAAAAGTTACTAACAAGACAGTAGTTACTTCGGGAATTTATGAAAGATATTTTAAAAAAAATGGTAAAATATATCATCACATATTAAATCCATTTACAGGATATCCTATGGACAATAATTTGGCCAGTGTAACCTTAATTACAAATACATCAATAGATGCAGATGCTATGACTAAAAATATATTCTATTTAGGTGTTGACAAAGGAATGAAATATGCAGAAAATGTAGCAAAATTACAGGCTGTATTTATAACTAAGGACAAGAAAATATATATAACTAGTGGATTAAAAAATAATTTTAAGATAGTGGATTCAGAGTATAAACTGATGAATTAATATGAATTTATCAATATTGTTTAATAATCCATTAAAAGTGTTTTATTTCTACTTGATATAGAATAAATTTAGTATTACTATAGAATATATATCAATAAACGCAGTTAGGATATATAATATTAGATGGAAATGAGGTTGTATATCATGGCTAATAAAGTTACTAAGAATATGACTATTGGAGAAGTTCTTAAAATCAATCCTGCATATGCAGAAACACTTATGAGTTTTGGAATGGGATGCATTGGATGCCCGGCATCACTTGCAGAGACTATAGAAGAAGCTGCTATGGTACATGGAGTAGACGTTAATGGACTTGTTGAAGCGTTGAATTCAGAAACAGTTCAACAATAAAAAATGGGGCTGTCGCACTAAAAAAAATTAGTGCGACAGTTTTTTACGTAAAAAATAAATCTCCCACTCGGAAGAGTGAAAGATTTATGGTAAAATTAATATATGACTAAATACATTAATTTACATAAAAATTATACTTCAAATCGTGGAAATTATCAATTAAAACTTCCATTAAATATTGATTACATGATACCAGATAATGATTCGGTGCATTTGCTAAGTCAGTTTGTAGAGGAGATGGATTTAACAGATTTGTATTCGACTTACTCCCGTATGAGGGAGAATCAGGCAACACCGCGTCAGATGCTGAAGATTGTACTTTACTCATATATGAATCATAATTATTCATCAAGAGAAATGGAGAAATCATGCAAAAGAGACGTGAACTTTATGTATCTCTTAGAAGGTTCACAAGTACCGGATCATTCTACATTTGCTAGATTCCGCAGCCTTCATTTCGCTCCATGTTCAGAAACAATCATGGCCGAAATGACAAACTTCCTTTATGAGATTGGAGAAATATCAGGTGATGCTGTATTTATTGACGGTACAAAGATAGAAGCTTGTGCAAACAAATATACTTTTATCTGGAAAAGATCAGTTTCAAAAAATTTAGCCAGACTGCTTTCTAAATTAGCTGATTTTGTGGCTGAATGTGAAGAACTGTACGGACTAAAGCTTGTATATCAAAATAAGGTAAAAATAAAGCACGTAAAAAAGTTACGCAAGAAACTTTACGCCTTGAAGCATAAAGAAAATATACAGTTTGTACATGGATCTGGCAAAAGGAAAAATCCAATTCAACGTTCTATTGAAAAGCTTGAGGGATATCTTAATAAGCTGAAAGAGTATACACAGAAAATCCATACCTGCGGCAAGCGTAACAGCTACTCGAAGACGGATAAGGATGCAACTTTTATGAGGATGAAAGAAGATGCCATGAAAAACGGTCAGCTAAAACCTGCATACAATGTTCAGCATGGAGTAGATTCTGAATATATAGTATGGCTTACTGCAGGCAACCAGAGCACGGATACAAAAACGTTGATTCCATTCATAAAAAGCATGGAGAACCTCCTGTATTTTAAGTATTTTAAAATTACTGCTGATGCAGGTTATGAGAGTGAAGAAAATTATGTTTATGTTAAAGCGAACGGACAGTTATCATATATAAAACCAGCAAACTATGAAATATCCAAAACGCGTAAATATAAAAATGATATAAGCCGGATAGATAATATAGATTATAACAAATCTGGCGACTATTATACCTGTAAAAATAATAAGAAGCTAACAGTAAACAGGGTACTAAAAAGGAAAAGCAGGACTGGTTATATAAGTGAGAAAACAATCTATACATGTGAGGATTGCAATAACTGCCAGCATAAAAGTAAATGTATAAAAGGACATAACAGCAAAATACCATTGGAAGAAAGGGTCAAAAATCTTGAAACTTCAAAGCTGTTCAACATGCTCCGCAAAGAGAATCTTGAAAGAATTGTAAGTGAAGAAGGCTGCGAGCTAAGAATGAATCGAAGTATCCAAGCCGAAGGCTCCTTTGCAGAGATAAAACAGGATATGGGATTTCGTAGATATCTAAGTAGAGGTAAACAGAATATTTTGGCGGAAAGTATTTTGTTAGCGATGGCACATAATGTCAATAAGCTCCATAATAAAATTCAGTCAGATAGAACAGAAAATCATCTTTTTCCACTTAAAAGTAGTGCTTAATTTTAAAATCTTAAAAAGCCTGTGAATCAAAAAAGCCTTAATAGAAAAGTCTTATTAAAGTGTACCATTTTTTAGTTATAGAGTTTGTGTTGCTTTAAATTATCATGAAAATTTCTATAAAATGTTAAAAAAGGCTGTCACATTAGCATAATTTTTATGCTAATGCGACAGCCCCATTTTTTTTATGTTATCTACACATTTAAATTTTTCTTTAAAATTACAGTCTTTGCAGTCATTATTACAGGATTCTATATGGATCATGGTTTCTGTATTTTTAAGAAATTTTGACAATTCAGTTTCTATTTTGTCACATATATCATGTGCATCTTTTACATGCATGTCTTGAGGGAATACTAGATGTAGATCAATATATCTTTTATCTCCAGATTTTCTTGTTCTCAATCTATGGAATCCACAGAAAACAGAATTATATTCAGATATTATGTTCTTGATTGTATTTATTTCATTGTCGGATAATTTAACATCTACTAAAGGATTAAAAGCAGATTTTAAGAGAGTGAAGGCCTCTTTTAAAATAAATATTGAAACTGTTATTGCTATTAATGGATCAAGGGCTTCAAGTTTTGTGATCCATATTAATAGAAGACCAGCTGCAATTCCAAGAGAGGTATATACATCGGTTCTTAAATGAAGGGCATCTGCTTCTAATGCCATGGAATCTTCCTTTCTTGCAATTTTATATAATTTTTTTGATACTAGCAAATTTATGCCTGCGGATATAAACATAACTGTGAATCCAATGATAGATGAATGAGTATTCGTTGGAGATATTAATTTGTCTATAGCCTTAAATATTATCCATATGGAGGCAATTAAAATTAATATACCTTCAAAAACTCCAGATACATCTTCAAATTTACCATGTCCGTATGGATGCTCAGTATCAGCAGGCTTTGAGGATATCCTGACAGAAAAAAAAGATATAAAAGAAGCTACTAGATCTATAGTAGAATGAATAGCTTCGGATATAATACTTACTGAACCAGTAATAGTTCCCACTATTAATTTCATTATTATTAAACTGCTGTTAGATAATATAGAAAGACCTGCAGTTTTCATTTTTTCATTCATAATAACATCTCCATATATGAAAAATTTACTTGAATTAGCAAATTTATTTTATCAAATGATAAAGTATAATAACTATTATAATAACCCATTAAATCTTATAAGTCAATAGAAACATATTATGAAATAAATTATCAATTGAAAATTAAATTTAATAGATGAAAGTTATCATAAGCATATATTATAATATATTAATTGAAGATTTTATGTGATAGTTATCTATAAATATAGAAACTATTTTCAGTTATTATGTATGAGAATTTATTGTATTTCAAATAATAAATAGAGATGTTAAGTTGTATTTTTATAAAATAGGGAGTGATTTATAATGGCAAAAAAGATGAAAACTATGGATGGAAATGGAGCTGCTGCTTATGCGTCTTATGCGTTTACAGAAGTTGCTGCTATATATCCAATTACCCCGTCTACTCCTATGGCTGAAGCAGTAGATGAGTGGTCTTCACAGGGTAAAAAAAATATATTTGGAGATACGGTCAAAATTAGTGAGATGCAGTCAGAAGCAGGAGCTGCCGGGGCAGTACATGGTTCGCTTTGTGCTGGAGCCCTTACTACTACATATACTGCATCACAAGGACTTCTTCTCATGATTCCAAACATGTATAAAATAGCTGGGGAGCATTTACCCGCTGTTTTTCATGTAAGTGCCCGTGCAGTTGCAACTCATGCACTTTCAATATTTGGAGATCACCAGGATGTTATGGCTTGTAGACAGACTGGATTTGCACTTTTGGCATCTTCAAATGTTCAAGAAGCCATGGATATGGGGTTTATAGCACACTTAAGTGCCATAAAATCAAGAGTGCCATTTCTTCACTTTTTTGACGGATTTAGAACTTCGCATGAGTATCAGAAAATAGATGTTATTAAATATGATGATGTAAAAAAACTTGTTGATTATGATGCACTGAATGAATTTAGAAAGAGATCTTTAAATCCGGAACATCCAGCTGTCAAGGGAACAGCACAGAATCCGGATATATATTTTCAGGGAAGAGAAGTATCAAATAGATTTTATGAAAAAGTACCTGATATAGTAGAACAATACATGAAAGAAATAAATAATATAACAGGCAAAAATTACAAGCCGTTTGAGTACTATGGAACAAAAGATGCAGAAAATGTAATAGTGGCCATGGGTTCTGTATGTGATACAATTGAGGAAACAGTAGATTACCTTTCTCAAAAAGGAGAAAAAGTAGGTTATATAAAGGTACATCTTTATAGACCATTCTCAAGTAAATATTTTATGGATGTACTTCCCGATACAGTAAAGAAAATATCCGTTCTTGATAGGACAAAAGAGCCAGGATCAATTGGAGAACCTTTGTATCTAGATATCTGCAAGTTATTCTATGATATGGAAAACAGGCCACAGATATTTGGAGGAAGATATGGATTGGGTTCAAAAGATACTACTCCGTCCCATATGATGTCCGTATTCAACAATATGAAATCGGAGAATCCAAAAAAACATTTTACCATAGGCATAATAGACGATGTAACAAACATGTCTCTGGAGGAAGGCGAACATATTGAAACCACTCCAAAGGGTACTATAAGCTGTAAATTCTGGGGACTTGGTTCAGATGGAACAGTAGGTGCGAACAAATCAGCTGTAAAGATAATTGGAGACAATACGGATTTGTATGCCCAGGCTTATTTTTCCTATGACAGTAAAAAATCCGGTGGAACTACAGTATCACATTTGAGATTTGGTAGAAATCCTATAAAATCGCCTTATCTGGTAAATAATGCAGACTATATCGCATGTCACAATAGATCCTTCATATATAATTATGATATTTTGAAGGGCATGAAAAAGGGGGGGACATTTCTTCTTAACTGTCACTGGAATGAGGATGAGCTTGAAGATAAACTTCCGGTTTCCATGAAAAGATATATTGCAGAGAACAATATAGATTTTTATATAATTGATGGAGTGAAAATAGCCAGGGAAATAGGTCTTGGAGGGAGAATAAACATGATAATGCAGGCTGCATTTTTCAAGCTTGCAAAAGTAATTCCTATAGATGAAGCTGTGATATATCTGAAGGATTCAATAGAAAAGACCTATGGCAGAAAAGGTGAAAAAGTAGTTCAGATGAATAAAATGGCTGTAGATAGAGGATTGGATGCAGTTGTAAAAGTAAATGTACCTGAAAGCTGGAAAAATGCACAAGAGGGGTGGAAAGGTGATAATAAAAATATAGATATACCTGAATTTGTAAGAAATATCCAGATACCTATGTCCAAAAATGAAGGAGATAACTTGCCGGTAAGTTCATTCTTGAATATGGAGGATGGTACTTATCCTGTTGGAACCACTGCCTATGAAAAGAGAGGAATAGCTGTTATGGTGCCTGAATGGCAGATGGATAAGTGTATACAATGCAATCAATGTTCCTATGTTTGTCCGCATGCCACTATAAGATCATTTTTATTGAATGAGGAAGAAGTTAAGAATTCTCCAGCTGCTTTCAAGAGCAAGAAGGCTGTTGGAAAAGGGCTTGAAAATCTGAATTTTAAAATACAGGTAAGCCCTATGGACTGTACAGGATGCGGTAATTGTGCAGATGTGTGCCCTGCACCAGGCAAGGCAATTGTCATGAAACCATGGGAAGAACAGGTAGAGGTGGAATCCCGAAACTGGAATTATGCATTGAGCTTATCGAAAAAGGAAGATCTGATAAGCAGAAATACTCTGAAGGGAAGTCAATTTGTAACACCGCTTCTTGAGTTCAATGGTGCATGTCCTGGTTGTGGAGAAACTCCATATATAAGACTCCTTACACAGCTGTTTGGTGAAAGAATGATGATTGCAAATGCGACAGGGTGTTCTTCTATATGGGCAGCAAGTGCACCTTCCATAGCATATACAAAAAATAGTGAGGGGAAGGGACCTTCCTGGGGAAATTCACTATTTGAAGATAATGCCGAATATGGCTATGGAATGTTTCTTGCTGTAAGGTATATGAGGGAAAGAATAAGAAAGCTTATGCTCAATTATATTGAGAGCTCACGAGACAGCAGTAAAGAAAATGATCTAGTTCAGTCATTCAATGAATGGATAAATACCATGGAAGATGGTAGCTTATCCAAGATATCCTCCACGAAAGTTGTAAATTCTATTTTGAATTTTAAAGATTACTCAGACAATGTTATATTAAAAGAAATACTTGACAAAAAAGATTTTCTTGTTAAAAAGTCACAGTGGATAATAGGAGGAGATGGATGGGCTTACGACATTGGATTTGGAGGAGTAGACCATGTCCTTGCTTCAGGAGATGATGTAAACTTGTTTGTAATGGATACTGAAGTTTATTCAAATACAGGAGGTCAATCTTCCAAGTCCACACAGACGGGGGCAATAGCAAAATTTGCTGCAATGGGTAAGAAGACTAAGAAAAAGGATCTTGGACTTATGGCAATGAGTTATGGATATGTATATGTATCTCAAATTGCACTTGGAGCTAATATGAATCATGCATTGAAGGCAATAAAAGAAGCCGAAAATTATAGAGGTCCATCGCTTATAATAGCATATGCACCATGTATAAACCATGGTATAAAGACAGGTATGGGAACAAGTATAGCACAGGAGAAAAAGGCAGTAAATGCTGGATATTGGCATCTTTATAGATTTGACCCACAGCTGAAGCTTGAAGGAAAGAACCCATTTATTTTAGATTCAAAAGAACCGAAAACCTCTTTTAGGGATCATATAGAAGGTGAGATAAGGTATTCTTCCCTTAGAAAAGTATTGCCTCAAAAGGCTGAGGAGTTATATAAAATGGCTGAAAAAAATGCACGAGACAGGTACGATATATATAAAAAATTATCGGAAATAGATTATCAGGATCAAGTTAAAAGATAGATAAAAAAACAGTTTCAGAATTTGAATTTAGATTCTGAAACTGTTTTAATTTCCTCTATTTCTCGTTTTCGTCTACCCAGTCTTTTGCATTGGACGCATTGGATTCGTCTCCGAGAGGTACATTTGATACAGGTTTTGTTTTTTTTATGTTTGCCCAGGCGGCAGTTTCATGATTTTCAATGGGTATTTTTTTATTGGATTTTCTATTACCTAACATTTATATCACCTCTATAAATATTATTTTCAAAAATCCTGAATATATAAGTAAAATATAATTAAAATTTTTCTCTGGCTGATTTCGCTGCATTCACCATATTTATCAAACTCTTTTCAGCTTCATCAGTACCTCTTGTTTTTAAACCACAGTCAGGATTAATCCAAAGTTTGTCGGAATCAATTTTAGTGAGCATTATATTTACTGATTTCTCAAGTTCTTCCTGTGAAGGTACTCTTGGAGAATGTATATCATATATTCCAGGTCCTACTTGAGATTTGAAATTATTATTTTTTAGAAAATCAAGTATTGAAAAATCCGAACGTGCAGCTTCTATAGAGTATACATCTGCATCCATATTTTTGATTTCATTTATTATATTTGAAAATTCACTGTAACACATGTGTGTGTGAATTTGAGTTTCACTTTTAACTTTTGAGTTAGTTAAGTGGAAAGCAGGTATTGCCCAATCCAAATATTTTGTATGAATATCCTTGAATTTTAAAGGAAGTTTTTCCCTTAAGGCAGGTTCATCAATTTGTATTATTTTTATACCAGCAGCTTCAAGATCCAGTACTTCTTCTCCGATTGCAAGTCCTATTTGATAGGCTATTTGTTTTAATTCCAGGTCTTCTCTTGAAAAGGACCAATTTAAGATTGTAACAGGTCCTGTTAACATTCCTTTAACAGGCTTGTCCGTTTTGCTTTGAGCAAATTTAATCCATCTGACTGTCATGGGAGCTGTACGCTGTATATCTCCGTAGATTATAGGTGGTTTTACTGCTCTTGTTCCATAGGATTGTACCCATCCATTTTGTGTAAATAAAAAGCCCTCCAGTAATCTTCCGAAGTATTCCACCATGTCTGCTCTTTCGTATTCACCATGAACCAATACGTCCAGGCCTATATTTTCCTGAAATTTAATTACAGCTTCAATTTTTTTCTCAATTTCTCTTGCATACTTTTCCTGTGTAATATTATTTTCCCTTAAATCCTTTCTCAACCTTTTAATTTCATGAGTTTGTGGAAAAGATCCTATAGTAGTTGTAGGAAGTAGTGGCAATTCAAGAATATTGTTCTGTACTTTCCTTCTATGTTTAACATCATCATTTCTTACAAAATCTTCTGGTTTTAAGTTTTTAATTTTCTTCCTGACTTTTTCATTGTAACATAGAGGGTTAGCTGCCTTCCTTTTCAATATTTTCTGATTTTTTATATAGGTATTTTCACGTTCATAGTTGCTGGAATCAAGTAGATTTTTTAATTCTGAGAGTTCATTCAATTTTTCATCCGCAAAAGCCAGACTTTCTAAATAACCTGATAAGTTTACAAGGTTGTCCAAGGTTCCATTTGCAGTATCAAGATTTTTTATATGTTTGTCATCTAGGGTACCTTCTCGTGTAACTGTATAAGGTACATGAAGAAGGGAACAGGAAGTGCTTATATAGATTTTATTGGAACCCACATACTCGCATATATGTTTAATTATATTGATACTTTTATTATAATCATTTCTCCATATATTTTTTCCATTTATAATACCTGCCAATAAAATTTTATTGTCCGGAAAGCCGTATTTTTCTATAAGTTGTAGATTTTCTTTACCTTCAATAAAATCCAGACCTATACCGTTAAATTTGAGGTTTTCCAAATCTTTGTATATATCTCTTATATCACCAAAATATGTCTGCAAGAAGACATCGAATTTGTAATTTTTATTTAGAATTTTGTTATATATGTTTTTAAACAAATCTATATCATTCTCTGTCAGATCGGTTACTAAAATTGGTTCGTCAATTTGCAGACAGCCAATATTTTGCTCTTGAAACCTGTCCAATATATCTACATATACATCTGCGAGCTTATCGAGAAGTTCTTCAAATTTTTTATTGGTCTTTAAATATGAGAGTTTAAGTAAAGTAAAAATACCTATTATTACCGGTTTGGTTTCAATGCCAAGATTTTTTGCCTCTCTATAGAGATCAAAAGGTTTTGTATCATTTAGCCTGAAATTAATATTATCATCTACTTCAGGTACGATATAGTGATAATTTGTATTGAACCATTTTTTCATAGGCAGTGCTTTTACATCCTTGGAGTCGTTTTGATAACCTCTTGCCATCGAAAAATATGTATCAAGGGGAGAAAGTCCCAATTCCAAGTATCTTTTTGGTATGATATTCAAGAGATATGCCATATCAAGTATGTTGTCATAATAGGAAAAGTCATTTGACGGAATAATATCTATTCCGATTTCTTTTTGTTTAGTCCAGTATTGTTTCCTTAACTGTCTGGCAGTAGAAAATAGTTCTGTGGAATCTATATTTCCTTTGAAATATGCCTCCACTGCGAATTTTAGTTCACGGTTAACACCTATTCTAGGGTAGCCTATGATGGTTGATTTTTTCATTGATTTTCCTCCTTATCTTCAATCCCAAAGATTCAGTTTTACATAAAAGGCAGGTCTCCTGGCTTATCTTCATCCTACTCGTTTCCCTTCCCATCTATATAGACAGTGGTTTAGAAATTTTCGTCAAAATTACAGTAGTGGGTGCTGCTCAAGATTGTAACTTGATTCCCTATTATCTCTTACAGATAGGTAAAAGCACCTTCTATGTTAAAGAATTCTTTTCAGTTTTAAAGTTGTAAAGTAAATTATAGCATAAAAGTATCTCATTATAAAGTGATTTTATTTAACCTCCTAAAGTTACATCCTGATCGCTATACCATTTTAATGCATCTATAAAATTTGATGGTTTAAAATCCGGCCAATAGTCGTCTATTGCATAAAAATCAGAATAAACTGACTGTACTGGGAGAAATCCACTCAGGCGTCTTCTGCCTCCCCAACGTATTATAAGATCTATTCTTGATATATCATGAGAATTTAAATTCTCTATAATAGAAGTTCTATTTTTTGAACTTCTGTTGTTTAAATTACCTAAGTTATTTAGGTCCCAATCCCATCCGTAATTTACAAGGAAGTTAACTTTCATACCCCCAGTACCTAATTTTGTTCTATTGGTATAAGGGCGTAGTTCATTTGGAAACATTGATGAATTTGAATTTCCAACAACTAAGAGTGAAGCATTTTCCATAGATAATATATTTACTGCATCAACACATGCTTTGGTAAAGGATTTTGTCTGTATCTTTGGCCTTTTAGTGTTGTCTACTGTGAAACCGTAGTATGTAATTTCATGTACGCCTAATTCTTTGCAAAGCCTGAATAATTCAATTCCAGGTTTTAATCCATATTCGTAACCTTTTTCTTTACTTATGCCATTTTTTATTGCCCAACGTCTATTCCCATCTGGAATTATTCCTATATGTTTTGGAATTTTCATAAGATAAGACCCCCTAAATAAATTTTAACAGTATCATTAAATTATTGCCAGATACAAAATTATTATTCAAAATTTAAAATTGACTGCTGCAATCAGATAAGTAAAATCTAAGTTAGAAGCCGTCTAAAATAATTTAGGCGGCTTCTTGAATAAAATCAATGAAGAAATTTCTTTTTTACTTTTTTTTCGGCAACTTCTACAAGTTTATACATTATATAAGCCAATATGGATAGTATTATTATACTTAGCATTACAGTATCTAATTGTGATATTTGTCCTCCAAATATTATAAGGAAACCAAGACCTTCTTTTGCAACAAGGAATTCACCCATGATTACTCCTACCCAGGAAAGTCCTACATTTATTTTCAATGTAGATATTAATGCAGGAATGGAGGCAGGCATTACAAGGTGCATTAATATCTGAAGCTTTGAGGCACCAAAGGTTTTTAATAATCTTATTTTGTCTCTGTCAACTTCTTTAAAGGCATTTAGTACATTCAATATAGTTACTACTATGGAAATAAGTACGGCCACCATGATAATAGCTGACATTCCGTTGCCTACCCAGAATATTATTATTGGGGCTAGTGCTATCTTAGGAAGTGCATTCAAGACTACAAGATATGGGTCAAGTACTTCAGATACAAAATCCGATAGCCACAAAAGCACTGCAATTAAAGCACCAAGAATTGTACTTATCAGGAACCCAAATATGGTCTCAATACAAGTTATACCTATATGTTTAAATACGGAACCTTCCACATATAATTTGATTAAATTTTTCCACATTCTAGATGGAGTACTTGTTAAAAATGGATCTATCCATTTTAGGTCACCGGCTATTTCCCATAAAGCGAAAAAACATATTAAAATTAAAGTCCTGCATATAAATATTTTTCTTTTTTGAGTGTTTATACTTTTTATATACAGTTGATGTTCTTTTAAATTATCTATCATTATATATTTAACTCCTTCCAAATTTTGTTGAAGTATATTCTGAATTTAGGGTCCTCTCTGCATTTTAAAGGAGAAGTATAGGATTGATCAAAAGTTATATCGAATATTGTTTTTACTTTAGCCGGTCTGCTTGAAAGTACGAGAATTCTATTAGACATGGAAATTGCTTCTGCAATATCATGAGTTACCATTATGACTGTTTTGCCTTCTTTTTTTAGTATTTTAAATATTTCATCGCTTATGTTCAGCCTTGTTTGGTAATCAAGTGCTGAAAAGGGCTCGTCAAGAAGCAGAACTTCAGGGCTTAGAGCTAGAGTCCTTATAAGGGCAACTTTTTGTCTCATCCCACCAGATAGCTCTTCAGGATAATAGTTTACAAAATCCATCAGACCATAATTTTTAAGCAGCGAATTTATTTTATTCTTGTATAGGTCAAGGGATTTATGCTGTATCTTTATGCCTAATGTTATGTTGTCCCAAACATTTGACCATTCAAATAGCTGATCCCGTTGGAACATATATCCCATTTTAGCAGAAGTGGAGGTTATTTTTTCGTCATCTATATATATATCACCATAAGAAGGTCTTATTAGACCTGCAACTATATTTAAAAGAGTAGTCTTACCGCATCCGGATGGACCAACTATACTTAAAAATTCTCCTTCTTTTACGGAAAAACATATATTTTTTAAAGCTTCAGTAGAGCCTTTCAATGAATGATAGTTCATATATATGTCTTTTACTGTTAATTTGTCCAAAATATCATCTCCCGGTCAGAGTATATTTGCTCATTTGAATTAATATATTATGAATCATGATTTATTATATGAAAATCCAGAATGTATTGTTCCTTATGATTTTAGAGGTAGAAAATTAAAATGATTATAATTAATATCTTGAATTGTGTGACATTTCGTGTTAGAATTGCGTGATAACTCACATATGTTATAATATAATTAATAATACAAAATTATTATTTTTAAAAGGTGATTGTTTATGAAAAATTTATTTCATGTAGGTCTTGATATAGGTTCAACTACTGTAAAAATAGTTGTATCAGATATCAAAGACATTGTTATTTACCATAAATATCAAAGACACTTTTCTGATATTAAAAGTACTATATCTAAGGTTGTTAGAGATGCATATGAAAAATTAAAGGATTCAGATATCACCATAATGGTTACAGGGTCAGGAGGATTATCTGTATCCAAGTGGCTCAATATACCTTTTATACAGGAAGTAGTAGCTTGTACAAATACAATAGAAAAATTTATTCCACAAACTGATGTAGCCATAGAACTTGGTGGAGAGGATGCAAAGATAACCTTTTTTGAAGATGGAATAGACCAGAGAATGAATGGTTCCTGCGCTGGAGGAACGGGTGCTTTTATAGACCAGATGGCTTCACTTCTTCAGACAGATGCAGAAGGACTAAATGAATTGGCTAAAAATTACAAGGTTATATATCCTATAGCAGCTAGGTGTGGTGTTTTTGCAAAAACCGATGTTCAGCCGCTTTTAAATGAAGGTGCGGCAAAAGAGGATGTTGCAGTATCAATATTTCAATCGGTAGTAAACCAAACAATAAGTGGACTTGCCTGTGGAAAAACTATAAAGGGAAATGTAGCATTCCTGGGTGGACCGTTATATTTTTTATCTGAACTTAGAAAGAGATTTATAGATACACTTGGATTAACCGAGAATCAGGTTGTATTTCCGAATAATTCACAATTATTTGTGGCTTTGGGAGCAGCTATTTCTTCCAAAGATCAAAGAATTATTACATTTAAAAGTCTTGTAAACAGGCTTTCTCATTTAAGTGATACTTTAACCGATAAAGTACACACTTTAAGACCTCTTTTTAAAGACGAAGAAGAATTGAGAAAATTTAAAGAAAGACATGCCAAAAGTGTAGTTGAAAAGGAAAGTCTGAAAGATTATAGTGGAAACTGTTATCTTGGTATAGATGTGGGGTCAACTACTACAAAGGCTGTACTTATAAGTGAAGATGGAAGATTATTGTATTCATCTTATGGAAGTAACAATGGGAATCCATTGAAATCTTCAGTAGAGATACTGAGTGATATATATAATAAGCTTCCAGAGTCTATTGATATTGTTAATTCAGCAGTTACTGGATATGGAGAGGGACTTATAAAATCTGCACTTTCTGTAGATATTGGTGAAGTTGAAACTGTGTCACACTATAAAGCAGCCCAATTTTTCCAGCCAGATGTGGATTTTATATTAGATATTGGTGGACAGGATATGAAATGTTTGAAAATAAAAGATGGAGTAATTGATAATATAATGCTGAATGAAGCCTGTTCCTCTGGTTGCGGTTCATTTATTGAGACTTTTGCACACTCTCTGAATATGAAAATTGAAGATTTCGCAAAAAGTGCAGAGATTTCAAGACGACCGGTGGATTTGGGATCAAGGTGCACTGTATTTATGAATTCAAAAGTTAAACAGGCTCAGAAAGAGGGACTGTCTGTAGGGGATATATCTGCAGGGCTTTCATATTCTGTTATAAAAAATGCACTTTTTAAAGTTATAAAAATAAGAGATCCTAAAGAGCTTGGAAAAAAGATAATAGTTCAAGGTGGAACTTTTTATAATGATGCTGTACTCAGAGCTTTTGAACTTATATCCGAAAGAGAAGTAATAAGGCCTGACATAGCTGGACTTATGGGAGCTTTTGGAGCTGCTATTATTTCGAAGGAAAGATATAATCCTTCACATGCAAGTACCCTTTTGAAAAATGAACAACTTAAAAACTTTAAAGCGCAGGTTAGTATGAAAAGATGTGGTAAATGTGCAAATAATTGTTTACTTACTATAAATGAGTTCCCTGATGGTAAAAATTTTGTTTCAGGCAATAGATGTGATAGAGGAATAGGTATTGAAAATACCAACAACGATATTCCAAATCTTTTTGATTATAAATATAGAAGAGTATTTAACTATGTTCCACTTAAAAGAGAGAAGGCTTTTAGAGGACAGGTAGGGATTCCTCGAGTGCTGAATTTATACGAGAATTATCCATTTTGGTTCACATTTTTTACAAAATTGGGATTTAGAGTAGAAATTTCACCGAGATCTACAAAAAAAGTATATTCACTTGGTATAGAGACAATACCTTCGGAGTCAGCCTGCTATCCTGCAAAATTGGTGCATGGTCATATAATGAGTCTTGTAAATAGGGGAATTAAATTTATATTTTATCCATGTATACCTTATGAGCAAAAGGAGCAGAAAGAAGCGGATAATCATTACAATTGTCCTATGGTGACTTCTTATCCAGAAGTTATAAAAAATAATATGGATGTACTCTCTGAAAAAAATATTAATTTTAAGAATCCATTTTTACCTTTGGATAATAAAAGCAGGCTTATAGATAGACTTGTTGATGAACTAAGCGAGTTTAATATAAAAAAGAAAGAGATTAAGGATGCAGTAGAAGCTGCCTATAGAGAGGACAAGTGTGTTAAGGATGATATAAAGAATAGAGGTACAGAGGTAGTTAAATATTTGAAGAAAACTGGTAAGATCGGTATAGTTCTTGCAGGCAGGCCTTACCATATAGATCCGGAAATAAATCATGGTATACCGAATATAATAACTTCTTACGGAATGGCAGTTTTAACGGAAGATTCTATAGCGCATCTTGGAAAGGTTGAAAGGCCTCTAAGAGTTGTAGATCAGTGGGTATATCATTCAAGATTATATTCTGCCGCAAGTTTTGTAGCGATTCAGGATAATCTTGAACTCATTCAGTTAAATTCTTTTGGATGTGGACTGGATGCAGTTACTACGGACCAGACTCAGGAAATACTTAGTAAATATGAAAAATTATATACGCTTCTTAAAATAGATGAAGTAAGTAATTTGGGTGCAATAAAGATAAGAATACGTTCATTAAAAGCTGCACTGGAAGAGAGAGAAAAGGCCGGTTTTAAACCGCATAGAGTTGGAGAAAATAGCAAAAAAATAATATTTACAAAAGAAATGAGAAAAAAACATATAATATTGTGCCCACAGATGGCTCCAATACATTTCCAATTTATTCAGGAAGCTTTCAATGCATCTAACTACAAACTTGAGGTGCTTCCATCAGTGGACAGGAGGGCAGTGGATGAAGGACTTAAATATGTAAATAATGATGCTTGCTATCCTTCCATAATAGTTGTTGGACAGATAATAGAGGCGCTTAAATCTGGAAAATATGATCTAGACAATACCTCTGTTATGATATCTCAAACAGGGGGTGGATGCAGAGCTACCAATTATATAGCATTTCTGCGAAAAGCATTAAAGGAAGCAGGAATGGAAAACATACCTGTAATATCCATAAATGTTGTTGGAATGGAGAAAAATCCTGGATTTAAAATTACACCGGGGCTTGTAAATAAAGGAATAATAGGACTTTTATATGGAGATCTCTTGATGAAGGTTTTGTATAGGGTGAGACCATATGAAAGAATACCCGGTTCTGCAAATACCTTATATAGGAGCTGGGTTGAAAAATGTAAGGAGAACGTTAGAAATGGAAATCATGTGGAATTCAAGAGAAATATTTATAATATAGTAAAAGATTTTGACAATCTAGAAATAAATAATATAAAAAAACCACGTGTTGGGGTGGTAGGCGAGATACTTGTAAAATTTCATCCAACTGCCAATAATGAAATTGTCAAGGTTCTTGAAAATGAAGGGGCTGAGGCAGTAGTTCCGGATCTAACGGACTTTCTGCTCTACTGTGCTTACGATGCAAAATTTAAACATGAAAATCTGTCGGGAACATTGCTGAGTGAAATAATAAAGGGTGCCAGTATAAAGTTTATTGAATATTATAGAAGGCACATGAAAATTGCATTGAAAAAAAGCCGTCGCTTCTCACCGCCTTCCGCAATAGATGAACTGGCAGAAGGAGCATCAGATGTACTTTCTTTAGGAAATCAAACTGGTGAGGGATGGTTTTTGACAGCTGAAATGATAGAGCTTATAAAAAGTGGAACCAAGAATATAGTATGTATGCAGCCTTTTGCATGTCTTCCAAATCACGTCACAGGAAAAGGAATGATAAAGGAATTGAAGAGAAAATATCCTGGAAGCAATATAGCTGCCATAGATTATGATCCTGGTGCCAGCGAGGTTAATCAGTTAAATAGATTAAAGCTTATGTTGTCTGTAGCCTTTAAGTCACTTAAAGATCAGGAAGCTTTTGAGGCTGAAAGTAAAGAATTCATGGGTGAGCCGGTGTTTGCAGATGATGTAAATAAATAGTATGGGAAAAGGTTTTGTGAATAAGTATTTTTCACAAAACCTTTTTTATTTCATAATATAAACTAGTATAAAAATTATCTGGGGGACAAGTATGAAAAAACATAAAATAAACATTTTAGTGCTTTTGTTCAGTTTTTTAATAGTAGTTTCAATTTTTTCAGGATGCGGAAATAGCAAAAATGGAGATAAAGCTTTGAAAAAGGTTAGGCTAAATGAAGTCGCAAGGTCCGTATTTTATGCACCTATGTATGCAGCTATAAACGAAGGTATGTTCAAGAAACAGGGACTTGATATAGATATTACTACAGGGCAGGGAGCAGACAAGACAATGCAGACTGTACTGAGCAAGAATGCTGATATAGGATTTTGCGGACCGGAGCAGGTGATATACATCTATAATCAAAAAAGAGAAGACTATCCTATATTATTTGCACAGATGACCACAACTGACGGCTCATTTCTGGTCAGCAGAAAGGATGAAAAGAGTTTTAAATGGCAGGATGTAAAAGGAAAGAACATAATAGGTGGAAGGCCTGGGGGAGTACCGGAGATGGCGCTTGAGTATGCGCTGAAAAAAAATAAAGTTGAACCTGGAAAAGATGTAAATATTATAACAAATCTTGCATATACTGCAACATCTGGTGCATTTAAAGCAGGAACAGGAGACTATGTTGCACTTTTTGAACCTACCGCAAGTATGCTTGAGAAAAATAAAGATGGATATATAGTTGCTTCAGTAGGAAAGGCATCAGGAAGCCTCCCATATACATGTTACTTCGCAACCAAATCCTATATTTCCAAAAATCCTGATGTTATAGAGAAATTTACCAAAGCCGTATATGAAGGTCAAGTATGGGTTCAAGAGCACAGTGACAAGGAAGTTGCAAATTCTATAAAATCATTTTTCCCTGGTACTGATGAAGAAATACTGGAATCCGTGGTCAAAAACTATAGAAATATAAATGCATATGCACTGACACCGGAAATCAAGCAGGAAAATTTAGATAGACTTATGGATATAATACAGTCTTATAAATCAAGCTTGATACCACAGAGGCCTCCTTTTGAAAAAATAGTTGATAATTCCTTTGCGGAAAAAGCTGTAAAATGATAAAAAATTCTTGACAGTTCTTAAATTAACGTTATAATTATAATGTATAAATTGAATTACAGTAGTGACTGTGAAGAAGAGTAGTAGAAATAACACGGTATGCAGAGAGGAAAATTATTAGTTGAGAGATTTTCCATACTATTTATTTCGAAGGTAGCTTTGGAGTTTCTTTATTGAATGCAAGTAGATAAAGACGGTTGTTTCCGTTAATTATTTAAGAGTCTGCATTATAGGTTTGTATGCTGCAGAAAAAAAGGTGGTAACGCGAGTCTTCGTCCTTTATTGGATGAAGGCTTTTTATTTTAAAAGGAAGAATATTACGAATAAATAAGGAGGATTTTTATGTCGGAGAAAGAAGAGATATCAACAACTTATAATCCAAAACAATTTGAAAAGAGAATTTATGACAGCTGGCAGAAAAAGGGATACTTCAGCCCGCAGCCGGATGCCAATAAAAAACCATATACTATAGTTATACCCCCTCCAAATATAACTGGAAAGCTTCATTTGGGTCATGCACTGGATGATACAATACAGGATATACTGATAAGAACTAAAAGAATGCAGGGTTATAGTGCATTATGGTTGCCCGGCGAGGATCATGCAAGCATAGCTACAGAAGTAAAGGTTGAAAAAGAACTTTTAAAGGATGGTATCAAGAAGGATCAAATAGGAAGAGAAGCATTTTTGGAAAAAACATGGGATTGGACTCATGAATACAGGGCAAGAATTGCCAATCAAATAAAAAAGCTTGGCAGTTCTGTAGATTTTACAAGAGAAAGATTTACCATGGATTCAGGACTCAACAAAGCAGTCAGAAAATTTTTCGTGAAGTTATATGATGATGGACTTATATACCAGGGCAACAGGATAATAAACTGGTGTCCAAAATGTCAGACGGCACTGTCCGATGCTGAAATAGAGTATGAAGAGCAGGAAGGTCATTTCTGGCATATAAAATATCCTATAGTAGGAAGTGACAGATATCTGGAAATAGCTACTACAAGGCCGGAGACAATGTTTGGTGATACTGCAATAGCTGTAAATCCCAAAGATGAAAGATACAAGGATCTAGTAGGGGAAAAAGCCATATTGCCAATAATAAATAGAGAGATTCCAATAGTTGAAGATGATTATGTCGACATGGAATTTGGAACAGGTGCTGTCAAAATAACACCTGCACATGATCCTAACGATTATCAGGTTGGAAAGAGACATGACCTTCCTGAGATAATAATAATGAATGAGGATGGAACAATAAAGCTGCCTGGAACCAAATACGATGGGTTGGACAGGTATGAAGCAAGAAAACTGGTAGTAGAGGATTTGAAGCAGCAGGGTTTTCTGGTAAAAATACAAGAACATGTACATAATGTAGGATGTCACGACAGGTGCGGCACTACTGTTGAACCTATGCTTTCAAAGCAGTGGTTTGTAAAGATGAAGTCACTGGCAAAGCCGGCAGTTGATGCAGTTAGACAGGGAAAGATAAAATTCGTACCTAAAAGGTTTGAAAAGATATATTTCAACTGGATGGAAAACATACAGGACTGGTGTATATCGAGGCAGCTTTGGTGGGGTCATAGGATACCGGTTTGGTACTGCAAGGATTGTGGTGAGGTTATTGTATCCATGGATGAGCCTGAAAAATGTACGAAATGCGGTTCTAGTAATCTGGAACAGGATAAGGATGTGCTGGATACCTGGTTCAGTTCTGCACTATGGCCGTTTTCAACGCTTGGATGGCCTGACAATACCGATGATCTTAAATACTATTATCCAACAAGTACGCTGGTTACAGGCTATGATATAATATTTTTCTGGGTGGCAAGAATGGTTTTCTCGGGACTTTACTGTATGGATGATATTCCATTTCAGAATGTACTCATACATGGAATTGTCAGAGATTCTGATGGAAGAAAGATGTCGAAATCTCTCGGAAATGGTGTTGATCCTATAGATGTAATAGATGAATATGGGGCAGATGCACTCAGGTTTACGCTCATTACGGGAAATTCCCCTGGAAATGATATAAGGTACTATCCTGAAAGGGTGGAGGCTTCCCGAAATTTTGCAAATAAGATATGGAATGCATCCAGATTTGTGCTGATGAATATGGATGAAGATCTTATGAAAAAATATTCAGAGTGCAAAAATTATACTGAAGCAGATAGATGGGTATTGTCCAAATTGAATACACTTGTAGGGGAAGTTACTGAAAATATAGAGAAATTCGAACTTGGGATAGCATCGCAGAAGATATATGACTTCATCTGGGGAGAATTCTGTGACTGGTATATAGAACTTGTAAAGCCGGTTATGTACGGTGACAATGAAGAAGCAAAAGGGGTGGCCTATAATGTATTGAACAGGGTGCTGACTGTAAGTCTGCAGCTTTTACATCCAATAATGCCGTTTATAACTGAAGAAATATATACTCATCTCTATAACAGGGAATATGAGTCCATATGTATATCCAAATGGCCTGATTATGATGAAAAATTAAAGGATATGGAAGCTGAACGGAATATGGACTATATTATAGAAGCGATTAAGGCTGTAAGAAATTTAAGAACAGATATGAATGTCCCTGTTTCAAGAAAAGCAAAGGTACTTCTGCATATAACTGAAGATAAAGCAATAGGAGCCTTTCAATGTGGAGAAGATTATTTCAAGAAACTGGCTTCTGCTTCTGAAGTTCAATTTCTTGAAGATGAAAATGAAGTACCTGAAAATGCAGTTTCTACAGTTACAAAAGGAGCCCAGATATTCATTCCACTCTTTGATCTTGTAGACCGGGATAAGGAATTGGAAAGGCTGAATAAAGAGAAAACAAGACTTATGAAGGAAATAGAAAGAGTTGAAAAGAAGCTCAAGAATGAAAAATTTGTATCCAAGGCACCTGAGGAAGTAGTAGAAGGAGAAAGAGCCAAGGGTGAAAAGTACAGAGAGATGTTTAGAACTGTTTCAGAGCGAATAGATAGTTTGAATTAGTTGGATGTGAAAAAAGTATGAATTATATGGAAGCATTGAATTATATAGAGAGTACAGCCAGGTTTGGGAGCAATCTAGGATTGGAGAGAGTTGAAAAATTACTTGAATTGCTTGGAAATCCTCAGGAGAGGATAAAATGCATACATGTAGCAGGTACAAATGGCAAGGGTTCAATAACAGCAATGATAAGTAAAATATTGAGCAGATCCGGTTATAGAGTTGGAATGTACACATCTCCACATCTGGAAGTTTTTGAAGAGAGAATACAGATAAACGGGAACAACATATCCAGGGATGATCTTGCTCTGTCTGTTACAGAAGTATCAAAAGCTGTTGACAAGGTATTGGAACTTGGATATGACAATCCCACGGAATTTGAGATAGAGACCTGTGCCATGTTCCACTATTTTGACAGGAAAAAAGTTGACTTTGCCGTAGTGGAAGTCGGACTTGGTGGAAGACTGGATGCAACCAATGCAGTACCGCCTTTTGACATTGAAACCGGTGGGGGAACTATTTTGAGCGTGATTGCATCCATAAGTTATGACCACATGAAGATTCTTGGAGATACTCTTGACAAGATAGCTTATGAAAAAGCGGGAATAATAAAAAAAGGTATTCCAGTAATTCTGTATCCCCAGAAAAAAATTGCAGAAAAAGTGATAGAGAATATATGCTTTGAAAAAAAATGTAGGCTTGTGAAAGTACCCTGCAATTCTGTCAAACTGGTACAGAAGGGGAAAATAGACAAAAACAGCAGAAACTATTGTCAGGATCTGAATGCTTTTATGGCCGACGGGAAAGTGTACAGTATAAAATTATCACTGCTGGGTACTCATCAGATACTGAATTGTGCTGTCGCTATATCTGTTGCAGAAGAACTTATGAAAATGGGTGTAAATATTACAATGGAAAAATTGATTTTGGCACTGTCTGAAGTAAACTGGATAGGCAGACTTGAAGTGATGAACAACAAGCCTCTTGTGGTTATGGATGGCGCACACAATATAGACGGTATAGAAACTCTTAAAAAGAGTATACAAACTTATTTTAAATATGAGAACATGGTCCTGATACTTGGAATATTGGCGGACAAACAGGTTGACGATATGGTGAGGAAAATAGTGCCTGTTGCTAAAAATGTATTATGTGTCACTCCTGATAGTGACAGGGCGGAAAGTGCGGAAGAACTTAAAAAGGTTGTATTTAAATATAATAAAAATTGTGAAGCATTTGAGGATTATTATTCTGCCTATGTGAAAGCCATGTCCTGTGCAGGCGAAGATGACATAGTTGTCATAGCCGGTTCTCTTTATATGATAGGAGGCATGAGAAAACAGATTAATACCAATAAAAAAATATATAAATGATAAAAACATCAGGAGGCCTATCATGAACCTTTTTAAGAAAAAATCGCTGGAGCAATTGCAGCATAGTATTCAAAAAACAGATTTGAATAAGAATTTGAAAGCAGTAGATATAGCGGCACTCGGCATTGGAGCAGTTGTAGGTGTTGGAATATTTGTTGCAACTGGAGAAGGGGCCCATATGGCAGGACCTGGAATAATATTGTCATTTATTCTTGCTGGAATAGTGGCCTGCTTATGTGGCTTGTGTTATTGTGAACTGTCTACGATGTTTCCAGTGGCTGGAAGTACATATTCATATGCATATATAGCTTTTGGTGAATTTATAGCTGTAATTATAGGATGGTGTTTGACAGCAGAATATATCTTAGCGGCAAGTGCAGTGGCATCAGGATGGTCAGGAACGTTTAAAGGAATATTACAGTCTACGGGTGTTTCACTTCCAAAAGCTATTTCCACATCTCCAGGAAATGGAGGAATTATAGATTTGCCTGCTGTTGTGATAATAATGCTTTTGACGGGACTGTTGTATATTGGAATGAAGGAGAGTTCAAGGGTCAACAATGTAATTGTTGTAATAAAAATATCTGTAATTTTACTTTTTGTATTTTTAGGCATATCACATATAAAAATC
Organism: Clostridium sp. LBM24168; assembly: GCF_052953915.1. Taxonomy (NCBI): domain Bacteria; kingdom Bacillati; phylum Bacillota; class Clostridia; order Eubacteriales; family Clostridiaceae; genus Clostridium; species Clostridium sp. LBM24168. The sequence continues at coordinate 2,302,538 of NZ_CP196861.1, read as the reverse complement.
TCAAATTACCATCCTTTTATTCCTAATGGATGGCATGGAGTTTTTACTGGAGCCAGTATTGTATTTTTTTCATTTTTAGGGTTTGATGCCATTTCCACTTCAGCTGAAGAGGCGGCCGACCCCAAAAAAGATGTATCGAAGGGTATAATAATGTGTCTTGTAGTGGTATGTATTCTTTATGTGTCGGTGGCAACCGTACTTACAGGAGTTGTTCCATACAAAGAAATTGTTTCTGATAATGCAGTACCTGAAGCTTTATTCAGACTGGGTATAAGGTGGGGATCTGCCCTTGTAGGTGTAGGGGCCATTTTGGGAATGATTTCAACTATGATAGCGGTTTTATATGGTCAGGTAAGAGTATTTATGGCCATGTCAAGGGATGGTTTGCTGCCTAAAATATTTTGTAAAATACATAGCAAGCACAAAACCCCATATGTGGCTACTGTGGTTTCAGGAATAATAGCATCAATAATAGCGGGTTTCCTGCCGCTTAGAATAATAGTTGAGTTTGTAAGCATTGGAACCTTGATGAGCTTTATAGTTGTATCTGCAGGAGTCATTTATCTTAGAAAAACTATGCCAGATTTTGAAAGAAAATTCAAGTGTCCAGGAGTACCATTTACACCTATAATAACCATAATATGTTGCATAGTATTTTTGATATCAATGAGAGGTATAACATGGATAGGGTTTGCAGTATGGTTGTCTATAGGACTTATTATATATTTTACCTATGGAAGAAAACATAGTGTACTGCAAAAGGAAGATAGATAATAATTTAAAAGAGTGAAGCTATTCATATTAGTGGAAATCGGATCGGTGGTTTCTGTCAATGTTAAATTATGATTAATTTAGTTAATTTCCTTGGATTGTACTGTAATCATGAGTCTAACTTTGTATAATTATAGTATATAGTTGGACTGAATTGGAGGATATGGTAATATGGAAGTGATTGTTATAAATGGCAGTCCCAAAGGAGAGAAGAGTAATACATTTAGAATAACAAGAGCTTTTTTAGAAGGACTTAGGGAAAGCAAAAGCTGCAATATACATATGGTCAATATCGAAGAAAAAACTATTAAACACTGCAGGGGATGTTTTTCCTGCTGGACTAAAACTCCAGGTAAATGCATAATAAAGGACGATATGAAAGAACTTATAGATAGGTATGTGGCATCAGATGTTGTCATCTGGAGTTTCCCACTTTACTATTTTGGAATGCCATCAAAGGTCAAGGCATTTCTTGATCGAATGCTTCCTACAAATCTGCCATATATGAAAATAAACAATGATGGAACGAGTGCACATCCTTCACGATATGATTTATCAAATCAAAAGTATATTCTCATTTCTACCTGTGGTTTTTACAGTACAAAAAACAATTATGATGCTCTTATCAGGCAGTTCGAAATCATGTTTGGAGATAAACTTTCAAGAATAATTTGTCCGGAAGGAGAATTATTCCGTGTTCCGCAGCTTGAGAGAAGAATTTCGGAATATCTTTCTCATGCAAAAAAAGCTGGAATAGAATTTGGATGTAATAGTGTTATAAGTGGTAGCACACAAGATAAACTCGATGAATTGCTGTATCCTCCTGATGTATTTGTGGAAATGGCGGATGCCAGCTGGGATATTTCCGAAAATTCTTCAGAGGGGAAATCAAGTAAGGACAAGTCATACAATTTTATGAAACAAATGGCAGCAATATACAATCCACAAAGCTATGAAAAAGATATTCTGCTTGATATATATTTCACAGATATTGACAAAACCTATCAGCTTCACCTGGGAGGGAAACGATGCACTGTGAATACTGAAAATTTTGTTCCATATACCACGAGAATTGAAACGACTTTTGAACTTTGGAGAGGAATTTCAGAAGGAAAGGTCAATGGAGCAGAGGCTTTGATGAAAAAACAGTATAAGGTTCTGGGTGATTTCAGTACAATGCTTAAAATGGATAGTTACTTTGGAATAAATAAACAGACTACTGAATTAGAATCCCCAAAGTACAAAACAAACATGGTCATACTTTTGCTTCAATGGATAGCACTCTGGGTTGTACTGCCTATAGACAAGACATGGGGAGGTGCTGTGGGGATTATCGTCTGTTCAATAATACCCCTTTTGTCATATAAGTTTAAACTTACGATTTATGATAAAATGAGCATTCCTTTAATCTGTTCATTGAGTATTTTAGGACTACTTGGAGTTAACTCTGCAATTGTAATATGTTTTTCATATCTGATGTTTGGCTTTATGTGGTTGCTTTCCTGCAGAAGGAAGATACCTATTACTGCGTATTATTCAAGCAATGATTACAATGGAATGGACGCTCTCAGTAATCCCCTGTTCTTAAGGACAAACAGAATTTTGACCGCAGCCTGGGGTGTACTTTATATTGTAATTGCTTTCTATACTTATTTTTTGATGGGAAGCATTTTATCAAGCTATACTGGTCTCATAAATTCAATTGCACCTGTTGTCATGGGAGTTTTTACAAAATGGTTTGCAGGCTGGTATCCTGCCAAAATTGCCAGAGGATAGATTGCTTTTTGCAGTATAATAAGCAGAAAATAAATAGAAAATTTTATTTTACATTAGGAGGATGAAATCCTATGCTGAAAAAGATGAACTTGAAAACAAAAATTAGTATTATGATTGGCGCACTGTTAATATTGACTTTTGCAGCAACATTTTTTCTAGTACTGACAAGGATATATAATAGTAATATATCACAGGCAAGAACTCTTTCAAAGGAAGTATCGAAATCTTATGCAAATGAAATTGACAGACACTTTATAACTCTTGAAACAATAGCTGATACATTAAAAAGTTCAATAGATAGTCAAATAAAAAATGGTATTACATATAGGAATGTTATTATTGATGTTCAGAAAGATATATTAAATAAATATCCTGATATTTATGGAATAACAGTGGCTTTTGAACCCAATGCTTTTGACGGTAAGGATGCATCTTATGCTGGAAGACCGGAGTATGGGAAAAAGGGATTGTTTATACCTTATGTAACGAGAGATAATAGTTCTTTTCATGTTGAACCAGCATATAATTCTGAAACAGACATGAACTGGTACAACATACCAAAAAAAAGTAAAAGGGCATTTGTGACGGAACCAACTGTATATAAGGTAAATGGGCAGGATATTTCTATGGCATCTTTGGTAGTACCTATTTTAGATGAAAATAAAAATTTTAGAGGCGTCATATCTATAGACTACAGCCTTGAAACATTTCAGGGTATTGTAGAACAGATAAAGCCTATGGGAGGATATGCACAACTTTTATCTAGAGATGGTAAATATGTAGCAAGCGGAGCTAACAAAAAATTAATAATGACTGATGCAAAAAAAGGTGGCGGTGATTGGAATAGTATTGCAAAGCAAATCTCATTGGGAAAAAGTGCAGAGGTTTTAGGAAAATCAATTTTAACTAATGAGAATGTTTTTAGAGTTGCATATCCGGTAAAGATAGATGACTATAGCATAAACTGGAGTTTATGTGTGGATATTCCTGTAAAAAATGTTTTACAAGATTTTTATACTCAATTACGACATATAATATTATTAGCTTGCATAGGACTTATTATTGTAATAGCATTAACTATGTTGATAATTTCTTATATTACCAAGGGACTTAAATATGCTCAAAGTCAGCTGGATTTACTAGCACAAGGTGATTTAAGCAAGAAGATTGATGTTAAATATTTAAAATCAGAAGACGAAATTGGGAAAATGATCAATTCAATGTGGAAAATGCATGAGTCAATTAAAAATATAATAAATGGAGTAGAAGATAGTTCTCTAAGTGTGGAATCAACTATAAGCAGTGTGGAGAAAAACATTGGAAATTTAAATTCTAAAATTTCTGATATATCTGCAACTACCGAAGAACTGTCGGCTGGAATGGAGGAGACAGCTGCATACTCCGAAGAAATGAATAGTTCTGTATCTCAGGTCAAGAAAAATATTGATGGAATATCGGTGGAAATCGAAAATGGTTTAAGAACTGCAAGAGAAATTAACGAAAGGGCAATTCAATTAAAATCTTCGGCAATTCAATCGCAAAAAAATGTTCACAATATGAGTGATGATATAAAGGTAAAACTTCAAGTGGCAATTGAGAAATCTAGAGCCGTGGAGCAAATAGAATCATTGACAGAGGGAATATTGGAAATAACCTCCCAGACTAATTTGCTGGCACTAAATGCAGCTATTGAGGCTGCAAGGGCAGGAGAAGCTGGAAAAGGATTTGCTGTTGTTGCAGATGAAATCAGAGAACTTGCTGATTTGTCAAAAAGTACTGTTATTGAAATCAAAAATATAATAAAAACTGTAACTGAGTCGGTTGATGCACTTAAAGGCAGTTCAAAAGATATGATCGAATTTATTGAAACTCAGATTATACCGGATTATGATAATTTGGTAAATACAGGTGAACAATATAGCAGAGATTCTTCTGTAGTTGAAAAATTGGTTTCAAATTTTAACGAAATATCTGAAGAACTGCTTGTCTCAATTTCTGGTATAGTAAAATCTGTGGAGGAGGTAGCCGCAGCATCTGGAGAAGGGGCCAAAGGAACAACCAATATAGCTCAAATGACATCGGTCATAGTTGAGTCAAGTGATAATGTGGTGAATCAAGCAGTTCAGTCAAAATTGAATGTAGAAAAATTAAGAAAAATCATTTCAGCATTTAGGTTATAAAAATTGAAAAAGCTAAAATAATATCCCTTAAAACTTAATAGTTTTAAGGGCTCTTCGTTTGGAGGCGCCATCCAGATTTGAACTGGAGATAAAGGTTTTGCAGACCTCTGCCTTACCACTTGGCTATAGCGCCATATTGAATTGGATTGGAGCGGAAGACGAGATTCGAACTCGCGACGTTCACCTTGGCAAGGTGACGCTCTACCACTGAGCCACTCCCGCATACTATATAATGATAAAATGGTGGCCAGACCAGGAATCGAACCAGGGACACGAGGATTTTCAGTCCTCTGCTCTACCGACTGAGCTATCTGGCCAGCTTGGCGATCCAGAAGGGGTTCGGACCCTCGACCTCCGGCGTGACAGGCCGGCACTCTAACCAACTGAGCCACTGGGCCATAAAATCATGGTGGGCACAACAGGGCTCGAACCTGTGACCCTCTGCTTGTAAGGCAGATGCTCTCCCAGCTGAGCTATGCGCCCTGAATATATCACGCACCGTGTCGCCACAACAACTAATATTATATATGTTGAATTTTATATTGTCAATACTTTTATTATGATTTTTCTATGATTATCTATTCCTTGCATATTTTAAGATTTCACCAATCTGCTCGTGGGTAAACTTGTAACTTTTATTACAAAAATTGCAGTGTAACTCTTCTGTTTTCCCATTATCATATATTTCATTTAAATCCTTGATTCCTATACTTATGAGAGCTCTTTCTACTCTTTCTCTTGAACAATTGCATTTATAAAGTGGGTTGATCTCTCCCAGAATTTTTAAATCACTTCCTTCAAAAATGCTTTTTATAATATCCTGGGCATCCATCCCATTGACAATCATATCTGTTATAGAAGATATATTTTTTACTTTGTTTGTTACAAGATTCACTATATCTTCTTCACAATCCGGCATTATCTGAATTATGAAGCCTCCCGCAGCTTTTATAGTGAGATCTGTATCTACGAGTACCCCTACTGCTACTGCGGAAGGTGTCTGTTCGGATACAGTGAAATAATATGCTAGATCATCACCAATTTCACCTGTAACTATGGGGACCTGACCCATATAAGGTTCCTTCAATCCCATATCTTTTATTACAACTAGATTACCATTTGTGCCTATTGCACCTCCTACATCCAATTTACCTTTATTATTAGGAGGTAAGTCTACTTGAGGGTTTCCTATATATCCTTTTACACTTCCATCAGGGTATGCCACTACAATTATACCTTTGGCGGCTCCACCTCCTGATATCTTAATAGTTAGGCTATCATTTTTTGATTTCAGCATGCTTCCCATAAGGCTGCCAGCTGTAAGCATCCTTCCTAGAGCAGCAGCAGCTGTTGCTGAACATTTATGTATTTTAACAGCCTTATTTACTAAATGTGTAGTTGTAGTTGAAAGTATCCTAACATTATCATTTAAAGCCATAGCTCGTACAATTTTATCGTCCATCGTTACTATCTCCTTTACTTACCACGTAAACTATTCTTTCTGAATCTTTTTTTAAAGGTTTATCTGTATAATTATTTAGTTTTTCCAATATTATAAATCCACATTTTGAAAGTAAATTTTCTATATAGTCGCATTGGTATGCTCTCTCTCTGTGATGCTCATCAAATCTTCTGTATAGTTTGCCTTCTTTTATAAAAAAAATAAGATACATGTCAATAATTTCGTTTTCTAAATTATTATCCCATATATAGGTTAACTTATCATCGTCATAATCATATACATTGTTTCCAAGTATTTTGGTGAGTTTGTAATAGGAATTTATATCAAATACAAAGATGCCATTGCTTTTTAGATGATTAAAGACCGCCGTGAAATATTTTATCAGATTTTGCTCGTTAAGTATATAATTTGTTGAATCAAGACAACAGGTTATTAGATCAAATTTCATATTCAAATTCAATTCAATCATATTCTGGCATATTAAAGTTATTTTTAAATTTTTATTTCTAAATTTTGATTCTGCTTCTGCAAGCATATCATTTGAAAAATCTACACACCAGATGCTGTCAAAAAATGGTGCAATTTTTTCTGTAAGATTTCCTGTACCACATCCAATATCTAAATATTTTCCACTATTTATATTGTATTTTTTACAGATTTTCAAAATTTTATTGCACCAAATACTGTAATTCACATCTGTGTTTATTAAATAGTCATATATATATGCAAAATTTCTATAACAGTTCATAGTAGTACCTTTCATAAAATATTTTAATATTTATGCTTTTTTTGATTTTCAATTATTGTTTGATTTTTAGGTATATTTAGTTCTTTCTTTCGTTTGGCCATTATACCACCGATTCTTCCGGTTTCTTCTGAAGTAAGCCCGCTCCATCCATGTATATCGACTTTTTCTCTAAGGCCGAGTTCCTCTGCTATTTCATATTTTAACTTTTCTCTTAATTTTTCAGCATATGTTAGTTCCCTGTTTGCCTTGAGCTTTGCTTTTATTATCTTTTTTAAAGGTGTATTTGACATATAAGACCCTCCCCGCTTTTATATAAATTATTTTTTCCTGAAAAGCGAGATTTATACTTATATTGATTATTTTAAGGGTTAACTTTTTATTACAATCTGCTATAATTATACAAAGAATATAAATGTATGAATTATATAACTATTAATATATTTTATCACAGCGTATTCAAAATATAAAATCTTTATTTTATCTACTATTTTTTAAGGTTTGGGTGTAAAATATTTAATATATTCATAATATATGTTATTGAACAACATTTATATTTAAAATATAATATTATAAATGAGAATGATTACATAAACTATACAAGGAGTGATTAGTAATGAAGTCCAATGTTGCAGTGGTAGGTTGTACAGGCATGGTTGGGAGGACTTTTATCAAAGTGTTAGAAGAAAGGAATTTCCCAATAGAGAATTTGTATTTATATGCTTCAGCTAGGTCAGCAGGTAAAATACTTAAATTTAAAGAGAAGGATTTTGTTGTAGAAGAATTAAAAGAGGATAATATAAAAAGTAAGAAAATAGATATTGCATTGTTTTCTGCAGGAGCTTCAGTGAGTAAGGAATATGCTCCTATATTTGCACATTATGGAGCTACTGTGATTGATAATAGCAGCTGCTGGAGAATGGAAAAGGATATTCCTCTTGTTGTGCCTGAAGTAAATCCAGAGGACATAGAGTGGAACAAAGGGATAATTGCCAATCCAAACTGTTCAACTATACAAGCTATGCTCCCGCTTAAAGCGTTATATGACAAATATGGTATAAGGAGAATAATATATTCGACTTATCAGGCGGTATCCGGTGCAGGGCTTGGAGGCTACAACGATTTGCTCAATGGATATAAAAACGAACCTCCTAAGAAATTTCCATATCCTATAGCAGGAAATATACTTCCACACATAGATGTATTTTTGGACAATGGTTATACGAAAGAAGAAGAGAAGATGATAAATGAAACGAAAAAAATTCTTCATGACGATAACTTGAGAATAACTGCTACAACAGCACGTGTACCGGTATTTTATGGACACAGTGAAAGTATAAATGTAGAGTTTAAAAGTAAATTCGAAGTAGATGATGTATTTGAATTGTTTAAAAATACTGAAGGATTAATTTTAAAGGATGATATTAAAAATCTTGTTTATCCGATGCCTATAGATGCAGAGGGACATGATGAGGTATTTGTTGGAAGGATAAGAAGGGATTTTAGTATAGAAAATGGCTTGAATATGTGGGTTGTAGCGGATAATATAAGAAAAGGTGCTGCTTCAAATGCAGTAGAAATAGCTGAATGCATCATAAATGGGAAATAATAATATATTAAAATGTATTCTATATATAAATATAAATTTAAAATGAGGTGTTTTTATGAGTTTATTTAAAGGTTCAGGAGTTGCTATTGTTACACCGTTTAAAGATAACTCTGTAGATTACAACAAACTGGAAGAACTCCTTGAATGGCATATAGAGTCTGGTACAAAAGCTATAATTGTGTGTGGAACTTCTGGCGAATCTGCTACTATGACAGTAAAAGAGGATCAAGAAACAATAAAGTTTACTATAGACAAAGTAAATAAGAGAATACCTGTAATAGCTGGTACAGGCAGTAATTGTACAGCTGATGCTGTGTATATGAGCCAATGGGCTGAAAGTGTTGGAGCAGATGGTTTACTTGTAATTACTCCGTATTACAATAAAACTACGCAAAAGGGGCTTATAGAACATTTTAAGGCAGTGAACGATAGTGTAAATACTCCTATAATTCTCTACAATGTTCCTAGTAGGACAGGATTAAATATACTTCCGAAAACTCTGCAAAAGCTATGTGAACTTGAGAATATAACTGCAATAAAAGAAGCAAGTGGCGACATATCACAAATCGCATATATGAAAGCACTCTGTAGAGACAAGATAGATATATATTCAGGTAATGATGATCAGATAGTTCCAATATTATCTTTGGGTGGTATAGGAGTAATATCTGTAATAGCTAATATAGTTCCTTCCGATGTGGAAAAAATGTGTGAATTATTTTTTAATGGTGATGTGGAAGGTGCTCTTAAAATGCAGTTAGATCTTTATCCTCTTATAAAAGCCATGTTTATAGAAACAAATCCAATTCCTATAAAGACTGCCCTGAATCTTGTTGGAAGAAATGTAGGACATTTGAGGCTTCCTCTTTGTAATATGACAGATGAGAATCTAGAAATATTAAAACGTGAACTAAAAAGTTATAAACTTTTAAGATAGATATATTATTCAGGGTGTGTGAGGTGTATGTAAATGATTAAAGTAATATTAAATGGATGTAATGGCAAAATGGGCAAGGTAGTATCCAGGCTGGCAGACAATAGTGAAAATATATGCATCGCTGCAGGCGTGGATAGAAATGGCAGCAAAGAGGAATATCAAATTTTCCAGAATATAAACAGTTGTAATGTTCCTGCAGATGTAATTTTAGATTTTTCAAGGCCAGATTCCTTGGATTCACTTATTGAATATGGGAAAAATAATAATATAGGTATGGTGTTGTGTACTACAGGTTACACTGACGACCAAATAAAAAAAATTGAAGATACATCGAAAATATTACCTATATTTAGATCAGCAAACATGTCGATTGGAATAAATGTTATAAACAGTGTATTGAGAAATATAAGTTCACTATTATATAAAAATTTTGATATAGAAATAGTTGAAGCCCATCATAACCAGAAAGTAGATTCACCAAGTGGAACTGCTCTTTTGCTTGCAGATACTATAAGGGATTCTATAGACGAAAATATTGAGTTAACAAATGGACGTCAAGGAATCAAAAAAAGAACTCACAATGAAATAGGAATTCATTCAATAAGAGGTGGTGATATAGTAGGGGAGCATGAAATTATGTTTGCAGGTAAAGGAGAAACTATAGAAATAAAGCATACTGCTATTTCAAGGGAAGTATTTGCAGTAGGTGCTCTAAAGGCTTGTGAGTTTATGTATAAAAGAAAACCAGGTCTCTATTCAATGGATGATGTTATTTCAATTAACAGATAGAAAACTAATACAGACTTTTCAGTCCCGACTGAAAAGTCTGTATTAGTTTTATACTATTTGAGCCATTTTTCTATTCTATCCGCTGCCAGTTTAATCTTATCTATGGATGATGCATAAGATATTCTTATGTAACCTTCCCCGCCTTGTCCAAAAGCAGAACCTGGTACAATGGCTACTTTGGCCTCCTTTAATAATTTTTCACAGAAGTATTCACTTTTGAGTCCAAATTTTTCTATAGATGGGAATATATAGAAAGCACCCATGGGAAGATTTACATCAAAATTCATTTTTTTAAGTCTGTTATAAAGATAGTCTCTTCTTTTTATAAATTCACTTTTCATGAAATCTACATCCGCCATGCAATTTTTAAGTCCATATACTGTTCCCCATTGTACAATAGATGGGGCACATGATACATTGTATTGATGGACTTTCATTATTGCATTCATAAATTTATCCATGGCACATACATATCCCAATCTGAGTCCGGTCATGGAAAACATTTTTGAAAAACCACTTACCAGTATTACTCTATCTTTTATATCCTCAAACTGAGCTATAGAATAATAATTTTTATAAAAACAAAGTGCTGCATACATTTCATCACTTACAACGACAACATTATTTTTTTTAATCAACCTATGTAGTCTTGCATTATCTTTTTCAGATAAAACTGCACCTGTCGGATTGCAGGGATAGGATACAACAAGTATTTTTGGCTTTTCTAATTCTAATATATTTTCTAGATCATCAAAGTTAATAGAAAAATCATCTTTTAGTTTATAATTTACAACATGACCTCCTATTATTTTTACACAACTTTCATAAGCAGGATATGCAGGCGTTGGTATAAGAACCTTGTCTCCTGCATCTATGAGTGCAGAAAAAACGTCCATGAGAGCCTCACTTCCACCTATAGTAAGACAAATTTCATTACTATCATAATTTATGTTTAAAGATTGCAAGTACCAGGAAATTTCTCTTCTAAGTTCTATTAAGCCAGCATTGGATGTATAACCAGTTTTATTATTGTTTATAGCTTCTATAATTGCTGATTTTATTCCAGGTGGGACATTAAAATCGGGTTGACCAAGAGTAAGGGATATTGCATCTGGATAATTTTCAACTTTATTATAGAATTTTCTTATACCTGATATTTCAACTTTTTGAACATTTGTAGATATTAAACTATTCAAGATATACCTCCCTGTAAATTGTATTCGGCTAACTATTTATTTTGGATATTTCTTTTTTTAAAACGAGACTGTCTATGGCTTTGGCAAATTGATCAGGACATGAAGTCCCTTTACCATTACATGAAATACCTTTCAGCTTTTTTACTGCTTCTTCTGCATTCATTCCTTCGAGAAGTTTTGAAATGCCCTTAAGATTTCCGTTACATCCGCCTACAAAACTTACATGGGTAATTTTATTATCAACTATATCAAAATTTATCTGTTTCGAACAAACTCCTTTTGGTTTATAACTATACATATTATTACCACCACATTTCATATTTTATCAATTTACAGGTTTATTATATATAATCATAAGCAATTATACAACTGTGGTCTAAAAATAATTTTACTTTATTATTACACTTTTTAAGAGATGTTCATATTATATTTGTAGGGGGTGATGATATTGAATCATATCTATATATGTAGTACTTCTTCTGATTTTATATCCAAGGTTAATTTAAGTAATTTTCAGGTTGAAAATAAAATCCATTTAAGATCAGATGAGTTGGGCAACAGAGTAGGTCCCCGCGGTATATGCATTAAGGATGACAAAATTATAACGGCAAATAATTACAGCAACAGCATATCAATAATAAATTTAAAAAATAATATTCAAGAGGAAAGCTATTATATAGGTTCTCATTGCAATGATATAGTAACTTTAGGTAGCAAGGCATATATCATATGTGGCGATTCAAATAGTTTGGTAGTTTTTGATCTTGCCATAAAGAGGGTAATTGAGCAGATACCTTGTGGAAATCTCCCCCACAGCATATGCTTAAACGTGAATAAAAAGTTACTTTTAGTGTCTAATATGGAAAATGATACAATAACGCTTATAGATTGTACGAATAGAAGTAATATCAAAAATATAAAAGTAGGTTCCTATCCTACAAAGGCTATATTCACAACAGATGGTGAGCATATAATAGTGTGTGAAAGCAATTTGGGATCTGAGTTTAGAGGGAGCATATCTGTATTATCACTTAAGAACTATAAGATTATAAATAGGATAGTAGTTGGAAATTCACCTTTGGATATATATTGTAGCAGTAGGTATTGTTTTATATCGAACTTTGGAGATGGAACTGTGAGTGTAGTAGATATAAATAACTACAAGGAGGAGAAAAGGATCATAGTAGGTGGAATGCCAGCAGGATTGTTAAAATATAATGACAATTTATATATTGGAGACAACTATAATAATCTCTTGATAAAATTAAATATTAAAAATGATACTAAACAATTTATACCCATAGGTTCAGAACCCACAGGTATGGTATTAAACTGATCTTTTAATCTCCAAGAAGTAACTGGATAATATTATAATATATATCGGGATAGTTACTTTTCCACTTTTCACATAATTTATTGGCTTCTTTGTCTGAATTCACACATAACTTTATATTTATCAGAGTAGTTTTGTTTTTTACAGCAATTAAATTTACCATGAAATTATTTTTATTTTCTAAAATATAATCAGCGTTAACTGAGATATCTTTTTTTATATTTTCCAGATGTTTTTTGAGATATTCATCTATCATACGTATCTTATCTGATGATATCATATTTTCAAATAGATCTAACACTTTTATGCCCTTTTTTGTAATGCACATTCTGTGATCAGTATCTGGATCGATATACTTTATAAATTTGGAAGTCAGGAGTTCGCCTATATATTGCTGTAATACAAAATAGTTTATAAGATTATTTTCAAGTATAATTTGTGTAATCTTATTGTTTGATACAGGAACCTTTATTTTTTTGAATATATATAGTAAAAGAAGTTTATTTTCTGCTAATTCTAGAGTATTTTCAGACATTAACATCCACCCCATTGAATTAAAATATTATAATGTTTTATTAATTAATTATAACATAAAATATATGAAAATAAATAAAATGGAAATTTCATTTATTTTCAGTTGGTTGTTCAATAATTTTTTATTTAGTGTAATATTTGTTGAATTGAAATACTATATAAAAATATAAGAACAATTTGGGAGGTATGTTTTTGAAGTCGAGAACATTAATAAAATTGTCCATAACCTGTATATGTATATTTATAGGTGCACTGTTTTTTTTGTTTACAAGTCATAGGTCTGTAGGGGTTTTCATTACTGGGGGCAGAGAATTACCAATATATCATGTAAATACAGACGAAAAAAAAATAGCTATAACGTTTGACGTAAGTCTTGGAAATGAAGAACATACTCAGGAAATACTTGAAATACTTGATAAATATAAAATTAAAGCTACTTTCTTTGTAGTAGGGGATTGGGTGGATAAATATCCTGATATGTTAAAAAAACTTTCGGAAAAAGGTCATGAAATAGGGAACCATTCAAATAGACATCCAAATATGACTATGCTGTCAACAGACAAGGCTCTGGAGGATATAAATATAAATGAGGCTAAGATAAGGAGGACAACAGGTAATGGCACAAAACTTTTTAGATGCCCTGCAGGTGCTTATAATAATTCTGTAATAAATACAGTTAAAAATGCAGGATATTATTGTATACAGTGGGATGTTGATAGTGTTGACTGGATGGAAAAGGGGTCCGACGTGGAATACAAACGTATAATTAAAAATACAAAATCGGGTTCAATACTATTGTTTCATAATAGTGCCAGATATACTCCTGGAAACCTACCTAAAATAATAGAAAAGCTTCAAAGTCAGGGCTACAAGTTTGTCACAGTTGGAGATTTAATTTATAAGGATAACTATAGTATAGACAACTATGGCAACCAAATTGCTAATTAACTTTTAATTAAATAATTACAATTTATACTTATTTTAGTATATTTCATATTTAAAATGAATAATTATATGTAGATGAATTAATTTAAAACTAATGGAAAGAGGGGTTTAGATGGAAAATCTTATGTTAAACAACAAGATTTATCTAGAAGGAGAAGTGATCTCTGAACTTAATTTTAGTCATGAAATGTACGGCGAAGGTTTTTATACTTTTCATATTAAAGTTCCTAGATTAAGCGATGCAGACGATATATTATTTATAACAATTTCAGAAAGATTAATAAATGATATAGATATTAAAATAGGAACACAGATAACAATTGAGGGGCAATTGAGATCATATAATAAATTTGTAGATGGAGCGAATAGACTTATTTTAACTGTATTTGCAAGAAATATAAGTTTATGTACGGAGAAAAGCAAAAATCCCAACCAAATTTTTCTTGATGGATTTATATGTAAGGAACCGGTTTATAGAACAACTCCATTTGGTAGAGAAATTTCAGATATGTTGCTTGCAGTTAATAGAGCCTATAATAAATCAGACTACATACCAACTATAGCCTGGGGAAGAAATTCTAGATTTTGTAGAACATTAAAAGTTGGTGATAATATAAGAGTATGGGGGAGGCTCCAAAGTAGAGAATATCAGAAAAAAATATCAGAATCTGAAACTGTAAAAAAAGTTGCCTATGAGGTTTCCATATCAAAGATGGAAAAGATAAATAAGGTAACAGAAGAAGGTTTAAATGAATCTAATGATGGAGAAATAGATAATATGGATAAGGACAAGAATAATAATTTAAAAAATAAACGTATTTCTTAGTAATATATCGAGAATTCATTTAAATATAATAAATGAAAAATTTGGGCCTGCAAAGGCCTTTTTTTATAGATTGAAATAATAGGATTTTGTTTTAATTGTGTAAATAAACAATTATAATAATGATATATAAGTTAAATATAAGGAGATAGGTTAATGAGAAGGAAATATATAAATTATCCCACTGATGTTCCTGTTTTAATATCACTAGCTGATATAACAAACTATCCTTTGCATTGGCATGATTCTATAGAAATACTTTATGTGTTGCAGGGTAATCTTACTATTACAATAGAAGCTGACAAGTATGAACTTATAGAAAATGATATAGAAATAGTAAATATAGATGAAACTCATGCAATTGTAAGTAATAGTACTACAAATCTGGTTTTAATATTTCATATAGACCCTTTATTTTTTAAAAAATACTACAGTGATATAAAAAATATGTTTTTCTTTACGAATACTACGGATGATATGGCCCAGGAAAATAATATATATGATATTTTAAGAACATTTTTAGCAAGGATAACTTGTGAATCAGTTCAAAAACAAGATAGCTATAATGAAGAGATAGAATCTATTCTTATAGATCTCTTGTATTATCTTATAAATAATTTTCATTATTTAATATATGAAAATGAAGAATTAAAGGGGAACGAAGAGAAATTAGAAAGATATCATAGAATTTCAAAGTATATTTTTAACAACTATAATGACAATATAACTCTTCAGGATATAGCCAAACGAGAATTTTTAAGTACTGATTATTTGTCACATGGGATAAAGGATGCTACAGGCTATAGTTTTACTGATCTTTTAAATTCAAATAGAATTGAAGAGGCTTTGAAGCTTCTTTTGGATACAGATAAAACAATATCACAAATTTCAGAAGAAGTTGGTTTTTCACATGTAAGGTATTTTAATAAACATTTTAAACTCCAATATAAGTATACGCCATTTCAATATAGAAAAAAGTTCAAAATTGATGATGAAAAACTTCAAAAGGGAAAAGTCATTAAATATTATGAGTTAAATGAATGTATTCAGTATATAAATTATTACCTGGAGGATTATGATAGATTTAATTATAGAGAAAAAATAACTGAAATAAATATAAATATGGGGAAGGATCTTGGAAAATTTATTAAGAATTTTAAAAATATATTGAATATTGGAGATGCCTTTGATGTACTTCTTGAGGATAATAAAAAAATACTTGAAATTTTTCAAGAGGAAATTGAATTCAAATATGGAAGGATATTCAATGTGTTTAGTACGGATATGTGTATATTTCCCAATTCTAAGTTCTACAACTGGAATAGAAATAGAGATGTATTTGAATTTCTGAATACTATTGATCTTCTGCCTCTTATAGTACTGGATGATACGGGGTTTTCAGATTCAGAATTTTTATTTGCGATTGAATCTTTCCTAAATTATTTTTCTGAATTGGATGGGTTAAATCTACATTTGTTTAAATTTCAATTTGATTCAAAAATAAGTTCGAATTTAATAAATGAAATAATCGAAATTATGTTAAATAAATATGATCTGAGTATAGAACATAACTTGTTTTTTTATGAGGGTAGTACTATAGATTATATATATGATACAGCTTATATGGTACCTTATATTATAAATAGTTCAATAAATAAAAGTTGTTCACTAAACTTTTTGAGAGCATTTGATGTGGTTGACAGGCAAATTGATTTGACGAATGAAGTTTTCTTTGGATATCCTGGACTTATAAATGATAAAGGAATAAAAAAGCCATCTTATTATGCCTATTATTTAATGAATAAACTTGGAAATATTTTGGTTTCCAAAGGTGAAGGATATATAGTTACTAAATCGTATAGAGAATATCAGATTTTAATTTATAATTATGATGATGATATAGATAAATTAATTCCATTTGAAAGTTTTTCAAAACTCAGGGCAATGAAAAATGCAACTGAACAGAACTTTTCAATAAATATAGTCAATATACCTTTTCCAATAAGGGTCACTACTTATAAAATAAATGAGAACTGTGGATCCTCATATAATTACTGGATTGATATGGGAAAACCAAAAAGACTCACCAAAGAAGAAAAACAGATTCTTCACAAGGCTGCTTTTCCAGATATAAACTTTAAGAGCTTTAGGAAAAGTACTATATATAATATACAAACTAGTTTAAAGGGATATGGTGCCATACTTATATTGATAAAGGAAACTTATTAAGTTATTTTTATATCACAGTTGTCTTTATAATAAAGCAGTATTGTACACTTTTATTAGCGCTTAAGTGAATGTAGATTTTACTCAATAAATATTATAATTTAATCAGAGAACTTAAGTAGAGATTAATTTTATAATTAATAATGAATTTGGAGTGAAATTTATGGAAATTGACAACAAAAGTTTTGCAAAAGAAAAAACAACTAGACTGATTTTCAAATTTGCTATACCATCTATTCTAGCTTTGCTTGTTTCAGAACTTTACAATGTGGTTGACACAGTATATGTAGGGCATTATATTGGTATAGACGCTCTGGCAGCAATTACAATTGCATATCCAATCCAAAAATTGCTTATAGCTTCCGGATTGCTAATAGCCGTAGGAAGTTCTACCTATTGTGCTAGAAGTTTAGGAAAGAGAGAAAATGAGGAATTCAGAAAGATAACACTTGCATCTCTTGGAATTACGGGAATAGTATTGTTATTTATATCATTTATAATTTTTATATTTAGAAATCCAATATTTTTTGCACTTGGTGCTAATAAATTAACATATATACTAGTTGACAAATATGTGTCTATAATATTATTGGGAGGTATTTTTCAGGCGTTGTCCGTAGTTGCATGTTATATAATGACAACGTTAAAAAAAACCAGAACATTATTATATACTAATTTGGTAGGAGTTACCCTAAATATAGCAATAAATTATATTTTAATAGTTATATTCAATTTTGGAATAGAAGGAGCGGCAATAGCTACAGTGATATCCCAGATAAGTGCGTTTACTTTTGCATTTTTTAAATTCAAAGAGGTTATAGTACAATTCAATATTTTGGTATCTATTAAATCCATTTTTAAATCTATTAAAATGAATATTGTAATTAATATAATAACTGTTGGATTTTCAACTTTTGTAATAGAATTTGAAGATGCACTTGTTTCCATTGTATTAAATAATATACTGTATGAGCAGGGAGGTAATTCTGCAATAGTGATGATGGGAATAATAACCAAGGTTTCAATGTTCCTTTATGTAATAATAATAGGTATAAGTTATGGTATACAGCCAATAATAGCTTATAATTGTGGTGCTCAAGATCACTCCAAAATTAAAAGTGTCCTGACCATCTCAATTAAAACTATATTATTAGCAGCTTTCTCATGTCTGTTAGTATTTCTTGTATTTGGAAACTACATAATAGGATTTTTCTTGAATGATATAAATTTGTTACATCATACAGTAAAGGCATTTAGGTTGAGCATCTTTTTAGTTCCTCTCACAGGAATATATTATATAGTTATAAATTATTATCAGGCGATAGGAGAAGCTAAAAAAAGTTTTCTATTTTCAATATACAAGGAAATAATAATATTTATCCCATTATCCCTGTTGTTTATTCAGCTATTTGGGTTAAAAGGACTTTGGTATGCTTATCCTATAGCAGATGGGTCAGCTGCGTTAACAGCTGCTTATTTTTTGAATAAGGCATTAAATGAAAATGAACCTCAGAATCTAAAGTCTACTCTTGCTATAAAATAAAATTTAAAAATTATTTTTTTCTTCTTACTGAAAAACCGAAGGAACCCAATGGTTTTGAATTTAAAGCATAATATTCTCCGTGATTATAGCAGATAAGATTTGCTTTGTTGAAACATATTTTATTATTTGAATCCAATAGATTTTCGTCAACTTTGACATTTAATATTTTTAATAGAAATAGGTCATGTGTTCCAAGGTGAGTAACTGATTTTAATTTACATTCTAGAGCTATTGGAGAGATTTGCAGCGAAGGGGTGGAGACATAAACACCTTTATCAAGATGCAAATTAAAATGCCTTATTTTATCTTCCTTTAAACCTGAAACAACACCACAATAATCTACAATTTTGACCATATTCTTTGTTGGAAGATTTATAACACATTCACCACTTTCTTTTATATATTTATAAGAAAGTCTTTCAGGTCTTATTCCCATTGCAATAATGGGATCTTTTGTACAAATTGTACTGACCCATGCGGCCGTAAATATATTTAATCTATTAGATAAATTCTTAGAAGTAACAAGGACTACTGGCGCAGGGTTCAGCATTACACTTCCTTTGAAATTTAATTTATTCATTTATGTCCTCCAAATTTATAATTAATTTTTATAAAGCAATTATAATTAATATATGGATATAAGTAAAATCTAAAATTATTATATTTTTGCTTTTTATATTAATTATGTAGTAATATTAAAGTATAGCTGTAAAATACTAGAAGTACAGCCTAAGTGAATTATTTATATAGAGAGGTAAAGTAAATGAAAAAAGACTACAAAAGACAAATAATTTTTTTGCCATTAATTTGTGTCCTATTGATAATAATTAATATTATTTTTAATAATATTATTTTGAGTATAATAAGTTCAATAATACTATTTGTCTATTCTGTTATATATATCAAGGTCTATTCAGATAATAAAATAAATGATTATGAAACTTCCAATGAGGGATTAATAGTTATTAGTACAATAGGCTTGATCTTAAGCCTTGGTTGGATGATTCTAAATGTGATTATGTTTATTATATTTCAGATTATTTCTTAATTTAAATTTTTTATAATAACCGTTTTTTGTATTATTTAATACACTGAGAATTGAAGGGGATTTTACAAAATAATTTGTGCAAATTAACTTGATTTAACCAATATAAATTTTATGAAGAGCGGAGGAAAATAAATATGTTTGATATAAATAATATTATAGCAATAGGTGGGATTTTAGTAGGCATAATTGGCGGTATATTTGGGATTATATCGCTTTTAAAAGAGAAGAATATTGATAGAGATAAAGAGCTGAATACTACAAGGCAAATTTTTGAGTTATCGGAATTAAAGCCTGCTGCAGCAGTAATTGATTGGATTGAGCAGAAAGCAGTGGCAGGAGTAAAAGCAGCTGAACAATTGGAACATTCAGGAAGTTTAAAAACAGACCAGGAAAAATTTACAGCTGCACAAAATACGGTATATAATGCACTTACGGAAATAGATATAATTCCGACAAATAATCAGAAAAAGCTAATTGATGACTTTATTCAAGGGGCAGTCAATGATCTTGGACATTCACCAAAAGATGAGGCCCGAAGGAATGAGCAATTACAGAACATTAAGCAGAAGCTTATAACTTTACAGGCAGAAAATTCGCAGTTGAAACAAACTCTCATCTCTATAAAAAGTACGGCTGGAACAATTAAATAGGAGTATATTAAGCCTGAAATAGTCAAAAGCTATTTCAGGTAAAAATATTGTAATTTAATCCTATAATACATAATATGGAATATATAATTCTAGACTTGAAGGGCAAAATATATTTGAAAGGAGGAAGATTAAAAATGCAGGGAATAAGACTCCTAAAAGCAGGAGAAATTGAAGTAAGGATACAGAGTATAAAAAAGACTAATAATATTACAGGTTGTGTGTTGTTGCTATATAAAGATGCTAGGGTTGATATGAGAATATTAGATGAAACTTTTGGAATGACTGGGTGGAGAAGAACACACGAGCTTATAAATGGCAATTTATTCTGTAATATAGATATATGGGATGATGATAAGAAAGAATGGATTAGAAAACAGGATGTTGGAGTTGAAAGCCATACTGAAAAAGAGAAAGGTCAGGCATCAGATAGTTTTAAGAGAGCTGGATTTAATATTGGAATTGGTAGGGAGCTTTATACTGCACCATTTATATGGATCAATCTACAAGATGGGGAAGTTTTTCAAAAAGGAAATAGTTTAAGCTTATCACCGAAGATACATTTTAAGGTTAAATCAATAGGATATAATGATAATAGAGAAATTAATTCGCTTAGGATTGAAGATAACAATCATAGAACAAGGTATTCTTTAGATAAGACCACAGTGGGAGAAATATTGTCCAAAAATAAATACAATTGTGAGAAATGCGGTGCAGAAATAACAGAGAATATTGCAAACTACAGTAAAAGTAAATTTGGACACACATTATGTATTAATTGTCAGAAAAGTGAATTTAGTTTAAAAAGATAAAGTGGACAAGCAGCTCCTAAATTGGGGGATGGTATAGGGTGAAATATAAAACAAGGTTATTAACAATTAATACTTGAAATGGTTATAATTTACATATATAATAGTATTTGTCCTAAGATTAATGCTTAGAGGGGAAAGTAGACATTTGGGAAATACCAGATGTTTATTTTCTTATTTAGAGAACTATACAATTAAAAAAGATGTACTTTGGAGCACATCTTTTTTAATTGGAATTTTTATTATCGATGTAAATTTTAATTGAGTTGTTTATTATCCGAAATAGGATCACAATCAGGGAATAGAGGCTTTAAATTCTGGTCTGGGTAGAATTTTGGTATCGGTTCTTTATTGAATTTTTCACATACATTTTCTTCAGGCTCAGATGGGCATGGCTCCTTAGGAGCAGGGCAATAACTGTAAGCTGGTATAAGGAGCTGAACTATGAGTTCGCATTTAACAACAATGTAATACCCTAAAGTTATATCTAAAACAACACAATCATCATCCTGATGAAATGAGGTCTGAAGTGCCTCTGCTACCATCTCAAGCTTTATTATATTTGTATCTTGCTTTTTTTGATTATTGAAATGTATATTGCTATCAGATACTTGAACTAAAGAATCTGGACAGTAAAATTTGCCTATTACATCCTGCCTGTTAATTTCAAATAATTCGCTTTTGTTTGTTGCATTGCAATCAACATAGTCAGCATAGAATGAAATAGTATAGCAAATAATTAATTTTTTGAAACCTTCTTTACCTCGAATTGGAATTTTATCAACCGACTTTAATGTAATTTTAAAATCCCTGCAGCCAATAAATATTTTTGGATTATCTAATGGATTGCTTCTTAATTCACAGTCTGTTGTATTTGTGTCAGGTCCTTTACAATAAGAAAGGCATCTTTTAATTAGACATTGGTCAAAAACTTTTGGAACTTCAACACAAACTAGTTCTGAAGGATCTGGCAAACGTCCTTGTTTATTTACAAGACCGGGACGAGGCACAAATTTATCGAAATTTATGGACATTGATTTTCCTCCTTATAAAAGATTATGGTGATAATACATTACTTACGATATATATTATGCGGAAATATTATAGTTGTGATATTAAGTAAGTTACTTTATAAAATTTTTATTGTTTACATGAGGTATAAATTGAATTCATCAAAATATAATTAAAGGGGGTGGATGATATTATGGAAAGTAGTTATCCTTGGATACTTAATATCAATAATTTTTTATGGAAAATATATCTAGATTATAATAATTCGCTGCTTTACAGAATAATGCAGGAAGAAAATAAATGGTCAAAAGAAAAAATTATCGATACAGAAGTAACTAAATTTACAATATGTGTTGAAAGCGAAATAGTTCATATAATTTATTTAAATAAAAACAATGAAATAAAATATTGTACTAACAAGGAAGGTAAATGGTTTGGCAAAATAATTTATCTTGTAGAAGAAAATGGATTCACTATAGAGGATTTAAAAACTGTAATTTTAAATGGAGAAATGCATTTGTTTTATTTGCTAGTAGCATCGGGAAGCAGTAAACGAGGAATTTTAAAACACTGTGCGTGGAATGGAATTGAGACGAAGATTTATACTGTTCAACACATAGTACTTTCAGATAAAATTGAAAAATATTATGAGGTACTTGTAGAGAAAAATAAATTTATTCATGTCTTTTTTCTTTCAGATAGTGGAAATGAAATATCTTTGAATTACTGTCAGTATGGTAATTCATGGACAACTGCCCAAAGACTTTATGGATTGCAAGGTAATAATATATTATTTAAGATATTGTATGTAAATAATGGATTTGAGATAATTAATGATAGTAAAGATGGAACAATATACTCTCTGGATCATGTTCATATTGAAGATAACATAGATATGAAAGAATATAAAATCTATAAAGGTGAGATAGAACCAACTGATCCTATTATATTTTATGTAAAAAGTAAGATTTATATCTGCTGGAAAGAAAAAGAGGATATATTTTGCTCTAATTACAAACTAGGCAAGTGGAGCGAATCTGTTTGTTTGGACAAAGAACCTGAAATGAGGATTAAGATATTCAATTTTATACAAACACCAAATAGTGAGACAGCTAATATGATCTATGCTGCTGAAAATGAACATAATGAGATAATGCACCTATTTTCGTTTGAAGAGTTATCAGAAAGTATTACAAAAAAGCAGAGTAAGGTAAAGAATAACAAAACTCTAAACATAAGGAGAGAAAATGAAAGTATTGAGGAAATACAGGAGAAGTTTAGAAACATATTTTATGAGAATAGTATTTTAAAAGAGAAGATAGATTCTTTCAGTATTCATATGCAAAAGAAGAAGCAAATTACAGATGAATATAAGAACAGAATTGCAAAGGTTGTTGAGCAAAAAAAAAGATTAGAAGAAAACTGCAAATTTTTTATGGAGGTCAAGGAGAATATACAAAAAGAGCTTAATGAAACGAGACAGCAGCTGGAGAATCAAAGAAAAACTACAAAGAGTATTAAATATAAACTTGAACAGAAGGATAAAAGTAGCAAAGAACTGAAAGACAGGATAGATTTTTTATCAGAAGAAAATAAAAGGCTTAGAGAAGAGCTGGATTTGGAAAGAAAACTACCATTATTGAAAAAGTTATTTAAGAGGAAAGATAATGACATATAAAATTTATTTAGAACTCTGATTGATCAATCAGAGTTCTAAATTTTGTGTAGCTAAATAGTGTAATAGCACTTGAAAATGTAAAACTTTCAGTCTAATATTAATTATTACATGGATCTTTTATGAGGAGGTAAAATATGTGCTTCAGAATAGAGAAAGATTTACTTGGAACCCGGGAAATATCTAATTCAGACTACTTTGGTATAAATACACTTAGAGCTTTGGAAAATTTTAATTTACAGGGCAAGATCAATAATCTTAATTTAATAAAAGAAATTGCACTTATAAAAAAAGCCGCAGCTATAGTCAATAAAGATTTAGGTGAGATATCAATTGAAAAGGCAAATGCAATAATTAAAGCTAGTGGGGAAGTTGTAGATGGACAATTCGATGAACAGTTCAAGTTAAGTGTGTTTCAGGGTGGTGCAGGAACATCTACAAATATGAATGTAAATGAAGTTATTGCCAATAGGGCGATAGAAATACTTGGAGGTAAAAAAGGGAACTATAGTTTAGTGCATCCTCTTAACGACGTTAATATGTCTCAATCTACTAATGATGTTTACCCAACAGCGCTTAGAATTGCAGCTATACGTGATATAAGAAAATTGAGCAGTTCTCTAGCTGACCTTCAGGAAGAATTACAAGCTAAGGAAAATCAATTTTCAGATATATTGAAACTTGGTAGAACTGAATTAATGGATGCACTTCCAATGATGGTTGGACAGGGATTTGGAGCTTATTCGAGGGCAATAGCAAGGGACAGATGGAGAATTTACAAGTCTGAGGAAAGGCTTAGGGAAATAAATATAGGTGGCACTGCAATAGGTACTGGATTTAATGCTCCTAATAAATTTATATATGAAATAACAGATGTTCTTCAGGATTTGACAGGACTTGGAATTGCAAGATCCGATTATCCTATGGATATTACCCAAAATTGCGATGTATTTGTGGAGGTATCAGGATTATTGAAATCTCTGGCTGTTAACCTCATGAAAATTTCCAGTGACTTGAGAATCTTAAATTCTGGTCCAAGAGGTGGAATTGGAGAGGTTATTCTTCCGGAAGTTCAAGCAGGTTCTACTATAATGCCAGGTAAGGTCAACCCTGTTATAACTGAAATGGTTTCCCAGGTTAGCATGAGAGTAATATCAAATGATGCAGCAATAACTATGGCAGCTGGATCGGGTCAGCTTGAATTAAATGCATTTACTCCTTTGATTGCAGAATGTCTTCTTGAATCACTGGAACTTTTAGAAAGAGCAGTTATAATATTCAGGGAAAGATGCATTGCAAATATCAATATAAACAGGGAAAATTGCGAAAAAAATATAGAAGCTTCTACAGCAGTGGCTGCCGCTCTTGTACGTTATATAGGATATGATAGAACCAGTGAGTTAGCCAAAAAAGCATTAAAAGAAAATAAGTCAATAAAGGATGTTTTATATGAAATGGAAATTTTATCAAAAGATAAAATCGATGAGATAATGAATCCATATCAACTCACCAAATCAGGTATACCTGGTGAATAATAGTAGGAGGTGTAATGATGAGTTTGAATGAGACACCGCGTTCAGTTAGAACACATATAGCTCTTTTTGGAAAAAGGAATGCTGGAAAGTCAAGCATAATAAATGCTGTGACTCAACAGAATATAGCTATTGTATCAGATATTAAGGGAACTACGACAGATCCTGTTTATAAATCTATGGAAATTCTCCCAATAGGACCATGTGTAATAATAGACACTGCTGGACTCGATGATATCGGTGAATTGGGGGAACTTAGAAAAGAAAAAACTATGAAAGTTCTAAATGAAGCCGATATATCAATAATTGTAGTGGATTCAACTGCTGGAATAACAGATTATGATATATATATAATAAATAGTATAAAAGAAAAGAAAATTCCAGTTATAATTGTTTTAAATAAGTCGGATTTATTCGATGTGAGTGACAATGAAATTAAAAATATAAATAAAAAATTTGAGCTCACGGTAGTGAAAGTATCCACGATTACAGGCCTTGGTGTGAAAAAACTAAAAGATGAGATTATAAAAATATTACCTGAAAATAATGATAAATTTAAGATAATTGGAGATTTGATAAGTCCAGGAGATTTTGTAGTTCTAGTAATTCCGATAGATAAAGCAGCACCTAAAGGAAGGCTTATACTCCCACAGCAGCAGACAATAAGAGATATTTTGGAAAGTGATGCCATGGCCATAGTTACAAAAGAATATGAATTGAGGGAAACTCTTGAAAATTTGTCAAAAAAACCTAAAATAGTTGTAACAGACTCTCAGGTATTTTTGAAAGTTGCCGCTGATACACCCAAGGATATATTGATGACTTCTTTTTCAATACTGTTTGCGAGATACAAGGGCGATCTTGTAGAGCTTATAAAAGGAGTAAAAGCTATAAATAAATTAAAGGATGGAGATAAAGTATTGATAGCTGAAGGATGCACACATCACAGACAGTCAGATGATATAGGGACAGTTAAAATACCTAGATGGATAAGACAGGCTACTGGGAAGAGGATAAACTTTGAATATTCATCAGGGGTTTCTTTTAAAGATAATATAAAAAAATATGAACTTATAGTTCACTGTGGTGGATGTATGTTAAACAAATCGGCTATGCTTTATAGAATTAATTCAGCAAAAAAATTTAACGTCCCAATAGTTAACTATGGTATACTTATTGCGTATGTTCAAGGTATACTTGATAGGGCGCTAAAACCTTTTCCACTGGCAAATATGGTATGGAAAGAAGATAACTAATGAAAATTAAGATTTGTATATCTATATAAAAAATATACTTCCCCTATCTGTAAGCTTCCCATTTTTTAAGAATATGGTTTTCATATTATGTTTTTCTAAAAAAGCAAATACTTTTTCTGCATAACAATAATAATTCAGATCTCCAAAGAATACTACATAATTGTCAAAAGTACCACAGCATCCACCTATGAATCCATAGTTAAAGCCTGGAAGTAGAATATCTCCAGGTGGGATTTTAAGGACATCTACATCTTCTTTCAAAAGTGCAGTATAAATACTTGTATCACTTGTAATTATTGAATTTGCATCAATTACAGCTGAAGAACATTTAGTATAGCCTTGATTTACATTTATAAATTTTTTGTATTCTATATTATTTAATAGTGCATAGTCTGTATATTTTAAATTGTGTACAAATAACCTAGGAAGATTAAGTGCATTTAAAATTATGTCATTTGGATATTTATCTGTAAGACTGTTTTTTGACAAAATTACGCTTATCCCTATGTTGTTTAATTTTTTGACAAAATTTTTATCTATGTTTTTATGAACTACGGCAGTGGTTTTATCGATGAAATGAAGAAGCATGTCTGGATGACCGCAAACTTCATTATAGAGATCTTTGCAAGGTGGGCATATTATAATTTTTGCCCCAAGCTTTATTAAATTTTTTTTCTCTTCTTCACTTGTTCTAAAATCAATAATTGCATATTTCATATGAATTGCCCCTTTTATGTTTGTAAACATTATAAACTAGTAAGTTAAACTTGTCGATATTTGACAATCAAATTTTGAATATAGATTTTGTTTAGACGCATACTATTTGGGAAGGGAGTGTGAAAAATGCCGTTATTGGTTTTAATTTATAAGGTTGAAAGAGGAGAATATATAATAAATGGAATAAAATCTATGAGAGAATATTTTAAAGGCAAAAATATAAATATAGGTGTATCTGAAAGGATGGAATCCGATACTCACTTCCTAAGAATATTTTGCGATAGTGACTTAAATGAGCGACTTAAAAATATATTCAATATTTATGTAGCCGATATATTATATAATATAATGATAGATGAATTTTATAGAAAGGAAATAGATAACTTTTTAAATGAAACTTACTTCTTTTTGAAGAGTGAGGAAATGGAGCATGTAAAAAAGGAAAGTCTCAATTGTACTAAGGGTAATATATCCATTATAGATTCTGATTCTATCTATTGTATAAATAAAAAAAATTCCATAATTGAAAAAATAATAAAATGTATAGATGAAAACAATAATATAAATATAGAAGGATTTATTACATTTAGAATGAAAAATATTTTGAATGATTTTGAAAGTATAGTAGATAGAGTAGTAGAAAAATATATGGTTGAAAAAGAATATGATGAGTTTATAAAGCTCCTAAAATATTTTGTGGAAATACAGGAAAGTAAAATAGATTATTTGGATATATTTATAGAGGATAGTGGAAATTATGTTATAAGAGATGGAAATGGTGAAGATATAACAGATAAATTGTTTAGTGAACTGGATGAGTGTAGGAACAATAAGGATGCAACTTTTGAAGATATGCTTATAAGTGCTCTTATAACCAATGCTCCTGGGAGGATATGTATACATTCTATAGAGAATTGCAAAAATGAGGAACTTATAGATACAATACAAAAGGTATTTACTGACAGGGTTGAGCTTTATAATAAATGCAATGTATAAGTAAATTGAATTTTTATATTGACATATTTGCTTTAGAATAATAAAATAAATATCATAAACAAGAGTAATGACGAGGAAAAGTAGATAAAATATTGTCTTAAGAGATAAAAACTTATTAGCTGAGAGGTTTTTTAGATGATGTTTGTTGAAAAACCACCTTTGAACTGAATACTGAATGTAGAATTAAATAATATTCTATTATTAAGTATTTTCGTTGGCCTGCGTTAAAGGTATAGAGATAACAGTATAAATTATGTATTATTGTATGTAATCTACAATAGCATAGTTTTGCAGTTAATTTGGGTGGAAACACGGCAATAGCTCGTCCCATAATTAGGGGATGGGTTTTTTTGGCTTAAAAATTGCAATATTTAGATATATCTTGTAAGGGGAGGAAAAGTAATGATAAAGGTATCTTTGAAAAATGGAAAAGTAATTGAAGTTGAGAATGGATCTACTATAGCAGATATAGCATCTAAAATAAGCATCTCTCTTGGGA
This sequence comes from Clostridium sp. LBM24168, assembly GCF_052953915.1. NCBI lineage: Bacteria > Bacillati > Bacillota > Clostridia > Eubacteriales > Clostridiaceae > Clostridium > Clostridium sp. LBM24168. Next base: position 2,273,479 of record NZ_CP196861.1, on the reverse strand, counting down.
AAAAGGCATTAGGTGCTAGGTTGAACGGAAAAGTTGTAGAACTTATGAGAGAGGTAAATGAGGATTGTAAACTTGAGATATTGACATTTGAAGATAAAGAAGGAAAGAGAATATTATGGCATACTGCATCTCATATACTTGCTCAAGCAGTTAAAAGACTGTATCCGGATGTAAAATTAGCCATAGGACCTGCTATAGACAACGGATTTTACTATGATATGGATGCAGATTTTTCATTTACTCCAGAGCTACTTGAGAAGATTGAAATAGAAATGAATAGAATAATAAAAGAAAATGAAAAATTGGAAAAATTTGAACTTCCGAGACTTGAGGCTATAAAAACAATGGAAGAAGCAGGAGAACCCTATAAGGTTGAATTGATTAGAGATCTTCCAGAGGATGCAATAATAACTTTTTACAAACAGGGAGATTTTATAGATCTTTGTGCTGGGCCTCATGTACCTTCAACAGGTAAAGTAAAAGTGGTTAAACTTCTTTCAATTGCAGGGGCCTACTGGAGAGGGAATGAGAAGAACAAGATGCTTCAAAGAATATATGGAATTGCTTTTGAAAAAAAGAGTGAACTACAGGATTATTTGAAAATGATAGAAGAAGCAAAAAAGAGAGATCATAGAAAATTAGGCAAGGAGCTTGATCTATTCAGTATACATGAAGAAGGACCGGGATTTCCTTTCTTTCATCCAAAGGGAATGGTTATAAGAAATACACTTCAAGAATTTTGGAGAGAAGTTCACAGAAAAGCTGGATATGACGAAATAATGACTCCGATTATATTGAATGAGGAATTATGGCATAAGTCAGGACATTGGGATCATTATAAAGAAAATATGTACTTTACTAAGATAGATGATGAAGATTATGCCATAAAGCCAATGAATTGTCCTGGGTCAATACTTGTTTATAAAAGTAAACTGCATTCCTATAAAGATTTTCCTATAAGGTATGGAGAAATGGGAATTGTTCATAGACATGAGAAATCAGGGGCACTTCACGGCCTTATGAGAGTAAGATGCTTTACTCAGGATGATGCACATATATTTATAACTAAGGACATGATTAAAGATGAACTTTTGAATGTAATAAAATTAATAGACAATTTCTATAAAGTATTTGGATTTGAATATTTTGTAGAGTTATCCACAAGACCTGAGAATTCCATGGGAAGTGATGATGACTGGAATGCTGCAACAGACGGCTTGAAGTCTGCATTGGAGGCGGCAGGCCTGGATTATAAGGTAAATGAAGGGGATGGAGCCTTTTATGGACCTAAAATAGATTTTCATCTGAGGGATTCAATAGGGAGAACATGGCAATGTGGAACAGTTCAGCTTGATTTTCAGATGCCTGCATGTTTTGATCTCAGTTATGTAGGTCCGGATGGAGAAAAACATAGACCAGTTATGCTTCACAGGGTTGTATTTGGATCTATAGAAAGATTTATAGGAATTTTGATAGAAAACTATGCTGGAGCTTTTCCAGTTTGGTTAGCACCAGTTCAGGTTGAAGTTATGAATATAACTGATTCGCAAATTGACTATGTCAACAAAATTGTAAATAAGTTGAAAGAAAATGATATTAGGGTGGAATCTGATATTAGAAATGAGAAGATAGGATACAAAATAAGAGAAGCACAGATTCAGAAAGTGCCATATATGATTATAATAGGGGAGAAAGAAGTAAAGGAAGGAAATATATCCGTTAGAAGCAGAAAAACTGGAGATATAGGAAGCATGCAACTTGATGAATTTATTTCTAAAGTTAAAGAGCATATAACTCAAAAATCAAGGGATATTTAAAAAGTATATAAAATCATAGTACTAATATATTGACAATAACTAATATCTGTATTATACTAAGAAAAGTTGAGTTTAAAGAAGAAACCAGCCGTTTCTCACCTTACGGCATTGCTAGTAAGGTTATCAGGGATTTCAATATGGGATTTTACTATTTTTCTATTGAAGTATTAAGGGACGGCTTTGAGCTGTCTCTTTTTTATATGTGTCACTGATATTTTATTTAGGAGGTGAAAATTATTAATAAAGGTTTTCTTGTAAATGAAGAAATAAGGGAAAAAGAAGTAAGAACTATTGGAAATGATGGTAATCAATTTGGGATTATATCCTTGGATAAAGCTATTAGACTTGCAGAAGAAAGTGAGCTGGATTTGGTGATGATATCTCCAAATGCAAAACCACCTGTATGCAAAATAATGAACTATGGTAAATTTCTTTATGAGCAGACAAAGAAAGATAAAGAATCCAGAAAGAAGCAAAAAGTTGTTGTAATAAAAGAAGTAAGGCTTAGTCCCACTATTGAAGAACATGACATATCCATTAAGTCCAATAATGCGAGAAAATTTTTACTGGCAGGGGATAAAGTTAAAGTTACGATTAGATTTAGAGGAAGAGAAGCAGAGTATTCATTTACTGGGAGAAAAATATTAAATAATTTTTATTCCAAGCTTGAAGATGCCTGTACAATAGAAAAAAAGGCAAAACTTGAGGGAAGAAATATGATAATGATTTTATCACCTAAAAAAGCATAATTGAATCGAGAGGAGGAATTGTTATGCCAAAAATGAAAACTAAGAAGGGTGCAGCAAAGAGATTTAAAATTACAGGAACTGGAAAGCTTAAAAGAGCAAAAGCTTATAAAAGTCATAAATTGACGGCCAAAAGTTCAAAAGTAAAAAGGAATCTTAGAAAAACAGGATATGTTGCAGAAGCTCAAGAGAAAAATATGAAAGATTTACTACCTTATTTATAGTAGGAAATTCTAGAAGGAGGTTAAAAGATGGCAAGAGTAAAGAGAGCTGTAAATGCTCGTAAATATCATAAAAAAGTATTAAAGCTGGCTAAAGGCTATTATGGTGGAAGAAGCAAATTATTTAAAACTGCCAATGAGTCGGTTATAAGAGCACTTAGAAATGCATATGTAGGAAGAAGACTGAAGAAAAGAGATTTTAGGAAGCTCTGGATAGCGAGAATAAATGCTGCAGCAAGATTAAATGGACTTTCCTATTCAAGATTTATAAATGGAATAAAGACTGCGGGAATAGATATGAACAGAAAGATGCTTTCAGAAATAGCAATAAATGATCCGAAGGCATTTACTGAACTGGCTGAAATAGCTAAAAAGCAGTTAACTGCATAAAAATTGCATTTGTTTACATAGGAGTGTAGTGTTTCTACGCTCTTTTATGTTAGTATTTAATAGAGGCTCGGGTGAAATTATTGAATATTATAAAAAGTAGAAGCAATCTTCAGATTAAGGAAGTAAAAAAACTAAAAGATAAGAAATATAGAGATCATAAAGGTGAATTTTTGGTAGAAGGATTCAGGTTTGTAGAAGAGGCTGTTAAATCTAAATTTAAAATTTCAATGATTTTTATAAATGAGGATCTAAGTGATAAATGGAAAGAATACTTAAAAAGCAAAAATATAAATATAAGCTTTGATGTCAAGGTATACTATACATTACCTGATATATTCAATACTATAAGCAGTACAGATAATTCACAAGGGATAATTGCTGTAGTCAAGAATACCAATTTAAAGATGGAAAAGAAGGATGGTTTCTATGTACTTGCAGATAAAATCCAAGATCCGGGGAACATGGGAACTATAATAAGAAGCGCCCATGCTTCTGGGGCATTAGGTGTAATATTGACTAAGGGAACTGTAGATGTATATAATGAAAAAACACTCAGGTCAACTATGGGATCTATTTTTTATATGCCTGTACTGCAAGATTATGATTTCAAGATTGTAAAATCATTAAAAGAAGATGGATTTAGAATTGTGGCGGGTACAATTGATGCAAGCATGAATTTTTATGATGTAGATCTGAAGAGTAAAGTAATATTGGCAGTGGGAAATGAAGGAAATGGATTGAGCAATGAAGTAAAAAATATGGCGGATGTAAAGGTCAAAATACCGATGCCTGGAAATGCTGAATCTTTAAATGCTTCTGTAGCTGTATCAATTATGATGTTTGAAGTTGTAAGGCAAAAATTAAATTGATTTTTTATGTTGACATTATAATAGGATAATTGTAATATTTACAATATGCAATAAAACTGTATATTGTACTTTGATAGAAAGAGTAAAAGTATAATTATTTACAGAGAGAGAAAATTTTGGTTGAGAGTTTTCTTAGAGTTATTATACTTTGAAGTTCGTTCTGGAGTTCCAATTGTGAATACTTTAGTAGCAATTGGCGGTTAGAACCGTTAAATTTTACAAGTGGATATTTTAAGATATCAATTTGGGTGGTAACGCGGATATAGAGTTCGTCCCTTTTGGGATGAACTCTTTTTTATTTTGAAATTTTATATGTTGTAATATGAAAGGAGACGCTATGATGATAAAGGAAAAGTTACAAAAGATAAAAGATGATGCTATTAATGAGTTGAAAAGTAAAAAAGACAATGTGGAGATAAATGACATAAGAATAAAGTATTTAGGAAAAAAAGGAGAACTTACCAAAATATTGAGAAGCATGAAATCACTTTCATCGGAAGAGAGACCGATAATTGGAAAATTAGCCAATGAAGTGAGAAAAAGTCTTGAGAATGCAATAGAGGAAACTGCAAAAATGATGAAGAATACAGAGAGAGAAAGTAAGTTGAAGAATGAAATAATTGATATAACTATGCCCGGAAGAAAACAGATTATAGGTAAGAGACATCCTCTTGAGCAGACTTTGGAAGATATGAAACAAATCTTTATTTCAATGGGATTTACTATAGAAGAGGGCCCGGAAGTGGAACTTGACTACTATAATTTTGAAGCGCTTAACATACCCAAGAATCATCCAGCAAGAGGCGAACAAGATACTTTCTATATAAATGATAATGTGGTTCTTAGAACTCAGACTTCACCAATACAGATAAGAACTATGGAGAAACAGAAGCCTCCGATAAAAATGATATCTCCGGGAAAGGTTTATCGTTCAGATGCTGTGGATGCAACTCATTCACCTATATTCTATCAAATGGAAGGACTTGTAGTTGACAAAGGGATAACTTTTGCAAATTTAAAGGGAACTCTTGAATTGTTTGCGAAGAAGATGTTTGGTGAAAAAATAAATACGAAATTTAGACCACATCATTTCCCATTTACAGAACCTTCTGCAGAAATGGATGCCACATGCTTTGTGTGCGGTGGAAAAGGGTGCAAGGTGTGTAAAGGAGAAGGATGGATAGAACTTTTAGGATGTGGAATGGTACACCCTTATGTATTGAGAAATTGTGGCATAGATCCCGAAATATACAGTGGATTTGCTTTTGGCATGGGTGTGGATAGAATGGTTATGTTGAAATATGGCATAGATGATATAAGAAATATGTATGAAAGTGATATGAGATTTTTAAATCAATTTTAGGAGGAGTTACTTATGAAAGTTCCAGTAAGATGGCTAAAAGATTATGTGAATGTGGATATTCCAGCGGAGGAATTGGGAGATAAATTGACGTTGAGTGGATCGAAAGTTGAAGAAGTCATAACTACAGGAAACGAAATAAATAATGTAGTTACAGGTAAAATCTTAAATATAGAAAAGCATCCTGATGCAGATAAATTATTTGTGTGCAGCGTTGATATAGGAGAAGATGAACCTATTCAGATAATAACGGCTGCCACAAATATGAAAGAACAGGATATAATACCTGTAGCCCTGCATGGTTCTACTATACACGGTGGGGTGAAGATAAAGAAGGGAAAACTTAGGGGACTTATGTCAAATGGTATGTTTTGTTCTGAAGAAGAACTTGGTATAGCTGGAGACAAACCAGTTCATGGACTTATGATACTTCCAGAATCAACACCTATCGGTAAGGATATAAAATCAGTTATTGATATGGATAGTAGTGTAATAGATTTTGAGATAACGTCCAACAGGCCGGATTGCCTGAGTGTTGTAGGAATAGCTAGAGAAACAGCTGCAACGTTGAATAAAAAATATAAAATGCCAGATGTTGTATACAGAGAATCCAAGGATGACAATGTTGAAGATGAATTGAAAGTTGAAGTAAAAGACGATCTTTGTAGAAGGTACATAGCAAAAATAATAAAAAATGTAAAAATAGATCAATCTCCTTCCTGGATGCAGAAAAGACTTTTAGAAGCTGGAGTAAGACCTATAAATAATATAGTTGATATAACTAATTTTGTTATGCTTGAAATTGGAGAACCTATGCATGCTTATGATATAAGAAATATAGAATCCAATACCATAGTTGTAAAACGAGCTCAGGATGGAGAAAAATTTACTACTCTTGATGGTGAGGAAAGAGAACTCGATAAGGATGTACTTACAATAAGAGATGGAGATAGAGCGATAGGTATTGCAGGAATAATGGGGGGACTTAATTCAGAAATAAAAGATGATACCAAAGATATAGTGTTTGAATGTGCAAATTTTGATGGTACCAATATAAGGATTTCTACACAAAAACTTACACTTAGAACTGAAGCTTCATCTAGATTTGAGAAGGATCTTGATCCAAACCTTGCTGAAGTTGCCATGGATAGGGCCTGCCATCTAGTAGAACAACTTTGTGCAGGAGAAATTGTTAAAGGAAGTATCGATATTTATAATAAAAAAGTTGAACCTCATTATGTGGAAGTAAATTCAGATTGGATTAATAAATTTCTTGGCATAGACATACCTGAAAAGGAAATGGCAGAAGATCTTGACAGACTTGAATTAAAAACAAAAATAAAAGGTGATATGTTGAAGATTTATGTTCCTACATTTAGAAGTGATATTAATATAAAAGAAGATGTAGCAGAAGAAGTGGCAAGAATGTATGGATATGATAAAATTCCATCTACTATAATAGAAAGTGTGAATACTAGGGGTGGAAAGAGTGGAAAACAGAAATTAGATGACAAAATAGTAGATATACTTATTGCAAGTGGTCTAAACCAATCTATAAGTTATTCATTTTTCAGTAAAAAGTCTTTTGATAAAATATGCCTTGATAAAAATAGTATATTGAGAAAAGTAGTAACTATAAGAAATCCGTTAGGTGAAGATTATAGTATAATGAGAACAACTACAATTCCACCTATGATGGAGGCACTTGGTAGGAATTATTCCAGAAAAAATGAGTTCGCAAGATTATTTGAGATAGGAAGAATATATATACCAAAGGATGATACGGATAAACTTCCTGATGAAAAGAACATGATAACTGTGGGCATGTATGGGAATGTGGATTATTTTGATCTAAAAGGTGTTGTGGAGAATATTCTATCCGCTTTTCAAATAAGAGATTTTTTATTAAAGAGAGAGAGTAATAATCCAACTTTTCATCCCGGTAGAACTGCAAACTTGTATATAAAAAATGAATTTGTAGGTGTTCTCGGCGAGATACACCCAAATGTAGCTGATAACTATGGCATTGAGTCTAGATGCTATGTATTTGAATTGAATCTTGATCTGATTTATAAGTATTCAAATTCTAGTAAAAAATATAGCCCATTACCTAAATTTCCCGCAGTTTCAAGAGATATTTCCATACTTGTAGACAAAAATGTGCTTGTAGAGGATATAGAGAATATAATTAAAAAGCAAGGCGGTAAAATGGTTGAAAATATAAAATTATTTGATGTATATACGGGAGAACAAATAGAAAAAGGGAAGAAATCTATAGCATATTCAATATCCTATAGACTTGAAGATAGAACTTTGACGGATTTGGAAGTAAATAAAGTTCATGATAGGATATTGAAAGCTCTTGAAAATAAACTTGAAGCAAAATTAAGATAGATAAATTAATGTACTGACTTTACTGTTGGATGCAAATAACTAACAGTAAAGTCCTATTTGAAAAATTAAAATAGGTATTTTTTACCTATAAAGTCTAATTGGTAGTTTAACATATGTGGAATTTGTGATAAAATGGTTTTATGGATTATTGAAAACAGTAGTATCTGAGAGGGTGTTCAAATGAATGTGGTGACAGTTGTCATAAATGGTATAGAATATAACTTAAAAGGTGACGAACAGGAAGAGTATTTACATAGGTTGGCTAGTTATGTAGACAAGAAAGTAAAGAATATACTAGAAATTAATAATAAATTAAGCACTTCCTCAGCAGCTATACTGTCAGCAGTAAATGTAGCTGACGATATGTTTAAGATAAAAGAAGTTAATAAAAAACTAGAAAAGGAATCTGAACAATTTAAAAAAATTCAGAAAGTATATGAAGAAGAGATATCTTCTCTGAAAAAGCAACTTAAGCATATGGAAGAATATAATGCAGAGCTCCAACAAAAATTAAAGGATTACGATCATGAGGAGTATTCCAGGGAAGAAGCTGCGGAAAAGAATAATGAAATTGAAAGATTAAAAAAGGAAATAAACCTAACTAAGGAAGCTGCCAAGGAGCACTTAAAAGAAAATGCGAAAATTAAATCAGAGAATAAAGATTACAAGTTTAAAATTCAATCCTTTAAATATAAAATAATGGATCTTCAAAATAAGCTGGAAGAGAATCAGATAAGTCTGGCAAAGGAAAGAAGTAGGAAAAATCCTCTTTTGAGTGATAAATCTAAGTAGAAACCGAACTAATAGAAAATTTTAGTTCGGTTCCTTTATGTAAATATTTCTGATATCCTGCATATAATAATATTAATATATCAAGTTAGTCTAGGAGTTATATACGGTGAATATATTGTTTTGTATAAGAAAGGATTACTACAGAAATTTTGCAGGAGATTCTGTGCAATTTATAAAAACTATAAAATATCTTGAAAGAAAAGGTGTAAAAGTTGATATAAATACGGGAAAAGTACAGGATTATTCAAAGTACGATATTGTCCACTTATTTAATCTGATAAGAATAAGAGATACTTATAATTATTATAAAAGGGCCAGGTACTATGAAAAAAAAGTAGTACTATCTCCTATATATTGGAATTTAATTAAATACTATAAATTTATTAATGATGAATATGATATAGAATTATGGAATAGAGGTAATGTTAGAAGAAAAGATATACTTCAGGGCTGTGATATGATATATCCTAACAGTGAACTTGAAGGAGAGATAATATGCAGAGATTTTAATATAAATATACCGTATACAGTTATATATAACGGAGTTGAATGTAATATCGGTAATATTGAAAAATTTGATTTTAAGAAAAGATATGGCTTGAATGAATACATACTTTGTTCGGCCAGAATATGCAGAAGAAAAAATCAACTTGCATTAAGTAGAGTATGCCAATATTTTGACTGTGAATTGGTACTTGTAGGAAATATAAATAATAGAGAATATTTTGAGAAGTGTATGAAGTATGAGAATGTAAAATATCTGGGATTTATGAGTAGATATAATTTATACAATGCCTATAAATATGCAAGAGTTCATATACTTCCAAGTTTTGTAGAAACTCCGGGACTTTCATCACTTGAAGCTGCCTCCGTTGGATGTAATATAGTGTCAACTTCAGAGGGAAGCAGTACTGAATATTTCAAGGATAAATGTATTTATTGCAATCCCTATAATGAAGATAGTATAAGAAAGTCCCTTGAAGCTGCTTTAAATGTTGGCAAGAATAATAAATTAATGAGGTATATCAATTTAAATTATAACTGGGAAAAGTGTATAGATAGATTATATGAAAGTTACAAGATTTTATTGAATTGAATAAGGTGATTTTTATGGCGACTTTTATTCAAATGCCTACAATTCCATATAATAGGATGTATCAAAGGCCACAGCAAATAATGAGAAAATTAAGTGAGAGAGGATATACTGTATATTATATAGATAATATAAGAAAAGATTATGTTATAAAATTAAATAAAAATTTATATGAGGTTGGAGCTAATTACAAAATAGATACAAATGTATTGAAGAAACCAATAATATTATGGTGTTCTCATCCAGAGAATGTAACCAGAATAAATAAAATATACCATGATTATATAATATTTGATATAATAGACGATTATTCACATGAGTTTGAAAGCTGGAAGGTACATTTAAAAGATATGCTGAGGAAAGCAGATATTGTGTTTACAACTTCTGAAAAACTCTATGATAAATTTTCAACTAGATATCGTAAAGTTTATATAATAAAAAATGGACTGGATATAGGTAATTTTTCACTAGACAAAAAAAGTATTCCTGATGATTTGCCAAAAGGCAAAAAAATTATAGGTTATATAGGTGCAGTGGCCAGTTGGATAGATTGGAAATTGATAGAATATATATCAAATAATAGTTATTATATCGTTTTTGTAGGGCCTATAATTGGCAATGTAAGTTTAAACTTCAATAAAAATAACGTATACTTTTTAGGAGAGAAAAAATATTGGGAACTTCCATTTTATATAAATAATTTTAATTGCTGTATTATACCCTTTAAAGTAAATGAAATGACAAACAGCTGTAATCCTATAAAATTATATGAATATTTGGCATTAGGGAAACCAGTAGTCAGTACTGATATACATGAACTCAGTAAATTTAGGAAATTATGTTATGTATCCAAAGATAATACAGAGTTTATTATAAACTTGAATAGAGCAATTAATGATAATAACGTAGAAGCGGCAGTTGCAAGAAGAAGGTTTTCATTAAATAACAGTTGGGATAAAAGAATTGACAATGTAATTCAGAAATTAAAAGGTAATAATTTATTATAGATAAGCTACCATATACTTATTATTTTAAGATAGGTAGCCCAAATTTTAATGTAATTTATGAAATCCCAAGGCTTTCAAAGTATTTTCTATTAAATTTAATTCTTTCATCTTCGGGTATAAATGCTGCTGCCATTTCGTTGTGTTTGTAAGCTAGTTTATGATTACCGACTTTATCGTAACATACACATAATTGAAGATGGGGAATCCATGTCCAGTATGCATCATTAAAAAATCCAAGGCTGTCTTTAGGTTTTTCTACTTTTAGGGCCATATCATACCAGAATATTGATTGAAGGAGTCTGTTTTCGCTTAGAAATGAGAGAGCAGCTCTACAGCAGCCTTCTGCTCTTGGGTTATCATATTCAAAACTCTTAAATATATAGTTTCGTGATTTTTTAAATTCGTTGATTTGCTGATAATAATCACATATTTTATTACATACATTTATATTATCTTCATACCAGCCCATATTTGAGTTTAGAAATCTAGTATAATATTCAATTGCCTCTTTATATCTTTTGTGATCATAAAGTTCATTTCCATAATATAATGTATCTCTTAAGGAAAAGGCTACGCCTTCCTTTAATTTATTTTCATATATTTCTATATTCCTTTTGGGTTTATATTCAAGCTTTTTATGGGTTATACTTATGCTGCTGTTAAGAATATTTCCATATACTTTGAGATATTCGTGAACAAATCCTATCCATTTAAAATTCTTTACTTTTTTTACTAGTCTATTTCTTCTGTAGCTTAAAGTCACGTTTCCATATTTGTCAAATCCAACATTGTATTTCATTGTTACGGAATCTACAGAATGGTTCAAAGTTTCTTTTAATACTTTAAATTTTTTTATGTCTTCGGGAAGAAGAATATCATCTGCATCCATCCAGAATATATATTCTTTAGTTGCTTTGCTGAAAGAATAATTTCTAGCAGAAGAAAAGTCATCTGTCCATTTAAAATTGTATATTTTATCAGTAAAATTTTTACATATTTTTACTGAATTATCAGAAGAACCCGTATCTACAATTATTATTTCATCTACTATATCTTTAATTGAAGTAAGACATCTTTCTATAACTTTTTCTTCGTTTTTAATTATCATACATAAACTTATGGTTATGGAATTTGACAAAAAATCATCTCCTTTTTAAGCTTTTTCTGTATAATATGAGGTATAATTGAAATAAATGATTGAATTGTAATATGAAGAAGGACTGCTTTAAGCAGTCCTTCTAAAAATGGTGTATTAAGAAATTCCAACACCTGCACTAGCATAGCCTGCAACAGTATTGATAAGACTGAGCCCGGATGCTGTTGATGAAAATACTAGCAGTAGTCGAGTACCTGCAGTTACAGGAATTGCTAATTCGTCAATTAAGCCACTACTTGTGGTACCTATAGATATCAAACCTTCCAATGTTGGAGATAAAGTTACAGTAGTACCTGGAATTGCAGTGAAAATATTATTAGGTGCGGTCGATTGATATAGTTGTGCTGTAATAGTTACTGTTGAACCTATGAGAGATAATGCTGCCGTAGTACTGAAATATGCTGCTATTGAATTAATGGTTCCATTACGAGGAACTGAAAATGACATATTAATCAATGTTCCTGCAGCTCCAGTTAAATCAATTGTTCCACCTGTAATGCTTATATTTGCAGCAGAATTTCCGAATCCTACAATTCCTGCTGTGCCGACTAATCCGCCAGCAACAGTAGTTAGTACAATAGGGTTTCCTGATGCAAATGGAATGATAGCACCGTCACCAGCAGGGCCAGTAGGACCTTGAGGGCCTTGAGGACCAGTAGCACCAGTATTACCCTGAATACCTTGAGGGCCTTGAGGACCTTCTACACCTTGAGGGCCAGTAGCACCAGCAGGACCAACAGGGCCTTGAGGACCGGTAGCACCATTAGCACCAGCAGGACCTTGAGCACCAGTAGGACCAACAGGACCAGCAGGACCTTGAGGACCTTGAGGGCCTTGAGGACCAGCAGGACCAGTAGCACCAGCAGGACCAACAGGACCTTGAGGACCTTCTACACCTTGAGGGCCAGTAGCACCAGCAGGACCGACAGCACCTTGAGGACCAGTAGGGCCAGCAGGGCCAGCAGGACCTTGGGCACCAGCAGGACCTTGAGTACCGGTAGGACCCTGAGCACCAGTATTACCTTGGACACCTTGAGGACCCTGAGGACCTTCTACGCCTTGAGCACCAGTAGGACCAGTAGGGCCAGCAGGGCCTTGAGGACCTTCTGCACCTTGAGAGCCAGTAGGACCAGCAGGACCGACAGCACCTTGAGGACCTTGAGGGCCTTGAGCACCAGTAGGGCCAATAGGGCCAACAGGACCTTGAGGACCGGTAGCACCGTTAGTGCCGGCAGGGCCTTGAGGACCTTGAGGACCTTGAGCACCCTGAGCACCAGCAGGACCGGTAGCACCGTTAGCACCAGCAGGACCTTGAGCACCAGTAGGACCAACAGGACCCTGAGGGCCAGTAGCACCATTGGCACCAGTATTACCCTGGACACCTTGAGGGCCAACAGGACCTTGGGCACCAGTAGCACCAACAGGGCCTTGAGGACCGGTAGCGCCGTTAGCACCGGCAGGACCTTGAGCGCCAGTAGGGCCAACAGGACCTTGGGCACCAGTAGCACCGTTAGCACCGGCAGGACCCTGAGCACCAGTAGGACCTTGAGGGCCTTGAGGACCAGTAGCACCGTTAGCACCGGCAGAACCCTGAGCACCAGTAGCACCAACAGGGCCTTGAGGACCGGTAGCGCCGTTAGCACCGGCAGGACCTTGAGCGCCAGTAGGGCCAACAGGACCTTGGGCACCAGTAGCACCGTTAGCACCGGCAGGACCCTGAGCACCAGTAGGACCAACAGGACCTTGAGGACCAGTAGCACCGTTAGCACCGGCAGGACCTTGAGCGCCAGTAGGACCAACAGGACCTTGGGCACCAGTAGCACCGTTAGCACCGGCAGGACCCTGAGCACCAGTAGGGCCAACAGGACCTTGGGCACCAGTAGTACCGTTAGCACCAGCAGGACCCTGAGCACCAGTAGCACCTATAGGGCCAGCAGGACCTTGGAGTCCCTGAGGACCAGTAGCACCATTAGCACCGGCAGGACCTTGAGGACCAGTAGGGCCAACAGGACCTTGCGGTCCAGTAGCACCATTGCAACCTCTAGGACCTCTAGGACCTTGAGGACCGGTAGCACCGTTAGCACCAGCAGGACCTTGGAGCCCCTGAGGACCAGTAGGACCTATAGGACCAGCGGGACCTTGAGGACCAGTAGGTCCAGTCGGACATATTGGACATGGTGGAGGACATGGCGGTTTACAATTGTATTCAATTGACAGAGAAGGAGGATTTTCACCTCTGCTGCTGTCGTATCCTATTATTGTATTTATAATATTTTCTATGCCTAATAAGGTTATTCCATTATTTTTAATAGTATTGTTGTACCAGCCTTTAACTAGTTCTGTAATATTTATCTGTATATAATTACATAAATCACCATCTGTAACTATTGTAGATCCATAAGGAGCCTGGAATACATTTGGTTTACTATTCCATGTAACTGTATTTTCGCTAAAATCGCTTAAGTTTCTATATACAGTTACATATTGGGGATGAAGTTTACAATCTGGTGTATTTTTACCATTTACATAGAGATTTAAAACAGCATTTGTTATTGTACATCCAGGTGGGATTGAACCTGGAATATTGAATTTTAATAAAGTTCTATAAGCATCTGCATGGCCGCAGTTTTGAGTATATTGTCCAGTATATAAGGATGATGATGAGGCAAAGTTGGTGTTTGGGAAAAATTCTGCCACATATACATCATCAATTGGATAAGCTGTATAAAAAGTCATAGATTTACCTCCTCACTTTCGAGTATTATTCTGCTGTAGTCAATTTTATTAGCTTTTATTTGTAGTTCAATTATAATATATGGATTTTCGTGAGACTTGGTTACATGTTTCATGGAGATATAAGCAAAATTAAATATAAAAACAGGATCCAGTACCGAAAATGTATTTCAGTACCAAATCCTCTGTTTTAAGAGCAAACATAAGGAGTATCTCATTATGATTTATTTAGAGATAGTCCCCGTAATAATCTAAATATATAATGTATAGATAGGCAACTTCTAATGATGATTTTAATTTTACATAAATAATTTAGCTTTAAAGTTGTATATCTATATTGTTAGTTACAAGAGCATCCACAGGTTACTATTGCTCCAAGTGTCGAGTTGTTGAGGGACAGTGTACCAACAGCAACAGTTGTTGTTGCTACCACTGTATAGGTACAGCACCCGTCAAAACAGGAATCATCACAATCGCAGACGAAGAATGAAAAAGTATCGTTACCTATTGCTATAGGACCGTAGCTCCATGATGGACCTATAGGTACTGGGTTTGACTGACCAGTGCATTGCTTGAATATCTGGAATCTTAAAATACCTGCACCTGCAACGGTTCCTATAAGATTAGTAGCAAATTCAAGCTTTACACATGGATTTTTTATCTTTGAAGTATTCAAATTCAGAGAAGCAATAGTAAAGGTATCTCCAATTGACACAAGAGGTATTACAGTTGAAGTAGGACAGCCACACTTTATTATTGGCTGACAGCTTTTTTCTTCTTTTTTTTCTACCTTGCATGGGTTTATATTACAAGGGTTATAATTATTATCGTAGCAATTGCTATTTGATAATGAATTCATAAATAAAATCCTCCTTAAATATACATATAAATTTAAAGCAAAAATAGTTTGGTATCAGTTTTGTCATTGGCTCCTAATACAATATATGAATTTTGTGAAAAAAGGTGATGATAAATGCATCTGCAGTTGAGTTTTTGAATAGGCACTTTGAATGTACTTGATATTACTATATAATGAATATTGTGTGAGGAGATGGAACGATGAATAAAGTAGAACTTCTGGCACCTGCTGGAAATGTTGAAAGTGTGTATGCTGCTGTTCAATCAGGAGCAGATGCAGTTTATCTTGGGGGAAATAGATTTTCAGCTAGGGCATATGCGGATAATTTTGATGATGAATCCATGAAAAGGGCAGTTGATTACTGCCATTTGTATAATGTTAAGATATATGTCACAATTAATACAATTATGAAGGAAACAGAACTTGAAGATGCAGTTTCATATGCGGGATTTTTAAATGATATGGGAGTTGATGCACTTATAGTACAGGATATAGGATTCACAGTCCTTGTAAAAAAATATTTTCCTGACTTTGAAATTCATGCATCAACTCAGATGACAGTGCATAATTTAGAGGCAGCACTTTTTTTGGAGAAGATAGGATTTGATAGGATAGTTCTTTCAAGAGAGCTATCCTTAAAAGAAATAGAAATCATATCAAAAAATCTGAATATAGATACTGAAGTATTTATACATGGTGCACTTTGCGTATGTTATTCTGGACAGTGCATTATGAGCAGTATGATAGGCGGAAGAAGTGGAAATAGGGGAAGATGTGCACAACCATGCAGATTACCTTATAGTATAGTAAAATCAAAAGATGGTTTTTCAAGAAAAGGATATCTTCTGAGTACAAAGGATATGTGTACTATTGAAAATATTGGTGATATATTAAAAAGTGGTGTCTGTTCTCTGAAGATAGAGGGAAGAATGAAGAGACCTGAATATGTAGCAGGTGTTGTTGGAGAATACAGGAGAGCTATAGATAGTTATTTAGATAACAATATCAAAAAGTTCCCTATGGATAAAAGTATAAAAAATCTCCTTCAACTCTTTAACAGAGAGGGCTTTACAAAAGCTTATTTGTTAAAGAATGTTGGAAGAGATATGATGTCATATGCATTTCCAAGAAACATGGGAGTTGAAGTTGGAAAAATTCAAAATGATATGATGATAATCTTAAAGGAAGATATATCTGTAGGCGACGGAATTAGAAACGGTAAAGATGGTTTTTATATACATAAAATAATTAAGGATGGTAGAAAAGTAGATAAGGCTAAAAAAGGTGATAGTGTAAAGATTTTTCCACTAAACTATAGATGCGGCAATACAATATATAGGACTTCGGATTCAAATCAAATCAAAAAATTACAGTACATATATAAAAATCCATATGGAAAGAAAATGGGCTTGAGCCTGAAAGTTAAATTTGAATTGGGAAAGCCTATTGAACTTATGACCAATTATGATAGGCATAATTTCGTTGTAAAAGGTGAAACTGTAGAAAAGGCATTAAAAAGACCTATTAGCAAGGAGAGAATATGCAGCAGCCTGTTGAAAACTGGGAATACTGTATTTAGATTTGACAATATAGAATTAATTAATTATGAAGAGGGATTCTTGCCAGTATCTTCTTTGAACTCTTTGAGAAGGAAGCTTATAGCTGAAATCCAGGAATATATACTCTCTAAAAGTAAAAATAGATGCTGCACTGAAAATGTTAAGCATATAATTCCGAATAGAGCCTTTAAGAACATATTTGATTTACCTGAAAAAATAGTGCTTGTATCAAATAAAGAGCAACTTAAGGCAGTCATTGAATCAAATTTGGATGATTGCATATGCATCAATCCATTTCAACGTAGTTATGAAATTAAACTGAAGGATATTCATAAAAAAGTATATATAATGATTCCAAACATAGTAAAAGAAGAATTCAATTATATGTGCAAATTTATACAGGATAATTTCCATAAAATACGGGGAATAGTTACATCTAATCTAGGTATAATAAGTAAATTTAGAGGAAAGATGAGTATAATAGGAGATTATAAACTTAATATATTCAATAGTGAAGCACTTAAATTCTACAATAATCTGACATCTGTAAACTGTCTGAGTGTGGAATTGAGTAAATATGATATGAAGAATATACTTAACAATATAAAATCAGAATGTCAGGTCATGGTATATGGAAGAATACAGTTAATGGTAAGTGAGTACTGTGTTATAGGAAGTACTTTTGGAGGAAGAACTGCTTCTAAGAAATGTAATAATGCCTGCAGCTGCAGCAGTTATTTTCTTGTAGACAGAAAAAATAAGAGGTTCCCTTTAATGACAGATGAGTTTTGTAGGGGCTATATATATAACAGTGTACCATTAAATTTATTACCAAATATCAAAGAACTTAAAAATATGGGAATTAAGAGTTTTAGAATAGACTTTTTAGATGAAGACTATGAGCAGGCTAAAGATATATTGAAGTCTTTTACTAAAGAAAAGTGGGATAAAGATTTTTCTAAGTTTACACGAGGACATTATAAAGAAGGGGCAGAATAGGAAAGGAGTTTTACGAATTAAGATGAATTATAAATCTCTAAAGATTTTAGAATTTGATAAAGTAAAAAGTGAATTAAAAAAATATACAAGTACTAATGCGGCAAAAGATATAGTAGACAGCTTGACACCCTATGACAATATATATGAAGTAAGGCAGCATCTAGAAGAAACAAGAGAGGCATTCAGGCTGCTTATAACAAAAGGTTCACCCCCTTTTGAAGGAGTCTATGATGCTAGAAATGGAATAATAATGGCAAAAAAAGGCTCTATACTTATGGCACTGCAGATTTTGAGAATAGGTGCCGTATTAAAAGCTTCAAGGAGATTTAAAAAATATATAGGACACAAAGAGGATGAAGAAATTTTTAAAATAATAGAGGATATTTGTTCTGGAATTACAGAATTAAAGCCTTTAGAAGATAAAATATTTATGTCCATAGAAAGTGAAGATAAAATTTCAGATAGTGCAAGCTCAAAATTGCATAATATAAGGAGATCATTGAGAGATAAGAATTCTTCTGTAAGGAACAAAGTAAATTCTCTTGTAAGAGGTTATTCTCAATACCTTCAGGATGCACTTTATACTGTAAGAGGAGATAGATATGTACTCCCTGTGAAATCAGAATATAAATTATTGGTACCAGGATTAGTACATGATCAGAGTTCGAGTGGAGCTACATTATATATAGAACCCATGGAGCTTGTAAATCTAAATAATGAAATAAAGGAATTGATGATGGAAGAAAAGGCTGAAATAGATAGGATACTTGCAGAACTATCTAAAGAAATATATGATAGTATATCTGAAATTGAGACTGATGCAAGTATATTGTGGGAACTAGACTTCATTTTTTCCAAAGCTAAATTTGCAGGTGACTTGAATTGTACAATTCCAGAAGTAAACGATGAAGGCATGATAGATATAATACAAGCTAGGCACCCTCTTATAAGTAGAAAAATTGTGGTACCTATGGATCTCTATATGGGCAAGAATTTCAAATCTCTGGTGATAACAGGCCCTAATACAGGAGGAAAAACTGTTACGTTGAAAACTGCAGGACTTTTACATATCATGGCATTAAGTGGTCTTATGATACCTGCAAAAGAAAATTCAACCGTAGGATTTTTCAAGGAAATTTTTGCTGATATTGGAGATGAACAAAGTATTGAGCAGAATTTATCTACTTTTTCATCCCATATGACTAATATAGTAAACATAATAAACAGGGCAGACAGTAATTCTCTTGTGCTTTTTGACGAACTTGGGGCAGGTACTGATCCGACAGAGGGGGCAGCACTTGCTGTGGCCATACTGGAAAATTTGAAAAGACGGGGAGCTAGTATTATTGCAACAACTCATTACAGTGAACTGAAAGTATATGCACTGAGGACTGATGGAGTAGAAAATGCATCTGTGGAATTTGATGTAGAAACATTGAGACCTACCTATAGACTTATAATAGGGATACCGGGAAAATCAAATGCCTTTGAAATATCCAAAAGACTTGGACTTCCGGATTATATAATAGAAGATGCTAAAAATAATATATCAAGTGATGCCATGAGATTTGAGGACCTTATTCAAGACCTTCAAAGTAAAAATTTGAAAGCTGAAAAATGTTCTAGAGAAGCTGAAAATTTAAAGGCCGAGGCTTTCCAAATTAAAGAGAAATATGATTATAAATTTCATAGATTGCAAAATGAGAGAGAAAAAACAATTATAGAAGCCAAAAGAGAGGCAAAAAATATAATAAAAGAGGCAAAAGAAGAGGCAGATGCTATTTTAAAGGAAATGCGGCAACTTGAAAAATTGGGATATAGTAGTGATGTAAGGCAGAAACTGGAACAGCAGAGAAGAAAACTCGGGCAAAAATTAGACAATGCAGAAAGTAAGCTGTATGTAGAGAAAGCCAATAATGGTGAGAAAATTAAGAGCGTGAAAGAAGGTCAGGAGGTATTTCTCCCATCTCTCAATCAGAATGTAATAGTGCTTACCGGTCCGGATAGTAAGGATGAAGTTCAAGTTCAAGCGGGTATAATGAAAATAAGTGTAAAATTGAAAGATTTGAGAAAAATAAAATGTGAATCAAAAAAAGATATGAAAAAAAAGAGAAGAGAGACTAATTTAAATTTGAAGGTTGTTCCTGTATCTGTAGACTTGAGAGGGATGGATTCTATAGAAGCTACTTATACAACTGATAAATATTTAGATGATGCATATATGAGTGGATTGAAAGAAGTAACTATAATACATGGTAAAGGTACAGGAGTACTTAGAAACTCTATAAATGATATGCTTAAACATCATTCACATGTGAAGAATTACAGACTTGGTGAATATGGTGAAGGAGGAACAGGAGTTACAGTAGTTGAACTTAAATAAATGTGATTGTAAATAGAGGAGGTCAATATGATTGCAGTAAGTGCTTGCCTTTGTGGAATAAACACAAGATATAACGGGAGCAATAGCCTGAACAGTAGAATTTTAAAGTTAATGGAGTCTGGTAAAATTATACCATTTTGCCCTGAACAGCTTGGAGGATTGAGTACCCCTAGGCTTCCCTGTGAGATATCAGGAGGATGTGGTAGTGATGTAATAGAAGGGAATGCCATTATAATAGATTCAAAGGGAAGGAATTTAACCGACAAGTTTTTGCGGGGAGCATATGAATCCATAAAGATATGCAGAAAGTGTAATATAAAAACTGCTATATTAAAATCTAAAAGTCCGTCCTGTGGATATGGAGAAATATATGATGGTAGTTTTACTGGTAATAGAATAATTGGTAACGGAGTTACAGCGGAAATATTTATAAGAAATGGTATAAAAATTTTAAAAGAAAGAGAAATAGCTGACAATTTGGACTTAATTGTCAGCTGAATCATCAACTACTTTTATATATTCGACTTCAGGGTCTTCCGTTCCCTGTACATAAAGCCCGGTACTTTTGAGCTGTTTTATATAATTTACTATATCACGTGTTATCTCTTCACCTGGACAGAGAACAGGAATTCCTGGAGGATAGGCCATTAAAAACTCGCCACTTACCATTCCAATGCTATTTTTTAAAGGAACAGACCTTTTCTTAGAATTAAAAGCTTCTCTTGGTATTTTTAACTGTCTTGGAATATCTGGAATATCAAGAAAATCAGATTTCTTGTGATTACCTCTAGAATATTCAATGCTTATTTCTTTTAATGCTTTTATAAGAGTATCTATATTCTTCCTGGTATCACCGAAAGAACCAACGGCAAGTACATTATATATGTCAGACAGCTCCATTTGGATATTATATTTATTTGACAGTATCATATCCAGGTCATAACCTGTGATTCCAAGATCCCTGCAAGTTATAGTTATCTTGGTTGGATCCAGGGAGAAAACGCCACTATTTCCGATTATTTCTTTACCAAAGCAATAAAATCCAGGGATTTTGTTTATTTCCCATCTAGCATAGTCTGATAACTCAATAGTTTTATTTAACAATTGTTTTCCTTCAATGGCTATCTGACGTCTGGCACAATCCAATGAAGCCATTAATATATATGAAGGGGAAGTGGTTTGAAGCAATGATAGAACCTGTTGAACTCTGTTTACATCAATTCGGTTGGAATTTACGTGTAGAAGGGAAGCCTGGGTTAGGGCACCAATTATTTTGTGGCTACTCTGACAACACATATCACTTCCAGCTTCCATGGCCGATAGCGGGAGCTTATCATTGAAAGCCAGATGGGGACCATGAGCCTCATCAACTATTAATGGAATATTATAGCTGTGGACTATATCTGATATTTTTTTTATATCTGTTGATACACCATAATAAGTTGGGTTTATAATTAAAACGGCTTTTGCATCCTTATTTTGGGAGAGTATTTTAGAAACAGTTTCTGGAGTTACACCATGTGCGATGCCAAGTCTTTTGTCGAGTTCAGGCGGCATGTATACAGGTATGGAACCACTTAGGATGATTCCTGCAGTTACTGATTTATGAACATTTCTGGGTATTATAATTTTGTCACCAGAATTTACTACGGACATAATCATTGCCTGGATAGCTCCAGAAGTACCATTAATTGAAAAAAAGGAAGCATCTGATCCATAGGCATCTGCAGCTAGTTCCTGCGCTTTTTTTATAGGACCTGTTGGATGGTGGAGGCTGTCAACTAATTTGAAAACTGTAACATCTATTTTAAATGGATTTTCTCCAATGAAATTTTTAAATTCGGTGTCTGCACCAATTCCTTTTTTATGACCAGGAACATGAAATGGTATTATATCTCTATTTACATATTCCATTAGTGCATCAAATAAAGGAGTTTCATTTTGATCTAATCTATACACTATTGTATAGCACCTTCTTTCAGGGAAATGTCCCTTAACTCTTGAAATTAAAGGGCTTTCTACGTTTAGTAAAAACTAATATTATTATATGTTAATTGTTTTATAAATTCAACAAGTATAGTATAATTAAAGATATTAAATTTAAGATGTCTAATTACGGCTAATTATTGATATATATTGTAAAGAAGGATTATTTTTTTATAGTCTAATATGCAATCAGCAGGAGGTTATGAGTATGTATAAGGAAAAGTATGAAGAATGGTTAAATTCTAATTTTATTGATGAAAAGGCAAAATTTGAGCTAAAAAATATAAAAGACGATAAAGAAATAGAAGATAGATTTTATAAAGATCTGGAATTTGGAACGGGAGGACTTAGGGGAATAATGGCTATTGGTACCAATAGAATTAACGTGTATACGGTAGGAAAGGCAACACAGGGATTGTCTAAATACCTGCTTAATAAATATGGAAATAGTAAAGATATATCCGTATGCATAGGATATGATTCCAGATTGAATTCAGGTAAGTTTGCTGAAACAGCTGCTTTAAATTTATGTGCAAATGGTATAAGTGTAAATTTGTTTGAATCCTTAAGACCGACTCCAATGCTATCATATGCAGTTAGAAAGCTTGGAAGTAGGGCAGGTATAGTTATAACTGCTTCACATAATCCAAAGGAATATAATGGATATAAAGTATATGGAGAAGATGGAGGCCAGATTACAGATATCCCTGCTAGAGAAATATTAACTTACATTGAGAATATTAATGATTTTTCTGAGATCAAAAGCATTGATATAAATACCGCAAGGAATGGAGGATTATTGAATATAATAGGAGAACAGATTGACAAATCTTATATAGATAGGGTAAAAGAACTTGGGATAAGAAAAGATCTTATAAAATCTAAGGCAAAAGAACTTAAAATAATATATACCCCAATTCATGGAAGCGGAAATATACCTGTAAGAAGAGCGTTAAGGGAACTTGGATATGAGAACGTAAATGTTGTAAAAGAGCAGGAAAGGCCAGATGGAAATTTCCCTACAGCACAATACCCGAATCCAGAGGATCCTAAAGTCTTTAATATAGCTCTTAGAATGGCAGAGCTAATAAAACCGGATATAATATTTGGAACAGATCCTGATTGTGACAGGATTGGAGTAGTAGTGAAAAATGCTGAAGGGGAGTATAAAATATTGACGGGGAATCAGGTTGGACTTCTTTTAACCCATTATATATTGGACTCTTTAAATGAGTTTAATCTTTTACCTAAGAATGGAGCAGTAGTAAAAACTATAGTTACAACAGAGGCGGTTTCCAAAATAGCGAAAGATTATGGAGTAGAAATAGTGAATGTACTTACGGGGTTTAAGTACATAGGTGAAAAGATAAAGGAATTTAAGAGAAAGGGAAATAGAGAGTTTATATTTGGCTTTGAAGAGAGCTATGGATATCTAGCAGGGGATTTTGTGAGAGATAAAGATGCAGTCATTGCAGCTACCCTTATATGTGAGATGGCATTGTATTATAAGACAAAAGAAATGACACTTTATGAAGCACTTATAGAATTATATAAGAAATATGGATTTTATAAGGAAAAGCTTGTGTCAATAGAACTTAGGGGGAAAGAAGGGCATGAAGAAATTGAAAGAGTTATGCAATATCTAAGACATTCTATGAAGAATAATCTAGATAATGTCAGGATAGTGAGGAAGCTGGATTATAAATTGAGTGTAGAAAAAGATTTAGTTAATATAACAGAAAAGCCTATAACATTGCCTAAGTCAAATGTACTTAAATTTATTTTAGAAGATAGATCTTGGTTTGTTGTAAGACCATCTGGTACAGAACCTAAAATAAAAATATATCTTTCTGTAATAGGTGACAGCTTGTCAGATTCTGATAATAAGATTCAAATATTTCAAAAAAGAATTGAAAAAATATTCGACGATGCGTATAATTGTTAAAATATAAAATTGAAGAACACAGGTGAAGTTTATGAATATAAAAGCACACTTAAAAGATAAACTATCGAGTATGCTATTTTTGGAGATAGATGAGAATATATTAGATAAAGTTTTTAAATTTGAATCTAAAGAACGTATATATTTACCTATAAATGCTGAAAATATAATTGATAGTGTTAGGGTCAAAAATGATATGGAGAAAATTCCTATTGGATTTTTTATAGAAGGTATGTTTTATGTAATAGGATTAGATAAAGATTTCAAATTTAATTGCTATTATATTAATATATTGAAAGGAATACCGGATAGTGTCAAATTTATAAAAGGCAAAATAGCGAAGAATATAAAAGACACCAGATATGAAGATGCTTATATATTACTCAAAGGATTGCTGAATATGGGTAAATCAAGGGAGGTATATGATAAACTTATAATAACAATAGATTATTTGAGAAGGGAAGACAGCATTTATAAGGATGAAGAGATGGAAATCCTTGAAGATGCAGAGAGCATGGAAGATTATGCTCTTCCCTATTTTTATCATGCGATTATTGAAAAAGAAAATGGGGATTATGAGAAGGCTCTTTTTTATATAAATAACTATATATCAAAAAATGGAGAAGAGACTGTAGAAGTTTCAGATTTCAAGGAATCTGTAAAGTCGGTGGTTGATTTCAATAGGGCCAAAGAAATTTTGAATGAAAATCCAAAGGAGGCTCTGAAAATTTTGATACCGCTCATGGATGTTTTCGGAGATCATGCATCTCTTTACTACTATATAGCAGTTGGTTATAGGATGCTTAAAAATTATGAAAAGGCAATATATTATTTAAATGAGGCTCTTAATATAGATAGCAGTATAGTTGAAATTGTAAATGAAATGGGAATAAATTATGCTTTCATAGGAGATTATAAAACTGCTGTTTTATATCTTAGAAAAGCTTTTGAAGCAACTAAATCTATAGAAATATGTACAAATTTGATAATGTGCTATTTGAATTTAGGTGATATAGATAATGCGCGTTCACATTTTGATATTGCGAAAAGATTGAATCCAAAGGATGAAATAGTTATTAAGTTAGAGGATATATTAAAAAATATAAACTAAAATTTTAGTATTTCTGAAAGGAGATTTTAATTTGAGGGTTAAGAAAGCTATAATACCAGCAGCGGGGCTTGGAACAAGGTTTTTGCCAGCAACTAAAGCACAACCAAAGGAAATGCTCCCTATAGTTGACAAACCTACAATACAGTATATTATAGAGGAAGCTGTGGATTCAGGTATAGAAGAGATTCTGATAATTACAGGGAGGAATAAAAGAGCTATAGAAGATCATTTTGACAAGTCCGTTGAACTTGAAAAAGAGCTTGAAAGTCATAATAAGAAGGAACTTTTAAAGTTGGTCCAGAAAATATCAAATATGGCTGATATATACTATATAAGACAGAAAGAACCAAGGGGACTTGGTCATGCCATAAGTTGTGCTGAAACTTTTGTTGGAAATGAACCTTTTGCAGTAATGCTTGGAGATGATGTTGTAGATAGCAAGGTACCATGTTTGAAACAACTTATGGATTGTTACGATGAATATAAGACTTCCGTTATAGGGGTTCAGGAAGTACCCAAGGAGGAAGTTTATAAATATGGAATAGTAAAAGGAATGTATATAGAGGACAGAGTTTATAAGATTAAAGGACTGATCGAAAAACCGAAGGTTGAGGAGACACCTTCTAATATAGCTATATTGGGAAGATATATAATAACCCCAGCTATATTCAAAATACTAAAAGATACAGTACCCGGTAAAGGTGGAGAAATTCAACTTACCGATGCTCTTAGAAGCTTAGTAAAGGTGGAAGCTATGTATGCTTATAATTTTGAAGGAAGAAGATATGATGTAGGTGACAAATTGGGATTTCTTCAGGCTACCGTGGAATATGCTTTAAAAAGGGATGAACTTAGAGAACCCTTCATGAAATATCTTCAAAATTTAATGGAAACGGAACTATTTAAAAAGTAAATGAAAAGATAATAGATGAATTTGGTAAAAATAAGTTTACAAATTCATAAATAAAATATATTGAATAATTTCTACTATGATGTAAAATAGAAAAAGAGAGTTTTGTCTGAAACTTTTGCAAAAAACTTTAGGAAGTGTTGATATGCAAAAAGATAGAAAACTTGTTATATATGATATGGCTTTACTGACAGTTTCGCTTTATTTTGCACTGCTTTTAAGATTCGAATTTAGCATACCTCCTGAATATATTGGATTTTTAAAGCTTTCCTTAATTCCGGTAATAGGTATAACGCTTGTATTTAATAAATTTTTTAAGCTATATAATAGTATATGGAAATATGCATCTATAGAAGAGTTGATGTCTATAATATATTCAGTATCACTTTCAAATGTTGTCTTTATAATTTATAGTCGCTTTATAAATTTTAAATTTTTGGAAAATACTTATTATAGATTTCCTTTTACAGTGCATATAATATTCTGGATATTATCTGTAATTACTTTGGGTGGAGTCAGATTTTTAATGAGAATAGTTGATCAAAGCAAGGGCGAAAAGGAAGTAAAGAGAAGATGTAGGAAACTGTTGATAATAGGGGCAGGAGATGCATCATCAATATTAATAAGGGAAATAAAAAGGAATAAAAATTTAAATTATGATATAGTAGGGCTTATTGATGATGATGTTTCCAAAAAAGGAAAATTTATAGGTGGAGTAGAAGTACTGGGTGGAAGAAATGATATTGTAGATATTTGTGAAAAGAAGGGAATTGAAGAAATAATAATTGCAATTCCTTCTGTGGATATAAATACAAAAAGAGATATCATAAACATATGTAAAAAGACAGAGTGTAAGTTGAAAACACTTCCGGGCATATATGAAATCGTAGATGGAAGGGTAAATATAAGTAAATTAAGAGATGTCAATATAGAAGATTTGCTTGGAAGAGAAGAAGTTAAGTTAAATAACAGCAATATAAACAAATACATAAGGGACAAGGTAATACTAGTAACAGGGGGTGGTGGTTCTATAGGTTCTGAATTATGTAGACAGATATCAAGATTTAGTCCAAAGGAGTTATTGATATTAGATATATATGAAAATAATGTATACAGTGTTCAAATGGAATTGAACTATAATCATCCAGAGTTAAATAAAGAAGTCATAATAGCATCTATAAGGGACATGAATAGAATGAGAAGCATATTTTCACAATATAAGCCCGATGTTGTATTTCATGCTGCTGCCCATAAACATGTTCCACTTATGGAGTTGAATCCAGAAGAGGCAATAAAGAACAATATAATAGGTACATATAATGTGCTTAAATGCTGTAATGAGTTCAATGTCAAGAAATTCGTCCAGATAAGTACAGATAAGGCTGTGAATCCTACCAATATTATGGGAGCAAGTAAGAGGTTTTGTGAAATTATGGTTCAAGCTTTTGATCAAATAAGCAATACTGAATATGTTGCTGTTAGGTTTGGAAATGTACTTGGCAGCAATGGATCGGTTATACCGTTGTTTAAGAAACAGATATCTCATGGAGGCCCGGTTACTGTTACCCATCCTGATATAAATAGATTTTTTATGACAATACCTGAAGCTGCTCAGCTGGTTATACAGGCTGGAGCTATGGCACATGGAGGGGAGATATTTGTTCTGGATATGGGTAAACCAGTTAAAATAGTTGATTTGGCTAGAGATTTGATAACGCTATCTGGATATAAGCCTGATGTTGATATTAAAATAGAGTATACTGGATTAAGACCAGGAGAGAAATTATATGAAGAACCTCTTATGAATGAAATAGCACTTACGTCAACAGAACATAATAAAATATTTGTAGAAAAATCAGATAATATAGATATCAAGTTTGTCGAAAAATCCATAGTAGAATTTGAAAATGTTATTGGTGGAGACAGAGAAGATATATTTAAGCTTATGGAAGAAAAAGTTCCAACTTATAAGAAAAAGAAAAGTGAAGAAGAATCTGCATAGCAGGCAAGGAGGAAATATGAAGGTTCTAATAATTTCACATATGTATCCATCAAACTTTAACAGGATGGCTGGTATATTTGTATATCAGCAGGCTAAAGCCCTTGTTAAAAATGGATGTGAGGTAAAGGTTATAAGTCCCGTACCGTGGACACCTTTTCCGATAAAATATATGAATAAAAAGTGGAGAAAATATTCTATCATACCATTTAAGGATACGATTGGGTCTATAGAAGTTTATTATCCAAGATATTTGGAATTTCCACATGGGATTTTATTTTATAAATCAGGTTATTTTATGGGAAAAGGTATATCAGGAGTTTTAAAAAAGGTTTATAGTAATTTTAAATTTGATATAATACATTCTAATGTTGCATTACCAGATGGATATAGTGCAATGGTTGTAAATAGGTATTTTAAAGTTCCCAATGTTGTTACCATACATGGACAGGATTTTCAAAATACCATAACTAAAAATAATAGATGTAAACAGGCGGTTTTTGAAGTTTTAAATGCAGCAGATGGAATAATAACAGTCAGCAGTAAATTGAAGAATATGGTTAAAGATCAGAAATTCTATAATAAGATAAGAGTGATAAATAATGGAATAGATGTGAATTGTGATTTTTGCAATTCTAAAAGGAAAGATGAAAATGTAATAAAGATTTTAAGTGTATCAAATTTAAAAGAAACAAAGGGTATACATATTAATTTAGAAGTGCTGGGAAAATTGAAGGATAAATATAGTAATGTGCAATATGATATAATAGGAAGTGGAGATTTTGAAGAATCTCTTAAAAAATTAGTTAAAAAGTTAAATTTGGAAGATAAGGTGAACTTTTTAGGCAGAATGGAACATAAAGAAGTAATAAAGTGTATGTCAAACTATGATATTTTTTCTTTACCAAGTTACAATGAAGGATTTGGTGTGGCTTATATAGAGGCAATGTCTGTAGGATTGCCTGTTATAGGTGTGAAAGGAGAAGGCATAGAGGACGTGATAGTAAATGGAAAAAATGGTTTTTTAGTTGAGAGAGAAAATGTAGAGAGTTTATATAGTACTTTGGACAAATTGATTCAAGATAAAAATATTAGGGTTAAAGTGGGCTTGAATGGGAAAAGTACAGTTGAAAAATATTTTACATGGGATAAAAATGCACAAAAAGTTATAAAATTATATGATGAACTTATATAAATTATAAAACTCAGGAGGAAAGAAATGTCACAATTAAAAGATGAATTGATATTAAAGTTGAATAATAAAACTGCAAAATTAGGAGTGGTGGGTTTAGGATATGTGGGACTTCCACTTGCTGTTGAAAAAGCGAAGGTAGGATTTGATGTTATAGGATTTGATGTTCAGGATAAGAAAGTAAAAATGGTAAATGAAGGACACAATTACATAGGAGATATAGTTGATTCCGATTTATCTAAACTTGTAGAAGTGGGAAAGCTTAAAGCAACTACTGACTTTGGATTTGTTAAGGATGTCGATGCAGTTACGATATCTGTGCCAACACCGCTTGATCTATACAAACAGCCAGATTTGTCTTATGTGGTCAATTCTACTAAAAGTGTGGCTAAATATCTTCATAGAGGAATGCTTGTAGTACTTGAAAGTACTACATATCCTGGAACAACGGAAGAAGTGCTGAAACCTATACTTGAAGAGAGTGGTTTAAAATGTGGAGAGGATTTCTTTCTGGCATTTTCACCTGAAAGGGTTGATCCTGGAAATAAAAGATACAAGACAAAGAATACACCAAAGGTGGTTGGAGGCTGTACACCAGAATGTACAGAGGTTGCAGCGGCTCTTTACAGAAGCGTACTTAACAGTGACGTATTTACAGTATCTTCACCGGCAGTAGCTGAGATGGAGAAAATACTCGAAAATACATTTAGAAATATAAATATAGGACTTATAAACGAAATGGCAATACTATGTAATAGAATGAAAATAGATATATGGGAAGTAATAGAGGCAGCTAAGACTAAGCCTTATGGATTTATGCCATTTTATCCAGGACCTGGATTAGGTGGACATTGTATACCGCTTGATCCATTCTACCTTTCATGGAAAGCAAAGGAGTATGATTTTCATACTAAACTCATAGAAACTTCCGGAGATATAAATGATTCAATGCCTTCGTTTGTAGTGGATAATGCGATGAAACTTTTGAATAAATATGAAAAAAAGGCTATGAATGGAGCTAAAGTACTTCTCCTGGGGGTAGCTTACAAGAATGATATAGATGATATGAGAGAATCGCCTGCCCTCAAGGTAATAGAACACCTTGAAGCAAATGGAGCTAATATTATAATAAATGATCCATATATATCGAAATTTAAGCATAAGGGAAAAGAATATAACAGTGTTGACTGGAAAGAAGTTATAGATGAAAGTGATATAGTGATTATAACTACAAATCACAGTTGCTATGACTATGATGAGATTGTAAAGAGGGCAAAACTTGTATATGATACTAGAAATGCTACAAAGGATGTTAAAGACAACAGAGATAAGATCTATAAACTATAAAAGATAAGTTTGTGTAAGTCTTAATTTGTAAGACTTACACTATTAGAGAGAGTGGGGTATCTTTATGAAGAAGTTAAGATTTGCGATTATAGGTTGTGGGAGAATTTCATATAAACATGTAGAAGCTTTAATAAATAATAGAGAGGAAGCGGAACTTGTTTGTACCTGTGATATAATACAGAGAAAAGCTGAAGAAAAGAGAAAAGAATATATAGACAAATTAGGAGAAAAGGTTGAAATAAAAGTATATACTGATTACAAGCAAATGCTTGATAGTGAAGAAATAGATGTAGTTACTGTAGCGACGGAAAGCGGATATCATCCTCAAATAGCTATGTACTGTATGAATAAGAATAAACATGTTATAGTTGAGAAGCCTATGGCTCTTTCAATAGATGATGCAGATGATATGATAAAGTGTTCAAGGGAAAATAATGTTAAGCTGTGTATAAGTCATCAAAACAGATTCAACAAGCCGATCCAAAAACTCAGGAAAGCCATTGATGAAAATAGATTTGGAAATCTCATAAATGGAACTGCGAGAATACTCTGGAACAGAAATATGAGTTATTACAAACAGGCACCCTGGAGAGGTACGTGGAAACTGGATGGTGGAACATTGATGAATCAGTGTATACATGATATAGACCTGCTTCAATGGATGATGGGTGGCGAAATAGACAGTGTGTATGCACAATGTGATACATTCATGAGGGATATAGAAGCAGAGGACTTTGGGGCTGTAATCATAAGATTTAAAAATGGTTCTATAGGTATAGTAGAAGGAAGCGCCTGTGTGTATCCTAAAAATCTTGAAGAAACTTTGAGCATATTTGGAGAAAAAGGTGCAGTTTCCATAGGCGGACTTGCAGTAAATAAAATAGAAATATGGCGTTTTGCAGATAACAAGGACAGTGAGGATGAAATATTGAAAAGTCAGGATGGCGATCCAGATACCGTATATGGATTTGGACATACGCCTTTGTTCAAAAATATGATTGATGCTATAAATAACGATATAGAGCCATTGATTAACGGGGAAGAAGGTAAAAAAGGCATGTCTATAATTCTTGCAGCCTATAAATCCAGACTCACAGGTCAGCCTGTTAAATTTCCGTTCAAAGATTTTTCAACTATGGATATGGTAAATATAGATAAAATACATAAATAAATATTTGTGTATTCTTTAAAAGGGGAAAGAAAAATGGATAGATGTTTTATATCACAAAAAGCAGCTATAGGGAAAAATGTCAGTTTTGGGTATTTTGTAGTTGTAGAAGATGATGTAGTCATAGGCGATGATTGTATTATATCAAATAATGTAGTTATACACAGCGGAACAACTATAGGTAGTAATGTAAGAATTGATGATAATGCAATAATAGGCAAACAGCCTATGAGGGCTGCAAACAGTATATTTAAAGATGATAAGAAAACTATTAAACCGGCTGTCATAGAAGATGGATGCCTTATAGGAGCATCTGCCATAGTGTATGCAGGATCATATATAAATGAAAAATCTCTGATTGCTGATTTGGCTGTAATTAGAGAAAATGTAACTATAGGACAGAAAACTATAATTGGCAAGGGAGCTACAGTTGAGAATTACTGTAGTATAGGCTGTAATTGTAAAATTCAGACAAATGCCTATATAACAGCTTATTCCAAGATAGGGGACTATGTTTTTATAGCTCCCTGTGTTGTAACTTCCAATGATAATTATGCGGCTAGATCTAGGGAAAGGTTTAATCATTTTAAGGGAGTTACAGTAAGAAAAGGTGGAAGAATAGGAGCCGGAGCTGTTATATTGCCCGGGAAAACAATAGAGGAAGATGGTTTTGCTGCAGCAGGAAGTTTGGTTACAAAAGATATTGGTAAGGGAAATATAGTTGCAGGTAACCCGGCAAGATATTTAAGAAAGGTACCAGAGAATCAGTTACTTGAAAATCAGTAACAATTTTGTCTGCCTAAAAAGAAAGAAGGCCTTAGAGTTAAACTCAAGGCTATATTTATTTAATCTATGAGGTGTAGTCTATGATAATATGCATGCTTACATCTGGACATGATGTATTTGATAATAGAATCTATTATAAAGAAATTTTATCTTTGAAAAAACGGTATGATAAAATATATATGGTTGCGCCAGGAGATAAAGATTTTGTAACAGAGGATGGCATAATAGTAAGATGTTTTCCTAAGAGAAAAAACTGGCACGATAGAAGAGTACCAATGAAAAATATTTTTAACATAGCATGCAAAATAAAGGCTGATGTATATCATGCTCATGAGCCAGATTCTTTTTATGTAGCTACAAAACTTAAGAAGGAGCTTGGAGCAAAGATAATATATGATTCACATGAATATCATCCTGAGGCTTTTTCAGAGCATTTTAAATTTGGCAAATCACTGGTACAAAAAATTATCTACCTATATGAAAGAAAAATTGCAAGACAAGCGGATTGTATAATTACTGTAAATGGTATTTTGGTGAATAAATTTAAAAAATACAATAAAAATGTACGATTAATACCTAATTATCCAGTTTTAAAAGTTGAACATTTTGAGAAGGAGCCGCATACAAAGCCGACATTTATATATGTGGGAGGACTTAGGGATGATAGGGGAATATTTAAAATATTAGAAGCCATAGATAGTATAAAGGATAAAGATTTTAAATACATATTTGTAGGCCCGTTTGAGACCACGGAGTTTGAGTTAAAATGCAAAGAATTCATAAAAAATAATTTGAAGGAAGTAGATATTTTATTCACTGGAAAAGTTCCACATGCCGAAGTGTTTAATTATCTTAGATTATCTAATGCAGGATTTGTACTTTTGCAACCTTATAATTGGAGATATGTTAACTCTGAACCTATAAAGTTATTTGAATATATGGGGAGTAAAACTGCTGTTATAGGAAGTGATTTTCCGATGATAAGAAATATATTGAATGGATCAAATAGTGGAATATTGGTTAAAGCAGATTCTCAATTGGAAATTTCACATGCCATACTAAAGTTAGGCGAGGACGTAAAAAGGTCAAGGACTATGGGAGAGAATGGTTATAAGCAAGTAAGAGAAAAATATAATTGGAGCGTATGCGAAAAAGAGTTATTAAATGCGTACAGTGATATGGAATAATACGTTTTGGAGGAACCATGGGTGAAGCAAAAAAGAACATTAGGAGTATAGCTAAGTACAGTATGATTATAACTGTACTCCTGGTAATAAGTAAGCTTACAGGCCTTTTAAGAGAATTTATAGTGGCTATACAATTAGGAGCAACTGCTGAATCTGACATATTTAAAACTGCAAGTGCCATGCCACAAGTATTTTTTAGTGCAGTAGCAGCCGCACTTGTAACTACTTTTATACCTGTTTTTTCTGATATAAAACATGATGAGAAAAGGGCAGATGAATTTTTTAACAATGTGTTGAATATAATTATTATTTTATGTGGGATTTTGTCTATTATAGCTATAGCAGTTTCACCCCAACTTGTGAAATTATTTGCTGGTGGATTTCAAGGTAATAATTTTACAACAACCGTTAGACTTACTCAAATACTTATGCCATCTATAATATTTTTAGGGATAAGTGGATTGTATACAGGATATCTACAGTCATATAATAAATTTATCCAACCAGCTTTAACAGGAATTGCTGCAAATATAGCTATAATAATAGGACTGGTAATATTCTATAGATATTATGGGCTTATGGCAGCTATACTTTCAGTATTTGTAGGAGCTGTAACACAGGCAATAACTCAGAGACCATTTATGGGAAAAAGATATAAGTACAAATTTATTGTAAATTTTAAGGATCAAAGTGTAAGAAAAATGATGATTTTATCTGTTCCTATACTTGTGAGCAGTGCAGTTTCTCAAATAAACTTGATGGTAGCAAGAAATTTTGCTTCATATTTAGTAAACGGAAGTATTTCTGTTATAGATTATGCAAGTAAATTTAGTACTATAATAAATCAAGTATTTGTAGTATCTATAACTACAGTGTTATATCCTAAATTGACCGAAAAATTTGCACTTAATGATATAGAAGAATTTAAAGATCTATTTGTGAAATCAGTTAATATAGTTATGCTGGTATCTATTCCCCTTATATTTGGTCTTGCTGTTTTAAGTGAACCTGTAATAAAATTGGTACTGGAACATGGAAAATTTAACAGCAATGCAACTGTTGTTACGGCGACCTGTCTTAAATATTTAGCATTTTCAGCATTTGGATATTCGCTTATGGATATACTGGGAAAAGTGTTTTTTGCAATGAAGAATACAGTAATACCTATGATAAATGGTTTTATATTAGTAGTGGTCAATATTATATTTATCTTGATTCTGGGGCCAATTATGAAGGTGAACGGAATAGCTTTGGCAACTACACTGTCAGTAACTATATTGGCATTGATTCTTTTTATAGAAATCAGAAAAAAATTGAAAGGTATAAGCTATAGAGTCATCTTTATAGGTTTTATAAAGATGACATTGTCAGCGACCATAATGGCATTAGCTGTATTTATATGCTGTAAGTTGCTAAACACAATTTTACCATCAAATAATATATTTTTGGCTTTAAATATAGTAGCAAGTACTATAATAGGAGTATTGGTTTATATAATTATGTTAATTGTTCTTAAAGTAGAAGAATTAAGAGAATTAGTTAAACTAAAAACTAAAAACTAAGAAGCATAAGTGAGGAATTCAAATGAAAAATAAAAAATCTAAATGTATAGTATATGGTCTAATAGTAGCGTTATTAATTTTTACATCTTCTGTGTATAGAATTAAATTTTACAAGAGTTATCTTGGTGATAAGCAGAGTCTTCCTCAGGAATTGAAAAATAAGACCATAGTCAGGCTATGGATGAAAAAGAGTGTCATATCTCCAACTAGATCGTACCAGATACAAAAGTTTAATAAAGAAAATAAGAACAATGTATATATAATACTTAAAGAATATAAAGAAGATTATTATAATGCGTTAAAAACAACTCTTGCCACGAAAAAGTATGCTCCTGATATTTTTGAATATGGTTTTGCAGATCTTATGAAAAATAATGAAATAGCGAATTTAAACGATATAGGATTCAATACTAATAGTGTGGATAATTCAAATATAGTAAGATATAAGGGCATACCTCTCGGTGTGAAGTTAATGGAAACGAGCTCAAAGATGATCTGGAATAAAGAAATATTTAAGGAAGCAGGGATTGACCCAAACAAACCTCCATCTACATATGATGAGTTATTGGAATACTCACTAAAAATAAAGAAAAAATTTCCTAACATTACTCCATTTGCTTTTCCATTGCAGCAATATGATGATATGAAAGTATCTATTGGCGAACCAAGTGTAAATTCAGGAAATATATATACTACCTTTTGGAATTATAAAGAAGGTACTTATGATTTTAGTAGTGCTAAGGGTATACTGAATATATACAATAAGATGTATAATATGAACTTAATAGAGAAAGATTTTGACAAGAAAAGTAAAAATCAAATGAGATCGGAATTTTATCGTGGCGACATAGCTATGATGATAAGTACTTATGAGGATAAAGGATATTTTTCAAATATAGTACCACTGAATTTTCAAATTGGAATAAAAGATATAATACAGACAGGAAAAAATCAAAATATATATTATTATGTTGGAAATAGCAATTTTTTGGTTGCAAACAAATTGCCAATAAGTGACAAAAAGAAAAAAGAGGCTATAAAAGAAGTTTATGATTATATGGTAAGTAATGATGTGAATAGGGAAGTGCTTGAAACTAGAAATGCACTACCCTTGAATGTTAATAGTAGGCAGGTAAAAAATGATATTTACAGCGAATACAATGATACAAGTAAATTCCATAATGAACAATATGATCCTACTATTTTTTTAAGCAGGGATTCCAGTTATGAAATTGGATTGGTTGTAGATGCTATAAAGGGTAAAAAGTCAATTAATTCAGCAATTCAGGGGCTAGATGAGAAATATAAATACTACTATAATTTTGCAGTAGACAAGGAGAATTTTGATTTTAGTTATTATAAAAAATAGAGTTTAAATGATTGGAGAAGTGTCATAGATGCATAAATATATATGTAAATATTTAAAACAATATAGCAAGATTGTATTAATATCAATAATAGTTTCAGCTGTATTTAGCCTAGTATTATCAAGAGAAGTAGGTATGAAGACATCAATTATGCTTTTTGCGGCACTTTTTTGTCTTATTATAAATATTTATCTTATATTTGTAGATAGGAAGAAGTCAATTCTTTTATTTTTATTGTTATTGCCAATATATACGACAGTTAGACGAGTGTGCTATTTTGACATACTGTTTGTTAAAGTTACTTTTGAAACGATTTACATAAGCATTTTGTCAATAGTAAGTTTTAAGGATATAATTCGTAGTACAGTTGATTTATTTAAATCTAAAGAAAATTTATCCTTTAACTTTATTTTGATGATAATGGCATTTCTAGTGTTTTGTATAAATAGTGCATTTTATTCATGGAATATATTAACTGGACTAAGTGAAGTATATATAGGAGTATTGATGCCCCTGATGCTTATGTTATGTTTTATTACATATTTTCGAAAAGAAGATAAATATTGCATATATTATGTTTTAATTTTAGCAATTGATTTTAGTTGTTTATATGGATTTTTGCAGCTTTTTGCAAGGGGAATATCCATGTCTGCTATAAAGGTAAATAAAATATATCTTACTTTTGGATATAATAATGTAAATATATTTGCAGGTATATTGATTTCAATATTACCTCTTCTTGTGGAAATGATATTGTACAAAAAGAACAGAAAAGTTGAAAAATTATTTTTATATTCCTCATTTATTCTTTATTCTGTAGCTGTATTGATTACATTCAGCAGAGGAGCATGGCTTTGTTACATAGGCGTAATATTTTTGTCTTTATGTAGTAAAAAATATAGAAAGATATTGATAATATTGTTGATACCGGCAGTTTTTATTGCTAAGCCTACATTTAGTTATATAATAGACAGAGGAACAAGTACTACGTTTTTTAATAATGAGTCTTCGGTTGCAAGAATTCAGTCTATATTTACCGATTTGGTTATAATGAAAAATTATCCTTTTGGAATAGGAGGAGGAAATTTTGCTGAAGCGTATAAGACTTTTAGTCTTCAAGGATATTTATCAATGCCTGAAAATATAAGGTTTAAAGCTAATGCAGCTCAATATACTCTTGAGCATGCTCATAATTTACTTCTTCAGATAGGGGTGGAGTTTGGAATAGTAGCAGCTCTTATATTTATTATGATTATTGTAAATAGATTGAAACTCTGCTTGAAAAATATTGAATATAGTAGGGGTACATTTAATTGCATTTTGATATATTCTATGTTTTCATTGATAACAGGAAATCAGTTTAACCACAAGGGCGTAATTACAGGAACTCTCATAATATTTGTAGTATTTGGTATAGCACAATTACCTTTTAAAAGAA
Source organism: Clostridium sp. LBM24168 (assembly GCF_052953915.1). Taxonomy (NCBI): domain Bacteria; kingdom Bacillati; phylum Bacillota; class Clostridia; order Eubacteriales; family Clostridiaceae; genus Clostridium; species Clostridium sp. LBM24168. The sequence continues at coordinate 2,235,106 of NZ_CP196861.1, read as the reverse complement.
GAAATAATAACAAATTAGATTCTACAATGGGGGAAAATTAAATATGATTAAACACCAAGATTTAACAGTGTCCGTAGTAATTCCCTGTCGGAATGAAAAAAAATATATAAAGAAATGTCTTGATTCATTTATAACACAAACATATAGAAATGATTTATATGAAATTCTGGTATGCGATGGCATGTCTGATGACGGTACTAGAGACATAGTTCAGCATTATAAAAGTTTATATGGCAATGTAAAACTTATAGACAATAAAGGTTTATCAGCTCCAAGGGGAATGAACGAAGGAATTAAAAATAGCAAATCAGATGTAATAATAATTTTTGGTGCACATGCATATGCAGATAAGAAATTCATAGAGGAAAATATAGATGTACTTGTATCTCACGAAGCTGGATGTGTAGGTGGCCCAATTGAAACCATAAATGAAGATGATAAAGGATATGCTATTTCTATGGCCATGAGTTCACCTTTTGGAGTTGGAAATGCATTATTTAGATATGCAAAGGAAGAAGTTTATGTGGATACCGTAGCCTTTGGATGTTATAGGCGAGATGTGCTAGATCATATAGGATATTTTGATGAGGAACTTGTTAGAAATCAAGATGATGAATTAAATTTTAGGGTGGTTAAAAATGGTTATAAAATTTTATTGTCACCTAGAATAAAGTCCTATTATTATAGCAGATCCTCATTGAAGAAACTATGGAAACAATATTATCAGTATGGATTCTGGAAGGTAAGAGTTATGCAAAAACATGGAGGTGTTGCATCTATAAGGCATATAGTACCTGCAGCTTTTGTTGTTACAAATATTCTAGGAATAATTTTAAGCCTATTCTATAAATGGATATTATATTTATGGATATTGGAAATAATTTTGTATTTGATGGGCGATGTTATCTTTTCACTTAAACTCATAAAGAATAACAAGAGAATATGGAAATATATATTTTTTATCTTCCCAATATTGCATATAAGCTATGGGTTAGGGTTTATAAGTGGAATTTTTAATTTCTATATTGTTAAGTCAAAAAAGACTGTTAAAAATAATACTAAAATGTCCAGATAATTATTTAAAGAAGAGGTAACCAATATGAATATTGGAAATAAATTAATTAGTATCTTATTGTATATTTATATATTATTTGAGCCGATTTTACCAAGTAAATATAAAATAGGGTCAATCCCTTTCAATGGAGATTTAATATTGGCTTTGATAATACTGATTTATATTTTATCGATTCTTATGTTTAAGAATTCAAGAAAAAGATTTATAGGTGGTATGGAAGATTTTTTTACAAGCTATATTAGCATATTTATATTTGCTTTAACTTTAATAATGTTTATATCTATATCTTATGCAGCGGATAAAAAGGTGGCTCTATCAGAAACTGTAAGATTTTTAACCTATGTAGTACTTTTTTTTATTATAAAGTATGAATTAAATAGCAGAAGGATAGTTGATATGGTATTGAAGTTATATTTATTTGCTGTTTCTGTAGTTGGAATAGTGGGAGTATTTGAAAGTATGGCAGGCATAGGTTTTATTCAAAGGAGTGAGCATGGCATAAGGGATAGGATACTATCTACTATGGAGAATTCAAATAATTTAGGAGCTATTATGATTATTGCAATTTTTCCCATGATAATGCTTGCTTTAAATGAAAGAAACAGAAAAAGAAAAATAATTTTTTCATTTTTAGCTCTATTATTTTTAGCAAATATCGTACTTAGCTTTTCCAGAAATGCATGGATCGGCTTTGTTATTGGATGTTTGGTGCTTGCCTTGACTTATAGCTGGAAAATTATTTTGGCACTTATAGGCTTGGGTGGGATATCTATATTTGTACCAGCTATATCAAATAGATTAGCTGAATTTACAGATGCCAGCCAGAACTTATCCAGGATAAAATTATGGGATATAGCAATTTTTATGATAAAAGACCATCCATTAATAGGGGTAGGCAATGGTAATTACAGGATTTTATATGATAAATATAAATTACTGCTGAAGGAAAAGATAGAATATTATCCCTCAAGTAATTTTCATCCACATAATATAATTCTTAAAATACAATCTGAGTTAGGTATATTTGGAACGGTTGCATTTATTGGTATGATGATATTTATTGTTTTAAGGATTGTTAAATTTAATAAAAATATAAAGGATAAATTTTATACACCATTTTTTAGAGGATTTTTAGTTTCTTTAATTGCATTTATAAGTATGAACTTTATAGACAATTTTTTTTCAGCTCCTAAAGTAATATCATTTTTTTGGATACTAATAGCATGTTCTGAAGCTATATTATATAGAAGGGAATTTGGAGGTGATATATATTATTAGGGTACTCCACATCATATCAGGAAATGATAATGGCGGCGGTGGAAGGCATGTATTAAATGTATGTTCAAACAATATGTACAATATGAAGTGCTGCATAATGTGTATAGGAAGCGGTCTCCTATATAATAAAGCTATACATAATAACATAGATGCTTTTAATTTCACATTCAATGAGATAGTCCGAGGAAAATTGAAAAGTATAGTGAATTCAAGAAAGATTGATATAATTAATTTCCATGGGGCAAAATCAAACTTTCTATATCTTATACTCAATAGAAGTATAAAAAAGCCCTGTGTAGCCACAATACACAGCGACTATAGATATGATTTTTTGAATAGCATTTTAAAAAAATACTTATATACACCTTTGAGTATTATGGGACTTAGAAAGTTCAAAAATTATATATGTGTTTCGAATTATCTAAAAATTTTACTTGAAGAGAACAATTTTGTTGGAAGCAAATATGTAGTAAATAATGGAATGAATTTTAACTCTGTCAAGATAGCTGTGTATAGGGATGACTTAAGGGCTCAATTTAATCTGGATAAAGATGATTTTGTATATGTAATGATAGCCAGGATGCATCCAGTTAAAAACCATAAAAAGCTTATAGAAGCGTTTTATATGTTACAAGGTCACTTCCAAAATGTCAAGCTGTTTCTGGTGGGAGACGGTGAACTTGAAGATAGTTTGAAACATCTTGTAGAGGATTTGAAGATTCAGGATAAAGTGATATTTACAGGATTTAAAAATAATCCGTTAGATTTTATAAATGCTTCCGATATAAGTATTCTTACTTCGTTTAATGAAGGGGGTGCACCTCCACTGGCAATATTGGAAAGTGCCTTGTTAAAGAAATCGGTTATATGCTCTAATGTAGGGGATATGAATTTGGTAATCAGCAATAAAAGCGGGTATCTAGTAAATCCGAAGGATAAACAGGATATATTTAATAAAATGAAGGAAGCATATTTAAATAGAAATAATTTGTGCAATATGGGACAGAATTTATATAAGGATATGTCAGATAAATTTTCAATGGAGAGATTCTGGGAGAACTATTATAACGCATATTTACATATTTTAAGTGGAGTGAAGTAGATGAAAAGTTCTTTTATAGTCATGATTCTTATAATAGCAGGAAAGATACTTGCCCTTATAAGAGATTCTTTAATAGCAGCGAAATTTGGTGCAACCTATATTACTGATATATACAATTTCGCAATAGGTATGGTGTACCTTTTAACTACTGTAAGTTATGGACTTACAACCACTTTCATACCACTTAACGCAGAATACATAGAGGGTGGAAATTTAAAAAAAAGAAATAGGTTCGTAAATAATATAATAACTATAGCTTCCATTGCTGCGGTTATTGTGACTGTAATACTTATTGTATTTACGAAGCAGATAATATATGTTTTTGGCCATGGATTTACATCTAGTACAGTAGTGTTTGATGCTTCTGTTCAAGTAACGAGAATTATGCTTTTATCTCTTGTATTTGTTACTCTTCAAAGCGTGGTGGCAGGAGTTCTTCAATCACATAAGCAGTTTTATGAACCGGCTGCGATGGCCTTAATATCCAATTCGGTCTATATAATATATCTTGTATTACTTACATCAAAATACGGAATACAGGGATTCGCTGTTGCTACTGTAATAGGATTTGTAGCTCAATTTTTGATTAATGTACCTAAGTACAGGAAGCTTGGATATAAATATGTGCCTGTGCTGGACTTCAAAGATAAAAATGCGGATAGAATATTTAAACTTATGGTACCTGTTGTGATAAGTACATCAGTAATTCAACTAAATGTATTTGTAAATAGAGCTTTTGCAACTAATATGTATTTTGGAGCAACAACTATACTAGATTTTTCCAATAAAATAAATACTCTTGCCTACGAAGTTTTTGCAATTGGAATTGCAATGATTGTCTACCCTACTCTGTCTGAGTTGGCGGTTAAAGGAGAGCTGGCTGAATATAAAAAAGCAATATCCAATGCATTGACGACTATAATGATAATAATGGTTCCAGCGGCCATGGCAATAGGAATGTTAAGGGAGCCACTAGTGGATATAATCTTTAAAAGAGGGGCTTTTACGGAAGAAGCTGCACAATTGACATCTAATGCATTGCTATTTTACTGCCCTGCAATGGTTGCTTATGGAATACGCGATATTTTGAATAAAGCTTTTTATTCTTTGAAAGATGTTAGGACTCCAATGATAAATAGTTTTTTGGGAATATTCATAAATATAATAATAAATTTATTTATAGTAAAATATATGAAAGTGTCAGGACTTACATTAGCTACTACGATATCAGCTGTTTTTACTACCATAATTATGTTATGGAATCTTAATAGGAAAGTAGCTGGAATAAATTTATCGGTAGTTTTCATTAATTTTATTAAAATTGTAATTGCATCAGCTATTATGTCCATAGTTATATTTGGAATAAGTAAAATATGTTCAGTTTTATTTATAAATACTATGGTAAGAAGCTTTATGTCTATTTTTGTGTCTTTTATAGTTGGAAGTATTGTCTATTTTATATTTCTTTATATAGTAAAGGTTAGAGAATATTTGGATATTGTGCATAGAATAAAATATATAATTTTAAATAAATTTTCGTAAATAAAGACGGGGAGGAATTCCATGAAGGCTGAAGATATAAAAATTGAGATTGATAAAGATATAAAAAGAAAAAAAATTCAGTTTATGATAAAAAGGATATTTGATTTTATACTTGCTCTTGCTGGCTTAATAATTCTAAGCCCTGTTTTCCTTATAATTACACTGTGGATAAAAAAGGACTCAAAAGGACCTGCAATATTTAAGCAGGTTAGGGTAGGAAAAAATGGAATTGATTTTACGATATATAAATTTAGAACTATGGTAGTAGATGCAGAGCAAAAAAGAAAGTTAGACATAGATACTTCAAATTTGGAAAACTTCGTATTTCAAAGTAGGAATGACAATAGAATTACTAGATCAGGGGCTTTTTTGCGAAAAACAAGTTTGGATGAAATTCCCCAGCTCATGAATGTACTTTTTGGAAATATGAGTCTGGTTGGTCCGAGGCCTGAAATACCGGATGTAGTTAAATTATATCCAGAAGCTTATAGACAGCGGCTTATAGTTACACCAGGCATAACAGGATTGGCACAGATAAGTGGGAGAGGTGAAATTGAACTTGGAAAGACTGTATATTACGATCTGACTTATATAAAAAAATTTTCGTTGTGCCTGGATATAAAAATACTTTTTAAAACATTTTCCTCTGTGTTTAAAAGTAAAGGAGCATTTTGAAAATTATGGAAAAAAATATGTTTACGGAAATATTAGGATACAATATATTTAAAGGAACGAAAAAGGAGTTTATAAGTTATATAGAGCAATTCCAAAAGATAAATATAATATCAGGGAACCCAGAGGTATTATATAATGGATTCAACAATCCAAAGCTTTTGAAATGTTTTAAAGAAATATATTCAATTATAATACCAGATGGGATAGGGACTGTTCTGGCATCTAGACTATTAAAGGATTCGGTTGCAGAAAAAATTGCAGGAATAGATGTAATGAAAGATATTATAGAAAAGTGTGAGAGAGAAAACAAACCTATATATCTTCTTGGTGCGGAACAGAAGGTACTTGAAAACTGTATAAAAAATTTAATGAAAGCTTATAAAAATTTAAATATAATTGGAAGTCATAATGGATATTTTGATTTAAAAAATTGCAATAATATTGTAGAGGAGATACAGATAAAAAAACCTTATGCCATATTTATCGCCATGGGATCACCAAGACAAGACATATTTATAAGTGAAAATATAAGAAAACTTCCCTGTACTATATTTATGGGAGTTGGAGGAAGTTTTGATGTATTTTCAGGTCAGGTAAAAAGAGCACCACAATGGATGATAAAGTTTGGCCTTGAGTGGTTTTTTAGAGTGGTTAAAGAACCATGGAGAATGAAAAGGTTGGCTTCTATTCCTAAATTCTTGATAAAAGTAATTGAATACAAAAGAAAATATTAAATTTCATCTTTTAACATGTCCTTAAAGTTTATATTATCCAAATCCTCAACCAGATTATTTTGTACTCTAGACAGAGCCTGGTTTACTACACAGTAAGAGCCATGCTCTATATTGCAGTTTTCTGGATTATAAAGGCATCTATTTATATAGATAGGACCGTCTATAGCTTCAATTACATCTTTTAAAGTTATATTTTCTGGTATTCTATTGAGAGAATAACCTCCGTTAACACCTCTGTAAGATTTTATAATACCACAGAGGGTTAATTTTCTAAGTAGCTTTAAAAGAAATCTAAGAGGTATTCCCTGGTCTTTAGATATAGATTTAGCTTCAATTTTCTCACCATAACCTAATTTTGATAAATAAAGTACAACTCTAAAACCATAATCTGTTTCTTGCGTAATTCTCATAATATCTCTCCAAATAATAATTATAATCGATTTACTACTGTTTTATATTAATTATAACTAAATAGGTGGATAATATAAAGTAGAATTACTAAAGTATTTGTATTTTTTACAGTTTTAATGGGATTTAAGGCAATTTGTCAAGACTTTCAAGTGTATAGCCCTTTTCCTTCCAACTTTGAATTACTGAATCCAGTATCTCGGAATTTGTTTTTGAAACTGCATGAAGTAAAATTATTGCGCCATTGTGAGTCCTACTGGATATTTTTTGTTTGGCAAATTCAGCAGAGGGTTGATTTTCTCTGTTCCAATCATTATAGGCAAAACTCCAGAATATGGTTTTATAGCCTAATTTTTTTGTGTAAAATAGGGAAAGTTCACTATATTTACCCATAGGAGGCCTAAAAAATTTAGGCATTTCCTTACCGGTGACATTTTTATAGGCTTCCTCAGTTATAGTAAACTCTTTTTGAAAATCATCCAGATTTTTTGCGCGCTCTGCCATGGAAGGATGTTTTGCAGTATGGTTGCATACTAGATGACCTTCATTTACCATTCTCTTTATTAGATCTGGATTATCTTTTATATAAGGTGTTGTTACAAAAAATGCGGCTTTTACATTATTCTTTTTCAGTATATCCAATATTTTACCTGTATATCCATTTTCGTAGCCTTCATCAAAAGTAAGATATAATATTTTTTTTGAAGTATCACCTAAATAATAAGCAGAATATTTATTTATAAGTTTATTTACCTCGGGAGTTTCTTCAGATGGCAGTCCGTCTTTTCTGGGTTTGAAAAACCAGTTTCTTTCAGCTTTATCCAATTTGGAGATATCCAACCCTTTGAGAGAACCTGATTTTAAGACTGGTTCATTGTTTGTTGTTGTATCATGTGATGCAGAAACTCTGTTTATATTTGAACAAGTTAATGTCGAAATTATAAATATTAAAAGGAAGCAAATAGTAATTTTTTTCATTCATTATCACCTTCTATAGATATTATATATTTATGGTGTACTCCATTATATAATTTATACTGGTAATTTATAATAAAAATGTATTGCATTTATATAAATTTTGTTTAAAAATATAATACATGGTAAAAATAGATAATAAAGTGACTAATAAAAATTAAATAAAAAAAGAGGAAAATTATTCCACGTGAAGAATAGTATTCTAGAGTACTTAATTTTATAACAATAACGGAGAGGGGGTAAAATTGTCTGACTCGGACTGCACAACTTTATGTGCATACTAAAATTTATCAAAGTATGGTGAATTTTAGTCGTGTAGCAATATGCCATTATTATTGCTATATGGAAAATTAAAGTTAAGTTTAACTTAACGCTGGAACCATATTATGGCTTGGTAAATAATGATTTCAGTAGAGTTTGATATATAATGAATTTAAAATTTGAGATTAAAGATGATAAGCTTATAGTCCATATGATTGGAGAACTCGATCACCATAGCGCCGAAGAAGTTAGGAACAAAATTGATGACAGAATTGATAGAGACAATTTAAACAAAATTATACTTGATTTTTCCTGCGTAAGTTTTATGGATAGTTCAGGTATAGGTGTAGTTATTGGAAGATATAAAAAACTTAGCCTGAAAAATGGAAGTGTTTGCATTGTCAATGTAATTGATTCTGTTAAAAGAGTATTTGAGTTATCAGGTATGTTTAAAATAATAAGGGTCTATGACAGCATTGAACAGGCTATTGAGAATATTTAATGGGGGGATAAAACATGTACGATAACAGTATGAAAATAGAGTTTACTAGCAAGTCACAGAATGAGAGTTTTGCAAGAGTAGCAGTAGCAGCTTTTGCATCACAATTAGATCCGACTGTAGATGAATTGACAGATGTAAAAACTGCGGTGTCAGAAGCAGTTACAAACTCTATTATTCATGGTTATGAAAATAAAGAAGGTATTGTAACAATTAGAGCTTATATAAGTGGGAGAAAATTAACGTTGATAATAGAAGATACGGGTGTTGGGATAGAGGATGTTAATCTTGCAATGCAGCCGCTTTATACTTCCAGGCCTGATTTGGAAAGGTCTGGAATGGGATTTACAGTTATGGAAACTTTTATGGATTCCCTTCAAATACAATCTGAAGAGAACAAGGGGACAAGAGTTACGATGGAAAAAGTTTTTAAATCATTAAGTTAGGTGAATAATATGAGTGAAGAAGCTGTAAAAATATCTGGTTACGATTATAATGACAATTTAAAACTTATAAAATCTGCGAAAAAAGGTGACAAGAATTCATTAAATAAATTGGTCGAAGTGAATCTCCCGTTGGTTACAGCGATAAGCAAAAAATTCCTGAACAGGGGTTACGAGTATGAAGATATATTCCAAATTGGCTGTATGGGACTTATGAAGGCAATTAATAATTTTGATGAAAATTACAATGTCAAGTTTTCTACTTATGCGGTACCAATGATAATGGGAGAGATAAAGAGGTTTTTAAGAGATGATGGCATGATAAAAGTAAGCAGGAGCGTTAAGAATACTGCAAAAAAACTCCATTATGATAAAGAAAAACTAACTAAAAAATTAAATAGAGAGCCAACTATAGAAGAATTATCAGAGTATTCGGGGGTAGAAATAGAGGATTTGATATTTGCATCTGAATCAGCAAATAGTATGCAGTATTTATATGATACAATTCATCAAGATGATGGTGCACCAGTACTTTTAATAGATAAATTAAGCGAGAATCCAAATGAAGATGTGGAAATGGTAGATAGAATAGCTTTAAAAGAGACTTTAAAGAATCTTGATGTAAAATCCAGACAAATTATCATGCTCAGATACTTTAAGGATAAGACACAGGTCCAAGTTGCAAAAATGCTTGGTATAAACCAAGTACAGGTATCACGCATTGAAAAAAAGGTATTAAAAATGATGAAGGATATTTTAGAAGAATAGTATATTAATCTATTGTACTCGTACTGCAAAATAATAATGTTCATTTGGTACAATAGATTAATATATAAAACTTATTTTTTTATAGAATTGGAATTGTTGTTTGGTGGCAATATATTTTCATTTTCTGTATTTTGCGTATCTGTATTATCTTTATCATCAGTTTGTTCGGGAATAGTATTTTTATTGTCAACAGGATTAGTTGTAGTATCCTCTTTGTCATCTGTGTTATTATCTTCATATGTTTTGTCATCATCCAGTATGGAACTGCCTTTAAACCATGAATGGGGTAAAGTACATGTGCTTTTGGGAACAGTGCCATTTAAAAATAACTCATTATAAACTTTATTGCCTGTTGGATCTATATAACACAGTGGAGAAGGAAGATTTCCCGATTCAGAACATATTTTAGCGGTTATGACTCCGGACGGCATAGCTATATCTTTTGGTGAAAGCCCGTTGTGAAAAGGAAGCATTATAGCAGACCAAAGTGCAGCAGCTGAATTACTGTTTAAAGAACCAGGTAGTGTAGAATTGTTATCTTTTCCTATCCATACTGAAGCTGAATAGTAAGGGGTTAAACCCGAAAACCATAGATTTTTATTATAGCTTGAAGTACCGGTTTTACCACGAACCTGCATATTCCCAAAATTGGCATTAGGACCCGTTCCATCCGGGCTTACAGGACCTTTTAAAAGATCATACATTATGTATGCAGTAGATGGAGGAAGCACTTTTTTAGTTTTTATTTTAGATTCCAGAAGTATTTTGCCAGATCTATCTGTAACTTTTGTATAAAGTCTTGGTAGAGTATAATAACCGTTATTTCCAAAAACTCCATAGGCAGCTGCCATCTGCAATGTATTGGTACCATGATGGAGCTCACCAAGTGAGAGTGCAGATATACTCGCTCTGTCGTCACTATCTATATTAATCCCAAATTTTTCTGCATAAGAAGCTCCTGTTTCAAGTCCAATTTTATCCTCTATCTTAGCAGCTATAGTATTTATAGATTTCGTAAGTGCCATTCTCAATGTCATATAATTATCTGTGATTGCCGAATCGTCTTGTGGGTAATATAAATTACCATTTGAACTATATTTTTGGGCAATCTCATCAGACCAATTTGAGTCTTTTAAAATCGATGCTGCTGTATATTTCTGTGTATTTATGGCAGGACTATATACAGTCAAAGGCTTTATGCTTGATCCTGGTGGCCTAAGATAATTTTGTGAGGCTGCTCTGTTAAATGACATAGCAGGCTGATCCCCCCTTCCACCTACCAGAGATTTTACTTCACCTGTATGATAATTTATAACTACTGCGGAAGCCTGGGGTTGTAATATACCATTTTGGTCATTATATGAGCTGCTGCTAAATATGGAGCTGTTTGTAAGAACATCCTCCGTCTTTTTTTGAAGTTCCTTGTCCATAGTAGTATAAATTTTTAGACCTCCATAGGTCAATAGCTGATTTACCTGAGAATCATTGTATTTGTACTTTATTTTTAGGTCATTTTTTACTTGCTGAATGGCAGGCATTGAAAACCACTCATTCTCTAATTTGTTATTTGGTGCAGTATAGGGTTTTATAATAAGTTTGCCATTTGATACATCCTTTATGGCAGTTGTATATTGAGTTTCACTTATGTAATTGTTATCATACATTTTTTTTAAAACATTCTTTGTCCTGTTTAAATATATGGAAGGACTTTTTTTTGCTGTGTCTGAATAAGGATAATATACAGATGGGCTTTGAGGGATACCTGCTATAAATGCAGATTCAATTAAATTCAATGAACTCACTGGTTTCCCAAAATATGCTTCAGAAGCGGATTCAACTCCAAAAGACTTTCCACCTAAAAATATTGTATTCATATATGCCTCTAGTATCTGATCTTTAGTCAAGAGCTTCTCAAGTTTTATTGACATGTACATTTCCTGTAGTTTTCTTTTAAAACTTACATCTCTTGATAAATATATATCTCTTACTAATTGCTGGGTTATAGTAGATGCGCCTTGAAGTCCAGGTTTATTTGTTATTTTATTTTTTATATCGATAAAAATTACACCTATTATTCTTTTTACATCTATACCTTTATGTTTATAAAATCGTTCATCTTCAATGCTTACAAAAGCATTTTTCAAATTTTGAGGGATACTGCTGAAAGGTACAACAGTTCTATGCTCGGTACTGACTACTACATCCATGAAATCTCCCTTGTCATCATATAATATGGAAGGCTCATTCAAGTTTAAAACCTGATTTATATCTAAATTCGGTGAATTCTTAATAATGGCTAAACTAGCTCCAATGCCGGATACGAATGCCAGTAAAAAAATACATATCAATATAGTGAATGTGATTTTTAAAGCTTTATACCGAGACCTTTTATGTCTCTTTACCATAAATTGTCCTCCTTGTTAAAATCATACATAAATTTGCCAATTATAAATTATAAGTTATTATATCATAAATAAAAGCATTAATGAAATCAATATATTTAGTTCAAATAATGATAAGAACTACAGGCAAATCATATAGCAATTACCTGTAGTTCTCTGAGGTTTTACACTGGATTTAAATTATTTATCCTTATTTTCCCAATTAAATACGTAAGGAATATTTCTATAATAGTTCCCATAATTCAAACCATAGCCAGCTACAAATACATCTGGAATTTTGAAACAATAGAAATCTGGCTTTAAATTTATTTTCCTCTTTTCAGGTTTATCTAACAGTACACAGCATTTTACAGAAGAAGCTCCAAGGGATTTAACATGGTTTAATGCGAAGTCCATTGTAATTCCAGTATCTGTTATATCATCTACAATAAGAACATCATAACCTTTTATATCCTCGGAGATATCATTTACTATTTTTACAGATCCTGAAGAATTTTCAGAGTTTCCGTAGCTTGAGGTTGTCATAAAACCTATTTCCAAATTGATATCTATTTCTCTTACTAAATCTGCTGTGAATATAAAACTACCTTTTAAAATTGATAAAATGTAGAGCTTTTTATCAGAATATTCCCTGGTAATTTGTCTTCCTAGTTCACTAATTCTTTTAGATATTTGTTCTTTAGTTATAAGTATATTTCGAGATTTTTCTTCCATTACAGGCCTCCAAATGTATATTATTATTTATATAATATGAAATTATAATATTAATATTAGCAATCTTTTTTTGGTTTTTCAATATTTCTTTATATATTTACAATATTCTTATAAAGAGAAATATAAGGGCAATCTAAAGCTGTAAACAGGTTAAAAAGTTTGCTGCAAATATATTGACTTAACTGAGCAAATATGGCATACTTATACTAATAATTAATAATAAAAATCTATTAATACGTTTTATTGATTGGAGGAATTTAAATTGGCTAAATATGTTTGTAGTGTATGTGGATATGTATATGATCCTGCTGTAGGAGATCCTGATAATGGTGTTAACCCAGGTACTTCATTTGAGAGTTTGCCAGATGATTGGGTATGCCCACTTTGCGGAGCTTCAAAGAGTGAATTTGAAAAAGAGAATTAGCAATAATAATTGGGAAAGAATATATGTATGCGATATATTCTTTCTTTTTAGGTTAAAGTTAGTAAAATATGAAGGGATTAATTCATGTAGTAAAGTTCCTATTGTATTTTTATTGTAATATATTATATAATATATAGAAATTATAATATATTTAGATGTTTTAATTTAGAATTTACTGGGGAAATTGATATTTTAAATTATGCATAATTTATATTATATAATGGGGGCTTAATAAGAAATGGAAAAAACAATATTAGAATATCAACGAGTGTTTAATAAGGCAATTGACAAGTTCAAAAAAAATAGTGCTATATTAGCTGTTATGGTATTTGGAAGTATGGTTACAGGTGATTTATGGGCTGAATCCGATATTGACTTTTTAGTCATATGTGAATACGATGAAGCGATCTTAAAAAATATATATACGGAGGAAAATGAAATACCTGTTCATATTAAACTTATGAGTAAAATGAAATTTCTTCAGCTCAATGAGGAGAATCTTAAAGGTGGTTTTATACATAGAATAATATCATCTTCACGACTTGTATTTTCTAAAGATATGGATATTACCTCAAGGTATGATATTGGGAGATATTATCCTGATATTGACAAGGAAAAATGGAACATGGTATATCTTGGGAATACACTTGAGAATATATCTATATGCAGAAAGTATTTACAAAATGATGGTATTTATACCTCTTATACAGCAGCTGTAAAATCAGTAGAGGAATTTTCAAAATTATATGTTAACTCCATGGGATACATGATAAGTAAAGATGCTATTGCTGTTGCAATGAATTTAAATGATAGATTTAAAGAATGTGTTGATAATCTGTTTTTTAGTAATGAGAAAAGTAAAAATGTAAAAGAGATTATAAATAAAACTATTGCCTATTTAAATAAGTACATAGATGACAATATAAGTAGATTTGTAAATGTGCTTATAAATTATATGAGAGAAAAGGATGATTTCTTAAGCTCTGAAGAAATAAAAACTTGTGATTTATTTAAGGATTATACAATACATATGGAAGAAATACTCAGTAAACTTTGGGAAAAGAATATTATAAAAAAGGAAAAAAGAGATTATAAATTTAAAGATGGAGCTATACTGTTTAAGGAAAATATATATTTTATCTAAATTTGTTTTTTATAGATATCTTTTGATATTGGGGTGGCAGTGATGAATAAATATTTCCTGGAATTGGATTATGAAGGAATAGTTAAGTATAAAGCCATAGAAAAACATATAAAAAAATTAATAGATTTAAATGAAATAAAAGATGGTGAAAAGCTGCCTTCTATACGTAAACTTGCTAAATTCTTAGAGGTTAACAATATAACTATAATAAATACATATAAGAAACTTCAAAGTGAGGGATATGCCTTTCAAAAAATGGGAAGTGGTACTTATGCAAAGAGAAGAGACATAAGTAGAAATTTTAGAAAGGAATATTCAAATGTATTAAAAAAAATATTAAGCAATAAATGTGACGAATACCTGGATTTTACAGGAGAAATGCCAAATGGAGACTTTTTTCCAGTAAGATCCTTTAAAAATGTTATAGACGAGGTATTGGATAGAGATGGGGCAAAAGCACTTATCCACCAAGAAATTTTAGGATACAGTGGTCTTAGAAAAAGTATAAGCAGTGTTTTCTGGAATAGAAAAATAAATAGCGATGACATATTGATAGTATCGGGAGCCCAACAGGGGATAGATATTGTTTCAAAAGCTATAATAAATACAAATGACAGTGTGATTGTAGAAAAACCTACATATAGTGGAGCATTGTCAGTTTTTAAATGGAGAAGAGCTGACATAATTGATATACCGATAGATAAGGACGGAATAGATATAGATAAATTTGAAAAAATCTTGAAAAAGAATAACATAAAATGTTATTATACCATGAGTTATTTTCAAAATCCTACAGGTATGAGTTGCAGCTATGAAAAAAAAATAAAAATATTGAATTTGGCAGAAATATATGATTTTTATATAATAGAAGATGATTATCTTTCTGAACTGATTTATGATAAAAATATAAAGTATAATAGCTATAAGAGTATGGATATGAATGATAGGGTCATATATATAAAAAGCTTTTCAAAAATATTTTTGCCGGGTATAAGAATAGGATATTTAATACCCCCTAAAAAATTTAAAGAAAACATACAAAATTGCAAGGTAAATACGGATATAGCTACTTCAAGTCTTATGCAGAGAGCACTTGATTTATACATTAGAAAGGGATTTTGGAGAGAATATATAGACAAGCTGAATTTTGTGTATTCTAAAAGATACGAGTATACAAAAAATTGTCTTTTAAAGTATTTGAAGAACAAAGTTGTGTTTGATGATCCAGGGGGTGGATTACACTTTTATCTTGAAATTTTGGAGAAGAAAAATATAGATTCCATAGCAATTTTTAATGCTGCAATGAAAAAGAATGTTTTAGTAACTCCTGGTACTTTATTTTATAAGAATCCTTCAAGTGGAAATAAATATTTTAGGTTGAGCTTTTCACAAGTTGTAGAAAAGGATATAGACAGAGGTATCAATATTATATCCCATATCATTGATGATTTTGGATAGACTATTAGGTATAGTGAAGGTGATGTTTTGTCTTTAAATTGTATGCTGAATGTTGATTGGAATAAGATCGATAATTACAGCGAAGGAGAAATAAGCTATTTTTTATATTTAGAGGGTAAAAATATAAATGCCATTTGCAAAATAAGAAATTTAAGTAGAGAAGTGGTTGAAAGTCAAATAATAGATGGCAAGATAAAATATGGGATTTTAGCCAAGAGTAAAAATGAAAGAGAGTTTTTTAAAATTGTATCCATGTCTGGAAAATCCGATAAAATAAATGCACTGGAGAACTTGGATAAATTTAATAAAAATAGACTTGTAGAATTTATAAAATGTAATTATACTAATATGAGGACTAGAGATAAAGAAAATGCTATATGGATATTAGGGGAGCTTAGAATTAAGCCTGCCTGTGATATTTTGACTAAGGGTGTAGTACATAAACATGTAAATGTTAGGAGAATGGCGGTTTCTGCTCTTGGGAAATTAGGAAATAAGTCGGGGGAAAATGCGCTTATAAGGGCATTGGATGATGATAATCCACAGGTTGTCATGTATGCTATAAAGGCCCTCATAAAAATAAGGAGCAGTAAGGCAGTAGAGAAAGTTAAAAATATAGAAAGCAGTAGCTGCAAAGTATATGTAAAAAATTCAGCTAAAGAATATTTAAATAGTGTTAAAAGCTTTTAAAAGAGGTGATAGCATGGGTTATTTTACAATTAGAGACGAAGCTAATGATAAATTTGAGGAGGAGAAATCTACATTTATAGGTAGTGTGAAGAGAGTGTATACTGAGTCAGAGGCTAGAAAATTTATAAATAAAGTAAAGAGTCATGAAAAAGAAGCAAAGCATAATGTATATGCTTATGTTATAGGAGAGAATATGGGTACACAAAGGTATAGTGATGATGGAGAACCACAAGGAACTGCAGGGCTTCCAGTTCTTGATGTAATAAAAAAAAATAAAATAACAGATGTTGTGGTTGTAGTTACAAGATATTTTGGAGGTATTCTACTTGGACGTGGTGGATTGTTTAGGGCATATTCAAAATCTGCCTCTAGGGTAATAGAGAAGGGAAAAATAGTTGAAAAAACCCTTGGAGTAGAATTGAATATAATAATAAATTATGAAAATTTGGACAAGGTTAAATATGCTTTTGAGAAAAATTCATGGTATATAGAAGATATAAAGTATTCAGATAAGGTCAGTATTTTGATGTATCAAACCACAGAAAACAGTGATAAGGTTATCAACGAAACTATAGAAATCACAAGTGGAAAATGTCAGGTAATAGTTGGTGATGAAGAATACTACTTTAAGATAGGAAGCAGATTGTATAAAGAATAAAATATAAAAATTTGAGATTGTAAATATTTATATGATATAATATTTAATGTTTTTATAGATTGGTAATTGGGAGGGAATCGCATGTCAGGACATTCAAAATGGCATAATATACAGGCGAAAAAAAATAAAATAGATGCCAAGAGAGGCAAAATATTTACCAAAATAGGTAAAGAAATTGCAATTGCTGCAAAAGATGGATCTAATCCAGATACAAATTCAAAATTGAGAGATGTTATATCAAAGGCAAAATCAAATAATATGCCTCAGGATACAATAAATAGAGCCATAAAAAAAGGTTCTGGAGAAATGGAAGGAATAAATTATGAAGAGATAACTTATGAGGGCTATGGCCCTGGTGGTGTAGCCATAATAGTCAAGGCGTTGACTGATAATAAGAATAGAACTGCAGGCAATGTAAGAACTGCATTTACTAGAAGTGGAGGAAATCTTGGAGCTAATGGCTGCGTAGGGTGGATGTTTAATACTAAGGGTCAGATAATAATAGAAAGAACTGAAGATTTGGATGAAGATGATATAATGATGAAAGCACTGGATGCTGGAGCTGAAGATTTTGATGCTCAAGAGGAAGTATTTGAGATAACTACTTCCATAGAGGAATTTGGAAAAGTACGGGATGCTCTTGAAAAGAATGGGTTTGAATTTATTTCAGCTGATATTACTATGATACCAGATAACTTGACTACTGTTGACATGGAAACGGCTGAAAAAGTTCAAAAGCTCATAGACAAATTAGAAGAAGATGATGATGTTGACAGTGTCTATCATAATACAGATTTCCCGGAAGATTTTGAAGAGTAGTTATTTTATAGTATTATAATGTAGATTGAATTTTAACATAACTTTATATAATATTTGGACCATTTTCAATATAGATGCTATGAATGTCTGCAGATTGGATATGGTCTTTTTATTCTTGCAAGCTGTTTTGTAGGAGGGTAAATATATGGATTTAAATGAAATTGTAAAATCTGCCGGATTAACTAAAAAGGCGGCTGATTATTATGGGAATGACATTATTAAAATGTTTAAAAAGTATTTAGAAGATGTAGAGGATAATGTTTCAGGATTAAAAGAAATTAATGAAATTTTAGAGAAATGTAAGAAAATTGTGTATTCAATTCAGCCTGACATAAAAGCAGCGGCTGAAAGTATGCAGATATTAACGAAAGCTTTTAATATCTATGAGAGGCAAAAGGCTGGGTGTATAAAAAAGGAATTGCATAGGATTTTTCCAGGATTTTTTGGAGAATATATTTATCTGAATTTCTCGGAGTATTTTATGGAGCCTTTAGATACTAAAGAAAAAGAGAATTCCTGGGGAAATATTATTAAAATTCTTGACAGAGTTGAATATCCGGATAAAATTGAAAAAATAGAAGAATTAATTAAAGAAAATAGTATTGACTGGGCAGTAGTGGAGAAATTTATTGAGAATAGTAAAAGAAGAATAGGATCTAAAAGTAATGTAAGTATTTATGAATATCCTAATATATTAAATAATTTTAGGGTGACAAAAAATGATGTTGATTTTTGTGATGAACTGTTTATATATATGAGCTCAAAAAATCAAATAGATTATGTGAAAAGTTTATTTGATTTGATAGATGAAGATTTAAAAATACTCAGCAAAATATACAGAAATGTTCAAAATAATACTGATGTAATAATGGATTCTGGAGATCCAAATGAAATTGAAATAGGCAAAGGAATACTGAATATTCCGGAAATAACTTTTGCCGTTTATGAATATAGAAAGTTTCTACCTTTTGGGAATATGGATAGTTTGATATACAGATTTAAAACCAGAATTAAAGAAATTGAAGATGTTATAAATCCTAATAATATATATGTAATTAAAGGTATTGATTCCATATCGGAATACAAGAAGTCCAAAATGAATATTTTTGAATTTGGTTTTTCTTTTTTAGTAGGAGTGAGGACTTCAAGTACAGCACATATTCCGGAAGATATAAAAAAGATCATAATACCTGCCCATAAATATGCATGGTATACTTCTTCCGGAGGTAGGAATATGAAAGATTTAATTATGGAGGATCTATCCACTATAAATTTTCTGGATAATAAATGTAAACTTTCTAATTTTCCGATGATACAATTATACAATGAGGAATACCTTGGTAAAAAAGATGGAAGACTTATATTTAATAGTTATATACCGATAGAATAAAAAATGTGTGTATATGTATAATATTAGTAAATAATGCCCATAATATTCATTGAGGAGGGATATTATGGATACAATAAAATTGCGTAAAACCTTATTAGCAATTTCAACTATACTGGTTTTTGTACTAAGCTGTTATATATGCATAGTTAAAATCAAAGATTACAATACAAAAAAAGATATGTATCAGGTTAATACAAATGGATACGATTCTATAAATACAAATTCTGATGTGGGACATATTGTTTCTGGCAAGGGTAGCTTGATATTTAAAATAGAATATGATAAAAGTGGAGACATTGAAATAGAAAAAGAAGAATCTGCAAAAAAGTTAGCAGGAAGTACTAAAAATGAAGTTGAGGATATCTATAAGAAATCTGGATATGAAATTGATAGCTTTAGTCCCCTTAAAATAGTACTTGTTAAAAAAGTAGATAAATATGCACCTAATAAATATGTAGTTGGAATAAAAGATGGATTTATAGCAATATATAAGACGGATAAAGATGGAAATATGTTTATAGAAGATTCTACACGAGATATAACTGACATAAAGACAAGCAGATTGAAAGATAAGGACATAGAGCTTCTTACAGAGGGAGATAAATATTTTCAATGTGATACGCGTGAAGATGCTGAATCACGCCTTGAGGACTATGAATAATAGCCTCGAGGTTATTTTATTTACTTGAATAAAAGTTTTTAAAATGATAAAGTAATATATGTTATCAATATTTTGGGGAGGGGTAGCTTTCATTGTATGAATATATAATTGGAATATATAAAGGAATCAATAGGGACTACATAATAGTCGAAAACAATGGAATAGGATACAGGATAAATACATCTGGAAGTACTATTGCCAATATCCCTAAAATAGGTGACAATATAATGGTATATGTAATGCAAATAGTAAGAGAAGATTTTATTGGATTATATGGATTTTTAACTAGGGAAGAACTTTCTATGTTTAACCTTCTTTTAGGGGTAAATGGAATAGGAGCCAAAGCGGCTTTGTCACTATTATCCATAACAAGTGTAAATAATCTCAAATACTCCATAATTACGGGTGACGAAAAAACTATAATTAGGGCACCTGGCATAGGAAAGAAAACTGCACAGAGAATTATACTGGAGTTAAGAGATAAAATAGATTCAAAAGTGATAGATGGGGAAGATGAATATTTAACTACTGGAGAAAAACGTTCTGAAGATGATATTGCGGAAGCACTTGAGGCACTTATTTCACTTGGATATTCAGATAAGGAGGCATCTAGAGCACTTCATTCAATAGATAGAAAGAATTCAGTAGAAGATATAATAAAAGATGCTCTTAAATTTTTAATGGGTTAGGTTAGGTGAAGATATATGGAAAATAGAATTGTTACACCTTCTGTGTTAGAAGGAGAAAACGAATATAGTTTAAGACCTAAAAAACTCAAAGAATATATAGGACAGAAAAATGTAAAAGATAAATTGAAGATATTCATACAGGCGGCCAAAAATAGAAAAGAAGCATTAGATCATGTTCTACTCTATGGACCGCCAGGACTTGGCAAGACAACACTTGCAAATATAATAGCAAATGAAATGGGTGGAAGTTTGAAAGTTACATCAGGACCTGCTATAGAAAGAGCTGGAGATTTAGCCGCCATACTTACTAATTTAAATGATATGGATGTATTGTTTATAGATGAAATACACAGATTGAATAGAAGCGTAGAAGAAATACTGTACCCAGCTATGGAGGATTATGCCCTGGATATAGTAATAGGAAAAGGTGCCTCGTCAAGATCCATAAGATTGGATCTGCCTAATTTTACATTGATAGGGGCAACTACCAGAATAGGCCTTTTAACAGCTCCATTACGTGATAGATTTGGAATGCTGTGCCCAATGCAGTTTTATAGTGAAAATGAATTAAGCGAAATTATACTGCGATCTGCAGAAATACTTAATGTAAAAATAAATGTGGAAGCAGCAATGGAGATAGGGAAAAGATCAAGGGGGACGCCTAGAATTGCGAACAGATTGCTAAAAAGAGTAAGAGACTATTCCGAAGTAAAAGGAAATGGAATTATAGATCTAGATATGAGTAAAGCAGCACTTCAACTTTTGGAGGTTGATAGTGAAGGATTTGACAGCATAGATAATAAAATACTTACTGCCATAATAGATAATTTTCAAGGAGGTCCTGTAGGATTGGAAACCCTTGCATATTTTATAGGAGAGGAATTGGATACTGTAGAAGATGTATATGAACCCTATCTTCTTCAAAAAGGATTTATAATAAGGACTCCGAGAGGAAGAATAGCATCGGACAGCGCATATAGACATCTGCATAGATCCAAAAATAATAAAGGATTAAGACAACCATCCCTATTTGACAAATAGAATTTTATGAACTTAGCGAAACGGAGTGAACAAATTGAAAATTACAGACTTTGATTTTTACCTGCCTCAAGAGTTAATTGCCCAGCATCCCTTGAAGCAGAGGGATGAAGCAAGGCTTATGGTGCTTGACAAAGAGAATGGCGAAGTGGAACATAAATTATTTAAGAATATAATAGATTATCTGGATCCAGGTGATTGTCTTGTATTGAATGATACAAGAGTACTTCCGGCCAGATTGATAGGTATGAAAAAGGATACAGGTGGAAAAATGGAAGTACTTCTTTTAAAGCGCATAGATGATGATATCTGGGAAACTCTGGTCAAACCTGGTAGAAGAGCTAGGGTTGGCAGTAGATTCGATTTTGGAAATGGTGAATTGAAGGCAGAGATACTTGAAATTAGAGAAGATGGAAATAGAATAGTCAAATTTGAATATAAGGGTATATTCGAGGAAGTATTAGACAGACTTGGGCAGATGCCACTTCCACCGTACATAAAGGAAAAGCTTGAAGATAAAGAAATGTATCAGACAGTATACTCAAAAGAAGAAGGTTCAGCGGCAGCCCCTACGGCGGGACTGCATTTTACAAAGGATCTCTTAAGAAGAATAGAGAAAAAAGGAGTAAAAATTGCATTCCTAACACTTCATGTTGGTTTAGGAACTTTTAGACCTGTTAAAGTTGAAAATATAGAAGATCATAATATGCATTCTGAGTACTATTGTATGACAAAGGATACTGCAGATAAGATAAATAATGCTAGACAAAATGGTCATAATATAGTTGCAGTGGGAACTACATCATGTAGGACATTGGAAACTATTGGAGATGAAAATGGAAAAGTCCGGGAGCAGTCTGGTTGGACCGATATATTCATATATCCAGGATATAAATATAAGGTTGTGGATAAACTTATAACGAATTTTCATCTTCCTGAATCTACTCTTATAATGCTTGTAAGTGCATTGTGTGGAAGAAAAAGAATATTGGATGCCTATAAGATTGCTGTCGATGAGAAGTATAGATTCTTTAGTTTTGGAGATGCTATGTTCATAAAATAGAGAGGTGTTTTAATGTATAAGCTGCTTAAAAAACAAGGAAATACTAGGAGAGGTCAGCTGAGTACAATACATGGTACTATTCAAACTCCTGTTTTTATGAATGTAGGTACGCTGGCTGCCATAAAAGGTGCAGTTTCAAGTATGGATTTAAAGAGAATAGGATGTCAGATAGAACTTTCCAATACATATCATCTCAGTTTAAGACCTGGGGATACTGTAATTAGAAAGCTTGGTGGTCTCCATAGGTTTATGAACTGGGATAGGCCTATCTTAACTGATTCTGGTGGATTTCAAGTATTTTCTCTGTCAAAAATAAGAAAAATAGAAGAAGAGGGAGTGTATTTCAATTCACATATAGATGGAAGTAGTATATTCATGGGCCCTGAAGAAAGTATGAGGATTCAAAGTAATTTAGCTTCTACTATAGCCATGGCTTTTGATGAGTGTATAGGAAATCCAGCTCCTAGGGAATATGTGCAGAAATCAGTACATAGAACTACAAGATGGTTAAAAAGGTGTAAACTGGAAATGGAGAGATTAAATTCACTTCCGGACACAATAAATAGACATCAGATGTTATTTGGAATCAATCAAGGTGGAACCTATGAGGACATAAGGATAGAACATGCAAAGGTAATAAGTGATATGGAGCTAGATGGATATGCCATAGGTGGACTGGCAGTAGGAGAGAGCGCAGATGAAATGTACAGAATAATAGAAAGTGTTGTGCCAAATCTACCACAGGATAAGCCAATATATTTAATGGGCGTTGGAACACCGCAAAATATACTTGAAGCAGTGGAAAGGGGAGTAGATTTTTTTGATTGTGTTATGCCATCAAGAAATGGGAGACACTCTCATGTATTTACTAGTAAAGGAGAGTTGAATCTCTTAAATGCAAAATATCAGTTAGATGATACTCCAATTGATAACAATTGTAGTTGTCCTACTTGTAAAAATTATACTAGAGCCTATATAAGGCATCTATTTAAGGCAAAAGAAATGCTTGCAATGAGACTCTGTGTAATACATAATCTATATTTTTATAATAATCTAATGAAAGAAATTAGAGATGCCATTGATGGGGATTATTTCCCAAGATATAAAAAAGAGAAACTTGAACAATGGAAATAAAATTTATTGAGGAGGTATATGTGTGAAAAGTTTAACTGGATTAATGCCAATTATACTTGTAGTTATAGTATGCTATATTTTCATGTTCTTGCCGGAGAGCAGGAGAAGGAAAAAATATAATTCAATGTTGGATAGGCTTAAAGTCAATGATGAGATAATTACAAAAGGAGGAATAATTGGTAAGATTACAAATATACAGGAAAAGGAAGTTATAATGCAGACAGGACCTGACAGAGTTAAGTTAAAGATCAGTAAGGCAAGTATAATGAATGTACTATCTCATAGAGATAGTCAGGAAATCTCTAAAAAAGAAGATAAATAATTATGGAATAAAGCATCTTCTGTCCACATAGATACTATTAGATGGGAGGTGTTTTAATTTGGAAAAATATAATGATTATATTCCAGCTGCAGAGGGTGTACTTAGAAGTTTTATAATTACTGTACTTATGCTATTGATATTTGCTGTGGCCATGACTTTTGTAGAAATAAATGAATATATAAGTTCCATTTTTTATATTGTTACTACTATTTTAAGCATAATGTATGGAGCAATATATGCCTCGGAAAAAATAAAGAGAAAAGGGTGGTTTGTGGGAATAATAGTTGCTCTTTTATATGTAATTATACTTTATGTAGTTTCTATAGTTTCAGGAAATTCTGCTGTCATTGGACCTGATGGAATTAAGAGATTTGTGCTTGCACTTTTAGTTGGAAGTATATCAGGTATGATAGGAGTGAACATATAGTTGCCATATGCTGTAAACTTTATTTTGATTATGATTTATGTTATAATCAAACAGAAATCTTTAGAAATGGGGGAAATTAGATGAAACATATAAAAACTTTAAATAATACGAATATAAAGGACAGTTTGAAAAAGCCAGGTTGTAAGGAATGTGCTAATTCATGTCAGTCAGCATGCAAGACTTCTTGTACGGTTGCAAATTTAGCATGTGAAAACTAACATAGACTTAAGGCAGTAACATATGTTACTGCCTTAAGTCTATGCGATAAAAAGAAATATTAATTTAGGAGGAAGAAATTTTGGCTGATATTCATAAGTTTATTCAGGGTGGAAATTATTATGTGATAGATGTTAACTCTGGAGCGGTTCATCTTGTAGATGAACTGGTGTATGATATTTTGGATGAAGATAGACTAAAAAATTTGGATGAGAGCTTAAAGCTTCTTGGAAATAAATATAAAAAAGAAGATATTATTGATGCCTATGAAGAAATTCAATATCTTGTCAAAAATGAAATGCTTTATTCTAAGGATTTATATAAAGATATTGCGGTGAGAAATGACAATACACCTTCTTTTATAAAAGCTCTCTGTTTAAATATTGCCCATGATTGTAATTTAAGATGTAAATATTGTTTTGCAGACGAAGGAGAATACAAAGGAAAAAGAGAACTTATGTCACCGGAAATAGGAAAAAGATCAATAGATTTTGTTATAGAAAAATCGGGGCCCAGAAAAAATATAGAAGTGGACTTGTTTGGTGGTGAACCCCTGATGGCTTTTGAAGCAATAAAGGAAATTGTAGAATATGCGCGAGAACAGGAGAAAGTACATGATAAAAACATAAGATTCACAATGACTACCAATGCAACTTTGTTAAATGATGAGATAATGGATTATCTTGATAAAAATATGGGCAATATTGTTCTCAGTATAGACGGAAGGAAAGAAGTAAATGACAGGGTAAGAGTTAAAGCTGACGGTACAGGGTCTTTTGATTCAATATTACCTAAAATAAAAAAAATGATAAAAATTAGAGATAAATCTAAGCAATATTATGCAAGAGGTACTTTTACAAGAAAAAATACTGATTTTTTTGAAGATATAAAGTTCCTTGCAGACCAGGGATTTGATGAGATATCTGTTGAACCAGTAGTCCTTCCCGGGAATAACCCACTTTCACTGAGGGAAGAGGATTTGCCTGTTATATTTAAACAATATGATAAATTATATGAGGAAATGCTTGATAGAAGCAAGCATGGTAGATCATTTAAATTTTACCACTTCAATATAGATTTAAAAGGTGGTCCATGTGTATATAAGAGAATATCTGGATGTGGTGCAGGACATGAGTATGTAGCAATAACCCCGGAAGGAGACATATATCCATGTCACCAGTTTGTAGGAAACAAGGCTTTTAAGATGGGAAACTTAAAGGATTTTGACAATATAAAAGAGTCAATAAGCAAAAAATTTAAAACTGCTCACATATACAACAAGCCAGAATGTATGAAATGCTGGGCCAGATTTTACTGTAGTGGGGGATGCCAGGCAAATAACTATAATTTCAATGGTGACATAAGAATACCTTATTCACTTGGATGTAAAATGCAGAAAAAGAGAATTGAATGTGCTATTGCCCTTAAATCCAGGACAATGGATAATTAAAATATATTGACGGTTATTTTTTTAAGTAATATAATTGCTAATGTACATACGTGAAATCAGAAGCAGTTGTTCATACACGAAGGAGGATAAAGATGAAATCTAGGGCAAAGAAAAGTACTAGGCTAAGAAGTAGTATAATTTTGCTGTTGTGTCTTATTTTGATAGGATTTTTGGCCTATTCAGGTGCATATGGAATTAATTTAGGTAGTTATAGGCTTAAGCCTTTTGGTGAAGTAATAAATAAGGGACTTGATCTTCAGGGTGGTATTTCCGTATTGGAAGAAATTCAGTCTAAGAACGTAGATCAGAAAACTGTGGATAGAACAGTAGACCTGTTATCTTTGAGGGTAAATAAACTAGGTGTAAGTGAAACTGTAGTAACGAAAGAAGGTAAAAACAGGATAAGAATTGAGATACCTGGAAAATTTGATGCAAAAGAAGTAGTAGATGGCGTTGCAAAGACAGGAGAACTTAAATTTGTTGGGCCTGACAAGAATACTATATTGACAGGAAAAGATGTAAAAGATGCAAGCGCATATTTAAATTCACAGGATAACAAGCCTACAATAAGTTTAAAGTTAAATGACAATGGTACTAAAAAGTTTGCCGATGCCACTAAAAAATATATGGGACAACAAATTGCTATATATCTGGATGATGAAATGCTTACAAATCCGAGGGTAGATGCACATATAACTAATGGAGAGGCTGTGATAACCGGAAGTAATAGCATTGAGGAAGCACAAAAAACAGCTAATCTCATAAAATCAGGTTCCCTACCTGTTTCGGTAAAACCAGTACAAGTTACAACCATAGGGGCATCTCTTGGTGCTAATGCACTTCCGTTAAGCATATTGGCAGGCAAGATTGGTATAGGACTTGTAATGATATTCATGATATTATATTATAGACTTCCTGGGCTTATTGCAGATATAGCACTGACATTATATATATACATAGTTCTGGCTGCATTTGTCAATGTCAATGTTACGTTGACGCTTTCAGGTATAGCAGCATTTTTGCTTACAGTAGGTATGGCGGTAGATGCAAATATACTTATATTTGAAAGGACAAAGGAAGAACTTAAGAGTGGAAAGTCGATAAAGGCTTCTATAAATATTGGGTTTAAGAGGGCGATGACTTCAATCCTTGATTCAAATATAACCTCCATTATATCAGGACTGGTACTTTACAGCATAGGAACAGGAGCTGTAAAGGGATTTGCACTTACGCTCATAATAGGTGTTGTACTTAGTATGTTTACAGCCATAACAGTTACAAGAACTCTTATGAAGTTAGTGGCGGACGTAGGGTTGTTTAGTCATAAGGAGACAATTGGAACCTTCGGTGTTCACGACTTTAGAAAGGGGGTAGCTAAATAATATGAATAACATATACAGAATTATAGAAAAGAGAAAAATATGGTTTACAATATCTCTCATAGTAATTGCCATAGGAATTTTTACTATAGCTACCAAAGGCTTGGAATATGGACTGGATTTTAAAGGTGGTACTGTAATTGAAATAAATTTAGGTGCGGATTTCAATAAACATGACGTAGATAAGATAATTCAGAAATACTCCAATGACTTTCAGTCAAATAAGGTGAACAGCAAGTCGATATCCATAAAAAGTGCTAATTTAAGCAATGATAGTGTAAGCAGCATAATAAAAAGTGTAAAAAAGGAATATCCTAAAAGTACTCTCAC
Source organism: Clostridium sp. LBM24168 (assembly GCF_052953915.1). Classification (NCBI taxonomy): domain Bacteria; kingdom Bacillati; phylum Bacillota; class Clostridia; order Eubacteriales; family Clostridiaceae; genus Clostridium; species Clostridium sp. LBM24168. The sequence goes on along the minus strand of NZ_CP196861.1, from coordinate 2,206,938 downwards.
AAATCAGGAAAATATAGGAGCATCCATAGGAAAAGAAGCCAGGATAAATGCAATTAAAGCAGTAATCATAGCTATTGCAGCAATGTTTATATATATAGGAATAAGATTTGAATTTAGTTATGGAATGGCAGCAATTATTGGCCTCATCCATAATATACTTATAATGCTTTCCGTTTATGCAGTTGCAAGGGTATCTATAGATTCTAGTTTTATAGCGGCGGCTCTTACAGTTATAGGTTATTCTGTGCATGATACCATAGTTGTTTTCGATAGAATAAGAGAAAATCATAATTATATGAGGAGAGAGGATCCGGAACTTATAGCTGATGCAAGTGTGACCCAGACACTGGCAAGATCTATCAATACTGTTGTGACAGTTGTTATAACTTTAGCTTCAGTCTATATATTGGTACCTTCAGTCAGAAACTTCTCGGAGCCAATACTCGTAGGAATTATTTCAGGATGTTATTCTTCAATATGTATAGCGAGTCCATGCTGGGTACTTATAAAAAGACATATGACTAAGAGAAAAAAATTAAAAACTGTTGTCAATAAAACAAATTAGTTGTTAAAATATCCTTTAATATGTTAGAATAAAAAATCTAGAGTATATTGAAACTCTAGATTTTTTTATTGTGCCAAATCTGCTTATACTGTATTTGTAAAAAATAATAATATAATTTATAATAGAGTTGCTTTTGATAAATTTGGAGGATTTTATTATGGAGATACGACAAGATAATACTCATAATTTCAATTTTTTAGGTCTAGAGGATCCTTTTCTTTTAAAGGATATGGGTAAGGCTTTAAAAAGGATAATTAAAGCGGTAAATGAGAGAGAAAAGATTGTTATATATGGAAACTGTGATTTAGATGGAGTAACAGCTGTATCATTGTTATTTCTTGTTTTAAAATATTTAAATGCGGATGTAGAATATTTTATTTCCGATGACATGAATGACAAGTTGAATATAAATTCAAAGATAATAAAGAACCATATAAAGTTTTTAGGTGCAGAGCTCATGATAACAACTGGATGTGGAAGTAAGTCTATATCGCAGGTTGAATTATGCAAGAAACTTGGTATAGATGTAATAATAACGGATTATCATTACTGTGCTGATATTCTCCCGGGAGCTATTGTTATAAATCCGAATCAAGAGTATTGCAACTACCCTTTTAAGGATTTAACAGCGGTAGGGGTAGCTTTTAAGCTTTCGCAGGCCATTTCTATGTATTATCAGATGAGATGTATAAGCAAGTATCTTGATTTGGTTGTTCTTGGGACACTTTCAAAGGGTACCTACGTAACTGGAGAGAATAAGGAAATGGTGGATCAGGGAATATATAATCTCAAATATACAAATAACTATGGATTTAAGGCGTTGATAAAAGTCCATAATATAAAGAAAATAAACAAGGAGAATATATTCAAACTTTCAAACAGCATGACTCCTTCAACTAATAAAAGCAATAGATATATAGATAATTCCCGAATAGCTGTAGAACTTTTTACAACTGAAAATATGGATAGGGCGGAGCAGATAGCAAAATACCTGAAAAATGAAATTTTGGAATAGTAATTTTACAATCTTTATGATAATATAATGAAGTGTAGCGAATTTTATCAAATGGTTTTAATTTTAGGGGGTAAGATTAGTGGATTTGAAAGATAAGATAAGGGTTATAGATGGTTTCCCAAAGAAAGGTATAAGCTTTAAAGATGTTACTACACTTCTTAAAGATAAGGATGGCTTTAAATATAGTGTTGATAGAATAGCAGAACATTTAAAGGATAAAAATGTTGATATACTTGTTGGACCAGAGGCAAGAGGATTTTTGTTTGGTGCTCCAGTAGCCTATGCCATAGGAGCTGGTTTTGTGCCCGTAAGAAAAGTTGGAAAACTTCCATGTGAAACAGTGAAGGTAACCTATGATTTAGAATATGGAAATGATGAACTAGAGATACATAAAGATGCAATTTCTTCAGGTCAGAGAGTTGCTTTGATAGATGATTTGCTTGCAACAGGAGGTACTATGTCATCTGTTGCCAAACTTGTGGAGAAACTTGGGGGAGAGATAGTAGCTGTGGATTTTGTTATAGAACTTACAGATTTAGAGGGAAGAGAAAAGCTGAAGGGATATGACGTGTTTTCACTGGTTAAGTATAATATATAGCTTATTGGATAAGTTTAAATTGAAAGTTTATATTGTATATAATATAATATTAATAAAAAATAATGGCTGGTTCAATAAACCAGCCATTGATTTTAGGGAGTATTAGTATGCTGGAAAAATTGATGGAGAAAATAGATAAAAATTGTAGCAACGTAAATAAAGAAATGGTAAAAAAAGCATATTATTTTGCAGATAAGGCTCATAAGAAACAAAAAAGAGAATCTGGAGCTCCATACATAACTCATCCTGTAGAAGTGGCTTGCATACTTGCGGATATGGGAATGGACACGGGAACTATAGTTGCGGGGCTTCTTCATGATGTAATAGAAGATACAAATTTTACCCATGATGATGTAACACGGGAGTTCAGTGGTGAGGTAGCAAACCTGGTGGAGGGAGTAACTAAACTTGGACAGCTGGAGTATAAGACAAGAGAAGAGCAACAGGCAGACAATGTAAGAAAAATGCTTCTTGCCATGGCAAAGGATATAAGGGTTATACTCATAAAACTGGCAGATAGACTTCATAATATGAGAACATTAAAGTATATGCCTGTTGAAAAGCAAAAGGAAAAATCAAAGGAAACTCTTAACATATATGCACCATTAGCTCACAGGCTTGGAATGTCAAAGGTTAAATGGGAGCTGGAAGATCTTGCTTTTAGGTACATAAATCCTAATGAATATTATTTTATAGTTAGGAAAATCTCTGAAAAGAGAGCTGAAAGAGAGAAATACATAGATCAAATAATAGGTGAATTAAAGAATAGCCTTGGGGATGCAGGGATAGTTTCAGATATAGAGGGAAGGCCGAAACATTTTTATAGCATATATAGGAAAATGGTAAATAAAAACAAGACAATAGACCAAATATTTGATTTGACAGCAGTTAGAATACTTGTAAATACAGTTAAAGACTGTTATGCAGTACTTGGAATAGCACACACCATGTATAAACCTATACCGGGAAGATTTAAAGACTATATTGCAATGCCAAAGCCAAATATGTATCAATCACTTCATTCCACAGTAATTGGTCCACAGGGTAAGCCCTTTGAAATCCAGATAAGGACTTTTGAGATGCATAAGACTGCTGAATATGGTATAGCTGCTCATTGGAAGTATAAAGAGGGAGTAGAGGAAGAGGATAGTATAGATAAAAAGCTTACGTGGGTTAGAGAAATGCTGGATTGGCAGACTGAAACGTCAGATGCTGAAGAGTTTATAGAGGGATTCAAGATAGATTTATTTTCAGACGAAGTATTTGTATTTACACCTAAGGGTATAGTTATAAATTTGCCTTATGGAGCGACACCTATAGATTTTGCATATAAAATACATACTGATATAGGAAACAGCTGTACTGGAGCTAAGGTAAACGGCAAAATGGTTCCACTTGATTATAAATTGAAGACTGGAGAAATAGTCGAAATACTGGTATCAAGTACTCCAAAAGGACCCAGTATAGACTGGTTGAATGTGGTAAAAAGCAATCAGGCAAAGAGCAAAATAAAATCCTGGTACAAAAAGGCTAAGAAGGAAGAAAATATATTAAAGGGAAAAGAACTTCTCGAAAAAGAAACGAAAAAGCAAGGTTGTAATTTTGGCGAAATAGCTAAAGGCGAGGCTATAAACGTTATATTGAAAAAGTATAACATGGGCTCAATGGATGAATTATATGCAGCAGTTGGTATAGGTGCCTTAAATTTAAATACTGTAGTATTGAGATTTAAGGAAATCCATGATTCAATACTTAATAAGAATGTAACTGATTGGAGAGTCATACAGGATCAACTTAAAAAATCCAACAACAAGTTCAACAGGGCAAAGAAAAAATCACCGGGAGTAATAGTAAAAGGTGAGAGTAATGTGCTAGTAAGGTTTGCAAAGTGTTGTAATCCGGTACCAGGAGATGCTATAGTAGGATACATAACCAAGGGAAGAGGAGTATCTATTCATAGGAGCGATTGCAAGAATATAGATTATCTGTTGAAAAATAAGGAGAATAAGGTTGTGGAAGTAAGTTGGGGAAGACCTAAGGGTGAAGAATATATTACGGAGATACAAATTAAAAGTGAAGACAGACCGAGACTTTTAAATGAATCCATAGAAATTATTAGTGACAGTAATACTTCACTATATGCTGTGGACGCAAAGCCGGTTAAAAATGGTATAGCTATTATAAAGATAAAACTTAAGATTACAGACGTAAGAGATATCAAGGATATCATGAAAAAGTTTAGGAAGATGAAAGGCGTAATGGAAGTATATAGAACAAACAGTTAGAGGTGATAGCATGCGTGCAGTAATTCAGAGAGTGAAAAAATCCAAAGTGGAGGTTGACAATAAGATTATTGGCAAGATTGGAAAAGGACTTAATGTGCTCCTGGGAATATCGAAAGATGATGATGCTTCGGATATAATATATTTGAGAGATAAAATAGTGAATTTGAGAATATTTGAAGATGAAAATGGGAAATTGAATAGATCTCTTATAGATGTTGGTGGAGAATTGCTTGTGGTTTCTCAATTTACACTTTATGGAGATTGTAGAAAGGGAAGAAGACCAAGTTTTGTAGAAGCACTATCAGGTGAAGAATCAGAAAAATTATATGATGAATTTGTGGAAAAGTGCAAGGCAGTGATAAAAAAAGTCGAAACAGGAAAATTTGGCGCCGATATGATAGTATCTATAAAGAATGATGGCCCTGTCACCATACTTTTAGACAGCAAAAAGATGTTTTAAACAATAAATTGGAAATGGAGGTATATCTATGAAAATACAAAAAATGGCTGTTGGAATGTATGCAGCAAACTGTTATATACTTTTAGATGATAATTCAAATGAATGTGCAGTAATTGATCCTGGTGGGGATTCTGACGTTATAAGGGATGTCCTGAAAACTATGAAAGTTGAGAAAGTTAAGTTTATATTGCTGACCCATGGTCATGCTGATCATACCGGAGCTGCTTTAGATATAAAGAATTCCTTTAATGCACCAATTTACTCCAATGAAGAGGATTATAAGATGATGAAACGTGGAACCTTCATGTATGGTGATGTACATGATAGTGTTGATAAATTTCTTAAAGATGGAGATGAACTGGTTTTAGGAAAACTTAAAATAAAGGCTATATATACACCGGGACATTCACCGGGAGGTATGTGCTTTCTTGTAGACAATGTAGTATTTACAGGAGATACATTGTTTTGCGGAAGTATAGGAAGAACGGACATTGAAGGGGGAGATTTTGAGACAATAATAAGGAGTATAAAGGATAAGTTGATGATTTTGCCTGATAATGTAATTGTACTGCCCGGACATGAAGGAAAGAGTTCTATAGGTAGGGAAAGAATTTCAAATCCATTTTTATAGGACTTTATATTATAGATAGATTAATTGAAAAATAAGTGGAGCAAATATATAATGGTTATTGGAATATAGAAATTAAACAGAGAGGAAGTAAATATTTATGGCTATTCAGTCGCCTAAAGGTACCAAAGACGTTCTGCCTAATGAGATATATAAATGGCAATATTTAGAGAATAAGTTTCGAAATATAGCGGCGTCTTATGGACATAGAGAAATAAGAACACCTGTATTTGAGTATACTGAATTATTTCAGAGAGGTGTCGGAGAGACTACAGATGTTGTTCAGAAGGAAATGTATACCTTTCAGGATAGAGGTAATAGAAGCATTACTTTGAAACCAGAAGGGACTTCTCCTGCTGTTAGAGCTTTTGTTCAGGGGAACCTTTATAATGAAGTTCAACCTACAAAATTGTTTTATTTTACTCCGGCACTTCGATATGAAAATGTGCAGCGTGGAAGACTTAGAGAACATCATCAATTTGGGATAGAGGCCTTTGGAGCTGAAGGACCTTCTATTGATGCTGAAGTCATAAGTATAGCAATGAGAATTTATAAAGAACTTGGAGTTAAGGATATAGAGCTCAATATAAATAGCATAGGCTGTGCAGAATGTAGAAAAAAATACAATGCTGAACTTAAAAATTATCTTTCAAAAAGATATGATGAATTGTGTGATACATGCAAGACTAGATTTGATAAAAATCCAATGAGAATATTGGATTGCAAAATAGACGGGAAAAAAGAAATAATAAAAAATGCACCAAGCATACTTGACTATATATGTAGTGAATGTAGGGAACATTTTGAGGGACTGAAAATGTATTTGAAGGCATTAGGTATAGAATTTAAAGTGGATCCACGCATTGTGAGAGGCCTCGATTATTATACCAAGACGGTGTTTGAAATAATAAATAAGGATATTACAATATGTGCTGGAGGAAGATATGATTATCTCATAGAAGAAGTAGGAGGTCCATCCATGCCTGCAATAGGTTTCGGCATGGGAATAGAAAGGACTCTTCTTACTCTTGAAAAAAATGGGATAGAAATACCAAAAAAACCTTACATAGATTTATATATAGGTTCTATGGGTGATAGTGCAAAACTTGAATCACTTAAGCTGGCAAATCTTTTGAGAGAAAATAGCTTGAGGTGTGAATGTGATCATATGAATAGAAAAGTAAAGTCTGAAATGAAGTATGCGAATAAAATAGATGCAAGGTTTACAGTTATAATTGGAGAAGATGAAATTAAATCGGGTGTCGCAAAATTTAAAAGAATGGATGATGGCCAGCAGTATGAGTTAAAGCTGGATGATATTAATGGGATAGCAAGTTTAATGCAATAATATTTATAACAGGAGTTGAATATAAATGGGAGAATCTTTAGAGGGATTGAAAAGAACTTCTATGTGTGGTGTTCTCGGAGAAAAAAATATAGGAGAAAAATTTACTGTAATGGGATGGGTTCAAAGAAAAAGAAATCTTGGTGGACTTATTTTTGTTGATTTGAGAGATAGAACAGGAATAATTCAGGCAGTATTTGGAGATAGAATAAATAGTGAGGCATTTGCTAAAGCAGATACTTTGAAATCCGAATATTGTATTGCAATTAAGGGAACACTTGTAAAAAGGGAGTCTATAAATAAGGAAATACCTACAGGTATGGTGGAACTTGAAGGCGAATATGTAAGGATATTTTCAGAATCGGAAACCCCACCTATATATATAAAAGAAAATTTGGATGCAGCAGAAAGCATACGGTTGAAATATAGATATCTTGATTTAAGAAGACCGGATATGCAAAGAATATTTAGGATAAGACATAAAGCCTCAAAAATTATAAGAGATTTTATGGATGAAAATGGGTTTCTAGACATGGAAACACCAGTGCTCGCAAGAAGTACACCTGAAGGTGCTAGGGATTATTTAGTTCCAAGTAGAAATTATCCAGGAAAATTTTATGCGCTTCCGCAATCACCGCAGCTTTTTAAACAGCTTTTAATGGTGTCTGGATATGACCGATATTTTCAGATTGCAAAATGTTTTAGGGATGAGGATTTGAGAGCTAATAGACAGCCGGAATTTACTCAAGTGGATATGGAATTGTCATTTGTTGAAGAAGATGACATAATGGAATTAAATGAAAGGCTTATAAAGAGAGTATTTAAAGAAGTAGCTGGAGTTGATGTAAAACTTCCCATAGAGAGGATGCCCTATAAAGTTGCAATGGAAAAATACGGTACTGACAAGCCGGATTTAAGGTTTGGAATGCAAATTAGCAATATAACCGATGAAGTATGCAATATGGATTTTGCTGTGTTTAAAAATGCAATTGAAGCAGGTGGATCCGTAAGAGCTATTAAAGTAAAAAATTGTGCTTCCATGAGTAGAAAACATTTGGATAAACTCGTACAATTTGTGAAGGATTATGGAGCAAAAGGACTTGTTTGGATAGCAAATAGGGATGAAGGAGTTAAATCTTCCATAAGTAAATTTTTGGAGGAAGAAACTGTAGAACGTATATTTTCAACATTGAAAGTTGAAAAAGGGGATTTGATACTCATAGTTGCTGACAAGAATAGTGTGGTATTTCAGAGCCTTGGTGCTCTTAGGGTTCATATGGCCAGAGAAACTGGTATACTTGATAACAATAAGGATTTTAAGTTTATATGGATAACTGAATTTCCTCTCTTATCATATAATGAAGAGGAACACAGATATGAGGCAGAACACCATCCTTTTACTATGCCGATGGATGAAGATATACAATATTTGGATAGCGATCCTGGAAGGGTTAGGGCAAAAGCCTATGATATAGTTTTGAATGGTGAGGAATTAGGAGGAGGAAGTATAAGGATACATGATACAAAGCTTCAAGCGAAAATGTTTAGTGTTATAGGCATAAGTAAAGAAAAAGCTTTGGAAAAATTTAACTATTTATTGGAAGCTTTTAAGTATGGACCACCTCCACATGGAGGCCTTGCATATGGGCTTGACAGAATGGTAATGTTTTTGGCAGGAACTGAAAACATAAAAGATGTCATAGCATTTCCTAAAAATCAAAATGCATTCTGCCCTCTTACGGAAGCACCTAATGTAGTAGATGAAGTACAATTGAAAGATCTAGGTATTTGTATAGATGAAAAATAAGAAAATATGTAGTATAATAATAATGTAAATTATATATTGGTGAAATTCCTGCTGTGTGCGTAAGTTTAAGTTTATATTGACCGAACATATTTAAAAAGGGAACTTAACTCTTTTTGTGGAATGATACTTAATGAATGTTGGGGACAGGAAGCAAAAAGGTTGGTGCCCACCTGCCTGAAAGCGGGTTCAAATAACTTGAACTTGCGGCATGGCGGGGTTTATTTTATTGCAAATATTTATGACCCATATTGATGTTCAAGGGAGATGGTTATAGTTGGGTTATGCATATATTATTTTAACCGCTGTAATATTCAGTACTATGGAGATAACAGGTAAGCTAGCTGTAGGCTTGAACCCAATCCAATTAAATTTTTTAAGATTTATAATAGGTGGTTTGATTTTGCTTCCATCAGCCGTTAAAGCTATAAAACTCAGAGGAGTCAAGCTGAAAAGGGATGATTTCTATTATTTCTTGGGAGCTGGATTCCTTTGTGTTGTACTAAGTATGTCTTTTTTTCAGCTGGCAATTACTTATACTAAAGCATCTACAGTTGCTATAATATTTAGTACAAATCCTGTGTTTACTGTACTGCTTGCATATATTGTATTAAAAGAGGACTTGAATAGAGGCACTATTATATCAATACTGCTGAGCCTTGTTGGAATTTTTTTCATATTAAATCCTTTTGGTACAAGTGGCGATATGAAGGGAATAGTATTATCAATACTGGCAGCAGTTACTTTTTCAATGTATAGTGTAATGGGTAAAATGAGGTCTGGGAAATATGGAAGCATAGCTTTGAATTGTATTACATTTTTAGTTGGTGATTTTATTATGCTTGTAATTATATTGATATCTAAACTTTCCGCAATTAGAAGCATGATAAATCTTGATGGAGATTTGAGTTTTATGTCTAATATACCAATTTTTTCTGGAATAAATGAAGCTAATGTGATACCATTGATATTTATGGGAGTTGTCGTAACTGGACTTGGTTATATGTTTTATTTTCTTGCGATGGATGTTACTTCTGCAACTAAGGCTTCAGTAGTTTTCTTTATTAAACCAGCTTTGGCACCGATTCTTGCATTGATCATCCTTGGTGAAAAGATACCGTTGAATACCGTTGCAGGGATAGTACTTATTTTAGTAGGTTCCTATTTTTCACTTACAGCCAAAAACAATTCATATAAAGAGCAGAAAGAAGAAATTATTCATTAATGCCGTAATAAAATTTCTAGGATTCAAGATATGTAAGAATCCTAGAAATTTATATATTTATAATTTAGATTCAAGTTCTGTAATTGACTTTTTAATTTCTAATTTTGAAAGTCCACCATTTTTTAAGTCGAGATCTTCTTTTGACAATAAATTATTGTAAAATTTCAGAGCATATTCTATATAAGTTGTATCATATTTAGTCTCTTCCAGTATATAATAGATTATATCTTCTGCTTTGTCATATTTATTTATTGATATATAGTAGTCTTTAATTTTTTCTTCTAAAGTGATGGGAAGTTTATACTGAAAAACATCATCTATTAAAGGCTGTATGTCATTGAAGTATTCTTCCAATTCACAGTGATCACTTTTATTGATATAGGCATCTAGAAATATATTTAAGGATTTCTGGTTTATATAGAAAGCTTCATTCAATTTATCTTGTCGTTGAAGTATAGAACCCTCTTCTTCTAGAAGTTTTGCTATCATTATACATTTATCTGTATTCTGTCTTCTGTTGGTACTTGCCATATCTATAATGTTTTCTGTGGTAAAAGAATTGAAAAATTTAAGCCCCAATCTAAATATGTCTTTAAAGGCATCATCTATTAATTTAATAGCTGATTTATAATCATCACTACATTTTTTCGTTTCTATGCTGTTTAAATAGTATGTGAATTTTTTTATTAATTCATTTGTTAGGGTTTGCTTAAGCATTTGTAACATCCTCCTTGACTAATACAGCTTGAATTATATATTGTATTAATTATACAATAACTTTTGTATATATTGTATATTTTACAATTAAAAATATCACAATATAAATATATTGAATATATATTTATATTGTGATATTATTATATTACCACATATAGTTATAATAACTATATGTGGTAATATAATAATGAATTGTAGGAAGTGATTTATTTGGAAGGAGATTTAAAATTTTATACGCGAGGAGAGGAAATTGCAAATGCAATAACTCATGGAATAGGAACAGGCTTATCAGTAGCAGCACTTGTGCTCCTAATCGTATTTGCGGAGAATAAAGGAGATAAATGGTATGTACTTAGCTATACTATATATGGTATCTCCCTTTTGATACTCTATTTGGAATCGACTTTATATCACAGTATAACGAATATGAAGGTAAAAAAATTGTTTAGAATATTTGACCATGCTTCAATTTACTTATTGATAGCGGGTACCTACACTCCATTTACGTTAACAGTATTAAGACCAACAGTAGGATGGATTATATTTGGTATAGTGTGGACACTGGCCATTGCTGGAATAGTAATGAAGGTTTTTTGGATAGGAAGATTCAATGTCCTTTCCACTTTGATATATATTGGAATGGGCTGGATAATAATATTTGTCATGAAAAGGCTAATGATGCTCCTTCCAACTGCAGGTATAGTGCTGCTTTTTGCAGGTGGTATTATATATACTGCAGGTGCGGTACTCTATTTAATTGACAGAATACCATACAATCATGCGATATGGCATTTGTTCGTGATGGGTGGAAGCATATGTCATTTCCTCTGTATACTTCTCTATCTCTTTCCTAACAGATAAATTGAGGGAAAATATCTTCCCCCAATAATACATATTATTTATATATGAAACAGGTATTGTCCTTTAAGTAGGGATTATGCCTGTTTTCTATTGTTAAAAAAGTTAAAAGAGTATATACTGGTGTATATACAGATATATAAAATATTGCTTTAGGAGTGTGAAGATGGATAAATCATTGTTGATTAAGGAGATAAACAGATTAAAGGTTGAAAGAGATGCCTGTATATTGGCACATAATTATCAAATCCCTGATGTACAGGATATAGCGGATATAGTTGGAGATTCTTTTGCGCTCAGCAGGGCGGCCGCAAATTTGGATAATAAGGTAATAGTATTTTGCGGTGTTAGATTCATGGCCGAAAGTGCAAAAATTTTATCACCAGATAAGGTTGTACTGCTACCTGCGGCCCATGCAGGGTGTCCTCTGGCAGATTCTATAGATGAAAAACAGCTTAAAAGAGAAAAAGCAAAATATCCTGATGCAAAGGTGGTATGTTATATAAATTCCTCGGCTGAGGTAAAGGCGGCCAGTGATATATGCTGCACTTCTTCAAATGCAGTAAAGGTTGTTAACAGCATGGATTCAGAGCAGATAATTTTTGTACCGGATCAAAATCTGGCTTCATATGTGGCGGAAAAGATAGAAAATAAAAAGATAATACCATGGCAGGGCAATTGTATTACTCATGCAAGAATAACAATGGAAGATGTTTTCAATACAAAAAGAGAGCACCCGGAGGCAGAGATGCTGGTTCATCCCGAGGTTAGTGAAGAGATAAGGGCAGATGCCGACTTTGTGGGAAGTACTTCACAAATAATAGACTATGCCAGAAACTCAAAGCGCCAGGAATTTATTATAGGAACGGAAATAGGAGTACTGCACAAGATGCAGAATGACAGCCCGCAGAAAAAATTTTATCTGCTCAGCAAAAGACTTGTATGTGAGAATATGAAGATGACATCTCTTTATGATGTTTACAGGTCGCTTATGAATATGGATAATGAGGTCTTTGTTTCTGAAGATGTAAGTACAAAGGCATTGAGTTGTCTTGACAAAATGCTCTCCGTAAAATAAACACTATGAAGTTTGGAAGGTGATGTAAATTGAAAAGATATCTGGCTTATTACAGAAGAGATTCTGCTGCTGACATTGATTATTATGATGTAATTATAATAGGTGCCGGGATATCGGGGCTTTATACGGCACTTATGATCCCCGAAAAATTTAAGATAGTAATTTTAAGCAAGAAAGATATATATGATTCGGATTCATGTCTGGCACAGGGAGGAATTGCGGCAAGTATAGAAGACGATGACAGAAAACTTCATGTAAAGGATACTCTGAATGCAGGTTGCTATATAAATGACCTGAATGCTGTAGATGTACTTGTAAATGAATCTGAGGATGCCATAGATAAATTGACCGAAATGGGAGTTGAGTTCGACAAAGACAGTACGGGGAAATATTATAGATCTCTTGAAGGAAACCATTCCATTCCAAGAATACTTCATGTTAATGGTGATGCTACCGGCAAGGGGATAATGGATGTACTGATCAAAAGAGTTGAGAATGCTCCAAATATACAGATTATAACTGATATATTTGCTGTAGATATTGTAACAGACAAAGAAAAGTTTACAGGACTCACTGCATTATGGAGAAATAAATTTGTGCTTTTTAAGGCAGGAATTTGCGTTATGGCATCCGGTGGAATAGGACAGGTATTTTCAAAGACAACCAACGTTGATGTACTTACTGGAGATGGAATAGCAATGGCGCTTAGAGCCGGTGTCGATCTGGACAATATGCAGTATGTACAATTTCATCCTACTGCGTTGTATTCCTGCAATGTAGAGGACAGATTATTTTTAATATCGGAGGCAGTCAGGGGAGAAGGTGCGGTTCTCAGGAATGCGTTCAAAAAAAGATTCATGAATTATTATGATAAAAGAATGGAACTGGCACCGAGGGATATTGTGGCCAGGGCGATTGAGGACCAGATGAAAAAATACAATTCTGATTATATTTATCTGGATGCCACGCTGTATGACAGAAATTTCCTTGAAAATAGATTCAATACAATATATTCAAAGTGTATCAGTAGGGGAATAGAAATGGAGAAAGATTATGTTCCTATAACTCCGGCACAGCACTATTTCATGGGTGGAATAAAGGTAGATTTGTATGGTAGAACAAATATTGAGAATTTATATGCAGTGGGGGAATGTTCCTGCACTGGTGTTCACGGTGCAAACAGACTTGCAAGCAATTCTCTCATAGAGGCAATTGTATTTGGGAAAAGAGCAGCTGAGGATATTTCAAACAGAATAGATAACATAAGATATGAAAAGACTGATAATCTTTATAGTGATGTCATGGACGGCAAAGCTTGGGATGAATTTCACAAAATAGATAAAAATGAAATTCTACGGTTTAAGAAAACCATAAAACATTGTATGGATGAAAAAGTAGGCATAGTCAGAAATATTGACAGCCTTGAACAGGCGCTTTCAACTGTGAACAGCATCATGGATAAAGTTGAAAATGCAGTATGTACGGATATGAAAAATTATATTGAGCTTTATAATATGTGTCAGGTGTCCCGGTGTGTTATTTTATCTGCTCTTGAGAGCAGGACTTCCATAGGCAGCAATTATGTCGAAGAATATTGCAAAAATCCGGTTTCCAAAAGTTGAGGTGGTATCAATTGAATTATTTAATATTGGATGAATTTATAAAAAGAGCTCTGGTTGAAGACATAGATTATGGTGACATTACTACCGATACCTTGTTTTCTGGAAATGAAATTTCACAGGCAAGAATCATTTCCAAGGACAGTGGTATTATTTCAGGAATTCATGTGGCAGAGAGGGTATTTCATATTGTGGACTGGAATATAGAATTTCAAGTTGAAAAAGAAGATGGTGACTCTGCAGGGTATGGTGACATACTAGCAAATATAGGGGGAAGTTCAAAGTCCATATTGAAAGGGGAGAGAACCGCACTCAATATAATGCAGAGAATGTCTGGTATTGCGACGGCAACAAGAAATATAGTAAATCTTGTAAAGAATTTTGATACCAGGATAGTAGATACGAGAAAGACCCTCCCGGGGTTTAGAATGCTTGATAAATATTCGGTAACCATAGGAGGAGGATATAACCATAGAATGAATTTATCGGATTATGTAATGATTAAGGATAATCATATAAAGGCAGTAGGTTCAATAAAAAAAGCAGTTGAAACAGTGAAGGAGAAACTGCCCTTTACACACAAAATTGAAGTCGAGGTGGAGAATCTGGATCAACTGAAAGAAGCACTTTCTACGGCGGCAGATGTGATAATGCTTGACAATATGGATATAGGAACCATGAAGAAGGCTGTGAAATTAATTGATGGAAGGTTTGTGGTGGAAGCCTCGGGAAATGTAAGTGAAAAAAATGTGGCTGATATTGCAGCTGCAGGGGTTGATATCATATCAATAGGAAGTCTGACCCATTCGGTTAAAGCATTTGATATAAGCCTAAAATTCAGATAGCGGCTGCCGCACTAAAAATTAGTGCGGCAGTTTTTCGTATAAAAAACACTATATCAAGAAATTCAGAAATTCTACGATATTATATTATAATAATACAAAATTCAGTCAGCTTGTAAAACTGTTAGAAAATTAATGTAATTATAGCAAGTGGAAATGATTTCCCAGATGCACTTCTTGGAAGTGTTCTATCTAAAAAATTGAATGCTCCCATAATACTTGCAGACGGACAAAATATTGAGGTGCAGAAAGAATATCTGGACACAACCGGTTATAAAAATCTGATTTTAATCGGCGGGACTGTTTCCATAAATGATAAGGTGCAGGAAACATTAGGTAGCGATCCTACTGTTGATCAATAAAGGTATGACAAAAGGATATTTCCAGAATTCTTTTTCAGGAATTTTGGAAATATCCTTTTTCTGCCGTTTCGGAATTATTAAATGGATATTCTATTTTTATCAATTATGGATATTAAAAAAAATGTTATGAGACATACTATCCACTCCATGTATATTACATGGGGAAATATCCTAAATGCAGGTAACAGTTGCCATAAAAATAAAACTATTATGCTGACCAAGGTAGTAAAAAATGCGGAGCTTTTTCTGCAAAATTTAGGAGCAAATACGGTAAACAGAAATACAAGTGTAAAAGCGGTACAAAGACTCAGCCCTACAGATATGGTTTTTAGTATTCCTGACATGGATAGAGCTAAAATAAAAGTAAATATGCCAATAACTACAACAAATGCCTTTGTCATTACAATTAATTTATGATCATTTATTTTAGGATTTAAAAACTTTTTGTAGATGTCGTTTGTAAATAATGTGGATGATCCCAGAAGCAAATTACAAGCTGTGGATACATCTGCAGCCCAAAGTGCTGCAAGTGTTATTCCTGCTGCAAAAGGATTTAATGAAAGTATCATTTTAGGGAGTGCCATGGTAGCACTTACATCGGGAAAGGCGGTTTTAGCGGCCATACCGATTATGGAGCATAAGAAACCTATGGGTATCATAAGAAGACCGGCTATGATGAAACCTTTTCTTGCTACTTTAGGATCTTTAGCCGCAAAGGCCAGTTGTACCGGACCTTGCATGGACATGACCTGTGTAGCCATAATCAGAAACCAGCTTATAATTATCCATATTCCGGTACCTTGAACAGGACTGAAATAAGGTATGTTCTGGGGAAGCTGTAATTTTATATTTTGTAATCCACCTCTTGAAGCAACAGCAAGCAGGGTACATATTATGATACCTGTATATTTTAAAGGTACATTAAAAAGATTACACAATCCAGAGGACCACATTCCTCCTATGAAAGTTATTCCTATAAAAACGCATGCACTTATAATCATACCGGTTTTAATGGTGAATATTTCAGGAAGCAAAGAGGAGAGAATGGCTCCGCCGGCTATGTATTGCAGGGATACAACTACAATCAGAATAATTATCTGGCATATTACACAAATGAGTCTGCCCTTTTCATCATAAAATTTCCCAAATAGTTCAGGTACTGTAGATACATTGAACCTTCTGTATTTACCGGCTATCCCTATGCCCATTATTATGGCGCCGAATCCCCAGGCCACATTGTACCATCCTGCCGATAATCCTATATCATAGGCCTGTTCAGCTACACCTATTGTGGATGCACCACCAATAGCAAGTCCTATAAGTGAACAAGCTACAAGTGGAGTTGTAAGCTGACGTCCAGCTAGAGTATAACTTTCTCCTCCTTTTGCAGCTCTTTTCCTGGCAAAAAAGCTTATAACGAAAAGCATAAATATGTAGATAATAATTATTATTAAAGATATATTCATTTTATAATTTCCTCCTATCTGGTTTCTATTATTTAAAATAGTGTAAAAGAGCAAAAAAAAACGTCCCTGGCCAAGGGACGAAATAGTCGTGGTACCACCCTATTTTGAACAATAAAAATTAAAATAAAAAAAGTACCAGATTTAAGGGACGAAATAATCGTGGTACCACCCTATTTTAAAAACAAATATTATTGTTCTTCTCTTACTATTAACGGAAGCTAACCGGCGCAGCCTACATATTACATAACTCAGCCTGCAGTTCAGGAATGTATTTCATAAAGCATGCCAAACAATTCGCACCAACCACTGTTTCTCTTCCTAGCATCCTTAATTACTTCTTTCCATCTTGACATTTAATTTATGTAACGACTATTATAATTTAAAATATTTATAAAATCAAAGTATGATATATAAATTTAGAGATGATTAAGTGATTATTTCTTAGAATATGTAGCTATTGCTCTTAATTACTATTTATATTGATTTTTACAAAAAATATTAAAATAATACTATTATTATACATTTGAAATTGCTATTTTTCATTTTATAATTCTTACTACATATATGTTATAATATTTCAATAAACGAAATCTATTTTAACAGATGGCGGGTGATATAAGTGGAGATTTCATTCTTAGGAGGAGCTCATGAAGTCGGAGGGAGCTGCATATTATTGAATATTTGTAATAAAAATATACTTCTTGACTGTGGAATAAGACAGAGTTCTTCCAAGGATCCAATTCCAGATTTTAAGATTATTCAGGAAAATGGCGGAATAGATGCAATAGTAATAAGCCATGCACATATGGATCATATAGGATGCCTTCCAATAATAAGCAAGGAATATCCTATGGCTAGAATATATACTAATGTAATGACAAAGTATCTTATGAAGGTCCTGCTGTATGATAGCCTGAAAATAATGAATAATAGGGAAATAGAAATTCCACTCTATGCAGAGAAGGATGTAAAATCCATGCTAAGCAGAGTGTTTCCGGTAAATTATATGGTGGAATTTTCTATATTTCAGGACATGAAACTGTGTTTTTATGCAGCTGGGCATATAGCAGGGGCTTCGTGTATATATATAAAATCGCCTGAAGGAACGGTATTCTATTCTGGAGATTTCTCTATATTCTCACAGAGAACCGTAGATGGGCTAAAATTGCCGAAACTTAGACCTGATGTAGGAATTTTTGAAACTACATATGGAGACAGACTTCATTCAAACAGGGAAGTAGAAGAAGAAAGACTCATAAAGGTAGTAAATGAGTGTGCCTTAAATGGTGGTAAAATGTTAATTCCGGCTTTTGCACTTGGAAGAGCACAGGAGATAATACTCATGATAAAAAGAGCCATAAATAATGGCAAAATCAAAGGTATAAAGGTATATGTGGATGGAATGATAAGAGATATAAACAAAATTTACAAATTAGGCCCTCTTTATCTCAAGAATTCTTTGGGAAAAAAGATACTCAGAGGAATGGAACCTTTTTATGATGACAATATAATTCCGGTTAAAAATAAAGAGAACAGGGAAAAAATAGTAGAAGATGGAGAGAGCTGTATTATAATTTCAAGTTCTGGAATGCTCACGGGAGGATTTAGCCAGTATTATGCGGAAAAATTGGCTCCTGTTGAAAGTTCATATATAATTATAACTGGCTACCAGGATGAGGAGTCTCCTGGAAGAAAGCTTTTAAATCTTTTAGAAAAAAAGGATAGAAAATTAGAATTGAATGGGAAGTTAATACCTGTAAGATGTAGGGTGGAGAAAGTTGGACTTTCGGCCCATAGTGATAAAGGAGAAATAAAATCTTTAATAAAAATACTTTCACCTAGGAATATATTTATGGTTCATGGAGATGGTAAGATAATTGAAAATTTTTCAAAAGAAATTTCCTGTGAAATCAGATCCAGGGTATATTCTCCAAAGTGTGGTGAAAATTATTGTGTAAATATAAATAATCCTAGAAAACAGATTAGCAGACAAATAAAAAGAATTATGAAAGAAGATATTCCATTAAATAAAATAGATATGAAAAAACTCTGGAAATTTGTGCTGGATAATTATGGGCAAAAGTTTTTTACTGTAGAAGAACTTGCGTTTATTTGGACAGGTTGTAGGAATTTGAATGGTAATTTAGAAGCTATATCAAATTTTCAGCAAAATTTAATAAGTTCCATTTACTTTGAAAATGATATGAGAAGATTATTCATGTTTAGACCTAAACTAGATTATGAAGTAGCTGAACTATTGAAACCAAGAGAATTGAAGCCAAATGAATTAAACGATTTGGTAAATGAATATTTTGGAGATTTTAAATTTAAAAAGGCCAGTTTTATCTATGGACAAAAGAATATTATTTTGAATTTTGATTTTCCATCAATAGTAAAAAGACAAATATATGATGTAATGGATAAATTTAAAAAAGATACTGAATGGAATGTTGAAATTTCGAATTCCGTAAATATAAATGAGGCCTCCAGTATTATAAATAAAATATTGTATGGAGCTGATATAAAAAAAATCTCTTATAAGCTTGATGAAAATAAAGTTGAGGTTAATTTAAATTCAAATTTTTATGTTGACAAAAATATTTTGGAAAAGTTTACTAAATGTACAGGACTTAAACTTATATTCAAATTGCCAGTTAAGGTCATGGACAAAGAGGTAACTTTAGAAAATAATAAAAGTGGTACTGCTATGGAGCAAAACAAGGCATTAAATTTAATTGACAGTGTATTTAAGGATAAAGAATTTAAACCATATAGGAAAAGTATAAAGTCTAATAAAGGTGAAAAATATATAGAGCTTGGTTTTATAACACCTATGATAGGCAAGAAATATGAAAATGATATAACTGAATTGGGAAATATAACTGGATGGAGCATGAAAATATCAAGTAGTGTGAACCAGAACCAGATAATAAATGGAATAAAACTACTCTGTAGTATTCAAAATGTAAGACTGAAAAAGAATCCATCCTTTAACATAGTTGATTTAACGGTGACTTTAAAATTAAAAAACTCGGAACCTGAAGAAAAAGTTCAATTGATAAAAGAGAAGATTGAACATGATACAGGATGCACAGTAATATTTAGCTTATAATTATTTCAAAATTTTTACGGATTAAATCTAATTACATTATACTATAGGCGCAAATAAGTTGAATATAAACAAAAACTTTTGTACAATATAATAGTCATATAAAAAGAGATTTGCATTCACATTTTTAGATGTTGTTAAAATATAAATTTAGCTTTCAATAAGGCGAGGAGTGAAATGTATATGAAAAACGTAGAGGATTTGATAGTAAATAATATAAGAATACTTTCAGCAGAAATGGTACAAAAAGCAAATTCAGGTCATCCAGGACTTCCAATGGGTGCAGCTCCTGAAGCATATGCAATTTGGGGTAGAAATATGAAACATAATCCTAAGGATCCAAATTGGATAGGCAGGGATAGATTTGTTCTTTCGGCAGGTCATGCTTCAGCAATGCTATATTCTTTACTGCATCTGTTCAACTATGGCTTGACAACAGATGATTTAAAAGGTTTCCGCCAGTGGAACAGCAAGACTCCTGGACATCCAGAATATGGCCATACAATAGGTGTTGAAACTACTACAGGACCGCTTGGGCAGGGAGTTGGAAATGCAGTTGGAATGGCTATGGCAGAGCAATTTATGTCTGCCAAGTTTAACAGACCTGGATTTGATATAATAGATAATTATACATTTGTGTTGACAGGTGATGGATGTCTCATGGAAGGTGTTGCATTAGAGGCAATATCTCTTGCAGGAAATCTGGGGCTTGGGAAGCTGATACTTATATATGATTGTAACAACATAACTATAGAAGGGAGTACGGATCTTGCAGTTTCGGAAGATGTAGCAAAAAAGTTTGAGGCATGTGGGTGGCAGGCATTAAAGGTTGAAGAGGGAAACAGTGTAGATAAAATAGATTCAGCTATAAAAGAAGCCAAAGCTGAGGAAAGTAAGCCAAGTGTAATAATAGTAAAAACTCAGATAGGATATGGTTGTCCGGAAAAACAAGGTAAGTCTTCAGCTCATGGTGAACCTTTAGGAGAGGAAAATTTGAAAGCTGCAAAAAAATTTTTGGGATGGAATTATGATAAGGAGTTTTATGTTCCTAATGAAGTGAGAAACTTTTTAGATGAAAAGATAGAAAAAATGAATGCTGAAGAAGGGAAGTGGAAAGAGCTAAGGGCTGAATACGATAAAAAGTACCCTGAATTGTCAGAAGAATTAAATATATGGTTAAGTGGGAAAATAGCAGCTAATTTGGATACAGAAAAAGATTTGTGGGAATTTGACAAACCTATGGCAACTAGGGCCTCTTCTGGAAAGTTATTGAACAAACTTGACAAAATAATTCCAAATCTCATAGGAGGGTCAGCTGATTTAGCACCATCCAATAAAACAAATATGGATGGACAAGGAGATTTTTCTATAAATAACAGATCAGGAAGAAATCTTCATTTTGGAATAAGAGAGCATGCTATGGCGGCTATAGCAAATGGAATAACCTTGTATGGGGGACTAAAAGTATTTATAGCAACTTTCTTTGTGTTTACAGATTATATGAAAGGTGCCATGAGATTATCTGCTCTTATGAAATTGCCCGTAACTTATGTCCTTACACATGATAGTATTGGAGTAGGTGAAGATGGCCCAACTCATGAACCAATTGAGCAGTTGGCTGCGGTAAGAAGTATACCTAATATGACGGTTTTTAGGCCTGCGGATTCAAGGGAGACAGCGGCAGCCTGGGATTATGCTCTTACAAAGGCTGATGGACCTACATGTTTAGTCCTTACAAGGCAAAGTTTACCCCTATACGAGGAGACAGGCATTGATGCCTTAAGGGGAGGGTACATATTAAAGAATTCTAAAAAATCTGTGCCTGATATAATACTTATGGCTACAGGGTCTGAAGTAGAACTTGTATACAAGGCATCAGATGAACTTTCTAAAAAAGGGATAGATGTAAGGGTGGTAAGCATGCCTTCCTTTGAAGTGTTTGATAAGCAAAGTGATTCTTATAAAGAAAGCATTCTTCCAAAAAATGTGAGAAAGAGATTGGCTGTAGAAGCAGCATCTTCCTTTGGATGGCATAAATATGTTGGATTAGATGGAGATATTGTATCAATAGATCATTTTGGAGCCTCTGCACCAGCCAATATATTATTTAAAGAATTTGGATTTACAGTAGAAAATGTAGTTGATAGGGCATTAAAAATTTTAAAATAGGCTTTGATATTCAGATAAATAGCCATAAGTATGGTTTTGCTTATGGTTATTTATGTTATATAATATTAAGTAAGGCAAAATAATAAAATGTAGATTACAGAGAATTTTCTGTACAATTGTCTTCATAAAAAGGAGATGTTTAAATTTGATTAATTTCCATTACTCAATTCCTACTGAAATTTTTTTTGGAAAAGGACAGATAAGTGTTTTGGGAAAAAACATAAAGAGATATGGTTCTAAAGTTCTTTTGGTATATGGCGGAGGAAGTATTAAGAAAAATGGAATATATGATACTGCCATTAAAATTTTAAAAGAAAACAAAATAAAGTTCTGGGAGCTATCTGGAGTTGATCCGAATCCAAGAATATCAAGTGTAAGACAGGGAGTACAAATATGCAGGGAAAACAGAATAGATTTTATACTGGCAATTGGTGGAGGAAGTGTAATTGATTGCTCCAAGGTAATATCAGCAGGGTTTTACTATGGAGGAGATCCCTGGGATATAGTTACTGATCCATCTAAAATAAAAAAAGCTTTACCTATTGGAAGTATATTGACTTTAGCTGCTACGGGTTCTGAAATGGATATATTTGCAGTAATTACAAATGAAGATACGAAAGAAAAACTAGGCACTCGAAGTCAATATATAGCACCGAAATTTTCTATATTAGATCCAACCTATACATTTACTGTACCAGAAAAACAAACTGCAGCAGGAACTGCGGATATAATTAGCCATATACTTGAAATATATTTCAATAATACAGAAGGTGCATATGTTCAGGATAAAATGGCTGAAGGTCTTTTAAGCACTTGTATAAAATACGGACCAATAGCGCTTGAACAGCCTGATAACTATGAAGCAAGAGCAAATTTAATGTGGACTTCAAGTCTTGCTATAAATGGACTCCTAACTTATGGAAAAGTCAAAGGATGGAGTGTACATCCAATGGAGCATGAGCTGAGTGCATTTTATGATATTACACATGGAGTAGGATTGGCTATATTGACACCTTATTGGATGGAATATGTTCTGGATGAAAATACTGTGGATAGTTTTGTGGAATATGGTGTTAATGTATGGAATGTAGAAAAGAGTGAGGATAAATTTTCTATAGCTAGTAAAGCAATAGAAAAGACGAGAGAGTTCTTTAATCTTTTGGGACTTCCGTCTAGGCTGAGTGATTTAAACATAGGAGAGGAAAATTTTGAAAGAATGGCCCAAGGAGCTACTAGAGCAGGAAAGGTCGGCGAATTCAAACCTCTTTCCAAAGATGATGTTATAAATATATATAAGGCAGCACTGTAAAATATATTTCCCCTACTTTTTTAATAAGTAGGGGTTTATTATTATGTAATTATACTTATAATAATTATTGAGAATATATAAATTAATAGACATGAACATAACTAAAAAATTAAATACAAGAAAAAGGAAATATTATTGATTGAAGAATAAAAATTACAGCTTTTTATGAAAAATATACTTTACAATTAATTACAATATAAAAATTGGCAGAGTATCCCTAGGGTAAAAGTTGATGCTAAAAAATAATAGGTTTTAAATTAAGCTATTCTTTTTAATCCCGATAGGGATCTGGTTTTATCAGAGTTACCAGATTTTATAGCTGCTATCGCAGTTGTCAGAAGGCATATATGTCCTACAGTATTTAAGTTTGATACAGAATTTATATTTCTGACATAAGCTCTTTCGTTATTAAGCTTTTTCCATCTGGAATTATATCTTTCAGATTCTGTCCTCAGGCTGTAGATGGTTTTAAAAAATTTAGACTCATGATTAATTGAAGCCCTGTAGTCAGTACCTTTGCTGATATAACGGATACATCCTCTGTTTTTCCTGCCATTGAAATATTTTTCATGTTTGCAGGGACACAGTGAATCATCTTTAGATTTTTTAAATGGGCAGCAAAATTTTTGCTTGATGTATGAATCAAAATACTGTCGTCCATCTTTATGCATGGCTAGACCGCCTTGACAAATAATGTTGCCAGTGGAAGTTAATTTAGGATTTTTTTTCCCTCTTTTGTTAATGGCAATAAAGGCAAGACCTTTCAAGTTGTTTTTTATAAAATTATGATTTAACTTTGAATCATAGCCTTTATCTGCGACAACATAACTTCCATTAAGTGAAAACCAGCTATTTGTACCTGAAAGAAATTTAGTCAAGGTAGAAATTTCATTGATATCAGCAGTACTTGTATATTCATCTATAGGGAGTCCGGATATTGCATCACAGATAACGTGGTTTTTATAACCCCAGTAAAATTCATATTTCTTACTTGATTTATTGGAGTTATCATTGATTTTAACGTTCATGGAATTATTTGCAGTATGTACTCCAAGTTTACAATCTTTATCAGACTTTGGATTATTCTTCTTTGAAAATTTGTTTGATGCGAAGCATTTAGGGTTATTAAGTTTAGTGTTTGCTTTAACTGGAGTTGTATCAACAGATATAAAGTTGTTGTCTATAAAGCCAAGTTTCTTGAGAGTATTTACCTGATGTTTCATAATTTCTTTCAAACAAGAGTTTTCGATATTCTTTATGAACCTTTGAAAGGTCCTGTATGAAGGAAGTGGTTTAAGAATGTCAAAGCCACAAAGTTGTGCAATGATTAAATTATTTTCTAAAAAATCTTTAAGATCAGTAATTTGAGCAAACTTCTCACATTTCATGACTATAAAAGCTCTGAAAAGAGCGTGTCTTGAGAAACCGACAGGTCCGTATTTGGAAGGAACCCTATCGGGTAATGAAGATAAATTAATATTTTCAAAAATATCTGTGTAGAAGTTTATTGTGTTTTGTGAAGTGAAAAGCTCAATTATATTAAAGATTTCTTGACGTTGGTACATAGAGATTTCCTCCTTTTAGTGTTTTTATTATGTGATATTTTAAAAATTCGACAAAAGTTGAGGAAATCCTATGATATAAATTTTAGTGATAGAAAAAAATAGCCCTTATCGGGCTAGAGAAATGAGTGCCTTAGAGTTATGCTCAAGGCTATAAATTAATTTTAGAAAGGTGTAAATTCAAATGATAATTACTTGTGACAATTTATTGAAAAAATATAGAGATAAAAAAACAGAGAAAGTTGCGAAAAGGGTGAAATTTATAGGTATATTTAACAAAGATATTTATAATATAACTGCACCATTTATAAATAGAGGAAGAGTTGTTATAGCAGGAAGGGTCGAATCTAAAATGGGCAATGATTCAATGGTTTCATTTTTTGAAAAATATCAGGATGCATGGTGTCATATAATAGAGTCACCTGTTATGAATCTTGAGGATCCATTTTTTACTAAAATAGGAGATGACATGATAGTGGGAGGAGTTGAAGTGTTCAAGGATATAAATAATCCTTATAATTTAATATGGAGAACTATAATATATAAGGGAAAGGATATTTTTCATTTAAAACTTTTCTTTGTAGGTCCAGATGGAATGAAAGATCTCCGTATAACTGAACTTAAAGATGGAAGTATAGGTGTTTTGACACGCCCACAGGGGGCCAGAGGAGGAAAAGGGAAAATAGGATTTATAAAAATAAAGAGATTGAATGATTTAAGTATAGGCGTTATTGAAGATGCACCTATTTTGAATGACTTTTTTAGTGATGAGGAATGGGGTGGAATAAACAGTATTTATCCAATTGATGAAAATAATATAGGATTACTTGGTCATATAGCAAAAATTGATGAAACCGGAATGAAACACTATTATTCTATGACATTTGTCCTTGATATCAATTCCATGACATATAAGGATGTCTGTATAATTGCAGAAAGGAAAGACTTCCTGCCTGGACCTAGTAAAGACAAAATGTTATATGATGTAGTATTTGGTGGGGGACTTATTTTCCATGGCAAAAAGGCGGTACTGTATGCTGGAATAAGTGACATTGAAGCCCAGACAATTGAAATAGATAATCCATTTTATAAATATATGGATAAAGATCAAAATGGAGCTTTGGAAATTTTTTGATATAGGGGGAGAAATGAATATAAAGAGATATAAATTTAATCCTATTATAAAAGCTGAAGACGTTAAACCTTCGTGTGAGAATCTTAAGGTTATAGGAGCATTTAATCCTGGAGCCACTGTATATGGAGATCAAGTAGTACTAGCATTTAGAACTGCTGAGGTGACTGAAAATGTCAATGATAATTTTTTGAAAATACCAGTTGTAGATTCAGAGGGTGGATTTTTGACAACTGTGACTATAAATAAGAGAAATAAAAATTACGATTTTAGTGATTCACGTGTAATAAAAAATGTAAAAGAACCATACGATTTTGAGTACCTTACTTCTATTTCTCACATAAGGCTTGCAAGGAGCAGGGATGGTATAAATTTCGATGTAGATGACAGACCATTTATTTTCCCGGGAAACAAGTATGAAAGTTTTGGAATAGAAGATCCTCGGATAACCAAGATAGATGGCAGATATTATATTACCTATAGTGCAGTTTCCAAATATGGAATAGTAGTGAGCTTGATTGTTACAGAAGATTTCAAAAATTATAGAAAGTTGGGTAATATATTTAATACTGAGAACAAAGATGTGGTAATCTTTCCAGAAAAAATAGGAGGAAAATACTTTGCACTGAATAGACCGGTATCCAGAAGTACTGGAAAACCTATGATCTGGATATCTGAATCCGACAATCTGATAAATTGGGGAAACCACAAGCTATTGGCATGCACAAGGGAGAATTGCTGGGATTCTAAAAAAATAGGTGCAGGTGCACCACCTATAAGAACAGATGTTGGATGGCTAGAATTATATCATGGAGTAGACGAAAATGAGTGCTATTCCATGGGAGCACTTCTGCTGGATATAAATGATCCTTCAAAGGTTATTGGGCGCAGTAAGGAAGCAATTTTATATCCCTATGAGCATTATGAAACAGAAGGATTTTTTTCAAATGTTGTTTTCCCTTGTGGAGCTGTGAAAATAAAAAGTAAGTTATATATATATTATGGGATAGCAGACAGCTCCATCGGGTTAGCCATTGCAGACATGAATGATATTTTGAGCTCTATGGAAAATCAGGGAACCACAACAGGTTGAAAATGTTTATTGGGTGGCTCTTTTTTTATATTGGATGATGTGTAAAATAGAAGATGAAGGGTATTACAAACAGTATTTAGCGGAGGAATTGATATGAAAATAGGAGTTATTATGGGGGGAATATCCTCAGAAAGAGAAGTATCACTAGATTCTGGGAAAGAAATAATGAGTTGCTTTGATAGAAATAAGTATACAGTAGTTCCAATTGTTATAGATAATAAGCGAGATATAATAGATAAAACAGGAAGTATGGATTTTGCCTTTATAGCACTTCATGGAAAATTTGGAGAAGATGGGACTGTCCAATCTGTGCTGGAAACTTTAGATATACCTTATTCTGGCTGTGGGCCACTTACAAGTTCCATATGTATGGATAAGGACATGACAAAAAAGGTATTGAAGAGTGCTGGAATCAAAACTGCAAGATGGATTTGTGTCAAATCAACAGATGAAATAGATTATGACTATCTGGGTGAAATGGGTTATCCGCTGGTTGTAAAACCAAATTCAGGAGGATCAAGTGTAGCGACGAATATAGTTAAAAGGAAAGAAGATATAGAGTACTCGGTAAATTTGGCATTAAAGTATGATGAGGAAGTTATGATTGAGGAATATATAAAAGGTGATGAGATCACCTGCTGTATTTTAAACGGAAAGACATTGCCACTAATTCAAATAAAGCCGAAAACAGAGTTTTTTGATTATGAGGCAAAATATACTGAAGGTGCTTCAGATGAAATAATTGTCCAGCTTGAAGAGAAACTTCAAAGTAAAATTGAAGAAATATCTCTTAGATGTTGGGATGTGTTGAAGTGTAGAGTATATGTGAGAGTTGATTTTATGATAAAGGACAATATACCTTATGTACTTGAACTCAATACACTCTCGGGAATGACAAAGAATAGTCTATTTCCAAAGAGTGCAAAAGCAGTAGGTATGTCTTACAGCCAACTTCTGGATAATATAGTTGAGTATTCTATGAAAGAAAACTGTAAAGTCGCTTCTAAGAAAATTTATGCATCATGAAAATATTAAATAGATAAATAGAAGCCTGCATAAATAATGTATTAATATTTATACAGGCTATTCTTTATTTAAGTTCTAAATTGTCGAGAACTGCATTGACAGATAAAATACATGATGATATAATCAATTACGTGAAAAAGTAAATCAAAATAAACTTATCAAGAGAGGCGGAGGGATTGGCCCTATGAAGTCCGGCAACCAGTATTATATACATTGGTGCTAACTCCTACAGCGAAAGCTGAAAGATGAGAAAATCATTAAGGTTTCAAACCCGGGATTTTTCTCGGGTTTTTATTTTGATTAAATTAATTGAGGGGGAACTTGTATGAAAAACATCAAAAAGATACTGGTAATTATATTTTCTTCTGTATTCGTTTTAGCAGCATTATCAGGATGCGGAAGTAACAACGGAGGAAATACTGGAAGTAGTGATACATCAAAAAGTGAAAAAAAGGATATAACAATAGGGGCTACGCCTAAACCCCATGAAGAGATACTTGAAAAGGTAAAACCTATACTTCAAAAAGAAGGATATGAACTTAAAATAAAAGAATTTACAGATTATGTAACACCAAATAAGGCACTTGCGTCTGGTGAGTTAGATGCAAATTTTTTTCAACATATACCATATCTGGAAGACTATAATAAGAAAAATGGTACGGATTTAGTTTCTGTGGCAAAAGTTCATCTTGAACCAATGGGAGTGTATTCAAATAAGGTTAAAAATTTAAAAGATCTCAAAGATGGTGCTGAGATTGCAATACCAAATGATGCCACAAATGGTTCCAGAGCTCTTAAACTGTTAGCACGTGAAGGGCTTGTAAAGGTTAAAGATGGAGAGCTTATTTCTAAGTTGGATATAACTGAAAACAAGAAGAACCTTAAGATTCAGGAGTTAGATGCTCCACAACTTCCTAGGGTATTGGGTGATGTAGATGCAGCAGTTATAAATACAAATTATGCATTAGAGGCAAAATTAAATCCAACTAAAGATGCACTTGCTATAGAATCAAAAGAGTCACCTTATGCAAATATAATTGCAGTTAAGAAAGAAGACAAAGACAAACCTTATGTGAAGGCTCTTGTGAAAGCGGTAAATTCGCCTGAAATCAAGAAATTCATAGAGGATAATTACAAGGGAAGTATAATCCCTGCATTTTAACACTAAATTTTGAGTATTTTATAAATAAAGATGATGTATTGTAAAAAATTACAGTATATCATCTTTATTTATGTATTGATTTATGTAAAAATATATAGAGAGGTGAATTTATAATTATGTTTTTTGATATAAAAATTGATGATAAAAGTCCTGTTTATATACAGATAAAAAATTATATAAAAAATATGATACTTAGAGGAATGATGACTTCAGGTGAAAAACTTCCATCCACCAGGGAAATGTCTTCAAGATTGAAGGTAAGCAGGAATACAGTTATTTGTGCTTATGATTTTCTAAAAGATGAAGGCCTTGTACATATGAAGAAAGGAAAGGGAGCTTTTGTATCTGATGTAAAAGTAGATTTTCAGGAAAAGTGGAATATAGACTGGAATAAGCGCATAAATAGTTATGCAAGGGAATCAGAAAAATTGGATATAATCAAAAGCGAAATAAAGTGGGAGAAAGGAATGATATCATTTAAAAGTATAGCTCCTGATGACAGGTTATTTGATGTTGAGAATTTTAAAAAATCATTTTTGAATTGTGTATCGCGAGAAGGCGGGAAAATATTGAATTATGGATATGCACAGGGATATAAGCCACTTATTGAATATCTTGTCAAATATATGGCAGACAAGGGTATAGATGTTTCCGGGAAAGATATACTTGTAACTAATGGATTTACAGAAGGATTTAATATTATACTGTCATGCCTTGTAAATAAAGGAGATAATATATTATGTGAAAATCCGACTCACAATACGGCTATAAAGATTATGAAACTGCATAGATTAAATATAACAGGAATTAAGATGAATGAAGATGGGATAGACCTTAATGCTTTAAGAGAAAATCTAAAAAAACGCAAATTTAGTTTGGCATATTTTATACCGTCCTATCACAACCCAATGGGGGTTGTAATGTCTCCTGAAAAAAGAACAAAATTGTATAATACTCTTAAAGAGTATGATGTTCCTATAATTGAGGATGGTTTCAATGAAGAACTGAGATATCTAAGTGATCATGTATCACCAATTGCTGCACTTAGCGGTGGTGGTAATAGTGTGATTTATGTAGGCAGCTTTTCAAAGATACTCTTCCCGGGTCTGAGAATAGGGTGGATACTTGCAGATAAAGAACTTATAGGATATCTTGAAAGTGCAAAGAGAGGCAGGAACATACACACCTCTTTTCTGGATCAGGCTGTATTCTATGATTATCTTAAAGAAGGAAATTTTGAAAAGTACATTAAAAAGGCAAGGAAATTTTATAGGAACAAATATGAGTTGGCAGTTGGATTTGCTAAAAAATATATTCCTTATGATAAAATATATGGAGAGGGAGGTCTGCATGTTTTTGTGGAAATTGAGAATATAGATTCAAGAAAACTTCTTGAAAGATGCTGCAGAAGGCAGGTAATATTTACTCCCGGAGATTTATTTTATGTAGATGATGGAGGCAAAAATACATTTAGACTTGGATTTTCGAGGACAAGCGACGGAGATATAGAAAAAGGATTTAGAATAATAGGAGAAGAAGTCAAAAAAATGAAATCTGTTTAGGAGGAATATTTATGAGAAAATTAACGAAAAAAGTACTATATAAGGGAAAGTGGATATCATTAAATGAAATAACTTATATAGGAAAACAGAATGAAAAATTGAAATGGGAAAGCATAGAGAGAACTAATTTTGTAAATACTGTAGTAATGGTAGCCAGACTGATTCCCTCCAATAGATATGTACTTATAAAGCAATACAGGCCGGTAGTTGATAATTATATAATTGGATTTCCGGCAGGACTTATGGAAAATGATGATATAGAAAAAAATGCACTTAGAGAATTGAAAGAGGAAACGGGATATATAGGAAGAGTTAAATCTATAAGTCCTCTCCTGTATTCCAATGCCGCACTTCTTTCAGATACAATAAGACTGGTGAATGTGGATATAGATGAGAAATTGCCTGAAAATATAAATCCCAGGCAGGAACTGGAGGAAGCTGAAGATATAGAAGTAATACTGGTTGAAAAGGATAGAATGAAGGATTTTGTCATAGAACAGCAAAAAAAAGGACTGGGAATTGGATTGGGATGCTGGTATGTATTCTGTGGGCTGCAAAACAATTAAACAGGTGGATAATAGGATGATAAAAAGTTTAATTATAATGTGCAGTATAATAAGTGCTTGTGGTATTATAGTGGTAATAATTGTATTTATTGCACTGTTTTCCGACAAAAAATAAATAATAAAGTTTGAATTGAAGGTGTTTAATTTGAAAGATTGGCTTCTTAAAAAAGACGACTATGTGCCTGAAAATGATTCAGATAGATTTATAGATAAGAGTATATTTTCTATTTTGAAGGTACTTTCTCTTATAAAAAGAAGAGATAAGTTAAAAAACGGAATCATATATAAAATAAATCCAGTGGTGAAGCTTGTATTTATGTTCTTAAATATAATATTTTTGTCGGTTTCTAGAAATCCCGTATATGTTGCGGCAGTAGATATATATTTTCTATTGATGCTGAGTTTTCTAGATGCGGAAGAAATAAAAAATATTTTACTCTTGAGTTTTATAATACCAATATTTACTTTTATAATGCTCATACCATCTATATTGATGAAAAATGTTCTTAATAGCATTATGCTCATATTCAAAATATTCGGTACGATAATGATTGTAAATATTTTTTCCTGTACTACCAAATGGAGCCATGTGACAAGGTCATTAAAAATATTTTTTATACCAGACATATTTATACTCGTGTTTGATATAACTTTGAAGTATATCTACATACTAGGACAATTTGCATTGGACATGTTTTATTCTCTAAAGCTTAAATCCATAGGAAAGAATAACAGCAAACATTCATCGATTACTAAAATAATGGGAGGATTGTTTTTAAAGTCCAATGAGATGGGAAATGAAATGTATTCTGCTATGGAGTGTAGAGGGTTTACGGGAGAATACAGCTATTTTTCAAAATTCAGGTTTACTTTTTCAGATCTGATTTATTGTGCTGCGAGTATATTAATTATATTATTGTATTTTTATATGAGATAAAGGAGCAAATTATATGATAGAGATTGAGAATGTATATTTTAAATACAAGGATGAGGAAGTAATCAAAGATATAAACATAAATATCGAAAATGGTGAGTCTGTTGCTCTTATAGGTGCAAATGGAAGTGGAAAATCCACATTTTTAAAACTGCTGAATGGTATAATATTCCCGGATAGTGGAAATTACTATTTTGATAAGGTTAACATATGTAAAAAACAGATGGAAAATGGCAAGTACTCTAGGCTATTTCACAAAAAAATTGGATTCGTGTTTCAAAATTCCGATACCCAGCTCTTCTGTCCTACGGTCTATGAAGAAATTGCCTTTGGACCAAGACAGATGTGT
Source organism: Clostridium sp. LBM24168 (assembly GCF_052953915.1). Taxonomy (NCBI): domain Bacteria; kingdom Bacillati; phylum Bacillota; class Clostridia; order Eubacteriales; family Clostridiaceae; genus Clostridium; species Clostridium sp. LBM24168. The sequence continues at coordinate 2,174,098 of NZ_CP196861.1, read as the reverse complement.
ATGAGTGAAATAGAAGTTAAAGATAGGGTAGAAGATTGTCTTGATCTGATGAATATAGGCAATCTTAAACATAGGCAACCTTATAATTTAAGTGGTGGAGAAAAAAAGAGAGTTGCGATAGCTTCTGTTCTTGCACTTAATCCTGACGTATTAACATTGGATGAACCTATGAATGGAATAGATCCAAAGGGAAAGAGATTTCTGAAGGGGCTTTTTATAGAATTGAATCGTGCAGGAAAGACTATAATCTGTTCTACCCATGATTTTGAATACATAGATGGAATTTTCAGGAGAGCTATTGTGTTTTCCGAAGAGCACAGGGTAATAAGGGATGATACATATAAAAATGTGATAAATGACGACAAGTTTTTGATGGACAATAATATAAAGTGAAAATTTTGAACCTGTTGACATGATACATATGTTGTAATATACTCGTCTTATAAAAAAGAATATGAATGATTTCAGGTGCCTTGTTCAAGGTGAAAAGGGAATGCGGTTGGATTCCGCAGCAGCCCCCGCTACTGTAATTGATGACAAGTCCTTATTATGCCACTTTTAATTGAGGAAGGCTGAGGATGTGTATGATTCATAAGTCAGGAGACCTGCCTGATATTTATTTCAAGCAAACTTTCGGAGGGAGAGTTCTTTATAATATTGTGCGGATATATCTCATCTTTATAATAGGAGCAGAAACTGATTTTAAAGTTTGCTGTTCTTATTTTGTTTTTAGGAGGATTGTTATGGCCAAGATCATGATTCAGGGAACGGGATCATCGGTAGGAAAGAGTATAATTGTTACGGCTCTCTGCAGAATATTCAAGCAGGACGGCTTTAGTGTATGCCCGTTCAAATCGCAGAATATGTCACTGAATTCCTATATAACTCTTGACGGGAGGGAAATGGGAAGGGCACAGGTACTGCAGGCCTATGCATGTGGACTGGAACCGGAAGCGTATATGAATCCCATACTTTTGAAGCCCACTTCAGACAAAAAGAGCCAGATAGTTGTGAATGGGGAGGTATACTGCAACGCAACAGCGGTAGAGTATCAGGATATGAAATTAAATTTCAGGGATATGCTTGAATCTCAATTTTCAGATATTGAGAAGAAGTTTGACATAATTGTCATGGAAGGAGCGGGAAGTCCTGCAGAGATAAATCTGAGAGACCGGGATATTGTGAATATGGGAATGGCTGAAATCGCAGATGCACCTGTAATTCTCACAGGTGATATAGACAGGGGTGGAGTATTTGCATCCCTTGCAGGTACCATGCTGCTTTTAAAAGAAAATGAAAGGCCTAGAGTAAAGGCTACTGTAATAAACAAGTTCAGGGGAGATGTAGATATACTAAAACCAGGAATTGACATGCTTCAGGATATAATAAAAATACCATGTGTGGGAGTAGTTCCATACTTCAATTTGAATCTGGAGGATGAGGACAGTGCCATTTCCTTCAATAAATATAATACAGCTGCAATAGATATAGCAGTTGTGAAACTTCCTCATATATCCAATTTTACTGATATGGATGCCTTCAAGAATGAAGATGACATATCTGTAAGATTTATTTCATCACCAGGTGAATTCGGAAATCCGGATATACTTATTGTGCCGGGAAGTAAAAATACAATAGACGATTTGATAAAATTGAGAGAATCAGGTCTTGAGCATTCCATAAAGGATTACAGCAAAGGAGGAATTGTAATTGGAATCTGCGGAGGATATCAGATGCTGGGAAATTCGGTAAAAGACCCATATGGTGTTGAAAGCAGTGCAGGAGCAACAAGAGGGATGGAGCTCCTGGATATAGATACCATACTTGAGGGAAAAAAGGTTACCACCAGGGTTAATGCCAGAAGAGGAGATATTCATGTATATGGATATGAAATACACATGGGAGTCTGCAAATATGGAGACAATACAAGACCTCTGTTCAGGATGGAAAATAAAAATGACGGAGCTGTAAGTTCAACAGGAAACATAATGGGTACATATATTCATGGAGTATTTGATTCAGCAGATTTCAGACAGTACATACTGAATAGGATACGGGAAAAGAAAGGGATCTCTCCAAAAAAATCATTGGATTACAGAGATTACAGAAACAGCCAGCTTGACAGACTTGCGGACATAGTCAGAAAAAACATGAATATAAAAGCCGTATATGATATTATGGGAATTTGACAGTTGGAGGAGTATTTTATGGAGTTGTCTTTGATACAGTTCAATTTTATAGATGTTGTTATTGCTGTAATCCTGGATTGGATAATAGGTGATCCACTGTGGTTTCCCCATCCTGTAGTATTTATGGGAAAGCTCATAGGCTTTCTTGAGAACAGGGCAAGAGCAAAGTGCATTACAAACAGAGGTATGAAATATTTTGGCGGGTTTATAGTGCTTGTTCTCGTATCCTCAAGTTTTCTCTTACCTTTTGTAATTCTCTTTATTTTTAGGAACAATGTTATTCTCTTCAATCTCATAAATATACTTTTTCTGTGTACCTGCCTTTCTGCAAGATGTCTTGATAAAGAGGCAAGCAAGGTGTATACTTCCCTTAAATATTCAGGTATAGAAGATGCGCGAAAAAAATTGTCCGGCATAGTCGGAAGGGATACAAAAAATCTGGATGAAGGACAGATAACAAGGGCGGCTGTTGAAACCGTAGCTGAAAATACATCGGATGGAGTAGTTGCACCGCTTTTTTACGGCATTATTTTTGCTTCGCCACTTTCTATGGCGTATAAAGCTGTGAATACAATGGATTCCATGCTGGGCTATATGAATGAAAATTACAGGTATATAGGATTTTTCCCTGCAAAGGTGGATGACTTTTTTAATTTGATACCTGCAAGACTTACAGGCTTTTTAATGTGCATCATGTCCCCGCTTGTTGGAGGGAACCTTTTGGATACCTTTAAAATAATGCTGCGCGACAGGAAAAACCACAAAAGCCCGAATTGTGCATATCCTGAAGCTGCAGCTGCCGGAGCCATGGAAATACAGCTGGGAGGCACAAATATATATTTTGGAGAAGTATTTTACAAGCCACATATTGGAGACAGGAAGAGGGAGCTCAATGCCGATCACATAAAGGGTGTCATAAAGCTCATGTATTTTTCTGAAATGGGTGCTGTCCTGACTGCTGCTGCAATCTATACAATTTTGATGGGATGTGTTGGGTAATGGATTTGGAACATGGTGGGGATATATACACGGAGGGGATTTTCAAAGGAAGGAAATTACTTGATTTCAGCTCCAATATAAATCCTTTGGGTGTACCTGCGAGCTTCAAAGAAAATATAGAGGAAGCTGTGAAACTTGCAGATGTATATCCAGATATAAAGTATAGAAAATTGAAGGAAAATATAAAAGATTATCTTGAAAGCTATGATTCCTGTTTCAGCAAGTGCGGGTATGGAACTGTCGGGGAAAATTTACGGGACAGAATAAGTATAGTTCCTGGAAACGGGGCTTCGGAAATACTGGATCTTGCCCTTGGTCATTTTAAAAGTGTTTGTATAGTAGTACCTTCTTTTATAGAATACGAAAAGAGTGCATTGAAATGGAATTGTAATATAGTTTATTCAAGACTGAAGCCGGATATGAATTTTGACTATGAGGACATTAAAAAGAAGATTAGAAATGTTGATTCTCTCATAATAGGAAATCCAAACAATCCTAATGGGCAGATCATAGACAAGAAAAAATTTTACAGTATAGTGGAGTATTGTGAAAAAAATGGAAAGACTATAATTATAGATGAAGCTTTTATTGAGTTTACAGGTGATTCACGGTACAGCTTTTTAAATGAAACTGGAAAATACAGATGTATTCTCATAGTCAGGGCGCTTACAAAGTTTTTTGCACTTCCTGGCGTAAGGTTTGGTTACGGTATTTCCTCGGACAGCAATTTGGTGCTTGATATTGAAAAAGGCCAGAATCCATGGAATATAAACTGTTTTGCGGAAATTGCAGCAAAGTATGTACTTAGAGACAGTGAGTATATTGGCAGATCACTTGAATGGATAGCTTCGGAAAGAAAATTCATGAAGGAGAATCTTGAGAGGGCAGGTATAATTGAAAAAGTATATGATACATTTTCAAATTTTGTACTGTGCAGATTATCCAGTGGTGTAAATTCAGCTTGTGTATATGAGATGTGTCTAAAAGAAGGTGCTGTCATAAGGAAATGCGAAAATTACAGGGGACTGGGTGAAAACTACATAAGACTTGCCATAAAAGACAGGCATAAAAATGAAAAGATGCTTCACATAATAGAGAATTTATAAATGAGGGAGTGCAGTTGAGTTGATTGAAAAACAGTTCGTTACGCTTCTGTCCGAAAAAATTAATGTGCTTATAGTAGGTGGAGGAAGGGCTGCAGCTATAAAGCTGAAAACTTTTATACGAGGAAAATGCAATGTTATGGTTGTAGCACCGGCTTTTTCAGATTATTTCAAGAAGTTCGGCAGCAGTTTGAAACTGAATATAATATGTGGAGAATATGATAAGAAATATATATACGATAGACATATTGTAGTAATTGCTACAGATGATTCTAAATTGAATTCAGCTATAAGACGGGATTGTGAAGATTTATTCAAATTGTATATAGATGTCTCAGATCCGCCTATGGGGAATTGCATTATGCCCTGCCAGAGAAATACTAAAAATATACACTTTGGAGTAAATACTGAGGGTATATCCCCTCTCACATCTGTTTTTATAGCTGATATCATGAAAAAGAATATTTCCAGGTATGATGATTTTGTAGATTTTGCATCAGGTGTTAGAAACAGCCTTCCCGGTGGTGTTGAGAGAAGGAAGATAATGAGCTTCATATGCTCGGAGGATTTCTATTTTTTCTATAGAAAGAACAAAGCACGCATTATAATAGACATGTTTTACAAAAATTAATGGAGTGATGATATTTTGAAATACAGGATTGCAACTAGAAAAAGCAGGCTTGCACAGATTCAGGCGGATATAGTAATAAGGCTTCTCATGGAAAAATGCGGTGTCTTGGGCAGGAAAGTTCTCATGGAAACTACAGGTGACAGGAGACTTGACATTGCATTGGATAAGATAGGTGGGAAGGGTCTTTTTATAAAGGAGATAGAGAGGGCACTTCTTGAAGGAAGGTCAGATGCTGCAGTTCACAGCATGAAGGATGTGCCCTTTGACATACCATGCAAGTTTGAAATGGCGGCAGTTTGCGAAAGGGAAGATGTAAGGGATGTTTTTGTGTCAAATTCAGGAGTCCATTTTGAAGATTTAAGACCGGGTTCCAAAATTGGTACCAGCAGCAGGAGAAGGTCGGAACAGATTAAAAAGATTAGAGGGGATTTATGTATAGTCCCAATAAGAGGAAATGTGCAGACGAGAATAAAAAAGATGAAGGAAGAAAATCTTCAGGGTATAATTCTTGCATCTGCTGGAGTTAAAAGGCTTGGACTTGAGGATATTATAACGGATTATTTTAGTGTAGAGGATATTGTTCCAGCCATAGGCCAGGGTGCACTGGGAGTTGAGATAAAAAGAGAATACAGTGATGCGGATGTCTTCAGAAAAATAGATGACAGGGAAACAAGAATATGTGTTGAAGCGGAGAGAAGCTTTATGAGAACTCTGAATGGAGACTGTCACTCTGCCATAGGAGCTTATGCAAGAATTGAAGGCAAATGCATGGACATCATAGGAATGTATGAGATTGAGAATAGAGTTTTAAAGAGTCATATAAGCGGCAGCAAATCAGATTATATGGAACTTGGAAGGAAACTTGCATTGAATATGCTGGGGGAGTGAGAAAAGTGAAAAAAGGCAAGGTGTATATAATAGGGGCAGGTCCAGGAGACGAGGAGCTTCTGACTTTGAAAGCAGTAAAAAAGTTGAAGGAGTGCAATCTGGTCATGTATGACAGGCTTGCAGGAGCAGGTGTATTGAACTATTTAAATGAAGACTGCCGGATATACTACTGTGGAAAAGAACCAGGCTGTCATTACAGGAAACAGGAAGAAATAAATGAAATGCTTTTAAAGTTTGCAGAGGAAGGATATATAGTTGGACGAATCAAAGGCGGTGATCCCTACATATTTGGAAGAGGAGGTGAAGAAGTACTGGCTCTTTCCAGAAAAAAAATTGATTTTGAAGTCATACCGGGGATAACTTCTTTTATATCCGTATTGAATTATGCAGGCATACCTGTCACACATAGAAATGTGGCACAGAGTTTTCATGTCTTTACCGGGAAGGCCGCTGAGAATCTTCATATAGACTGGAGGGCTGCAGCGGCTGTGGGAGGCACACTTGTATTTATGATGGCATTTTCCAGTCTCGGCGAAATAGCAAATAGATTGATTGAAAATGGGATGAACGAAGATACTTCCTGTGCAGTTGTAATGGAAGGCACTACAGCCAGGCAGAGAAAGGTAATTTCCAATCTAAAAGAAGTATATCATGATGCCGTGGAGGGGGGACTTCACTCACCCTGCATTTTTGTAGTTGGAGAAGTGGTGAAATTCAGCAGTACATTCAGCTGGTACGAGGAAAAACCGCTTTTCGGCAGAAATATATGTATTACAAGATCAAAATCGCAGTCCGGGGAAATGAAAGGCAAACTCATGGATCTTGGCGCACAGGTTACCGAGATACATTCCATTAGAATAAAATCCACAAATGACAACATGGTTGAATATATAGACAGACTACCTCTCTATGATTATATAGTATTTACAAGTGTAAATGGAGTAAACAGTTTTTTTGAACTGCTTTTGAGAAAAAATTATGATGTAAGGAATATAAAAGCTGTATTTGCCGCCATCGGGCCTGCTACGGAAAGAGAAATAAGAAGAAGGGGAATCATACCTGAAATAGTTGCTGAAAAATTTGTAGCAGAGAGCTTATATGACAAATTAAAAAATTTTATAAGTCCGGGAAATAGAATCTTTCTGCCACGTTCCAAAAATTCAAGACCATATTTATCACAGGTGCTCAAAAAATATGGATGCGCTGTGGATGAATGTTCTGTTTATGAAACGATCTGTGGAGATCTCCATGATCCTCACTGTTTTGATGATGTGGATACGGTTGTATTTACAAGCCCCACTACCGTAAGAAATATGATGGAGCTTGTAGGTATTGAAGCCATAAGGGAAAAGTATATTATAGCCATAGGCCCCATAACGGGAAAGGAACTTAAGAAAAACAATCTAAAATATACGATGTCAGAGACCTACACTGAAGATGGAATTATAAAAAAGCTGAGAGAAAAGAGGAGAATGTGAAATGTTTAGAAGACATAGAAGGCTGAGAAAAAATGCTGTTATAAGAGATATGGTAAGGGAAACAGTACTTGATAAAAATGACTTCATATACCCCATATTTGTTGTTGAAGGTGAAAATGTAAAGAAGGAGATACCGTCACTTTACAACAACTATCACTATTCCATAGACAGACTGGATGAGATAGTATCTGATATGCATAGTGCAGGGGTGAAAAGTGTAATACTCTTTGGAATTCCGGACCACAAGGATGAAGTAGGCTCTTCAGCCTATGATAAGGATGGAATAATACAGAGGGCAATAAGAAAATTGAGGGAGCTGGATTCCGAACTCTTCATAATCACGGATGTATGCATGTGCGAATATACGGATCATGGTCACTGCGGAATAGTACACAATCACGAGGTAGATAATGATGAAACAATAAAGTATATAGCGAAGACAGCTCTTTCCCATGCAGAAGCAGGAGCTGACATGGTAGCTCCTTCAGATATGATGGACGGCAGGGTACAGGAGATAAGAAAGGCTCTGGATGAAAATGGATATAAGGATGTATCAATAATGGCCTACAGTGCAAAATACTGTTCTGCCTTCTATGGGCCGTTCAGAGATGCGGCAGATTCCGCCCCTAAGTTCGGAAACAGGAGAGGATATCAGATGGATCCCGGTAACATAAGGGAAGCCATGCTTGAGATAGAGGACGATATAAAGGAGGGAGCGGATATAATAATGGTAAAACCTGCACTCCCGTATCTCGACGTTATAAGATGGGCCAGGGACAGGTTTGATGTTCCCGTTGCAGCCTATAATGTAAGTGGAGAATTTGCAATGGTAAAAGCTGCTGCAAAGGAAGGGCTGATAGATGAAAAGGCAGTGGCAAAGGAAATGCTTACCTCCATAAAGAGGTCAGGTGCCAAAATGATAATTACCTATTATGCACTGGATATATGCAGATGGCTTGAAGAGGACAGATAGAGGGTACACTATGAAAAGTATAATAATATCTTCAGACAGCAGCGGCAGCGGCAAGACTACGGTGACTCTTGGACTCATGGGCGCTCTTGTAAAATCGGGATTTAAGATCCAGGGGTACAAGGTGGGACCTGATTATATAGATACTGCTTTTCACGAGAAGGTTACAGGAAGTGAATCCAGAAATCTGGATATCTTTCTTATGGGGGAAGACGGAGTAAGGGCTTCCTATATGAGGGGAAAAGGTGATCTTGGAATAGTGGAGGGGGCTATGGGAATATATGATGGAAAGGGAATTGATACTGCGTATTCAACTTATCATGTTTCCAGGGTACTCAACCTTCCAATTATACTTGTCATGAGCCCAAAGGGGGCAAGTACCACGATCTGTGCACAGATAAATGGGATTGCAGAATTTGGCCCTGCCAGTATAGCCGGTGTTATATTCAACAGTATAACGGAAAGCTATTATAGACTTCTTAAAGCAGCAGTGGAAAAAAACTGCGGACTTCAGGTATTTGGATATATACCCAAGGATGACAGGATATCCCTTGAAAGCAGACATCTCGGACTGGTTCAGAGTATAGAAATTGACAATCTTGATAGAAAACTTGATATACTGAGCGAACTTGTACTTAAAAATGTTGATATAGAAAAGCTTCTGAGATGCTTCAAGGAAGTAAATTATAAGAATGATGGCTTTCATCTGAGTTCTCTTGGATTAAAGATTGCAGTGGCATATGACAGGGCTTTTCAATTTTATTACAAGGAAAATCTTGAACTTCTTGAAGAGGCGGGTAGTATTCTGCTTTTCAGTCCAATAAAGGACAAAAAATTGCCGGATGACATTGATTTCCTATACATAGGTGGGGGTTATCCGGAAGTATTTGCAGCTGAACTGTCCCAGAATAAAAGTATGCTGCTGGACATAAGGGAAAAGCTTGATTCAGGACTCAGGTGCAATGCAGAATGCGGAGGACTCATGTACCTTATGGATGTATTGCAGGGAATAGATGGAGGAGAAATATTTGACACCGTTGGTTTTTTCCACGGAAAAGCTTTTATGACGCACAGACTTCAGAATTTTGGATATGCAACTATAGAAGTAGCTGAGGACAATTCAATATTAAAAAGAGGAATGAAAATGAACTGTCATGAATTCCATAGATCCCGCATTGAATCACAGGAGGATAAAATATACGAGGTTACAAAGCAGAGGTATGATGGAAGTATCAAGCGGTGGAAATGTGGATATGTAAAAAAGAACGTACTGGCTTCCTATGCACATATTCATTTTTTTACAAATATGAAGTTCATAACAAGCTTGCTGAATATCAAACACATGGAGGTATAATATGAAATTATTGAAGAATACTTTAAGCAGTATAAATGGAAGAGATGAGAAAGCAGTAAAAAGTGCATGGAAAAGAATCGACAATCTCACAAAACCAATAGGCAGTCTTGGAGAACTTGAAGAGATAAGTGCAAAAATAGCAGGTATCAGAGGAAATTTTCCGGACAAAATAAGGAAAAAAAATATAGTTATAATGTGTTCCGACAATGGGGTGTGGGAGGAAGGCATAGGCAGCTGTAATCAGGATCTTACGGTAAGCGTGACCAATAATTTTACAAGGGGCATTACAGGTGTATGTATACTTTCTGATTTTTACGGTTCAGACAGGACTGTAGTGGATATAGGCATAAAGGCTGATATAGACAATCCGCAGGTTATAAACAGGAAGATAAATTACGGGACAAGAAATATGGCAAAAGAAGCTGCCATGACAAGGGAAGAAGCAGTAAGAGGCATAGAGGTGGGAATTGAAATGGTAGACCAACTGGCAGAAAAAGGGTATGACCTTTTGGGAACCGGGGAAATGGGTGTATGCAATACCGCCACAAGTTCTGCAGTACTCAGTGTCATTTCAGGTATTTCTCCGAATATTGTAGTAGGCAGGGGATCTGGAATAACGGATGAGCAGCTTTCCCGTAAACTGGAGGCGGTAAAAAGGGCCATAGATATAAATAAACCTGACCCTGATGATGTAATAGATGTACTCTCAAAGGTTGGTGGATTTGATATATGCGGACTATGCGGATGCTTTCTCGGAGCGGCAAAAAACAGGATACCCATAGTAATTGACGGACTTATATCTTCGGTTGCTGCACTGTGTGCTGCAAGATTGAAAAGCTGTGCCAGGGACTTCATGTTTCCATCACATCTTTCCGCAGAACCTGGAGCAGGCTATGTCATGAAGGAACTGGGACTTACACCCATACTGAATTTGAATATGAGGCTTGGAGAAGGGTCAGGATGTCCTCTTGCCTTCAGTATAATAGAGGCTTCAATTTATGCCATGAACAATATGGTGGACTTTGAAGACTCGAGAATAGATAGAGGACAGCTTGTAGATATAAGGGAGAAGAAGGGCGGCTGCAATTTATGAAGGATTATGTAAAAGTGCCTATGGATATTGAGAAGAAAAGCTTTGAGATAATAGGAAGAGAAATGGGATCACACAGCTTCTCGGAAAATGAACTCTCCATAGTAAAGAGAGTTATACATACCACTGCAGATTTTAAATACAAGGATATACTTTATATAAGACATAATGCCATAGATAAGGCCCTGGATCTTTTGAGTTCGGGTACCATGATCTATACGGATACCAACATGGCACTGGCGGGAATAAACAAGAATGCACTTGAAAAATTGAACTGCAGTGCTGAATGTTTTGTGGGTAGAGCTGATGTGGCATCAGCTGCGAAAGAAAAGGGGATAACCCGATCCATGGCAGCAGTTGAAATGGCGGCACGTCAGGGAGTGGAGTTCTTTGTATTTGGAAATGCACCTACTGCACTTTTTACTTTGAAGGAACTCACCATGAAAAATATAGCCCATCCCAAATTCATAGTAGGTGTTCCTGTAGGTTTTGTAGGTGCAGAGGATGCAAAACGCGAGATAGAGGAGCTGGATATCCCCATGATAACCGTAAGGGGGAGAAAGGGAGGAAGCAATGTGGCGGCAGCTATAGTCAATGCTCTTATGTATATTATAACACGCCGGTGAGGTGAGCGTATGTTTGATATGTATGTGGACTGTGATGGAAAAAAGTTGAGATGCGGATATACTACAGGCTCCTGTGCGGCAGCAGCGGCAAAAGCTGCTGTAAGCATGCTTTATTTCAATCACTGTTCGGATGAAACAAGAATTGATACTCCAAAGGGAATAGAGCTTCTGATACCTGTGTGCAAGGTAAACAAGAGGGAAAATTATGTTGAATGCTGTGTTATAAAAGATGCAGGTGATGATCCCGATATAACCGACGGCATTGAAATATGGGCACGGGCAGTCAGGTTAAAGAAAGGATATAAGCTGAAAGGCGGAATTGGAGTTGGAGTTGTTCAGGGAGAGGGATTATATGTGAAGGTGGGCGAGCCCGCCATAAATCCTGTTCCGAGAAAAATGATCGAGAAGGAAGTAAAGGAAATACTGCCGGAAAATTCAGGAGTTGAAATAACTGTATTTGTTCCAGAGGGAGAGAAAATAGCCGGAAGCACCTTCAATCCCAGATTGAATATAATAGGGGGGATATCAATACTTGGAACAACTGGAATAGTCACGCCCATGTCTGAGGAGGCACTTGTAGAGTCCATAGAAATTGATATAAACCAGAAGGTTGCAAATGGATACAGGGATGTAATACTGCTTTTTGGAGATATGGGCAGGGATATGGCACATGCACTGAAGCTGGATGAAAATAGGATGGTTATAATGTCGAACTATGTTGGAAAGGCACTTACAATATGCATGAACAAAGGAGTAAAGCACGTTGTGATTGTGGGACATATAGGCAAAATGTGCAAAATAGCGTCGGGGTGTTTCAATACCCACAGCAGGGTATGTGATGCGAGACTTGAGACCATGGCACTGGAGCTTGCACTTATGGGGAGAAGTGCTGAACTTGTCAGGAAAGTATACGACCAGAAGACTACTGAAGGTGCAGTCAACCTCCTGGGAGACGGATATGGGGAACTGTATTCGAGGATAGGTGAAAAAATATCTCAAAAAATATATGAATACACCCATAATGTGGTTGGTGCGGACATCATAATGTATTCCATGAAAGGGGGGATACTGTATGATTCTATGAATAAACATGGAAGGAATGTTGTGAAATGAGCAGGGTTTTTATAGTGGGAATTGGTCCCGGAAGCAGGGATTATATAATCCACGAGGCAGTTGATACCATGAGAAGATCAGATGTGATTCTGGGCTTTGAAAGGGCCATAGACAGTTTGAAGTTCATTGATACACCTAAAGTAAAGGTTGGAAAACTCAATGATATAATTGACATTATAAATTCAAAGAAGTATGGAACTGTTTCAGTTGCAGCATCGGGAGATCCGCTATTTTATGGAATAACCGGATATATCGAGAAAAATTACAGTGGAGATATAGAGGTTGTACCTGGTATAAGTTCCTTCCAGTACATGATGTCAAAATTGAAAAAGAACTGGCAGGGTGCCTATCTTGGAAGTGTACACGGCAAAGATGATGACATTTTGAAAGCTGCCGCTTCAACTGGAATTTCAATATGGCTTACAGATAAAAATAATTCTCCGGACAGGATATGCAGTGTTCTAGCTGAAAATAATATGAGATGTATGGTATATGTAGGGGAAAATCTTTCATATGGTGACGAAAGCATAATATATGGTACACCGGACAAGTTAAAAAACATGAAATTCGGTGTATTGTCAGTTGTAGTAATAGAAAATCTGGATATCAGGGAGGGTTTTCAACCATGTATATAAAGGATGAAGATTTTATAAGAGGAAATTGTCCTATGACAAAGGAAGAAATCAGGACGATAAGTATTTCCAAACTGGATATAAAGCCTGAATCCAGAATGCTTGACATAGGTGCAGGTACAGGATCTGTAAGTATTCAGATGGCTAAATTGTGCTTTAATGGTGAAGTCATTGCAGTAGAAAAAGATCAGGAAGCACTGGAATTGATAGATAAAAATATGGAGAAATTTCACATATACAATCTTAATATTTTACATGGAGAAGCATTGGAGGCTGAAAAACATGTTGAACCTTATTTTGACGGCATATTTGTAGGGGGAAGCGGTGGAAATATAAAAGAGATAATAAAATGTTATGGAAACAAATTAAAGTACAATGGAAAGATGGTGCTTAATTTTGTAACCCTTAAAAATCTCAACAGTGCTGTTGAAATGCTTGAATCCATGGATTACGATCTGGAATGTATACAGATTTCTGTAAACCGAATACATGGTAAAAGTCTTATGATATCCTCAAACAACAGTATATTTATCGTGACTGCATCAAAAATCAACAGGAAGGGGTGATTACACTTGAATGAAAATATTTTAAAAACTGGTGTGCTTTATGGAGTAGGTGTGGGACCCGGGGATGAAGAATTGATGACTTTGAAGGCAATAAAAACTATTCAAAAATGTCAAGTTATAGTTGCACCCTGTGCAAAAATAGAAGGGAAAAGTACGGCACTGTCCATAGCTAAAAATTTTATAGGAGAGGACAAAAAAGTTATTATAAAGCATTTTCCAATGGGGGGAAGTAATCAGGAAGATAAGATCCATAGTGCTTTTCTTGAGATCGAAAAATATCTCAAGATAGGAGAGGATGTAGCATTTTTGACTATAGGAGATCCTTTTATCTACAGTACATATATATATCTTTTAAATTATGTAAAAGAGAAACGTTATGAAGCCAAGACGGTTCCAGGAATAACATCTTTTTGTGCTGCGGCCAGTATAGCAGGAGAAACTATAGTTATTGGTGATGAGAGGGTTGTTGTTACACCTGCATCTCAGATAAACAGGATAAAAGATGAAAAATTTGCAGTTATAATGAAAATAAGCCACAGAGAGAAAGAAGTACTTGACTTTCTTGATAAAAATGATTTCAGGTATGTGTATGTAAAAAGAGCTTATAGAGATGGACAGAAAATAATGAGGTCAAGAGAGGAAATACTTCAGAACAGTGACTATATGTCACTTATAATAGCACATAAGAAGTAAATGATGAAAAGTTGGGAGGGCAATATGGAAAACACAGTATATTTTGTAGGGGCAGGTCCAGGAGATCCGGATTTAATAACAGTTAAAGGAAGAAAAGTAATTGAAAGTGCGGATGTAGTAATATATGCCGGTTCACTTGTATCAAAAGAGCACATTAAGTACTGCAAAAAGAATGCAGACATATATGACTCCTCATCGATGACTCTTGAGGAAGTACTTGAGGTGATACACAAATATTATGTGAAAAGGAAAAAGGTAGTACGTCTCCATACGGGAGATCCTTCAATATATGGCGCCATAAAGGAGCAGATGGATGGAATGTCCAGATTGAATATACCTTATGAAATAATACCAGGTGTCAGTTCATTTACGTCAGCGGCGGCTTCCATAAAAAAGGAGTTTACCCTTCCCGGAGTCAGCCAGACTGTAATACTCACGAGAATGGGAGGAAGAACTCCCGTACCTGATAGAGAGGATCTTGAGAAGCTGGCTTCCATAGGTTCGTCCATGGCAATATTTCTGTCTGCAGGCATGATAGATAGAGTCGTTGGAAAGCTTAGAAAGGGATACGGAAGAAATGTACCGGTGGCAGTTGTCCAGAGGGCAAGTTGGGAAGATGAAAAATTTGTTTTGGGGACTCTGGATGACATTTCTGAAAAAGTAAAAAATGAAAATATAACCAGAACAGCCCAGATACTTGTGGGAGATTTTATTGATTGTAAATACATGAAAAGCCGCCTTTATGACGGTAGCTTCAGTCATGGATACAGAAAGGGAAAAAATGAAAATTGCGGTAATTAGTGTTACAGAATCAGGGAATGACATATCTGAAAGAATTAAGGATAATTTTGATATTGATTTCTACTCGAAAAACAGTACGCTTGATTTCAATCTCGTAAGTGTCTCCAAAATGGCCATGAAAAATTATAGGGCTGTGGTATTTATAAGTTCAACTGGAATTGCAGTAAGAGCCATATGTGAACATGTAAAGTCAAAGACAATAGATCCGGCTGTCATTGTAATAGATAGCTGTGGAAAATTTGTAATAAGTCTTTTATCCGGACATCTTGGAGGGGCAAACAGACTTGCTGAAGGTATAGCCGGAATACTTGGAGCTATACCGGTAATAACTACTGCCACGGATAATATGGGATTGACTGCACCGGATATTGTTGCAATGGATAATGATCTTGTCATAGATGATTTAAAGACGGCAAAAGATATATCGGCACTTCTGGTGAATGGAAAGAAGGTTGCATTTATCGATCAGGAAGATGTTATAAGGTGTCCCAGAGGATATGTGAACAATATAGAGGATTCCCGTGGGGCTGTGGTTGTAACTGATAATTCCAAGTTGAATATTAGTGTGGAGAAAAATTTTAAAATTCTTAAGCTTATAAGAAAGGATATAATTGTAGGTATAGGATGTAGAAGAAATTTCTCGACTGAAATTATGAAAAATACAGTTCTAAAAATGCTTGAAAATATAAATATAGACATAAGATCGGTGGCTGTGGTGACTACAGTGGATATAAAATCGAAAGAGAAGGCGATACTGAATTTGAAGGATTTTTTTGGGTGCAGATTTGAAATATTTTCACGAAAGGAAATAAAAAAAATTCAACACAAATTTCAAGGAAGTGATTTTGTGGAAAAGGCCATAGGGATAAGAGCCGTGTGTGAGCCTTGTGTTTATCTTTCGGGGGGCATAAATTTTCTAACAGAGAAAATAAAATTCAGTGGTATGACTTTGTGTATAGGAAGGAGTATATAAATTTGGGAAAACTGTATATAATAGGTATTGGACCGGGAAGCATTGAAAATATGACCTTGAGAGCTGTAAAGGCCATAGAAGAAAGTGATGTTATAATTGGATATACAAGATATCTGAATATGATTTCTAGCCTGATTCAGGGAAAAGAGGTATTTTCTACTGGAATGAAGGGTGAAATAGAAAGGTGCAGGAAGGCAATTGAATTTTCACGCGATAAAATTGTGTCAATAGTAAGTACCGGCGATCCTGGTGTATATGGCATGGCAGGACTTGTCCTTGAACTTGGCAAATGTGACAATATTGAGATAATACCTGGGGTTACAGCATCTCTTGCTGCTGCGTCTCTTGTTGGTGCACCTCTTATGCATGACAGCTGCAGTATAAGCCTTAGTGATCTTATGACACCTTATGATGTTATAAAAAGAAGGGTTGAGTTTGCTGCAAAAGGAGATTTTGTAATATCGCTTTATAATCCTAAAAGTAAGGGCAGACCATTTTATCTTTCCGAATGTCTGGATATTATAAAAGAATACAGAAGTTCGGATGTACCTGTTGCCATTGTAAAAAATGCACTCAGAGAGGGGCAGAAGATAAGAATTACTGAACTCGGAAAATTTTCAGATGAAGCCGTTGACATGATGAGTGTAGTTATAATTGGAAACAGCAGGAGTTATATGAAAAGAGGTAGATTTATAACCCCACGTGGATATAATATACCCGATAACAATGTTGTTGAATAGAAAAGGAGAAATTATGGTGGAAAACAAAAAGGGAATACTTGTAGTGAGCTTTGGAACGAGTATTCTGAAAATATTGAAATCATGCATAGAGAGTACTGAAAATTCTATAATAAATGCATTCAAATGTTATGAGATAAGAAGAGCTTTTACTTCGCATATGATAATTGCAAAGCTTAAAAGTGATTATAAATTAAGTATAGATACAGTGGAAGAAGCACTGGAAAAGATGAAACTGGATGGCTTTAGAGAGGTTTATATTCAACCACTGCATATAATTCCGGGGGATGAATATGATAAGCTGGTTACAAGTTCGTATAAATACAGGGAAAAATTTGAAAATCTTGTAGTAGGGAGGCCTGTATTATATAGGCAGAATGACTACAGAATAGCTGTAAAGGCATTAAAGGCCCAGATTCAGGAATACTGCAGCTGTAAAAGTGCAATAATTTTGATGGGACATGGCTCAAGTCATCCAATAAATGCAAGTTATTCCATGCTTCAGTATATGCTGAGAGATGAAGGTATAAATAATGCATATATAGCCACTGTAGAAGGATATCCTGCTCTGAGAAATGTAATTCCACAGCTTAAAATCAAGAATGTAAGAAAAGTAATACTAATGCCTTTTATGCTTGTAGCTGGGAATCATGCAGTTGAGGACATGGCAGGAGATGCGCCTGATTCATGGAAAAACATACTTGAAAATAAAGGCTTTGATGTAGAATGCTATCTGCATGGTCTTGGAGAAAATCCTTCTTTTCATAATATATATATACAACATTTGAAGGATTCTATAAATGGTAATCCTCTTATGAAGAAAGAGAACTATCCTGAAGCTGCAATAGAGAGTATTAGAGGGAGTGTAAAATGATAGGCTTAATTCTTGGAACATCTGAAGGAAGAGATATACTTTCTTCACTCAATAAAGTTACTGACGATATATTTGTGTCTACTGCAACTGAATATGGAGGCAGTATATTAAAGGAATACAAGTATACGTATTTAAATACCACGCCTCTTGACTGTGATGGATTTATTAAAGCTATCAGAAAAAATGATATAGCTTTGCTTGTTGATGCATCACATCCATACGCCGTAAATGTTACTGAAAATTCGATGGAGGCCTGCAGAAAACTTGGTATAGAATACATTAGATATGAGAGACCTTCATGTATGGAGAGATTTAAAAACAACAATATGGTGGTAGTTGTAGACAATTACAATGAGCTATATGGAAAAATCAAATCTTTCAAGGGAACAATACTAAATACCACTGGAAGCAGGAACCTTGAGACAATTATGTCCATGAACCTGAAAAACAGGATAGTTCACAGAGTGCTTCCACAGCCTAGAATATTGTCTAAGTGTCAAAAGTTCGGTGTAAAAATTGAAGACATAATTGCTATTAAAGGACCAGTTGGTCGGGAGCTGAATTGTGCTTTTATAAAGAATTACAATGCAAAAGCTATGATACTGAAAGATAGTGGAACAAGGGGTGGAACCTATGACAAAATAACAGCATGCATTGACTGTGGAATATATGCTTTTGTATTGAAGAGAAAAAAGATTGAGTATGATATTGTTTTTTATGATATAGTAAAGTTAGTGGATTATATAGAAAAAAAATATATTTTCAGGAGATAACACTATGGAAATTACGGCTTTTTATCCTGGAAGTTTTGGTGAGATAATTCAGGGGATTGCGGAAGATACAGATATACTGGTATCCTTGCCTATAAATGTATATAGTAAGGTGAAACTATTTGAATCTAATAAAAATACTAAGACTAACATTTCAGGTTGGGCTCAAAAATCCTACATATTTATGCAAAATTTATTGAAGGCATGGAATTGTGAAAAATATTACTCGAATCTAGCGTTGAATATTAATTCCAGTATACCTAAGGGAAAAGGTATGGCAAGCAGTACGGCAGATTTATGTGCAGTTTA
The DNA here is from genome assembly GCF_052953915.1 of Clostridium sp. LBM24168. Lineage (NCBI taxonomy): Bacteria > Bacillati > Bacillota > Clostridia > Eubacteriales > Clostridiaceae > Clostridium > Clostridium sp. LBM24168. The sequence goes on along the minus strand of NZ_CP196861.1, from coordinate 2,155,302 downwards.
TAGGTGCATGATAAGAATGTTTCACAAGGAATACAATGAGGATGAACTTGTAGAGCAATGTATAAATGTGGAGCCTACTGACAGTATAATATTTGGGAGAATGACGCTTTTTGACTATAAAACAGGATTATACAGGGAAACTCTTGGAGATTATTTTAAATTTAACATACTGGTATTTCAAGGTGAAGGTATAGTTGACACTGTTGAATTCAATCATGATGATTCAAAGCAGCCAATTATAGTTGATGATTTGATAGAGCCGCTGAGGAGGGCTGTATACGATAGAAATCTGGAGCAGCTTCTGAAGGTTTCCACGGAAAGTATATTGAGAAATCAAAGTAGGTTGTATTATGATTTTCTTGAACCAGTTCTAAAAATATGTAGGCAAGCAGGTGGACTTGGGATAATAGGTGCTCATAGTGGAAATATACTCGGTATTGTTTTTAGCGATGTGGAAAAGTTGAAATTTGTAGAGAAAAATATATGCATCAATAAATTAAAAATATATGATATATGTACAATTGATAAAATTGAAAATTGTATTATAGAAAGGTGGGAAAGTTTTTGAGTAGAGGATATATTCAAGTTTATACTGGAAATGGCAAAGGAAAGACTACGGCGGCTCTTGGATTGTGTTTGAGAGCAATTTGTGCAGGAAAAAATGTGTATTTTGGACAGTTTGTAAAAGGGATGGATTACAGTGAGTTGAAAGTGCCTTATTTGATACCTGATTTTACTATAGAGCAATTTGGAAGAGATGCTTTTATAGATGGAGATCCAACTGATGAAGATATAAAAATGGCCAGACAGGGATTAAAAAAAATCAGGGAAGTACTGTGTTCCGGTGAGTATGATATAGTTGTTTTGGACGAGATAAATATAGCATTATACTATAAGTTAATTAGTGTAGATGAATTGTTGCATGTTCTGGATATAAGAAATCCTGACGTGGAAGTGATTATTACTGGAAGGTATGCGGATGCTAGAATAATAGAGAAAGCAGACCTTGTAACTGAAATGAAAGAAGTAAAACATTATTACAATGAAGGAGTAAAAGCAAGAACCGGTATTGAAAATTAACACAAAAAATTAAAAAAATTATTGCAAAGTTTTTTATTTAAGTATTCTAAATTATGACTTGGCGAAATTATATATGTCATAATTTAGAATGGGTGGCTATTTTATATGGACTTCTATCGGCATTAAATCAGTAGTTTTAGGTTTTTTATTTCAAATTTTAATAATGAATATTGAATATATATATATTCAATATTAGTATGACTGAATACATATAATTATCTGAATATTTGATTATATGATAAAAGAGAATTCATTAGCTAATACAAGATATAGGGAAAAATGACAAAGTTAATTCATAATTAGGTTAAAAGCAGGGAACATAATGAGTTAATCAGCAATTATTTAAATTGACCTTATTATATATATATAATAGAATTTATTTGCAATAAAAAATATAAATAGTTTTTTGGAGGTAATGTCAATATGAAAAATATAAATGAGAAGTTATTTAGAATATTGATAGTTACGGCAGGAAGCATACTTTATTCCATTGGAGTAAATATGTTTATTATACCACATAAATTTTTAAGTGGAGGAGTTTCGGGGGCTGCAATTATAGCCGAATATTTGACAGGTATACCTACAGGATATTTTGTAATAGCTGTAAATATACCTATATTTATAATAGGATTTAAACTTATAGATACAGAGTTTGGTATATTTAGCTTTATAGGAATGATGTCAATGTCCTTGGGACTTATATTTACAAAAGGAGTATCTGGACTATATTATTTACAAGATCCATTCTTGTCTGCACTTTGTAGTGGTATTCTTACAGGAGTAGGGTCAGGAATGATATTCAAATGCAGGGCATCCCAGGGGGGAACAGATATAATAGCAGTAGTAATTAAGAAAAAATATGGAATTTCAGTGGGTAGAATTACATTTATAATAAATACTATAATAGTTTTAATAGGGATATTTATAGGAAGTCTTGAAATAGCACTGTATACTTTGATATCAATGTATATGTACTCTGTAGTGGTTGACAAGGCAATACAGGGGCTTGACAGAGAGAAGGTACTATTTGTAATAACACGGGATAGCGAAAAAGTAGAAAAAGCCATATTGCAGAAGCTTGGCAGGGGAGTTACCTATCTTTATGGAGAAGGAGCTTATACCGGAAACCAGAAAAAGATAATATATTCAATAATGAACTCAAGGCAAGTGGAAGAGGCTAAAGGTTTTATATCAAATATAGATTCTCATGCGGTTATGTCTATTATGGACACAAGTGAAGTTCGAGGAAAAGGTTTTAAACCTGCAGTGTTTTAGATATAGATGTATTGGATAAAATAAGCCAGAGAGGCTTATTTTTTTCTTTGTAAATTCTGCAAATATTGTATAGAATTATTTAAAAGCTGCATCTTGGTATTTACAGTAATAAAAAAATGGGGTATAATTGAGAATGAAAATCAATATTAATCATTTTAAATTTTGGTATAAAGTATCCTTTACATGTAAAAAATAATATACTAAATACAAATTTAAATATTTCGAAGGAGTTTTGCCGTTTATGGAAAATATGATTATAGAAGAATATATGACTAAAATAAAGAGCCTGGAAGAAAAAGAATATCTTTTTGGAGTAATATCATATGGCATTGCTCCGACGCTTTTCAAAGATAAGCCATCTTCAATAATTACATTGAGAAGAGACAATGGAAGATTGAATGTGCTTTGGGAAAGATACAAATATATTTTTTTAGAGAAGTATAAAATTGATTTTTTTGAATTAAAGAAAAATGAATATTCAGCCGTTATATTGTTCTATTATCCAGATGAAATTAAATCTATCATATACAATGAAAGAAATATGAATTTTTTAAGTAAGTTTGGATATAGTAAAAATTTAAATTTAATACAAAACCTGTTTGTTTTGAAGAAAAGGTTCCAAAATATATGTCCTCATGAAATTGGGGTATTTTTAGGATATCCTTTAGATGATGTAATATGTTTTATAGAACAGTCTGAAAGGCAGTGTCTCATGTGCGGATACTGGAAGGTATACAATGATGTGGATACAGCTAAGGAAATATTTGTAAATTATGATGAAGCGCGATATAATATAGCTAAAAGTGTAATACAGGGAGTTGTTCCATCGATGATTATGAATATTTTTGAAACCATTTCATGTCGTTAGTTTCATAGATAACTATATAAAAGGAGGAGTTTTATGAGTATTTTAGTTGTAGGAGGAGATCGGTTAGGAAATATAAAAGATAAATTGAACAAGAAAGGATTTAATGAAATAGGCCATGTTACAGGAAGAAAGAAGGGAGATAGAAAAATAAAAATTCCACAGAATACAGATCTTGTATTGGTACTTACAGATTTTATAGGACATAATATGGCTGAAATTATAAAAGAAGAATCAAGAAAAAATAATGTTTCAGTTATTTTTTCAAGGCGGTCGTGGTCATGTATGCACAAGAACATAGAAGAATATATGAATCAACGTTAATTAATTTTTTATTTCTGATTTTTATTTATTCAGAAATATTTTTTTTGAAATGATAACTAATAGAAGTAAAGCTACAGACATTAAAGCAATTGTTCCTCCAGGAGCACTGTTTATATAATAGGATAGAAGTAACCCGCCAATAATGTCTATGAATCCAAATAGTATGGAAAAAATTAAAGTTGATTTGAATCCCCTGTGTAATTGAAGTGCAGCTGCAGCAGGCATTGCTATCATAGAAGAAATAACAAGTATTCCCAGTATGTGAATTGATACAGATACAGTGGCACTTACAAGTAGTGAAAAAAGATAGTTTATTGACTTTACATTAATACCAGCTATTTTGGCACCTACTTCATCAAAGGTTATGTATAATAATTTGTTGTAAAATAGTGATAAAATTATTACTGAAATTATACTTAAAATGAACACAGTATAAAGCTCAGCCTTTGAAACAGTGAGTATACTTCCAAAGAGATAAGAATTTACATTTGCATTTGCTTTTCCAGTGCTTATGAGCACAATTGCAATTCCAACAGAAAATGTTAAAACTATTACCAATATAAGTTCAGCATATTTTTCATAGTAACTTCTTAAGAATTCTATTGCAAGTCCAGCTATAGAAGTAAATATGAAAGCTGTCATTATAGGATTCCAACCAAATACAAGTCCTAAAGCTACTCCTGCAAAAGAAGAATGAGATAGTGAATCACCCATCATAGAATATCTTTTTAAAACAAGAAATACGCCGACTGCCGGGCATAATATAGAAATGAGTATACCTGCAATTATAGCATTTTGCATAAATTCGTATTCAAGCATTTGTACCCTCCAATGTTAATTTTCTGTATTCAGAAATAGTATACATGTTACAGTTTCCATTTTTCATAATGCATATATTGGTTGAATTGTCTACAGCTGCCTTCAGGTTGTGTTCTACTGAAAGTACAGTTATATGATGTTTTTTGTTTAAATGTTTTATTAGGGAGTATATTTCAACTTGACTTTGAATATCTATTCCAGTAGAAGGTTCGTCAAATATCAATAGTCCAGGCGATCCCATAAGGGCCCGTGCTATGAATATTTTCTGCATCTGTCCTCCAGATAGATCACCTATTAGATTTTTTTTATATGAATGCATACCAACTGAATCAAGAGATTCATCTATACAAGTGGAGTCTTTTATTTTTAAAGATTTCATGTGGCTTTTTAATATCTCAAAGACAGTAATTGGAAATTGAGAGTTAAAACTCTCAAGTCTTTGGGGAACATAACCTATTTTATTTGTATCCAACTTTATTTCTCCGCTTATTGGTGTGAGAAGCCCAAGTATAAGCTTTATTAAAGTTGTTTTAGCACTTCCATTTTCACCTAATATGGAGGTGTAACTTCCTTGCCTTATAGTTAAATCTAAATTTTTTATCAGGTATGGAGGTGAACCACTGTAAGAAAAAGTTAAATTTTGTATTGTAATCATAGAATTTCCTCCAAAACATATGAATTAAAAATATATTAATATTATATATCTATATGCAATTCATTTGCAATAACAAATAATAAAATTTGAAATTTGCTATTGACGTCGGAATGTAATCAATATATAATATTAAATGTTGGTTTTGTTATGAGGTCCCTTGGTCAAGTGGTTAAGACGTCACCCTCTCACGGTGAAATCAGGAGTTCGATTCTCCTAGGGACTACCAAAGTTTAAAGAATGGCTTAACTTAAATAGTTAAGGCGTTTTTTCTTTTTTGTTTAAGTGTTTATTTTTTAATATTTTACACCATTTTTACACCATAGTTTTTATATTGCTTAATAAATCTACTGATTTTCCTTTTTCTTTCTTTACAACATGAGTGTAAATATTCGCAGTTATTTCAATACTGCTGTGACCTAATAGCATTGATACAGTTTTTAAAGGTATATTATTTTCAAATTGTTTGGTGGCGTACGTATGCCTTAGTGCATGAAATTTTTTATGAGGAATGCTCAGAGATTTTAAAAACTTTGACCAAGTTTTGTCTAGATTGCCAGCGTTGATTAAATTACCCTGTTGACTTAAAAATATATAATCTAAATAATCTTTTGTATAGCTATCTCCAGCTTTTAATTTTTCGATTTTTTTAATATTGACAGCATCTTTAATTATCGTTATTAATGATACTGGAAGTGGGATTGTCCTTTTTGAATTTTTGCTTTTAGGCTCTTGAATTATAGTTTTTTTAGTTTTCCTATTTTCGTCATCAAATATGATTGTGGTTGCTATGGATCTTTTTATATGAATTTCTTTTGAGTCATAGTCAATATCACTTTCCTTTAGTCCTATGATTTCTCCACGTCTCATTCCTGTTGCCAGAGAAAATAATGCAATACATTTAATTTTAGAATTATCAGCGTTTACAATTTTGTTTAACTCTGCATCTGTAAATACAGGAATATCTTTTTCAATAATTTTATTTGACTCTCTTTTAGGTATAACGACTTTTTTGCCGGTGCAGGGATTTCTAAGTATATATCCACAGTCAACTGCGTAATTTAAGAATTGCTTTAAAAATTTATTTATGTAATTTATTTGACTGCTGCTTTTACCCTGTTTGAATAATTTGTTATAGTATCTTTGTATCTGGATTGGTTCTAGCTTATCCAAACTTATAGGCCCTATAGGTGAGTTTTCTATATAATTTCTATATAAGCCTTCATATCTTGCAAATGTAGTTGGTTTTATGTTTCCAGACATTTTTACAACCTCAAATAACCAATTTTTTAATGTTTGAGCTAACCACATATTTTTTGTATCCTTTAAACCCATATTGTTTTTATTAATATAATTAAGTTTCTTCTTTTCTGCTTCCTTTCTACTTTTTCCAATAAATTGTTTCCTAATTCTTTTTCCATTAGCATCCATGCCAATATCATAATTTATTCTGTAGTATTTTTTCCCATTGGAAATAAAGTTAGTTTTTGTTGCCATTTCTGAATCCTCCTTATTGCAAACTCATGTTCTTTAAAAATTAAAAATATATAGGAGATTAACTCCTATTAGTTATATTTTAAACTGGTTTACGTCTTAAGGTTCTTATTTCAACTTCATGGGCACCGTACATCTCAAGGAGGGATTTATTTGTTTCGTTCAAGTCAGAGAAATTTTTATCCATTTTATCAGATAGATTTTTAACTGTACCTTGAACCTCTGCGACTTGGTGTGTTAAATTGTCAATGTCAGCTTTATGAAATTCAGAAGCAGATTTAAGTGAGGATAATATTTCACCATGCTCTTTCTGCTGGGTTTTGATTAAACTTATATCTTCTTGCATTCTACTCATATTATCCTGCATCTTATCTTGAGATTTTTGAAATTGTTCTTGAGTTTTTAAAATTTTCTCCTGTGATTTTTGAAATTGTTCCTGGCCTTTCAAAAGTTGTTTTAATATTTTATCCGTATCAGACATTATATTCATTCCTTTCTATATTTTAGTATAATCTGGATCTGGTGGATTTATACTGATTAATTTTTAAGAAGCTACTGATCCTTGATTATTATCACGTTCTATTCTTAAACTTTGCCTATATTCAGCTGCTTCAGCAATTTTAGTAAATTCAACAACTTCATTGAAGTTTTTCTTTACTTCATCTTCGATTTCTTTTAAAGAAACTTTAAAAAATTCCTTTCTAGTATTTATTTTATTGACACGTCTATCATCAAATTTTTTATGTAATGCATTTTCTAGTGCAGGTGCATCTTCACTGAAAATCATGGCATGTATATCAAATTTAAATGGTACTGAAGCATCACCTAATTCTCTAACTCTTTCATTTGGTTCCAGTCTTCTAGTCATTCCAATTTTATATACATTTTCACCAAAAGAACCAATATTAGAAATTATGTACACATAGCCAGCACGGGTATTTTTCTCTCTATTAGCTATATCTTCTTTATCTTTTTCTAATTGATTTAATGACACCGTAAATGTGTTTAATTTATCTAGTAATTTAGATTTTTCATCTTGGTTGGCTGTAGATAATTGCTCGTTGATATCTTTAATAGCATTTTGAAAATGATGCTCTTCTTTTTCAATTTTCTTTTTAGTGTTTTCTATTTCCTTAAGTGCTTTAGCCTCTTCACGCATTCGTTCACGTATTTCTAATTGTTCCTCTTTTTCTTCCTGTTTTTTAACTTCATATTCATAAGCAAGTTCTAACTCTTCAATTTTTAGATTTAAATATTCAGGTTCTATTGATACTTTCATTCTTTCCCCTAATTTGTTCAAGGTTTCAAATGATTTATTAATTCTTTTTTTCATGCTTTCAACATTGCTAAATTTTACTTTTGATATAGCGGCTTCACATTCATTATTAAAAGAACGTAATATAAGTTTTATATTGTCGTTGGTCATTGCTCTGCCTTTTGAAACGCTATCTTCTACTACCCATCCATCATAAAAGGATATTGCTGTTTTATTCTTTATCATTTGTTTTTGTGAAGCTCTTATTTCATTAAGTTTAGCTTTATAGGCTGTAGAACTGGTTAAATTATATTGAGGAGTATATAGCCCAACTGATTGAAATAAAAGTTCATCATCTAATACAATTAATTCTTTTTGTTTTTCTTCTAATTCATGTGAAATTTCTTCTTTCTTAACAGATAATTCTTCTTGCTTTTCTTGAAGTTCATGCTCGACTTTTTCTTTTTTAGAAGCTAACTCTTTAGCTAGTTCAATAGATTCTTTGTTTTTATTAATCAAAGTATGTTGTTCAGCTAATTCTGAATTTAATTCATGCACATTTAGCAATAATTCTTCATTTTGTTTTAATAATAATTCATTATCAGAAGAAAGTTTACTATTCTCACTTTTACTTTTATTAAATTGTTCTGTGATAGTATTTAATTCTTCATTTATGTTTTTTAGTTTTTCTTTTGAGTTGTTAATTTCAACATTAATTTTTTCCAGTTTTTCTTTTTTACCAGTTAATGATTCACTCTTCAATTTTTCAATTTGTGAAAGTAAGGATTCTTGATCTTCCTTAATTAATTTATCCTGTTTTATGCTTAAAATTAACAGAATAATTCCTATAATTCCTGGTATTATAAAGAACCAGAAAGCAAACATTATTGCAATAAACCAAGTTTGTAAATACCACTTCTTTTTCATAAATGACTGCCTCCATTATAATGAGCTTTATTTGGGAATATGATAATAATATTATCTAAATTTCTTTTTCATTTTTAGTTCTTTTTTGTCTAATTTCCCTTTAAGTTCATGGCTTCTTTTAGTTTTTAATTCAATTGCATAATCCAGTGATTTTATATATTCTTTTTTAGTTTTAATTTCATTGTCTAATTTTGACATTTTAGCTTTTAGGCCAAAATATTTAATTTCCTCTTTATGATATTCTAGTTTTATCTTTTCAAACTCGGATTTCAAATTGATTATTTCTTGTTCTAGAGCTAAAGCTTCTTTATTTTTGAATAAACCCATATGAACCACCTTATTTCTTGAATTTATATTTAACCAGCTGTTTAGGAACTCCATAATAACAAGCTAACTGGTCTAGTGACATATTCTCTAAGTAACATTTATCAATATCTTTTTCATTAATTAAAAGTTCAGCCGCGAACTTATTGGCTTGTATTTCAACCTTGCCCCTAGGGAAGAGAGTATATTCGTGTATAAATACAGTTTGATTGCTGCAATGTAACAAAGCATGTCCCAATTCGTGAGCTATAACAAGTCTTTGTACAAATTCTTGTAAATTTGAATTTACTACAATAAATTTTTTCCCAAATTCTTTTTTAAAAAAGCCCATAGTTTTTTTGTAAGGCCTTTTTATAATCGTAATTCCCAATTCTTTAGCCAGTTTTTCAGGATTTCTCGTACCGTACTTTTGGATTAAATGTTTAACTCTTGCATGAATATTTATCACTAGATCACCTACTTATCCTCTTTAGGTTTTCTTTTATTCATTGCCTTAGCCTTCCAGAATATTTCACTCATGGTATCTAAAATTTCTTTTTTATCCTCCTCGTCAAATTCATCATTCATAAAGAAAGCTTCATTAGCCTTTTTCATATGCTCTAAATATTGTTTTTTATCACGAGAAGTTACTTTATATTTATCTGTGTATTCTTTTGGAATATTTATTTCTATTTCAGGTTCCCTTGTATCTGCATTACCCAAAAGATAATCTGCAGAGACATTAAAAAAATTAGCTAATTGATTTAATGTATCAATATCCGGTTTTCTCTCGTTTAACTCATATTTTGAGATGGCAGTATTTTGCATATTAAGTTTTTCAGCTAATTCTTTTTGGGTTAGCCCCTTTTTTAGTCTAAGTTCTTTTAATCTTACGGAAAACATATTTAATGCTCCTTTCTTTAATTATATTATATATGCCCAATACGGGAAATCAATAATTAAATATAAAATTCCCCTAAATGGATAATTTTATGTTGACATTCCCATTACGGGGATATATAATATATTTAACAAGTAGACAAAATGGGGAATAAGGAGGTGCAAAAAATTATGTATGATAATTTAAAAAAGCTTAGAACTAATAAAAAGATTACATTATTACAGATGTCTAAGCTGTTAGGGTATAATTCCCCAAATGCATACTCAAGGAAAGAAAAAGGTGAAAGAAAATTCACACTAGATGAAGCTAAAAAAATATCAAAATTTTTTAATTTGTCTATAGAAGAAATTTTTTTTAATCTCGAAATCCCCAATAAGGGGAATATAAACAGAACTTATTTTAATCAAAAGCAAGTAGTTTAATCCCCTAATCTAATCTACCAGTAAAGGAGGTCGTGTGATGGATGCAGAGCAACGAATTAAACAACTGGAACAACGAGTAGCTGCACTTGAAAGGCAAGTTCAAGCACAGCCTGTAACAATTGATTTAAGCGTGAATCTTCAAGATAGCTGTTTTGTAGATTATTTAATTCAATGTATTGTTCAATATCAAAAAATGTATGAACGAATTACTAAAAAGACTAAGCATTCTGATTTTTAAGTAACTTGTCCAACTGGTTGCTGATTTTATTAAGTAGTAACATTTGATTTTTCTCAGCTGGTGAACATCTTTTAACTGCCGTAAGTGCTCCTTTTTGGCAAAGTTTATATGCACCACTTAAAGAGTCACAAATATTAATACATTCGCAATCAGCGTCATAACATCCAAAGTTGCTGTCTATGTTATTCATTAAAATCACCTCCCTTCTTTGAGGCTATCTATGAATGTTTTAAGAGCTTCAAGTTGTGAAGGTGTTAAATCCTTGGCAGTATCAACCAGAGATCTAATTTCAGGAGAAGCTGATGGAAGATTAAAAAACTCCCCAATGCTTATTCCAAAGTAGTTGCATATTTTAAATAAATTATCTAAAGATGGAAGCTTATTTCCGTTTTCAATTTGAGTTATGTATGAATTTGACAATCCTAAGTCAAGACTCAGTTTTCTGCTAGAAATACTTTTACTTAATCTTAATTCGGTTATTCTTTTAGCAATAAACTCAATATCATTCATAATATACCTGCTTTCTATTAGTTAGCACCCTTAAGATTATTTTATTAATTTTTCTGTATGTAAACAATGCAATTAATATAAATACTAACTAAAAGTAAATATTTATATTGACATGCTAACTTGAAGTAAGTATAATGTAATTAAAGTTAGGAGGTGCACTTAAAGATGAACCTAAAAAATAACATTAAAAAATATAGAGCTCAAAAAAACTTGTCACAACGAGAACTAGCAGAAAGAGCAAAAGTAACACCTGCTTATATAGCATTATTAGAAACCGGAGATAGAGAGAATCCATCTACAAATATATTAATAAAAATATCTCAGGCCCTAGAAGTCCCAATAAACAAGTTAATCGAGCCAGAAGAAACGAAAAATGTTGTTTGACTTTAATAATTTAATTCTACTAGCAAAAGGAAGTGATTTGAATGGACAAAGAGTGCAGGAATATCTACCAAATAGCACGTGAAAGTGCAGGTTTTACCCAAGAAAAAGCATCAGAGTTAATGGATATATGTGTTGAAAGCCTAAGAGCTTATGAAGGCAGCAGGAGAATACCGCCAGACCATATAGTTATCAAGATGATAGAAATTTACAACACACAGTATCTTGCATATCAACATCTAAAGACAAGTGCTGAAGTTGGTCAGAAATATCTACCCAATATAGAAATTAAGGATTTACCAGCATCAATATTAAGGCTACACACAGAAATCAAGGATTATATCGATCGTGAAGATCTACTTATGGAAATTGGTTCTGATGGAAAAGTGTCAGAAGGAGAAGCATGCGACTTCAAAAGAATTTGTAAAGAAGTTGACGATATACTTGAAGCAATTTATACTTTTAAATTTTCAAAACAAAAATCTGAGTAAAAAGGAGGAACTATTTATGGAAATGTCGACTGAAAATGAAAACTTCAAGGCCATTATCAAAGATGCTATTAAGGAAGCCTTAAGTGAAGTCATGAACGAAAAAGGAAATGAAGAAAAAGCCACTCTTACCATAGATAGCTGTGTTAAGTACAGTGGAATTGGGCGTGACAAAATTATGGAATTGGCCCACAATCTTAATTCAGATTTTCCAAGATTTAAAGTTGGCACTAAGTGCCTTATAAATAAAAAGTTGCTGGATGAATGGCTGGATAAAATTTCAAAAGAAAAGAGAGTTTTATAAAGGAGGGATGAAGTTGAGTAACTTGATAAAAGTAAATTTTGAGAGACAAACAACAAGCGCAAGGCAATTATGGGAGTTTTTAGACAGGCCGTATAACCATTTCACAGATTGGTTTAATCAATATAAAGGATATGGATTTACTGAAAGTGTTGATTTCAGGAGTTTATCGGATAATTCCGAAAAACCCAAAGGTGGCAGACCGACACAGGATTATGAAATAACAATTGATATGGCAAAAGAATTATGTATGCTGCAGAAAACCGAAAAGGGGAAAATAGCAAGGAAATATTTCCTCGACCTTGAGAAGAAATGGAACAGTCCAGAGGCGGTTATGGCCAGAGCTTTAAAGATGGCCGATATGAAAATACTTGAATATAAGAATACAGTTTTAGACCTTAACAATAAGCTGGAGCAGCAGGAACCAAAGGTTCTATTTGCAGACAGTGTCCAGGCATCCACTACAACAATTCTGGTTGGGCAACTTGCCAAAATACTCAAGCAGAATGGAATAGATATAGGGCAGAATAGGCTGTTTGAATGGCTTAGGGAAAACGGGTACTTAATCAATAGGAAAGGCACTGATTACAATATGCCAACACAAAAATCCATGGATTTGGGACTTTTTAAGGTAAAGGAAACTTCAATAGGACATAGTGATGGCCATGTAACAATATCTTCTACACCAAAGGTAACAGGCAAAGGGCAACTTTATTTTGTAAATAAGTTCAAGAAATTATTTAACAAGGAGGCGGCAATATAAATGCTAAAAGTAATTCCGCCAGAGGACAGCACCAAACTGGATGAACAAATCAAGGCCTTAGAGTGGCAAATACAGCATGACACCAATGAGAAGGACAGACATATACACATGGAGGCAGTTTACAAATTACTTAGAGAAAAATCAAAGAGGAGGAAAAAGCATGAATGAGTACACATTGGATCAGATGATTGAGAAATTTAGAAGGAATCCAAGCTTGAAATTTAAGTACGTTGGAGAAAACTACAAGACAGATAAGGGATTTGTTGTTGCTTTAGACGAATACGGCTGTCTCGTAGATGAAGCAGGAGAACTTATATTATCGAATTTTTCAATTGGCAGCAAGTTCAGACTGGTGAATGAGCCAGCAAGTGTGAAAGAAGCTCTTAAGGCATCTGAAGATGGAAAAACAATTATATGCGAACTAGGAGACTTCAAAACTGAATACCATATAGTCAATGACGGATCGGGATTTTCAAAAATATGTGATACCCGCAAGAGCGCAGACCCCGTTTCACTTCAAGAACTTCTATACGGCAAATGGTTTATAAAGGGAGATGATTAAATGTTTGATGCTGTTAAAGTGAAAGGCTACAGCAAGCTGGCTGCTGCAGAGAAACAAGTCTTTTGTAATTTTTGCAGAAACTTCTACAGCATGTGGGAAGAACCAGAAAAGCACGCACCCATAAAAGTTCAGAGAGTAAAAATGTATCTGAAGGTAACTTTGAATGATGGCGATTGGTTGCATCTTTTAGGAAATGGGAATTGGTATTAGGAGGGAGAAGATGGTATTTGAAAATCTAGTGGCACTTTGGATTGCGGTGGAGAAGCAGTGCCCTCCAGAAACTGCATTTAAATGGCTGGATAATTACTTGGAGAATGGTGATGGGTTTAAAAAGAAACCAAAGTTTAGCTGGACTAGAGAAGATGTTCAGGACGTAATTAGGCTTAGAGAGGGAGGTGTAGCTTGGAAAGAAATTGCTGATTGTTATGGTTTAAAGATGAATCCTATGCAGTCAACTATCTGCAGGAAGAGAAAGGAGATGGGAATATGATTAGACAGATGTTTAGGAATGCTGGTATCAAGGTGTCAGATCAAGAATTCAAAGAAATATTACAGATTACCACAGATGATATAAGGGAGAACAGAGTTAAATTCAACAAAAGGACCAGCCTGCAGCAGATGTTAGCTATTGCTAAAAGGAGTTTGAAAGTGTTAAGACAATGTGATGAAGCATTAAGACTTTATTTTGATGGGTATACGGCTCACGAAGCTGTAAGAAAAGCTAAATATGATTTGGATGATGATGAGATATATGATATGAAAACTGGACAGACCATATGTACTATTGATGTTGCTACAGATAAACAAATCAAAAATTTACTTAGATAAAAAAAGATCCCTTTTTAAAAGGGACAAATTAAATAAAAATTCGTTAGTTCCATTTTACATTGGAACGGGAGAAAAATCAAATATGGGAGGTTGAATATGAGTAAGTCAATATTTTTAGAGAAGCTGATACTCAAGAACTTTAAGGGTATCAAGGATCTTGCAATAGATTTTGGAAAGGAAACTAATGTCTACGGAGACAACGCCACAGGAAAGACAAGTATATTTGATGCGTTCACATGGCTGCTGTTTGACAAGGACAGCCAGGACAAAAGCAAGTTTGATGTACAACCGTTGGATAAAAATAATAATGTAATTCACATGCTTGAGACAGAGGTTGAGGCAGTACTTGAAATAGATGGAGTAAAAACAGTATTGAAGAAGGTTTTAAAGGAGAAATGGGTTAAGTCAAAAGGTCAGCCTGAATCAGAGCTTAAAGGTGTAACCACAAATTATTACATTGATGATGTTCCTAAAAAACAGGGAGAGTACAAGAAAAAGATCAATGAGATTATCCAGGAGGACATTTTCAAGCTTGTAACCAATCCATTATATTTCTCCATGAATATGAAATGGCAGGATAGAAAAAAGGTACTTATGGACATGATAGGTGAGATAACGGATGAAAATGTCATTGATTCCAAGGAAAGTTTAAAGCCCCTGAAAGAGCTGCTTGTAAATAAAAGTATAGAGGATCTGAAAAAAAGCATAAATGCTTCAAGGAAGAAATTAATCAAGGACAAGGAGTCGATCCCTGCAAGAGTTGATGAGCTTAATATGACCATAAAGGATGATATTGATTTTGATGCCCTGGATTTTAGAAAACGTGGAATAGTTGCAGGAATAAAGAGTTTGGAAGAGCAGCTCATGGATAAAACCAAAATAGATGATGAACTGTTCATGAAAAATGATAAATTATATGGACTTAAATCAAAACTCAAGGACATTGAACGTGAAGAAATTCAAAAAGCTGAAAGTGGAAAAGATGAAATAGCACAGGAGATAACCAGTTTAAATGGACAGATTGCAGAACTCAAATTTGATATAAGGTCCCTTGAAGCTGAGAAAAACAATAATCTTAAAATGATTAAGACTCTGGAAAGCAGCACTAAAGATTTAAGAGACAAGTGGTATGAGGAAAATGAAAAAGTATTTGAGCTTCCGGAGAATGCAAAAGTTTGTCCCCTATGCAAAAGGCCTTTTGATGAAGAAGATATCGAAGGCCACAGGCAGGAGCTTGAAGGAAATTTTAGGCAGAATAAAGCTGAAATACTCAAAAGTATAAAGAGTGAAGGCAAAAGAAAATCCGCGGAGCTTAAAAAATTCCAGAAGAGGGCAGCTGGAAATGAATCGGCCATCAAAAATGCAAATGATAAACTTGAAGCTCTCAATACCGAAAAAGCTGAACTTCAAAGCAAATTTGATAATTTCAAAATAGATATAAACCTCGACAGCAATGCAGGGTATCAGGAAGTGCTGAAACAAGTGGAGCAGCTTGAAAAAGAATTGTCAAAGCCGATAGATATAAATTCTCAGATAACAGATCTTAAGGAAAGAAAAAATAAGGTTCAAGAGGAACTTGAAGAGGTCAACAGGGATCTATCCTATAGGGAAATTAATAATAAGACCAATATCAGGATTCAAGAACTTCAGGATAAAGAAAAGCAACTGGCACAGCAGATTAATGACCTGGACAAACAGGATTTCATGTGCGACGAATTTATAAAAACCAAGGTTAAATTGGTGGAATCAAGCATCAATTCAAAGTTCAAATATGTAAAGTTCAGGTTCTTTAAAGCACAAGTCAATGGCGGCATAGAAGAGGACTGTGAACCTCTGGTTGATGGGGTACCGTTTAGTACAAACTTGAACTCAGGTGCCAGGATTAATGCCGGTATAGATATCATAAACACACTTTCCAAGCACTATGGAATTACAGCACCAATATTTATAGACAACAGGGAAAGTACCACAAAACTTATAGATACAGGAAGCCAGATAGTAAATCTTGTAGTAAGCAGCAAGGATAAAAATTTAAGAATAGAAAATGATGCAGATACATCAGCAGAACAGGCAGAAATGGCAAGCTAATTTAAGGAGGATGATATAAATGTCAAGTGAAAATACGGCTTTAACCTTGGCTAAAGAGGAAGCTTTAAATCAGGTAACAGAGAAAATAAATGAGCTGAGGAAGAACAATGATATAGCTTTCCCAAAGAACTATTCTGTGGCAAATGCACTTAACAGTGCATGGCTGCAGCTTCAGGAAATCAAAGATAAAAGTGGAAAATTAGCGTTAGATGTGTGTACTAAGAATTCAATAATAGGTTCATTGTATGATATGTGTCTGCAAGGACTTACTCCAGCTAAAAAGCAGTGCTATTTTGTAGCTTACGGGAATCAGCTTCAACTTATGAGAAGTTACATGGGAACTGTGGCAGTAACTAAAAGATTGAAAGGTATTAAGGATGTGAAAGCTTACTGCATATATGAAGGCGATGAATTTGAGCAGACATATGATATTGATACGGCAACACTCAAAATCAGCAAATTCAATCCAAAGTTTGAGAATATAGATATCACGAAAATCAAAGGTGCTTTTGCAGTAGTGATTGGAGAGAATGGCCCTATTCATACCGAGGTAATGAACATAAATCAGATTAAAAAAGCATGGGGACAGGGTATTGCCTATAAAAGTGGGAAATCCACTGCTCACAATAATTTTACTGACGAGATGGCCAAGAAAACGGTGATAAACAGAGCTTGCAAAATGTATGCAAATACCTCTGATGACAGTGATATTCTGATTGAAGCTTTTAACAATACGGATAAGACCTATGATGAAAAAGATATGGTCGGCAATGTTGAATATGAGATTAAAGAAGAAATAAAAGATAAGGCAAATAAAAAGCCTCTGGATATAAATGTTCCTGAGGAAAAACATGAAAATCCAAAGGTAATTGATGTAGAGCCTACAGATGAACTTGGAGCTAAAAATACAGAGAAAATACAGGAACATCAAACTGAAATGGAAGGACCAGGATTCTAATGAAGCTTAAAGTATTGGGGAGTGGCAGCAGTGGGAACTGCTACTTTCTCCAGAATGAAAAAGAAATACTCGTACTTGAATGCGGACTGCCATATAAAACAATCCAGAAGGGCCTGAATTTTAATTTAAGTAATATTGTCGGGTGTTTGGTCAGCCACGAGCATAAAGATCATAGTAAGGCCATAATTGACCTGTTGAACAATGCAGTAGATGTTTATTCAAGTGAAGGAACGTATGAAAAATTACTGGTTTTTCATAATTACCATACAAAGGTGATTAAATCCGAGCATCAATTTAAAATAGGAGATTTTACTATATTGCCCTTTGAAATTGAACATGATGCTACAGAGCCTTTAGGATTCTTAATACAGCATAAAGATATGGGAAAACTTTTGTTTATAACAGACAGCTATTACTGCCAATATAAGTTTACTGGACTGAACCACATTATGATTGAATGCAACTACAGTATGGATATTCTCCAGGATAATATTGATAAAAACTTAGTGCATCCAGTTCTTGCAGGAAGACTCCTGAAGTCACACTTTAACCTTGAAAATGTGGAGAAGTTCATGGAAGAAACAGACTTAAAAAGTGTCAGAGATATTACATTACTGCACTTGAGTGCGGGTAACAGTGATGAAAAAAGGTTTAAAGAAGAGATTGAGAGGCTAACAGGAGTACCTACTCATGTAGCCGATAGAGATCTGGAAATAGAATTATTTTAAGGAGTATTGAGCTATGGGAGAAGGTGATTACATTGGCTAGACCTCAAAAAGAAGGATTGGAATATTTCCCTTTAGATGTAGATATGGATCAAGATGATAAAGTTGCACTTATAGAAGCACAACATGGTTTAGTTGGTTTCGGTGTGGTAATCAAATTATTAATGAAGATTTATAAGCACGGTTACTTCTATGAGTGGACTGAAAAACAGCAATTACTCTTTTCAAAGAGGGTTAATGTCGACATTAACTCAATTAATGTAATCATTAATGATTGTGTTAAGTGGGAATTATTCGATAAAAATGCCTTTGAAACCTATAAAGTACTTACCTCCAAGGGTATTCAAAAGCGCTATATGGAGGCAGTGGGTAGGAGACAAAAGGTAAAAATATACAAAGAATACCTGCTTTTGGATGATGAAACCATTAATGTATACAAAAACTTAGTTATTGTTAACATTAACTCTGATAATGAGGTAGTTAATGCAGACATTAATCCCCAAAGTAAAGTAAAGGAAAGTAAAGTAAAGAAGAGTAAAAGAGAGAGTAGAGAAAAAGAAGTTTCCGACAACGGAAACTCTCTCTCGGGAAAAGCAACAGAACTTTGCAAGTATTATGAAACTCTGAAACCAGGTGAAAGTATAACTGCACATCTGGCATCTTTAAGGGTTTTCATAGGTACCTATGGATATGCACGTGCAAGGGAAGCACTGAAGGTTACAGTATGCAATAAAAACAGATTTATCAAGGGATATATGGAGAAAATATTAAAAAATTGGGTAACCGAGAAAAAGGGAGTTGAGGATGATGGAAGCACTGAACAGGATATTGGGCCAAGTCCATACGATTTCTCAAAGTTCGGAGGATAGCCATATGTATAAATGCCCTATATGCCAGGACACTGGGTGGATGCAAACAGATGTAGGATACAAAAGGTGCAGCTGTTATGAAAAAGAGCATGTGATAAGGCTATGGAAAAACTTCGGGGTAAATCCTGCTACGGTAAAGACCTTGGATGATTACAGGCCTTATGACAATATGACAAGAGAAGCTAAGAAAAAAGCCATAGCTTATATACAGGACTTTGAAAACATCAAGAGTACCGAAAAGAATAGTTTCGGGCTTTTCGGACAGCCTGGAGCAGGAAAAAGCCATATAGTTATTGCTATAGGTGCAGCACTCTTGAATAAAAAGAATCCTGTCCAGGTGGTTTATATGCCTTATCTTGAAGCCATGCGTCAGCTAAAAGCAAACGTGAATGATGATGAATACTACATGAAGCTTTTAGGCAGGTACCAGAGGGCAAAAGTATTGATTATAGATGATCTTTTCAAGGACAAGGTTACAAATGGACAGCTGATAAAAGACAGATACGGGAATAAAGCAAAGTTAAGCGATACTGACATAAAGCATATAATGCCGATTATAAATTACAGGTATTTCAATAATCTGCCGACAATCATAAGCACCGAATGCACCTTGGGTATACTTACCGAGCTTGGTGATGCGCTTGCAGGAAGAATACTTGAACCATGCGAGGGGAATATAACGGTGTTTAAAGGAGCCAGGTACAATTACAGAATGAGGAAATTTATTAAAATTTGAGGAGGAAAATAAAATGAAGAGTACAGGGATTGTAAGAAAAGTAGACGAGCTGGGAAGGATTGTAATACCAATGGAGCTTAGAAAAACCATGGATATTGAGGAAGGTACACCACTTGAGATACTGGTTGACGGAGACCAGATAATCCTTAAGAAATACAGCCCGGCGTGCGTATTCTGCGGGGAAGCGAAAGACGTTGTGAAGTGGAAGGGAAAGAGCGTATGCAAGAAATGCCTGGATGAACTTAGGAATAGATAAGGGGTACATGCATGAGCCAGATAATACTTCAAATTCCATTGATTAAATATCTAAGGAATATTGCAAGGACATACGGTGGAGCTAAGTACATGTTTGTTACTAAGACTATGGGTGGCCAGGTATATTTAAGTGCTGAAGCTCCTGGAGATATATCTGGAGAAAATGAAGAATATAAAAATGAGATTGGTTTTGAGGGATTTTATATGAGACTATCCAAAGATATATACCAGTATTTTGAGTTAAAATCTCATAGTCATAGGCGATTAGATGAAATACTGAAGGAGATAAAAGAGAAGGAGAAAGCATGAATAATCCAATAGAGTTAATAGTTCCAGGAGAGCCAATGGGAAAACAGAGACCAAAGTTTAACAGATGGACAAAATCAGCACACACGCCGGAGAAGACTTTGAACTATGAGACATATGTAAAAGAGCTTTATGTTACCAACAAGCTTCCAATGCTTGAAGGATATATACGTGTTGATATCACAGCGTTTTATAGAATACCAAAGAGTACAAGTAATAAAAAACGTCAGCAGATGTTAAATAATGAGTTGCTTCCAGATAAAAAACCAGACTTGGACAACGTGGCAAAGATTATATGTGATGCACTCAATTCAATAGCTTATCTGGATGATAAGCAGATTGTAAGTTTAACGGTAAATAAATTCTACAGTGAGCAACCTCAAGTGGTTGTGAAACTGAATCAAATAGATAAGGAGGAATTGTTATGTCGAAGCAAATAAATTTTGAAACACTGGCAGGAGGGGCATTTGCAGAGAGGGCAAGGCAAGCTATAGGAGAAGTAATGGACAACATAGCAGACGAGAATACGAATTGGAAGGATAAGAGAAAAGTTACTTTAGATCTTACATTCAGCACAAAGGAGGACAGAGAAATTATTGAGTGTGATGTACTGGCAAAAGTAAAGCTTGCACCAAAGCTTTCAGTCCATACCAAGTTTTTACTTGACAGAAATTTAGAGGGTGAGGTTATAGCAAGTGAATTTAAGAAGCAGGTATCCGGACAGCAAGCAATGAAAGTAGACCTTGAAACCGGAGAAATAATTGCCAATAAGGAAAATACCAAAGACGAGAAAAAAGCAGACAAGACACAAGATGGGTTGAAGATAGTCAAATAATAAAATAAGAATATATGGAGGAATGTAAAAATGAGTAATTATACAGAAAAAGAAGCATTGGAGTATTTGGTAGGCCTGGGAGAGACTAAGATTTTGGATATTGACGGAAAGAACTTTACTACGAATCAGGTTTACAGAGTACAAGATCCTACACCTGCAGCATTAACAGTTACTACACTTACAGCTTTGGTAGATTATATTAAATCAGGAATAGATAAAAAATACAGTGGACAAAATTTGATACATGTTGTTAGTCCTGAAAGAGTGGAATTTTATTCTGAACTTAGAGATGATATGGACCGAGAAAATTATATATCTGTTAAAGCATTGCTTCCGAATAACATTTATTTTAATGGATTTACAGATCCAGAAGAGTTTAATATCATGCTGCAGAGCAGTTTTATAGATAACAAAGACAGAGCATTGTTATTAAAAGTAGTTGGAAACATAAAAGATTCAGCTGTAAAGCAGGTCGGTGATGATGGAGTAAGCCAGGCAGCAACTATAAAAACCGGGGTAGCAAGTGTGAACAATGTGGTTGTCCCTAATCCGGTAATTCTGGCACCATATAGGACATTTCCTGAAATAGAGCAGCCAGAAAGCAAGTTTATATTCAGGATGCAATCGGGACCTGCAGCAGCACTTTATGAAGCAGATGGAGGGGCATGGAGAAATGAAGCCATGAGCAGAATTAAGAAGTATCTGGAGGAACAATTGAAAGATGTTCAGGAAGTTAAGATAATTTCATAGTAATTTTGGGGCATGGCTTATGCTGTGCCCTGGATGAAATTTATAGGGAGGGGATGGAATATGAGTAATAAAAATAAATCTATGAGACAAAGATTTAAAGAACACATGGAAAGAAGTAGAAAACTGGCAGATGATTTTAAGAAGGATGGCATTAATGTAGATATGGATGAAAAAACTGGGGAAATAACTATTGATATGAAAAGCTTAGAAGAACGTTTTGAAAAGGGGGATATAGGACCATGTTAATGGAGAAGTTCTACAAGCAGAGAATTGCCATGCTAGAAAAGGAAATTGAGGATGCGGAACTGGAAAGGGATTTCAAGAAGGTTGCCAAGCTTATGGGAGAAAAAGTTAAATGGCAGGATAGAGCCAGGAAGGATGGAGTTAGTTCTTAAAATGAAATTATGGTGAATTTGAAAGAAGGAATAAAATATGACTAACTATGAATGCTATTTTGGAACACAGGAAAGGGCATTAGATTCTTTAACTCTACTTCTTGAATTTCCAGATCATCCAAGGCAAGAGGTAAGAGAATTTCAAAAGGAAGTTAAAGGAATGGGAGCTGCTAGATGGCTAGAAGGTGAATGTACAAAACAAAGATGGTGGACAAATAAACCACTTATAAAAAAATAGATAGTAAGCAATACAAAAATATTGCAAAAAGCAAAAAGGCCAAGGGGTGAAATCCTTGGCACAATGTTATTTGGTATAGGAACCATTAAGGAAATTAAACACTGGGGACTCATCATCCCCAGCATAAAGGTAAATATCAATGTACTTTGAGTAAGATATTTTAGGCTATGTAGAACTTAAAATACTTAGTGAAATAGATACATCAATAACCTTATATAAATATGATGTACAGAATTCAATTTATAATACATGGAAAAATTTAAAAAGTAGGTGGTGAAATGCTGGAGAAAACTCAAATTAAAATAATTGCAGTACCGTATAAAAACTTCAGGCAAAAGGTTAGGATTATTAAGAAATTCGAGAAGAGATACCACATAGAGGATTTGGCAGGAGACGCGGCGTACGGCGTTTTGTATATGGAGAGGAAGGATAGGAATGCAGGAGTTAACTAAACTTGAGAGCTTGAAGCTTGCTTTGAAATACAGCACTTCGGAGAAACACAGGAAGTCACTTAAAGAGAGAATAGATAAGATTGAAAATAATGCAGATATTGAAACCAAGAAAGAAAACATACAGGAAAGTTTTTTATAGGCATAAGTAATAAATAGGTGGGAGGGACCGTTGTGTTAGACAAAGAGATATTTAAAAAGACAGAAGGGCAGTTATATGGCTATTTTAGAGATCTTAAAGAGATAGAGCTTCTAGAAATAGACTGTAGAGATCTTCAGGACCAGGAAGAAAGTATCCAGTGGGATATAGAACACTGCAATGTCCATGTTAGTGCAGACAGCCATATGAGCCCTAGTTTTAGTGAGAGAGTACAGACGAGTCCTACAGGTGAAGGAGTGGCAGAGAAGGGCATTATACGGGAAATTGAGAAACTTGAGAATGAATTGGAGTATGTAAGTGGCAAACTCCGCAGAAACAGGGCCCGAATAAGACAGCTAAAGAGAAATGTAGCTCCATTGAAAAAAGTACTGACAGTCCCTCCACTGTCAAAGGAAATGATGGATTTTATTACTTATAAATATAAGCTGGACAAAGGCTTCGGATGGATAGCTGCTGAAATGTATGGGGGTGTTAGAAGCACTGCTTACAGGAGGCGTGAGGAGATACTTGAGGATATCGTGAAATGGGAGAGTCTGTATGGCGATAAGTAACTTTAATTATTTTTAATTTA
The DNA here is from genome assembly GCF_052953915.1 of Clostridium sp. LBM24168. NCBI lineage: Bacteria > Bacillati > Bacillota > Clostridia > Eubacteriales > Clostridiaceae > Clostridium > Clostridium sp. LBM24168. The sequence continues at coordinate 2,131,579 of NZ_CP196861.1, read as the reverse complement.
ACATCAATTCACTTGACTAATTTTAAGTATATGGTATGATTACTGTATATTTTTATAAGAGGGTGAATTAGTATGTCAGATGTTAATATTCCAGAGAAAGTATTGGATGAAGAACCTATAAAGTCAATTATAAAATCTATTGATGATTCAAGAAGCCAATGGTATCAACATCTATTAGATAGAGGCTTAAAATATGATAATGGAAAATATTTAGATAGATGGAACTATATATTTGATAATATAGAACAGAATTTTAAAAATACTGAGTTTAATTGTTATGCAGTTAACAGATGTGCTTTATGGAAATTTGTAGTTTTGTATAATGTACATTCAAAAATTGTTTATGTAATATTTAGAAAAAGCACATTTCTAGGTATAAACAAAAAAGATAATACATTACATCACTATGCAAGAATGCTTAATTCAATAAATTTAAGAAATATATATCCAAAAGAACCTATAGCCGTTCAAGGAACATTTCCATTTTTAAAAAAGAATGTAACTTTATCTGATTTGACTAGTAATATACACCAACAATTAGATGACATGATAGGGGAAATACAAAGAGAAGCTAAATTGTGTGTAAATATTTTATTTGAAGAGAATAATGATAGATTGACCTCAATATCAGGAAACATAGCAAATTATAATCTTGAGATTAAAAAGTCATATAATTGGGATAAATTTATTTCACCTACAATTGAAGAAATTACTGATACTGAGGATATTGAATTAGATGAAGGTCACAAGATTATAGACTTGAAAATTAGAAAAGAAAAATTCAATCAAACTGAAAAAGAAGATATGGTTAGCAAAAAAGGAACCAAAAATAAAAAAGACAAAAATAAAAATTAGTTGCATTTAGGAGGCTAGCATGAAAAATGTTAAATGGTAATAAAGAAGATGCAGTTAAAAAAATAAATAGAGAATTTAATGGAGAAAGGCTCAAATCTGCCAGAAAATATAGAGGAAAAACTATAAAAGATCTGGCTGAGGATATAGGAGTATCAAAGCAGGCTGTTTCCCAATTTGAAAATGGTAAATCATCTCCTCTATTTGAGACATTGATAAAAATTGTAAATAATCTTAAATTTCCAAGAGATTATTTTTATGAAAAAGATGAAGTGAATATACAGTTAGGGAATACTTATTTTAGAGCATTAAGTAAAATGACAAAAAAAGAGGAAAATATTCAAAAGGAAAAAACTAAATTAATAGGAAAGATTTTTAATTTTTTGAATGAATATATAGAATTTCCTGAGCTGAATTTGCCTGATTTTAAAGAAGATATGGGAATAGAAGATATGGCTATGGGGCTTAGAGATTATTGGGGATTAGGTGAAGAGCCTATTAAAGATATGGTATATCTTCTTGAAAAAAATGGGATGATAATTACTTCTATGAATACTAATACTGATACTATAGATGCGTATAGCCAGCAGCAGAATATAAATGGGGTGAAGTATTTCATAGTAGTATTAGGAAATGATAAATATTCAGCTGCAAGAAGACAATTTAGTTTAGCGCATGAACTTGGACATATAATAATCCATGACGGATTTTTGGATATAGAAGATTTAACTAGAGAAGAGATCAGAAATATGGAAAATGAAGCTCACGCTTTTGCATCAGCATTTCTTTTACCTAAGAATGGATTTGCTAAAGATGTAAGTATGTATCCGACAAATTTGAATTATTACAAACAATTGAAGAAAAAATGGAGAGCTTCAATTTCTGCTATGTTAGTTAGAGCAAATCATTTAGGAATACTTACTAATGGATCGTATCAAGTTGCAATGAAAAAAATAAGTAAACTTGGTTGGAGAAAACGTGAACCATTAGACGATACCTTAATTATGAGCAAACCAACTGTTTTAAATAGAGCAATAGATATTTTACTAGATAATGATATTTTAGATGTTAAAGGTATATTGCTAGAAATGTCTAATATGGGATTGACTTTACCACCAGAGGAAATTGAAGATCTATTAGGATTAAAGAAGGGAAAATTAAAAATTAACGAAAGTGCTGATGGGAAAGTTATAGAAATGGCTATAAAAAATAGTAATCAATTTAGTTGCAAATAAAAATCGTGAGACAAAAATGAGACAGATTTGAAACAAAAGTGAGACAAAGTTGGGACAAAATTCATGTAAAAGTATTATATACTATATATAGTCGATTATGGCTAAGATATAAGTTCTCCTTTTGATATATCTATGGCTCCAGGGTTAAATGGAGCTCCAATGCGGGAAACCGTAAATATAAAATTCCTATATATGTGTAACGGCACCTAACGTAATGTTGGGTGTCATTTTAATATCGTTAATAAAGTAAATGGTTAATTAATAAATTTGACATAACGCTGTAACAAATGACCTGTAAAATAATAATCATATTAAGGAAACATCCTTAAGAAAAACTTAAAAATAATAGTTCCCTCTATTGTTACAAGAAGGTGTCTGTGGTTGCAGGGCACGATAAACTTAAATGCAACCGCAATTGAACAATAATTTCATAGATCTCCTTTTAATAAGCATCCATTATTTTGGGTGCTTATTTTGCGTGGAGAAAAGTCGGGAGTGATAAGCTTGAAACGTGATGATGAATATTATACGAAACTGTATTACAACAATTTTGAAGAATATTGCAGAAAGTGCCCTAACAGGAAAGAGAGAAGGATATGTTCTTGTAGGTGTAAGAGTAGTATTTGTAAATATGCTTTAGAGTAGAGGAATAAACATATATTGGCATATACATCAAAGACTGCTACAAAAGGGACAAGGGTGCTATTAAGAGGGTGAGGTAAAGAAGAATAAAAAAGGAAAAATATTATTAATGTAGAATAATATATTTAGAGGAGATGAACTAAATATGGTAGTTACGTTAAGTATATTTAATAATAAAGGTGGAGTTGGAAAAACTACATATATGTACCATATTGCGCATTTGTTGTGTAAGAAAGATATAAAAGTTTTAATGGTTGATTGCGATAGCCAATGTAATTTAACGTCATATACTCTTGATGACGCATCAATTTTGAGATCTTGGGGGGAGAAAGGAAATAGCATATATAGAATACTTGAACCAGTAGAAAAAGGTTTGGGAGATATAAGACAAAGATCCCCAGAAAAGGTTAAAGATAATTTATATATAGTTCCGGGAGATTTATATCTTACTAATTATGAAGATAAGCTAGGAGATTCATGGATTAAGGCTAAAGGAGGTAGCGAATCTGATATTAGAATACAATCAGCGGTTTATAGATACATTCAATGGGCGGCAGAAAAAATAAAAGCTGATATTATAATGATAGATTTAGGACCTAATTTAGGTTCGTTAAATAGAACTGTGCTTGGAGGAAGTGATTATTTTATAATCCCAGCTTCACCAGATTTATTCTCTATAAGAGGTACAGAAAACTTAGGGAATAAACTTATCCTATGGGAGAAAGAATGGGAACAATGTAATAGGGAAAATAAATCTGGATTAATTATACCAAAAGGAAAGCCATCTTTTTTAGGATATGTTATGCAACAACATAATATTAGAAGTAATAATCAAGGAATGACACAAGGATGGCAAATATTTGGAAATAAATTAGAAGAAGCTATACAAAAAAATATAGTTAATAAGTTACAGCCATTGGGTCAAACGTCACAATACGGGAAGGATAGTTTTAATTTAGGTAAGATACCCAATCTTCATAGCTTAATTCCTTATTCTTTAAATGCAAGAAAACCTGTTTTTGATTGTGGAAGTCATGATGGCCTAAAAGGAGCACATATTACAACAGCTAAAGATAGCGTAAAATATTTTGAACCAATGGTAAAAAAGATAATGAATATAATTTAAAGAACCTTGCATTAAGGCTCTTTTTTACATCCAAAACAAAACGAATAGGCAGGTGGTGACAGTGTAGACATGCCGAGGCAGAGAAGCCCGAACAGGGACAAAGCATTTGAGATTTACAAAGAGAATAACGGAAATATTGATTTAGTAAAGATTGCAGAGATGTTGAATCTTTCACCTGGAACTATAAGAGGGTGGAAGAATAAAGATAAATGGGACAGTAAATTGAATGGAACGCTCCAAAAGAATACGGAACGTTCCAAACGAAAAAAGGGTGCCCAACCCAAAAATAAGAATTCAAAAGGTCATGTGAGCAGCGTACCGAAAGGTAATAAAAACGCTGAAACACATGGCTTTTTTTCTAAGATTTTTCCACCTGAAACAATAGAAATAGTGGAGGATATTATGGTTAAAGATCCGTTGGATATGCTGTGGGAAAACATAATAATTCAGTATACAGCCATAGCAAGGTCCCAGAGAATTATGAGTGTGAAGAACCAGAAGGATTTGACTAAAGTACTCAAAAGAGAAAAGGAGTCCACTGGAGAAACTTCTGACAGTTGGGAAAAAGAATATGAATTGCAGTTTGCATGGGATAAACAGGCTACATTTCTGCAGGCTCAATCAAGGGCAATGTCAGAACTGAGAAGTCTCATAAAGCAGTATGATGAAATGCTTCATAATAATTGGGATAAGGCCACAGAGGAGCAGAAACTTAGAATTGAGAAGCTAAGATGTGAAGTTGAAAAGACCAAAAATCCTGACAAAGATAAACCTATAGAAATTATGATAAAGAGAAAAAGTGATGAATAATGCTTATAGAAAAAGAAATAAATCCAAGTTTTGAAGATTTTATTTTCAACTGGGATTATAAATTCTATTTTTTAGTCGGCGGTTATGGATCGTCAAAGAGTTACCATGTAGCTCTAAAATTAATACTTAAACTGCTTCAGGAAAAAAGAACCGCTCTAATAGTGAGAGAAGTATTTGATACTATAAGAGACAGCTGCTATTCACTTTTAGAGGAAATAGTAACTGATATGGGACTTGATGATAGAATTAAATTCACAGCTTCACCAATGCAGGTTAAGTTTCCTAATGGTTCCAAGATAATATTCAAGGGCATGGATAAACCTTCAAAGCTGAAATCTATAAACAATGTTTCTATAGTATGGATAGAGGAATGTTCAGAGGTAAAATATGCAGGATTTAAGGAGCTTCTAGGGCGTTTAAGACATCCAAGCTTGTCATTGCATATGATTCTTTCTACCAATCCTGTATCGAAAGATAGTTGGACATACAAGCACTTCTTCAAAAATGAAAAGAAGAAAATATTCATACTGGATGATGAAGAACTCTATAAAAAAAGAATAGTTGTAAGGAACAACACATATTATCATCACTCGCTGGCAGATGATAATTTATTTTTACCTAAAAGTTATGTACAGCAGCTTGATGAATTAAAGGCATACGACCCTGATTTATATAGAATAGCCAGGAAGGGTAGATTTGGAGTAAACGGCAGGAGAGTACTTCCACAATTTGAAGTTGCTCCTCATTATGAGGTACTTCAAGCTATAGGAAACATAAAGAATCCAATTAAAAGGGTTGGTTTCGACTTTGGATTTGAGAAATCATATAACGCCATTGTAAGGATGTGTATTGATGATGACAGTAAGATACTTTATATTTACTGGGAGTATTATAAGAATCAAATGACAGATGATAGAACTGCTGTTGAGATAGCTGAGTTTAAAGACACCCAGGAACAAATTAATGCGGATTCAGCTGAACCTAAGACAATTAAATATTATAGACAGCAGGGATTTAACATCAGAGGTGCTAAAAAATTTCAAGGTTCCAGGCTGCAGAATACCAAGAAGGTAAAGAGATTTAAGAAAATAGTGTGTTCTTCAAATTGCACTAATACCATAGAAGAATTAAAGGATCTCACTTATGCTGTTGATAAAAATGGAGAAATTATAGAGGATGTATTTAATATAGATCCACATACCTTTAGTGCTATCTGGTATGGACTTGATGGTTATGAGGTTGCTGATATTAAAGAACAAAAATATGATGATTCTGTCTATAACAAAGGCAGAGGCGTAATTAAAAATAAAGTTGATGACCCTTATGGAAGGAAAGGAGGAGAAGTGTTCTAGTGGAAAGTAGCGAAGAAAGACAAGCCAAGTCAATAAGAGATACATTGTTGAATTTACCCGGCAATGAAATAGAGGAAAGAATAAAAGTAAGAGAAGACTATATTTTTTATAAGGGTAAATCCATAGATTTGGAAATGGCCAAACATGTACCAATATTATATGGACAAAATTGGCCGGTGGATGATAACTGTGATTATAAGCCAACACAGGACATAAGAAATAAAATCAAGCCATTACTCAGAAAGCAGGCGCGCTGGATGTTTGGGGTAAGGCCTACTCTAAAATTCAAACCGGACAATAAAGAAGATAGAAATAAATGTGAAGAACTTAGAAAATTTATTGAGGATGTACTGGATGATAACTCTTTCTGGCCCACAACTAAAAAAGCATTTTTAGAATCCTCTATTAAAAAAAGAGTCCTGCTCAGAGTAGAAGCAAACCCCGGTTCTTCATTGGTCATTAAATATGAATCAATAGAGAATTTCTATTACAAGGAGAAAAACGGGAAACTTTTATATGTCATGTTTTTTGAAGAAGATGAGGAAAATGCATATAAAGAGTCAGATATGGAAAAGCTCTATTACCTTCATACTTATTATTACAAATTCACGGAAAATGGAGGAAGACAGGCATGGTATAAAAAAGAAACATATAAAAATTCAGACCTTCAGGAGAATCTAACAATAGAAATTGATACTGGATTTTCAACTATTCCATGTTGGTTGATAAAAAATGGTGGGGAATTAAATAACTCATTTGGTGAATCTGATGTAGAGGAATTGACAGATATACAAAACCAGTACAACAGAACTGTTAGTGATTTCAGGGATGCGTTGAGGTTTCAGATGTTTGGTGCTGAGGTTGTCATTGATGGAAATGAAGATGATGTCAATAAATTTACCATAGCTCCCGGTGCACTTCATGCAGTAAAGACAAATAATAATGCATCTGATAATAGCAGACAGGCAATAGTGCAAAGATTGGAATATACTATGGGAAATAATTCAGCTGTTGAGGCTTATCTGGAAAGGGCTGAAGCAGATATGAACTTTACTATGGATATGCCTAAATTGAAGGACCTGAATAATATTCCAAGTGCCAAGGCTATGGGATACCTTTATAATGATTTGGTTGCCAGATGCGAGGAAAAGTGGAATGATTGGGCTCCGGCTTTTTCAGGATTATTTGAATTTATAAAGGAAGCTGCAGAAACATGTTATCCGGGAAAGTATGATAAATCGTGGAATAAATTGAAATACAGTACTTTATTTGAGCATAACTACCCACTGCCAAGTGATGATGAAGCAAAGAAAACACTGGCAATGAGTGAGATAGATAGTGGAGTAAGGTCACATCAGTCTTATATCAAGGATTATTCGGATACTGAAAATGCCAAGGATGAATGGAATGAGATACTTAAAGAAAAGTCACAGTTGACTAATGCAGAGGATTCATTTACTGAAGGATTGAACAGTGAACTAAATAGTGATATTGATAACAATTTGAGTACTGGTGAGTAGTTATGAATAAATATGAAAAGATGATCTTTGATGCCAGAAAGCAATTTGCATCCTTGAACTTTGAGCAGGAAAAAGAACTTTTTAATATTTATAAACATTCAGGGGATAAACTTATAGATGAAATCTTAAGTATGCCAGATTCCAGAACTAGAAATCATAAGATAGAACAATATAAATTAATCAATGAGTACAGGGCAGAGCTTTATTATAAGCTCAGTAAAACAATTGAAAATAATATCCAAAAAAGTTCTGATATACAAAAGGGTGTGCAGCTTAGTTTCGTAGATATGATTTCACCTGATAAAGTTACCAATGAAGCCCTGAAAAGAACTATAACGAAGGTATCAAGCAATGCAGTAAAACAGCTTATATCAGGAAATTATTATAAAGATGGCAAGACTTTAAGTAAAAGGCTCTGGAATATAACTGGTGACAATGGCAGTAAAATTGACAAGATTATAAAAACCAATATTGCCAAAGGAGCCAATGTTAAAGAACTTGCAGCAGAACTGGACAAATATGTTAATCCAAAGAATAGGGTAACAGCAAAAAGCTTTAAGGCTGGAATAAGCAATAAGATCTCTTACCAGGCTCAAAGGTTGGCCAGAACTTCAATTACTCATGCACAAACTGAGACACTGATTCAAAATGCTATAAGAAATCCGTTCTGCAAAGGACTCAAGTGGAATTTAAGTTCAAGCCATTTTATGCGCATGCATGGAATGAGTGATATATGTGACGAATATAATGGGAAGGTGTTTGCACCGGAGGATTTGCCACTACAGCACCCCAATTGTTTATGCTATATGACAGAAGTGATTGAGGAGATAGGCAAGTGTATTGAAACCATGAAAGATTGGAGCAAGGGTGAAGTTAATTCTCAAATTAAGTCTGATATAGATAATTGGGTTCAAAGTAAAAAGTATTCCGGAATTGAAACCAAGGGAAATTATGATTTCCAAACTGGCAAAATCAATATTCAGATTCGAGAGGTTAAATCTAATGTTAATGTTGATGAATTAGAAAAAATACAAAATTACGAACCTCCATTGGCTAAAAGACACAGACTTCAATCAATAGGTAAAAATTCTAAAATAAAAGAAAATAATACGGTAATCCTTCCATATGTCGATTACAACAAGGATATTGAAGATATAAAGAAAGGATTGTATAATAAAGTAAATGATACTTTTGAGGTTAATGGCAGGGTATATGGCTATCATGGTAATAGATTTTACCCTATAAGTGGTGATGGTTTTATAACATTGACAAGGCTTGAATATAAGGTGTTAATCAAGATGAAAACAGATAAAAACAATCCAAAACTTATGGATATACTTAAAAATATGGGGGCTACAGAATATATGATTCAAAAGATCCAGAGTATACTACAGGAAGGAGAGTGATAATTGTGTATGATGGATGTAATCTGTATACTAAAGATAAAATAGACAGGGACGAATTGATAGAAAAACTGGATATAGCAAAGGATGATATATTGTTTGTAGAAAGTACAGATGATTGGCTAAAAAGGAAAAATGAGAAAATAGTTATAGAATACAATGGTATTTTAGATGATGAGGAAGATGAAGGATACAATGGGTTTCACTATTATGATGTGAGTCTATATAGGAAAAACCTGAAACAGAAATTTGAAAAATTGAATGATAAAAATTTTGTGGTTGATACAGAGTAATGAGCACTTACTAAGTGAAAATAGTAGGTGCTTTTATTATGTCCAAATTTAAGGAGGTAGTTATGAAAGATTATTTAATCTGGTTGAATGGTGGAAATAGTTTAGGTGGTACTGCAGAGGAAAGCGAATTAATAAAGCTCAAGGAAAATTATAAAAAGGCTGAAAGTGGGAAACAGGTTGATGATTATGTATGTTATGAGCTTAAAGATACAGACGGAGTCACTTATGTAAATTTATTTAACATACAGGCCATAGCAATTACCAAGTGCACTGAAAATAAAGATATTGGTTTTAATATAGGAGTTGATGTTAAATCTTCTCTTTTGCCTGATGATGTAGATAAATGCACTGGAGAATTTGCCAAACGTTTGAAAGATGCATTAAAAGTAAAAGCAGGTGATTAGGATTTGAGATTTCTATTGGTTTTTATATTAATGTTTCTGTGTTATTTAGCAGATTCATATTACGGTAAACCTAAGGGCTTAAATAGAAGTACTGCACCCTATTTTATAGTAGGAATCGTATTTTACTTAACATCAATATTATTTGATATGGGTGATGACATGATAAAGGTATTATTGAAATCTACGGGATTGTTTGGTTAAAGCCTCAAATAAGGCTTTTTTATTTTGTAAAAAGTAAGGAGGAACTGAAATGGCAAAATTAAAGGAAATCATAGGAGAAGCGTTATATAATCAGCTTCCAGCTGATAAGCAGAAAGAATATGAAAATAAGGATTATGAAGACGTATCTGGTGGGGCGTATATCCCTAAAGATAAATTTGAACAGGCAAACGGCCAGGCCAAAGAATACAGAAAGCAGGTAGGGGAAAGAGATAGACAGATTTCGGATTTAAAGGAACAATATAAAGATGTTGATGGTTTGAGAGAAAAGGTTACTGAATTGGAGAATACAAATAAAACTCAAAAAGAAACTTATGAAAAGCAGCTGTCGGATATTGCTTTTAACACTGCTTTGGAAAAAGGACTTGATGCATTTAATGTCAGGGATAAAAAGCTTATTATGGCACTTCTGAATAAAGAAAACCTCAAAGTTGATGGTGACAATATCATAGGCCTTAAAGAGCAGATAGAACCACTCCAAAAGTCACATGAGTATTTATTTGAGAAAGAAATTAATGGGACAGGGTCGTTCAATACTGGAGGTGGTTCAGATGGCAGCAAAGCAGTAAAAACCAACTTTGCAACGGAGCTGGGCAAGAAAAAAGCCGAAATTCTAAAGGCCAAAGGGTTGGAGGATTTCGCCAAATAATAAAAAGGAGATGTGAAAAGTAATGAGACAAACAAGTTATACAATTGGTGCCAAACAAAATAAATTAAGATTAATTGCAGGGGATCATTTTATTTCTTTGCCATTAAAAGTTAGAAAGGGTGATGTGGCTACATTACTTGATACGAATGAAGTATTAACAGCAGGTACTTTGATAACTAAAGATGGGAAACCTGTTACATCAACTACTACAACCACAGATGCATGGGGAGTTGTGTATCAGGATATAAGCTTCAAAGGTTCCATGTCACCCACGGCAAGTGCAGATGATGCTACGGAAGTAGTTCCAGTATTTGTTCATGGCGCCTTATACGAATCAGCAGTTAAATTCAATGCAGATGAAGCCATAAAGGAAATTGAAAAATCTGCTTTGAAACTGATTATTTTTGGAGAATAGAAGGAGGAATTTGACTAATGAATTTAAGTGATTATATAAGTTCAAAGAATATTGCACTTTATATTAAAGAGCTGCCGGCAGAATCTACAGTTGATAAAGTGTTATTTCCAGATAAAAAAGTTACTGGAACAAAACTTGAAATGGCAAAAGGAGCAAAGAAAAAGGCAGTTGCACTTAGAATGAGTACCTTTGATGCCGCAACCAAGATGAGAGCATTGAGTGCAGATTTGAATGTGAAATCAACTGAAATACCGTTCTTTAAAGAAGGTATGGGGATTGACGAGACAACAAGAAGGGAACTGCAAAATGCAATTGGTGCCAACAATGAAAACTTTGTAAATGCACTTCTGGGTCAGGTGTTTGAGAATTATTCCAACCTGGTGGAAGGTGCAAATATAACAGCAAAGAAAATGAGGGCTAGTGTAATTCAGAATGGAGTATTAAATTTTACTTCCAAAGATGGTGATATAGTAGTTGATTATGGCGTTCCTGAAAATCACAGGGAAGTGTTGATCGTTGATGATAAATGGACAAATCCTGATGCCGATATAGTGGGAGATGTAAAGGCATTTCAAAAAGCTATAACGGATGACCATTATGCAAAACCAACAGTCTTGCTTTTAACAGAAAAGACGTTTGACAGTACATTTTTAATAAACACTGTAATTACCAATCACATTAAGAACAGCAATCTGAATACTTCCCTAATTTTGTCACAGGCTAATTATGTACAATTTGCTAAAGAGGTATTGGGACTTACGGTTATTTTTCTTGAGGACACTACTTACAATCCAGAAGAGGGCGCAGATGCAATTCCGTATTATGCAGATGGAAAGATAACTCTTATGAGTGGTACAACGCTTGGAAACACTGTCTATGGTACAACACCGGAGGAATTTGACAAGCAGTCAGGATCATCCAAGCTGGATACTTATATAGTTGATACGGGAATTGCAGTTACAACAATGGTAAAAGAAGATCCGGTAACAGTAGATACAAAAGTGTCGGTAATGCCTATAGTTAGCTTTGACAGGGCAGATGAGGTATTCTTTGCAACAGTATATTAATTAGAGTAGTCAAATGAGGCTGCTCTTTAATTTTATTGAGAAAGGATGATTAAGAGAAATGGCTAAAAAAGATACAAGTACCACAGAAAAGACGTTTAAGGCAAAAGCAAGACGGTTCATCAAATACAATGGTGAGCATTTGAAAGAAGGTCAGGAATTTGATATCAGAGAATCTGATGTAGCAGAATTGAGTAAATATGCTGATATTGAAATTCCAAAGGAAGCTGAAAATACTCCAACCAATCCACCTGGTGGAGAAGGGGAAAAGGAGGGGACAGAGGCAGGTGCATAGTTATGGCATTTACACCTTTGGAAATATTGAAAGTAAATCTTAATGAGAGCCAGTACCCGGTATTTACAGATGAAGAATTACAAAACTTGCTTGATGTAAATGACAATAATGTTCTTAAGGCAAGCTGGAGAGGCTGTTTGATGAAAGCAAATACAGATAAAAAGATAACAGTAGGACCTATAGAAATAGAAAATGCAGATCCGGATTATTGGAACAACCTGGCTTCCATATATCAAGCAGATTATTTGGAGGAACAGTCGAAGCTTAATCCAATTGTAAATACAGGATATAAAACTTCTATGAGAAGGGCAGATGGCTGCTGATGGCTAGAATAAATCCGAATAAAATTATAAATTCAATCAACAAGGCAATATCTGTGAATCCTACTGATATAACATTTACCATGACTGTAAAAAAAGAAGTGGATGGTGCCCTTGAAAATGAAACTGTTGATAAGACAATAACGGTATTAATCTATATTGGCACCAGTACAAATTCGGTAAATATTAACATAAATTCAGGGATTCAAGGCATTTCTTATACCAGTAGATATAAAATGATTGCAGACAAGGATGCAGAATTGGATGTCAAGCCAACGCAGTCAATAAAGTTTACAAGTAATGGTGACAAATTCGAGATAAAAGCTGTATATCCTATAATAATCAGTGATACAATCTGCGGATATGAATGTGATTTGGATCGTATAGATTAATCCATGTAAGGATGTGATTTTATGGGAACAAAGGTCAATGATTTTATAGAGCATAAATTAAGTGGAATGCAGAGCTTGCTTAACAATAAGATAAGACCATTATTGGTTAACGAAGCCAAATCAAAGGCTTATTGGAAGGATAGAAGTGGAGATGCTAGAAGAGGTTTGAAAGGTGGAGTGGAAGTTAAAGGTAAAAAATATACCTTATACTTGGCTCACAGCGAAGAATATGGACAATGGCTGGAGGAAGGTACCGGAATATACGGACCAATGCATAGACCTATAGTTCCGGTGAATAAAAAAGCCTTGAGTTGGGTTGATGAAGATGGAAAAAGGCATTTTGCCAAGAAGGTAAAAGGAATGAAACCTATGCCAATTTTAAGAGATACCCTAAAAAATAACAAAAGCAATGTAGCCAATGAAATAATCAGGTATTGGAGTGAATAGATATGAGATCAGGAATAAGGCAGAAATTAATAGACAGCATCCCGGAACTTAGTAATAAATGTTATGAACCCAATGTTCCGACAAAAGATACTCCAAAACCTTACGCAGTGGTGTTGCAGGGTGATGATACCGACAATGGAGAGGTAGTTGGATTCAAGAGGACCATAGAAGTATGGTTGTATGAAGAGAGGACTACCTTTAAGAATCTTGACTCATTGGGTGATAAAGTGATAAAAGCACTGGACATGCAGGTTATAGAGGATTCCAAGACAAATGAGACATTTACCTGTATCTTTGATGGCGCCATAGGACAGGATACTGTGGATCTGGAATGGGATGCCATAGCAAGAGGGCTTAAATTTACTGTTATAGCCCTGCATGAAGATGATGAATCTCCTGTAGATCCATGGATTGAAGCTGTGTCCAGTTATATAAATAATCTTATAAATATTCCTGTGTATCCAGACTATTGGAGAAAGAATTTTGCGGTACCTTCTGTACTTTGTAGAATTTTGAAAGTTGAACCTGCGCCTGCAACATTGGGGGCAAATAAAATATTGAAGACTATACGGTGCCATTTTGTAAGTAGAAACAAAGGAGAAGCCAATAGTTTTATTTCTACTGTGGAAAATGAGCTGATCCAGGATACAAAAATACCTTTGGATATCCAGGATAGAAGGTACTTAACTATAAGCAGCATAAGAGAAGATAGAGAAGCAGACCCACTTACGGTGGGTCAACTAAGCATAGATTTCTTTAGGTTTGAAAGTATTAATAGAAAAAATATTCCTGTCATGAATAAAATTGAGGGCAGGGGAACGATAGAGGAGTGATAAATTATGGCAGATACAAATAATCCGGAGGTTAAAAAGAATGATGCATCTGGGAAAGAAACACCGGTTTCAAATGCAAATACAAGTGCCAAGTCCAATACTACAGTATCAAACGGTAGCACAAAATCAAGCACACCAATAACGCCGACACCCGTGGTCAAAATGGCCATACCTCAGCAGGAGGTTAAATATCCTATAGAGGATTTAATAGAAAACAGCAAAGCACTTACTGGCTATGGAAAAGAAGTAGCAGTCGGTGCTTTATTTAATTGCAAGGAAAAGGAATTGACAAAAGCTGATTTCAAAAAGGCAATAGATGAATTTCTAAAAAGGAAGGTGAAATAATATATGGCTACAGGAACATGGAGTGAAACACAAAAGCCGAGCATACCTGGAATGTATAACAGGTTTATGTGGGCTGCTGAAAATACACTGTCCCAAGGGACAAACGGTATTGTTGCAATGCCGGTTAAGAGTGATTGGGGACCAGTAAAAGAGGTTGTATCTGTTACAAGTATTCCAGAATTAAAGAATAAATTTGGTTCCAATATGGATTTGACGGCTTACAGGCTTGGAAGATTGGCTTTATTAGGAAACCCAAAAGAACTTTTACTTTATAGACTGGCAGACAGCAATGCCAAGGCTGCAGACATAAAGCTTAAAGATACTACTGCCGATACTCCGGTGGATGTTATAGAGCTTGAAACAATATATCCTACAACAAGAGATTTTAATGTTTCTATAAAAGCCGATATAATTTCAGAGACTGTGACTGATATTACTCTATATGAGGGAGCTGAACAGCTTTATGTATTTAAAGTATCTGGTACCATAGATGATATTGTGAACAAAATAAACAGTAATGACAACAATGTATGGCTGAAAGCCAGTAAACTTGCAGACGGTAATGTTCCATTGGCAAGTATAGTAAGCCAGCCATTTACGGGTGGAAACAATGGCATAGAAGATATAACCAACCAGGGCTATATTGATGCCATGGCTATATTTGAGGGCTATAAGATAGATGCTTTTGCACTGGATGGTACCGGGGATACAGCTTTGCAGATGAGTGTACAGGCATGGATTGATAAAAATAAAGAAAACGGAGCAGATGTGATTGCCTATGTGGGTGATGGCGGCAATGTCGAAACCACACTCGACGATATAAATTCACAAAGTAAAACATTCAATGACGAGGCTGTTGTGAATGTCGGGATAAATGGAATCTATGAAGGTGTTAAGTACACTCCTGCAGAGGTTGCATGTTATATAGCAGGGCTTGGTACTGGCAAGGGAATAAAGGAAAGCATTGTGAACGCAAAAACTATATTTGAGGATGTAAGTCCCAAGTTGAGCAAAACGCAGGTCGAAGCAGCACTTGCAGCAGGTACACTTGTACTTGTCAACGAGCAGCAGAGTGTGATAGTTGTAGATGATGTGAATACTCTCAAAACTTTCAAGCAGGGGCAGAGCGAAGCCATGGGCTATATAAGGGCTGTGAAGTTTTTATATACTGTTGACAAGGATACGAGCGCAAAGAGAAGCGACTTTATAGGACAGACTGGCAATGATGATATAGGCCAGAAGGTTGTTATATCTGCACTAAAAAAGTATTTTGAGACATTACAGGGTGCCGGCATAATAAAGGATGATTTTACTGTTGAGATAGATAAAGACATGCAAGCTAATGCCAAAGATGATGAGTTTTACTGGAAATGGAGTGCAACTTACGTAAATGTCATGAAGAAAATATTTGGAACAGGATATGTTCAATAGGAGGGATAAATATGTATAATGCTTTAGAACCAGGAAGAGTTGTGCATGGCCGTTTCGGGCATGTACTTATAGATGGAGTTGAACAGACCAATTTGCAGGAATGCACTGCAGAAGTTGAACCTGATATAAAAGAGCTTAATTTTTTGGGGCAGGACTGGACACAGTACAAAACTGGTACGCTTAAAGGTTCCGGGACCATGAATGGTTACAAAGTTACCAGTGACATGATAAAAAGAGGTTTTAAAAAATTTGAAATAATGACAAGCCTCGAAGATCCGGAAGCTTACGGTTATGAAACAATAAGGGTAAAAAACTGCATGGCTACCAAGCTTCAACTGTTGAATTTAAAAGCAGGGGATGTAATAGAGGAGGAAACACCATTCAATTTTGTGGGTTATGAACTTTTAGATCCTATAGAAGCCGAGTGATACAAATTCCCCTTTTTAACAAATTATGCTATAATTTTATTAATATTTTGTTAATAAAGGGGAATGGTTATATGGCAAAATTAAATAAAGATAAAGTTGTGCCAGCATTAATTTTGATAGCAGTTATTGTAATTGCAAGTAGTATATTTACTATACTTGATGAAAGAAAAGATTCAGATGCTTTGAATACTGCAAATGTTCAACAAGTGGAGAAACCTAAAGTTGAGCAAATAAATCTTTCTGTAGCAAATGATACAAAAGATGCGAATTTATCAGAAAGTGTTGCAGGACTTAATGCTCCAGCGCAGAACATAAAAAAAATCCAGGTACAATTAATTGGTGCTGAATTTGGAGAGTATGACAGTGATATAGGCAATGGGCTAAAAACGGAGACACCAGAACAGGCTGGAGCCAGAGGCGGAAGCACAGGGGCAGTTAAATCTGTAGATGATGATGCCAAAAAGAAAGATGCAGTTTTAGCACTGTATTTCAAAGGTAAACTATTGTCAGGCACAAGCCCCAGGGATTCCATAAAAGGAGATTTCCCTATAACCGTGAAAGACAATAAAAATGATGAAGCAACTGTACTATATAATTCGCTGAAAAATTCCTATATTGGTGTAAAGGGTGATACCTATGGTGTTATGCTGTTTGCTGTTTATTCAGACAGCACAAATTTTTACGTCAATATAAATAATAAAAACTATGATATTACTATGTCACAATTGAATTACATTAAAAAATAATTTGAGAATATTTATTGAAAACACTTGCTTTTACAGCAGGTGTTTTTCTTATATAAAAAATAAAGAGGAGAGGTTAGTAATGAACAAAATTAACAATAAAAATTCAAGTATTGAACTGGATAATATGAGTGAGGATCAGATAATAGAGAAGCTTTTAAATACTCAAAAAGTACCTACGAAAACTGTATTTATTGAGAGGCTTGGTATTCCAGTAAAATTGAAAGCATTGACAGCCAAACAAGTATCAAGGTTTAGGGACGAGTGCACTTATGTAGAGAAAATACGGGGGAATGAGATAACAAAGTTTGATAATGATAAATTCAATGTTGGGTTAATAGTAAAATCGACTGTTTCACCTGATTGGGGCAATAGCAAATTGTTAGCTGCTTTACATGTAAGTGATGCGGAGGAAGTATTGCAGAGAAAATTGCTTGCCGGTGAATTGACTGTTTTAGGTGATGAAGTTCTGGATCTTAGTGGATACAATGATGGTTTCAAGGATGTGGAAAAAATAAAAAACTCATCAAGTCCAGATACAAACTTAGATTGATGAATTTCCTCTGGGTAAGGCATAATTTAAGGTTCAGAGAATTTTACAACATGCCTTACGAGGAACAACTAATGTATTTGGGCAGCGCTGAACTTGAAATGGAGGCAGAGGAAAAGTTAAGAAAGAAGTAAAGGGGAGGTGTAATTATGGCTGAAAGAGAAATATATCATCTTGATATTGTAATTGGTGTTAAAGGTGATGATGATACTAAAAAGAGACTTAGTGCCATGGACAAATACCTGGCTAGTATGGAGAAAAGAGCCAGGATATTGAATAAAATAAATGCCTCTCCTGCTGTAAGAATAAATGATAAAATAACCAAACAAATGGAAAAGATAAATGGTGGATTGAAAAAGTTAAACAAAGCCGCCGTTAACCCTATAGTACAAATAAATGATAAGGCAACAAAACAGTTAGAAAAGATAAATGGAAATATAGGAAGATTTAATAAGATGAAAGTTGCTGTAACGACTTCTATAATAGATAAAATATCAGGGCCGGTAAGTAAGATCAAAGGTGGACTGGATAGATTAAACAGTGCCGGAGTATTTGTAAAAACAAATATCATAGACAGAGTATCCGGACCAACCAAAACCATACTGTCAGGTCTTGGCAAGATAAAAGGCACTGCATGGTCAGCTACTGTTACTATCAAGGATAAAATTTCTTCTGGATTAGGTATTATCCGAAGAGGTATAACCAAGACCATGGGTATGGCCGTATCTTTACAGGGAATACTTCTTGGTGTCGGCGGAACATGGGCGGGTATAGTCCGGCCAATGCAGATATCTGGGGATTTTGAACAAACACAGATGGCATTTACTACAATGCTGAAAAGCGCGCAGAAAGCTAATTCATTTTTATTTCAAGCTCAGAATATGGCAAATGCAACACCATTTGAGTTCCCACAGTTGGCTGATGCAAGTAAAAAAATGCTTGCCTTTGGGTGGAATGTAAAGCAAATACTTCCGGATTTATCTACTATTGGTGATGCTGCTTCCGGATTGGGGCTTGGTGCTGATGGTATAAATCAGATCACGCTGGCACTCGGTTTAATAACGCTATTTGGCCGAGTTATAAATCGGATAAAAACGGTGAAATCTAAAGATTTTATAATAAAATTGCTGGAGGCTATTTATTACAGCAGTCCTCAATTTATAGTACAATTATATTGAGGTGTTTTTTTATGTTAAAAAAGTGTATTAATTGTGGCAAGGAGTTTAATATACCTCCTTCACGATATGATAGAATAAAGTTTTGCTCAAGAGAATGTAGAAAAGAATATACTAGGACTACAATTAAGTGTGCCTATTGCGGAAAAGAATTTGAAGTATATAAAAGGGATTTGCCACGCAAAAAATATTGCTCAAGAGAATGTGAATATAAGTCTATGGAAAATAAGGAAGAGTATACATGTGAAGTATGTGGCAAGAAATTCTTTAAAGTACCTTCAAGAGTGAGACATAGGCATGTTTATTGTAGTCACGAATGTGCTGCAATTGCAATGCAAAATAGAGAAACAAAAAAATGTGTAATTTGCGGTAAACAAGTTACTAGACCCAAAAGCCAATTTAAAAACGTTGCATTATGTAGCAAAGAATGTACAAGCAAATATTATAGCTTAATAATGAGTGGTGAAAAACATCCATTATTTAATAGTATAAAAATGAAATGCTGGGTATGTGGCAAAGAATTTTATGAACCTAAAAGTAGAGTTGACATTGGAAAAGGCAAGTTTTGTTCCAAAAAATGTAAGTATGAATATTTTAGTGAACATTTTGCTGAAACATTAAATCCTAATTGGCATGGAGGAGCTAAAGACTATAGAGGGCCTAATTGGAAGAATCAAAGGAAAAAGGCGCTTATTAGAGATGAATTTACTTGCCAAATATGCGGAGCTACTGAAAATATACAGGTTCATCATAAAAAGGCCTATAAGAAATTTGATGGCAACTGGAAAGAAGCTAATAAATTGAGTAATCTTATTACACTTTGTGGTTCTTGTCATTGTTCAATAGAACCACGAATAAAAAAGCATAAATCTAAGTAATGAAATCCATGGTAATACCGTGCTAAACTTATAGATTGCGAAAGGCTATAAGTAGTGTAGAGCGTAGAGGGTGAATAAATATAATCCCTCCACGAGTACCCGACAACTAATATTAAAGGTTGTCTTTTTTATTGGTTGAAAATGTACGCCGAACTAACCATGAATCGACATGGTGTAATGGAGGAAACTCCTAGATTATGAGGATAAAAAGCCTTATAGATAACAAAATTGCAGATGAAAGCAAAAGGAAGAGTACAAGGTGATGAGATGCTTCAACTAACTGAAGCTGGAGTTCCGGCCACCAAGATACTTCAGGAGCAGCTTGGACTAACTGCAAAACAAGTCGCCAATATAGGTGATGCAGGGATCAGTTCAGATAAGGCCATACGTGCGCTGCTTACTGGCATGAATAAGAGATTTGGTGGAATGATGCAGAACCAGGCTAAAACTGCACTTGGATTAATGTCCACTCTTAAAGATACATTTGAAAATAAACTGATGAATCCATGGGGACAAGGATTGTGGAGTGGAATAAAACCTGGATTGACAAAAGTCGCTGACTGGCTTGATAAAAATGATAAGAAAGTCACTGAATTAGGGAATTTGTTCAAGAAAGCAGGGCATAATGTAAGCTCGTTTATCGGAGGTGCCCTCGAAGATTCGCAGCGAAGATTGGATAGGCTTATGGACAGTAGCCAGTGGAAAAATGCTGATCTTGGAGGGAAGATAACTTTATCCTGGGATAAAATTGTTGCTGAACCTTTTAGCGCTTGGTGGAATGGTCCGGGTAAACCTAAAATAAATAGAGTTGCCGCAGATATGGGATCGGCAATTGGTGGTACTTTGGGCAGTGGAATTACATCATTACTGGATGCACTTGGTGGAAAAGAGGATAAAGTTGGTGCATCTGGTACTTCAGCAGGAACAGCGTTCACAAACGCATTTCTTGAAGCCTTTGATACAGGAAAAATAGTTGATAAACTCTTTAGTGCCTTCAAAGATTCTAATATTAATGCTTTAAAGAATCATGATGCAGCAAGTATTACTAAAGCAGGAATAATGGACTATATAGTATTTAGTGTGCTAGGTGGTAAAACATTATTAAAAGGTGGGGGAAAGCTATTCAACTGGTTAAGGACAGGAAATACAGCTGGTAAAACCGCAAGTGCAGCAGGTACAGGGGCAAAGACGGCAGAAAGTGTTTCAGGAATAGGCAAAATAGCGAATGCATTGAAAAAGATTGGATCTATTACAAATTCCAAAGCATTTAAAGCATTGCCAGTAGTAGGCCCACTTGCTGCTGTTGCTACGTCTGCGTATGCTGTAAGTTCATCCTCTGATAAAGCAAGAGCAGCCTCTGGAGAATTTGGAGGAATAGCTTCAGGATTAGCTGCAGCTAAGCTAGGAGGAATGGCAGGATCAGTTTTTGGACCAGTAGGTACTGGAGTTGGTGCTTTAATAGCAGGCATAGCAGGTACTTGGGCTGGACACAAAGGAGCAACAACATTATATGATAAATACAATGCAAATTCATCAACTAATAAGGTCCCGAATGGATTCAGCAAAAGTTTCAATGACCTGACTCAAACCAACATGAAGAATTTAAATACAACAAAAGCACTGGATAGATCTCAGACGGGTATTACAGTACAGAGTAATGCCTATAGGGGAACTCTTAGCAATCTATTGAGTAGTACAGGCCTTACGGCTGATTCCCAAGGGAGATTGAGAGATGCAAGCGGTCAATATCAAGGTTCATTGGGTGATTTGCTTACAAGTACAGGGCTTGTTATGGATTCACAGGGTAATTTGTTGGATGCTAATTCATTGGTACAGGATTCACAGGTAAACCTGGCTCTTTCCATGGACAATCTTTCCCAAACAGTAAGTAATCTGGATGGAAATATGGGAGGCATTGGAACACAGCAAAGTAGTGGAATATGGGGGAAAGTTAAAAACTTCTTTGGATTTGGAGACAAGACTCAATCATCAGGTTCTACTATTATTAAGAATCAGCAAAATAGCAATTCTGGAGGATATAATTTTTTATCCGGTTTAACAGGCAAGAAATATGCAAATGGAGGTATTACGTCAGGACCAGAGATTAGTATTAGAGGTGAAGCAGGTACCGAAGCCATAATCCCACTTTCACCTAATCGAAGAAACCGAGGTTTAAGCCTCTGGCAACAGGCAGGGAAAATGCTTGGTGTAAGAATGTTTGCCAATGGTGGTATTGTAGGAAATGGTTCTACTGGTGGTTCTAAAGTTGCAAAGGCTACTGCAAATGTATCAACTTCCATAGCTTTAGGAGACAATGCTTTATCCCAGTTTAAACAGTATGGCACTAAAATAAATACGAACCTAAGTACAGGGATAGAACAGACAAGACAGATACCAAATACGTCTATAAATAAAGTTATGACCTCCTCAAAGGCTATTTTAAATACGTTTTCCAAGCAGGGACATTTATATGGAGTTGCAATAAATAACGATATAGCAGCAGGAATACGTTCGAGTATGGGCAATGTTACAAGCGTAGTAAAAATGCTCACAGACAAAGTTATAACCGAGTTTAAGAATGGATTTGAAATACACTCTCCGTCTGCGGTTATGACTAGATTGGCTAAATTTATTCCTGCCGGAGTTATAAAAGGAATGACATCCGTAGATATTAAAGCATTTATAAAGAATTGGATCGGGGATATTGGTTCAATGGCTGGCGGTATGAGTGGCAATGTATCTGGATGGCTTACGGCTGCACTTGGAATAACCGGTACTCCAATGAACTGGTTATCTGGGCTATTGAGACTTACACAAGCTGAATCCGGAGGGAATCCAATTGCCGTAAATCCGCAGGCTGTTAATGGAGAACATGCCACTGGATTGTTGCAGACACTAGGCTCCACATTCAGACAGTATGCTGTAAAAGGGCTTGATAATATATTGAATCCTATTGCAAACGCAGCAGCTGCCATAAACTATATAAAATCCACTTATGGGAGCGTGTATAATACGCCACTATTCAAGGGTGGAAGTTATGTAGGATATGCAACCGGTACAGACAACGCAAAACCCGGACTGGCAAGAATAAATGAAAGAGGCTGGGAATTTGTGGACTTTACCGGAGGAGAAAAAGTATTGAATCATAATAAGTCCGTTGGACTAATGGAGAGAACAGCAAATTCTTTAAATAGAGTAAAAAGTGCTGTATCTAGCCTTGGAATAGGGAATACAGAAAGCAGAGATGTTCCAGAAAGCTCATCTAATCCAATGTATTATACTTCACAACCGCAGATGGCTATGGCTGGAGGTTATCAGGGAGACATAAACGTGGATGTGGAAAATACTTTTAATGACAGCACAGATGTTGATGAAATAGTTGAAAGAGCAACGGTACAGTTTGCAAGACAGCTAAAGGCGGCCTTGCTGAATAAGAAAAAATAAGGAGTGATGATGATGGAAGATCAAAAACTGAAATTAAATTTGAATTCAGCAGAACTTGATTTAATTAATAAAATAAGTTCGCAGATTATAGATAGTATTATAGAAAATGGCCTGAATACAAGACAAGTAGATGCACTGCTTGAATTGATTCAGGCTCAAGTTAAAGAATGTAAATTAAATCATTAGGAACTATCCCCATATTGTGGTTCCTCCAGGTATACCAACATAATTAGAATCCTCAGCATCTGTTATAGTTACTACGCTATTGTTTTTATCAATTTGACATTTAGCAGATGCTGAAGTAATTAAAATGTTGTTATCTGTGTCAAGTTCAACAACTGCAACTTTTCTATTATTGAATTCGACCATGATTTTATTGTGAGCTGACCACAAAGTGTATGATGAAGAAGCACTTTTTATAGTCCATTCTCCTAATTGTATATTAGCCATAGTTTATCACCTCCTTACAGGTGATAATTCTACAAATATTATAAAGTTCCCTTTATTGGCAAATTATGATATAATTTTATTAACATTTTGTTAATGGGGGGGATTCTTAAGATGGAGACTAAGGAGGAAATTAAAAGTAAAAAAGGCATTGTATCATTGATCTTAGGGATAATAGGGCTTATAGCCTGGTTGTTACCTATAATTGGCGCACCGGTAACTATTGTTGGATTAATTCTAGGCATAAAAGGGGCGCAGTACTAATCGTAAAAAATTAGCTACAGCAGGAATTGTTTTGTGTATTATCGGGTTATTTGCTACTGTTGTGAATGGAGCTATAGGAGCATATAAAGGATCTACTGGTACATTGTTTAATTCAAATATAAGCAATAGTGCATCAAATAATACTCCAGTAAATACAAACGAATCAAGTCAAAGCGTTGGCAAAGTTACGTTTTGCGAAAATATAGATAAGGATCTTAATCCTACTAATACTAAAGAGACTTTTAACGTGAATAGTCAATTTTACGCTCGATTTGACAATAAGGCTCCGTTTAAAGCTTCAAAGTTAAAATTATCTATCTATACAATGGATGGCAATTCTCAAAGTACATTTTATACTGAAGAGCAGGACATTGATCAGGACAATACTATTTTAGCCATACCATTAAATATTGATACAGCAGGAAGATATAAGATTGCTATAACACGTTCATCTGATGACCAAAAGCTTGGAGAAGGTGAAGTCACAGTACAATAACCTAAAAAGAATCACTTAGGTGGTTCTTTTTTAGTGAAAAATATTTAACCTCTTGACATTTGCAGTATTGCAGTATATACTAAGTGCAGGAGGTGAAAACATGACAGAAAAAACTATCACTATACGAATTGATGACAACTTGCATAAAGATATAAAGATAAATATTGCTAAAAAAGGAATTTCACTTAAAGATTATATAGTAGGACTTGTTAAAAAGGATTTGTATGGTGAAATAAGTAAAAAATAAATGAGATAGTCTCTCTTGTAATTTGGCGATTACAGACTATCTCATACAGAGATTACTCTCTATGAAATATTATATCATAGTTAATAATCTCACTCAATGAAATAAAAATTGAAAGAGAGGATATAATATGGAAAATAATTTAATGGTTTTTGAAGAACAACAGGTTGAAGTTTTTGAATTGAATGGTATTGCATATTTTAATCCGTATCATGTAGGAAAGTGCTTAGAAATGGCAGAAAGTACAGTTAGAAATTATTTGTCCAAAATGAATACTAATCAAGTAAGATTGCTTAAAAATTCAGATGTCCATTTAAAGGACATCTGAAAATTAAATAATGCGGGTGAAAAATTTCTTACAGAGAGTGGAGTTTATAAGTTGGCTTTTAAAAGTAACAAACCTAATGCAGAAAAATTTTCGGATTGGGTAACTGATGAAGTTCTCCCTTCCATAAGAAAAACAGGATTTTATTCAACAGAGAAGGCGGAACAACTTAAAATTCAGGAGCCATATAAATTAATCAAGAAGTTCTACAATGGCAATCCGGTTATGGTATTGAAGGACTTGGAATTTGTTACAGGGATTCCGCTTCACACTATAAGTTATCATCTTAGAAATGATAAGAACTTTACTATTGATACCGACTATTTCTTTTTGGAAGGTATTGAACTTAAGAAATTTAAAAAAGACAATAAGCTTTCTCCATGGATAGGTTCCTTAATTGTTATTTCCAAACAGGGAGTTGATAAATTGCTGAATATATTATTGCTTAAACCTGAAGGGGAATTAAGAGAAACATTTGAAAGATATTTTGAGTTAGAGAACCAAGCGCCACAAGGTAAGAATAAAGCACCAGTTCTGGAACAGCTTCAGGCTTGCAAGTTTATTGCTGATGATATGAAGGTTGGGGAGGCAGTAAAAATGTCTATATATAGAATGATTTGTGAGAAGAATGGAATTGATACTGCTGTTGTGGATAAGATAGAGCATAATAAAAAACTGGATATGGAGCTTAGAGAAATTGCAATGCAATATGGAGTATATTTATTAGAACATTTTACAACTCATGAAATAATAGATATGAAAAATCAATGGGTTTATGATAATAATGTTAAATCAGAGAAAGTTAAAACTTATATGGTAAAATTGTTTGATGGCATTATTAAAATATCAACAAAAATAAAGAAAACAGCTTAAAACGGAGCACTTACTTTTATAGTAGGTGCTTTTATTATACCCGAAAAGAAGGTGATACCATGAATTCTACAGCGCTTATGGAGGCAGTCAAACTGCTGAATGAATTTACAACCATGATTATACCTAATTATGATGTCTACCTTACGAATACAGCAGACAATGACACTTTCCATTTTCCCGTAAATCCATTCAACTATTCCATGGATCACGATAAAAAATATAACACTGTTGAAATAGTGGACGTGGGAGAGGCTGACGTACCCGACAAGGGAACCAAGATACAGAAAATAACCTTTGATACCATATTCCCAAGAGAGTACGATTCATATTGCCGGTATCAGGACATTCCGAGTCCCAAAAGTGTTATGGAGAAATTGAAGAAATGGCAGGAGCAGGCACAGCCACTTAGATTGATTATTGACGGTGTGGGACTGAATGAACTTGTTATAATCGACACCATGCCTGAAAAAGAGGAACCTGGAGAAATAGGGGACAAGTACATTACAATGAACTTCAGGACCTACAAGGAAGTTAAGATTGAGCTGTATAATCCGGCCAAGGCAACTTCTACAACACTAAAGAACAACAGGACAGCAGCAGTCAGTACCAAAGGTACTTATGTTGTAAGATCCGGGGATAATCTCTGGAGCATAGCAAAAAAGTATTACGGAGATGGAGCAAAGTGGCCTACCATATATTCCAAGAATAAGTCTGTTGTAGGTTCCAACCCAAATCTAATTTATCCGGGACAAAGGCTGGTGATACCATGAATATAATTTTGAATGAAAAATATGAACTGAAGAATGTAAATGAGGGAATAACCTTGCAGGAAAGCCTTGACAGCATTGCCTACAGTGCCACCATAATTCTTCTGGATACTGACGAATTGAGAAAACTGAACATAAAGAAAAAAGACAGACTGAGGATAGTCGATATACATGCCGAGAAGAATCAGCCCACGAATCTCTTTGACGGTGTTGTGTGGGAAGTTGTAAGAAGTAAAAAGAACAGGACACTTACTATAACCGGCAGGGAGAGGACTGTATTTATGGAGGAATCCGAGGATGATTTCCTTTTACCTGCAGGGCAGACTGCTACACAGAGGATAACAAAGTATGCCAAGGACTGGAATATACCTATAGCAAGTCTTATTGACACCAAAATAAAGCTTGAAAAGGCACAGCAGGGAGGACAAAAGTTGCTTGACCGTATAGATGCAGACCTTAGAGAAACCGCACAAAAAGGCGGTAATCTATATAAAATAAGGATGCTTGACAAATTAAATATCATCCAGCTCGGCAGCAATAAAAATATATGGAAGCTTGAGACTGTCGCAGATGATATCGAAACTACAAGCAGTCTTGAGAGCGCAGTTACAAGGGTGAAAGTTTTAGGCCAGGACAAGGATGACGGGAAAGCTACTCCTGTTATAGGTACTTATTCTAAGGACACTGATAAATACGGTACTCTGCAGAAAATCCTCCAGGATGAAAAAGTTACAAATGCCACCCAAGCAAAAGCCAAGGCTGCAAATATGTTTAGTGACGGTAAGGAAGTAATCCATATAACCTGCAACAAGGATATAAATACCATAAGATCCGGTGATGCAATAATGGTGGATGGTGTTATATGGTATGTCATGGACATTACCCACAACATGAATATACCGTATACAATGGACATAAATGCAGGAACACCACTGTATATAAGGAGGGCGTTTTACAATGAATAGCGAAAATGAAATAGCCGATCTGGTTAGTGTCATGCACGGAAACAGTAGAGAAATTGCCGGAAAAGTAGTGAACAATACCGGATTCAGTATGGCACTTGGTATTATTACAGAAACTGGACTTGTATTGGATAATTTTAAATATGAAATAACCAATTATATGGTGCTCGACTATCTGGCAATGGACAAGGACTATTTTACCGGAACTGATGTGGCAGGTGGAGAATACAGCCATTCACACAGGGTAAAAACCCCGGATGGATTGAAACCTTTGAATGTAGGTGACAGAGTGATTGTTGCCACAATAGGGGCACAGAATATAGTTGTGGGGAGAGTGAAAGCAAATGCCTGATTTATTTCCCTCTGATGTGAATTATTCTGACGATCCATTGGAGAATATTTCTGATAGCGATACCGAATACAAAGGCTCCTACGAGTTTGACTTTGACAAAGGCGAATTTGTAAAGAACCCTGACGGGACAATAAAGAAATGTAATGATATAGAGGCATACAAGCAGTGGTGCCAGCTTGCAATGTTAACTCCCAGAGGGCTGCTTGGATACAGTGATCTGTTCGGTCATGAACTGAATACTCTGGCAGGTACCCAATATTCTAAGGGTGCTGTAGAACTTGAAGTTAAAAGAATGACAATGGAGGCACTTATGGTACATCCAAGAACCAAAGATGTTACAAATTTCAGTTTTGCATGGCAGGATAGTGGAGAATTGTATTATGAATATACTGCAATTACTACAGGTGATATTTCTATAGATTTAAATAATACAGTTAAGGTGGGGTGATTGAATGGCTGAATTTGAAATACCTGATTTCTTAAGCGAAGATGCAGATACAATACATGAAAGAATGCTTTCCAAGGCTCCCAAAGATGTGAATACTATCGAGGGAGATTTTTTCTGGAACAATACAAGACCTGCAGCTGAAGAAATAGCACGTGTAAAGCAGATGGTTCTCACGGATGTCTTATATGCTGCATTTCCACAGACCAGTTATGACAATTACCTGGATTACCTGGGTGAATCGGAAGGGCTTCCTAGAAACAAGGCAACATTCAGCACCGGGAAAATAAAAATTACAGCAGTACCAGGTACTCAAATCGTAAAGGGTAAAATAGTGTGTACTGTTGGTACAGATGATAAGCCAAGCATAGAGTTTGAAATACAAAAAACCACAATTATAGATGATACGGGCGTAGCTTATGTGGATGCAAAATGTACTCAAGCTGGCACTATAGGCAACGTACCGCCAGACAATATAACTTTGCTTGCCACCCCTATAAATGGAGTTAAGGAAATAACCAACGAGGAACAGTTTCAGGGTGGTACTGATATAGAAGACAATACTCATTATAGTGCCAGAATTGTGGAAGCAGAACAGCAGGAAAGGCTTAGTGGTTCTGACAGTGATTATGTGAGGTGGGCAAAGGAAATTGATGGAGTAGGCTATGCCTATGTGGAAGAAGAATGGAACGGTCCAGGTACAGTTAAGGTTTTAATCCTGGATAAAAACAAACAGGCAGCAACACAGGAATTAATAGATGCAGTGCAAAATTATATTGCCCCCATGGTTCCTCAGGGGCAAAACAGGGGAGGGCTTGCACCTACAGGGGCAATAGTCACAATTGCTACCCCGACTATATTGAGCCTTATCATTAAGGCGAATTTTGTTTTTACATCTGGATATGATTCATCTGAAGTGCTTGAGAACATAAAAAATGAGGTAAACAACTACGTTACAAAGATAGAATTAAATGGTACCATACTATTAAAGGCGGTTGATTCAATAGTGGGTTCTTT
The DNA here is from genome assembly GCF_052953915.1 of Clostridium sp. LBM24168. Taxonomy (NCBI): domain Bacteria; kingdom Bacillati; phylum Bacillota; class Clostridia; order Eubacteriales; family Clostridiaceae; genus Clostridium; species Clostridium sp. LBM24168. Next base: position 2,102,122 of record NZ_CP196861.1, on the reverse strand, counting down.
TATTTTGCAGGGCAAAGGTCTGGATGATTATTCTAATTTGACTATGAATGACGGCTCTAAAAATATAATTCTGAATGAGCAAGTTGCCATAGTAAATGAGGTGGTAGCTAATGCAGTCCCTTAAAGGCAGACAGATGATGCAGTATATTTCTCCTGCACTGCATGACAGCAAAATAGAACAGGCAATATATGAAGCTATAGGAAGTGAATTTGACAGCCTGGAGGAGGCTGTAGCAGATGTAAAGCTGCAGCTTTTCCCACAGACTGCAACTTGGGGCCTTGCATGGTGGGAGAAAAGATTGGGGCTTCAAACGAATTTAAGTGAGGACCTGGAGAAAAGAAGAAAAAAAGTAATTGTAAAGCTTCAGACCAGGTGGCCCATGACACCACTTAACATGGCAAATATAATCAGCACTTATACGAGTGCTGATGTCCATATAATTGAGAACGTGGCTCCATATACTTTTGAAGTGGATCTGCTTAGTAATAACGGCTTTCCTGAAGATTTAATTGACCTATATAAGACCGTAAAGAGAATAAAGCCGTCACATGAGGGTGTTAGATATAAATTAACTTCCATAACCAACATGAATATCTATTATGCTGCAGCTTCCATATCTGGAGAAACAATAACTGTATATCCATGGACACCGAAGTCTATAGAATCAAGGGGAACAATAAATCTTGCAACAGCATCTGCAAATAATACGGAAACCATATCTGTATATCCAAAGGAGGGATAAATCTTGGCAGAGAATTTCTATACGATACTCACAAATACAGGCAAAGCTAAAATAGCCAACGCAACAGCACTTGGTACAAAAGTAAACTTTACTACTCTTAAGGTCGGGGACAGTAATGGTACTTATTATAACCCCACAGAGACACAGGAAGACCTTGTACACACTGTCTGGAACGGGAATATAAATTCCATAACTACAGATCCGGACAATCCAAACTGGATAACTATAGCAGTTGTAATTCCGTCTAATGTAGGCGGGTTTGTGATTAGAGAGGTTGGAATATTTGATGATGAAGGAGACATGCTTGCTATAGGCAAATATCCGGAAACCTACAAGCCACAGGTATCAGATGGGAGCACGAAAGACATAACCATTAGAATGATTCTAGAAGTCTCCAATAGTGCCAGCGTAACTCTAAAAGTAGATCCTACGGTTACACTTGCAACCAAAGCTGATTTAAATGCATTGGCTGGAAAAGGCAGGACTACGGAAACTGTAAAAGGAAACACAGACAATATAGCCAAATTGAATAATAAAGTATTAAGTGGTACAGGAACTTTTAAGGGTACTGCCGGAGTAACAATAAATCATACAGCTAATACAACTGATTATGTTGTGCATATTACAATAGCATCTGCTGATCCTGAAGGTGCTGTGGGTGTATATTGGGTGGAGAATAAGACATCTACATCCTTTGTAGTAAAAAATACTGATGGTATAGGAATTAATTTCGATTGGATTTTAGTTAAAGAATAGGGAGGAAATTATATTGAACGAAATATTACCAACAGCTTGTTCGTTATTGTTAACCGAACAATGTAATTTAAGATGCAAATATTGCTTTGAGCATCATAAAGATAGATGGATGAATAAGACTATAGCAGAGAATTCGATAAATTGGTTATTTGAAAACGCAAAAAAAGCTAATAAAAAAACAGTTAATGTAACCATGTTTGGTGGAGAACCTATGTTAAATTGGGAGGTAATGCAATTTGCTTTTCAAATGGGTTACGAAAAAGCACAAAAAACTGGGATAGCATTTAGTGCTGGAATTATAACTAATGCAACAGTTATGTCAGAAGACATTTTTAATATGCTAAAAAAATATAGAGATAAAGTTAAATTGAATGTTCAATTATCTATTGATGGAATTCCTGAAGTACAGGATATGTATAGAGTAGATATTCATGGAAATCCAACATGGGATAAAGTTAAAAAAAACATTCCTATATGGAAAAAGCTATTTGAAGATTGTGCTGATAGGCTAAATGTACATGGCTGTATAAACCATAAGACCATAAAATATCTGTATCAAAACTATAAATTTTTTCACGATACATGGGGATTTAAAAAGATTTGGTATATTCCAGTAGCAGAGGAGCAATGGACAAATGAAGATGTAGAAATATACAAAAATCAAATAGATAAAATATATAAGGATGTAATTAATATTGTAAAAAAAAACAAAGAAAATCTAAAACTAATAAACAATAAATTAAACGATATTTTGAATAAGCACAATTATACCAACTTAAAAGATAGTTTCATTAAGTCTAATCTTACCAATGCTTTAAATGAAATTTATAATTATGCTCCTTTAGACAGATGTTTTAATTATTGCCAACCAATGAACAGTAAAACATGTGGTGCAGGCGTAAATTATGTGACTATAACTGCTGATGGAGAAGTATATCCTTGCCATCAAATATATTTCAATGATCCTAATAAGGAGACATTATTAGGTAATATTTTTACAGGTATAGATGATATGAAAAGAAAAATATTTTTAGAATATGATGCAAAAGAAGATTTTGAAGGCTGTAAAGATTGTAATCATAATAATTGTTATAGATGTTTAGCAGCTAACTATGTGTTTACAGGAAGTATGTTTAGCCAGATAAAAAATAAATATTGTAAGATGATGAAAGTTGATCAATATTATCAAAAAAAGTTAAGGGAGGATTTAGTGAATATGGGCTTATTAGCAAAAAAGAATTGCAATCCAGATAGTATAGATATAGGAAATAATTCAGATTGCTTGTGCGATTGTAGAGGATCGAATGAATGTAACCAACATAATTCAGATGGAACACAATATTGTGATGTAGTGGAGAATATTTTCGATACTAATAGAGAGCAGAGTTCTATTAATATGGAAGAATCATTAAATATAATTGCTAGTGGTATAGAACAGACACTCAATAAAATTGATAATTTAGAAGATCTTATTAAGGAAAATTTATAAAAGAGGTGATATTTTGGAAAGATATGTTATTCATGTTACAAAAGAATGTAATATGGAATGCAAGTATTGTTATGAAAAAGATAAAACTTCTAAATATACATGGAAAGAAGTAAAAGAGTTATTAGACAATATTATTAAATATAATAAGGATAAAGAATTTGAAATAGAATATCTTGGTGGAGAACCTTTATTAGCTTTTAATATTATTAAAAAAGCTACAGAATATTTAGAAAGCCAGAGAACTGTTAAAATTAGAAGTTATGCCATTACTACTAATGGAACAGTACTAAATAAGGAAATTATTGAATGGCTAAGAAATAACAAAAAAGTATATTGGTTTGCTTCTATGGATGGTACTAAGTGGATGAATCAATTAAGAGTATTTAAGAAATCTGGTATTAATTCACATGATATTGTACTTAAAAACTATAAAATTTTAGAAAAAGAAATCGGCAATAATAGGATAGGCGTACATATGGTTACACATCCATATAATATTGCGTATCTATCACAGGGGATTAAACATCTTTATGAAAATGGTGTTAGAAATATTGGTGTAGGAACAGTAGAATCTACAATTATTATAGATGATGAGTATTGTAATAGGTTTGTAGAAGAGTTAAATAATATATCTATGAATATATGTAATGGAATATATAATGATTTAAATATTGATGTATTATCTTATCTAAAGCCCAAAAGTGACACTAGATACTATATAAAAGATGAAACCGGCAAGACAATAGCGGAAAGTTATGGCAGAACAAAGAATGATATAACTAAAACAGACGTTTATAATTCTATTCCTACACAGTCAAGAGTTGGTAATATGATTGAAGATATAAGAGAAAAAGTTTACTACAATCATCAAATAAATTTAAAAAATAGGAGATGATTGCATGTTAAGTTTATTATCATTAAAGAATATAATTATTAATAATAAAAAGGGCTACACTATTACTCCTACGGTAAATAGTTTAAGAAGTTTAAAAGTGTTATTAAATAATATGTACGCTGTAAGAACAGCAAGTGGTTCTTATTGCTCTGGTCATAGTGGAGCACAATATAATGGTAAAATATCTCTAAGGGGAATGAATGAAGCTTTAAATAATTTGAAAGCGTGTAGTTGTAATAACAGAACTGTAAATGCTACCACTTGTTCCTGCAACGGGAGAACGAGTGGGTGCAATTGTGATAATTATTCTTCTGGCTGTTCATCAGTTTGTACATGTAATAGTAGAACTAATTCAGTTTGTGATTGTCAAGATAGAACTGGTGTACCTGAATCAATAGTTGATTCTGATGCACTGGGATGTGATTCAGTTGGGTGTGATTCAGTTGTACCATGTTCGTGTAAAAGTACCTATGGCTATATTGACTGCCTTTGCTATACAAGAACAGGACAACCCATTTGTACATGCAATGCTAGAACTAATGAAAATGGCGAGTGGGGTTCAACATCACCATCTGGGTGTACTTCACAAATAGCATCTGGGTGTGATTGCCAAGGTAGAACTACATGCAGTTGCAATACAGTAAATGAATTTAATTAGAAGGGAGTCTTAAATGTGTCTAAATTTCAAATAACATTAGCAAATAATGTTAGCTATGTAGCTGATTCTATACAAGAAACTGTACAAAATCAAAATGGATACTATGAAAACTGTTTATCTTTAAATTTTTATAGACAAGAAGGTGGGGGTAATTATGATTTGAATGAATTACAAACATCATTTTCTAATTCATCAAATTTAACATCAATTGTAATAAAGAAATTGGCTGAAACAATAGAGAATTCAGATGGATCTACAACTAATATACCAGAAGAGCAGATATTAAATTCTACAGATTATCAAACTTTTAGAAGTATTTATAAATATTATGAAACGGGTATGATTAATATATGTTTATCTAAATCTAAACAAGCTACAGAATTGAACCAATTACAAAGTAATGTTGCAGAATTACAAAGCCAAAATGCTCAAATGCTTTTAGCATTGGTAAATGCAGAGTTAATATAAAAGGAGGTAACATAAATGGACTGGTTTAAAATATGCTCAACTTACTATAAGGCAGGTTTTTATACAAATGACTCTTTAAAAGTGTTTACTAATAAGGATAAAATTACAGCAGAACAGTATAAAACCATAACTGGGCAGGACTACACAGCATAGAGCACAGGGCAAATAGGGGCTAGAGGTAGCTTTTTTATTTTTGCCTTTTTAGAAGGATCTATCTAAAAATAGGATAAAGGCTCACCTAACGTTTAGATCAGCCTCTACCTTATTGTATTGTCTGGTTCCTAGGTATAAGAGATTGTATAATTATATACTTATCTCATGCTTTATTGTACACATTGAATGTCAAAACAATATGTGAAAATGTAACAAATATTATATATAACGATTATTATTCTAGTAAATAATACTTTAGGTGTAAAATCGAGGTGAATCAAAATGTTAATAATTTTGACTATAATCCTTGTACCTATAATATTTATTTATGTAGTAGTATTTATTCTTTGTAGAATGGCTAGTAAGGAAGAACATTCAGAATAAACAATTACAAATAAAAAGAGTTTTGGGGAAATCCAAGGCTCTTTTTTAATGCAGAAATTAAGGAGGCTAGAGATGGATTATGCAACTATCGGGTTAATTTGCACTGTAATAGGTGCAATAGTGGGAATTATAAGTGCATTTAACTATATGAAAAAGCAAACTAAGGAAGATGCATCTTGTAATACTAGATTGGAGACCAAATTAGATTATATCGGAAAAGACGTAAGTGATATAAAGCTAGATTTTAGGTCACAAGCTACTAAAATAAGCCTTATTGAGGAAAGAGTCACCAGAGTTGAGGAAAGCGCAAAATCAGCTCATCATAGGATTGATGGTTTAGAAAAGGAGGAATAATTTATGTTAAAAGGTGTTGATATAAGCAATCTTAATGGTTCTATAAATATGAACCTAATAAAAAATGCCGGTAATTCTTTTGTAATTGCCAAAGCCACCGAGGGAAGTACCTTTGTGGATAAATTTTATAACGATAATATTAAAAAAGCCAAAGCCCTGGGACTTGTTACCGGGGCTTATGCTTTTGGAAGATTTAAAGATAAAGAAAAAGCCATCCAGGAAGCAAACTTTTTTAAATCCACTGTTGCAGGTACTGATCCGGATTTTGTAGTTCTGGATTTTGAACAGCAGTGCAGCGGTGACATGACAGATGCATGTCTGGCATTTCTGGATGCCATATCTTCTATAGCTCCGGCGGTGATTTATTGCAATCCAAGTTATATAAAAGAACATCTGAATTCCAGGATAACAAAATATCCTCTTTGGGTGGCAAATTACGGGGTAAGTAGTCCGTGTTTCACGCTATGGAGTAAATATGCTATATGGCAGTATACGAATAAAGGGCAGATACCAGGTGTGTCCGGATATGTGGATCTTAATTATATGGCGGAGGATTTTTATAATCTTGTAAAAGGAGGTAAGAAGAAAGTGGATGCTATTGTGATATATAACTACGGTGCTGATATGCATTCTGCGGAACTGTTGGCTGATTTTTTAAATTGTCCTACAATTTCTAATGCCAGAAAGTTTGATTTTAGCCAAGTAAAGAATGTTTATGCTGTTGGTGGGAAGAAAGAACAATATACAAGCTATTTGACAGAACTGATCAGCGGTACGGATAGATATGAAACAGCAGAACGTGTACTTAATTTTATAAAAAATGGAGGTAAATAAAAATGTCAGGTTTAACTATATTATTTATTGTTATAGGGCTGGCCATTGGAGTGGGAGCTGCAGTATTGGTGCTCCTGCCAGCTTTAAAGAGGAAGGGTGTTGACACTGGAGAGATATTACAAAAGGTTGACAACGGCCTGCAGGAGGTCAAAAAATATACTGATGCTGCAAAAGCTATAGTACCGGGTAATAAATTTCTGAATATTTTGAGTATCGTAGAACACTATGCGGAGATAGGTGTAGGGCAAGCTCAGCAGCTCAATATATCTTCACAGCTTCCAGCGGACCAGAGGAAAAAGAGTGCTGAAGATTATGTATATAGTGTACTTCAAAAGTTGGGTATAGAAGTTGATGACAATGTAAAGGCCATAGTTTCCGGGGTAATTGAAAACAAAGTATATGAACTCAAAAGCCCAGAAGAGAAAAAGTCAGCTGGGCAGACGGCAGTTCAAAGTCAGGTATCGCAGCTTCAAACTCAAAATTCACAGCTACAGAGTGAAAGAGACAAGCTGCTGCAGGAAAACGGAGAATTGAAAAAGAAGGTTGCTGATATGCAGAGTATTGTGGGGACTACGCAGAGTACGAATACAACAGCAACTCAGTCAGCACAAAGCACTACGGCTCCAGCACAGCCAGCTCAATAATTTTAGCCATAGGTCATTGATTTGGCCTGGGGCTTTATTTTTCACTTCAAAAGTATATTATAGTATACAAAATTTAAAAATTTTGTATGGAATATTGGACGTTTTACTTATTGAGTGTTTAAAATAATATACAATGTGATATAATATATGTATAAGAAGCCGTTACGGTTTTATATGATTTTTTAAATGTTTTTACTGTTTAAAATGCACTCAATGGGATGGGTGCATTTTAGTTTTTTGAATGATTATTTTCATCATCAACAGTGACGGAAATTTCATTATTATCCCTAAAGTTATTTTTATGTTTAAGTACAGCTTTTTCCTTTAAGTATGCCAATATAGCAAAAATTACTGTAGTGCCCAGAGCTATGCCCATTGTTGTTACGCATACTATGGAAACGATAATAACGTAAGCATTCATATATGTCACCCCCTCTGCTGTCAGATTAACCGCAACGACTCCATGGGAGAGATAAAGCCCGGAGGGTGACTAACTAAAAACATCCTTATTCTCCTGATAATCATTATAGCATAAATTTTAATCATGAATCTATATTTATAAAGCTTATCCATATTCTACCTTGATATAGAACATATGTTCGTATATAATAGTATTATCTGGAATATGGGAGGTAGTATATGAATAGTTTTATAGGATGGATAGGTGGAAAGAAATTACTCAGAAAGGAGATAACTAAAAGATTTCCCGAAAGTTTCAATAGATACATAGAGGTGTTTGGAGGTGCAGCATGGGTATTATTTTCAAAGGATAAATTGGCCAACATGGAAGTCTACAATGACATAAATGGAGACCTGGTGAATTTATTCAGATGTGTAAAATTTCACCGTGGGGAGCTGCAGAGGGAACTCTCATTTATGTTGAATTCAAGAGAAGTATTTTATGATTTTGTCAGCCAGTATAATACTAGAGGTATGACGGATATTCAGAGAGCAGCACGTTTCTTCATGCTGATTAAGACAAGCTATGGAAGCGACCACAGATCCTATGGATGTGTAAAGAAAAATGTTAATGTCATGATTCAGTATCTTACGGATATTCAGGAGAGGTTGTCTGATGTAGTCATTGAAAATAAAGATTTTCAGGATTTACTTAGAGTATACGATAAAGAGGATGCGCTCATATACCTGGACCCGCCTTACTATGGTACTGAAAAATACTATCAAGTACAGTTTTCAGGGAAGGACCATATAAGGTTATGTGACTGCCTTAAGAATGTGAAGGGTAAATTTATTCTTTCTTATAACGATTGTGAATTTGTGAGAGATTTATACAAGGATTTTAGTATAGATGAAGTTCAGAGAAATCATAATCTTATGGGAAAGTATGGAGATAAAGAGCATAGATACAGTGAGTTGATTATCAGAAATTATTAAACATTTAAAGGACTTTTTTAACTAAATATTGAATATATACAATATAAGTAACAGATAATGTAATTACGGTGAAGTTAGTATACTTTTGTCGAATTTATTGAATAATTTGGTAGCATGTCCTATACTAAAGAAAAAGCCTATTATAAGTTTGGCGGACTTATAATAGGTTATGTGCTTTCAAATCATTTGACATCTCCATTATATAATAATGTTTTTGAAAGTGCAACTTTACTATATTGGGGGATTAAGTTATTAATGAGCATAAAGAGAATTAGATGTTTTACTTATGATTTAAAGCGAAGGGATAAAACAGTAGACAGTAAATATTTAAAAGATGTAATAGAAGAATTATTTGAAAGTAAGAATGTAAAAACTGTTTCCTATATGAATAAGGCCTTTATATTTAAAGACAATGATGAAGAAAATTATTTATCACTTGAATATTTAAAACATGTGGATGATATTGATGTAAATGATAATTATTTGTTTTTTAGGATCGGAAGAGAAAAAGATATAGAAGGAGCAATAAAGAGAAATTTGGAAACCTTTGAGGGAAAAGAAATAATAGATAAAGAAGACCAAGACTCATATAATTTGGAAATATGTACGTATATTTTAGTGGATATTAAAGACAGTATAGTTTTGGAGCTATATGGGCAATATGCACCTACGGTTAAATCATTTAAACATATATTAAATAAAAGTTTTAGTAATAATGAATTTGATTATAAAAAAATAGTTTCAGAGGAGTTAATTAATGCGTTGTCAGACGAAGGAGTTAGATTAAATAAAATAAGATATAATTATGAAGTTCCTAGTGCTGATATACTTACAAGTTTAGGGTTAGATGATGTCCAAATACAACAGATACGGAATTTAGATTTTTATCAAATTGAGGTAACTCTTAAGGCTAGAAACCATGTACCTCTAACTACGAGTAGCCAAAAAATAAAACATACGATAAATGCTCTACGTCAATGTACTGAGAAAATAAAGAATACATTACGCATAACTGGTAAAACTAAAAATACTAGTAGTAAAGATTATACTTTTAGAGAAGAAGATGTAACATTTAATTTAGATATTCCTAGTGTAAAAGTAGATGATGGTTTATCTATAAAATTGTCGTTAGATGAAATAGCGAAGGAAGTATATTATAGAATGAAAAATTTATATGAAGGTGAAAATAAAGCACGAGTATTAAGTTATATAGAAAAATAGCAATTATAAATTTTAATATGGAGGTGGTGTAAATGAAGTTATTAAAAAAAATAATTACTTATATTTTAATAAGTATTGTATTCAGCATTATATTTAAAGTTGATTTTGTTAAGCAAAACCATTTTAATTTAATAACCGTTACTACTGTTTTAGTAGGCTTTTTATTTACATCTCTTTCAATTTTATTGACTTTTTTAAATGAAAAAGTTATACAATTTCTTGATAAGGCCGATTCGCTTGATAATATATATAAGAATATTATAGAAGGTATCCAATTGGGGATATCATCTGTTTTAGTGTCATTATTAAATCTGATACTATTTGATAATATTAAATTAAATTTTAGAATAAGACAAGGAATATATAGTCTAGAACTCGTATTATTAATAGGTACCATATTATGCTTATTTATTGCTGTTATAGATACTAAGAATTTGATAGATTGTATAAGAATAGATAGAAAAAAACAAAATGATAAAAAAGAAGCAAATAGGATTATGGAAAAAAATATAAATAAAATTTTAAAGCGCAAACTGCAGGTTACAGGCCAATAAAAAGATAAACAAAAGCTCTGGTGAATCCAGGGCTTTTAAAATAGTATTTACAATAAATAACCCCCAGCCCAAAGCTGGAGGTTTAGCTTTTATAAATAGAGTAAATATTATATAATTATATATATCAGAATATCTGATTTTAGTAATAGTTCCTTCCATTAATTTATAGTGGGAAAGATGTGCTAAAATAAGTAATATCAAATGGTGTAAACCTGATTTGAATTTACACCATTTTTACACCATAGTTTTAGATAGACATAAATATTAATATTTTATTATAGTTGTTAAACCTTTATAATTCAAAACTTGCAGAAAATCATATACACTTACAATATTGGAAAAGTGAAATCAGGAGTTCGATCCTCCTAGGGACTACCAAAAAGAAAAGAATGGCTTAACATCAATGGTTAAGGTGTCCTTATTTTTTTATTTTTAAGGATTATTTACCGATTTTATCCTGCTTAAATAGTTTATTATAATATTTCTATACAAACCTTCATATCTTGCAAATGTAGTTGGTTTTATATTTCCATACATTTTCACAACTTCAAATAGCCAGCTTTTTATTTTGTCTTTGAAACTCATTAATTCTATTTTATACAAATAACGGAATTGTTATAATTTATTTGAATTACCATACGATTATACATAATAAGCTGTACTTTAAGGAGGTTTTTTCATTTGATAAATATAAATAATATAAATTACCGGGAAAATCTTATGTATGAATATAATAAGATTAAGAATAACTTAGGCAATAGTAATAACTATATAAATAAAGCTATTACTGACAAAAACACTTATTCTGATAATAATACTGAAAAATTTGATCCATATAATAGTACTTTTGCACAACTAATAAAGGAAGACAGAAAATTACTTAATGAAGGTAAAATTACAGATAAAGACTATGGATGCATACTGATTCATGCCTTTATATCAAGAATACGTGTTGTAAATACTAAACTTGTATTAACAACTAATAGTGATTATAGTCAAAATTGGGTATCGACATTTAATAATATACAACAGAGTCATAAAAGTGCTGGATTGTGTCAAGATTATGATGAAGACGAAAGACTTCAAAAGATAATAGAAGGACTAGAGTAATTATTTAAAAAACTGTGATTAGTTATGCTATTCTTATAAAGAATATTAGTTGTAGAAAATATCAACAAAAGCAGATCAGAAAGGAAGAGCTGGATGTTATTCTTGAAGCTGGAACTTATGCACCAACGGGTATGGGGAAACAATCACCAATTATTGTTGTTATACAAGACTAAGAAACGATCAAAGAAATTTCTAAAATAAATGCAGCTATTATCGGAACTAAGTCTGATCCATTTTATGGAGCGCCAACTCTACTTGTTGTATTTGCCGACAGAAAAGTTGAAACTTATGTTGAAGATGGCGCACTTATTATAGGTAATATGTTGAATGCTGCTCATGCCATCGACGTGGATTCTTGTTTTATTTACAGAGCAAAAGAAGAGTTCGAAACAGAAAAAGGCAGAGCACTGTTAAGAAAATGGAGAATCCAAGAAAATTATGTTGGAATCGGTAATTGTGTTTTGGGATATGCTGCTGAGGGTGGTGTTGCGCCAGCTGCACCTAGGAAAAAGGATTATATTATACGCGTTTAATTTCTTGATGATTAAAAGAATAAATAATCGAGGAGTTTTGAAGAAATTCAAAGTCTAGAGTTAAAAAATGCTCTAGGCTTTTGTTTTTTTATTAAGTATGCTATTTTTTGCCTGGATAGTGATTGATATATTGTTTTTAAAAATATTCTAGTAAAAAATTCTTATTATTTTCAGTATTTAAAATATATGTTATAATTTAAACTTGTTAATACAATTTATTATTGACAGAAAATTAACGAAAGGATGTTATATATGAAAAAAACTGAAGCATATATTGCTTATATTTTAAAAAAAGTAAAGGAAAAAGATCCGTATCAACCAGAATTTAGTGAAGCTGTTCAAAATTTTTTAGGCACTATGGTACCTGTTTTGGACAAGCACCCAAAATATATTGATGAGAATATATTGGAACGTATTATAGAACCTGAGCGTATCATTCAATTCCGAGTTCCATGGGTTGATGATAAAGGTAAATATCAAGTAAACCGAGGCTTTAGAGTACAATTCAACTCAGCTATTGGCCCATATAAAGGGGGTCTTAGATTCCATCCAACAGTTAATTTAAGTATTATTAAGTTTTTAGGATTTGAGCAAATTTTTAAGAACAGCCTGACTGGATTACCTATTGGTGCAGGAAAAGGTGGAAGTGATTTCAATCCTAAAGGTAAATCAGATAATGAGGTTATGAGATTTTGTCAGAGCTTTATGACCGAATTGTCAAAATATATTGGAGCGGATTTAGATGTACCTGCTGGTGATATTGGTGTAGGAGCTAGAGAAATAGGTTATATGTATGGACAGTATAAACGATTGAGAGGTTATCAATCAGGAGTATTGACTGGTAAAAAAGTGGAGTATGGAGGTTCTTTAATTCGTCCGGAAGCTACAGGATTTGGTTTAGTATACTATGTAGAAGAAATGTTGAATGCCTTGAATAATTCTTTAAAAAACAAGAGAATTGTAATTTCAGGGTCAGGAAATGTTGCAATTTATGCAGTTAAAAAGGCCCATGAACTAGGTGGAACTGTACTTGTTGTTTCAGATTCTAATGGATATGTTATTGATCCAAATGGTATTGATTTTTCGATCCTTAAACAGATTAAAGAAGTTGAACGTGGAAGAATAAGTGATTATGCTTATCGTGTTGAAGGGGCGCAATATCATGAAGGATCTGCTTGGAATTCGGATCTCAAATATGATATAGCCCTACCTTGTGCAACACAAAATGAAATTGGTGAAAAAGAAGCGCATAAAATTGTTGCTAATGGTGTTAAATTAGTGGCAGAAGGAGCAAATATGCCAGGTACACCACAAGCTATTCAAATATACAGGCAGGCTAATTTGCTGTATGGACCGGCAAAAGCTGCTAATGCTGGAGGAGTTGCAGTTTCTGCATTGGAAATGAGCCAAAATAGTATGCGATTAAGCTGGCCTGCTGAAGAAGTAGATCAAAGATTAAAAAAAATCATGCAAAATATTTTTAAAAATTCTGCAGAAACGGCACATGAATATGGGCTCGATAATGACTATTTAAGTGGGGCAAATATAGCAGGGTTTATTAAGGTAGCTGAGGCAATGAAAGCGCAAGGTCTTGTATAAATTTAAGAAGAAACTTAGAAAAATGCTGTAATTAACAAGATTATATTATGGTTTACACCTTGTTTAAAAATATTGGTACATAATCAGCTCAATAGTTTTAGTCCTAGAGTGGAGGAAAACTACTCTAGGATTTGTTTTAATATGTGTTAGGATATTTCATTAAATAGTATGGTATATTGTCACTTATCCCTTCTTCTTCGATTATCCAATTGTGCGATATGTAATAATCAAGAGCTGCAATATTTGATTTTACACATTTCAAAGTTAACGGTAAACTTACTCTTTTTATGGCTTCAATAATAAGATCTGTCCCAATACCTTTTCCTTGAAATTCTTTAGATACAAATAAATTATGTATGAATTTATCTGGTACCCAAATTGATATAAATCCAACTATTTTGTTTTCTATCATAGCAGTTAATATCAATTCGTCCTTTGTACTTTCATCAAAATCCGATAATTTTATATTTTCAGCTCTTTCCCAATGGAATGTACTTTTGCGGACATTATAAAATATTTCTCTTAATATTTTATAATCTGACTGTTTAGCATCTACAATAAGAATATTATCTTTCATTTAATACCTCCATAAATTTTACTTTTCTGTATAATTTGTTTCTAAGAATTATTCTACATAAATATAATAGCATATTTACAATATGAGGTTGGGAAAAATCATAATCCTATGGGAAGATATAGAGAGCATAGGTATAATGAATTGATTATTAGGAATTATTAAGGTATATTTATTTTTTCCAACCTTCAAAAAGGAAAAATGGGTGTGAGTTATTGAATTATATGAATTTTAAGTAGTTTTATTGTTATGTTTATTAAAACCAGAAATCAGTTGGAAAAATTTTAAGAAAAGCCTTTATTTATAAAGTCTTGAGGAATATAATAAAAATGAGAAATGACTATTTTGCATAGGTTGAACCTTAACATGAGATGTATTTAAATCCATTTAAAATTGCATAAAATTGAGTTCTGCTCAAAGTTGAACCTTAACATGAGATGTATTTAAATAATTTATCCCTTAACTCTTTAGGCAAAACTACCCTTCGTTGAACCTTAACATGAGATGTATTTAAATTCAAATACTCTAGTTACAAATCTTTTAGCCTTATCTGTTGAACCTTAACATGAGATGTATTTAAATTATTCATGTAGTCTTTTTCCATCAAAACGTCCTTCGGGTTGAACCTTAACATGAGATGTATTTAAATTCATACTCCAATTCTTCAATTGCCAAATCTATATTTGTTGAACCTTAACATGAGATGTATTTAAATTAGATAATTGGCCAGATAGTACTTGTTTCCTTAAAGGTTGAACCTTAACATGAGATGTATTTAAATGATGCCATGAGAAAACAGTGTGAGCTGGTATTTGAGTTGAACCTTAACATGAGATGTATTTAAATTTCTCTTTGGTGAAATAATTTTGCTTAGTTACTGGGTTGAACCTTAACATGAGATGTATTTAAATGTAAATGCGACATATAATTTTTATATCTTTTGGATTGTTGAACCTTAACATGAGATGTATTTAAATTCTTATTTAAAGCTAAATGTATTAACCTATTTACTGGTTGAACCTTAACATGAGATGTATTTAAATCTATTAAACACTACTCATTACCTCGCCACCTCACACGTTGAACCTTAACATGAGATGTATTTAAATTAAGTAATTATCATTTAATTTTCCTCCTTTTCTATAGTTGAACCTTAACATGAGATGTATTTAAATCCGTTATTCGGTACATTTACAATTAAAGAAGGTTCGTTGAACCTTAACATGAGATGTATTTAAATCTTTGTAAACATTGTGATATTGTGATACAATATTATGTTGAACCTTAACATGAGATGTATTTAAATTTCAGAAACTATTTAGGTTCCATGGACTTGATATTTGTTGAACCTTAACATGAGATGTATTTAAATGGCTACTGAGGATAAAGTTAACAATGGATTCAAGATGTTGAACCTTAACATGAGATGTATTTAAATCAACTGTAAGCACAGTTGTATATGGCACTGATATTAGTTGAACCTTAACATGAGATGTATTTAAATTCTTTAGAATAATTTTCTAAACGAGGATATTCAAAGTTGAACCTTAACATGAGATGTATTTAAATAAAAAATACTTGTATGGGAGGTGTGAAGTGGACTTTGTTGAACCTTAACATGAGATGTATTTAAATGATACAAGAATTATGCAATCAAGAATTTGTTGAAAAGTTGAACCTTAACATGAGATGTATTTAAATTAGAATAAAATTTAGATGAACTAATTAAAAATAGAAGTTGAACCTTAACATGAGATGTATTTAAATGCAGCAACCTCAGCTGGTTAGCTATGAAAATGAGAGTTGAACCTTAACATGAGATGTATTTAAATTTTTCACCAGTTGATAAACCTATCTCTAAAAAAAAGGTTGAACCTTAACATGAGATGTATTTAAATCCTTCAGGCGAACTATCTATAATTTTATCTAAAAGAGTTGAACCTTAACATGAGATGTATTTAAATTTTGTGTTTAAATTATTTATAATATTATTTAAATTGGTTGAACCTTAACATGAGATGTATTTAAATGTACAGTGTTGATGATGTATTCCAGGTTGCAGGCATGTTGAACCTTAACATGAGATGTATTTAAATTTACGGTAGAAGCATTCACTACAAAATTAGATTCGTGTTGAACCTTAACATGAGATGTATTTAAATAATAATGTCTGAGGCACCTGACTATATAGAGTGGTGTTGAACCTTAACATGAGATGTATTTAAATTTGGTGGTGTTGTCGGTGCAAATACAGCACATTTAGTTGAACCTTAACATGAGATGTATTTAAATATCAAGGGCCATGGCTGAGCTGAGGAGTTTGGTAAAGTTGAACCTTAACATGAGATGTATTTAAATCTGTATTCTTTTATTAAGAATATCATTTTAACACCTCGTTGAACCTTAACATGAGATGTATTTAAATTCCAAATCATCCGGTTTCTGGCTCATACCTTTATAAGTTGAACCTTAACATGAGATGTATTTAAATATATAATATATTGGGTAGTGTTGACTTTCTTGTTTTGTTGAACCTTAACATGAGATGTATTTAAATTAAAAATGAAGTTGCTCAAATTGAAGCAGATAAAGTTGAACCTTAACATGAGATGTATTTAAATTGAAATCTTATATTTTTATTTATACCTGCTTTTTTTGTTGAACCTTAACATGAGATGTATTTAAATAAACTTGAAAAGATAGAAGATAGACCTTCAGAGGATGTTGAACCTTAACATGAGATGTATTTAAATAGGAATAGAGTTATGTAAATATTGGCAAGAGTTAAAGTTGAACCTTAACATGAGATGTATTTAAATCCAATTAAGTATTCTAGGGCAATATATGAACAAAAAGTTGAACCTTAACATGAGATGTATTTAAATTCATTCAATTTACTTAGAACATTTTCCCTTTCTGTGGGTTGAACCTTAACATGAGATGTATTTAAATAGTATCTACTCTACAGAATAAGATATCTACTATACAAGTTGAACCTTAACATGAGATGTATTTAAATTGCTTTGTGGCAGGGTGGAAGAGCCAGGGCTTTTCCGTTGAACCTTAACATGAGATGTATTTAAATCTATGGAGTTAAATCACCAAGTTTTACTTTGTGGAGGTTGAACCTTAACATGAGATGTATTTAAATTGTAAAAGGAGAAATAAAAGTTGTGACATAGATATGTTGAACCTTAACATGAGATGTATTTAAATCAAAGCAAATATATTGAGAAAGGATGGCTATCATGTTGAACCTTAACATGAGATGTATTTAAATACAAATGATAAATGATTTTGCTAAGACACATTCCGGTTGAACCTTAACATGAGATGTATTTAAATCTCGTTTTTGGTTACTACCTACAATATCGTTTGAGTTGAACCTTAACATGAGATGTATTTAAATATTGGTTAAAAGAGAGTCCGGAGGGAATCCACTTGGTTGAACCTTAACATGAGATGTATTTAAATAGCACTAGATGTATTAATAAATGCTATGATTGAAAGTTGAACCTTAACATGAGATGTATTTAAATATGGATTGGTCGTTGAAAAAAACACTAAAACAAGAGTTGAACCTTAACATGAGATGTATTTAAATAATAGCCTGCACACTTTAATATAAATGGGCAAGCTAGTTGAACCTTAACATGAGATGTATTTAAATAGCCTATATAATGCCTTGTGAGTGCCTTTATTTTTGTTGAACCTTAACATGAGATGTATTTAAATGATACAGTAGCTATAAAATAAGAAGGATTCCATAAAGTTGAACCTTAACATGAGATGTATTTAAATTTTCCAGTAGTTCTATTTGTAATTACTAGTGCTTGTTGAACCTTAACATGAGATGTATTTAAATTCTGGCAATTTGAAAATGGACAGTGAAGAATATAAGTTGAACCTTAACATGAGATGTATTTAAATTATAAAAATTGTAATTATAAGTAAAAATGGTTTTCCGTTGAACCTTAACATGAGATGTATTTAAATTGTCTGAACCCCACTTTTTAAAGCTTGTAGGCAATGTTGAACCTTAACATGAGATGTATTTAAATACAATATTGCGGGGCTAATGGTGATGCTGATGTAGGTTGAACCTTAACATGAGATGTATTTAAATTTTACTTACTCACCTTTGCTCTCAGTTCATGTAAGGTTGAACCTTAACATGAGATGTATTTAAATAAAAATAAATTTGCTAAATTTATATAGGGTGATTCGTTGAACCTTAACATGAGATGTATTTAAATTACCCAGACTGCTAAATGTTTTAAGTGAAAGTTTTAGTTGAACCTTAACATGAGATGTATTTAAATAAGTACCATGCATAGAATTGCAAAGTTTGATTTACCGTTGAACCTTAACATGAGATGTATTTAAATTCTTATGATGAGGTGGTAACTTGAAATTTATAGAGTTGAACCTTAACATGAGATGTATTTAAATTAGCGTCTCCAGATAGTATTGCAACTGGAGATAAAGTTGAACCTTAACATGAGATGTATTTAAATTATTCACGCTGCTTTATTTTTTCAAGCCCTTCCATGTTGAACCTTAACATGAGATGTATTTAAATTTGCTATCTTTATAGGGAAATCTTCTCTACTATTAAGTTGAACCTTAACATGAGATGTATTTAAATATTGTTGAAATTCTTAACACAGACGTTTGAAGAATGTTGAACCTTAACATGAGATGTATTTAAATCTGCAAAACTAAAATTACGCTTGAAAAAGATTCTAGGTTGAACCTTAACATGAGATGTATTTAAATGATGCTGAAACAGGAATTTATTGATTCTGCTGTAAAGTTGAACCTTAACATGAGATGTATTTAAATTGAGACTTTGCATCTATCTGGCACATGACATTGTTTGTTGAACCTTAACATGAGATGTATTTAAATTCTCGAATCCCTTTTTATCTGCCATAACCGCATGGGTTGAACCTTAACATGAGATGTATTTAAATTTAAAAGTTCAGCTGCAAACTTGTTGGCTTCATTTGTTGAACCTTAACATGAGATGTATTTAAATAATAGTTCAATCATAACTTTATTAAATCAATCTCCGTTGAACCTTAACATGAGATGTATTTAAATAGGATTTACCAATGCTCTTAACGGTACCGACCTAGTTGAACCTTAACATGAGATGTATTTAAATTAGGAAAATTTTTCTATAATACCTTCCTGTTGAGCGTTGAACCTTAACATGAGATGTATTTAAATCAGTATAATTCTCTCCATCTATGCTAATTTGAACATCGTTGAACCTTAACAATATTGGGTGATTTAGATCATAGTCTTAAGAAAAATAAAATCAGTAATTTGATCCCTCCAGGGAACTACCAAGTGAGTAATAACAGTGTTTTGAAGAAATTCGGGATATTGCTATTTTTTTGT
Source organism: Clostridium sp. LBM24168 (assembly GCF_052953915.1). Classification (NCBI taxonomy): domain Bacteria; kingdom Bacillati; phylum Bacillota; class Clostridia; order Eubacteriales; family Clostridiaceae; genus Clostridium; species Clostridium sp. LBM24168. The sequence goes on along the minus strand of NZ_CP196861.1, from coordinate 2,082,349 downwards.
TTAATACATTTTTTTAGATACCTGTAAGAAAAAAATGAAGACGCAATTTTTACATTTAATAGCTCTATAATAGTACGGTGGAATAGATCTTAAAATAAATAAATATGATTGGCAGGAAGCAGTCAGTTATTGTCGAATAATAGTATTATGAATAAAAATTTATTTTAGGAGAGGGAGTCTTATGGCAAGAGAAGAAAGTTTAGAAGTTTATTTACAAGTTATGCCTGTACTTAAGGATATATTGCTTGAGGATATAGCAGTGGCTGTTGCAGATACTACAACATTTTTATATTATAGACCAGGAGATACTTTAGATATGAAAATAAATGTAGGTAGTGGAATACCAACTGATATCATGCTATATAAAACGATTAAAGACGGTAAACCCTATAGTACAATAGTTCCCAAAGAAGTATTTGGAATTTCTTTTAAAGAAATTTCATATCCCATCAAGAATTCAAAAGGTAATATTGTAGGTGGTATAGGAATAGGCAGAAGTTTAGATGGACAATTTAGGGCCGAAGAATCAGCAGATAATTTATTTTCTTCCCTTGAAGAAACTAATGCGAGTATTCAAGAAATTAGTGCAGGAGCGGAGAAGTTGCTTAGCATGATAGATAACTTGGTGGATATTACAAGACAATCAGAAAGAGAAGTATCAGAAAGTAATGAAATTATTGGTATGATACAAGGTATCGCTTCACAATCGAATCTATTAGGACTGAATGCAGCTATAGAAGCAGCTAGAGCAGGTGAATTAGGAAAAGGATTTACAGTTGTTGCAAATGAAATGAGAAAGTTAGCTAGATCAAGTAATGAATCCTCAAAGAAAATTTCACAAATATTATTAGAAATGAATAAAAATATTAAAGATATTTTTAAGATAGTAAATCAAGTTCAATCTGTTTCAGAAAGCCAATCAGCTGCGACTGAAGAAATAACTGCTACTTTAGAAGAAATTACTAAAAATGCCCAGATTATGAGTGATATTGTAAAGATAAAATGAAGTCACCATCTTGGTAAAATTTGGCTATAATATTTAATTATAGCCACCAATACAGCTTATGCCGTAAATAAAAAATTCTTATATTTAACTTGTGGTTAATATGTTCTTAATGGTATAAAGCTAAAATAATAATTAAAGTTGTAATCAAAGTAAATTTAACATAATAGTTCCCTATAAACAATTTAAATATGAAAAAATACACTCTATCAAATGAAATAAGCATCTTGGATCAGTTCTAGGATGCTTGTTTTGTTTATTCATAAATAAAACACATTAAACTTAAATACAACTGTCACTAGGTTATATTTATATATAAAACGTATAAATATTTATAAAAATTGTATTTGCTATTTTAGAGGTAAGGGTTAAAATGGTTATATTATATGAATTGAAAGGAGCAATTAAAGTGAATGAAGTTTATCAATATTTAAAAAATATTGGCACTTATTACTTAGCTACATCTGAAGGCGATCAGCCAAGAGTCCGACCATTTGGAACAATCTCTGTCTTTGAAGGAAAGCTTTACATTCAGACTGGAAAGATTAAAGATGTTTTTGACCAAATGAAAAAGAATCCTAAAATTGAAATCTGTGCTGTTGGAAAAGATAATACTTGGATACGTATTACAGCAACTGTTATTCAGGATGATAGAGTTGAAGCTAGACAGCACATGCTTGATGACTATCCAAATCTTAAAAATATGTATGCAGCCGATGATGGAAACTGTGAAGTCCTTTATCTAAAAAATGCAACTGCTACTATTTATTCTTTTACGGAAAAACCTAAGACCATTAAATTTTAAATAGTCTATAGGATAAATAATGTTATAATAATGAATAATTAAAAACCTCAGCTCAAAGCCGGAGGTTTTTTGCCGTTAAAAATTTGGCAAAAATAAGTTAAAGACTGCTGAAAACTATAGGATATCCAAAAGATAAAAGCTCTAGTATTTTTTGAATTTACGCTATAATTTTTAATTATCACTCCTGATATATAAATATAAAGAATATTATATCTTTAAAAATGTAAAATATAAATATATTACACTTATATTTTACTAATCAATCAGGAGATGAATAAGTGATGGATATAAAAAAAGCAAGGGATAAATTTAAAAGCACTCTTAAATTAATATTATTAATAAGCAGTATTATTATTACTATTTCTGGTGCATGTATCCTAAGAAATAAAGAACTATCAAAACATAATAATATAAATAATATCTTAGGAGAATCTAATAAAAAATTTAGCCCTTTTAAAGGTTTAAATATGAAAGAAGAAAATATAATATTAAATTTTAAAATGAAGCCTCTAAGACTTCGATCTCCTATATATAATGATAATAATAGGTTGTATATTCCAGTTTCTGAAATATGTTACTTGTTAAATGGTAATACAGAGTTAACAAAAGATAATGCCATTGTTAGAATGAATAATAAATCTGTACGAATTAATTTATTAAAAAACTCCTATTATAAAAATAATAAAGAGTATAATTTACGAAAAAAAGCTATTACATCAGAAGATGTTCTTTATCTAGCTCTTTTTGACTTCACTAAGTTATTTAATTTAAAAACAGATTGGAACATTGAAACAAAAACACTGTCTTTATTTTATGATCCAGGTGTTTTATCACAAAAGGTTGGGAAAAAGCATGGCAAGCCGGCTTTAATTAGACTAGAAGATATTACTGCAGGCCAAAGATATGCAACATCAGAGTCATTGGAAAAACTTAGAATTATATCAGATTATTTATATCACGAAAATATTCCTTTTCATGTTGCTTGGATTCCTAGATATATGAATCCTGCGAAAGGTATTGATAATGACCCTTCTACTCATCTCAGTATGTATAATACAGATTTTATATTTACGCTTGATTACCTTATAGATAGAAATGGAATGGTTGGGTTACATGGGTACACGCATCAACATGGAAAGGAAGAAAGTGTTGATGGAATTGAGTTCAATAGTAGAATTAATGCTAGTGAAAAATCTGTTCGCAAAAGAGTTAGTTTAGCAATAAATTGTGCTAAAAAACTGGATATACCCATATACTTTTTTGAAAGTCCTCATTATGATGCAACAAAGTCACAAAAAAGAATTATAGGTGAATATTTTAATTATATATATGAAGCATATAAATTTCAGAATGAAGGGGTAGTAAGAAAAGTGAAAATTCAAAATAAAATAGTAAGTTTTATTCCTACTCCACTTGATTATGTAGATGGTGTAAAATATATGGATAATATGATTAATAAAATTTATAAATTGCCTAAAAAAACTTTGGCTAGTTTTTTCTACCATCCTAATATTGAATTTGAATATATTAAAGTTGGAAAGGACAGATCAGGGTATCCAATTTATACTTATTCTGAAAAATCACCTCTCCATCAATTGTTAAATGTATTTTCAGATAAGAATTATGAATTTAAATCCATTGAGGAATTGGATATCAGCAGCTAAAATATGTAAGCTCTATTCTTGTTTAATGTAGTAAGAGATCTACGTTATTCAAAAGAATTTATAGAGTTTTTAATTGTAAACATAAAAAAGCCAGGGGTGAAGTCTTGGTGTAAAGATATTTAATAAAAGAGTATAAAAATATTTTTTGGTATAGGAATTTTTATGAAGGAAATTAACACTGGAGATTTATAATCCTCAGTGTAAAGGTAAATATCAATATACTTTTGTTAAGATATTTTAGGTTATGTAGAACTTAAAATATTTATTGATATAAATATATTGATATCCTTATATCAATATCGTGTGTAGGAATCAAGTTATTATACATGAAAAATTAAAAGTATTTGATTAAAGCTAGGTACCATTTATTTAACCTGTAGTTAATATGCTCTTAATAGCATGAAGTTAAAATAAAATCAAAATAAAGCCCCCTAGAAGTTACTACAATAATCCCCAATATATAAAATAAGCATTTGGAGTGAGGTTTCCGAATGCTTATTTTTTATTCATAAAATAGTATATTTTGTTACAAACAATATACGTGATAGATTTATTATATTTATTTTATTGTAAGCAATTTACTTTAACTCCATATTTCATAAAGGATATATTACTCTAACAGGGATAAAATATTAATGAATTGAAAATATCTATTTATAGGAGGCAGTATTTATGAAAGGTTTATTTGACAATATTTTAGGCAATGGTAGTGACGATGATGATGATAAGAAGAAAAGTAAAGACGGTGGAAGACTTACACTTCATAAGGAAGAGCTTGATATAAATAAGAGCAGGGTTCCAAAAGGTGAAGTTGAACTAAGCAAAGAAATTGTTGAAGAACAGAAAACAGTTAATGTTCCAGTTACTCATGAAGAAGTTGTTATAAAAAGAAGACCAGTAGATAATAAATCTAATGATACACCTATTAGTGATGAAAATACCATACGTATTCCAGTAAGTGAAGAAAAGGTCAATGTAGGTAAACACACTGTGGCAACCGGTGAAGTATCCGCTCATAAACGTGAGGTCAAAGAAACAAGGAAAGTGGATGAGAAACTAAAAAGAGAAGAAGCTCGTGTAAATACAAATGGCGATGCAAAGATAGTGGATAATAATAAAGATCATAGTTTCCATTAAGAAATTTATAAAATAAAAGAACGTCTCATAAATCATGTATGATTTATGAGACGTTCTTTTAGGAGGATAATCATGTTGAACAAAAAATGATACCATAATTTCTGATGTCTGCGTTTTAATATTTTTTAGGCCGTTTATGAATGTAGAAAATGCCAGTAGTCTTATCATACATACTATGTCTTAAAGAAGGAAGGAATGAGCACAAATCACAATATTAGCAAATTTTTAAATCAATAAATATATTGAATCAAGGGGGAGATTCTATGATAAAAGGTGTTGATATAAGTAATTTGAATGGAACAGTAAATATGAATCTGATTAAAAATGCAGGTAATTCTTTTGTTATAGCTAAAGCTACCGAAGGAAGTACTTTTGTAGATAAATTTTATAGTTACAATATTAAAAATGCCAGAGCCTTAGAACTTATTACCGGAGCCTATCATTTTGCCAGATTTACAACTAAAGAGAAGGCAATCAAAGAAGCTAATTTTTTTAAGTCCATTGTAGCAGAAACAGAACCTGATATTGTAGCACTTGATTTTGAACAGAAAGTAAATGGAGATATCACAGATACATGTTTAGCATTTATGGATGCTGTATCTGATATTGCTCCAACACTTATTTATTGTAATCCTAGCTGGATTAAGGACCATTTGAATACTAGGATAACTAAGTATCCTTTATGGATAGCACACCATGAAGTCTTGTCTCCAACCTTCGCCTTATGGACTGATTATACTCTGTGGCAATTTACTGATAAAGGACAGATATCCGGAGTAAATGGATATATAGACCTTAACTATATGGTAGAAGATTTTTATAATTCAATAAAAGGAGGCAAGAAGAAGGTGGATAATATTGTTATTTACAATTATGGACCAGATCAGAGGAGTGCAGAGATGTTGGCCGATTATCTTAATTGTCCTACAATATCCAATAGCAGAAAATTTGATTTCAGCCAGATTAAAAATGTGTATGCAGTTGGTGGAAATTCAGGGCAATATACAAATTATTTAACTAAATTGATTTCTGGATCAAACAGATTTGAGACCATGCAGTTAGTTCTTAATTTCATAAAAAATAAAGGTAAGTAAAATAGTATACAGATACTGTCGGATATGTATTTGTAAGAATGAATTCTTTACTAAATTATTTTAATATGTTATCATGTTGTATGGCAGCACAGTTAAAGCAGTATCTGAGGTGCCTTTAGCTATACTGTCAGCTTGAAATTTTTATTTTTTTGCATATTGGGGTGTAGCACAGGTGGTAGTGCGCAAGTTTCGGGAACTTGAGGTCGCAGGTTCAAGTCCTGTCACTCCAACCAGTACAGTAAATAAAAGGGACTGGATCAGCTTTTATTAAAAGCTATTCCAGTCTTTCTATAGTTTTATTAGTTAATCATTTGTGATATCAATTTTAAGGGATTCTTCTACATATAAACTATCAATATCTATTTCATTATTTTTAATTTTAAATTCAGCTAATCTATGTATAGTAGTATCTCCATACATAGGAACATTTTCTTCACTTTCCAGAATATATTTTACATTATTGCTTGAAGGATTTATAAATTTGTGAATTGACCAGATTCTACAGTAATTTTTAGTGTTTTTAGTTTGTATTATATTGGTTTCCTTTTTATCGTTATTGTAAGTAAAAGTGTGCTCGTTATCCCATACTTTAATTTCCATTATAATTCTCCTCTCAATATTTAATATTATTATATATATATTATTGCATAATAAATTACATGTAAAGTTTATATGCATATAAAAATTTTATAAAATATTATATTTGTATTATAGCAGGTAGCTGATAATATTTACAGATATATTATAATATATCTGTAAATATTATGTTGGTTAAAATGCATGATTTGAGTGAAAATATGTTACTATAATAGTAACAATTTTTATATAGTATTATTAATACATCTATTTAAAAAATAAGTTATTTATTGTACAATATTGAGAGATATAATTGTAGAAAGGAAAATTTACGTATGAGGAGAAAAAAATCATCAATTAAAGTCAAAAAGCCTATATGGAAAACTATTTTAGTGTTTTTTGTCTTTGAATTCGTATTCACTGCAATTACAGCTCCATTTCTTGTATTCCATGGACCTTTTAAAAATGTTACAAGGACAGTAGTTGGTGCAGCTATGACTACATTGAGCCATCAATATATTGCAAGATTGTTTTTATCTGATGCGGAAATAAAGCAGATACTGGGTGGAAATGAAATAGATAGTACAAAACAGCAAAATATAGGTCTTTCTAAATTTACTAATAATCATGATAGCAGTATAGAAAGGGAAGATATAAGTGATGGTAAAAAATTCAAGGGATATATCCTTATAATTCATGATCCTACGAGAGTTAAGGTTGGATATAGTAAAAAGTTAGGTATATCAGGAGAGTTAACAAGTAATATCGGGAAGGATAAGAATGCTGTAGCAGCAATAAATGGTGGAGGATTTACAGACAGTTCGTCGGAAAACAGCGAATGGACAGGCACTGGGGGGAAGCCGATTGGGTTACTTATGAGTGGAGGAAAAATTATATATAATGATATAAGCAATTCTGATTCGAAACATGAAATCATGGGAATCACTGAAGAAGGACAACTTATAGTTGGATATCATAGTATGAATGATATTAAGAAGCTTAAAGTAATGGAGGCTATATCTTTTGGTCCGGCATTAGTTATAAATGGGAATGGGACGATAAAATCTGGTGATGGTAACTGGGGAATAGCTCCAAGAACTGCAATAGGACAAAGAAAAGATGGATCAATACTTCTTCTTGTTGTAGATGGGAGACAGAGTAAAAGTATAGGAGCTTCTCTTAAAGATATTCAGAATATAATGCTGCAATATGGTGCCATAAATGCTACGAACCTGGATGGGGGCTCTTCTTCTACTATGTATTATGAAGGTGAGGTCATTAATAATCCTTGTGATCCATTAGGGGAAAGATCAGTGCCTTCTGCTGTTTATGTGGAGCAATAGACAGTGGTATGAATAATTAAAGGGGAGTGTTAGATGAAAACTTTTAGAAGAATTATAATATGGGCTATTATATCGCTAACGATACAATTTGCAGGATTATTCTATATAGATAATTATTTTTTATCTTCCAAGACAGATATTAAAACAAAGAAAATCATAAGAAGTGAACCCAAAAAATCAGATATTTTAATAAACATACCTGATAATGCCCAAGACATAAGCTCGTCTTTTGATGGTAGATATATAGCTTATTATGATGGAAATATACTTGACATTGTAGATACAGGAACAGGTGATAAAAAACAGGTAAAATTTAAAGATGGAGTTAAAGTTTCGTTTTATAAATGGCTTCCAGATAGAAATAGGATGCTTATAGTGGAAAAAGAAAACTCTTATAATGGTACCAGTTTTAAATTAGAATATTTTGAGGTAGATAAAAATATAAAAGAAAATATTAAAACCTTGGAAGGATTCAATTCAAATACTGAAATTAACGATATAAAGGAGTCTCCGCTTACCAATGTAATATATATGAAGATACAAGGTGCTGGTAAAAGAACTAATATATATAGAGTTAATATAATGAGTGAGATGCAGAAAATTAAAACAAATTCTTATATGATAGGTGATATTAGAATATTATCGTTAAAGGACAAACTTGTATATGAAGACAGCATATATCATAAAATTTACATAACAGGAGAGGATGCACCTCTTGATATAGAAGGAGTTGAAAATCCTGTATTGGTTGGAGTGGATGCTAGTGACAGAATATATATAGGCAATTTGGAAAATGATAAGCTGTTAAATCTATATTATGGGAATGTAAATGAAGATTCAAGTAGCTATAAGAACATAAATTTAGGAACAGCTGTTGATAAAAAAGATATATACATATCAACTTCCGGAAATATATATGTCAATGATAATTTAAAAGGGGTAGTAAAAGACATTGTAAGTGGGAAAGAATATACATATCATGGAAAATTTATACAGATGTATGATAAAGGTATTATGTCTATAAGTGATGGAAAATTATTCAAAACTCTGATAGACTAGATAGTAGAAAAATATTTAAAAGAAAGAAGTGAATTATTTGAATACATACATACTAAACAAAATACTAATCATACCAGGAATATTAATAGGACTTACATTTCATGAATATGCCCATGCGCTTGTTGCAGATAGATTGGGTGATAAGACACCAAAATTTCAAGGAAGGCTAACCTTAAACCCCTTTGTGCATATAGATTTACTGGGTTTTATAATGATATTATTAGTAGGATTTGGATGGGCAAAGCCTGTTGAAATTAATCCAAATGCATATAAAAATAGAACTAGGGATGATTTAAAAGTTTCAGTGGCAGGACCTCTGGCAAATTTATTAGTGGCATTTATATTTGCAATATTCTATGTAATATTTTATAGATTTGCTTTTACAAATAGTTTGATGTCAACTTCAATGGCAAATATAATAGCAAAAATACTTTTACAGGCTGTCAGTATAAACTGTATGCTTTTTGTATTCAATTTGATACCAATACCAGGATTAGACGGATTTCACATATTGAGGGACTTGTTTCCTTCATTATATTATAAAGTATCAGATAAAATCTACAGATATCAGATCATAATACTTATTGCATTTGTTGCAACTCCAATAGCTAACTATGTTGTTGGTATTCCATCTTTACTTTTATATTATAAATTTATGAAAATAGCTTCTTCACTATTTGGCTAGTAAAGAAACTATTTTTCAAGTTCTTTAAATATACTTCTAACTCCATAACCCCAATTTTTGTCTTCTGCATATCGTTTCCCAATCCATAGAAAGGGATCTGCATTTTTAGGCATATCTTTGGAGAGGTTTATTATAGTCCTGGCTGCTATTTTGGAAGAATCATTTATATTTGTATTGTATTCCTGCCAGCTGTGAAATACATTAAATGGATTATTGGCAATTTTGTATGCATATTTTTCACTTTGAGGCACAAAATTTTGTTCCTGGCCTGTTATGGCGAAAAGCAAAAGAGGATTCAAATTGTATTCCCTGGCTGTATTCAATATAGTTGAAAAGTAAGGTTCCTTTATTAAGATAGAATTGCGGTCTATTAAAAATGCCTTTAATTTACTTGTCCTTATTGGTCTATATTTTATGTAATAGGGTAAATTTGAGTTTGGATATTTATTACTTGAATATTTTGATTGATATAGATCATTTAAATATATTCCGACTTTTTCAGCATAATATATTGGAGAGTCCGAGTTTTCGGCAGAATTGTTCTTTGGTAAAATTTGTCCGCTTGTATATGTGGTATATATAACAATAGAAAATACTAAAGCAGCTACTGCAACTGCTTTTCTTTTTTTACTAGTATAAGATTTTATGTCTCCGTCATTACGAGTATCTTCAGATGATGGTATAGTTTTGCTTAAGTTACGTGTAGCTTCAGGAAAATAATTATCAGATGGAATTAGTTCTTTGCTTTTTTTACTGCTTTTTATATATTCTTGTAAATGACTTTGTTGAACTTTATTCTTTACATTTGAATTTAACCAATTAAGAAGTTCTTCAATAAAATTTTGTTTGAAGCTTCCAAGTGAAATACATGAGGTAAAAATATCGTACATAAAGATTGAATCTTTATTTTTGAAAAGCGTGTTTTTCAAGGTATAAAACTTTATTCTACTTCTTTCTGACTCATTAAATTGACCAAGATTACTATCTAGAATGTGGTGTATTGTCTTAGAAAGCATGTCCGCTCTGTTTACTGGAGTATAATCTGGATATTTTTTGTCTATGTAATTTTTAAGTACTATTATATCATTTCTGTTGAGTATTTTCTTATCTTTTAATTCATTTATAAAATAACACATAATTCACAACCTATATTAAATATTCTAACATAACCTTATATTTATCGTTATTTTAATGGAAAACTTTAGTATGATTTGTCGATTGAAATATTATAAATCGAAATATGGGGAGCTGGACTAAATTTAGGGTATATGATAAAGTTATAAAGTGTTTTTATTATTTGTTATAGAGATAGAGGAGAAATCAACATGAGGCTGAGAAAAAAATGGTGGGCTAGACCAGAGATGGAGGCCAGTAATCTGGCCATAATAAATCCTGAGTATTATAAAGGGAATTGGCTCGAACAATTTAAAAATAAAAATCCAATATATCTTGAGCTTGGATGTGGAAAGGGCAAATTTTTGTGTACACAAGCTGAAAATAATGTTGGTATAAATTATATAGGAATTGATCTTAAGGATGAAGTTCTTGTATATGCACTTAGAAAAATTCAACAAAAAGAATTAAAAAATGTAAGAATAATATCTATGAATATAACTGGAATTGAATATATTTTTGGAGAAAATGAAATAAGTAGAATATACATAAATTTTTGTAACCCCTGGCCTAAAAAAAGACATAATAAGAGGAGGCTGACTCATACTAGATTTTTGACGATCTATAAAAAATTTTTGAGAAAGGGAAGTGAAATATGGTTTAAAACCGACGATATTGATCTTTTCAATGAATCACAGGTGTATTTTAGAGAAAATGGATTTACTATAGAGTATTTAACCTATGATCTACATAATAGCAACTTTTATGGAAATATAACTACAGAATACGAGGAAAAATTTACTTCACTTGGAATGGAAACTATGTTTTTAATATCAAAGCTGCTTTAAAATTATTGGTAAAATGTCTGCTATTTTATATAAACGTGTAAATCCTTATATTTGATTTTTTATATACAATTTCTCATGGATTATTTTTAAGAGTATTATATATATAATTATTATGCTCAATGTTAAAATGGCAGAATGATAGAAAAATTTTTGAGGTAGTATACTTATAACAGGATCAATTTTAGGATTAAATATCCAATAATCATTTCTAAAAAATACTTTGTGAAATAGGATAAAGGAATTATTAAAATTTACAATAAATGATGCTAAAAGAATTGCTATAAATATAGAAAGTACATAGTAAGTGTGTTTTATAAATGTAAAATTTCTGAACTTTGTGTTGCTACCTATACATATAGAGCTAACAATACCAGTAATAATCATGAGAATATCGACATAATTGAATATATTTTTTACCTCTTGGAAGTGAATTTGTCCGTATGTCGAATAGGATATTGAAGGAAGTTCAAATTCCTGCTGTTCTGGATTTACCATATAGTCAATTATATAATCGTAGTTTTCTATTATTTTATTCTTACTAAAACCTGATTGTTGTTCAATATCTAAGTTTTCAATTTCAAAATAGTATAAAGGCTTGAATGTTAAGGTTAATTTTATAGATGTGCAAATGATAAATAAGGCGAAAATTATAGAGGACAGTATTTGAATTGAACTGCAATTTTGCATATGCATTTGTTATACACCACCCATTATAAGAGTTTGTAATTACTTATTATTATAATATATATTCATAATATGTATTGTTAATATTTTGATAATTATATAAACTGAAAGGTATAAGTAGTTTGCTATAAGGGCTGCTTATGCCTTTGTGTAAAATAACGTGTATTTATGATAAAATGTATTGTATGATGGAATTATTTTATAATAAGTGTAATTGTGGGGAGAGAGGTATTGATGAAGAGATTGACACTTCAGGATTTAGAATCAAAACTTTGGTCCTGTGCTGATGTTTTAAGAGGAGAATTGTCTGCATCACAATATATGGATTATATATTTGGCATGTTGTTTTTAAAGAGGTTGAATGATGAATTTAATGCAGAAAAAGTTATGAGAAGAAATGAATTTAAAAGCCAAGGCATGACTGGAGAGGAAATAGAAGAACTTCTTGAAGATTCTTCTATATATGAAACTTTCTATGTCCCTAAAGATGCAAGATGGGATAAGCTAAAGAATTATAGCTTAAATATCGGATCGGAATTGGACAAAGCTTTAAAATCAATTGAAAATGAGCCAAAAAATATTGAGCTTACAGGTGTATTGACTACGGTAAATTATAATGACAAGGAAAGAGTCCCAGATAAAAAATTAAGTCAGTTAATGCTTATATTTAATAGTATGAATTTGTCAGATGACTGCCTTGAATCAGATGATGTACTTGGAGATGCTTATCAATACCTTATAGAAAAATTTGCTGACGAAGGTGGTAAAAAAGGTGGTGAATTCTATACTCCAGCAGAGGTAGTGAAGATGATGGTAAATTTGTTGAAGCCAGAAGAAGGCGATAGCATATATGATCCTACCTGTGGTTCGGGAGGAATGCTTATTCAAAGCATCAAATATATAAAAGGTCAGAATGAAAATTATAAAAATATATCCTTGTTTGGACAGGAGATAAATCTTTCTACCTGGGCTATATGTAAGATGAATATGCTCCTGCATGGTGTAAAGGGTGCAGATATTAAAAAAGGAGATACAATAAGAAATCCAGAACATATAGAGGGGGGGGCATTGAAGATTTACGATAAAGTACTTGCCAATCCTCCTTTCTCACTAAAAAATTGGGGGAGAGAAGAGGCTATTCAAGATAAATTCCATAGATTTTCATATGGGATACCGCCTAAATCCTATGGAGATCTAGCCTTTGTGTGCCATATGATAGCGAGTTTGAATAAAACAGGCAGAATGGCTTCTGTGGTACCACATGGTGTACTTTTCAGGGGCGGAACCGAAAAATCTATAAGAACAGGACTTTTAAAAGATGATTTAATAGAATCCGTAATAGGACTTCCACAAAATATATTTTATGGGACGAGCATTCCGGCAGCTATAATAGTAATAAATAAGAGTAAGTCTAAAGATAGAAAAAACAGAATTCTATTTATAGATAGTAGCAGTGGATTTATAAAAGATGGAAATAAAAATAGACTTAGGGATAAAGATATAAACAGGATAGTTGAAGTATTTGACAGGTACGAAAATGTTCAAAAATATTCTAGTGTAGTTGAAATGAAGACTATAGAGAAAAATGATTATAATCTGAATATAAGCAGGTATGTTGATACTACGGAATTAGAACCCGAAATAGATATTGATGCAGTTGTTGATGAAATAAGGGATCTGAAGATGGACATGGCTAATATGGAGAATAAACTAAATAGTTATCTGAAAGAGATGGGTTTTGGCACTATTTAGAATAAGCAGGTGATTGCAGTGGAGATGTCTAAAAGAGAGTATGAAGTGACACAACTGAAGGGAATACCTGAAAATTGGAACATATATAGACTGAAGGATTTGGGGAAGACATATCCGGGCCTTTCGGGAAAAAATAAAGATGATTTTGGAAAGGGTAAGCCGTATATACCATATAAAAATATATTTAATAACAGCAAAATAGATACAAACTACTTGGAATATGTAACTATTTCAGATAATGAAAAGCAATATTCAGCCAAATATGGCGATATTTTTTTCACAATATCTTCAGAGATTCCAGGTGAAGTTGGAATGAGTTCTGTACTTTTAGAGGATATAAAAAGAGAATTGTATTTGAATAGTTTTTGTTTTGGATACAGGTTAAATAATTTTAAAATACTTTGTCCGGAATATGCAGCATATTTGTTTAGAGGAAATAATGTAAGAGTGACAATAGGAAGACTTGCACAAGGTTCAACTAGATTTAATATATCCAAAAATGATATTTTGCAGTTGAAGGTAGCAGTACCTCCGCTGAAGGAGCAGAAAAAGATAATCTCAATTTTATCTTCTGTAGATGATGAGATTGAAATTGTTGACAAGATTATAGACAAAACAAAAGAGCTCAAAAAAGGGCTAGTGCAGAAACTTCTTTCCAGAGGAATAGGACATAAAAATTTTAAGATTACGGAGTTTGGAGAAATACCTGAAAATTGGGAAATTAGGAAATTAGGCGATATTTGCTATTTTAGACAGGGATTCCAAATTTCGCGGAAAGATCAAATAACCGAACAAAAAAAAGGCTATGTAAGATATTTATATATAACTGACTTTTTCTCAAATAGGAATAGACTGTATGTTAAAGACAATAAAAGATTTTATCATATTGCTTACGAGGATATTGTTGTGGCTAACACAGGAAATACCTGTGGAAAAGTTTTCAAAGGTGGAAATGGAGTTTTAAGCAATAATATGTTCAAAATATTCAACAATAGAGATATTCTGGATAGAAGTTATATGTGGCAGTATCTCAACAGTTTATTTTACTGGAGACAATTAAGTAAATATTTTAATAGTGCGGGTCAGCCCCATGTTGGACATAGAAACATGTCAGAGTTGAAAATAGCTTTGCCTAACAATGTGGAAGAGCAAAGAGAGATAGCTTCTATTTTATTTTCCGTGGATGAAGATATAAGTCGATATACAATAAAGAAGCAGAAATTCCAGCAGTTAAAAAAAGGACTCATGCAAAAACTTTTGACTGGAAAAATAAGAGTTAAAGAATAATATAATGTATTTATAGAAAGAAATGGAGTGTGGAAAATGACAAACTTGAAGTGTATTATGTTTGATTGTATGGAAACTTTGATAGATATGATAGAACTTCCAGACAAAGAAGATTATGCACGGTGGGCCTTTGATGGTTCAGGATGTGAAAAGTACTTTAAAGACTTTGATGAATTCTATAAATATTATAAAACTGCTGCGAAATGTATTTTGGATAGAATGCCCGACTATAGAGAGTACAGCTTTAAAGAACAATATGAGTATATCGTAAGAGAAAAAGGACTTGATTCTATAGAGCAGAAAGAAATAGTAGAGCTGCTTTTAAAAAATTATTGGCAAAATTATAAAAGAAGATGTTATGCTGATAAAATGGTCAAGGAAACTCTTGACTATTTAAGCGGTAAATATAAGTTGGGTGTAGTTTCAAATTTTAAGGTTAAAGGTGGCATAGGAGATTTGCTTGAATATACAGGAATAAGAAGTTATTTTAAATTTATAGTAAACTCTGCCGAAGAAGGATGGCGCAAACCACATCCCCAAATATATATGGATGCTGGAAAAATATCCGGTTTTATTTCTGATGAAATATTGTTTATAGGAGATGATTTTGTAAATGACTATTTGGGACCTCAAAAAGTTGGGATAGAAAGTATATTTTTTGACAGGAAAAAACGTATTTCTGAAGAGTGCAGAAGTATAAATGAATTTATAGAACTTAAAAATATACTATAGAGGGAGCATATATGGAAAACATATTATTTTATTTTGTCATCTATGCTTTTGCAGGATGGTGCCTAGAAGTTGTCTATGCAGCAGTAAATACGGGAACTTTTGTAAACAGAGGATTCTTAAACGGGCCTATTTGCCCCATATATGGTATTGGAGCAGTGCTTGTCATAGATTTTTTAATGCTTTTTAGAGATAATTTGATTTTATTGTTTTTTACTTCAGTAATTATTACGTCTTTTCTTGAATATGTTACTGGATTTGTTCTTGAGAAACTTTTTAATAACAGGTGGTGGGATTATTCAAGATATCCTTTTAATATAAAAGGTTATATATGTCTCAAATTTTCACTCGCCTGGGGTATTGGCTGTATTTTGATTATAAAGGTTATTCATCCTGTGGTTGTGGGCTTTATAGGATTTATTTCTGTGCCTTTAGGAAATATTATTCTATTATGTTTGGCAGTTATATTTATTATTGATATTATATCAACGGTTGATACTGTAATGAAGTTTAACTTAAGATTGAGGAAGATACATGAAATATCAGGAAAAATAAAAGAAAAATCAAATTTTCTTGGGGAGAGGATTTCCAATGAAACTATTGAGTTAAAGTCAAAATATGAATATCAGGTAGCGGATATCAGGAGAAGATATGTTGAATTGTCTGAAAATGCAGTTGAAATTAAAGAAAAATATGAAAATGAGCTGTCCGAGTTGAAAAGAAAGTATGAAAATAGACTATCTGAAATAAGAGAAATATATGGGAAAGAATTAATTGAACTTAAGGAAACATATAAAAGACTGACTGGAAGAAAAAATAATTACCATAGGAGAATTATAAAAGCATTTCCCGGCATTAAATCCAATAAGTATTCTGAAGCTTTAAATGAATTAAAAAAAAATGTAGCTAGAAAATAGAATATAGCCTAATTATTATTGATTTTACTTTTGTTTACAAATTGGCAATATATTTATTGTAATATTAATATAATTTTTAAAGTTTAAGGCGGCGTGAGTTATGAAAAAGACTATACTTATTATAGAAGATGAGGAAGATATAAGAAATATAATAACTCATTATATTAAAAAAGAAGGCTTTGCTAGTAAGGAAGCTTCTGATGGCAAATCCGGTATAAACATAATATCAAGTGAAAAAATTGATTTAGTAATATTGGATTTAATGCTTCCTGATTTAAGTGGATATGATATTTGTAAACAGATTTCAATGAATTACAGAGTACCTATTATAATGATTACAGCTAAAAATGATATAGTGGATAAAGTATTAGGTTTAGAGCTTGGAGCAGATGATTATATCACTAAGCCATTTGATATAAGAGAAGTTATTGCGAGAATAAAAGTGTGTCTGCGCAGAATGGATAATCTTGAAGAGAGCAATAGCATGTCTATAATAAATATTTCCAATGATATAAAGATAAATGAAAAAAGCAGAGAAGTTTTTAAGGGAGAGTATGCTATTAGTCTCAAACCCAAGGAATATGAGCTTCTTCTAGCATTTGCTAAAAACAGGAATATAGTAATGTCTAGAGATAAATTGCTGCAAAAGGTTTGGGGATATGACTTTGAAGGTGACAGTAGAACTGTGGATGTTCATGTTCAAAGGCTCAGAAAAAAATTGGGAGATATTGATGGCAAGTCAATAATTAAGACAATTTTTGGGATAGGATACAAAATGGTATGAAAGTCTCAATTAGATATAAATTTATAATAGGTTTTATGGTCATTTTTTGCTTTTTTTTCAATATAATGAGTTTGTTTATAAATAATATAATAATAAAAAATAATGAGAAAATAATAAGCGATGAACTGGAAAATTCTCAAAAAGACTTGAATATATATTTCCAACAGTTTTTAGTACTGAATAATATAAGGTTAAATTCAGGTAATTTTGAAAAATACGCGATAAATATAGGAGCAGCACTATCTTCGAAACTTAATTCTAAAATAAGGTTATATAAAAATGATGGTAAATTGCTTTTGAATATAGATTATAGCAATGTCAGTGATTATTCAGATGTTGAAAATTTTAGGAAAGATGATTTCAAGGATGTGCGTTTTGCTTCAAAAGGACAATCTGCTTACAGGATTGTTAGGATAAACAAAAAATATGAGGCTGTTTTTTCACAGCCATTATATGTAGGTAAAGCTAATATTGGAATACTACGGTATGCCAGAGATTATACAGAATTATTTCGTGCAGGAAATAATTTGCTTATAAACATAAAAGTATGTATGATTTTTATGTTTAGTGTGCTATTTCTATTTTTATTTTTCCTTTCTACTAAAATTACACTTCCAATTCTTAAATTAAACAATATCACAAAAAAAATGAGTAAGGGAGATTATAATATTGATATAACCGTAAATTCGAAGGATGAAATTGGTGAACTAGGACAAAGTTTCAACATGATGAGAAAAAAGATAAAGGAACAAATACGAACTATTAAGGAAGATATGAAGGACTTAATAAAAATGGAAAGACATAGGAAATCATTTTTTGACAATGTAACTCATGATATGAAAACTCCTTTGACTATAATAGACGGATATGCCCAGATGATTTTAGATGATGGAATATCAGATAAAAAATTGACTATAAAAGCTGCCTTGAAAATAAAAAAAGAATCAAGTAGGCTTCATAAAATGATTATTGATGTTCTCAATATATCCAAGGTTGAGTCACAGAGTAATAGGAAAATTAACGAAAAGTTGGACATGGCATGTATTCTAGAGAATATATGTGATGATATGTCGATTAGGGCTAAAAAATATGATATCGCTATAGAGAAAAAGTTGGAGCATGGTACTTATATATTTGCCAATAGTGATGATATACGCAAGATGATTGTAAATATAATAGATAATTCTATAAAATATTCTAGTACAAAATCTATAATAAATGTCAATATGTTTAAAACTAATGATAATTGTAATATAGTTGTTAAGGACAATGGAATAGGAATAAAAGGGAAAGCATTGGAAAGAATATTTGAACCTTTCTATAGAGACGAAAAAGACTCTATTAGTAGGATAGAAGGTAATGGACTTGGGCTTTCTATAGTTAAATCAATAGTTGATAATTATAAAGGAACAATACATATTGAAAGTAAAAGTAATGGAGGTACAAAAGTATATATAAAAATTCCTCTTTTTTACAATTTGGCAACAAGTTGAATGAGTGATGGAAATAATTTTATATTAGCATTGGATTATAAGGTTGAAGGGAGGGGAATAGAGATGAAAAATAGTAGAATATCTTTGTTTGTAAAGATTTCAGTTCCAGTATTGATAATAGGGGGAAGTCTAGGAATTGAAAAATTTATGAGCGCAAAATCAGAGAACTTACTAAACAAGACTATGATTGTAATGAAAAAAAGTCCACCTCAAATATCAGATAGTAAACTGTTGGAGATAGAAAATAAAAAATCTTATGGAAATATAAAAGGACTTTCAGAGAATTTTGGCTTTATAAATGATGATGAAATTCTTGTAGGTATTGGTATAGATATGGAAGAATTTAAAAGAAAGTATCCTCAAAAAATCAATGAAAGTAATTATAGTGCTGAGAATGATATTTCTGGTATTATGTATAAATTAAAACTTTCGAATTTAGAAAAGAAATCTCTTGAGATAGATACTAATAGCATAATTTCAAATATATCACCAAATTCGGATAAAGTTATTTATGTTAAAAATGGTAAAGAATTAGTATATGATTTAAATGGTAATTCAAAAGTGGACTATAGAAATGATGATGTAATCAATAAGGAAACTTGGTCTGAAGACGGCAATTATTTGATGAGTTATTATGACGGTTACATAAAATTATATAACGTAAATACCAAGAGTTCAAAAAAACTTAAAATTAAAGCTGGCAATTTGTGGATTGATATAATTCCAAGCTTCTATAGTAAAAATGGAAGAGTTGTCTATTTTATAGGTGGACAATTCAAGAATAAAAATAATTTAAAATATAAGAGGCAGGGGATATTCAAGATAGATACTGAACATGGCAATATTCAGGAGGTTTTTACATTGCCATATAATAATTCAAATGACAGTGACCACAGCAAATATAGCGGTATAGAATTAAATGATTATTGTGTATTAGATGATGGTAAAAAGATAATATTGAATGCTACTATAAATGGACAAGATGGAGTTTATATATATGATACGGATACTAAAAAATTTTACAATGTAGTTATGCATACAGTTAAATCAAAGGAAAGTTCCTATGCATCACCAATATGGGTATCACCGGATAGAACAAAGGTGGTTTATATGAATGTCGCACTTGAGAATGGAAAAGAACAGTGGAATTTATATGCTTCAAAAATTAATGGAAATAATTTGACGGGCAAAATATGTATATATAAAAACATCAATATTTCGGCTTCATTAAATAATTCACTTAAATGGAGTAAAGATAGCAAAAAGATACTATTTTTCACATACAATAAATTAATAAAAGAAAATGGATTTGAATTTAGTGATGAAAATCTAGTTAATATTATTACCTTTAAATAAATATATTTTATATAAGATATATGCTATAGAGTACAGATAACTGAAAAATTTGTAATCGAAAAGTGAAAAGTTAGCTGCCTAAATAGCGGAATCTGGAAGTTGATCTATAGAAAGATTGAAAATAGGTGGGATTATTTAGTTTCCACCTATTTCTTGAATTATTCTTTAATAGCATATACCATAAACATTGTTGAATCCGATCCATATTTTTTATTGCCTTTGAGGAGCTTAGGAATTTTTTGTGTATCAGTATATACCTGCTTGCTGATGTCCGTGTTAATAGTTATTTTATTGATACCATGTTTTATAAGTATGTCTACATCCCATTGTGGTCTTGTAAAATTACATATATAGAGTTTTGTTGCGAAATTATTGCGCTGACGAATTAACTCTTCACTTTGCAGTCTGCGATTGTATGAACTGCAACACCAGTTTTGCATTTCTATGTAATTTTCGCCAGATTTTTCTGCAAGCTTGAAATCATGTCCGTAATTGGCATCGAAGTTCATTATTTTACCTCCAGGAGAAAGAACACGGCACCATTCTTCATAAGCCCTTTTAGGATCTGGCAATGTCCATGTAACATTTCGTGATATTATAAAATCAAAACTCTCATCTTCAAATTGTAGATTTTGAGCATCCATTTCAATAAATTTTATATTTTTGTAACCAAGATTTTTTGAATTAGCTACTGCATTATTAATCATTTTTCGGGAATAATCTATTCCTGTTACTTCAAAGCCAAGATCACACAATAAAAATGAATAAAAACCAGCACCTGTTCCTACATCCAATGCACGAAGTCCACTACCATCTGAAATTGCTTCACTGATTATATCTGTCCAAATTTTATGTTGAAATCCTTCCAGATCTTTAATACGACATGAACTAAATTCATCGGCACGTTTTGACCAATAATCGTTGATTTCTTTTTGTAAATTCATATATTTCATCCCTTTATCAAAAATTTGTAGTTTACTCAGCAGGGGGTTCGTCGTTGATAATTTTGTTAGCTTCTTCATTTGAAAGATCATAATCGAAAAATGTCTTGTAAAAGTATCTGGTTTCTTTAATTATATCTATATTTGAAAACTTATCTGGATATAGAATTTTTGCAGCCCATTGTACTTGTAGTGCTTCCTCTGCACTGTATCTATCCCAGTAAAAAGCACCAAATGGATTAAAGTATATCCTTTTAGATTTTACCGCACTTGTTTTCTGCAGTACAGGATCCTTTAATAAATTGTCCATAACTTTTTTACCGCTGTTTACCTTCATTAAAGTATTAATACCTAATATAATGACATCAGGATTCCATTTTAATATTTGTTCCATAGATATTTTTTTATTATTCCCTTTTATGTCCTTAGCTGCATTCACTCCACCGGACACTTTTATCCAATTGTCAATTATTGTATCACTGCCATCTACAATAAGTGGTGATATTGAGGTTATGTGTAGAACTTTAGGCTTTTTGTCTTCTGGTAGTTTGGATGTTATACTGTTTATCATGTTAAGTTTGCTGTCCAAATATGAATTATATTTTTCTGCTCTCTTTTTTGCACTGTCACCTAGGACTTCTCCTGTAAGATCAACGCATTTTTTTAAACCGTTAAAATCAGTAAAATTTAATTGTACAGCTGGAATGCCCAATTGTGACATTTTATTTGCATTTTTTTCATTTACAGGTATAAATACAACATCGGGTTTTGTCTTCATAAGTGCTTCTGTATTTGGGGTGCTGTCTTTGTTAAATGTTGTTGTTGCATTATTCATTTGAGGATTTACCTTATATAGCCATGGTGCCATTTTTTGTGTTAGAACAGTTGCAACAATTTTATCTCCTCCTCCAAGCATTGCTACAATTGAATTATGAGCTTGCCAGGCATCCGCCACTCTTTTTACATTTACGGGTACTTCTACCTTTTTACCTGCAGTATCAGTAACAATTTTTGTCTGTATTTTTTTCTCTTCTGTTTTTTGTGAAGTCGAATTATTACTACATCCAGATAATAAGAAAATTGTTGCAAAAACGATAGCAATACTGCATTTTAAAAATTTTTTCATGGTCATGCATCTCCTTGTTTTTATATAATTTTGTAATATAAATGGCTATAAGTTATTAATATGTTACATAAAATCTATTTATATTAACGTTTTATATAGTTATGACTTATTTTATCAATAATATATCAAAAAATCAATACAATAATTGGCACTTTGGCATTTATTATAGACCTTGCAAAGTTACAAAATTGTAAGACGGCATTTTATTTTGTAAGGCAGCAGACATGGAGCTGCAGATGAAATTCGCCTATAATTTAGATAGATAGGAGGGAAAGTATAAAATGGAGATATTGAAGGTGGAAAACTTAACTAAGGTATATGGGAAAGGTGAAAACAAGGTAGAAGCATTGAAAAATATAAATTTATCCGTAAACAAAGGAGAATTTGCAGCAATTGTAGGTGCTTCAGGTTCAGGCAAGAGCACGCTTCTGCATCTTCTTGGAGGCCTTGATAGACCTACTGCAGGCAAAGTGATAATTGAAGGAGAAAATATCTATGATTACAAGGAGAACAGACTCGCTGTATTCAGACGGAGAAAAATAGGATTTGTGTTTCAATTCTTCAATCTGATACCTGTTCTGGATGTAGAAGAAAATATATCACTTCCGGCACTTCTTGACAATGACAGGATTGATGAAGAGTATTTGAACGAAATCATAAAGCTACTTGGACTTGAGGATAGAAAGAAACATCTTCCTTCAGAGCTATCAGGAGGACAACAGCAAAGGGTCTCCATTGGCAGAGCTCTTTTGAACAAACCATCCATAGTTCTTGCAGATGAACCTACAGGAAATCTTGATAGCCAAAACTCAAAAGAAGTAATTGAACTATTAAAATATACAGCTCAGAAATATAATCAGACTCTTGTACTGATTACCCACGATATAAATATAGCATCTATGGCAGATAGGATAATTACTATTGAAGATGGACGGATAGTTTCAGATAAATATATGCAAAACAATTAAACAAAAAGAGGTGGTGATTCAATATGATTACAAGTTACAAGAAGCTTACGGGAAAATACATTAGATCTAATAAAAAGAGAAGCATACTCACTGTTATAGGAATAGTATTATCTGCTGCACTTATAAGCACTATAGGGTTTTTCATTGTTAGCATGCAGAATGCGGAGATTGAAAGTGTAAAGGATAAGTATGGTTCCTGGCATGTTATGTATACGGCTCCGGATAAAGAGCTTGCTGCAAAAGTTACAGAAAACTCGAAGGTTTCACGCAGCGGTTTTTATCAGCAGGGTGAGAATATAAAGATAAATGAGGATTTAAGTATAAGTCCTGTTACAGCTTCGGATAGTGCCCTTGAACTTCTTCCCTATAGGATAAAGACAGGGAGATTTCCGCAAAATGATCGTGAGGCAGCTGTGGAAAACTGGGTGCTCAGGTATGTGAAAAAGGATGCAAAATTAGGTGATAAGATAAAGTTGGGCGGCAGGGAATACACCCTTGCTGGAATACTCCAGGACAACGTAGGCACCCAAGTTAATAAAACAGGTATCTTTTTATCAAAGAACAACAACATTGACAGACATAAATCAGTGCTGCTTGCGGAAATAAGCTCAAAGACGAATTTAAAAAAGGCAGTTTCAGAGCTGGATGGCCTGCCAAAAAGCAAAACAGTAAAGGTTGGCGGTAGAACTTCTGCTTCTGTTGTGAATAATTCTCCACTTATAGATATACAAGGGGGAGGAGACGGCAAGTCAGGATTGTCCGGACTGTATTCTACAGTGGCGATTATAATAGGAATAGTACTTGTCGCAGCAATTGCGGTGATATATAATTCTTTCCAGATAAGTGTAGTGGAGAGAATGAGGCAGTTCGGTCTCTTGAGGGCAATAGGCGCCACTCCGGCCCAGATCAGAAAAATAGTGCTTAGGGAGGCATCGGTACTTTCAATCATAGGTGTGCCTCTAGGACTTGTATGTGGTATTATAGCTATTTTTGCCATAAATTTTGCCTTCAAGATAATTGGGGGGGATATGATTTCCATCATAATGAAAGTATCCATATCACCTGAAGTCATGCTTATAAGTGCTGCAGTTTCAATAGCGGCCATATATATATCTGCGCTGCTGCCTGCACTGTTTGCTGGGAGAATTTCTCCGCTTACCGCCATAAGTGGAAGGACATCTATTGTAAAGGAAAAGATAAAAAGGAGAAAGAATATAATTGTGGGAAAATTGTTCAAGTTTGAAGGGAATATGGCCTACAAGAATATAAAGAGGAACAGGAAAAGATACAGAATAACTGTATTTTCTATAGCCATAAGCGTGGTGCTTTTTGTCACCTTCAAGTCCTTCATGGATATGGCTTTGAATTTATCAGATAGTGCCAATGAGTCCAAGAATATACATTTTTCACTTCAGTCAAATGGGAAAAATAGTTTTATAAAGGATCAGATCATAGAGGATATAAGTGATTTGAATTCAGTGAGTAAGATATACAAAATGTACAATGAATACAATTTTGTTGAATTTATAGATAAAAGTAAGGAAACAGAAGCAGTAAAGACTATAGATGGAATATACGGCAAGGAAACCGAAGTAGAAGGTGAAAAAAAAGTGCCAATGAATGGAATTGTCACTGTGTATGATGAAAATGCACTGGAGGCATCCAAGAAATACCTGCAGTCTGGAAATATAGACATTAATAAATTAAATGAAGAAAATGGTGTTGTTCTGGTAAATAAAAATTGGGTTTATAATAAAAAGGAAAAGAAAACCTACATGGGTCCGGTGGCAGACATAAAATCCGGTGATGAAATATTTCTGAAGTACAACAGTAAAACCAATACTACCTCAATAGACAATGGAGATATTAAAATTAGCGATAAAGAGGCAGCCCAAAGCAGCGTCGGTATTAAAAAAGTAAAGGTGCTGGCAGTTCTTAAAGATGAACCTTTTGATCTGTATGGACAAAATGGACCAAAACTTATAACTACCAGGGAAGTGGTGGAGAAACTTACGGGAATAAATAACATCAAACCAACAGGGCTCAATATTGCTATCAAGGATGTAAAAGAAGAAGATAGCGCAAAAAATCAGATAGGAGATATTGTAAAATCCGATTCCTCACTCAGTTTGATAAATCATCTTGATCAAAACAGAAATGCAAAATCAGTGATTTTAATGATTGAAATATTGGTATATGGATTTGTAGTGGTAGTGTCACTTATTGGAAGCGTGAATATCATAAATACTCTTACTACCAATATAATACTCAGGAGAAGGGAATTTGCCATTTTAAAGGCAATAGGTCTCACTCAGAAAGGACTTAAAAAAATGATAGTACTGGAAGGCTTTCTCTATGCAGTTATTGGAACTATATACGGTTCCATAATATCCTGCGGACTTTCTTATATGATGTATCAGGGAACGATGAAAGTAAGAGAATTCAGCTGGCAGATTCCCTGGAGCGGAATAGCCATTGCAGCTGCTGCAGCTGTGGCCATAGGATATCTTTCCGTGCTTTCACCTCTTTCCAGAATAAACAGGGAAAATCTGATTGATACAATAAGAGAAGACTATTAGTAATTTACAGTTGACAGTGTACAATTCACAATTCACAGTGGATTGTGCACTGTTTGTGTTTTTGTTGAAGTATTTTATGCTTCAAAATCGTTATATATAATGTGGGGTTAAAAAATTATATTGATTGGAGATGAAAATATTATGTTTATTACGGTTATTAAGGTTTTATCTTATGAGTACTTGTGTCTGATATTTTTTTGTGCCATATTTCAAATAATTATGGCTGCAGAAGAAAGTAAAAATGGACACAGGTATAGCTGGAAGCATTTTATATGGGTTTATATTTTTTTCATATACCTGATGCTTGTATTTATTTGTACTGGAGCCGGAAATATTCATGAGTTTACAAGGTATATCGAAATGCCAGTGACAAATGTTCGGCTGACTGAATTTAATTTAACACCTTTTAGTCCTGCTTCTGGAGGAATCATGACCCATGTGGCAAACAGCATAATGTTCATGCCTTTTGGTTTTCTTCTGCCATTTATCTGGAGACAATTCAGATCATGTTTGAAAGTGACATATACGGGGCTGCTTTTTTCGCTGGCAATTGAATTAAGTCAGCTTTTGAATATGCGTGCTACTGATATAGATGATTTGATAATGAATACTCTGGGGGCATTTTTGGGGTGGACGATTTTCTATTTATTCAAAAATGAGAATAGAAAATCAATCGATAGCTTCAATAAGACAAAGCTGTCTTTCCCAGCACGTCATGAAGTCTGTTTTTATCTTATACTTTCATTTACAGGTATGTTTTTGTTGTATAACCCATTCTTGTTTTGAGTTTGACGTTGATTTCAAATCAATAAATATATGATGACATCGTACTATTCAAGAGATACTACGATGTCTTTATGTTTGGCTTTAATATTGACAGTTTTTAAATCATTTTGATGTTTATAAACGTTATATAATATAGAAAAGGTTTTTGCAGGTCGTTTAGGAGGATACAGAATGATTCACAAGGGCAGGGTACTACAAAAAATTAAAAATGAAGATATGGCTTATATGGATGAATTAATTGCCCTTTATTATAAGGATATATTTCGATACTGTCTATGGCATACACCAAATCGACAGACAGCAGAGGACGCCGCCCAGGAAACATTTTTAAAAGTGGCACGTTATTTTAAAAAGTATGTACACAGTGGAAAATTTAAAGCTTATATCTATAAAATAGCTTCCAATGTATGCACAGATATCTGGAGAAAAAAGAGAACGGAACCTCTGCCACAAGACCTGTCCTATATGGAGAAGGGGTTTGCAGAGGCGGAGGCTGATCTGGACTTGAAGGATCTAGTGCAGAAACTTCCTGAAAAACATAGGGAAATTGTACTGCTGCGTTTTGCCCAGGATTTATCCTTGAGGGAAATTGCAGAGATAGAAAATATTCCACTTCGGACGGTACAGTCCCGACTGAGATCAGCACTGAAGAAAATTGAAAGAAATATCAAGAAAGGAGAAGGTGCTCATGAATAAAAGATTATGTCTGGATTTAAAAAAAGCTCTGAATATATCTGCTGTATATCATGAGGAACAGCTTGAGAAAACTATCAGCTTGGCAAATAGTGAATATCAAAAGCGCAGGTCAAGAGAGAGAATTGGCTATCTGGAATTTTTACTTCGTCAGCTCCCGTTTATTGGACGGAGAATTTGGCTATTTCAGGGATCAATATTGATTTTTATGTGTCTGCTGGTCACTACAATTTTTCAGGAGGACTTCAAGTATATTGCAACCCGCCATATGCCAGATCTGCTTTGTCTGTTTGCAATTTTCACAACTATGACCGGCCTTCCATTTTTATACAGATCTTATAAATACAAGATGCAGGAAGTGGAGGCAGCTGCATTTATGTCAATGCACGGATTATTGGCAGGAAGACTCATTGTGATTGGTCTTGGTGACGGTATTTTCCTTATGGCTGTTTCTCTTGTAACATTTAGTGAAGTAAATATTTCCACTGTTTTAGTAATTTTTTATCTGCTGCTGCCTTTTCTGGTGTCTTGCTGTGGATGCATTTTCATTCTCTGGAGTAGCTGCAGTCAGTATAATATGTTTGCCTGTGAAATTTTTTGCTTTTTTATATTACTGCTGCAGTCCCTGTTTCACACATTGTTACCCCAGGCTTATTACCAGGCAGCTTTAACCGGGTGGATTGTGCTCAGTGCCTTTTTTGCAGCAGTTCTTGCTTTTCAGATATATAAGTTAATAGTGAAATCCAATAGGATCTGTATTTGTTAAAATATACAAAATCAATCAAGGGAGTGATAAAAATAGAACTTGAAATATGTAATTTGACCAAGCAGTATAAAGATAAAACTGCTGTTGACAATGTGAGCTTGAATATATCACCTGGTGTATGGGGACTTCTTGGTGCAAATGGTGCAGGAAAGACCAGCCTGATAAAGATGCTGGTAGGCATTACCGCCCCGACTTCAGGAAAGATATTGTATGATGGAATTGAAATTGGAGTGCTAAAGGGAGCTTACCGTGACATTTTGGGCTATTTGCCCCAGGATTTTGGTTTCTACCCTGAATTTACAGTGATTGATTACCTGAAATATGTTGCAGCTCTGAAAGGTCTTACCAAAAACCATACAAAAACTAAAATAGATGAACTGCTCCAAGTTCTTACTCTCACTGAAGTGAGAAAAAAGAAAATCTCTAAACTCTCCGGAGGTATGAAAAGACGTGTAGGTATTGCACAGGCACTTTTAAATGATCCAGAGGTGATGATCCTGGATGAACCAACCAGCGGCCTTGATCCGGGAGAGCGTGTGAAATTCCGTAAATTTATTTCTGAATTTTCCAGAGATCGAATTGTACTTGTTTCTACCCATATTGTCTCCGATGTGGAATACATTGCAACCTGCAATGCCATCATGAAAGATGGAAAAATCATTTCAGAAGGAACTACTGATGAACTTGTGAAAACTGTTGAAGGCAGAGTATGGGAGAGCATAATACCACCTGAACAGCTCATCTGTTATGAGAGAACTGTCCGTATTGTAAATATATTAAACGAAAAAGATGGAAATCTTTCCATAAGGTACTTGTCGGATACTCCAGATATACCTGATTCAAAGCAGGCTGCACCAAGGCTGGAAGATCTGTATCTATGGCTGTTTCCACAACAGGAAATGGGAAAGGAGAAAATTTGACATGAATATTTTTTATTTGGAATTGAAGAGGGTATTGAAAACCCGTTCCACCTGGATTTTGCTGCTGGCGTCCATTCTAATTTCTGGAGCCTTGGCCTATTTTCCCATATCCTTTGTAAATTGCAGTTATGTAAATGAGAATGGAAACAGTGTCACGGTTTCAGGAATAAAAGCCGTACAGCTTATGAAGAAGATTACAGTTCAAGGGGATATTACACCGGATAAAATAAAAAAGGCAGTTAAAAATTATCAGGAGGTTGCAAAGAAGTACGGAAGTATTTATAAGTTCGATGTTCCCCAGGAAATTCATGATAAAAAAATACTTCCATTTCAACATATAATAAATAGCCTGGAAAGTGTCTATGCAGATCCACAGACCAAGGCACCTGCGGATTTAAGCAAGATTTCTCCCCGAGAAGCGGCACAGAATTTCTATAAAAAATACGCCTGGCAGATAAAAAATAGAGTTATTCAGCCTTCTTCACAGAAACAGGCTCTTGCCATCTATGAAAAAGTGGATAAGCCCTTCAAATTCACCTATGGTTTTGGCAGCAGCGATGCGGGGAGCTACCTCATCATCTTGATCTTCCTGCTGGTGTTCCTGTGTACATTTATCACTGCACCAATATTTTCCACGGAATATCAGACAGGATCGGATAATATACTCAGATGTACCAAATACGGCAGGACAAAGCTTGCTGTATTCAGGATAATTTCTGCTGTCCTTATCTGTGGCATAACCTTTGCAGTATGTATTTCCAGCTTCCTTTTGGTTGAAAACAGTGTATTCGGGTGGGACAGTTTAAAAACTTCAATTCAAAGTGTGGGAGCCATCTGCTTTCCTGCCATAAATGTAGGTCAATTTGAGATGATCACTGCAGCTGCAGGCCTTCTTACACTTATTGCCACTGTCAGCTTTACGCTGTTTCTGTCTGCAAACTGCAGAAACACAATGAATTCGATGATATTGGCTATTGTATTCTGCCTGTTGCCTCTCATAATTTCCTCCATTTCAGGAAGTAATGTAATGAACTGGCTGAGGGTTATTCTGCCTTCAGGAGGGACAGGAATGGGAAACAGTTTCGGGGTTAATTTGACAGAACTTAATTTTCTCAGCTTGGGATCCCACAGCTTCTGGTCACCCTATGTAATGATTACCGCATCGGCTGCTGCTGTTCCTTTGTTTCTAATTCTTACAGTTTTATCCTATTGCAGGCATGAATCCGTTTAAGCTGAGCAAAAGGTTCAGGTGGAGAAAGGCAGTCCTTATGAGTAACTCCATCTAAACTTAAGGATTATCTGATTTTTAATTATATCTGGTGGTATAATGTTAATTTCGTAGACTATAATTAAAACTAAGTTTTTTATACACCTTGAAATAAACCCATACTGCATTTATTAAAAGTAACGTACCTGTAATAATAAATACATATCTTATACCTAAATAAGCAGATATCTGTCCTCCTAAAATTGAACCTCCAAATACTCCTAAATATTGTGCTGAGATATTAAATCCAAAAATTCTACCTGTAAGAAAATCTGGAGTGATTTTTTTGATTAATACATTTACAGAAGGGTTAAGTCCACCCATTACCAGTCCCAATAAAAATCTGAGGCCCATAAGCTGCCATGGGCTTTTTACAATTGCTTGTGGTATAAAAATCAATCCTGCTGCTATAAGAGCTGTCAGTATAATTTTCTGAGTACCAATTTTATCTGAAAGTTTTCCCAGTTGTGGAGCTGCGATTATGTTTGCAAAACCTGAAGCTGAAAATGTTATCCCGGCAATCAATGCAACGTGATTTGAATTATGTAATAGTTGAGTGACATATACAGTTATAATTGGCTCGGCAGAGTATAATGCCATTGTTAACATGAAAGTTGTAATAAACATTACAATAGTCAAGTCTTTATCTGGTATACTGTTCCATACCTCTTTAATATTTAGTGCCTTCTTATTTTGATATGTGAAAGATTCTTTTACAAATAAGGCTGTTATGATAAATGCAATTAAGAGTAAAGCACCTGTTATGAAAAATACATTCTTCAATCCAAAATTTTCTTCTATAAAACCGCCAATTACCGGTCCGAGTAAAGAACCTGAAATACTTGAGGTTGAAAGTGTACCTAAAGCCCACCCAGCATGTTCGTTATCCGTTTGGGTTGCAATCAATGTAGTACAGGCGGTGCTATAGCCTGTTATAACACCCTGAAGCAATCTCAATCCTATCAGCTCATATACGTTATGTGCAAAGCCAATGCTTCCTATAACTATTGACATACCAAGACTTGCACGAAGAAGCATTGGTTTTCTCCCAAATTTATCAGCAGCATGACCCCAAATTGGTGAAAAAATAGCTGAAATTATAAATGTGGCACCAAATGCAATTCCTGAAAATTGTTCAATTAAAGAAGTCTCGGAGATACCCATGTGTCTTATATATAAAGGCAATACGGGAGCAATTTGACTCATTCCTATGCTTGTCACAAACATTCCAAACCAACAAACCATTAAATTCTTTTTCCATAATTTCATATAACTCTTGACCTTTCTTTATTGCTATTAAATATAATTATAAATTATAATTTATAATTTATCAAATAATAATATAGTTTAAAAGTTGATAAGCGTGAATTGTAATGTTAAACTATGTTTATAGATAAATGTAAGGAGAGATATATTCATGCAAAAAAGGAACCTGACTGCTGAAAAAATAATTAAGGCTGCTTTTACACTAGCTGAGGAAATTGGCCTTGATAAAGTTACCTTTCAGAAGATTGCAGACAGACTGTATATAAAATATCCGTCTTTATATAATTATTTTAATAACATGGATGCTCTTAAAACAGAGATGACAGTATATGTTATTCGTATATTAAATTTTAAATTGATGCAGGGACTTGTAGGTAAAAGTGGAGAGGACGCAATCAGGCAATTTGCTCGTATTTATCGAAATTTTGCTTTTGAAAACAGAGAGGCTTATAAACTTTTCATGAATATTCCCAGTACGAAAGATGAGAAAATAAATAGTATGGCACGAGAAACCATGAGCATTATTCGAAGTATTCTGAATTTTTATATAGATAATAAGGTGATTTTGGTTCATAAAAGCCGCGAATTGAGGAGCATTTTGCATGGATTTGTATCATTAACTTTTCTTGGATACTTTCAGCATAAACCTGATGTGGAGGATAGTTTTGAATTTATTATAGATGATTTTATTTTTTCCATTAAAAAAGGCAGATAATCAAATCTTAATTGATATCATCAGCCTGGAAATGGTAAAATTGTATTTATTATTGATAGTGAGGTAGAGTCCAATGTATAAATTGTTGTTGGTGGAAGATGACAGCGCCCTTGCAACCGGGATAGAATTTACTTTAAATGATGAGGGCTATAAAGTTTTTAAAGTGTCTACGGTTAAGGATACAAAGGAAATTATGAAAGATGAAGAATTTCATCTCGTAATTTTGGACATAAATCTGCCTGATGGAAGTGGATATGATCTGTGTAAATACATAAGAAGTAGAAGTGATGTCCCAATAGTGTTTTTAACCGCCCTTGATGAGGAGGTAAACATTGTGCTTGGTCTTGAAATAGGTGGAGATGACTACATAACTAAACCTTTTGGAGTGAGAGAACTTTTGTCCAGAATAAAGGCTATAATAAGGAGAAACTATAAGAAGGAATCTTCAGGTAGCAGATTTCAAAGCGGGAATATAACAGTTGATACTACAAATGCCATGGTTAAAAAAGGTGACAAAAAATTAGTGCTTACAGCACAAGAGTATAAGCTGCTTCTCATATTTTTAAATAGCCCTGGAATTCTCATGAAGAGGGATGAGATATTGAATAGGCTTATTGAGGGTGAAAAATCCTTTTTTGATGAAAATACACTGTCAGTTTATATAAGAAGAATGAGAGAAAAAATAGAAGATAATCCTAGAAACCCAGAGTATATAGTAACTCAGAGAGGATTCGGATATATGTGGAACAAAAGTGTCATTAAGGAGTAGATATATATGAAAAGATATTTTATTAATCCAGAGCTTAAAATGAGCTCTGTAGTTCTTTTATCTTTAAATGTTATATTCTTTATTGTTATGATTTTAACTATGAAAATGTATTATTATAACTTAAAAAGGGATTACATAAAGACTTTCGGGGCTGTTGTCACGAAAGTGGGCAAAAATGACCCCAAAATTATAAAAGAAATAATGCCGGCTATTACAACTAAAACAGATGATAAGGATGAAATATACGGAGAGCAGATACTGGGACAGTATGGTTTAACTGAAGATCTGGAAAATGGACTTTTCCCATATATTAATAAATCATATATAAAGTATAATTTTTTTGTATTTATAGAGATTTTTACTGTAACCGTTATATTGTTCATTCTAAATTATATTCAGCATGGATATTTTTATGAGAGAATAAGAAGACTGAATATTGGTGCAAGAAAAATAATAGATGGTGATTATGATATATCTATGGCAGAGGATAGAGAAGGAGATTTTTCAAAGCTTTCAATCTCATTTAATTCCATGAAAGAAATAATAAGAAACAATCTAAGTGAGCTTAAAAAGGAAAAGCAATTTTTGGTTGAACTGCTGTCAGATATATCCCATCAGCTAAAAACACCTCTTTCCTCCATGATAGTTTATAATGACATTCTTTTAAATAAACAGGTCTCAAAAGAACAATCGAATGTTTTTTTAATTAACAGCAGAAATCAATTGTATAGGATGAATTGGCTTATTAAAAGCATATTGAGACTTGCAAGACTTGATGCTAGGGCAATTCAATTTAATATGGAATCACAGAGCTTAAATGAAACTGTGATGTATTCACTTGAGGCACTTGATGAAAAAATAAAAAGTGCAAAAATAAAAATTAATTTAAGTCAGGAAAGTGAAATTGTATTTCCACATGACAGGGAATGGATTTGCGAAGCGTTTATCAATATTATTAAGAATTGTGTCGAACATGTAGCAGAGGGAGGAAATATAGATATAAATATTATTGAAAATCCAATATATAGACGAATTATAATATCAGATGACGGGGAAGGTATATCAACAGAAGATTTACCTAATATATTTAAGAGATTTTACAGAGCCAGGACCTCCAAAAATAAAGAATCAATAGGAATAGGTCTGGCACTGGCAAAATCCATAATAGAATCACATCATGGAATTATTAGTGCCAGCAGTAATCTAGGAGAGGGAAGTACATTCACCATTACATTTTTAAAATATTAGGTGTAAAATCTTTATATCAAATAACTAAACTTTTGATATAAAGATTTTTTTCTTTTCTTAGATCAAGGAATCCATTGCTGTCAAGTAACAGGGGATTTGTTAAATCATTGATATTGACTTGAATGACTTTATAGGATTGCTCGTTATTTAAGAGAACTTTTTCCCCAATATAATAGTCTATTATATGATTTAAGAATATAGTTGAATATTGACAATCCAATTTACCAAGGCTTTCATTCTGAATTACTTTCAATGCCTCAAAAGGACCGCTTATATTTTTATAATATCTATTTGAGTTTACTTCATCAAATAGATCAGCAATAGCTATTATTTTAGCAAATTTATGTATTTTATCATCTTTAATGCCAAGAGGATATCCAGAGAGCCATCCATTCTTTCATGATGCATCAATATTCCATAAGCTACGGAGTTGCTCAAGTATGGAATTTTTTTAACGAGATTGTATCCTATGGTTGTATGTTTTTTAAAGATGTCATACTCTTCAGAAGTAAGATTATATCCTTTTGACAGTATATGTTTATCCAATTTGATTTTACCAAAGTCATGCAATACTGCAGAATAGGTCAATAGATTTATCTCATTTTCATCGAGATCTATCCATTTGCCTAGTATACTGCTAATAGCAGCTACATTAATGCTGTGCCTGTAGATAGTATCATTCCCACTACCATAAAATACTATGTTTCTAATAACCATCCCGGTTGAATTGAATTCTTCCTGTATTTTTTTTGCAAATTGTCTTATTTCATCTATTTCAGGAACCTTAAGATTCGATATTGTGTAAAACATGTCTTCCAAGTTTATTGATAACTCATTGAATGTATCTTGAAGTTCCTGCACAGTTTCAATTTTGAGAATCAAAGGTTGGAAATCATCCTCAAGGTAAACTTCTACTTCATTTACAATATAGTTCTTTTTTAATCTATCTATTATGGATTTTGTGATTGAGATATCTTTAGCCAACAGCACCTTGTTTTGAAAGGTAATATTGGAAGCAGATACCATTCCCGGTTTCAATTCATTAATTCTTAATAATTTTTTCTTTAATGGCATATATTTCACCCCATGATAATTAAGTTAGCAATATATAACAACTAGTGTATTATCGTTGATTTTTTCTATATCTAAATACATTTTATATCAAAATTTTGTATTAAAAGGATAGAAATTAAAAAAACTGCAGTAAAATACACTGAATTTAACTGCAGTTTATAACAGGCTAATTTTTAAAACTATGAATTGGAGCGGGAATTATACCGCCTCTATCTATGAAAGCCTGACTGGAAAATTTACTTACAGGCATTATGGGAGCCTTACCGAGAAGTCCGCCAAAATTAGCTTCATCCCCAATGGATTTCCCATAAACAGGGATTACTCTTACGGCGGTTGTCTTGTTGTTTATCATTCCGATAGCCGCTTCATCGGCAATTATGGCAGATATAGTAGCTTCAGGTGTATCTCCTGGGATTCCTATCATATCAAGACCCACAGAACATACGCAGGTCATTGCCTCTAGTTTTTCAAGGTTCAATGAACCTGCATTTACAGCACTTATCATTCCCTCATCCTCGCTTACAGGTATAAAGGCACCACTTAAACCGCCAACCTGGGAAGCTGCCATTATACCTCCCTTTTTAACTGCATCATTTAAAAGGGCAAGTGCTGCAGTTGTTCCAGGACATCCACAGCTTTCTAAACCTAGTTCTTCCAGAACCCTTGCTACACTGTCACCTACAGCAGGTGTTGGTGCAAGGGACAGATCAACTATTCCAAAAGGTATATTCAACCTTTTGGAAGCTTCTCCAGCTACCAGCTGGCCCATTCTGGTTATTTTAAATGCCGTCTTTTTTATAGTTTCAGCAACTACATTGAAATTCTCACCTTTTATTTCTTCAAGTGCACATTTGACAACGCCAGGGCCACTTACCCCTACATTGATTATTGCCTCGGCCTCACCTACACCGTGAAAGGCACCTGCCATAAAAGGATTGTCTTCAACTGCATTTGCAAATATTACAAGCTTGGCACATCCTATACTTTCATTTTCCCTTGTGAGATAGGCAGCTTTTTTTACTATGGTTCCCATATGCTTTACTGCATCCATGTTTATCCCGGCTTTTGTACTTCCCACATTTACGGATGAACACACTTTTTCAGTAACAGCAAGGGCTTCAGGTATGGAATCTATAAGAATTTTGTCGCCTTTTGAATAGCCTTTATGTACAAGGGCTGAGAAACCTCCTATAAAATCAATACCAAGGGTTTTAGTAGCTTTATCAAGAGTTTTTGCAAATTCTACGTAATCAGAATCTGAACTTGCCTGGGCAATAAATGAAATAGGTGTAATGGAAACTCTTTTATGTATTATAGGTATTCCATATTCTGTTTCTATGTCATTGGCAGTCTTAACCAGATTTTCAGCATATTTGGTTATTTTGTCATATATTTTAGCTCTGCATTTTTTACCATCACTGTCTATACAGTCCAGTAAAGATATGCCCATAGTAATTGTTCGTATATCAAGATTTTCTTTTTCGATCATGTTTATTGTTTCAATTATATTTTTAGAATTAATCATTAAAACACCCTCTATATAATAATTTAATATTGTAGATGATACTTATATCTCATGCATGGATGTGAATATATCCTCCCGCTGTATTTTAATTGAAACTTTTATTTCATCAGCTTTCTGTGTAAGGATATCTTTTAATGAATTAAAGCTAACTTTCATCATGGATATGTCTACAAGCATTATCATTGTGAAGTAACCTTTTATCAGTGTCTGATTTATGTCCAGAATATTTATGTTGTTTTCAGATAATATTGAGGTTATTTCATGTATTATTCCAACTTTGTCCTTTCCAAGTACAGTTATAAAAGCCTTCATTTTTACCGCTCCCTTTTTATATTGATATATCATTTGAAGAAAAATAAAAGAGACTAAATGACTAGTCTCTGGAAAATCAACTTTGAATGGGAATCAAGATTCATCCCAATAAAATCCCTGTCCTTTTACCTGAGAGTTTCACCAGAATCAATTCCAGCTTTCCCCTTCGGCGCCCCAAATAGAGTCTCTCCAGAGGTACGTCAGATAATAGTCTTTATAAATTCAATTATCTTCATCCGATATTAAAATTATAGAAAGAATTATAACATATTGTTAAAATCAACGCAAATAAAAAACCTCTGCAAAAAATATATAATTGATAATAGTGAAATATTTAAAATTCAAAATAATTTAGTGTATAATAATACAAGAAAGTATTTATTATTAAATATAGGGAGTGTATTCTTAATTGGAGAATTTGTGCGGTAAAGTAGCAGTAGTGACAGGGGCATCGAAGGGTATAGGAAAATCTATAGCTGTTGAACTTGCTAGATGTGGCGCTAATATCGTTGTAAATTACAAGAATAGCAAAGCTGAAGCAGAGGATACTGTAAGTAGAATAAAGAATTATGGAGCTGCAGCTGTAGCAATTCAATGTGATGTCAGTATATATGAAAATGTAAAAAAGTTGATGGAGTATACGGTTAAATACATGGGAAAAATTGATATACTTGTAAACAATGCAGGGATATCATACATAGGGCTTTTTGTAGACATGCAGGAAGAACAGTGGAATAAAATGATAGATATTGATTTGAAAGGGGTATTTAATTGTACACATTGTGCATTAAAGTACATGATTCCAAGAAAAGATGGGAATATAGTAAACATATCATCTATATGGGGTAATGTAGGTGCTTCCTGTGAGACTGTATATTCAGCTGCCAAAGGGGCAGTAAATTCATTTACTAAATCCATTGCAAAGGAAATGGCTCCGTCAAATATAAGAATAAATGCAGTAGCACCGGGAGTCATTGATACACGCATGAATGACTGGCTCAGTAAAGAGGAAAAAGATGACCTGATGTGTGAGATACCGGTAGGTAGATTTGGGAAAACCGAAGATATAAGCAGAATTGTAGCTTTTCTATGCAGTGAATCTTCTAAATATGTAACAGGTCAGGTTATAACTGTGGATGGAGGAATGCTTTGATACATATAAAATTTATTTTTTATATGTATTAAAATGTGTATTAAAAATTAGGAAGATTGTTCGATAATTAACATATAGGTATTTACGACTACAAAAATTATTAATTAGGATGAATGGAATGATTATGGATAAAGTTATAATATTGGATGACATGGCGTATATGAGATACAGGGTTAAGGATACAGTTGAAAATATGGGGTTGGAAGTGTGTGAATCAAACAGCTCCTTTGATTTTTTTAATAAGCTTTCCGATAATAAGGAAGACATAAGTCTTATAATATTGGAAGTTGGCCTTAGCACTGAGGATGGATTTGAAATACTTAAAAAAATTAAAGCAAAAGAATTAAATATTCCTGTTATGATACTTACTAAATTAAATACGAGAAATGCATTTATAAAATGTATAAAGGAAGGTACTTCCGAGTATATTTTAAAGCCTTTCAATACTAAGATGTTGATTGAGAGAATAAGAAAGCTTGTTAAGTCCTATAAAAATGATAACGATTCTGGAGAAATAAAATATTTGAATTTTCAACAGTATATTAATAAACAGATAGAAAAGGCTAAAGTTGAAAATACTAAATTATCGGTTGCTATGTCAAGTTTAGTGAAACTGAACGTGAAAAAAACAGACGAAAAAATAGAAGTTAAGGACAGCTATCTAATTTTTATGGATATTCTCTATGAAAATTTAAGGCAATTTTTTAAAACTCCGGATTTATTTGAAAAATATGGACTTTCTACATTTATATCAGTTCTTCCAAAATGTAGTGCAAATATGGCGAAATATAGAATGAGTAAAATGGAGGCTTTATATAATAATATTAAAAGCCAGGATTCTAATTATTCACAATATCATCTTGTAAGTTCATCAGTTACTTTTCCGGAAGATGGTCTTGATAAAGATGAACTTTTGGATAAGCTGGCTGCTAAAATGAAAGATAAAATTAATGCATAAAAAAGACAAACATTAATGTTTGTCTTTTTTATGCATTAATTTTGTAATTTTATATAATCAGAATGAACATATCCACTAGTTGTTCCTACCGATACCTTATACCATAATCCGCTTGTACCTAATATAGTGACATTAGTTCCATTTGAAAGTGATGCAATTACACGTCCTGTCCATGGACTTAGCCTTAAATTTAATGATGAGGAAGGATTTTTTAAGATTACCCTACCCAATTTTTTGGAACTTGAACTGTTGCTCAAAGTTGTGTTTGACTGTGAAGTAGTTACATAACTCGATGAAACGTAACCAGTTTTTCCATTTACACTGACTTTATACCAGCTTCCGCTTGTTCCAATTATATTTAATTTAGTTGAGTTTGAAAGAGCTCCTATGATAGAACCATTAGGTGAATTTCTCAGATTCAATACTGAAGAAGCATCATTCAATTTTACATATCCAACTTTTAAGGATACTGTACTGCCGTCTCCAGAACCTTGTCCTATTGATGAGCTGAGTGCATTTCCACTTTTTATATAATCGGCATTTACATAACCATAAGTAGAATTTAACTTGATTTTATACCAATTACCAACTGTTCCAACGATTTGAACGGATTGACCGCTTCTCAAGCTGCCAATTACTCCAAAAGAAGTATTTGCCCCGCTTCTGATATTCAATGAACTTGAACTGGATACATTTACAATTCCAGACTTTACAGTTGTCTGTACAATTTGTGTGGAAGTATGTGGAGAAGATGAACTTCCTGACCCAACATATATGTATCCCTTTAAGAATATATTGCCTCTATTTTGCATCTGTGCTTTTGATAATGTTTTTACACTTCCATCATAAGCGCCTCTGATATTGAAATTGCCTTCATTTAAATATACAGTATTTCCATCTACCTGTTCTACAAAACCAACATGTCCATATCCTTTTGAGCCCCCGCTCCATACTGCAATTGAATTTGCCCTTGGCTCGGTTCCATAGGAATATATGCCATCCCTTGCATTAGCATACCACCAATCTATGGCGTTCCCGTAGAATTCTGAAGGTAGCGAAATGCCCAATTTTTCGAGAACTCTTCCATATGTAAACCAGGTACACTGCCCTGTATATCCGCATTTTGCAAAGATGTTTCCTTCACTGGTGTAAGCACTGCTGTGAGTGTTGGGTGTAATACCAGTAGCATGGACATTATCATACATGAGGGGATTGATACTCATGAGAGATGCCGAGATAAAAAAAGAAAATACCAACTTTTTAGATCTGTTCATGCTTTACCTCCTGCTATTAATAAAATTATTTTACAGATAACAACAGTATATTATCGTCGATATTAAAAAATAATTTAGTATAATTATACTAAATTTTTAAGTTATATATTTTTAAGTTATATTTTATATAAAGTGGAAATTAACATGAATTTATATAAAGATAAGATTTATAGGGGAAGAGGAATTGTATCCGTTAATACAGTAACAACTTACTGATTTATCAGTTTTGATTAAATATAGTAGGATACAATTCCGTATTATAGAAAAATTTATAATTTAGCTGAATTTAATTAAAGTTATATTCTATAATGATGCTATTTCTTTAGCACTTTCAGAATTTTTTTCCATTTTTCCCGCAATATAATTTACAAGATCTACGGTTCTACAAGAATAGGCCCATTCATTATCATACCAGGATACTATTTTTGCCATGTTGCCTGATACCATCGTTGAAAGCCCGTCTACTATAGAAGACCTATTATCTCCTTTATAATCTATTGATACTAATGGTTCATCGGAATATCCTAATATTCCTTCCATAGGTCCTTCTGCAGCTCTTTTAAAAGCTTTATTTATTTCATCTGCCGTAACGGATTTTGAAAGTTGACATACCAAATCAGTAACGGAAACTGTAGCTGTAGGTACTCTGAAGGCAAGTCCATTTAATTTTCCCTTTAAATTTGGAAGTACTTTTGCAACTGCTTTGGCTGCTCCTGTGGTAGTTGGAATTATAGATTGTCCAGCTGCCCTTGCCCTTCTTAAATCCTTATGGGTTTTATCAAGCAGTTTTTGATCATTAGTATATGAATGAACTGTGGTCATAAAGCCATTTACAATACCGAAGTTTTCATCCAAAACCTTTGCAAAAGGAGCTAGACAATTGGTTGTACAAGATGCATTTGAAATAATATTATGGGATTTTACATCAAACTCTTCTTCATTTACTCCCATAACTATACATATGTCTTCATCTTTGGCAGGAGCTGTAAGTATAACTTTTTTTGCTCCAGCTTTTATATGCTTATATAAACTTTCTCTGGTTTTAAATTTTCCTGTAGATTCTACAACTATGTCAACATTTAATTTGTCCCATGGTAAATTTTCAGGGTCACTTTCTCTAAAAATCTTTATTTCAGAATCGTTTACAAACATGGAATTTTCCCCTGCTCGTACATTTCCTTTAAACCTGCCATAACAGGAATCATATTTAAAAAGGTGCACAAGGGTTTCATTATCTGCTCTGGCATTGATTGCCACAATGTCAACAGTTTCCTTCATTCTCTCCTGGGCAATCCTTAAAACCAATCTCCCTATTCTTCCAAAACCATTAATTGCAACTTTTACAGACATTATTTTATTCCTCCCATAAAAATTTATCTATATTATCAAAATCTATCTGGTACATATATGTTACTTATATTAATAATTATAAGCTATATATGCTATAAATGCAACATATATGCTACATTATTTATATCAATAATACTCATATATGTCAAATTTATTTTTACACGGGAATACCATAGTGAACTGGTTTTTTTACCATGTATGTTCCATATTCCAGGTATTTAATCCAATTTGCTCACTTTTACAAGAAAATTATTGAATCTTATGCAATATAAAATCCCATCAGCTTTGGGAAGGTATTCCCATATGCCGATGGATATATAGGGGAAAAATCATAGGCCTGTAGGAGGGAACAACTAAATTTTAAATATCTTTACAGCATTTGATAATCCCTCTATCATTTGGTGAAGTTTCTCTATAGAATCAGCTAATTCATGCATAGCAGCAGATTGTTCTTCGGTAGAAGCAGATACCTCTTCAGATGATGCAGCTGTTTCTTCAGTAACTGCTGAAACATTTTGGATCTCATTGATAGCATCCTCTTTGCTGGAATTCATGTAGGATAGAGACTTGTTTACATTTTCAATTTTTGAAGCAATAGTCATTATGTTTGTTGATATATTTTTAAATATTGTACCAGTTTCATTAACAGCATCAGCTTGTTCTGCAACATGCTCTTTAACATTTGAAACAATTTGTACAGCATCATTTGTTTTATCCTGAATGTCAGTAATTATTTTTTCTATATTTTTTGCTGAATCTGAAGACTGTTCAGCAAGCTTTCTTACTTCTTCAGCAACTACTGCAAATCCTTTACCCGCTTCACCAGCTCTTGCAGCTTCTATAGCTGCATTTAATGCAAGTAGATTTGTCTGATCCGATATTCCGCTGATAGCTTCAGTAATAGTGCCTATGTTAGAAGAAAGCACTCTTAGCTTATCTATAATATCGTAAACTCTTTCAATAGCAGCATCATTTTGTTTAGTTTTATCTATCAGCTTTTCCATAGCTTTTTTTGAACTGATATTTACATTTACAATTTCATCGGAACTTGACTTCATATCCTTAGAATAAGAATTTAATTTGTTAATTTCATCTCCAAGTTTGGTAGTTTTTCCTACAACAACTTCGACGATTTCGGATTGATGTGACGCACCTTCTGCTATTTGTTGAACAGTTTTAGCTACGTCTTCAATCGAAAGGGATGTATTGTCTGTTGTTTCAACTATAGTGCTTACTGTGGAAGAAACTGTATCCATAGATGAATTTATATTTCCAATAAGCGATTTCATGTTTTCAGTCATTTTATTGAAACTGTTTGATAAATTGCCAAGTTCATCTTTTGAATTCAGATTTGATTTTACTGTTAAATCACCTTTTGAAGCATTTCCCATAATTTCAACCAATTCATTTATAGGTGTGGTTATCTTCCTTGAAATGGTTATTCCTATTATAATTGATAAAATAACCGCAATCAGTGTAATTATTAAAGTATTTCTCAGTAGGGCATTTACTGAAGCATTTAGTACAGATATCTTAGTGGTAGATGCAATAATCCAATTGGTACCAGGTACTACATCATAAGATTCAATCTTTGGTACACCTTTATATGTATAGTTACCTATACCTGGTGATACTTTTTCACCATTTTTTAGTTTCGAAACAACGGATTTAATTATAGAACTTTCAGATGGCTTTGCAATGGTGTTCTTTGCTGGATGTGCTAGGATCGTTCCAGTTGAATCTACAAGATACATATATTTAGAATCATCAGTTGTTGAACCATTTAAATATTTACTAAAATAATCTACATATACCGAATTAACCATTACTGAAATAACTTGTCCCTTTTCGTCTTTAACCGGAGCAGCAAATAGTACAAGTGCTCTACCATCAATTTTTGAAATTACGGTATCACTGATATTAGATTGTCCTGCAAGTGCTTTTTTGAAATAATCCCTATCTTTTACATTTACTCTTAAATTCTTCTTACTGTCTATAATATTTGTTCCATTTCTATCTGCAACAAATAAATGTTCATGAAGTTCCAATTT
Organism: Clostridium sp. LBM24168; assembly: GCF_052953915.1. Lineage (NCBI taxonomy): Bacteria > Bacillati > Bacillota > Clostridia > Eubacteriales > Clostridiaceae > Clostridium > Clostridium sp. LBM24168. The sequence goes on along the minus strand of NZ_CP196861.1, from coordinate 2,038,279 downwards.
GTTGTACCTATCACCTACAAATTTGTTTGAAGCTTTAAGGCTTGTGTTTTTGTCAGAAAAGAAGTCATTATTAGGCTGCTTAAGCCTTAATTTGGATGTTTCAATTATTGATTTTTCAGATGACAAAAGTTCAGCCTCTTTTTGTTCACCGATTATTAAGGAATTGATTGTCTGTTTTTCCTTATTGACGTCATTAAGCAGCAGATCATTGTTTTGTGAATGTACTGTTTTAGAACTTATGAAATAGGATGTTAAATTGGTAGATAAAAGTGCGATGGATACTAAAATTGCAATAACTAAAGGTAGTTTTTTTCTTATAGACATAATCGTTCCCCCCAATTTTGATTGTTAAAACTTTTACATACGTTATTATCGAAAATTATAAAGTAACCTTTAATAGGAAATTGAGTGCTGACTTGAAAATGTATACAACACATGCCTAGAAATAGCTAAGGGTTGTGGAAAAGTATTTATATTTGGATTGATTTTAGCATATGATATAATAAAAAAGAGTATATATATATGGTAAAAGAGGTAATAATGATGAAAAAGATACTTGTTGTGGTGGATTATCAAAATGACTTTGTGAATGGGAGTCTTGGATTTGACAAAGCGGTTGAACTGGAGGATAGAATTGTAGAAAAGATTGAAAAATATAAGAAAAATGGATATGAAGTGGTTTTTACGCTTGATACTCATGATGAAGGTTATTTAAATACACAGGAGGGAAAAAATTTACCTGTAAAGCATTGTATAAAGAGTACAAAAGGTTGGAATTTATACGGAAAAGTTTATGATCTGTCTGATGATACCGTCAAAAGTTTTGAAAAGGTAACCTTTGGATCATTAGAACTAGCAGATTATTTAAGAGAAAATGAATTCCAAAGTGTTGAATTGGTAGGTGTGGTATCCAATATCTGTGTAATATCAAATGCTGTTTTGGCAAAGGCCGCACTTCCGGAAGCAGAGATCATAGTAGATACACTCTGCACTGCAAGCAATGATGAAAGTTTGAACGAAAAGGCCCTGGATGTCATGAGCGGAATGCAGATAAAAGTAATAAACAGGTAGAAAAACCGGAAATAAATAAATATTTCCGGTTTTTAAAATATGAATTTGTTTATTTCCCAGGGTTTATAAACATTTGAACCCAGTACGGAGTTCCATTTTTGTCTTTAGCAACTCCAACTCCAATTTCAGTGAAATTGGAATTCAATATATTTGCCCTGTGACCTGAGGAATTCATCCATGCATTCATTACTTCTGCAGGAGTTTTCTGGCCATAAGCGATATTTTCACCTGCAGCTGTATAGCTTATTCCAAATTTTTTCATCATGTCAAAAGGTGATCCATATGTAGGTGAAGTATGACTAAAATAGTTTTTGTCAATCATGTCTTGCGCTTTAACTGATGCTACCTTGGATAATTCAGCATTAGCTTTGAGAGGAGCAAGTCCATTTTTACTTCTTTCTGCATTAACCAATCTGATTACTTCATTTGCTTCTGCACTTATAGAAGGAGCTTGTCCACTATTTTCATTTGTCTTTGTATTGTTTCCAGGTGCTGTAGCAACCGGCGTTGTGTTGTTTTTAGACTTTGTAGGAGTGCTTGTTGTTGTATTTTTAGTAGTTGTATTTTTCAAATTAATGATTTTACAATTTTTTAATTGAGGATATTTATTTAGAATGTCTTTTAACAGAGTTTGCTGATTTACTGAAGTAGGACAAGTAGTTCCTGCGGCTTTTGCTGTATTAGGTGTAAAAGCTGGCAAAGTTCCTGCTATAACTAATGCTGCAATTATCAAATTGATTCGTTTACTCATACGAGAAACCTCCTAAAATTTTATTTGTTACAGAACAAATTTTGCTTTAATTGCAAAACTTATTTTAAAGTATAGATAATAAATATGAATATAATATCTCTATTTTGTTAATGAAATTAAAATATTTAACAGAATTTACAGAAAATTATAGAAATACAGGGTGATGCTTGTATTTAAACCTGAATTTATGCTTCAGATAAGGAAGTAATTGAACATATTAATAAAAACTGGATGCTGTAATTATATTAAATAGTTGAGCTGAATAATTAAGTCTTCATGAAATTTAACGATATAGATACTAAAATGGATTATAGAAAGTAAAGGGGATTTCAGAATGCGTATATCGAATGTAATACCTAGTGTGGCATTAAAATTGGATACGGTAATCAATAAAACTTCCGATAAAAATGCGGGTAAAGATTCCAGTAATGGTGGCATATCTATAAGTAATTCTGCAAAAAATACTTTTGGAGTACAATTTAAAAATGACAGTATACTTAATGCTCTGTTTGAACAAAAACAAAATATTATTGACAGCAAGAGCAATTTAATTGAGAGGGCTACTGAAAATGGAGGAAGTCTTGATTCAATTAGAGAACAGCTTAAAAATTTTGATGAACAGATAGAGAGCATTGATAAACAAATTGAAGAACATATGTTTAAAGAGCAGCAGAAGGCATTGGATACCTATAAAAAGAAATATAAAGTATATGATAACAATAAACCAGAGACAGATGAGGAAGTACAGAATCGACATCTCAACAATATTATTTCCACAAATACTGATATTTCCAAAATACGGGCGGTTTTATCCTTAAAAAGTAACATGAAAGGACAAATTAATATTTTAACAGAAGAAATAAAGTTTGACGAAGCACGTTCAATAACTGGGCAGAAAGCTTCATTAAAACGTGAGCAGTTATCAAAAATCAATGAAAAGATTTCTGAAATAGATGAAAAAATAGGGAAATCCTTGAAAGACATTCAAAGGAAGATAAAAGATAATAATGATCGTGAAGAATCAGAAAAAAAATCAGACAAAATTGCTTCCTATGAAGAAATTGAGAAAAGTCTAACGGAACCTTCAAAAAAATCAAGGCTAGAGACAATGGCGTAGATAGATTGTAAATTTGAAAATTGATGGTATTGATAAATGTTTTCTCAAAGTGTATTATTTAACTATATAAATTAATCACCAGAAGGGAAGGGATTATTATGGCCAGTAATAATTTTAATGCAGCTGAAATGCTTAAAGTTGCAATATTGATGGAAGATGAAGGATATAAATTTTATACCAATGGTGCAAAGTATACTACAGGTAAGACTAAACAATTTTTAATATCTGCAGCAGGTCAGGAATTTGTTCACAAGGAGAAATTTAAAAAGCTCTTTGATAAAGTATCAAGCAAAAAGGACGCTGATTCCGATTATCTTTTTGATGAAGAGGTAACTGCATATTTAAAAAATTTAATTGAGAACAAGGTATTTAATCAGAAAGAACAACCCGAGAATGCATTTGCAGATTTAAAAACTGCAGTAGAACATGCAGTCAAAACAGAAGAACTTACAATTGACGTTTATTCTCAGATGTATAAGGGAATTTCTAAAAAAGAAGTTAAGGACATGCTTTCTATTATAATAGAAGAAGAAAAAGCACATGCTGCTTATTTTTCAAAATTGCTTAAGGAAATAGTATAAATTTGATTAATTGTTTTAATATAATACCCAAATTATAATAATTTGATATTTTTTTATTGAATTTGATGACATATTATGATAAATTAACTTGTGAAGATTAAAATTATTTAGGGGGTATTGTATATGGTTAATCCAAAATATCATATTTTTGTCTGTACAAGCTGTAGAATTAATGGAAAGCAACAGGGAGTCTGTTATTCAAAAAATTCTGTGGATTTGGTAGGACAATTTATGGAGGAAATAGATGATAGAGATCTGGAGGGAGAAGTTTTAGTGACTAACACCGGGTGTTTTTCACTTTGTGATAGAGGCCCAATAGTAGTTGTATATCCAGATGGTGTATGGTATGGTGGAGTTACTTCGGATGACGTTGAAGAAATTATGGATAAACATATTGAAGGCGGAGAAATAGTAAAAAGACTTCAGATATAACGAAATAGTATATAAAAATGGCAGTGATAATAAAGTTATCCTGCTATTTTTTATGATACATTTGAAGATACTAGGTTGAAAAATATACAATATATTGGATATAATAAATTAATGATATTATTGGAGGTGTACTCGATGCAGAAGGCAGTTGAAATTGAAAATAAAGATGGATTGATGCTTAGAGGAATGCTGCATGTTCCTGATAAAATTGTAGGAAATGTTCCTATAGTCTGTATATTTCATGGTTTTACAGGAAATAAAATAGGATCCCATTTCATGTTTGTAAAATTGTCTAGAATGTTGGCTGACAGGGGAATAGCAAGTGCAAGATTCGATTTCAGTGGAAGTGGGGAAAGTGATGGAGATTTTATTGACATGACTGTTTCCGGGGAACTTGCTGATGCAAAAACTGTTCTTGAATATGTGAAATCATTGGATTTTATTGATAGAAGTAAAATAGGAGTTATAGGTCTTAGCTTGGGAGGGGCTGTTGCCGGCATGCTTGCAGGAGATTGCAGGGATGATGTCAGCTGTCTTTGTCTTTGGGCCCCGGCTGGGAATATAAAAGAAATTGTCATGGATGGAAAAAGGGAAAATGATATCAAGGAAATGCAGGAAAAAGGTTTTTGGGATGTAGAAGGTCTGACAGTTGGTACAGGCCTTTTAGAGGATCTTTGGAATATCAATATTTTAAAAAAATCATCTTTTTATAATAAAAATGTTATGATTATACATGGTGACAATGATGAGACGGTGCCATTTGAAACATCGGAAAAATACCTTGAAATTTACGGGGAAAAAGCTGTTTTGCATGATGTTAAAGGATCAGACCACACATTCAATAAAAAGGACTGGGAAGAGGAAGTGCTTGATTATACAATTGGTTTTTTAGAGGGAGAATTTAAATAAATTTAGGGGAGAAAATGATAATGTCGTATTTACTTGAACCGTTGAAATTAAATAAATTAGTTTTAAAAAATAGATTGATATTTCCACCTATGGCTACTTATAAATCCCAGCAAAATGGAATGGTAAGTGAAGAACTTTTAGATTATTATGATAAAAGATCAAAGGGTGGATATATATCCTTGATTATTATAGAACATAGTTTTATTTCGAAGCAAGGAAAAGCTAGAGAAAAACAGCTTTCTGCAGCAGACGACAATGCAGTTGAAGGCTTGAAAAAGCTTGCCGTAATTATACACAAAAATGGGAGTAAAGCAATAATGCAAATCAATCATGCGGGCAGTGCGGCGCATAAAGATATTATAGGCTGCACTCCAGTTGGACCTTCAGCTGTATCAAATCCATGCAAAGGTGATATACCAAGGGAACTTACCCATCCTGAAATTGAAAATATAGTTGAAGCATTTAAATTAGCTGCACTTCGTGTGAAAAAGGCTGGGTTTGATGGTGTAGAAATTCATTCTGCACATGGATATATTCTGAATCAATTTTTATCTCCTCTGACAAACAAGAGAACTGATGAATATGGTGGAGATATACTAGGCAGGATTAAAATTCATCTGGAAATAATTAAAGCAGTACGCCAGGTTGTAGGCGAGAATTTCCCTATATTTCTGCGCCTGGGAGCTTCTGATTATATGGAGGGTGGTACTACTATTGAGGACAGTAAAATTGCTGCTGGAGAATTTGAAAGAGCAGGTGTGGATATCCTTGATATTTCAGGTGGATTTTGCAGATATACCTTGCCAGGTGTTACTGAGCCTGGATATTTTTCGCCGCTTAGTGAAGCCATAAAGAGTGTTGTATCTATTCCAGTTATTTTAACTGGTGGTATTATAAGACCTGATGATGCCGAAAAATTGCTTTCTGAAAGAAAAGCTGATCTTATTGGTGTAGGGAGAGCCATATATAGAGATCCTAAGTGGGCTGAAAATGCTATTGAAAGTTTGAAATAATTTTAAATATATTATGTGAGGTGAAATTTAATGAAAAGTGATGTTTATTTTGCAAATTTAAGGGCAAGAAGCAAAAAACAAAACAAGGTGACTAAAATTAGAAAATTGTTCGACAGGGCAGGATTTAAAGATCTTTTAAAAAAGGGAGATCTAACTGCCATAAAAATTCATTTTGGGGAACTTGGGAGTGATGCGTATATAAACCCTATTTTTGTAAGACAGGTTGTGGATAAAATAAAGGAATCGAATGCAAAACCATTTTTAACTGATTCAAATACATTATACTCTGGAAGCAGATCAAATTCAGTCGATCATGCAAATACTGCTGCACTTCATGGGTTCAACCATTCAGTTGTAGATGCTCCTGTAATAGTAGCTGATGGATTGAAGGGCGAAAATGTAAAAGAAGTTTGGATAGACAAGAAACATTTTAAAAATACGAGAATTTCAGGTGCTATAGCAGAAGCAGACAGTATGATTGTAATGTCTCATTTTAAAGGTCATGAAATGGCGGGTTTTGGAGGTGCAATTAAGAATCTTGCCATGGGATGTGCAAATCCTGAAGGGAAAAAGGATCAGCATTCAATAAGACCAAGTGTAAATATAGAGAAGTGTGTAGGCTGTGGAAAATGTAGTGAGGTTTGTCCTAAAGAAGCTATTACCATTGAAGATAAAAAATCCTCTATAGATAAGATGAAATGTATAGGCTGTGGAGAATGTATGACAGTCTGTCCTGTAAAGGCAATTGAATCTGGAGGTGAAATGGAGTCAAGGATATTTACCGAAAAACTTACAGAATATGCCTATAGTGCTGTCAAGGGTAAGGGGGGTAAGGTTGGATATATTAATTTTGTTATAAATGTTACCCCAGATTGTGATTGTGTTCCCTGGAGTGATGCACCCATAGTGGCAGATATAGGTATACTGGCATCTAAGGATCCGGTTGCATTGGATACTGCTTGCTATGATCTTGTAAATAATGCTGTAGCGTTGAATAATACAATGCTTTGCGATAGTCATAATCATGAAGATTGCAGTGATAAATTTAAAAATCTAAGAGGTAATACTTATGGGTATGTCCAACTTAGCTATGGAGAGGAAATAGGACTTGGAACCAGGGATTACAACTTAATAGAAATTTAGCTTTGATGCAGGATATGGAGGAAAGGAATGGACTATACTTTAATTGCAACTTCAACGTTTGGACTGGAAGCGATAGTTGCAAGAGAACTTAGAGAGCTTGGATATGAAAATTTGAAAATTGAAAATGGAAGAGTCATTTTTCAAGGAGATGAAATGGACATAGTTACTTGTAACCTGTGGCTTAGGACTGCAGATAGAGTGCTAATAAGAATGGCGGAATTCAAGGCGGATAGTTTTGAGGAACTCTTCCAGGGTACACTTTCTGTGGATTGGGGGAAGTTAATGCCGGAAGATGCATTTATGCATGTAACCGGGAAATCCGTAAAGTCAAAATTACACAGTGTACCGGACTGCCAGTCCATAGTGAAAAAGGCTGTAGTTGAGTCAATGAAAAATAAATACAATCGTGAAACATTTGATGAAACTGGAGCGGAGTACAAAATAGAAGTTGGAATTTTAAAGGATATAGTTACTCTGACGGTTGATACTTCCGGTGAAGGACTTCATAAAAGAGGATATAGAAAGAATTCAGGGGAGGCACCCATCAAGGAAACACTGGCAGCAGCTCTTGTATTGTTAAGTGAGTGGGAACCATCCATAATGCTTGCAGATCCTATGTGCGGCTCAGGAACAATTGCAATTGAGGCTGCCTTGATAGGGAAAAATATTGCCCCGGGATTAAACAGAAATTTCGTTTCAGAACAATGGGATATAATCCCCAGTGATTTATGGGAGGACTTGAGAAAGTATGCCGTAAATTCCATAAATAAGAGAGAATTTAGAATTCTTGCCTCTGATATAGATGGGAGAGTGATAAGAACTGCAATGAATAATGCTGAAAAAGCAGGGGTCAAGGACTACGTAGCATTTCAGAAAATACCGGTACAGAACTTCAGCTCAAAGAAAAGGTACGGATTTATAATAAGCAATCCATCATATGGAGAAAGGCTCGGTGAACTTGAGGAAGTTGAAAAACTATATGGGGATATGGGTAGGATTTTTTCGAGGCTTGAAGGGTGGAGTTATTTTATAATAACGGCTCATGATAAATTTGAAAAATATTTTGGTAAAAAATCTAATAAAAACAGAAAACTTTATAATGGCAGATTAAAGTGCTATTATTATCAGTATTTTAACAAATGAATAAAGTTTTAATATGTTTTGTATAGGAGAGTTTTAATATGGAAATAAATAATGGAGAGTATGTATTTACTGATGATATTAGCAGGATCAACCTTAAGGATGTATGCAGGTTGTTAAGGCAATCACATTGGGCAAATGACCGCTCGGAAGAACTAATAGAAAGAACAATTGAGGGCAGTATTTGTTTTGCAGTTTATCATAATGGAGTTCAGATTGGATTTGCAAGATTTATAAGTGATTATGCAGTTTATACCCTGATTATGGATGTAATTGTTGATGAAAAATACAGGGGCAGAGGAATTGGAAAGGGATTGATTGATTTTATAATAAATTATCCAGCTATAAAGAATACAAGTAAATTTCTTTGGACAACATATGCCGGAGGATTTTATTCTAAATGTGGCTTTAAGGAAGAGAAACAATATAGTTATCTATTCAACAGACCCTATAAATAATATTGAAAGAGGTAATACATTTGGACTTATATATTTCGGATTTGGATGGAACACTGCTGAATTCAAAGCAGGTTGTAAGTGAAAGGTCAGCTGGAATAATAAATAAATTAATAGAATCCGGATTGAATTTTACAATTGCTACGGCAAGATCCTATGAAGCTTCTAAAAATATACTCGAGCCACTTCGCTTGAAAGTGCCTATAATTTTAAATAATGGCGCCTTTATTTATAACCCATTTTCAGGTGAAAATATTGTTGAGAACTATCTTTTACGTGAAGATGTGAAGCTTATCCTGAACACTTATTTTTCTAAAAATATTTCTCCCTTTATATCTGCAGTGGATTCAGGTGGAAATAAAAAAATATTTTATAGTGGTGTGTTTAACAAAGGACAGGACATATATATAAATTCAAGAAAGAAAAATAAAGACAGGAGGCTTCAAAAAGTAACTGACTTCTCGATAATCAAAAACTTCAATATTATAAATATCTTTGCAATAGAAGAGGGCGGTAAATTGAATTATGAATATAAATTATTTAAAGAGAAGCTTCAGGTAAGCTGTCACTATACCGAGGAAATATATTCAAAGGGATTTTTCTGGCTTGAGACTACAAATATCAATGCAAACAAAAGCTGTGCGGCAATATATTTGAAAAAATATTTGAAGGCCGACAGACTTATTTGTTTTGGAGACAATCTAAATGATGAACCCCTTTTTATGGTTGCAGATAAAAAGTATGCAGTTAAAAATGCATATGCACGGCTGAAGAAGTTGGCAACTGAAATTATAGATTCAAACGATGAGGATGGAGTAGCAAAATTTTTAAAACTGAATTCAAATAAAATTTAGAACCCTTTTCTACTTCTGTGCCTTCTCTGCCCTTATTTTTCTGCCTTTTATGGTTTTATCTCCAAGTCCATCAAGAACTATACTGCCCTTTCCAGAGAGTATATCTACGTAAGAAAAATTATCATTTATATCTATTATGCCAATATCGTCAGGATTTACTCCATCTATGCTGGATATGGTTCCAGCTATGTCTCCAGGTCCTATTTTTTTCTTTTTACCAGCACTTATATATATTTTCGTAACATCTTTGTCTATATATTTGGATCTGTCTTTTTTTATTTTTGGAGTAGATTTCAATTTTTCACTAAATAATTTTTTACCTGATTCAACTTCCTCCCTTGTTGGATTTTTACCTTTTTCTATGTTCAAATTAAATGTTTCTGCTATTTGTTCCAGAAATCTGAATTCTTTAGGAGTAATAAAAGTTAAAGCAGTACCATTACCACCTGCACGGCCTGTTCTTCCAATTCTATGTATATAGGTTTCTTTCTCCATGGGAATATCGTAGTTTATTATATGGGTCACGTTCTCAATATCTATGCCACGTGCTGCTATATCCGTACATATTAGAAAGATGAATTTACCGCTCTTGAATTGTTTTATTGTATCAATTCGCTCATTCTGAAGAAATCCCCCGTGAAGGGCATTGCAGGGGAAGCCATTATCTTTCATTTCATGAAATAAATCCTCAACATTTTTCTTTGTCCTGCAAAATATCATGGCACTGTCGGGTCTTTCAATATATATTAATTTGGTTAACAGGTCGAATTTTTTATATGCGTCAACTTCATAGTATGTTTGTTTGATTCTTTCCAGAACAGAATTTCTGGATTTGATATTTATACTTATTGGATTAACCATGTAACTGCTGCATAGTTTTAGTATTTCTGAAGATATAGTTGCAGAAAAAAGAAGAGTTGATCTATTTTTTGGAAGTTTGCTTATTATTGATCGAACCTGATCGATAAATCCCATATTCAGCATTTCATCTGCCTCGTCTATGACTAGATATCTTATATTTTTAACATTTAAAGTTTTCCTTTTTATATGGTCAAGTATTCTTCCAGGTGTCCCAACTACAACATGAACTCTCTGCCTGAGTTTTCTCGTCTGGACTGTTATAGGTTCTTTGCCAAAGACAGCAATGCAATTTATTCTTTTGAATTTTCCTATATTTGAGAACTCCTCTTTTATCTGAATGGCAAGTTCCCTTGTTGGAGAGATTACAAGTACCTGCGGTAAATTTTCTTCTAGATATATTTCGTTGCAAATCGGTATGGAAAAAGCGGCAGTTTTTCCGCTCCCAGTCTGGGATTTTACTATAATGTCATTCTTTTTGAGAATGAGAGGTATAACTTTTTCCTGAACTTCAGATGGATCCTTATATCCAAGTATTTTTATGGATTTAAGTATATCCATTTTTAACCCAAAATTATTAAAGCTTAAATTATTCATAATATTTGACCTCACATGTTTTTAATATCATTATAATACTATTATATATTTTTATAAATTGAAGTATTTTTTATTTTTAAATCGTTATATTTAATGTGGGGATAAAAGGGCGGTGATGATTATTCAAAGGGACCAATTTGAGAATTACATAAATCAATATGAACGTCTAGTCATTACTATCTGTCTATCATTTACGAAAAATTATTTTGATGCAGAAGATATGGCACAGCAAACTTTTTTAACAGCCTATGAAAATTTAAATAAATTTGATGGAAGAAACTTTAAGGCATGGATTACAAAAATTGCTGTAAATAAATGTAAAGATTATATTAAAAGCCCTGCTAGAAATGTATATAATTTGTCTTGTGAAGATTATGAGTATCTGGAAGACGGGGGGTCTTCGCCTGAAGATATTGTTGTAAATAATTATACAGATCAGAAGATATACAATTTGTGCAGTAGATTGAAGGAGCCCTATAAAACCGTAGCAATAAATTATTTTTGCAGAAATATAAAGCTTTCAGATATGGCGAAGGATACAGGTGAAAAATTAAGAACACTTCAAACTCGCCTGTATAGATCGAAAAAATTACTCGGAATTTTATGGAAGGAGGAATCCATTTGAGTAGCAATCTATTTGATCACGATGGGCATTTGACTGCCTTATCCATAGAAAAATTTAAAAATGGGCAGCTGGACGATGAAGAACTCATTAGTATGTCTGAACATGTTGAAAAGTGTGAAAAATGTGCTGAGCTTCTTGTAGAAAGTTTTGATGATAGCGAACTTTCGGAAGTACCTTTTGGATTTGAGGAAGAGGTGAAAAGTAAAATACATGGAGAAGTCAAAAACAGCACTCAATTCTTCCTATATTCACTTAGAGTTTCAATTGCCGTATGCTTGTCTCTCATGTTTGTATTTTCGAATATGTTGAATTTTATGGCAAACAATAGGATAAAGAATATGCAGATTAATGCACCGAGTTTTAAAGTTTTAAATTCAATTAATATGGAACTTGGAAATTTTACTGATAAAATAATTGATATGGAGGTATTCAATAATGAAAATGAAAAAAGGTAATTTCTTAACCGTTGTTTTCTCGTTTTTACCGGGAGCAGGACATATGTATATGGGATTTATGAAGATGGGTTTGTCTTTTATGTCATTATTTTTCTTTATAATATTTCTTTCTTCATGGCTTCATATAGGACCGCTTCTATTTGTATTACCCCTTGTGTGGTTCTATTCTTTCTTTGACTGTATAAACAAGCAATATATGCCAGATGAAAAATTCAATATGCTTCAGGACAATTATATGTTTTCCATGGACAGAATATTAAAATTTGATGGGAATTTATTTAAAAAGAGAAGGCTACTTTTTGGAGTGCTTTTAATCTTGCTTGGAATATATCTAATATGGGATAATTTGAAATATATACTGGAACCATATATAGACAGCAGAATATATGATTTCATCTGCAGTCTGGGAACAATAGCCCCACAGTTGATTGTCGGGATAGCTATAATTGTGATCGGAGTAAGACTTATCATAGGAAAGAAAAAGGAGAGTAGTGTAAGATGAGTGGAGGAAGAAAGGTTGGGACACTTACTGCAGGTATAGTACTTGTTGTATTTGGATTTATGTTTTTGATGAGTACCATTTTTAAGAATATAGGCTATAATATAATACTTTCATTATGGCCAATCATCTTTATTTTACTTGGAATTGAAGTTATTACAGCTTATGTGATCAATAAAGAAGAAAAAATAAAGTATGATACTGGAGCCATATTTCTTGTAATAATTTTAACGTTATTTGCAATAGGTATGGCAGGACTTCAAATTGTAATTGAAAATTATCAGCAATTTAAAATTATATTTTAGGTTGTTGATTGTGATAATTCTTAGGAGAAAGTCCGAACATCTTTTTAAATGCTCTTACAAAGGAAGAGTATTCCTGAAAACCGGATTTAATACAGGCATTTGTTATACTTTCTCCATTTTCTATAAGTGAATTTGACATGATAAGTCTTTTCTGAAGTATATAGTTATGAATTGTATATCCTGTTTGTTCTTTAAATTTATGCATAAGGTAATATTTACTCAGATAAAATTTTGAAGCTAGAAGATCTATAGAAAGACTTTTATCCAAATTGTCATTTATATAATTTAGAATATTGTTTATATTTTTATCGTATACTATTCCATTTAGTCCGGTAAGGTTTTTTTGATCTGCAAATAATCTGTTGATATACACGATCAATTGTAAAAATAGAGAAGTTCTAAGTACCTCATAGCCAAATTGGATATTTGAAGATGTATCTTCTATGTTAAAGATAAGTCTTTTTATATTTGAAAGCTGGCTGCTGTTCAATCTGAGCAAATTGAATTTTTGTCTTGAAGCTAGTTTAAAACAGCTGAGCAAGTCGCAATTATTGTTGTGCTGTATTAAGAAATTTGGATTTATCCATAATATTATACGCTCGTAGGTTTTATATGGATCTATTACAGCCCTGTGTATATCATTTTTACTTACAAGAAGTATGTCCCATGGCCTGAGTTTGTAAGATTTGCCCTCTATAAGGTAAGTTACGTTTCCAGAGATGAATACTACTATTTTGCTAAAATTGTGATAGTGAAATTCAAAATTAATATTTTTTTTATCTTTTAAATGAAATATCTCAAAATCTTTATTGAGATATCCTCTTTCTATCCTCAAAATTTTATTTTTCATAATCTCGATTTACTCCAAATTTAATATAATTATATGCTAAAGCATTTTTTGCAATATTTCAAGCATTTTTAACGATAAAACTAGTTAAAAATTGGTATATAATATTATATGAACTAATAATCAATAATGGTATTTGGGGGTTATTGCAATGAAAAATTTTTTTAAGAATTACAAATTTTCTGTTATACTGTTAGGATCAATAATTGTAGGTGCAATTATTGGTATTTTTTTTGGCAGTAGGGCCAGTGTACTAAAACCTTTTGGAGATTTATTTCTAAATTTGATGTTTATGATAATAACTCCGCTTGTCTTTTTTAGTATTGCTTCTGCAATAGCTAGTATGAAAGGCATGAAAAGGCTTGGAAGAATAATGCTTGGCACACTTGCTATATTTTTATTTACCGCATTTATAGCTTCAGTAATTGGGGTTATAGGAGCCGTTATAGTAGATCCTGCAAGAGGAATAGATTATCTGACTTTGAAAAAAATTATACCAGGTGATAATGCTGCAGAAAAAGTTGAGCATTTAGGTGTTCTTCAGCAGATTGTAAACACTGTAACTGTGTCGGACTTTTCACTGCTGTTTTCTAAGAGTAATATGCTGCAACTTATTGTATTTTCAGTATTTTTCGGTATATCAGCAGCACTTCTTGGAGAAAAAGCTGCACCGGTAACTAGATTCATGGAGGCAGCATCAGATATAATGATGAAAATGGTGAAAATAATTATGTATTATGCTCCTATAGGCCTTGGATGTTATTTCGCTGCAGTAATAGGAGAACTTGGACCTCAGATATTGCATGGATATTTGAGAGTATTTGTACTTTATATAATTGTAGCTGTTATATACTATTTTGCATTCTTTACTTTTTATGCTTTTCTATCAGATGGTAAAAAAGGTGTTTCAGTATTTTGGAAGAATGCAGTGACACCTACAATAACAGCCCTTGCTACATGTTCAAGTGCGGCAAGTATTCCAATAAATCTTCAATTTACTAAAAAGATGGGAGTGCCAAAGGATATACTTGAAACTGTAATCCCACTTGGAGCAAATATCCATAAAGATGGTTCAGTAATAGGTGGAGTGATGAAGATCACTTTCTTGTTTGGGCTGTTTGGAAGGGATATGACAAGTATTTCATCACTTATTTCTATTGTTTTAGTATCATTCTTAGTTGGTGCTGTAATGGCTGCTATACCGAGCGGTGGGATGATTGGCGAGATGCTAATATTAAGCGTGTATGGATTTCCATCCGAACTTCTTCCCATAATTGCAGTTATAAGTGTTATAATAGATGCACCGGCAACTGTATTGAATTCTACCGGTAATACGGTATCTGCCATGTTGATATCAAGAGTTGTAGAGGGAAAACAATGGATGTGTAAAAAGATACTAAATTAGGAACAGATATTTTTAATAATTTTGGTGCTGCATTTTTAACTTTATGTGAGGAGCGATATTATGAAGTTTGTAGTCTTTATGCATGACGGTGGAAAAAAGCTTGGAATTTATGATAGAACAATGTCGAAAATAATTGACTTTGACGGTATCAATTTAAAAGAGCAATATAGAGACATGAATGAGCTTATAAAGAATTTAAGTATGGAAGATTTAAAAAAGCTGGAAGGAATATATATAAACTCAAATTATTCTGAAGATGTTGTCCATAATGTATCTGAGGTTACAATATGTCCTCCTATAGAGAAAACTGAAAATGATATTATATGCCTCGGACTTAATTACAGGGATCATGTAAGGGAAACTGCCGAGAGCTTTAAGGATGATTCTATAGATATACCTAGGTATCCTGTATATTTTTCAAAAAGGGCAGTTGGTCCCATAGGTCCTGGAGATTTTATAGACAGCCATCCGGAAGTTACTGATGAACTGGATTATGAAGTTGAGCTGGCAATTATAATAGGTAAAGAGGGAATAAATATACCCAAAGAGAAGGCAGAAGAATATATATTTGGATATACAATTATGAATGACATCAGTGCCAGAGACGTGCAGCAAAGACATGTACAATGGTATAGGGGAAAGAGCTTAGATACATTTACGTCTTTTGGACCTTGTGTAGTATATAAAGATGAAATCAAGTTTCCTGTGGAGTTGAATCTCTGCAGCAGGGTAAATGGTGAGCTCAGACAAAATTCAAATACAAGAAATTTTATATTTGACATCTCTACAATAATTCATGAGCTCTCTTCGGGAATGACACTTAAAGCAGGAGACATCATAGCGACAGGAACTCCTTCAGGAGTGGGTATGGGATTTAATCCTCCAAGATTCTTAAAAAAAGGGGATATTGTAGAGTGTGAAGTTGAAAATATAGGTATACTGAAAAACAAAGTAATATAATATTGCTTAGGGGAGAATGTAAAAAGGAGATAGATAATAAAATAATGAAATATAAATATGTACTATTTGATTTAGATGGAACATTGACTGATTCTAAAGAAGGTATAACTAAATCTGTGCAATATGCATTAAAAAAGTTTGGCATTACCGTAGAAAATTTGGATTTCCTTGAAAAGTTCATAGGTCCACCCCTTAAGGAGTCTTTTATGATTTATTATAATTTTAGTGAAGCCTGTGCGCTAAAGGCAATTGAGTATTATAGAGAATATTTTAGGAATAAGGGAATATTTCAAAATAAAGTGTATGAAGATGTGTATGAAATGCTTGGCATATTAAAAGATAAGGGAATCCAAATCATATTGGCAACATCTAAACCTACCATATTTGCAAAGATGATACTTGAATATTTTAATTTGAATAAATATTTCCAGGATGTTATTGGAAGCAATCTTGATGGAACAAGAAGTAAGAAGGCTGAAGTTATTACATATATAATAGATAAATGTAATATAAATGATCTGGAAAAAGCAATTATGGTAGGAGATAGAGAACATGATATAATTGGAGCACGTGAAAATACTATAGATTGTATAGCCGTTTCCTATGGATATGGTACCCTAAGAGAGATAAAAAATGCAAAACCTACTTATATAGCTGACAACGTAATGGATATACCTGATAAAATAATATAAATGGAGAGAAATGTTATGACATATAGGGTTTTGATTACTGAAGACATAGATGAGGAAGGAAAAGAATATCTTAAAAAAAATGGATATGAAATAAAGATAGCATCTGGAATATCGGAGGATATTCTGACAGAAGAGGTTAAGGAATGTGATGCTATCTTAGTTCGTATGGCATGTATTACAAAGAAGATTATGAGAGCTGGAACAAAATTAAAAGTAATATCAAAGTTCGGCGTTGGTATGGACAATATAAATGTTCATGAAGCATTGAGACTTGGAATACAGCTTACCAATTCACCTGAATCGAATAAGAATACTGTAGCAGAATATACTATGGGTCTTATCATAGCATTGGCGAAGAATCTGTTCATTTATGATAGGGAACTCAGAGAAGGAAACTTTAAGATAAGAAATAATTTTGGAATTGATATTAAGGATAAGGTTCTTGGAATTGTTGGGATGGGTGCAATAGGAAAACTTGTTGCTGAAAAGGCTATAAATGGATTCCAAATGAAGGTTATAGGACTTAAACATCATGTTTCTTTAGAAGGAATTGAAAATGTTGAACTTACGGATAATTTGGATTATTTACTTAAAAATTCAGATTTCGTGAGTTTGCATTTACCGCTTAATGACAGCACGAAAAAACTTATAGGTAGGAGAGAATTATCTATTATGAAATCAAATGCATTTCTTATAAATACAGCTCGAGGAGGAGTGGTGGACAATGATGCACTTGTATATGCTCTTGTAAATAATAAAATAGCTGGGGCAGCAGTGGATGTTTTTGAGGGAGAAGTACCTTCAAAGGACAATCCTCTTCTCAGACTGAATAATATAATTGTAACACCTCATACGGCAGCCCACACTGTTGAAGCTTTGAAGAGAATGTCACTTCATTCTGCAATTGGAATACACCAGGTATTGAGTGGCAAAAAACCTTCCTGGCCTGTAGAAGAAAAGTGAAGCAGTATTTACTGAGGCTTGTTCAGTCTAATACTGCAATCAGGCTTTTATAAAAAATTAACTATCTTCCAATAAAGAATTGTAGTATATTTTATTGTTTTCATCACAGCAGACATGTGTATTTCTGCCTTTTATTTTGGTATTTAGCTTCACAGGTTTTCCCCATAAATTGAATATTTGTTTTAATGTAGCCTCTGTATATGAGAGGCTTAGATCTCTTCCATCATAGATATGTTTCAATATCAAACTTCCGTCCTTTTTTGAAATATCTTCCACTATAATGTTTGGTATTGTACCCATACCACAATTGCTACATAGTGTATTCCTGATTTTAATCCAGCCCGTATCATCTGAAATATCCTCTACTATATAATTGCTGCCATCTTTTGAATACTGAAATAAATTCAGCTTGTGGCACAAATCTTTTGTAAGATATCTTCTAATAAAGGATTCATCTCTCTCCAGCATTCTGATTTCGAATATTTTATCTATTCCACATCTTGTTTCAATATCTTCAAACATCTTGAATCCAAGATGATAGGGATTGATTGACCCCATGATAGGGGTAATGACATCATTATGTCTTTTGATAAATTCAATATAAAGTGAATCTGGAAGATCAAGAAGATGAAGTATTTTGTAATGCCAGTAACTGGCCCAGCCCTCGTTCATGATTTTTGTTTCAACCTGTGGTATGAAATAAGCGGTTTCTTTACGTACCACATTGAGAATATTTCTCTGCCACTCTTCCAGATCTCCATTATTCATTATAAACTTTACAAGGTCATCTTTTGAATCATCATCCTTTGAATGTTTTATTCCTATAGATCTATTGGTCTGGAATCTTATGGAATGGGCTGCATCCAGGATCTTTTCCACTTCCTTATATCCAATACTTGGATCATTTACATATTCCCTTATCATATTCGCATCATTTTTAAACATTTCTATGGTATAGGAAGCTCTAGTACCTTCCCGGAACAATCGGTTGTTCTTAAAAAAGTCATTATGTCCGTATACGTGGGCCATGGTAAGAATCTGAAGAAGCAGTGTATTGTCCTTCATTAAATAGGCAAGGCATGGATTAGAATTTATGACCATTTCATAGGGAAGCCCAGTAAGGTTGTACTTGTAAAGTGACTCTGAACGGTCATAGGCCTTGCCAAAACTCCAGTGAGGATACCTTGAGGGCATACCAAGATATGCCTCATAGCCAATCATATCTTTGTAACTGACAATTTCAAATTCCTGTGGATAAAAATCAAGTCCTGATTTTTTTACGGTGTCTTCTATGATTTTACACCATTTCTCTAAATCTGAAGTTGAATACTCCAAGGAGATCACCCCGTTTCAAATTCTTTTTTTAGTATTTTTTTCAGGGATTCCCATAAATCTTGTTTTTTATTTATAGTAACGGCGGCAAAATTGTTTTTGTTGATTCCCCTGTGGAATAGGTCCTTTATATTACTGCCATAAGAGCTCGGGATAATTTCGGCATAGCTGAACAGATTACAGATTTCACTTAATTTTTTGCCGTATTTTAATGCAAGTTCATTGTCCTCGCTCCAGTTGTCTCCATCACTCACACAAAAAGCATATAAATTCCAGTAGGTGGGATTATAATTTTCTTCAATTACTTCAAGAGCTTTTTTCAACCCACTGGAAATATAAGTTCCACCGGATTCCACCTTGTGGAAAAATTCCCCTTCTGTAACTAGTTTTGCAGTAGTAGAATGGGCGATGAATTTAACTTCTACATTATTGTATTTCATTCGTACGAATTCGTACAATATGAAAAAAAATGACCTGGCTAAAAATTTTTTTGTACTGTCCATAGAGCCCGATGTATCCATGATACATATGACGGCTGCATTCAGTTCACGTTTTGGCCTTTTTTTCACTCTGAAATATCTCAAGTCATCCTGCCTGAAAGGGAAACGTGAATCTTCAATATCAGCATTTCCATCTGCTTCATGAAGATCTCTCTTTAAAGATTGCTGCCTTTTTAATTTCTCAATTACAGTCCTCTTTTTAGCAAGTCTCGGGTTTATCCCATTTTTCTGGTATCCTATCTTCTTCAAAGAGTTTTTAGACACGATTTCGGAGAATTTTTTCTTGTCCATTAGAGGAAGCTCCAGGTCCTCAAGAAGGTAATTCATAAGATCTTCTATTGTTATTTCAGTTTCATATATATCTTCTCCTTCTTCATTTCCGGCACCTTTATTGCCTTTCCCACCAGAATTACCGGAAACCTTACCTATTTTATCTCCCTTTTTCTGTGAACCGTCACCACTTCCCACACCGGATCCATTTTCTCCATATATGAATCTATATTCTTTGATGCCTTTTATGGGAATTTTGATTTTCCTATTTTTACTTTGTCCTATAATACTTTCTTCAGATATTATATCTGCTAGATTTTCCTTTATTGACTTTTCAACCAGTTGTCTATGACGGCGTCTATCCTCCAGCGATCTGTCATGATGATCATTTGCATCAAATTCTCTGAAAATGGCCATGGGATCAATCCTTCCATAAATTGTTAGCTGCGTATTTCAGTATAACATCACAGCAATGATCACAATAACCGTTTGCTTTCATTTCTTCTACCATGGAATTATATTTTTCATCCTGGTCTTTATTTCTAACCTTTGATTTGGTTATGATTCTTGAAAGTTCTTTTACAGAGGCAGTAAGCTTTTTCTCTATAGCTTCTTTAAGTGGTTCGTAGGAAGTATAGTTAATTTTCCCGCCATTTCTTATAATGTAGAACATATAAGATGTAACATCTGTTCTGAAACCCTTGGCAGAGTTTTCTGAAATTCCCACATGTTCCTCTATGGATCTCATGAAGGTTTCATCAGGTTCCAGCTCTTCACCAGTGGAGCTGTCTTTAATCTTGTTCTTGTTTACATAAGCTTCGGCATGGTCGAGATAGTTGTCGAAAAGACTTTCCGCCTGTTCCCTGAAACTGTGTATAAAGGCTCTTGTTACCTCTTTCTCCAACAATTTGTTGTATTCTTTTCTTATTGTATCCTTTAAAAATGTCATATATCTCTTCTTATCATCATCAGCTATGTCAAGATCTTTGACTGATTTAGTGATGCTTTCCATTACACTTAATGGATTTATGCAGTTGTACTCGGAACTTGACAGTGCATTATCCAGAGCCTTGATTATAAATCTTGTGGATATTCCAGTCATTCCTTCTCTCATTCCTGCCTCTTCCTTTAATTCGGAGAAGTCTATTTTTTTGGTAGTACCTTTTTCTACTATATCTTCGCCATTGTAGATTCTTAGTTTTGTCATTGGGTCAGCTTTATTTGAAGGTGAAAGTCGTGAAAGAATGGCGAACATTGCAGCAATTTCGATGGTATGTGGTGCTATATGGGCGTTAAACTTGCTCTTGCCGAGTATTTTTTTGTATATTTTAACCTCTTCATTTAATTCCATACAGTAGGGAACCTCTATCTTTACTATCCTATCCAATATTGCCTCATTTGTATGGTCCGATTTGAATTTATTCCATTCGGATTCATTGGAATGCGCAAGTATTATGCCATCAAAATATATCATTGAACCCTTCCCGGGAGACGGTACCGATTTTTCCTGTGTAGCTGTAATTATTGTATGCAGATATTCGACGTCATTTTTAAATACTTCTATGAATTCTACAAGTCCCCTGTTTCCAACGTTAAAAGCCCCATTTAAGGAAAATATTCTCGGATCGTCTTCAGGATACATATCCATTTTCGATATGTCTATGGATCCTGTAAGTACAGATGTATCCTGGTTGTTAGGATCAACTGGGGGAACTACTCCTATACCTTTCCTTGAACGTATTGAGAAATCTGTAGTTATTACGGGGAATTTTTCATATTCTCCATTAAATTCATGTTTCAATTTATATTTGCACACAGGGCACAGGTCACCTTCGATTTCCACGCCCAGAGCTTTTTCAAAATCACCCCTCAGGTGCTTTGGTATCAGATGAAGAGGTTCTTCTCTCATTGGGCAGTTCTTGAGTGCATAAATTGGTTCTGAAGTCTCCAGTGCTCTTTTTATGGAATCTACAAGAGAGGATTTACCGGCACCCACTGGTCCTACAAGATAGAGTACCTGCCTTGATTCTTCGCCCTTCATTGCTGCGGAGTGAAAATAGTTTACAATTTTCATTATTACTTTATCTATTCCAAAGAAATCGTCCTTGAAGAAATCATATCTTCTAATAGGTTCATTCCCATATAGTTTTTTGATTCTTGGATTATCCTCTGGTTTAAGTACTTGGTAACCTTTGTTTATTATAATCTCGTACATTCTCCTATGTGACAATTTAACTATATCTGGATTATTCCTTATAATTTGCAAGTATTCAAGGAAAGTTCCTTTAAATTCTTCTTTCTTTCTTGCTTCTCTATCTTTTTGAATTATGTCTTTAAAGTCCATGTGTTACCTCCTATTTACTTCGCTTATTAAATACTACGCAAGATGAATACCTATTATGTATGATAATTGATAAATAATATGCTTTTATAGTAGTGAATTATGATAATATTAATAGTAAAGAAAATTTATTGTTTAGGAGTTTATTATGGATTATATACAAAGTTCTATGTTTGACAAAAAAGTATCCTCACCTCTTGCAGAGAGACTTAGGCCCTCCGGACTGGAGGACTATATAGGACAGAAACATATACTTGGTAAAGGGAAGATATTGAGAAATCTAATATATTCGGATAATATAAGTTCAATGATATTCTGGGGACCTCCAGGAGTTGGAAAAACCACTCTTGCCATGATAATAGCATCTATTACAAAGGCGAATTTTATTACCTTCAGTGCAACTACATCTGGAATCAAAGAAATAAAGGAAGTGATGACCAGGGCTGAGAAGGAGAGAAGAATGGGTGTACGTACAATTGTTTTTGTAGATGAAATACACAGATTCAATAAAGCACAGCAGGATGCATTTCTTCCACATGTGGAGAAGGGAAATATCATATTGATAGGGGCAACTACGGAAAATCCTTCTTTTGAAGTTAATTCAGCGCTGCTTTCAAGATGCAGGGTATTTGTACTTCATCCTCTAGATACGGAGGATATTGTTGAACTGTTGAAAAAGGCCATAAAGGATGAAAGGGGATTTGGCTATTTGGATATAGATGTCACGGATGATATATTGAATATGATAGCAATGTATTCCAATGGTGATGCAAGAACTGCACTGAATACTCTAGAACTTTCTGTAATGAGTTCGATAGATGGGAGCAGTTCTGCAACTATAACAAAAGATATAGTCAGACAATGCATAGGCAAGAAGACGCTTCTTTACGACAAAAGTGGAGAGCAGCATTACAATTTAATTTCAGCTCTTCACAAATCCATGAGGAACAGTGATCCTGATGCTGCAGTATACTGGCTTGCAAGAATGCTTGAATCTGGAGAGGATCCACTTTATATAGCTAGAAGAGTTGTTCGATTTTCTTCTGAAGATATAGGGATTGCAGACCCTAATGCAATGGAGATTGCAGTTGCGGCATATAACTCTGTAAGGTTTATAGGAATGCCCGAATGCAGTGTAAATCTTGCAGAAGCAGTAGTGTATATGTCTGCTGCACCGAAATCAAATTCTTTGTACATGGCATATAAAAAGGCAAAAAAAGATGCACTGGATACTATTTCTGAAGGTGTACCGCTGCACCTGAGAAATGCTCCAACAAAATTGATGAGTGACCTTGGATACGGGAAAGGCTACAAATATGCACATGACTTCAAGGAAAAAACTGCAAATATGCAGTGCTTACCGGATAATTTGAAAGATACCAGATATTATGTCCCATCTGATGAGGGTTTTGAAAAGCAGATTAGGGAAAGACTAGAATATATAGAAAATCTGAAGAAGAAATGTTGAGATTGAAGAAGAGGTTTTTTGGATGAAATATATTGTAATGTCCGATATTCACGGAAATTTAGAAGCGCTGACAGAGATTATGAAACTTTCAAAGGATATATTACCGGATAAATTTATTATCCTTGGAGATATTGTGGGATATATGTGCAATCCCAATGAGTGTATAGATATGGTTAGAAACTTTGATTGTGTTATGGGAAATCATGATTATGCAGTTACTCATCCTAAAATGTTGGATTGGTTCAATCCCCTGGCAGGATATGCTCTTCAGTGGACCAGAAATGCACTAGAAAATAAAAATGTAGAATTTCTTGGAAAGCTACCCTATAGAATAGATTATGATAAGTTTACTGTAGTGCACGGGGACATAACTTCTCCCGGGGGATTTAATTATATCCTGGGAAAAGGTCACTTATTAAATAGCAATTTTGATGAAATGCAGGTACCAATACTTTTTGTAGGCCATACACACTGCCCCAATGTGTTCATAAAAAATAAAAAGGGAGATATTACGTGTATCAAGGAAAAAAACGGTGAAAATATGCATCTTGACATACTAAACAATAGATATATCATAAATGTAGGCAGCGTAGGCCAGCCAAGGGATGGCAGTACGGATGGATGTTGTGTTATTTTTGACGACTGTGCTTTTGATTTGAAATACATACGCTTTGGATATGATATTGATTCTACAGTAAAAAAAATGATTAAAAATAATATGCCCGAACTTTTATATAAAAGATTATATATTGGTAGATGATAATTTATTTAATATACTGGAGTTGATGAAAATTGATACAACTTATCGGAATAAAAAGTGAATGTGATATTGAAACAAGGCAAAAATTTTCAATTATACCTTCAAAATTGGAAAACAATTTGGGGTATATAAAAAACGCTATAGGGGATGTTGTTATATTGAGTACCTGCAACAGGACAGAAGTCTATGTTGATTCCGATTTTAGAAAAGAGGACCTGATTGATCGTATGTTTGAAATATTGGAATGGGATGATGATCTTATGATCAGTACTTTCTATGTTGAAGGCAGGGATGCAGTAAAACACCTTATGGAAGTCAGCTGTGGCTTCCATTCTAGAATTCTTGGAGAGGATCAGATACTTGGACAGATAAAGTCCGCCTATGAGTCTGCACTTAAAGCTGGAGCCGTAAAAGGTAGGCTTCATAGATTGTTTCAGAGTACAATAGCTTGTGGCAAGAAATTTAAAAGTGCATGTAGGATGTACGAAATACCGGTTTCCGTTCCATCAATAGCTGTAAAAGAAGCTAGGAGCAGAAAGCTCAAGAGATATATGATAGTTGGATTTGGACAAATTGGACAGCTTGTATTGAAATATCTTATTTCTGCTTCTGTGGAAATAATATATGTGGTAGTCCGTGATTTAAATAGATTTTCATCCATGGAAAGTGAATATAAGAGAGTTAAATTCATAACTTTTAAGGAGAAAAAAAGTTATTATGAGGACGTAGACTGTATAATCAGCTGTACTTCTGCACCTCATGTCATAATAGGAAAAGATGAACTCCCTTTTAGAAATATAGTTATATTTGATCTCGCAGTACCAAGAGATGTGAATGTAAATGTCATGGAGCTGCCCAATATAAAATTGTATGATATAGATAATATAAGCAGGATAGATGAAAAGAATAAAAATATAAGAAGAAAAAAGATGATGGAATATAGATATATAACTTTTGATTATATAGATGAATTTATGAAATGGCAGTCAATAGCAGAGCTCTCACCGGAAATACAGAACATAAAAAAGCAGGGAAGTGTTATTTGCGATAGAAGGATAAATACTTTTATAAACAAAAGGCATACAAAGGACAATGAAAAGCTTGTAAAGAGGATGGTGGAAAGTACTGCCAGGTTTTATATTGACAGGGCCATAGAGGTTTTAAAAGAAGAAAAGCTGAAGGGAAAAGAAATTGAATGTATGAATATTATAAACAGGATATTCTGTAATGAAAATTACAATTGACATAGGAGGGAAATAATAATGATAAGCAATGATATATTCAAGGAATCGGAGTTTTATATGCCAGGTGGAGTAAATAGTCCAGTAAGAGCTTTTAGGGATGTCCCACTAAATCCGCCTGTAATAAAGAAGGGTAAAGGTGCTTATATATATGACGAGGACGGAAATGAATACATAGATTTTGTTTGTGCCTGGGGTCCTATGATTTTAGGACATTGTGATGATAATGTAGTGAACTCCATAAAGAGTACGAGTGAAGATGCCATATCTTTTGGAGCAACAACCAGAATTGAGCTGGAACTTGCAAAATATATATGTACAACCGTGGATAATGTTGAAATGATAAGAATGGTTAATTCAGGTACGGAGGCTACAATGAGTGCTGTAAAACTTGCGAGAGGCTATACCGGAAGAAACAGAATAATAAAGTTTGCAGGTTGCTATCATGGACATTATGATGATTTTCTTGTGGAGGCAGGCTCAGGAGTCATGACGGGAGGAACTCCTGGAAGTGCGGGAGTACCGGAAGACAGTGTGAAAAATACTATGATAGCAGAGTACAACAATATTCAGAGCGTAAAGGATATATTTGACAGATATGATGATATTGCAGCCATCATTGTAGAGCCTGTGGCAGGAAACATGGGAGTAATTCCAGGAAATAAAGATTTTTTGGAGGGATTGCGAAAATTATGTGATGAAAATGACAGCCTTCTTATATTTGATGAAGTAATGAGTGGATTTAGAGTTGCATATAAAGGGGCACAGGACATATATGGTATAAGGCCGGATATAACTACCTTTGCAAAAATAATGGGAGGAGGACTCCCCTGTGGTGCATATGGCGGGAGAAGAAACATAATGGAAAATCTTTCACCAATGGGACCCGTATATCAGGCAGGGACCATGTCTGGGAATCCAATAGTTATGGCAGCAGGACTTGCGACACTGAAAAAACTTCACGAAAATCCTGGATATTATGATTATCTTGAAGGATTGGGAAGAAAACTTCAATACGGAATAGAGCATATAGCTGAAAAAAAAGGGCTGCCTGTTGTAGTGAATAGATGTGGCTCTATGTTTACAGTGTTCTTTACTGAGAGTAAAGAAGTCAGAAATTATGAGGATGCTAAAAAATGTGATACGGCACTCTTTGCAAAATACTTTAAACACATGATTGAAAACGGAATTTATATAGCACCTTCACAGTTTGAAGCTGTATTTTTAAATGTAAAGCACAGCGAATCGGATATAGAAAAATTTCTGAATGCCTTTGATACATTTGAAGAATAGGTATTTTCACATTTTAACTTATATTTGCATAATGTATTATTAAAGTTAGTTTAGGGTAACTCTATTAAATACAGCAAACAATTATAAGTTGGGAGTGGATGCTTATGAAAGAGCTCAGTAGTATTGAAATCGGGGAATCTGCAAGAGTTGAAAATATTACTGCTGCCGGACTACTGCGAGAAAGAATGCTTGCAATAGGACTTACAAAAGGGGTAGAAGTAGAGGTAGTACGCAGAGGACCATCTGGAGATCCTACTGTATATAATATTAGGGGGGCAATGATTGCACTTAGAGAAGATGAGGCTTCTATGGTATATGTCTCCC
The DNA here is from genome assembly GCF_052953915.1 of Clostridium sp. LBM24168. Lineage (NCBI taxonomy): Bacteria > Bacillati > Bacillota > Clostridia > Eubacteriales > Clostridiaceae > Clostridium > Clostridium sp. LBM24168. Next base: position 2,011,078 of record NZ_CP196861.1, on the reverse strand, counting down.
AAAACAACTTTTTAAGTAAATTATCAATATCTGTGGAGGGTGAATAATGGGACTTACTTACCAGTCCACGGGATTTGATTCTTTGACAGAAGCATATAAAATACCAAAAAAGGACGATCAGTATATTTTTGCACTTGCAGGAAATCCAAATACAGGTAAGAGTACAGTTTTTAATGCATTGACGGGATTGAAACAGCATACGGGAAATTGGCCGGGGAAAACAGTAACCAGTGCAAGAGGAGAGTTTAAGGTAGGAGACAATGAGATTATACTTGTGGATCTACCGGGTACCTATTCACTTTTTTCTTCCTCTGTAGAAGAAGAAATAGCAAGAGACTTCATTTGTTTTGGAAATTCTGATGCAGTGATTGTTGTAACTGATGCAACATGTCTAGAGAGAAATTTGAACCTTGTATATCAAATCATGGAACTTACGGAAAAGGTGATCTTATGTATTAATCTTATAGATGAAGCAAGAAGAAAGCATATAAGTATCTACAGGAGAAGAATGGAAAATGAGCTTGGCATTCCCGTGGTACTGACGGCGGCAAGAGCCGGAACTGGAATAGCACAGCTGAAGGAAACTATATATAAGGTAAGTTCGGGAGAAATAAAACCCTCCCCAAAAAGAATAATCTACCAGGAATATATAGAAAAAATGATTTGCAGCTTTCAGTCTCTACTGGAAGGGGAAGTTGAGAAATTAAATTCACGATGGATTTCACTCAGATTGATTGATGGAGACAGCGGAATTACGGATAATATACTTGGCATGATTGGAGAAGAAGATTCTAAAATACTTATGAGTCAAATAAATAAAATAAGACTGACTTATGACAGGAACAGGGTAAGAGATGATATTGCCTGCAGAATATACCAAAATGTGGAAAAGACAAAAGATAGATGTGTTGATATCGATATAGATAAATCAAATAGGGACAGAAAAATAGATGATTATATTACATCCAGAATTTTTGGAATTCCAATAATGATAGGAATGCTTGCTGCTGTTTTGTGGATAACCATTGCAGGTGCGAATATACCTTCGGACATACTTGCGGATATACTATTTAAATTTCAGGACAAACTAACGGTATTGTTTACAAATGTAGATGCGCCAAAATGGTTATACGGAGTTCTCGTTCTTGGTTTATACAGGACAATGGCCTGGGTGGTTTCAGTTATGCTTCCTCCTATGGCCATATTTTTTCCTATGTTTACACTTCTTGAGGATCTTGGATATCTGCCGAGAGTTGCATTAAATCTTGACCATCTGTTTAAAAAGGCACGTGCACATGGAAAACAGTGCCTAAGCATGTGCATGGGACTTGGGTGTAATTCAGCGGGAGTAATAGGCTGCAGAATTATTGAATCACCAAGAGAAAGACTTATAGCAATACTTACCAACAATTTTATGCCCTGCAATGGAAGGTTCCCAACACTTATTGCCATTTCATCGGTATTTCTTGTCGCCGGATCGGGGAATGTTACCCTCAATTTTTTGCCTGCACTGTCTGTTACGGGTATAGTTGTACTTGGGGTTTCCATAACATTGCTTGTTTCATATGCATTGTCCAGGACTATATTGAAGGGATACCCATCCAGTTTCACCCTGGAACTTCCGCCTTACAGAAGACCACAGATAGGAAGGGTGATATATACTTCCATCATTGACAGGACGATATTTGTTCTGGCAAGGGCGGTGGTTGTTGCCGCCCCTGCAGGGATTATTACATGGGTGCTTGCCAATACTTATATTGGGAATTTGAGCATCTTAGGACATGCAGCGGCATTCCTTCAGCCTTTTGCACATTTGATAGGTCTTGATGGATATATACTTGTGGCATTCATATTGGGTATACCTGCCAATGAAATAGTTCTTCCCATATTGATTATGTGTTATTTGTCTACAGGTTCCATGATTGATTTCCAGAGTATAGATTCACTGAGACATATACTTGTGTCTCATGGATGGACGGGTCTTACGGCATTGAACATGTTGTTGTTTTGCCTGCTGCACTGGCCTTGCGCTACAGCACTTTTAACCATACGGAAGGAAACGGGAAACATTAAATGGACTTTGCTTTCTGCAGCAATTCCAACGGGAATTGCAGTTGTAATTTGTTTTATTACTACTTCAATTGCCAGGATACTGGGATTGTATTAATATTTGATTATTTATCATAATTATGATAAAATTATGATAAATAAGGGGTGATAATATTATGAAGATTAGACCTATATCAGATTTGAGAAATAATTTTTCAAATATTTCAGAAATAGTTCATGAGACATCGGAACCGGTTTTTTTAACTAAAAATGGATATGGAGATATGGTTGTTATGAGCATGGAAACTTATGAGCAAAAATTATTTGAAAATGATATCTATTTTAAGCTTAAAGAATCAGAGTTAGAAGCAAAATTTACGGATAGACGTCTTTCCCATGAAGAGATATTTTCTGATTTAAAATCAAATGTTATAAAGAAGACTGATAAAGATAATGTATAATTTAAGATATTTACCCATTGCACAAAAAGATTTAACAAACATTATAGAGTATGTTAGTAACAAATCTATAAAAGCAGCACTAAACTTAATATATGAATTTGATCAATCTATATCTCGTCTAAAACAGTTTCCTTATTCATGTAAGGTTTACCATATAAAACTTGAGGATGAGTATAGGTTGTTAATTGTTAAAAATTATTTAGTATTTTATGTAGTATATGACCATGATGTAGAGATACGAAGAATTATTTATGCAAAGATGGATATAACAAAAATATTAAAATAGTAGGGTACTAATTTTCCAATCTTGCACTTACTATAAGTCTGTGTGTGGCAATTCTCACAGGTGTGCAGGTAACAAGTGTCATGGTGGCATCCTTGGTGGGATTTAATACTTCCACCTGTTCGGGAAGTACAACCCTGGTATTGTATATTTTGTATTTATATTTTCCTTTAACAGTTTCTACTATTATTTCATCTCCAATTTTAAGTTCGTCGAGTCTGTTGAAATATTGACCATAGGTATAGCTCCTGTGCCCTGCCATGGCGAAATTACCCTTATGCCCCGGCAGAGCTGTATCTTTGAAATGACCCACGGCATATCTGAGCGTGTCCATATCCGTTCCTTCACCTATTGCAACTTTTAAATTTATTTTGGGGATTATTAGAAGCCCTACAGCACCGTAATCTATGGATGGGGTGGTGTTTTTCTGCAGTGTCTCAGGTGATTTCCTGTAATTTTTGATTTCTTTCTCATAATTTTTTACCATATTGTTCTGCCTGTATGCTGTCAGGTATCTGGCACCAAAAGCATATAAAAGTACTGAAATGCCTGTAAGTATAAGAACTATACCAATGATTCCCGATTTTTTCAATTGAAGCTCCTCTTTCCTAATTATAATTGTAATTGTGCAGATCTATTTTAGTAATAATACGGAAATTAGTCAAATATTTTTGCACTTACCAGATATTTATGAGAGAATAATGGTAAAATAAATTTCCAAATTTTATTTATAGGGAGCAGCGCAATTCGATGAAAAATATGTTGAGAATTATAATAGTTATGGGTATACTATCAATTTTGTCCTTTATATTATTTTCGGGTGTAATTTCCACTAAAAAGCCCATGCCTGCACAACGCGGAAGGATGGACCTTTCAAAATGGAATTTTTCAAGGAATGGTGCTGTGAATCTTGATGGACAGTGGGAGTTTTATGATGGTCAGCTTCTTACACCGGAAGATTTTATGGAAAAAAGTACTGCAAAGCCTAAACTTACTGGATATGTAAAAGTTACATCTGCAATAGTGGACAAGGATAGTTATATTCTCGTGAAACCAGAAGGCGTAAAGACTTTCAGGCTTATTGTAAAAGTAAAGCCTTCGCATAATGTATTTGGGATAAATGTGGGAAATATTAGAATGAGCAATAGATTGTACATAAACCATGAAATCATGGGATCAAGTGGAAATCCTGCTGAAAGGAACAGTGGATATTATGCCGGTATGGTTCCTTATTGTTCATATTTCAATGTTAAAGGTGATACAATTGAGATAATACTTCAATCTGCCGGTTTTGGATATCCTTTTAAGGGAACGATGTATAAAATATATTTCGGACTTCAGAAGGATATAAATTTTATTAATGTTAGCAAAGCTTCCATTGAATTGTCAGGCAGTATAGTGATGTTCTTGATTGCCTTATATATTTTAAGAGTTTATATAAAACTACAAAGAAAAAGAATATATTTGTACTATGCTATTACTTTCTTATCACTTACAGTTGATTTGCTTTTGAATGGGGAAAGAATACTAATTCAGCTGTTCCCTTTTATATCTTTTGAAATATATTGTAAGATTCAGCAGATATCAATGATTATAACCATAACATCTCTTGTTGGAATAATAATGGAAAAACATATTAAAATACTTCCAGATGCCGTATTAAAAATGGGTGGTTTCCTGGGGTTGTTTTATATAGCCATAGTATGGAATACAGATTATTCTGTTTACATGAATTTAAGCCTGTTGAAATATATATGCATAAGTATATTTATTTTATCGATTGTTCTAAGACTTTTGTTTATGTTTGGAAAAGGTATGAGGGTTATGGGAGATAATGAGGCCGGTAATTTCTTGGGGGCTATGGTATGTATATGTATTTTCTTTATAAATGATTTCCTTTATTCCATGAATATTGCACCTGATAAGTTCATAGGTCCACTATCGTTTTGTGGCTTTGTAATATTTTCATATATGATCCACAGTGATAAATTCCTGACCAATTATAAATATATGGAAAGAATGTCGGAGGAACTAATAAAGAAGGATGAGATAAAAGATGAATTTATTACCAAAACATCCTATGAATTGAAAGCTCCACTGTATGGAATGATTAATATGGCCAATATAATAGTAAAAGACAATATGAATAATTTAAAGGACGGGAATATAAAAAAAGTAATAACGATGAAGAATATGGCCTTAAAATTATCAGGAATTGTAAATGACATACTGGATGTGGTATTGATGAAAAATGGACAACTTAAAGTGAATATGTCGGTGACAGATATAAAGGTATGTGTCGATATAGTCGTGGAAAGCCATAAGTACATAATACAGGGAACAGGTATAAAAATAGTCAACAACATAAAAGAATCAATATTCGTAAAAGTTGATGAAAACAGAATAAGACAGATTTTATTTAATCTTATAACCAATGCAGTTCATAATATGTATGAAGGTATAATAAGTATAGACAGCAGAAAAAATGGAGATATGGTTTTCATATCCGTGGAGGATACAGGATTTGGAATGCCAGAAGGTAAAAAGGAACAGATTTTTGAGCCCTATGAGTCTTTGAATTTTGAAAGAATTGGTCTGGGACTTTATGTAACACGTCAGCTGGTTGAATTAATGCATGGGAAAATATACCTGGAATGGTCTGAGGTTGGAAAAGGAAGCCGCTTTGTATTTTCTCTTCCAGTTTGTGAAGGAAATGATATAGAGCATGAACAAACAAAGTTAGAGGATGCAGGTTATATTAGTAAATTCTACCCTATAAATTACTCTGAAATGGCACAAAGAAGAGATAACAAGGGCACTATATTGATAGTAGATGACGAAATATTAAATATTAAAATAGCTTTGAATGTACTTTGCAGTGAGGGCTATAATGTATTGACGGCACTGTCAGGTAAAGAGGCTCTGAAAAAAGTGGAAAAATATAAAATTGATCTCGTACTTTTGGATCTGATGATGCCAGGAATTTCAGGTATAGAGTTATGTAAAAGGATAAGAAAAAAATATTCTCCTATTGAACTTCCTGTGATCTTATCAATAGTGGGAGATGTAAATTATGAAATTTCCCAGGGATTTGAAGTAGGGGCAAATGACTTTATAACAAAACCCTTTGAGGAAAAAGAGATGTCTGCCAGAGTGACAAATTTGATACTGCTTAAAAAGTACATGGAGGATGCATTGAAAAATGAACTTGCTTTTTTGCATGCACAGATAAAGCCACATTTTTTATATAATACTATAAGTACTATAATTTCCTTCTGTTATACTGATGGAGAAAAGGCTGCAGTACTTCTTACAAATTTAAGTAAATATCTGAGACTTACCTTTGATATAGACAATAAACTTATGCTGGTACCGCTGAGACGTGAACTGGAGATGGTGGATGCCTATGTTGAAATATTAAAGGCAAGATTTGGAAACAGGGTAAATATTGAATATGATATTGGACAGGAAGTTATGAACGAGCAGATTCCATCATTGTGTATACAGCCTCTGGTGGAAAATTCAATAAGACATGGCTTTATGGAGAAAAGTGGAGTTGGAAATGTGTATGTTTCTGCAAGTAAGAAAAATGGATGTTTATATATTGAAGTAAGAGATAATGGTATAGGTATGCCGAAAGATAAAATTGAAGCATTGAAGAGTGGTAACGGAGACAGCTGTGGGATAGGCATTTTGAATGTTGTCAAGCGAATTAAAAGGCTTGGGAATGGTAATATAGATATACGCAGCGTTGAAGGAGAAGGAACAACTGTAACAATGTCCTTGTTTTGTAGGGGGAGTGAGCTGTGAAAGCTATAATTGTGGAGGATGAAAAGCCTATTTTGAAATTGATGAAAATGTTCATCAACAGAAATAAATATCTGAAGGTAATAGGCGAATTTACTGATTCAAGAGAAGCACTGGACAACATATTGAAGCTTTTGCCGGATGTTGTTTTTGTAGATGTAGAGATGCCTTATATAAATGGTATGGAACTTGCAAGACAGGTGAAAAATTTTGATGAGAATATCCAGATAGTATTTGTGACTGCCTATGAAAAATATGCCCTGCAAGCCTTTGAAGTCGATGCTGTAAACTATATTTTGAAACCAATTACGGAAGAGGATCTGAATGCAACGGTAAAAAGACTTCTGAAAAATTATAACAGGGGAAAAAGCATTTCGGAGCAGGCCAGAAAAAATGAAATACTCTGCCTTGGAGGTTTTAAAGTATATGGAAACTCTGGAAATGAGATTATGAAATGGTCAACCTCAAAAGTCCAGGAGCTCTTTGCATATTTTATATGCAACAGGGGAGACGAAACCGACAAGTGGAATCTTTGTGATATGCTCTGGCCAAATTCTCCACCCAAAAATGCGGAACACAATTTGTACAGTACAATATACAGGCTGAAGAATGTCTTAAAAAATGCTGGAATACATAATAGTATGGTCTACTATAAAAATGGAAAGTACAGTGTCGATTTTACAGAATTCGGATGTGATGCTTGGGATTTTGAAAATTTTATTGAAAGTCACCCTAAAGCTGACAGTAAAAATATAAGCAGCTATGTTGATGCTATAAATTTATATAGGGGTACGTTATTTGGAAATGAAGATTATGTCTGGGACAATGAACTGAATGAAAAACTTTTGAGATATTATTTGCTTGGAATCAAAAATATAGTGAGATACTATATGAAGGAAAAACTATACAATAAGTCGGAAGAATATCTGAAGAAGGCAATTTCAACAAGTTCTTTTGATGAGGAAACTTATGAACTTATGATGAAAAATTATTTTTATCTTGGTGACAAGGTTGCATTGGTGAAGTGTTATGATGAATTGAATGCACTGTTTAAAGATGAACTACACATAGAACCAAAGGAAACAACAAAAAAGCTCTACAAAGCTTTGCTAATGAAATTATAGAACAGGGGAGTTTAGCCCCCCTGTTTTTTGTAAATAATCTGTAAATAATTTGTGAGTAATTTGTGAGCGAAATGTCATATTATATAAATTAAAGTTAAATTATTATTACTAAATAATTAACTTTGACAAATTATATTATGAAAGGGGGTGGAAAAGTGAGAAAGAAAAGATTTTTATCAATTGCGGTATCACTTCTGTTTGTGCTGCAGATTTTCATTTCTTTTGCGCCTTTAAAAAGTGTAAAGGCGGATACTTCCACATTTCCACTTGTAACAGAAAATACTTCAACGTCACAGGGTGAGAGTGGGGGTGATACTGAAACTGCCACTGATCAAGACGGGTCAGTGACACAGGAAGGACCAGACAGTCAGAAGAATATCGAACAGGACAATACAACCAAGGGTTCAAATAATACTGCACAGCAGGGTACTGAAGAAACAAATGGAAGCTCTGAAAATGGAACACAGCAGGAAGAAACAGGCGGTCAGCAAAATGCCAACAAGGATTTTGGTTCTGATACATCTCAATCAGAAGGCAATACTACCACAGAGCCTGAACAGAACAGTACAACTCAGAACTCAGGTACGACTGCCGAACAAACTGAAACTCCAGCACAGGAAGAACCGGCTGATTCTGATCCGGCAGTCACTCCTACTGTAATAGAATTTCCATTTATAACAGGAGGCACTCTTACAGACGGCACCGGGAAAGATATCAGTGCTGAAACAGATGTGGACAAGAGTTCTGATGTCAACATCAATTATGATTTTTCAATTTCGAAAGATGTAGCTAAAGATACTTCCTACAGTATTCAGCTCACAGACCAGATCAAGCTTAAAGGTGTCAGTAGTGAATTGAAAAGTTCAATAGGTTCAATAAGTGCAGATCCGGCTTCAAACAAGGTAACTGTCACTTTTACTGCTGAAGTGAAGAGCGGTACATCAGGTAAATTGTCCATAAGCGGGCAGTTTAACAAGGACAAGATAGGAAACAGCAATCCTGTATCCGTCAATATCGGGAAAAGCTCGGTAGATGTTAATTTCAAACAGGAAGATGTACAGCAAAATCCTGCTGAAAAGCCGGGTGAGGCAGTACAGGTACCAGGTGAACAGGCGGCTGATAACTTGGTTACACCTCAAGATGTAGAACCTGTAGAGCCTAAGAATATTACAGAATCATTTCCGTTTATTACAGGTGTTAGTATAAAAGATGCCAATGGCAACGATCTGGGTAATGATGTAGACAAAACTTCAGAAATTCATGCTAATTATACCTGGAGTATTCCAAATACAGTAGCTGTTAATTCAGGTGATTATTACACCATGCAGCTGCCGGAGCAGATTCATATTGTAGCACCTATTAATCAGCCGATAACTGATAATGATGGAGCAAAAGTGGCGGATATGTATGTGGATACAAGTGGGCTTGTAATACTCACGTTCACAGATTATCCAGGTAAACATTCCAATGTAAACGGATATTTCTATGTGGATTGTCACTTTAAAGAAAGTGCAATAGGCAACTTAAACCCTGAGACTATTAACTTTACAATTCCGGGCATAGAGGCAGTTCCAGTCAGTGTGAACTTTGTACAGCCAACGGATGCATCTTTTACCAAAAGTGGGCATTACAATAAAAGTACAGATGAAATTACATGGACGATAACAGCCAACAGTGAAAAAATACAGGCAGATAATGCCACTATTACGGATACTATAAAAGGTGAGGAAGGCCAGGTATTTGTTCCCGGTTCTATTACAATCAATAATTCAGGTGTTGGTGATAACTATTATTACGATTATACTAAAGCACTGATTTTCAATCTTGGAAATATCACTGATGAGCAAACTATAACCTATAAAACTAGTGTAAAAGATTTTCTGGCTTCCCAGTTACAAGGTACCTATAATTTTAACAATACAGCTGATTTTAGCTATGATGATTATAAGGGAGCTCCACATACCAAAAACGTAAACGCTGGTACTGTTTCAGTAACAGTCACATATATCAGCAAAACTGGAAGCTATGATTCAGCCAGTAAGAGAATAAATTGGACAATTACAGTAAATGAAGATAGTAAGACAATCAACAATGCAGTAGTTACTGACGTTGTTCCTGAAGGACTTACTGTAACTCAGGGTAGTATTTCAGTTAAAAATGAAAATGATATACCTTTGACACCTGACTATTCAGGTAATATTACCTTCAATTTAGGTAATATTACAGGAAAAGTGACAATCACTTATTCAACAAATGTAGATACAAGTGTCTATAATTCCAATGGTAGTCAGACATATACAAATAATGCTACTTTTACAGGAAATGGCTTTACACTTGGAACATCAGGTCATGGTGTTGGAGTTTCATCAACTATCGTTCATAAACAAGGTTCTGGTTATGATGCTTCCAATGGTATAATTACTTGGACAATTACTGTAAATGGTAATAAGACAAATGTTGCTGCTGGTGCAGTGGTTACAGATGATATTCCTGTAGGTCAAACTTATTTATCTGGTTCTGCCAAACTTGATGGAATTTCCATAGGCGATAGTGGATATACAGCAGCACCAGGTGGAGATACGAACAAGACAGGAACTTTTGTATATACTTTTGCCGATGCGTTTTCTGACACACATACTATAACACTTCAGACACAGGTGACTGATCCAACACATTATAGGGCAAATTACAATGGTACTTACAGCAATACTGTTAATTTTACAGCTGGACCTATAAATCAAGATACTACTGGATATCAACCTGCATATAGCGAGATAATTAAAAAAACAGGTGCAGGCTATAACTATGCAACAAGAGAAGCTACATGGAAAATTATAGTAAACAAGAATGCAATGCCAATAACCAATGCAGTAGTTACCGACATTATTCCGGAAGGACAGGAGTATGTAGCCGATTCTGCCAGTATAGATGATGGAACACATGGCTCATTTAACAGTAATGGCGATGTAATAGCAAATGGAAAAGTTGTATATACTTTTACAGGTACTATTAATAAAACCTATACTATAACTTTTAGAACAAAGCTTACAAACCTGAATATTTTCAATACAAGTGGAGATAAAACATTGGAAAATACTGCAGCTATTACCGGTAATGAAATACCTTCAGATGGTGATGCAGAAAGCAAAGGAATACAGACTGTTAAAAATTCAGTAATTAGCAAGACATCCAGTTATAATAATGGAAATAACTACATTGACTGGACAGTAAAGACCAATGCTAACTGGAGTATTCCACTATCTGGTGCAACTATAACCGATACGTTGCAGAATGGGCTTTCGCTGGATACAGATACTGTAAAATTGTATAGTGCCACTGTGAATTCTGATGGAACTCTTACACAAGGATCTGAAATTCTACTTGATTCTTCTAACGTGGCATACAATCCTGATACTAGATTGTTCACATTTACTTTCACTGAGAATGCAGGTAATGAAGCTTTCATTCTGAATTTCAGGACATATACAACCAAGACAGGGAACTTTACAAATTCAGTTACATTTAGTGGAAGCAATATAAATCAAAGTTCAAGTGCTACTCAAAATGGTGTATGGTTTTCAACCGGCGGCGGCGGTGCCACAGGAGAAATAGGGAGTATTACCGTTGTAAAAGTTGGAGATGATGGTACTACACCACTTTCGGGAGCAGTATTTCAGCTTCTGGATCAGTATGGAAATGTGAAGGAGACTTCTGAAGCAACAGGAAGTGATGGTTCCGTTCTATTTGACAATCTCAAATACGATATAAACTACAGCATCAAGGAGATAACTGCCCCTATAGGATACAATTTAAGCAGTGATATTCATACTTTCCAGGTTCATAGTACTGCTGACCAGAAGAATATTACCTATAATTTTGCCGACACCATAAAGACAGGAAAGGTAACATTCACCAAAACAGGAGAAGATTCAGATTCAACTGGACTCGCAGGAGCAGAATTTACACTTTATGAGCCTGATGGTGAAACTCCGGTTAAAGATGAAAATGGCAATAATGTAACTGCAGTCAGTGGTTCGGACGGGAAAGTGGAATTTAATTATGATGTACCTTATGGTTACAAGATAAAGGAGACAAAAGCACCAACAGGATACACTGCAAGTACGCAGAGTCTAACTGCAACTGTTGATGTCAGTGGTAATGTTATACTGGATACAAGCAGTGTTGCTGATGTAAAGATAAAAAACAGTATCACATTCACTAAAAAAGATCAGTCTGGAAATCCACTTCAAGGAGCAGAATTCACGCTTTACCAGAACGATGGAGTCACACCAGTTACAGATGGAAGTGGTAATAATATAACTGCAACAAGTGATGAAGATGGAGTTGTTACCTTTAATAACGTAGCTTACGGATATAAGATAAAGGAGACAAAAGCTCCCTCCGGATATTATCTTTCTTCAAAAGTGTTGAATGCAGTTATGAAAGAAGATAATGCAACTGTTGCTCTGGATAATGTAGAATTTATAGACCAGAAAATTGTTGTAATTCCCCAGGGAACTGTTACAATACAGAAAACCGATGAAAGCGGAAATCCACTGAAAGGTGCAGAATTTGCACTGCTTGATTCAACTGGAACTCCGGTTAAAACTTCATCTACAGGTGATGACGGATTTGCCAGATTTTACAGTGTACAGCCTGGTCAATATACAGTGAAGGAAACAAAGGCACCGGAGGGATATTCAATTTCCGCAAGGGAGATTCCCGTTCAGGTACTTCAGAGCGTTGAATATGATCTTGGAAAATTTGTAGACGAAAAGTCATCTGGAAGAATTGAAATATCGAAGTCCGATTTTTCAACTCAGGAGCCTGTACCGGGAGCTGCTATTACAATATACAGGGACAATGCGCTTACTGATGTTGTAGACAGCAAGGTAACCGGAGCAGATGGAAAAGTAGTATTTGACGGCCTTCCATATGGACATTATTATTTCAAGGAGACAGGGGCGCCTGAAGGCTACAAGCTCAACACGGATGTACATGAATTTGATATATCTGAGAATGCAAAAAATGTCAAGGACAGTATTACTGACGAGAAGATATCTGACAACAGCTTTAACATTGAGTTAACAGCAGATCCGAAGTCTATTACAGGCGACGGTAAATCAACATCGACGCTTACAGCAAAAGTAGTTGATGAGGACAATAAACCTGCACCTGGTGTTACTGTTGATTTTTCAGCACCGAATGGAAGTTTCCCTGATGGCAGTTCTGCAGTCACCGATGAAAATGGTGAAGCTTCCGTAGTATTCAAGTCCGACAAAATTGAAGGAATTGAAGAAAAGAAGATACCTGTTACTGCAGTTGTCAATGATCCGGAACATGGATTGAATGCCAAGGATCAAATAGATATTACATTTGAACCTGGAAGCATAAAGGGAACAGTTGTGGACAATGAAACAGGAAATCCTATAGCTGGAGCTACGGTTGTAGTTGAGAAGGACTTTGATGGTGATGGAACAATAGACTTCACAAGTACGGTAACTACATCATCTGACGGTAAATATGAAATTGCCGTTCCCAAGGGAGATGTAGAATATGATGTTCATATAACAGTACCTGTACAGATAAATGGAAAGACAGAAGATAAAACCTTCATACAGAAATCAAATCCTGGTGAAATTGCAGGAAATTCCTATGACTCTGAAAAAACTGCAGCAGGTATTGTACTTTTGAAAAATCCTGATGGAGAAACTGCAGGATATTTCAAGGACTACGGCAATATAACCATCGATGTTCCAGAAATTGGACAGCAGGTTGATATCGGAAGTGACGGTACCTTCCAGGTAGGCGGTCTTGAAAAGGACAGGGAGTACAACTTTAATATCATATACCATTTCGATAATGGTGAAGAGATTATTATCGGAAGAATTGATGTGAAAATGGATTCTGACGGACAGATGAGGATTGATCCGGAACCTACCCTGATAGATCCATATGGTGTAGTCACTGACAGTGTTACTGGTGATAAAATACCTGATGCGGATATAAAATTGTACTATGCAGATACCGAGAGAAACAGGGAATCAGGCAAAACTCCTGATACACTTGTACAGCTTCCGGGACTGGAAGGTTTCCCTCCTGCAGACAATGCAAATCCGCAGTCCAGTGACGAAGAAGGCAACTATGCTTTCATGGTTTATCCGAATACCGATTACTATATTGTTGCTACAAAACCTGGGTATGAAACCGAAACAACAGAGACCATTTCTGTAAATGATGCTATAGTAAAGCATGACATAGAAATGGATCCTATTTCTTCAGGAGGTGCAGGCGGAGGCGGAAGTGCGAGCATCCGCGGCAAGGTGAATGTAAAGAAGACGGATAAGAGTGGGAATCCGCTTAAAGGTGCAGAGTTCACGCTGATCAATTCCAAGGGAAATTCAGTGAAGACTGTTGTGACAGATGAAAATGGACTGGCAGAGTTTACCAAGGTGAATCCAGGTAAATATACTGTCAAGGAGACCAAAGCACCTTCTGGTTATTCCATCTCAGATAAAATATTATCTGTAGAGATAAACCAGAGTAAGGTTTATGACCTTGGAACTGTACAGGATGCCAAAGAAGAAGGAAGTACACCTGTACCGCCGGTACAGCCGACACCGGAAGAACCGGAACAGCCAGGAGAGAATCCGGATGAAGGTAATAAACCGGATCAGCCAAATCAGCCGGGCCAGAAACCTGATACGAATCAGCCAGGTCAAAATTCTGGAGAAGGTGGTAATTCTACAATCGGTAATTCGGCAAATGGATCTTCGAAATCACAGAGTGTGCAGAAAAAATCTTCCATGGAAACATCATCAGTTCTTCCTAGGACGGGAAGTTTTATAGATACCACTATATTGCTTGTAGCAGGAATATTACTTATTTTTGCAGGAGTCCTATTGATGTTCATGAGAAAAAAATTATATTGACACATTTGTGATAATATGATAATTTAAATGTACAAGAAAAACTGATTTTAAACAAGTCGTATAACCGGCGGAAGTGGATGTAACCACAGGGAGTACGATTTTTAGAAAGCCGACCGCCTGGGCAATAAAAATGTCCAGACGGTCATTTTTATTTAAGTCGATAATATATGGTTTTATTAGAGTTTTAACATAAAAATTTTAAGAATAGTAAAAATATTTATAAAGGAGAGAATATTTATGAAAATTGGATGGGAAGATTTCAATAACGGTAAATGGACAGAAAGCATCGATGTGAGAAATTTTATACAAAAGAACTATGCACCTTATGCTGGAGATGAAAGCTTTTTGACATCACCTACTGAAAAAACAAAGAAGGTTTGGGAAAAATCAGAAAAGTTGATTTTGGAGGAAATTAAAAAAGGCGGAGTGCTTGATGTGGATACCAAGACCGTATCCGGCATTGACAGCTTTGAACCGGGATATATAGATAAGCCAAATGAGGTGATATATGGACTTCAGACTGATGCACCTCTCAAGAGGATGGTGAATCCCTTCGGTGGTATAAGAATGGTAAAGCAGGCTCTCGATGCTTATGGATACAAAGTCGATGATGATATGAATGGTATATTTACAAAGTATAGAAAGACACATAATGAAGCGGTTTTTGATGTGTATAATGAAGAAATGAAGACGGCAAGACATGTAGGGCTTTTAACAGGACTTCCTGATGCCTATGGACGGGGAAGGATAATAGGTGATTTTAGAAGGATAGCACTGTATGGAATTGATTATTTAATAGAAGAGAAGAAAAAAGACATGAAAAATCTAAAGGGAGATATGACTGAAGGTCTCATAAGACAGAGAGAAGAAGTTTCAGAACAGATAAAAGCCCTTAAAAAGATGAAAAATATGGCCTCACGCTATGGAATTGATATTTCAAATCCGGCATCAAATGCAAGAGAAGCTGTCCAGTTTACTTACTTTGGATATCTTGCGGGAATAAAGGAAAACAATGGTGCAGCGATGTCCCTTGGAAGGGTGTCTACATTTTTGGATATATATATAGAAAGGGACTTGAAGAAAGGTATAATAGATGAACAGAGCGCCCAGGAAATTATAGACCAGTTTATAATTAAATTGAGACTTGAAAGACATCTTAGAACTCCGGAATATAATGAGATATTTGCAGGGGATCCTAACTGGGTTACAGAAGCTATAGGCGGTATAGGAATAGATGGAAGAACTCTTGTCACAAAAAATTCCTATAGGTTTCTAAATACTCTTACAAATCTTGGGCCTGCTCCAGAGCCAAATATGACGGTACTGTGGTCACAGAATCTTCCTGAAGCATTTAAAAAGTACTGCAGCAGAATGTCAATAGAAACAGATGCAATCCAGTATGAAAATGACGATATAATGAGACCTGTTTATGGAGATGATTATGCTATAGCATGTTGTGTATCAGCCATGGCGGTGGGAAAACAGATGCAGTTTTTTGGTGCCAGATGCAATCTTGCGAAGTCCCTTCTCTATGCAATGAACGGTGGTGTTGATGAGAAAAAATTCCTGAAGGTAGTTCCTCATATAGAAAAGATGGAGGATGAAATACTAGACTATGAAAAAGTGAGGAAAAACTATTTCAAGGTAATGGAATATGTAGCCAAATTATATGTAAATAGCTTGAATCTGATTCACTATATGCATGATAAATATGCCTATGAGGCAGGACTTATGGCCCTTCACGATACGGAGGTACACAGATTTCTTGCATGTGGAATAGCAGGACTTTCTGTTGCGGCGGATTCACTTAGTGCAATAAAATATGCTAAAGTAAGGCCGGTTAGGGATGAACATGGTGTAGCTGTGGATTTTGAAGTTGAAGGTGACTTCCCTAAATATGGAAACGACGATGATAGGGTGGACGATATAGCGGTTGAAATAGTAAACAAGTTTATAAATGAACTCAGAAAGACTGAAATCTATAGAAATGCGGAACACACTCTGTCTGCACTTACGATAACTTCAAATGTAATGTACGGCAAGAAGACAGGAACTACGCCTGATGGAAGAAAGTCAGGAGAACCGCTTGCACCAGGGGCAAATCCAATGCATGGCAGGGACAAAGAAGGTGCGCTTGCATCCTTGAATTCTGTAGCTAAAATACCATACAGATCCGTATGTCAGGATGGTGTATCCAATACATTTTCCATTATTCCGGATGCTCTTGGAAAAGATGACAACAGTAGAATAAATAATCTTGCTTCAATTTTGGATGGATACTTTTATAAAGGCGCTCACCATTTGAATGTAAATGTAATGAATAGGGAGACACTTCTTGATGCAGCAGATAATCCCGAGAAGTATCCTACACTTACTATAAGGGTTTCAGGATATGCAGTTCATTTTGTAAAACTTACGAGAGAACAGCAAATGGAAGTAATACACAGGACTTTCCACGAGAGGGTATAGGTATAGTACATGGGAAAAATTCATTCAATTGAAACCATGGGTCTGGTAGATGGACCTGGCATAAGAGTGGTTGCCTTTTTTCAGGGATGCAGGTTGAGATGTGCTTTCTGTCACAATCCTGATACATGGCAATTTGATGAGGGTGAGAACATGAGTGCTGGACAACTTCTTAAAAAAGTGGAGAGATTCAGGGTATATTTTGAAAAGTCTGGCGGCGGAGTTACCTGCTCTGGCGGCGAACCACTAATGCAGCCAGAGTTCCTTCTTGAATTTCTGAAGTTGTGTAAAGAAAGCGGTATAAATACTGCCTTGGATACATCTGGCTTTGGAAAGGGAAATTATGAGGAAATTTTAAAGTATACGGATCTTGTTATTTTGGACATAAAAAATATTGATGGACAGGGTTATGAAAAATTGACAGGAAGAAATATTGAGGAATTTTATAGATTTGTCAAGGCAGTGAATAGATCTGGATCAAGACTCTGGATAAGGCATGTTATGGTTCCTGGAATAACTGACAGTTATGAGTGTATGGATAAAATAATCGACATTATTAATAAGCACGTTAATCTAGATAAGCTGGATAAGTTTGAAATTCTGCCATATCATACAATGGGAGAGGATAAATATGAGAAAATGGGTATTGAATATAGACTCAAGGGAATTAAGCCCATGAATAATGAAAAGGCACTTGAATTTCAGAAATATGTTGAAGATATAATGAACGCTAAAAAATAAAGAGCTTATTCAGGATACTTTTAATGAGTATCCTGAATAAGCTCTTTTCTTAAAATAATTCATCCCCGCTTTTATAGCCTAAACCTGGATGAAAATCAAATCTTACCACACCTACGGGAATTTTTCCATTTACTGCAGTCTTGATTTTTGATGTTCCTTCAATACCAAAACCTCCGCATAGTTCTATTGCTGAAATGCCGTTATTTATAAGATCTATGGCCTTTTTGCAAGCAGTTTTGTAGTCAGGTACTCCAACAGTAACCAGTTCCATTTTTTCAGTTTTTATAATTGATGTGTGAGTTTCAGGGTTAGCCCCTGGAGCTAGAAACATAAATGCAGCTTTCATCTTAATCACTCCTACCTCAATAAATTTTAAATTATCCTTCAACTATTAAAACAAGCATAAACCGCGCCAGATTAAAAACCTTTACATATGGAAGAATGTTTTTTCAGAATTGGTTGGTAGTACGATTTTGGGAAAAAAGTATGCCATAATGGGAATTTATATTATAAATTCCCATTATGGCATTTGATTTATGGATGTAATCATAGGGTAACAAAATCAGGTAGCAGCAGTACTATAATATAAGACAGATCTTTTGATCTGTTGAAGAATCCTTTGTTTTTATACTACATAAAAACAAAGGAGGTGTTAATTTGAGAAAAAAGAATATTGGTCATGAATCAATTCCAGTTGATTTGAAACAATGCAATTTTTTAGGTAAGGGCCATAGTGGAGAGGTTTATTTAATGCCCGATGGCAAAGTTATAAAAATATTTAACAGTTCAGACAGCTGTAAAGCTGAATTTGATATATTGAAGTCCGTAGAAGGAAGTCCTCACTTCCCAAGAGCCTATAAACTGGGGAAAAACTATATGATAAGAGAGTATGTAGGTGGCACAAATGTATATGATTATTTATTGGCTCATGGAATAAGGAAATCTTTTGTAATAGATGTAGCAAATCTTATCGATCATATGAAAATGATGGGATTTAAAAAGCTGGAAGTTAGATTCCCGCATTTGTTCATTGAGGATGACGGGACGCTTATGCTCATAGATCCAAGGAAAAGTTATGAGGAAAATATACCCTATCCAAAGTCATTTTTAAGAAAACTGAAAAAGATGGGTTTGCTTGATAAATTCATGAAAATACTAGAAAAAGAAAGACCTGATTTGAATTGGCAGTATAAGTAACAATAATTAGAGTCAAGCAAGAGCCTGTATTATATTTTATACAGGCTCTTTTTAGTTATCTCAGGCTTTTGTAGTTATCATCAACATATGACATGTATTTGAGTAGATCATGCTTTAGACCTTCTTGTTTTAAAGCATAATGTATATTGGCTTTAAGAAATCCAAGTTTGTCTCCGGCATCAAATCTATCACCTTTAAAGCAATAAGCATACATTGGTTCTGTTTTAGATAGTTTTCTCAATGCATCTGTCAGTTGAATTTCGCCGTTTTTGTCAGGTAGAGTCATATCAAGCATTTCAAATATTTGAGGGGTTATTATATATCTTCCTAGTATTGCAATATTGGAAGGAGCTTGATCAATTTCAGGTTTTTCTATCATATCCTTAACCCTGTAAAGTCCTTTTTCGATTTTTACGCCGTCTATAATGCCATACTTGAATAATATATTTTTTTCAACTGGCTGTACTCCTAGAATTGAAGTCTTGTATTTGTCGTAACAATCTATTAATTGCTTGAGACAGGGAATCCTGGAATCAACTATGTCATCTCCGAGCATAACAGCAAAAGGTTCTCCATCTACAAAACTTTTTGCCAGATTTACCGCATCGCCAAGTCCTCTGGGTTCTTTTTGCCTTATATAGTAGATATCTACCATACGTGATATATCCTGAACCAATTTTAGAAGAGAGTTTTTATTGCTGGTTTTCAACTCATTTTCGAGTTCTATTGATTTATCAAAATGATCCTCTATTGATTTCTTGTTCCTTCCTGTAATTATCAATATTTCTTCAATTCCGGATGAAACGGCTTCCTCAACTATATATTGAATTATTGGCTTATCTACTATAGGAAGCATTTCTTTAGGCTGAGCTTTTGTTGCAGGCAAAAATCTTGTACCTAAACCAGCAGCAGGAATTATGGCTTTCTTTATATTCATAATTATTCAATCCTTTCTATATAAAATCTTTATTATCAGTCAATTTATTGCCTTTAACAATGTCAATTGATATCTTTATTAGGTATATGAACAGTATTATATTTAGTAGGGAAGTTCCATCCGACAATATGCTGTGAGAGCCCGAAGTCATGTTCATGCCGCCTGATTTACCGAACAGAATGGAATATATATTGAAGTAAATTGTAATACTGTATCCTATACATAGCGTGAAAAATCTTCTGTCTTTTAAATATATGAAGCTTAGAATTGAAAGTGCCAGGGCAGGGAACAAATATCTTTCATGCATACCGGTTGAAAATGTAAATACTCCCGTAATTTGAATGAGGGCTGTAATAAATGCAAAGTCTTTATCTCCCTTTTTTGCATATATAAACCAGGAAAATAAAGTGATCGCTATAATGGCAATTATTCCCCATGTTCCATAGCTTAATATGAAAAATGTACTTGAGCTCTCTTTGTAATTTCCACCAAATAGATTAAAAAAATTGAATCCATTGACAGATGCGTAAGGGTATTCAGATATAGTTTTTGAGTATAGCTTGAAAATCCATAGAAAATTCTGATTATAAGAAAATGGAAGTATAATAGCTGCAGCTGTTATCAAAGCATAAATTATTGATTTTATAAAAACTACTGTATTTTTCCTTCTTACAAGTTCGAAGAAAAGCACTGGTAAAAATATAATTCCCTGGGGCTTCATAAGTATGGAGCATGTAAAAAATATAGATGAAAATGCAGGCCTTCCTTTACATATCATGAATATAGAGAGTACTATGAGCAATGTAAAAAATGAATCAACCTGACCCCATAGTGTCGAGTCAATGAATACAGCAGGGTTGAACATATAGAATAAGCTAAATAATAGACTGATTTCGAAGGAAAAATATTTTTTAGATATTCTGTATATTAAATAGGCTGTAAGTGTATCCGTCATTATAGAAGGAATTTTAAGCATCAATGTGTAGTAGCCACTTAATGAACTTATACTGCAAATTTTACCTATTATAAACAGTATGTAGATATAAAGTGGAGGATAATCACTTGAATTTGAATTCCCGTAAAATTGAAAAAAATTGTTTGCAGCACTGGAGGCCCAGCTTCTGAACAGGTTTATATCTCCCCTGTATCCTTCTACAATTGTCGATAATATAATTCTCAATATTAATCCTATGAAGAGTAGAGAAAAAATCAATATTTTCCTGTTGTCATTTCTTATTGTCAATTTCTTGTATTTCACAAGATATAAAAGAAGAAGGCTAATACCTATAAATGCCAAAAAATATACTGTCAGGACAGGAGAATATTTGTTGTTTGACATACCAAAATTAATATTTCTAGCATTTTGTGGCCTAGGCTGTCCTCCCTGCCTTTGAGTGGGCATATTTCTGCTTTTACCTTGAAATTGAACTGTATCATGCTGGTTTATATTGTTTCCAGCTGACTTGTAATTCTTTAGTGCATAAACACATGAGATTAAAGATAATAATATCAATAGAATTAAAATTACTTTAAGTGTATTTTTTTTCATGGAAATAATGTGCATCTATGATCTCCTTTCCTTTTACTATAAATATATTCTGATGGAAGAATCTTAAAAAATACTTAAAAAACAGTGGTAAATTTGTTAATATAATTTAAACTAATAATAGATGTACTGTATAATATAAACATATAGGAGGTTTGATCCATGGATAAAATTGCGCTGCTGACGGATTCAGCATGTGATATAGATGAGGATACTATAGCAAATTATAATATAAATATATTACCTTTTAGAATTATATATGATGATAGAGAGTATATAGATAAAATTGAAATTACTCCAGGTGAAGTTTATGAGAACATGAAAAGGGAGATACCGCGTTCATCGCTTCCATCAATGGATTGCATGGAAAATACTTATAAAAAACTTGAAGATGAAGGATATACGCACATTATAGCAGTAGTTATCTCAAGTGGACTTTCGGGGACATATAATGCGCTTAAGCTTGTGAGCCGAAGACACAAAAAGTTAATTACACATATATATGATTCAAAATCAACTTCTGTTGGTGAAGGCGTTATTTTAAAGGAATGCGGTGAACTTGTCCAAAAGGGATATAATTTTGAGCAGATTGTACATAAGATACCGGAAATTAAAAAGTGTATGCACTTCTTCTTTGTATTTGGTACGCTTGAATATGCAAAAAAAGGCGGGCGTATAGGAAAACTGTCCGGGACGATAGGTGAATTACTGGATATAAAACCTATTGTATATTTTGATGATAATCAAGGTATATGCCATTCCTATGGCAAGGTAAGGGGAATAAAACGTTCATTAAACAGAATCGTTGAAATAGGGAAAGAACTTCTTGAGCAGGGTAAATGTGATGTATATATTGTTCATGGTAACGCGGAAAAAGATGCAGAAAAAGTGAAGAATATGATTTCAAAGTTGGAAAATATCAGTAATATATATATGATAGGTCAGATAAGTCCAATAGTTGGAGTATATTCAGGTCCAGGGACTGTCGGAGTATGTTATAGGAGTTTGTAGTAGCAAATTTATATGATAAAATAAAACTATAAACAACTATATTTTAAAGTGGAGGTGCAATAGATGGGCAAGGATTTTTATAAAGCTGTGGAGGATAGACGTACTATATATTCTATAAGTAAGGAAAGTGTAATTTCTGATGAAAAGATACTGGAAGTAATCGAAAGTGCGGTAAAAAATGCCCCTTCGGCATTTAACTCACAAAGTTCAAGAGTGGTAGTGCTTTTAGGGAAATATCATGATAAGCTATGGGATATAACAAAGACGGAACTCAGTAAAATAGTTCCACCTGAAAAATTTTCACAGACTGAAGCTAAAATAAATTCTTTTAAAAGCGGATATGGAAGCATCCTATTTTTCGAAGATCAAAATGTTGTAGAAGAACTTCAGAAAAAATTTGCTCTCTACAAAGATAATTTTCCTATATGGTCTCAGCAGGGTTCAGGAATACTTCAATTTATAGTGTGGACATCACTTGAGATTGAAGGCTTTGGAGCATCTGTTCAACATTATAACCCTATTATAGACGATGAGGTAAATAAAACATATGATATCCCTTCAAATTGGAAGCTTATTGCCCAGATGCCATTTGGAAAACCGGAGGCTCCGGCAGATAAGAAGGAATTCCTTCCATTGAAAGATAGAATAAAGATATTTAAGTAGTATTTGAAAAGATGCTTTCTTGAGAAATAGAAAGTGTCTTTTTTATTCTATTATGTTAGAATAAATATAAATTACATTTTATGCTTAGGGGGGTTTTTTATGCAATACATAGACTTTCAGCCAAACTTTAAAATAAGAGGTGCTAAACTTGCATTAAAGTCTATTTCCATCTATAGAAATTTACTCAAGGATCCAGTTATAAATAAATTATATTCATTACTTGATTGCATGGATGGTTCAGATGTCAGTTTGGAGGAAGTTGTTGACCTATATAATGGATTCTTTTTTGAATTGTTACAAAGTGGGGCAAATTCGCTGGAGAGCCATATGGTAGATAAGATTATATTTGATGAAAATCCTTTCTCAAAGGAGAGGTTAAATATTGAAAAGGCTGTATCCAATGATCTTAAAAACCTTCAGCTTGCTGCTAGAATTAGCAGTACGGAGATAAAAGGTGTACTTGCACATGGTATACTGGATAATGAATGCAGGTATGTAGTGGAAGAACTGCCGGAGTGGAATAATAAGAACGCACGGGATGAGGATGCCACGGATTATATAGAATCCATAAAGGAAAAATTCTACTCAAGCGATGATTGGAGGAAATGTATTGATTATCTTAAAAAATTCCATCATGATTATGGGTATGGTATTTTTGCCAGATACAGGGCTTTTGTATGGGAACATGAATCTGGGAAGGGTAAATTTAAGAGTATAACCGATCCTGATCCAATTCAGCTTTCTGATCTTATAGGTTATAAAGAAGAACGGTCAGTCGTAGTAGAGAATACACTCCAATTTTTAAATGGATTTCCGGCAAACAACGTATTGCTTCATGGCGATAGAGGTACCGGGAAATCTTCTACAGTAAAGGCAATACTGAATAAATACTATAGTCTAGGACTGCGAATGATAGAACTTCCCAAGGCCTATCTTACGGATTTTCCGGATATAATAAGGAAATTGAGAAATAAACCTCAGAAATTTATTATATTTATAGATGATCTTGTATTCGGTGACAATGAAGAGAGTTACACTGCTCTTAAATCCGTACTTGAAGGTGGACTGGAACGCAGATCAAAGAATATATTGATATATGCAACCTCAAATAGAAGACATCTTGTAAAGGAGTATTTTAGTGACAGACTTGGATCCCAGGATCGAAACAACGAGGAAGAAATACATTCAGGAGACAGTAGGCAGGAAAAGCTATCTCTGGCAGACAGATTTGGTATAAATATAGTGTTTGTATCCCCTGATAAGAAAAAATATCTTGAAATTGTAGATGGAATCGTAAAGAAGAGAAAATTGAATATAGACAGGGAAACCCTTCACAGGGAGGCTGTCAAATGGGAGATGTGGTATAACGGACGTTCCCCGAGGACAGCAGTTCAGTTTGTAGACTGGATAGAAGGTCATAAATCAATAATGGAGAGTGAAAAAATATGATATCTGAAAAAATGAAGAAATATGTATCAAGGAGCTCTATAGTAAGGGCTATGTTCGAAGAGGGAAAAAGGTTGGCATCTATTTATGGAGAGGAAAATGTTTTTGATTTCAGCCTGGGTAATCCAAATGTCAAACCACCAGAGGACATAAAAAATTCAGTAGTTGAAATACTTGAAGATGAATCCCCGAATCTTGTTCATGGAT
This sequence comes from Clostridium sp. LBM24168, assembly GCF_052953915.1. Classification (NCBI taxonomy): domain Bacteria; kingdom Bacillati; phylum Bacillota; class Clostridia; order Eubacteriales; family Clostridiaceae; genus Clostridium; species Clostridium sp. LBM24168. Next base: position 1,986,208 of record NZ_CP196861.1, on the reverse strand, counting down.
ATATGAGCAATTCCGGCTACGAGGATGTCAGAAGCATTATTGCTGAAAACCTAAATAGAAAGTACAAATTGAAATTGACTCAGAGCAATCTTATAATGACCTGTGGAGCGGCAGGAGGATTAAACATAATTTTAAAGACAATCATTAATCCTGGAGATGAAGTTATTGTTTTTTCGCCTTTTTTTGGAGAATATGAAAATTATGTAGATAATTTTGATGGAAAACTTGTAATTGTTCCTTCAAATTCCGAAACCTTCGAGCCTGATTTGAATGTACTGGAAAATAAAATAAATAATAATACAAAGGCTGTAATAATAAATTCTCCCAATAATCCAACCGGGATTATTTATTCGGAAAAACTTATAAAAGATATGGCGTATATCTTAAATAAAAAACAAGAGGAATTGGATAGCAGCATATATTTAATTTCAGATGAACCATACAGGGAAATTGCTTATGATGGTGTAAAGGTACCATACATATTGAACTACTATAGAAATTCCTTTGTAGGATATTCCTACAGCAAATCTCTTTCACTGCCTGGAGAAAGAATAGGGTATGTAGTCTGCAGCAGTGAAATGGATGATTTTGAGGATACAATGTCTGCTCTCAATGTGGCAAATAGAATTTTGGGATTTGTAAATGCTCCATCATTGTTTCAGAGAGTAATAGGGAAATGCATTGATTCAAAAGTTGATATAGACATATATAAGAAAAACAGGGATCTCCTGTACAATCATCTTGTGAAAATAGGATTTTCATGTATCAGGCCAGAAGGTGCCTTTTATCTTTTCCCTAAAGCACTTATTCCGGATGATGTGGAATTTGCAAAAGAGGCTAAGAAATTCAATCTGCTGATAGTTCCAGGTTCATCTTTCAAATGTCCTGGTTATTTTAGACTGGCTTATTGTATATCCTATGACAAGATAGAGAAATCCCTTGACAGCTTTAACAAATTAGCTGAAAGATATTTATAGAGTCAAATTATTAATAGGTAAATACCATTTTACCTGATCTCAAGGCTATTTTCCTTGACCACAGCCATTTGTTTGTGGTACTGTCGTCAAAATAATATATGGCACCTTTTGTTGGATCCGAACCATGAAGTGCATCATATGCGGCTTTTTTGGAATCCTCTGAAGGTGTTTTATTTATCCAACCATTTTCTACAGGAGTAAACTGATAATATCCATAGGACTTTTCATATATTATATCTTTTATTGTAGATGGAAATTCCGGGCTTTTTATTCTGTTTAAAACCACGGCAGCTACACCTATCTTGGCTGTATAAGGTTCGCTTTGTGCTTCAGCATTGACCAGTCTTGCCAAAAGGTCAAGGTCGCTTGTGGTATATGGAACCAGAGGCTTGGATTCATTCGATTGACTTGTACTACCAATAAAAATATGTCCTGAAGGTATATTCAATACCTGTCCAGGATAAATATAATTATTTACATTGTTGTTGGCTGCCTTCAATGTATCCACAGATATATTGTATTTTTTAGCTATTAGATAGAGGCTGTCGGAAGCTTGTACAGTATAAGTCCTGGAATCTACATTTAATATCTGATTTGGATATATAACGGTGGACTTCAGATTATTGTTCTTTATTATGGAATCTACACTGTTTTTAAACAATATACTTATTTTGAACAGGGAGTCACCTGATTTAACTTTATAGCTTGCTGCATGTACTTGTGTAAATGATATGGCTGAAAAGGCAGCAGTAAATAGAAGAATTCTTATTTTCTTAAAATTCATTGTATTTCCCCCTTATTTTGCCGGCGAGGTTAGTTGACGGGTTCGGGACGGGATATCCCTACTTAAAAAAAGATTCACCCCTGATAAAATATGATCCCCCGCATTCCATTTCTGGTAATTTAGGCTTGTCTATATGTGATATTCTAACAAATATCTGGGGAGTATATCTATATTAAATGTTTGGAATTGCTGTCATAATGATGTACTATAGTAAATTACAGAATTAAATGGAATAAAATAATATCCAGGAATATATTCCCGGATATTATTTTAATTGTGAATTGTAAACTATGAACTGTGCATTGAACCAAGTACTGCATTCATGCTGCCTGTTTTATAGCCTAATATGTCAAGAGTCACGTAAGTGAAGCCAATGCCTTTAAATTTATTTCCGATTTTGTCCATAAGTTCCAGACTGAAAAATTTGCTTCTCTCTTCTGGTGCTACTTCAATTCTTGCTATCTGCCCATGGTGTCTTACCCTTACTTGCCTGAAGCCAAGATCAAGAAGAAATTGTTCTGCATCTTCAACCATTTTCAATTTTTTGCTGTTGATTTCGTTTCCATATGGAAATCTAGAAGACAAACATGCAAAGGATGGCTTATTCCAGGTTGGCAGTCCCATATCCCTTGAGAATTTTCGAATGTCATTTTTAGTAAGTCCGGCTTTTTTTAAAGGACTGACTATTCCAAGCTCTTTTGCAGCTTCCATACCGGGTCTGTAATCCCCTGTGTCATCCAGGTTAGATCCGTCCATTACATAATCCATTTCATTTTTTTTTGCCACATTTGTAAGCTTTGAAAATAGTTCTTTTTTACAATAATAGCATCTGTTTACTGGATTCTGTGCATATCCTTTTATATCCAGCTCTTCTGATTCTATAATTATATGCTTTACACCTATAATCTTTGCATATTTTTTAGCTTCATTGAGTTCCCTCTTAGGATATGTGGAGGATGTTGCAGTTACTGCAATTACATTGTCACCTAGAACATCATGGGCAACTTTCAGGAGAAAAGTACTGTCAACTCCTCCAGAAAATGCAACGACAGCACTCCCAAGATCTTTGATATTTTTCTTTAATACATCCAATTTATTATCCATAATAACCCTCCAATTTTATGTGAAGTTTTATACTGTTGATCAACTAGTTATAATTATAACATAGATTAATCAGGTCGGCGATTTTATATAATTTTTAAATTTTAAATATATATCTGGATTGCTTTTCATAAATTTCACATAGTTATTGAAGCACTTTACGGTTTGTTTATTTATAGTATGTTCTATTTTTTCTGTTTCGGGCAGAATCATTTCATCTTTTACACCCAATAGTGCAAGAAAATTTGATATGGTGTTATGTCTGTTTATGAGGTCCCTTGCTATTTTTATTCCTTTTTTTTCAAGCATTATGACACCGTATTTTTCATATTTCAATATTTTCAATTTGGATAATTTTTGTATCATTTTGGTAACTGAGGGAGGTTGTACATTTAGTGAATCAGATAATTCATGGACTCTTGTAAAACCTGTGTTCACTGATAATCTATATATCATTTCCACGTAGTCTTCCATTGATGCTGTAAGAAGATTTTCATCTTTTTTCATGTATTCATTGAATGTAAAAAACTGGTCGTCATTCATAAATTAACTCACCTTGATTCCTAAAAGCATTAATAGATTATATGTTTGAATGACAAATATAATTACACTATTGGTTTTGCTGGAATTATGTACACAATGTATATTTGTATCCTTTAATTACATACATAAAGTTAATTGTTTGAAGCATAGAAATAAATTATAATGAATGTACTGAAATATTGATAATTTAGCAATACATTCTTTGCATTTTTAACATTTTAATATAAATTTAGGAGGGGTTTTAATTGTATGAATCAGTTATAAGACTTAGAATGAGCTGCAGTGATGCGCATTATGGTGGAAATCTTGTGGATGGAGCCAGAATACTTGCACTTTTTGGAGATGTGGCTACGGAGCTTTTAATAAAATATGATGGAGATGAAGGATTATTTAAAGCTTATGAAAATGTGGAATTTATTTCACCTGTATATGCTGGAGATTATATAGAAGTATATGGTAAAATTATAAAAACTGGAAATACTTCACGAAAAATGGAATTCGAAGCAAGAAAAGTAATATGTCCAAGAACTGATATAAATGATTCTGCAGCGGATTTTCTTGATAAAGCTATTATAGTATGCAGGGCAACAGGAACATGTGTTGTTACAAAAGACAAGCAGCGTATAAAAAGATAGAGGATTATGGGAGATGATAGTATGCAGAAGTTGATTATTACTGCAGCTATATGTGGTGCAGAGGTAACTAAAGAACAAAATTCAAACATTCCCTATTCAGTAAATGAAATTGTCAATGAGGCAGAAAGTGCGTACAGGGCGGGAGCAAGTATAATTCATCTTCATGTAAGAAAGGAGGATGGTACACCAACCCAGGATTTTAATATCTTTAAAAAGTGCATTGATGCAATCAGGTGCAAATGTAAGGATGTCATAATACAGACTTCTACAGGAGGATCGGTTGGTATGGATGATGATGAGAGATTGAATCCAGTTTACCTTAAGCCCGAAATGGCAAGCCTTGATTGTGGCACTTTGAATTTTGGGAATGATGATATATTTGTGAATAAAGAAAGTACTATAATTTATTTTGCAGAAAAGATGAATGAAATGAATGTAAAAGCAGAAATTGAGGTATTTGACAAGGGTATGATAGATACTGCCCTGAGGTTTCAAAATAAAGGATATTTTAGCTCTCACCTTCATTTCAATTTTGTTATGGGTGTGAGAGGAGGTATAGGTGCTACTTTGAGGGACCTGACTTTTATGATAGGGAGTATACCCAGCGGGGCAACTTATACTGTAACAGGCATTGGAAAATACCAGTTTCCAATGGCAGCTATTGCCATTGCTGCAGGAGGAAATGTAAGAATTGGATTTGAAGACAATATATATATTAAGAAGGATGTACTTGCAAAATCCAATGGAGAGATGGTGGAAAAAATAGTTAGAATGGCTGGAGAAATAGATAGGGACATTGCTACACCGCAGGAGGCCAGACAGATTCTTCACATTTTATAGATGAAATTTGGGAGGTAGTTGGATGATAGGTCGTAAATATGGAATTCACAGGGTCATAGAGCCAAAAGGTGTATTACCCCAGGCAGCTCTTAAAATATCAAATGATATAAATATATCAAATGATGAAATACTTATAGATGTCAGTGCTTTAAATATAGATTCCGCAAGCTTTACCCAGATAGAAATGGCTCAAAAGGGAAATATGGAAAAGATAAAGGAAAATATAATGGAAATAGTTGAAAACAGAGGGAAAATGCAAAACCCCGTTACAGGTTCGGGAGGAATGCTCATAGGAACAGTAGAAAAAATAGGTAGTGATATCCAGCCAAAGACAAACCTTGAAATTGGAGACAAGATTGCAACATTGGTTTCACTATCTCTTACACCTCTTAAAATATATAGCATTAAAAAGATATATAAGGATATAGATAGAGTTGAAATAGATGGAAAGGCAGTGCTTTTTGAAAGTGGATTGTATGTAAAACTTCCGGAGGATCTGAGTGAAAATCTGGCTCTTGCAGTACTTGACGTTGCCGGTGCTCCTGCCCAGACATCGAAGATGGTAAAAAAAGGTGATAGAGTCCTTGTATTAGGAGGTTTTGGCAAGTCGGGAATACTGTGCTGTTATGAGGCAAAAAAAAGAGCGGGATCTACAGGAAAGGTAGTTGGATTAGTAGCATTTCAGAAGGACAAGGAATATCTTATAAAAACGGGATTTTGTGATGAAGTTGTTGTTGCCGATGCAACAAATGCAATGGAAGTTTTGGAGAGAACAATTCATGCAAATGCTGGAAAAGAATTTGACATAGCAATTAATTGTGTGAATGTACAAAATACGGAGATGTCCACAATACTTCCAGTGACAGATAATGGTACTGCATATTTCTTTTCCATGGCTACAAGCTTTACAAAGGCTGCACTTGGGGCAGAAGGAGTTGGAAAAGACGTAAAGTTGTATATTGGAAATGGATATACGAGGGGACACGCAGAAATAGCTCTTGATGAGCTGAGAGAATCTGAAGTTTTAAAAAAGATTTTTGAAGAAAGATATTCCTAATTTGAAGTAAAGGGGATTTTAATATGATAACAAGTAGAAAGCAGGAGCTTTTTAAAGATGTTGAAGATTATAAGTGGAATGACTGGAAATGGCAGGTTAAAAATAGAATTGAAACAGTAGATGAGCTGAAAAAATATATTGAGCTTACACCAGAAGAGGAATACGGGGCGAAAAAGTGTCTTGAAAAGTTCAGAATGGCTATAACTCCCTATTATTTGTCTCTGATAGATACAAAAGATAAGTTTGATCCGATAAGAAAGCAGGCAATTCCTACTATAGATGAAACTTATATTTCAGATGAAGATCTCCTGGATCCGCTTCATGAAGATGGAGATTCACCTGTCCCCGGACTTACGCACAGATATCCTGACAGAGTGCTTATGCTCATAACAGATCAATGTGCAATGTACTGCAGGCACTGTACGAGAAGAAGATTTGCAGGGCACAGCGACAATTTTCTTCCCATGGCACAGATTGAGAAGTGTATAGAATATGTAGCCTCTAATCCGGCCGTAAGAGATGTACTTTTATCAGGTGGAGATGCTCTTCTCATAAGTGATGATAAACTGGAGTATATAATAAAAAAATTACGAAAAATTCCACATGTGGAGATAATAAGAATAGGTTCAAGAGTTCCTGTGGTCATGCCTCAGAGGATAACTGAAGACCTTGTAAACATGCTCAAAAAATATCATCCAATATGGCTCAATACACATTTCAATCATCCTAATGAAATTACGGAAGAATCCAGGCGGGCATGTGAAATGCTGGCAGATGCGGGTATTCCACTTGGAAACCAGTCTGTTCTGCTGAGGGGAGTAAATGACTGTGTTCATGTAATGAAAAAACTTGTAAATGAACTTGTAAAAATAAGAGTCAGACCCTATTATATTTATCAATGTGATCTTTCCATGGGACTGAGTCACTTCAGGACGTCTGTTTCAAAAGGAGTGGAGATAATAGAAGGACTTAGAGGACATACGTCTGGATACTGTGTGCCTACTTTTGTAGTTGATGCTCCCGGCGGAGGCGGCAAGATACCTATAATGCCGAATTATGTAATAAGCCAGAGCAATGACAAAGTCATAATGAGAAATTTTGAAGGAGTTATAACCACTTATCAGGAACCGGAAAATTACAGACCGGACTGTCACTGCGAAGTGTGCAGAGGAAACAAGAAAGTCCACAGAATAGGAATTTCAGGATTACTCAATGGCGAAAAGATGACCATAGAATGTGGAGACTCCGAGAGAAAAATGAGAATAAAAAAATTTACGGGGAGGATTGACGCAGAGTCTAAAAATATATAGATATGAAAAGATCCGAAGATTTTAAAAATCTTATGAACTGTCTACGGAGATACAGGAGCATATCACTTATAGGACTTGAGAAAAATACAGGGAAAACAACTACCCTGAAATTCTTACTGAATCGATTTAGACAGCAAAAAATAGGAGTTACTTCCATAGGAAGGGACGGCGAGGAAAAAGATCTTGTAACATTTACAAAAAAGCCCAGAATTTATATAAGAGAGAATACTTTAATTGCCACATCAAAGTCATGTATACTCAAAAGCGATGCAACTTTGAACATAGTTGATGAGTTGAACATGTCAACCCCGCTGGGAAATATAATATTAGGAAAAAGTGTTTATCCCGGATTCATTGAGATTGCAGGGCCCTCTACTAAAGGGCAGATGAGGCATGTCATAGAGAAGTTTATGGAATACGGATGTGAACTGTCAATTATAGACGGTGCATTGTCCAGAAAAACATTTGCCTCTCCTGAAGTTACGGAAGCATCAATATTGTGTATAGGTGCGGCTTTTTCAGGGAATGTGGAAAATCTGCTTGAAGAGACCTGCAATCTGTTGAGGTTATTTTCTATAGGAAAAGTTCAGGACAATATAGGTAGAATTTATGATGAAAATATGGTTGATTGCAGAATTGCTTTTGTATATGATAACAGGATTGAAAGAAGTAATTTGAAGACATCAATAGGCTCATCCGTAGAAATAATATCCAATTTCAAGGAGAATTTGGAATTCATATTTATAAAAGGTGTTGTAACGGATAAACTTATAATGGATATTGCAAATTCATCATTGAATTTAGGTCAGGTGACTTTTGTAGTAGAAGACAGTACTAAGCTGTTTTTAGGTAAAAACAGCTTTAACATATTTACAGCCAGGGGAGGCAGGATTAAAGTAAGAAATAGCATGAATATAATAGGAATAAGTGTGAATCCCCTGTCAACATCCGGGTATATTATGGATTATGATTTACTTTGGAAGAAAATGAAGGAGAATACGGACATACCGGTTTTTAATGTAATGGAATATGATTTGGATGTGATTGAATGAACTATATAGATAAAACCACTCTGGAGGAAATAGGGTATTACCATATACTTGACAAGCTTTCAACATCTTGTGTATATACAGGTGATATTTTGCATGATCTAAAGCCGTTGAAGAAAGAAAATAAGCTTTTATTAGAATACAGCAATATACAGCAATGTTTTTCTATTGCAAAAGATAATATTGTTATGGATAATTTTAAAAATATACTCCGCAGATTCAAGGATATAAGGAACACTTTTACAAGATGCAGTGAAGGAAATGTTCTAGATGAAGTAGAACTTTACGAAATAAAATATTTTGTGGGATTGAACTATGAGCTTGAAGAACTGTATGAAGATTGCGACCTGGATATATATGGTGTAACACTTTATGATTTTTCGGAGATCTATAAGCTGCTCAATCCTATAAAATCCAAAACTTCAAGCTTTTATATATACGATGAGTATTCTTCAAAACTTCGAGATATAAGGTATTTAAAGAAGAAACTTGATGGGGAGATGTTTCGAGAAAAAGATTCTAAAAGACAGCGAGAACTGTTTGAGAAAAGGCAAAAGCTGGTGGACCGGGAAAGTGCTGTGGAATATGAGATAAGAAGATATCTATCTTTTAATATTTCCAGGTATGTGGATGAGTTGTTGTATACAACCTTGTCACTGGGAAGGCTGGATATTGCTCTTGCCAAATCAAAACTTACATTGGATTATGATATGTGCTGTCCAAAACTGTCTGCAGCTCCAGGCATATATATGAAAAATGCCGTAAATCCGGTTATAAAAGAGCAGGTGACAAAAAGGGGAGGAAGATTTTATCCAATATCAATTGATGCCGGAGAAGGTACAACTGTAATAACTGGTGCCAATATGGGAGGAAAAACTGTGGTGCTCAGGACAATTTTACTTAATTATGTGATGTCCGTTATGGGATTTTACACATTTTCTGATTACTTTGAGTTTTCACCACTTGATTTTGTCTGTTTTTTGTCGGAGGATCTTGTACCGGCACAAAATGGATTAAGCAGTTTTGGCGGGGAAATGCTCGAATTGAAAAAAATACTGGACAGGGTCAAAAACGAAAGAGGGCTCATAATTATTGATGAATTTGCACGAGGTACGAATCCTGCAGAGGGTAGCAATATAGCAAAGGCCCTTGTAAGTTACATGAACAGATTCAATTCAATATGCATAGTTTCTACACATTATGACGGAGTATGTAATTTTGCAAAATTGCACTATCAGGTAAGAGGACTCAAAAATGTTGATTTTAAAAAGCTCCATAAATCCGGAAATAATAGTGGTGACTATTTGAAATCAATAAGTGATTCCATGGACTATACGCTGGAGAGAGTAGATAAAGATATTCCCATACCGAGGGATGCCATCAATATATGTTCTCTTATTGGCATAGATGAGGAAATTATAAATATAGCAGAGAAACTATATGACAAGGAGGGAAAGTATGAGAGATAAGCTTAACTTGAATTTTGAAATAGTAGAAAAAGCCAGAGCTTGTGCCAGAAACATATCTATGGACGTACAAAACTTTATTGACAGGCATACTACTGTTTCTGTAGAGAGAACTATATGCAGACTTATGGGAATTGACGGTGTGGACAAGAATGGAGTTCCTCTTCCAAATGTAGTAGTTGACAATATAAATGAAGGAGATAATTTATCAAGAGGTGTATCCTTTTATCTGGTGAATGCTATGCTGTCTACAGGGCTTGCAGCAGATGAGATAGCGCTGAAGGTTTCAGAGAATAAAATTGACCTCAAGGAATTTAAAAATGGGGACCGATTTGAAACCATGCAGAGGTCCGTGGAGATTGCACAAAAAAATGTCAACAAGATAAGGGAAAACAAATATGAAAGGAACAGGTTTATAGAAACTTATGGAGATAAGCAGGGGCCGTATTTGTATGTAATTGTTGCAACAGGAAATATATATGAGGATATAACCCAGGCAGTTGCGGTAGCAAAGCAGGGAGCTGATATTATAGCTGTCATAAGAACCACAGGGCAGAGCCTTCTTGATTATGTACCCTATGGAGCAACAACCGAGGGCTTTGGAGGTACTTATGCAACCCAGGAAAATTTCAGGCTCATGAGAAAGGCCCTTGACGAGGTTGGCAGCAAGCTAAATAGGTATATAAGGCTTTGTAATTACTGTTCCGGTCTCTGTATGCCAGAAATTGCAGCCCTTGGTGCCATGGAACGACTTGATGTGATGTTGAATGATGCACTTTATGGAATATTGTTTAGGGATATAAACATGAAAAGAACGCTTGTAGATCAATACTTTTCCAGAGTTATAAACGGATTTGCAGGTATAATAATAAACACGGGAGAGGACAATTATTTGACTACTGCAGATGCTTATGAAGAAGCACATACTGTACTGGCATCACAGTTTATAAATGAGCAGTTTGCACTTATGGCAGGGCTTGCGGAGGAACAGATGGGCCTTGGACACGCATTTGAAATGGATCCAGATATGGAGAATGCGTTTGTATATGAGCTTGCACAGGCACAAATGGCACGGGAGATATTCAGCAAGGCACCTTTAAAATATATGCCGCCTACAAAATATATGACAGGTAATATTTTTAAGGGACATGTACAGGACGCGCTTTTCAATATGGTGACTATAATGACGGACCAGAAAATCCATCTTCTTGGAATGCTTACGGAAGCTATCCATACTCCATTTATGTCTGACAGGGCTCTTTCCATAGAGAATGCTTCCTATGTATTCAATTCCATGAAATCTCTTGGAGAGGAAATAGAATTTAAAGATGGTGGAATAATACAGAAACGTGCCGACCTTGTACTGAGAAATGCATTTTCACTTCTACAGGATATTGAACGTGATGGACTCTTCAATACTATTGAAAAAGGTGCTTTTGCAGGAATAAAGAGGTCAAGGGAAGGAGGAAAAGGTCTGGAAGGTGTTATTGTAAAAGATGAAAGCTATTTTAATCCATTTATTGAACTGATGTTATAAAATATGGGAAGGTGATTATTATGAGTGGTGGATTATATTCCATGGAAAAAAAGGAATTTGATAAGACACTTGATTTAAAAAATGTAAGACCCTATGGAGATACCATGAATGATGGAAAGGTACAGGTAAGTTTTACGCTTCCAGTAGAGGATTCTGAGAAGTCCACAGAGGCCGCAAGACTTATTGCAGAAAAAATGGGGCTTGAAGAACCGGATATAGTATGCCATAAAAAACTTGATGAGGATTTTACATTTTATGTAGTATACGGAAGCCTGAAATATGGAGTAGACTATACGGGAATAGTTGTTAAAACCGTAGGTATAAAAACAATGTCCATGGATGAAATAAACGAGTATATAAGGGACAAGATCAAGAGAAAACTGGTTGTAGTTGGTGCTAGTACAGGTACGGATGCCCACACTGTAGGAATAGATGCCATAATGAATATGAAGGGATATGCAGGACATTATGGCCTTGAAAGATATGACATGATAGATGCCTATAACCTTGGAAGCCAGATGGAAAATGAAGAATTTGTCAAAAGAGCTGAAGAACTTAATGCAGATGTACTTCTGGTTTCACAGACGGTAACGCAGAAAAACGTTCATATAAAAAATCTTTTGAATCTGGTCGAACTTTTAGAGGCAGAAGGGTTGAGAGATAAAATAGTACTTGCGTGCGGCGGTGCAAGGATAACCCATGAACTTGCAAAGGAACTGGGATATGATGCAGGGTTCGGACCAGGAAAATTTGCAGATGATGTGGCTACTTTTTTTGTTACGGAAATGACAAAAAAATATTCTGTTTAGTTCTGAATAATCAATCCAAACAGAATATTTTTATAGGTGCCAGTTCATGCAATAATTTTACTTAAGAATGACCTGGTTCTTATATTTTTAGGATTGTTGAATATTTCTTCTGGCGGAGCTTCCTCAAGTATTTTACCGCTGTCCATAAATATGACTCTGTCAGCCACTTCCTTTGCAAATCCCATTTCATGTGTAACTACAACCATGGTCATACCCTCTTCTGCAAGTTCCTTCATTACATTTAGAACTTCTCCAACAAGTTCAGGATCCAGCGCAGAGGTAGGTTCATCAAAAAGCATTATGTCGGGATTCATGGCAAGGGCCCGTGCTATTGCCACTCTTTGTCTCTGACCACCTGAAAGTTTTGACGGATACATGTCAAGCTTGTCTATAAGTCCAACTTTTTCAATTATTCTCTTTGCCCTCTTTTCAACTTCGTTTTTATTCTCTTTTTTTACCTTCAACGGAGCCACCATTACATTTTGAAGAACTGTCATATGAGAGAATAAATTAAAATTCTGAAATACCATGCCCATCTTTTCAATTATGGATCTTGTACTCTTTTTGTTCTTGTAATTTATAGTTTGTCCTTCAATACTGACTTCGCCGGAATCCGGTATTTCAAGGCTGTTGAGACATCTTAAAAAGGTACTTTTACCGGAGCCGGAGGGTCCTATTATTACCAGAACCTCACCTTTTTTTACATTTACACTTATATTATTAAATACAACGAGATCTCCAAAAGTCTTCGTTAAATTTTTTGCTTCTATCATATACATTTTATCCACTCCCTTAAGCGTATTTGGACATTCTTTTCTCAAAAGCTGTAAACAGGCAGGTGAATACTGTTGTCATTATTAGATACATGCATGCGGCAGTGAGATACATTTCTATAGGCGCAAACTTTGCAGATGAAATTTGTTGTGCAGTTCTCATCAATTCAACCATAGCTATAGTTGAAACGAGTGATGTATCTTTTATCATTGCTATAAATTCATTTCCAAGTGCCGGCAGAATAATTCTTATTGTCTGGGGTAGTATTATTATTTTCATTGTCTGTACATACGAAAAGCCAAGAGCTTTTGCAGCCTCGGTCTGTCCCTTGTCTATACCAAGTATTCCACCTCTTATGATTTCTGCCATATAGGCTGCACTGTTCAAACTCAAGGCAATTACTGCAGCTTTAAATTCAGTAAGGGTTATACCTATTGCGGGAAGACCATAGTATATAAAGAACAGTTGAACTAGTAGAGGAGTTCCTCTTATGATCCAGGTATAAAATGAAGCTATGTATGATAACACTCGGTTAGAAGATATTTTTAAAAGTGAAATTAAAATTCCAAGTAAAGTTGCAATCACCAAGGAAATTACTGTTAACTCTATTGTCATGAGACATCCACGTAATATGACCGGCATACTGTTTATAATTATATCTATATTCATATTTTCCTCCTGGTTTTATAATGCTTGTGAAAGTATTCTAGGATGAATTTATTGGCCTGTCCCAATATTAATTGAGGCAGACCTTATTCTACTATTTAGAATTTATTATTTTGTAATATCTGTACCAAACCATTTCTCAGAAATTTTTGCAGCAGTTCCGTTTGATTTTAAAGCTTCATAGGCTTTACTGAATTCAGCTGCCAGATCCTTGTCTTCAAGTCTGAAGGCTGCTCCAAATGGTTCATCAGTGAGTTTTTCACTTAAAACGTCGAAACCTTTCTTTTGTTTTTTGTAATAATTTGCTACAACATTGTCAACTACAACTGCATCAGTTCTTCCTATTATAAGGTCATTATATGCATCAGTTATCTTGTCATATGTTTTTATCTGTTTTACACCGGGAATTTTTTTTGCAGCTTCTTCACCTGTTGTTGAAATTTGTACACCTACTACTTTTCCATTTAAATCTTTTGATGATTTAATAGCTGTATTACCCTGTTTTACAGATATTACCTGACCACCGTGAATATATGGACCGAAGAAAGCCATGGATTTTTTTCTTTCATCGGTTATGCTGACGGATGAAAGAACACCATCATATTTTTTACTCTTTAATCCCATAAATATTCCATCCCATGCAGTTGAAACAAATTCGACTTTTACACCCATCTGTTTACCTATGGCAGTTCCCATATCTATATCGAAACCTACAAGTTTGTTGCTTCCATCTCTAAACTCCATTGGTGGATAGGTATCGTCTACAGCAAGTACTACTTTTTTGTCCTTTTTAACTTTTTCAAGTGTACTTCCGCTGCTGGAAGAATTGGAACCACTGTTTTGTTTTCCACATCCTGCAAATAAAACTGTTATTACTGATACAGCAATAAGAATTGATAAAATTTTTTTCATAAAGTAGATCCCCCTTTAATTTGCTTTAAGTTAATTTTATTAATATATCATAATACATACAATATACTTATTGTACCAGATTGTTCAAAAACCCGGGACTTTTTAAAGTTCCGGGTAAATTATTGTCCTTAAATTATGCGTTAGCATTTTGAAAAGTATTAGTATGAATAAATAATTTAAGATAATTACTTATTAAATCAAAAAATAAGTGCGATAGCACTCTGGCTATCTTCTTCATATTCTGAACTGCTGCTGTAAGCAAGCATTGCTCAGAAACTTTTTTAATTCCACGGAAACGAGCATAACGCAGTCCATGGAGATTTTTGGAATCTGCAAAGCTGCGCTCAATTTTTTGTTTTCTTCTATTATATATACTTTTTCCTTTTTCTGTTTTAGTAAATTTGAAGACTTCGTCTTTATAATCTTCCCAAACATGTCGTCTTATAGTTCTAAAAACTGCTTTTTCAGAAGTTAAACACTTATTTTTGTATTTACAGTATCTACAATTATCAGGATTGCTAACATACTCTTTATAACCTTGACGATTGGTTGTCTTATATTTCAAAAGATATTTATTTTGACAAACATAACCATCAAGTTCTTTAACATATTGAAATCTATTCTTGGTAAATTTACCTTTAACGTGAGGTCCTAAACGGAAGCCTAAAACGGCTTTATAACTTTTTTGAGAAAGTGCTTTACAAATTGGATTAGTAGAATAACCAGCATCAGCAACTACATACTTTGTATGAAAATTAAACTTTTTTATCTGAGTTTCCAATCTATCGATATAAGGATCTACATCATTAATATTTCCAGGAGTTACATAAACATCAGTTATTATATTATATTTACCATCAACTGTTCTATGATCCAAATAGAAAAAACCTTTAGGTTTACCATCTCTAACCATATAGCCACTTTCGGGATCTGTAGAACTTACTTTTATTTGTTTAGATTCAGATATTTTTTCTTTTTTTTTAAGAGGATTCTTCCCATGCTCTATTCTATCTTCATTAACATCTAGTTCCAGCTGGTCGAAATAGTCTTTAGTAGATCTTGTAACTAATTCTTTAGTAAATTTATTTTTATTGGCGTTAGCCTTAAGATGAGTTGAATCTGTATATAATATTTTTCCATTTACTAATTTCTTATCTATAGCCTGAAGTACTATATTATCAAATATTTCTTGATATATATTTGTATCTTTAAATCTTTTTATCCTATTTTGACTAATAGTTGAATGACTCGGAATCTTATCTGTAAGACTGTATCCAAGGAACCATCTATAAGCTACATTAACTTCAATATCTTTAACAAGCTGACGTTCGGACCGAATACCGAATAGGTATCCAATAAAAAGTATTTTAAATAGTACAACAGGATCAACAGATGGTCTCCCATTATCAGGACAATAAAAGTCTTTCGTTAAATCTTTTATAAAAGAGAAATCAATATATTTATCTATCTTTCTAAGTATATGGTCTTTTGGTACTAAGTTTTCTATATAAACTATTTCTAACTCATTTTGTTTATTTGAATTATTTGTAAGCATTATTTACCTCCTAAGAGAGCCCTTTCGGGCAAGTTTATTATATATATTCTAAATACATATAACAAAATCCTTTTTTGAACTAAAAAAAGCCCTTTCGGACTAAAAAATTTATTAGGCTGTTGACAAAATATGTTTATCAACAGCCTGATACAATATACTTATTGTACATTTTTTTCAAGACTGTTTATATATTATGTAAATGTATACGTTTAAATTATAGATAATTATAAAGCTATATCTATAAATTTATTATATTTTTATGCATTAGATTATAAAATGTACATATTGGCTCTTGATATTTGCGGCTATAACTGCTTTGATTTTTTCTTGACTATAATATATAATCATGCTTATAAGATGAATATATAAATTCCTAAAGGAGGATTTGCATGTCTTTGCTCGTAAAAAATATCATAGAGTTAAATTTACTTGAAGGAGCAAGAATTGTAGCCGGAGAAAAGGGAATTAATAATGAAATTTCCTGGGTCAACGTGATGGAGATACTGGATGCACTTGATTCACTTCAAAAAGGAGAACTATTAGTGACCACAGGATATAGAATTGATGATGAAAATTTATACAGAGACCTGGTTGTAAAGCTTAACAGCAAAGGAATATCTGGAATTGCAATACAAACAGGGTACTATATAAATAAAATTCCGCAGTATATTAAGGAGTCAGCTGACAAGTATAATTTTCCTGTAATTGAACTTCCACCAAACCTTACTTTTTCACATATTACCCATGTGTTAATGGAAAATATAAATTTACAATTGAATTTGAACAATGATTCTGACTTCATGAGTCTGAGAAATAAATTGAGCAGAATTATAAACGATGGTTCAGGTAATTACATATATGAAATGATGGAGTCTGGATTGAAACCGAATATATATTTTTTCCTGTTATCCGTATCCTATACCGATAACAGCGAAATAGCCAATAATATAATATTAAAGAGTGTTGATAAGATAAAGTCGTATTTTACAGGAATAGAAAGTGATGTACATGTAGAACGTGCAGGAAAAAAATTTTATTCATAGTGTCTCTGGATGACGATATGCCTCTGCAGAATGTAATACTTGATATTTCAAAAATATTGACATATCTGTCAGAAGAATTCCAGATGAGTTTTCTTATGGGTGCAAGTTACCTGAAAAGTATAGATAATATTTTTTCGGCCTTTAATGAGGCACTTGCAAGTGAAGAAACTCTAAAAAAAATTGGTGCGAAAAAAGGAATTTGTTCCTTCTCTGACATAGAACTTTTCAAATTGTTTGAGATAATGCATTACAGCAACTATTCAATTAAATTTGCTTACGACACCTTAAAACCAATTATAGATTATGACATGATCCATAATGGCTCATATCTTGAAACATTAAGACTGTATCTTGCAAATGAATGCAATATAACAAGCACCTCGAGTAAACTTTTTATACACAGGCATACTCTTAAAAATAGATTGAATAAGATAAATGAATTGTGCGGTGTAGATTTCAAAAATTATTATTCCAGAATTAAATTTTCCATGGCTATCTTTATATATGATTATTTTATAATGTAAATGGGTCTTTTAAACTGGAAGTTTTTTCTGTATAATTAGTGTATTAAAGATAATAAAAGGTGGGATATTAAATGCCAGATAAGAATTTAGTTGTAGGATTTATAGGAACTGGAGTAATGGGTAACAGTATGGCTTCCAATCTTCTAAAGGGAGGTTGTAATCTTCTAGTATATAACAGAACCAGGTCAAAAGCTGATAACCTTGTTAGAAGTGGTGCCAGTTGGAAAAACACGGTAACGGATCTGGCAAAGGAAGCAGATGTTGTAATTTCAATAGTCGGTTATCCTAAAGATGTTGAAGAAATCTACTTCGGGAAATATGGAATAATAGAAAATGTAAAAAGAGGAAGCATTGTAATAGATATGACAACATCAAGACCATCTCTTGCGAAGAAAATCTACGAGGCTGCAAAAGCCAGAGGAGTATATGCATTAGATGCTCCCGTATCAGGAGGAGATGTAGGTGCAAGAGATGGGTCACTTTCCATAATGGTAGGCGGTGACAGGGATGTATTTGAAAAAGCCACCCCACTGTTTGGGCTTATGGGGAAAAATGTAGTATGGCAGGGAAAGGCCGGTTCCGGTCAGCATACAAAAATGTGTAACCAGATAGCCATAGCTGCAAATATGATGGGAGTATGTGAAGCTATGGCATATGCTAAAAAATCAGGACTTAATCCTGAGACCGTACTCAAAAGTATAGAAGTTGGAGGGGCCAGCAGCTGGTCATTGAGTAATCTTGCCCCAAGGATGATAAAAGGTGATTTTGAGCCTGGATTTTATGTAAAACATTTTGTAAAAGATATGAATATAGCTTTAAGTGAGGCAAAGGCCATGAACTTGGATACTCCTGCACTTAAACTTTCAAAATCACTATATGATAAACTTCTACAAGAGAATAAAGGTGATTGCGGAACACAGGTTCTCTATGAACTATTGAATAAATAGTGCGGTATGTTATATATAAAAGAATCTGTTAATAGGGGTGATTATGGTGTTTAAAACAATTTGCAGATCAGGTATAATCTGTGCAGTATTTTTATTTCTTTTTATTGGACAAACTGTTTATGCCGAGGACAATTATAAAGTGTGGAATGATGGGAGCACTTCTGCCGTAAATGCAAATAAAGTATGGACTGTAACTTTTAATAAAAATGTGGACATAAATACTGTGAAAGATTCAATAAAGGTATATGAAAGTGACAGTAATGACAGTATCCCTGTTAATATTTCAAGAGATACTGATGATAAATTGAAGGTATCTCCAGAACAACCCTATGAAGAAGGAAAGAAGTATGTTCTTGATATAAACAACAATTTAAAGGATACAAATGGAAATAATCTCGCCCAGCCTGTAAAATATAATTTTAAGATAATACACAAAGCGGTTGGAAACATAAATATAACAGTAATTGACAATTATACTGAATATTACAATACTGTAAAAAAGGCAGTAATGAATTATGATCCTCAACTGGTGCTTGATATAGAAAATTATAATGAAAATACCTACAATCTGGATGTAATAGATAAAATAATGAAGGATTCACCTGACCTGAGGGCATGGTATGAAAGAGCATCTGGCACTATTGAGCGGGAAAATGACAGTTCAGTGAAAATGACGATAAACTTTAAATACGATGGTACAAAAAATGAACTTATACAAAAAAATAATGAGGTGAATAGAGAAGTTAAAAGAATAGTGAGTAGTGTAACTAATTCTGGAATGAAAGACTATGAGAAGGAACTGGCACTTCATGATTATGTTGTAAACAATGCAAAATATGATGAAAGGGCTGATGTTGATATAAACAGTATGCCGGAGGATTCATATACTGCCTATGGTATTCTAGTAAAGGGTACTGGAGTTTGCCAGGGTTATGCCGATGCCATGTACAGACTCCTTAATGAGGCAGGAATAGAAAATACAATGGTAATAGGTGAGGCCAACAATGGCACGGGATGGATTGGACACGCATGGAATATAGTAAAAATACAGGGTAAATATTATCAACTGGATACTACTTGGGATGATCCTGTATCATATAATGGATCAAATATACTTTCACATTCCTACTTCAATGTGACTGACTCGAGACTTTCAAGAGATCACAGATGGGATAAAAATCAATATCCTTTATGTAGCAGTACGGATTACAATTATGCTAGAATTATGCTATCGTATAGTAAGGCTGCAGCTTAGCATAAAACTCGAGCTGTTTAAGTAGCTCGAGTTTTATTTTTAGCTGTTCTGTGACATTTTTTTTGACTTTTCTGTACACACATTTACTGCACTCATAACAGCAGCTCTGAAATTGTCTTTTTCAAGAGAATATACTGCATCAATTGTAGTTCCACCGGGAGAGCATACATTGTCTTTCAATTCTCCAGGATGAAGTCCCGTTTCAAGTACCATCTTTGCAGATCCAAGCACTGCCTGGGCAGCAAATTTATAAGCACTTTTCCTTGGAATACCATGGAGTACAGCTGCATCTGCCATTGCCTCTATAAACATATATACGTATGCAGGTGAAGATCCACTTACTCCGGTTACAGCATCCATGAGTTTCTCATCTATTATTTCAGATTTACCACAGCTGTTGAATATATCTATGATCTTACTTTTATCATTGTCATTTAGATTATCATCAAAACAAAGTGCGGTCATTGCTTCCTTGACAAGTGCAGGAGTGTTTGGCATAGCTCTTGCTATTTTTACATTGCCATTAAAAAGGGATTTTGTCCTGCTTATGGATATTCCGGCAGCAATTGTAGTGATTATTGTATGGGGGTCTATGAAATCTCTTATTTCAGCTATTACTTCCTCATATTTGTTCGGCTTTACCGCCAGTATGATTATTTCTGAATTTTTTGCTACTTCCAGGTTGTCTTTAGTTGTTGTAATATTATATTTCTGTTTTGCAGTTATAAGTTTTTGTTCTGATGGATTGCTTGCAATTATTTGCTCAGGTGCTATTGTGCCTGAATTTACAACCCCACCCATAATTGCCTGTGACATGTTTCCGCAGCCTATTAAACCAAGTTTCTTGTTCATTTGTCAACACTCCTTGAAAACTGGTGAATTTCTATGATATAATTTTTTTAAATATGTTATAACTATGATTAATTATACATCAAAATTTAAGCTAGGTGGAAATACTATTATGAAAAATAGAAAAGAATATTTAAAAAATATAAACAGAGTAGTAATTAAAGTTGGAAGTTCAACTTTAACTTATAAAAGTGGGCTTTTGAATTTATACATGATAGAACATCTTGTAAGGCAGATTGCAGATATTCACAACATGGGAATGGAGGTAGTACTTGTTACTTCCGCAGCAATAGGCGCAGGCATTGGAAAGCTTGGATTGAGTAGAAAACCGGACAGTATTCCTGAAAGTCAGGCAGCAGCTGCTGTTGGGCAGGGACTTTTGATGAATACCTATGAGAAGTTTTTTTCAGAATATGGAAAGACAATAGCACAGATACTTATTACAAAAGAGGACATGACTCAGAAACACAGACTCTCAAATGCAAAAAATACTTTTTTTGAATTATTGAGCAGAGGAGTCATACCAATAGTAAATGAAAATGATGCAGTAATTGTGGATGAAATAAAATTCGGTGACAATGACACATTGTCTGCCATGGTTTCATCTCTTATAGGTGCGGATCTTCTGATCCTGCTCTCGGATGTAGATGGATTGTACAGTGGAAATCCCCGGGAAAATCCCGAAGCCGTTTTGATAAGTGAAGTATTTGATATAACGGAGAAAATAGAAAAATGTGCAGGTGGTGCAGGCAGCAAATTCGGGACGGGTGGAATGACTACTAAAATAAAAGCTGCAAAAATTGCTACCTCGAATGGAGTATCCATGGTAATTGCAAAAGGAGAAACGAAGGATATAATTAGAAGCATTATATCTTTTGATAATGTGGGGACTCTATTTGTTGCCAGAAATGGGCAGCTATAATTTAAGGGAAAGGTGATTTTGTTATGGATATAAAACAATATGTCATTGAAAAAGCCAGACTTGCCAGAGAAGCCTCAAAAAAACTTTCTTATGAGAAAACGGAAGTAAAAAACAGGGCACTTGTAAATATGGGTGAGGCTATACTGAAAAATAAAAGTTATATAATAGACGAGAATAAAAAAGATGTGGAAAATGCCAGAAATAAGGGAATTTCAAAAGCATTGATAGATAGATTGCTGTTGAATGACAAAAGGATAGAGGATATGGCAAAAACTTTAAAAGATACTGCGGAACTTCCAGATCCTGTAGGAGAGGTAACCAGGATGTGGAAGAGACCAAATGGACTCAATATAGGAAAAATGAAGGTTCCACTTGGAGTTATAGGTATAATTTATGAAGCTAGACCTAATGTGACTGTAGATGCTGCAGCCCTTTGCATTAAATCCGGCAATTCGGTTATATTAAAGGGCGGCAGCGAGGCAATAAAATCGAATATCGCAATATATGATATAATATCCAGAGCCTGTTATGAGGCAGGGATTGAAAAAGGGGCAATACAATTTATAGACATCAAGGACAGAGAGTCCGTAAATATAATGATGAAGTTGAATGAATATATAGATGTTCTGATACCTAGGGGTGGAGCAGGACTTATAAGAAATGTAGTCAGAAATTCTACTGTTCCGGTAATAGAAACAGGACTTGGAAATTGCCATGTATATGTAGATGAATCTGCAGATTTTAAAATGGCAGAGGACATAATCGTGAATGCAAAAACACAGAGACCGGGAGTTTGTAATGCCATGGAAACACTTCTGGTTAATGAGAATATAGCGGAGAATTTTCTTCCTCATCTATGTGCTGTACTAAAAAATTTAGGAGTTGAGATAAGAGGATGTGACATTACAAGTAGAATTGTAGAAGGAATAGTTCCTGCATCTGAAGAGGACTGGGGAACAGAGTATCTCGATTTGATTCTGGCTGTAAAAGTGGTTTCAACTATAGATGAAGCTATAGATCACATATATAAATATGGTACAGGTCATTCAGAAGTTATTGTAACTAATAATTATACAAATTCGCAAAAGTTTTTGAAAGAAATAGATGCAGCGGCAGTATATGTAAATGCCTCATCCAGATTCACAGATGGAGGGCAGTTCGGCTTTGGCGGTGAGATAGGAATAAGCACTCAGAAGCTTCATGCAAGGGGACCTATGGGAGTCAATGAACTGACTACATCAAAATATATAATTTATGGAAATGGACAGATAAGAAAATAAATACGAAATATGATGGAGCTTTTTATGAGCTCCATTTCTTTTTCCTCCATATGGGATTATATGAATAATAAATCTATATTGATAAATAATAATAACTTATCATAATATTTACATTTTTATGGATTTATAATATATACTTTAAAATTTTGATAATTTATTATATAATCAGTTGTAAAAAACAAATTTATACATGTGAGATAATTTAATTATATGAATAATATTATTTATATGGAAAGATGGAGGAAATTGATGAAAAGTATCAAGACAAAGATAATTTTGACCACATCTTTAATTAGCATAGTTGGTTTGCTGGTAGTATCAATTATAACTTATTGCATAACATACAGGGCGGTAATGGATAAATCAAAAGATGTGATGATTGTGTCGTCTGACAAATATGCGGAGAAAATAAATGGTTGGCTTGATAGCCATGGAAAAACAGTAGATGAAATAACAAATTCCATAGAAAACATGAATACACTGGACAAGGGGAAGATTGTACCTTATCTTCAAAAAGAGGTAAAAAGCAATCCTGATGTTCTCGATGTCTATATAGGTACTTCAGGAAAAGCGGTGCTGAGTGGTTCGGGATGGGTACCGCCTTCTGATTATGATTGTACCCAGAGAGACTGGTATAAGGAAGCTTTTAATAAAAAAGGTCTGATATTTACGGAGCCATATGTGGATGCAGATACAAAACAGATTGTAGTAACCATAGCAAAACCTGTAGTTATCAACAATAAGACAGTAGGGGTATTGGGCTACGATATGAATGTTGGAACTATTACTGGTATACTTGAAAAGGCGAAGCCTATAGACAATAGCTATGGATTTTTAGTAGATCATAGTGGAAACTTTGTGGTACATAAATATAAAGAATTTAAGCCCACTTCAGATGAACTTAAAAAAGTAAACAAGGTTATGGACGGACGATTTTCACAGATACTTACAAAAAGCCTGGTTAAACTGAAGGATTATGATGGCCAGGAAAAATATTTTACCACATCTAAGATACCCTGCAGCAACTGGACTGTAGGCTTTGCAGTACCTGTAAGTGAAGTCACAAAATCTGTAAAAGAGCTTATAATTTGTATATTGGTAATAGTAGTGCTTGTACTTATGGCAAGCATATTCATTTCAATACATGTTGGAAAGAAAATAGGTAAGCCTATACTTGAATTATCTGATATGGCAGATGAGATGGCGCATTTTAACATGAGCTATGATGAAAACAGATATAATTATCTTACCAGATACAAAGATGAAATAGGCAGGCTTTCAAATTCCTTTAAAATCATGCAGATGGAGATTGTAGGACTTGTTAAGGAAATACGGGAAAATTCAACATATATAAATGAATCCAGTGTGGATCTTTCAAAGACGGCGGAGGATCTTTCGTTGAAATCAGAAAAAATGAATACAGCCATGGAAAACATAGCAGCAGGAGTCAAGGAAACAAGTGCATCTTCTGCAGAAGCAACGGCATCCATGCAGGAGGTGGATTCCAGTATAAATGAGCTTTCGCAGAAGTCAATGGACGGAAGCAATATAGCCAGCAAATTAAAGGACAGGTCTATTGATATACGGTCTAAAAGTAAAGCTTCAATAGAAAAAATAAGGAATGTATATGGAGAAAAGGAGAAGAAAATTATTGAATCCATTGAGAGTACAAAAATAGTAGAAAGTATAGGTGACATGGCAGATACTATTGCAAATATATCTGAACAGACAAATCTTCTTGCACTTAATGCGGCTATTGAAGCAGAAAGGGCGGGGGAACACGGAAGAGGTTTCAAGGTTGTTGCTGAGGAAATTAGGAAACTTGCAGAACAGACAAAATCCTCCGTTTCAGAGATCAAGGAAAAAATTTCCAGGGTGGAGGATGCCTTTAAGATTAGCAATGATAATAGCAAGGATATGGTGGAGTTTATAAATGAAAGTGTGATCCCACAGCTGGAGGGATTTATGGATACAGGCAACAAATATTATGAGGATTCGGACTTCATTAGTAGGATGTCCGAGGAAATAGCCTCAATGTCCGAAGAATTGAATACTATAGTTGATGAAGTAAGCAACTCTATGGACAATGTATCACAAAATATGCAGAGATCTGCTGGAAGTATGGATGATATAAAGAAAAACATAGAGGAAACATCAAATGCAGTAAATGTTATAAAATCTACCTCCAGCAGTCAGTTGGAACTTTCAAACAAACTTAGAAGGGCTGTTGAAAAGTTTACAATTTGATTTTAAAAGTCAACATGAGATATGAAGGGACGCATCAAATGCTATATAATGCGTCCTTTTCCGGTTACATGATCTATGGACATTTTTATGACGTTGGTTTTTGATACTGCTCTATCTATATATTCCATGCCCTCTTTTTTAAAAGACGTTGAGTATTTGTCCACAAGAGCATTTAGTATGTCCTTCTTTACTTTTTCGGAATTTATTATAAATGCATGCCCAAATATAATCACACTTTTGTATTTTGTAGTAAATTTACCAGGTATTATTTCTGTATTCCCAACTATGCAGAAACTTACCCTGTCATTGAATTTTATATTCTGGAGCTTGTTTCCCTCAAATGCACAGTGAAAATATATGGAGTTATTAAAGTATACGTAATTCAGAGGTACGGCATAAGGATAATTGTTCTCGCCAATGGTTGCAAGTACACCGTATTCACCGTGTTTTAATATTTCCTGAATATCACTTTCTTCCAAAGTCCTTTCTGATCTTCTCATTTTACTAAACATATTGTTGTATTCACTTCCCATCTTTTAGTATAGATAATTACAAATTAAATTTTACCATATTTTCATTTTTACTTCACTGCGGTTATGATAAAATAATAATGCAGGCCTTTTGTGGTATAATCATAAAACTAAATAGAAAAGAGGTTTTAGTACATGAAGTTGAAAAATATTGTAGGCAGGTTATTGCTGGTGTTTATGGCTCTAACTGTAATGATACCTTTATATCAGAATAAAGTTTACGCAGATTCCTATAAGGTAGTTACATTGGGAGGGGACCTTACAGACAGCCAAAAGGAGGATATGCTTAAGTATTTTGGAGTAAATAGACAGGATGCAGATGTCATAGAAGTTCACATTGACGAAGAGAGAAAGTATTTAAGTGATGTGGCAAGCAGTGACCAAATTGGGACAAAGTCCATATCCTGTGCCTATGTAGAGCCAACTACAAGTGGAGGTTTGAATGTTTCAACAAATAATATATCATGGGTAAGCAGCAGTATGATAAAAAATGCTTTAATTACGGCAGGTGTAAAAAATGCAAATGTCAAAGCGGCTGCACCTTTTAATGTATCAGGCACCGCAGCACTTACAGGAATTTTAAAAGGATATGAGAACAGTAGTGCAGGTAAAAAAATCGATGAAGACAAGAAAAAAGTTGCAAATGACGAGCTTATGACTACAGGAGAAATCGGGGATAAGATAGGCAAAGACAAGGCAGCCGGACTAATTAATGATATAAAGACACAGGTTGTAAAAGAAAAACCAAAGAGTTCAGAGGACATGAAGCAAATAGTTCAAAATGTAACCAATAACTACAATGTTAACTTGAGTTCAGAGGACATGGATAAAATAATTTCACTTATGAACAAGATAAATGGTCTCAATTTGAATTTTGGTGATATAAAAGGACAGCTTGGGGATGTAGCAGACCAGCTTAAAGGTACTTTGTCCAGTCCTGAGGCTCAGGGATTTTTTGCTAAAATTATAGAAGCAATCAGAAACTTTTTCTCTAGCTTGTTTTAAAGTGTATAGATAAAAAAATATACTGCCATGTGCAGTATATTTTTTAGTGCCTAATTTACTACGTTTACAGGATTGCCATTGATAAATGATTCTATATTGTCAGTCAAAAGTTCAATGAGTCTCTGCCTGGATTCAATACATTTGCAACCTATATGGGGAGTAAGTATAACATTTTTCATGGAAAAAAGAGGGCTTTTTGTATCAAGGGGTTCAACTTCCTGGACATCCAGAGCCGCGCCTGCAATCTGACCGTTTTGTAGAGCCTCTATTAAGTCGGGCTCATTTATTATAGGTCCTCTTGCAGTATTTATTATAAAGGCAGAGGGCTTCATGAGTTTTAATTTATTTTTGTCTATTAAGTGTCTCGTACTGTCTGTAAGAGGGCAGTGTATAGTAACGAAGTCACTTTTTTTAAGAAGTTCTTCCAAATCCACAAATTTTACATTTTTAATTGGTTTTATACTCCTGTTGTAGACTAATACATTCATATCGAGATTCAGGGCTGTCTTTATTACGCGCTGGCCTATGGAACCGGCACCTATTACACCCAGGGTCTTGCCTTTTATTTCGAAGTGGGGAACTTGAAGATCTTTGGTAAAATTGTCAAAATTGTTTTGTTTTATCATGACCTGTTGAAGGGCAAGGGATGAACTTAAATTCAGCATGAAAGTAATTGCAAGTTGTGCAACTGCATCAGTACTGTAGCCCGGCACATTGCATACTGTTATGTTTTTCCCTTTTGTGGATTTTATGTCTATATTGTTGTAACCAGTTCCAGCTTCACATATGAGTTCTACTGAAGATGGAAATCTGGAGATAAGGTTTTCACCAAGGGGAAGTTCTTTGGTAACAACTATATTTTGTCCCTTTACTTTTTCCAGAATCTCATCTTCACTGCTTGTATCATACTTTGTAACTTTAGTAAATCTGTTCAATCCGGAAAAATCAATTTTGTTGTCAAAATTCAGTTTTTTGGAATTCAAGAACACTGTATTTTTCATGATATACCTCCTAGTATTTATATTTTAATTTAAGTATAGCCTCCATAAAAAGCAATGTCAAAATATCTAGATAGTGTTATTATGATAATAATGAATATCAAATTTGAAAGGGGATGTTTATAATGAAAAGCTTAATAATTTATACATCTACGGAGCATAAGAATACTGAAAAAATTGCAAGGGAGATAGGTGCTGGATTGAAAGCCGATGTAATTGAAGCCGAAGAGGCAGATATAGGTAAATTGAATCAATATCAATTGGTTGGATTTGGATCAGGAATATTTTATGGTAAATTTCACAAGAATATTTTAAAATTAATTGACGAAATGCCGCGATATGAAAAAAAGAAGGCATTCATATTCTCTACAAGTGGACAGGGAAAAGTGGAATATAATGATTCCCTTAAGAAAAAACTCGATGAACATGGATTTGATATTATTGGAAGCTTTGCTTCAAAAGGCTTTGACACCTATGGTCCCTTTAAATTAATAGGAGGAATAGCTAAGGGAAGACCAAATGAAGATGACTTGAAGGCAGCAAAAGAATTTGCAGCTAAATTAATTAAGGAATTGGGGGAATAAATTTGGGAGTTGAAAACTATAAAATAGAAACTTTTATTCCGGAAGAATATGTCGATAGGCTGAGAGAGAGTCTAAACGCAGTAGGAGCACTGAGTATAGGTGGAAATTATGACAGCTGTATTTCTGTTTCAAAAGTGACAGGATACTGGAGGCCCCTTGAAGGAGCTAATCCTTTTGAAGGTGAAATTGGAAAGGTGAGCATGGAGGAAGAGTGTAAGGTTGAATTTTGCTGTAAAAGTGATCTTGCGAAAAAGGCAGTGGAAACCATAAAACGGGTTCATCCATATGAAGAACCTGTTATAAATATACTGCCTTTGTTGACAATAGCTAATTTATAAGTATACAATATAGGTGAATCTTTAGTTATAGATATTCTGTTTCTGAGGAATAAGTAAAAATCTATGCCAGATTGCAAAGAATTATCTGAGCAAAATGCTGATAGAACATATTTATGACAAAAATGTATTTGGGGAAAAGGTAGTCTTTGTATATTTGTTATATATTTGACAACCTGCCTGCTGTTTAATACGGATTTTGTGTGAATTGGTTAAACTTTCAGCATTTATTTAGAGAGTTTAATTTTTTTTTATTGGGAGGAAATCAATGAAGATGGATGAAAAATATCTCAACCCTAATTTTAAGGATTTTATCGATGATGATAAAATCTGGGAACAGTTAAATCAGGCAAAGAATCCGGAAAAAAGTGAAATAAGGGCAATATTTGACAAGGCCAGAAGCAAGGTGAGACTTGAACCGGAAGAGACAGCGAAATTACTTCAAATAGAAGATAATGATCTGCTTGAAGAGATGTTTGCACTTGCAAGGCAGATAAAGGAAGAAGTATATGGCAAGAGGATAGTTTTTTTTGCACCGCTGTATGTTGGTAACAAATGTATAAACAATTGTCTCTATTGTGGATTCAGAAGGGACAACGGTGCAATAGAGAGAAAAACTCTTACCATGGACGAGCTTAGAAGTGAAGTAGAAGTACTTGAAAAGGCGGGACATAAGAGATTAATACTTGTATATGGTGAACATCCAATGTATGATGCAGATTTTATAGCCAAAACTATAAAAACTGTTTATGACACAAAAGTCGGAAGAGGAGAAATAAGAAGAGTCAATATAAATGCTGCACCTATGGATGTGGAAGGATATAGGAAACTCCATGAAGCCGGAATAGGAACATTCCAGATATTTCAGGAGACCTATCATCATGATACTTATAGAAAACTTCATCCACACGGAGATGTAAAGGCAAATTATGACTGGAGGCTTTACGGACTTGACAGAGCTATGGAGGCAGGAATTGATGATCTGGGCATAGGTGCATTGTTTGGACTGTATGACTGGAAATTTGAAGTCATGGGACTCTTGTATCATACAATTCATTTTGAACACATGTTTGGTGGGGTTGGTCCACATACTATATCTTTTCCAAGGATAGAACCTGCACTTGATGTGCCATTTACACTGGATCCAAAGTACAGGGTATCTGATAATGACTTCAAGAAGTTAGTTGCAATTCTGAGACTTTCAGTACCATATACCGGAATGATTTTAACAGCAAGGGAAAGTACGAAAGTAAGGGAGGAAGTATTGCCGCTTGGAGTATCGCAGATCGATGCAGGATCAAGAATTGCAATTGGAGGATATACCCAGTATGATAAAGGATTGATACCTGAGAAGGAACAGTTTCAGTTGGGAGATATGAGGAGCCTTGATGACGCTGTCCAGGATGTATGCAGGCAGGGATGTATTCCTTCATTTTGTACGGCAGATTATAGATGTGGAAGGACAGGATCCCACTTTATGAGTATAGCGAAAAAATCTTTAATTCACAATTATTGTATTCCAAATGCCATATTTACTTTTAAAGAATATCTTCTGGATTATGCATCTCCTGCCACGAGAAGTGCAGGAGAGAAGGTTATAAATCAGACTATAGGGGAATTTGATGAAGTAAAACAAAATATAATAAAGAAGAAATTGCAGCTCATTGTAGATGGACAAAGGGATGTGTATATATAGAGTGGATTTTAAAGAATTTATAGCACGTAATCTTGAAGAAATACTGGAACATGGGAATATAAAAGAGATGTTTAAGCTTCTCTGCAAAAATACGGCGGAGTTTTATAGTGGAACCCAGATAATATTTTCAGAAAAATTTATGAAGAGGATTGCCTATGTGACAGGAGCCGGAGAGGAAACATTTATGCCCCAGGAAAAGATTGAGTTAGATGACAGATATGTAATATTCCTACAGGGATTTGAAAATGTATCCCGGTATGAAAAAGATACACTGATATCTATTTTTAAAATAGCTGTAGCATATTCAAGGTGCTCAGGTGAAAATAGTTAGTAAAATAGAGATTTTATGTATAATTAAGGAGAGACAGAATAAAATCTGTCTCTCTTAGCAGCGTATAGGATTATAAAGTATAAAAAGATACGAAAATACATCAAAAAAAGTAAATTTATGTTGGATTTTCTTCATAATTAGGGCTTTTAGTTAGATTTTCTATGAATATCACCACTTTTCTCTTATCTTTTTCATTTAATCTTCGGTACGTCTTTATAAGATTTATTTCCAGGTTTGTTAATTTAACATCGATAATAATACCTTCAGGAATTTTGACAAACATGTTTCCGACGCCATCTATAAGCCATTTCTGTGAAATGCCATA
Organism: Clostridium sp. LBM24168; assembly: GCF_052953915.1. Taxonomy (NCBI): domain Bacteria; kingdom Bacillati; phylum Bacillota; class Clostridia; order Eubacteriales; family Clostridiaceae; genus Clostridium; species Clostridium sp. LBM24168. Next base: position 1,955,322 of record NZ_CP196861.1, on the reverse strand, counting down.
TGTATTTTCTATATTTATTAATGCTCTGCTGGATGGCTTGTATCGACCTTTTATCCAGTCAGTTACATTTCCTGGAGAATATTTTATAGATAGAGCAAAATCTTTTTTTGTAGTGTTGAAGTACTTTAGAACATGCTCCAACCTTTCACCTAAAGTATGCATTGAACAGATACCTCCTTTACATTTACTGATTTCAGTATTATAATTACACTAAGATATGGTATTATATCATAATTTTAACACACTTCTAATTTAAAATATAAGTATAGCACAACTATTTCAACACTATAAATTAGCAGTACACTTTTAAAATAATTGTTGATTTATAAAGTTAGGGGGGTGATATTATCAGAAGTAAAAGAAAAACAACTTTATTTGGCATTAAAGTAAAAAAGAGGCTCATAGACCTCAATATGACTCAAAGGGAGTTATCCAGTGAAATAGGGGTAAATGAAAATTATCTTACAGATATTTTAAATGGAAGACGTTCTGGGAAAAAGTACAGGAATCTAATTGTAGAAAGATTAAATATTGATAGCAGTAGCAATTCAGAGGACAGCTTTTAGGATATTATTGTAATCGTTGCATCATTCATATTTGTAGTTAGCATGTCTAGAGTACATACAAATTAGGTTTGCATAGTCTCAACTATATATAATAATATACCTTCTATATACTTTAGAAGGTTTTTTAATAGTTGGATATTGACTATGGTAAATTGACAGGATCATAAATATTTGTTATATTTGATTAAAACAACAATATAATAAGTTATAGGTAACAAAGTTATAAATTACTTTGGATTAAAAGGGAAGCCAGGTGAAAATCCTGCACGGTCCCGCCGCTGTAAAAGAAGAGCCTTTATTAAAATACCACTGGGAAACCGGGAAGGTTATGGAGGCAATGATGCTTAAGTCAGAATACCTGCCTATGATAATGCACAATTAACTCTACGATGTATAGGGGGTGTCTGGAATGTATTTTTATAATTTCTGGTACTTTTTATCCTCTTGACTATTGGGTTAAGAGGATTTTTTGCGTTTGACAAAAATTTAAAGGGGGTGGATTATGGGGAAAATTGTTATTTTTAAATGGAGACACAATTACACCCGCAGTAGTAGACTGCATCATCATGGTGAAGGGTTTCCAATAGACTTTTATGCTTATAATTCCAAAATGAAGGAATGGAACTCTACTTTCAAGGTACTTTTTTCTATTTTGACATTGGTGCTCTGTGTTTCGTTGGACAACCAATATGTATCGGCTGCTGTCATTATTGCAATGGCTTATCTGACAGTTGTAAAAGGGGGGCTTCCAATATATGAGTATCTCTCGATATTGACCATTCCCATTGCTTTTATTATACTTGGGACTTTCCCAATTGCCATTGATTTTTCAAGGCAGCCAATAGGACAATATAACCTGTATCTTGGTTTCTGCTATGCATTTACCTCCCGGGAAAAACTCAAGGAAGTGCTTTTTTTAATCCTGAAGGTATTTGCATCTGTTAGTGCCCTGCAGCTGATGGCGTTGTCTACTCCGTCTTCCGAGATCATCTATGTATTTAAAAAGGCGCATGTGCCGAAGATTATTGTAGAATTGATGAATATCATCTATCGTTACATTTTCATTTTGATGGAAGTTTATACTAATATGAAGAACTCTGCTAAATCACGTGAAGGATATTATGATTTTAAGACTTCCTGTGCCACCTTCGGAGGTATTGTAAGCAATATATTGATTGTTTCCCTTAAAAAAGCAGAAGCCTATTATGATGCAATGGAAGCCAGATGCTATGACGGGGAGCTTGTATTTTGGAGGGAGGATAAAAGTGCAGATATAAAGCATATTGTCGCAGCGGTATTATTCATATTTTTTTTGATTTTGCTTTGGGCTTTTACATAATAGAAAGGGGCAGCTATGAAAGAAATAATATTGAAGGTTGAAAATCTATGCTACACTTATGGAAATGGAAATCATGCGTTAAATGGAATAGATGTAGATATTCATGAAGGTGAAAAAATTGCCGTCATTGGATCAAATGGATCGGGTAAATCCACATTTTTTTTGAATGTAAATGGAGTCCTTACTGCAGAACATGGGAAAATTATTTATCGAGATACAATTATAGATAGAAAGAATTTAAAAGAGCTCCGAAAAAATATTGGGATTGTATTTCAGGATGCAGACAATCAAATTATAGCATCCACAGTTATGGCGGAAGTTGGATTTGGACCTATGAATTTAAGGCTTCCTCAAGAAGAGGTAAAAAGACGTGTTGAAGAAGCACTAAAATATATGAATATTTCGAATTTAAAAAATCGTCCCCCCCATTATCTGAGCGGCGGTGAAAAGAAGCGTGTTACAATTGCAGACATAATAGCTATGGAATCAGAAATTATCATATTTGATGAACCAACGGCAGCACTGGATCCTCTAAATACAATGATGCTGGAGGAAGTTCTGGCAAAACTTTCTGAAGAAGGAAAGACGATGCTGATTTCCACTCATGACGTGGATTTCGCATATAGATGGGCTGAAAGAATACTTGTATTTTTTAAAGGAAAGATCATCGCAGATGGAACACCACTGGAAATTTTCAAAAACATGGAGGTATTAGAAAGGGCAAATCTAAAGCAGCCGACAATGCTTGAGGTATATGAACTGCTTGTAGAGAAACGTATCCTGGAAGATAAGAAAGATTATCCTAAAAATACACTCGAGTTAAAAAAAATACTTGAAAAAAAGGGAGGAAAATAGAATGAATCTGAAAGAAAAGAAAATTGTTGCGATTACAGCAGTCTTTGCGCTGGTTTTTGGAATAACTCCGGCGGCAAATGCAATGCACATTATGGAAGGATATCTTCCGCCGAAATTCTGTATTATATGGGCTGTTATATGTATTCCATTTTTAGTATCAGGTTATTTTTCAATCAAGAAAACACTGTCTGAAAGCCGCAAATCCATTACTATACTCGCAATGGTAGGTGCATTTATTTTTATAGTTTCGTCTTTGAAGATTCCATCAGTAACAGGAAGCTGTTCCCATATGACGGGTACGGGACTTGGTGCAATATTATTTGGGCCTACCACAGTAGGAATTTTAGGTATTATTGTATTGATTTTTCAGGCAATACTGCTTGCCCACGGTGGATTGACCACTCTTGGTGCTAATACGTTTTCCATGGCTATTGCAGGGCCACTGCTATCCTATGCAATTTATAAATTGTGTCAAAAGTTGAATGTGAATAAACATGTAGGTATTTTTCTTGCAGCGGCAATTGGAGATCTATTTACATATTGTGTAACCAGTTTTCAGCTTGCACTTGCATATCCGTCTTCAAATGGTGGAATACCGGCATCAGCAGTTAAGTTTCTCGCAGTATTTGCACCTACACAGGTTCCTCTGGCGATTATTGAAGGTATTTTGACTGTTGTCATAGTCATGTGCCTTGAAGTATATGCAAAATCTGAGCTGACAGGTATTGGATTCCTAAAAGGAGGGAAAAATTAATGGATAAAAAAACGAAAAAAAAGATTATAATCCTACTGCTTATTGTTGCATTAATTGCCCTTGTGCCGCTCTTTACACTAAAAGGTGCTGAATTTGGAGGCTCCGATGATGCAGGAAGTCAGGTGGTTTCACAGATCAAAGGCAGCGAATATAAACCCTGGGCCACTCCTGTCATGGAAAAGTGGATTGGTGGAGAACTGCCTGGGGAAATTGAAAGCTTGCTATTTTGTGTGCAGACAGGAATAGGCGTGGGTGTTCTTTTCTTTTTCCTGGGAAGATTTGTGGAGAGAAATAAAAAGGAAAATAACAGATATACAAAGTAGATTTGCATAATTTTCATTATATATATATAATAATTTTGAAGTTTAAACTTTACTATATTACCTTCTATGTATTTTTAGAAGGTTTTTTTAATAGTTGCGATTGTGCAGTGAACAATTTTGGAGGGAAAAATATGGAGCATATGAATGCAGATGGTGAAGTCTATGACGTTAATTCTCTGACTTCCCTTGAAAAGCTGGAACCAATCAGGGTAAGACCTGGAATGTATATAGGATCGACAGGGAGTAAGGGGCTTCATCATTGTATATGGGAAATTTTAGATAATTCTATAGATGAGATTTCAAATGGCTTTGGGAATTGTGCAGCAGTTGTTTTGAATAAGGATGGAAGTGTAACTGTAGAGGATAACGGTAGGGGAATTCCTACAGGAGTCCATCCTGTGAAGAAAAAGACAGGGGTTGAGATGGTATTTACGGAGCTTCATACGGGAGGTAAATTCAACAACAACGTATATAAGACTTCAGGAGGTCTTCATGGAGTTGGAGCTGCTGTTGTAAATGCCTTGTCCAGATGGATGGAGGTTGAGGTCAAACAAAATGAATACCTCTATAGGCAGAGATTTGAATATGCCTATGACAGGTCACTTAAAAAGAATATGCCAGGGACTCCTGTGAGCGGACTTGAAGTGATTGGAGCTTCAAAATCTACAGGGACTAGGGTTACATTTATGCCTGATGACAGAATTTTTTCCACAGTTGATTTTAAACTGGATATAATAGATCAAAGGTTGAGAGAGCTTGCATTTCAAAATAAGGGAATAACTTTGAAACTTGTTGATAACAGGTCACATGAGCCGGTTATAAGAGAATATCATTCCAGCAGGGGACTTCTTGATTTTATAGATTACTTGAATGAAAGTAAAACTCCGATTCACAAGGAACCCATACTATTTGAAGGAGAAAGGCAGATAAATGGAATAAGCATGCAGGGAGAAGTGTGCGTTCAGTTTACCGATTCAACTACGTATAATATAGCAAGTTATGTAAACAATATCCCAACCACGGAGGCGGGAACTCATGAAAGTGGTTTCAAAAATGGAATGACCAGGGCATTTAAAGATTGCGGGAAAAAATTGAATTTATATAAAGATGGGGATTTTGAGGGCGACGACCTGCGTGAGGGAATGACAGCCATAATTAAGGTGAAGATAAGTAATCCTGTATTTGAAGGGCAGACAAAGACAAAACTAGGAAATACAGAAGCTTATACAATTATGAATGATCTTTCATATACTGAATTTTCAAAGTGGATAGAGGACAATAAGGATATGGCCTCTGCAATAATAAACAATGCACTTCAGTCTGCGGCGAGAAGGGAAAAGATAAAGAAAATAAATGATGCGGAGAAAAAGAAAATAGGCAAAGGAGCCGCCCCTCTTGCGGGGAAAATTGCAGTTTGTACGTTGAGAGATGCCTCAAATTGTGAATTCATAGTGGTTGAAGGTGATTCCGCCGGTGGATCTGCAAAACAGGCAAGAGACAGGAGATTCCAGACGATAATGCCTTCCAAAGGAAAGATAATGAACACCGAAAAGCAAAATCTGGAAAATGTGATTGGCAGTGAAGAACTTAAAATATTCAATGCCGCTATAGGTACGGGTATACTTGAAAATTATAATGAAAAAGATTTAAAATACGATAAGATAATAATACTGAGCGATGCTGATGTAGACGGCTATCATATAAGAACCTTGTGGATGACTTATATATACAGATATATGAGACAGCTTATTTCAAACGGGCATCTTTATATAGCTCTTCCTCCCCTCTATAAAGTGTACAAGGAGAGTAAAACGAAGCATATTATAAAGTATGCCTATAGCGACGAGCAGCTTTTGGATGCAAAAAAGGAAGTGGGCTCTGGTGCACTTATTCAGAGATATAAGGGACTTGGCGAGATGAATCCGGATCAGCTTTGGGAGACAACTTTAAATCCGGAAAGCAGGACACTTCAGCAGATAACCATAGATGATGCTGCAAAAGCGGAAAAAATGGTTTCACTTCTTATGGGAGATGTAGTAGCACCGAGAAAAAAATACATGTATAAATATGCACAATTTTAAAATAGTATATTCATTAATTGTAAATTGAGAAAAGATTGCAAACTGGAAAGAAAGGGCGGTTAGATTTGACTACGAAGACAATAATTCCAAGAGACAACAATATAATAAAGATTTCAATAGAGGAGGCTATGCCGGACAATTATCTCCCATATGCAGTTGAAGTGGCCAAGGACAGGGCGCTTCCAGATGTCAGGGATGGCCTGAAACCGGTCCACAGGAGGATAATATATGGAGCGTATATGCTGAAGGCCTTTCCAGACAGGCCGTATTACAAATCTGCAAGAATAGTTGGGGATATTCTAGGTAAGTATCATCCTCACGGGGATTCTTCCGTATACGATGCAATGGTAATACTCGCTCAGAATTTTACTACGAGAATGCCGCTTATAGATGGACATGGAAACTGGGGAAGCCAGGATGGAGATAATGCTGCTGCCATGCGTTATACAGAAGCAAGACTTACGCCAATTGCCATGGAAATGGTAAAGTATATAGAGGACGATGTAGTAAATATGGTGGACAATTATTCTGGTTCTGAAAAGGAACCTGAAGTACTTCCGGTTGGATACCCGAATTTACTTGTAAATGGTGCTTTTGGCATAGCCGTAGGGCTTGCAACTAATATACCCCCTCATAATTTAAGGGAGGTAATAGATGCATCGGTGGCCCTTATAAACAAACCTGATCTGGATATAGACGGACTTATGAAGTATATCAAGGGTCCGGATCTTCCTACAGGTGGAATAATAATAGGCAGGGAATCTCTAAAATCCGCCTATAGTACTGGAGAAGGAAAAGTTACGTTGAGGGCAAAGACATCCATAGATAAATTGGAAAATGACAGATTTGCAATAATTATAACAGAATTCCCCTATAGGAGAAGCAAGGCAAAGCTCCTTCAGACAATTTCGGAAATGACTGCAGATAAAAAACATTCCAGAATTCTTGATACAATTTATGATATAAGGGATGAATCAGATAGAACCGGAATCAGGGCTGTAATTGAATTCAAAAAATCGGTAGACCGTGACGGAGTGGAAAAAATTTTAAAATATCTTTTTAAAAAGACAGACCTCCAATGCAGTGTTTCTTTTAATATGGTGGCACTTGCAGATGGGAAACCGATTGTACTTTCACTGAAAAGGATACTGCAGTATTTTATAAAATACCAGAAGGATATACTCGTAAGGAGAACTAAAAAGGAACTTTCCGCGGCTAAAAAGAGATTTCATATAGTTGAAGGATTTATAAAAGCCATTGGAATTATGGATGACATCATAAAGAGCATAAGGAGTTCAAGCTCAAGAAAGGATGCTTCCAATAATCTTGTAGAAAGATTTGGTTTTACGAAAATGCAGTCGGAGGCGATACTGGAGCTGATGCTTTACAGGCTTACGGGGCTTGAAATAGTTGAATTTGAAAAAGAACATAAAAAACTATCGAAATACATAGATAAATTGGAACTTATACTGTCTAGTGAAGATGAACAGCTCAGGGTTATAAAAAGTGAATTGAGAAAAATAAGGGATAAATACGGTGATGATAGAAGAAGTTCTATTGTGGAAGATGACAGCAAGGCAAAAATACTACTGGAGGAAATTATAATCGAAGAAGATATAGTTGTTACGATGTCAAATGAGTGCTTTATAAAGAAAGTATCGCGGAAAAGTTATAGCCGTTCCAGCAAGAGTATTGATGAAATAGATTATAGAGAGGGAGATTATAACAGATTCCTTGTAGATTCGAACACAAGAGATACAATTATGTTTTTTACAGACCATGGAAACATGTATCAGCTGAAGGGAATGGATATACCGGAGTTCAAATGGAAGGAAAAAGGAGAAAAACTTGATAACATCATAAAAGGGCTGGATACTTCCCGGGAGAAGATAGTTTCTGTAATAAATCTTAGAAATGAGGATTACGGAAAAATTTTCATGCTGTTTACAAGCACAGGTGGTATAAAGAAAACTTCAGTACAGAAGTTTAGTACTACATATACGAAGCTTTCCGCTATCAAGCTTAAAAAAAATGAAAAACTTTTAGATGTTAAATTAGTCCTGCAAGGCAGAAAAGAAAAATTCCTCAATATAGTTACAAGTCTGGGGCTCGATTTTACAATACCTGAATTGAAAGTCGACCTTGAGGATAGAAATATAGTAAGTACAAGTATGTTTGCCCTGCCTTCGAAAGATAGAGTTCTGAAGGTGGATTTTGCAGAAAGTCAACATATTGAAGCTTTCTACGTATCCATAGATAAAAATGGAATATTAAAATCATCTTCAAGTGGCAGAAAGACTTTTGGAGTACATACAGATTCTTCCTGTACTTTATTGGTATTTGAAGAAAATGGAGAAGTATTCTCAATACCTTCAGTTATGCTGCAAAATATTAAAGACCATATAAATATAGAAGATCTATTTGGAATCCGCCAGAGATCAGGTATATTGAAATTGTTGTCCGTTAATAACTTCAATAGAGGATACATGTATTTCTTTACGAGGAATGGAATGGTTAAGAAAACAGAACTGTCCCAGTTTGAAGGTATTAGAATAAGAGAGACTGCGTATAAGTTTAAAGGTGAAGAGGATATTCTAACAAATGTAGAATTTTCAACGGGTGAGAATTCGGATATAGTTGTATTTACGCAAAATGGAGCAGTTATTAGATTTTCAGGTTCCGATATAAATCCTACCGGAAAAATTGCATCTGGTTCAATAGCAGTGAATTTAAAACTTCCGGATAAGATAATCTACTCTGCCGTGATTGACTGTGGCAATAAGGCTTATTTTGATGTTCACTGCAAAAGTGGAAAAGAACTTAAGCTGGGTATTCATGATATCAAGCCACAAAGCAGGGGCGGAAAGGGCAGGATGATTGTTGAAAATGACAGCATTAAAAATGTCCATTTAAAAAGTTTGTAAAATATAAATGATATACTATTGAAATGTGTCAGCATATATATTATAATTAACTCATGTTAATAAAAGGCGGAGACAAGAGAGCCATTGCTAAACAAGCTATACATATAGCTTGTTTAGCAATGGCTCTCTTCTTAATTATCTTTATATTTTATGTAATCGATTTATAAAGATAATTAAACATAAGAGAGCTTGCCTTAATAGATAATTCAATATGTGGGAGGGGAATAGTAATAAAATGACGACAAAATTAATAGCGGAATTTATTGGTACTATGATTTTAATCTATCTTGGGGACGGGGTATGTGCAAACTGCACTCTTACAAAGAGCAAAGGACAGAATGCAGGCTGGATGGTAATAACTACAGGGTGGGCATTTGCAGTTGGAATACCTGCATTTATATTTGGAAACGTCAGTGGCGCACACTTTAACCCTGCACTTACAATAGCACTTGCTGTAATAGGAAAATTCCCGTCATCTGAAGTATTTGGCTACATATGCGCACAGATGCTCGGTGGAATAGCAGGAGGAATACTTGTGTGGCTTACTTATTTGCCACACTGGGAAAAGACAGAAGATAAAGCGGCAAAGCTTGGCATATTCTGTACGTCACCAGCTATAAGAAAACTGCCTTTTAATTTCTTGACTGAGTTTCTTGGAACCGCAGTTCTGGTATTTGGAATTCTTGGAATAGGAGTTCAGAAGGTTGTGCCGGGATTTGGAGTATTCTTTGTCTCTCTTTTGATATGGTCACTTGGACTGTCAGTAGGAGGTCCTACAGGATATGCCATAAATCCTGCAAGGGATCTGGCGCCTAGAATTGCCCATGCCATATTGCCTATAGCAGGTAAAGGTGATTCAGATTGGAATTATTCCTGGATACCGGTGTTTGGTCCAATAACGGGAGGGATAGTAGGAGCACTTTTATTTGTTGCAATATTTTAAATATTTTAAATATAACACGTAGTCCTTGTTTGCTGCAATTGTGATATTATTATTAGGAACGGTGTTTGAATAAATTAATTTGAAAGAGGTATATGTGGATGATTAAACTCAAAGAAATGCTCATAGAAAATCCGGTTATAGCTGCTATAAGAGATGAAAAGGGACTTGATGCTGCAGTGAAAAGCAATGCAGGTATAGTATTTGTATTATATGGTGATGTACTCGGAATAAAATATATATGCTCCAGGCTAAAGGGAAGCAACAAACTGGTGTTTGCCCATATGGATTTGATAGATGGACTTAGGGGAGACCAGTCGGCTGTTAGGTTTATAAAAGAATTTGCAGGAGCAGATGGTGTGATAAGTACAAAGTCTTCAAATATAAAATATGCAAAACATCTTGGTTTATATGCTATACAGAGGATGTTTGCAATAGATTCACTTTCTCTTAGAACCGGAATAAGGAGTATTCATGAGACAAATCCTAATGCAGTGGAAGTTATGCCAGGGGTGGCAAATAAAATAATAAGTGTGATTGAAAAGGAAATAAAGGTACCTATAATTGCAGGTGGACTTATAACAAAAAAGAAAGATGTCATAGATTCTCTGTCTGCAGGAGCCGTAGCGGTATCAACAACAGACAGTGAATTGTGGAATCTATAAAGTGATTGTGTCACTGCCGCAGTAGGTGGTGTTAAAATAAGAAAACGTTATAAAATAAAGGAGGTAATAAAATGGCTAAATATATTATGGCGCTGGATCAGGGAACTACAAGTTCAAGATGTATATTGTTCAATGAAAATGGGCTTCCAGCAAGTATTTCACAGAAGGAGTTCAAACAGATATATCCGGAAGGAGGATGGGTTGAGCATGATCCCATGGAAATATGGGCTACTCAATTTGGAGTTGCAACGGAGGCACTTTTAAAGTCGAATATAAGTGCAGAGGATATAGAGGCAATTGGAATAACAAATCAGAGGGAGACTACGATAGTATGGGATAGAAGAACGGGGCTTCCAATATACAATGCAATAGTGTGGCAGTGCAGGAGAACTTCCAATTATTGTGATGAACTTAAGGAGAAGGGAATTGACAAGATAATAAAGCAGAAGACGGGACTTGTACTTGATGCGTATTTCTCTGCTACCAAGATAAAATGGATACTGGATAATGTTCCTACTGCAAGAAGGGAGGCAGACAGGGGAAATCTTGCATTTGGGAATATTGATACCTGGCTTATATGGAACCTTACTAAAGGCAGGCTTCATGTTACGGACTATACAAATGCATCCCGGACAATGCTTTTCAACATACACGAACTGAAATGGGACAAAGAACTGCTTGAACTGTTCGACATACCTGAATCCATGCTCCCTGAAGTAAAGCCCTCCAGCTGTGTTTACGGGAACAGTGATAAGTCTCTCTTCGGAGTGGAAATCCCAATAGCAGGAGATGCCGGAGACCAGCAGGCTGCGCTTTTTGGTCAAACATGCTTCAAACCTGGAATGGCGAAAAATACTTATGGAACGGGATGCTTTCTGTTAATGAATACAGGAGAAAAGGCAGTTGAATCAAAAAATGGACTTCTTACTACCATAGCCATAGGTATGGATGGTAAGATTCAATATGCCCTTGAGGGAAGTATATTCATAGGTGGAGCTTCCATACAGTGGCTCAGGGATGAACTTAGAATGTTGAAATCAGCACCTGAATCCGAAAAATACTGTGAAGCTGTAGAAGATACAGGAGGAGTATATCTTGTACCTGCATTTGTAGGCCTCGGGGCCCCGTACTGGGATCAATATGCAAGAGGAATACTGGTTGGAATTACCAGGGGAACGAAAAAGGAACACTTTATAAGAGCTACAGTTGAGTCACTTGCATATCAGACATATGATGTACTAAAGGCAATGGAAGAGGATTCAAAAATAGAACTTAAGTCACTTAAAGTTGATGGAGGGGCCTGTGCAAACAATTTTCTCATGCAGTTCCAATCCGACATATTGAATGTTCAGGTTGACAGGCCCAAGGTAATAGAGACTACAGCACTTGGTGCGGCATATCTTGCCGGCATTGCAGTAGGCTACTGGAAGAACAGGGATGACGTAATCAAAAACTGGGCCATATCAAAGAACTTTACCCCGGGTATGGATGAAGAAAAAAGAAATAAGCTTGTAGAAGGATGGCATGATGCAATAAATAGGTCCATGGGGTGGGTAAAAAACAAATAAAAGCCAGAAAAGATCCTGTAGAATACTGCGGGATTTTTTCTGGCTTTTGAATTTGTAAGTGTAGATGATAATCATTATAATGATAATATCAGATATTTGATTGAGGAGGATATTACATTGAAAAATGCAGTAGTTTTATTGGCTGACGGATTTGAAGAAATTGAAGCTCTGACATCCGTTGACATTTTAAGAAGAGGGGATGTAAACTGTGTAATTGCATCTGTTGATAATAACAGGGAAAAGACTAGTTCCAGAAACACAACTGTGGTAACAGATGAAATACTTAAAAATATAGATTCAGACAAATATGATGTTGTAATACTTCCTGGAGGTATTCTGGGGGCGACCAATTTGAGAGACAATGGAGATGTAGTGGAACTTGTGAGGGAATTTTACTCAAAAGGTAAATTTGTGGCTGCAATATGTGCTGCACCTATAGTTTTGAAAAAGGCAGGTATTATTGATGGAAAGAAGGTAACTTCAAATCCAAATTTCAAGGATGAGCTTGGAAAAGTTGATTATAGGGAGGATCTTGTGGTTCAGGATGGAAACATAATAACGAGCAGGGGTGCTGCAATGTCAATTTATTTTGCATTTAAGATACTTGAAAATATTACAGATAAGGTGACACTGGAAAGAGTGGAGAAATCAACTCTCATGAATCTGGTAAAACAGTATTATGGTGAATAAAATGGAATACTGTATTTTAAAAAATGGAATGAAGCTTATATATGAACATAGGAAAGGTGAAATAACCTCCCTGTGCATTGGATTTAATGCAGGAGCACTTGATGAAACAGACAGATTTAATTTTGGAACAGCACATGCTCTTGAGCATATGATATCTAAGGGTACCAAGCACAGAAGTGAAAATGATATAAATAATACATTTGACAGTATATTCGGATTTGAAAATGCCATGACCAACTATCCATATACAATATATTACGGAAGTTGTTTGAACCAGGACGTTGAAAAGGCTATTGAGCTGTATTCCGATATACTTCTGAATCCACTTTTCCCTGAAAACGGATTTGCAGGTGAAATGGATATAATATCTGAGGAGTTAAGGGAATGGAGAGGGGATCCATACCAGAGCTGTGAGGATGTTCTCTTTATGAATTCCTTTAAAAAGAGGAGAATAAGAGAAACTATAATAGGTTCTGAATACAGCGTAAAAAATATTGGGTTAAAAGATATAATTGATTTTTACAATTGCTTCTATGCACCGGATAATTGTGTAATAAGCTTTTCATCTTCTCTTGATTTTAAGCATATACTCCATCTGGTGGAGTATTATTTTCAAGAATTTGAAAATAAAACTTCACTGCCGATAAACAGGGGAAATCTATATGAAAAGAATCTGCCAGGCATATATAAAAGCAGTACTAATAATACATGTGGGGCTAAAATTCAATATATTTTTGATATAAGTGATTTAAATTTCAGAGAGTTTAAAGCACTTATGTTGTTTAATTGTGCTTTTGGAGAGGGAACGAGCAGTTTCCTGTTTGACGGTATAAGAACTAAAGATGCTGCGGCTTATGAAATAGGAAGTCATATAAAAGGTGAGACCGGCATAAAACTTCTATCTATAAGCATGGGTACATCTGTAGAAAAAATTGACAAATCCATTTACAGCATAAATAGTATTATCGATAGAATTAAAAATGATGAAAATCATTTTGGAAGCAGTATTATGAAGGATTTGTCAAGGAGGATAAAGATAAAGAGAGAACTTAAAGTGGAGAGGTCAGTTCAGCTCTGCAAGGAGCTTACTACCTATGAATTGATGTATGGAAGCTTTAAAAAATTCTATGAAGAAGCTGAAAATCTTGATACTATTTCAAAAAAAGAAATATATTTGGTAATAGACAAGGTTATGAACAATCCGTCTATACAGATATTATATTAGAGGGCGAATATCAAATAATAAGGTGGGGATTTTTTGGAGAAAAGATGGATGCTTAGGGTACATAAAATAGATAGAAATGTTTCCCGGGAAATAGGTATAGATGAGATTATGCAGTCCATACTTGCAAATAGAGGAATAACCTCAAAAAGTAAAATAATGGATTTTATGAATCCTACCATAGATAAATTGCATAATCCAATTTCTATGAAGGACATGGAATTGGGTGTAGATATAATATGTGATTCCATAGCAAGAAAAGATAAAATTGCAGTTTATGGAGATTATGATGCAGATGGAGTAACAAGTACCTATATACTTTACAGTGCACTCCGCCGATGCGGGGCTGATGTAAAATATCACATACCGGACAGGATCAAGGAAGGCTATGGAATGAATTTGGAAAGAATAGAAAAATTGAGTTCGGAAGGTGTTTCTACAATTATAACCTGTGACAATGGCATATCTGCCTTAAAAGAAATTGAGAGGGCACATGAACTCAATATAAAGGTGATTGTAACGGATCATCATGATGTGCCACCTGTAATACCTTCTGCGGATGCAGTTATAGATCCGAAACAGAAAAACTGCCGCTATCCTTTTAAAATGCTTTGTGGGGCAGGAATTGCATTTAAGTTTGTTCAAGTGCTTTATAAAAAAATAGGTATTGACATGAGGGAAGCCTTGAAATTTATTGAATATGCTGCAATTGGTACAATTTGTGATGTGGTGGATCTTCTGGATGAAAATAGAGTCATTGCAAAACAGGGAATCCAGGCATTAAACAGTACTCAAAATATAGGAATCAAGGCACTTTTGAAGGAAAATTCACTGGAACCAGGTAATATTACAGCCTATCATGTAGGATTTATACTGGGCCCGTGCATAAATGCAGCAGGAAGACTTGAGAGTGCAGAGACAGCTTTGAAACTTTTGATGGCAGAAAACTCTGAAGATGCGATTTTCCTTGCAGGTAAGCTGAAAGAACTTAATTCGACAAGACAGGATATGACCACCAAAAGTTTTGAAGAAATAGCGGACATAGTGGAAAACTCACAGTTGAAGTATGATAAGGTGATTGTAGTGTATAAGGAAGACGTACATGAGAGTATTGCCGGTATTACAGCTGGAAAGCTTAAAGAAAAATACAATCTCCCTTCTATAGTTATTACGAAAGGTGACATATTCGACAAAGGATCTGGAAGATCCATAGAAGGATATGACATGTTCAGTGAGCTTTCCAAATGCAAAGAGCTGATGGAAAATTTCGGAGGACACAAAATGGCCGCCGGAATGTCCATAAAAAGGGAGAATGTAGATAAACTTAGAAAAAAATTAAATGACAATTGCAGCCTTACAGAGGAAGATATTATACCCAAAATAATAATAGACAGGAGACTGCAGCTTGAAAACATAACCTCAGGGCTTATAAAAAATATAAGCCGCCTTGAACCCTTTGGTAGCGGAAATCCGTCTCCTGTGTTTGCCGAAAAGAATATAGAGGTTTTTAAAGTATACCTTATGGGAAAAGATAAAAATACAGTCAAATTGTTTTGCAGGTTGAAAAACAGCCTGAATAAGATGGATGCCCTGATTTTTGACGGGACAGAAAAATTTAAGGATATTGTAGGAAGATCATGGGGCATTGATAAGCTCCATAGAATTTTGGCAAATGATTTTAAACGTATTTATATGGATATCGTATTTTTCCCTGTTTTTAATGAATATAACAATAACAGGAATATCCAGATCATAGTGAAGGATTTTAGAATTTCAACCAATTGATTTTCGGGAGGAATAAATTTTGAAAAAGATAATATTAACAGGTGGAGGATCAGCCGGGCATGTAACTCCAAATCTGGCCCTTGTACCAGGATTAAAGCAGAAAGGTTATAGTATAGAATATATAGGAACCAAGGATGGAATTGAGAGAAAGATAATAACTGCACAAAAAATAAAATATTATGTCATATCCAGTGGAAAACTCAGAAGATATTTTGATATAAAAAATTTTACGGATCCATTTAAAGTAGTAAGAGGGGTATTTCAAGCCTTGCTCATAATCAGGAAAGTAAAGCCCAATATAGTGTTTTCAAAGGGAGGGTTTGTTTCCGTACCAGTGGTAATTGCTGCATATCTGAGTAAAGTACCTGTTATAGCACATGAATCTGATATTACTCCGGGGCTTGCAAATAGAATTTCTGCACCTTACTGTAATAAAATATGTGTAACTTTTCCAGAATCTTTAAATAAGATAAAAGATGGAAAGGGTATCTTGACAGGAACGCCCATTCGCAGGGAAATTATAAATGGAAGCAAGATAATAGGTAGGAGAATATGTAATTTTAAGGATGATAAACCTGTTATTCTTATAGTCGGTGGAAGCCTGGGGTCAAAGTTTATAAACAACATGGTGAGGAACTCTCTTGATGTTCTTCTTCGAAGGTACAATGTAATTCATATATGCGGGAGAGGAAATATTGATAAAAAAATGGAAGGCAAAACAGGGTACCTGCAATTTGAATATGTAAATGAGGATATGCCGCATATATTGAACATATCAGACATAGTTATATCAAGGGCGGGTGCAAATGCTATATTTGAACTTCTTGCCTTGAAAAAACCCAATATGCTTATTCCACTGTCAAGAAAATCCAGCAGGGGAGACCAGATATTGAATGCTGCCTCCTTTGAAAAAAGAGGCTATAGTATGGTATTGAGCGAAGATATATTGGAACAGGATATGTTTGTAAAAAAGATAGATGAACTCTATTGCAACAGAAATAATTATATAAACAAAATGGCCAGAAGCAATATTGGAAATGGCTCTGATAGAATAATCGAGGTGATTGAAAAATATAGCATAAAATAAATTGAAACTACATATTTTATAAAATATTATTTTGTTAAATAATATTTTATGCTATAATAACTATACAGATAAATTTAACAATAAATTTTAAATAAGTAAAATATATAGTTAAAAAAATATTAATATTCCTTTTGTAGCTAAAGGGGATATTAATAAATATGTTGAAAGGTGGAGATGTTTACATGAAAAAAGTTGCGATAATATACTGGAGCAATGGTGGAAATGTAGAGGTTCTTGCTGATACTATTTCAAAGGGAGCCAAGAGTGCCGGTGCCGAAGTGGTTTTAAAACAGGTTCAGGATGCAAAAGTAGAAGATGTGACTTCTGCTGACGCAGTTGCTTTTGGAAGTCCTTCAATAGATAATAATAGGATCGAGCAGAAAGAATTTCTCCCTTTTATTAAAGAATTTAAATTGTTGCCTTCAAATAATAAAAAGACTGTATTGTTTGGTTCATATGGTTGGGACAAGGGAGTCTTCTTGAAAGATTTTAAAAAGATTGTAACAGACTATGGATTTGAAGTGGTAGGTGAACTTGCAGTCAATGAAGCACCTGATGACAAAGAACTTGCAAAAGCTGAAGAATTAGGCAAGTTACTTGCAGATTAGTATTTATACTTAAATAAAATTAGTTTTATATTTAGTGAACTATTTATGCTTTTTTAACAGGCTGAATACGTTCACTATTTTAACTAATATTTATGAAAAATATATATGATATAAATGATACAGTATTCTTATACGCCTGAAATTACTATAATATTATTGGTATACAAAACAAAAATAACTAATACAGCATAAAATTATAATTTACAGATTAAGTTTTTTGTTGTATAGTGAAAATATAAACTTAATAATTAAGGTGTTTTTATAATTTGCTAGATATATAAAACTAAGTATTAAAAAAGGAGAGGAATTTTTTATGGGAAGAAAAATGAAAACTATGGATGGAAATACAGCTGCAGCACATATTTCCTATGCTTTTACTGATGTAGCAGCTATTTATCCAATAACTCCATCATCACCAATGGCAGAACATGTAGATGAATGGGTAGCCCAGGGAAGAGAGAATATATTCGGTCAAAAGGTAAAAGTAATGGAAATGCAATCTGAAGCAGGGGCAGCTGGTGCTGTACATGGTTCACTTCAGGCAGGAGCATTGACTACTACTTATACTGCATCACAGGGCCTTTTGCTTATGATACCTAATATGTACAAGATATCCGGTGAACTTTTACCAGGAGTATTTCACGTATCTGCTAGAGCACTTGCAACAAATTCACTTAATATATTTGGAGATCATCAGGATGTTATGGCCTGCAGACAGACAGGATTCGCACTACTTGCAGAAAGTTCAGTACAACAGGTTATGGATCTTTCAGCAGTTGCCCATCTTGCAGCTATAAAGGGAAGAGTTCCATTCTTGAACTTCTTTGACGGTTTCAGAACTTCACATGAAATTCAAAAAATTGAAGTGTTGGAGTATGACGAGCTGGCAAAATTAGTGGACAAAGATGCTGTCAACGAATTCAGGAGAAGAGCATTGAATCCTGATCATCCAGTAACCCGTGGTACAGCTCAAAATCCAGATATATACTTCCAGGAGAGAGAAGTAGTAAACAAATATTATGATGCAATTCCAGAAATAGTTGAAAATTATATGGCTGAGATAACTAAATTGACTGGAAGAGAATATCACTTGTTCAACTACTATGGTGCAAAAGATGCTGACAGATTGATAATTGCAATGGGTTCAGTCTGTGAAGCGGTGGAGGAAACCATAGATTATTTAACTTCAAAAGGAGAAAAAATTGGTCTGTTGACAGTTCACTTGTATAGACCATTTTCAATAGAGCACTTCTTTAAATATATACCAAAAACTGTTAAGAAAATAGCAGTTCTTGATAGAACTAAAGAGCCAGGCTCAATAGGAGAACCATTATTCCTGGATGTTAAAAATGCATTCTACGGAAAAGATTGGCAGCCAGTAATAGTTGGTGGAAGATATGGATTGGGTTCAAAAGATACACTCCCATCAGATATTGCAGCTGTATATGAAAACTTGAAAGCTCAGAATCCTAAAGACGGATTTACTATAAGTATAGTAGATGATGTTACAAATACATCACTTCCAAGAGGAGCAGAAATAGATACTACACCAGTTGGAACTAAGGCTTGTAAGTTCTGGGGACTTGGATCAGATGGTACTGTTGGAGCAAACAAGAGTGCTATAAAGATCATAGGAGATCATACAGACATGTATGCTCAAGGCTACTTTGCATATGACTCAAAGAAATCAGGTGGTATAACAGTTTCTCATTTAAGATTTGGTAAATCACCGATAAAGTCACCATATCTTATAGACAAGGCTGATTTCATAGCAGTTCACAATAAATCCTATGTTCACAAATATAATGTACTTGAAGGACTTAAAAAGGGCGGTAACTTCTTGTTGAATACAATCTGGACTCCAGAGCAATTGGAAAAGGAATTACCAGCTTCAATGAAGAGATATATAGCAAACAATGACATAAACTTCTATATATTAGATGCTGTTAAGATAGCTCAGGCAATTGGACTTGGCGGAAGGGTAAACATGATATGCCAGGCTGCATTCTTTAAAATTGCAGATATAATACCAATAGAAGATGCTGTTAAGTACTTGAAGGATGCCGTTGTAACTTCTTATGGCAAGAAGGGACAAAAGGTTGTTGATATGAATAATGCTGCTATAGACCAGGGTGTTGGAGCAGTAGTTAAGATAGATGTTCCAGATTCATGGAAGGATGTAGAGGATGAAGCAGCTGCAACAAAAGAAGTTCCGGAGTTCATAGAAAAGATAGTTTATCCTATGAACAGACAGGATGGAGACAAACTTCCTGTAAGTGCCTTTGTAGGTATGGAAGATGGTACATTCCCACAGGGAACTGCAGCTTATGAAAAAAGAGGAGTTGCTATAAATGTTCCAGAATGGGATGTTAGCAAATGTATTCAGTGTAATCAGTGTTCATTTGTATGTCCTCATGCAGCAATAAGACCAATCCTTACTACCGATGAAGAATTGGCCAAAGCACCAAAAGAGTTTCAGTCTAAACCAGCATTGGGAGCTAAGGGACTTAACTTTACAATAGCAATTTCACCTCTTGATTGCGCAGGATGTGGAAACTGTGCTGATGTATGTCCAGCTAAGGAAAAAGCTCTTACAATGAAACCGGCAGATACTCAGCTTAAGAATGCAGAAGCTTGGGATTATGCAATGTCAGTATCACATAAAGATAATCCAATGAGCAGCAAATACAATGTAAAGGGAAGCCAGTTCGAGCAGCCACTGCTTGAGTTCTCAGGAGCCTGTGCAGGATGCGGAGAAACTCCTTACGTTAAACTTGTAACTCAATTATTTGGTGACAGAATGATGGTTTCAAATGCAACTGGATGTTCATCAATCTGGGGAGCATCTGCACCAGCAACTCCATACACTACAAACTATAGAGGACACGGTCCATCCTGGGCTAATTCATTATTTGAGGATAATGCAGAATATGGGTTGGGTATGTTCCTTGGAGTAAGTCAGACAAGAGAAAAGCTTATAGAAGATGCTAAGAAAGCTTCAGAATCAGGAGTAAGTGCAGAATTGAAGGCAGCTCTTGAAGATTGGGCAGCAAATGCAAGTGAAGGTGAAGGCACAAGAGAAAGAGCTGATAAATTGGCAGCTTTGCTTGAAAAAGAAAAAGGAAATGACATTTTATTGAATAGCTTGTATGAGAATAAGGACTTCTTCGTAAAGAGATCCCACTGGATATTCGGAGGAGATGGTTGGGCTTATGATATAGGATATGGCGGATTAGATCATGTTCTAGCATCAGGAGAAGACGTAAATGTTCTTGTGCTTGATACAGAAGTTTACTCAAATACAGGTGGACAATCATCAAAAGCAACTCCAGCAGCAGCTATAGCTAAGTTTGCAGCAAGTGGTAAGAGAACCAAGAAAAAGGATCTCGGAATGATGGCTATGTCCTATGGCTATGTTTATGTTGCTCAAGTATCTATGGGAGCAGACAAGAACCAGACATTGAAGGCAATACATGAAGCAGAAGCTTATCATGGACCATCTCTTGTAATAGCTTATGCACCATGTATCAACCATGGATTGAAAGCAGGCATGGGAAAGAGCCAGAGAGAAGCTAAGAAAGCAGTTGATTGCGGATACTGGGCACTTTACAGATACAATCCAGAATTTAGGGGAACTGGAAAGAACCCATTTGCACTTGATTCAAAAGAACCAACTGGAGATTTCAAGGAATTCTTGTTAGGCGAGGTAAGATACGCTTCACTTAAAAAACAATTCCCAGATCAGGCAGAAGCATTGTTTGAAAAAACTCATAAAGATGCAATTGAAAGACTCAACGGCTACAAGAAACTTGCAGCAGAATAATATAAAGTATGTAAAAAACCGGGTAGATTTTCTACCTGGTTTTATTTTTTTAAAAAAAGCTTTTAATATTTATAGATTAAGGGTAAAATTAAAACATAACACTAAAAGGAGGTCCAATATGGATAAAGAAAAAATGAAGGACTATAATGAGACTGAAGGAAGCTGCAACTGCGGACAGGAGCATGTACATGATGAAGGGTGCAGCTGTGGCTGTGAAGATCATGAACCGATAATGGTGGATTTGGAAGATGAAGATGGAAATGTAGTTCAGTGTGAAGTTGTGGATGGATTTGTATATAAGGAAAATGAATATGCCATAGTTGAAAATTCTAAAAACGGCAGTGTATACTTATTTAAAGTTGTTGGAGAAGGAGATACAGGAGAACTTGTAATTCCAGATGACAAAGAATTTGATGAAGTGTCGGAATACTATGCATCCTTAAGTGAATAAAAATCATTAATTGAATAAAATGTGGAGATAAATCTGGAGTTTGTATGAATTTATCTCCATTTTATGTATATTAACTATTTCCACTGGAGTACTTTTATTCCCTTTGTGTCTTTATGTCTGAAATTTATGAGATATGGATTTCCCACAAGCTTTAACAGGGGAAGATCTGAAAGGGAATCCGAAAACATATAGGAATTTTCAAAATCCACTTCTATATTGTGTGCCTGAAGGTAATTTTTAAGTCTGCGAACTTTTTCGTCACCTTTACAATTTTTTCCCACTATTTTGTTTGAATATCTTCCATTGGATTTTAAAAATTTTGTTCCTATTATCTTGTCAACTTCTTTTATATTATACAATGTATTTAAATAGAATTCTGCCGAAGCAGAAATCAGATAAATTTTAAACCCTCTTGATTTCAATTTGCGCATTTCAGAAATAGCATCTTCATAAAATATTTTGCTGAGCCTTTTATTATAGAATTCATTTACAAGTGAATTCATTTCTTTCTCATCGATTCCATTTATAAAGCCTATGAAGATTTCTTTGGTTCTTTTTGTATTCATAAACCCTGTTATAAATAAAATTGAGGATATTAATGATATAGGAACATGTAGTATTAAAATAGGATGCTTTTTTATCATGAACAGATAGAATTCCAGAAGTGTCTCCCTTTTAGTTATAGTAAAATCTACGTCAAATATTGCAAACCTTTCCAAAATAAATCTCCACCTCAATTATGTATTGTTAATAGCCTTGAGCATAACTCTAAGGCACTCATTTCTCTAGCCCGATAAGGGCTATTTTTTTCTATCACTAAAATTTATATCATAGGATTTCCTCAACTTTTGTCGAATTTTTAAAATATCACATAATAAAAACACTAAAAGGAGGAAATCTCTATGTACCAACGTCAAGAAATCTTTAATATAATTGAGCTTTTCACTTCACAAAACACAATAAACTTCTACACAGATATTTTTGAAAATATTAATTTATCTTCATTACCCGATAGGGTTCCTTCCAAATACGGACCTGTCGGTTTCTCAAGACACGCTCTTTTCAGAGCTTTTATAGTCATGAAATGTGAGAAGTTTGCTCAAATTACTGATCTTAAAGATTTTTTAGAAAATAATTTAATCATTGCACAACTTTGTGGCTTTGACATTCTTAAACCACTTCCTTCATACAGGACCTTTCAAAGGTTCATAAAGAATATCGAAAACTCTTGTTTGAAAGAAATTATGAAACATCAGGTAAATACTCTCAAGAAACTTGGCTTTATAGACAACAACTTTATATCTGTTGATACAACTCCAGTTAAAGCAAACACTAAACTTAATAACCCTAAATGCTTCGCATCAAACAAATTTTCAAAGAAGAATAATCCAAAGTCTGATAAAGATTGTAAACTTGGAGTACATACTGCAAATAATTCCATGAACGTTAAAATCAATGATAACTCCAATAAATCAAGTAAGAAATATGAATTTTACTGGGGTTATAAAAACCACGTTATCTGTGATGCAATATCCGGACTCCCTATAGATGAATATACAAGTACTGCTGATATCAATGAAATTTCTACCTTGACTAAATTTCTTTCAGGTACAAATAGCTGGTTTTCACTTAATGGAAGTTATGTTGTCGCAGATAAAGGCTATGATTCAAAGTTAAATCATAATTTTATAAAAAACAACTTGAAAGGTCTTGCCTTTATTGCCATTAACAAAAGAGGGAAAAAAAATCCTAAATTAACTTCCACTGGCAACATTATTTGTCAAGGCGGTCTAGCCATGCATAAAGATGGACGACAGTATTTTGATTCATACATCAAGCAAAAATTTTGCTGCCCATTTAAAAAATCTAAAGATGATTCACTGTGTCCCTGCAAACATGAAAAATATTTCAATGGCAGGAAAAACAGAGGATGTATCCGTTATATCAGCAAAGGTACTGACTACAGGGCTTCAATTAATCATGAGTCTAAATTTTTTAAAACCATCTACAGCCTGAGGACAGAATCTGAAAGATATAATTCCAGATGGAAAAAGCTTAATAACGAAAGAGCTTATGTCAGAAATATAAATTCTGTATCAAACTTAAATACTGTAGGACATATATGCCTTCTGACAACTGCGATAGCAGCTATAAAATCTGGTAACTCTGATAAAACCAGATCCCTATCGGGATTAAAAAGAATAGCTTAATTTAAAACCTATTATTTTTTAGCATCAACTTTTACCCTAGGGATACTCTGCCAATTTTTATATTGTAATTAATTGTAAAGTATATTTTTCATAAAAAGCTGTAATTTTTATTCTTCAATCAATAATATTTCCTTTTTCTTGTATTTAATTTTTTAGTTATGTTCATGTCTATATTGTTAATCGTTAACTGTATTGTGTTAATTATAACATAAAATTTTGATTATGTGGAAATTATAGCGGTGATAATGATAGAATATAATAGGATGAATATGCAAATGTCTTTATGACAAAATAATGCAGAGGTGATATTGTTGGAAAATAACTGTAAGTTTTTTTTGCTGAATGATAAAATTAAGGATTGTAAGGAATTTAAGGATATATATGTGACAGAAGGTAAATCATTATATGAGGTAATACGTATTGTAGATGGTAAACCTCTATTTTTAAAAAAGCATCTTCATCGCTTGGAAAATTCCGCTAGGGTATCTGATTTAAAATTATGGATTTCCATGGAAGATATAAAGGAAAGAATACTTAAGCTTATAAATGTAAATAATTGTATTCGGGGAAATATGAAGCTCGTATTTAATTATAATTATGAGAATAATTTTCTGCTGTATTTTATCAAATATTATTATCCTAGTATAGAAGAATATAAAACGGGAGTGGATACAATTTTATTTTTTGGAGAAAGAGAGAATCCAAATGCAAAAATTATCAACCTGGACTTTAGAAAACAGATAGACATTCGAATAAAAGAGAGAGGTGTATTTGAGGCTATACTTGTGGATAGAAATGGAAATATAACAGAGGGAAGCAGATCAAATGTGTTTTTTGTAAAAGACAGGAAATTGATAACTGCTCCGCTGGAACAGGTTTTGCCCGGTACTACAAGACAGGTCGTAATGGAAGTATCCATTAAGATGGGAATTGATACAATAGAAAAAAAAGTAAGCTACAAAGATATAGATAAATTTGATGCTGTTTTTATATCAGGAACCTCTCCAAAAGTGCTTCCTGTAAAATCAATAGATGACTTAAAATTTTCTTCTTCGGAAAATAGAATTGTTGCTCAGATAATGAGGGCATATGATAAACAGGTACATGATGATATAAAAAGTTTTAAATTATGATATTTATAGGGGAGAGAAAATTATGAAAAAGGTATTTCATGGGAGTTCACTGGAAAATTGTATTAACGATGCACTCAGCCAATTGAATATAAAAAAGGAAGAGCTAAAGTATACAGTTCTGGAAAACAAAAGGGGCTTTTTTAAGAAAAAGGTAATAATAGAAGTGGAAATTGATGAGGCAATTGCTAACTCAAAATCATCCGAAGATATGTCTGAAACAACAAGTGAAAATAATGGAACTGTAAAAGTTGAAGGTGGAAATATAATTGTAAAGGATCCTAAAGATGGTGGGAGTCCTGCAGTTATAAGAAAAGGGGAAAATATGACACTCGTTGTGGACGGAACTGAAATAAAAAATCAGGCAGAGGTATTTGTCGGAAATAAAATAGAAGTGGTTTTTGAAGAAAATGAACCTCAAAGACAGCTTAATATATATACATCAGATGATAAAATGGAGGCATATGCGGAAGTCATCTACAGTCCAAGGATTATATATGGCTTGAAGGATGAAAAGGAGAGAGAAAAGCTTACACTTCATTCGAATATAGTACAGAAAACAGATCCGCCAAAATATACGCAAAAGGATGTAAAGGAAGAACTTTCAAAAAATAATATAATTTATGGTATAATAGAAGAAAATTTAAAAGAGGTTATAGAAGGCGGAAACAAAAGGATAGTAATAGCACAGGGGAAAAAAGCCGTAGATGGTGAAGATGACTATATAGAAACTAAATTTGAGGTATCTTCATCTTTCAAAGAGGACAAGGTTGGAAATGTAGATTTCAAAAGCATAGGTCTTGTGAATGCCATGAAGAAGGGTGAAGTTGTAGCTGTATGTCACAGCGGAAAGAAAGGCGAAAATGGATCGGATATTACAGGAAAGACAATAAAGTGTAAAAATGGGAATAAGATCAGTATAAAAGCTGGTGCGGGATGTAGTATGAAGGATGATTGTACTGTGGTGGCCGCAATTGATGGCAAACCTTCCAGAAAGGGAAATGTTTTTTATGTATATCAAGTTCATGAGCTGAATAATGACGTGGATTTGAAAACGGGAAATATATGCTTTATGGGAGATATAACTGTTCACGGAAGCATAAAGGAAGGTATGGGAATAGAATGTGGCAACAATCTTGTCATAGACAAGGATGTGGAGAGATCCGTTTTGAGTGCAAGAGGAAATATAGTTGTAAGAGGCAGTATAGTCGCTTCAAAGATATGCGGCGGTGGTGAAGATGTAAAGAAGATAAAGTCTTTGGAGCATTTGAAAGATTTCAGCAATAATATGAGAGATCTTGTAACTGCTGTTAATGAGATAAAGATGTACAATTTATTTGGTCAGGAAAAAAAAGATGGTGAAATTATAAAAATACTTTTGGAGAACAAATTCAAGAATGTAGTGAGATTATGCATAAACTTGATTTCAGATTTGAATTTCCAATCAGAGTCCGAAAATCACGAGGAAGATGATCTTGTAAGACTTATAAGGTCAAAGCTTATGGGAATTGCACCTGTAAATATAGAAAGCTGTACGGAATTAAATGAAATAGCGGATTGTGCAGATTCAAAAATAGAAGAATTAAAAAATACACTTAAACTGCCGGTAAAGGTAGTCATAGCATATTGCCAGGATTCCAGCATAGAGAGTTCCGGTGATGTAATTATAACAAGCAGAGGTGAATACATTTCCAATATTACTGCCAATGGCTCAATTGAATTCCTTAAGGAAAGGTCAGTCGCAAGAGGAGGCTATTTAAAGGCAAAAAATGAAATAAAGTGTAGAATTGTAGGGAGCGTGGCAGGAGTTACAACTAGGATTGAAGTTGAAGATCAAGGAAATATATGGGCTGATATCGCTTATCATAATACCGTCTTTAAGGTAGGTGTAAGGGAGCTTGTTTTGGATTCCCCAAGTAAAAATGTACATGCCTACCTTAAAGATGGGAATATAGTAGTAGATAAATTTGTACTATAAATTTTATTTATACAATGAGGAGGTTTATAAAATGGATGAAAAAGAATTAAAAGTATTAATATTTAGCATAAATGGAGAATTCTATGCTACAGATATAATGGAAGTGGAGAGAATATTGGGTTATGAAGAAACTACTAAAATCCCTGATTCACCGGATTTTGTAGAAGGAGTCATAAATTACTCCGGAAATATACTTCCTGTTGTATCGCTGACAAAAAAATTTGGATTGGAAGATAGTGAAAACAAAAAGGATTCCAAGATTATTGTAACCAAGCAGGATGAAAATAAAATAGGTATTGTGGTGGACGTTGTTTCAGAAGTAAGAGATATAGATCCATCAACTATAGAAGTCCCTCCTGACATTGTATCGGGTATATCCAAAAGATATGTAAAGGGGCTTATAAAAATAGATGAAAGAATAATAATATTTTTGAATTTTTCAACGATATTAACTGAGGAAGAAAAGCAGCTCATACAATAATAATTGGAAGGTGCAAATATTATGGGTATAAAAGAGATAAAAGTTGGAATTGCAGATATGAATACTGCATCTTCTCCTGATGTGATTATGACTATCGGTCTAGGCTCATGCATAGGAATAGCTATGTATGACAGGGCTAAGTCCATAGGCGGGTTGGCACATATAATGCTCCCGGATAGCACGCAATTCAGCGCTGTAAAAAATCCTATGAAATTTGCAGATTTGGCTATTCCAATGCTCATAGAAAAATTGGAGAAACTGGGTGTGAAAAAGAGGAATCTAGAGGCCAAAATAGCAGGAGGAGCCTCAATGTTTAATTTTTCTGACAAGAGTATGGTAATGGATATAGGCAATAGAAATGGAAAATCGGTGAAAGTTGCTCTGGAAAAGTACTCTATTCCTATACTGGCAGAGGACCTTGGTGGAAATAAAGGCAGGACAATGATATTTGATACTTCCAGTGGAATTGTAAAAATACGTACTGTAGGATTGGGTATCAGGGAATTGTAATATATATTTTATATTAGTGGAGTGATAGTGACTTGAAAAAGATAAAAGTTTTAGTGGTAGATGATTCAGCGTTAATGAGAAGAATTATTTCAGATATGATAGGTGAAGAATCCGACATGGAAACTATAGGGACAGCAAGAAATGGAGAAGATCTACTGGATAAATTATCCAAGAAATATTCCGGAGTAAATATGCCGGATATAATAACACTGGATGTAGAAATGCCAAAAATGGATGGTATAACTGCATTGAAGGAAATGCACAGGAGAAATATAAATATACCTACAATAGTGCTCAGCAGTATTTCAAAAGAGGGAACAAAACTCACCATGGAATGTCTTGATGCAGGTGCTCTGGATTTTCTTCCGAAACCTTCTGGAAACATTTCTCTTGATATAGATAAAGTCAAGGATGAGTTAATTAAAAGGATAAAATTGTCCTACCATATATCTTCAGATGCTTCACAAAATCAGTCTGATTTAAAAATTCAAAATATAAAAGAAAAGAAAAGTATATCTAGCAACACAGCAAATAGTTATAAATCTGAGGTAAAGAGAAACATAGAAGCTATTGTAATTGGTGCTTCCACAGGAGGACCAAAAGCACTCTACTCTGTTATAACAAAACTTCCGAAAAATCTTGGAATACCTACATTTGTAGTGCAGCACATGCCGGTAGGATTTACAAAGGCATTTTCAGAGAGACTGGACTCAAATTCATATCAAAAAGTGGTGGAGGCTTCAGATAACATTAATATAATACCGGATACCATATATATAGCGCCAGGTGGATTTCATATGGAGATAGGGCAGGACAGAAAAATACACCTGAATAAAGAACCTGCCATATGGGGTGTAAGACCTGCGGTGGATAAACTTTTTATATCAGCTTCAAAGGTATACGGAAAGAATTTAATAAGCGTAGTTCTGACCGGTATGGGAAAGGATGGAGCAGAAGGAACTTCTGTAATAAAAGATAATGGAGGAATAACCATATCTGAAGATGAGTCAACCTGTATCATTTATGGAATGCCAAAAGCAGCTTATTCTACAGGAAAAGTTGATATGGTTTTGAAGCTGAATGAAATAGCTGACAAACTGGTAAAATTAGTATCAATTAGGAGGCAGACTTTATGATTATGGATATGGAGTATTTCAAGCAATGGGTTTTAAGGGAGTTTGGTATAAATTTGTCAGCTTATAAGCCCAATCAGCTGCACAGGAGAATAAACAGTCTTATGTCCAGGGTGGGAGCGGAAAGTATAGAAGAGTACATAAATTTATTGAAGAAGGATGAGCCGCAGAGGCAGCGATTTTTGGATTTTATTACTATAAATGTATCGGAATTTTTTAGAAATCCCGAGATATTTGAAGAATTGAAATCTAAATTAAAAAATGAACTTATAAAAAACAATAACTCCATAAAGATATGGAGTGCAGCCTGTTCAATAGGTGCAGAACCCTATTCTGTGGCCATATATCTAAAAGAATTGTCTCCACGGACGAGACATACCATAATTGCCACTGATATAGATAATACAATAATTTCAAAGGCAAAAAGAGGAGAATATCTTCAGCAGGAAGTAAAAAATGTTAAAAAAGAATATTTAGATAAATATTTTATAAAAAATGACGATAAATATATCATAAAAGACAGTATAAAAAATATGGTCGTTTTTAGAAAACATGACCTTATACTGGATAGATATGAAAAGGACTTTGATCTCATAATATGTAGGAATGTAGTAATATATTTTAATCAGGATATAAAGGATAAAATTTATGAAAAATTTAGTCAATCTTTAAAAAAAGGAGGATTATTATTTGTCGGAGCCACTGAAAGCATATATAATTATAAAGAATATGGTTTCGAAAAGGCCTCTACCTTTATATATAGGAAGCTATAAGGAGGGAATCAAATGGACACATCGCAGTACATGTCTATGTTTCTGGAGGAAGGAATGGATAATTTGCAGACTTTGAATGAGTCACTCCTTCAACTTGAACAGGAACCTGACAACATAGATAAGGTAAATGAAATTTTTAGGGTTGCGCATACTATAAAGGGAATGGCTGCCACTATGGGATTCAACAAGATGGCAGAGCTCACACATAAGATGGAAGATGTATTGTCTGAATTTAGAGAAGGTGAACTCAAGGTAACTCAAAATGTAGTTACGACTTTGTTTAAATGCCTTGATACCCTCGAGCAGATGTTGAAGAACATAGAAGACGGAATTGATGATGAGACTCCAATTGAGGGAATTATGGAAGAACTTGAAAAGATAGCTGATGGCAGCCGGACAGATGCAGGTCAAGTTTCTGAAAAAGCTGCTGACCAGAAGTCAGTTAAGGAGAAGGAAGTACCTAAAGGCGAGGGACATACTCCAATAGTAAAATTGAACGAGTATGATATAAATGTTATAAAACAGGCGAAGGACAAGGGATATGATGCCTACCAGATAAGAGTAAAATTGAGTGAAAATACCCTCCTGAAGGCTGCAAGAGCATTTCTCATATTCAAGAGCCTGGAAGAAGTTGGGGAAATAATAAAATCAGTTCCCGGTACAGAGGATCTGGAAAATGAAAATTTTGACCTGGAGATAGATATAGTAATATTGTCTACAAAGACACTAGATGAGATAAATAAAATTCTTGTGGGAATATCAGAAGTAGAGAGTGTGGAAGTTCAGAGTGTAGATATAGAAGCCGAGAAG
The DNA here is from genome assembly GCF_052953915.1 of Clostridium sp. LBM24168. Lineage (NCBI taxonomy): Bacteria > Bacillati > Bacillota > Clostridia > Eubacteriales > Clostridiaceae > Clostridium > Clostridium sp. LBM24168. The sequence continues at coordinate 1,924,616 of NZ_CP196861.1, read as the reverse complement.
GAAAACAAAATAAAAGAGGAAAGTAAAAAAGCTTCTCCGCCAAAAACTGTAAAGCCAAAACCTGCTGATGCGGGAAAGCCTAAAAGTCAAAAACCTCACAAAAGAGTTCATCAGTCGGTGAGAGTCGATCTTGAAAGACTCGATAAATTCATGAACATGGTATCTGAACTTGTAATACACAGGACAAGGCTTGAACAGATAAGCAGTAACTATAAATCCGTAGAATTGAATGAAACACTTGAGCAGGTTGCCAGAACTACATCTGATCTGCAGGATTTGGTCATGAAAATAAGAATGCTGCCGCTTGACACCGTATTTAGCAGATTCCCGAGACTCATAAGGGATCTTTCCGTGGAACTTGACAAGGAAATGGAGCTAGTAATACAGGGAGCCGATACAGAGCTTGACAGAACTGTAATAGATGAAATAGGGGAACCTCTCATACATCTTATAAGAAATGCAGCTGACCACGGAATTGAATCCAAGGAAGAAAGACTTAAATCAGGAAAGAATCCTGTGGGACAGGTAAGGCTTATTGCATATCAGGAAGGAACCCAGGCAGTTATAAAAGTTGAAGATGATGGAGCAGGTATAAATGTTGAAAAGGTAAGGGAAAAAGCTGAAAGTATAGGTATAAACACCAATGGAATGTCAGAAAATGACATCAGGAATCTCATATTCATGCAGGGATTCAGCACAAACAAGGAAGTAACCGACATATCTGGAAGAGGAGTCGGTATGGATGTTGTAAAGAACAAAATATCTTCCTTAAATGGTACGGTCGATCTTATAAGTGAAGAAGGAAAAGGTTCCTCCTTTATAATAAGGCTCCCACTTACATTACAGATAATACAGGCACTTCTTGTAAAGGTTGGAGATGAAACCATGGCAATTTCTCTGGGATATGTAGACAGAGTTATAGACTACAGTGATGATCTCATAAAGATGTCCAATAATAGGGAAATCATAATTTACAATGAAAATGTAATACCTTTTATAAGATTGAATGGAAGATTGGGATTGAAAAAATCAAAGGAAAGCAAAAATTATATAGTAATAGTAAAAGTTGGTGAGAGAACGGCGGGACTTATGGTGGATTCACTTTTCGGACAAAAAGAGATAGTTATAAAGCCGCTTGGCAAGACACTTAAATCCATGAAGGAATATATTGGAGCTACAATACTTGGTGATGGGCTTGTAACACTTATATTGGATGTTGCAGCTCTTGTTTAGGGAGGGTATAATTGTATGAGCTATGATAATCTTACCCCGCTGCAGATAGATGCTTTAAGAGAAGTAGGAAATATAGGAACAGGAAATGCTGCCACAGCACTTTCGCAATTATTGAACAAAAAAGTGGATATGACAGTGCCATCTATAAATATAGTACCTTTTAACAACATATTTAAAAATGTAGCTGAAGATGAGCCTGTTGTGGGTACACTGGTTAGAATCCTCGGCGACACTCCGGGAAATATACTGTTTATATTTGAAAAGAAAACAGCTCTTAATATGATATACAAGCTAACCGGAGAAAAAAATGAGGAACTCACAGAAATAGGAAATTCTGCCATATGTGAAATAGGAAACATAATATCAAGTTCATACATGAATGCAATAGCCAAATTCACGGGACTTTTCATAACACCTTCTGTTCCAGCGGTTACCTATGATATGTTGGGGGCAATACTGTCCACCACTTTTATAGAAGCAGGACAATTTGAAGAGCATGTTCTTGATATAGAAACTCTATTTATAGAAGATAATTCAGAGATAAATGGACATTTTTATTATATACCTATGCCGGGTTCACTTGAAAAGATACTTGGAAGCCTGGGAATAGGATGATAATATATTAGTTAAGTAGTAAATAATTTTGGAGGGAAAAAAATGGCAAAAGTATTAATTGTAGATGACGCAGCTTTTATGAGGATGATGATTAAAGATATACTGGAGAAAAACGGCTTTGAGATTGTAGGAGAGGCAAACAATGGCATTAAAGCTGTAGAACTCTTTAAAAAAGAATCACCGGATGTGGTTACAATGGATATAACCATGCCGGATATGGATGGAATTGAAGCCGTAAAGGAAATAAAGAAAATGGATCCGAAGGCAAAAATCATAATGTGTTCTGCCATGGGTCAGCAGACCATGGTCATGGATGCTATAAAAGCAGGAGCGAGAGATTTTATAGTAAAGCCATTTCAACCTGATAGGGTGCTTGAAGCAATAAACAAGGTACTTGGTTGATGGCACTTGATTCATGAATTTGAAAGTACGATGCTGTATGTGGAGGTATAGTATATGCAAGTAGTTATATTTAAATTGAACAACGAGCAGTTTGCCGTAGAAACTTCAAAAGTTCAGAGCATAAATGATTCTATGAAAATAACAAAAGTGCCAAGGGCACCTGCCCATATAAAAGGAATAATAAATTTGAGGGGAAATGTTATATCCATTCTGGACATAAATCTTCTAATGGATGTTCCCAAACAGGAAAACAGTAAAGAAAGTGAAGAAAGTATAATAATACTTGAAATGGAAGAAGAATTGGTCGGCATAGTTGTGGATCAGGTAGATGAAGTGTTGGATTTAGAAGAAAGTATGATTGAAAAAGTAGCTGATGAAAATAAAAAGGCATACATAGATGGAATCATAAATTTTAAAGACAGAGTAGTTACACTAATTAATATTGACAAGCTTTTTTCAAATTAGAATTTCACAGGAAATGAGGGAAAATAATGGCAGATGTATTATCACAAAGTGAGATAGACGCCCTTTTAGCTGCCTTATCTGCTGGAGAACTTACTCCAGATGAAGTACCTAAAGAAGAGGAAAAGCAAAAGATAAAACCTTATGATTTTAGAAGTCCCCAGAAGTTTTCAAAGGAGCATATAAGGACTCTTGAGCTTATCCATGATAACTATGCCAGGATAATTTCTAACTATTTGACCGCCCAGGTAAGGAGTAATGTAAAAGTAAAGGTAGAATCTGTACAGCAGATTACTTATGAAGAATTTATTCATTCGGTACCAAACCCGACTATTTTGACCATATTCAAGATGCCGCCTTTGAGTGGATCGGTATTATTTGAAATAAATCCTCAATTTGTATTTGAGGTAATAGATCTGCTCCTCGGAGGAAATGGGGTTGGAAAATTCAAGGCTAGAGAATTTACGGACATAGACAAAAATATCATAAATGTTGTAAATGCCGGACTTATATCAAATTTAAAACTTGCATGGGAAGATGTAATAGAAGTAGAAACAGAAGTAGAGGGAATTGAGACAAATCCTGCATTGAACCAGACGTTGGCACCTAATGATCCCGTAGCGCTTATAACTTTCTCGGTGGAGATGGGAGGAAGTACTACATTTATCAATATATGCATACCATATCTGAGTATAGAGAAGGTACTGGATAAATTGGTAGTACAATACTGGTTTCAGGACAGTGATGAAGCTGTACTCAGTGAATCACGTCAGAAGCTGAGAAATAGGCTGAATATAGTTGACATGAAGCTCTCCTGCGTTCTTGGAACCGCAGACATTACTATAAGAGAATTCTTAAACTTGCGTGTAGGTGACGTTATTACATTAAATGAAAAGACCAAGAGCCCTGTAAAGTTGATGGTGGAAGATAAGGTATATTATCATGGGAAGCCCGGTACTATTGGTAAGAACATGGGCGTTGAGATACTAGATATAATAGATAAGGATGTGGAAGATTATGAGTAACGGGAATGATAATGGAGGTAACGGATTTCTTTCCCAGGAAGAAATAGATGCACTCCTAAATGGAGGGGAAGACAAAGGGAATCCGCAGGAAGATAAAAAAGAAAATGACAATGAAGTCCCACAGCTGTCGGATGTGGAGAAGGATTTACTTGGAGAAATTGGAAATATATCTATGGGTTCAGCCTCCACAGCACTTTCTACTATAATAAATCAACCGGTGAATATAACTACTCCTGTAGTTACGGTAACAAATCTTGAAAATTTGAAAAGTGAGTTCAAAGTACCTAATATAGCACTTGAGGTTAAATATACAAGTGGTATAGTAGGAGAAAATCTGCTCGTAATGGAAGTGGGAGATGCTGCTGTAATTGCAGATTTCATGATGGGTGGAGATGGAAAACTGGAGGAGGAGAACCGTAAAAAACTCTCCGAAATTCAGGAAAGTGCCGTATCCGAGGCAATGAACCAGATGATAGGTTCTGCTGCAACTTCAATGGCTACAATGTTTATGAGGGAAGTAAATATATCACCTCCCGTATCAAGAATATGGACGGATATGACAGAACCTCTTTCAGAATCCATATCTGATAAGGAAACAATTGTAAGGGTGTCCTTTTCATTGAAGATAGGTGAACTGGTAGACAGCCATATAATGCAGATACTTCCGATTAAAACTGCAAAGAAGATAGTTTCCATAATGATGGGACAGGAAGAAAATTCACAGGGAAAGGCAGAGAGTGCAGCATCCAGTGAAAAACCGGAAGCTAAAAAACCGGAAACTGAAAAACCATCGGCTACAATAAAACAGGCGGTTGAACAGCCGTCGCCACAGTTACAGCCAAAGCAGGAAACTATATATGAAAAACCTATAGAAACACCTTCCCGGGGTAGAGAGCAGAATTCAAATCCGGTAGATGTTCATCAGGCAGCTTTCCAGCCTCTTTCGAATAGTAGTGACACAGAGGTCGTGCCTAAAAATATAGATCTTATAATGGATGTACCACTTCAGATTTCAGTAGTGCTTGGGAGAACGAGAAAAAAGGTAAAAGATATACTGAATATGGGAACCGGATCACTTATAGAACTTGACAAACTAGCTGAAGAACCGGTGGAGATACTGGTAAACGGCAAGAGAGTAGCCTATGGAGAAGTAGTTGTAATAGATGAAAATTTTGGGGTGAGAATAACAGGTATAGTGAGTGATGAAGATAAAATAAGATCTCTTGGAGCGGATATTAATTGATAATTATATTTGAATTACAGTATATTTAGAAATGAATTCTAAATATACTGTTTTTTAATTGCAGGTATAAATGTTGAAATTATTTAATCGATAATACTAATATCAACAGCTAAGTTAGGAGTGTATTTTTATGAAAGTCAATGGGATCAGTTCAAACCAAATGGTAAACCCATATAGTGAAAACAAAAGAGGAAGGGATATAAATCATGAAGTGAGGGGCAAGGATTCCATTTCAATATCATCTATTGGAAAGAGTCTCAGCTCTTATTCACTGGATGGAAAGGCTATAGATTCCAAGGAAAAGGTTGAAGGCATAAAAAAAGCAATATCCAATGGTACTTATAATGTAGATGCGAAACTTGTAGCACAGAAGATAATAGATACGATGAAGGGAAGGATATAGTCCGGGAGGTGAGTTATATTTTGAAATTGGAGGAAATCATGCGGGAAGAATTCAAGGTACTCCAGCTGCTTTATGAAGCTCTATTGGAGCAGAACAAGTACCTTATAAAAAAGGAAGTATTTTCTCTGGACAAAATAGTCAAGGTTATAGATGCAAGAAGCAAGGATGTAGCAAAGTGGGAGATAGAAAGAAGAAAGATAACAAAGAAAAGACCCATGAGGGAGATAATAGCAGAAAAAGGAGGTAAGGATTTAGAAAATTTGTATAATAGCATAGTGGAAGTACTGAGAAAGATGCAGTTTCAAAAAGATACCAATGAGGTCCTCATAAAACAGTGGCTTGGATTTACGAACCAGATGCTCAGAGCACTGAATCCGAACAGGGGACCCAATACCTACAATGCACTTGGTAGAAGCAGATAATTGATAAAATAAGGAGTTGAATTAAATGCCCGGTTTATTTTCTATATTCAATACGTCGAAAAGTGGACTTTTTTCACAGCAGACTTCAATAAATGTAACATCCCACAATATAGCAAATGCAAATACAGATGGATACTCGAGGCAGAGGGCGGATCTTGTTACAACCACCCCATATACCATGCCCAGTATGAACAGTGCAGCTGTTGCAGGACAGCTGGGTACAGGGGTTACGGTAGCCTCAATAGATAGAATAAGAGATACCTTTATTGATTACCAGTACAGGATAGAGAATGGTGTCAACGGCCACTTTACAGGAAGGGACAAGTACCTGAGTCAGGTGGAAGGCATACTGAACGAACCTACGGATACCGGATTATCCAGTTTGATGGGAAAGTTCTTTGATTCCTGGCAGAATCTTAATACATCGCCCTCAAACAACACTACAGTGGTGGCACAGCAGGCGCTTCAGCTTACCGATGATATGAATCATACTTATTCACAGCTTACGGATCTCATAAAAAGTGCCCAGGATGGAATAAAAACAGATGTTCTGGAGATAAACCAGATGTTGGACCAGCTTACACAGATCAATCAGCAGATAAGGGACGTAAATGTATCCGGAAATAACCCAAATGATCTTATGGATAGAAGAGATCTGCTGCTGGATCAGCTGAGTGAAAAATTTGGGATAAATGTGGATCAAAAGAGCTATGACGGTATAGATGTAACCACTACGAACAGTTCCCTTTATGGAAGCGCCAGTGACAATGGACTGGCACCGAAGGGAGCGGACGGCAAAGCTCTTAATATAGTTCAGGCTGTGAAGCCAGATGATGTAAATGTGGCAACTTTTTCCTACGTGAGCACTGTAACTCCGGATACTGTAGATGAAAACGGAACTGGAACCTATAGAGTTGCCTATTATAAGAAAGGGAATATGCAGTCGGACGCCAACAAGGTTGAAATTACTGTGAACATGACTGCAGAACAGGCAAGTGACCTTTTGAAATACAGGGTGCTTTGGGCAGACCACAATGGAAATGCATACAGTGTAGATGGAGATGGCAAAATACAGGGGACTTCACCTTCAACTTTCGAACAGCTTTCAATATTCAAACCTCCTACGGGGGAACTGAAAGGATACATGTCGGTACAGGATGATATACAGGGTTATCAATATCAACTTAACAAGCTTGCAAAATCCCTGGCACTTTCGGTAAATGCAATAATAAGTCAGAGCAGTGAATTCACGGCTGATGACAGCGGGTCTCCAGAAGGAGGTATAAACAACTTCTTTGTAAATGGAGACTACAAGGACAAGAGCGGAACTGATTACACTGCGGATTATGAAAATGATATAAATGCATCCAATATAACTGTGAATCTTGCAATAATGCAGGATCCCTCTAAGATTAAAACTGATGTGAAATATGATTCACAGGGTAATTCTCTTTCAACGGATACGGATGGAAAGAGGGCACTGGCAGTTGCACAGCTGCGTGATACTCTCCTCAACATACAGAATATAGATGAAAACGGGGAAATTACCTCAAGAAAAAGTTTTGTGGATGCAGCAGGTATTTTCAAGGCGGATGATACCCTGAATGGGGTATACACACTTGTAAGTACATCAGGAGGATCAACTCTTGACAGCTATTTCAGAGGAGTAATAAATACAGTAGGTACCCAGGAACAGACCGCAAAAAATGAGATGCAAAACGGTGCAATACAGCTTGCGAACTATGAGCAGTCAAGGGCTTCCATATCCGGAGTTTCCATAGATGAAGAAATGACCAATCTGATACAGTTCCAGCACTGCTATCAGGCCAATGCAAAGATGATATCAACGGTAGATGAGCTTCTGGACGTAGTAGTGAATGGACTGAAACGATAAAGGTGGTGTAAATTTTGAGAATAACAAATAAAATGATGTCAAACAATTTCCTTTTTGACATGCAGTTTAATTTAGGTAACCTGAGCAAGATTCAGCAGCAGATGGCATCCATGAAGAATTTTTCAAAGCCCTCTGACGATCCCTTCAATGTACTCAGATCAATGCAGCTGCAGACGGATATAAATGCAAATACACAGTACAAGGCGAATATAACCACTTCGCTTAATTTTATGAATACTACTGATACTGCACTGGATAAGATAGGAAAAGTAATTTCAAACATAAGGGAAAAATTGAATGCATCAGGTGATGCAGCTTATGGTTCAGATGAAAGAGACAAGATAAACGATGAAGTAAAACAAAATGTGGAACAAATAGCACAGCTCTTAAATACGAGTTTTGATGGAGAATATATTTTTTCAGGAACAAGGGGACTTTCAAAGCCCGTTAAGATTACTACAGATGGGTCCATTAAATATTCTGATAAAGATGGAGCTGAGCTGGTAAATCAGAATTTGGATCCTGTGCAGACAAGCAGTATTGATTTGAACAATTGGAAGGGCAACAATATAACTTTTACTCTTGACCAGGAGGATCCACTTGAGGATATATCAGCAACTGTTTCCATCCCGGCAGATCCTACCGAAGAGGGTGCAGAACCTAAAATAAATTCTGTGGATGATCTTGTAAAAAATATAAACGACCAGATACAGTCAGGTGCTCTTAAAGACAAAGTAATTGCTGTAAAGACAGATGAGGGCAATATAAAATTTCTGACTGTAAACAATAGTGATGATATAGAAATAACCGATACCTCCATAGATGACTTGTCATCATTGACAGATAAACAATTTTCAAGTGTTGAAATGGACAATATATCCTCCAAAAGAAAAATGGAAGTATCACAGGGGGTTGTAATAGAATACAATGCATGTGCTACAGATATATTACGATACGGGACAGGTGCTTATAATGATACGGCAGCACTTCTCGACAGGATAGTCCATCATTTGGATGGACAGGTTATTGATATGGAAAGCAGTGTAGAAGAAGGTACTGAAGGAGCTGTACTGGGATCGGACGGAAATTGGCACAGCTGGAAGAAGAATGAAGCAGCAGCTACAAGAGAGCTTATTACTACTGATCTTTCAGAAATAGATGAATCTGCAAAACAGCTGCTTAAAGTAAGATCCGAAGTAGGTGCCAAGGCCAGCAGGATGGAGAGCCTGGCGGATCAGAATGATGATACCAAGATAAATATGACAGACATACTCTCAAAAACAGAGGATATTGACATAACTCAGAAGACAATAGAGTACTATACCATGTCTACAGTGTACATGGCATGCCTTCAGACAGGTGCAAAAGTAATGCAGCCTACACTTATGGATTATATTAACTAGGGTGAAGATAATGGAATTAAGGACAAAATATCATGGAACAAGGCATTATGAAGAAAAAGATGTAATAACTTTTGAAAAGGGAATTCCTGGATTTGAAGACTTAAAAAAATTCATCATATTTCCTGCAGAAGAGAACAACTTGTTTTATATATTTCAGTCAATTCAAAATCCTGATATAGGGATTGTGCTTATATCTCCATTTAACGTATTGGACAATTATGAATTCGAGCTGGATGGTGATAAGCTGGAAGAACTGAAAATAAAAAGTCACAAGGATGTGCTTGTATTAAATACAGTTACACTTGATCGAAAACTTGAAAATATAACAGTGAATTTAAAGGCTCCTTTAATTATAAATATAAATTGTAAAATAGGGGAACAAATAATACTGGATAATGAGGATTATTTAATAAAGTACCTGCTTTTTAAGGAGGGAGCATGATTTGCTGGTTATAAGCAGAAAAAAGGGAGAATCATTTCTGATAGGCGATGATATAGAAATTACTGTTTCAAAAATTGAAGAAGGCTCAGTAAAGCTTTCAATATCGGCTCCAAGAAATGTAACCATACTCCGGAAGGAACTTTATAAGGAAATAGAAAGTGAAAATAAAAGTGCAGCATCTTCTGATGCAAGTATGCTGAAAAAGTTAAAAAATAAAAAATGAAAATGTTGTGATTAAACAAAGGAGTGTTTATCATGGGAATCAATAATATAAGTCAGGGAGGACAATTACCAGTGGATAATACATCAGCTGCGTATGTAGAGGAAGGTTATTCAGCTGGCAGTATCAATGGCAAAATAGCAGAAAAAGTGTTTGTAAAGGAAAATAAATCTACTAAACCGATAACGGAAGAAAATGTAAAAAAGGCTGTGGATAAATTCAATGCATTATTGGAGGAAAATCCTACCCATCTTGAATATGAAATATACGGAAAATTTAAGGATACTGTAATAAAGATAGTTGATGACAACAGCAAGAAGGTAATAAAGGAGCTGCCTCCGAAGAATATAATAGACATGGTTGAAAAGTTCTGTGAACTGGCAGGCTTCTTCGTTAATGAAAAAGCTTGATTCAATGTACAATTGTGAACTGTGAATGAGCAAGGGGGTGTTTTTGTGGAATTCAGATTGAATAAAATAGACCCGGAAGTTCGCCAGAGAATAAAAGAAGTTACGAGATCGGGAAAAGTTCACAACAAATCCGAAATTATTATAGACAGGGACTACAAGGATGGGCAAAAAAGACAGCAGGGGGATTTCAAGTCTGAACTTTCCAAATACAGAGGTAAAAACAGCAAAAAGCATTTACTTGTGGAAGCAACTAAGGTAGAGGAAGTAAAGGTGAATGCTTTTAAGGAGGAAAAGGGGTCAACTTCAAAGACCGACAACAGGGGAAGTATTATAGATGTAAAGAAATAAGGGAGGCTGAGATCATGTATGCACAAAATGCATATAATTCATATAAGACCAACAGCATAAACTATGCTTCAAAGGATCAGCTGCTTTTAATGCTGGTGGATGGGGCTGTGAAATACGCTAAAATAGGCAGGCAGGCAATTGCAGATAAAGATATAAAAAAAGCACATGAAAATATAACCAGAACTGAAGACATATTTTATGAACTCATTGCTACGCTGGATATTTCAAAGGCTCCCCAGTGGGGAACAAATCTTATGAATGTATACAGGTTTATAGTGGAAAAGCTTATTCAGGCAAATATGAAGAAGGATTTAAAGATAATGGATGAAATTGTTCCACTTGTTGAAAATGTAAGAAATATGTGGAATGAAGCTTATAAGGCATCTGTAGGAATGAATAAAGTGCACAATTAATTATAAATTAAAAAAGGAGGAGATATAATGACAAGTGTAAACAGCACATCAAGTACAGCTGCAAGCAACATGCTGAGAATTACAGGTATGGCTACAGGTCTTGATACGGATTCATTGGTAAAAGCTATGACCTCAAATATCCAGAGCAAAATAGACAAAGCTACACAGGATGAGCAGATTGCGGAGTGGAAGCAGGAAATGTACCAGGATATTATAAAAGATGCAAAGGGACTGCAGGAATACTTTGATCCACTTTCGGACAAGTATATTCTGGGAGACAGCAAATTCAATCCTGTGGAGATTACTAACTCAAGTGAAGGCACCGTGGGAATTACAGCATCCTCAAAAGCACAGGCGGGAAACTACAATATAACTGTAGCAAAACTGGCACAGTCAGCAGTTGTAGAAAACCAAGCTGTCAGTAAGGCAGATAGTACTTTGTCTACTAAATTAACAGATATTAATGGAAGCTTAAATGGGAAAATTATTACTTTTAATATTAAGGGCAATGATGTTAAAATTGACTTAACAACTAATCCGGATATGACTATACAGGGTGTACTGGATAAAATTAATAATGATTCCAATATAACGTCAGCAGGAGTAACAGCAAGTTTTGATGAGCTTTCAAAGAAATTTGTGTTCACAACTAATGATACTGGTTCAAGTGAAAATCTCCAAGTTAAAGTAAGTGATAATGACAGCAGCGCTGATTTAGTAAGTTCATTAGGATTTACTGAAGGAGCTAATTATTCAGATTCAGGGCAGAATGCTGAGTTCACAATAACCTACCCAGATGGAAGGACGGAATCAGTTACCCAGCAGAGCAACAGTTTTACGGCAAATGGAGTAACCTATAGTTTGAAATCTACTGGAAGTGCATCAATATCCATAGAGAAGAACAATACAGATGGAATAGTGGACAATGTAAAAAAATTTATAGATGACTACAATGCACTGGTAGACAAGATACAGGGAAAGCTTACGGAGAAAAAACAGTATACCTACAAACCTCTTACAGATGATCAAAAGGAGGCTATGAGTGATTCTGACATAGAAAAGTGGAATGAAAAAGCACAACAGGGTCTGCTTAGAAATGACAGCAACCTTGAACAGCTGCTTTCAGATCTTAGAGGAACCTTCTTCAATACAGTGTATTCCGATAAAACTGATAATAAAGATACATCTGTGAAAAACTCATATTATATGGGAACTTATGGAAGTAATGCTTTAGGCCTGGATACATCTTCTGATCTGGATGACTATGGAAAAATACAGATAACGGATGAAACCAAGCTGAAAAATGCTATATCCAATAATATAGAAGACTTTACCAAATTCTTTATCGGCACATCTTCCAAAGAACTCGGAGAAGATGAAAAATACATTGGCTCGGATACCTATTATGAAGATGGGCTTTTTACAAGGATGGATAAAATACTGAGAAATTATGTAGGAGATCCTGGAGTTGGAACAGATGGAACATCTTCTCTTAAAGGTACTCTCAACATATATGCAAACAAGCAGTATGATTACGGTATTTCAGGATATTCAAGCCGAAATACGCTGCCGGATCAGATATATGAGCAGGCTTTGAATATAACTGACCTTCAGACGAAACTGACGGATGCAGAAGACAGGTATTACCAGAAATTTTCACAGCTGGAAACTACCATGAGCCAGTTGAATTCCCAGATGAGCAGTTTTTATTCCCAAATGGGAATAAGTCAGTAATATTTTGGGGATGATTTTATGAATATAGAAGAGCTGTTTCAGAAATATAAAAATATATCTTTAGCTGTAATTTCAGCAGTAGAGAATGACAATATGGATTCAATGGATGAGCTTGTTTCAGAAAGGGGAAAAGTTCTGAAATTGATATCTGAAATTGATGTTGAAAAAAAGGAACTTAAAAAGTTGTATGAAAAATACGATTTGTTCAGCCTTGACAGGAAGATAAATGAAAAATTTCAGCAGGAAATGGATGATTTGAAGCAAAAGATACGCAGAGTAAAGATATCAAAGGAGGCTTCAAAGAGTTATAATAGCGTAAATGCAAAGTCGGTTTTCCTAAGCAGAAAAATGTAGATGAAAAAATATGTGAAAAAATGATTGCAAGAGGTAAAGTTTGCTGGAAGAATTACGATAAATTTTATGTAAAGATGAAGATGTATAGTCTTTGAATCTCAAATAAAATATGGACATGGATGTCCGGATAAAAATCAGGGAGGAATAAAAAATGATAATTAACCACAATTTAAATGCAATGAATGCACACAGACAGATGATGATCAACAATAATGCAACAGGAAAATCCATTGAAAAATTATCTTCAGGACTTAGAATAAACAGAGCTGGAGACGATGCAGCAGGATTGGCAATATCCGAAAAAATGAGAGGACAGATAAGAGGACTTAACCAGGCTTCAAGAAATGCCCAGGATGGTATCTCCTTAATCCAGACTGCTGAAGGTGCATTAAATGAAACTCACTCAATTCTTCAGAGAATGAGAGAGCTTGCAGTACAGTCTGCCAATGAAACAAATGTATCAGTAGATAAGGAAAATCTTCAGAAGGAATTTTCACAGCTGCAGAAAGAAATAACAAGAATAGCCAGCCAGACTGAATTCAATACTAAAAAATTATTAACTGGAGCAGCTTCAGGCGTTGATTTGCAGATTGGAGCTAATGAGAATCAATTTATTACTTTAACAATAGCTACAATGACTGCATCAGCTCTGTTAGTAGATGCTAGTAAAATGTCTATAGGTTCAGCTAATACAGCAACAACTATTTCTGGTTATATCACAGACATAGATACTGCTATAAATAAAGTATCCGGAGAAAGAGCTAATCTTGGAGCTAACCAGAACAGGTTGGAACATACTGTAGCTAACGTTGACAATGCTTCTGAGAATCTGCAGTCAGCAGAATCAAGAGTTAGAGACGTTGATATGGCTAATGAAATGGTGAACTACACAAGATCAAATATACTTACCCAGGCAGCTCAGTCAATGCTTGCACAGGCTAACCAGGCTCCACAGAATGTATTGCAGTTATTGAGATAGTTTGAATATCGATATTTGATTAGGTAACAGAATAAGGGACTTTACATGTAAATATGTAAAGTCCCTTATTTTTATTACGATAATAAAGTAAATATAACTTGGAGAGGATCAGATGAACGATATTACTAAAAATACTTTAAAAAGTTTGAATACTTACAGTAATAATGATAATATAAAATGCACTGTTGAGAAAAGTAAGGATTACAAATACGTAGTAAAAGTTGAAAAAGACAATAAAAAAATGTATATAGGGAGCAGATATTCCGTTTTCAGGGATGTAGACAGTTTTATAAAAGAATTGGGAAAAATCAATCCAGAAGCCACAATTATAATTTTTGGTATTGGAGCTGCGGAACATTTAATTGGATTGAAAGAAAAATTGGAAGAGAAAAATAGGGTATTGGTAATAGAGCCGTACATCAATATTATCCATGAACTTAGAAATTTATCCAATTTTAACATTTTTGAAGATGAAAGGTTTACCTTATGTTTACTGAATGACGTGTATTTAAATGAAATATTGTCTACATTTGTAAATGTGATTAGTTTAAAAAATATCAAAATTGCACTATTCTCTAATTATACAAAAATTTTTCCTGAAGAGTCAAAAGAATTTTTTCATAAGCTAAATATAATATTTACCAAGGTATCCATAGACAGGAATACAAGCAGATATTTTTCTGTACAATTTACAAAATGCTATCTAAAAAATATATGTCAGATAATTAAATCCTCCAGTATAAATGAATTTAAAAATGTATTTACAGATAAACCGGCTGTAGTGGTTTCCGCGGGGCCTTCATTGTCCCAAAATATTCATGAATTAAAAGAAGTACAGGATAAACTTATCATAATTACAGGGGCAAGAAGCCTAGAGGCATTATTGGATAATGGCATTAATCCGAATTTTATATGCCTGGTTGATCCTGGGGATATAAATTGTAACTTCATAAAGGATAAATTGGATTTGAAGGTTCCCATGGTTTTCCATGAATATTCCAATTATAAGGCAGTTGGCATTTACGGCGGTGGGAAGATATTCTTTTCGTCACACTATATCACCCAAAATATGATAAATAGAAAAATTGATTCTTTAACTGCAGGAGGGTCTGTGGCACACACCTGCACCTCTATGGCCCTGTATATGGGCTGTAATCCTGTGATATTCATAGGACAGGATTTTGCCTACACTGGAGAAAAACTTCATGCGGATATATCTGCCCATGGTGAGAGAAATAAAGTAGATGACAGCAAAGAGTATATTGAAGTGGAAGATATTTATGGTAACAATGTAAAAACTGATAAACTGCTTAATAACTATAGATTGAATATGGAAAATATTATAGAATTCAACAAAAGCACCATTTTTATCAACAGCACTGAAGGCGGAGCCAACATGAAAAATACTTTAGTTATGTCACTGCAGGAAACCATTGACAAATACACTCTGGAAATTATTGATAAGAGCACAATAAAAAATATATTAAACAATACGGAAAATTACAATGAAGATAGATCAAATGCAGTAAATTATTTAAATGATACAGTAGAAACCTTAAAAGAAGTAAATGAGAAATGTGTGAAAGCGCTGGATTATAATAATGATCTATACATGTACTATAAGGATATAAAAAAAATCAATGTAAAAAATATTACAGGAAAGCTGGATGACATCGACAGCTTTATAAAGGAGAAAAGAAATAATATAGGTATGATAAATTTTCTTCTTTTTGATGTAGTGGAAAAAGTTTTGACGAAGCCTGAATATATGATTTCAGATAAGGATAAGAAAGACAAAAAAGCAGGAAAAGTATATAAAAAGAGCAGGGAACTCTATGAAGGAATAAAGGATAAAATTGACTTCTTTATGCCGATGTTGGAGAGTACAATAGAGGAACTTCAGAAAGAAAAAGTTGACAATTGAAGAGGTAATATTCTATTAATAAAGAAAGGGAACAACATGAATATAGTATGTATAGTACAGGCAAGGACAGGTTCTACAAGATTGCCAGGTAAAGTGCTTAAAAAAATTTGCGGGAAAACTGTACTTGAGCATGTTATTGGCAGATTAAAAAGAGTAAGGAATATAGATAAAATAGTGATTGCAACCACCACTAAGAAACAGGATGATATTATAGTTGAAATTGCTGAAAAATCCTTGGTTTGTTATTTTAGAGGTTCGGAACAAGATGTTCTGTCAAGATATTATTATGCGGCAAAACAGTATGATGCGGATATAGTAATAAGAGTTACAAGTGACTGTCCTCTTATTGACCCAGAGGTTATAGATAACATGATAGAAAAATTTAAAAACTTAAATAAAAAAGAAAATATAGATTATTTAAGTAATAAGATAAAGCCAACATATCCAAGGGGTCTTGATGTAGAAATTTTTACATTTGATGCATTAGAAAAATGTTTTAGAGAAGCAAATAAAGATTATGAAAGGGAACATGTAACACCTTATATTTATTTGAATCCTGATAAATTTAAATTTAAAAATTACGAGAATAAAGAAGATTATTCTACGTTTCGATGGACATTGGATACTAAGGAAGATTTAGAGCTTATAGAAATAATATATAATAATTTGTATAAAGAAAATAGCCTTTTTTATTTTGAAGATATTTTAAAATTTGTATTAAGTAATCCAGAGATTTCGAAAATAAATAAAAATGTTATGCAAAAAGAACTTGGAGAATAAGGGGAGGAAAATAAATTATTTATGGAATATTGTAAAAAAGTTTTGATTACAGGTTCAAATGGTATGCTTGGAAAAGACATTGTAAACATATTTCTGGAGAATAATAAATTTGATTTATATGGTATTAATAGGACAGGAAATATCTTTACAAATAAATATAATTTAATACTGGGTGATATTACAGATTTTAATAAGCTTAATGACATTTTGAATGATATTGTCCCTGATATAATAGTACATTGTGCAGCAAATGTTAATGTTGATAAATGTGAAACTGATAAAAATTATTGTTATAAATTGAACTCTGAGGCTGTAAAATTTTTGTCCAGTTATAATAGTCCTAAAACAAAATTTGTATATGTCTCTACTGACTCAGTTTTTGATGGAAAAAAAGGTGATTATATGGAGAATGATGAAACAAATCCGTTAAATTACTATGCTTTTACTAAAAGAGAAGGAGAGAGATTTGCTTTTAATGAGAATGAAAATTCTATAATTGCCAGGACAAATATATATGGATTTCATACGAATAAAGGAAATTCTCTTGCGGAATGGGCGATAAATAATTTGTCTAAAAAAAATAGGATTTCGGGATTTGATGATGTATTTTTTAATCCTGTATATACAAAACAATTTGCTGAGATATTAGTAAAATTACTTGATGTTGATTATAAAGGCTTGATACATATTGGTTCAAATAAATATATTAGTAAATATGAATTTTTAATGTATTTATGTAGAAGGTTTAATTTTGATGATACTCTAATAAAAAAAGGATTTGTAGATGATGTAGATTTTAATGCTGAAAGACCTAAAAATGCAACATTAAATGTATCAAAACTTGAAAAAATTACAGGATATTCAGTTAATATTAAGGATGGATTAGAATCTTTTTATCATGATTACAATAATTTTAGGGAGGCATTCTATGCATAAAATTAAAATAGGAAATAGAATTATTGGATTAGGAGAAAAGCCTTATTTTATAGCAGATATTGCTTCTAATCATGATGGTGATATAAATAGAGCTTTTAAACTTATAGAACTTGCAAAAAGAAGTGGTGCGGATGCTGCTAAATTTCAGAATTTCAATGCTGCCCATATAGTAAGTAAAAATGGATTTGAATCACTTGGAGGACAGCTTTCACATCAATCTTCATGGAATAAATCAGTTTATGAAGTATATGAAGATGCCAGTATTCCACAAAAATGGACTGAATTACTGAAAAAAAAATGTGACGAGGTTGACATAGAATATATGACAAGCTGCTATGATTTTGATTCTGTAGATTTAGTTGATCCATATGTAAATGCATTTAAAATTGGTTCAGGTGATATAACCTGGATTGATATGTTAAAATATACTGCTTTAAAAGGTAAACCTATAATTATTGCTACAGGTGCATCTACTGTTGAAGATGTTAAAAGAGCAGTTAGTTCTATTGAAAATATAAATAAAGATATAGTTCTTATGCAGTGTAATACAAATTATACTGCAAATAAAGAGAACTTTAAATATATAAATTTAAATGTGTTAAAGCAATATAAAAGTTTATTCCCAGATGTTATTTTGGGATTATCAGATCATACATATGGAAATACTACAGTGCTTGGTGCTATTGCACTTGGGGCATGTGTTATAGAGAAACACTTTACGGATGATAATGATAGGAAAGGACCGGATCATAAATTTTCAATGAATCCCAATACATGGAGGCAGATGATAGACTCGTCTTTAGATCTTTGGAATGCAATGGGTGATGGATTGAAAAAGATAGAAAAAAATGAAGAAGATACAGTTAAAATTCAAAGAAGAGCTTTGTATTTTACAAGGAATGTGAAAAGTGGGACAGTTTTAAGAAAAGATGATCTGTTTCCTGTTAGACCAATTAAAGAAGATGGAATACCTCCTTATAAAATAGAAGATGTTATAGGAAAAAAATTAATTCGGGATGTAAAAAAAGATGATTACGTTAAATGGAAGGATATAAAATAATTGTTAAAAGGTAAAAAAGTCTATTTGACTGCAGTGGAGAGAAAGGATTTAGCTCTTTTTATGAATTGGAGAAACAGAGAGGACTTTAGAAAATATTTTAGAGAATATAGAGAAATAAATTGTGATATGCAGAATAATTGGTATGAATCTAAAGTGTTAAATGATTCTTCTACTATTATGTTTTCTATAAAAAGAATTGATGATAATAAATTATTAGGTTGTTGTGGATTATGTTATTTAAATTGGATCTATAGATATGCAGAAATATCTATTTATATAGGAATGGATAATGTCTATATAGATAATAAAGGATATGCAGAAGAAAGTTGTAAATTACTCTTTGAGTATGGATTTAATAGTTTGGGTTTAAATAAAATCTGGACAGAAATATATGAATTTGATACTTTGAAAAAGCAGCTTCTTGATAAATTTAATTTTCATTTAGATGGTGTACTTAGAGAAAATTATTTTTATAATGGAAAATGGTATGATTCATTTATACTATCTTTATTAAGTAGAGAATTTAACAATTAGAAAAATATCTTTTCAATAAGTTGTTGTTAATGGAGGAAAATATGGGATACTATACAGGGAAAAGTATACTGGTTATAGGTGGAACGGGAACTATAGGCAGAGGGCTTGCAAAAAAGCTGCTAATTCAGAAGCCAAGAGTAATAAGAATTTTTAGCAGAGATGAGTATAAACAATTCATTATGGAAAAAGAGCTTGACCATATATCGGAATTCAGGTATTTAATTGGCGATGTAAGGGATTATGAAAGAGTAGAAAGGGCAATGAATGACATAGATGTGGTATTCAATCTTGCTGCCATGAAGCATGTACCTTCCTGTGAATATAATCCCACAGAAGCCATCAAGACAAATGTGCAGGGGATGGAGAATGTTATAAAGGCAGCTGTATACAATAATGTGGATTCTGTACTTTTTACAAGTTCCGATAAAGCCATAAATCCTACCAACACCTATGGGGCTACAAAGCTTCTGGCTGAAAAGCTGGTTCAGGCTGCCAATTTCAGCAAAGGTAAGGTTGGAACAAGATTTGCAGCAGTGAGGTTTGGCAATGTCATGGGCTCTCGTGGTTCGGTTATTCCATTATTCAAGAAACAGATATTTGAAAATAGACGTATAACTGTTACTGACAGTAATATGACTAGATTCATGATGACCTTATCCCAAGCTGTTTCATTGATAATGGATGCTGCAGAAAAATCACATGGGGGTGAAGCCTTTGTGTTGAAAATGCCAGTTATAAAGTTGTTAGATTTGGTACAAGTAGTGATAGAAGAAACCTGTAAAAAATTTAATATTGATTTAAACAATGTAAAAATAGAGAATATAGGCTTGAGGGCGGGAGAAAGAAAATTTGAGGAACTTATGACGCATGAAGAATCGGAAACTGCCTATGATTTAGGCAGTATGTATGTAGTAATACCTAATA
Organism: Clostridium sp. LBM24168; assembly: GCF_052953915.1. Taxonomy (NCBI): domain Bacteria; kingdom Bacillati; phylum Bacillota; class Clostridia; order Eubacteriales; family Clostridiaceae; genus Clostridium; species Clostridium sp. LBM24168. The sequence goes on along the minus strand of NZ_CP196861.1, from coordinate 1,904,456 downwards.
CTTATGCAGATGAATTAAATGGATATTATAAAATGGAAAAAAAAGCTGCTGTAGGAAGTTATAATTCATCTGATGCCATGCCAGTAGAAAAGGAAAACGTGAGGAAGCTTTTAGTAAATGAAGGTTTAGTTTAACTGAGGGCTGATGTTTAATAAATATAATAATAAATTATAAAGTGGATACTAAGGTGGAATAAATGTTATGGAAAACATACTTAGAGAGATAGATAAAAATATAAATCTGGAAGATAATTTTAGTAAACTTATAAGCATGTGTAAAAATGACGAAAATACTTTAAATAGACTTTTTAAATTAATCGATGATGATATTGTAGAAAACAAAGTAGATGTTCTAAATACATTAGGTGCATTGTGTTATTCGAGAGGGATATTTGAAGTAGTTATACCGATTTTAGATAGAGCACTTAGATATGACAATAGTAGTTATGCTGTTTTGATGAACTTGTCAGAAGTCAGTTTTGATATAGGTGAGTATAAAATGGCTTTAGAATATTTGGGTAATATAAAAGAAGAATCTGAAGAAAGAGATGATTTAATAAAAAAAGTTGAAGAAAAGTACAATTTTCAAAGAAAGATAAAATTTGCTTTAAGGAGGATAGAGAACTCCATATGTGAGAATGAAGCTATTGAGTATATACTAAAACAATTAGCTGATAATAAAATTGATGACAGATATATAATAAATATAGTAAATAGGGATATAATTAAAAAAGTTTATATCCTTAATTATGTTGCTATGAAATGCTTTGATTTTAAATTATATCATTGCGTAATGCCTTTGTTGAATAGAGCCATAGAAATAGAACCAGGGGATGTGGAGTCTATATATAATATTGGACGCATATTATATACTTTTGGAGAAAAAGAGAGGGCAATTAAATATTTGTCTAAAATTAAAGGTATAAATTCGGAAATCGATAAATTTATTATGAGTATTGAAAGGTAAATATAAAATGGATGATAAAAAAATATGTTTTATAACCTGTGTAGATGATGAAGTGCAATATAATGAAAGCCTTCTTTATATAAAAAACTTAAATATACCGGATGATTATGGAATAGATACTATTTCTGTAAAAGATGCCGATAGTGTTGCTTCGGCTTATAATAGGGCAATGAAAAGTACCGATGCAAAATATAAAGTATATTTGCATCAGGATACCTATATAATAAATAAAAATTTTATCTATGATATGTTGAAAACTTTTGATAAAAATGAAGATATAGGAATAATAGGTGTAGTAGGGGCCAAATGTATGCCTACAAGTGGAATATGGACTGAATCTCGTCATAAATATGGACAAGTTTATGATAGCCACACAGGAGATATGGAATTAGCATCATTCAATACATCAGATGATGATGTCTATGTAGATGCTGTTGATGGATTGATAATGATAACACAGTATGATGTAACTTGGAGAGAAGACATATTTAATGGATGGTGTTTTTATGATTTATCGCAATGTGTAGAATTTTCGATGAAGGGGTATAAAATTATTGTACCAAATCAAGAGAAACCCTGGTGTATACATGATTGTGGTTTTTTGAACAAGAATAATAAATATGATGAATATAGAAAAAATTTTTTAGATGAGTACTCAAAAAATATTTTTCCACTGGTCAGCATTTTAATTCCAACCCATAACAGACCGGAATATTTTAAAATTGCCTTGGAAAGTGCTATAAAGCAGACATATAGGAATGTTGAAATCATTGTGTGTGATGATTCAGATGATGAAACAACATATAAGTTAATTCAACCTTATTTAAATAGATATAATAATATTATATACGATTTTGAAAGAGGAAGAGATGGAGGAAAAAATTGGAAAAAATGTTTAGAGTTATGTCGGGGTGAGTATATAAATTTTTTGATGGATGATGATGTTTTTCATATAGATAAAATAAATAGGATGATAAACTACTATATTCAATATCCGAATGTTTCTCTTGTGACTTCGTATAGACAGGTTATAGATAAAGATGGAATTAGAATGTCACCCACATATTCAACCAGAAAATTATACGAAAAGGACACGATTGTTTCTGGGAAAACAATTGGTAAAATTGTATTATTAAATGTATTAAATTTTATAGGAGAACCAACAACAGTTTTGTATAGAAGGAAATATTATAGGGAGCTTGTTCTTTATTGCAATAATGAAATTATAAATTGTAATTTAGATATAGCAAGGAGCTTGCTTGCTCTTAAAGATGGAGATTGTATATATATAAGTGATCCGCTAAGCAATTTTAGAATTCATGAAGGGCAATCACTAAGTGATACAAAAATTATAATCTTAGCTACATTGGAATGGCATAGTATAATTTTTGAATATTATAAAAACAGCAATTTTTATGATAGTGAAAAGGAATTTATACAATCATTGTTAAAATGGGTACAATTAGCAACCATGAGATTAATGTATTTTAGAAGTAGTGATAAAGTTTATGCTAATAAATTATTTAATATGCTTAGTAATGCGATAGGAATTATTTTAAATGTAAATAATTAAATTGGAAAAGCGTGGTGTTGACATTGAAAGTTGTAATTTTGGCTGGTGGATATGGAACAAGAATTAGTGAAGAATCAATTTTCAGACCAAAGCCAATGATTGAAATTGGAGAATATCCTATTATTCATCATATCATGAAATGCTATTCATTTTATGGATTTAATGAATTTATCATATGTTGTGGATATAAAGCGAATATAATAAAGGATTATTTTGCAAATTATTTTCTTCATACCTCAGATGTGACTTTTGATTTTCGCTTTGGCAGTAATATGCAAATTCATGAAAATATAGCAGAACCTTGGCGTGTTACAATTGTGGACACGGGACTAGATACACAAACCGGCGGGCGTATTAAGCGTATACGCAAATATACTGAAAATGATACTTTCTTATTAACGTATGGCGATGGAGTTTCAAATGTTAATTTAGATGAATTAGTCAAATTTCATAGAAATAATAATGCCATGGTTACACTTACAGCAGTCCAACCTTCAGGCCGATTTGGTGCATTAGACATTGATAATGATGGGATAATAAATTCTTTTAAAGAAAAGCCAAAAGGTGATGTTGGCTGGGTAAACGGAGGATTTTTTGTATGTGAACAGGAAATATTTGATTATATAGACGGCGATAATTCAATTTGGGAACACGAACCTCTTGAGCGCATAGCAAAGATTAAGAAACTTATGGCTTTTAAACATCATGGATTTTGGAGTCCCATGGATACAATGCGTGATAAAAGTTATTTGGATAGGCTATGGAAAACAGGTAATGCACCGTGGAAAGTTTGGTAAAGTTACTTGGTGAATCATATGATTAAATATATGCTAAAAAAATTAAATTTTAAATGTTAGGAGAAAAAATATGAGTAGAGTATTTTTTATTGCAGAAATTGGTATTAATCATAATGGGGATATAAGTTTATCTAAAAAACTTATAGATTTAGCTGTTATTGCAGGATGTGATGCTGTTAAGTTCCAGAAGAGAACAATTGATAAAGTATATACTAAGGAATATTTGGCAAGTCCCCGCGTTAGTCCATGGGGGAATACGCAAAGAGCACAAAAAGAAGGATTGGAATTTAATGAGAAAGAATATGATGAGATTGATAGATATTGTAAGGATAAAGGAATAGAATGGTTTGCGTCGGCTTGGGACATAGAGTCACAAAAATTTTTAAAAAGATATGATCTGAAATATAATAAAGTTGCATCAGCAATGCTCACAAATTATGAAATTCTTGAAGAAATTGCAGGAGAAGGAAAATATACATTTATTTCAACTGGTATGAGTACATATGATGAAATAGATAGAGCAGTAGAAATATTTAGAAAGTATAATTGTCCTTTTGAATTAATGCATTGTAATAGTACATATCCGATGAAAGATGAAGATGCCAATTTGTTATTAATTAGTAAATTAAAAGAAAGGTATAATTGTAAAGTTGGATATAGTGGGCATGAAAAAGGAATTTTGGTTAGTATTTGTGCAGCTGTTATGGGAGCATCTTCTGTTGAAAGACATATTACACTGGATAAAAATATATATGGATCAGATCAAGCAGCATCTATTGAACCATATGAGTTATGTAAATTGTTAAAAGATATTAGAAATATTGAAAAAATATTAGGTGATGGAGAAAAAATTTTAAGTGAAGAAGAGTCAAAGGTAAAAAAGAAATTACGTGGATAGATAAAAATTAGTAACTAATATTGAAAGGTAAAATTTAGCATGATAAAATTGATAATTTTTGATATAGATGGTGTTATAACTGATGGAACATTTATTGTGGATGAAAGTGGAACTGAACAAAAAAAAATTAATTTAAAGGATGTTGATGCTATTTTTGAGTTAAAATCTCGAAAATTTATTTTGGCAGCTATAACGGGTGAATCATCTCCAATAATAAATTATTTTAAAAGCAGATTTCCATGGGATTATTTTTACAGTGGAGAAAAAAATAAAGTAGATTGTATAAAAGAAATTCAGAGTAAATGTAAAGTCAATACAAATGAAATTTGCTATATAGGTGATGGAAAATATGATGTAGGTCCATTAGAATATGTTGGATTAGCAATATGTCCTTTAGATTCCATAGATAAAGTAAAAAATGTTTCAGATATAATTCTCCAAAGTAAAGGTGGACAAGGATGCTTATGGGAGTTAATTTCTATTTTGGAAAGCTATAATGATAAGAATAGTTCACATAATTATTTTTATAAAAGATTAGAAGAGCATGAAGAAATTTTTAAAATTATGGCATCTGATATGGAACTCATAGATGATGTAATGAAAATTGGTGATAATATTGTACAGCTGCTAAAAAATCGTGGCCAATTGTTTTTTTGTGGGAATGGAGGAAGTGCAGCAGATGCACAGCACATAGCAGCAGAATTTATAGGTAAATTTTATAAGGAAAGAAAAGCCTTAAATGCTGAAGCCTTGACAGTAAATACTTCAACGTTAACTGCAATAGGTAATGACTATAGTTATGAAAGAATATTTGTAAGGCAGTTAGAAGCTAAAGCCAAAAGAGGAGATATTCTTATTGGAATATCAACTAGTGGAAAATCTAAAAATGTTATTGAAGCTCTAAAATATGCTAAAAAAATAGGAATGATTACTGTTATGTTAACTGGAAACCATGTTAATAGTGAGGAGCTAAATGATATTATAAATTATATAATAAGAATTCCATCTAATATAACACCTAGGATACAAGAGGCTCATATATTTATTGGACATTTAATAGCTGAATATGTTGAGCATAAGTTTTTTGAAGGAGAAAAAATAGATGATTAAATTATCGGATTATGTATTTAAATTTATTGAAAGAAAAGGAATTAAACATGCTTTTATGCTTCCAGGTGGTGGTGCAATGCATTTAGTTGATTCTATAGGAAAGTCCAATATAGAATATATATGTTGTGGACATGAACAGGCGGCGGCAATTGCAGCTGAAAGCTATGGACAACATACAAATGACATAGGAGTGGTACTGGTGACATCTGGACCAGGAGCTACCAATGCAATTACAGGTGTCACAGCCGGGTGGCTGGATTCAACTCCTATGTTTATTATATCAGGACAAGCTAAGCGTTCCGATTTAGTTGGAACTACCGGTGTCAGACAGATGGGTTCCCAAGAAGTTCAGATAATTGATATGGTTGGGCCGATTACTAAATATGCAGTTCAGGTATTGGAACCCAATAAAATTAGGTATTATTTAGAAAAGGCTTATCATGAAGCGACTAATGGAAGGATGGGACCTGTCTGGCTGGATATTCCCTTAGACGTTCAAGCAGCAATGCTTGATGAACAAAATCTTATTGGATATAATAGCAAAAATATAGAAAAGGATATAGATAATATTTCTAGTAAAGCGCAGGCGACATTGAGATTATTAAAAGGCTCAAAGTGTCCGTTGGTGCTGGCTGGAAATGGTATAAAACTTTCAGGAGCAGAGAATGAATTTTATAAATTTGTAAATAATTACCATATACCGGTGCTGACTACATGGAAATCAATTGATCTATTAGATGAAGATAATGAGTTTTATGCAGGGCACCCAGGTATTATGGGTGATAGGGGAGCTAATTTTATTCTTCAGAGCTGTGATTTGCTAATTATATTGGGAAGCAGGGTTGATACTAGTATTACTGCATTTAATCACAAAAATTTTGGAAAAAATGCAAAAAAGATTATGGTCGATATAGACAAAAATGAAATTAAAAAAATGCAGATGGATATACAAATCAAATGTGTTTGTGATGTTGGAGATTTTATAAAAGAATTAGATAGTAATTTTGACAGTGAAAAATTGGAATATAATAATGAATGGCTTACTTATTGCAATAATATAAGAGCAAAGTATCCTGTAGTTACGGAAAAGCATAAATGTGTAAAAAATTACGTAAGTGCTTATTATTTCATTGATGAGTTATGTAAGCAATTGAATTCAGATGATATTATTGTTCCGGAAAGTTCAGGTGCTGCAGGAGAAATAACATACCAGGCATTTAAGATAAAAAAAGGTCAAAAAATGAAAAATGCAGCAGCACTTGGTTCCATGGGATTTGGCTTACCTTATTCAATTGGAGCATGTCTTGCTAATAATAAAAAAAGAACTATATTAATAGATGGTGATGGAGCTTTTCAATTAAATATTCAAGAATTGGAAACTTTGGCAAGATTAAATTTACCGATAAAGATATTTATTTGGAGTAATGATGGATATGCAAGTATAAGGGCTACACAGAGAAATATGTTTAATGGACATTATGTAGCAAGTGAGAGAAATAGCGGACTTACAATTCCTAATTTGATTAAGATTGCAAATGCGTATGGAGTTAAAACATTTCAAGCAAAAAATAATAGTGAGATGGTTAAAATTTTGCCAAAGGTTCTAGAAAGTAATGGTCCGGTTTTGTGTGAACTTATGGTATTACCGGAGGAAACAGCATCACCACGAACTAAATCTATAAAAATGGAAAATGGAAATATGATTTCTAAACCCTTAGAAGATATGTGGCCATTTCTAAATGATGTTCGAAAAAATTTATATTTATTTGTAGAATAGAAGCATTGTTGTTTAGAGGAAAGGAATGGTCATAATAATGAACAGCAGAATTGATATTAATAAAATTTTAAAAGAATATATAGGAAATAGAAAAATTATTTTATTTGGTGCAGGAAATAGAGGAAGGCAAGTTTTAAAAATTATAAAGAAAAATGAAATAGGAGATGTAATTTGCTTTATAGATAATAAAGTTACTAAAAATGATATTTTTTCTGTACCCATATATAAGGCAAATCAACTTACTAAATTAAATAAGAATAGTTTTAAAATAATAGTTTGTACTAATGATTTTAGAGTATATTTGCAAATATCTGAACAGCTGTTAGTACTAAACTTTAGTGAATATGAAAATTTTATAAGTAGTAATATTTTAAAAAGTGAATTTATTAGTGATGAGAATAATCCATATGAAGATATATATCCAGCAGCTACTTATGCTCCGTGGTTAAGAGATTCACAGTTTATTGAATGTTTTAAAAATATAGAAAATAATACACTTGTAGATATATATAGATGCTATGAGCTTTGGCATTTAGTAGAACAAGTATATAAATTGAGTGAAGGAATTATTTTAGAAATTGGAGTTTGGAGAGGTGGAACAGGAGTTTTAATGGCAAAAAAAGCTAAATTATTAGGCATAAAGGAGAATGTTTATTTGTGTGATACATTTAGTGGAGTTGTAAAAGCATGTGAGATAGATAATGATTATAACAATGGAGAGCATTCGGATACATCAGAAGAATGTGTAAAAGAACTTATAAATAAAAATAATGTATTTAATAGTGTTGTAATAAAAGGAATATTTCCAGATGATACTAAGAATTATATTAATGGACAAAAAATAAGATTGTGTCATATAGATGTTGATGTTTATCAATCAGCAAAAGATATAGTGAAATTTATATTACCTAATTTGATTATAGGTGGAATAATTGTTTTTGATGATTTTGGATTTAAAGGATGCAATGGGATAACTAGACTTGTAGAAGAAATTAAAAATGAAAACAATTTAATAGTTATTGAAAATTTGAATGGGCATGCAATTTTTTTAAAAATAAAGTAAATTGATATTTTTATGTATAGAAATATCAATATTATTATTGTATAAATAATATAATTTTATAATATAAAATTTGAAAGGAATTTTTTTTATGAGTAAGGAAAATATTGTGAATATACTTACAAAAATTACATCAAATAAATTAATAAAAAGTAACGTAATGATTTATGGTACTGGTACTATAGCAAAAGGAGTATATGAATTTTTAATAAATAGGAATTATAATATAAAATGTTTTTTAAACAAGAATTTTGAATATCCAGATGCAGTTTCAAATTTGGAGGATATAAAAAAAATAGACGATGATTCTATAACGGCTAACATGAAAAATGATTTTACAGTTGTGGTTGCAATATTTAATCCCTATGCTGATGTATGTAATATAATAAAGAATTTAAGATACTTAGGATATAAAAATATTATTACTTTTGCAGAATTAATTGATATCTTTGAAGGAGAAATCGAAGGAATATTTTATTTGAATACAAGTAAAAATTTTATTAAAGATAAGTCATATATAGTAAAGGCTTCAGATTTATGGAGTGATGATAAAAGCGGTAAATTATATGAGTCTTTAGTCAATTTTAGAATTACCAAGGACTACAAATACTTAATAGATAAAGATCCTCTTGAACAGCAGTATTTCCCAAATGATATAGAAAATATTTATACTGAAAAAAATATAAGATTTGTTGACTGTGGAGCATTTGATGGAGATACAATACATTCTTTAATTAGTAAATTTAAAAATGTACAGGCTATTGTTGCATTTGAGCCTGATATTGAAAATTATAAAAAGTTGATTGAAGTAATAAATGATATTAGATCAAAACATATTTTAGAAGATATCAGTGCCTTTCCCTGTGCGGTATACTCTGATGCTATACAAGTAAAATTTGACATGAAAAAATCTGAAGGAAGTAATATATCAGATTCAGGAAGTAATATTGTACAATGTATTTCAATAGATGATAGTATAGGAGGTATTAAACCAACCTTTATAAAAATGGATATTGAAGGGGCAGAATATGAAGCTCTATTAGGAGCAAAAAAGACTATTTGTAGCATAAAGCCTAATTTGGCGATTAGTTTGTATCATACTCCAAGTGATTTATATAGAATACCATTGTTAATAGATAGTTGGAATTTGGGTTACAAATTTTATTTGAGAATTTATAGATATAGTGCTCATGATTTAGTTATGTATGCAGTTAAGTAGATAGATGGGAGATAATTTTATGAGGGAATTCATGGATAAAAGAAAAGAAAATAGTAATTTGCTCAATATTTTAAGTAATGGTAAAAAAAATGTTATTTTTGGAGCTGGATCAGTTGGAAGTATGTTTAGAAATGTGTTAGATGATTTAAATATTAGTGTATATTCGTTTTTAGTTAATAATGGTCATAGAACTAAAAATATGTACTTAGGAATTCCAATTTATGAATTATCAGATTTTCCATTAAATAAATTTGAGTGCAATGTATTTATAGCAATTCGAACAATAGATGAGTCAATTATAAATCCTATTAGATTGAAAATGGATAATAATATAATATATGTTGACTATGTGAAAGATTTAGCTTTTTTGGAGAGTGTGTATTATACTAATTATTTTAAAGAAAATGGTATAGATATATCTAAGGATGTTTTAAATATAAATGGATTTAAAATGATAAACCCATTTATAAAAAAAGTTGACTATATGTTAGCAAGTTTATTCGAACTAGGGGATATAATGCTTCCTGAAATAATGTCTGATGATTCTAAAATAGATGAGGGTAATTATGAATATGGGGATGTAACTTTAAATGAAAATGATATTGTTTTTGATTGTGGAGCAAATATTGGGTTATTTTCTGCAGTATCAGCATTTAAAAAATGTAGAGTATATGCATTTGAACCTTTTCCTAAAACACAGAATTATTTAAAAGAGATGATAGATTTATATCCTGGACAGATTTATATTTCTAAATATGCATTAAGTAATTATATAGGTTATAGTAATTTTAATATATTAAGTGATTATATAGGTGGAAATTCTATGCTTGATATTGAATTAAATTCAAAGGATTATGTTATAAAAGTTGAAACAATTACAATAGATAAATTTATTGAGGAAAATAATATAGAAAAATTGGATTTTATTAAAGCGGATATAGAAGGTGCAGAACGATATATGTTAATGGGGGCTAGAAAATCAATTAAAGAATTTAAGCCTAAAATTTCAATATGTACATATCATTTGAAAGATGATCCTGAAGTATTGGAAAAAATAATAAAAGAAATTGAGCCTAAATATGTAATAGAACATAAATGGAAAAAATTATATGCACATGTTCCTAAAGAATAGAGGTTAATTTAAATGAAAAAAATATTGATAACAGGTTCTAATGGATTTATTGGTAAGAATTTATCAGAAGGCTTGATGAATAATTATAAATTGTATACCCCTAAAAGAAATGTACTTAATTTATTAGATACAGAATTAGTAGAAAAATATTTAAAAGAAAATGAATTTAATGTAATAATTCACTGTGCAAATCAAAACGCTACGAGAGATACTTCTGTATCTAATTATGAAATATTAAATAGAAATTTAACAATGTTTTTTAATTTGGAACGATGTAAAGATTACTATGAAAGAATGTATTATTTTGGATCAGGAGCAGAATATGATATGAATAATTATGTTCCCATGATGAAAGAAGATTATTTTGGAAAATTTATACCGACTGATCCTTATGGATTTTCTAAATATGTAATGTCTAAAGCCGTAGAACAAAATAATAATATTTATGATCTCAGGTTATTTGGAGTATTTGGTAAATATGAAGAATGGGAACATAGATTTATATCTAATGCTATTTGTAGGTGTATTTATAATTTATCAATTACTATAAATCAAAATGTGTATTTTGATTATCTATATATTCAGGATTTAATAGAGATAATGAAATGGTTTATTGAAAATAAGCCTAAGATGAAACATTATAATGTATGTACAGGTAAAAGGATAGATTTGTTGACTATTGCAAAAAAAGTAATCAAAATATCTAATAAAAAATTAAATATATTAATTAAGAAGAATGGATTAAAAAAGGAATACACAGGAAACAATAGCCTTTTATTGGATGAAATAGGAGATATAACATTTACAGATTTGGATATGAGTATAAAAAGTTTATACAAGTATTACGTTTATTATAAGAAAAGTATAAGTGTAGAGAAATTAGTTTAGTTATTCAAGAGGGAGAAAATCAATTGATATATATACAAATGAGAAAAAAAATTATAGACATCATAGATAGAATTAATTGCAATTCTATGATATATATATTTGGAGCAGGATGGGTTGGAAGATTAATATTAAGAATATTAAGGAATAATGGAGACTTTAAAATTTGTTTTTTGGATAATAATAAAAATTTAGTAAATACATTTATAGATGATATAGAAGTATATAACCCTGAAAGATTAAAATATATAGATAAAAATAACTTTATAATTTTAATAGCAACATTTGATCATGGAAAAGATTTGATTGATCAATTAAAAAACTATGGATTTATTGAAAATCAAAATTTCTATAATTTATTAGAACCACTAAAAAATCAAATGATAAAAGGGCTTATAAATTATAAAAAATCAAATATTTATATACTTGGTGATTCTGTTATGAATATTATAAGTTGTGATGATAATGATATAAGAACTCTATATAATATGATAAAATGTAAAATCAGATATAAAACTGGAATGAGCGTAAATGGGTTCTATTTTCCAGCATGTCATCTAGGAATTTATTATATAGTTTTACACTATTTGAAATGTTTTAATAAGTTACCTAAAATTATAATTTTACCAATAAATATGGGGAATTTTTCTTCATATTGGGATATTAATCCTAAGTGTGAAAATGTTGATGTATTTAATGAAATATATAATTATATAAAGGAAAATAATTATACAATTAATAATTTATATCAATTAAATATACATACTTGCTATGAAGATTTTTTAAGTCATGAAGAAGAATATAATAATGGGGTTTTAATTAAAAATGAGGTTTTTGAGAATTGGTGGAATTGCAACACTAAATCAAAATCAGAATATATGGAAAGATATAAATATATTAGCACATGGTTGTATAATTATAAATTAAATCTAAATAATAGAAAAGTAGTTATTCTAAAAGAAATATTAAATTTTTGTAGTAATAATAGTGTAAAAGTTATAGCTTATATAACTCCTATTAATTATGAACATTGTGTTAAATATGTTGGAAATAATTTTAATAATTTTTATAAAATGAATGTAAAAACTATTAAGGGATTGTTTAAAGATTATAACAATACAAGTTTTGCTGATTTTAGTTATGATATAAAAAGTATTGATTTTGTGCATCCAAATGATACTGTTCATTTAAATGAGAATGGAAGAGAAATTTTATCAAATAATATTTATTCATTATTAAATAAATAATAAATGGCTAATTATAATATTTAAGAATTAATTAAATTTAAAGAATCGATTATCTTAAATTATGAGGGGTGAAAAATATAAATTGTTTTAATAATATATATAATAATAAGAAAATATTAATAACAGGGAATACGGGATTTAAAGGCTCATGGCTTTCCATATGGCTTGATAAACTCGGTGCCAAAGTTGTAGGATATTCTCTGGAACCTCCAACTGTGCCTTCCATGTTTGAAATATGCAAATTGAGTGAAAAAGTAACGAATATAAATGGAGATGTAAGAGATTATTCAAAATTATTTGCTGTAATTAAAGAATACAAGCCTGATATAATATTTCATCTGGCAGCACAGCCATTGGTGAGATTATCTTATGAATTTCCCAGAGATACCTATGAGACTAATGTTATGGGTACAGTTAATCTGTTGGATGCTGCACTAAAGGTGGATAGTGTACAAGCTGTTGTAGTTGTAACCACTGATAAATGTTATGAAAATAAAGAATGGGCATACGGTTATAGGGAAACAGATTCAATGGGAGGTTATGATCCTTATAGTTCAAGCAAGGGTTGTGCGGAACTTGTAGTATCTGCCTATAGGAATAGTTTTTATAAAAACAGCGGTAGAGCACTTGCTTCTGCAAGGGCGGGAAATGTAATAGGCGGAGGAGATTGGGCAAAGGACAGGCTTATACCTGATTTTATAAAGGCAGTATCGGAAAACAAACCTGTAATTATAAGAAATCCAAGTGCTATAAGACCCTGGCAGTATGTTCTGGAGCCGTTATCAGGCTATCTATGGCTTGGTGCACTTATGCTTGAAAATACTGAAAAGTACAGCAGCAGCTGGAATTTTGGCCCTGCTGATAGCTCTATATTGAGAGCCCAGGATATTTTAGAGCTTTCTTCCAAAAGCCTTGGAAAAGGATCAATTGTAGTCGATAGATCTGTTCAGCCTCATGAGGCAAATCTTTTGAAACTTGACATAAGTAAGGCAAATACCTATTTGAATTGGCATCCTGTGTATGATATAGAAAACACTGTTGGCAGTACTATGAATTGGTACAGAGAATATTATGAAAATAGAAACGATGATATGTATGAATATACTGTAAAACAAATAGAGCAATATGAAAATGAGGCTGAAGTACATAACTTGATTTGGAGTGAATAAAATGGACAATTTAAGTTTTGATGAAAAATATGCCAGAAATGATATTATAAATAGAGCTAAAGAGTTTTACAAAAAGAAAAATTCAATAAATAGATTTATACCGGGAAAGACATATATACCGGCATCAGGAAAAATGATCGATGAAGACGATATTGCTTCTTTAATAGATTCCTCCCTTGATATGTGGCTTACATCTGGAAGATATGCTTCTGAATTTGAAAAGAGATTCCCTGAATTTCTTGGGGCTAAATATTGTTCTCTTGTGAACTCTGGATCCTCGGCAAATTTACTTGCTATAACTGCACTTACTTCCAGTAAACTTGGTGACAGAAGACTTAAACCAGGTGACGAAGTTATAACAGTGGCAGATGGTTTCCCAACTACAATAACACCTATAATTCAAAATAAACTTGTGCCTGTCTTTGTTGACGTAGATCTATCAACCTATAATATAAAATCGGAAGATATTGAAAAAGCGGTATCTTCAAAAACTAAAGCTATATTTTTAGCACATACTTTAGGAAATCCGTTTAATTTAGGAAAGGTTGTTGAAATTGCCGAAAAATATAATCTATGGATTATAGAAGACAACTGTGATGCACTTGGATCAAGGTATCAAGGAAAATTTACAGGAACTTTTGGACATATTTCCACCTATAGCTTTTATCCAGCACACCATATAACCATGGGAGAGGGTGGAGCTGTAGTTACAAATGATTTGAAGCTTCACAATATAATCCGTTCTATAAGGGATTGGGGAAGAGACTGCATCTGCCCTCCCGGCAGGGATAATTTATGTGGGAAAAGATTCTCCCAGCAGCACGGCAAACTTCCCTTTGGCTATGATCATAAATACGTCTATTCACATTTTGGATATAATTTAAAGATAACTGATATGCAGGCTGCATTAGGTGTATCACAACTTAAGAAATTACCCGACTTTATAAGAAGACGAAAAGAAAATTTTGAAAAATTACATAAGGAATTAAGGCAGTTTACAAATTATTTGATTCTACCAGAGCCTGAACAAAATAGCGATCCAAGCTGGTTTGGTTTTCCTATAACACTCCGTAAAAATAGTAATTTTGACAGAAATGATATTGTAAAATTTCTGGAAGAAAACAAGATAGGGACACGTCTTTTGTTTGCAGGGAATATACTTAAACAGCCGTTATTTACCGAAAATAGTGTTGATTATAGAATTGCTGGCGATTTGAAAAATACTGATACAGTTATGAATAATACCTTTTGGATAGGTGTATGGCCGGGAATTGACGATGAGAAAATTAATTATATATCATCTAAATTTAGAGCATATTTTGATTGAATTTAGTGGAGAAAAGGATTGGTACAGTGATAATGAAAAATATTTTATTATGTTTTATTGAATGTAGTGAAGATAGCGGCTTAGAAAATTATTTAAAGAGATTTGAGGACATGGAATTTGAAATACATATTTTTGATAACTTGAATTTTAATAATATAAAACCGCATAATATACCAGATATTTTAGACTATTATTTTAGAGAGGAATATACTAATAATAATTTCTATTTGCTTTCTGATGTAGAAGATTTTATTAAACTTGTTTGTAGAATATATAATCAGTCTTTTAAATGCTTTATATATTATCAGAATAACAATAAAGTTCACTATGATGTGAAATTGGAAGATATATATAAATGTATTTTAAATAGTGATATTGTTGAAAATGAAATTGATACATGGATTTATACCAACATTGAAAATGTTGAAATTGATATGATTTATCTTGATGATATTAATAAAATATTAAATATAAAGGATAATGTTAAATTTTCAAAATACTATCATTATAACAATAAATATTACTTATTTGAACCAATAGATGGGGATAGAAAAATTATTGATATTGACAATAGTATTGAAGAAAAGCTCAATTTTTTTAATGTTGTTATTATGAATAAAAGTCTATCATATGATAAAATTTTCGATCTATTAAAGAAAATTAATTCTTCTAAGGTATTTTTTATAAAAAACTATGACTATATTGATAATTTTTTAAATGATTTATGTGAATGTATTTTAAAGCAGCCATATTTTCAGAAAAATTTTTATAAAATATTATTGGAAATATTGTCTTTTACCTTTAATGATTACGTGAGTATATTTTTAAATTCAGTATTTTTAAAGACAGAAATGTGCAGCAAATACTCCAAAAGAATGCTTACCTGTGCGCTAGGCAGTAGTATGATGACTCTAAATGAAAAGAATTTTTTAATGTGGCAGATAATAAGATTTGGTTTTCTCAATACCGGTAAGAATGACTATGAAACAGACATATTAATAAGAAAATTATATAAAAATATATTACATGGATTTTATGAACAGCTTCCATATAAACTGCATAGAATACCTAAAAATGAAAGAGATCATGGTTTTGTCATGGTAATTACAGGACAGTTTTTAGGTCTGGATCATGGACCTACTAAGACAACTCTTGATAGATGTTATAGCTTAATTAAATCTATGAATAAAAGAGTACTTCTTGTAAATACAAGAGATGTAATACCACTTACGGGATTTATACCTTATTTTTCTATTCAGGGAGGTGTATTTAATGAAGATTATGTGAAATTACATAATTTCAATTATAAAGGTATTAAAATACCATTTTATCAAAGTAGTGTAAGTATGCCTGAATTAGGTGAAATTGTAAAGATAATAGACATTGTAAAAAGACGTAGGCCTTATTTTATATTGAATATTGGAGGTACAAATATTGTTTCTGATTTATGTAATAATGTAGTACCTGTAATAACATCTGCAACTGTAATGGGGATTCCTATAAGTGAAGGACAGTTTTCATTAATTGGCAAAAAGGCTTCTGAAAAAGATCTGAGAATTTTAAGAGACACAGGTAAACCTCGCGAATATGCAGTAGATGGCAAATTTACTTTTGAATTTAAAGAACAAACTCATAAATATAAAAGAAGTGAATTCAACCTCCCTGATGACAAATTTTTGATATTGATAGTTGGATCAAGGTTGGATTACGAAGTTACTGTAGAATTTATTCATGAATTGGAGAAGACTATAGAATATGGAACTCATATTGTATTTGCAGGAAATTTTGATAAGTATGAAGAATTAACTGAAGAGGATGATTTGCTTAAATATAATTCCACTTATCTAGGATTTCAAAAAGACATGCTGGCAGTTGCTGAACTGTGCGACGTTTATGTAAATCCGCCGAGAGCTGGAGGACAGACTTCTGCTGCTGAGGCCATGTATAAAGGGCTGCCGGTAGTTTCATTGAATTATGGAGATGTTTCTGTTTGTATAGGTATAGAAAATTGTGTGGATAGCTTGGAAAAAATATCTGTTGAAGTTTTAAAACTTATAAATAACAGAAGTTTTTATAATAAAATGTCTGAAAAGGCAAAGAAGAGAGCTGATGAATTGCTTGACACGGACAAGGAATTAAAAAGAGTATTAAATATAGTTGAAAACAGTGAGTTGTTTTTTTAGTAATTTATATATGAAGATAAACGGAAGGATGTATTCAACTTGAAAATAGCTATCAGGGCAGAAGGCGGAAAAAGTATAGGTATGGGTCATGTGATGAGAACTCTTGTGTTGGCAGGAGAATTGTCTTTAAACAATGAAGCTTTTTATATATACAAATATAGTTTGGAAAATGAAAGTGGAATAGTTAAAATAGAGAACAGTGGATTTAAAGTATATACCTTTAAAAAAGAAATCTCGGAAGTGCTGTCTGGAATGGATGTAGATCTGCTTATAACGGACAGCTATGATGTAGATGAAGATTATTTTATGCAGACAAGAAAGTATATTAAATACACAGCTTATATAGATGATATTGCTTCCTTTGAATATCCAGTGGATTTGATTGTAAACCAGAATATAAATTCTCTTGATTTCAATTATTCTCAGAAATATAAGTTACTTGGGCTGAAGTATCTCATGATCAGAGATGAATTTAAAAATTTGCCTCCAAAAGCTATTGAAAAGCAGGTAAAAGATATAATGGTGACTGTAGGAGGTTCGGATCCTGCTGAGTTTACGAAAGTGCTCATTGGATGGATAGTGAATTTGAATTTTACATTTCATGTGATTATTGGACCCTCCTTCAAAAACAAAGAGTATTTTAAAAATATGGATTATGATAACATAAGGTTTTATTTCAATCCCAAAATGTCAGATATAATGAAAAAGTGTGATCTGGCTGTATCGGCATCCGGAAGCAGTATATATGAACTTCTTGCATGTGGAGTGCCTGCTCTTGGCGTTGTAATTGCAGACAACCAACTGGGTGTGTCCAAGAAGCTGGAAAATATGGGCCTTGTGGGAAACCTAGGATGGTATGGTGATTTAAATGAAAGCAACTTCAAAAGCAGGCTTATTGATTTATGTCATAATTATGCTTTGAGAAAGGAAAGATCTGTCAGGGGGCAGAAGCTCATAGACGGCCTTGGAGCTAGGAGAATAACTGATTTTATTGAAGATAACTTTATTCTATCAGGTCAAATCCCTTCGTCATAAAAAGCGTTATGCGGAAATAACTCAATTCTATTCTTTAAACTTATATAAACAGCAGCAATATCGCTTGATGGAGCATTTTTGGCAAGATTGTCAGCGTTGTTTATTACAGTCTGGTTAGGTGCAGCAACAAAGTTTCTAAATGTTGAAATAACACCCGTTAAAGTTGACAGGGATAAATTTGATGAATCCTTATCATTAGTTCCGTTGTTCATTGCTGAAAGTAACTTTGAAGCATCTTCTGAATTTTGGGGATCGTATTGCTTATTATTTATATAATCAATCCCTTTTTCTGTGAGTTTTGCAGCACTTAAAACGATATTCACAGCAGTTGTGTAAGATGAATTATCATCGGAGAAAATATTTTCTGCCTTTGTGCCATCGCTGTACATTATCCATAACGTTCTTTTTTCCGCTGAATAATCAGGACTCTTTACAAATGTAGTATTGCTCTGGGTCATATCATTTGCGAATTTATTAAGCGAAGTTCCAACTGACCATTCCAACGAATTCTCAAGCTGCTGGATTTGAGTCTCAGCGTTTGGTAAATTACTGGCTGAAATACTGCTTTTTAATGCGGCATATTTATTTAATGCGGCTACAAATACATTATTTCCGGTTTTCAAATCGCCATTTGAATCCTTTAATATCGTATTGAATTGGTTCACGTAATCTTGATTGATGATACCTTTTTGAACAAAATCATCTTGAGAAGCTCCATTAAAGGCACAATGGGGAAAATTAGCCGGTGCTGAAGTATTGAAATTACCTCTGTCTTCACTAAATTGCCCAGGCGATTTCGGGATTAAAATAGGCGTCATTATGATGCCTCTGTTTTTAGCGGCTAATTTCTCTATGGCTTCTTTACTAATTTCAACTGTATCAATATCAATCTTACTTAGATCAAGTGGTGGATTATTTGGCTTATTTTCAGGTGTTAACTTAATCACATTCGAACTATGAAAGTAATTATACGCAAAAAGACTAGAAGTTATGTTTTCTACGGTCATTTTATTCCCTCCTCAATTATTAAACCTATTCATCTAAATATATCGTCAATATTATATTAAACTTAAATTTTTATGATAGGATGACGATAATAAAATCATGGGTGATGGTGTTTAACTTATAGATAAAAGGTGATATTATGCAAAACAGAAATATACAAATAGAATACAGCAGGGATGGAAAGCCTGTATTAAAAGTGGACAAAATATATCTTCACAGCAGATTTTATCCTGAAAGGGAAGCTGAAAAGTATGTTGAAGGAAATAGAAATATATTTGAGAATAAAAATATTGTAATAGTATATGGTCTGGCACTTGGATACCACATAGTGCAGCTCCTCAAAAAAATATCCTCCAGCTGCCAGCTTTATATTTTTGATGTGGATACTGAAATATATGATATAGGCAGTAAACTTGGATGTTATGATGGTATATTGAAAGATAAAAGAGTCAGGCTTTTTATAGGAATTGATGCCTTGAAAAATATGTCCGGAATAGAGAATATGGATAATATTATGATATACAATCCCAGCTTGAAAGTATTGCCCGAGAAATATGGTAAAGTTGAATTTATATTCAAAAATTTTATAATGGCGAGGCAGGGAATAGAGAAATCAAAGGATATAATGAAAGAGAATTATGTACATAACTTAAGAGAAAATGCAGCTCCTATTAATGAATTTTTTGAGAAATGTAATTTTAAAGGTAGGCCTGTTATAATGGCTGCAGCAGGTCCTTCACTTGATTATGAACTTGATTTACTTAAAAAACTCAATGGAAAAGTAAATATATTTTGTGTGGGGAGTGCCTTGAGAACTCTTGTAAAGAATGGAATAATGCCGGACATGATATGTATAATTGACTGTCAGGAAATAGTGTGTAATCAATTGAAGTATTATGAAGATTTGAAGGTCCCACTGTGCTTTTTGAGTACTGCCTCAAGGTGGGCTGTATCGAGGTATCAGGGGCCAAAATATATTTTTTACAATGATGAAGCTCAAACTGAGGATATGGTCATAAATACTGCCAAAACGGTTGCTGTATCTACTATTGATATAGCAGTAAAAGCTGGTGCCAGTGAAATAGTGCTTGTTGGTCAGGATGTGGCTTTCTTGGATAACAAAACTCATACAGATTCTTATAGTGAAATTTATGGGGTGAAAGATGAAGTACAAAAGGAATCCCCAATATATAAAAAAGTAGAAGGTGTAAATGGAGAAATTTTAAATACCAGCTCGGAATACTTGAATTTCAAATATTCAATTGAAAGAGAGATAGAGGACAATCCACAGGTAAAGTTCACAAACTGCAGCAGAGGTGCCAGGATAGTTGGGGCCAAGCATACAAAATTATCTGAATGGATAAATAAAAAATTTTAAAGTATGTGATTTTTCGTACGATAAACAACTAAATTGAATTTACCGGAGGAATAAAAAAGCATGAATGAAAAAGTACAGTTACTTAAAACAGCAAGTGATTATATAATAAATCTTAAATCTGGAATAGCAAAAGCTGCAGATTGCTTTCAAACTGGAGATGATCAGAAAGGCTTCAGCCTTGTGACTTCTATTTCAGAAGGCCTCAACTGGCTGACTCAGGCCCTTGAGGCATCAAAGGATGCCTTGAAACGGGAAATATCTATAAATGAATTGAATGAAAAACTGGAGGAAATAGTTGAAGCTATGGAAAATCAGGATACCATACTTGTAGGAGATCTTCTGCAGTATGAACTGATCCCCGTAGTTGAGAATATAGAAGAATCCGTAAATGAGTCTATATTGAATTAAAATATAGCAGCATAGAGTGTGAGATCTATGCTGTTTCATTTTCATCAAAAGTTTCAAGACTGCTTATAGCCTTGTAGGCATCGGTATCTACTACAGTTTCAGGATTCCTGGATAGTTTATCCTTTGCATCCCGATCATTTTTCAGTTTGTCCTTGATTTGTGTTAGGTTATCTTTGCAGGAATCGATCATCCTTAAATATATAAGTATCATGTTCATTTTATTTTGTCCCTGGGCTTCTTCTAGCTTTTTGTCATATTTATCGTATTGGGATTTTAATAATCTGTAGTAACTGTCATCCTTGTTGATTTCCTCCTGAAATTTATCTGACTGGAATCCAAATGCAAATTTTTTATGATATGCGGATATATTTTTTAAAACGGTGTTGTACACATTTTTGGCTGTATCATTGGATATATTTCCCGATCCCAGAAAATCTTTAGCAAGGTTATATTGCTTGTTTATAGCGTCTGCAGCGTCTGATGTGGACCAATTATCGGTGACAGGACTGTAGGTGCCGTCCTCAAAGTATTCCTTCATGTGATGCTTGAATTGGGGCAGGCTTTTTAAAAAGCTGTCAACTTCCTCTATATCTTTATAATTCATATTTTCTACAGTTGTACCTGATTTTATGCTTGAAAGTTTGTTATCGATATCGGACTGCAGAGTATCCAAATTATTATCCTTGAAGGCCTGTTTTACTATTGACATAGCTTCATTTGACATGGATAATACATTATTTTTGAAGTCCTCTTTATCAAATGTTTTAGATGCTGAAGTACCCTCCGACCATTCCATAGCTGAATAATCAAAAAAGTTTTGAAAATTTCGGGAGAGTCTTTCTGCTGCATTATTTACAGCATCATTATAGGACTTGTCTAGAAGACTTATTTTTTTATCGATTTCATCTTCAGGGGATTCCTTTAAAATTTCCGATCTTATCTTTGCATATCTTAAAGCATAATTTTCAATAAATTCGGGATCATCAGGATTAATGGAATCTTGAAATTCTTTTATATATCCGTATTGAATTTGTGCATCATCGGATATTTCGCTTACACCCTGTGAAAAGTCAATGCTCGATATTGGTGATAGGTTGAGGTCTGGCTTTGAAGATGATATTCTATTAAAATAAAAGTTCATATTGGATCTATTGTAAAAAATTTTATTGTCCGTTATGTTCAAATTCATAATTGCTTTCCTCCTATAATTTAGGATAAAATAAATTTATTAAATTATCGGTATATTCCTGAGAAACTTCAATTATAAATTTTTATAGTAATACAACGATAATAAAATCATGAATATTTTTGTAACTTCAAGAGGAGGTTGATTGCATATGAAAATGCTCGTAACAGGAGGAGCTGGATTTATAGGAAGATGGGTTGTAAAAAGATTATTGGATGAAAATCATTCAGTTACGGTTATGGATAATTTATCTAATGGGAGACTTGAAAATATAGAGGAATTTAAAAACAATTCCCATTTTAAATTTATAGGCGGCGATATAAGAGACAAAGGAAAACTGGATGAAATATTCAATGACAAATTTGATATAGTATATCATCTTGCAGCTTCAATAAATGTTCAGGACAGCATTGATGATCCTGAAGCCACTTTTTTCAATGATACGGTAGGTACCTTCAATATACTTGAGAAGGCCAAGTTCCAGATGTTCGGAAAAAATGGAAGGATGGACGGAAACAGCTGGATACTTGATCCGAAGGAAGACACCTACCCTTGTAAAGTGGTGTTTATGAGTACGTGCATGGTATATGATGTATCTGGAAGTGAGGGAATTTCGGAAAGTCATCCTACAAAACCGGTATCACCCTATGGTGGAAGTAAAATTGCAGCTGAAAACATGGTACTTTCCTATTATAATGCCTATAAGCTTCCAACTGTTGTGATAAGGCCCTTTAATACCTATGGACCATTTCAGAAAACTGGTGGTGAAGGTGGAGTTGTTGCCATATTTATAAATAATATGCTTCATCACAGGGATATAAATATATACGGCTCCGGCGAGCAGACAAGAGATCTTCTCTATGTAAAGGACTGTGCCAATTTCATAGTTGCATCAGGTTATTCACAGAATGTCAATGGGCAGCTAGTAAATGCAGGTACGGGCAGGGATGTAACTATAAATGAACTTGCAGATATTATAAATCATGGTAAAGTCAAAATAAGTCATGTAAAACACATACATCCACAGAGTGAAATAATGAAGTTGAAGTGTGACTATTCCAAGGCTAAGAAGCTTATTGGATGGGAGCCTGAATATACCCTGGAGCAGGGAATTGAGGAGACAAGGAAATGGATTGAGGGGACTAAGCTGCTGGAATAGTGGAGGCAATGGAAAACTAGTTAGGTCTTTAAATTATTGAATATAGGAAGTTTAATTATAAGTACAATAAATTACAATGTGAAAATTTTTTAAAGGTTAATTAAAATGCACTTTCGAGGGGTGCATTTTAATTTTTTGAGTTGTGCCTTTTTACTTCCTGTATATTTCCAATTTTAGGGGGACTTTATAATGAAAATAAAGTGTAAAGGAAGCAGAAAACTATTATATATACTATGTTTATTTGAATCATGGATAAGCTATTATCATAAAGAAAGAAAGATACATTATGTTGTTTTAATAAACTTAATTTTTTTATTAATTTTAGATATAGTATTAACGTTACTGACTCTTATAATCGCTATGTTTTTTAATAATATTCTATTAATTTCTTTTATATGGGTATTTTTATTTTATTTATTTGTTATGATTATAATAACTTTTCAAAATTTATTTGACACTAATTTTAATATAGCTTCTAAAATTAAGATTTTAATTCTTTCTGTATTTAGTGGTTTGAGCTTGAAAAAATGTATAATTAATTTTGTCTTTTATGTATTTAGTTGGATTATATTACTAGTATTTTTAATTTATAATATAGACGATTATATGAAAAATGCAGGAATAAAAAATATTAATTATAATGTACTTATTAGTCTAATTATGATAATTTCATTTATTATTATATTTATTATATATGTTTATGGAATAAACGATCCGTATATAAAATGTAGGAGAAAATTATTGTTATATAGTATATCAACTATTGTTGCTTCAGTAAGTACAATAAATTCAATCGAAGGTATATATAAAAATAATTTTAATTATGTTGATATTTTTAATTTTCAATTTATATTGTTATTATTTGCTTTAATTTTATCAGTTGATAGAGTTATGGGAAATTTTACAATTTTATTCAAAGAATATAATAATAGTAAGTTAGCGATCAGTAGTAAGATATGTGAAAATTGTATTATATTAAGTGTTACTTTTCCAGTTGTTAGAGATAAAATAAAAAACTATGTAATTAATTTTGTGAGAGAAGTTAAAAAAACATTTACGATATATAAAGGATTTAATTTTGGAAAAAAGCTTCTGGTGATTATATGTTTTATATTTAGTATAGTATTTTTAATTTTTGTATTAAAGCTTGAATACTTATTAGAAAGTAAGTCGGGAATAATAATGTTTAAGTTTACTGATGTCATAAGGAATATGTTTTATTCACTTAATGAATTAGTTGGATATAAAATTTCAAATATACTATGGATGATCTTGGTGGTAATAGCTAAAGTATTTTTAGTTGTCTTAATAATAATAGTATCAATATTTTGCTTAATATATATTGGTGATACTGGATTAAATATAATAGGTATTTTCAAAGATAGTTTTTCTAAAAAAAGTTTGGATTTTTTTAGGATTCAGATAAATTTAAAAAAGTTATCTATTGGTATATCTATTTTGGGTTTTATAGTTATTATGCTATTTGCATTCCTTGACAAAAGAGAGATTATACCAAATGAAATTATTCTTCAAATAATAATTTTCATAGATTTACCTGTAATTATATTATATGTTATATGTATTATTAGTAATAAAATATATAGTATGGTAAAAAAATATAAGAATAAATAATAATTTGATAATCAAAATAAATGGGCCTTTCTTGAAAAAATTGATGTTTTAGAGTTAGAAAAATCTCAAAATTCTATTTTCAAGTTTTAACCTTTTGACTTTATCTATCGACTTCTTACTTGACGGTTAAAAATGTATTTTTAAATATATGAGTTTTTCAAAAAAAGAAATAGGAACTATGCTGGATGATTATATAGAGGATAGAGGTATGGTAAAAGATTTAATTATATATGGGAGCAAAATTACCTATAATGAGGATAACCTTATTGTAATGCTTGGTATAACTTATGGAATTTTCAAAAATGAAAGAGGACAATTAAAAATTCACAATAGAATATATGAGCAGTGGAAGCTCAATCAGAGAATATGATATAATAAAAATAATGGTGCGGTGTGCGGTTGATGGAACTGGCACAGATTGTGTAGATGATTGGATATGAGAGGTGTGTTTATTGAATATAGATGATGGAAGTATAGATAAAATAATAAAATTTCTTACAGAAAATATAAAGCCATATTTGATATATTTATTTGGTTCCAGTGTAAATGGAATTTTTAGAAGTGATAGTGACGTTGACATTGCGTTTATAAGTGATGCGAGGACTTCTGACTATGAAATATTTATGTTGGCACAAAAACTTGCAGATATATTGAAAAGAGATGTTGATTTAATTGATTTAAAAAAGGCATCTACTGTATTTAAAGTTCAAGTAATAGCCGGAGGAGAACATATATACTGTAGTGATAATAAAAGAAGGGCTTATTTTGAAATGTATGCATTTAAGGATTATGCAATGTTAAACGAAGAGAGGGAAATAATATTGAAAAATATAAAAAAAAGAGGACATGTATATGAATGATGTTATATTAAACAAAATATCTGTTATTGAAAGGTGTATAAATAGGATAAATGAAGAATATAAAAATAATCCTGAGAATTTGAAAAATTATACTAAACAAGATTCTATAATTTTAAATATTCAAAGAGCCTGTGAAGCTTCTATAGATTTGGCGATGCATGTAGTTTCAGAAAAAAAGCTTGGTATTCCACAAAATAGCAGGGATGCATTTGAAGTACTATTTCAAAGTAACATCATAGATAAAAAACTCATGGATGATTTAAAATCTATGGTTGGGTTTAGAAATATAGCAATCCATGATTATCGGACCGTAAACCTTTCTGTAGTAAAGAAGATAATTGAAAAGCACATATATGATTTGAAAAAGTTTGCAGAGCACATGTTTCGGTTTTATAATAAGTAGCTAGATACAAGATTTAATGTCTCTTGTATAGCTTCCTAATCTTTTGCACTTAACATAATGACATCACCGTTCTTGCTAGTTATCTGAAATGGCTTTGAATTTACTATAGTTTGATTTATTATATTATATATATCATTTCTTGCTGATGTAACATTATAAGTTTTCATCAGTATAACCTCATAACTATTCCCAAGTAGCTTCTATTTAAAAGAGAAGCTACTTCTTTATTTGTTATTAATACAGAGGAGTCAAACATTAAGTATATAGATGATGCAAGCAGATATAGTTTGTATAAGAAATATTGATTCTCTTATATATAGATATTTCAAACAATATTGTAATGAAAATAGACTTGACTTAAGTATAAATAGCAATAATTCAGATATTACAAATATATTTGCAAAATCAATAGCTGAAGTTGGCAAATTTTATGATGATATAAAAATTATTGATCAAAAAAATCTAACTTTCATCATGGAGGAAGTTTTTTGGATAAAATCTTGTAACTATTTGGAAATAGAAGAATATCAAAATGCAGACAGAGTTGGAAGAATGAGCGGTAATAAGAGTGAAGGACTACATAAACTTCAGAAGAATTCAAGAACAAGAAGTGCAATATTTAAAGTGCTGGAAATGTATAACTATTATATTAGGGCAAAACACAAGGTGGATTTTTCAAGGATACAGCTGGAGTTCATAAAATATATGTCCAATAATAAGGATTACTCTTCCTATACTTATTAAAGATAAAATAAAGGATATGTATAGCCTTGAAGAAAAAGTTAGACAATGGATAATCAAAGAACTTGAAATAACTTATAAATATCCAGAGAATTTTATAGATATAGAGTATCAGGTAAATAATTTTTCGAAAATTGGCTTTGTGGACATATAAAGAGTTATATGGGTACAACAAATACTTGTAAATATGGAATAGCTTCGGACGGAATGGATCTTGTCGTCTTAAATAAAGAATTTAAACGAGAAAAGGATATACCTTCATTTGATGGTTCTATGCTTCCTTCATCTATGGGAAATTATTCATATATGGTAGTGTCAGAATTTTTGCTCCCCACGTTTTTTAGATATATAGTTATTATTTGTCAAGTGTAGTTAAGATATTCCGATAATTAACCAAAATAATAATTTTTGATACAAATAAGACAACATATTTAAATCCAAAAGAGGGAGATTCTTATGAAAAACATATTAAGTTTGGTTATTACGTTGAGTATTATTTTAGGAGGAGTATCTTCTGTATTTGCAAAAGATACATTTAATATAGAAAGGTTGTGGGGTAATAATAGGTACTCTACATCTGTAAAAATAGCTAGTAAATTTAGTCCTGATAAATTGCAGAATGTTATATTGGCAAGTGGAGATAATTTCCAGGATGCGTTATCTGGAAGTGTACTTTCAAAGAAGCTTAATGCCCCAATATTATTGACAGGTTCAACACTGGAAAGTTCCTCGGATGCAATAAACTATATAAAACAGAACCTGGACAAATCAGGTACAGTGTATGTTATAGGAGGTTCGGCATCAGTAAGTAAAGATGTGTGTAATCGGATAACAGGACTAGGATATTCTATTAAGAGGATTAGCGGCAGTAACAAATTTGCTACTGATAGTGAAGTTATAAAGACTTTGGACATAGCTTCAGGAACTCCTGTCGTAATAGCAAACAGCTCTGTATTTGCCGATGCCTTAAGTATATCAAGTATAGCAACTATGAAGGGCTATCCTATAATACTTAGCAGTTCTGGTTATTTGTCAGATGAAATGTCACAGTCGATTAAAAATATACAACCTAGTAAAGTATATGTTATTGGTGGAGAGGGTTCTATAACTTCTAACGTAGTAAGTCAGATTAGAGGTTTAGTATCTGCATTAAAGGATGATGATATTATTAGAATAGGTGGATTAGATAGATATGAAACTTCCTTAAATATCTGTAAATACTTTAATATAAAAACCGATACAGCTGTACTTGCAAATGGAGAAAACTTCCCTGATGCATTATCTGGAAGTGCACTTGCGGCTAAACTAAGTGCACCTATAGTTTTAACTAATGGTCAAAATATAAATAATCAGAAAGAGTATATGAGAAATGCTAAGTATTCTAAGTTGATGATTTTAGGCGGAGAAGGAGCCATAAAAGAGTCATGTGCTAATATATTAAATGATAAAGCTGTGGAAATACCTTCAACAAATGAAAATATGTCAGATTATATGGAAAAAGGTGAATGGTACTACTATCAAGATAGTACAGGTTCAATATACAAAGTAAAAACAGATGGTACGAAGACAGTTCTTGTATCTAAGTGTGAACCTAGTTCAGATCCTACTCAAAAATGTTACCGCTGGCTGCTGACAGTCAGGGATGGATGGGTGTATTACAAAGATGTGTGGGGCGATCCTAAGTATATGCAGTCAGTAGGAAAAAACAATGAACTTCATAGGGTAAAAACAGATGGTACATCTGATACTGTGATTCTATCAGCTGAAGTTATAAATGGGGGCACTATCATAGGTGATTGGATTTATTATAATGACTTGGACAATTTCTATAGAATAAGGCTTGATGGCACAGATAATGCTCTAGTAGAAGATAATATGGATGCAAGTAATGTAGTTTCAGATGGTAGTCACATTTACTATAGTAATGGGCATTACACATTGAATTCTTCATCTGAAACGGATACAACAGAACCTACTAAGCATAGCATATATAAATGTAATCTTGATGGGTCAGACAAAGAAGAGCTGATTACAGATGTAGATAGAAATCCAATTATAGAAGGGTATGATGTGAAAACAAATGTTTTATACTACTACTACCAAAAAGTAATTGGGTCATCTGATGAATTTTTGTACAGTATGAATACTGATGGTTCCAATTCTAAACTGTTTTTTAATGGTATTAATGATATGAATGGAGTTTCTGTAACTATAGGTAATGGGTATTTGTATATTCCTTATAGTAGACTTATACAAGGTGGACGTATATTTAAAGTCAAATCTGATGGTACAGAAACGGTGACTTTAAATTCACCAGTACTTGTTTTGAATTTAGCTGCCTATGGAGATTGGCTTTACTATAAAGGTGGGGATAATGGAGTGTATAAGATGAAGACAGACGGGACTGGTTTTTCTAAAATTAAATAGATTAAGATAAGTATGGATTATCATAGGACATTCTGATAAAATAAAGCTAGAAGATAGATAATCAGTAGGGAAGTGATTATTTTATTATCATTTGTAATTGCTTTATTAATTTGCTACTAAGTTATAAGTAATGAGGGTGAGTATTATAAAAGTAAATGAGAAAACTTTGATAAAAGATATTATAAGTATGGGGCCTAAGGCAGTTGAGATATTAAAAAAATCTGGCCTGGAATGTATTGCATGTTCGGCATCTCAAAAGGAGAGTATAGAAGAGGCTGCAAAAATTCATAAAATTAATCTGGATGAGCTGATTAAAAGTCTGAACAAAATTCCATTAGGAGAAAAAATAAAATGGAAAATAAAAAGTAAAATTATAAATAGTATGAAGTCGAGATATTCTAAGTAAAATAAAGAGTTTTAATAATTAATTAAAGAAACTAATTAATGTGATTAGTTCTCAGATTGTTCAAAAACCCGGAACTTTTTAAAGTTCCGGGTAAATTATTGACCTGAAATAATGCAGGTCTACTCTTGATATCTTCTTTTTTAATTGAGTATGATTTTTCATTGTAAAATATAAACACAAAAAAATGATAAAAAAGATGACTTTAACGAAAATTCATTTGTAAATACCATTAGGGGAGATCTAGAAAGATTAAACAAAGGAATTTAAGGAAAAGGATCCTACGAGATATTGGAGGCTTGATTATCTTGAGTATTGTGAAGATACATATGCAGGCATAAATTACTAAGTAACACGTATGTATGTTTACCTATATACTGGAAGATGATATTATTTATTCTATAAAGAAAGGTGAATTTATATAATTTTCTAGTACAGGGGGAATTTTTGTGACAGAAAAGGAAGATTGGAAGAAAAAGGGTAAAATTAAGTGGAAGAGCATTTTATGCTGGATTTTTATTTTAGCTGTAGTTTGTATAGGAATATGGTCGTTGTTCATGGATATTAGTACTATTAGTTACAAACTTAATAAACCATATTTTTTAAGTGAATTTTTTAATAATATAGAGGATGAAGAAGCTGAAAGTACAATGTTTCAGGTACAGGCTTCTGTTGCAACACTTGGGATAGCTATTATAGCTCTTTTATCTGAGTCATACAAGCAATACTATTTTGGAATATCTGTATCTAATTATATTATGAATGATAGATATTCGGCTAGTAAATCCATGGGTATACTTAAGTATAAGAATGTTATAATAATGGAAATGGTACTTGTATTTGTAAATTGTTTTTTAGTTTCGAGTGGTTTTAAGAGACTACCTATTCTAATATTTGCAGTAAGTATGTCACTTATGATCTTTATGTGTCATTCAATTTTAATTATATTTAATGGTACAAGAAAATTAAAAGATGATATGCAAGAATTTTATATTGGATATTTTAAGAATATAGATAGGAAAGAAAATAAGAGCAGAATTGAATACATACTAAATGATTTAGATAAGGATCTTAAAGAAAGTTTTGTTGGAAACTATTTATTGAATTTCAATGATGATTTTAAATTTTTATCTTCATTATTTGAATCTATAATCTATAAATATGATAAAAATATAATGGATAAATGGTGTAATGTATATTCTAGTAACTGTATTCTAGTTTTTAACAAAAAGAATCTTGAACAGGTGAAAAAAATAATTACAGATATATTTAAATTATATGAGAGATGTAATAATTATAATTATAAAAATAGTAAAATTGTGTATCTAAAAATATGGGACAATATTGAGATGGATTTTTTTGCAAATGTTCCAAGTATCATAGATAGGGAAATGATTAGTGACTTAATATCACTTCATGCCACACTGTATAAAAATATTATTCCTGGCCAAGAAAATTCTTTTAACCATGATTTAATAAATTTTCCTTATAATATAAATAAATCTATATATTTGGATAAAAATATTAGATTTTATAATGAAGCTTTCTCTGGTATACTAAGAAAAGATTTATTTAATGATATTATACTGTATATAACTAATTTGGAATCACATTCTGTCCGTGAGATTGCATTTTCTGAGCTTCTTAATCATACAAGAGTTTTAATAGATAGCTTTGATAATGATGCTTTGAATAAAACATTTTTTAACGATACACATATAAGTGGAAATGTTATAAATAGTAAAAATGAGTACTACATTAAGTATTTTTGTGGTATATTAATTTATTTTTATTATGTGCGTGAAAAAGGTGTAGATAAAAAAATAAGTAAATTTGTTGAAGATGTAATGACATCTAATGAAAGTACTATAAGAAATTTTATTGATATTATATGTATGTATTTATATGAAGACAGTTCCAGTTTTGATTTCGGATATGTAAAGGATCTTAAATATAAATTGAATTCATGGAAACAGGAAGATAAAGGTCAATTTATTGCTATTGATGATATGATAGAAAAATTTTTCTTGTTTTCTTTATTATATACAGCTAGCTATATAAATGAATTTGTAGATAAAGTTTCTCTTGTAATAAGTGAAGAAGAAATTGTCTTCTATTATTTTTATATTGGTTATAACGATGAGAACTTGAATAATATGAAAGAATCTTTTAAGAAGTTTATTGAAATGTTTTTTAAAGATAAAATTAGTAAGGATAAACTTGATAAAAAAATGTCTGTACTTAAAGAAGGTCTTAAAAATGTATATAAAAAGAATGAAATTGAAAGAGCTGAAAATAATAACTTAGAAGGAGAAAAGCTAAGTGAAATTAAATCTGAATTACAAGATAATATTAAATTTGAATTAGACAAAATTACAAATAATTTTAATAAATTTAAACCATGTGATATAAGACAATTTTCAATTAATAAATTTAATGAAAGCCGATTTTTTATAGATTTTAAATTACTAAAAATGAGATATAAAATTGAATCTATAAAAAAGGATGCAATATATAATTTTAACTTAGAAATAATTAATATTTTAAAAAATCAAAATTTATTAGAAGTTAGAAACTGTGGGATGAGAGAAGTACTGGGTTATTTATTTGATTTGTTCCAACAAGGCAATTTGAATTTAGACACAATTATAAGATCTAGACATATACTTTGGGAAGATAATCAGGCAGGATTTAAGGAATTTATTAAAAATAAAAATGATATATTGGTACCTAATTTAACTAATGAAATTATTGTTTTAGATAGTAGCAGGCTATATATTAGTGTGAAAAGTATTAATGTAGATATCAGAGAATTAAATAGAAATTATATAGAAATTAAATTGAAAAAGTTAAAAATAGATTACCAGGGAAAATATCTATATAATATTGTCAATGATATATATTTGCCTTTTGAAAAAGAAGAACTTATCAGATATATATCCAGTATTAATAAAAATATTCATATAAAAGTAGATATCGAGTATGGACATTCTGGGAAAAAGGCAGGATATATATTGAAGACCAGCTAGTAAAAGTCAATTCTTTTTAAGAAAAAGTTTTTTCTTAAAAATATGTATTCATTGCTGAAATAATGAACAATAAAAATTTAATATATTTTGGAGGTACACTTAGATTTGTGCAAACCAAATTCAGGGCAGAAGCCATTTGAGGTCATAATATAGCAATTTCTAGAAGCATAAATAAAAAAGCATCTAGGATAGGAAAAATATGCAAGATTGGACAATAGAAACGGATACAGCTCTAAAAATATCAAGACTTCATGAAAGATTTAAAAGAATTATATGAGTCAGTTAATGAAACAATGGCGGGACAGGTAGTATAATTACTGGATAATAAATGGATAGATAAATATTCTGTAGTTGTACAATCATAGAAAAATAGCTGGTAAAACCTATCTATATATAATGGAACTATATATAGAATATAGTAATTATGCGATATTGAGAGAATTTCTAATTCCTGATTGTCTATTTTTCAGAGAAAAGCTCAAAGTAAAGGGGGACTGGAAGTTGGAAAATCCAAGTATAGAATATACACTTGAAAAACATTTAAAATGTTTATGTGAAGAAAATTATCAATATGGGGAATTAATTGCAACATGGGAAATGGATAAAAAAGTATATGAGGATATGCTTGAAGCAGTGGTTTACAATTTTCCCCATTACAGTATGCATGAGTCCAGCCATTCAAAAAGTATTATAAATAATATAGAAATGGTATTAGGTAAAAATAGGATAAAGTTGCTTGGACCAACGGAAACATGGATGATATTGGAAAGCTCGTATCTTCACGATTTTGGTATGATACTACAAAATGAATATGTAGAAGATATATGGAAAAGTGATGCATTTCAGGAGTTTTTGCAGGAAAATTGTAAATCCCTAGATAAGGATTTAAAAGAAGCAGCATCTTATATTTCAAATTTAAAAAATTCAATTAGTAATGATAATCTTGATAAAGATTGGCCGGTAAAAATAAGAAGATATATAGTTGAAATAATAGCTGCTTATTTTAGAATAGATCATCCAAAGAGAAGCATGAATTATATAAATGATTTTGATAAGAATCTGAAATTTGATTTAACCCATGGAAGCTTGATAAAATCAAGGCTTATTAAACTTATAGGCAAGGTGGCTTTTTTACATGGTCAGTCCTTTGAAGAAGTTAAAGAACTTGAATATAAAGCTGCAGGCTTAAAATCAGATTACATACATCCAAGATTTATAGCTGAAATGATTAGAATTGGAGATGTACTGGATATAGACAATGGAAGGTTTAATGAGATTTTGATAAGAGTTTTTGGAAAACTTCCGGGAATGTCTAAAATTCACTTTAAAAAACATGGCGATATTACACATATATTGATTAGTCCGACTGAAATAGAAATTACTGCAGATTGTTCAGATGATGATGAAATAAGAGAGACAAGGAAATGGTTTGATTGGATAAGAGATGAAATAAGAAATATTACTGCAGATTGGATGGATATAGTTCCAGAAAACTTTGAAGGTTATCCACCTAAAATAAGGTTACTAAAAATATTAAAAAATGGCAAGGATGATGAGGGAATATCAGATTTAAAACTCGATATACCGAGAAACAGAATGTTTGAAATATTAGAGGGGGCTGGAATTTATGAGAATAAAATCGATTTTCTTAGAGAA
The DNA here is from genome assembly GCF_052953915.1 of Clostridium sp. LBM24168. Lineage (NCBI taxonomy): Bacteria > Bacillati > Bacillota > Clostridia > Eubacteriales > Clostridiaceae > Clostridium > Clostridium sp. LBM24168. Next base: position 1,869,791 of record NZ_CP196861.1, on the reverse strand, counting down.
TTGATTCAGAATGCATTGGATGCATCTAAAATTCAACTGTGGAGAGATTTGAAAAGTGGCATTTATGATCCATGGATTAAGAAAAAAGATGTTGAATTGAAAAATTTAACTCCGTTTGATATAGATAAAGAAGTTTATGATGGTTATAAAGTTTCTATAAAAATTGAATCTATCAAAGATGATAACGAAAAAATTAGAATAAAAGTAATCGATAGAGGAATTGGAATTAGTAAAGACAATTTAAAGAATATGTCATGTGTAGGTAAGAGCTGGGACAAAAGAGATAAGTTTAAAGATGAACTTAAAGATATGCCGTCTTGGCTTAAGCCCACAGGTGGGTTCGGTATAGGAATTCAATCCTGTTTTATGGTTTCTAATCAAATAATTATAAGAACAAAAACTGATGAAGACAGGCATAATGTAAGAAAAATAAAAATTGAATCTGGAAAAGGAAATGGTTATATAACTTCTGAAATTTATGAATACGATAATTTTAAAAATGGTTCTGAGGTAGTATTAGACATACCTAAAGATTTCAATAAATCCTATACATTAGGCGGATATGCAGACTCAAAATTTAGAGAGTATGATTCATTTTCAAGTCCGGATGAAGATAGATTTTATCTTTGGAGCATAATTGAATATATAGGAAATCAATTTCAAAGTCCATTATTTAAGCTAGAGTTATTTTGTGATAATAGGTTTGAGGAGTCCTATAATTGTTTTATTGAAAGTTATGAACAGTATTTTAATGAAGATGAAAAAGATGAATTTGAATCTACAAGTAGGTATCTATTTAAGTTTGATAAAGAAGATTCAAATAAAATATATTTATGGGATAGAAAATACAGTTTTTTTGTATACATTCAACTTTTACCTATAAAAGATTATAGATATAATTCAAATAGATTTTGTTTTAAAGGTGTTGCAATAAAAGGATTATCCGGGTTTTATATTGGTGTATGCAGCATATATTGTGATATTAATGGAATGGATGTTAATGAAATATTGACTTTGAACAGACAGAAAATAAGAGGTGAATCCCAAAGATTGATATGCCAAATATTGGATGAAGCTATAAAGTTTATAGCTGAAAAATATAAGTATAAAATAAATAAAAATGAAGAATTCATTCCTAAAATAAATACTTTATCCTTGAAAGTGTTATTTGATCAGTATAATATCAACGAAGATGGTATTGATAGGAAACTTATGGAAAATTGCAATGAAAAGATAATTACCTTGGAAAACAGGGAAAATAAATTGTATGAAACGATTGTTGATATTAAAGATATTTTGAATGAGGGTAGAGTAAATTTTATTCATATTGAAGACTTTACATATAAAGATGAAATTTTAAGTTATTTAAAAAAATCTGAATTTAATTCTGAAATGATTTATAAATATATCATGAATAATGAAAATTTAGAACATATAATTATAAATCGTTATAACTTAGAGTATATAAACAAAATTAATATTAATATTAATGATTTTAAAAATAAAAATGTATATATTTATACTTATGAGTTATCAAAAAAGAGAATTTTCCGTACAATACAAATGGATAATAATGTTAAAAAGGATTTCTTGAAAAAATTATGTGATCGATTTTCTAAAAGAAAAGCAATTGTAGTAATAGAAGGATATGAAAATTTAGCTGTTACAGAATTACCAAAAGAATATTCTGATTTTAGATATAATGGGATAAGAAATTCATATGCTATCATATCGCCTATAACAAGAGAAGATGGTAAAAGAATAAAAAACAATAGTATATCTAGGGAAAAAATAAAAGAGGAAATCAAATATAGAGATGATTTTAAGAATCTTGTTGATTATGTCTATGAAAATAGAATTAATATTGAAACAACAAAAACAAGTATAGTAGAGGGTTACGTTAAGTTAATTGATAATTATTATGATGTTGTAAAAAAATGAACTAAAATTCAAAATGGATTATCCTGAAACATTTTGATAAAATAAAGATAACAAACGCACTTTTCCTATGTATAAGAACTCATGTTCTGGAAAATACTAATAATACTGAAAAATACTTCTAGGAATGACAGGAGGAAAAAAGATTTCAAGCTTCCTTCAATTATTCCAATGGTTCTTTATAATGGGAAGAACACATGGACTGCTTATAGAAATTTTAAAGATGTATTGAGTGGCAGCAAACTTTTTAAAGAAAATGTAATAGACTTTAGGTATATACTATTTGATATTTACAGATATGATGAAAGACATCTTGATATGGCAAATATGGTTTCTACAGTATTTCTGTTTGACAAAGAAATAAACAGGAATCAGGCCAAGATTAGACGGAGAATTTAAAATGAAAATAGAACAAATATTAGAAAAATCAGGTCAAGGGGAGGTGGATTCCATGGTATCTAATCTGGGAAAAACTATAGATAATATCATAAGAGAAGGTAAAAAGACAGGGCTTGAGGAAGGAAGAAAAGAAGGTTAGACTAAACATCTAACCTTTTTTATAACTAATAGCCAACTGCTGCAGGTTGCCTGTAATGAGGATAGCCTCCGGCGGGATATCTTGAAATATGTCTCGGTAAACTATCGGGTCTGTGTCTGAAACTTGGGGTGCTGTTGATATTGCTGGTATCACTTGAATTGGTGGTTGCTGTAAATGATTCACCATCTGCTCCGATTTCAGAAGGATATATTGCAATATTTCCGCTCTTTGATACCATGGCAACAGGACTGACATTGCTGCTTGAATTATTTGGTGAATTGCCATTGACCTTCATGGATTGGTATTTTACCTTATCCGTATTTGCCAGAGGCAGGAGCTGGCTGTACTGATCTGATGGATCCTCACTGATCCATTCTGCCGATGTTCCGATTCCCTGTTCATAGGAAGAATCAAGAGTAGTGGATATGGTTTTGGTTATTGTTTTTACTTCAGGTGTAGTTGCAGTAAAGGTTAGATTCCATTTGGAATCCGTGGCCTTGGATATAGTTACGCTGATGCTGGATCCAATTGGAATGCTTATTATATTTTGGGCAACATCAGGTAATTTTTCCCAGAAAACTTCTGCAACAGGTTGTCCATTTTTAATTTCTTCTATAGTTCCCATTTGAAGAAGATCTTCAGAGTCTACTCCACCGAGGCCTATCCATTGTGCAGCTGAAGCGTTTTGATAATTGGATGAAATGCTAGGTACCGTCCAATTCCCGGAAATGCTTGTATAAGCATTGTCCTTGGAAGTAGGTGTAGCTATGTAACCTGCCCAGTTGCTGGATTTTTCAGTGTTGGCTGGAAGGTTTATGGTATTTGTAGTATTTTGAGGTTGATAGCTGTAAATTGATTGAATTGTGTCCCGCCTTGGGTAATAACTTGACAGAATGTAGCTGCTTCCGGTGGTACTGCTGAATTGCTCTTTGGCGATTACAGAACTGGCTCCACATCCTGATATTATAAATAATGCCAGTAATAAAATTTGAAACTTTTTAAAAATATTCTTCATTGTTTGATTTCCTCCTCTCTCCATCTTTATATACATTTTCCTGCTGTTTTATTACAAAACCGTGGTGAAAATATTACTATATTGTAAACTTTTTATTGCTGTATAAATTGAAAAAGGCATCTATTGTATTTAAGGTTCAAGTGATAGCCAGAGGATAGCATATATGAGGAAAATAATATTAAAAAATATAAGAAAAAGAGGACATATATGTATGAATGATGTGATATAGATAAAAAACTTATGAATCAAAAAAGCCGGAGTATTGAAAAGTAACAATTTTAAGTACTCTGTTTTTTTTATTTTGGAAGAAACCATTTTATTCGGCATTGTATAATTTCTCTGGAGTAAATCCAAACTATTATGGGTGATATTAATGGATGATTTCAATATAAACAGCAATATAAAAAAGATTATTGATGGTCTTGGAAATACAGATACAGTTATAACAAGATTCTTTGAAATAGGGAATAAGTTTCCGATACAGGCGGTACTTCTTTATGTGAACTCCCTTGCGGACAGGAAATCCATAGACATGAATATACTTAAGCCTCTTATGCTGTATACAAATGACAACCTGAGGTTCTCGATGGATATATGCAGCATAATATGCAAAAAGTATATAACCTCAAGTAGTACATCTATAGAAAAAGATATCCATCAGGCAATATTTGCGTTGAAACGTGGAGATACTGTATTAATTATAGAACGTACAGATGATTTTATAATAATAGATACAAGAGATGGGGACTACAGGCAGATATCGGAACCTTTAAATGAGTATGCAGTCAGGGGTTCAAGAGAAGGATTTGTTGAAAATCTGGAGACAAATGTAAGTATGATTAGAAGAATGATAAAACATCCGGACCTCACTATTGAAAACTTTACTCTTGGGAAATATACTCAGACAGATATAAAGCTTATATATATAGACAGTATTGCAGATAAAAAGATAATGAAAAACATACATGATAAATTATCTGTTATAAATGTGGATTCAATAACGGGAGCTGGTATTATAGAACAATATATAGAAGGCCATCCCTATAGCTTGTTTCCACAATGTTTTGCAACTGAGAGGCCGGACATAGTCATAAATGATTTGATGGAGGGGAGGGCTGCAATATTGTGTCAGGGTACTCCCTATGCCCTTGTGGTTCCTGCACTGTTTATAGAATTTTTTCAAGCGATAGAGGACTACTATGAAAGAAGCATATTGTCTTCTACAATTAGGATTTTAAGATTGATTGCAGTTGTCCTAGTTATAACTCTCCCTGCGGCCTACCTGTCATTTATAAAATTCAATGCAGAGCTTATACCAATAAAATTTCTTCTCCCTCTGGTGTCTACAAGAAGAGGACTCCTGCTGACGCCTCTAATTGAAATATTGTCCATGGAGATGATAGTGGAGTTTTTGAGGGAGGGAGGACTTAGGCTTCCTGGTAAGATAGGTCAGACTCTCAGTCTTGTTGGAGGCTTCATAATTGGTGATGCAGCACTAAAAGCACGGCTTGTGAGCCCTGCCACTCTTGTAGTTGTAGGAACGGCTGTAATCGGAACATTTGTTATTCCGAATTATGATATGTCACTTTCCATACGTATAGTGAGATTCCCAATGATAATGCTTGCAGATATATTTGGAATCGTAGGTATTGCTGCCGGGTGGTATCTGATTTTACTGCACTTGTTTTCAATGAAAAGCTTTGGAGTTCCCTACCTATCTTTAAAAAAACATGATTTGGAGGATACCTTTATAAGGGCGCAGTTGTGGAATATGGACAGAAGACCTGAAGCCATACCGAATAAGAACAGTACCAGACACGGAAAGTTCATGAAAAAGTTTAGGAGGAAACATTAATGCAGAACAGTCTGGAAAACAAAATAACTTCATATCAGCTGCTTTGCATTTTAACAGGTACTGCCATAGGTATAGGCCTGATTAATCTTCCAAATGAAGTAACTCAAATTGCCAAACAGAATAGTTGGATTTCAGTTATTATTGGAGGAATTTATCCTCTGTATATAGTATTTATTGCATGCATACTGCAAAATAAGTTTCACGATATGAACATACTTCAATTAAGCAGAAAATTTTTTGGAACCATTCCTGGAAATTTCCTTAATTTAGTTTTTATGTTTAATTTCATAATATATGTTACCTCTATTGCATCCGGACTGACTATTCTTTTGACCACCTTTATAATGAGTTTTATGTCGCCGGTAAAATTACTCATATTTGTAATTTTCCTTGGAGCCATATCAAGTTACAGTGGATTAAAACCTCTGGCAAGTATAAATGAAGTGATCTTTGTAGTTACTATAGTCGTTTGTCTTATTTCTCTTGTTGCACTGGGTAAGGGTAAGATTTTAAACGTACTTCCAATATTTGATCCAGATATTGGATCCCTGCTCAAGGCGAGTTTTGAATCATGCTTCTCATATGGGGGTGTAGAGATAATATTCTTGTTATATCCGCTGCTGAGTGATAAAAAAAATTTTAAGAATCATGCTCTGAAAGGGGTATTGTTTCTGGTAGTTTTGTATTCGTCAATAACTTTTTTGACAATATACTATTGCGGGATAGATTTGATAAAAAAATCCTTCTGGGCGATACTTATATCTACTAGATCCATTGAAATACCAATAATAAATAATTTCAGATTTATATTCATGTTTTTATGGAGCATAATAATTTTTAAAACTATTTCCAATAATTATTTTGCATCTGTATTTATATTACAAAATTTACTTAAAAAGTTTTCAATAAAGAAACTGTCCATGATTATGTATCCATTTATAGTACTAATGTCTTTTAACTATATAAATGAGGAATCCAGGAGAACTTTTTTAAAATTTATAATCCCCAAATATGCTTTGTTCAATATAGTATACTTGACTACAGTATGCTGTATGGCACTTGTAAAAAAGGATGATTTAAATGAAAAAAAATAAATTTTTAATTATAATAGCCATGATGGCTCTTATATTTTCATTTTTTATGGCGGGTATTAAGAGTTCAGATACAGTTGAGGAGCTGGAAATAGTAGCTGGAATAGGTTCGGATATTGAATACAAGACTCCGGATTTGGTATTGTACAATATACCTTTATCCACCTATGTATTTGGAGAAATGGGTGAAAATGGTGAAAATACGAGAATAAGCAGTACAATAAGAAAAGGTGTCGGGAAAACTCCAGGTGAAACCAGGGAAAATAGACAATCCATATCGGATAAAAAGAGTATATTGGGATTTGAAAAAGTATATGTAATAAGTGAAAGTACTGCTGTTTATGGAATCGAGCCAATAATGGATGTATTATTCAAAAACCCGCAATTGAACGATACCGGTTATTTTGTAATATGTAAAGGTAAGGCTGAAGATATGCTTTCCCATAAGGTAAAGGGATATCCAAGTTCCTCTGATTTTATAGAAGGACTTCTGAAAAATGAGTTTAATTATTCCTTTTTCCCAAAGGATACAAAAATAACGGATTTATACACTTCACTTTATGTCGAAGGTGTCAATCCTGTCGTACCATATATTGAAATATGTGATAATAAAATAAAAGTATCAGGTATGGCCCTGTTTAAAGATGCAAATATGGTTGCAAAATCAAATTTTAACGACAGCAAATGGCTTAATCTTATGAGGAACGATAGAAGCTTTGGTATTGTGACTTTGCAGAAGACTTCGAAAAATTATACAGACTTTTATGCGGATTCATCAAAAAAAGTCCATGTAGATAAAGTGGATGGAAAACTCCATTTCACAATAGAATTGAAATTAAAGGGAAATATAATTACAAATACCTACTTTAAAGATCTTTCAACAAATAAGAAAACTAGAAAACTTTTTGAAAAAGAAATTGGAGAAATAGTACGTAAAAATTGTTATTTGATTATAAATAAAATGAAAATGGAATATAAGACAGACTGCATGGGACTCGGGCGTTATGCCGTAGCCAAATATGGAAGATGGAGCGGCACGGACTGGAACAAAGAAGTGCTTGATTCCAGCATAGATGTAGATGTAAAAGTATCTGTAGAAGGCTGCGGACGTGGTGCTTTTCAAAAATAATAAAGGAATTGTATATAAGAACGATAATAAATATGTGTGGGTAATCAAATATTTATCAGGGAGATGATGATATGGATGTAGCAGCACTATCAATTGTGATGAGTCAGTCAAAGGTTCAGCAGGATGCAGGAATGGCAGTTATGAAAATGGCCATGGACAGTGGAAAGGAAACTGCAGCACAGATGACCAAAATGATGTCGGATATTTCAATAGACCCCAATCTTGGCAATAACGTAGATAGATTGGTATAAAACAAAATTGCAACAATGAGCTTGATTGATTGTAGAGAGATGGTATCATCTCTCTATTTTACATGCTTAAAACATATCTATACAGGATAAAAATGTGGACGTGATTCTTTTCAAAAATAGTTGCATTTGATATGATATAAATAATACAATAAAATGCTGTCTGGAGGTTTGTCTTATGAAAAATAAGAAATATATTAATTCTGTTATTCAGGGTGATAGCATTGAGGTTATGAAAAAACTTGATGATAATTCCATTGATATGGTTCTGGTTGATTTACCCTATGGAACTACCCAGAATAAATGGGACAGCGTCATTCCACTGGTGGAATTGTGGGAACAATATCATAGAATTGTAAAAGATGATGGGGCAATGGTTTTTACTGCATCTGGAATGTTTTCCGCCAAACTGATGATGTCCAATCCGGATGAATTTAAATATAAGTATATATGGGAGAAATCTAAAGCTACAAATTTTCTTAATGCAAAAAAGCAGCCTTTAAGAAAATTTGAAGAAATACTGGTTTTCTATCAAAAACAGCCAGTTTACAATCCTCAAATGACGCGGGGTTCGGCATATGACAAGGGGACGAGAAAGAATCAATTGACTGGAAGTTATGGAGATTTTTCACCTGTGCAGGTAAAAAGCGACGGGTATCGTTACCCCACTGACATTTTGTACTTTAAAACGGCAGAATCTGAAGGAAAGGTGATACATCCAACCCAAAAGCCTGTTGCACTCGGACAATTTTTGATTAGGACGTATACAAATCCAGGAGATGTTGTGCTGGACAATACATCAGGAAGTGGATCATTTTTAGTTGCTGCATTGCGTGAGGGGAGAAATTTCATAGGTATAGAGAAAAATGAATTTTCTGAGCAATTTAAAACTAAAAATGTTGACTATGTAAAAGAATCCTCCGAACGTATTTGTGAAGAATACTTGAAGCTTGGAATGATTGAGCAATCCACATTGATCCAGGATAATTTATTGAAAGTGGGGGGAACATCTTGGCAAATCTCAGATCAAACGAAAGAAGCGAAGCTATTGAACTGATTAAGCAGTCACAAATGCAATTTGAGCATTCCGACTTGGTTTTTAAATCTGCAAGTGGAGAACTGACTCTTGATAAATCTTCAGGCGATGAAGATCGCAGAAATAAAAGTTTGTTTCCTGATGTTGTGTTTTTTTCAGATAAATACCGTATGAATGTACTACTTGGATGGGAACTTAAAATGCCTGATACAGATATTACTAATTCTGAACTGATTTCCAATGCAAAGGACAAAGCGGAAAGATTGGGAACCAGTGTCTTTGTAATATGGAATTTTCGTCATGTATCAGTTTATCATAAATCCGATGTATGGAAATTGATTAAAACATGGATGGACCTGGACGATATTAGAGATAGGGAACAAGTGCGATTGAATGAAAAGCGATGGATAAAATTGTTGAAGGAAGTTAACCTTTATTTGAACAAATTATTCATAGAGAACAGAATTACTGAAATACCATTGACATTATCCTTAAAATCATTTATTACGGATATAGCTGATAAATATTCTATTGTATTGAGAAACCATTATTTGGGATTGAACAATAGAAGCATACTGGCAAAGATCAAACTCTGGTATGATAATGAAAAAGTCGAATTTTCATTAAATGCTTCTTCAGTAAAAGCAGAAGAGAAAGTTTTTCAATTTTCAAAGAACATACTGATAAAATGGCTGAACCGTATTACATTTAGCTGTTTGATCAGGACCAATTATAATTCAATCAATGAAATTTTACATTCAATGTTTTCTGGAGAAACCGTTACTCAGATCTCACAAAAATTTAATGCTGCTACTGAAATCACTGATTTTTACACCATTTTTCATGCCGATGGAATTGAATCGGAAATTCCGGAAGGCATCTTCTCTGTGATTACCCAGTATGCCTATTATCTGTTTCAAAAAGATTTTTCTACAATCAACACAGAAGAATTTCAAAAGATACTGGAAAATTCCATTCAGGTAAGTAAGAGGGAATTAATGGGCTTATACACCACTCCGAAAGAGTTGGCAGAATTGTTGGTAAAATGCACTATTTCCGATATGGATAAAGATGTATATGATCCTACTACTGGTTCAGGAACTATTGCAGCAAAGGCCATGGATTTGGTTTCCTCCCATAGGGGCATGGATAGGGCGCATGAATTAATCTGGGCTTCGGATAAATACGATTTTCCATTACAAATAGCAAATTTATCTATGTCATCTAAAGAAAGTATACATTTGATAAATAAAGTCTTTAGAAAGAACATTTTTTCTGTAAGAGTTGGTGATAAAGTTAGTATAGTTGATCCAAATGATGGATTGAGGAAAGACTATATTATTCCTAAATTTGGATCGATTGTCGCAAATTTACCCTTTATACGGAGTGAAAAAATATCACCTGAAGATGCAGAATACAGGGTGAAGATTAATTCCTGGATTAGCAAAATGGGATATGAAACTATGAATTTGAAATCTGATTTATATCAATTTATATTGATTTATTTATATCAGTTGCTGGATGAATATGGACGAGTCGGAGTTATTGTTTCCAATTCATGGATGAAAACCAAGAAAAAGAAAAACTTTTACAATATTTTGAGTAATTTTTATAATGTCCAATCGGTAATTATATCTTCCGGAAAAAAATGGTTTGATAATTCAGATGTAATAACAACCCTGCTGATTTTATGTAAAAAGAATACCAGGGATAGATTAACAGGCACTACTAAATTTATAAAGATAAGCAAGAACCTGTGTGAAATAGGAGATTCCATCAATTCAATTTCTGATTCGATTTTACTTAATATTGACATACCGGATGAATTTGGATGTGAATACTCATATTCGGAAACCGAAATAAAGGGATGTATTTCAAGCGGTTTGTCATTAAATATTTTATTTAGTGACGTAAGCTGGTTTCAGGGCATAAAAAATATTTTAATACCTATGAAGTCGGTATTCAACAGCAAACGTGGGACCAAATCTGGAAATAATTCTTTCTTTTACAATATTGATTCTTCTGAAGGGATTGAACAGGAATTTATCATTTCTATTTTAAGCTCTTCCGATTCAATAACAGGATTTTTTGCAACTCATGACAGCAATGCTTTCGATGCAAAAGGTTTTTCAAAAGAAGAATTAGATTCTTTTGGGAAAAGTGGAGCATTGGGATATATAGAAAAATATGAAAAAATGCCAAAATCAAAAACACAGAATATGTATGATAGATGGTATCAGCTCCCGAAGGCTACTACAGGGGATTTTGTCACCTCCATCAATCCCGACCAGCGTTTATTTTGGTCAAGAATACCAGATGACTTATATATAGATCAAAGATTATGCGTCTTTTCACTTAAAGATGGGGTAACTTGTAAGAAGAAATTATTACATGCTTTGCTGAATACATATATTGGGCAGTTTTTCATCGAGGCTACAGGATTTGGGAGAGGACTCGGAGTATTGGATACTACCAAGGACGGTCTATTGGATGGCAGTATTCTTGATTATAATTTATTGTCCTGTGAAGACAAAACCAGTATAATGAATATTTGGGAAAAATTATCCTTATCAGATGTTCCAACTGTAACAGAATGTTTAAGCAATAGCGAATGGATTCATTTCAATAAACTTGTTTTCAAAGCTTTTAAGTGCGAAGGAATTCTGCCTAAGGTGATGAATACTCTAAAACAGGCAATTGAGCTGAGAAAGATGTGAAAGCATGGAATAATACGGTAATTTTGGGAGCAGTTAATTGACTGTTCCCTTTTAATATTAGTTAAATGTAGTTTTCTTGCCAAAAATTTGATAAAATAAAATAGGTTGATGATGCAACAGACCAACTAATTTTTAAGAGGGATTTTTATGGTAAGTATAATAATACCTACATTCAAGAGAAAAATGAATGTTGTAAAGATTGCAGAAGGAATAAGAACTACAGTTGACAATGTTAATGATTATGAATTCATATTTGTAGATGACAATATGGATGATACGACTAAATATATGGACAGGTTAAAATATACCTATAAAAATATAAGGTGGCTTCACAGTGGTGAACAGGAAGACCTTGCGACAGCTGTAGCTTCTGGAATAAGTATAAGCAGGGGAAGTATCATTGTAGTTATGGATTCTGATTTACAGCACTCATCGGAATTGTTACCTGAAATGGTTGACGATATAAAAAATGGTTATGATATAGTGATTCCCAGTAGACATTTATCTGGAACTTCTCATACTGCTGCTTTTGTTGGAAAGTTCTTTTTAAAAGAATTGAGGAATATAAGTGATCCTACCGGAGGATTTTTTGCATTTAGAAGGGAAATATTGAATGGCATTGCATTGAGTGCCATAGGATGGAGGATACTTGTGGAAATTCTGGTTCTTGGAAAGTACACGAAAGTAAAAGAAATACCATATAAATTTGGAATAAAGGACTATGATAATTCAAATATGTCTTTTTCCTGTTGGATGGACTATTTGAAACATATATTTAATCTGGTGAGATACAGCGTTGAAGACAGGAGAATATTCCTGTTTGCCGTTGTAGGATTCCTTGGTATACTTGTAAATATGACATTCTATAATATCTTTGTGCTTTGCGGCATTGCAGTAGGTCTTTCAGGAACATTCTCAGCGATTATTGCCATGGCTTTAAATTTTGTCCTGAATAGAAATATTACCTGGAGGGACAAGAAAAGTAACAGGTTATTTCAGGAGGCCATGAGATTTCTGGTTGTATCCTCCTTCGGCATAACCATTAATATAGTCATACTGAGCTTTCTCCATTACAAATTTAAAGTTAACTATAATATCGCCAATCTAACAGGTATCTGTGGGGCTGTATTCTGGAATTACAACCTCAATAGATTGTGGACATGGAAAAATGATTAAACAGCTTTGAAAAGCTGTTTTTTTGCTGATAAATACTAAAGTAGGACAAATAAGGTTTCGATAACTTATTAAGGGAAAATTATTTTAAATCAAAAGTTACGGGGAGTTTGGAGGAAAGACTGTGATTATAAAAAGGAAATTTATAATTGGTTTAACATTGGCTGCTATATTCAGCCTTGCTTCATTACATAAGGTTAGTGCTTCTATTCCAACTATAAAGAGACTGGCAGGAGCTGAAAGATATACTACATCCTTGAGGATTGCACAGGATGGCTGGTCTTCCTCGTACTATGCTGTTCTTGCTTCCGGGGAGAATTATCCGGATGCATTGAGTTCAGTTCCTCTGGCGAAAAAGTATGATGCACCAATACTCTTGACTCATAGAAATTATATAGACAGTTCCATAGTTGAAGAACTTAAAGGTCTTAATGTGGGAAAAGTATTTGTAATAGGTGGAACAGGTGCTGTTAACGATAGCGTATTAAACAGGCTGAATTCACTTGGCATACAGACGGAGAGAATAGGCGGGGCTGATAGATATGATACCTCTGTGAAAATTGCTGAAAAGTTCGGCAAGGTGAATACTCTTGCAGTTGCTACCGGACTTGATTATGCGGATGCACTATCCATAGGGCCGGCTGCTGCATTGATGGGAATTCCCGTGATTCTGGTACCTAAAAATATCATACCGGATAGGACAAAGGATTATATAGAAAAGCTGGATACTACGGTAAATAAGGTTTTTATTGTAGGTGATAATAGTGTAATAAGCGACAATGTGGCCATGGAGTTTGGAAATGTGGAGAGAATAACTGGAAAGGACAAGTATGAGAGAAATATAAATGTAATAGCAAGGTTCCTGATAAAGTCAGGCAGCAGTGGAGATTATAACAGCAGCAGTGACCTGTTCAGCTTGAATAATCTGTATATTGCCTCAGGAGAAGGATATGCCGATGCACTGTCGGGTGCAGCTGAAGCGGCTAAAAGCAGTTCACCTGTCATACTTTCGGGAAAATCCAATTCGGAACTTATAAAGAATTTTATACTGACCAAGATACCGAATTATGATTATGACAGTGATATACCTGAATATCTTACAGTTTTAGGTGGAGAAGGAGTAGTTCCGAATTCCAGGGTAGGCGATATATTTGGTGATGTATTCGGCGACAAAAATTCCAGTACTGGAGATTCATCAACTACTGTTTTCAAGGACAGCAACCTGGAAAAGCTTATAAGGGAAAAGGTTGGGATGCCTACAGGAACCCTTAATTATTCGGACTTGGAAAATATAACATCCCTGGATTTAAGCAACCAGGGTATAAAGGATATCAGCGGACTTCAAAATTGTGTCAACTTGAAGAGTCTGGATTTGAGCTATAACCAGATAACAAGTGTAAAACCGCTCTTGAAATTGTACAATCTTCAGGATCTTGATTTAAGTCACAATAGGATATCGGATGTTTCATATTTATCCAATCTTACAAGCTTAAAGCAATTAAATTTAAGTGATAATGATATAAGTGTTCTTGGCTATTCAAGGGAGAGCACAAAAGATGAGGATGATACTGACTATGACAAAACAAGTGACAGTGTATTTAAATATATGATAGGACTGACTTCTCTTGATTTGAGCAATTCCAATACAAATGGAAGCTACAAATATAAGAACTCGATAAATAGCTCTGATTTAAGCAATTTAAAATATCTCACAGGGCTTACGTCTTTGAATTTGAAGGGAACAAATGTAGGAAGTCTCACCAACCTTGAAAAACTTACAAACTTGAATACTCTCAATTTGAGTGATACAAATGTAAGCAATCTGGATACCCTGAAAAAGCTGACAGATCTTACTTACCTGGATTTAAGCAGTAATGACAGCATAGACGGAAATGACCTGAAGCCGCTGCAGAATCTGACAGGGCTTAAGTATTTGAACCTGAGCAATAACGATATTGACAAACTGACTTATATAAGCGGTCTTACAAATTTAAAGACACTTTATCTGGAAGACAATCCGATACTGGACTATACTCCAATACTGTCCTATGAAAAATCGCTCTATTACAGGGACTTTGATGTAAGTTCCATAAGTGATGATGTTGTATATTCCGATGATGCTGCAATAGATGCTGAAATAAAAAGTCAGATAAGTAATCTTCAGAGTTCATACAGCTATGGCGATTACAATAAACTCAGGTTCAGGGTGCTGTATCGATCCTATGCTTCCGGTGTCTATAATGGGACACTTCAAAATTTGAAGAAGGAGATGTCCTGGCTGAATCAAAGGATAGCTTCCGGCGGACTGTCCGACCTGGAACTAAAAGATGCAAATGAAAGCCTTTCAAGTGTTCGAAATGAGATGGCGGATATAGATAAAAAGGACAGCATGAATACAAAAGTCAAAAGTCTTGAAAATCAGCTTTCAACTTCCTACAAGGCAAATGACATGGAAAAGATAATAAATAAAATCAACTATGTATATTCCGATTACAGATATGATTATTATAGAACACTGGCAGCCAGGTATGCCGATGATATACACAATATAGAAGCAGAGATCCAGACAATAGGGCTGCAGGGCCCGGGTTCCAGTGGAAGCGATACTATTGACAGCCTTCAAGACATGCTTGAAGATAAGAAAAAGGACAGGGATTCTGCTGAGGGAAAAATAGATATGTACGATAACTACAGAAATTTCTTTAATGCGGTTAATTCGGTACTTGAAGAGAATTAAAGAAAGGAGTGCCTATATATTAATGAATAATCTAAAAATGCAGGGAGTGCTCAGAAGTAAAAAATTGGCTTTATTGGTTGCGACTGCGGCAATTGCAGGTATTTTGAGTACTACGAAAGCATATGCGGCACCATCAGTTGAAAGATATGGTGGTATTGATAGATATGAAACAGCTGCAAAGGTGTGTGATGCAGGCTGGAATACCGATACAAAATATGCAGTTCTGGTAAATGGGGAAAACTACCCAGACGCCCTTTCTGCAGCTCCGCTTGCTAAAAAATATGATGCACCTATACTTTTGACCGGCCGTAGTGCTATGAGTCCGTATATATCTTCGGAACTTACAAGGTTAAATGTAAAAAATGTATTCATAGTTGGAGGAAAAGGTGTCGTATCCCAGAGTATAGAGGATTCGCTGACAGCTAGAAATATAAAAGTTACGAGAATCGGAGGGGATGACAGATACGAAACCGCCCTTAAGGTTGCGGCGAAGGTTGGAAAATCCGGCGAGGTGGCCCTGGTCAATGGAAATGATTTTAAGGATGGCATGACAATAGCCTCAATAGCAGCTTTAAAGGAGATGCCCATAATATTGACGGGCGGGAATTATATGCCTGCTTCTGTAAAGAAATATCTTGGAAATGGTTCCAAAATGGATCAAATATATGTAGTGGGCGACAGCAATACTATAAGTGACAGTGTCATAAGTGGATTGTCAAATGTAAAGAGAATAGGGTCAGGAAATGCATACAGTAAAAATGTAGGAGTAATACAGGCTTTTCAAAATGAAATAGATACGGGTACTTTATACATAGCTTCTGCCAGGGATTTTCCCGATTCTCTTGGAGCTTCCGCACTTGCTCCAAAAACTTCATCGCCAATACTTTTTGTAGACAGCCCCATGGATGAAGCTACGTCAAATTTTCTTAAAACCCATATAGTGAATAACTTGAAGGTGCTTGGTGGTACGGGGGCCGTAAGCTATGAATCGGAAAGCATAGCAAAGAGCCTTTCTCTTGGAGTGGGCAATACTGACAATATAACCGATACGATATGGCAGAATGAAAAGTACACTCCAAGGGAGACTATAGTTATAACAGCTACGGATGGCACTAAAAAGGAAATGCCCGTTGAATGGAACCTCACCAAAATAAATACTACAAAACCTGGTATCTATACATTTACCGGGACGGTGAAGGGAACTGACGAAAAAGTATATACCACACTTACGGTAAAACCGCTTCCGTATAAGATCAGCGATTTGACTGAAACTGCGGTCAGCAGGGAAAAATTTGACCTGCCTACCACGGTTTCAGCACAGATGACCGACGGCACTACAAGCCAGGTGCCTGTAACCTGGGACTATGGAACACAGTCAGGTAACAAGCCAGGTGTCTATATCTTTTACGGTACAGTTGATAAATACAGTAAAAAGGTCAAACTTACGTTGACAGTAACCGACAACGGATCGACGACCAAAACTATAAAGACCATAAACAATATAAAGAAAACTGTAAGCAACAAGTCCGATTATAGCCTGCCAACCAAGATACCTGCCATAATGACAGATGGTTCAACAGAAAATGTATCTGTAACCTGGGGACCTGAAAATGATTATGCCAAGGGTGTCTATACCTATGAGGGAACTGTAAGCGGGTACAGCAAGAAGGTAGGACTTATGCTCATAGTTACCGGTGAAGGTGGACAGGATCCTAATGATCCCAACTATCCTGATAACCCGGACAATCCGGATAATCCTGACGATAATGCAGTTGATTTAGGGGAATTGGACGCCATAGTTCAGGGAGATTCTTATCCGGCTACAGTAACAGATCCAGTAACCAGGAAAGAAGTAAAAGTGAGCTGGACAAGAGTAATTAATATAGATGCTACTTATGTGGACAGGAACAATGTAGATGACTGCAGAATTTCAAAAGTGACTCTTGAGGGTATTACAGGGTCTGGCACCACGGTTAAAGCTACGATAGGTATAATTCCTAAAATACTTGGAATTACAACGAGAAGTAATGTAAATAACAGTCCTATACCTGTAGTTATATCTATAGATAATACTGGAATTTATGATATGTCAGAAGCAACAAAAGAACTCAGAGCAATTATAATAGGACCTGATGGAAATAAAATTCAAAAGGAGGTTACGGTTCTTCTCTGGAATCCACCTTATATAAGCGTGGGAAATTCGCAGAGTTATAATGTAACTGCATCGGTAAATCACTATACAAATTCTGCTGGCACTAATACAGTGGATGTTATTTTGCAAGTCAGGCGTTAAATGACTAAGTAAAAAATAATAATTATTTTCTACTAAAAATTTTTAATAAATATACGAATATAATAACTAGATATTTAAATAAGGGGGAATAATCATTGAAAAGGACTAGGATGTTAGTCATGACTGCAGTTATTGTTCTTGGACTAGGATCAGTTGTATATGCTAAGCTGCCTTCCAACTCCATAATGATAGGTAGTAATGTCTATGATGCAGCGTACCTTAACAATCCAACTAACTTGGCGAATATAAATGACCAATTGATGAACAATCTGGGAAACATATATTTTATAAAGGATTCAAAGGCACAGGACATATTCACCGGTTCACCCGTTGATGATAGTCAGCTTATATCGAAAGTAGGAAGTACGTTAACCTATTATACTGCTACGGGAGCAAGACAGAAAATTGTTGCAGGTGCCGATGGTGAATATGGAGATCCAAGTAGTGTAAATACTAATATGTTTGCCATAGTAAATGTAACATATAATACTATTACTACAGGACTCAACATGTATACAGTTAAAGTACCTCAGGTTGAGGGAGTGAGCAATGCATCCTATTTTAAGGCAGGAGACAGTGCTATTACACCTCTTACGGATATGGCGACATATATAGGAAATAATTCATCAGGCAGTGGAATTTTACTCTCTATCTTTGCAAGTGACGGAACAACCGAACTTGCAAATGGATATATGAGATTAAATGAAGGAACTTCTACATCGGGAAGTGTTAATTCTTCCGTAATATTAACTGCCACAGCAGCACAAAATCCACTGGATGATACAGTTCATGGAAATACTGCTGTAAATCTGTCCAATACTGGTTTTGCAGCCATAGACGAGGATAACAGCTGGATCTACTATGAAAATACAGGAGATAAAAATAAACTTTACAGGAAAAGCGTAACCGGAGTAGAAGATGAGGTTATAAGCAATGATGAAGTTCAGTATATAAATGTAGTAGGCGATTGGGTATATTATAGCAATTATAGTGATAATGGAAAAATATACAAGATAAGAACAGACGGAACCCAAAGACAGAAGATAAGTGATGACATGGCTTCCTGTATAAATGTAGTAGGCGATAAGATATACTATATAAATAACTCTGACAGGGCGAGAATATATGTACAGGATTCCCAGGGCAGAAGGCAGGTATTGTCGGATTCGGCCAGACAACTGAGTGTAGGGGATAATTTCCTATTTTATATAAATACTTCTGATGGAAACAAATTGTACAGCTCCAATTTGTTGAACAACTATTCCAAAACAAAATTGAGTGATATAGATACTGAATCCATAAGTGCAATCAATGACTATTTGATTTTCTATACGGGTAAGGACGGAAATCTATACAGGTCCATGGGTTCAGCTACCAATAATCCAACTCCACTTGGCATAATTACAAATGTGCCTCAAAAAGGAGGTAGTACTTCAGGTTTAAATGCTGTAGATGATAAAGCCACAGTTATATGTGCACTGGATGATAATAATATATACTATACAAGCTATGCGGATGGTAACAAAATATACAAGCTGGATAGTACGGGAAATGGTTATAAAATAGCTGATGCTCCTGCAAGTTATTTGAATGTAGCAGGCGACATGCTCTACTATATGAATAAGGGAAAAGCATATGTTATTTCCAAGGATTCAGATGGAACTGCAAAGGGTACGGCGATTAAAAAGCCTAAACTTACGGAAAAAGTAGTTGATGTATATCAGCTGCCGTCATATTCAACTGATGATATATCAAAGTTTAATTTCCCAGAGAGAGTTGCAGCTATAATGAGCGATGGAACCATACGCCAGCTGGTTGTGAATTGGGATAAGGATAATCCTAAAATAAAAAAAGGAGTGTATAATTTTACAGGAACCATATTAGGGTATGGTACAAAAGTTACCATGACTGTAGCTATTGATTCAGGTTCAATAAATGCAGATAATGTAACTGTTGTAAATGAAGCCGGTAAAAAGGATAGTGTGACTGTAGACGGAACAAATACAAAGCTTAAGCCGGGAGATATAATAAGCGTCTATACTAACATGTCTGATACTAAACCAGTAAAAACAGCAGTAGTAGATGACAATTACAAGGCTGTTCTGACAGGAATGGACTTTGATCCGGATGGAACTACCATATATGTAACTGTAACTTCTGCGGATAAAGCAGAGGGAAGTAAAGTTGCAGTTCCTTGTCCTGCTGAAGCACCTACAGGATTTTATGTAAATGCACAGGAGGAGAAGATAACTGGATTAAAGGCAGGAAAAACCTATAAAGTATATATACAGGATGAAAATTCAGATGGTACGGTACCTGAACTTCCTTCAGATTTTACTGAAGCTACTGCAAATGGAAATGGTGCAATAACGGTAAGTAATATTAAATCTAAGATAACAGGGCCGGATGGCAAAGATAATAAAAAGCAGATGCTTAGAATTGTACTTGAAGGAAATGTGGACAGCAAGCCGTCGGATCCTGTAGAGATAAGCAAGGCGGTAGTGCCTGATTATGTATCAATAGATCTGAACTACGGAAGAATCGTTGGAAGCACTGCTGGAATGCAGTATAGATATAAAGAGGGTGAAGACTGGAAGGATTGCCAGGGAGGCAGCACACCTATATCAATGACATTGTCACTGCAAGTCCAGGTTCAAGTAAAAGCGGATGGTCCAGTACTTGAGAGTGATCTTGTAACATACGGATTGTTCCCGATGCCTGTGATAACTGGAATTGAGAATGGAAAGATATATTCAACAGGTCTTGATGCTAACGATAAAAGTACTTTCCCTGATGTAAGCTGGAATACTGATACCGATACTATAACATATACTGCTGTTCTAAAAAAGAAAGATGGAACGGTAGTAGATAATTCAGTGACTCCTTCAACACTACTGAGTGATTTAGAGGCATCGGGAAATGGAGATTACGTATTAAGTGTAACTGGGACTAAAACCCAAGTTGGTATGGATCCATCTACTGCTACAAATACCACCACTGTCAATTTTACAATAAATTCCTCTGCACCTTCAAGTGTAGATATAAGGTTTGTAGAAAAACCTGGAACAGAAAAAGATTTAACAGCTAATCCTGAACAGTTGGATACTTATTACCAGGCAACACCGCAGTGGACAGACTTGGCAGGAACCTACAGTACGGCTACACTTACCAGAATGAAGGATGCTTTTGGTGATCCAGGCAGTGTGCATTATGATACAATAGATCCACCTGCACCAGTAGCTTTTGTACCAGGCAATACCATAACTCAGGATGGAGAATACGAGCTTGCTGTTACCACAACCAGCAGAGAAAATGGAGCGGTTAGTGTTTCTAAAAAAACCTTCAGGGTTGACCCTATTGATGAGGCTGAAACGCCTTCTGTAGGTGGAGTATACAGTGGAGGAGTTTATACATCTTCAGTAATTCCAACATTTACAGATGTGCCTCCATATGAAACGGAAGCATCCATAATGCTCAATGGATATACTACTCATTATGTATCAGGAAATGAGCTGACGGTTAATGGAGCTTATGTGCTCATATTGAATACTACAAATACCATCAATGGGCATACAAGAGAGACGAGAATTCCATTTACCATAAGTGATACGAGCACTGTATCCAATGTTATACCTGTAGATAAGATAACAGTAACTAATAATACTTCTGGCAGTGATATTGTAGGAATAGCCGATATTCCATATGGAGCTACAGTGAAGGTATACAGCAGTTCAGGCAGTCTTATAGGCAGTGCGACACAAAATAATTCAAGCAGTGATCCTTTAGATGTAACCATAAATGGCGGAATACCGGCCGGTGATACCAAAATATATGTAACTAGAACGGATCAGGGAAAGCAGGAAAGCAACAAAACAGAAAAACCTGTAGCTTTGGTTCCAAGTATAAAGTCAATTTCTCCAACGACATTTACAGAAACCTCAGCTGATGATGGTTCGATTTCTGGAACTGGGTCAGATGGTTCATCTACAAAAAGAGTAACTGTAGAAATACAGAATGGCAAGATAAAGGATAGTATAAGTAGTTCGGATATAGCTGCAACAAATCTACCGTCAGGATTAAGTTGTACTGTAACTAAGCTGGATGACACTCATCTGGGAATAACTATTAACGGTAATGCAGCTTCTAATGATATTCCAGACAGCATAAGTAATTTGACATTTACTATAAAGGCATCGGGAATGGATGCAGTAAGTGGAGGAAGCACCCAGGATGTTACTACAGATCCTATTACCATAAACTTTAATGGTGCACCAGCTGCTGTGACCAATATAGCGGCTTCAGATATTGCCGATACCGGTAACGGAAGCGATTTAAAGGTAACTTTTGATAAAGCAGCAGATGAGTCAAAGGTTGAATCCTACAGAGTTATTGTGGTAAAGAGTGGACATACACTTGATCTGGAGCAGGCAAATTCATTGTCGGCATCAAAATATACTGAAGTTCCAAAGACGGGTTCAAATTTGGAAGTTACATTAAATGCTTCAGCTAGAGATAGTGATGGAGGTCTGATTGCATCTGGAGATTATTATGTATATGTATTGAGCGTGGCAGATGGAACAAATGCCAATCTGAACAAACTATCATCACCAGTAAGTGTTAATCTTACTACACCATAATATCTAATATGGCAATTTGTTAAAAAGTAAAGACAGCCCTGAGCAATGGGACTGTTTTTACAGATTTGATTCAACATCAAAACTCAAAAGGAGGGAAAGAATTGAAAAAATCCATAAAGAGGACTGTGTTGATTTTGATTCTTGCATTGACTTGTGTTGTTTCATGGGGCAATTTTAGTACCATGGCGGAGGATAGTTATAAAGATATGGGAAACAAGGTCATAAGTGATGTAAACAAAATCTGGACACTTAGGTTCAGTGCACCTGTAAATGTAAATTCTTTAAGAGGCAATGTAAGTATTGAAGATATTACAGATAAAAGTACCATCAATGCAAGTGTTTCGGCAGGAGATGAGGATGATCTGACGGAGATCAAACCACCTTCCGGAGGCTACAAATTGTCACATGAATATAGATTGCATATAGAAAAGGACGTAAAGTCCAAGGAAGGTAAAAATCTGTCAAAGCCCATTGTATTCAGCTTTAAGGTAGTTTCTGACGATAGTTATAAAGCTTCGGCAGATGTGGTAGTTTCTCCGGTTCTTCCAATGTTGAAGCAGATAACTGTAAATACGGATTTGCCTTCTGCTGCAAAGTACCAGATAGAGGGAAACAATAATTTGTTTGATATTGGCAAAGCCGCAGTTTCAATTTCATCCGGAAATACAGTACAAATTTGTATGTATGATGCCAAGGGAAATTTACTTGGAACTTCCAGACTTGATGTAAGTTCAACCAAAAGCGATATAAGCATGGATATAACTTTGGCAAATTAGAATTATAACTGCAGATGAAAAACGGGGAAATGTATAAAGTACATTTCTCCGCTTTTTCATATATTTTGAATGTTTAATTCAATATAAATGTGTTAAAATATATATATTATCAATCATGGGAATGTCCCCATAAAATAGAAGGCGGTTTTCCAATGAAATCTAATGGCATAAGGCTGTTTAAAATAAATGAACTTCATATTTTGATATTTGGTTTTTTGACGATAATATTTATAGGGGCGGTACTGCTCTGTCTTCCCGTAGCCTCTCAAAGTTACAAACATACGAATTTTATAGATGCTCTTTTTATGGCTACATCTGCAACCTGTGTGACGGGGCTTGCAATTGTGGACACGGGAACCTACTGGAGTTATTTTGGAAAGTCTGTAATTCTGGCACTTATTCAGATAGGTGGTCTTGGTTTTATGGCATTTTCCACTCTGCTGGCACTGTTGTCGGGAAGAAAAATAACATTGAAGGAAAGACTTCTTATACAGCAGTCACTTAATTCCTTCAGCATACAGGGACTCATAAGGATGTCCAAATACATATTGATATTTACTTTTTTAATAGAAATTGCAGGAGCTGCTGTACTGTCCATCCAGTTTGTTCCTGAATTCGGGCTTGCAAAAGGTCTGTTTTATTCCATCTTCCATTCAATTTCCGCTTTCTGTAATGCGGGAATGGATCTTATTGGAAGGGACAGAAGCCTGACACCATATTATAACAACCCTCTGGTTATATTGACCGTAAGTGCACTTATAATTACCGGAAGCCTTGGCTTTTATGTATGGCAGGAAATTTACAGCCTGAGAAGCTTCAGGGACATAAAAAAAATTTCACTCAATTCAAAGGTCTGTATAAGTATGACTGCAATACTCATTGTTTCCGGAGCTCTGCTGTTCTTTCTGTTTGAATTCAACAATCCTGGTACCATGAAGGACATGACCCCGGGAAACAAGCTACTTTCTTCATTTTTTACCTCTGTCTCTTCAAGAACTGCAGGCTTCAACTCCATTTCTCTCCAGGATATGACCGGCAGCAGCAAATCATTGATTATATCATTCATGTTTATAGGCGGCGCACCCGGTTCTACTGCAGGGGGAATAAAGATAACCACTGCAGCACTTATTGTAATGACTGCAGTATCTGCAGTGAAAGGGAGACAGGAAACTGAAATCTACAAAAGGACGATAAAGAAGGAATTGGTTTACAAGGCCATTGTCATACTGGTTATCGATCTGTTTCTGGTTCTCATTTCCTTTATGATATTGGGAGTAACTGAAAGGGGTGAGTCACTTCAGACTATATTTTTTGAATGTGTGTCGGCTTTTGGAACTGTAGGACTGACTGCCGGACTTACAGCTGAACTCAGTGATATAGGTAAGATTGTAATAATTGTAGTCATGTTTTTTGGAAGATTGGGAGGTCTTACAATAGTACTGTCAATGACAAATAGAAAGATTCCTAGGTCTATAAGATATCCCGAGGACAGGATATTGATTGGATAAAACTTGGAATCCGGAGGTGGATTTATGAAAAAGAAACAGTATATCGTAATAGGACTTGGAAGGTTTGGAAAATCAATGGCAAAGACGCTTTGTGAACTTGGAAATGATGTGCTGGCAGTTGATTCAAACGAGGACAATATCCAGTACATATCCCATTATGTAACAGAGGCGGTTCAGACGGATGTAACCGATGAGGAAAATTTGAAGGCCCTTGGTGCAGGCAATTTTGATGTTGCAGTAATAGGTATAGGAAACGATATACAGAGTAGTGTGATAGTTACGCTTCTGCTGAAGGAAATGGGCGTGAAATACGTCATTGCCAAGGCAAACACAGAGCTGCACGCGAAAATTCTGTATAAAATAGGTGCGGATAAGGTTGTTTTTCCTGAAAAGGATACTGCCATCAGGGTTGCACACAATCTTGTATCAAGCAACATACTGGATTTCATAGAGCTGTCCTCTGAATACAGGCTGACGGAAATACTGTGTATGAAAGAATGGATTGGAAGGGATCTGAGACACCTTGACATAAGGGCCAGATATGGAATAAACATTATAGCCATAAAAAGGAACAACAAGATAAATGTATCGCCTGCTTCAGACTTTGTACTGCTTGAAGGTGATATAATCATAGCTATTGGAGGACAAAAAGAAATAGAAGAACTTGAAAAGCATTTTTAAATATTGGGGTTTACTATAAAATGGAGGTATATTGAATGGAAGAGGCGTCATACGAAAAGAATATATACATAGGACTTAGAATTGAATTTGTAAATGGCAAAAAGTTTTTTGAAGGAATTGTTATAAAGGTATATGACAATTGTTTCGCTGTAAATGTGCCTGTTGATCAGGATAATTATTCCACTGTAAAACTTGATGATACCGTGAATTATCTTGTTGCATACAAAGACAGAGCTTTTAAATGCCAGTCAAAGATACTCGGGCTCAAACTTGGTGACAAATTTTCACTTCTCATAATTGATAATCCTAATATATTGAACAGTATAGAAAGAAGAAGGTATCCTAGAATAAAAGCTGTAATGGATATTGGATATTATTTTATAAATGATAATTTGGAGTATAAAAAAATTCAGGAGGTACCGAAGGCCTATTTTTCAAAAGTGAAAAAAACTTTCAGCATAGATTTAAGTTCCAACGGTATAAATATTATAACCTATGAAGACAAGGTTACTCCTAAATACGCCCTGGTTTCTCTGTTTATCAAGGAAAAAATTGATATATTGTGTTCCATAGTAAGAAGCGAATACGATGAGAAAAACAAAAACTACAGGACGGCAATGCATTTTGAAGATCTTGATAGTAATAAATGGCAGTATATAGATGAATTTGTACATTCAAAATTAAAATAGAATGAAAGGGGAGATAGATATGAAAAAAATTAGAATAGCTTTGATGGGACTTGGAAATGTAGGCATGGGAGTCTGGATAATATTATATTCCAACAAAAAGGAGATAATGAAGAGATCAGGCTATGAAGTGGAGATTGCCAAAATTCTTGTTAAAGATAAAAACAAGGATAGGGATGTTGATGTCCCTGATAATGTCATAACCACGGATATCAATGACATACTTGAGGACGATTCAATTAAAATTGTAGTTGAAGTTATGGGAGGTATAGAACCTGCAAGAGAGTACATGCTGAAGTGCATGGACAGGAAAAAGCACATAGTAACTGCAAACAAGATGCTTATTGCAACTGATGGTGATGAACTTTTCGAAAAGGCGGACAACATGGGGGTAATGTTCAACTATGAAGCAAGTGTAGCCGGTGGTATTCCGATAATAAACGGCATAGAAGAGAGTCTTACCGCCAATAAGATAAGGGAATTGTACGGTATAGTAAATGGCACTACCAATTATATTCTTACAAAGATGGAACTTGAAAGGATGGATTTTAATGTGGCTTTGAAGCAGGCCCAGGAAATGGGATATGCAGAGGCGGATCCTACTTCCGATATTGAAGGCTTTGATGCACAATACAAGCTGGCTATACTTTCATCACTGGCCTTTGGAACTAAAATTGATGTCAACAATGTATACAGGGAGGGCATTACAAAGATTGAATCCATAGATATGAAGTATGCAAAGAGGTCCGGCATGGTAATTAAAATGCTTGCAATCGCAAAGGACAACGAGGGTAAACTGGAACTTAGGGTGCATCCTACAATGATTCCAAAAGAACATCCTCTTGCAAATGTATATGATTCCTTTAATGCTATATTTATAAAGGGAAATGCAGTAGGAGATCTTATGTTCTATGGAAGGGGAGCTGGAAGTCTTCCTACGGGAAGTGCCGTTGTCAGTGATATCATTGCAATGTTGAGAAATAATGTGGATATTGAAAACAGCAATCCGGTGGTGAAAAACAATTTGTGGGACAGAAAAATAAAGGATATTGGAGAAAGTGAAAGCAAGTTCTATATAAGAATAAATGTGATTGACCAATCCGGAGTGCTCGGAGAGATAACAACCATTTTAGGAAAGCATGATGTAAGTCTTCGTTCCGTAATACAAAAAGGTGATGAAAATTTAAAAGGTGAAGTTACCGTAGTTATGATTACACATAAAACAAAGCAGACAGAGATAGATGCTGCAGTAAGGGAAATTATAAGCCTTGAATCGGTTCTCAAAATAGATAATATTATAAGAATAGAAGATTTTAAATAAATATGCAGTTGGCATTTAGGATTACCAATAATGTTATTGCAGCTGTTGTTTCCATAATTTTTTTAGTGTATGTTGCAGATCATCTGGATAAAATTGACAAGAAGAATCGAATATATCTTCTGCTATTTATCATAAATACGGCTGAAATTATTATTGAAACCATAACTTGTATTATAGACGGAATATCCTTAGGTTGGCTTATACCGATATCAAAGCTATTGAATATGATATCCTTTGTGCTTGGTCCAGTCATTTCCTATCTGTGGTTTTTATTTGTCATGGAATGGATAAAAGAAAATAGAAGCGCTAAGCACCGATCCGTAAAAAAGGCAATTATGCTTTTACCCTTGATACTCAATACTGCTGTTTCGATTCTTACCCTGAAGTTTGATTTTATATTTAAAATCACCCCGGAGAACGTATATGTAAGGCAGCCTATGATTTTTATACCTGCAGTATGTACTTATTTTTATATGATATGCAGTTTGATATATATTTATAAGAACAGAAAAGTAATATTAAGCACAGAGTTTATCCCACTTATCATGGCCCTGATCTTTGGATCCATTGGCGGGATAATTCAATTGAGTGTATATGGATTACTTGTTATATGGAGTATTGCTGCTTATTCCTTTATCATAATATATATACTTTTTCAGCATGAGATGTCACAGATGGACATGCTTACCGGAACTTGGATGCGCAGCAGGCTGAAAGCCTATCTTGACAATAGAATGAAGAAAAACAATCTCAGGGCTTTTTCCATTGTTTTTATAGATCTTGATGAATTCAAGAATATAAATGATGTATATGGTCACAAGGAAGGGGACAGGGCGCTTGTGACCATAGTTAAATTAATAAGGTCAAGTATACACAGAGGTGATTTTATAACCCGGTTTGGCGGGGATGAGTTCATATTATTTTTAAATGTAGGTGATAAAAAAACCGTTGAAGAGGTTATAAAAAGGATATACGACTCTCTTGAAAGATACAATTTATCGTCAAATAAGCCTTACAATCTGAGTTTTAGTTATGGATATGAAATATATGATTTCAATAATCCTGTAACACCGGATGAGTATATAAGCCATGTTGACAAGCTTATGTATAAAAATAAAAAACACAAGAAATTTATAGACAGCTCCATAAAAAAAGGAGGTACTGGATGAAATGCCATTTTAGACTCTCATCCGGTAACCTGCCCCCCAGACTGTTTCTATATATTGCGGCTCAGAAGGTGATGCCTCTATTTTTTCACGGATTCTCCTTATGTGGACAGTGACAGTTGCATTGTCTCCCAAAGAATCCAGCCCCCAGATCTTCTCAAAGAGGCTTTCCCTGCTGAATACCCTGTTTGGATTTTCTGCCATATACAGTAGAAGTTCAAATTCTTTTTGGGCCAGATTTACTTCATTTCCATTTACAAATACCTGCATGGAATCCTTGAATATCTCAAGTCCACGTATTACTATACTGTTTCTTTTTGTGGTAAATTTGTTTTTTATTCTCTCATAATTGTTAATGTGTGATTTTACTCTTGCCACAAGTTCACCAGGACTGAAAGGTTTGGTTATATAGTCATCCGCTCCAAGGCTAAATCCTTTTATTTTATCAATTTCTTCCTTCTTTGCAGAAACCAGGAGAACCGGTATGTCTTTTTTGTCGCGTATATTCTGCAGTATACTGTATCCATTTATTTTTGGAAGCATGATATCCAGAATCAACAGATCAAAATCCTCTTTATTTAACATATCCAAGCCTTCTAAACCATCCGTACATATGGTGACTTCAAATTCATTGATTTCAAGATAGTCCTTCTGAAGTTCGGCTATACTTAAATCGTCTTCAATTATCAAAATTTTTTTCATGATATTCTCCTCTATGTTTTCCAAGTGATATTATTATACTCGTACCTTCCTCTGCCCGGGAAGTAGCCCATATATTTCCACTGTGGCCTTCTACAATCTGCTTTGCTATTGCAAGACCAAGTCCGCTGCCTCTGGCATTGCTCCTTGCAGAATCGGCCCTGTAGAATCTGCTGAATACTTTATTTAAATCGTCCTTGCTGATACCGGAACCATTGTCTTTAATTTCTATTATAACACTGGTCTTTGTTTCCCTTAAAATTATTTTTATTGTACCGGATTTTTTGCCCATATATTTTCTGGCATTGTCTATAATATTCAGTATAACCCTCATAAATCTCACTCTGTCAATCATTAAAAAAGGTGAGCCCTTTAGATTGTTTTCAAGGGATATGCTTATATTTGACTTTTCAAGTTCCGGTTTGTTTTCCTCAACACAGCATTCGAAATATTCTACAATATCGGTTTTCTCATATGTGAATGGAATTTGATTTAAATCCAGCTTTGAATACAATAGGAGGTCGTCAATCATGGAATCAACCTGTTTTGCTTTTATGTGTATGGTATTCAGATAATGCTTTAATTTCTCCGGAGTATTTGCCACACCATCCAAGATTCCCTGTACATAACCTTCTATTGAGGTTATTGGGGTCTTCAGGTCATGTGATATACTGGATACAAGCATTTTCCTGTTTTCATCATATTTCACTCTCATTCTGACAGAATCCTTGAGCTGTATTCTCATCTTTTCAAAATCAGCGCATAATTCTTTTATTTCCATGTCACCGCTCTCTGCAATTTCAAAATCCAGATCCCCACGGCTTATTTCTTCCATGGCTTTTTTCAGATCCGAAACGGGATCCAGTATTTTTTTGGAGAATATATAGGATATGATTATGCTCATTGAGATAAAGCAGATAAAAAATGTAAGTAATATGGTTATGATAAAATTTTTAAAAATACTGGATTCAACTGCAGCGGGAACTAGAAATACAACTTTGCCTTGGGAGCCGTCTTTAAATGCCAGTGGAAAACTGTCGATGGAGTAATGGGTACTTTTTATTTGCAGAAGACTTCTTCGATTGCCATCTGACTCTTCCAGAGATTTTGCCACATCGATTTTTCCAAGATCTCTTGAAGAAAATACAATATCACCGCTTTTGACTATTATGATTTTTCCATTTATAGTCGAAAGCTTTTGCAGCATATATTTTTGGAATTGTTCATCCTCTTTAATATTTTTGGTATCTGATTTTGCTATATCCTTGGATACATTCAGCAGCTCGGATTTTGTAAGGGAGGCCCTTTTAAAATCATTGTAGGTTATACTGCCGTTGAAAAACTTTGAAGAAACAAATATAAATATGAAGGCAACTATGGCTGTAATTATAAATGGGACTATTATAGTTAAATTATTGTAGATAATGAGACGCTTTTTAATATCCATTTTTATCCTTTCTATAATCTAGAAATCTTTATTGTCAAATATATAATATCCAGCTGTAAACAATATTATAGCATAGCTGAGCATCATCATAAATTCACGGAAAATTTTAAGAAGAGGGATGTTGTCCATAATCCATACATTGTACCATCCGAACATTGATGTAAAGAAAATACCCGAATAGGCAGGTAAAAAAATTTCAAGTGCCTTGAAACCTATAAAAACGAGTATTGACAGAAAAAATACAGCTATTCCGCTCTTAAATATGTTGGCAAGCAGTGTAATTACAAGACACAGAACTGCCATGGGAAGCAGAGTTACCACATATGAAATTATTATTTTAAATATATCCAGAAGATTAAAAGAATTTGAATTGAATATAAGTCCGGATATTATGGAAAATACCATTGATAACATTAAAACTGAAAATATAAATATGCATATGGATACTATTTTTGCCGAATACAATTTCAATCTGCTGATAGGTCTTGTCAGGGTTATTTTCATGGTGTTCTGGGAGAATTCACCGGAAAAACTGTCTATGGTAACAAGTGCTGTAAAAAGAGGGAGCAATGTATTTATAATTATGGAGAGTATCAGCAGGGGAAATTCACTGCTGGAAACACCCTGGACACCAAAATTATTTCTTACTACGGATATAAAAATCTGGCCGAATATTATAAAAACAAGGGAAAGTATGACTGCTGCCATGGCCTTTTTCTTTTTATACAATTTTTCCATTTCATTTATAAGAGCCCTTTTAAAGTTTCCCATTTCTTTCCACCTCGCTGACAAAATAATTTTCAAGGGAAGCATAATTGTTCAATATGTTATTTGTAGTATCTACATTTATAATTTTTCCGCTGTATAAAATACCTATTCGGTTACAGGTCAGTTCGATATCATGTATAAGGTGACTTGAAATGAAAAAAGTGGTTCCTTCATTTTCTGAAAGATTTTTTATTATATTTCTTACATTTATCATTCCCTCCACATCCATTCCGTTCAGTGGTTCATCCAGAATTATGACCTGTGGCCTGGACAATAATACAGCTGCAATTCCAAGCCTCTGTTTCATTCCAAGAGAGAATCTTACAGGTTTTTCGTCCTTGTGCTTTAAGAGCCCAACAATTTCCAGAACATCTTCAATTCTGGAATTGTCTACATCCTTGTAATATCTTGAAAATTGCTTCAGATTTTCAAAAGCCGTCAAGTATGGATAAGCTTCTGCAGTTTCAATAATGCATCCAACATTGTGAATTGCCTTTTCAAATTCCGTCAAAATGCTGTATCCAAGTATTTTGACATCACCAAGGTCCGGTTTCATTAGGCCTGTCATTATTTTCATGGCCGTAGTTTTTCCGGCACCGTTTGGACCGAGAAACCCGAATATTTCGCCTCTGTGTATGTCAAGATTTATATTGTCTATACCCCTTCCATTTTTATATTTTTTACATAGATTTTTTATTTCAATGACTGTTTCCATCTGTACACCCCGTTTACGGTATTTTAAATTTATTTAATATCAAATAATGGAGATTTTCTGCATGAGCAGAAAATCTACCAAAATTTGAACTCTCATATTTAGTTGAATACTTTATTGTACTGTGAGTCAGAACTCATTGGACCGCTTCCATCTATATAAAAGCTTATATTTGCATTGGTGGAATTGAGATAAAGGCTTCCCTTTGCAGTTTCCTTTGAACCAATATCAGCAGTAATATTTGCATTGAAATCAGGACCGCTGTTTTGCTTGTCAGGGCTGCCGCTGAATTTGAATTTTTCATTTTTATCCTCATAGCCCTTTATATATTTTGCTTCATAGGTTCCGCTTACAGTATTCGAGTTTATTTTTTCAATAGTTACAGTTCCCTCTCCAATTTTCACAAATTTGCCGTCCTTTTCGATTACTATATCCTGATTGTATTTTCCAATGTATTTTTCCGGATTTGAAAATTTTTCCGGCGAGGACTGACCAGTTTGAACTATTGTCTTTTTACCTGAAAGATCGGGTTTTTTTACTTTAGTGGAATTGATGTCAACTATTTTTACAAGTATTTCAAAAGTCAGATTGTGATTCTGTCCATTTTTATCCGTACCCGATATAACTCCTGATCCAAGTACAGTTTTAATTAATCCATTTTTATCTACAACAGCATTTCCTTTGACATTTTTTACAAAAATGTTGTCTGTGAGTTTTGGAATTTTTATATTGTCATTATTTCCTTCAAATGAATTTTTGAATTGAAAGGACACCAGTGCATTTATAAGTGACGGAATCTGTGTATTGTTTAAGGAGCCTGAAATTTCCTTGCTTCCATCCTGTTTTACACTAACGGCAACAGAATCCTTGAGGTTTCCAACAATGGCATCTGCTATTTTTTCAATGTCGGAAGCTCTGTCCTCCTCAAAAGGATTTTTTATATCCCATTTTGTATTATCTGAAAAATTAGTTACATAGTAGGAGAGTGAATTCGGCTCTTTTACTATGGTGCTTTTTTTGTCAATATAGTAATAGGAGTCATTCTTCTTTGAACCATTATAGGTTGCAGTTGATTCTTCTTTTGATTTATTTGATATGTCGAATTTGGATAAATTGTTGCTGGAATATACTGTATTTGTTCCGTCCTTTATGACAAAGGACATATCTACAGTATAACTTGAAAGTTCACCGGTGCAGGCTTTTGCAGTATATTTCAATGAATCCTTCAACTGGTCATAGCCGCTTTTGGATTTAACTTCAGCAAAAGCAGTAGTGGCAAACATCAGTATTCCTACAGTAAAGCTTATTGCAATAGCTGTTTTTTTACCTAGTTTCATTTTTACATCTCCTTGTATTTTTTTATCCGGAAGTACCTCCTGATTATATTTTAAAATACAGGTATCTACTTTGTATAAACTAATTATAAACAAAAGCTAAACTTTGCAGATGTTTATCATGTCAGACCACCTTCTGTATTATTACAGAGTATTTGCCCTCAGGTGATGTGACAGTAACCTTTTCTCCTGCAGTATGCCGGTATATGGCGGAACCAAGGGGTGATTCTATGCTTATTTTGTTGTTTACAGGATCTGCATCTATTGTAGTTACTATGAAAAATTTTTCTGCTTCATCCTCGTCTTCAAATTTGAGGTATACCGTTTTGCCAATGCCGACTTCATTATCCGATGTGGTATCCTCTATAATTTTTGCGGTTTTTATCATTCTTTCAAGGTATCTTATTCTGCTTTCGTTATGGGCTCTGTCCCTTTTGGCAGATTTATATTCGAAATTTTCGCTTAAGTCTCCCTGTGCCCGTGCTTCCTTGAGATCCTCGTTTATTTTCCGCCTTACAACTACTTTTCTATGTTCTATTTCCTTATTTAGCTTGTTTATAGCTTCTTTTGTAAGATAATTATACATGTAAATACATCCCTTTTCAGATTTTATAGGAATATGATATCATATTCTAGATTATTTTCAATCTTAGTAGTAATATATTATTAATTGTAAGCTATGAATTGTATAATTGGGTGGTGAAATATTGGCTGATACTTACACTATATTGATTAAATTGATGGAAAGGGCGGCTCTCCTTATAACCTGTTTGTTTGTTATAACCAGGATACAGGGCTTTAGAAATATATTTCTGGAGGAAAACTACAAAAAGAAGGATATTGTAATAATCTCCCTA
Organism: Clostridium sp. LBM24168; assembly: GCF_052953915.1. Taxonomy (NCBI): domain Bacteria; kingdom Bacillati; phylum Bacillota; class Clostridia; order Eubacteriales; family Clostridiaceae; genus Clostridium; species Clostridium sp. LBM24168. Next base: position 1,835,429 of record NZ_CP196861.1, on the reverse strand, counting down.
TTGTTTAGTGTTTTTGCTGTAGCTGGAACATATACGGGGATCAATGTGGATGGATCTCTTGTAAATGTAAGGATAGTGACCATAATATCCGGCGGTATACTGTTCGGACCGTTTGTAGGAATAACAACAGGTGTTGTATCCGGACTTCACAGATATCTGACGGACATAAACGGAGTAACCTCACTTCCGTGTCTTATAAGCAGTATAACGGCAGGAGTGACTGCAGGGTTCATAAACACCAGGGTTAGAAGGAACTACAGATGGTTGATTGGAATAATTACGGGAATGCTCTGCGAGGTTCTTACAATGCTTCTCATACTTCTATTTTCCAGACCTCACAGTATAGGACTTGAGATTGTGTCTAAAATTGCCATACCCATGATACTCGGAGAAATAAATGTAGGTTTTATAGTGCTACTGGTTGAGAATCTTGAAAATGAAAAAGAGATGATAGCTGCAAAACAGGCTAAATTGGCTCTTGACATAGCAAATAAGACACTTCCCTATTTCAGAAAGATAAACAGGGATTCCCTAAATACCATATGTACTATTATAAAGAGGGATATAAAGGCAGATGCGGTATCCATAACAGACAATAAATACATACTTGCCTATATAGGGACTGGAGAGGAATACTACGGCATAGGAAATAACATATTGAACAACACTACAAAAGAAGCTATAGCCAGCGGGAATATAATTATAAAGGAAGATCACATAGACAGCAAGAGTCCTGAACTGAAGTCTGCAATTATAATACCTCCTAAAGACAAGGAGGAGGTTATAGGTGCATTGAAGATATATTACATAAAAGCTCATAAAATAACCTATTCCCTCAGGACACTTGCCATAGGACTTTCCCAGATTATATCGACCTTGATGGAGGTTTCAAAGGTGGAGCAGGTTAAGGAAATGGCAGACAAGGCTGAAATAAAGGCCCTCCAGACGAAGATAAATCCACACTTCCTGTTCAACGCATTGAATGCCATAACTTCATTTATAAGAATAAATCCTAACAGGGCAAGGGAACTTATAATAAACCTGTCCAGTTATCTTAGATTCAATCTAGAGCTAAATGATGAATTTATTCCTGTAAAAAGTGAGCTTAAACAGGTCAGAGACTATATAGAAATAGAAAAAGCCAGGTTTGACGATAAACTCAATGTTATATACGATATAGACGAGGTGGATGTAAAAGTGCCCAGCCTTATAATACAGCCCCTTGTTGAAAACGCCATAATTCACGGTATACTAAAAGTCAAGGGGCCTGGTACGGTGAGGATAAGCTTGAAAGACGAAAAAGACAGGGTAAAGGTGTCCGTGGAGGACAGCGGAATTGGCATAAGTGAAGATATGATTGAACGTGTATACAATGATGATGTTCCTGACAACAAAATAGGACTTTATAATGTACATTCCAGACTGAAGCTTATATATGGGCAGGGGCTTAGAATCAAGAGACTTGAGAAGGGAACCAGAATAGAATTTTATGTCAGGAGGTTTGAATCGTGAAGGCAATAATAGCAGAGGATGAGTTCCTGGCAAGGGAGGAACTGAAATATTTCATAAAAAATTACAGCAGTATTGAAATCGCAGGGGAGTTTGAGGACGGACTGGATGTTCTTAAATTTATCCAGCAGCATGAGATTGACGTTATATTTTTGGATATAAATATACCTTCCCTCGACGGAGTGATGCTGGCAAAGAATATAAGCAAATTTTCCCAAAAACCTTATATAGTATTTATAACTGCCTATAGGGAATATGCAGTGGATGCTTTTGAACTTGATGCCTTTGATTATATATTGAAGCCCTATGATGAATCCAGAATTAAATCTATGCTGAAAAAATTGGAGATGGATTACAAGGAGAAGACTCATAATTCTCCTGAAAGCAGCATGGCAAACAAGATAAATTTATGGAAAAATGATAAGATAATGGTAGTACAAATGGATGATATATTTTATTGTACAGCCAGAGAGAGAATAACCATTGTATTTACAAAAACAGAAGAGTATTTTGTAAATAGCAGCATATCCGACTTTTACAACAGTCTTCCCAAAAATAAATTTTTCAGATGCCACAGGTCTTATATAGTCAATATAACTAAAATAAGGGAAATAATACCATGGTTCAACAATACCTATAACTTGAAATTGGATGGCATAGAATTTCAGGTACCAGTAAGTAGAAGCAATATAAAGAAATTCAAACAGATTATGAACATATAAATGTATTCCATGTAGTCTTTTTTGCATTTCATTCATAAAATGGGAAGCTCAAATTTTATTTATTTATAATAATAAATGAAGAGGTGAGTGAAATGCAAAATATATCAAAAAATAACCGCTGGCTAATAGTGATTGGATCTATAATTGTTCAGCTGGTACTTGGGACAATCTATACATGGAGTCTGTTCAATCAGCCTATAGTAAACAAGTTTGGCTGGGATCTGAACAGGGTTGCATTGACATTTTCCATTACTAGTTTTGCACTATCGTTTTCTACACTTGCTTCAGGCAGACTCCAGGAAAGGTTAGGCATAAGAAAACTTGTTTCCATCTGTGGAATAGCACTGGGGATAGGACTGATTTTGACTTCTAGGGTATCTTCACTTCCTATGCTGTACATTACGGCAGGTGTAATAGTTGGAGCTGCAGATGGTATAGCCTATATGACAACTCTTTCTAACTGTATAAAGTGGTTTCCAGAAAAGAAAGGGCTCATATCTGGTGTATCTGTAGGAGCTTATGGGTGCGGAAGCCTGTTGTTTAAATATATAAATGGAGATATGATTGCTTCTGAAGGTGAAGCTGGAGCCTTTTTATTCTGGGGAATCATAACCATGATATTGATATTTTCAGGCGCACAGCTTTTAAAAGATGCAGTTATTGCTGAAAGCACGGAGACCTATGATAATAATTTTACTGTTGGTGAGATGCTGAGGACTAAAGAGGCATATTTGCTCTTTATAGCTGTGTTTACAGCGTGCATGAGCGGGCTTTATCTAATAGGAGTTGTAAAGGATATAGGGGTCAGCTTGGCAGGACTCGACCAGGCAACAGCTGCAAATGCAGTGGCAATGGTTGCTGTATTCAATACAGTTGGGAGAATAGTACTTGGAACAGTTTCCGATAGAATGAAAAGGACAAAATTGCTCTCATTGTCTCTTCTGGTAACGGCGGCTGCTACTTTTACACTCAGCTTTGTAGATATGAACTTTATGATTTTTTTCACCTGTGTAAGTACAATAGCATTTTGCTTTGGAGGAAACATTACGATTTTCCCACCCGTCGTCGGGGAGTTCTTCGGACTTAAGAATCAGACCCGGAATTATGGAGTTATATATCAGGGCTTTGGAATAGGAGCTCTTTCGGGATCCTTTATAGCAGGTATTGCTGGAAATTTCAGAGGGACTTTCATAGTAATAGGTGTGCTTTGCATAATATCATCCTTGGTTCTGGCCTTTATAAAATTACCTGAGATCAGAACGGCTGAATCTTCTGAATCCAAATTCAAGAGAAATGTAGCCTAGTGTAAGGCAGTGTTTGGTCGGGGAACGAATCTCCGGCTGTTTTTCTGCCTGGCTTTATTTTTTGTATAGATTATTTTTAATTCTCGTAGTAATATAAGGTCAGGGGTTTTGGAGAATTGAAGATGATGAAAATCTATAAATTGCCAAGGAACTTTCCAAATGATATAAAGGTTCCTGTCCATATAAAGGCTCCCAAGTAGGCACTTATCATGAATTTTTTAAAGGGGAGTTTTATCATTCCTGAAAAATATCCCATACAATGTCGCACACCAGGTATGAAATAGGATATGAACAGCAGGAAAACACCATATTTTTCAAAGGCATTGGATATTTTGTCAAATGTAGTATGTTTTAAATGAATATAATGACCGTATTTTTCAACAAAAGGCCTTCCAAGAATTCTGCCTACAAAATAGGAGATGGTGATTCCTGTAATTCCACCTATGGATGCCATTAAAATTCCAAGTACCAGGCTCATGTTTTCTTCGTGTATTATATATCCGCAGTAGGTCATGATGGTCTGACCGGGAAGAGGAAGTGCCAGCAGTTCAAGAATTAAAGATACTGTTAATATTATATAGCCATATTGATTGAATAAATGTGCTATTGAATCCAATACAAATTCACCCCGATTTCTTTTACAATTAGTTTAGCATAGTATGTTTTCTGTGTAAATAAATGTTGTAACGAAAGGAGATGCAGTTGTTATGAAATTACTGATACAAAGAATAAATGAAAAAGCCATAATGCCATTCTATGCACATAAAGGAGATGCAGGTCTCGATCTTTTTTCTGTGGAGAGGGTATTGATAAAACCAATGGAAAGAAAGCTTGTATCTACAGGTATAAGAATACAGCTGCCTGAAAATACTGAAGCACAGGTAAGACCAAGGAGTGGACTTGCATTAAAAAATGGAATAACCCTTTTAAATTCTCCTGGAACAATAGATGAAGGGTATAGAGGAGAAATAAGAGTTATCATGATAAATCTTGGGGATAAACCTTTCTTGGTTGAGGAAAATATGAAAATTGCCCAGATGGTGATAAAACCTGTAGAGAGGGTACAGGTGGAAGAGGTCAGCGAATTGACTGATACGGAAAGAGGAGAGGGTGGTTTTGGTTCCACCGGATTCTGATATGGAGAGGGACTGTTCTATACAGTCCCTTTTTAGCTGATATCTAAGATAAATCCTTTATTTCAAGACAGAATACTTCACCTGGACTGTGAAGCTCCATTACTTTTGTACTGTAGTTTTTCATGGCCTCCCTGAATTTTGTGGAAATTGACACACGGCTCCAGAAATGCATTGGGAAAAATATCCGTGGCTCTATTTCCTTTATAAAATATTCACCACCGGATAGATAATATTCATCCAGTCTTGGGTCTACAGGGAAAAAGGCTATGTCAATTTTTTGACCTTTTAATTTGTCTATTTCATCTTTAAAATTTATTTCTGCAGATTTCCTGTCTTCAGCTGGATCTTCCTTCCAGTGCCACCAGTTTAAATCGCCGGAGTGAAAAAGGGTAATTCCTTCAAGTTTTATCAGAAATGAAATCCCTATATCTGTTGAACCGAAGGCCTTTATATAAACACCCTCCTCTTTTAAGGTGATATCTTCATATGTTGATAATTTATAATAATTTTCTTTTGAATCCACTACCGGTACATCACTGCTCAATATATACTTGATTTTTTTATTCGATTTGTTCCATTTGAATATTACCGGATTGAAATGATCAGGGTGACTGTGGGACACAAATACAATTGTATTTTTTTTATCTTTAATAAAATCTTCGGAAATAAGTCCATTTTCTATGGATTTTTCCTTTCCGGTAAAGCTGTCTTTGTAGTAGTCAAATACCAGGAAATGCTCTTCAGTTTCAACTGCAAATCCGCTGTGGTACAGGTAATGGATTTTTATGTTATGATTGCTCAATGTAAACACCTCATTTTATTATTTACTATATAATATCATAAATACAGTATATATTCACAAATATATGTATATAGGTTATAATGGGGGTAATTTGTAAAATGCGAGTTGAATAAATGGGAGGGATATGTTTTGAAATTCAAATTTGATCACAACAATATAAATGTACTGGATATTCAAAAATCAAAAAGATTTTATGAGGAGGCACTTGGATTCAGGGAAATCGATAGAAAGATTCCCGACGACAACAGTTTTATACTTGTCTATATGGGAGACGGGAACAGTAAATACAAAATAGAGCTTACCTGGCTTAGAGATAGAAAAGAACCTTATAATCTTGGAGACAACGAAATACATATGGCGGTGAGGACGGACGATTATGATGCTGCCTACGAGCACCACAAGAAGATGGGATGTATATGCTATGAAAACAAGAAAATGGGATTATATTTTATAGCTGATCCAGATGGTTACTGGACGGAAATACTGCCTCGGAAATAAAGTCCATTACTTATTAACATAGGGTCATAAGTATGCCTTAATTCAGACTTAGTAAAGATGCCGACTTAAAATAGATAACTTCACTAAGCTGGTGTCTTTATGCTTTCATATCCGCTCTTGCGGCAGTGTAGGCTTCATGATAAATTGCTGTTGTTTCATCATAAAACTGATCTTCTGCTCTTGTATGTCCTTCTGCCCATCCAGTATTAGAGCTATAAGATAAAACTTCGTCACCATTTTGATCATAAATAAACATAGATGATCCAGTTGCACCAACGCACATTTGCCCTGTAAAAGGTAATCCAGTAATCCTAAAAAAGTATGGTAAGCCATTTGTATATTTTGCGTTCATTATTGTAGGTGTCATTAATGAGATAAGCTTTGAACGATCAGGAGATACATGTTGTTTTTTATAGGAATTGATATAGGGATATATAATCATTTCCTATGTATACACCTTTCGCCGCGCCTTCCTGTGCCATTTCCTGAATTTTTTTTACAACACTATCTGACAAGGAAGTTGTATTTTCCTTTTTAGAAGTAGCCGAAGTGCTTTCAGTAGAAGTACCTTTATCTGTTTTTGATGCTTCCACTTTTGTTTTGGAAATAGTATGAGAATTCATATGTAAGAAGCCTCCCATACCAACAGAATGTATAATCATAACGTTCCCTCCTTATATATTTTATCGCCCATTTTGAGAGAAACTAAAGATATAGGAAATTATTTAGGAATTAAATCAGAATGTAATATAATAAATTACTATAATATTTGCCTTCAAAGGAAAATATGGTAAAATTAAAGTATAAAGATGAATTTTATAAATAGTAGAGGTATTAATGTTATATTTAAATTATTTAAGTGGAATAATATCTTTATTGATAACCATATTTTTCATTGCACTGGGTGAAGCTAATAGCAGCACACCAGTAAAAATATCTGTTATTTTGCTTATAATTTCTATACCATACACAGAAATTCATCTAAGGAAAGTGTTTAATAAAGATGGAGTAAAAAAACTATAATTGGCACATTATCAATTATATTATACTGTCGTAATTTTAAAAATTTTTTTGGAGAAATACATTATGAAAATAAAAAAGAAACTGCCGATTAAAATAGCAGTTATAATTGTTTCAGCTGTTACTGTGTTATTTGCACTATTATCCATTAAAGACAGCAGCAATTATGTATTCCGCCTTTTGGCTCAAGGGAGTCTATGTTTAACAATGTTTTTAAGTGGCGTTAATTATTTTGGGTATCAAAAGCAAAAAGCATTAGGAATTTTCCTGTGGATTGTTTCTGCATTTATGCTGTTTGTAATTGTTGATACGATAATTAGATCAGTTAATGTTTAAAATAGGTTATGTTTTAATATAATGTTGAAATATAGCCTAAAAAATTATAGTTGGGATTGCCTGCCTATAATACTCAATATAAGAAGATTGCGTACTATATAATTTCTGCAAAAATTTCATGTATATTTCCATCTGGGTCAGCAAATAGTGCTGTTCTTTGATTCCAAGGCATATTTTGTGGTTCATGAACAGAAATTGCTCCTTTGGAGATTAACTTCTTAAATGATTCATCAACATCATTAGGATTTTCACATGGAAAAGCAAGTTCAAAGCCTTGTCCAGAGGACTCTTTCCTATATTCGCTACTATACACATACATAACATCTCTCATACAAATAGCAAATCTTACTCCATCGTTTTCAAATTCAACATAATTACCAAGGTCATTCTCAATTCTAAACTCAAGAACTTGATTGTAGAAGTTTTTCATTTTATCTATATCATTTGTCCAAATTGTAATAAGATTAATTTGTGCTTTCATTGTATATTTCCTCCCTTTCTTAATTTAACTTATAGTTCACTCTAATATAATATTGTTCATTAGAGTATAATTTTGCATAATGCTTATTATAACATAATTTACAAGATATCATAGTGAGGAAAGGCATGAACAGACCAAAGAAACACTGAAAACTCACAATAAGAGACTGACTAGGGGCTATTTTTTAATTGTTTTTGTTATATTTTTTATGTATTAGCCAAATTATTATTTTTATATAAAAAAAAGCCAACCCGAAGGTTGGCAAAGAAAGGGAATGTAAAAACATCATTAATTAGTATATCCAAAATGTAGAATTTTATTTAAGATATAAGTAGTAATATATAACTTAGTATTTTTATAAATATCTGCGAATATCTCTTAATCTCAGTATATTCTGTACGGAAATATTACCTCTAAAATAAAGTCGACATATATTCACAAGATTATATCTATTGGAATAATATGTATGGGTGAATATTAGATATCGGAGGAATTTTGGTGGGTTATTATGTTGAGGTAGAGCCCTGGGTGAAGGTTTATGTTGAGGATCTCAATCCTCATGGAAGAAAAACCATAGTGTTTTTACATGGCTGGCCTGGAAATCATAATTTATTTGAATATCAATTTAATATACTTCCTAAAGAGGGATATAGATGTATAGGCATAGATCAAAGAGGATTTGGCAAATCTGATAAACCATTTACAGGGTATGATTATAATACGCTAGCAAATGATGTTAGGCAGGTGGTGGAGACACTACAATTGAAGGATTTTATGCTGGCGGGCCATTCCACAGGAGGAGCCATTGCTGCCAGATATATGTCAAGGTATAAGGGATATGGTGTATCAAAACTTATGTTTTTTGCGGCAGCAGCCCCAAGTCTTATCAAGCGTCCGAATTTTCCATACGGGCTTGATAAAAAAATTGTAACTGACATTATTGATCAAACATATGAGGATAGACCTAAAATGCTAAGTGATTTTGGTGATATATTCTTTTTTAAGCATATAACCAGATCCTTTGCTGATTGGTTCCTGGATTTGGGATTACAGGCAGCAAGCTGGGCAACTATTGCAGTAGCAGATACATGGCTGCGGGAGCAGCTGTTTGATGATTTGCTTTCAATAAATGTTCCAACATTGATCCTTCATGGAATTCACGACAGGATTGTGCCTTTTGAACTGGGGGAAATACAGAATGAATGTATTGAGAATTCAACCTTAATACCGTTTCAATACAGCGGGCATGGCTTGTTTTACGATGAGAAAGATAGATTTAACGAGGAATTAGTGAAATTTATTGGATAATAGAGCTCAAGAATTAATTTCAGGATATAAAATTGTCGATTGTCAAGGGAATCAAGTTGTGTTAAACTAAAACTAAGTAGTTAAATAAAATTAAATAGACAAATAGATTTTTACTGGGTGTGCCGAAGTGCTGAGAGAGATTTTCGAATCTCAAACCTTAGAACCTGATGTAGTTAATTCTACCGTAGGGAAAGTATGTATATTGCGAGTTAGACGGAGTATATTTCAGCTTTCTTTAGGGGAAGGCTGATTTTTTTATGAGAAATTTATAGATATAAAAGGAGGAAGGTATTATGAACTATTCTACTCAGATGGATGCTGCTAAAAAAGGTATAATTACAAGAGAAATGAGGGTAGTAGCTGAAAAGGAAAATATAGATATAGAAAAATTGAAAGAACTGATCGCAGAAGGACAGGCTGTAATTCCTGCCAATAAGAATCATGCTTCACTTGATCCGGAGGCTGTGGGAAGTGGACTTAAGACAAAGATAAATGTAAATCTGGGAATATCAAGGGATTGTCCTGATGTAGACATTGAACTTGAAAAGGTTAAGAAGGCAATTGAAATGAAAGCCGAGGCCATAATGGATTTGAGCTCTTTTGGAAAAACCGAGGAATTCAGAAAGAAACTTATAGATATGAGCAGTGCCATGATTGGAACCGTTCCAATATATGATGCAGTTGGATTTTATGACAAGGAGTTAAAGGACATAACCGAGGAGGAATTCATAAAAGTCATCGAAAAGCAAGCAAAGGACGGAGTTGACTTTATGACGATTCATGCAGGCATAAACAGGGAAACTGCTGAGGTGTTCAAGAGAAACAGGAGAATCATGAACATAGTTTCAAGGGGCGGATCACTTATGTATGCCTGGATGGTGCTTAACAACAAGGAAAATCCATTTTATGAGCATTTTGATAAGATACTTGACATATGTGAAAAATACGATGTAACCTTGAGCCTTGGAGATGCCTGCAGGCCCGGGTGTGTCTCCGATGCGACAGATGCTGTTCAAATAAAGGAACTCATAACACTTGGAGAACTTACCAAAGCTGCATGGGAGAGAAATGTACAGGTTATGATAGAGGGACCGGGACATATGGCATTGAATGAGATAAAAGCAAATATGATTCTTGAAAAAAAATTGTGCCACAATGCTCCATTTTATGTCTTAGGGCCTCTGGTTACAGATATTGCACCTGGCTACGATCATATAACAAGTGCCATAGGAGGGGCTATTGCAGCTGCCTCCGGTGCGGATTTCCTGTGTTATGTTACTCCTGCAGAGCATCTTAGACTTCCTACACTGGATGACATGAAGGAGGGAATTATAGCTTCAAAAATAGCTGCACATGCAGCAGATATAGCAAAAGGTGTAAAAGGAGCAATTGACTGGGACAACAAAATGGCAGAGGCAAGGCAAAAACTTGACTGGAAAAGAACTTTCGAGCTTTCAATAGATCCGGAAAAAGCTATAAGATATAGAAGGGAATCAACTCCGGAATGTGATGATACATGTACAATGTGTGGTAAAATGTGTGCGGTTAGAAATATGAACAGGGTAATGAGTGGAAAAGATGTAAATATACTTAGAAAAGATGATTAATTGTGATTAAAAACTCCCGACATGGATATAATTATTAAAAAAATAGTTGGGAGGTAATCTACTTGAATAATGTTACTCTTATAGGAAGGCTTACTAAAGATGCTGAGCTTTTCAAAATAGAAAACAGCAAAAGGAGTATTTTAAAATTCATATTGGCAGTAGATAAAAACTTCATAGGCAAAAAAGGAGAAGAAAAACAGGCTGATTTTATTTCAGTATCCTATTTTAGCGGAGGAGCTGAAAAGCTTCAGCAGTATCTGAAGAAGGGAAGACTTCTTGGAGTAAGCGGAAAAATAACTACAAGGAGCTGTATAAAGGGAGATACCAAAAGGTATTATACAAATGTGGAAGCTGATACAATTCAATTTCTTGAATATAAGAAGGAAACTCTTGCCTAGGGCTTATACAAACTGGCTAAAATTTCATAATTTATTGATATCAGGGGAAATGAACTTTATGTACATTTCCCCTATATATATGACAATTATATGCAATTGACATATATATAGGATTGTTGGTAATATTAATTTATAAAAACAATCTTTGGATTTATTTCAGAGTTTTCATATAGGTGGCATATTAATTGAATTGTAAGGACGGTGACAAATTTGGATAATGAAGATAAAGTATTGATAAGTAGACAGTGTATAGACAGGATAGTATCGGGATTGAAGACAATTAAGATAAGTGAGAATAATAAAATGATTAAAAAACAGATTTCGGACATGCTAAATATGTTGGAGTCACAACTTAATTATGAAAATCTGTCTCTTGAGGATAAGATATTGAAAAAAATGAAAGAGACAAAGAGCTCCGACCCGGATATGAATGCAAATCTATATATATTGTATCAAAACCTTGTAAATGGACGTATCAGTGAAGAACAGGCCCTGGATAGATATAATCTGTATGTAAAGATAGAGCCTTATGAAAAAACTATAGAATAGACACTAAAGTAGTGTTGTGGTATTTCCGATAATGACTATATACAGATATACGGAATTCTGGTTTTAACAAACAGGAGAGGTGAGTTTTTTATGAGGATAAGCTATAATATGCCTGCCCTTATCATGCATCGGCTTCAAAACAAGGCACTTGGCAGACAAAGTGCAAATCTGCTCAAAATAAGCAGTGGGTATAAGATTAACAGTGCCAAGGATAATCCAAGTGTACTTGTCAGAAGTGAAAATATAAGGATGCAGGTTGGAGGACTTGAGGCCGCAGCTAAAAATGCCCAGGATGGCATAAGTATGCTCCAGACGGCAGAAGGAGGCCTTCAGGAGATTACAAGCATGATTCAGAGAATAAGGGAACTTACAGTACAGGCAGGCAATGGAGATACTACAGAGGGTGACAGGAAGATAATAAAAAATGAAATAGACCAGCTTCTGGATGGAATAGATAACATGGCAGATAGTTCGGAATTCAATGGACTGAAGCTGCTGTCCGAGGAAAAAACTCTGGAAATGCCAGTAGGTGCCAACCCGGGGGAAACTGTTAAAATACCACAGGTGAATCTAAGCAAAGATGCTGACATCAATGGTGCTGGCAGCAGAATTGCTGAAATTTATTCAATCAAGGATAATACTGATATAGTAGAAAATGCTGATATTGATACGGCACTTGGTGCAATTGATAATTCCCTGAATGAAGTAATTTCAATAAGAAGTAAATATGGGGCACTTGAGAATAGATTTGAAAGCACCTATGACTGTATACAGGATATAAGCCAGAGGATGGTGGGTGCCGACAGTGATTTAAGAGATGCGGATGTAGCGGAAGAAATGATGAATTATACCAAGGAAAGCATAATTGTAGATGCCTCCAATGCAATGATAGTACAAGCAAATGAGCTTCCGCAGGATGTTCTTAGAGTACTGGAAACTGTTAAACGTTGATGCTAATAAAATAATAATAGGATACCTAATTTTACTAATGACAGGGTGTCTTATTTTTTTGCTTTGTATAGTTTGCTTCAAATTACATAATATTACATTAAATTACATAATAATAGAAAATTTTTTACATAAATTATGTAAAAAATATAGAATGTAGAGTACAATTATGATAAAATAGGTTATATTGACAAATAAGTTTAATTAAAAGTAAAGTTATATTAAAAGTTAACTTTTAACATGCATTTAACAAGGAATTTTGTAATAAATGTCTAATACATATTATAATAGAAATGTAGAGAAAGGAGAAAATTGCATTGAATATACAAAATATGTCAAATGATGAAGCTGTAGGCAGTCTGCTTGGAAGGGCATTGGATGCTTCATCAGCCAGAAGCAGAGCTATATCAAACAATATAGCCAATATAAATACCAAGGGATATAAACGGCAATATGTTACCTTTGAGGAGAATCTGAAAAACAGCATGGATAATATTGAATTGAAGACAAATGATGACAGGCATATAAAGCTTGGAAATGGTTATGGGTCTATAACTACAAAAGTGGATAATTCAACCAGTATGAGGGAAGATGGAAATAATGTAGATATTGATATTGAAACTGTGAATCAGGCAGCAAATGAGTTAATGTACAATGGTCTTATAACTCTTGAAAATAATAGATTGAATATGAGAAAAAATGTGATAAACGGAAATTAGGGGTGATTTTATGATTCAGGCTTTTAATACACTGAGGATAAGTGCCAGCGGACTTTCTGCGGAGAGGCTTAGAATGGACACTGTGGCCTCAAATATGGCAAATGCAGAGACAACACACGGCGCAAATGGACAGCCTTATAGAAGAAAAGTTGCGGTATTCCAGGAGAATTTAAACAGAGTATTGGGAAGCAGTGGAAATTATGAAAGTATTCCAATGGGAGTAAAAGCTATAGGAATAGAAGAAGACAATTCACCTTTTAGGAGAGTGTATGATCCTTCCAATCCAGATGCAGATGCTTCAGGATATGTGTCCATGCCAAATGTAAATATACTCAATGAAATGGCTGACATGATGGTTGCAACCAGATCCTATGAAGCTAATGTCAGCGCAATAAATTCCGAGAAGAGTATGTTTTCAAAAGCATTGGAAATAGGAAAGTAGGAGGTTTAAAAACACATGAAAATAAACGAATTTACACCTGATACCAGCATATTTGAAAAAATAGGTGCCGGCATTTCAGCCAATAATGTGAATAGCGAAAATGATTTTGGAAGTTTGCTGAAGAATAAACTGGATGAAGTAAACAGTGAACAGATAAAGGCGGATGACGCTGTACAGAGCTTTATAGAAGGAGATAGAACGGATATACATAATGTAATGCTGGATGCTGAACAAGCTAAAATGTCACTTGAACTTGCAGTACAGATCAGGAATAAGTTTGTGGATGCATATCAGGAATTGAATAGAACGCAGATGTAGAAGGAGAGCTAGATTAATGGGTAGGCTATCACAATTCTTTAAAAATTTAATGGGCAAATGGAAAGATTCTAGTAAAAATAAAAAGATAGCCTTTGGTATCATAACTGCAGGAATTATAGCAGCTTTGATATTTGGAGGAATAACACTTGGAAGGACAAAATATGCTGTATTGTTTTCAAATATGAACAGTACGGATGCTGCAGCGGTTTACAAACAACTGCAGAGTGACAAGATAGATGTAAAGGTAGAGGGAAATTCAATTCTTGTTCCGGAGGATCAGGTGGACAAAGCCAGACTGCAGGTACTTTCAGAAGTACAGCTGACCAATGGAAGTCAAGGATTTGAAATTCTGGATAAAAGTAAATTCGGCGAAACAGACCAGCAGATGAAAATTGACTATCAAAGGGCACTTCAAGGTGAACTTGAGAGAACTATAAAGGCTCTTCCTGAAATTGACAATGCCAGGGTGCATCTGGTCCTACCAGATGATACTGAATTTGTAAAAGACACGGAACCTGGAAGTGCTTCTGTAACTATAAAACTCAAATCAGGGCAGAAGCTTTCAAATGATCAGGTAAAGGCACTTGTATCTTTAGTATCTGGAAGTGTGAAAAATCTGCCCAAGGAAAATGTGGAAATAGTGGATGACAAATTAAATCTTCTTTCCAGGGATTTATATAAAGACGATGCAAAGGGTGATGACCTGGAAAATTCATCTGTTTCAGCTGAAGATCAGCAGCAGCTTCAGAAAAAATATGAAGATGAAGCCGAAAAAAAACTTCTTGCACTACTTGAGCCTGTATATGGCAAGGATAAAGTAAAGGCGACGGTGAATGCAGATTTGGATTTTGATGCGGTCCAGCAGGACAGCAAGACCTATGACAAGAATCATGTTGTGGTAAGCGAGCACACCATAAATGATAGGAACACAGGCGGCACGGACAATGCAGGTACAAGTCCCGTTGACAACAATATGAGCAATACTACCGTAAATACCGCAAATGGTGGTAATTCCACCCATAACGAAGTCACTAGAAATTATGATGTACCTACCGTAGAGCAGAAGACAATAAGAGCTCCTGGAAGTGTAAAAAGACTTACAGCATCTATTGCGCTTGATGGTAATGTAGATGATGCCACAAGAACCTCCATAAGAAATCTTGCAGTATCTGCCATTGGATATGATCCGGCAAGAGGAGATACCATAAGTGTGGAATCACTTCCTTTTGATACTACAGCACAGGACAATGCAAAGAAAGATATAGATGCTATGCAGAAGGCTGAACAGCAGGATAGATTGAGAAAGCTTATAATTGCGGGCTCGATTTTAGGAGCAGCTGTAATAGCAGGCATAGTGGCATTCATTATATGGAGAAGAAGACATAATGAAGAGGAAGAAGATCTATTTGGAGAGGAAGGTATAAATCCACAGGATATTATGGATCAGGATAATGATGTTACGGCAGAACAGATTAAACCTAAATTCAAGCCTGTAGAATTCGAACAGGAAAGTGAAGATGCTCACATTGAAAATGAGATAAAGAAGTATGCTAAGGATAAGCCAGATCAAGTTGCGGACATAGTTAAATCATGGCTGGCAGAGGATGAGAGGTGATTATAGATGGCTAGAGACAACAAGCAGTCTTTGACTGGAGTACAGAAGGCAGCCATACTTTTTATAACATTGGGACCTGAAGCTGCCGCCGGGATAATAAAGAAGCTTCCGGAGTCTGAAATACAAAAGATAACCTATGAGATAGCCAATATAAGTTCTGTCAAATCAGATCAGAAAAAGGAAATATTAAGTGAGTTCATAGAAATGAACAAGGCAAAGGACTATCTCATAGAAGGCGGCGTAGAGTATGCAAAAAATCTTCTCTCAAAAGCACTAGGAAGCCAGAGGGCAATGGAGATTCTGGATAAGGTAACAGAAGCAACTCAGCAGTTTAGACCATTTGCAATAGCCAGAAAGGCAGATGCACATCAGCTTCTGAATATAATATCCGATGAGCATCCTCAGACAATAGCGCTTATACTATGCTATCTTCAAGCTGACAAGGCAGGACAGATACTGTCGGCACTTCCGGAAAACATTCAGGCTGAAGTGGCTTACAGGATAGCAACCATGAGAAATACGTCCCATATGGTAGTCAAGGAGATAGAAAAAGTTCTGGATGATAAGTTGTCATCTGTGGTAAAGTCCGATATGAAGATAATTGGTGGCGTATCTACTATTGTTGATATATTGAATCAAGTTGACAGGACTACAGAAAAGAATATAACTGAAGGACTTGAAAAGCAGGATGCAGAACTTGCAGAGAAAGTCAAAGAATCCATGTTTGTATTTGAAGATATTATCACTCTTGACGATGTATCCATACAAAGGGTACTTAGGGAAGTGGATACAAAGGAACTTGCTCTTGCACTTAAGGGTTGCTCTGAAGATGTTGCAGATGCTATATTCAGGAATCAGTCCAAGAGGGCTTCTGCTACATTGAAGGAAGATATAGAATTCCTGGGACCTGTCAGACTTATGGATGTTGAAAAATCACAGCAGAAGATTGTCAATATAATAAGAAGACTGGACGAAGCGGGAGAAATAGTTCTGTCAAGAGGAGGAGAAGATGCGATCATCGTATAATAAAGGCATATTTAAAGGTGACAGCATAAACGAATATGGGAAAAAAGAGATATTTACAGAGTTTACAGTCAAAAAGAAGGCAGAAAAGGATAAAGAGGAAAATCAGATAGAAAAAAGTCCTATAGTGGAAAGCTATGAAAATCTTGGAAAAGCTATAATTGAAGATTCAAACAGAAAAAAAGAAAAGATAATTTCAGAAGCATACGAAAAAGCTTCAACTATAGAAAATGAGGCCTATAAAAAAGGGTATGCGGAAGGAATGGAAAAAGGCAGGCAGGATGGTTACAAGTCAGCTTACGAAGAAGGCTACAGAAAAAATTATGACAAGGCAAAAAAAGAAGGAGAAATTATAAGAAAAAATGCAGATGAGGTACTTAAAAAGGCTGTAGAGGAAAAAGATAATTATTTAAGGGAAAATGAGGAGAAGATAAAAGAGCTTATATTGAATTCCATCGAGAATATATTAAAGCATGAAGTGAAAGATAAAGAGAGTT
Organism: Clostridium sp. LBM24168; assembly: GCF_052953915.1. Taxonomy (NCBI): domain Bacteria; kingdom Bacillati; phylum Bacillota; class Clostridia; order Eubacteriales; family Clostridiaceae; genus Clostridium; species Clostridium sp. LBM24168. The sequence continues at coordinate 1,818,197 of NZ_CP196861.1, read as the reverse complement.
TGAATGATGTAGTCTTCGAGTCCTTGAAACAGATGATGGGTACAAAAACTTTTATAATAAAAAGCAGGCAAAAGTACTGCAACAAGTTTAAGAAAAAGGTAGATACCTGGAAAGAACAGATTCCATTCAAAGGAGATATATTTATAATACCTGATGAATCAATTGAAGATGGAAGTGTGGTAATTGAACGGGACAATGGCAAAATGGTTTTTAGTGTGGACATTGCCTGTGATAAGATAAAGGATATTTTCAAAGACGATGATTGATACTGCCTCAGAGGTGATAATTTGATAAATATAAATTTTGACAGGCTAAACAGAAAAATATCAGAATCAAGCTACAATTACCAGGAAGGGATTGTAAAAAAACTTATAGGACTTACTGTTGAAGCGGAAGGCATAAAGGCATTTGTAGGAGAAGTGTGTACTATCTACAACGAGATAAATCACAAAATTGTATGTGAGGTTGTAGGATTTAATGAGGACAATGTAATTTTAATGCCCTTGGGCGAGCTTAAAGGCATTTCTCCGGGATGCAGGGTTGTACCGGAGAGAAAACCACTAAGTGTGAGATGCTGTGACGATCTCTTTGGCAAAGTACTTGATGGTCTTGGAAAGCCAATAGATGGTTCGGTTATATCTTCTGGAATTCCATATCAGCTTGATGCAGAGCCTCCGGATCCTTTGAAAAGAAAAAGGATTAAGGATGTAATTCCAACCGGAATAAGGGCTATAGATGGTTTCTTAACCTGTGGACAGGGACAGAGAATTGGCATATTTGCAGGAAGCGGTGTAGGAAAGAGTACGACTCTTGGCATGATTGCAAAATATGCGGAGGCGGATGTAAATGTAATAGCCCTCATCGGAGAAAGGGGCAGGGAGGTCAGAGACTTTATAGAGAAAGACCTTGGCGAGGAAGGAATGAAAAAATCCGTTATTGTATGTGCTACGTCGGACAAACCTGCTCTGGTAAGACTGAAGGGAGCGTTCACTGCTACTGCCATTGCCGAATATTTCAGGGATAGAGGCAAGAAGGTAATTCTCATGATGGATTCAGTTACAAGATTTGCCATGGCACAGAGGGAGATAGGGCTGGCAATTGGAGAACCACCTGCTACAAAGGGTTATACTCCTTCCGTGTTTGCGAAGCTACCAAGACTTATGGAAAGAGCAGGTATGTCAGAATCAGGATCCATTACGGCATTTTATACGGTACTTGTAGATGGAGATGATTTGAATGAACCTATTGCAGACTCTGTAAGAAGTATACTTGACGGGCATATAGTTCTCTCACGTGAGCTGGCAAACAGAAATCATTATCCCTCTATAGATGTTCTTGCAAGCATAAGCAGGCTCATGTCTGAAATAGTAACTAAAGAACATAGGGAAAAGGCATCATTTGCAAGGGATATGTTGTCAACTTACAGAAATTCAGAGGATCTTATAAATATAGGTGCCTATGTTAAGGGAAGCAATAAAAAAATAGATATGGCAATAGGTTGTCATGATAACATAATAAATTATCTTAAACAGGGAATAGATGAAAATTCATCATTTGAGGAAAGTGTAAATGGCCTGGAGGATATGTTCAGCTAGGGCCTGGGAGGAAACTTATGAAAAAATATGAATTCAGACTTCAAAAGCTTCTGGATATTAGGTTGGACAGAGAAAAAGAAAGCATAATGAATTTCCAGAAGGCAAGGAAGGAAAGTATTGAGGTAAAGAGGAAACTTGATAATCTAAAGGATAATTATGACAGATACAGGGACATGAATAAGATAGGAAATACGGTAGAAAGAAAAATGGCAAAAATGTATTTGAGTACATTGACTTATAACATAGAGGAGACAGAAGGTGAATTTAATACTAAAGAAGAGATAGTTGATTTAAAAAGACAGGAATTGAAGGAAAGACAGATAGAGAGAAAAACTGTAGATATTTTAAAGGACAAGAAAAAGGCTGCTTTTATAAAAGAACAGAACAGGCTGGAACAGAATGCAAATGATGAGTTTGCACTGTATGGATTTATAAGAAAGTCTTATAAACATTATTGAAAGGAGGTGAGATACATATATGAACATGGATACAGTAAATCTAAATACATCTTTGTCAAATGTAAAGGACAATGTGAACAATGAGGTATCAAAAATAAAGTCTTCAGACAAAGACAATAATAATTTTAGTTCCGTAATGAAAAAGGCACAGGTTGACAAGGACAGTAAAAAGCTTGAAAAGCCGGATTATACGGACAACCAACATGAACAAAAAGAAAAAATTGAAACCTATCTTAAAAAAGCTGGATTTACAGATGAGGAGATAAAGAGTATTGAAGACAAGATAGATAAAGGGCAGATAGACAAAGACAGCATTTTGTCACTTTTAAGCTTGTTATTCAGCAGTGATGCTGATATTCAGCTCCAGTCAAATGATCTGCAGAATGGTAAAAGTATACTGTCTGATGTTGATATCATAAAAGATATTGGTAATGTTACCGAAAACTCCACTGATGGGAAGCTAGACCTTTTGCAGAATATTTTGGACAGTATGAATAAGAGTGAGCAGCTTATAGCAGATAAACTGTCAGGCGGCAGCACATTTCAGGATGTCAAGAATGTAGTAGACAGTGTAGTTGATGAAAATATGGGATTTTTAAAGGAAGTTTTAAGCAACTTGGGAAATTCCGATAAAAGTAAACAACTTGCAGAAAAATTATCAGAAAAAATAGCAGACAGCATAATCCTGAAGCTGAATCAAGGTGTTTCCAGCAGTAAAATCAGCATTGATACATCGGATATAAAGTCCAGAATATACGAAGAACTGCTTTCAAAGCTCAGTTCAAATTCCCAGGACATTCCGCAGGCACAGGATGATTTAAAAAATGTTAAATTGTATCAGTCGCTTGATGTTAAAAATGTACCAACTGAAAATCTTAATATGCAAAATAGCAAGGACTCCGGCACTGGGGATAATCTAGAGAAGAATAATGACAGTGAAACACTCAATAAAATACTGGGTGAAAGTAAAGGAGAAGGTAAAATTTCCAGAGTGGTTAATTTTATGACACAGTTTAACAATATCAGAGGAGATAATTCTGCTGCTGAAGCCGGAACACAGGCTCTGACCATAAATAAAAATGCCTTCAGCTCTGACATTATAAAGAGCATAAAATATATGGAATTAAACAATATTAAAGAGCTTACGGTAAAAGTTACACCTAAGGAACTTGGAAGCATAACAATAAACCTTGTAATGGAAGAGGGAAGAATGAAAGCAGTTCTTACAGCATCAAACAAGGATGCCTACAATATTTTGAATTCCAATCTCCAGGATATGTCAAACAAGCTCCAGAACAATGAAATAAAGGTCCAGAATTTCTCGCTTAATTTGTATCATGAAGACACAACCTTCTTCAAGGATCAAGGCAACAGAGATCAACAGGGCAATGAAAGAAAAAAAGGGCATTTAAATTCCATTGGAAACATTTCTGAAGAAGAAGAGCCAGAAAATGACTATTACAGCGAAAACAATGTAAACATACTGGCATAATAAAATTGTATAAAGGAGGGGAATAATGGCAACATCAGTAGATAATTCAAATTCAGTTGTTTCACCTTTGGATTCTACGAGGACCACAAGGGGAACAAAAATAGTAAAAAAAGGTCAGGATATAGATGAGAACATGTTCCTTAAAATACTGTCTGCAGAGCTTGCCAATCAGGATCCAACCAACAGTAGTTCCCAAAGTTCAACTGAGTATGTAAGTCAGCTTGCACAGTTTTCAGCACTGCAGCAGATGGCAAACTTGAACAGCTCAAACAAGCTCAATACAGCTAATTCACTTGTAAATAAATATATTACCTTCAGTGATATAGATTCAAATGGAAATATGTACAATGGTCAGGTTGTTGGAGTTGTAAAAGACGGTGATGATATATTCTTAAATACAGTTATAGGAAATACAACTGATGACAGTGGAAATACTACAGATAACTACAAACTTTTCAATATAAATAATGTAGTAAAAATTGATGACATGGGAGATATATTTGATTCGACTACAAACAACAATCTTCTAATGAATGCGTCGGCACTTATAGGCAAAAAAGTGGAAGTAAATGAAAAAGACGATAATGGAAACTACTATGGAGGAATTGTCGAATCCGTATCCAGAGGTTCACTTGGAATTCTTGTGAAAGTGGATGTTGGAAATGGTGAAACCAAAGATTTCTACCTGGATGCTATTTCAAATGTAGAAAATCCATAGGAGAAAAGTGAGTGTGATATCCATGGGATATAGAATTGTTAATGGTAGGTTGCATTTTGCCCAGGATTTGTCACAGCTTTATGATAATAAAAGCAATCTGAAAAGCAATGTATCAGGCAAAGAATCCTTTAAGGATGTATTGAACAGACAAATAGACGGGAAAAATGGGTTTACCATATCGAGTCATGCTGCGGAAAGGCTTAAAAACAGAAATATAAATTTCAGCGAAAATGATATGAAAAATATAAATTCCGCAATAAATAGAGCGTCAGACAGGGGATGCAGCGAATCTGCACTACTTTATGGAGATACTGTACTTATTACTTCCATAAAGAATAGGACTGTTATCACTGCTCTGGACAGAAAATCAAGCAACGGAGGAGTATTTACAAACATAGACAGCATGGTTATAGTGTAATGAAATAAAGTGATAGAAATCGGCTGGACCGTATTGGAGGCCGGGTCCTGTGGAATGAAGGAAGCAGGACAATAAATAAAAAATGGAGGGAAATTTTAATGTTACCATCATTGTACTCTGGTATTAGTGGACTTAGAGCTAATCAGCAGAAATTAAATGTAATAGGAAACAATATAGCCAATTCAACTACTACGGGATTCAAATCCCAGAGCATGAATTTTCAGGATATGATAAGCCAGACACTTTCGGACCCAAGTGCACCAAGTAACAGCACCGGTGGAGTAAATGGGAAGCAGAGTGGACTTGGAGTCAAAGTGGCAGGCATAAGTACCGATTTTTCAACCGGAAGTATGCAGACTACAAACAGAACTCTTGATTTTGCTATAGATGGTACCGGATATTTTGTAGTAGGTACGGGAGCAGTATCAGGACAAACTTCTGATGGTATTGGCGGAATAGCTATAAATGAAGAAAATAATGCACTTGGTGGAAATGAAGGTGCTGAATATCCAATAGATGCTTCTTATACGAGAGATGGGGCGTTTTTCCTTGACAGCCAGGGGAATCTTCTTACAGTGGATGGCAAAAGGGTTATGGGATATCAGATGGGCGATGCCATAATTTCATATGCTGCTGATCCTAATACTCAGAATTCAGTTGCATTTCAAGATGCCAATGCAGATGGCATAGAAGCAGATACGACACATTTGGTACCGCTGTCCATCCCTGATGCGATAGGCGAAGAAGGAGCAAAAGTAAAAGTTAATTCATTCTCTGTATCCAAGGATGGATATATAACGGCACAGCTTGCAGATGAAACTACGGCGGCACTTGGGCAGATAGCAATGGTTTCATTTGTAAATGAAGGAGGACTCATAAAAAATGGAGGAAATACCTATTCCGTTTCTTCAAACTCTGGAGAGCCTATAGTCAGAAGTGCCAGAGGTGTGGATGCTGATGTTGATAATAGTGGAAGCTATGGCGATATGGCAGAAGGAATGCTGGAGATGTCAAATGTTGATCTGGCACAGCAGTTTACTGATATGATAGTAGCCAGCAGAGCTTTTCAGGCAAATGGAAAGATAATAACGACAGATGATGAGATACTTCAGGATCTTATTAACCTCAAGAGATAAATATAATTGAAATATTTTGAATGTGCACTGGCAGGATGATGGCGTTCCATCCCTGACATGCACATTCATATAATTAAAGTTTTATATTGATAATTATATACATATATCTGCATTTGGACTTATAATATAACTATATTATTTTTAGGAGGATTTTAATGATAAAATTAACTGGACTTGATAATAAAGAATTTATCTTGAATGCAGATAAAATAGAGAGATTGGATGCCATTCCCGAAAGTGTAATAACTCTTACCAATGGGAAAAAGTTTCTGGTAAAGGAATCAAATGAGGAAATAGTGGAAAAAGTCATAGATTATAAGAGAAAAATATACAAAGGCAGCTTCCAGATTGAATAGTTACATTCAGCTGCTTCTGTCTTATTATAAATTACACATTGTGAATTGAATATGGGAGGTATATAGAATGGAAAATAAAGTTGAAAAAGCTGATTCCTCAAAAGTTAAAGTGGTTTTAATTGGAATATTGATACTGGCAGTTATAGGAGCAGGTGCTTATTTTGGATACAATAAATTTCTGAAAAACGGTAAAACTGATGCAGCCCAAAACACAATTCCACAGACTAATAGTGTGCAGCAGGCCACAAATCAGGTGCAATCCCAGAGCAGCAATGCTTCATTTTTAAGCCAGATAGTATCAGCCAAAACTTTTGGAATTGATGAAATAACTGTAAATTTGGCAGACAAGGGTTCGAGCAGATATTTGAAGGCGGCAGTTTCCTTAGGCTATGATGATAAAAAACTGGATTCAGAGTTGAATGATAAAAAACCTATTATAACGGATGCGGTTATTGGAATACTTAGCAGTAAAAAGGCAGAGGATATAAGCCCTAAGAATATGGAAAATATAAAGATGGAAATAATTCAGAAGATAAATCCGATGCTTGAAAAAGGAAAATTGAACAATGTATATTTTACAGATCTTATAGTACAATAATCTGGAAATTGCCCCAGAGGAGAATATAAATGGATTTACAATTTGTATGGATGATATTTAAAACTTTGCTGGCTCTTGTGTGTGTGTTACTGCTCATATACATTTCGCTGAGGTACGGCGGAGCAAAGTTCCAGAGTACCCAAAAAGGAAAATTTATACACATACTTGAGAGATCCCAGCTGTCAAAGGAAAATACATTGCTTGTAGTTAAAATGGGAGAAAAAGTATATGTGGTTTCTTCCGCATCGGGAAGAATTGAAATAGTTCATGAATTGAACGAAGAAGAGATATTGAAGCTTAAGGACAGAAAAGCCATACCGGAGTATAAGGATTTTAAGGATTTTTATAGAAGATCAGGTATGAAAAAAATTATAAAAAACTTAATTGCAAAAAAGGAAGATAAACATGAACAATAAAATTAACAGGAATTTTATAGCTATTTCAATCTTGGCATTTGCGGTAGTTGTTATGGCCTCCACCAATGTATATGCAGCACCGGATCCATCCCAGACGATGCCTATACCAAATATAAATATATCCATGGACAATGCAGGTGCATCGACTCCACAGCAATATGTTCAGAATATAAAACTGCTCATAATGCTGACGGTACTTACACTGCTTCCTTCCTTTATAATGATGATGACAAGTTTTGTGAGAATAATAGTTGTATTTGGTTTTTTAAGAAATGCCATTGGAACCCAGCAGTCACCTCCAAATACGGTATTAGTTGGACTTGCTTTATTTTTAACTGTTTACATAATGTATCCTGTATATTCCACTATAAATTCAAATGCTCTTCAACCCTATATGCAAAATAGAATTACACAGGAACAGGCCATAGAGGCAGGTGCAAAGCCACTTAGAAGTTTTATGCTGAAGCAGACAAGACAGAAGGACTTGAAATTATTCGTGGACGAGGCAAAATTGAATTACAATGTTACAGCGGATAATGCACCACTCAATGTAGTTATTCCAGCATACATAATAAGTGAATTGAAGACTGCCTTTGAAATAGGATTTTTAATATACATACCTTTTATGATAATAGATCTGGTAGTTGCCAGTGTACTAATGTCCATGGGAATGTTCATGCTCCCTCCTGTTATGATATCCCTTCCGTTTAAACTGCTCTTGTTTGTAATGGTAGACGGATGGTACTTACTTGTAAAATCGTTGATTTTAAGTTTTTCATGAGGTGAATTAAATGAGTGAGAATATGGTAATGGGAATTATAAAAGACTCAATACAAACTGGGCTTTTAGTATCGGCACCTATTCTGTTGGTTTCAATACTGGTTGGATTGATAATAAGTATATTTCAGGCTACTACGCAGATACAGGAGCAGACACTTACCTTTGTGCCTAAACTTATTGCGGTGGCTGTAATAGGGCTTATTACCGGAAGCTGGATGCTCCAGCAGATTGTGAGTTTTACTGAAAGAATTTTTACATATATAGCACAGATAACCCAGTAGACACAAATAGGAGTGGAATGATGTGATAGATACTTTATATTTTACAGCATTGGTGCTTGTATCCATAAGAATATTTTGCTTTTTTGCACTGGTACCCATATTTTTCCCGAGTGGAACTCCAGGGGCCGTGAAAGTTGGACTTACATTGGTAATAGCATATATACTTATGCCCGGTATAAATTATTCTTCTATAAATGATATAAATAGTACACTGCCATTTATATTGAACTGTTTAAATGAAGTATCTGCAGGACTTACCCTTGGATTTTTAACAAATCTCTGTTTTTCGATGGTCAGATTTGCAGGTAATGTTATGGATATGCAGGTTGGTTTCGCCATGATGAGCATGTTTGATCCTTCTTCAAGCAGTAACACTACATTGATTGAACGTCTATTATATTGGTTCAGCATGGTGATTTTTCTCATAGTTGATGGACATCATATGCTTATAAGATCAATAATTGAGAGCTTTGATATAATAAAACTTGGGAACTTTTTTCTGGCACAGGGCTCCATTAATTTGATAATAAAGGCATTTATAGAGTATTTCAGTATTGCAGTGCAAATAGCCGTACCTATAATTCTCATAATTCTGTTTACTGATTTGACAATGTCACTTATTGCCAGAACAGTTCCACAGTTAAATATAATGATACTGGGACTTCCAGTCAAGATTATGGTTGGGCTTGTGTCTTTCTGCCTGGCTCTTCCAATACTGTTGAAGCTTATAGAGAATTCATTTAATGCAATACCTGATTCAATGAGGGGATTTTATAATACACTTCCACTACTTTTGGTATTTGCAAAGGATGACAAGACTGAACAGGCGACACCGAGGAAAAAGAGCGATGCAAGGAAGAAGGGACAGATTGCAAAAAGCAAGGAAGTAGGATTGGCTGTAACGCTTCTTGCATCAACCCTGGCTATTGCAGTTCTTGGAGGATATGCGGGATCACAGCTTGGATATACAATGAGGGCCTTCCTCAATGACTATATAAAGACTTCTCTTAATTACAACAGTCTGAACCAAATATTATTTATAACCATATGGAGATCGGCAGTTGTATTCCTGCCGCTGGTACTGCCAATACTTGTGATGGGTGTACTTGCAAATTTATTGCAGACAAGAGGACTCGTAAGTTTTGAACCTTTAAAACCTGATTTTACAAAGCTGAATCCCATAAATGGATTCAAGAGAATGTTTTCGCTTAGGTCTGTAGTGGAGCTTTTGAAGGATACACTGATAGTTGTCATTGTAGGATATATAGGGTATAAATTTATAAAAGACAACTATATGTACATATTGACTTTAGGACAACTGAATGTACAGGCTGTCGTAAAGGCTGCAGGAAGTCTGGCCGTAAACATATTTTTTAAAATAACTCTTATTCTGATAATAATTGCTGTTATAGATTATATGTTTCAGATATTCCAGTATAACAGGGATCTTAAAATGTCAAAACAGGAAGTAAAAGAGGAGTATAAACAGGACGAGGGAGATCCCCAGATAAAGGGAAAGATAAAGCAGAAACAGAGAGAAATTGCAATGAGGAGAATGATGCAGGAGGTTCCGAAAGCTACCGTAGTAGTGACAAATCCTACTCATGTAGCTGTAGCACTTAAATATGAGGATGAACAAAATGCTCCTGTTCTTGTGGCCAAGGGTTTGGATGCCGTGGCTCTCAGAATAAAGCAGGTTGCAAAGGAGAACAAAGTACCAATATTTGAAAACAGGACACTGGCAAGACTTATATTCAAACAGGTGGAAATTGATGAAGAAATACCAGTGGATATGTACCAGGCAGTAGCTGAAATACTGGCTTTGGTTTACAAGATGAGGTGATATTTTGGAAAGCAGTAAGAAGAGATTCAATTTAAAAAACAATGTTGATATAATAATGGCAATGGTAGTTATACTGGTAGTGTTTATGATTATAATTCCACTTCCTGCTGAATTACTGGATATATTCATTGCTTTCAATATAACTTTATCAATAATTATCATACTTTTAACCATGTTTACTACGGAAATTTTACAGTTTTCGGTATTTCCTACACTGCTTTTGATAACTACCCTTTTCAGGGTTGCTTTAAATATTTCATCTGTAAGACTTATACTTAGAGATGCATATGCAGGTGAAGTAATAAATGCCTTTGGAGGATTTGTTGTAGGTGGAAATTATGTAGTTGGAATAATTATATTTTTGATAATAATAATAGTACAGTTTATTGTAATAACCAATGGAGCAAGCAGGGTTGCAGAAGTTTCGGCAAGATTTACACTGGATGCAATGCCTGGAAAACAGATGAGCATAGATGCAGATTTGAATTCAGGTCTTATTGATGAAAAAGGTGCGAGAGACAGGAGATCAAAGCTTCAGAGAGAGGCGGATTTCTATGGTGCCATGGATGGTGCTTCAAAGTTTGTAAAAGGAGATGCAATAGCTTCACTTGTAATTGTGGTAATAAATATAGTAGCTGGAATTGTAATGGGCGTGATGTTCCACGAAATGGATGCTGCTACTGCTGCACAGACTTACACAACCCTTACTATAGGTGATGGACTGGTATCACAGATACCTGCTCTTTTGATATCTACGGCATCAGGTATACTTGTTACACGTTCAGGGAGCAATGAGAATTTTGGTACTCTTGCAGTTAAACAGCTGACGGGTTTCCCGAAGGTAATAGGTATTGCCGGTGCTGTACTGCTGTTTATGGCAATGATACCGGGACTTCCACATATAGCCTTTTTAATTCTGGCTGCGGCGTGTATAGCATCTGCATATTTATTGTATAAGGATGAACTTCAGAGGAATATGGAGCAGATTCAGGTGGAGCAGCAGCAGATTTCTGAAATAGAGGACAAAGAACCGGAAAATGTGATGAATCTCATATCTGTAGAGCCTATGGAGGTGGAAATAGGTTACGGGCTAATTCCACTTGCAGATGAAAGCTCTGGAGGAGATCTTCTCCAGAGAATAACTTCTGTAAGGAGACAGTGTGCCATAGAAATGGGTATTATAGTACAGCCAATAAGGATAAGGGACAATCTGCAGTTAAAGACCAACGAATATGTTATAAAGATAAGAGGTACTGTTGTGGCAAAAGGTGAACTCATGCCAAGCATGCTTCTCTGCATGGATCCAACCAATGGAGAAAATGCAATTGCAGGAATAAGTACAAAGGAACCTTCTTTCGGACTTCCTGCGACATGGATAAACAAGGATCAGAGGGAAGAGGCAGAAATAAAGGGGCTTACCGTAGTAGATCCTACGACGGTAATGGTAACTCATCTTACTGAAACAATAAAAAAGCATTCTCACGAATTAATTGGAAGACAGGAAGTCAAACTTATTCTGGATTCTGTCAAGGAAAAGTATCCTACTGTAGTTGAAGAACTTATACCTGATTTGCTGACAATAGGTGAAGTACAGAAGGTACTCCAGAATCTACTTAGGGAAAGAGTACCTATAAAGGATATGGTTACCATACTGGAGTCCCTTGCGGACAATTCAAGAAATACAAAGGACATAGAACTGCTTACAGAATATGTGAGATTCGCACTTGGAAGGAGCATATGCAATTCACTGATTGATGATAATAATGCCATAACTGTTGTTACACTTTCACAGCAATTAGAGGATGTTGTAGGACAGAATATACAAAAGTCGATGCAAGGATCCTTCCCGGCCATAGATCCTGATACTACAGGTAAAATACTGGCTTCCATAAGGAAAATACTGGACTCTGTATATTTTTATGAGAATCAGCCTGTAATTCTGGTATCCCCAAAAATACGTGCAGCCTTTAGAAAATTGATTGAAATGGTGTTTCCTTCAGTTAATGTTCTTTCACTAAATGAAATACCAAATGATGTGGAAATCAAAACAGAGGGAGTGGTTTCAATATAATGATCATAAGAAGATATAAGGTTAAAAATATGAATGAAGCCATTACAAGAATCAGGTATGAACTTGGTAGAGAGGCAGTTATAATAAGTCAGCGAAAGATAAGAAAGGGAGGCTTTTTAGGATTTTTCTCTAAGAAGATCCTGGAGGTTACAGCAGCTGTGGATAATTCCAGAGAAAAAGATGACAATGGGGATGAGATGAGGGGAAGCATCGAAGCCTTGAAAAAAGCTGTAAATGATAAAATAAAGGATACAAACATTAAAAAAATACAGCCTGTGTATAGTTCCCAGAATAAAAATGATGACAATCTGGTCGAAGAAGTCAGGAAAATGAGGGGAATGCTTAATGATATGATGAACAATCAGCATGTATCAGTAGGCAAGAGCAAACTTCAACTCAGATTGGAAAGTAGTGATCTAAATGAGGCTGCAATCAAGAAAATAATGGTAAACATGGATAATACGGATGATGAAGCGGAAGAAAAAGAGAAACTTGACAGCGTAATAGCGAGCATGATAAAGGTTGAAAACAAGAAGCTTGAAAATGTAGTGGTACTTGTAGGACCTACTGGAGTTGGAAAGACTACTACTATTGCAAAACTGGCTGGAAGATTGTCTCTGATTGAAAAGAAGAAAGTCGGACTTATAACTATTGATACATATAGAATAGGTGCAGTAGAGCAGCTTAGAACTTATGCCGACATAATGAATATACCATTTAAAGTAGTTATAAGCATTAAGGAAATGGAAAATGCAGTGAATAGTATGAAGGAATGTGATGTCATTCTTGTAGATACGACGGGAAGAAGCAGTAAAAACAAGATGCAGATGTCGGAGCTGAGGGCTTTTATAGATAAGGTTAATTCACAGAATATACACCTGGTAATAAGCTGCACTACCAAAAATAGAGATATTGATGTAATAGTAAATGGATATAAGGAACTGAATTACAGCAACATAATAATAACAAAACTTGATGAAACTTCTACTTATGGTTCCATATTAAATATTGTAGAGGTGGCAAAGAAACCTATAAGTTTTGTAACTACTGGACAAAATGTTCCCGAAGATATTAAGTTTATGAACTCTGATGAACTTGCAAAGCTTGTGATAGGGGAGGATATAATATGCTAGATCAAGCCGAAAAATTGAGAAAACTTGCAGAGGAAAATAAAAAAAAAGGCGAAAAAAATATCAGTAGTTCAAAACCTATCATAATTACAGTTACTTCTGGAAAAGGTGGAGTTGGTAAGAGTAATTTTGTTGTAAATGCTGCTATATGCCTGCAAAAAATGAAGAAAAATGTACTTATATTTGATGCGGATATGGGTATGGGAAATGATGATCTATTAATGGGTTTTTTACCTAAATATAGTGTATATGATATAATGTTTAAAGACAAAAGTATGGAAGATGTAATTATAAAGGGACCCTTTGGAATACAGCTGTTGCCTGGCGGAACCGGTGTACCTAAATTCAGTGATGCCGGTGAAAGTGAGAGAAATAATTTTATTAAAAAACTCTCGAAACTTGAAAATCTCGATTACATAATAATGGATACGGGAGCCGGCATAAATAAAACAGTACTTGGATTTATTGGATGCTGTGATGATCTATTTGTAATTACAACCCCTGAACCTACATCCCTCATGGATGCCTATAGCCTGGTCAAAGCTGTAAATTATTTCAAAATCAAAGATTCTATAAATTTAATTGTAAATAAGGTTGAAAGTAAAAAGGAAGGCCGGAGAACTTTTGATAAATTTAGTGCAGTTGCAGGTAAATTTTTAGATATTGAGCTCAATTATTTAGGATGTATATCGGAAGATGAAAAAATAGTACGGGCAGTCAGAAATCAGGTTCCATTTATAATCAACTATCCAGTATCGAATGCATCTAGAGATGTAAATTTCATAGTAAACAAGTTGATTGGAGCCAAGTCAATAGAAAAACAGAGTGGAGTTCAGGAGCTATTCAAAAAAATTTTTAATATTTTTTCATAAGGAGAAGATTGATATATGGACTGTAATATTGAGTTTGTTGTAAATAGCAGGATGGAGATTGAAATGGAAGATGGTTTTTACAAGAGCAATATCCAGGATGTCGGTGAAGATACCATAGGAATAAGCATCCCGGTAAACAAAGGAAAGTATCTTCCTCTCAAGAAAGGCGATAATATAAAATGCATATATTTTTATAAAAATCAGATGTACAGTTTTAATACTGTTGCGGTTTCACGAAAAATAGATAGGGTGCTTATAATAGAGATCAAAAAACCGGAGGATGTTAGATTCTATCAGAGAAGGAATTTTGTAAGAGTTCCTCTGGTCGTGGATATATTGTGTGCCAATGTTCCAATGGTTAAAGATGTAAGACATCTGGATGACCAGATAGATTTTTTTAATGCCACCTTACTTAATATAAGTGGAGGGGGAATGAAAGTTTCCATAGATGTTAGTTTGGAGAGCAAGCTTTCCTACGGAAGAGTACTAATGCTTACAATACCCGCCGGCGATGAGAATATAACGGTAAAGGGAAGACTGGTTAGAATTGACAGGGATATAAATAAAAGAAAAATAATATGCGGGGTTTCTTTTGTAGAACTTGATGAGAGAAATAGGGAAAAAATAATATCATTGGTATTTAAAATTATGAGAGAACAAATAAAGAAGAGAACGAAGGGGGATTAATAATGGCTATATCAAATGAGTCGAATGTAAAAGAAGAACTGGTAAAGAGATATCTTCCTCTTGTAAAATATATTGCCTCCAGAGTTATAATAGGAAAGACAAAATATATAGAATATGAAGATCTTGTGAGCTATGGGATAGTAGGACTTATGGATGCCATAAATAAATTTGATAAGAGTCGTGGAATGAAGTTTTCGACCTATGCATCTATACGTATAAAAGGTTCCATGATAGATGAGCTTAGAAAAAACAGCCCGATTTCAAAGGGCGCCATGGACAAGCTTAATAAATACAATCGTACTGTAGAACTATTACAAAAAGAACTTGGCAGGGAACCCACAGCCATTGAGATATCCAAAAAACTCAATATTTCTATAAAGAATATGATTGAAATAGAAAACTATATAAATTATATATCCGTAGTGTCCCTGGAAAATTTGATATTTTCAGAAGATGACGATATTCCGATTATGGGTACCATAGAAGATAATAAGAGTCCAAGTCCCGAGAAAGTTCTTGAGGAAAAAGAAGAACTGGAATATCTGACTAAAGCGTTGAAGCTGTTGAATGAAAAAGACAATCTTGTACTTACATTGTATTATTATGAAGGACTCACACTCAAAAAAATAGGGCATATTTTAAGTGTTTCGGAATCTAGGGTATGTCAGCTTCACAGCAGAGCCATCCTGCATCTTAGAAAAGCAATGTCAAAACTAAAATATAGGGCATAGGAGTTGATATATTTACATGGAAGCAATTGTACTTTTTTTAATAGGAATAATACTTATAATTTTTAATATAAGAGCTGTATTTAAAGAGAAAAATTCTTTTAAGAATCAACTTGATTCAAAACAGGGATCAATTGAAGAATTTGATGTAAAGATAGGAAAGCTGAGGCAGGAATTTGGTGAAACAATTTTTGAACTCCAAAAGGAAATGGAGGATTTAAAAAAAAGTGTTGATGTAACCAGAAATCTATCAGATAATAATATAAAATCTGATAAAAAAAATTTCAATGGAGAAAATGAAGACAAGAATTCTAAATTTGAAAATTACAATAATGTTAAAATAGATGAAATAAAAAAGATGATTGACGATAAAGTATCAATAGATGAGATAGCAGAAAAAACTGGCATAGGGAAGGGGGAATTGCTATTAATAAAAGAATTATACATAAAATGATTGGAATTATAGACTTTTTAAGTGATAGGAAGGTACTCCTGGGTATTGGAATTGGAATAGTACTTGCAACTGCAGTGATGATACAGGTTCAAATTCAATATCAAATGAGTAAAGGCCAGATAGAACAGAAAGCAAGATCTATGGGTATGCAGTATCCTGAAGATATGAAAGTTATAAATAAAGATAATGGGGGTAAAAAATGATTAGGAGTTTTTACACAGCAGTTTCAGGAATGATAACACAGGAAGCCAAACAAGATGTGCTCACTAACAACATTGCAAATGCCAATACTGTAGGTTTCAAGCAGGATGATCTCTCGGTAGGGGACTTTGGAGAAATGCTCCTTCAGAACTATGACAAGGTAGTCGGAGGAAAAAATGTAAGGAATATTATAGGGGATATAAGTCTTGGAAGCAGAGTAAATGGTGTAAATACTGAATTCAGCAGTGGCACTATTCAAGATACAGGTGTATCTACGGATTTTGCCATAGATGGGAGAGGATTTTTTACCGTATCAAGGCAGGAGGGAAATGGCAACAATACATATTATACTAGAGATGGTCATTTCCATGTAAATATAAATGGTATTCTTGTAAATGATGCAGGAGATACGGTACTTGCGAGAAATGTTCAAACGGGTGCCATTGGGCCTATAGATGTGGGAAATGGGAAAATAGTGTGTGATTCTCAAGGAAATATAAGTATAGATGGCAATACAAGATACAAATTCTATACTGTTGATTTCAATGACTACAATAATCTTACAAAGGTTGGAGACAATTTGTATAGAGGAAATGGTGCAACAGCCTCCAATAATGTCAATGTAAAACAGAATTCACTTGAGAGTTCAAACGTAAATATAGTAAATGCCATGGCAAACATGATCACAACAATGAGAACTTTTGAAACAAACCAGAAGGCAGTTCAGTCCATAGATGAAACCCTGGATAAACTTATAAATGAAGTTGGAAGAGCCTGATATTTAAATTTTAGGAGGTTGGTAATATGCTTAGAGCCATATGGAACAGTACGAGTGCAATGAATGCACAGCAGGAAAAATTAAATAGCATATCGAATAATCTGGCAAATGTCAATACTGTTGGATATAAATCCGAAGATGTAAATTTTCAGGATTTAATGTATGAAACTCTGGACAGAAAGGGATATCCTGTAAATCACAATTCTGATACAACATTGATAAGTGGAGATGGTTCAAGAGCTTCAGAATGGATTAGAAATACACAGGAAGGAAGCTTTATTGAAACTGGAAAGAAAACAGATCTAGCTATAGATGGACAGGGCTTTTTTAGAGTCACTCTTCCAAATGGTCAGGCAGCCTATGAGAGAGCAGGAGATTTCAATGTAGATAGTACAGGAATATTAGTTGATCAGAATGGGAACAGGGTCAATATAGTACTTGCAAATGGTGCCCGTGCAGGTGAACTTACAAAGGACAATTTTCTCGTAGATAAGGAAGGAAATGTATATATAGAAAATGGAGATAGGGATATATTATACGGGAAAATAAATATTTACAATGTTATTGGACAGGATTCTATGATTTCGATAGGCGATAATTTGTATTCTCCAAAGCCTGGAGCACGGGTATATCAGAATAATGATGTATCCATATATCAGGGATTTCTGGAACAGTCAAATGTTGATGTGGGAAAGGAAATGTCTGAAATGATACTTTCACAGCGTGCCTTTGAGCTCAGTTCCAAAGCATTGAGTACATCAGATGAAATGTGGGGACTTATAAACAGCATGAAGAGATAAAATTCTATTTTATAGTAAACTTATGGTTTGTGCATACATATAATATATTGATTTAATATTTTGGGGGGAATTTTGTATGTACAAATATCCAGATAGAGGATATGGCTATGCGCCTTGTACCTATTACGGTGTGCCATTTATATATCCTTCAATTCCAATTTATACTGTGGATCCTTATATGTATCCGCCAGTGAATTATATGCAAAATATGCAGGCACAAACATATCAACCGTTTTCAAGAGGGGAAATAGACGATTATGACGATTATACTGAAGAAGATCAGGTTGACTGTGAAGACAGTAGCTTTAAAGGGAGCTTTGGAAACCAGAGGATGAGGACTGTAGATATAAGTGAAATAAAAGATTAAAATAAACCCGAAGAGACATATTATGTTCATCTTCGGGTTTGTTTTAATCTCTATGTTTTCCCATGGCAGTAGTAAGTGGCGGAATTATCTGTTTTTTCCTGGACAATACTCCTGGAACATAAGCACTGTGATCAACTAATTTTACATCAAATATTGATGATATTATGTCACTGTATTTGCCTATGGAAATCAATTCTGAGCCGCTTTTCAATATATCGGTAACCATGAATACCATTAGGTCAAAGCCTTCACTGCTGCACATCGATTCCATAAGTTTTATAACACTTTCTCTCGCAGGAGAAAAGCTTTCGGGATCAGTGGTTGAGATCTGTGATACTCCTACTTTTACACCCTCCAGGTTAAATATTTTAAAATCCTGGTGTAATATTTCTTCAGGAGTTTTTCCTTCTAGAGAAGAACCGGCCTTGAACATTTCTTTTGCAAATTCCTCTGGATCTATATCTGCTATGGCAGCCAGCCTTTTAAGCATCATTTTGTCAGTTTCGGTGGATGTAGGTGATCTGAAAAGTAGGGTGTCAGATATTATGGCACCGCACAAAAGTCCAGCAGCTTTTTTAGAAGGTCTTATGCCATTTTCGAAAAACCTGGCTCCTACTATGGTTCCAGTACATCCTACGGGTTCATTTCTGAAGTAGATAGCAGAACCGGTCTGTATATCGGCTATTCTATGATGATCGAGTATTTCAAGTATTTCTGCATCTTCAAGACCGTTTACAGACTGCGATTTCTCATTATGATCTACAAGTATAACCTTCTTCTTGTTTCTGGATATCAGATGATATCTTGATAGGTTACCAACTACTTTATTGTTTTCATCTACTACTGGATAGCTTCTATATCTTGTATCCAGCATAACTTGTCTTGCATCATCTATAAAATCATATGTTTTAAAGGACAGTATGTCTTCTTTTTTCATTACATAGCTTATTGGTATGCTCTGTGGAATTAGTCTTGCTGTGGTAAAAGTATCATATGGAGTTACTATTATTGAGCAATTTACTTTCTTTGCCTTGTCTATAATTTCTTCGGATACTTCATGGTTTCCAGTAAGTATCATTAAAGATGCATTGGAATCAAGTATTACATTCTGGGCATCAATCCTGTCCCCACATATTACTATGTCACCGTCTTCGATTACTTCATCTATACTCTCCGGTTGCATGGCAGCAACTATTACTTTGCCCTTGAATTCACTGTTTTCGCTGGAAGCATATATGCATTTTGCTGCCAGAGTGTCAAGTATATTGTCAAGGGTAGTGCTGCTTTTCTGGATTACATTGCTATCCCATATATCCATGTAGGATGAAGTTATATTCGATTGAGATGCAATTCCGATCAGCCTTTCATCGTCATCTACTACAGGTAAAGTTTTTACACTGTTTTTTCTTATCATTGCCCAGGCCGTTTTAAGTGAAGTTTGTGGAGAAATTGGATTTACGCTATCAAAATTCAAATCCGCTATTTGTGTTTTTACTGTTTCCATTAATTTTTGCGGTTTCACCCCAAAGTAGTCCAAAACAAACTGGGTTTCTCTACTGGGTTCCCCCAATCTTATAGGTACTGCATTTACTCCGGTCTTATTTTTAAATTCAGCATAAGCTATGGAAGAGCATATTGAGTCTGTATCCGGGTTTTTATGCCCGGTT
This sequence comes from Clostridium sp. LBM24168, assembly GCF_052953915.1. Classification (NCBI taxonomy): domain Bacteria; kingdom Bacillati; phylum Bacillota; class Clostridia; order Eubacteriales; family Clostridiaceae; genus Clostridium; species Clostridium sp. LBM24168. Next base: position 1,798,351 of record NZ_CP196861.1, on the reverse strand, counting down.
ATATATACGGTATCGTTCATTTATATTTTCCTCCTAACGTCTTATTTGGTGCAGGGTTATTCAGTTAACGTATATGCGAATGAATAATCAAGCTTATATAATAATATATTATCATATATATTATATATTATTATATATAATAGTTCCAGTTTATAGGTAAAGTTTCATCACCTAATTAGAATAATGTACATATATTTTTGCATATACATTAATAAAAACGAACATAAATAGCACATGGAGGTATCAAAATTGATAAATGAGAGGGAAATTCAAAGTGGTTTAACCCAAGCTGAAGCGTTAAGAAGATTAAAGAAATACGGCCCCAATTTACTGGAAAAAAAGAGTAAGATATCACCTTTTAAAATATTTTTATCCCAATTCAACGACTTTATAACCTGGGTTTTGATTGCGGCCACGGTTATATCCGGGTTTATGGGAGAAAAGGCTGATGCTGTAACTATCATAATAATTATAATTATGAATGCGGTGCTTGGCTTTGCACAGGAATTCAAGACGGAAAAGTCACTTGAAGCACTTAAGAGTATGGCATCTCCAACTTCAAAGGTTATAAGAGATGGAAGAATAAAAGTAATAAATGCTGAGGAGCTTGTAACTGGAGATTTGATAATTATTGAGAGTGGGGACAAAGTACCGGCAGATTGTATATTGGTTGAAGGTGGCAATATTATGGTAGATGAATCTCTTTTGACTGGAGAATCTGCGGGAGTGAGCAAAAGTTTTAGAAAAGATGAAAATTCAGTTTATATGGGTACCATAATCCTTACTGGTAATGGAAGGGCAAGAGTAGTAGGAACGGGTATGAAGACAGAGATGGGAAAGATAGCAGGAATGCTCCAGAGTATAGAAAAGAATACATCTCCACTTAAAGAAAAGTTGAACAATCTTGGTAAAATTCTCGTGGTATTGTGTCTTATTGTATGTGCCATAGTAACTGTTACGGGAATATTTAGAGGAGAGGATAAATATGAGATGTTTCTGCTCGGAGTCAGTCTCGCAGTGGCAGCTATTCCAGAAAGCCTTACTGCCATAGTTACTGTTGCTCTTGCTCTTGGGGTATCCAGGATGCTCAAGAGAAATGCACTTATAAGAAAACTGCCTGCAGTTGAGACACTGGGGTGTACTTCCATAATATGCAGTGATAAGACAGGTACACTTACGGAAAATAATATGACTGTAAAAGCTGTATATTTTAATGGAAGTATATATAATGTAGATAGAGATACAGTACCTGAAAACAAAATGCTTAAAAGTATATTTACATATTGTAATGACTGTAATCTTGACATGGATAAAAAAAATATATCGGAAAGTGTAATTGGTGATCCTACAGAGGTTGCACTTATAAAAGCATACTTTACACAGAATAAAAGCCTCAAAAGCTTTTTGGAGAAGTCTAAAAGGTTATATGGCATACCTTTTGATTCAGATAGAAAGATGATGTCGGTTATAGTTAAAGAAGGTTCGAAAGAGATAGGCTATGTAAAGGGAGCACCTGAGCGGGTAATAAAAAAGTGTAAATATATACTTGATAGAGGTCAGGTTAGAATTTTAAATATTACAGAAAGAAATAAAATACTAAAGGCTATAGAAAACATGTCACTCAATGCACTGAGGTGTATAGCAGGTGCCTATAAGGATAAAAATCTGGTAAAAGGTAAATCACTTGAGGAAAATCTTATTTTTGTAGGAATTGCTGGAATTATTGATCCTCCTAGAAAGGAGGCAAAAGATGCAGTATTAAAGTGCAAGATCGCAGGGATAAAACCTGTTATGATAACCGGCGACCATAAAAATACCGCATTTGCAATAGGAAAGGATCTTGACATATGCAAGTCGCAGGAGCAGGTAATAACAGGAGAGGAACTTGACAAACTGTCGGATAAACAACTCTCCAGTGCTGTGGAAAGCAAGGTTATATTTGCAAGAGTTACTCCAAAACATAAACTCAGAATAGTGAAGGCCTTTAAATCCAAAAATAAAGTTGTGGCTATGACGGGGGATGGAGTAAATGATGCACCGGCTGTGAAGGAGGCCGATATAGGAATATGTATGGGAATTTCAGGTACTGATGTTACAAAAGAGGCTTCATCTATGATATTACTGGATGATAATTTTGCGACTATAGTATCTGCAGTAGAAGAAGGAAGGGTTATATATGACAATATAAGAAAGTTCATAAGATATCTTCTATCCTGTAATCTTGGTGAGGTTCTGACCATGTTCCTGGCCTCTGCTTTCAATCTTGCCATACCACTTCTTCCTATACAGATACTTATGGTAAATCTCGCTACAGATGGACTTCCTGCCATAGCCCTTGGAGTAGATCCACCAGAAGGAGATACAATGATGGAAAAGCCAAGGGCAAAAAATGAGAGCATATTTGCAAGGGGACTTACGGAGAAGATAGTTGTAAGGGGTGCATTGATTGGTACATGTACTGTTCTCTCTTTTGCAGTAGGCACTTATCTCGGATTTGGAATAAAAACAGCAAGAACTATGGCACTTACAACCCTGGTAATGTCTCAACTTGTACATGTTTTTGAGTGCAGATCTGAAAAGCACTCCATATTTGAAATAAATTTGTTTACAAATATGTATCTTTTAGGTGCAATATCAGTATCCATATGTATGATTATGGCAATATGTTATGTTCCATTTCTGCAGAATGTATTTCATACTTCTGCAATGAGTCTAATACAGTGGGGTATAGTAATCTTTTTCTCTGGAATAATTGCACTTATAAATAGCCTTTATCTTTATTTTAAGTAAAAAATAAGAGGGATTAGATTGATTCTAATCTCTCTTATTTAAATCTCTGAACTTTTCTTTGAACTTTTGGTATTTTTCCTTCTATTGGAATGAGATCCTTCTTTGTAGTCATATTCCTTACATTTATAATTTCAACCTGTTCCCTGTTTTCTTTGCTTCTCTGTCCTTTTAAACCTTGAACCAATACAAAATTTCCCTGATTAATAGGAATGAAATCAGGCTTTTTAAACCATTGTTTTTTGATGTAGGTGCATTTTGATATATTTTTACTTCTTTCAGGTCTTACAAGAAGAGTTACTACTAATTTGTTGAATATCCACAATATAGTCTTCCTTTTTACCTTTACAGATACAACAGTACCTTGAAGCTGTGTTAATCTATCCCCATATTTTTTTAAATATCGTCTTGTGTAATATTGCGAAATTTTTTCTTTAAGACTCATTTATATACTAACTCCTTTGCCATATATTTTATAAGATATAATTGATTCCATAAGAATTTATTATATTATATCATAGTTTTAAGTCTAATAATAGTTTTCATGGATGAAAGCAGATTCTATATTAATATATAAAAGATAGTCTTCTTAATTCGATACCATTTATGTGACGACTAATATTATAAATGAAGATAGTAGTATAAAACATATAATTGAATGTGAATAGATACTTAAAGAATTGAAATTCTGATAGGACATATATAATATTATATTGATTTCATTTACAGGCATGATATAATAAAATTATCATCTGTGTAAATAATATAAAAATACAATTATACTATATCATAAAACAGAGCGTATGTCAAGCACTCAAAAATTAAAATTTTAGGGGGGGAAAAATAATGTATTTGCCGGAAATTTTTAATTCAGTAAACATATCTCAAGAATATGGCAGGACAAATGAAATTATAAAATTAAATGAGCAATTGAAGAAAGAAGGTATTGTACTTACTGTAAAAGATGCAAAAGAAATAATTGAAGCAAGGGACAAAACTTTAAGATCTACAGGCAGGATAGAAATCAATATGGATATTATCCATTCAATTATAAAAGAAGTTGGGAGATCACCCTATGTAAATCAAGAAAATGTTGTGGAAACTGTAAATGATATTTATGAAGTTTTTCACTATTTAAAAAATTCCACATCTGATCTTCTGCCTGATAGTGAAATTCTAGAGAGCATAATGTTTTTTTATAATGAAATTTATAGAGGATCAGTTGAACTTGTAATGGGAAAGGGAGTTGAAAAGATAGTATGCAATTTTAAAAATGGCAGAGATCTTATCAACACGAATGAGGGGGAAGATTAACATTGGAAGAATCCATTTCATTTATTCTTCAGAATTTGATAAAAAGATATACGAAAGGAAAGTGCAGTTCTTTGAAAGAGGATACTGTTTTTCATATGTTAAATTCGATTTATTATACTATTGAAGCAGGAAAGAGAGAAAAGATATATGCTGAAGCTTTATATTCATCAAATTTACAAGATGAATTTGATCTCTACAATAGAGGAATTAAAGTTATTGAGAAGGCTGTAGATGAATGTAAATTGCTCTATGAGGATATAAAGGAGAACAGGCTTGATGTTCCCGTTCTTATATATAATAATACAATAGATAATGCACTTCCCGAGTTTTTCAAGAATTATGATATAGTTTTTGCAGCCCAGGACACAGTTTCCAGCATGGATTATCCTCTGACCTTTGATGATATGAGTATAAAAGGCATTTTTTATATAAAACAGTATCTTGAAAAGTTGAAACTTGAAACAGATTTCTGCAGACTTTTTGGAGATGCCCTTGTTAAAAAAATACTTTTGAATTATGGGATAAAGTACAGGGCAGATGTTTTTGAATTACCGGTTAATGTATTTCAAGTGGTTTTTGACCAGTGCTTTTTCCTGGTTTTATGCGGAAGTTCTGAAAAAAGGACTGCGGTATCCATAGTTGAATTTAATATGGTAGAAAAGATTCTCTCAAGTAAAAATCAAGATGAGCTTCTTAATGCTGCAGATAATGTTTTAAAAAAAATTATAGACAAATATCATATTAAAGATTCATTACTTGTGGATTATCTGAATAAGTATGGAAATTCATTTAGGATAAGATTCTCCAAAGCCTGCAGCAGTGGTAATCTTTCCAGTATGGTTATTGTAGAGGAACAGGAAAGCGTAGAGAAAAAATTTATTTTTCAAGATGGAGCGAGGATGAGTAATTATGAATTCAACAAAGTTGTAGATGAAATCTCAAAATCTCAGGATGTAAAAAACAAAGTTGCCATTATACAAGAAAATGTACATTCCCTGGAAGATTATATAGACATTTTGAATTCTGAATGCTTCTTTGGAGATGAATACAGTATTGTCATGCGAAATGCTGATGACATTTATCTTGCCTTGCTTGGTGCAAATGTATTCTATGATGATCTGGAAGATGACGATTTTAAGCTTTCCTTTGAGTACTTGACAAACTACAGGGAAAGTTTTGAAGATGAATGGAAAAATTACTATGTGGATTTTTTGCTGGTACAGAAAGAGGAGAGAATAGAGAATATATCAAAAATTATTATGGATATTCACACATAAAAAGTTAGAAGACTGCATCATTTTACTGACAATGTATGGATAAGTAAATCATATTTTACACGATAAATTATATATATTTTAAGTATAATATAAAGGACGGAAAATATGGATATAAAGCTAATTTGCGATAAAAATAGGCAGAAGATCAATGAATTCATAAGGAATAACTGGTTTTCCACAGATATGGTAGTTAGAGGAAAGATAATAGATATGACAACGCTGAATGGTTTTGTTATGTATGACAATGAAATAATTGTTGGGCTTGTAACCTATAAAATTGAAAATTGCGAGTGTGAAATAATATCCCTGGACAGTTTAAGAGAAAATCGTGGAATTGGAACTACTCTTTTGAATAATGTAATTCAAGCAGCAGTGAAACAAAAATGTAGAAAAGTAAAGCTTATTACAACAAATGATAATATAAATGCTCTATGCTTTTATCAAAGGCGTGGATTTGATATGGTGCATTTATACAGTAATTCTTTGGAATATGCAAGAAAATTAAAACCATCAATTCCCAGCACCGGTAAGCATGGTATACCATTAAAACATGAAATTGAATTGGAAATAAATCTGCTGGAATAGAAACTATTTTGAATGGAGAATGAAAATATGATTGACTATGGTAAAATTTTAAAAGATAATATTATATTGGAATCTGACAGACTTCTTTTGAGACCATTTACATTGGAAGATTCAGAGGATGTATTTTTATATGCTAGTGATGATGCAGTAACAAAGTATTTAACGTGGACATCCCATAAAGATATAGAAGAAAGTGAAAAAGTGTTAAAAGAAGCTTTTATTGATAAGCCTGGAATCTTTGCAATTGAGTTAAAATTAAATCATAAGTGTATTGGATGTATTGGCTTAAGATTTTGTGCCCAGCACAACAAGGCGGATGTAGGGTATGTACTCAACAGAAGGTGCTGGAACAATGGTTATATGTCGGAAGCATTGAATTCCTTGCTTGAATTTTCATTTTTGAAATTGAAGTTGAATCGTATTGAAGCGGAGTATTATGCTGGAAATGAAGGATCTGGAAAGGTAATGCAGAAATGTGGAATGAAATATGAGGGAACAGGCCTGCAGGAGGTAAAAATCAAAGGAATCTTTTATGATGTAGTCCACTATGCAATTTTAAAAGATGACTGGATGCAAATGAATAGTTGAAAAAGGAGAATTGCTTATGGAGATTAATTTTGAACTGCTTGAAAAGGAAATTTTTAACTTGCTTGATGACAACAAAATAATGGTTCTTGCAACGAGTTGCAATGATCTAGTCACAGCTAGAAGCATGAGCTGTGTAATAATTAAAAATAAAATTTACTTTCAAACTGATAAAACATTTTTAAAATATAGGCAGATGCTTGAAAATCCCAATGTGGCATTATGTGTAGATAATGTTCAAGTTCAAGGTGTTGCATCCATAAAGCAGCATCCTTTTTCAGGTGAAAACAGAGAATTTATTGATAAATTCAGAGAAAGGTATAGAAGTTCCTATGATAAATATTCACATATGACAAATGAAGTAGTTATAGAAGTTGAACCTACGTTTATAGTTGTTTGGAAATATGAAAATAATCAGCCTTTCAGGGAGTTCCTGGATATAAAAGGGCATAAGGCTTATAAGATGAATTACAACATAAATATTTAGATAACTTAGAAGAGAGGAATGAAACTGTTTATGAAGGGAAATTTGAAGATAAGGTTACTTAAGGAAAAATTTTGTGTTTGCAGGTTAAACCGAGATGAGGACATTCCAAAATGGATAAAAGATGATGAATTTTATTCAGTAACAAGAACTTCTGAAGAATTGTCCATAGTATGTGTACAAAATGATATTCCGGATGATATACAATGTGAGAAGGACTGGCGAATTCTAAAGATTCAAGGACCACTTGACTTTTCTTTGATAGGTGTCCTGGCTTCAATCAGCAATATATTATCTGAAAATGATATAAGCATATTTGCAATTTCTACATATGATACAGATTATATTCTTGTTAAAAATTCGGATATATCAAATGCTGTGAATAGTCTTTCAAATTCGGGATATGAAATATTATTTAATTGATGGGAATATAAATATCTAGAATAGGAGTCCTGAAAATGATTAAAAACAATAAATATGATTATTTGGTTCAGTATATGAGAATGCTGATTGGATGTATAATAGTGGCATTGGGGTTCAATTTGTTTTTAAAACCCAATCAGATAGCTGGTGGCGGAATTGTGGGAATATCATTGCTGACACAAAAGTTATTCAATATAGAACCGGCTATTGTACAGTGGTGTGGAAATATTCCAATACTTTTTTTAGGATTATTTGTAATGGGTAAAAAATATACTGCGAGAAGTGTATTCGGATCATTGGTTTTGCCCTTATGTATATTTTTTACGAGGGACTTACATTATATGACCATAAATCCACTTTTGGGAACTATATTTGGAGGAGCGGTTTCGGGGATAGGCCTTGGTTTTGTATTTAAAAGCAACGGCTCTACTGGTGGTACTTCAATAATAGCCAGTATTGTCAATAAATATACGGGAATAAGTATAGGAAATTCCCAAGGAATAATAGATGCTACCGTAGTAGTTGCCGCAGGCTTTGTATTTGGTGCAGACAGGGCACTATATGCCATAATAGCACTATTTATAACTAGTAAGTCTATTGATTTAATACAATTGGGATTTACAGCATCAAAGATAGCATTTGTAGTTTCCGATAAAACAGAGAATATTAGAATTGCAATATTGAAAAATTTAGATAGAGGGGTTACGAAGATTTCAGGTTTTGGAGGATATACTGACGAAAAACGTATGATATTAATGGTTGTTATGAGCCAGTCGGAATTAAATAAGTTTGAGGAACTGATAAGGAATATTGACCCCGGTGCATTTGTAATAATAAGTAATACTCATGAAGTATTAGGGCAGGGATTTAATATGAGTAGAAAAACAGGATCCCAAAATGACTTTAGATGATAAGGGGCTGTCTTTGTAGAGTAAATAAACTACTAAAAGATAGCTCCTTGTAAAATTTAATTAGAGTTCAAGTGCAATTTCATTTAGTCTTTCGCACATTGTGGTGATTTCTTCTATGCTTGCTGTAATTTCTTGTGTAGCAGCAGCCTGTTCCTGACAGGAAGACAGGGATCCTTTGCTTTTCTCACCGGATATAGTAACTTTATTTTTAATATTATCTGTTAGTTTTGTAATTTTAGGAATTGTACTTTTAGCTTGATCTGACAGTTTTCTAATTTCATTTGCAACGACTCCAAAGCCACTACCTGCCTGTCCAGCTCTAGCTGCTTCAATTGCAGCATTCAGACCCAGCATTTTTGTGGCATCAGAAATGTTGGCTATGAAAGAAGTTACCTGATTTATTTCTTCTGATAGTTCTGTTATCTCGTTGATGCTGTTATGTAGCTCCTGTTCATTGGTATGAATTTGAGATGCGGATGCTGCCAACTCCTCGATGGCAGAAGATATTCCTGTAATATTTTCTGTAAGGTTACCGGACATATCCCTTAAATTTACAGCTATTTCTTTTGGTGTTATTATAGAAAATGTTCCCACAACTTCTTTAGTATCTTCGTCAAGTAATGGGAAACTTACATCTCTTACAGGAATTCCATATATTGAAGCATCCAGTTCTTTTTCCTCCAGCCTTCCTGTTTTTATAACCTCACTGCCTAAAAAATTACTTTTAAATTTGTTTCCAACTTTTATAGATGGTATGTCAAATCTTTGCGAAGATTGTATTTTTACAAATTGTTCTAAGTCGGTCAAACATAAAAACACACCTTCTGGAAACATCTGAGCTAGTATTGGCGCAAAGCCTTCGAAAGCTATGGCCACTGGATGCAGTTTTGGGAAGGCCATGGAAAATGCACCAACAACTTTATCAGTTTCATCTACAATTGGAATCGAAATTATTTCTAGTCTTGTTCCGTAGACGGAACGTGGAATTTCCTGGGTTAGTATCTTTTTTTCACGAATTGACATAATAGTAACACTGTTTTCATTTAATTTTTTGCCTGTGTGGAATATATCCATATTTAAATATTTGGAATATTTTACCCATTCCATGGTATCTCCTTTTGTAATTCCATATACAATTCCTCCAGGTATTAAATCAGCTTGAACCTCTGACAGTTTTCTTAAATCCTTCAATGCATTTGCTGAGATCATAATATCATCCCCTTTTCCATGATGTAATTTAAGTTTTAGTGTTGTTTACATTATTTTCTTGTATTTAATTTGACAAATTGTGATATTTATTTAGTACAAAATAAATATTTTGTTATATTATTGCTAATTCAAATCCATATTATACTATAATATATAAATATTTGTCATATTTTTTAGATAATTTTTTAAATAATTAAAACCTATTTATTAATATACCATTTTTGTGTAAATATATTAATAAATAATATATTTTTATGTAATTTATGGTATAATAAATTAAACAAAATATTTATTTTGTACAGTTTTACATATGGAGGCATTTATGAGAAAACAAGTAAATAGAAAAATAAAATACTTTACCCAGCAAGAAATGAAAAAGATTTTCTCCGCAATCGAAAATTCCCGAAACAAACATTCTTGTAGAGATTTGGCTATTTTCAGGGTGGCCTATAGGTGTGGATTACGAGCATCTGAAATAAGTATGATAAAATTAGATGATTACAATATGCCAAAAGGGGAACTTTATTGTAAAAGACTAAAGGGAAGTAGAAACAATACAATACGTTTGGATTCCAAAGCAAAGCTTGCTTTGGATAAATATATAAAAGAACATAATATAACTAATAGTTCTGAAAGCATATTTAAGAGTCAAAAAGGGAATCCCATTTCAAGGCATACACTTGATTATCTGACAAAAAAATACTGTAACATTGCGCATATAGATGACAGATTGAAATTTCATTTTCATTCAATCAAGCATACTACGGCAGTTCATCTGGCCGAATCAGATATGGATATTAAAGAGTTGCAATGGTGGCTTGGACATAAATCTGTTTCAAATACGGAAATTTATTTTCAATTTACTACTAGACAACAAGAAAAAATGTATTCGAAGCTTGAAGAAAAAAGTGAAATGGTTTAGATTGAAAATCAAAGAAAGGGGGGGTAGAAGTGGAACGATACGTTATTGTATGTGTTATAGGAGGCCAGGCATTAAAATTTCATGAAAAGCTAACCAGTAATGTGTGTTATAAATTTAATAAAAGGCGAACTAAACTTCCTGCACATTTTACGATAAAGGCACCTTTTGAGACTGATAGAATTGAGGATGTAAAGGACTTGCTTGAGAAATTTTCCACAAACAAACATAGAGCTCCTATGCAATTGAAAGGATATGGAAGATTTAGAACAGATGTAATCTATATAGATGTGAAGATGTCACCTGAAGCAAAAAAAGTTCATGACGATCTTATATCCCAATTGGTGAGAATACCATGGATGAAATTTAAAAGCAATGAGGGAAAAAATAAGGTGTTTCACTGTACAATAGTTTCTAAGAAAATAAAGGATAATTTTAAAGACATATGGAATTATGTATGTAAGTACCCTTGTGATTTCAATGAATATTTTGATAATATATCCCTTTATCGATGGCAAGATACTACATGGGTACTGCTAAAAAGATATGAAATTATTTAAAAATTTTTATTGGAGGTATCTATATGTCTGATTGTATTGATGGAAAAGTTAAAACTTTTGATGGTATTGAGTTATTTTATAAAAAGAATCTGGTGGAAAAACCAAAAGCTGTGCTGATAGTTGTTCATGGATTGTGCGAGCATTTGGGACGTTATGACTATTTTACTAAAAAATTAAATGATTTTGGCTATAACGTGTATAGATTTGATAACAGAGGTCATGGTAAATCTGGTGGTGAAAGAGGCTATGTGGAAAACTTTCAGTACTTTTTTGACGATGCCGATTTATTTGTAAATATGGCGAGGAGTGAAAACGAGAATGTACCAATATTCATGTTTGGTCATAGCATGGGAGGTTTTATAACTGCCGGTTATGGAATGAAATATCAGAATAAATTGAGTGGACAGATACTTTCGGGAGCCGCAGTAATAGATCTGCCTGCATTTAAAACTATCAAAAACAGCATTGACTTTGATAAAAATCCATTTGAAAAGGTACCCAATGCTCTTTCAAATCTTATATGCAGGGATCAGGAAGTTGTAAGTGCGTATAATGAGGATCCTCTTGTTCTGAAAGAAAGTAATGTCAAGCTTTTGGGGGAGGCTTTTGTAAAGGGACCAATCTGGATTGAAAATAATGTAAAAAAATATAACTATCCCTGTCTCATACTACATGGAGGCAATGATCAGATAGTGATAAATGAAGCATCAAAATGGCTTTATGAAAATGTATCTTCCCTAGATAAAAATCTAAAGATATATCCCGGGTGCTATCATGAAATTTTAAATGAGAAAGACGAAAAGAATGTTGTAATAGATGATATTCATCACTGGATTGAGAAGAGAATATAGATAAAAAAGTCCATCTCCATAGGATCTCCATATCTTTTTGATAAAATCTTACTGTATTAATATTTAAAGTTATTGGAGGTTATAATCATGAACATGACACACTATATGTCATTGCTGATGGACAACCAGCCATGGAATTTGATTATATTTATGGCTGTACCCGTAATATGTGCTGAAGCTCTCACTATTACAGAATTTTTTATAATATATAATAGAATTAAATCAGGTGGAATAAGAACCTTAAATAAAATTGTTGGAATTTTTGATGGTTTTTATTTTACAGGAATATTCATTTACTTATTTGTAAATGCAGTTATACCGCTTACAAGTGGTGGTGGATGGCATACCTGGGTGGATGTAGTTGCAGTAGGATTTTATTTAAGTGGGGTAGTGTTCTTACTACCAATAGCACTTATGGAGTTAGGATTAATATATAGAAACAGGAGCAGTGAAGAAAAACTGAAAATTCATTTTATCCTTGTAGGGGGATTTTTAATAGTTGCTCATGTTGCAATGATATTTGGTATGGTAAATCCTGAAATTATAAGTACCATGCCTGGAATGGACAAAATGTGATAGATCGATGAAAAAAGTAGAAAGGTCATCAGCAGTCTGAACTGCTGATGACCTTTTTTATTATATAATATCAAATGGAAAAATGTTGCTAAGTTAATGGTATTGACAGAGCTAAAAATATACTATAAAATGAAGTAAACTATAAGTTTACTTCATGACATTTGGGTGAACTTGAGATTGAAAGAGGTGTAATTGTTGGGAATAAATGAACGTAGGGAAAAGGAAAAGGAGATCCGCAGGAAAGATATTATCGAAGCAGCAGAGAAAGCCTTTTTTACAAAGGGATATGACAATACTACCATGGATGATGTGGCAAAGGAGGCTGAATTCAGTAAGAGAACGGTGTATGTGTATTTTAATAGCAAAGAGCAAATTTATTTTGAAGTTATGATAAGAGGATATAAGTTATTAATCAATATGCTGCATGATGGATTACAGGAAGAAAAAGAATGCAATGCAATTGAAGAAATCAAGCGGATGTCTTTTGTAATATATAAGTTTAGTAACAACTATCCGGAATATTTTAAGGCAATTATGGAATATGAAAATGGTGAAATGGATTTTGAAAGAGGAATTTCAGATCAATCAAGAGAGGAATGTTATGCTCTAGGAGAAAAAATACTGGGATATTTGACAGGGACATTGAAAAGGGGTATTTTGGAAAAATCCATACGCAGTGATATGGATGTTGTAAAAACAGCACTTGTATTATGGTCTTGCATGCTTGGGGTGTACAATACTGCGAATAAAAAAAAGAACTATATTGAAAATTATCACGGAACAACACCTGAAGAGCTAATATCATTAGCTTTTGAGCTTATTATGAGATCAATAAAAGCTGAAAGCGGAGGAATTGTAAATGAACAGAAAGAAGGTTAAAAGAACAATGACTATTATATTTTCTTGCTTTGTAATAGTGCTTGCTGGTGTTTTCGTATTTTTACTTTTGGTAAGCGGAATTTTTGAAAAATCAGAGTATTTGGAACCATGGCAAAAGGCATATTCTCAAAAATTTAACGATCCTAGGATACGTCTTACAGCCCATGGCCTGTTGTCATCAAACGGCCATAACATGCAGCCATGGAAAATACGGCTGGATAAAAATAACCGCGAGGTGTTTTATTTATATGCTGATAATGAACGCTTAACATCTGCGGTGGATCCTTTTGCACGGCAAATGATGATTACCCAGGGAACATTTCTGGAGTATGTAAATGTAGCGGGAGATGAGTTGGGGTATAAAACTACAATGGATTTATTCCCTGAAGGTGGTTATAATGAAAAGGAATTATTGAAAAGCATGGAAACCAAACCAGTAGCAAAAATTACATTGACGAAATTAAGCCCTAGAAGCAATCCTCTTTATAATTTTATTTTTTTACCAGATACTAATAGGATGGCATACATGTCTACTAAGTTAACTTTCGGGCAGATAAATCAGTTGAAAAAAATCAATACCGATGGTGGAATGTGGATAAAAATTTTTCAAGATAAGAAAGATATGGATAAATTGAGCAGCTATGCAATACAGGGAGCAGTCGTTGAGGCAAATGTGACTGATGCGATGAAAGAATCACAGACTATATTTCGTTCCAATGAATATCAGAAGAACAAATATAGATATGGATTTTCTGTTGAAGGGCAGGGCACATCAGGAATTATGAAGCACCTTATTCAAGGGGTAGTCACTCTTTTCCCATGGATGAATACTGGAAAAGCTGCATCGGATAATTTTATTAAGTCTACTCAGGTATCTGTGGATAATACTCCAGCTTACGCAATGATTATTACAAAGGATAATAGTCGTTCTAGCCAGATAAAAAGTGGCATGCTTTACAGTAGATTAATACTTAAAGCCCACAGCATGGGACTTGTCATGCAGCCTCTCAGTCAGGTTCTGGAGGAATATCCTGAAATGAAAGAGCTATATAAAAGCGTTCATCAAAACTATGCTCCAGATGGATATACCATACAGATGCTTGTACGTTTGGGTAAAGCATCAAAGGAAGTTCCACAAAGCATGAGGAAAGATGTGATGGATTTTGTCATAATGAAATAAATTTTACATTGTTTTAACGCATCTTGAATTCTAAAATGATACAATAGCTTAAGGAAGACTTCATAGTTTTGGAGGGTAGAATAATGATAGTGCTGATGCGGGAATTTGATACATGCATAATGCTTTTTATCAATAAATACTTAAAAAACAAATATATGGATATATTCATGTGCATGATGACAAAGCTGGGGAATATGGGAGCTATTTGGATTGCAATATCTACTTATTTATTGACACATAAACAATATAGGTATGAAGGAAAAGCTGTATTAATCACTTTGATAATAAGTACAATTGTTGGAGAAGGAGTGCTGAAAAATTTGATAAAACGTTCCAGACCTTTTAATATGGCAAAGAATATCAAGGTGATAATTGCAAAACCTATATCCTATTCTTTCCCTTCCGGTCATACTTTATCATCTTTTGCTGTTGCAAGTGTTCTTTCTGAATATTTTGTAGAATATGAAATAATTTTCATGGGTCTGGCATTTTTAATATCCATTTCAAGAGTATATTTATGTGTTCATTATCCTACTGATATTATAGGCGGAATTGTGATAGGAATGGTGTTGTCTAGAGTGATTTTTATATTCTTGTAATACTTAAGTAAGGAGAATTTTATGAAAATTGTGGCAGTATATGGTACGGAACACAAGGGAAGTACCTATAATATTTCGCGGTTATTTTTGGAAGAACTAAAATCGGAAACGAGTGAAATTATAGAGTTTTTTCTTCCAAAAGATATGTCCAATTTCTGTTGTGGATGTAGTTTATGTTTTACTATAAGTGAAAAATCATGTCCTCATTATAATCAGGTTAATTTGATAAGGGAAGCAATTGAAAAATCTGATCTAATCATATTTGCAAGCCCCGTATATGTTTTCCATGCAAGTGGACAAATGAAAGCACTACTTGATCATTTTGGTTTTCAATGGATGGTACACCGTCCTAATAAGACTATGTTTTCCAAAATGGCTCTAGTTATTTCAACAGCTGCCGGAAGAGGTATGAAATCGGCCAATAGAGATATTGTGGATAGTCTAACTTTTTGGGGAGTGGGCAGGATATTTGCCTACGGCAAAGCAGTTGCAGCTGTTAATTGGCAGGGCGTAAGTGAAAAGAGAAAAGACAGGATTAAAAAAGATGTGGTAAAGCTGTCTGCTAAAATTTTACGTAAATGTCATAATATAAAACCGAGCATGAAAATAAAAATCCTCTTTTATACAATGCGTTTTATGCAGAAAAGATTTACTATCAATCCTGTTGATAAAGAGTACTGGCGAAATCAGGGATGGCTGGGAAATAAACGGCCATGGAAATAAGAGGAAAAATTGATGCAGTATTGTTATTATGGTATTATTAATTTATATTATAACAAATACATGTGTTAAGGTTTGGAGGATGATATTATGGGCTTTTTTTCAAGATCATCGGATAGACGGCGCTATGGAGATTATAAGAGAGGCAGCAGTTATTACAAACGAGAGGGATTTTTAAGACGGCTTTTAAGGGGCTTCGGCTCATTTTCTAGATCCTATTCCGATGACTCTACAAAAAGACGTAAAAGGTACTACAAAAGTTCACGGTCATGATTTCGTTTTTTAAGAAAAAGATATGCCCACCAGGTTCTTTTTATGGTGGGTATGTAGTTGTAAAATTTTTAGGAGAAGGACGATTTGGGATATGTTATCTGGTCGAGTTGGATGGAAGGCAGTATGTACTTAAAGAAATCAAACCTAAAATGGTGAAAAGGCAAGGAAACAAGATCCTGCTTGAAAATAAGATACTTGCTTCGATAAATCATCCTTCAATTCCAAGAATATTTGATATGGTAAAAAATAATACGACTTATGCCTATATTATGGAATTCAAGAAGGGGAAAACCTTGGAGGATATGCTGTTCAATGATATGTATAAATTTAATCGGAGAGAAATTTATAAAATAGGAATTAAAACAATAAATATAATGCAGTATCTTCACGAGAGAAATATTGTGCACAGGGATATAAGAATACCCAATATAATTATAGATGGAGATAGGGTCAATCTTGTAGATTTTGGACTTGCAAGACAGGTTGATAATGTAAAATATAAATTTTATGATGATTTTTTATATTTCGGGCACTTACTTCTTTATTTACATTATTCTTCTTTTGTAAAAAAGTCGAGAATAAAAAAGCCCTGGTATGAAGAACTGGAATTATCATGTCATGAGATAAATTTCATAAAAAAATTATTTGACTTGAGTGGGGGATACAAAAATATTTATGATATAAAGAAGGAGTTCTTGAAATTGTATCAATGAACTATAAGCAATTATTTATTATAAATTTGTATATAGGTGTTATCATTTAATATTATCAGTACATCTTGTAATCCTCCACAGACATCTTTAGTACAACTTTTTATGGAGGATAATTCTATTTCAAATTTATTATCTTTTTGTACAGAATTTATTACAATGCTTTTAATATTTTTATGAAATACAGGTCTGTCATAGGATAATAACCTGCTTGATTTTCCTTCTATACTTATGCTTATATTCTTGTCTTTAAAATATTGAAGGTATTGTTCCAGTCTTTTAATTATATCTTCATTTTCTAAAAAAGTTGTCATCTACTTTTCTCCTCTTTTGTGTATAATCAAATAAAAAAAGTACTTATATGGAAGAATAAGCACTTTAAATCAATTAAGATAATTTGCTTGCTCCCTACGCCAGTATTAACTTAACAGGTTCCAAGAGTCAGGTTTTAACCTTCTCAACCAAAATGGTTCCTCCGCAAACATGTACATATTAATTTTATAACCATTATATCATACTTTGAATATTGACTTAAAGTATTTATTTCACTATATTTTAGTATATATTTATATTACGATTGGAGCAGTAAAATGAAATTATTGATACATGATTTGGAAATTAATGAATTTGAAAAAGCATTTTTCAATTTATCAGATGAAGTAAAAGTTGTTTCAAAGGATAGTATGATACATCACTGCATAGGATGTTTTGGATGCTGGGTAAAAACACCAGCCAGGTGTGTGATACGTGACAAGTATAGTGATATGGGAGAATATCTGTCAAAATGTAGAAATTTTATCATTATAAGCAGGTGCTGCTATGGTGGATATAGTCCATTTGTTAAAAATATATTGGATCGGAGTATTTCATATCTGCACCCTTATTTTGTAATGAAAAATGGGGAAATGCATCATAGAAGGCGCTATGACAACCGCATGGATATGAAGGTATGGTTTTATGGTGAAGATATAACTGAAAAAGAAAAATGTACCGCACAAAAGCTGGTGAGGGCAAACTCCATTAATCTGGCTTGCAGTGCAAATGAAGTTACATTTATTCATGACATTAATGAAATGAAAGGACAGATATTATGAAAATAGCTCTTATTAATGGAAGTCCCAAAATTGAAAATAGTGCTTCTGGTTGTATATTACAGGATTTGAAGCCGTTTTTAGATTGCAGTAACAGTATAATTTCTGAATATCACTTTAACAAAGGACAATTAAGTGTAAAAGAAATGAAAAAATTAGCTGACTGTAATATTCTTGTATTTGCTTTTCCTCTGTATGTAGATGGAATTCCATCTCATTTGTTAAGCTGTCTTGTTCAGCTGGAAATGTTATTTGCATCTATAGGGGAAAAAGAAATTACAGTTTATTGTCTGGTGAATTGTGGATTTTACGAAGGCCATCAGAATAAGCTGGCAATTGAAATAATGGAGAATTGGTGCATGAAAGCAGGACTTAAATGGGGACAGGGAATTGGAATTGGTGCAGGAGGAATGCTTATATCGTTAAAAAATGTACAAATTGGTCATGGACCTAAAAAGAACCTGGAGAAAGCATTTAAACAGCTTGCAGATAATATATTGAAGTGTACTTCAGAGGAAAATATATTTATTACAGCAAATTTTCCGAGGTTTTTATATAAACTTGCTGCAGAAATGGGATGGAGAAGGTTAATTAGGGGAAATGGGTTAAAAACAAGAGATTTGTTTCTGAAAAAATAAAGACTAAATGGAGTGAAAAAAGACTAAATGGAGTAGTCAGTATAATTAAATATCTGTATAATGATAATGAATATCATTTGATATGGCTTTGCTGACAAATTATATTCAAATCAAGTATTAAAGGGGGAATCTATTTGAAGTTAAAAAAAATGTTAGGATTAATAGTGGGTGCGGTAATGTTATTTTCGACAACTGTTTTTGCAGAATCTTCATATTCTTTAAACCAAAAAAGAATTTTTGGAAAAGATAGATATGAAACTTCATCACTTATAAGCAAAAATGGTTGGGAAAGTGCTTCCAGTGTAGTAATATGCAATGGAGAAAATTTTCCAGATGCACTTTGCGCCTCATCTCTTGCAAAGAAGTATAATGCACCAATTCTACTTACAAGTAAATCAGGTTTAAGTGAAAGTACAAAGGAAGAATTATCAAGGTTAAATCCTGATAAAGTGGTAATTATAGGTGGAAATGGAGTTATATCTGACAAGATAATATCTGAAATAAAAACTGCAGTACCTAAGGCTAGTGATGTAACAAGACTAGGAGGAACTACAAGATACGATACTTCAAAAATAATTGCGGATAAAGTTGGAAAAAGTTCTTCGGTAGTGTTGGTTTCGGGAAAAGCTTCATCAGATGCACTTTCTATAAGTTATATAGCTGCTAACAAGGGCATGCCTATTCTATTAGCAGATAGAAGGGAAGATGTATTAGAGTATTCAAAAAATAACAGTGTAGAAAAAGCCTACATAATAGGGGGAGAGTCCCTAGTATCAAAAGATATAGAGGGCATATTTAAAAATACCGAAAGAATATATGGAAAGGACAGATATGAAAGCAACCAAAAAATACTTGACAAATTTAAAAATGATATAAATTTTGGTAGTGTATATCTTGCCTCTGCCCAGTATAATGGAGTGGATCAATTTGCAGATGCATTATCTGTTTCAGCTCTGGCATCTAAAGATTGTAACCCTATAATATTAGTAAATGGTACTATAAATAAAGATACAGTTAATATAATAAAATCCAAAGTTGATAAAAACAGCAAAGTAATAGCAATAGGAGGAACTCAACTTGTATCTGAAAATATAGTGACTGCTTTAGTTAATATAAACTCTTCTATTGAGAATGATAATCAAGGGAATTCAGGAAGTTCTAGTGACGGTGGAGGTGGAGGCTCTTCTGGTAGTAATTCATTTGCAGGAGGAAATGGTACTGTATCTTCTCCATATAAAATTGCCACTGCAGCTCAGCTCAGTAAGGTGCGAAGTTATTTAAACAAAAACTTTATTCTCACAGCAGATATTGATTTATCCAGCTATGCAAATTGGGAACCTATTGGTGCTTTTAAGCCTCTATCCGATAAACCGGAGGATGCAGAAACACCAGATCCTAAGGTGGCATTTAGAGGCAGCTTTAATGGTAATGGACATACGATTTCCAATTTAAAGATTGACCGTAAAGATATGGCAATAGGTTTATTTGGCTGCATCACTCAAAATGAAAATAAATCCAATGTCATTCATGACTTGACTGTGAAAAATGTAAATGTAACTGGATACAGTGATTTAGTTGGAGGGGTAATAGGACATCAGGCAGCGGGATCTCCAATAGAAAAAATTGAACTCATTGGTGACAACAAAATCACTGGAAATGACAAAAGTGCCAACGTAGGTGGAATTGTTGGTGGTACAATGAATTCTAATATCACCGATTGTAAAGCACAGGCAGATATAATTATTAATGGTGATGGAAATAATTTAGTAGGAATATTAGCTGGAGGTCTTGGAAATTGTTCTTTAAGCGGTTGTAGTGCTAAAGGCAGTATTACTGTTAATGGAAAGGAAGCTTATTCTATAGGTGGATTAGCAGGATGCGTTCACGAAGGGGCATATGTAAAGAACTGCAGTTCAGATGTTACTATTTCTGCAGCTGAAAAGAATTTTATGATTGGTGGCCTGATAGGACATGCAGGAACCTTTGATGAAAATAATCCTACTGTAATTTCAAACTGCACTGTAAAAGCAGATATAACTGCACCGGAAAGTGCTTCACGCATAGGTGGTGTGGTAGGCAGCGGTTTTTATATAGAAGGCCTTGATTACTATCCTACTCCTTCTGTGTATACAGTTGAAAGTTGCAGTGTTGAAGGCAGTATTACCGGAGGTAGGGAAGTTGGTACTGTTGCAGGTTATGCCTATAATTCTACCGTGAAAAATTGTACAAGTACCATGACTATTGATGGCAATGCAGGCGGAATGCAGATTGGAAAGGCCGATACCGAAGCTTCACTATTTGCAGGGGGCAGCGGCACAGAAGCTGATCCGTATCAGATTGCTACTGCTAGTCAGTTGAATAGAGTGAGAAGATATTTAAATAAGAGTTATGTATTAACGGAAGATATAGATTTGGCAGGTTATGCAAATTGGGAACCTATTGGCATCTTCAAAGCTGTATCTGACAAACCGGAGGATGAAGAAAATCCTGTTTTAAACCTTGCTTTTTCAGGTACTTTTGATGGTGGCGGACATAAAATTTCAAATATCAATATCTCAAGAAGTGATGATTCAGGCGTAGGCTTATTTGGCTGTGTTGCAGGAGATAATGCATCAATTAATAATCTTGTAGTTGAAAATACTACAGTTTCCGGCAACAAATTGGTTGGAGGAGTTATAGGATACGCTTCATTTAAAAATGCTGCAGAATCAATTTCACTTGTTGGAGAAAACAATATTACAGGAAGTTTTTTGGTAGGCGGTATTGTAGGAGGCGGATTCTGTGATATTAAAAATTCTAATGCAAATGCAGATATCACTTTGATTGGAGATAATGTACAGGGTGCAGGAGTGCTTGCTGGCGGTATGGAAGCATGCTCTTTGATTAATTGCAGTGCAACTGGCACTGTAACTGCAGTGGGAAACGGAAGCTTTAGTATTGGCGGTTTGTCCGGTGCGGCACAGGAAAGTCCATCTGTGGAAGATTGTAGTGCAGATGTAACAATAACCGTTGGAGAAAACAGCAGTATGACTGGTGGACTTGTAGGAAATGCAGGTACTTATGACATAGAAAATCCAACGTTTATTAAGAATTGTTCTGCCAATGCTTCTATCAAAGCAGCAGACAGTGCTGAAAGAATAGGTGGTATAGTAGGAGGAGGTTTCTATCTTGATGCATATAAAGAGTACAGACCAGTTCCTACCGTTTACAAGGTAGTAGATTGTAAGACTTTCGGCAGTATTGAAGGCGGTAAGATTGTAGGTACTATTGCAGGTCATGCCTATAATTCTACGGTAGAAAACTGCACAAGTACTATGACTGTTAACGGAAATGCCAATGTACCACAGATTGGAAAATCAGAAACAGAAGATATTGAATTATTTGCAGGTGGAAGTGATACAGAAGCTGATCCATATCAGATTGCTACTGCTGATCAGTTGAATAATGTAAGAAAATATTTAGATAAACATTTCAAACTGATAGCAGATATTCTAATTTAAATACAAACAGCAAAGGTTCTGTAGGAGTAGGAATTATAGGAACTACTACAAGTTCTGCCCTGGTAAAAGATCTTAAAATGAAAAATGTAACAGCTGAAGGTACGATAATCTCCAAAGGAAGCAATGCTATGGGCCTTGGTGGAGTAGGAGGCTGCCTTGTTGGTTCAGGCCTGTACATGAATAAGTACGATATGGAAAGTAGATTTATAATTTCTGGTTGTGAAGTTAATGCAATGTATATAGAGAATGCCTCCTTGTGCAGGCATTCTCTATATGTGTATTTTTATGGTATAATCTAAGCAAATGGGTTAAGTACAAGAAATTTTTCCTGAAGAAATAAAATATCTAAGGAGCAAGCTATGAAAAATAAATATAGAGTTTTAATACTTATGTTTTTAATAATAAGTTGTTGTTCTTTTTTAGGTTGTAGTAAGTTATCTTTTAGTGATAAAAAACAATCAACGACAGCATCCAATGATTTATTAGAGGAATCAAATCAACAGTTAATGATGAATACTATTAAGGTACTGGCTTCCAGTAATAGACAGGCTGGTTCAAATAATGAGAAGAAAGCCTGTGAATATATAAAAAATAAAATCCAGTCCTATGGATATGAAACGCAGATACAGACATTTTCTAGTTCTATCCTTGAAGAAAGTAATAGAGGAGGATTAAGCACAAGTCAGAATTTGATAGCAGTTAAAGAGAGCAATTCAAATAATAAAGGTGTAATAATTATTTGTGCACATTATGATTCTGCGAAAGACTCTGCAGGTGCAAATGACAATGCTTCTGGGGTTTCAGTGGTTATGGAAACAGCCAGGCTGCTGAAAAATGTATCAAGTGATTATGAATTGAAGTTTATCTTTTTTGGAGGCGAAGAAATTGGGGGAGGAATAGGCTCACGATATTATATAAATAGGTTGTCATCTAATGAAAAAGAAAATATAAAAGCAGTAATAAATATTGATTCTATAGCCAAAAAAGGTGCCAGTAAGCCATATATATTTACTATGAATGGCAAGAAAAATTTTGCTGTTACATTATTAAAAAGAAAGCCTGAAGATATGAATGTAAAGAAAACAGATCGTGAATTTAGTGATTACACTATTTTTGACGATAATGGAATTCCGTCATTATGTATAGGACAGATCTACGATAAAAATTTAAAAATAAACGGTCCGCATGATACAATTTCAACTATAGATCAATCGAAGCTCAAATTGGTTGCAGATGCCATTATAAATTCATGTATAAATTAAGATTATTGTAATTTTGCTGTAACTTTTTTTGACATATTTCCCCAAAAATCAATAGTTCTTATTTCATATTTTGATTTTAACGGGGAATTCTTGTGTATGAATTCTCCCAAGGGTTGTTTTTTATTGCCGCCGTAGTTTCTTTGGACTGCGGAAGAGTAAATTTCCTCCCCGTTGCAATATAATTTGTATCCTGCTGCATCTCTGGATATTTCCCATTGAATCAAAGTGTTGTTGTTCACTTTGCTGATTTTAAACCACTTTGGTGTTTCAGGAGGTTCGTTATAAATTTTATGCTGGTATATGTATGTTTTATAGGCTCTATGGAAACCGTTTTTTATATTATTCGGGCTGTAGTAGTGGCTATAGGAAAAGGTCATTATATTGTCTACAAAGTGATTTTCAATTTTCATCTGTCTTATGAATCTCTTCATGGGTGCGCTGCACCAGTTATTATGATCAAAGGTTTCAACATTAGCCCAAAATAAGAGTTCCTTTGTTGATCTTACAGCTTTATTAAGATGTTTAAACCATTCTCTCAATTCTGATATATTCAGACCACCTCCTCCTATGGAATCCTGGGGACAGAAGATGTCTCCTTTTTTGAAATTGCACAGTTTGAAAAAATATCTCCAGTTGTCGGCATAAGTTTCTGGAGATGAATATTTTGAGTTCATAAAAGGTGATATCATAACGGGCAGTCTTGTATTACTTTTTCCCATATAATTCAAGTTTATATTGACAGCGTTGGCCAGTATCTTAAAATCATTCCGCTTTTTAAAATTGAGATTATCAACTTCATATACCCAGTACCAGCCAAAGAAGGCATTTTTATATTTTTTATGGTATTTTTCGTATAATTCCTGAATTGCAAAATTATCCTTTCTCATTTGTTTATACAGCCAGGTGGGTTTCCGAGGTCCTATTTTCCACCACATGGTATTATAATTGATTCCAAGGAATATTTTAAATCCAGATTTTTCACAGTTTCTTAGACAGATATCCACTGTATCACGGGAACCTGTTTCAGATTCATCTTTTATTGAGGTCTTATATACTCTTCTAATATTTTTATCCTGGACAATAAAAGTGTTCATGACAATGTATTTCATTCTGATTTCTTTTAAATATGAAAGCTCCTTCTGCCATTTTGAATCATCCCAATCCATTACCATGTCCGGCTGAATAAATGTACCGGATGCTTGTGGAAAATGGTTACTTTTAATTTCGTCATAATAATTGATTAGTGTATAGAAAAACCTATTAAACATATAGTACCTTCCAATAAATTTATATCTTTTATTAATTAGTATTACTTTTGTTGCCTTTATAGAACCTAATTTAACTTTAAATCAAAGAATTTATGCTATAATCTAACCAACAACTTTTAAAGTTTAAATGTTTTATATGATTTGGAGGATGTAAAATGAGAACTGTTGTAGTATACAGGTCAAAAACGGGCTTTACGAAAAAGTATGCCAAATGGATTGCAGAAGAGCTTTCGGCAGATATTTTTGAATTTACCAGAGTTACTGTGGATATGATTGTAAAATATGATACTGTTATCTATGGAGGCGGCTTATATGCTGTCAGCATCAACGGAATAAAATTTATAACCCAAAATCTGGATAAAATTAAAGGTAAGAAAATTGTTGTATTTGCAACTGGGGCATCTCCTTTAAGAGAAGAAGTTATGACTGAAATTAGAGATAAAAATTTTACTCCCGAGCAGCAAAAATATATATGCTTTTTCTATTTGAGAGGTGGATTTGATTATAGTAGACTGAATATTTTTGACAAACTTCTCATGAAACTGCTTAAATTAACATTAAGATTCAAAAAAAATTTAACGGCTGATGAAAAAGGGATAATTGCCATGTACGCTAAATCTGTGGATTTTACAAGAAAAGACAATATAAAAGGAATAATTGAATATATAAAAAATGAATGAGGAGATGGACTCTTGTTTGCAATTATAATATATTTGATAATAGTATTTATAATACTTGCTGCTTTTTCAATTATATCAAGCTTAAGGAATAATGGTGAAATAAAAAATACAATAGAAGAACAGTGGGGTAAAAGATCGGATAAAAAATATGGCAGTGAAGAGATTGATGAAATATCGGGGTACTTTCAAAATATAAGACGGCATGAAAAAGAGAGCTTTTTTATTGACGAAATAACGTGGAATGATCTTGATTTGGATGAGGTGTTCAAAAATATGGATACTACATTGAGCACTCCTGGTGAGGAAGCATTTTATACTATTCTTAGAAAACCCATTTATGATGAAAAAGAACTTCAATATAGAAATAGAATTATAGAGTATTTCAGGAAAAATATCGAAAAGAGAAAAAGTATACAATACATGCTGGGCAAACTCGGAATAAAAAGACAGATTTCAATAAGCAACTACTTTTACGATTACAGCGGTGTCAAAAATGGAACTTCCAATCTAAACATGTACAGGGTGCTTAGGATACTTCCCGTTATATCTATTGGTCTAATGTTTTTAAATTTATATTTTGGTATAATATGTATAAGTATATGTTTTATAACAAATGTTCTGGTTTATTATTTTACGAAGACAAATCTGGATTATAAACTTAGAGATTTTACCTATATAAACAAGATAATAAAATGTGGCTATTCCATATTAAAGGTCAATACGGATGAGCTGGGTGAATACAATGACAAATTAAAAAAATCCCTTGATTCCATAAAAGGTATTAAGAAAATTTCCTTTAACTTGGAAAGCAATACATCGGATATAGGTTTGATGATGGGTTATTTTAATATGCTGTTTCTGACGGATTTGATTAATTATGAGAAAATGAGCCGGATCCTCAAGGAAAAAAGTGAAGAGTTTAGAATTGTTTATTCAATAATTGGCAATATAGACAGTTTTATATCAATTGCTTCATATAGAGATAGAATAAAAAATTATTGTATTCCTGAACTGTACAGTTGCAGCAGCAAAAAAAATCAAAGTATTATAATTAAAGATATGATGCACCCGCTTATAGACAAAGCTATACCTAATTCTTTAAAAGTTGAAAAATCCATTTTGATTACAGGATCCAATGCATCTGGAAAGTCAACTTTCTTGAAAGCTATGGCACTCAATATTATATTTTCACAGACAATATGTACATGCACCGCCAGTTATTTCAGGGGTTTTTATGTTAAAATCTACACGTCAATGGCTTTGAGGGATGATGTGTTGAGCAGGGAGAGTTACTATGTAGTTGAAACCAAATCATTAAAAAGAATTATTGACAATATAGATGAATCATTGCCGACTATTTGTTTTGTGGATGAAATACTTAGGGGTACAAATACCGTTGAAAGAATAGCAGCTTCATCACAGCTGCTTAAGTATATTACTTTGGAAAATTGTATATGTGTAGCTGCAACTCATGATGTGGAATTGACTTATATACTCGAGAATTATTTTGAAAATTATCATTTTCAGGAAAATATCCTGGACAATAAAATATTGTTTGACTATAAGATTTACAGGGGAAGATCCATGACTCAAAATGCCATAAAGCTTTTAAGTATTCTGGGGTATAAAGATGATATCGTATATAGGGCCCAGGAAAAAGCTGAAGAGTTTTTGAAAAGTGGAATATGGAAAGTAGAATAAGATTTATTAAAAGATAATTAATTTAAATTAACCATATTGGGTTTAAATAGAAAGGGAGATACTGTATAATTAACTTATGAGGGGAGATGATTTCAATGAATTTTAAATTGAACGATGAACAGAGTGCAATTAAAAATACTGTTAGAGAATTTGCTGAAACGAAAATACAGCCTATTGCTTTTCAACTGGATGAAGAAAATATGTTTCCAGAAAAAATTGTAGAAGAAATGGGGCAATTGTCTCTTATGGGAATTCCATATCCGGTAAAATATGGCGGTGCAGGCAAAGATGTATTGAGTTATGCTATTGCTGTAGAGGAATTGTCGCGAATAGATGCAGGTGTGGGTGTTATTTTATCTGCACATGTGTCCTTGGGATCATGGCCGATTATGGAGTTTGGGACAGAAGCTCAAAGGGAAAAATATCTTATACCACTGGCTTCCGGGAAAAAAATTGCTGCCTTTGGTTTAACTGAAGACAATGCCGGAAGTGATGCCGGTGGAACTGAAACTACAGCTGTTCTAGAAGGCGACTATTATATTCTGAATGGTTCAAAAGTCTTTATAACAAATGGTGGATATGCGGATACTTATGTTATATTTGCAGTTACAACCCCTGGAATAGGTACAAAGGGAATTAGTGCCTTTATAGTTGAAAAGGGCTGGGAAGGATTCACTTTTGGAACGCATTATAATAAGATGGGAATCAGATCTTCTGCTACTGCCGAATTACTTTTTCGTAATGTAAAAGTTCCAAAAGAGAACCTTCTTGGAAAAGAAGGACAGGGATTTAAAATTGCCATGCAGACTTTGGAAGGTGGACGAATTGGTATTGCGGCTCAGGCACTTGGAATTGCGCAGGGAGCTTATGAAAAAGCCCTTGATTATGCTAAAAAAAGAATTCAATTTGGAAAGCCTATTGCAAGGCAGCAGGCTGTTGCATTCAAACTTGCGGATATGGCAACCAAAATTCGTGCAGCAAGATTTATGGTGTACAGTGCAGCTGAATTAAAAGAGGAACATGCTGTATATGGAAAAGAATCTGCAATGGCAAAATTGTATGCTTCGGATATTTGTCTTGAGGTTGTCAACGATGCTGTACAGATATTTGGAGGCTCCGGATACATAAAAGGATTTGACGTTGAACGTATGTATCGTGATGCTAAAATATGTACAATATATGAAGGTACGAATGAAATTCAACAATTGGTTATTTCAAATTTCATTATAGGAAGACCAAAGAAAAATCAACCTGAAAAAACAACTAAAACAGAACCGAAAGCTATAACTGGAAACCGCAAAAAGATTGTTATAAAAGAAGGATCACCGGAGGAAAGAGTAGCTGAATTCTTGAAATATCTTCAGAATGAAAATATAAAAATAGAAGCCCGTTCAATTACAGATGAGAGTATCAGCAGTGCTGATATAGTCTGCAGCGTAGGGCGTGGACTGGATTCAAAAGAGGATCTACCTATAATACAAAACTTGGCTGAAACCATGGGAGCGGCAGTTGGATGCTCAAGACCTATTGCTGAACAGAAAAAATGGATGCCGCTTGATCGTTTTGTAGGTATATCAGGCCAGAAGTTCAAGGGATCATTATATGTTGCCATTGGAATATCAGGTCAGATTCAACATTTGGGCGGTATTCGTGATGCCGGTATTATTACTGCCATCAACATTGATGAAAAAGCCCCGATATTTGCCCAGGCCGATTATGGCATTGTAGGTGATTTGTATGAAATTGTGCCTCTCCTTACTAAAGCTTTGAAGGAGAAAGGGCTATAAAATATTTGTTGTTAAAAATAGCTGTATTGGTTATATCCATGCAGCTATTTTTTTATTAAAACATGGCAATGAATTTTAGCAAAGATGCAGGCATAAAATTTTCCTTTCGATAAATGAATACCACCGGAATTTCTGCATAAGAACTTTCAATTGGGTGATATCTTAATATGCCGGACTGGATATATTTTTTAACTACGGAAACGGGGAGAAGGCTTATTCCTAAACCGGCACATACACAGCCGATGATAGCTTCCAAAGTATCAAATTCCATTACTTTGTCTGGTATTTGTCCATTATCATGCAACCATTGCTCTAATATTCTACGGTAAGAACATCCAGTAGGAAATACAAGCAATGTCCGTTTTTGAATATCATTAATGGAAGATATATACGGATGTGTGGTATCTGTGATAAGTACCAGCTTTTCCATAGTAAAGTTTTTTTGGATTATTTCGGAATGGTTAATTGGCCCTGCCACAAAAGCCCCATCTAGATTGTATTGAAGAACTTCCTGTATGTTTTTTTCAGTTGTTCCTGTTTTTAAAGTCAAATTTACATTTGGATAATCCTTATGATATTTTGAAAGCAGTTGCGGTAGATAGACAGCTGCGGTTGTTTCCATGGATCCTATATGTAGAGGTCCCCTTGGAATATCATTATCTCTTATTAGTTTAGTGGTTTCATCCATAAGCTGAAATATTTTCTCAGTGTATCCCAGCAGCATTTGTCCTTTGAGTGTCAATGTAACACCACGATTATGTCTATAAAATAGAGAGGCCTGAAAATAGTCTTCCAACTGTCGTATTCTAGTTGAAATATTGGATTGTGCATAGTTTAGTTCACGCGCAACTTGAGAAATGTTTCCTCTTTGTGCAGTTAACTGAAAAATCATTAAGGATTGTAAATCTATAAAATTATCCACCTTTAAATATTCCCCCTGTATACAATATTGCTATCGATATTATTGATAGCAAACATCTATTTTTTATATTATATCATATAGCAGGATAGATGTATAATAAGTGAATGGAGGGATTGTAATGATGAATGTTAAAAATTATATATATGTGGCAAGCTGTGTATTTACTAGAGAGGAACCAATCTTGAGTGTAAAAATTCAAGACTATTTGAAGCAGAGATTTAACATGCAGATAATAAGGTGTTGTGTGCCAAACTATAAAGTAGAAGAATTCACGGCTGATATGCCAGAATGGCTTCAACCTAGATGGAAAGACATTCCCGATTTCAAAGCTTTTAATGCAGATAACAGAATGGTATATGTTTGCCATAATTGTGCGGCAATTTTTCAGGAAACAATGCCGGAGCTAAAAAGAATTTCACTGTGGGAACTTATTTTAAATGATACAAAATTTTCTTTCCCGGATTATTCACATGAAAAAATGACCTTACAGGATTGCTGGCGTTCCTATGATAACCATTCAGAGCAAGAGGCTGTTCGTGCACTGCTGAGAAAAATGAATGTAGATATTGTAGAGCAAGATGAGAATTATGAAAAAACACAGTTCTGTGGCATATCCTTGTATGCTCCATCGCCGAAACGAAATCTGAATTTGGCCCCAAAAAGATTTGTAGAACATGCGAGAGGAAAATTTATACCACACAAAAAAGAAAGGCAAATAGAATTGATGCAGGAACACTGCCGAAAAATCACCACAGATAAAGTAGTTGCATACTGCCATTATTGTGTCAAAGGGCTAAATTTAGGTGGGAAACAGGCAAAGCATCTAGCTAGTTTGTTATTTGACGGATAGTAGATGTCATTAGATTTATTTATACTTGACAATGATGTTAGGATTGTATAAAATGAATCTATAATTTAAAGATGCTATAATTATTTTATGTGGAGGTATAGATATATGTTAAAGGAAAATATGTATATGGAAAAAGAAAATAATTATAGCTGTTGTATGTGTTGCTGTAGATCATCAATTAATTGTGGTAAAATTAACTGTAGTGGTATTTATGTTTTTTTATAAATATAGATATTAGTGCAGTTTTTTATATTTGAATTAAAACGGCTGACTAGAAAGACTAGAGGCCTATCGATATAGAAAGTATGATATTATTGACTAGAAAAACTAGAGATAAACTTACTGGATATACCAGAGGTAAAATTATACTTTTAATTATGAAAAAGGTAATAAAACAGTATAATATTTCAGTAATTGTGTATACTAGCTGTGAATTATACTGGAAGGTAGAACAAGCAGTAAAAGTATAACGGGGTATGCTGACTGGATATACCAGAGGTAGGAACTATTTATACTTCAAACAAATTAAATTTGTAGGAGGAATAAAAATGGAAATGACGAAAATGAACATGATGATGGGAAAAGGAATGATGATGAACAATAATATGGGTATGAATATGTCGATGCCTATGGGTCAGATGAACATGATGATGATTCCACGTGCAACTATGAAGATGGAAAAGTGCGAAAACGGAATGAAAATGATGTGCATGACTAAGGATGAAACGGCTGCTGCAATGATGCAGAATCTCTGCTCTATGCTAAATGGCGGAATGATTAGCATGTGTATGATGATGAATGGTATGAAAATGATGGAATGCAACATGATGATGGGAATGTGTAAATGCGATATGACTATGGATGGTATGATGATAACATGGACTAGTGGAGATGACATGATGTGCAAAATGATTCAACAATGTTGTGATTGTATGATGAGTATGATGAAATGCGGATGCACTGCTGTAATGTGTATGAACAATACTCCAGTTTGCTGTTGTTGCTAATAAAACATAAACAATATAATTTCCTAAAGATTTAACAATAAAGAAATTGTAGGGATTTCTTTATTACTTGTGGCAAAGTATTTACCTTCTGGTTAATACTTTGCTTTTTTTAATTAAACACAACAGCAAATTTTATATCGCTACATAGTAAAAAGCTATTTCCACATAAGGAAATAGCTTTAAATATCTTAATAATTAAAAGCATTATTACTAATATCCTTATCTGTCAGGAACAATATCCTGTAGGAATTGACACCACTGCATTCTAATGAAAAATGCTGGTTGTCGGGCTTCATCGGGCCAGTCCCTCTACCTCTCTTGATAAGTTATTTAAATTATATGCCAATTATATAACAATTAAATTGGTATGTCAATAAAATCTTAATATTAATTTTTATTAGAATAAATAAGGCTTTTTTAGCTAGAATATATGTTATGAGAGGTGTTTTGCAATTATGGATAATAAATTATTGAAAAGTTTTAGAGATAAATTAAAATCTCAAAGAAGTGAAATTTTAAGATTATTAAAACAAATGGAAAAGAATGAAACAATAAAATCGAATTCAGAGATGGCTAACGAATTGTCTTTTTATGACAATCATCCGGCAGACAGTGCAAGCAGTGTATATGACAGGGAGAGGGGACTGGCATTTCAGAAAAATGAAAGAGCTATTATAGGAAAAATAGACAATGCACTAAAGAGTATTGAAAATGGTACTTATGGAATATGTAAAAAGTGCGGAAAGAAAATAGATACGGAAAGATTAAAATGTATTCCATATTCGGAATATTGTATTGAATGTCAGAAAAGTATTGATGATTTAAAGCCTGAGGAGAGAAAAAACAGGCCTGCAGAAGAAGATGTAATTAAAAATACAATAAATCGTGGAAATAGCAGTCAGACTGAATTTGATATGAAGGACAGCTATCAATCGGTAGGAAAGTTCAATAGGAGAAAAAACATAGTTGATGAATATGCCGATGAAGAGGAAGAATATGTTGAACCCATAGAAGAAATAAGCAATGATCAATACAAGAATCAGCTGCCTTGATTGAAAAAGATATTCCATGTGATATATTTATGTTAATATAAAAGTGTATTGCAAGGAGGATTTTAATAGATGAGAGTTTTATTTATGAAAATTACACTTCGGGCATCCTGGGTAAATTCTTTGAAAGGAAAAAGAGCCATTGTAAAAAGTATAATTCAAAAACTCAAGAATAAATTTAATATATCAGTATCTGAAATAGAGAAACAAGATGTTCACAAGATTATAGTTATAGGTATAGTTGGAATGTGTGCAAACTCACTTCAGGCAGATGCCATCATGGAAAATATAGTGAATTTTATAGAATGTAATACAGATGCTGAGATAATTGATATTAGAAGGGAAAGTAATATAGTAAATATGGTAAATTAATAGAAAAACTGGCTTTAAGGCCAGTTTTTTAGTTTAAAATTATTTTTGTATATTATAAAATAAAAATAGGGAATTTGTACTAGAATTAAATAAAAAGTTTGGAGTGATATATTTATGGATCATATGGATTATGAGATACTGGAATGCTTAAAATATAATGCCAGAATCAAAGCATCGGCAATAAGCAAAAAAGTTCATCTGTCTGTTTCAGCAGTTCTTGAACGCATTAAAAAGATGGAAATAGGTGGTGTGATAAAAAATTATACCATAGTATTAGATGAAATTAAAATGGGTAATAATACAAGTGCTTTAATGGAAGTTAGTTTGGATCATCCGAAATTTTATGATTTATTTACAAACGAGATAAATAGAAATAACAATGTAGTTTTTTGTTATTACCTTACAGGAGATTTTGATTTTATTTTAAAGATAATTTGTAAGTCGCCGGAAGATCTGGAAAGAATACACCGTGAAATAAAAAGTATAGATGGTGTGTCCAAAACAAAGACTTACTGTATTTTAAAAAATATAAAAGGTGATTATTGAAATAGTTTATATTTTATCAAACTAAAAATTTTTTGTGATATATAGTAAAATAAAATAAATATTTTTGCACAAAGTATGATAAAAACTAAATTGAACATAAATTTAAGGAAATATTGAAAAAAAATATTTATTAATATAATATGTATTTATAATTAAAGATTATCAAAAAATGTACATATTTAGATAGAGAAGTGAAAAAATTTTATATCTAAAATTATAATTTTCTTAATTTAGAGGAGGAAACATTAAATGAAAAATTTAGGATATTACAACGGGAAATATGATTTGATTGAAAATATGACAATACCTATGAACGATCGTGTTTGCTATTTTGGTGATGGGGTTTATGATGCAACTTACAGTAGAAATCACATCATATTTGCACTGGATGAACATATTGACCGTTTCTTTAACAGTGCAGGCTTACTGAGAATTAAAATTCCATATACAAAGGACGAGCTAAAGAAGCTTCTTACTGAGATGGTTAAAAAAGTTGACTCTGGAGAACAGTTCGTATACTGGCAGATTACAAGAGGTACAGGCATGCGTAATCATATTTTCCCTGGAGATGATGTAAAGGCAAATTTGTGGATTGTGTTAAAACCATTGGAAGTAAAGGATATGTCGCAGAAGTTGAAATTGATTACTTTAGAAGATACAAGATTTTTACACTGTAATATAAAAACATTGAATTTACTACCGAGTGTTATAGCGGCACAAAAGGCTGAAGAAGCAGGATGCCAGGAGGCAGTATTCCATAGAGGTGACAGGGTAACGGAATGTGCCCATAGCAATGTATCTATTCTAAAAGACGGTATATTCAAAACAGCGCCAGCTGATAATTTGATTTTGCCTGGTATAGCAAGAGCTCATATTATAAAAATGTGTAAGAAGTTTGATATTCCGGTAAATGAAACTGCATTTAATTTAAAAGAATTGATGGATGCAGATGAAATTATAGTCACAAGCTCAGGACAATTTTGCATAACTGCCTGCGAAATAGATGGAAAACCTGTAGGCGGAAAGGCACCGGAAATAGTTAAAAAGCTGCAGGACGCGTTACTTGAAGAATTTTTAGAAGGGACAAAGGCAGAACAGGGGGCTATTTTATGAATCAGGAAGAATTGACTATATTGAATATAGGAGAAAATCTGGACAATCTAATGAATTTAGATCCTAGAGGATACGGGATATGCAGAATCTTATACAGTGCAGCAAGGGAATATACGAAAGAACCTTTAACGATGAACAGTGCGAAAAAGTTGTTAAGTACATTGAAAGAAGGCGATCTGGTATATATAATGACAGGCTTTGTTCTTCTTCCGTTTAAAAAGGCAGAAATGGATGGAATTGTAAGTACAATGCTTCTAGCAAGAGCTCTTGTAAAAGGATTTAATGTGAAGCCTGTAATAATATGTCCGGAGGACAATATTAAAGCAGTAAAAAATCTGGCTTATGTAGTTGGACTTCATTTTTATGACAATATTGATGAATTGAAAGAGTACCCACTATCAATAGCAGGAGTAGTATTTACAAAGGATGTAAAGAAATCGGAGAAGCAGTCGGATGAAATTATTGCAAAAGGGCTTCCAAGTGCCGTCATAAGTATAGAATGTCCAGGTGCCAATTCTGTTGGAGTATATCATAATGCTGTTGGAGTGAACGTAACTGAAATAGAAGCAAAGAGAGATATACTGTTTACTAAATTGAAGAAAAAAGGTGTATTAAACATAGCAATAGGAGATCTTGGAAATGAACTTGGTATGGGAACTTTAAGGAACCATATTGAAAAATATGTTCCATATGCAGCCAAAGGAAGTTGTGCATGTGGATGCGGTGGAGGAATACTGGCAAATGTAGGAGCTGACAATATTATAACGGCTACAGTTTCAGACTGGGGATGCTATGGACTTATAGCGGCGCTTTCATACTTGAAGAAGGATTTGAACATAATGCATACTGCTGAGATGGAAAAGGAAGTAATGGTTACTGCGTCAAGAAGTGGAATGATAGATATGTATGGAGATTTGATTCCGGCTATAGATGGATGTAATATGTCAATGAATACATCAATAGTAAGTTTGATGAGGGAATGTATAGAATCTGCCTTGAAACTAAAGAAAACTTGTGCCACCTGGTTTGAAAAAGTAATCGAATTGGGATTTTATGAAAATGAAGCTTCAAAAAGTTACGAAGAACAAAAATTAGAGAAGATAATTTAGAGGTGTTTAGGATATGGACTATTCGAGTATGGAACCCTATGACGTTCGTAAATTGATACGTGAAGAAAAGATTACCATCCCGACGGCAGGAATGTGTGCTGGTTATGCCCAGGCCAACCTGGTTGTTCTGCCAAAAGATCTGGCCTATGATTTTCTGCTTTTTACCCAGAGAAATTCTAAGTCATGTCCATTGCTTGAAGTAAGCGATATCGGATGCAAAAAGCTTAAATACTTGGGAAGAGATATTGATATTACTAAAGATATACCAAAATACAGGGTATACAAAAGAGGAGTTCTGACTGGTGAATATACGCATATAGAAGATATCTGGAGAGATGATTTTGTCAGTTTTTTAATTGGATGCAGTTTTTCTTTTGAATCGGATCTCATTGAGGCAAATGTCACAATAAGACATATTGAAGAAAAACGTAATGTCCCAATGTTCATTACAAATATCGATTGCACACCAGCAGGTATATTCAATGGCAAAATGGTTGTAAGTATGAGACCTCTCCCCTATGAGCAGATAGTAAAATCAGTTCTCATAAGTGGAGAAATGCCCAAGGTACATGGGGCACCGGTTCATATAGGTGATCCATCAGTCATAGGCATAAAAGATATAACAAAACCGGATTTTGGAGATGCTGTTACTATAAAAAAAGGTGAAGTACCTGTGTTCTGGGCCTGCGGTGTTACTCCGCAGTCTGTAGTTATGAATGTAAAGCCTGAAATAGTTATTACCCATTCTCCAGGACATATGCTTATAACGGATATAAAAAATATAGATCTTAAATATTGAGGAGA
Source organism: Clostridium sp. LBM24168 (assembly GCF_052953915.1). Lineage (NCBI taxonomy): Bacteria > Bacillati > Bacillota > Clostridia > Eubacteriales > Clostridiaceae > Clostridium > Clostridium sp. LBM24168. The sequence continues at coordinate 1,761,810 of NZ_CP196861.1, read as the reverse complement.
TATATATTATGTATAAAGTGGATTTGAATTGCGATCTGGGTGAAAGCTTTGGAAATTATAAAATTGGTTCGGATGAAGAAGTTATACCTTATATTTCTTCCGCAAATATTGCCTGTGGTTTCCATGCTTCTGATCCTGTAGTCATGAATAATACAGTTGAATTATGTAAAAAGTATAATGTTTCCGTAGGGGCACACCCAGGGTTGGCTGATTTAGTTGGGTTTGGAAGACGCAAAATGGATATTTCATGTAATGAGGCCAAATTTATTGTACAGTATCAAATTGGAGCACTTGATTCTTTCTGCAGGGCAAAGGGGATAAAAATGAACCATGTAAAATTGCATGGGGCACTTTATAATATGGCAGCAAGAGATTTAAAACTTGCTACATCAATTTGTGAAGGAATATATGAGGTGAATCCCGAGTTAATATTGCTTGCTTTAAGTGGGAGCAGGATGATTGAGGCTGCTGGAAATATAGGATTGAAATCAGCAAGTGAGGTTTTTGCAGACAGATCCTATGATGATGATGGTTCCCTTGTGGACAGGAAAAAGGCAGGGGCAGTTATAACAGACGAGGAAATTGCCATTGAAAGAGTGTTCAGAATGATTAGAGAAAAAAAGGTAAAAACTATAAATGGATGTGATATTTCACTCAAGGCAGATTCCATATGTGTTCATGGAGATGGTTTAAAAGCACTGAAGTTTGTAAAAAGAATAAAAGAGGCTTGTCTAAGAGAAAATATAAAGATAGCTTCATTGTAAATATAGAAAGAAGGATGATATATTTTATGGGAAAATATTTGAGAACCTATGCCAAAATAAATCTAGAGGCTATAGGTCACAATATAGATGAGGTAAAAAAAAAGTAGATGGCCATGTAAAGGTAATGGCTGTAATAAAGGCAGATGCGTATGGTCATGGCGCCGTAAAAGTAGGCAATTTTCTGGAGAACAGAGTTGATTATTTTGCAGTGGCAACTATAGAAGAGGCAATAGAACTCAGAGAAAATGGTATACATCTTCCAATATTGATTCTTGGATATACTTCTCCAAGTCAGTATTCGGATATAGTTGAATATGATATTACTCAGACTATATACAACATGGAAACTGCTAAGGTATTGTCGAGATGTGCAGTCCAGTATGATAAAAAAGCAAAAATTCATATTGCCCTGGAAACAGGAATGAACAGAATTGGTTTCAAGGTAAATGAAGAAAGTGTTTCAGCCGTCAAGAAGATAATAAATATGGACAATATAGTTGTTGAGGGATTGTTTACTCATTTTTCCTGTGCGGATGAAAAAGACAAAAGTTATACCGGAATGCAGATGAAAAAATACGATGAATTTTTAAATATGCTTGAGTGCAGCAATATAAATATTCCATTTAAGCATGTTTGCAATAGTGCAGGGATTATGGAGTTTAATGATCATCGTTTTGATATGGTAAGAAGCGGAATAATTACCTATGGATTGTACCCTTCTGATGAAGTGGACAAAACTTCTATAAAATTGATACCGGCACTGGAATGGAAAGCTCATGTTATAAATGTTTCAGAAGTCAGCAGGGGCTGCGGTATAAGTTACGGGAAAACTTATATCACACAGGAAAAGACTAAGATTGCAACTGTTTCAGTAGGATATGCAGATGGATATATGAGAACGCTTTCTTCAAGGGCAAGAGTATTGATTCATGGACAATATGCTTCTGTAATAGGAAGAGTATGTATGGATCAAATGATGGTTGATGTGACTCATATAGATGATGTAAAAATTGAAGATGAAGTAACTTTAATTGGACATGACGGGAAAAATCAAATTACTGTGGAACAATTGGCTGAAATAGCCGGAAGTTTCAATTATGAATTTGTCTGTGGAATAGGAAAAAGAGTGAAAAGGGTCTATGAATAAGCAATGGATGTGATAAAAATGGTAGAGAATGAATTCAATATCTTACAGGTGAGTGAAACTTCAGCATTGGTTGAGTTTGAAAATAAAATCGACGAAGGCATAAATAGGAAAATAAGGATATTCTGTGATTACATTGATCAAAATCCATTTAAGTGGCTCATAGAATATATACCATATTTTTCAAGCGTTTCCCTAATTTATAATCCTTTGAAAATAAGAAGTGAGGAACCTTTTAAAGTGGTGAGGTCAAAATTGGAGGACATACTATCAAAACTAGATTTTTCCTGCAATTATGAAGAAAATGTAATTGAAATTCCAGTCTGCTATGGAGGAGAATTTGGGCCGGATATAAGATACGTAGCAGAAATGAATAATCTTACTGAAGCTGAAGTAGTAGAAATACACAGTAATGGAAAATATTTAGTATATATGATTGGATTTGCTCCAGGGTTTCCCTATCTTGGAGGACTGTCAGAGAAAATTTATACGCCAAGGCGTAAATCTCCAAGAACGGCAATACCTGAAGGCTCTGTCGGAATAGCAGGGAAGCAGACAGGGGTTTATCCTATAGAAACTCCTGGGGGATGGCAGATAATAGGAAGAACTCCCTTTAAATTATTTGATTTGCAAAGCAGTAGTAAAACTCTTTTAAAATGTGGTGATATAGCAAAATTTTATCCTATTTCCAGCAATGAATATTTAAGGTTAAAGGAGAAGATGTTATGAGCATAACTGTATTGACCCCTGGACTTTTGACAACAATTCAGGATTGTGGAAGATATGGATATCAAAAATATGGAGTTATTGTCAGTGGGGCTATGGATGTTTATTCCATGAGGCTTGCAAATATTGTTGTTGGGAATGATGAAAATGAAGGAACTCTTGAAATTACATTAATGGGCCCTTCACTGAAAATAACGAAAGGAAATTTAATTTCTATAACTGGAGCAGACATTTCTCCCGAAATTAAAGGCAAAAGAGTTCCAATGGGAAGGCCTATTTATTTGAATGAGGATTCAGTATTGAAATTTGGAAGATGTTCAGCTGGTTGTAGATGTTATTTATCAGTAGCTGGAGGTTTTGATGTCCCGGTTTTTATGGGAAGCAGAAGTACGTATATTAGAGCGAACATAGGAGGAAAAGAAGGCAGAACTCTTAAAAAGTGTGACATACTTAAAGTTGGGAAAAAATCAGAGCTTTCTTTGAGTATAATAGATAAATTGAAAGAGTTTGACAAGGGTGAACATTTTATTGCTGCAAAGTGGTATGTGAAGAACTTTATTCCAGAAGGTACCAATGAAACAGTTATAAGAGTGTTTGAGGACAGGCAGTTCAATTATGTAAAAGGAGATAGCATTCGCAAGTTTTTTAGTTCTTGTTTCAGTATAGATGTAAAATCGGATAGAATGGGGTATAGATTAAAAGGACCTAAAATTGAATTTGAAAAAAGTATTGAGATGATATCAGGAGAGGTGTCCTTTGGGACTGTTCAAATTCCACCAGATGGTAATCCAATAATTCTTCTGGCTGACAGGGCAACGGCAGGAGGTTATCCTAAAATAGCTCATGTTATTTCCCATGATATTCAGAAATTGGTTCAGCTTAAGCCTTCTGACAAAGTTAAATTCAAAAAAATAACGCTTAAGGAAGCAGAAAGCTTGTATTTAAATAGAGAAAAATATATAGAAGAACTAAAAAAATCTGTTAGATTGATAAGTATTTGAATGTATCAGGAGGTACGAAGATGATTGAAATAGATGATTTAGATAGAATAATGGGAATTATTGAAAAACATGATTTTTCTCATTTTGAATTCGAGCATGGAGACAGCAAAATAGTCATAGAAAAGGGAGATTCTAAAGGAGAAGGGTTTAAAGAACATAATAGCTGTAGTATTGAAGGCCATAGGGATGATGAATTACATCTGAAGAATAATAAAAGTGATCCAAAAAAGGACTATATTAAATCAACTCTTGCAGGAACTTTTTATTTGAGAAAAGAAAAAGGTGAAGAGCCTTTTGTAAAACTTCATGATATGGTGAGGGAAAATACGGTAGTAGGTCTGGTTGAGGTAATGAAGCTGTTTAATGAGGTTGATGCAGGTATTATCGGAGAAATTGTTGATATATTAGTTAAGGACGGAGACTTTGTGGAGTATGGACAACCTTTATTTGAGGTAAAAGGAAGTGAAGAATAATTATGTTTAAAAAGATCCTTATAGCAAATAGAGGTGAAATTGCAGTTAGAATTATACGGGCCTGTCATGAGTTTGGAATTGCTGCAGTTGCAATTTATTCAGAGAGCGATAGAGAGTCGCTTCATGTGAAACTTGCAGATGAAACCTATTGTATAGGAAAAACTTCTGCAAAAGATACATATTTGAATATGAATAGTATAATAAATGTGGCAATTCACTCAAATTCTGATGCAATTCACCCAGGATATGGATTCCTTTCAGAGAGTTCAACTTTTGCCAAAGCATGTAAAGAATTCAATATATGTTTTATAGGACCTGAATATAGAATTATCGACAGCCTTGGAGACAAATCCAATGCAAAAGAAACCATGAAAAAAGCTGGTGTGCCTGTTGTAATGGGGACAGAAGGTGAGGTAGAGAATAAGGACAGGGCAATTGAAATAGCTGAAAGAATAGGATACCCTGTTATAGTCAAAGCCTCCGCCGGAGGAGGAGGCAAGGGCATGAGGGTTGCACGAAATGAGGAAGACCTTGCAGCTGCAATTGAGGAATCGGAAAAAGAAGCTGAAAATTATTTCGGCAATCCTGCAGTTTATCTGGAAAAGTATCTTGAAGATACAAGGCATGTTGAAATACAGATAATTGGAGATAATTATGGTAATGTGGTCTATCTGGGAGAAAGAGATTGCACAATTCAGAGACGGCATCAAAAACTTTTAGAGGAATCGCCATCTCCAGCCATGAATGATGAGCTTCGTAAGACAATGGGAAATGCTGCAGTCAGAGCCTGTAAAGCGGTGAACTATAATAGCCTTGGAACAGTGGAGTTTCTCCTTGACTCAGACAACAAGTTTTATTTTATGGAAATGAATACACGAGTCCAGGTTGAACATGGAGTTACTGAAATGACAACGGGAATAGACTTGATAAAAGAACAGATATCAATAGCAGAAGGAAAAAAATTATCCTTTTCGCAGGGTGATATCAAAAGAAATGGGTGTGCTATCGAGTGTAGGATAAATGCTGAAAACCCTTATAAAAACTTTATCCCGTCACCTGGAAGAATCAATGATTATATAGCGCCCGGGGGGATTGGAATAAGGATAGATAGTTCTGCATACAGTGGATATACTATTCCTCCATTTTATGATTCCATGATATCAAAGGTCATAGCCTGGGGAAGAGATAGAAATGAGGCAATAGAAAGAATGAGAAGGGCTCTTGATGAATTTGTCATTGAAGGGGTGGATACTACAATAGACTTTCACAAAAAGCTCATGCAGAATGATATATTTAAAAGTGGAAATTTCAACACCAAATTTCTTGAAAAAAACAATATTCTATAAAGGACCTGTGTCGTATATCGGCCAGGTCCTTTTATTTGACTAAAAATTACAAAAAATTAACTTAAATATTACATAATTAAATCCATTTTTATGTATAGTGTAATAAAGTAGATTTTAATTTTTATTTGAGTAGTAAGAGGGTAATGCCAATGAATAAAAGAAAATTATATTTGTGTATTTGCATTTCATTAACAGTAGGATCGCAGGTAACATTGCATAATAATGTAGTAGTATATGCTTATAACAACAAAAATTTTGATAAAATCAACATTACAAATAAAAAATTAAGTTCTATTAAATTGATGTCCTACGCCATAGATGACACATGGACTGTAATTGATACAACATCCATTCCTGAGACTGAAACATTGGACAAGGTTATAGGTGACTACATGGCGGATGGGAAAATGAAATTTTATATTAAGAATGGAGAATATATACTTAATGAAAGTATAAACATAAATAAATCTGGTATTATAATTCAAGGTGAATCAAAAGAAAATACAAAAATTATACAGAATAACAGTGCAATCAATGCAATAACTGTAACAGAGAATGATGTTGAAGTATCCAATTTGACTATTGACAGTTCCCATGGAAGAACAGCCTTTTCTACAAGTGATTCCCAGACAATTAATAATGTCAAGCTTCATGATTGTATAATATATGGATCTCCCTATGTTTTTGCTGTGGCATTTTATGGAACACCATATACAAATGATGTCGAGGATAATGCTGTAGTTGAAAGTGGAAACTTAGCTCAGGGAAATATTATTGAAAATAATGAGATACATGCAGAATTATCGGAAGTATCAAATCCAGAAGCGGATGGAATACTGTTTACAAAGCAGAAAGGTGGTACCATAAACAATAATAAAATCTATGGACGCAGGATAGCATTTTATCTGAGTAGAGATTCTAAAGTTACAAATAACGAAATCCATGATTCGTCTACCAATGGAATCAGGTGTGCGGTACCGGCTCTTGATAATGAAATTTCAGGTAATACTATAGACAACTCAAAAGCATCAGGAATTTCTTTAGTTAGAAATAATGGTAGTGTAGCTGGTGATTATAGAGCTTCAAATATAGACATAAAGGGCAATGTGATCAGCAATTCAAAATATTTTGGTATTGAAATAAACAATTTAATGAATTCTGAGATAAGTGGTAACAAATTGTCCGATATTGCCTTTAATGGAATATATATTGTATTATCAGATGAATTAACTGTAGCCGAAAATAAAATAGATAATTGTAGCTTATCGGTTTCAGAAGGTTCTGATTGGGATTGGGATCAATCGCGTAATTCAGGAATTTTTTTAGACTCTGATGTCAAAAATTCAAATTTTAATAATAACATAGTTTCACAATTTAAGGTTGATGTAATAACGAACAAACCTTTTGCCTGCCCTTATGGTATTAAAATACAAGCGGGAAGAAATAATTTGGACAATACAATTTTAAGTAATACAATTAAAGGATATTTTAAAGATGGAATAGATGTACCTGAAATCGAAACCGTTATTTCAGGAAATTCAATAAATTTAATTCCGATAAATTTAACAGCAGAAGGTATAAGTGCAAGTGAAATACATTTAAGCTGGGATTCAATTGACGATGTAGACAGTTACAACGTATATAGGTCGGACAGTGAAAATGGAGAATACATCAAGGTAAATACAGCAGGAGTTATATCGAATACATATGAGGACACGGGGTTGGAGCCAGGGAAGACATATTATTACAGGATAACGGCAGTTAATGGATCAGGAGAATCAGAAAATTCTTTAACTGTAAGTGCTGCTACCATACATGAAATTCCGATTCCAACTTTGCCTGGAATACCTGTTGATTTGCAAGCAATTGGGATGAATGAAAGCACAATAAGACTAAACTGGGGGAATGTTTCAGGAGCTCAAAGCTACAACATATACAGGAGTGACAGTGAGAACGGTGAATATGTGAAAGTGAACAATAATGAAGTTACAGCAAACAGCTATGAGGACACAGGACTGGAGTCAGGACAGACATATTATTACAGGATAACGGCAGTTAATGAGACAGAAGAGTCGGATAAATCCACAAGTGCAAATGCTGCAACTCTTGATGAAATCCCAATACCAGTTTTACCGGGAGTACCAGCAGGTCTTCATGTAACAGGAACGGACAAAAGCAAAATAGGGCTCAGCTGGGACATTGTTTTAGGAGCAGACAGTTACAACGTATATAGGTCGGACAGTGAAAATGGAGAATATGTCAAGGTAAATACAGCAGGAGTTATATCGAATACCTATAAAGATACAGGACTGGAGTCAGGACAGACATATTTTTACAAAGTAACGGCAGTTAATGAGACAGACGAATCTGCAAAATCTCCTTTTGCAAGTGCGACAACCGTAAAAGAAACTGTACCTCCTCCAGTTCCGCCTAAGGTGTTGCCAAAAGTACCTGAAGGACTAATTGTAGAGAGTATGGATGAATATAAAGTAAAACTTAGCTGGTATGCTGCCATGGGAGCAAAAGGTTACAATGTATACAGGAGTGACAGTGAGAATGGTGAATATGTGAAAGTGAACAATAATGAAGTTACAGCAAACGGCTATGAAGATATGGGGTTAGAATCAGGAAAGACATATTACTATAGGATAACAGCAGTAAATGAGGCAGGAGAATCTGAAAAATCTGAAAGTGTAAGTGTAACAACACTGCCAGAAGTACCAAAAGGATTGAAGATAGAAGTAATAGATAAAATTAAAATAAGTTTAAGTTGGAATATTGTACCTGGAGCAAAAGTCTACAATGTATACAGGAGTGACAGCGAGAACGGTGAATATATGAAAGTGAATAATATTGAAGTTACAGCAAGCAGTTATGAAGATACAGGACTAGAACCAGGAAAGACATATTATTATAAAATATCTGCAATCAATGAATCGGGAGAATCAGAAAAGTCTGAAAGTGTAAGTGTCCTGACACTGCTGGAGATACCTGGAGGACTTGGTATAGAAAGTACAGATAAAGACAAAGTAAAATTGAAGTGGGATTCTGTATCTGGAGTAACGGCTTACAATGTATACAGGAGTGACAGTGAGAATGGTGAATATGTGAAAGTGAATAATATTGAAGTTACAGCAAGCAGTTATGAAGATACAGGACTAGAACCAGGAAAGACATATTATTATAAAATATCTGCAATCAATGAATCGGGAGAATCAGAAAAGTCTGAAAGTGTAAGTGTCCTGACACTGCCGGAGATACCTGGAGGACTTGGTATAGAAAGTACAGATAAAGACAAAGTAAAATTGAAGTGGGATTCTGTATCTGGAGTAATGGCTTACAATGTATACAGGAGTGACAGTGAGAATGGTGAATATGTGAAAGTGAATAATATTGAAGTTACAGCAAGCAGTTATGAAGACACAAGACTGGAATCGGATAAAACATACTTTTACAAAATAACGGGTGTAAATGAGTCTGGAGAGTCGGATAAATCAACATGTGTAAGTTGTACGACAAAAAGTAAGTATGTCGATAATGATGATGGTAAAACATCGAAAACTATAATAAAAAGAATATATGGAAATAATGGAATTGAAGCTTCTGTATCAATAGCTGAAGAACTGTTTAAAAATGGAAAACCCGATGCTGTAGTATTAGCATCATCGGCTGATTTCCCTGATGCATTGTCTGGCTCTGTATTGGCTTATAGAAATAATGCACCACTTTTGCTAGTTGGCAAGTCTCTTAATGAGAATAAAAAAGTATTAAGTTATATTTTTTCAAACCTAGAAAAAAGTAAGAATATATATGTTTTAGGTGGTGCTGCTGCTGTAAATATGGAAGTATCAGATTATCTGGATAAACAAGGCTATAATATAATAAGGCTTGGTGGAAAAGATCGTTATGAAACAAATTATAAAATTATTGACAGTCTGGGTGTTAAAAAGGGAACTCCAATAATAGTTGTAAGTGGAAATAATTTTGGAGACTCTCTTGGAATATTAAGTGTAGCCTGTAAGAATGGATATCCAATATTAATGACTAATAATACTTTGTCGGCTAATGCCATTAAATATATACACAGTATACAACCAGATAAAGTATATGTTGTTGGAGAAAAACAAGTATTGTCTGATAATATTGAAGCTGAAATAGGAAATTTATTTAGAGATGTATATATAACGAGATTGGAAGGCGGAAACATATATGAAACGTCTATAAGAATAGTTGATGAATTTAGTATAAATAGTAATATAATTACAATAACCTCAGGAATGGATTTCCCATATGCAGTAACAGGTTCTTTATTGGCTGCAAAAAATAATTCAAATATACTGCTTGTAGATAATAATAATATAAGAATACAAACAGAATTGTTGAAACACCGGGACATAAAAAATTTAATTATATTGGGAGGAGAAGATGTAATAAATATAAATACCGTCAGGTTGTTGATGAAAAATAATTTCAATTTTTAAGTTTGACTACGTAACTATTTGCTAAAGAAATAAGTTTATGTTCCATGCTTGGTAAATAAAGGCACTGGAGGTTACACCTCCAGCATATTATTTAAGGTTGGTAAGGTTTATCAATATGTTAAATTCAAATCATTGAGCATTTCAAAATCTTTATTTATTTTCTGTCCACTTGTAGTTAAATAGTCACCTATTAGCATACCATTTATACCCGCAATGAATCCAAGAGATTGAAGGTTCCTGAGGTTTTTTTCTCTTCCTCCAGCAAATCTTATATTTTTATCAGGTAATATAAATCTCATTATGGCAAAAGTTTTGATTATTTCCATGGGAGTAAGAGAAGTTGCATTTTCAAGTTTTGTGCCTTTAACCGGATTCAATACATTTAAAGGTACGGCATCAACATTCAGTTCCTTTAACAAAAATGCATGTTCGATACGTTGTTTCATGGTTTCACCCATACCTATGATCATTCCAGAACATACTTCCATACCGGCTTTTTTTGCATAGCGTATTGTATCAATTCTTTCATCATATCCATGAGTTGTAACAATTTTAGGGAAAAAGCTTCTTGCCGTTTCGAGATTATGATTATAACGTTCAACTCCTGCATCTACCAGTTCTTTTGCCGCATCCATGGTAAGAGTTCCAAGACAGGCACACAACTTTAAATTTGTATTTTCCTTCATTTTTCTAAATGCATTTAATATTATTTTAAAATTCTTTTCTTTTCCGGTATATCCAAGACCGCTTGTACAAATGTCACAATGTCTTGCACCTGCCTTTTCACGTCTTATTGCAGTTTCAAGAATCTTATCTTCGTCCACAAGTGAATAACATTTTGCATTTGTATGGTGATGGGCAGATTGAGCACAAAATGCACAATCTTCAGGGCAGTTCCCTGATTTTGCGTTGATTACCGAGCATAGATCTACATTATTTCCATTGAATTTTTCTCTTATTTTATTTGCAAAACTACATAACAGAAATATGTCACTTTCATTGGATTTTCCCAGTGTTTCAGCTTCTTCAGCTGTAATGTTTCCTCCATTTAAGATCCTTTGTCCTATTTCCAGTATTTCATTCCATAATTCATCCATAAAAATATCTCCTTATGCAACTTATTGTAAACTTGATTCTATATAAAAGTTAACAATATGATTATAGCAATACAAAAAAAATATATCAAGGTAAATATGAATTATGGATTATTTTGCCTTGTCACTTTATATGTAGTCTGGCATAAAAATATGTTGACTTTAGTAAAATTTAATAATAAAATTATTTTATTGAACGCTTGATTAATGAAATGGAGGATTATATGCGTAGTACTGAGAAACGCTTGACTAGCAGGGATTTGCAGGCTATTAAGAGAAAAAAACAGTTGTTGGACTCGGCTAAAAAATTATTTGCAAAAAATGGATATTACAATACTCCTGTTCGTTCCATTACTCAGAGTATAGGGATGGCAGATGGATTGATCTATCATTATTTTTCGGGTGGGAAAATAGAGATTTTGCATACCATATTTGAAGAAGGTTATGAAATTTTGAATAAACGTGTGGAAGAAACTTTAAATGGGATAAATGATGAAATGACATTAAATGAAATAATGGTCTATTTTTGTAAAAACTTAAGGGAAACTTTTAAATTAGACAGCGATTTGATTGTTATTATGTTTCATGAAAAAGATCTATTGGGGAAAGAAATAAATGAATTACTTTTACATACATTTGCCAGGATTTGGAGTAGTATAAATAACTTATTAAAGCAAAGGACTGAAAATGGTGAAATTGAAAAGCTGGATTTTGATATGGCCACACATCAATTTATGGCTACAGTTTTTAGTACTGTTGCCATGAATCATTTGGCGGCTAGTATGTCGCAGGATAGTAGTGATAGTTGTATAAAAAATTTATTGACAGCTAATATGCTACAGGATAATAATGATAATTATAGTTATATAAGAAGATTAATGGATTTTACAATAAGTTTATGGAAAAAACCAAATTAATAATTTAGTTTGGTTTTTTATTAAAATAATTAAATTGATTGTATATTCAATGAATTAATTTAAGCGCCAAAATTATTTATAAGGGAGGGCAAAATGATTATAAAAGAAAAGTTAATTCCTATGATTGAAATGATTAAGAAAAAGAAACGAATTTGTGTGATTGTACTAGCTGCTGTTGATGTTGCAGTAGTTTTAGGAAGTATTTCTTTAGGTGAAAAAAAGTTCTAAAAGTTTCAAGTAATACGGATAAAGTTTCTGTAGAGGCAATTAAAGCAGATATAGGTACGGTGGCTTCAAAGGAGTCTTTTAATGCTTCGTTAGAAGCGTCTGAAGAAGGGGATATAAGCAGTAAATTGGCAGGTAAGGCAACTCAGGTTTTATTTCATGATGGACAAGCTGTATCTGCAGGACAAAGCTTAGTAAAACTGGATGATACTGGTATTAGAAATAATATAAGATCAAGTGAAGCACAGCTTGCAGCAGCAGAGGCTCAATTAAAGGCAGCGGAAAGCACAGCCAGCTCTGCACAGCTTGGAGTCAACAAACCGCAGATCGATTTAGAAACTGCCCAAAATAATTATAATAGAACAAAGGCACTTTATGTTCAAGGAACAGCTACAAAAGTTGATTTAGAGACTTCTCAAGCTCAGCTAAAAACAGCTCAGAGTGCCCTGGAATCAGCAAAAGCCAGCGCACAAGCTTCAAGCAGTTCTGTTGAGACACAAAGAGCTAATATACAAACGGCTCAAACAAATTTGGATAATGTGAAAGAATCATTGAAAGACACAGTTATTACGGCTCCAACTAGTGGAGTTATAACCGGAAAAAATATTAACGTAGGCCAATACGTAAATCCAGGAACGATTTTGGGAAAGGTGGAAACAATATCTCCCATATATGCTGTCATAAACATAAGAGAAAGTGATTTGAATTATGTAAAACCGGGAGCCAAAGTTAAATTTAAACTTGATGGTGATAGTTTAAAGAAATATGATGGCGTTGTTAAAAGTATTGATGGGGCAGCAGATCCTACTTCCAGAACATTTAAATGTAAGGTTCAAATTGACAATAAGGATGCTAAACTAAAACCGGGTGTCTTTGGAAATATAGAAATTGATACTAATGAAACAAAAAAAGCAATTACAGTGCCATTGAAAGCAATAGGCGGCACTGAAGAAAACTATTATGTATTTATAGATGATAATGGTGTAGCAAAAAAACAAAATATAACCATAGGAGAATTCAATAAAGACAATGTAGAAGTAAAATCAGGAGTGCAAGCGGGTAATTTTGTTATTTGTACTAATGTAAGCACTTTACAAGATGGTGATGCTGTGAAGATGGTATCAGAATAGGAGGCTATATTTAAGTATGTTTTTAACAGATGTCAGTTTAAAAAGACCAGTATTTGCTACAGTGATAATTATCGTCCTATTGACTTTAGGTGTAGTTAGCTATACAAATTTACCTGTTGACCAGTTCCCGGATGTTGATACTCCTACTATATCTATTACAATAATTCAAGGTGGAGCTTCTCCTGATCAAGTTGAATCAAAAATAACGAAGAAAGTTGAAGATGCTGTTGGTCAGATATCTGGTATGCAACATATTAACTCATCCATAACAGAAGGAGTTTCCAATACTGTTATTACGTTTGAATTAGACAAGTCTTCAACTGAAGCATTGCAGGATGTGAAAGATAAACTATCCAATATTCGTGGTGATTTACCAAAAGATATTAATGATCCTGTAGTTGCAAAATATGATGCCAATGCACAACCTATTATTTCCCTTGCTGTTACCGGAACTATGTCCAGTAAAGAGTTATCACAGCTCGTGGATGATAATATTACAAAAAAACTGCAAACTGTAAATGGAGTTGGAGCTGTTAATACTTATGGGAAACAGGAACGTGAAATTCATATAAAACTTGATAAAGAAAAAATGAATTCCTTCAACATTACAATTTCAGAACTTACCAGTAGTTTGAGCAATGATAATATTAATGTGTCAAGCGGCAAGATCTCTGATGGAGATACGGAAATAGGCCTGAAAACCAATGCAGCTGTAAAGAATGTAGATGATTTTCTTAATGTTTTAGTTACAACCCGTAATGGAAGTGAAGTTAGACTCAAGGATATTGCGGAGGCTAAAGATGGGAGCAAGGAAAGAGATAGCTTGTCTTTTTATAATGGCAGGGAAGCAATTGGTATTGATATTCTTAAACAATCCAATTCAAATACTGTACAAGTAGCTGATGAAGTAAAGAAAAAACTTGCCGATATTGAAAAAAGTTTGCCATCAGGAGCTAAAATTGAACTTGTTCGTGATAATTCGGCATCTATACGTGATTCAGTCAAGGATGTTCAGAAAACACTGATAGAAGGATGCATACTGGCGGTAGTTGTGGTTTTTGTGTTTCTTAGGAATTTTGCCAGTACAGCAATTGCTGGAATTGCCATTCCGGTATCCATAATTTCCACTTTTGCAGTGATGAAAGTTATGAAATTTTCACTTAATACAGTATCCTTAATGGCCTTATCAATTGCTGTGGGACTACTTATAGATGATGCCATAGTTGTCATTGAAAATATTGTACGTCATTTGCATATGGGCAAAAGTGTAATCCAGGCTGCAAAAGATGGTACTTCCGAAATAGGACTTGCAGTTATGGCCACCACTTTTGCCATAGTGGCAGTATTTGTCCCTATTGCCATGATCAATGGTCTGGTGGGAAAATTTCTTGTGCAGTTTGGTTTGAACGTTGCTGCCAGTGTACTTGTATCATTATTTGTAGCTTTTACTGCAGTACCGATGTTGTCTTCCAGGTACTTGAAAAGCAAAGAAAAGAAGATACCTGTAGTAGGGAAGTTCCTGGAATATTTCAACAGATCCTTTGACAAGCTGGCTGACTTTTATGCCAGGGCTTTAAAGGTCTCATTGGAACATAGAATTTTAGTTGTGGCAATGTCGATGATATTATTAATAGGAAGCTTGCTGCTGGCTACAAAATTGAATACGGGTTTTATTGCAACAGGTGATACTGGAGAACTGAATATAGAGGCGAATCTGGATTCAGGTTCTACATTGAATAATGCTTCAAAGGTTACTAATAGTATGGAAAGTATTATAAAAAAGAATAAAAATGTAAAGTACATATATTCTACGGTGAAGGCAGATAAAGTTGTTCTGCTTGTAAAACTTTCAGATAAACAGGACAGGAAAGAAGGCATCGATGAAATTGGATCAGACATGAGGCAGAATTTAAAAAAAATTCCGGGAATTGATATATCGGTTGTTGTAGGTGGAGGTTTTATTCCGGGCAAACTGGTTCAATATCACATCAAGGGTGATGATTTTGCAAAACTTCAGAAATATGCCTTGAAGGCTGAAAAAGCAATGAAAAATACTCCTGGAGCTGTGGATGTGAGCCTTAGCTATAGGGCTGGGAAACCAGAAGTGGATTTTGATGTGGATCGTGATAAGGCTGCCGATCTAGGAGTGAGTCCAACTGCAATTTCCAGTACGCTGACGACTGTGCGCCACGAAGGCGCTTCCAGGAAACCCAAAGGGTTACCTGAAGATAGCTATGCTATACAAATGATGGTGGTAGGCCCACCGAAATCGCCATACAGGTGGAGATTTCAAACTACCCTAAGATGCTGTAGTCAAAAGCTATGGTATTAAGCGCTAGGGAAAAGGCAGTACATAACTGTCAAGTGGGTGCTAAAGAGATGAATGACCATATGAACCACTTATGAAAGTGTCGAAAGCGTATAGATTCCATCAAAACTAGGGGGTAGTCGTTAACCTAGGATAAGTCTAGAGGAAACCTGTTTACCGATTAGGCGGTGGACGGCATAAAGGTGGCATGACTTTAGCATAGGCGTTTGTATGGAACGTGGGAACCCACGGCTCGATGTTAAGAGAGTATTTCAAGCGGAAGAACCGTAAGAAAAGAGTATCAATGCGAGTATGGGGACAGATTGAGTCATAGTAGTAATGAAGCTTCTGTAATGGAGGTGGAGCGAAGGACTTCAAGTTATTCAGTTTCGAGAATAAGTCAACTTTGAAAGGAGGAGGAACTTATGCAAGAAACAAAGCCGTTTAATATCTCTAAAAGAGCTGTATTTACAGCCTACAAGAAAGTGAAAGCAAACAAAGGAACATATGGAGTTGATGAACAATCCATAGAAGATTTTGAAAAGAACTTAAAGAATAATCTCTATAAAATATGGAATAGGATGTCATCAGGAAGTTATTTTCCTAAATCTGTTAAAGCTGTAGCAATTCCAAAGAAGAATGGTGGAACCAGAATATTGGGTATTCCTACTGTTGAAGATAGAATTGCACAGATGGTAGCAAAATTATACTTTGAACCACAAGTAGAGGCTATATTTTACAAGGATTCTTACGGATACAGACCAAATAAATCAGCAATACAAGCATTACAGGTCACTAGAATGAGGTGTTGGAGGAAAAACTGGGTTCTTGAATTTGACATTAAAGGCCTATTTGATAACATTAGGCATGATATTTTAATAAAAATGGTAAAGAAGCACACTCAAAAAGAATGGGTTATTTTATACATTTAGAGGTGGTTGACTGCACCATTTCGAATGAAAGATGGAGCAATAGTTCCGAGAAATTCTGGTACACCGCAAGGTGGTGTCATTAGCCCAGTACTTGCAAATCTTTTCCTACATTATGTATTTGATGATTTTATGGTGAAAGAATTCAAAACGATTCCTTGGGCCAGATATGCTGATGATGCAGTAGCACACTGTGTATCCTTGAAGCAAGCAAAATATCTACAGAGAAGAGTGCAGGCAAGGTTTGAACAATATGGATTACAGTTAAATCTTGAGAAAACAAGAATTGTATACTGTAAAGATGATGATAGAAAAGGAGATTATCCTAATATATCATTTAATTTTCTTGGGTACACATTTAAACCGAGAGGTGTCAAGAACAAATATGGTAGATATTTTACAAGCTTTTTACCTGCGATAGCAGAAAAGGCAAAGAAAGCAATTCGCAAGGAAGTAAGGGAATGGAAACTGCAACTTAAGGTAGACAAGGATTTGTGGGATATATCGAATATGTTTAATAGACAGATACAGGGATGGATTAACTATTACACACATTTCTATAAATCTGAAATGTATGGAGTACTTAGATATATCAATGGATGCTTAGTTAAATGGGTTCGTAGGAAATACAAGAAACGAAAACATAGAAGGAAAGCAGAGTATTGGTTAGGAAGTATTGCACTAAGAGATAGAAAATTGTTTGCACAGTGGAAATTAGGGATATTACCAACGACTGAATAATGGGAGCCGTATGAGCTGAGAGGTTCACGTACGGTTCTGAAAGAAACTAAGGGGGAAGTTCCCTTGGTTTACTTACTTTATTCAATGGAACTGTGGTAAGCCAGTATGAAACGGAAAAGGACAGGTATGATGTTCGCGTACAGCTTCAAGATGCTGATAAGAAAAACCTTGACAGTTCGGAAGGAATTTATGTGCCAAGTACAAACGAGGATAAGGATATGATTCCAATTGATCAAGTAACTAAAAAAGTTTTTAATACTTCTTCATCTACTATTAACAGATATGATAAAGAAAGGGAAATTCAGTTAACAGCAAATTATATTGGAGTGTCACAGGGAAATTTTAGTAAGAACTTTACCGGCAAATTAGAAAGTGAAGCTCCTGTTCCAGCGGGAATAGAATTGTCTACTGGAGGAACTCAAGAACAAATGACAGAGGGAATGACAGGACTGGTTACAGCACTTGTTATGGGAGTTTTATTTGTATTTCTTGTAATTGCAGCTCAATTTGAAAGTTTTATAGATCCGCTTGCTATTTTGCTTTCACTACCGCTTGCTATTATAGGTGCCATTTTAGGATTGCTTGTTGGTAATAAGGAGCTGGATATGATGTCCATGATAGGTGTTATCATGTTAATGGGTCTTGTTACTAAAAATGCAATTTTGCTTATCGATTTTGCAAAACAAAATTATAGCAGAGAGATGAATTTGAAGAAAGCCTTAATTAAAGCAGGGCGTACGCGTCTGAGACCAATTATTATGACAACATTGGCAATGATTTTTGGCATGCTCCCTACGGCATTGGCAAATGGTTCAGGTTCGGAGCTCCGTGCGCCCATGGCTTTTGCAATTATTGGAGGATTAATTACATCCACGTTGTTGACACTGCTATTTGTGCCTGTTGTTTATACATTTTTAAATGATTTTAAACGGAAAATTGGAAAAAGACCAAGGAAAATATAACGTTATTTATATATTAATCATATGATGTTCTAGTTCAATTCTTTATACGATCTTTATACGAATTGCTGTAATCTTAACGTCAGTTTTATATTTAAGGTGATAATATAATAAAAGTACAAGTGAAAATTTACTTTTAGGGGTGTTAAGATGAGCTCGAAATTAGGAAATTTTTTAAATAGATTGACAGGAAAAAGCCTGAAGACCGAAGAATTGAAAAGAGAAAAATTTAGTGTATTCTGGGGACTCCCGATAATGTCCAGTGATGCTATTTCATCTGTGGCTTATGCTGGAGAGGAGATATTGTGGATACTTGTTCCGGTAATCGGCTTAATGTCTTATAAATACATGCTATATGCCTCCATGATCATTGTATTCCTAATGTTTATGCTTACTTTCTCTTATAGACAAACTATAGATGCCTATCCCTCAGGAGGGGGATCCTACGTTGTAGCCAAGGACAATCTTGGAACTACTGCAGGACTTATAGCAGGTGCTTCTCTTACCATAGATTATATATTGACTGTTGCAGTAAGTGCTTCTGCCGGAACTGCAGCCATTACTTCTGCAATGCCTTTTTTACTTCAACATAAAGTTGGAATAACATTGGGACTCATAATTTTACTTGTTATAGGGAACTTAAGGGGGGTAAGGGAATCCTCGAAATTATTTGGAGTACCAACTTATCTTTTTATAATTTCCATATTGTCCATGATAATCTGGGGAATAATTAAGATACATTTTATGGGATATACTCCTACACCGACCTATAAGATACCTGAAGCTTCCGGGAACATAACTCTTTTTCTTTTTTTAAAGGCTTTCGCAGGTGGATGTACAGCTTTGACTGGCATAGAGGCGGTGAGCAACGGCGTTCCGAATTTCAAGGAACCTTCACAGAAACATGCCAAAATGGTACTGGGGCTTTTAGCTCTTATTGTGTTTCTGGTGTTTGGAGGTATTTCCTATCTGGCTACACTTTATCATGCTGTTCCGAATTCAGAGGTAACTGTAGTTGCCCAGATTTCCCAGCAGATATTTGATAAAAATATTATGTTTTATATAATTCAGGCAACTACTGCCGTCATATTGGTTTTAGCTGGAAATACAGCTTTTGCAGGACTTCCGCTGCTGATGGCATTTATGGCAAAGGATGGTTATGTACCAAGGCAATTTGCTAAAAGAGGAAAGAGACTGAATTATTCCAATGGAATAGTGATCCTTGGAATACTATCCTGTATATTAGTTATAATTTTTAAAGGTGACACACATTATCTGATACCTCTTTATGCCGTAGGTGTATTTATATCATTTACGTTATCTCAAGCAGGCATGCTTAAAAGATGGATAAAAAACAAGGGCTTTGCATGGAAGCATAAAGCATTTATAAATGGGCTGGGTGCTCTTATGACTTTTATCACTGCGATTGTCATAGGAGTTACCAAATTTATTTATGGAGCCTGGGTTGTTTTTATATTGATACCTTTGGTAGTATATGTCATGAGGAAGATAAAGCTGCATTATATGGAGGCAGCTAGACAATTAAAGCTTTCTATGGATGAAAAACCAAAAAAAATAGATTTTGCTTCACAAAAAAGATATGTAATAGTGCCTATAGATACTCTCAATAAATCCTTTTTAAAGGCATTAAATTATGCTAGGACCATATCGGACAATATAATAATATTTCATGTCTCTGTGGATGACAGTGCCACGGAAAGACTTCTAGAAAAGTGGCAGCAATATAATGTGGATATACCTATAATAGTAAAGAAATCACCCTATAGGAGCATAGTGAGGCCTTTGGTTAAATTCATAGAATCAGAAGAATATGCTGCAGGATCAAATGATACTATAACAGTAGTCATGCCCCAGTTTGTGGTTACAAAATGGTGGGGAAATATACTTCATAACCAGACATCGCTGTTTATCAAGACAATGCTTCTCAGAAGAAGGAATATAGCAATAGTTACTGTGCCATATATAATAGACGAGGGTTAGAACAATTGAAAAAGATATTTCAATAAGTATAGATTATTAATGGGTATGGATTTGTGAAAAGATCAAATCTATACCCATCATTCAAATGATTATTAAAAACTAACTATATACCAGCAGATTATATATGTATAACTAAATAATTAACTTGCCATGAAATTGGAAATTGGTCCTATGAGGTATTTCTATTTTGAAATTTTCAGGTATATAATATAAGTATAGAAACTATATACATAAAATATAAAAATATCTACAATTTCTATAAATTTATAAAGATTATGTATTTTTAAAGAAAGGATGAATATGCAATGACTCAAAAGTTACGGTTATGGTTATGGCTATCTGTTGTTATGGTTATTTCCGGTGTATTGTTGCTGTATCCTATTGGAACATCAGACTTAAATATCATATTTGTTGTAGTTAAAATTGGCATGTTGGCAGGTTTAGCTGTGCTTCTATTTTTGAGAAAAAAACTGGGATTTTATATTTGGGCCTTATTTTCTATGGGTGCCGTTATAATGACTATAATTAAGTGGAGCATGGTGGGAAGAGTTTCTTTCCTGATAATCGCCAGTATTGCTGTGGACATACTTATGCCAGCTGTGGCATATGTGCTTATAAAAAAATATGGGATAAATTTCGATAATTCTAAAATATAATTTTGATTTTAAAATAAATGACAGGAAAAAACATAAAAATATGAGGGGTTGCCTTCAGTGGAAGATTTATATGACGATGAAAATATGCAGAACAATAGATTCATGTCCTGAATTGACACACTAGCTATTACGTGATACTATATAGTAGTAGTAAGTGATACAGCATACAAGTCATACAAAGTATCAAAGGAGGGATTATACTGAAGAATCTAACGGAAATGCTAAAAGGCGTACTTGAGGGCTGCGTTCTTGAAATTATAAGCCGTAAAGAAACCTACGGCTACGAAATCACTCGGCGGCTCAACGAACTTGGCTTCACAGATGTTGTGGAGGGAACAGTGTATACCATCTTGATCCGGCTTGAAAGAAGCAAGCTGGTAGAGGTCACCAAAAAGCCATCGGACATGGGGCCGCCTCGAAAGTTTTTTGCGCTCAATAACGCGGGGCGTGAGGAACTGCGGAAGTTCTGGAAGAAATGGGAGTTTGTATCATCAAAAATTAATGAGTTGAAGGAGAGAAAACAATGAATTTTTTGGAAAAAATCACGGGTAGTGACATGACTAAAGAATTAAAAACTTTTGAAGTGCGAGCCAGAAAGCTACCAGCAGATTATCAAGCGGCATGGGAAGAAATTAATGCCAATCTTTGGCCGTACTCAGATTTCACCGGACGCAACCTCATACCAATTCTTGACGGGATACTTGGCCTGCTTGAAGAAGCAGCAACGGACAGTGAGAGTCTCCAGAAGGTTTTGGGTGGCGATATGAAAGAATTCTGTTCGGCACTGGCTGGTGAAGGTAGTGGCTTTCTGCGACGATCTTATAAAAGATTCAAAAACTTATGCTGACATCTATCAAGAATCTGTTGACCAGAAAGTTTACAAGGCTATAAAAAAAGACACGGATAAAGGAGAATATGGAAATGGAAAAAGCAATTCAGGTGAAAGGACTTAAAAAGTCATTTAGAACGCCATTTGATGGATATTAATCGAACAGATGGCGTCTTTCATGGCTTTATGACATAATCGCCATAATTATTTAATCAATGCCTCTATAGCATTTTTCACAGGGAAATCCGTTTAATATACAAATATCCATATCACATTTTTTCGTTTTTTTAATATATCCAGTTCCCCATTTTATAATTTCAATCATTATAGGAATGAAGCTTATACCAATTTCCGTCAAGGAGTATTCCACTTTAGGCGGTACCTCTCTATATACCCTTCTATTTACAAGTTTGTCACGTTCAAGTTCTCTCAATTGTTGTGTGAGTACTCCTCTCGAAATGGTCGTCATCAATTTTTGGAGCTCATTAAAACGCATTGTCTTGTTATGAAGAGCCCATAAAATTGGTAATTTCCATTTTCCCATTAATACGTTTTGAGTTGAAGATACAGGGCAAAATTTAATTTTATCATTCATCTTAAATCCTTATCCTATCATAATAGTCTATATTATATGACTATGTAATATAAATATGCGTACTTGTAATATTATGCATATACTTATACTATTATATTTGTAATAGATAAAAAAATCAAGGAGGAAAATAAATGGATGAGATAATAAAACTTTTCGAGAAGAATGGATTTGGATTTTTAGCAACTGTAGATAATGGGAAGCCTAGAGTAAGACCTTTTGGTTTCATGACCTGGGATGGAGGTAAACTTTATTTTTGCACTAACAGCACAAAGAAAGTTTATAAACAATTGATTGAATCGCCGTATGTTGAATATAGCACCACGTCAAAGGACATGGTTACGGGAAGAATAAGCGGGAAGGTTGTATTTTCAGATGATAAAGACAAAAAAGAACTGGTACTAAATTCATCAGAACTTGTAAAAAAGATATATAAATCTTCAGATAATCCTATTTTTAAAATATTCTATATTGAACATGGTACAGCAACAATTTCAGATTTAACGGGAGAAAATTCTAAAGAAGTAGAGTTCTAGTTCAAAAGTATATTGACATGTAAGGGAAATAAATATAAAATACAAATAAATAAATGTTTATTTATTTGTATTTTTTGGATGGTGATATTAAATGGCTAGAATTGCAGACCCTAAAAAAATGGATAATATCAAGAAAGCGGTGATGGAGTGTATAATAGATTATGGCTATTCAGGGGTGTCAATTGCTTTAATTTGTAAAAAGGCAGGAGTTTCACCTGGATATTTATATAGATATTATAATAGCAAAGAAGAATTAGTACAGGAATTGGTAGATTTGGAAATGAGTGTAATAGTCAATAACTTTATATCAGATATTGAATCTTCTGATACCTTGTACGAAGTTGGATATAAGACAATAAAGAAATTGTTTATGAATGCGAATAGGGAACCTATGCTGGCAAAATTTGATGCCTCAGTTGTGATGGACCTAAAAATACTGACGGAAGAAAAATTTAATAATATCTTGAATTTGGCAAAGAAATGTATTGATTTAGGGAAAAAGACAGGTGAAATTAATTCTGATGTAACTGCTGCAGAGGTATTGGTCGTGTCTTTTACAATTCCATTTAGGTATTTATCATTTTCGCTGGAATTAGAAAATAATAAAAAATTTACAGAAGAAGAAGCCAGGAGAATAGCAAAAATATGTATTAATGCATTAAAGTAATTTTTTTTGCTTAATTAATGAATAAATGTTTATTTATCAATAAAGTAAAAAAAAGTAAGAACCCATATTGTGAATTTAAATATAAGAAAGTTATTAGGAGAAGAGTCATGAAATTGAAGAATACAAAACGAAATTTACAAGTTTTATTAGGAAGCACTAAAGTAAGCAGTGAAACTAAAATTGATGTACATGTCCACTATTTACCTAAAGCTTATAGGGAAGCCTTACTGAACAGTGGAGAGGAAAAACCGGATGGCTTTCCAACTCCGGAGTGGAATGTGGATAAACATTTAAGGGTAATGAAACATCTTGGAATTGCTACAACTATGCTGTCAATTTCTTCACCTCATGTTAATTTTGGAGACGAGAAAGCTGCTAGAATACTGGCACGAAAGGTCAACGAAGATGGGGCAGAGATTGTAAAGAAATATCCCGATAAATTCGGGTTGCTTGCTTCTCTGCCGCTTCCTGATGTAAAAGGCAGCATAGAAGAAATTGAATATGCCTTAGATATTTTACATGCAGATGGTTTCACATTACCAACGAATACCCAGGGTGTTTATTTGGGAAATCACTGCCTTGATCCAATATTTGAAGAATTAAATAAGCGTAAGGCAGTAGCCGTTCTCCATCCCAATAAACCAAGCAGTGTTCCGGAAGGTGTTAATGAAGGATTGCCTGTGCCGGCAATGGAGTTCCTGTTTGATACAACACGTACTGTTATAAATATGATATTAAAGGGAACTTTAAAGCGTTATTCTGATATTAAATTTGTTATTCCTCATGCCGGGGCCTTTCTGACAATTTTGGCAGACAGACTTGATCCTTTCCTTGAACATATTCCTGTTGGAGGAGAAAAAGTCAATGTAGATGTATATGCTGCACTAAAAGGTATGTACTATGATGTTGCAGGATTCTGTCTTCCCAGGCAGTTGGAAAATCTGCTGCAGATTGTTGATGTAGATCACTTATTATATGGAAGTGATTATCCCTATACACCGGAATTTGGCAGTTTTGCCTTAGCAGCTCTTCTTGAAAAGACAAAGCTGCTTACTGATAAAGAACGTGGTGCCATTTACTATGATAATGCATTGAAATTGTTCCCTAGATTAAATTCTAAAGTTAATTAGGTGCATATTTTGTTTGGAAAAATAAACGCATAAGAAATGGAGAGAAGCTTTGATGAAAAATGGAATAAAAATTAAGCCACTCGATTTAGTAGTCAATTTTATTATAAATAAAAGTAAATACATTGAAGTATTTTTTGCGATTATGGTTCTAATCAGCATGTTTTTATACCTATTTGTGAGGGTTAATTATGATCTCACCAAATACTTGCCGGATACGGCTGTATCCAAAGCTGGCTTGAATCTTATGGAAAAAGAATTTGGTTATCCAGGCACTGCACGTATTATGATAAAAGATGTATCACTGTATCAAGCAAAGCTGTATAAGGAAGAGATAGCGGCAGTAGATGGCGTGGATACAGTTTTCTGGGCGGATACGACAGATGATATTAAAAAATATACTGATGTATATACGTCCGACAGCTTTATAAAAGCTGAAGACATACAGGATTATTATAAGGACAACTGTGCGGTGATGGACATTTCTTTTATTGAAGGTGATTCTGACACTAGGACATCGAAAGCATTGGACAAGATTCAAAAAATAGTAGGAAACAAGGGGAGGTTTACGGGTCCGGCTGTTCAAAATAAATCCTTGAATGAGAGCTTGAACAGGGAAATGAAGAGTGCTACAGTAATTGTTGTCATTGTTGTGGCATCGGTACTGCTTCTGACAACAACATCATGGCTGGAGCCGCTATTGTTTCTCCTAGTCATGGGAATTGCCATTGTGATCAATATGGGAACAAACGTGTTCCTGGGGAATATATCATTCATGACGGCAAGTGTGGCTCCCGTCCTGCAAATGGCAGTTGCAATGGACTACTCTATTTTCCTGATGCATGCTTTTACCAGAGAGAAAGATGCTGGAAAAGAGCCCAAAGAGGCTATTAAGATCGCCATACGCCAATCCTCCTCTTCCATTATCGCATGTGGTATGGCAACCATTATCGGTTTTCTGGCGCTGACAATAATGAAGTTTTCCATAGGCTATGACCTGGGAATTGTTCTGGCAAAAGGAATTTTTATCAGTCTGCTGACTGTTTTGTTTTTGATGCCTTCCATGATTATCCGAAGCCAAAAGATGATTCAGAAAACTGCACACCGAAAGCTGGTAAAGCTTCCTAAAAATCTGGCCAAAAGTATTTTCAAGGTCAAATATGTGGCATTGGGGCTTGCAATATTTTTAGCAGTGCCATGCTTTATTGCAAAAGACATGAATAGTTTTCTTTTCGGAAATTCGGCGGTGGGTGCAGGAGAGGGAACTCAGGTTTATAAAGACGAGCAGGAGATTGACAGGATTTTTGGAAGAAGCAATATGCTTATGGCTCTGGTACCGAATGATTCCATTATCAAGGAGAAGCAGTTGTCTGATGAATTGGGAAAACTAAGTTATGTTAAAAAAGTAACCTCGTTGGAAAATACACTGCCCGATGGTATACCGGAAACTATCATTCCCAATCAAATAACCAAGCAGTTTCACTCTGAACAATATGCTAGAATACTAGTTTACATAAGGACACGGGAGGAAAGCCCTGCAGCATTTCAGTATTCTGATGAAATCAAGTCCATAGTTCAAAAGTATTATCCACATCATTCAGCACTGGTTGGAGCTACACCTTTTACGCAGGATATTAAAACCATTATAACCAGAGATTATACTTTTGTGGACAAACTTTCTCTATTGGGAGTTATAATTGTAGCAATAATTGTGTTTCGCTCATTCCTGATTCCAGTCCTCATTGTAGTACCCATCGAGATAGCCATTTTTTTAAATATGGCAGTACCTTATTTCGTTGGACAAGATATGATTTTTATGGGTTATATTATTGTCAGCTGCATCCAGCTGGCTGCGACTGTGGACTATGCAATATTGATGACAAACTACTATCTGGAATACCGAATGCGGTTGGATAAAAAGAAAGCCATTCTGGAAATGATCTGGGCTGCAGTTCCACCTATTATGAATTCAGGAATTATTCTGTCCTTTGCGGGATATACACTTTACTTTACTTCCAGTATTGCGGCCATTGGTGCTATGGGACGTCTTATCGGGCGTGGTGCGCTGCTGAGTATTGCAATGGTAGTTGTATTGCTTCCGGCATTACTGTATATTTTTGATTCACAAATCTACAGGCATATTTTGAGGATGAAACGTATGAAAGATAAAATTACGAAAAAACTTCAGGATAAGTTTATGTTTGTTGGAATGTTATCAGAGACATTGAAGAAGACAACACATTATAAAAGCAATAGTGATGAATCTGTTGAAAGTTTGGAGGGATTGAAGGATGAAAATTAGAAAAAAAATTCTATCAGTTATACTGGCACTACTGATTTTGCCGGTTGTCACATCTACAACGGCCATGGCGGCGGCACCAAAAGTATCGGTGGATGAATCCGCTTATGTAAATTTGGATTACTATGGGGTGCCCACCAACATAAATATTGTAAAAAGTTTAAGTTTGAATGGGAATCAACAATTTACAGACTATGGTAAATACGATAAAGTAGTTAATATGTCCAACAATGCTGTTCCAGCGATGAAAGATGGGGAAATCAACTGGAACTTGAAAAATTACAGTGGAAAGTTTTATTATGAGTGCACACCCAAGAATGGAATGGTGGTTTTACCATGGAATGTTGATGTGTCCTATTCTCTCAACGGTACTCCTATAGATGCATCCAAGCTGCCTGGAGTATCAGGGCTGGTGCAGATTGATGTAAAAGTAACGCCCAATACCAAGGCCAATATATATTATAGAAATAATATGCTCTTGCAGATGCAGACCATAGTGGATATGTCAAAGGCATCCAGTGTGGATGCACCGGGGGCACAGGTCCAGACTATAGGTAATAAAAAGATAGTTATCTTTGCCGCGCTTCCAGGAGAGAAGGATACCTTTACTCTTCGTATCGGTACGGACAGCTTTGAAACTGATGGTATTCTGCTGACCATGGTACCTGGAACCATGAAACAGCTGCAGGATGTGAAGGAACTCAAAGATGATATCGACACATACAAAGGTTCCCTGGATGATATATATGACAGCACAAATACACTTTTACAGACAGTTGAAAACATGCAGAGCGGTCTGTCACAATCAAAGTCAGGTTTATCTTCACTGGATCGTGCCAACAGCAGTATAAATGCGTCCAAGGACAGCCTGTTTGATAAATCAGAAACAGCGCTGGCTGATCTTTCAAAAATTACTGCCAATACGGCAACACTGATTCCACATATCAATGAGGGTGAAAATGCTATTGAAGATCTGAACTATGATTTGAATGCCATGACAGAAACTATTGAAAGTACGAAGACAGAGTTGGAGCAGTATAAGACTTCAATCAAAAATGTACAGGACGACATTAATAAACTGCGTGATGTTGTGAAAAATGTACAGGACAAATCCGACGAAAGGGATAATCTGCTGCAGCGTACAAGATCGGATATAGGAGATATGAAGGCAGACCTGGAGGATTTGAGTGACAGTAGTTCCGACTTGAGAAACAGTCTAAATGAAATGAGTTCTGACATATCTGACTTATCGGACGTGATGAAAGCTGCAGCATCTGTCACCACACCGGACTATTCTTCCTATTTTACATCAACGGATGGCCAGATTCTGTACAAGACACTTATGGCAATGAATGACAGCTTGAAGGCAATGAGCTCCTATATTGCTTCAACGCTTTCATCCACAGCTGAAGTATCCGATTCTGCCGGTGATATGTTGAGTGAAACATCCAATATATGTGAAAATGGAGAAGATTACTTGAATACTGCATCCAGAAGCATATCTTTGATGGAAGATTATTTCCAGGACTTTGATAAAGCAAATGAAGTTACGGATGATATGCTTGGTGAACAAAAGCAGATACTGTCAACGACCGACAGCATGCTGATAAAAAGTGGAACTCTTATTGATAATATTTCCACAATCAACAATACAGCCAACAAGTATAAGAGCAGCTCAATAAAAACATTACAGGATATGGAAGTTCTGCTGAAAAGTATGGTGAAGGGCCTTGACAGTTCACAGAACTTCCTGGGCAGTTTTGAATCTACGCTCAAAAACAGCAGCGGCGATATTAGCAAGGGCAACAGTGATACGCTCAAGGGCCTCATCAGTGTATTGAAGCAAAGTCTTGAGGGAATTAAAAGTACACCTGTAATGAGAAAGGCAAATGATTCTATCAAGTCTACCGCAGATAAGGAAATAGACAAATTTGAGAATAAGAACAGGCTGCTGTACCTGAACCCTGATGCAGAATTAATTTCATTTACTTCCAGCAAAAACCCTTCACCCAGGAGTATCCAGGTTATCATGAGAACACAGGAGATCAACAAGGACAGCGGTAATGATGATATTTCGAGTGCAGATAAGGACAAGCAAGATAAAGGGGTACTTTACAGAATCGGTCGTGTATTTGTTGAACTAAAGAGTGATGTGGTATCAATTTTCTCAAATATAAATCAGTAAAATTCCAAATAAATAAAATTTCTTTTGAGCTTATTCATGTGCATATATTTGACACCTGAATAAGCTTTTTCTTTTATTTAAAACTGCTGTCGATTTTTAGAATATAAATTGATAAATAAGAATACCATAATTTTAAAATAATATATAAATCAGCAGAAAATATTATAAATGCTGTATTGTTTTATTGGAGTGGTATAAAGTGATAAAGAATATTACAAATATATTTAAAAGAGATGTAATAACCATCATAAAAAATAAAGCGGCACTTGCAACTTTAATAGGAATGTGTATAATGCCATGTCTATATACGCTGGTAAATGTAAGGGCAATCTGGAATCCTTATTCTAGTGCTAAATTGAGCAATATTTCCATAGCTGTGGTAGACAAGGATCGGGGTGCTATATTTCAAAACAGGAAGGTAAATATGGGAGATGAAATCGTAGATAATCTTAAAAAAAATCATAATATCGGATGGAAATTTGTTGACTCAAAAGAAGCTGATCGGGGGATGATGTACGGAAAATACTACGCTGAAATTGAGATACCGGAGGATTTTTCTTCCAATCTTTCAAGTATAATTACAGATAATCCGAGGAAAGCTCAAATACTTTACAAGGCAAACACAAAGACCAGTCCTATGGGAACCAAAATCACTGAAGGTGCAGCTAACTCTCTTGTAAGTTCCATAAAATCCAATTTTATATATTCAGTAAACAAAACCATATTTTCTTCCCTGAATATTATAGGAAAAAAAGCAGACAAAAATAAATTTCAGATAATGGATCTTAAAGATTCTATAATAGCTTTAGGTAACAATATGGATATTGTTACAGCTGCACTTGGAAGTATAAATGACAGCTCCAGCAATATTGCATTGATTTTTAGTCAATTAAAGCCGATTATTTCTGCATCAGAAAGTACTAGTATGATTAATCAAGTACCTGTAAATAATGGAGAACTCATAAAATCAATAAAATCTTCCTTGAACAATTCCTTTGACAATATTCAAGTAAATTTGAACAATGCTAAAGCAGATATTTATAGACTTCAGACACTTGTAACCAATTTGAATTCACTGACTGGAGATGCCAATTCTTTGAACGTAAATTCCATAGCAAACATGATAAATTATCAGATTGACATATTAAACAACGAGGTAGGTTCTGTAACAGATTTTTTACAGGAAATAAACAGCTTTGCACATAATGGCAGAATATCAAATCTTTTAAATTCTCTAAATAATGTAAAGAATCTATTGAATACTGAAAAGAATACTGTAAATAATCTACAGCAGAATTTGAACAATAAGGATCGGATAAGCAGCAGTTTGAAAAATTCTCTAGTTTACAATACATCGGATGTGAGTTTGAAGCTCATTGATTCTGCTGACCAGTACAACAATGAAATAAAGGGAGAATTGAATTCCATAGCCGATGATTTGATTGCATCTTCAAATAATTCTGTTGATATTTTAAAGACTGCAAGTGATATGAATAGCCTTGGCACAAAATCCGTAGATACTTTGATAAATGAAAGCAAACTTGTAGCAGATTATTCCGGAAAACTTGAAAATAAGCTCCTTCAATTCAAGGACCCCATTATAAATGTCAGCAACAAGCTAAAGCTTACAAGTAACAATGATATAGTGAAAATAATAACCATACTTCAAAACAATCCTGAGCTCATGGGAAATTTCATGGCCAATCCGTTTAATATAAAAGAGGAAAATATTTATACAATTCCAAACTTTGGATCAGCTTTTGCACCTACTTATATGACAATTTCCATATGGGTGGGATGTACTATGCTTGCAGCAATGCTTAAAACAACTACTGCCAAATTTAAAGGATCCGAAAATCTATCACTGAAAGAAGAGTATTTTGGAAAGATGCTGCTTTTTGTTTCAATTTCCATAATACAATCCCTTATAATTGTATTTACTACAAAATTTATACTTCAGGTTTATACTAAAAGTTTTTTTCTCATGATAATGTTTGGATTATTTTCATCTCTGGCATTTTCAACAATAGTATACAGTATGGTGTCAATATTTAAAAATCTTGGAAAGGCAATGGCAGTTTTATTAGTTGTAATACAGATGGCAGGAAGTGGAGCTACTTATCCTATACAGCTTAATCCATTAGTTTTTAGGATATTTCAACCTTTGGTTCCATTTACCTATAGTCTAAGTGGATTCAGAGAATCAATTGGGGGACCGCTCATAAGTACTGTGGTTATGGACTTTTCAATACTTATTCTCATGACTGTAATTGCTGTATTATTGGGATTATTTTTGAAAAGGCCTCTCAATGGGATGATGGGTAGACTTCAAAACAAATTTATTGAGTCAGGTATTGGAGTATAAATATGGGTAATGGGAGTGACACGATATGAAGATTGTACTTAAAATATTAAAGAGGGATTTTAAAAGTATAACAAAAAGTCTTGCTGTGCTCATAACAATTATAGTATTCTGTTTTCTTCCATCTTCTTATGCAATTGTAAATATAAAAGCATCCTGGGATTCCTATTCAAAAGCCAATACCAGCAGGCTTCCCATTGCAGTAGTCAACAAGGATGAAGGTGGCAGTGCCGATGGGAAAACTATAAATGTAGGAAATCAGATTATAAATGAATTAAGAAAAGACAAAAGTATCAACTGGATTATCATAGATGAATGGCAGGGAAATTATGGACTTAACACTGGAAGGTACTATTCATTGATAGAAATTCCTGAGAATTTTTCAAGTAAGCTTCTGACACTTGTAACTTCGGAGCCTCAAAAGCCTAATATAATATACAAATCCAATGAGAAATTGAACGCAGCGGCTACTGAAATTACAAGCCAGGCAAAAAATGTACTGGCAGACCAGATTAAATCAAATATCGTGAAGATAAGCAGCAGGGAGGCTCTCAAACAGATGAACTCAATGGGTAAAAAATTAATCAATAATAAGCCTGAAATTTTACAAATTAAAGACTCGTTGGAGGATTCTATAAAGGCTGTAGCCGGCACAAGAAAATATCTTTCAGAAGTAAACAAAAACTCAAAGGAGGTACAGGATTATTTAGATAAGCTTAAAAATGACATTCCAGGGCTTTCCAGACAGATGGATAACCTTCAGAATATTGTAAGTCATGGAAAATATCTTGCCCAGTCTACGAAACAGACCATAAGTTCAGCACAGAATAATATGGCAAGTGGGATAAATGAGCTTCAAGTCCTTATATCAAGCCTTGAAAATGTAAACAATGGATTTGCAAATCCTGATATTGCAAACAATGTGATAAAACGGATGAACGACACAAATAATTCAATTATAAAGAAAATCGATGAAAATATCGAGATACTTAATACTATAAGCGAAATAATTCCAAATAATGGTGCAGTAGAACTTATAAATGCACTGGATAGGATGAAGAGTTCCATGAAGACAGAAAAAGGCTATCTTGTGCAATTGGAGCAGCTCATCAATAATAATGGCTCCAAGGAAAGCATAAGTTCCGTTATAGATCGGCTTTCTAAGATAAGAAATGAACTGTCATCAGATTCAGTAAATGTATCCAATGCTTTTTACTCAGGTACCAGTCAGGCGTTGAACAACATGAACTATAATATTGATATGAGTCTGGAAGTTTATGATGATATACTTCAGTCTACAAAATCGATTATTCCACAGCTAAATTTACTGGCAGATACAGGCAGGTCAATTAATGAAATATCAATTTCCCATATAGAACAGATAAACAAAAGGCTTGGAGATATTCAAAACAAATTAAGCCAGTTAAATGATAATATGAATATGATAAATGAAAAAAACCTTGATCACATAATAGACATAATGGAGAAAAATCCTGAAATTTCAAGTCTACTGTCATCTCCAGTAGAGTTGAAAAACGTTCAGTTCTATAATCTTGGATTATTTGGATATGGAGTAACTCCTTTTTATACTACACTGTCAATATGGGTTGGCATACTTCTTCTGTCAACTATACTTACATCGAGATGCAGAGAGTTTGAAGATGGAACAAAAGTCAATATGATTCAGGAATATTGTGGAAAAGTATTTCTTTTTATGGCTCTCTCTTTAATACAGACAGCTATAACTCTTTTGGGGGAATTTTTACTTCTGGGAATAAAACCTATGAAAATATTTGCCATGATAGAAGTCGCATTTTTGGTCACCATAACATTTTCCATAATAATATTTACATGTATATTCATACTGGGAAATGTAGGGAAAGCTTTATGTACGGTTCTCATGATATTCCAGATCTTTGGAACGGGTGGTATATATCCTCTTGAAATTATTTCAACAAGGCTTGCTGCTATGGCACCATTTTTACCATTTACCTACTCTATAAATGGATTCAGGGAGGCAATTGGAGGACCAAATTGGAATCATCTTCTTAAAATATTTGGAATGTTTGGTTGCTTTTCAGGTATGTTTCTTTTAATCGCTCCCCTTAAAAAGGTATTTGAAAAGCAGATACAGCAGATGGAAAATGAATTTGAAAAGTCACAACTGTAATGTGACAGTTATTAATACTTTATAGTGTTCCTAAAAGATATTTCAAATATTTATGGGCCTGAATCTTGGAGCAACCGTTCTTTTTCAAAAAGCTCCATTCTAAAATGAGAAGGATAGTATTGCAGTAGTGTTCTGCTACAATCTCATATGGAATCTTGTAATGGCCATTGCATGGGCACTGACGAAAGATTTCTCGCATTTGGATATTCATATAGATTCGAAAATGACTAAGCAGTAAATTTTCTACGGAGTTAAATTTCAAAATACGTTGAATCATATCTTGACGAGCAGTGATCAAATCATACAATCGATCAAAGAATATATATAAGCTTTCTTCCGAATTCAAATTTTTATATTCTTCAAGATGAATCTGTCTAGCAAGAACATATAGGCAATAATTTAACAAATCATATTTGTCGTCAAAATAGTTATAGAAGGTAGCCCGTGGATAATTACTTTGTTGGCAGAGTTCGTTAACGGTGATTTCTTCAAAAGATTTATTGGAAAGCAGTTCAAGCATAGTATTAAAAAAGGCATCTAAAGTTCGCCTGGCTCCTTTGGTGGCTTTTTTCGTAAGATCATATTTCAAAGATAATTCCTCCTTTTTGCAGATTTAATTTTTTGCCCAGGATTAGACAAAAAGCTTTGTTTGATTGTTGATATGCTTTGCTTTTAAGTTTATCATAGAATTTGTAGATTTGCAAATGTATAAAAATTTGCAAATGAAATAAAGAATTGAAGTGCCTTAATGAAATTGCAAAGCCATTGGTTATGTGGCTGAGCGAGTTGTGAGGAGCTTAAAGCCGGAAAACTTTATAATGTAAATTTAGCAGCACAAATTATAAAAACAGAAAGGAGTCACTAAAGATGTCTATTGCAGTTATAACTGGTTCGTCTTCTGGACTTGGTAGGGAATATGTCGATGTAGTAGTCAACGAATTTCCAGAAGTAAGTGAAATATGGATGGTTGCTCGCAGATTGGAACGTCTTGATAAAATTGCGAAGCAATACCCTCAGAAGAAATTTAAAGTCATTGGACTTGATCTGTCAAAGGATGAGAGTTACAAAACACTCCATAAAATCCTAGAGGAAAACAGACCGTATATCAAACTGCTTATCAGCAATTCCGGTATTGCCGTACGCGGCAATTTCGATAAAGCAGAGCTAAAAAGTCAATTGGATATGTGCGACCTGAATGTTAAAGGTGCTACAGCAGTTACCCGTCTTTGCCTTTCCTACATGAAAAAGGGCAGCATCATTATGGAAACTTGTTCAACTTCAGCTTTTGCACCGAATCCACATTTAAATGTCTATAGTGCAACAAAAGCCTATTTAATGAACTTCTGCACAGGCCTGAGGCAGGAATTGAAGCCGCGTGGTATTAATGTTTGCGCAGTACACCCAGGCTGGATGGACACTGAAATGAATGCTGGAGCAAGAAATACAAATCATACTGGTGTTTCTAACTTTTTACCAAAAGTGAATGTTAGAAAACTTGCATCTAAATCGTTGGCAGCAGCAAGAAAAGGAAAAGCTTCCTATACACAAGGTACTTTTTATAAGTTCTACCACTTATTGGCCAAAGTCTTGCCACATACATTAGTTGTGAAATTTTCATCAATGTAACTTATTATGCTTAAAAAATCTTTAATTATTTCTAGAAATGGTATCCTGCGAATAGCTAATATTCCATAATTACGTTAAATGACTTCGTTATATTTTGATATAGAATGGACTACGGCAAGTTAACCAGAACAATGGGATATGTTTTGTCTGATTGAATAGTTTCATCATTTTAGTTTTATATTAAAAAGATAAGGAGGATGTGAATATGATTTTCTATTTTTCGGCAACAGGAAACAGCAAATATGTCGCTTTGAAAATCGTGACGGAGTCGGAGGAAGAAACCATAGACATTGCAGATTGTGTTAAAAATAGGCAGTTCACATTTACGATAAAAAATAAAGAAAAAATTGGATTTGTTACACCAACCTATTTTTGGGGGATACCTTCCATTGTATGTGAGTTTCTTGAAAAATTGGAACTGCGGATCCCGAATTCATATAAACCCTATATTTATCATGTGGCGACATTTGGAACCACAACTGGTCAGGTCGGATATATGGTCAATGAGTTCCTGAAAAAAAGGGGATTGTCTTTAAACAGCAGGTTTAGTGTGCAGATGCCTGATACATGGACTCCGGTTTTTGATCTTACCGACAAGAAGAAAATAGAGAAAATCAATCACGAGGCCGAGAAACAGATTGAGGAAGTGGTCGAGAAGATCAAGCATGAGATTGCCGGAGATTTCAGCCACCGAAAGATGCCTATGATTGCGGTCAAACTATTTTATCCACAGTATGAAAAACAGCGGCAGACAAAGTATTTTACGGTGGATTATAGCTGTATAAGCTGTGGGATCTGTGCGAAAAAATGCCCGGTTGAAGCTATTGATATACAAAAGGGCCGGCCGGTGTGGACCAAGGAAAAGTGCACACTATGTCTTAGATGCCTGCACCACTGTCCGAAGTTTGCAATCCAGTATGGAAACAGAACTAAAAATCACGGTCAGTATGTCAATCCAAATGTAACAATATAGGAGACTTGAAACATGAAAACAGCAATTGTAACAATGATAAAATCAAATTACATTATATTCCTTCAACAGTTTTTCGATATCGGTGCCATCGAATTTTTTAAATACTGCCTTAAGCACTAATCTTTCAATCAATCGCTGATCCATATCCATAATCTTTTTTCCGTCCCGCAATTGAACAGTGGCTTTCAGCAGATCACGGACATCATAGGCGCTGCCCCAGACCTCAGGCACACCACGGTCGATATTCAGCAACGTATAGACAGCCTCCATCCCGGTGCGGATTGAATATTCGGTCGTAAAAATCGTGTCACGCACTGTCTCTGCGAACTGGCCGAGGAACGCAAAGTTCACGCTATCTTGTGGTACAACAGCGGGACGGTCTCCTGCGCTGCGCGGCATGAAAAAGGCAGTGACGTAAGGCATCATGCAAGGTACTGTATTGGCACTGTGTTCCGCCATATCTTCGATCTTGTTTTCCGGCACCCCCATATGGTATAGCCATTCCATGCAAATTTCTTTGCCAGTGCACTCACGCATGGCTTTTTTTACATAATTTCCGGGTTTGTCGCTGAACAATCCGTAAATCCAGCCCACCAGTTGATCCTTCGGCTGGCTACGAAACTGTGGCTGACGGTTAAATGTCCAGCTAAGCAGCCAATTGGAGTCCTTAACAGTTACAATTCCACCGGTAACCACCTTGCCGTTGAAGGGATCACGTTTGCAGATCTTGCGGATATAAGGTGGAATGCGATCATCCAGCGTTGTTACGGTTGCTGACATCCAGTTACTCTGTTCCGAATCATAACAGAATTTATCCGGATGGCCGAATGATGGGTCTTGCGCCGCGATCTTATGCCACATGTCCCAGCCCCCTCCTTTTTTAATCTCCGCATTAAAAGGAGCATGATGGTTTTGATCGCCTAGTGATGAATTTTCAACACATCCTCCATTAGTGATAAATATCATATCATCTTCGGTAAGGTCAATGTTTTCCTCGTTACCATCCTGGATAATTACAATACTTTTTGCCACTTTTTTGTCTTTCTTAATATCAAACTTCACATTCACAACTTTGATGCCATAATGAAACTGAACATCGTATGATTCCAGATATTTGATCATTGGTAGTATCATAGATTCATACTGATTGTACTTTGTGAAACGAAGAGCTTTGAAATCAGGTAAACCGCCGATATGATGGATGAACCGTTTGATGTAGAGCTTCATTTCCAGCGCACTGTGCCAGTTTTCAAAAGCGAACATGGTGCGCAGTACAGCCAGAAATTTGAATTAAAAACTTCATCGTCAAAAATCTCATTGATTCGCTTATCATACAGATCTTCATCTGGTGTAAAGAAGAGTTTCATGATCTCCATAGCTCCCTTGTCAGAAATATCGAATTTGCCATCGGTATGAGCATCTTCTCCACAATTGACTGTTGCACGCATCAGAGAGTAATTCGGGTCATGTTTATTTAGCCAATAATATTCATCAAGTACACTGACACCCTTAGCTTCTATGGATGGGATGGAACGAAACAGATCCCACATGTACTCAAAGTGGTTATCCATTTCACGACCACCGCGCATTACATACCCGATGTTACTATACTGGTAGCCGTCACAGGTACCGCCAGGAATTGGGTCTTTTTCAAGAATATGAATTCTTTTACCACTCATTTGTCCATCACGAACAAGAAAGCACGCTGCTGCAAGAGCGGCCAGACCAGAACCAATAATATAGGCAGATTTGTGTTCAACCCCTTCGGGCTTTTCAGGGCGTGCAAAAGCTTCATAGTTTCCACTAGAATAATACATAATCATACCTCCATATACGTTATTATTTCAATTTTCTACACTTTTAAGTTTACCCTTTATCAAAAAAATTACTATAATCAATAAAGACTCCATGATAAAACTTTTATCATATTAAGAAGTCTGATGTACTCTATCGATACGGTATTTATTTAGAGCTCTTGTAATATCTCCCTCAATAAGGGTACTAGGCTTTTCGATGATCTGCTGCGGATCTTTTCTCATTCCGTTTTTAATCCAATCCAGCATCAGACCAACAAACGCAAATTTGTAAAAATCAGCAATGAATTCTTTATCCCGTACTTCCATTCCCAGTGCTTTTTCCTCGGCCACCCCAAACAACAACTTGTAAGTAAGCGTATACAAGTAGGTTTCAATCTGTTCCCGACTGACCGATTGATATACATTCTGAATAAAAGGCATATTATCCAAAACCGCTTGAAAAATTTGCAGAAATCCTTACTGCCAAGTATCATATGTTTTTTTGCCATCAAGTTAATTGTTTTTTTATCCCTTTTTCGATCCTTTATTATGAGTGGTAACGACATTGGTGGGGGAGCTGGAATTAGATTTCTGTGAATGGTATGAGAACAATAATTTTACATGTCTTTTTATGAAGTTATTATGAATTATTATATAAATATTACTACAAGTATATGATCTTTTATTTTTCAGCTATATTTCTGAAAATTACCTTACATTATATGTAAGTTCTCTGAAAAAATAGAATTTAAAATTCCAAACTGACACTATATTTATATTTATCATGTAATAATATTCGGGATTGCAGCAGGACAGATTGGATATATGGTTGGTAAGTTTTTAAAAAAGAGGCTGCTATTGAACGGCAGGTTTAGTATACAGATACCAGATATGTGCATTGTGTCCTGGCAACATGGCATCGGAATTTCCGGTTCTGTCAGAAAGAGCGGGAAAGAAATCTATTGTGAATAACCTACCGTATCTTGATATGAAAAAGGTTTATGTATATATAGTTTGTATTATTTTGAATATTGCATGGTTCTAAACAGAAAAGTATAATAGACATATGTATATAAGCAAATAACAGATTTCGGTTTGGTCTGTTATCTAGTAAAAAGATAATATGTCCATAATATTTAACGAAAGACAGGTGATATTTATGAAGATACTATTGGCTTATCCGAAGTCGCCGGAAACATTCTGGAGTTTCAATCATGCACTTAAATTTATCTCCAAAAAAGCAGCGTTTCCCCCCCTGGGACTGATAACTGTTGCCGCAATGCTTCCTGCTGCCTGGGATAAGAAACTGATTGATATGAATGTCAAAACGATCAAGGACGATGATATTAAATGGGCGGATTTTGTTTTTATAAGTGCAATGGTTATACAAAAGGAATCCGCAAGGGATTTAATAAACAGATGCAAAAAGCTCGGAGTTAAAACTGTGGCAGGTGGACCTCTTTTTACTAGCGAGTATCAGGATTTTGATGATGTTGATCATTTAGTATTGGGCGAAGGAGAATTGACTATTCCAGAATTTCTTCGAGATTTGGATAACAATTGCTTGAAGCATATATATACGACTAATGAATGGGCTGATCTGACACAAACTCCAGTTCCGTTATGGAATCTTATTGATATGAGTAATTATTCAACTTTAAATATCCAATACTCACGAGGATGTCCGTTTAATTGTGAATTTTGTGATATTACAACACTTTTCGGACGAATTCCAAGAACTAAACCGGTTAAACATCTTATCAGCGAGCTTGATGCCATATATGAAATGGGATGGAAAGGTTCAATTTTCTTTGTTGATGATAATTTTATAGGTAATCGTAAAAAACTTAAAGAGGAAATTTTACCAGCTCTTATAGAATGGTTGGAGCAAAGGGATTATCCATTCAGTTTTCTTACGGAAGTTTCCATAAATCTGTCTGATGACGATGAACTTATGAACTTGATGGTTAGAGCTGGATTTAAAACAGTTTTCATAGGAATAGAAACAGTCAGTGAAGAAAGTCTGACTGAATGCAACAAGCTTCAGAATAAAAACCGCAATCTGGAGGAATGTGTGAAAAAGATACAGCGTAACGGCCTTCAGGTACAGGGAGGATTTATTATAGGCTTTGACAGCGATAACAAGACTATATTTAAAAAAATGGTTAGGTTTATTCAGGATACAGGTATTGTAACAGCTATGGTCGGTTTATTGAATGCACCTAGAGGAACATTACTTTACAAAAGGCTGAAAAAAGAAGGAAGAATTGAAGAAGGATTTTCTGGCAATAACACAAGCTTATCAATCAATTTTAAGCCCACAATGAATCTTAAAGAATTAATTAGTGGTTATAAGTATGTTGTCAGTACGCTATACTCACCGAAACAGTATTATGAACGGATCACTAATTTCCTTAATGAATTTCGTCCAAGTAACTTTGGCAAGCGGCATATTGGGTTAAGCGAGATAGAGGCATTTCTTAAAGCAAATGTTTACCTTGGCTTATTTGGAAAAGAAAGAAAATATTACTGGAAGCTATTTTTTGGTTGCATATTCAAACGACCCAAGGTATTCGACCTGGCAATTGCATTTGCTATTTGTGGATATCATTTCAGAAAGATATCTGAGAAGTATACATAAAAGATAGTTTGTATAGTTTGTTCAAGGTAATTGTGTTTTTGGCAATGGGGTAAGTGAGGTTTAATCGGTAAAGGCGGCTTTGAACAATCAAAGCCGCTGGTTCCCTTTTTGCAGGGGTTTTGAACAAAGAATACTAGGGATTGTAAAAAACAGCATTAGCCAGGAAAAATATACCGCCCGCTGTTCTGTGTAACATCGCCATATTGAATAGCTTTTACCGGACAGCGGTTGATACATGCACAGCACTGCATACACCTTTTGTGCTGCCAGGCAGGTCTGCCCTTATCCATACGAATATCGGATATGAGACAGACAGCTTCACATTTTCCACAGCCAATACATTTTCCATCAGCATGAAATTTCCTGTAAGACCGGGATAGTGGAAAAATCGGTGCAATTACAAATGATGTGAGCAAAGGCAGCGGCCCCGGAAGTATTCTCTTTTCTTTCTGTCTCCCAAGGATGCTGTCTCCGATTGTTTCCAGTTCTATCTTTGCAGCAGCTATTTTGCGGCGCTGTGAGATTTCATTTTCTATATCGAAGCCTAATAAAACATAATTGTTGGGCATCCTCACAGAATAGCAGCTATCCACGCGAATGTGCCGTTTAAGCCATGTAAAAGCAAAACCGGTTTCGCTCTCACAGGTGGCAACTGCATACACAAATGCCTTTCTGTTAACTTTGATCTGTTTTACAAAGTCCGTTACATACTTCTAACACCTCCGAATTTATTTATAACACCTCACGTGAAAGTTCATATGCCTGATGAACTGCTGTTTTTTCATTTGCTGTCCCCCTAACTCCATCTTTCTATAAATTTAATTTTGAAGGAATCGTTGATATTGAGTGGCATGATTTATTTTTGCTTCATATGCAAGCTTTTATACACTTGTCAATCTACAAGCTCTATGATAAATTTAAATACAAAGTATATTAATAATTAAATAAGGATTTTTGTCTAATTTTGGACAAAAAATTAAATCTGAAAAAGGAGACACCATTTATGAAATATGATCTTACGAAAAAAGCCACCAAAGGAGCCAGGCTAACTTTTAGATGCTTTTTTTAGTAGCATGCTTGAACTGCTTCCCAATAGATCTTTTGAAGAAATCACTGTTAATGAACTCTGCCAACAAAGCAATTATCCACGGGCTATCTTCTATAACTATTTTGACGATAAATATGATTTATTAAATTATTGCCTATATGTTCTTGCTAGACAGATTCATCTTGAAGAATATAAAAACTTGGATTCGGAAGAAAGTTTATATATATTATTTGATCGAACGTATGATTTGATTGCTGTTCGTCAAGACATGATTCAATGTATTTTGAAATTTAGCTCCGGAGAAAATTTACTGCTTAGTAATTTAGAGTCTATATGAATATTCAAATGCGAAAAATTTTCTGCCAGTGTCAATGTAAACACCATTATGAGATTGTAGCAGAACACTACTGCAATACTATCCTTCTCGTTTTAGAATGGAGCTTTTTGAAAAAGAAAAGCCGCTCCAAGATTCAGGCTCATAAATATTTGAAATATCTTTTGAAATCATTATAAAATATTGAGCTTTTTTGTTAGATAATAATTTATTGTATTTATGAAAAATTTAAAATGTGTGTATATAGACTAGGTGAAAAGATGCTTTAAAATTTAGTCAAATTTTTTATTTTTCTGTATGGTTAAACCTATTATACAGATATTAAGAATGTAGTACTAAATCAATACTAATATTATTCAAATAGATAATTTGGCTACTGAGTTACAGTGCAGAATACTATAAAAAGATACAAAATTAGTAAAGCAAGCTTTTGCAGAAGTATTTGAATCCACATTTTGCAGATTAATCTAATTTGTCTAAATATAGACACAATCTTTTATTTGATTCTTGATAAAGTTTATGCTTACTTCTATTATTAATGGGAGTAGGCTATTGTCTATAAATTTGCAAACGCATTAAAAACAATTAATTCCCTATTGATGAAAGAGGGGGATTGGAAATAAAGAATGAGACGTGAGGATATTACAATGACCAATAAGTCACAAGATAATAATATTATGAAGAAAATTTCAACATTTGTTGTGGATAAACGTCAAGGCTTTTTTCTGGTTTTTATTGTTGCCATAATCTATTGTATTATTTCAATTCCAAAAGTTTCGATCAACAATGATATCACCAGCTACCTGCCGGCTGATTCTGAAACACGCCTTGGCCTGAATGTAATGAATAAAGAATTTACTACATTTGGTACAGCCAGTGTAATGGTAGCCAATATCAGTTATGATCAGGCAGAAGAACTTAGTAAAAAAATAGAGGAAACCAAAGGGGTTTCTTCTGTTGATTTCGATAACAGCAGCAAGCATTTCAAATCGGCATCTGCCCTGTTTGACATCACATTCGACGGACAGGAAAAAGATAAAATAAGTATTAATGCCATGTCCGAGATTAGGAAAATGCTTTCAGGATATGATTTTTACGTATCGAGTACTGTAGGGGCGGATAATGCGAAAGAGTTGGCAAAAGAAATGACTTCTGTACTCATAATTACGATTATAATTGTTTTAGGAGTTTTACTGTTTACCTCCAAGACATATATGGAAATTCCTGTTTTACTAATTGTATTTATTGTCGCAGCTGTTCTTAATATGGGTACCAACTATTTGTTAGGCACAATATCTTTTATTACAAATTCCATAGCCATTGTGCTGCAATTAGCCCTTGCCATTGACTATGCCGTTGTTTTATGCCACCGTTATACCGAAGAAAGAGAAACAAGAGAACCGAGGGAGGCCACTATTGCAGCGCTGAGCAAGGGTGCCATAGAAATTGGCTCCAGCAGTCTTACGGCTATCGTAAGTTTAGCCGCTCTCATGTTTATGCGATTTCGACTGGGTTATGATATGGGAATTGTTATGATCAAGGCCATTGTATGCAGCCTTATGAGCGTTCTTCTTTTAATGCCTGGTTTACTCATGCTTTTTCATAAAGGAATTGACAAAACTGGCCACCGGACCTTTGTACCTACAATAGGTTTTATTGGAAAGCTGGCTAACAAGACAAAGTATATCGTGCCTTTGTTATTCATACCTCTTCTGATTGTGACCTTTTATCTAAGCCGTCAAACTGAATTTGCTTTTGGTCAGAAGGACATTCCGACAATTAGACAAAGCGAAACACAGATTGCCGATCAGAAAATAAAAGAAACTTTCGGGCAGCCGAATGTTCTGGCGGTGGTTGTTCCTTCTGGGGATTATGAAAAAGAAGGGGAACTGTTGAATGCTCTGAGTAAAATAAGACACGCCACATCAGTTACAGGCCTTGGAAATATAAAAGTGGGTGATTATGTGTTGACGGATAAGCTGACTCCGAGAATGTTTGCCGAACTTACGAATATGGACATTAATGACACGAGATTGCTTTATGGAGCTTATAGCCTTGAGCATGAAGAATACGGCTATTTGGTAAATGAGTTTAACAATCGAGGTGTAACACTTTATGAAATGTTCATGTATGCATATCAAAAGGTTCAGGAAGGCTATGTAACGCTGCCTTCCGATACAATAGAAAATTTAGATGAAATCCATAAGCAGCTTGTAATGGCAACAAAACAGCTGCAGGGGAAAAATTATTCTCGAATGGTTATTAAAC
The DNA here is from genome assembly GCF_052953915.1 of Clostridium sp. LBM24168. NCBI lineage: Bacteria > Bacillati > Bacillota > Clostridia > Eubacteriales > Clostridiaceae > Clostridium > Clostridium sp. LBM24168. Next base: position 1,717,462 of record NZ_CP196861.1, on the reverse strand, counting down.
TGGATCTGCCGGAAGACAGTAAGGAAACCTTTAAGTATCTGCCGACCATACGGAAGGTGGTATCGGAATTTTACAAGGAAAATACTTTCCTTGTAGGAGAGTCAATTAATAATCATGATCTAGCGACTTCATTTGAAGTTGACGATATAGTTATATCTGTATTGACTTTACTGTTTGTTGTTTTTGTATTGCTGTTTACATTCAAGTCTGCGGGATTACCAGTACTTTTGGTAACTACAATTCAAGGGAGCATCTGGATTAATTTTGCAATTCAGGCGTTATCACATAACCGTGTTCACTTTATAAGCTACCTGATTGTTTCAGCGATTCAGATGGGGGCGACCATCAACTATGCTATTTTTATAACAAACAGATATCTTGTGGCAAAGAAGAGTATGCCGATTTCAGAAGCAATCGGTGAGGCAGTCAATGGAGCTTTTTCGACGATTATGACGTCTGGCTCCATTCTCTCATCAACTGGAATTCTGATAGGTTTTCTCAGCTCGGATCCTGTCATCTCCGCCATAGGCATCTGCCTCGGGAGAGGAACAATCATCTCAATTTTTCTTGTTTTATTTGTTCTGCCTCAGATACTGCTCCTCGGCGATATCATTATCGAAAAAACAAGATTCACACTACAGGCGGATACTTACCAAAAAGTTCAAAGCGGCAATGTACACATGGACGGACATATTAGAGGCTATGTTTCAGGTATGATAAATGCCGACATCAAGGGAAACTTGAAAGGGAAAATTGATGCGGTGATTGACAGCCAAAATACATCAATAGAGCGTATTGATGAAACCGAAAGCACAGTACATGGGGAGGAAAAGCAGGATGAAACTTAACAAAAGAATCTCAGCTTTACTGATAATTATTGCAATATTTATCAATATTGATAATATTCCTGCAATGGCAGCTCAGAATGGAAAAATCATTTATATAAATTCCGTGCAGGATCTTGTCAAACTCGATAAGTCCTGTTCTTTGGATACCTATTCGCAGGGGAAAATAGTGTATCTGAAGCGTGACCTGGATGTTTCCAATAGTAAATTTGCTGCCATTCCGACATTTGGGGGAATCTTCAATGGTGGCGGGCATACGATCAGCGGATTGAAAATTACAAAGGCAGGCTCTGTACAGGGCATATTCCGATATATACAGAACAACGGCAAAGTTATCAATTTAAATGTATCAGGGACTATCCAGCCATCTGGAAGCAAGCAGGAATTGGGAGGGATTGCCGGAATAAATTATGGAGAAATACTGAATTGTTCTTTTTCAGGATCTATTGTGGGGAGCGAATCTGTTGGAGGCATTGCGGGAGTGAATGAAAGAGCAGGCTCAATCAAAGGCTGCCGCTCCTCTGCCAGCATTACAGCGGATCGTTACACAGGCGGTATTACAGGTAGGAATTTTGGCTCTGTTTTTTATTCCACCAATAAAGGCAAAATCAACGCGGTCTATACGCAAAAGCGTACTCCTAATACGACTGTCGATTCTAAAAACAGCAATTCTGATATTCTTCCAAAGTTGGGTGTAGGAACCGATGCTTCAAAAAATCAGACATCGGAAACCGATACAGGTGATCTGCTTAATGAGCCAGGAAGTTATATGGATGCCGGCGGGATTGCTGGGCATTCCTCCGGAATAATACAGTATTGCAAAAACTCAGGGGAAATAGGCTACCCACATGTAGGCTATAATGTAGGTGGTATTGCTGGCAGGCAAAATGGTTATCTTACAAACAGCAGCAACCAGGGAGAAATTCATGGCCGTAAAAATATAGGAGGTATTGTGGGGCAGATGGAGCCCAACCTTTCCCTTCAATATTCAGAGGATACCTTTCAAAAAATAGGGGGTCATCTGCAGAAAATATCAGGTTTGTTTGACAATCTGCTGGATGATGTGCACGGCAGCTCGAATTCCATATCGAATCAGATTACTGACACCATGGGGGATATTGACAGTGCTCTTGAAACAACGAACACCCTTGCCCATCAGACAACCGACTTGATTTCGGAAGGCAGTGAGTCCATTAATAACTCGAGCGAGAGGATAACAAACTCCCTGGCAAAATCAGAGCAGGTTTTCGAACAGCTTGAAAATGCAGCGGACAACATGTCGGTTGCTGCGAAGAATACTGCTGATGGATTTAAGGGCTTACAGGAAAGCAGCTCCGAAGCGGGAGAAGCAATGTTGGACTTATCGGATGCTTTCGGTAAATTTGAAAATGGTGCCGATAAGCTTCAGGACGCTTTGGATAGAGTCACTGAAGCCCTGGATAAACTGATAGTGGCACCAAATGAGGAGGAAAAAGAGGCCGCCTTAAAGGACCTGCAAAATGTTCTGGCCAGTGCTCGATCTGCTGCTGAAGAAATGAATTCAGCTCTTCAGAACGCGGCAGCTGCTCTGCAAAAAATACGCGAAGAAGATCCTAAAGCTTATGATGAACTCAATGAGGCACTTGCCAATTTGTCTTCCGGTACTACGAAGCTGATTACAGCTTTTTCACAGATTAGTGCCGATTTGTCCGCTGTTATTGGCAATTCATTACCCTCAATCGATCTTGATGGTTTTGCAAGTGGAATGGCTTCTGCTTTGGAATCTTTTAATGAAGCGGTTGATAATGTAACCGAAGGTTTCGAGAAAATTAGTGATGCTTTTAATGAAATGTATAAGGCAAGTAATGATCTTGGTGAAGGTCTTGGCTCTTTTAAAGATGCATCAAACAAACTGTCTTCGGCACTTGCCGATTTAAGTGATGCCTCTGCAAAAATGGAGCAAATTATTTCAGAATTGACAGAAGAGCCGATTATTCAGCTCCCAGTTCTTGACAAATCCTATTCCGATCATCTTGATCAGCTTTTTGATTCTCTTTCTGAAATAACCTCCGGCATTGAAACAATAAACAAACTTGCGGCAGGTGCAGGCAAGGCGGTAACAAATGATCTAAAAGCGATTACTGCAGAAATGAATAATATTGGTGAAGAATTAGCCAGTTCCGGTGAACAAAAAGACGATACAAATCTTTTTGAGGATGTTTCAGATGAAGAACTAGCCAACGCTAAGGAAGGGAAGGTTGCTTTCTCCGAAAACACTGGTGTTGTGAGCGGAGATGTCTCTGCAGGTGGGATAGCGGGTTCCATGTCAATATTTTATGAATTTGACCGGGAGAATGATATCCTCAACCCTCAAACTACTGGAACAAAGTCACTGAATTTCGCATACAAAACAAGAGCTGTCATTTATCAATCGCATAACAGAGGAAATGTTACGACAAAAAAGAACTGTGCCGGTGGAATTGCAGGAGAAGCAGATTTGGGAACTATATATGGCTGCCAAAATTATGGTAATATTAAAAGCACCGATGGCAATTATGCAGGAGGTATTGCTGGCAGTTCATTATCAACAATTCGCCTTAGCTATGCTCTTTCGGATATTTCCGGAAAAAGCTATGTTGGAGGAATTGCAGGCTCGGGAGAAAATATTGAAAACTGCTATGCTTTCGTGCGAATAAATAGTGACGGAGAACATCTGGGATCTATTGCAGGAGCTGGTGACGGGAACATTACTAATAACTATTTTGTTGGAAATCAGTGGAATGGGATTGACGGAATAAGTTATAATGGAAAAGTAGTTCCTCAGGAATATGGTAATTTTATAATGGCAAAAGACATGCCGACTGAATTTAAAAATCTAAAACTCCGCTTTCTGGTGGACGGCAAGGAAATAGCTGTAATTCCATTCCATTATGGGGAAGCCATTTCCACCAAGATGCTGCCTGAGATCAAACCAAAATCCGGGTATTCTGCGAAATGGCCCGATTATGATTACAGCCATTTGACATTTAATGAGACATTCCAGGCAAAGTATGATCCTCTGGTTGCCGCTATTGCCAGTAAGCAGACTCGCGGGAAACCTGCACGCCCCATTCTTCTGGCTGAATCATCTTTTGAGAAGGGAGCAGTCATTAACCTGTCGAAAGTGGAAATGAAAAATAAAATGATTTCGACAAATGACCAGAGTATTCTGGAGTCCTGGAAGGTAGCGGTTAACGGTCTGCATAACGGCAATGCAAAAGAAATCAAATTTCGATACCTTGCACCTGAAACAAGCGGCAGAATTCATATTTGGGTCAAAAAAAATTCTGGCTGGACAGAAGAAGCTTATAAAGTAGATGGCAGCTATCTAGTTTTTATGATGGAGCCACAGAGCGTGTTTGCTGTTACGATGCAGCCTAATATTTTTCTAGAATATCTGGCTGCCTGGATAGTTTTAACAAGCTTGCTCATCTTTATGGCGTCATTGTTCCTGTTGTATCGCAGGGGAAAATTGATTTCGGTGCAGACTTATTTTAAAAAATTATTTGGAAAGATAGGTAAAAGTCCTTGATATCACGAAAGCCCTAGTATTAAATTAGTATTATTCCTAATACCATTGTATGAGGTAGCATTTATTAAGTTAAATTTAGAGATAGACAAGATAACCCACTATAAAGAAGATAGAACTATAACTGTTTATAGTGATGTTAAAAGCGGATATAATTCCGTCAATTCAAATCATTTGTACAACCAGTGTTCTCGGCCCCTGTCCCTTATAGGAGTATCAATAGTGCTTCATGCTTTTGGAATGAATTTGTCGCTTGCAGCTTTTATGGGGATAATAAGCTTAATTGGAGTAATTATAAGAAATGCCATACTTCTCATTGAATATATAAATAATGCCAAAGAAGACGGATTATCAATAGATGATGCTTGTATGTATGCTGTAAGTCAAAGATTTAGGCCTATAATATTGAGTTCTACAGCTACTTTTTTTCACCAGTTAGTCATTACTTACATTATAATAAATATAAATGTAATTGTCTAAACTTGTTTAAGACCTTATGAATACATTATTTAGAAAGACTTTTTTCTAGTAAATCAGATAACAAACAAAAGTCTTCTATCATAGACTTTCTCTGTTGTTTTGAAATATTGCTAAAAGCTTCTATTTCTGCTGATTTAAGTTTCTCAAGTATACAGCTTGCATATTGGCTTCCTTTCTCCGTAAATTTAATAATTTTATTCCTACGGTCTTTAGAATTCAATTCTCGTAGAATATATCCTTTTTTCTCAAATCCAGATAATATCAACGAGACTGTTTGTTTCGGCAAACTCAATTTATCTCGAATTTCATTTTGGGTACAATGAGGAGAAGCTTTATTTATTACATATAAAACGAATAAAGATGTATCTTGAATTTCATGTTTTCTCGCCCACACACGATAAATATCATTAATTTTAAACCAGGATTGATAATAGGCATCTAATAGTTCAGTAAATTCTTTCCTTTCATTCATATTTGTACACGCTTCCTTTGATTATAAGATGATATTACTTTAATTATAAAAGAAGTTAGTGACTAACACCACTAAAATTTAATCCAAAAAAAGTATAGATACTATTTTAAGCAAACTTATACTTTCTTTAAAAATAAGAATTCCTGTTAACGATATAATAGTAATTCCTGCGGCACCCCATATAGCGTATGCTGCACTAATAGGTATTTTTTTTAATGATATTGAAAAAAAGAAGAAGCATATTCCATATGTTAAAAGTGTTCCTAGTGCTGGTAGTGGTTTTGTAAATCCATCAGATATCTTCATACAAGTAGTTCCTAAGGTCTCAAATGTAATAGCAAGAATTAAATAAATCCATTCCATTATAAAGTCTCCTTTAAATAATATTAGTCCAGTATTGGACTAATATTTATTATACTAGAGCATTATTGTTTAATCAATATTTTTTTTGTTAACATCAAGATCAAATAAAACTCTAGGCTAAATTTTGCTTTTGATTCATTATTCTTTAAGTTGACAACTGAAAAATAGAGGTATACAATAAGTTAGTATTCTTAAGATTAGAATTCTAACTATATGAAAGGTGATTTGTATGACATACGAAGAGCTGCAAGAGATACATGAACTGTTGTTTAAAACCATGGGTTTGATCCATGAAAAATTCCTCCGCCAGTTTCCAAAAGAAAGCCGTCAGTACCAAGGAATTAAAAAAAATCACATCATGATCATAGGCTTTCTCTATCAGAATCATGTCCTTACTGCAACTCAAATTGCAAAAATGCTTAACATGGAGAAGGGTAGCTTAACTACTCTGATTGATCAATTGGAAAAGTTCGGTCTGGTTATTCGCTGTGAGGATACTAACGATCGTCGGAAAACCTTGATATCTCTTACAGATGCCGGAAAATCAGAGATAGAAGATATAATTAAAAACTCCATTCAGTGTATAGACAAGATTTTAAGTAATGCAAAGACTGAGGAGCTAATGGAATTTGTTGATAGTCTTAAATATGTTGTCGAGTTTATGGAAAAAATTAAGAAGGTGAATTAAAAATGGATAGTATAACCGAGCTTAGAAATGGAAAAATTAGCAGGCTATTATGGAAATTTTCCTGGCCAGCTGTTATCGCCATGCTGTTAAACTCTGTATATAATATTATTGACCGTATATTTGTAGGCCGTGGGGTAGGTCCGATTGCTATTGCAGCCATAACCGTGGCATTTCCAATTATGCTTATTCTTCTGGCAGTGTCTGTTCTAATTGGTGTTGGAGCTACATCACTTATCTCCATTCGTCTGGGAGAAAAAAAACCGAAAGAAGCTGAAAAAATTGCTGGAAATGCTCTGCTGCTGTTAATATTGTTGCCAATATGTATAAGCATTATTTATTTTCTTTTTACTGATCCTATTCTAGGCTTCTTTGGGGCCAGTGCTAAAATTTTACCTTATGCCAAAGATTTTACCCACATTATAATGCTGGCTTCGGCCTTGAGTTCTATAAGTATGGGAATGGTCAATTTTATCAGAGCTGAAGGTAATCCTAAGATGGCCATGTATACCCAGGTAATCGGAACTGTAATCAATATAGTTTTGAATTATATTTTTGTAATAAAATTAGGCATTGGAATTAAGGGATCTGCATTGGCAACTGTCTGCGGTCAGATATTTTCATCTATCTGGGTTTTAAGTTATTTCCTTTGGGGACCTAGTTTGCTGAAAATACGACTTAAGAATCTCAGATTGGAGAAAAATATAGTCATTGGTATTGTATCCATTGGCTTTGCACCTTTTTCAATGCAATTGGCCAATAGTCTGCAAAATACCATTTTGAATAAAGCACTAATGACCTATGGCGGAGATATGGCATTATCGGCCATGGGTATTGTTGGAAGCATAGCTACTTTGATGTTTATGCCTATTCTTGGTGTCAGTCAAGGTGCCCAACCAATTATCGGTTTTAACTATGGTGCCCAGCAGTTCAATAGAGTAAAAGAAGCTCTGAAAAAGGCGGTAATTGTTGCTACGATCATAGCAGTAGTAAGTACTGTAGTGGTGCATTTATGGCCAATTCAAATTGCCAACATGTTTAACAATAATAATATAGAATTGACCAGACTTACAGCTCATGCAATGTCAACCTTTTTTTTGATGTTTTTTGTAGCCGGTTTTCAAATTGTCTGTTCCCAATACTTTCAGGCGGTCAACAAGCCAATTCAATCCACGATTTTGGGATTATCTAGGCAATTGCTGTTATTAGTTCCTCTATTGTTGATATTGCCGCGATTTTGGGGTATTGAAGGTGTATGGAGAACCCCACCAATAGCTGATATTTTGTCTGCTTTCATAACCGGAGTTTTTATCTCTATGGAAATGAAGCGCATAGACAAAGAAAAGATGAATAAAAATCTTAATCTTGAAAAGGCTTGTCCTTAGAAAACAAGTATTCTTGAATATAACAATTCCCTTATAAAGAAATATAAACGTAAAGCCATATACTGGATATTAGTTTCAGTATATGGCTTTAGCTAATGTCTAACATATTTCACGTTAGTGCAAAACTTCAGAAAATCAACAAAATGAATAAATGATGATATAATAAGTAAAAGGGAAACAGGATCATTTTACAGAAATTGAAGAGAAATAGTAATTTGTCGAGCGATTTTTAACTGCGGATTATTTATATAATCTTACTGACAGATAAATCGAAATATGATGGAAGGAATGGATAACATAAAAAGAACCGAAATAAGTGAGGAATGGGCGCATGCCGGTATTGTGGAGGCGGGAGGTTTCATTTTTATCAGTTATTGCATGAAAAACGAGGGATACTCCATTGAGGACCAGATCAACGGGGCATTTGACGTCCTAGGCGATAGGCTAAACTCGGTTGGGCTCACATTGGAAGCTGTCGTCAAAATGGACTGCCTTTTTAAGGACATCTCAGATTTGTCCTATCTTGCAGATATAATTAAGACTCGATTCCATGGAAATTATCCAGCTCGAAAAGCATATGAAATAACCTTTATTCGTGAAGGAATCTCTTTCCAAATTGATGCAATTGCATTCCGAGGAGATTGTACCAATTAAACAAATTCCAATTTTGAAAAGGAGATTAAAATGGTTTTATTAGTAGTTGATACGCAAAAGTTGATAACAAATGAAAAATTATATGAGTTTAATATGTTTGTATCTAATGTTAAAGAAATAATATGTAGGGCTAGGGCAAATAATATAGAAGTAATATATGTACGTCATGATGATGGAATAGGAAATGAATTGGCAAAAGGAAATGATGGCTTTGAAATATATGAGGAGTTTGAACCGATGAATGATGAAAAAATATTTGATAAGAAGGCTAATAGTGCTTTTAGAGGGACAGGATTATTAGAATATTTAATAGATAGGGGAGAAAAAGATATAATTATTGTAGGGCTTCAAACAGATTATTGTATTGATGCTACTATAAAAAGTGGATTTGAATATGGATTTAATGTTATAGTTCCAGCACATGCAAATACAACTGTTAATAATAAATTTATGTCATCAGAACAAAGCTATCAGTATTACAATGAATTTATGTGGAATGGCAGATATGCAGAATGTATTTCATTGGATGAAATAACTAAAAAAATGGAACAGCTAAATTTTAATTTGTAATTTGAATATAAAAAATGTAAAGTAGTAATTTGACGGAGGCAAATATATGGAATTAGTTGTGAAACGATTTGAAGAATTATCCCTTGAGGAATTATATAAAATATTGCAAATCAGAGTTGCGGTATTTGTTGTGGAACAGAATTGTGCATATCAGGAAATGGATGATAAAGACCGATATTCTTACCATGTGTTTTTAAAAGATAATACAGGTATTAAGGCTTATTTAAGAGTAATTGACAAGGGAGTGTCTTTTGAAGAGGTGTCCATCGGAAGAGTGTTGACAGTAAAAAGAGGATGTGGATTAGGAAATAAAATTCTTTTGGAAGGAATAAAGGTTGCAAAGCAGAGGATGAATGCAGGAAAAATAAAAATAGAGGCTCAATCTTATGCAAAAGGATTTTATGAAAAAACAGGATTTAAGCAAATGTCAGAAGAGTTTTTAGAAGATGGAATTCCACATATCAAGATGGTTTTAGGGTAAATACCTGTAAGATAAATTTCAAATGCATATAATTAGCAGAGGGACAACAGATTACTCTGATATCCTTTTTTTTGCGTCTTTATTCAGAAATTTCATAGCCAGTTCTTCACGTAATCCAGGAACATTGGTTGTCTCATTTTCTTTTGCTATTCTGTAAAACTCACATTTATAATTGATTCGGTCAAGTGAATTTTGTAGGAGAGCAATCTGTTTCTCAGTTTTTTCTTTTTGATGAATGAATAGATCATATCGCTGTTCAATTGTTGAATCTCCTTTTTCACACCATTCAAAGAATTGTTTGATATCCTTAAGTGGCATACCTGTATTTTTTAAACATTCTATCATTTTCAGACATTCAACGTCTGTATCGTCAAATATCCTCATATTTCCAGGAGTTCTATTCACAAGAGGAAGCAGTCCTTCCTTGTCGTAGTAACGCAGAGTTGATATGGATATATTTAGCATTTCTGATATTTCTCCAATGGAATAAGTCATAAAGCACCTCCAAAAAATTTACAACAAAGTATTGACCTAAAGTTAGGTTTAGGTATTAGAATATATTTATCATAGTATATAAAATAAGTTTATGCAAGTCTAAAATGCAAGAGGGACTGTGAGTGGTTTGTTTATGTGTGATCCATGTCCACTGTCACATGAGGCTTGCGTGAAGATATACGACAGAGCATGCAGATAAAAATTAAATATGAGGAGAAAAAATTTATGGATAGAAAAGAACTGGAGAAGGTATCTGATTTTTTGCTCGGTGAAGAAAATACAGCTTATGCACAATACTTTATTGGAAAAAGTTACTTAAGTCTTTTGAATAACAAGGGAGTAACCATTTGCAACGTTACATTTGAACCAGGATGTCGTAATAACTGGCATATTCATCATGGCAGCGGACAGATATTAATCTGTGTAGGTGGTCATGGATGGTATCAGGAGATGGGTAAAAATCCGCAGCTTTTAAAGAATGGAGATGTGGTATATATTGCTCCAGAAATTAAACACTGGCATGGTGCTGTAAAAGACGAGGCTTTTGCACATCTAGCTTTATCTGTTCCAGCGGAAGGTAGTAGTTCCAATGAGTGGTGTGAACCAGTAACGGATGAAGAATATAAAAAATGGAAGGACTAAATATTATGGATAAAAAGTTGATTGTGTATTATTCATATACAAATAATACGAAGAAGGTTGCAGAAAAGATCCAGAAGGCTACTGGTTTAGATATCTGTGAGATTGAAACAGTAAAGCCTTATACAGGGGATTACAATTCAGTAATAGACCGGGGGAAACAGGAAGTAGACAGTGGATATAAACCAGCCATCAAGCCGCTTTCTGCAAATCTGGAAGATTATGATACGATTATCTTGGGTATCCCGGTGTGGTGGTATACATATGCACCGGCAGTTGCAACATTTTTATCCGAATATGATTTGTCGGACAAGACGATAATTCCATTTGTAACCAATGGGGGATGGATTGGACATACAATAAAGGATATCGAAAAGGTTTGTAAGAATACCGTCGTCACAAATGCCATTGATATTAGATTTGATACAGATAAAATGGAAATGCCTGAATCCAATCTTGAGAAATGGATTGCTTGTTTATAAGAGTTTGTTTAAAAGTGAATATAATTATATTATTAGTTGAGCAATTATATTAGAGAATAGGAATGAAAGAGTTTATTTTAAAAGGTTATGAATATGTCTATTATTTTTGGAATATTGCCAATGGAATAAGTCATAAATTACCTCCAATGAATTTTAATTTAGTATTGACCTAAAGTTAGGTCGTTGATGAAGCAATGCTTCCAAAAGCTGATTATGTGGGCTGCGTCAGCGGTAGTAAGACAGACAAATCGGCAGTATTTCCTTACAGTGTTGGAAGTGGGGGAGCACCTTTGATCGATACCGCACCATTGACCATGGAATGACATCTATGAAACAGATGGGTTTGAAAGCTTTATTTTGGAAATTTATGGAATCTATGTGGAAGAAAACCTGCTTGATGAGAATTGAAAGATTGATTATCGTAAGCTGAAACCGGTTCTATTTAAGATGCCTACATATGAATACCTTCGTACAGGAGATGTCATTGGTAAGTGTATGAGTGGAAAGGAGTAGAGTATGGATATGGATACAGTGCGATTAAATAATGGAGTAAATATGCCGCTTCTTGGTTTTGGAGTTTTTCAGATTACAGATGAGGATATATCTGTAAGAAGAGTGTGATGCATGCCTTAAAGACTGGTTATCGTTTGATTGATACTGCTGCCGTTTGCTATGGCAATGAGCGTGCAGTGGGAAAAGCCATAAAGGAAAGCGGGACACCGAGAGAAGATATATTTCTGACATCGAAAGTATGGATTCAGGATGCTGGTTATGAAAAGACAAGGGAATCTTTTGCAAAGACACTTCAAAATCTGCAAACAGAATATCTTGATCTGTATCTTATCCATATTATTATGGTTCATGGAGAGCAATGGAGGAGTTGTATAAGGAAGGAAAAATAAAAGCGATTGGAGTATGTAATTTCTTACAAGATCGGTTGGTGGACTTGATATTGAATAATTCTGTTGTCCCAGTAGTGGACCAGATAGAACTGCATCCGTCCTGCCAGCAGAAGAAGCTTCGTAAGGCCATGGAGAAAATATGATATTAAGGCACAATGGCGTGGGCTCCGTTTGCAGATGGTAATCGAAGAATTTTTCAAAATAAGGAGCTGTCTGAAATAGGAAATATGTATAATAAGACACCGGCATAGGTGATTTTACGCTGGCTCAGACAAAGTAATATCATTGCTATTCCAAAATCTGTTCATGAAGAGAGGATAGAGCAGAATTTTGATATAGATGACTTTAACATTATATCACAAGACATGCAATGGGTGGAAAGCATAGATTTGGAAAAAAGTTTAATACTGGTTATTGTAAGCCTGGAGGAAGTGTATAGGCTTTATAATATCCGTTTTGAACAATAAGAAGGAGGTTTTTATGGAAAAATCAAAGGTTTATTTTACGACAGAGATTGCACCGGAGTCTTTACAGAGGATTTATCATGCAATGGGTGTAAAACTGAAAGGAAAGGTTGCCGTCAAGATATCTAGTGGGGAACCAGGTGGACATAATTTCCTGCAGCCGTCCCTGATTAAGAATCTTGTGCAGGAACTAGAGGGTACAATTGTAGAGTGCAACACAGCCTATGAAGGTAGGCGAAATACTACAGAGGAGCATTGGAAGGCTATCCATGAACATGGATTTCCTGAAATAGCCCCCTGTGATATCATGGATGAGGATGGTGAAATTTCCATTCCTGTCATCAATGGAACTCATCTGAGGGAAAACTTCGTTGGTTCTCATTTACAAAGCTATGATTCCATGTTGATGCTATCTCATTTTAAAGGACATCTTATGGGAGGCTTTGGTGGAGCTCTTAAGAATATGTCCATTGGGGTGGCATCCTCTCATGGAAAGGCAAATATCCATGGTGTTGGTAAGTTGGAGAAAATATGGACAGCTGATCATGATTCCTTTTTAGAGAGTATGGCAGATGCGGATAAGTCAGTAGTTGAATATATGGGCAGTGAGAATATCGTATACATCAATGTAGCCAACAGATTGTCTGTTGACCGTGACTGTGACAGTCATCCACACGAGCCGGAGATGGCGGATATTGGTATCTTTGCATCAACAGACCCGGTAGCCATTGATCAGGCCTGCTACGATGCTATTGTTAATTCACCGGATCCGGGTAAAGCTGCGCTCATTGAACGAATGAATTCCAGAAACGCAATTCATACGGTCGAAACAGCTGCTGCACATGGTATCGGTGTAAGAAAGTATGAGATTATAAATATCTAAATTCATTATAGTACTATTCGAAAAAGTTCTATATTAGCCACAGTATCCAAGTTGCTATGTATAAGTATGGAGCTTTTTCTGTTCTGGGAGATTTGTATAAATCATAATTCATGAAGAAAAATCTTTGAAATTATTGTAGAATATAACGATAGAGAAGAGAAGGTTAAGCGGTATAAAGAATTCTTATAGACATGAACATAACTAAAAAATTAAATACAAGAAAAAGGAAATATTATTGATTGAAGAATAAAAATTACAGCTTTTTATGAAAAATATACTTTACAATTAATTACAATATAAAAATTGGCAGAGTATCCCTAGGGTAAAAGTTGATGCTAAAAAATAATAGGTTTTAAATTAAGCTATTCTTTTTAATCCCGATAGGGATCTGGTTTTATCAGAGTTACCAGATTTTATAGCTGCTATCGCAGTTGTCAGAAGGCATATATGTCCTACAGTATTTAAGTTTGATACAGAATTTATATTTCTGACATAAGCTCTTTCGTTATTAAGCTTTTTCCATCTGGAATTATATCTTTCAGATTCTGTCCTCAGGCTGTAGATGGTTTTAAAAAATTTAGACTCATGATTAATTGAAGCCCTGTAGTCAGTACCTTTGCTGATATAACGGATACATCCTCTGTTTTTCCTGCCATTGAAATATTTTTCATGTTTGCAGGGACACAGTGAATCATCTTTAGATTTTTTAAATGGGCAGCAAAATTTTTGCTTGATGTATGAATCAAAATACTGTCGTCCATCTTTATGCATGGCTAGACCGCCTTGACAAATAATGTTGCCAGTGGAAGTTAATTTAGGATTTTTTTTCCCTCTTTTGTTAATGGCAATAAAGGCAAGACCTTTCAAGTTGTTTTTTATAAAATTATGATTTAACTTTGAATCATAGCCTTTATCTGCGACAACATAACTTCCATTAAGTGAAAACCAGCTATTTGTACCTGAAAGAAATTTAGTCAAGGTAGAAATTTCATTGATATCAGCAGTACTTGTATATTCATCTATAGGGAGTCCGGATATTGCATCACAGATAACGTGGTTTTTATAACCCCAGTAAAATTCATATTTCTTACTTGATTTATTGGAGTTATCATTGATTTTAACGTTCATGGAATTATTTGCAGTATGTACTCCAAGTTTACAATCTTTATCAGACTTTGGATTATTCTTCTTTGAAAATTTGTTTGATGCGAAGCATTTAGGGTTATTAAGTTTAGTGTTTGCTTTAACTGGAGTTGTATCAACAGATATAAAGTTGTTGTCTATAAAGCCAAGTTTCTTGAGAGTATTTACCTGATGTTTCATAATTTCTTTCAAACAAGAGTTTTCGATATTCTTTATGAACCTTTGAAAGGTCCTGTATGAAGGAAGTGGTTTAAGAATGTCAAAGCCACAAAGTTGTGCAATGATTAAATTATTTTCTAAAAAATCTTTAAGATCAGTAATTTGAGCAAACTTCTCACATTTCATGACTATAAAAGCTCTGAAAAGAGCGTGTCTTGAGAAACCGACAGGTCCGTATTTGGAAGGAACCCTATCGGGTAATGAAGATAAATTAATATTTTCAAAAATATCTGTGTAGAAGTTTATTGTGTTTTGTGAAGTGAAAAGCTCAATTATATTAAAGATTTCTTGACGTTGGTACATAGAGATTTCCTCCTTTTAGTGTTTTTATTATGTGATATTTTAAAAATTCGACAAAAGTTGAGGAAATCCTATGATATAAATTTTAGTGATAGAAAAAAATAGCCCTTATCGGGCTAGAGAAATGAGTGCCTTAGAGTTATGCTCAAGGCTAGAATTCTTAAATTCAGGAGGTGGAGTTAAATCTTTATCTGAATTTAAACTGCATAAAAGGAAGTAAAATACAGAGATTGTATAAATTTAGGTAGGTTGATATTTCTCCATATGAGCTCATTTTATAAGAGGAAAATAATTGACAAATTGAAGTTAAAAAATAAAAAGAATTATAGGAGGAAAATTTATGAAAAAGTTAGTAGCATACTTTTCACATTCTGGAAGTACCGCAGTGCTTGCCAATCAAATTCATGAAATTACAGATAGTGATATATTTGAAATTGTACCGGTGAATCCATATCCTAATGACTATAGTGCAGTGGTGAATCGGGCAAGGCAGGAACAAAAAAATAACTACAGGCCACAAGTTGAAACAGAGATCAGGAATATGGATTCCTATGATGCCGTCTTCGTTGGTTACCCCAATTGGTGTGGAACTATACCTATGATAATATTTAGCCTCTTTGAAAAATATAATTTTTCAGGAAAAACTATTATACCGTTTTGTACACATGGTGGTGGTGGTTTAGGCAGTAGTGTTGAGGATATTAAAAGAATTTGCCCTCAATCAATTGTTTTGAATGCTTTGGCAATTTCAAGCAGCAGCGTAAAAAATGCTAAAGAAGATGTTTTAAAATGGCTGGATGAAATTGGATAGGCTTTATCAAATCTATGCGAAATGAGGGTCTTCCCATTGAAGTATTGATTGAATATGTTGATATGTCTCACCAGGATAATGAAACTGAAACTATGGAAACAAGAAAAAACTTTTAATTGAACCGCATGAGCAGCTGGTAATTATAATAGGGGATATGTAGAAAAAGAAAATGCTGCAGTACCCGGATTATAAAATTGCAAGTTATGAACAGAAAGGATGTCAATTATGGCTAAAAAATTAGGTTTTGGATGTATGAGATTGCCAGTTATAAAACAGGATGATCCTACCAGTGTTGATTTATTGCAGTTTTGCAGGATGGTTGATGTTTTTTTGGAAAAAGGATTTACTTATTTTGATACAGCATATATGTACCATAATTATGCAAGTGAGATTATGGTAAAGAGAGCATTGGTAGAGCGCCATCCTCGAGATAGTTATACTATTGCAACAAAGCTGCCTACTATGATGCTAAAAGCAAAAGAGGATATGGAGCGTATTTTTAACGAACAACTAGAGAAATGTGGTGTAGAATATTTTGATTATTATTTACTACATTGTTTGAATACACCAAATTATGCTATTGCGCAGAAGCTAGACAGTTTCACTTTTATTCAAAAGAAAAAGGAAAAAGGCAGAATTCGTAAGATTGGATTTTCGTATCACGATAATGCAGAACTGTTAGATGAAATACTTACTGTTCATCCGGAAGTGGAATTTGTGCAGCTGCAATTGAATTATCTGGATTGGGATAATGCAAACATTCAATCACATATGTGTTATGAGGTTTGTCAAAAGCATGAAAAACCAGTAATTGTTATGGAACCAGTTAAAGGTGGAACACTTGCAAAAGTACCTTTAGAAGCAGAAAAGTTGTTTAAAAACTATGTACCTGAAATGTCCGTAGCTTCTTGGGCAGTTCGTTTTGCTGCAAGTCAGCCCAATGTCATAATGGTGCTTTCAGGCATGTCAAATTATGAACAATTAGTAGACAATATAAGTTATATGCAAAACTTTAAGGATTTGAACAAAGAAGAAATGTCCGTTATAGATAAAGCAGTTGGTATTATTAATTCAAGCATAGCTGTTCCATGTACTGGATGTCAGTATTGTGTTGAAGGCTGCCCTAAAAAAATACCAATTCCGAAGTATTTTGCATTGTATAACTCCTTTGAACAGTTTGGTGCAGCATCTAACTCATTATTTTATTATAAAAATTATGTTGAGAATTACGGCCGTGCATCTGATTGTATCGGTTGTCGCCAATGCGAAAAGCATTGTCCGCAACATTTGTCTATTATAGAAAACTTAAAGGAAGTTGCAGTTAAATTTGACAAATAGAATTTGCTTTTTGCTTTAATTATGATACTTTAATATGATTTTTATATTACTAATTTTATCTTTATACCATCTTTATGAAAAATCAGTTATAATAAAATATGAAGTGAGTAATCCATTTTTTGCCTATTGTCAATTACTATGAAGTTATTAGGGGGATTAATTCATGAAAGTTGTTTCTGAATATACAGATGATAAGGATTTTTGCTACGGTAATAGAATGTTTAAAGGCAAAGAAGAAAAAAATATTATTTTTTTATTAACTGAGAAAGCATCTGTTGCATTTTTGAATAATTGTTGTACTCTGAGGCAGGGACTTGAAAAAATGAAATCTCATGGATATACGGCACTGCCTGTAATTACTGAAGATGGAACTTATATTGGAACGGTCAGTGAAGGAGACTTTTTATGGTATATGATGGATAGCAATATGTATTCCATAAAATCACAGGAGAGTTATTCCATTTCCGATATACTTCGAAAAGGTTGGAATCCTGCAGTAAAAATTGATGCAACCATGGATGAGCTGCTCCTGCGAATTATGGACCAGAATTTTGTCCCGGTGGTTGATGACCGGGGAAAGTTTATAGGGATTATAACACGAAAAGATGTAATAAAGTATTATTGTAATTTATTGGGAACAAATATGAATAAAAATGATCAATAATAAAAAGGATGAATAAAACTTTATGTATCAAAGTTTCATTTGTCCTTTTTTATATTTACAAATTTTTGATGGCAATATATAATTTTAATAAATTGTTTCTTTCAAATATAATATGAATTCAATAATACGGGAAAAGGAGAGATTTAAATGCCAAACATTAAATTTGATATTATTAAGAATATAGGAATTTTGTCTGAAGGATCAAGAGATTGGAAAAAAGAGGTAAATATTATGAGCTGGAATGGTAGAAAGGCTAAGATGGATATTAGAGACTGGGATGGAAAACATGAAAAAATGGGAAAGGGAATAACTTTGGATAAAGAGGAAATATTAAAGTTAAGAGATTTGCTCAATAAGATTGATATTGATGAAATGAATATAGAATGAAATAGATAATTGATATATTTGAAAAGAAGGGATATAGTGGAAATGTAGATGCAACTATAAACTCACTGGACATTAGCCTTTAAAAAGAAATGAAGTTAGTTTTAATAAAATTAACAAAGGACTGAAAATTTTTAAAGAAATCAGAGATCCTTATTATTTATTGGTGAAATGGGAAGTTTATTTAAAAATTTAGTAATATTAAAGAAACAGATAAGTGAGGAAAGTAGAATAAGCAGAAGAGCCAGGTATGAGGAACTTACAAATTTACCTGTATAATTTTTATATTCTATGGTATAATATCAGTAATAAGAAGGGCGGATTATGAATTCAGTCTGCTTGATTTACATGATTGAATAATAGATAGATCTTGTGAGGGCCTATCTATTATTTTTTTTATTACTTATGTTTACTTTGGTATCGGATGATATTTCATCAGATCTCAAAGTTATTTTATTTTCGATTTTAATATCTGACTTTTTATCAGACAATGCCACTATACAAATAGCAGTTATTGAAAATAGACTGAAGAACAATATTGAATATACTTGCATTTAGCACGTGATTATGCCATAAAAGTAGAAAATAGAAAGTATGACCTATAGTGAAAATGACTATCAATTACACAAAAATATGATATTATTACTTATATGAGGAATACTATTTTTGAGGGGAGAATGGGATGTTCAATAAATTATTTCAAAATACATGCAGGCCCAAGGGATTGGGTGGAAAAGTAATTCTAAAGATGATGAATTCAGGTCATGCCAGGCTTTCAGATTGGGGGCTTAAACATCTTCAATTGAAAAATACAGATCATGTGCTTGACATTGGATGTGGTGGAGGGGCCAATATATCCAGATTGTTGGAAAGCTGTCCGGATGGTTTTGTGGCAGGCATAGATTATTCAGAAGAAAGTGTAAAGTGCAGCAGGAAGAAGAATATGGACCATATTGGGAAAAATTGTGAGATAAGAACAGGTAATGTAAGCCATATACCTTATAGAGATGAAAGTTTTGATATTGCTACTGCATTTGAAACCGTATATTTCTGGCCTGATTTGTATGAAAATTTTAAAGAAGTCAGGAGAATATTAAAACCGGAAGGGTATTTTATGATATGCTGTGAAGAAGGAGATCCTGTAAATGATAAATGGTCTGAAAAAATAGAAGGAATGACAGTATACAGTATTATACAGCTGTCAGATATTTTAAAATCAGCAGGGTTTGCCGTGGTTCAGAAAGATGAAAAACAGAATGGGAAATGGATATGCCTTGTTGGAATGAAGAAATAAATCCGCTGAAATTAAGAGAGGGTACTGATCAGGCTTTTTTGTATGAATTATGGAAGGGTTAAAGCTTGATTAGTACTTTATTTATTTTAAAATCAACCTAGTATTAAAGACCAATACATCAAATAGTGCTGCTGAAGAAAAAATAAATTTACCCATAAAAGAAATGGTAGTATAATTTAATGGATAAATTTAGGGGAGTGTGCAGAGAGGTGAAAAGTTTGAAGCAAGTAGAAATAATGATTGTGGAAGACGATAATGATATCAATAAAATACTGGAACTGATTGTAAAGGAGCAGGGATACAAAGCAGCCTGCTGCTTTTCCGGTACCGAAGCCAGATTAAGACTTCATCAGCAGTCTTTTGATCTGATTTTACTGGATATTATGCTGCCAGGACTGACCGGGGAGGAATTGCTGGGGGAAATCAGGAAGCAGTCATCTGTCCCTGTTATTGTTATTTCTGCAAAAAGTATGATTGAAGACAAAGTCAGCCTGCTGAAGTTGGGTGCGGATGATTATATGGTTAAACCTTTTGCCCGTGAAGAGGTTGCCGCGCGGATTGAAGTCCAGCTGCGCAAAAACTATTCACAGCAAACGGGGAAGTGTTTAAGCTGGAAGGAACTGACTCTGGATGAAGGCCGGCATGTGGCAACGGTTGAAAAATCAGAGTTGAATCTCACCAATGTGGAGTTTGATATTTTGAAAATCATGTTGAAGCACCCTAAACAGGTATTCTCCAAAGCTAAGCTGTATGAACTGCTGTGGAATGATGTTTACCGGGGAAATGACAACAGTATCAGTGTCCATGTGTCCAATATTCGTAAAAAAATTGTAGCTGTTACCAACGAAGAATATATTAAAACTATCTGGGGAATCGGTTTTTCGCTGATCTAGCTGTCATCTTTATGATTTCTTTATAATTTGCTTAAGGGTTATTAAAAAATAGCCTGTACACTAAGAAGTGCAAAGGAGGAATTGAGATGAAAATACCAGTTTTGAAAACAACTGATCTGGAGAAAAGGTATAAGCACCGGGCTGCCCTGGAAAGTAATGATTTTGAACTGTATCAGGGGGAAATATGTGCCGTTATAGGGAAAAATGGTGCGGGAAAATCAACCTGGTTCAAACTGATTGCTGAAGAAATATTTCCTACAAAAGGTGAGATTACACTGTTTGGTGAACCCTACGGGAAACATAATGCCCGCAGAAGAATGGGCGTCATGATTGAAACCAATGTATTTTTCGATAACTTTAATGCAGCACAGAATTTAGAGTATTATCGTCTGCAGCGGGGAATTCCTGAAAAAGCTGTAATAGGAAAAGTATTAGATATAGTAGGACTTGCAGAGCATCATGAAAAGAAATTTTCCGAATATTCACTGGGGATGAAGCAGCGCCTATCACTGGCCCTGGCTTTATTATCCTCACCGGATTTTTTGCTTTTAGATGAGCCTGCCAATGGTTTGGATCCGGAAGGAATGGCTGAAATGCGTCAATTTCTTCTCAATTTAAACCAGGAGCATCACATTACAATTTTGATTTCAAGTCATATTTTATCGCAGCTGCAGTCAATTGCCACACGTTTTGTTTTTCTCCATAAAGGTAAAATTATTCAGGATCTATCACGTAAAGAACTATTGGAGATGAGTCAGCAGTTTATATTCCTTCGTGTCAATGATACCAGGAAAGCCTGCTTTATACTGGAAAGTCATTTTCCAGATGTGGACTATAAGGTTTTAGCTGGTCAGCAGCTGGAAATTTACAATCATATTGAAGATCGTCAAAAGATCAATCGGCTTTTAAATGAAAGCAATGTGGACATTTTGGAGATGACGGTTAAAAGCAAGAATCTGGAAGAATATTTCCTGGAGCTGATAGGAGGTAATCATAATGTTGAATCTCATTAGAAGTGAAGTCTACCGATTAATACATTCAAAACTGTACTACGGGCTGATTGCAGTTAGTGTTTTTCTAGTAATGGCTGCAGGAGGGGTACTGCAGTATTTCAGATTTAAGGAATCAACCTTTCCCTACGGAACAAGGATGTTCTATTACAGTAATGTATTTGGTATGACTACTATAATTATTATTTTATGTTTATTAATTGTTTTAATATTGACACGAAAGAGTCAGTCAAAAATCTGTGCAGCGGTTTCTTTCGGATATTCCCGCGGGGCTGTCTTTTGGTCAAAATTGATTGCTTTGTCTCTGGGAGTAGCTGTTATGGCTGCTGTTATTTTGTCGGTCACCATTTTAAGCGGCAATGTTATTTTTGATTTGGTGAATAATTCAACTCTTGGTCAATTTTTAATTGCCTTTAGCAATGTACTGCCCATTGCTGCCTCCGGTTTTGTTCTAGGTTATGTTTTAAGTGTCAATGGTGTTTCAGAAGTTTTGAACCTGCTTATTTTGCTGTTTATTTACAGTATTTTAGGACGTTTAATCGATACTTTAGCCGGCAGAGTAAGTGTTTTGAGAACTATATCTAAATGGACACCTTCTTCACTGCTTAATAATAATTTAGTCCACTATATGTCAGGCAGTGCTTATTTTGATGTGAAGTGCTGGGTGCTGGGACTGATGATTATTTTTGTAAGCCTGATTATGGGGCTGGCAATTTTTACGAAAAAGGATTTATCCTAGAGAAAGGAGGAGAGTTATGATTTATATTAGCTGTATACTGACAGTTGTAACTGTCCTCTGTCTGACAAAGCATTATTTTATCAGAATGAATATTCGCACATTAACTGCGGAGGTTAAAAAATTAACTAAATTGATTTCTCAAACCAATCAGCAGGTTACTGTGGCTGCTCCTGATAAAACCACAGAAAAGCTGGCTGCTGAAATCAATCATTTAGTTGAGCGCTATAAGGAATTGCAATTGCAGAATATTGAGGAGAAGCGTCAGAATAAAGAAGCTCTGGCTAACTTTTCCCATGACTTGCGCACACCGCTGACTTCTGCCATGGGATATATTGATATAGTTTTGAATATGGATCTATCCATCAAAGATAAAGAAAAATATTTAAATATTGTGCAGCATAAGCTGAGGAGTTTAAACAATCTTGTGGATTCACTATATGATTTGTCACTGGTTGATGCCCGGGAGTATCCTGTGCAGCTGAATCCGCACTCCTTATATCAGCTGCTGTGTGACAGTCTGCTGTTGTTTCACCAGGACTTTGAAGATAAAGGTATCTCTCTGCAGCTGGATCTTGATGAAAAAGTTCCATTGGTGCTGCTGGATGAAAAGATTACCAATAGAGTGTTCCTGAATCTATTTCAAAATGTCATACGCTATGCCAGATCATACTGCAGGGTTGAATTGAAAGTGACAGAAGAGCATGTTCATATCAGTATAAGCAATGATTCTGAAGCTTTAAGCGAGGAAACTGTAGTACAGCTTTTTAACCGTACATATAGGGCTGATATTAATCGCTCCGGGCACTCTTCCGGCTTGGGACTGTCCATTGCAAAAGAGCTGATGGAATTGCAATCAGGCAGTATAAGTGCAGTTTACAGGGATAATATGTTAACATTTATGCTGCTTTTTAAACGGTGAAATTGTTTCAGCAGATTTAAAAAAAGGTATATACTGATGCATATAAAGTGATTATAAAATATTATTTTAGGAGAACAAAAAAGGACATATTAAAAATCTATATAGTGATTTTCAGATAGGAGTTGTTTGCAATGACCGATTATAAGGGCCTGAATACTGAATATCTTTTAAAGAAAGTTAAAAAAGACAGGGATGAAAATAACAGGGGAAAATTGAAGATATTTTTTGGTTATGCTGCAGGGGTTGGAAAAACCTATTCAATGTTGAGGGAAGCACGGGAAGCAAAGCAGCTTAAAAAAGATGTGGTAATAGGGTATATAGAACCTTATGAACGGAAAGAAACCATAGAACTGACCAAGGGAATTGAAAGTATACCTCCCAATGTAATACACTACGGAAGTATGACCCTGAATGAACTCGATTTGGATAAAGCAATTTTAAGAAAACCTGATATAATACTTGTGGATGAACTTGCTCATACCAATGCAAGAGGCAAAAGGAACAGAAAAAGGTGGCAGGATGTATATGAGCTCCTGGATGCTGGAATTGATGTATATACTACGCTTAATGTGCAGCATATTGAAAGCCTGAATGATATAGTGGAGAGTATAACACATGTTTCTGTAAGGGAAACTATTCCCGACAAGGTATTTGAAGATGCAGATAAAGTGGAAATAATAGATATAGAGCCGGATGAACTTTTAAAGCGGTTCAGCGATGGAAAAATATACAGCAGGGAACAGGTAAAAAGGGCTTTTAATAATTTCTTCACTAAAAATAATTTGTATGCATTGAGGGAAATTGCCCTGAGAAAAACTGCAGACAGGGTGAATTATGAAGTGGAAGTTGATAGACTTTCAAAGGGACAGATTACAGTAGTGCCCACTTCAGAACAGATAATGGCATGTATAAGTTCTTCACCATCCTCTGCCAGAGTAATACGTACGGCGGCAAGAATGGCTGAGGTATATCACTCAAAGTGGATAGTACTTTATGTAAAAACTACTAAAAATCAGAAAAGGAAAAAAGATGATATAAAAAGACTCAACTCCTATTTCAATTTAACAGAGCAGTTGGGTGGAGAAATAGCTACTATATATGGAGATGACATATCCAATCAGATAATAGAATATGCAAAATTCAGGAACATAACAAAGATAATAATAGGAAAGAACAACAAAAAAACCAGTAGGGTATTTCATTTTTATGCAAAAGATGTGGTTGACAAACTCATGGATTCCAATTCCTATATTGATGTCTATGTCATACCCAATTCATTATATGAAGAGAAGAATAAACGTCTATTTAAAAAGCTGAATTTTGGTTTTAAACTATCCCTAAAAGAAATTCTGGAGACTGCTGGAATTACATTAGTCACTACTTTTCTTGCTCTATTCTGTGAATACATTGGTTTTTCTGAATCCAATGTATTCATGATTTTAATTTTGGGTGTTATAATTGTATACATCAGGACCAAAGGATATTTTATGGGTATAATATCTTCAATAGTGGGAGTAGGTTTGTTTAATTATCTTTTCGTTGAGCCAA
Source organism: Clostridium sp. LBM24168 (assembly GCF_052953915.1). Lineage (NCBI taxonomy): Bacteria > Bacillati > Bacillota > Clostridia > Eubacteriales > Clostridiaceae > Clostridium > Clostridium sp. LBM24168. The sequence goes on along the minus strand of NZ_CP196861.1, from coordinate 1,692,853 downwards.
AGTATTCATTCCAATTTTATAATAAAAATTATTTGATTACATTTGCTATTATGCTTATTGTGGCATTTATTATTGGAAATCTTACTAACAGAATTCAAAAAAGTGCTTTTGATTCGGATATCAGGGAGAAAAGAACACAAACTCTCTATAGAATCAGCAGTAAGCTGTTAAGCGCAGTTGGGAATTCAGATGTAATATCCATAGGCATAAAATATATTTCTAGACTTATTGGTAGAACTGTTGTATGTTATTTATCAAGTAATGGTAAATTGTCTACTCCTTTTGTGTATAATGCTCACAACGAAAAATCCAAATTTCCTTTTTCAGATAAGAATGAAAATACTGTAGCATATTGGAGTTTTACAAAAGGAAAAGAATCTGGAGCAGGTACAGATACCTTTTATGGAGTAAAAGGATATTACATGCCCATAAAAGTTCAAAAGAGAATATTAGGTGTTATCGGTATTTCTTGTGTTGAAGGATTGCTTGATCTAGAACAAAAATTTATTGTTGAGACTGTTACTAGCCAGATTGCTATTGCGCTTGATAGGGAGATCCTTGTAGATCAGCAGGAGAATTCCAAAGTGGCGATTGAGCAGGAGAGACTTAGAGGAAACCTTTTAAGGTCAATTTCTCATGATTTAAGAAGTCCACTGGCAGGTATAAAAGGATCGGTAAGTACAATTTTAGAGAATGGACAGTTCTTAGACGAGAACACGAAAAGGGATTTATTAAAAGGTGTTTATGATGACACGGAATGGTTGATTAGGTTAGTTGAAAATTTATTAAGTATGACTAAATTTGATGAGGGAAATGTAAAGATAAATAAAAATATGGAACTTGTTGAGGAAGTGGTATCTGAATCGGTTCAGAGAAGTTCTGAATATTTTAAGGATCATAGGATAAAAGTGAATATACCTGAAAAAATCATAATGGTTTACATGGATGGAAATTTAATTGAACAGGTGCTCATAAATTTACTTGATAATGCTGTTAAATTTTCTCCAAAGCATTCGCTTGTGGAAATAAGAGCATATGAGGAAGGTGAGAATGTAATTTTTGAGGTAATTGATAATGGAAGAGGTATACAGAAGGAAATATTGCCCCATATATTTGATAGATTTTTTACAAATGGAAGAAAGGTATCTGATTCAAGGAGGGGAGTAGGTCTTGGACTTGCAATATGCAAGTCTATAGTAGAACTACACGGGGGGAGGATCTCAGCTCATAACAGAAAAGAGGGAGGTACCATTTTAAAATTTAATATTCCAAAAGAGAAGAGGGATGAAATTAATCATGGAAAATAAACCTTATATTCTTATAGTTGAAGACGACAGACCCATAAGAAATTTTATAGCAGCAGCTTTGTCAACACAGGGATATAAATATATAGAGACAGACAAGGGAAGTGAGGCAATTGCGCTTTCAATGTCAAATAATCCTGATCTTATTGTACTGGATTTGGGACTACCCGATATTGATGGAATTGAAGTAATATCAAAAATAAGAAGTTTGTCAAACATTCCGATTATAATTGTTTCTGCAAGGGAAAATGAAAGACAAAAAGTTGAAGCTCTTGACAAAGGTGCAGATGATTATTTAACCAAGCCTTTTGGAATAGGAGAACTTCTTGCCAGGATTCGTGTGGCTCTAAGACATAGTATGTTAAATAAAAATGACAACGAGACTATCCATACTTTTAAAGTTAAACAGCTGTTTATTGATTTCGATAGAAGGCGTGTAACTGTAAATGGAGATGAAATACATCTGACACCTATAGAATATAAGATAATAGGATTGTTGTGTAAATATTCGGGAAAGGTATTGACTCATGATTTTATTACACGTGAAATATGGGGCGCATCTCTTGGAAACGAGACTCAGTCGCTTAGAGTTTTTATGGCAAATTTAAGGAGAAAGATAGAAAAGGATCCATCTCAACCTGAGTACATATATACGGAAGTAGGAGTTGGATACAGACTTATTGACGAATAGCCGAAAAAAGATCTACTTATAATAAATTAAGCGGATCTTTTTTTAAAATAACTTAACATTTATGTAATTAAATTTCTAACAAATTTTAATGGTATTTTAAGGTTTCAATTTTACAATAAATCTACACTAAAAAGGTTAAATTTAATTTTATCAAATTATATATTAAAAGTTGTAGAATACTAAAAGGAGTTGAAACTATGACCAAAAATATCAACAAAGTACAAATTTTCAGGTATATACTACAAGTAGTTCTATTTTTTTCACTGCCAGGTATGTATATACTATCATTCAATGAGTTGAAATCAGTTGTCGAAATGATTTCCAAGGGTAATTTTAATTTTATCCAAGCTTTTCCAGGAATTATGGAATCTACAGTAACAATTATTTTCACAATTCTACTGGGAAGGTTTTTTTGTGGATGGTTTTGTGCTTTTGGAACTTTTAATGACTGGGTTTATACAATATCAAAGAAGTTTTTTAAGATTGACTTTAAAATCAATGAGCGGCTTGATTCAATATTGAAATATGTAAAGTATTTAATTTTATTTTCTATATTGATTTTAACATTCAAAGGTGGAAGAACTCTTTTAAATGCTTGGAGTCCGTGGAATGCTTTTGCACAGATATCCGATTTCTCAACTGTAATATCATCTATGACTATTGGTTTTACATTCCTAGTGGTAATAGTTATAGGAAATATTTTTGTTGAAAGGTTCTTCTGCAGGTATTTATGCCCTTTAGGTGCTTTATTTTCATTAATATCTAAAGCAAGCATACTAAAGGTCGATAAACCAAATAGTAAATGTGGGAAATGCAGGATATGTACAAATAATTGTTCAATGGGTTTGAAGCTTTATAATAAAAATAGTGTCCGTGGAGGTGACTGCATAAACTGTTTAAAATGTATAGAAGTTTGTCCTAGAAAAAATCCACATGTGAATATATTAAATAAATATACTTCTTCAGCGATGGCAAGTTCTTTTGCTATAGTTGTTTTTATCGGTTTATATAGCTTGACTAATTTTGGAAATTCAATTATATCTGGAAATGGATTAGCCTCTACAAAGGGTATTATATCAAATAGTACCAATTCCACTATTTCAGGTTTAAATACTTCACAAAAAACTGAGTATAAGGATGGTACCTACGTAGGAAGCGGGACAGGATTTAATGGAGGTACAACAAAAGTCTCTGTAACTATAAATGGCGGTAAAATTGTTGCTATAAGGACAGTATCAACAGAGGATACTCCAAGATTTTATCAATATGTTGAAAACACTGTACCACCTGAAATAATTTCTGCTCAATCCACTTCAGTTGATACTGTATCTGGAGCTACCTACAGTAGTCGAGGGCTTATTGAAGCAATTCAAAACGCGTTGAATAAGGCTGCTTTGTAAATGGCAGCCTATTCCTGTAGATTATTTGTTAATCTGAATGATTCCATATTCATAAATGCTTCTTCCTAAATTTGGGACTGATTATAAATTGAAAAATATTTTTATACAAGTTTAATATAAATATAAGTGTATTTTAACAATGAAAAATTAAAATATGATTTAGATGATGTAGTAGGGGGAATAGAAATGGATAATAAGTTGGCTATGTGTAAGATAATAACTAATTTTAAAAATTTTAATATGTTGATTAATCAGTTTATTGAGAAAATCCCACCGAGAATTGAAGCTTATAAATACGTTACTATAATAAGCTCCTTTATTATTAATAATACGCTTAGTTTTGACATTAAATATTCTTGTTCAGATCAGGAAATAATAAATATTTTTAGAAATGTATTTAGAAATGTAATAAACGAAATGGCTGAGTATCCTTCTAAATTTGTAATTGAGCTACAGTCTGCTTGTTAAAATATCAGAAGTTTATATAATAGAAATATGCAAATAAGAAATGAAAAAATAAGATTTTCCGGAAAGTATTGATTTTACAGACTTTATAATATATAATAGTACTCGTAAAATTACATATGACAGTTCGAAAACCAATCCTGTCTATAAACAAAACTATGGAATTAACTATGAAAAATAGTTTACTTAAGGCAGAGAATATCTCTGCCTTTTTTTCGTGCCAGGATCGATTTCGAGTTCAGGGAGGAATATGATGATTGAGTTGTCAAAATTAAAAAGATACGGACAAGTTACAAAAAGATTGCCTAGAGAAGTGATCCTGTTGAGAGGAAGCGGATGTTCCTGGGGAAACTGTATATTCTGTGATTATCATATGGATCAGGACTCAAGTGCCCTGAGAAATCATGAATTAAATCATAAAGTACTTGAAAAGGTTACAGGAAAATATGGTGTGCTTCAAGTCATGAATTCAGGAAGTGCCAGTGAGCTGGATGCAGTTACTGTATTTGAACTAATCGAATTGTGCAGGGAAAAGAATATAAGACAGCTTGTTATGGAGAGCCATGTAAAATATGAAGATGATATAAAGTTATTCAGAGAGCAATTTACACCTGTGGAATTGAAATTCATAGTGGGGGCTGAAAGCTTTGACATAGCTTATAGGGAAAATTTTTTGAACAAAGGCATAGGAAATAGAAAGCCATGGGAATTTAAAAATTTTGACTGGGTAAATCTTCTTTTTGGTATGGAAGGTCAGAGCATTGAAAAACTGGAGGAAGATGTGAGATTTGCATTGAAGTATTTTGAAAGGGTTACAATAAATATATTCTGTGAAAATACGACTGGAGTAAAAAGGGACAATGAACTTATAGAGGAATTTTATAATAGTAGATTGTTTAAAATCCTTCAGGTTGCTTATTACAGTCGTGTTGAGGTATTGGACGATATAGATCAAAGATGTAATGCAGATCTTGATGGAGTTGGGGGAAAAATAGATGAGTAGAACAAATAAACTGGTAAAAGTATCTGTGGTTGCTGCAATATACATAGTTTCAACTATTGCACTTGGGCAGCTTTCTTATTGGGGACCCATAGGATTCAGAATAAGTGAAATGCTCAATTTTCTTGCCTTTATAGATCCATTTTACATAATATCGCTGACTATAGGCTGTGCAGTGGCAAATTTTTATAGCTTTAGTATAGTGGACGTATTTGTAGGAAGTTTTGCCACATTTTTAGCTACCTATGCCATGTGGAAAACAAGGAGTATGGCTGTTTCAATTATATGGCCGGTTCTGGGAAGTGCTTTTATAGCGGAAGAGCTTCATGTACTGTATAAAGTTCCTTTCTTCTATACTTTTTTTACCCAGGCTGTGGGCGAATTGATTGTAATGGTCTTAGGATATTTCGTGTTTAAAAATATATTCAAGAATTCTGCTTTTATTAATAAAATAAGAATAAAATCCGATAATGATAAAATTAGGAAAGTTAAATTTTAGTAAACTTATAAATAATTTTTCGAATTGATGTTATACTAATTACCATAATGAATAATTTTTAGGATTGTAGGGAGTTAAAGTCATGATAGGAATATCCAAGTTATTGTGTAAAACTGAGAATTTTGGAGACAAACTAAGGTACATAGAAGGAGCCAGCAAACAAAAAAATGGCGTCAGTACAGGAAGAGGACCTGTAGTTGTCTGGAATTGTACTAGAACCTGTAATCTGAAATGCAGGCATTGTTATGAAAATTCTGATTGCAGAGTGTATAAAAATGAGCTTAATACCTGTGAAGCAAAGAAGTTTATTCTTGATCTTAAAGAATTCAAGGTTCCTGTCCTGATATTTTCAGGAGGTGAACCTCTTTTGCGGGGGGATTTATTTGAGCTGCTTCAATACTCCAGCCGGTGTGGTATTAGAAGTACCATTTCAACTAATGGTACTCTTATTGACAGAGAAACTGCAAATAAGTTTAAACAGTATGGAGTGGGATATGTAGGTATAAGTCTTGATGGAATTGGAAAAAAACATGATGAATTCAGAGGTGTAGAGGGTTCTTTCCATAGGGCGTTAAGTGGAATCAGAAATTGTAGGGAGGCAGGCCAAAAGGTAGGATTGAGATTTACTATAAGCAAAAATAATTACGATCAATTGGAGGATATATTTTATCTTATTGAACATGAGAAAATTGACCGTGTATGTTTTTATCATCTGGTATATTCAGGAAGAGGAAGCTCTATGATTGATGACGATATATCGCATGATCAGGCAAGAGAAGCAATGAAATTAATTATGGATAAGGCCATTGAATTGAAAGATAGTGTGGAAATACTTACCGTAGACAATCATGCGGATTCAGTGTATCTCTATTTAAGAATAAGAGATATGTACCCTGAACTTGCAAATAGTATTCTTCAGATGATAAAATTTAACGGCGGGAATCGTTCAGGAATAGCCATTGCAAATGTAGACTATAGAGGAAATGTTCACCCTGATCAGTTTACACAGCAGTATATCTTCGGAAATGTAAGGAACAGGAAATTTGGAGATATATGGACAGATACTTCAAATCCCATAATGAAAGGATTAAAGGAAAGAAAATCACTGCTCAAGGGAAGATGTGGCAGTTGCAGGTGGATTGATATGTGCAATGGGAATTTCAGGGCAAGGGCAGAGGCTGTAACTGGAGACTTCTGGGAGTCAGATCCAGCATGTTATCTGACTGATGATGAAATAGTTTAGGGAGGATTTTTTATGATTGTATCCTGGAATACTACAAATAAATGTAACATGTATTGTAAACACTGTTATAGAAATTCTGGCGTGGAAGCTCAGAACGAGCTGAATACCAGGGAGGGAAAATCACTTCTTGATGAAATAGTCAAGGCGGGGTTTAAAATGATGATTTTCTCTGGTGGAGAACCCCTTATGCGTCCGGATATCTATGAATTGATAAAATATGCATCAGAAATTGGACTTCGGACGGTTTTGGGAAGCAATGGTACTCTTATAACAGCTGAAACAGCCGTGAAATTAAAGAATGCAGGAGCAATGGGGATAGGAATAAGTCTGGATAGTCTGGATATGAAAAAACATGATACCTTTAGGAATTATAAAAATGGCTGGAATAAAGCAGTTGCTGGAATGAAAGTTTGCAGAAAGGTTGGACTGCCATTTCAAATACATACCACTGTAATGAACTGGAATAAGGATGAGATATCAGATATAACTGATTTTGCAGTCAATATTGGAGCATCCGCCCATCATATATTTTTTTTGGTACCTACAGGAAGGGGAATTAATATAGAAAATGAGATGTTGGGCAGGGAAGAATATGAAAGAACCTTAAAGAATATAATGTTGAGGCAGAAAGAAGTGCCTATAGAATTAAAACCGACCTGCGCCCCCCAGTTCACTAGAATTGCAGTTGAGAATAATGTCAAAACCAGGTTTAGAAAGGGATGTCTCGCTGGAACAAGTTACTGTATTATAAGTCCGCGTGGAGATGTTCAAGCCTGTCCATATATGGATGCTTCCGTAGGCAATATAAGGCAGATTCCATTTAGCAGGATATGGAGTGAAAATTCAGTATTAAAAAAATTGAGAACCTCGAATTATAAAGGAAAATGCGGAAGCTGCAGCTATGGAAAGATATGTGGAGGATGCAGGGCACGGGCGGCTTTTTACAGTAATGGTGACATTATGGCTGAAGATATATGGTGCTCATATTCGAATGTAGAAGAGGAGAAAGTAAACAGTGGACAGTGAAAGTGCTGAAATACTCAACCTGCTGCAGGAGCAATTTCCACTTGATGACAGACCATTTCTAAAAATTGCCCGTAAACTGAATATTACTGAAAAAAAGGTTATTGATACAGTCAACAAATTGAAGGGTGAGGGGTATATAAGAAGAATAGGGGCAATACTGGATTCGAGGAAATTAGGATGTTTCAGCCTTTTATGTGCCATGAAGGTACCGCATGACAGGGTATGTGAAGTAGTAAAGTTTATAAATGGTTATAAGGGTGTTACCCATAATTATGAGAGAGACAATCCATATAATATATGGTTTACAGTTATAGCACCCTCACAAAAGGATATAAGAAGTTTTTTAAAAAGTGTCAAGGAATATACAGGTATTAAAGAAATACTCGAATTACCTGCAGTAGATGTATTCAAAATCAAGGCAAGTTTTGTTGTTAAGGAGTAATCCATATGCTGAGTGCTTTAGATATAAATATCATTAGAAAAATTCAAGGGGAAATTCCCATTGTACCGGAACCGTATAAGCAAATATCCAGGGAGCTGGGAATTTCCCAAAATTTATTATTTAAAAGAATTGAAGAATTATTGAATAGGGGTGTCATCCGAAGATTTGGTGCTGTTTTAAATCATAGGAATGCCGGATTTATGGCAAATGCAATGGTGGTATGGAAGGTTCCAGAGGAGAAAATCAGAGAGGCAGTTGATACCATGACGATATTTACAGAGGTGAGCCACTGTTATAGGAGGTCTGTACCTGAAAATTGGGCATACAATATATTTACCATGATTCATGGGAATACAAAGGGTGACTGTGAAAAGGTAATTGAAGAAATTTCAAAAGAAATTGGTATTTCTGATTATGAAATATTATACAGTACCTGTGAATTTAAGAAAACAAGCATGAAATATTTTGATTAAAATAATAATTGGAGGTAATGAGATGATTGTGACGACAACAAACACTGTGGAAGGCAGGAAAATAGTTGAATACAGAGGTATTATTTTTGGTGAAGTAATTTCTGGTGTAGATATAGTCAAGGATATTGCGGCAGGACTTACCAATTTTTTTGGCGGACGTTCAAAATCCTATGAGGGTGAGCTCATACAGGCCAGGGAAGAGGCTCTTATGGAATTGCAGGAGAGAGCGACTGCTGTGGGAGCCAATGCAGTTATTGGAGTGGATATTGACTATGAAGTACTTGGCCAGGGGGGGAATATGCTTATGGTTACAGCATCAGGAACGGCTGTAGTAGTTGAATAGTATTCATAAGATAAAAATTTAGAGGTTATCACAGCTATACCATATATGATATTGATAATCAATATCATATATGGTATATTATTTTTATCAGCATATTTTATCTGTTCAGTATAAATATGGAGGAGGTGAAATTTTTGAAAAATAGTCGCATTTTGTTTGGAATACTGACCGGTGCATTTTTAGGGAAAAGTATTTGTAAAAATGGAAGGACTGAACCTTGTATTGGAGGAATTAGAGATGTGGTTGAAATAAGACATTTGATTCCTGGAAGGGTTAGATTTTATGTGCCTTCTATAAAAGATAAAGATTCATCAAAAGAAAAGATAGCAGCTATTCTTCAAAATGTAAAATCCATTAAAAGTATTTTTGTAAATATTAAAACATGTTCAATAGTAATAAGTTATGATGTTGACCAGGATATTACACCTGAAATTTTAACAGGAATAATAATAAAGATACTTGATTTGGACAAAATAATAGAAGAACAAAAGGAGCCTTTAATATCAAAAGAAATAGGGCGACTTAAAGAAGCCTTTGATTATTCAGTGTATAAACAGACAAAAGGAGCCTTGAATTTTGCTGCTTTGATCCCATTGTTTCTTACATATTTTTCCTTGAAAAAAATAGTTTTTGAAAAAAGTAACATAAAGCCAAATCCATACAGCATGCTCTATTGGGCTTACAAGTCATTTTTTTAAAAGGATTGGAAATGAGCTTAAGTACAAAGATTTTGATGACATTTTTTAAAGTAAAAATAGTGAGCAGTATCAAGGGGCGTATTAGGGTAAACATACCAAATTCAAGACTTTATCTGAACAAGGCAAATCTTAAAAAAAGTGACATGGAAAGATTGCTGAAGCTGGTGAGAGGAATTAACTCTGTAGAAATAAATCTGTATACGGGAAGTGTTTTGATTCTATATGATCCGTATGTATTGAATGAAAAAAAGATAATGAATATAGTGGATCATGTGGTTAGCAGTGTTGCATCTAATATGGACAAGCTCCAGGACAGTAAAATTAGTATTGAACAGCTGATAAAAGAAAATGTCCAATTTTTAGACAGCAAGTGAGGTGATAATTTTATGAGGAAAGAAAGACCTTTGCTAAAGTGCAGTATAGTACATAGTATCAGGGGAAGGATTAGAATACGATGCAGGGCAGTGAAATATCTTTTGAAATACAGAAAGGATATAGAGAAAAATATTAGAAATGTTTCCTATATAAACAGGGCAAATGTTGAAGTTATAACTTCAGGAGTTCTTGTATACTATGATTTTGAGGTTGTAGATGCAGATGAAGTCAGAGAAATTATTGAATCCATTATCGCAGATTATTCCATACCAGCCTATCAAAAAGAAAAAAAAGAAAGAAGTAAAATGATTGTAGAGGAAAGAAGGCTGGATAATGAAAACAGTGATGAACTGCTAAAGCGACTTGCTGTAACTATAGGTGGACTTGCAACCCACAGGCTTACGGGTGACATTGAACTTATTTCCGGCATAGGATTTTTGTCGCGGTTTACGAATGTATCCTCTATTTTAAGCTTGTTTTTATCAAGACCCATTATAAAAAGTGGTATAAAATCCATAGTTAAAGCAAAAAGGCCGAATGCAGATACTCTTACAGCCACCTCCATAATTGTGGCGTTAATGACGGGAAGAGGGTTTTCCGCACTGACAACCATACTTTTATCTGACATTGCAGAATATATGACAGTTTGTACCATGAATAAAACAAAGAAGGCAGTAAAAGATATGCTGGATACAGGTGAAAAGAACGTATGGAAAAGAGAACCGTCCGGCAATTTTGTAAACATACCTTCTTCGAAGATTGAAATAGGAGATATAATTTTGCATCAGAGCGGTGATAAAGTAAGTATAGATGGTACTATCGTAAAGGGATCTGCCGTGATTGACCAGTCTATGATTACAGGTGAGTTCATGCCGAAGAGTAAAAACATTGGTAATAGTGTATTTGCAGGCACAATAATAAAATCGGGAAGTATACTTGTAAGGGCTGAAAAAATTGGAAGCAATACTACTGTTTCAAAAATTATAAATATGGTAGATGATGCAGCCAATAACAAAGCACAAATTCAAATATATGCAGATAAATTTTCCGCACAGCTTATACCTTTGAATTTCATTTTGGCCGGAATTGTATACATGTCTACAAAGGACATAACGAGGGCACTTAATATGCTTATAATAGATTATTCCTGTGGTGTAAGACTGTCTACAGCAACTGCATTGTCAGCGGTGATACACACCTCGGCAAAAAACGGTGTACTGCTTAAAGGTGGAAATATAGTTGAAACCATGTCTGAGGCTGACACTATAATTCTTGACAAGACAGGTACCATGACCGAGGGAAAACCGAAACTTGTGAGCATAATTGCAAATGGTGATTTGTCCAAGAAGGAGCTTGTTGAATTTGCAGGGGCAGCAGAGGAGACTTCTACACATCCTCTTGCACATCCTATTCTGGAAAAAATCAAGAAATCCGGCTGGACTATTCCAGAGCATACCGAGCCCGTTGTCCATATTTCAAGAGGTATAGAAACGAGGGTAGATAGAAAAGTAATAAGAGTTGGAAATGCAAAATTTATGAATGAAAATAATATTGATTTAGGAAATATTGAAAATGAAGCAAACCGACTTGTGGATAGAGGAGAAAATGTGCTGTTTGTATCAAGAGATGATAATATAATTGGAATACTTGGAGTACACGATACTGTAAGGGGAAATATGAAAAAAGCAATAAACAGGCTTAGATATCTTGGGTTTGATGATGTGAAACTGCTTACAGGAGATCTGAATTATCAGGCTGAAGCCGTTGCAAGTAGAATGGCCATGGATGGTTATGAATCAGAACTTCTTCCAGAGGACAAGGCAAGATATATATTGAACTGCCAGAGTGGTGGTTCTAAAGTGATAATGGTGGGTGATGGAATAAACGATGCACCTGCACTGGCATTTGCAGATATAGGTATGTCCATTGGAAGCACCAAGACAGATATTGCAATGGAGGCTTCAGATGTTACGATAACAAGTGACAACCCGCTTTTGATTCCATCGACTGTAGTTATTTCGAGAAGGGCAATGTCAATAATAAAGCAAAATTTTGCAACTACCATTGGCGTGAATACAGTAGGGCTATTTCTTGGAGCAATAGGCGTACTCCCTGTATTCTGGGGAGCAGTACTGCATAACCTTACAACAATACTTGTGGTTATGAATTCCGGAAGGCTTTTATTCTATGATTTTGAAGGAGGTAGAAGGTAATATGATAAATTGTAGTATAAATCTTGTACATCATCTGCCTGGACGCCTGAGGTTGAAAACTTCCAGACCTCCCATAAAAATAGAAAATATGGTGAAGGAAATTTCAAGCCATTCAGGGGTTGAAAATATAGCATTTAATCCCGTTTCACGATCAATTCTGGTATACTATAATCCATCTGAAATCGATGCTGTTGAAATAATGTTGAGGATAGCGATATATTTTTCTGTGGAGTTTGGAATGATACCCATAAATCTGATTGTTGCTAAAAACAAAACTGTTTTTAGCAGAATAGACAATTATACTCTAATGTCTCTGTTTCTCTCCTGGGTTTCAAGGATGATAGATACAAAACCCGGTATATACAGGATATTGAATTACAATGCAGGTTTGAGTACTTTGCTGTCTGTTGTAAAACATGCTGTAAACGAGACAAGGTCTTCCGGGACACCGCATCCGGAAGCAGTATCCATTATATATCTTCTCGGAGAATTTTCAAAAAATAACATTCTGTTGGCTTCCACTTTAACCTGGATAGCTACTTTTGCAAGACATCTTGTTTCCATTGATTCAGACAATGTAACCATTCAGGCATTCAAAGTTTCAGGCGGCAGGGAAAATGAAAGTTATTATGATGTGGCAGTAAAGGAATTTAATCCGTTGGGTGGAGGTTATACTTCCATTGAATTTTTAGAGGACATAATAAGGCATGTTTTAGGTGTAGTAGGCCACAATAGATCCTCCATGATGAACAGAATAAAAAATATTTCATTAAAACATGGTGATATATTGGAAGGATTGAAATATAAAGAGGAAATGATTTTTTTAAGATTATAGGGAGGAATTTAAAATGATAATTACAAAAGAACATTTGGTTGGATTTGCTGCAGGTGTTGGAGTATCTGCTGCAGCATATTATGTGTATAAGAAAAATCAGGTAAAGGTAGATGATTTTATTGAAAAGCACAAGATAGCAGTGGACAGTCATTCGGACAGGCCCTATGAAGAATTGAGTCTTGAAGAATTGATGTTTGAGAAAGAAAAGATAGAGGATTTAATTGCTGAAAAGGAAATGGTGGTAAAAGAACAGGTTGTCAAGCCAAAGGAAAATGATGAAAAAGTGGATTCACCAGAGAAAACTTCACAGGAAGTTTGATATAAGGGTACAGCAGTCGGTATATAAAACTGACTGCTTACACTATGGACTTGTATAAATAAAAGTCAACAGCTATTAAAACAAATGGCTATGACAATGCAAATAATTAGAACTATATCACTTCAGGTTGAACATCCTCCGAAATTCATTTTTAGCTCTCATAGTATCAAATCTTGTTTATATTAGTTATAGTATCATAGGTTTTGGTTATAAAGTCTAATTTATTCTTATTTGTTGTACATAGTAGGAATATGGTAATATTAAACTATGTATATGCCAATAACTTTTAGAATTATTCAAACAGTCATAGAATGGTAGAACAGAACGATTGAAAAGACTTATTCAGTTGTGTTTTATGCCTGTAAAAAATAAGCTGGAATATTTTTTATGTTATGCTATGATTTAGGTAAAGAATTATGAGAGAAGGGGTTGCATTGTATAAAAAGTTAAAGAATATTTTTATTATTATAGGTATAATGGTTATAAGTTTTAGTGGATATTTATGTAAGATAGATAATGTAGAAGCCGCTAGTGATACTGGTCTACATGATACCAGAATATATGGACAAAATAGATTTGAAACTTCAGCTAAATTATCACAAAATAATTGGAATCAATCTTATTATGCAGTATTAGTAAATGGTTTAAATTATGCTGATGCTATCACTGAAATGATAGTGCAGATTTAAATAATAGAGTTTTAAACCAATATAAAGATAAGTTTAATTTTAATACCGTATATGTTGTTTCAGATAAGAGCTTTGCTGATGGACTAGGGAATACAAGCAGCCCAATATTTATTGTTGGTAACAATAATGTAAATGAAGTTGAAAAATATATTGAAAGTAATATTGATAAGATTCATAATGTAAAAATTATTGGTGGGAAAAGTATAATTCCAGATAGTCTTATGGATGATGTGTATAAAAATACAATAGATAAATTCTAAAGTATGATTTAAATAAAGATATAGTGCAGGTTATAGGGTATCAAAAAGATATGGACAAGTCACGAAAAGACTGGCCAGAGAAGTGGTCCTGTTAAGGGGAAGTGGATGTTCATGGGGAAACTGCATATTCTGTGATTATCATATGGATCAGGATTCAAATACCCTGAGAAATCATGAATTAAATCATAAAGTGCTCGGCAAGGTTACAGGCAAATATGTTGTACTTCTTGAACTGAAATTTATAGATAGAGCATGGCAATTATACTGAGACTGGATAGAGTTATGGCTGATCGCAAAATGAGCTGAGTGAAAAAGTTGGTGTGAGTAATGTGAATCTATCAAAGATAAAGACCGGGAAAATTAATTGGTTTTGTTGCATATTAACCTTCTATCCAGTTATTAATGTGTTTAGCATAATATTGAATATCATTGATTAACTTGCATGTATGATATCCATCTGCGACTGCATGATTTATCAACATTGAAAAGGGTATCATCATTCTTTTATTTTGCTTAAAATATTTGCCAAAGGTGATAACGGGAAACAGCATTTTTGATTCATCTAAGGATATGCTGCTGTATCCGGTAAAGCTAACCCATGGTACTGCTGAAATCGGATAAAAATTTTCAGGCTGATCTGGTTTTGCTTTAATTCCCTTTACATTTTTGTAAGTTTCCATATCCGTTACAGCATTTGTGTAGAATTTAGAGAAGTCATCAGAGAATTCAGTCCATATATCGGAAAATGTTTTGTCATCCTCATGAAATATTGTATAAACTGGATTGAGGTAATCCCAATATCCAAGTTCATCATCACCGTTGTAAGACATACGAAATTCCATGTTCTGGTTTATTGCTTTTGAAACTATATAAATAAAAGTTGGGTAAAATCTCAGATTTCTTTTTCGTATTTCAGACAATAGATCAGTTATTTCTATATTTACATTCATATTGTATTTGCATTTTATATTGTTAATATAGTATTTAAAATGTTCTATTCTAGGCCAGCTGGACATATCTATTTTTTTAAAATGCATATAATTCAAATTCCCCCAAGCATAAATAATATATTACAAATATATTATATCACTCATAATGTTAGTTCATCAATAAACTTTAAGGCTTTGACTTTTTATTAACATGTTACACTGTTTAATGAATTAATATATCCAGTCAATATTTTTTTAAGATCCAGTATATCTTTCATTTCGTAGTATCCTGATTTTTTGTAAATATAATTTATTGCATTAACAGCTCCTGATGCAAAAGCTCTTCTTGAAAATGATTCATGACTTATCTTTATTTGATCGTTTTTACCAGTTATCAGAATTTCATGTTTTCCTACAACACCTCCGGTACGTATGGCATTGACAGGTATTGCCTTGTTAAAAATACCGGATATCTGCAGACCATTTTTTATTTCATTATGGAGTTTGAGTGCAGTTCCCGAGGGGATATCTTTTTTATTTTTGTGGTGCATCTCTAAAATTTGGAAGTCATAATTGTTTAATATGGTTGCTGCAATATTGGCAAGCATCATCATTACATTAACACCTAGAGTAATATTTGGGGCATAAACTATGCCTGTATTGAACTTATAAGCCATATTTTGAAACATCTCAGTATTTTCTTTAGAAAATCCCGTTGTACCTATTACCATATTTATTTTCATATTTGATAAGGTAGAGATGTTTTTTATTGTTGCTGAAGGAGTTGAAAAGTCTACAGCTATGTCGGGCTTGGTTTCAAAAATAATGGATTCAAGCTTATCCGAGGTGGATATCTTTATTTTAGATTTATTGTTTCCAAGTAGATTTCCAAGGCCTATTCCGCTTTTTTTACTTTCAGGACTGCAGATTGCAGATACAATTTCCATATTTTCCTGCTTTAAGATTTCATCGGCTATATATTTTCCCGTTTTTCCAATACCTATTAGTGCCACTTTAATCATTTGTAAATTACCTCCTGCTTCGTATTATAAAATTTATATTAACAACTTAAGTATATCATATAAGTTGTTAATTGTCATTATTAGCATAATTTTAGTTAGAATTTTTTATTTCTGCAGATGAATTAATAAATTATTATTTACATGGTATATAGAATAATCTATACTAGTTATGACTTAAACTAAATTGTTTTTATTATTGAAGGGAGGATTTGCTTTAAAATAGTAAATATTTTAAAGTGATATTTGAAAAATGTCATCACAATATATGATTAAACCTGTATATCAGAAGATTGCAGTTGACATAGCAAATAGAATAGCGGCAGGAGATTTTTCTATAGGAGATAAAATTTACGGAAGGTCATCTCTTGCAAGCCACTATAATGTTTCACCAGAGACAGTCAGAAGGGCTATTATTCTTTTAAATGATATGGATATAGTAGAAGTAGTAAAAGGAAGTGGAATTATTGTTAAATCTGTAGATAATTGTTTGAAGTTTATAGAGAAATTTAAAGAAATTAGATCAATAAATTCCATAAAAAAGGAAATATTAGATATATTTGAACAAAAAAATGTACTTGAAAAGAGGGTTCAAGTAAAAATTAATGAACTTATAGATTATTCAAATAGGTTTGCTAGGACAAATCCTTTTTCACCTTTTGAATTTCAAATATATTCTGGTCTTAGTATTATTGGAAAGACTATATGTGAAATTAAATTCTGGCAAAATACGAATGCTACTATAATAGCTATAAGAAGAAAAGGAAAGTTGATAATTTCTCCGGGACCATATGCTGTGTTTGAAGATAATGATATTTTTGTAGCAGTTGGGGATGAGGAGAGCTACGATAAAATTAAAAAATTTATTTATGGTAATGTCTAACATATATTATTAAAGTCATATTTTTTTAATTAAAAAAATATGACTTTAATAATATAATTACTTTAATGAATTATAATATAATATTGAGCCTTTTTTTATGAAAGTATCCAATTTTAAAGTTTCAATATATACAGCCAAGTTAAATAATCTGCAAAAGGAAAAAGCATTTGTATTTATAATCTGCAGCAGTAAAATATTCAGATAATTTATATAAATGTGGCAAAAGAATTATAATTCTTTTAATTTGTTTATTAATAATTTATTATTAAATAAGCAATAATAATAAAAATACGTCAGTAATAATAAAAATATATTTGAAATATGATTATTACTTGTTTATAATGTTAAATAAAATAATAAAAATGTAATTGTTCTATATGATATTAAGTGACCAAATTATTGCAAAAATATTTATGGATTATATTTAATAGGAGGTTTATTTGAAATGAGTTTTAGAATTGAAAGTGATTCTATAGGTAGTAAAGAAGTTCCAAAGGATGCTTATTATGGGGTCCAATCTTTGAGGGCATATAATAATTTCAATATTACGGGACTAAAAATGAACCCAGAATTTGTAAAAAGTTTAGTTCAGGTTAAAAAAGCTTCTGCAATAACGAATTGTGGAATTGGAATATTGAACGGTAAAATTGGACATGCAATTGTAGAGGCCTGTAATGAGATAATTGAAGGCAAGTTTAGAGAACAATTTATTATAGATCCTGTTCAAGGCGGTGCGGGTACATCCATGAATATGAATGCTAATGAAGTTATAGCCAATGTAGCTATAGAGCTTCTGGGCGGTGAAAGGGGAAATTATAGTATTGTGAGTCCAAATGACCATGTCAATATGGGACAGTCTACAAATGATGTTATACCAACATCAGGTAAAATTACTACCTTGAGGTTGGTATTGAAAGTTATAAGGCAATTAAACGAATTATATAAGGAATTAAAAGAAAAAAGTGAAGAGTTCAAAGATGTTATAAAGATGGGGAGAACCCAATTACAGGATGCTGTTCCAATTACACTCGGTCAAGAATTTAAGGCATATAGTGCCGTAATAAAAAGGGATATCATAAGAATAAAAAAAGCTTCGCAGGATATGAGAGTATTAAATATAGGGGGAACGGCTGTAGGAACTGGAATAAATGCTGACTGTGAATATATAGAGGAAATCGTTCCAAATCTTTCTATAATTGTTGGAATAGAATTCTGCCAGGCAGATGATTTGATAGATTCTACCCAAAATTTGGATGCTTTTTCCAATATATCTTCAGCGATAAGAACATGTGCAGTCAATTTGTCAAAAATGTCTAATGACTTGAGACTGATGTCTTCAGGACCGAGGACTGGAATTGGAGAAATAAACCTTCCGGCTGTACAAAATGGATCTTCCATAATGCCAGGAAAAGTAAATCCTGTTATACCTGAAGTATTAAACCAAATTGCATTTAACATAATTGGAAATGATGTCACAATAGCAATGGCAGTAGAAGCTGGTCAGCTTGAATTGAATGCATTTGAACCAGTTATATTTTACAATTTATTTGAATCTTTGGAGACCTTGTGTAATGGAATAAAGACTTTTAAAGATAATTGCATTAAGGGAATAACTGCAAACAGAGAGAAATGTAGGCAGCTTTTAAATAATAGCATAGGAATGATAACGGCACTGTCCCCTTATATTGGATACAATAAAGCGGCTCAAGCTGCAAAAAAAGCTATTAATACAGGAAGGTCTATAAAAGATATCGTACTTGAAGAAAAGATTTTAAAGGAAGAAGAATTTGAAGATTTTATAAATCCCTATGATATGATAGAACCTAGATATATTAAAAAAACAGTCAAAAACTGACATCCATTTTAGAGATTAAAGTAATTGGGCTCCATGTTGAATTTTTCATGGAGCACTTATAATTTAAAATTTAAGTATCATATCATACCAAGTTGCACCCCCATGTACTGATCTGGATATTCCCTTGTTTATATATCCAAATCCTTCATAATAGTGAATAAGTCTTTCCTTGCAGGTGAGAATTAATCCTTTTCTTCCGGAGAGTCTGGATGCCTCTATCATGTGATTCATCAATTTAGCTGCATTCCCATTGTTTCTATAGTCTGGTAATATATCAAGTCCAAAAATTGTCTGATAATTTCCATTTGGAATATGTAGAGAAGGTTCTTTGTACAGTTCGTCATAGATGGCAGTTTCATTTGTTATGCATCCATTTATAAAGCCAATTATTTTTTTATCCTCTTCTGCTACAAAAAAACTTTCCGAAAATATTTTTATACGCTGCCTCAAGGATTTTCTTGTAGCTGCTTCCGCTTTTGGAAAGCATATTGTTTCAATTTTTGCGACTGCGTCAAGATCTTCATCTTTTACCTGTCTGATTGAAATGTTCATTAGTATCGTCCTTTCATGAAAGTATTATATATAAAATAATATCATAATTTTCAATTAAAATTTATATTTTATAGAAAGTACTTGTAAACCTCAATTGTAAAAGTATAAAATATAAAACAAAATGAAATATATAATTTACATTTATACACATATATATTATAATAAATAGTGTAAGGAGGTTATAGACTTGAAGAACAAACGTATGAAGATTGCAAGAGTAGAATGTGATTTGTCCCAGGAACAGCTTGCGGAAAAAATAGGGGTTACAAGACAGACAATTGGTATGATAGAAGCTGGAAAGTATAATCCATCACTTAGATTATGTATTGCCATATGTAGAACATTAAATAGAACATTAAATGATTTATTTTGGGAGGAATATAAATGATAAATAAAAATTTTAAAGATGAGAGAATTATAGCTGAACAGCATAAGATAGCCAGCGATGCATTTCAGATGGTTTCCGTTTTTTTATTAATTTCTGTATTGTATAAGCAATTTATATTGGATGAACCATTTACTTCCTATATGACGGAATTTATTGCATTTTTTGGTGGATCATTCTACATTCTTATAAGAAATGTCATAAAAGGAAATGGTATATTTGATTCAAAGAAACATGGAAATAGAATATATTTGCTGAATAGCTTGATTTCAAGTTCAGCAGTTACAATAATTGCTAGTGTGTCAAATTACATGAAATATATACAAAATAGACAGAATATCGTAATGTTTTTTATAGAAATAGTTATCATTTTTTTAAGTTCATTCGCTATTACTTTTTTCTGTATGTGGGGAGTAGGATGGATTTCAAAAAAACGTGAAAATAAGATACGTAAAGAATATGAAGATGATATGTAAAGAATAATGAATGGAGGGTATAATATGTACAGCGCATATTGCTATGAATTTAAAATCGGGAAGTTAGTTATTGCCGAAAACAGCGGAAATATCACTCATATATATTTTGGAGAAAATATTCCTGAATATACAATGTGTATTGAGACATACTTAATTAAAAGGGTATATGAGGAACTTGAGGAGTACTTTAGTGGGACAAGGAAAGTTTTCGATATACCGCTGGCACCACAGGGAACTGAATTTCAAGGAAAAGTATGGAGAGCACTTCAGAATATCCCTTATGGGGAAACCTGTAGTTATAAGTATATAGCAGAAAGCATAGGAAATGCTAAAGCATACCGTGCAGTAGGCATGGCAAATAATAAGAATCCTATTGCGATTATCATTCCATGTCATCGTGTTATTGGTTCCAATGGAGATTTGATTGGTTATGCAGGTGGGTTAGGTATAAAGAAAAAGCTTCTAGATATGGAGAAGAAAAATAGTTAAAGATCAAATTACCATTAAACTTATTGACAATAAATTTTTTCTAGTATATTATGAAATAAATTAAATAATTGAATCTTATCAAGAGTGGTGGAGGGACTGGCCCTTTGAAACCCGACAACCAACATTTGTATATCGATGTATGGTGTTAATTCCAGCAGAATATTCTGAGAGATAAGAAAAATATTTTATGAAATTAAAGTTGTTTTTCTTATGAAAGACGGCTTTTTTTAATACAAATATTTATTAAATTTACAAGGAGGAAACATATGACCAAGGAAACTAGTTTTATAACAAAATGTGTACATGTAGGCAATGGTATTGATAAAGAGACAGGCTCTATTAGGCGTCCTATAACTATGGCAAATTGTTACAAACTTCCAGAGGATGCATCATCAATTAATTGGAGTGATCCAAACCAGATGCTTTATACAAGGAATACTTCTGCAAATCAGCTTTACCTTCAGCAAAGACTGGCTGCATTAGAGGGTGGTGAAGATTGTGTAGTACTGGCAAGTGGGGTTGCAGCACTTGCAGGAGTATTTTTTACATTTCTTAGAAGTAAATCTCATGTAATATGTTCGAATGTATCATACATAGCAGTTTACAGACTGCTTAACCAGTATCTTCCAGACAAGTATGGAATAGAAGCTACGCTTGTAGATACATCCAACCTGGAAGAAATAAAAAAAGCAATAAGACCTAATACAAAGCTTATTCATGTTGAGACACCTGGCAATCCAACTACGAAGATAAGCGATATTGCAGAAATAGCTAAAATTGCCAGGTCTATTGGAGCATTGTTTAGTGTGGACAGTACTTTTGCATCTCCATATTTACAGCATCCTCTTGAACTTGGAGCTGACCTGGTAGTTCATAGTTTGACAAAGTATATAAATGGACACGGTGATGCAATGGGTGGAGCGGTAATAGGAAAGAAAGAACTTATAGACAAAATAAAAAGTGAAGCTATGGTTAATCTTGGAGGTACAATAAGTCCGTTCAATGCATGGCTTATAATGAGAGGAGTTGTGACATTACCTCTTCGTATGAAACAGCACAGTGATACTGCACTTAAAGTTTCACAATATCTGGAGTCAAATCCATCCGTGAAATTTGTTGCATATCCTGGACTTGAGAGCCATCCACAACATAAAATTGCAAAAAAGCAGATGAAGATGTATTCTGGAGTCATAGCTTTTGCACTTAAAGCAGATAGCGAAACTCACAATAAATTCATAAATTCTCTTAAACTCGTTATTCCGGCAGTTTCTCTTGGACATGATGAAAGTCTAATTGTCTATACAGGTCCGAATGATGAAAGAATAAATTTTTATCCGGAAAAATTTAGGAATGGATATATAAGATTCAGTATAGGGCTTGAAAGTGCAGAGGATATTATCTATGATTTAAAACAAGCACTCGAAAAGTGTGGATTATAAACTAGAAAAGAGTATTACAGAACTATGTACCTGGTTTTGTAATACTCTTTTCTAGTTTATCTGTTTTTGAGCAATCATTAAAATCTAAAAATTTGTGAATTTAACATACATGAATATCTCTTAAATAAAACTTAACACAAACATGCAGTCAAAAAGCAGCTATAGGAAATATTATTATATTAGG
Source organism: Clostridium sp. LBM24168 (assembly GCF_052953915.1). NCBI lineage: Bacteria > Bacillati > Bacillota > Clostridia > Eubacteriales > Clostridiaceae > Clostridium > Clostridium sp. LBM24168. The sequence goes on along the minus strand of NZ_CP196861.1, from coordinate 1,670,367 downwards.
GGAATATGTAAAGAGGTGTCAAGGTAATGATAATAAATACACATATATTATTTTCTAAAATTGTATATAAACATTGCTTAAGAGAATTAAATTTTAAATTAAACAAAATAATTTTTATGTATGGAAATATTAAACCAGATATTTCTCCTAATTCTTGCAGGAATCCCCATACTTTGAAGGATAGCTTGCATATTGTATCTAAATGTTTTAATCAACTTTCTCATGACGAACTGGATATCAATCAATTTTCGATGATTCTTGGGATTATGTGTCATTATATAAGTGATTATTTCTGTCTATATCATACTGAGGAATACAGTAAAAAAAATATTTTTAAGCATATAGCATATGAAATATTGCTTCATTTTAATTTACAAATTCTTCTCATATTTGGCAGACTAAAATTAATTGACAGTAGAAATTTACCGCAAAGGAATGTATTATCAATTGTTTTTGATATGCAGAAAAGATATTTTAAACAAAGGAGGTCATTTCTAAGAGATATAATTTATGCTGTATCAACTATAAATATGACAGTAGAATCAATAGTCTATTTTAACATCAATAATTTAGAAAATTTAGAAAATTATAATCTACCAAAAGGTATAGGAGGGATAATGTGAAAGTAGCTATTTTTACAGATACTTTTTTACCCCAGATAAATGGAGTTACGAATACCCTAAGTAAACTTGCAGAGTATTACGAAGTAAACAATATTGAGTATTTAATATTTGCACCTGGAAATGATATAGAAAAAAATGAAAGTTATAATATTCAAAGATTTTTTAGTATAAAATTTTTTCCCTATCCGGAATGTAGAGTAGCTTTTCCTAACACCTTTAGATTAAATACTTTATTGTCTAATTTTAAACCTGATATAATACAACTTATGACTGAATTCAATATGGGAGTGGCAGGGTTAAAATATGGTAAAAAGCATGGAATACCCACCGTATCTAATTATACAACTAATTTCTGTCAATATTTAAATTCTTATAATTTAAACTTTTTGAATTATTACATGTGGACTTATTTGAGATGGTTTCACAATCAAAATGATTTGACGTTGTGTCCATCAGAGGAAGCAAAATTGTATCTTAAGAGAGAGGGAATATCAAATACAGATATTTTTTCAAGGGGAGTGGATTCTGAAAAATTCAAACCTGAACTAAGAAGTGATGATTTAAGAAAAAAGCTTGGTATTAACGACAAGTTGGTATTTTTGTACGTAGGAAGGGTTTCACCAGAGAAGAATTTAGATATTTTAATTGATGCCTATAAAGAAGTTTATAGTAAATATAAAGATAAAATAGCCCTTGTTATAACAGGAGAGGGCCCGTATATGGATAAATGCAAGAATTGTTTTCCAGAAGATACTATATTTACGGGATTTAAAAAAGGAAGAGAATTAGCACAAATTTATGCATCAAGTGATGTATTTACTTTTCCCTCTTCATCAGAGACTTTTGGGAATGTGGTGCTTGAGGCCATGACTTCTGGCATTCCGGTTATAGGTGCCGATGCAGGAGGAGTCAAAAATATAATTGAGCATGGAATTAACGGACTTAAATTCAGAGCAGGAGATGTCAATGAATTGGTTAATTTAATGATAGAGTTAATTGATAATGAAGATTTGAGAAATGTATTGAGGATAAATGGAAGAAATACTGGACTTAATAGATCCTGGAATAAAGTTTTTAGTGGACTTATGGATATATATAATGATATTTTACTCAATAAAACAAATGTTATAAGTGCTTGAATAGCTTTATAAAATTAATTATTGAAGGGAAAGTAGCGAATGAAAAAGCGAAGTATATTAATCAAAATAAATTTGATAGTTATACCGGTAATATTGGTTGGCATGTTTTCTTTGACTATAATTACTTATTTTAGCACCAGAACAATATTAAATAAACAGATAGCGGAAGAGATGAATACAAGATTATCTAATAACTCAGAAATGATTCAGAAATTACTATTGAATAATGCAAAAGTTGCCCAAACATTGGCAAAGACAGTTGAGGCTTCATATCCAGTACTGGAAAAGGATAATTATGTTTTAATATTAAAAAAATTTCCGGAAACAAACAAGGAGACTTGTGGTAACGGTATATGGTTCGAACCTTATAAGTATAAAAAAGATATCAAATATTTCGGACCATATGCATACAAGGATAATGGGAAGGTCGTCTATACCGATGATTACAGCAAGGCGGAAAATGATTATCACAGTAATGACTGGTATAAGTTGGGGATGGATATAAATAAAGATATAGCCTGGTCCAAACCATACATTGATCCAGTAACAAAAGTTTCCATGATAACGGCAACAGCCAATTTTGTCGATTCAAATAATAAATTATTGGGGGTTACCACGGCGGACATGGATCTAACAACTATTCAAAAAAATATTGAAGGTATAAAAATTGGAGATACAGGAAGAGTATTTTTAATTTCTAATGATGGAACATATATAGCAGTAGATAATAAATCCAAAGTTATGAATAAAAAAATTCAGGAAGAATCGAATACATCTCTTGTGTCCATTGGTAAAAGCATGATTTCAAGAAAATCTGGAGAAGGATTCTATACTGACAATGGAATGTCATACTTGGTGTACTATGCTTCTGTTCCAAATTCAAATATGATTTTAGGAATACGTATTTCTGAAAGTGAACTGGCCGAGCCGATTAATCTACTGATGATAAAAGCCATTATAGCGACATGTGTACTTATATTGCTGGCTGTATTGATTACCGTTCCTTTAATTAAGAAAATAACGAAATCCCTGAACGATGCAGTTGGACATTTAAAGCTGATTTCACAGGGAAGTCTGGAATCTGAAATACCTGAAAAATTTCTTGAAATGAATGATGAAGTAGGAGATGTTTCAAGGGCATTAAGAGAGATGCAGGAATCTTTAAAATCCATGCTGCTTGAGATGAAGGATTCATTTAACAGGATTAAGGATTATGCAGGGGATTTAAGACATATTTCAGGTGAAATGTCGGATAATTCCCATGGAGTTTCTTCTTCTATCCAGGAGATAGCCAAGGGAACCGGGGGACAGTCGCAGAATCTTGTAAACCTGGCAGGCATTGTAAATGAATTTGAAGATGCAATCAGTACAATGGTAGGCGAAATCAAAGAAATAAAGGATTCTTCAAATGGAATTAATGATAGGGCAAATGAAAGTAATACTAAAATGCAACTTGTGATTCAGTCAATAGACAAAGTTAATTCAATAACCGCCGGGTTTAAAAAAAATATAAATGGATTTACCAGCAGTATTGGTGAGATAAATGAAATTACTGGATTGATAAATAATATTGCAGAGCAGACCAATCTGCTTGCTTTGAATGCAGCAATTGAAGCGGCAAGAGCGGGAGAAGCTGGAAAAGGATTTGCAGTGGTCGCAGATGAAATAAGGAAACTTGCTGAACAGAGCAAAAATTCATCAGGTAACATCAAAAATCTGATTGATGATATTTCAAACAGTATGAGTACAATAGTTGACACATCAGAGGATATGAATAAAGAGATCCTAGGACAGGTGGAAATAGTGAATTCGGCAATTGATTCTTACAGGGATATAATTAAAAAAATAAGTATCATGATATCCAGGATTGAATCCATCAATAACTCAGCTGTAAAAATAGATAGCGAAAAAGAAGATATATCCAATAAAGTAGAGTCAGTATCAGCGGTTGCAGAAGAAATATCTGCCTCTTCCCAGGAAATTGCTGCATCATCCGAGGAAATGGATAGGTCTTCTAAAACTGTGGAGGAATCTGCAGAGACGTTGGAAAATATGACAAATGACATGATTACTCACATCGACAAGTTCAAGCTGTAATGCTAGTAAAATGAGTATAGATCAAATAAATTTGATCTATACTCATTTTATAATTTGATTTCTATATAAAAATTAATTTATTGTTGTAAGCAGTTGTTTTTTATTTGCAGTTAATTATACTAAATAGCCCATATTTTAACATGGTAGTAACAAGGATTTAAAAAAAATGTAGTAATATGGAGTAAACTCAGAGAGAGGAGAGGTGGCATGAAGACTAAAGTTAATGATGCTGTTATGCAATTAGACACATTAAAAAATGAAGAGAGAAGAATGAATTTTATTATGTTTTTAGTGAATATCTGTGTACCAGTGGCCGGTACAGAGTATGTCATGTTTTTTTTGGGTGGAACCATCAGGGATTACATATGCTTTATAATGGCGATTTGCAGTATAGTAGTTAAGATACTTGAAAAAGAACTAGGCAAATATGCAAAATATTTATACATATCAATAATTCCAATATGTGGTGCTATAGTTATAGGCTATACTAATGACGGAAGATTTATGGCACTGACTCAAGGATATTTTCTTGTAATTGTACTGGAAATAGCTTATTTCGAAAAGTCAGTAATTATTGTAAATCTTATTGCAACTATAGTGGGAAATCTTATAGCTGGCTTTATTTTCCCAAGTGGCTTTTTAGCATTACTTCCTACAGGTGTATGGTTGTTCATAGGAATGGAATACACAATAGGGGCTGGGCTGGCATTTTACATATCTAATAGAGCATATAAATTATTTGCTGTTGCTGAAAACAAGGAAAAACAAACAGCAAAGATGCTTGACGTTCAAAATGGCATAATGGAAAGTATCAATAATGTATTCAATTCACTCAAGAGCAGTTCTAAAAAAATCTATGAATCCTTGGATATTTTCAATGAAACATCTCATCAGGTTGCAAAGGCTTCTCAGGAAATTGCAGATGATTCGGGAAGACAGGCAAAGGAAGTTGACAGCAATTTTAAAATTTGCAATCAGCTGGCTGAAAAGCTTGAAATTGCAGAGAATAAAATAGGTGGAACTGTCTCCACTATGAATAGTCTAAAAAAGAATAATGATTTAGGAGCAAAAGCCATTGATGAGCTTTCAGATAAATTCAAGGAAAACAGAAAATCTACAGAAGATATGGCACTTCAGATAACAAAACTATCCGAAAAATCAAATTCCATAAGAAAAATAATAGATTCAATCAACAGTATTGCAGAACAGACAAATCTGCTTGCTTTGAATGCGGCCATAGAAGCTGCCAGAGCTGGGAAAGCCGGACGTGGTTTTGCAGTTGTGGCAGATGAAGTGAGAAAGCTTGCAGAGCAGTCTGCAGAATCAACTCATAGTGTGGATTCCATTCTGGTGGAGATAATGGACATAATTGATAAAGCCAGGGGAAATATGGAAAGTAATAAAATGGTTGTAGATGAATCCAATGAAAAGTTAGGTGTTACGGTAAAATCTTTTGACAATATTGTGTTGTCATCAGACAATATAATTGACATGATAAATTTTTTAAAGGAGGAATTAGATAAAATAAAGGATTTGAAGAATACTCTGCTTGAATCAATGAAGGAATTGTCATCAATATCCGAGGCATCTGCTGCATATACGGAAGAGACCGGTGCATCAATGGAAGAACAGGCAGCTTCAGTAGATATTCTTGTTAAATCCATGGATGAAGTTAAAGTTACTATTAATAAGCTTTCTGAAATTCTAAGTGGGAATTTGTAAGAAATGAATATATGGAAGTTACATAATAAGTTTTATCAATTAAATATTGTATAAAGGTGAGTTGTGATATGAGAAGGAATGATTATAGTTATTTGTCCAGGAGAAATCAAATATTTAAAATGGATCGTAGAATCAATGAGAGGTTCGGTTATAGTTCTAAATTTAAAATTGCAAGTGCAAATTCTGAAAAATTGAATGTCGAAGTATTGGGTGTCGATCTTTCAATTTCAGGTATAGGATTTATATCAAGTAAAAAATTTGAAATTGATGACATACTTGAGGTCACCTTCAAACATAACAATATAACCATACCTGCAATTGTCAAGGTAAATCATGTAGATCTGTATGATTATGGTTATTTCATTGGTGGACAGTTTATAGCTATACAAAATATATACAGGGATATGCTAAAACAGGATTTATCATAGTTGTTCAAGATTCATTAATTTGTAAAACTTTACAGGAGATGAATGAAATGAAACAAATTGTACTTAAAGTGATTTTGCTGATTTTATGTGTTTCTATTGTTTTTGTAGGTTGTGCAAACAAGAGTACCCAGAAATATTCTGATTCTCAGGAACAAATTAATTCACTACCTCTTAGTATCGGAATTATAACGGATGTAGGAGGGATTAATGATGGATCTTTCAATCAATCCGCCTGGGAGGGCCTTGAAAAAGCACAGAAGGATCTTGGTATAAAAGCAGACTACCTGGAAACAAAAAATGAAAATGACTATACTAAAAATTTTGAAGCTGCTTTAGATAAAAAAAAGGATCTTATCTGGGGAATTGGATTTATGATGGCAAATTCTATCAAGACTGAAGCTCAGAAACATCCAAAACAGAAATATGCAATAATAGACAATACCTATGGTAATGATACACCATCAAATTTGATAGGAGTGGTATTTAAAGAAAATGAAAGTTCATTTCTTGTAGGTTACATAGCCGGAAAAATGACTAAGACCAATACTGTGGGATTTATTGGCGGAGTTAATAGTACTCTGATACAGAAATTCCAATATGGATATATGGCAGGAGTCAGATATGCAAATCCAAAATGCAAAGTTGTAAGTGAATATGCAGGTTCGTTTTCAGATCCGGCAAAAGGAAAGGAGATTGCCTCTAAAATGTATGATGGTGGAGCGGACATAATATTCCATGCTTCAGGTGCAACGGGAAATGGATTGATACAATGTGCCAAGGAGAAGGGTAAATACTGTATAGGCGTAGATTCTGACCAAAGTGTTCTAGCGCCGAATAATGTTATAACTTCAGCTATGAAAAAAGTGGATGTTGCCGTGTATGATGTTGCAAAAGACCTAAAAGATGGTAGATGGAATGGAGGAGCTACACTACAATATGGTTTGTCTGAAGGGGGAGTCGACATAGCACCAACGACCAATAAACTTGTACCAGAAAATATCTTGAATGAGGTCAATGGTATTAAAGTCAGGGTAACATCTGGGCAACTAAAAATTCCAGAAACAAAGGAAGAATATAACAAATTCCATTAAATACAGGAAGAGGTATGATCATGAAATTTATAAGTAAAGGACAAATTTATGATAATGTACGACAGCTATTAAGTTTCAGCTCGTTGAATGTAAAAAAGGATTTCAAGGCAATGCTGGTTTTCATTCTTGCACTTCTTGTCATTGTGCCACTTGTAGGCAGTGGAGCATATATAAGTATCAATTCTTCGAATTTAATTAAAAAGAATATATATATATCAAATGAACAGTTGATAGGTAGAATAAATGATGATATAAGATTCAATCTAAATAGTATTGAAAATCAAATTCAGTCAATGGCTGATAATCCAAATATTAAGTCAATGAATTATGATGAAATGCAGAGTATTTTAATTCAAGGTGCAAAGTCAAATGAGGCAATTGATGGAATATCAATTGCAGATGCAAAAGGACAGATTATCTATAATACGTCTGGAATTTATAAAAATATTTCCGGGGAAGAGTATTTTAAAAGTGCAATTTCAGGCAAAATACAGTATTCAAATGTAAAAATGTCCGAAATTAACAATAAGCCTTTGGAATTTTATTATAGTGTACCTGTGAAAGTAGGTACAAATGTTGTGGGATGTGTTACTGCAACAGTTGATGTAAATGCCTTAAACAAAATTATCGATGATGTACAGAAGAATAAGGATGATATTACTTTTATAGTAGATAATAATGGAAGGGTAGTTGCCCATAAAAATTGGGCTAATTTCAACAGAGTATCCATGTACAAGAATTTTTCTCCGGTAAAGGATGTTATTGCAGGCAAAAGTGGTCAGGGAACCTATGATTTTAATAATAGTACTTTGCTGGCAATTTATTCACCAATGACAGACCTTAAATGGGGAATATTAACAATAGTTCCTTATGATGTTGCCTTTTCCGATGTAAAGGCTCAGAATAATATTTTCTTAGCAATAGTGGTGTTTATGTTTATTATTAGTATATTAGTTGCTTTGTTGATTTCACAATTTGTTACGAATCCGTTGTGTAATCTCAATACAGCTTTGGATGCTGTTTCTACTGGAAATCTTACTGCCAGGGTTGAAAAGAAATTTCTAAAGCGTCAGGATCAGCTGGGTGAAATAGCAAGAAATTTTAACAATGTAATTGCCAAACAATTTACTCTAATTGGCAAAGTAAAAATAATGATTAAAGATGTGCAGGGCTATAATGAAGATACGAGCAATCAAGTGGACGAGCTTATTTTGGCAAGTAAGAATGTGAGTACAGCTATGGGGGAGATTGCCGATGGTACAGTTGAACAGACCAATTATATGTCAATAATAGTTGATAGATTTTCCACACTCAAGAAGAGTTTGGACAATATTGATACAAGTACGGATAGGATTATTAATTATACTAAGCAGACTAAAGATAAAAATCAGTTGGGAATTGTGTCTGCAAAGGAATTAAAGGAAGAATTTGATAAAAATTATAAATCAATACAAAGTGCCGCAGCGCATGTAAAGAACTTATCGGATAAATCTCAATCCATAGGAGCAATTACGGATTCAATAAAATCTATTGCTGAACAGACTAATTTGTTGGCATTGAATGCAGCTATAGAAGCATCAAGAGCAGGTGAGGCGGGGAAAGGTTTTGCTGTAGTAGCTGATGAAGTAGGGAAGCTTGCAGAACAATCCTCGGATTCTGCTAAAGAAATACACGACATAATAACCGAGATAGGTATTTTTGTAAATAAAATCAGAGAGGAATTTATTAATACGACACAAATAGCAGAGAAATCCAATGATAAGCTGGAAGCTACTATAGAAATATTTGAGTCAATAATAAACAACTCCGATGAGCTGATAAAAGACATTGAATTTCTGAATGAAGAAATGGAAAAGATGAAGAGCAATAAAGATGAGGTTGACCAGTGTGTAGACAATACTTCCAGCATAATCGAAGAAGGATCGGCAACTACTGAAGAAGTAAATGCAACAATGGAAGAGCAGCTGGTGACAATGGAAAGAATATGCAATAAAATTCACAATATCAATAGCATGACAAAGGAGTTGCAGGAATTTATTCAGATTTTCAAAACAGAAAAGTAGTTTAGTCTGGTACTTTAATAAGTATAATGCCACCAATAATAAATAACAAAATGATGCTGAATATACCCTTGCTGGTATTGCCTGTAAACTGGGTTATTATGCCTACGAGAAAAGGTCCTATTATAGTTGAAAATTTGCCGAATATATTGTAGAATCCAAAAAACTCATTGGAACTTTTCTTTGGTACTAGCTTACCGAAGAAGGACCTACTCAGGGCCTGTATCCCTCCCTGGGAGGTTCCAACCAGCATGGCTAATATCCAGAAATCCAAGACACTATTCAAAAAATAAGCATAGATACATATTATAATATAAGTTGTTATTCCTGCATATATCATGGTTTTGCCATGATATTTTTCTGATAATTTCCCATAGATAATGGCAGAAGGGAAAGCTACGAATTGGGTTACAAGTAATATTACAAGCAGATTTGTTGTATTAATGCCAAGATCCGATCCATAAGAAGTTGCCATCTTGATTATGGTGTCTACACCATCTATGTAGAAAAAATAGGCAATCAGAAAGGTAAATAATTTTCTGTGATTTTTAATATTTCTAAAAGTATTTAGCAACCTTTTAAAGCTATTCTTAACTGGAGCAGGTTCTATATCAATTCCATGAGTCTGTTTTACTTTTTTTATCATGGGTAAGGTAAAAATTATCCACCAAACAGCTGTTATAAGAAAAGCTATTTTACATGCGGATGTTATTGATAAAGGTAGTTTGTCAAGTTGGGCAAGAATAATTACTGATATTGAAATGATAAAGGGAATGGTACTGCCTATATATCCTGCGGCAAAACCAAGGGTTGAAATTCTATCCATCCTGTCTTCTGAAGTTATGTCAACAAGAAAAGCGTCATAAAAAATATTACTTCCTGAAAATCCAATGGCAGTTATAACATAGCAAATTAATAGCAGTATCCAGCTTGTATCGGGTACTGCTGCAAGAAGTGCAGTAAATGTAACGCCCAGGAAAAAGAATGTATTGAAGAAGTTCTTTTTATAGCCCTTGTAATCTGCAATAGTTCCTAAAATAGGTGCTATTATGGCGATGATAAGGGTGGCAATTGAATTTGCATATCCCCAATAAGCTGTGGATAGAGAGACGTTTCCTCCCCCATTTTCAAATATGATTTTAAAATACAGAGGAGATATTGTAGATGTAATAGTTATACTGTAGGCTGAATTTGCCCAATCATACATAATCCAGCTTTTTTCCGTTTCTTTGAGTTTCAGCATAAAAATTTTCCTCCTAGCTAATAGTTGCTCTTATTTTACTAGGTGAATATTAAATACATATTAACTATTCTAAAATTTTCTTGCTGATAAAATAACTTATAAAACCCTTAAAATTTTTATTTTTTTCGTATATATTATATATGAGGTGATTTAATGCTTGGTATCAATCACTTGATTCGTGAAAATAGGGATAAATTTATTGATGAAAATAAAAATTTTATATATAAATGTACTTATACCATTTCAAAAAGACATCTCCAATGGGAAAATGATGATGAACTTAGTGTTGCCTTAATTGCGTTTAATAAGGCTTGTGATAATTATACGGAATCTAGAGGAAATTTTTATACATATGCAAAAGTTATAATCAAAAATGCATTGATTGATTATTTTAGAAAAAATAAGAATACACCCTTGCTTACTTTTGATAATGACAATTATGAAATAAAAAAATTGGATAATAACAATGCCATAGCTAGCTTTGAGCTGGAAATGGAAAATAAAAATAGAGCAGATGAGATTATTGAATTGAACAAAGAACTTATGAAATATAGAATTGATTTTAATAGTCTCGTAACTAGTAGTCCAAAACATAAAGATACTAGAAATAATACATTAAAGCTTGTCTTAGAAATATGTAATAATAGTGAAATTAGTAAATTTATATTAAATAATAGAAGATTGCCAATAAAAAAAATATGTATATATACTGGATTTAACAAAAAATTTGTCGACAAGTGGAGAAAATATATAATTGCTTTATTTGTAATATTCAATAGTGAAAGATTTCTTTATATAAAGTCTTATTTAAATATAAAAGTAGGTGAATGTAATGAGTAAAAAAGAAGGTATAGTGATAAGTGTGAATGGAAAGTATGCTAATTTACTTACTTCTTGTGGTGAATTTATAAAAGTAGGTTGCAATGGTAGAAGACCTAATGTTGGTGAAAAATTTGCAGGAAATGAGGTTTCACATGGGATTTTCAATTTTAGTACTAGGAAAGTAGCCATGGCAGCATGTATAATATTTATATTGTCTATAGGTGGAGGAGTTAAAGCTTATTACAGTACGTCATCTACAGTTATGGTAAATATAAATCCACATATTGAATTGGGAGTAAACTTTTTTAACAGGATTATTTTTTCCAAAGCATTAAATAATGATGGAAATAAAATATTGAGTGAGATTAAAATAAATAATGCCAATATAAATGATGGACTGGAAATCATAATTGATCAATCTAAAAAAGACAAGTTTATTGATAAGGATTATGTGAAAACAAAAGCTGTTTCCATTGATATAAATGGTAAAAATATAAATATTTCTAAATTTAAATCAAATGTAGCAGCTTCTGATTTAAGCGTTAAGATTCAATCTAATGGAAATGTAATTTTAAATAAGAATTCAAACAAGAGGTTGAATAAAAGTTCAAATAAAAATTCAAATATGAGTTCAAGTGAAAATTTAAAAACTGTTAATACCAGAAGCAACTATAGGAGTTCGAGTAATACCGATTTTCCTAAAAAGGGTCTTAGTAATTATAACAAGTCTGTCTCAAACAAAAATAACAATAGGTTGAAAGCTAGCTCAAAACAATTGTACCGCCCGGGTAGTAATAGAATTAAAGAAAATCAGAGATCAATTAAAAGTATTTATAATAAAAATAACAGGAATGAATACAATAATAAATTATATAAGGGTAATTCATTCAAAAGAAATTCAAGTCCAAATAGGCATAAATAATTTTAACTTAATTTTAATCTATTTAGTATATAATATAGCTAATTACTATTTAGAGGTGATCCCTTGAAAAATTATAGAATACTTATAATTGAAGATGAGAAGAAGATGTCAATGTTTATTCAAATGGAGCTTAATCATGAAGGATATATTACCGATGTTGAATTCAATGGAAGGGATGGATTGAGAAGAATACAGAATAAAAATTATGATTTAGTGCTTTTGGATATAATGTTGCCCGGTTTGAATGGAATGGAGGTTTGCAGGAGAATAAGACAATTTTCTAAAGTTCCAATTATAATGATAACGGCTAAGGATGATATTACGGATAAAGTAATGGGGTTGGATATTGGGGCGAATGATTACCTTACGAAACCATTTGCTATAGAAGAACTTCTTGCCAGAATACGTGTCATAAAAAGAAATGATAATGATAAATCAAATAATTATGAGTACAAAGTAGATGATTTAATAATGAATATTGAGACACATGAAGTTACAAGAGGTGGAAAAACCATCGAGCTTACAAAAAAAGAATATGATCTTTTAAAAATTCTCCTGGCAAATAAAAATGTGGTTTTGACACGAGACCAGTTAATTGAAAAAGTTTGGGGATATGACTATTTTAACAATACCAATGTTGTAAGTGTGTTTATAAGATATCTTAGAAGTAAAATTGATGATGGGTTTGGAAATAAATTGATCACAACCATAAGAGGGGTTGGATATGTAATAAAAGGGGATAAATGATGAACTTAAGTATTATAAAAAATGCAAAAATATCTGTTAAATTAACTGGTATATTTGCATTTATGTTTTCTGTGATGCTTGCAGTATCAAATGCTTATATATTGCACGGGGTGAGATATTATATGTATACACAGGCAGCCAAACGTATAAAGGATGTGAATACTATAATACTCAATAGGTTGGAATCAAATAGAAAAATATCCAATGATGAGCTTTTTTCAGATATAATGCCAAATGAAAACATATTTATAAAAATAATAGATGAAAATGGAAAGCTGATAAATGAATCTGATAAAGTTGATTATAATTTGAAGATTTCTGCACCTTATGGTGAGACAAAGCATGTGGAAAAACAGGAAAGGCATTTGACATATTTAAATACAAGAATTTCATATAATAATTATGGAAATTTATATATACAGATAATCAAGGATATGGACAATGAGTACGATTTTCTAAAAATACTATTCTTTTTCATGGCTGCTGCAGATTTATTTGGAATAATTTTATCTATTTTACTTGGGTATATTATAAGTAAAAGAATGCTGAATCCGATTGATAATATTACAAAAACTGCAGATGATATAAGTATAAATAATTTGAGGGAGAGAATAGATATAAGGGGACCTAATGATGAACTCAGGAGATTGGCTGCCACATTGAATAGCATGATTGACAGACTACAGACATCTTTTAACAGACAGATACAGTTTGTTTCAGATGCATCCCATGAGCTAAGGACACCAATTGCTATAATCCAGGGATATGCTGGACTTTTGGACAGATGGGGAAAAAATGACAGGGAAGCTCTTGAAAAGTCTATCGATGCCATTAAATCAGAATCACATAATATGGGTGAATTAATAGAAAAATTGCTTTTTCTGGCACGTACAGATAATAACTCTCAGAAGATAGAAAAGAATAAATTTTATCTCAATGAATTAATTGACGAGGTTGTTGATGAAACTAGATTGATAGATGAAAAGCATATGATATCAAATATAAAAAATGAAAATATTGAGGTTGTAGCAGATTATAAGCTCATAAAGCAGTTAATTAGAATAATTGTGGATAATAGCATAAAATTTACAGGAGAACATGGGAAAATAGATATAAGTTCCATTAAACTGGGTGATTGTATTAATATAGTAATAAGCGACACAGGAATAGGAATTCCGAAAGATGAAATTGATAAAATATTTGACAGATTTTATTGTGTAGATAAATCAAGATCTAAAGATACTGCTGGAAGCGGTCTTGGGCTATCCATTGCAAAACAAATTGTGGATATATACAATGGTACTTTAAATGTCAGAAGCGAAGAAGGAAAAGGCACTAAAATAATTGCCAGCTTAGATATAGTATCAACCTGATTTAGCACGTTTATGTAGGATATCCTTGACTTTTCCTATGTCTTCCGCATTATTTTTTGCCATATTTATATAAGCTAAAGCTGATGGAATTAAAAACAATTGAAATAATGATAAAGTGATTATATAATTTTGAGGTTCACTTATATTTATAGAAACAATAGAAAGCAAGCTTCCAATTCCGGCATTTCCGAGAGTTCTACCAAGCCCGTTGGCCAGATTAGCAATGCTAAAAGCAGTCCCCCTGTGTTCTGGGAGGTTTACATCCGTTATTAAAGCGAGCCAATTCGGTGTATTGGCTGACTGTAGCGCACTTGCAAGAAAAGATAAAATAAACATTATGGATATCCATGGATTTATTATGAATTCTTTTAATAAGGACATAAGTATTAATAATGGATTGTTGTTTTGTACTAGTTCAAGTTTGTTCATAGGAAGTATAAAAACTGCTATGTAAAAAGGTATCATGGCAAATATTAAGTACGATGTAAGGGTAGCTCTTCCCTTATATGTTTTATTTTGAAGAATATCACCTATGTGGCCAAACAGAGGAGATGTTAGACCTCCCAACTGAAATATAGCAAAAAGGTATCCAGAAGCAATAATTGAAGTCCCTGGGCTATACCCCTGCTGTTGAATTTTTGAAATGTATAAGGTTGGCAGCCATATGAGAGTTCCGGTTGTAATATTCATAAAAAATGCCTGTAAAAATAATAGAATATTACTTGGCTTTGAAATAATTTCATACAGGTGACTAAATTCAATGTTGTAATTGTACTCATAACCTTCCTTAATAAGTTTTTTCAGTTCAGGTTCTGATTCACCTACAGAAGGTTCATTTATGAAAAAGTATAGTATAACCAATAGAAAACCTATGATGCTTACAATTTCGAAAGGCTTTCTCCAGCTTGTAAAAGGAGCAACCAGTGATGCCATCAATGATCCCGATATTCCTCCAAATCCTTGAGCCATTCCCCAAAGGCTTAGTAGCATCCCTCTATATTTATTCGGAATACAATCAGTTAATATACTAAAACCGATTGATGCTATACACCCCAAACCCATTCCTGTAAAAATTTGGTAAATAAATAATTGGCTGTAATTGCGACAGTGTGCTGTCAGAAATACTGATAATGACCAAATGATGGTACCTAGAATCACAAGAAGTTTTCTGTTAAATTTACCGGTCAGATAGCTCCATAAAATTGATGAGAAGGATGTAACCAATATATTAATTGCAGAAATAATTCCTAATGAAGAAATCTGTACATTCATATCCTTTGCAATAGAGGAAAAAAGTGGTGGGAATAATCCTATAATGATATTGTCAAAAGCTGCTAAGGCTATAAACACAGAAATAGTGTAAATTGTTTTCATATTGTTTCTGTTCATAAAATTTCAAGGCTCCTTTATTTACTGTATCATAAATTATTGTAATCTATTTTCCCCTTAAGTATTAAAAATTAATAGAATTTTAACTGATTTTTAATACTATTTTAGATTTAATCATGTAAAGTATACATGTATACTGTGATGAAGTTCTCACAATAGAATAATATAAATAATTTAACTTAATGGAAGGAACTAATTATGATTAATAGTATACTTATTATTTCATCTAATTTTACTGGACATGGTCACAAAAGTATAGAAGAATCTCTAAGCGAAAAATTTTCGAATGTCAACAATGTAGAAGTTCATATTGTAGATGGATTTTTATTGGGTGGAACTGCCTTACTGGATGTGGCTAAAGCTTATGGACCTATAACTAGAAAATCAGAAAGCCTATGGAAGATCATATGGGATATATCATGTGTTAAACCATATCTTATTAATGAGATTATTGAGTTAATGATAAAGGATAGATTCTTAGATCTACTAAAAAGGACAAAGCCAGATTTGATTTTAACCTTACATCCAAATTTCAATGGATCTATTTTAAACATACTAAAAAAATATAATATCACAATCCCATTTGTTACGCTTATTGCGGATTTGGTTAGCATATCTCCCTTGTGGGCAGATACAAGAGCTGATTATATCATAAGCCCTACGAATGAAGCAAAGCACAGGTGTATGGATTTCGGTGTTCCAGAGGAAAAAATAAAGGTTTTAGGTTTCCCGGTACGCTCAAGATTTTATGATGGCAGGTATAGATGTAAAGACAATATGGATTGTAATAGAGATGAATCCTTTAAATGTATGATAATGAGCGGCGGCGAGGGTGTTGGCAATATGAAAAAGATAGCTGAAGTTTTACTTGACAACTTTGATTGTACTGTAAAAATTATAGCAGGTCGAAATACCTCCTTAAAAAACAAGTTGAAAAAATCTCTAGTAAAGAAATATGGAGATAAAGTTAGAATATATGGGTTTACAAAAAATATACAGGATTTGATGGAGTGTTCTGATATTGCGATTACAAGAGGTAGCCCAAATGTAATAATGGAGGCTATAGCGTGTAATACACCTTTAATAATAACAGGTGCATTACCCGGACAAGAGGAAGAAAACCCAAGATTTGTTGAAAAGTACAATCTTGGAATAATATGTGAAGATGTGAAGGACATAAAATCTATAGTGGATGATTTAACTGAGAATAATTCAGAGGAATTAAATAAAATCAAGTACTTTCAAAAAATTTATGCTAACCCAGATGTAGCAGAAAATATTGTAGATTTTATTTTAAATGTAAGAGTTAATACTGACGAAGTGGGGTTAAAAGTTTTTATTTAGATTATAATCTTTTTTTAATCTTATCTTAATTTTGGATGCATAACATATTAAGTATGTTATGCATCTAGTTTTATGGGGTAAAAGGAGGAAAGATATATGAGTTTTATAGGAAGTTTAATTGATATTATATTACATCTTGACAGGTATTTAAATATTATAGTACAAAATTATGGAATATGGACGTATGGGATAATTTTTTTGATTGTATTCTGTGAAACAGGCTTGGTTGTTACGCCTTTTCTGCCTGGTGATTCTATTATATTTGCAACTGGAGCACTTGCAGCGGAAGGCATTATGGAGATGTTTACATTATTTATTGCATTTTTCCTGGCAGCGGTAATTGGAGATACTGTCAATTACTCTATAGGTAAAAAAATTGGAACCGATATTTTAGAAAAAGAAAATATCAGATTTATCAATAGAGAATATGTACATAGGGCTCATAGATTTTATGAAAAGCATGGGTCTATGGCAATAGTTATTGGAAGATTTATTCCAATAATAAGAACTTTTGTACCATTTGTAGCTGGAGTTGGTGAAATGAGATATTCGAAGTTTATAACTCACAATATGTTCGGTGGATTTTTATGGGTGCTCGTATTTTTGAGTGGAGGATATTTTTTTGGCGGATTACCGTTTATAAAGCATAATTTTTCTTATGTAGTGATTGGTATCATAATAATATCACTTATTCCAGCCATAATCGTATTTGTTAGAGAGAGACGCAATAATGATGCTGTTGATAGGAAAATTTGATACTCGTATATTGTTCAGTTATAATGAATTTGTAATATTATTGTTGCTATGTAAGCATAGGGGGAATTTTATATGGAATTATGGGATATATATGACAATAAGGGATGTAAAACAGGTTTAGTGAAAAAACGTACTGACGTTTTAAACCGTGGACAGTATCATTTAGCTGCCGAAGTTTGGATTATCAATGATAAGCTTGAAATATTGATTCAGAAAAGATCTGAAAGTAAAAAGATTCTTCCTGATATTTGGACATTGACTACAGGATGCATGGTTAGTGGAGAAAACACACTGGATGGTTCAGTAAGAGAGGTAAAAGAAGAATTGGGAATATGTATTGAAAAAAGTGATTTAAATCTTGTAAGAAGAATATTTCAAGATAATATTATTTGGGATATTTATTTTGTATATATGAATATTGATTTATCCAAAATAGTTTTTCAGAGAGAAGAAGTCAGTAATGTAAAGCTTGTATCAGTAGAAGAGTTTAAAAACATGCTCTCACTTGGAGAGATATTTAAATATAATGAAATCTATGACATCTTATCTTTAATAAGACGATAGAGCTTGAAAGAAGATTTTCAGTGGCAGCTGAAAATCTTCTTTATTACCAAAAAATCATTTGATTTTATATAAATCTGAGGATATTCCTGATATGCAATTTTCTCTTATTCGATATGATATGGCTTGTTCTAATATCTCATAAAATGAAATATTGTTTTTATTATTTTCTCTGTGATTGTCTTTATATTTATAATTCAAATTTCTATACATGTTGTTGCTGGATTTTGTAATTGAATTTATTTGCATCTTGATAGTCCCCCTGTTTGTTTACTTTTAACTGTTTTAGTCTGGTTTTGTTTTTTATTTTTGTTGATGTATATTTTCTTTTTGATTTGATTTTTTATAACTGGTTTCGTTGAATATTTTTTTACATTTTCCCCGCTTGTTGAAATTGATTTTGTTGCTGTGGGAATAGTTGTAGTAGTATTTTTATATGTCTTTATTGTAGGTACAGCAGCATTTGATTTTTTGTTCTCAATATTTTTTGTATTTTTTCTTTTCTGTATTTTGGTTTCTTTTATAAATCTTTTGCCGATACTTATCTTAGAAACCTCTTTTTTTGATTGAATAACTTTTTCAAGATTTTGTTTTTCTGTATCTAATACCTTCTGTTTCTGTTGCAATAAGTCTTGGGCAGCTTTAATTGCAACTTCATCTCCTGATTTTTTTGACTTTTTAAGAGTTATTTTTGCTTTGATATATTGTTTCCTGGCATTATTATAAATTATTCTTTCTTTCTTGACAGCTAATATTGCATTTCTTTTTAATTTCTGGATTTCTATGATTTTTTCTAGTTTAGTTTTTGTATTATCTCCGGCCTTATTTTGAAGTTTGGCCAGAACATCGATAGATTTTTTATCTTTATCAATAAATTTATTTTCTAAGGCTTCCAGCTTCTTAAATTGGTCTTGATTATTTTTAATTTGATTATTGTTTATTGAATTCTCAATTTTACTTTCAGCTCTATCCATATAGTTCTTATATCCGTCAATAGCTGTATTTGCAAGATTTTGGTTGCCCTCATCTAGCATAAGTTCACTTCTTTCTTCAGCTATATCAAGTAATATGTTTACTTTTGAGTCATCTGAAAAGCACAGTATAATTTTTATATTATCTATTAGTTTATCTGCCGGATATAATATTTTATTTGGTGTTATACCGGCTTGATCCTTCATGGTTACTGCTTCAGAAGCAAATGTTGTAGTTGCTATACCCAATGTCATCATTACGCTTGCCGCTAAAATTATTATTTTTTTCATAACTAATCATTCCTTCCATGTGTATAAAGACTTAAGTCATGTTTTTATCTCAATTACATTCAATTACATTTGATCGATCACTAAAATATACGGTATACAGCTGTATTTTAGGGGAGCTACGAAATAATTTATACAATATATAGATGATAATATATGTATTTAAATAAAATTATTCTTATTTAAGTAATTATATTGACCTTGTATAGATAATAGTCTATATTATTAGACATAGACTATTATCTATACAAGGAGGGATATTATGAAAATTATTATAATAGGTGCTGTGGCCGGAGGAACATCTGCGGCAGCAAAGGCAAGAAGAAATGATGAAGATGCAGAAATAAAAGTATATGATATGGATTATGATATATCATATTCAGGATGTGGATTACCATATTACATAGGTGAGGAAATACAGAATATAGGTGATTTAACTCCGAGAAATACAGAATTCTTCAAGAAAAAATATAACGTGGATGTATTCAGAAGACATGAAGTCCTAGGAATAAATGTAGAAGATAGGATTTTAACTATTAAGAATCTGGAGACCGCTGATGTATTTGATGAAAGCTATGATAAATTAGTTGTTGCAACCGGGGCAAAACCTATAGTTCCGAATATAGAAGGTGCAGAGAAAGAGAATGTATTTTATTTAAGAAATGTTCAGCAGGCGGATAAAATAAAGACATACATTTTAAATAATAAGCCTAAATTTGCATTGATAGTGGGGACAGGATTTATTGGGCTTGAAATGGCAGAAAATTTAAGCAGGCTTGGTATTGAAGTGACGCTTGTGGAACGCCTGAATCAAGTTAGTCCGGGACTTGATAGTGATATGTCCATATATGTTGAAAAGTATCTGAGAAGTAAAGATATCAATTTGATTCTAGGGGATTCAGCAGCAAAATTGAGAGGAAAAAATTTGGTTGGTGAAGTGGTGTTAGAAAGTGGCAGAGTCTTAAGAGCTGATCTTGTTATAATGGCAATCGGTGTAAAGCCTAATGTTGAAATTGCTGAAAAAGCAGGCATAGAACTTGGAGTTAGGGGATCAATAAGAGTAAATGCAAAAATGATGACAAATATAGAGGATATATATGCCTGCGGCGACTGTGCCGAGAGCTTTTCTGCTATAAATAAAAAGCCTTTATACAGGCCGCTTGGTTCAACTGCAAATAAAATGGGAAGAATAGCAGGAGATCAACTCACTGGCGGCAATCTTGAATTTAGAGGTATTCTTGGTACGGGGATTTTCAAAGTTTTTGATATGACTGTTGCACAAACAGGGCTTACAGAAAAAGAGGCGCAGAATGAAGGTTTTGATACGGTAGTTTGTCATAATATTAAAATGGATAAGCCACAGTACTACCATGGAAAAGAGATGATTATAAAAGCCGTTGCTGACAGGAATACAGGAAAATTGTTGGGAGCACAGATAGTGGGATACACTGGAGTGGATAAGAGAATTGATGTATTTGTCACGGCAATAAGCTTTGGAGCAAAGGCAAGTGATTTATTTCATCTGGATTTAGCTTATGCTCCGCCGTTTTCCACTACAAAAGATCCTGTAATGTATACCGGGATGATTTTGGATAATGAGATAAATAGAGGAAGGAAACTCATAACAGCAAGAAAGCTTGATGAACTTAAAAAAAATGAAGAAAATGTTACAGTAATAGATGCCAGAATAAATAAGCAATATGAGGAAGACCATATAGAAGGTGCTGTAAATATACCTCATTCAGAACTCAGGACTGAAATCAAGCATTTAGATAAGAACAATACATTTGTAACCTATTGTAATAAAGGTGTAACAGGAAATGCAGCGCAGAACATATTGATTAACAATGGTTTCAAGAAAGTATATAATCTTTCGGGTGGACATAAAAATTACAGGACTCAAATTAGGACCGTAAATCAAAATAAATGTCGTTAGGAGGAGTATTATGAAAAATTCAATTAAAGGTCAGGTTAAAGCGTATTATGGGAATATAGCTAGAAAAGTAAGTGATAAATCCGATGTCAATTGTGGATGCGGTACATCATCATGCTGCGGAGATACTGCAAAAAATCAAAATTTGTATACTAGAGATTTTATAGAAGGACTGCCGGATGAAGCTGTAAATGCATCACTTGGATGTGCAAACCCTGTTATACTTGCTAATCCTAAATTAGGTGAAACAGTCCTGGATCTGGGAAGTGGCGGTGGAATAGATGTCTTTATTTCATCTAAATATGTCGGCAAAAATGGAAAAGTGTACGGCCTTGATATGACAGATGAAATGCTGGAATTGGCAAACAAAAATAAAAAAAAGATGGGAGTTGAAAATGTAGAATTTATAAAGGGATACATTGAGGATATACCTCTAAAAGACGAAACAATAGATGTTATTACATCAAATTGTGTAATAAATCTCTGTGAAAGTAAAGAAAAAGCCTTATCTGAAGCTTATAGAGTATTAAAAAAAGGTGGAAGGCTGGCAATTGCGGATATTGTTGTCCTTAAAGATGTACCGGAAAATATAAAACATAGTGTGGAAATGTGGGTAGGGTGCATTGCAGGTGCTCTGCCAATTAAGGAATATAAGGAAATACTTAAAAAGGTTGGGTTTAAAGATATTGAAATAACACCGGTAAACACATATACTAAGGACGTTATAGAAGATATTGCAAAGCAAAAAAAATTGGATGATGTATATAGTAAAATAGATGAGGATATTGTTGACGGGGCTTTTGCAGGGGCGCACGTAAAAGCATATAAGCTTTAGAATAGAGGCTGTATAAATAAGTAGGAGACGTAGAAAAAGATGAATTTTAATATTGAAGAAATGACTGAAAAGCATTGGGAAGAAGTATCAAAAATTTATAATGTGGTTTCAGAAAAGTAGGTATAAGAGAAAAACTGGGAAAAATGAGTAATGGTATATGGCATGATGTAGTTTTGATGGAACATAGAAGTAAATTAATCTGAATGAATTGGAGGTGGTTTTATGAATTTAGATTATGAATTGAATGCGAAAATATTAAAGGCGCTGTCTGATCAAAACAGATTAAAAATCATTGACATACTTTCTTGTGGTGAAAAATGCGCCTGTGATTTACTGGAATATTTTGATTTTACGCAGCCTACGCTATCTCACCATATGAAAGTGCTTATGGACTGCAAGCTTGTCAAATGCAGAAAAGATGGGGTATGGAATCACTATTCTTTGAATAATACCAATGCAAACAGACTGGTACTGTTTTTAATGAATATCATGACGGATACGGAGGAATGTATCTGCAAAGGTAAAGGTACTTATTTATGTAAAACTGACAATGAAAAATAAATTTATATGATAGGGAGAGATTTACATGAAAAAGATGATAATTTTTGATCCGGCAATGTGTTGTTCTACAGGAGTATGTGGACCTTCCATAGATTCGGAGTTGCTAAGAGTTTCTACTGTTATTAATACGCTTCAAAAAAAAGGTATATTGGTTGAAAGGTATAATTTGACCAGCAATCCTCAGATATTTGTAGACAATAAAACAATTAATGAGATATTGAATAAAGAAGGTACAGAAATACTTCCAGTAACTATGGTAGAGGGTGCAATAGTAAAGACAAAAGCATATCCAACAAATAAGGAATTTTGCGAATTACTAGATATATCAGAAGATTATTTAAAAACCGGACTTAAGATAAAATCCAAAGGTTGTGATTGTGGAGGAGGGTGCTGTTGATGTTTAAAAAGTTTAATCCTGCCAGTATACATTTAACTAAATATTTGTTTTTTACAGGTAAAGGCGGCGTAGGCAAGACTTCTACTGCTTGCGCCACTGCTGTTGCCCTTGCAGATCAGGGAAAGAAAATCATGCTTATCAGTACAGATCCGGCTTCCAATTTGCAGGATGTGTTTGGCATGGATCTCGATAATAAGGGAGTTGAAATTAAAGAGGTACCAAATTTGATAGTAGCAAACCTTAATCCTGAAAAAGCTGCTGCAGAGTACAGGGAAAGTGTAATAGTTCCATATAGAGGAAAGCTCCCATCAGCAGCTATCAATAATATGGAAGAACAGCTTTCAGGTTCTTGTACTGTGGAAATAGCTGCTTTCAATGAATTTTCAACTTTCATTACTGATGAAAAAATTGAAGAAAAATTTGATCATATAATTTTTGATACAGCTCCTACGGGGCATACACTGAGGATGCTTCAACTTCCTTCGGCCTGGAGCAATTTTATAGGAGAAAGCACTCATGGAGCTTCATGTTTAGGGCAGTTATCCGGGCTTGAAGATAAAAAATCATTATATAAAAATGCAGTTAAAACTCTATCAGATAAAGCAAAAACTACTCTTGTTCTTGTATCAAGACCCGAAATTACACCTCTTAAAGAAGCAGAAAGAGCATCTAGGGAATTAAGAGACATAGGTATAGATAATCAGATATTGATTATAAATGGCGTACTTGAAGTCCACGATGATAATATTTCAAATGCAATTTATTTAAAGCAGGAAAATGCCTTAAATGATATGCCTGAAAGTATAAAATCTATTGAAACTTATGAAATACCACTTAGGCCATATAATGTAACGGGAATTAAAAATATAAGAGCATTTTTAAAGAAAGATAATATTGAATATAAGGTTACAGAACTGAATGTAAATAAAATAAATAAGCTGAAAAATATAGTTGATGATCTATACAATAATGACAAAAAAGTAATATTTACTATGGGAAAAGGCGGAGTAGGTAAAACAACAGTTGCAGCTGCCATTGCCCTGGGACTTTCTAAAAAGGGTAAAAAGGTTCATTTAACTACTACTGATCCAGCAGCACATTTAAAGTTTGTCCTAGACAAAAATTATGGCATTACATTAAGTCATATTGATGAAAAAGAAGAACTTGAAAAATATAAAACAGAAGTATTAAATAATGCCAGAAAAACTATGAATGAAAGCGACATGGCGTATATTGAAGAGGATTTAAGATCCCCATGTACACAGGAAATAGCTGTATTCAGGGCTTTTGCAGAAATAGTGGAAAAGTCTAAAGATGAGGTCGTAGTAATAGATACAGCACCTACAGGTCATACTCTGTTATTACTGGACTCTACGGAAAGCTATAATAGAGAAATTATGCGTTCGGAGGGCGATATACCTCAATCTGTAAAGGATCTTTTACCTGAACTCAAAAATGCCAATGATACAGAAGTCATTATTGTAACTTTGGCCGAGGATACTCCGGTCTACGAATCCATACGTCTTGAAGCGGATCTAGAACGTGCGGGAATTGCAAGTAAGTGGTGGATTGTAAATTCCAGCATGTATGCAGCTGATACTACAAATAGTGTACTCAAGGCTAAAGCAAGCAGTGAAATACCATGGATAAACAAAGTCAACGAAATTTCCGATGGGAATTTCGCATTAATAGAGTGGAAAGCAGAAGAAATTAAAGATGAAAAATTATTTGAGTTGTTAGGTTAAAGAAAACAGGAGGAATGTATATGAAAAGTAAATCATCTAAATTGTCATTACTTGATCGTTATTTAACGCTTTGGATATTTCTTGCTATGTTTATAGGAGTTATGCTTGGGTGGGGAGTGCCAGGTATATCAAGAGGACTATCCAGTTTGTCTGTTGGAACTACATCCATACCTATAGCTATAGGACTTATTGTAATGATGTACCCTCCACTTGCCAAAGTGAACTATAAAGAACTTGGCAAGGTATTTAGAAATCCCAAGGTATTATCCCTATCACTTATTCAAAACTGGGTAATAGGACCTATATTGATGTTTGCACTTGCAGTGATATTCTTACATGCTTATCCTGCATATATGACAGGCCTTATACTTATTGGACTTGCCAGGTGTATTGCAATGGTCATCATATGGAACAGCCTTGCAGATGGAGATACGGAATATGCAGCTGCACTTGTAGCGTTCAACTCCATATTCCAGGTTATATTTTATTCAATATATGCCTATATATTTATAACTGTAGTTCCGACCTGGTTTGGACTTACCGGTTATAGTGTAGATATTTCAATGGGGAAAATAGCTTCTTCCGTTGTAGTTTATCTTGGTATTCCTTTTGCACTTGGGATGCTAACCAGATTGCTGTTGGAACCTAAAATGGGTACAGAATGGTATACAAAAAAATTTATTCCTAAAATAAGTCCACTGGCTCTGATAGCATTATTATTTACTATTGTTGTAATGTTTACTTTTAAAGGAAAGTATATTATAGAATTGCCTTTGGATGTAATTAGAATTGCCATACCACTTGTAATCTATTTTGCAGTTATGTTTTCAGTTTCATTTTTTATAAGTTACAAATCAGGTATAAACTATAAAAAGACAGCTACACTTTCATTTACAGCTGCAAGTAATAATTTTGAACTTGCTATAGCTGTTGCAGTTGCTGTATTTGGTATAGAATCTAAGGAAGCTTTTACAGCAGTAATAGGGCCATTGATTGAAGTTCCTGTAATGATAGGTCTTGTAAATGTAGCACTTAACTGGAAAAGGAAATTTTTCCAGCCTGACAGCTAATCACTTACAATCAATTGTTTTCTATTATTAAAAAATTTCTTGTAAGTTAGATAACAGGCTGTAAAAGAAGTTATAGAAGTAGCAGAAAGCAGCATAAAAGTAACTATTATCTGATATTTTACGGCACTGACAGGTGATGTACCTGCCAGAATAAGTCCGGTCATCATACCTGGGAGTGCAACTATTCCAAGGGTTTTAGCTGAATCGATGGTAGGGATCATTCCGACCTTTATAGCATCCTTTATTATATTTTCGGATGATTGATAAATATCTGCTCCAAGGCAAAGTTTTGTTTCAACCTCATCTCTATTATTTTTAAAATCTAGTTTTATCTGTTTGAAACTCAGTCCAAGACTTACCATGGAATTACTGATAATCATCCCGCCAATGGGTATTATCTGATAAGGTTCATACTTTATAATTCCTAAAAATATGAGAATTGCCATGGTTATTGATGTTCCTAAAATTATTGATGCAAAAGATATAAAGAAAACATTTTTAATTTTACCTCCTCTTTTAGATGCATTGTATGCAGCATTTAATATCATAAATATCAGTAAAAATGTAGTAAATAGAGTGCTCTTTAATCCAAATATATAATCTAGTAGATATCCTACAATAAGTAATTGAATTACAGCTCTTATTACACTTATTATTATGTCTTTTTCAAGGTTTAGCTTCTGCCTATAGGAAAATATGAGAGAAATTAATATAAGCAGTAATGAGAAAAAAATAGAATAAATGCTGATATCTGCGGCTTCATTCATTTTATAACCTCCAAAGATTTTAATTCGCCATCCTCGATTGTCAAAACTTTGTTTGCGTATTTTTTACTTTGTTCTGGATTATGAGTTATCCATAAAATAGTAATTCCTTTTTCATTCAAGGAACTAATTACATTTTCCACAATAGAAGTATTATTTTCATCAAGTGCTGACGTGGCTTCATCCAATAAGAGAATTTCAGGAGTGAATATTAAAGATCTGATCAATGAAATTTTCTGCTTTTCCCCTCCTGAAAGATTGTGTATTTTTCTAGACAGATATTCTGAACTCATATTAAAATCCTCCAAAAGTTCTTTGATTATCGTTAAGTTAACTTCCTTATTTCTTATGGAAAACGGAAATTTTAGATTATCAATAACAGTGTTTTCAAAAAAGCATGGAGTTTGAAAGCAATATGCTATTTGCTTCCTCCATTCTTTTGGGTCATATTTGTTATAGGATATCCCTTTATAAAATATATTTCCACTGGTGGGGCTTATAAGCTGTGAGCATAATCTGAAAAAAGTACTTTTACCACTGCCTGAAGGACCGACTATAGATATAAAATCCTTATGATTGATTTCTAAAGATAAATTTTTTAATATGTATTTATTATCGCTGATATATGATACGTTTTTAAATTCCAGTAAAGTCATTAGAAAATTCCCCCATATAAAAGTATATATTTACTTTACATTATAAAGATTAAAATTGTATTAAAATAGTTTGTCAAGTTCACTGTCTATACCACTATTTTTATTGTCGAGTAAATCCTCGGCAATTATTACATAACTGCAGTTCCTTGATTTATTTTTCAGATAAGTATAGATTATTTGAAATTCGTCTATTTCATATTTGTCTATGTATATTCGGCCTTCCTGGCTCCTTGCATTAAAATATAATAAGATCTTGGACTTGAGATCAGATTTTAGTTTTTTAGGGGCAAAATTTTTCAGCCCATATTTTTTACTAAAAAGCACCTTGTTGCCTTTAATGAAAAAGAATTTGACAACATCATGTTCCAAATGCTCCAGTAGTACGATATTTCTATTGCCTATTGCAAATTTTATAATTTTGTATCTGTTGATTGTATACCCTATTGAAGCAATATAGTCTCTGTATTTGGCGGCATTTTCAAAATCAAATTTTTGTGAATACATGTTCATTTTGTATTTCAGTTCTTCAAGTATACTCTTGTCGGCCCCTTTTAAAATTCCTGTTATCTTTGTTATTAAATTCAAGTAATTTTTTCTTGATAGTTTATTCAGGCATATTCCCCTGCACAGTCCAAGAGAATAATTCAAACAGGATGAATTTCTCCGGAATCCAGTATTGCATAATATCTTATAATATTCTTTCAAACCCTGCAGGGCATTTCTTATCGTATTTGTACTTGTATAAGGTCCAAAATAAATATTTTTGTCATCTTTTAAATATTCACTTGAAATGTCGATTTTAGGATATTCTTCACTGGTGGTTATTTTTATATAACAATAGGACTTTGGATTTTTCATCTGTCTGTTATATAAAGGATTAATTGCTTTTATCAATTTACATTCAAGCATTAAAGCTTCGAATTCCGTATCAGTAGATATGTAGGTGAAATCTCTTAGATTTTTTACCAGTTTTATAACTTTTGGAGAATGTGATTTTGAGTTCTGGAAATAGGATGAAACTCTATTTTTTAGATTTTTGGATTTACCTACATAGATGATACTTTTAAGAGAATCTCTCATAAGGTAAACTCCGGGTGAGGAAGGAAGTTCTTTCAGTTTTTCTTTCAAACTCATGTTATATATCTCCAATTACATAGTTGTTATACATGATATTATTATAACATGTGCTTCTATAAAAAGGTATAGTCTTTGGACCATACCTTTTTACAGGAGCTTTACAATATTGAAATTGTCTTCCAGCAGAGTCCAGTTCTGTGGAAAAGGAAAACCAAGTGACCAGTAGCTTATACCTTTCAAATTATAGTCCTTGACCATGTCGAATTTGGCCTGGGCGCTTCTTGCATCTTCAAACCATACTTCATGATGTCTTCCCTGACTGTCCGTATATCTGTAGAAAGGTGTCTGGCTGAAAAGATCAAAGTTTATAACTGCACCATATCTTACAGCTCTTGATATGGCCTCCTGCATGCTGAAGGTTTCGGCTTCCATACCCTGTACATGGGGAATGATCCAATCCCTGGCATATAATTGGAATCCGAATAGTATTTTGTCGCGGGGTATGACGGTGACGGCATAGTCAAGTACTTCTTTTATCCTGTTCAAAGGTGAAATTGCCTGTGGCGGTCCAAGTCTGTAACCCCATTCATAGGTCATGAGTATTACGAAGTCAACGATTCTTCCATGGGCTTCATAATCATGGGCTTCGTATAACAAGCCCTGCTGTCCCGGACCAGTTTTGGGAGCCAGTGCAGTAGATACAAAAAAGTTTTCTGCATGAAGTCTTTGAACTGCAGATTCAAGAAATTGATTGTAATTTTCCCTGTCGGATGGCAGTACATTTTCAAAATCTATATTTATGCCGAGATATCCTTTATCTTTCATTGTATCTATTATGTTGGTGATGAGGGTCTCTCTTATGCTGGCGTCTGACAGGACAACGTGTGCCAGATTATGTCCCAATTCCGTAGAGGTAAAGTTTGTTATTGCCATCATAGGTACAACTCTGGAATCATATGCAGCATTTATCAATGCAGAATCGTCTATAGATTCCAATGTACCATCTTCCCTTATCCTGTATGCAAATGGACTTAGGTAGGTCAGGTGATCTCCTGCTTCTCTTACTATAGATGGTGAATTTTCAGTAAAGTCATAGATATATCCGTTTACGTATATATTTGGCTTTTCTCTTGGAATGACAAGCACAGTTCCAGGATATACTAAAGCCGGATTTTGAATTCCGTTTGCGTCTATCAACTGTTGAAGTGTGATTCCATAGTTTCTCGAAATCTGCCATAGGGATTCTCCAGCCTTTACTGTATGAACAGTGTCCTGCTTAGGAATTATCAGGGATTGGCCAATAAGCAGATTATTGGGGTATTCAAGTCCGTTTGCCTGAATTATTTCATCTACTGGTACTCCATATCGATTTGATATCTGCCAGAGTGAATCGCCGGATTTAACTACATAAATGAACACATGGTACCTCCATAATATAATTATATATATTAGACTATGCATTTAAATTAAAAATGTGATAGAGAATATTATATTGAATTTTCCCGTTATGATATTATTTTTCCCATATTAGGATTCTGTATTGCGGTAAACGCAAGTAAACTGAAGGATTGTAAATTGGTATAGATTATGCTTGTTTGTATTAAAAAGAGCATTTTTAATACAAACTGTGAAGGAGCTGTTTAAATTGAGAAGATGCTATGTAACAGAATTCAAAAAATTGATAGATTATTCAGAGGGTATTGAAATCCAGCAGAAGGCTTTTGATTTTGTAAGCAAAAACAATATAGACGGTATTTTGCTTTTGCTCCAGCACAAACCTGTAATTACAATAGGCAAAAGCGGCGGAGATAAAAATATACTTGTCTCAAGGGATGAATTGAACAATTATGGAATTGAATTGTGCCACACTTCCAGGGGAGGGAATATTACCTATCATGGTCCGGGTCAGCTTGTTGGATATCCAATATTGAATTTGAATGGTTTTCATAAGGATGCACATTTATATCTGAGGCAGCTTGAAAAAGTTCTTATAAATACAGTTAGAGAATGTGGAATAAATGCTGGAATAAAGCCAAAATATACAGGGGTATGGGTAGGTGACAGAAAAATAGCTGCAATTGGAGTGGGAATTAGAAAATGGATAACAAAGCATGGTTTTGCATTGAATATTTCTGTAAACAAAGAGCATTTTAAATTGATAGTTCCCTGTGGCATAAGAGAATTCGGAATATGTTCCATGAATGATTTCATGGAAGGTATAGATTATGATAATGTTGTTGAGATAATCCAAGAAAACTTCAAAAAAGTGTTTCAAACGGAATTGCTGCAAAGAAAAACTGTTGATGATTGGTGGAAGGAGAGTGATTTCTTTGGTAAGGAGACCAGAATGGCTTAAAATGAAAGCACCTGATGAGACGGTATTGAGTAATATGGAGGATATGGTAAGGAATCTTTCACTTCATACGGTTTGTGAAAATGCAATTTGTCCTAATATTGGGAAATGTTTTAAAAATAAGACGGCCACTTTTATGGTAATGGGGGACATATGTACAAGAAATTGCAGATTTTGTGCAGTGTCAAAAGGCCGTCCTTCAGCACTTGATTCTAGAGAGCCAAAAAATGTGGCGATTGCCAGCAGGAAACTTGGACTCAAGCACACGGTAATAACTTCTGTTACGAGAGATGATCTTGAAGATGGAGGAGCAGATCATTTTGTTAAAATTATAAAAGAAATTAGAAAAGAAAATCCTGAATCCACAATTGAACTCTTGATACCGGATTTAAGAGGCAATTGGGAGGCATTAAAAAAGATAATTGATGCAAAACCAGATATACTCAACCATAATATGGAGACTATAGAAGTATTATATGAAAAGGTAAAACCAATGGGAAACTATGATAGATCCATTGAACTGTTGAGACAGGTTAAGGTTCTTAATGAAAAGGTTTATACAAAGAGTGGGATAATGGTAGGACTTGGTGAAACGAAAAGACAGGTGATGAAGGTAATGGATGATCTTTTGAATGTTAATTGTGATATATTGACAATAGGTCAATATTTGAGGCCGTCTAAAAAACATCTTCCGGTTTTTGAGTACGTTTCTCCGGAGGTATTCCAAGAATATAAAGAAATAGCTCTACGAAAGGGCTTTAAGTTTGTGACTTCAGGTCCCTATGTGAGAAGTTCCTATAAGGCTTATGAGGGAATGAAGATTCTTCATAAGGTCAATAGCTGACTAAACAATTTCAATATTTGAACAGGTAATGTTTATCAAAACATTCCTGTTCTTTATTTTTTATAAAATTTCCAGCAAGTAGCATGTAAAAATATTGTATAATAAAATAAAGATGGTAGTTGTTTAAGTGGAGATGGGGGGTATATATAATGAATCATATAGAGAAATATATGGAAAAAATTCGGGAACAGCGTAATACGTTTATAAAATATAATGAGATACCCAAGGATGTTAGGCAGGATATTCTGAATTCATGGATTAGATGTAAAAGGTACGGTGTCGGGAAAGACAATAATGGAGCCAATATTATTCCAAAAGATGAATTTAATATCGTACTTGAGGAAAAAAAAGAATTTATAGAGATCTGTCTTCCTGTAATGCTGAATTTATATGAAATTCTAAAAAATACTAACTACTCTATTATATTAACAGATGAAAATGCAGTAATACTCAAGATACTTGGAAACGAAAAAATAATGGCCCAAAACAGAGATTTGGATTTTCTCGAAGGCAGAAGGTGGAAAGAAGAGGATGTAGGAACAAATGCTATTGGCACATGTATTCATTTGGATAAACCCATTCAAACACTGGGTGCGGAACATTACTGCAGGAGACAGCATAAGTGGACATGTTCTGCTGCTCCAATACATGACAGCAGGGGGAAAATAATAGGTTGTATTGATTTATCTGGAGGCTATGGGGACTTTCATACCCATACGTTGGGCATAGTTGTAGAAGCTTCCAATACTATACAGGAAAAATTTTCAATAGCAGAACATAGAAAGTGGACTGAAGTAGCCTTCAATTCAATAAAAGAAGGAATATTGGTTATAGATAACGATTTTAAGCTGAAGTATTTTAATGAAAACATTTGCAAGATATTAGGAATTAATAAAAATCAGATGTACAAATTATATATGAAGTCTTTACTTAAAGATGTAATAAAGGATATGAGTGATACGGGAAGAGCCAACAAAATAACTTACAGGGAGATAAGTATGTATGTAAAAGATAGAAGAATTGAGTGCAATGTAAATGTAAATCCTGTTGTTATGAATGAAAAATATATTGGATTTGTAATACTTGCCAAAGAAACCAATACCGTGCGTACTGTTGTAAATAGAATAGCGGGATTTTCTTCAAAGTACGATTTTGACAATATACTTACCAATAATGCTAAAATGATGAGTATAATTGAAGATGCAAGAAGAATTTCAAGGAGTGATTGTACTGTACTCATAACTGGTGAGAGTGGTACAGGAAAGGAGTTGTTTGCACATTCAATTCATAATGGAAGTAAAAGATGTAGAGGTCCTTTTGTAGCCATAAATTGTTCTGCACTGCCAAAGGATCTTGTAGAAAGTGAATTGTTTGGATATGAAAAGGGATCTTTTACAGGAGCGTCAAAAGAGGGAAATCCAGGAAAATTTGAACTCGCAAATGGAGGGACTATATTTTTAGATGAAATTGGAGAGATGCCCCTTGAAATCCAGCCTAAATTATTGAGGGTGCTTGATAATCATACTATAACAAGAATTGGTGGGAAATATGAGAGAAATTTAAATGTAAGGGTTATAGCGGCTACTAACAGGGATCTTTTCAATGAAGTGAGATTAAAAAATTTTAGAAATGATCTATATTTTAGATTGAATGTATTTAATATAAATTTGATTCCATTGAGGAGAAGAAAAGAAGACATAGAAATGTTTATTAAAGTGTTCTTAAACAAGTTAAGCCTAAAAAATGAAATGAAGATAAAACGCATAGACGGAGAATTTATGAATATTATTAAAGGTTATAACTGGCCGGGAAATGTAAGGGAAATTGAAAATGTAGTTCAGAGAGCTTATTATATGTCAAAAGATGGTGCTATAACTAAAGAGCTGCTTCCAGAATATATTATAAAAAATGAGAAAGGCAGTATTGAAAGTTATCAGGAGAATGAATTCAAGCCTAAAATTCAGACGCTGAATGAAGTTGAAAAGCAGCTTATTGTAAAAGCTCTCAGATATTGCAGTGGAAATGTAGTAAATGCCAGTAAAATGATTAATATGGGGAAATCCACTTTGTACAGGAAGATTAAAAAATATAATTTGGAAACAGAAATAAGATAGAGTTCTTTACCATAAAGATGTCATATATGACAATAAGTAATTATGTACAGAAATATATTTATTAGTATTTAGTATAATGAAATTCTACAATTAACACGATAAATAAATACAAATAAAGTTGAGTAGGAGGAAACATCATGTTTGGTAAAGAATCACAATGTCATGAAGTTGCATATATTACAGATTATGTGCAAAATTATCTGCAAGGGGGACAGCCTAAAAAACCAATTTTAGAGAAGGATATTCATAAATATATATTTGAGTTATTTAGCAAAATTTTAGAAGCTGGATCATTAAACAATTCTCTTCTTTTGAAATTAGTTAATGAAGCTGCGTCACTTAGCGATTTTGATATAGACATGTCTTTTATTTCTAAGGAATTAAAAAAAATTGCTCAGCAATTATCAGAATCTAGTGAATCAAACATGTCGGTGGTAGAACAGACTACTGCGAATGTGAGCCAGGTGACTGAAGCAATTATCCACAACACGGAGTTGCTGGGCAATTTGGTAGAGAAATCTAATGATTTGATTAAAACAAACAACGACAGCAAAAACCAGCTTGAGCAAATTAATCGAATAAAAGAAACGGTGGTCAATGACTCGGAGATAATGTCTGAAAAAATAAAGGCTTTGGAAGAATTGTCCATGCAGGTTGATGAGATTGTTGCTGGTGTAAGGACAATTGCAGACCAGACAAATCTTCTTGCATTAAATGCTAGTATTGAAGCCGCTAGAGCTGGAGAACATGGACGGGGATTCTCTGTAGTTGCTGATGAAATTCGTAAGCTGGCTGAAAATACAAAACTTAAACTTAATAATATGCAATCTTTTACCAATGATATTAGAAATGCGACAAGTGAAGGTATGAATAGTGTTAATAATACTATAACATCAATGATAGATATGAGTAAAAAGATCGAAACAGTTAATATATCTTTTGAAGAAAATGCCAATAGTCTGAAAACTACTGTAGATGGAATTACCGATTTAGCAGGAAGTATGGAAGAAATAACAGCATCTTCTGAAGAAGTATCTTCTGCTGTGAATATTGTTGCAAGTGAAACGGAAAAAATAAGCAATATGGCAAAACTGGTATCGAATGACTCTGAAAAAGCTCATTATTATGCTAGTAATCTTGGCAAAATAGATGATAGAATTTCTGAACTTATAAAAAAATTGGTGGGAGTTTTAAATAGTGGTACTAATCCAATTTCAAATGAAGAATTTTTAAATATACTGGACGACGCTATAAAAGCCCATAAAGTGTGGATAGATAAGCTCCAGCAGATAGTTGAAACTAATAAAATAATTCCAATTCAGCATGATGGTATGAAATGTAAATTCGGACATTTCTATAACTCCATAAATGTTGAATATCCAGAAATAAAAGATGAATGGAATGCAATAAATGGAGATCATCTACTTTTACATAGCAAAGCACATGAAATAGTAGAGGCAATAGAAAAAAATAGAATTGAAGATGCCCGCAATATATTTAAAGAAGCAAAAGAACTATCTGGTAAAGTAATTTTAACCTTAAGGTCTATCGCAGAAAAAGTGAAATCAATTGATGAGAAAATTTTTAAGTTGAAACTATAATATAGATGTAGAAATGTGAAATGTATATTCTTTCAATAGCAGTTAAGACTATTATTGAAAGAGTATTTTTCCCATATTGAAAACGTTTTTTCAATATGGGATCCCAAAATAAAAAATATAATATTGAAAGAGCCTGTATAG
Organism: Clostridium sp. LBM24168; assembly: GCF_052953915.1. NCBI lineage: Bacteria > Bacillati > Bacillota > Clostridia > Eubacteriales > Clostridiaceae > Clostridium > Clostridium sp. LBM24168. The sequence goes on along the minus strand of NZ_CP196861.1, from coordinate 1,634,700 downwards.
GGCTTTTTTTGATTGGCACGAATATTGCTCAATAATATAAATGTAAAGAAAAATAAATATTAACCAGGGGGGATCATTTTGGAACAGGTAAAGGAAAATAAATCTATAGCAGGTACCAATCTCATAAATATTTATGACAAGATGCTGAAGATAAGGGCATTTGAAAATATGGCAAAGGACAATTTTGCGGAAGGAAAGATTCCTGGCTTCGTTCATTTGTATATAGGTGAGGAGGCTATAGCTTCTGCAGTTTGTGAAAATCTTACAGATTCAGATTATATAACAAGTACCCATAGAGGCCATGGACACATAATAGCAAAAGGTGGAGAACTCAAATATATGACCGCAGAACTTTTCGGAAAAGCTACTGGATATTGCAAAGGAAAAGGTGGATCAATGCATATTGCAGATGCAACAAAAGGTATACTTGGAGCAAATGGTATAGTAGGTGCAGGACATGATATAGCTCTTGGAGCCGGAATGAGTGCACAGTACAGGGGAACGGATCAGGTATGTGTATGCTTTTTCGGTGATGCTTCTACAAATCAGGGGACTTTTCATGAATCCCTGAATCTGGCAAGCGTATGGAAACTTCCTATTGTATATGTATGTGAGAATAATGGGTATGGAATATCAGTAAGTCAGAAAAGGCATCAGAATATAAAAGATGTTGCAGATAGGGCAAAAGCATATGGAATACCGGGAGTAGTAGTTGATGGAAATGACCCAATTGCCGTTTATGAAGCATCGCAAAAAGCTGTTGAGAGGGCAAGAGCCGGCAAAGGTCCAACTCTTATAGAGTGCAAGACTTATAGACAGAGAGGACATTTTGAGGGAGACTCGGCACCATATAAACCGAAGGAAGAGCAGGAAAAATGGCTTAAAAAAGACCCTATTCCAAGATTTGAGAAATACCTTTTAGAAAACAAGGTGTTAAATGAAAATGAATTGAAAAAGATGCAAGAATCCGTAAATGGACAGATAAAAGATGCAGTTGATTTTGCAATAAACAGTCCGGAACCAGAGCTTAATTCCGTATTTGAAGATGTCTATACTGATATTAAAGAGGGGGTTGACTAATATGAAAAGTATAACTTATTCTGAAGCAATAAGAGATGCGATGTCCACTAGAATGAGAGAGAATAAAAATGTGTTACTGTTTGGTGAAGATGTAGGACCTTTTGGAGGGTGTTTTGGAGTAAGTCAAGGCATGCATGATGAATTTGGAGAAATGAGGGTAAGAGATACCCCTATTTCTGAAGGTGCAATTATAGGTTGTGCAATCGGGGCAGCAGCAACTGGACTGAGGCCAATTGCAGAGCTCATGTTCATTGATTTTTTAACTGTTGGCATGGATATGCTTGCAAATCAGGCAGCAAAGATGAGATATATGTTTGGAGGAAAGATAAAACTCCCTATGGTAGTCAGAGTGCCTTGCGGCGCAGGAGCTCAGGGAGCTGCACAGCATTCGCAGTCAATGGAGGCATGGGTTACGCACGTACCTGGTCTAAAGGTGGCATATCCTTCTACTGTAAAGGATGCCTATGGACTAATGTTGACTGCAATAGATGATGATAATCCAGTAGTATTTATAGAACATAAGATTCTATATGCTAAAAAGGGAGAAATCGATGAAAATCCTAAACCTATACCATTTGGATCTGCAGATATAAAAAGAAATGGAAATGATGTAACTATAATTGCAACAGGAAGAATGGTTCATGAAGCACTTGAAGCAGCTGATAGACTTTCAAAAGAAGGTATAGAGGCTGAAGTAATAGATCCGAGATCCTTGTATCCTTTTGACAGGGAAACCGTATTTGATTCAATAAAAAAGACCAACAGAGCAGTTGTTGTCACAGAGGAAACAAAACGGGGAGGATTCGGCGGAGAAATTTCAGCAGTCATAAGCGAAGAAATATTTGACTATCTGGATGCGCCTGTAGTGAGGGTAGGAAGCTTTGATGTTCCAATACCTTTCGCACCTAAACTTGAAAGCTATGTAATCCCGAATGCTGAAAAAATAGTGAACGCCGTTAAAAAAACGTTTTAATAAACAATACAGATTTAGGAGGGGGTTCAATGAGTTGTATAGAAGTAATGCCAAAATTGGGATTGACGATGACAGAAGGTGAAATAGAGACGTGGCATAAAAAAGAAGGGCAGGAAGTTAAAAAAGGAGAAATCCTCTTTGATGTAACTACCGATAAGCTAACAAATGAGGTTGAGGCCAAAGGAAGTGGCGTATTGAGAAAAATATTGGTAGGAGAGGGCGAGACTGCAAAATGTCTTGTCCCAGTGGCGGTAATTGCAGGTCAAGGAGAAGATATTTCACAATTATTAAAACAGTTTGAGTCCGGTAATCAAGAAAAAATACAGGATGAGGAAGAGAAAAGGGAAGTACATCAAGATAAAAGTGTTCCTGTAAAAAGAGAAGGCAGAATAAGAATATCACCTTTGGCTAAGAAAATTGCCATAAGAAGTGGAGTAAACTACGAGTTGGTAACTGGTACGGGACCACTTGGAAGAATAACAAAGAAGGACATTGAAGGGTATATCGATAACAATAGAATAAAGGTATCACCTGTTGCTGCAAAGCTTGCTAAAAAATTAAATGTTGATTTAAATAGCATAGATAAGCAAGGTAGAATAATGAAAAAAGATGTACTGGAAGCCGCTGGAAAGCTTGATAAAGATAATGGAGCAGTTAAGGAGAAATCTGAACAGCAGGTTCAGATTCCAGTTCAGAGCCGCGGTGAAAAAGTAGTAAACATGTCACCTATGAGAAAGGTAATTGCCGAAAGAATGAGTGAGAGTGTTAAAGTATCACCTACTGTTACTTATGATATGACTGTTGATATTTCGGAGCTTAAGAGATTTAAAAATAAACTAAAGGAGATTATGAAGATAACCTATACTGATTTTCTAATAAAAATAGTCTCAACTACTCTGAAACAATTTCCGCTTGCCAATTGTTCTGTATCCGAGAACAAATTTATATTGAAAAACTATGTAAATATGGGGATAGCCGTTGCGCTGGATGAGGGATTAATAGTTCCTGTGGTGAAGGATTCTGATATAAAGGGACTTAAAGAAATAACCATTGAACTTGAAGAACTCGTTAAAAAAGCAAAGAACAATCATCTCAGCCCTGATAATATGACGGGAGCAACATTTACCATAACAAATCTTGGAATGTTTGGTATAGATACTTTTTCTCCTATTATAAATCAACCGGAAGTTGCTATTCTTGGAGTCAATAGAATAGTTGAAACTCCAGTAGTAGAGGATGGAAAAATAGTTGTAAAACCGCTTATGAAGCTATCCCTCACAGCGGATCATAGGGCAATAGATGGTGCCTATGCGGCAAAGTTTTTACAGAAGATTAAAGAATATATAGAAAAGCCAGAATTGTTGCTTTTATAAAATTTGACTTAGGAGGGATTTTAATGAGCTGCATTGAGGTAATGCCGAAGCTTGGATTAACAATGACAGAGGGAGAGATAGAAACCTGGCATAAAAAAGAGGGAGAAGAAGTTAAAAAGGGTGAAATCCTATTTGATGTAACTACTGACAAACTTACAAATGAAGTAGAGGCCAAGGGAAGCGGAGTCCTTAGAAAGATACTTGTCAAAGAAGGTGAGTCCGCAAAATGCCTTGCTCCGGTGGCTATAATTGCAGAAAAGGATGAGGATATTTCAAATCTGCTGGGTAAAACTGGAGCAGAAAGTGAGAAAAAAAATTTAAAGAAAGAACATAAGGATGAAAAGGAAGATGGTGATAGAAGTATATCAAAAAGGGTACTTGTAATAGGAGGTGGACCTGGAGGATATATAGCCGCAATTCGTGCAGCACAACTTGGAAATGAAGTTACACTAGTTGAGAAGGAAAAACTTGGAGGAACATGTCTTAATGTAGGGTGTATACCAACAAAAGCCTTGCTCCATTCTGCAGAGTTGTTCAGTGAAATTAAAAATAGCAGTGAATTTGGAATTGAAGTGAGCTCTGCAATTATAAATTGGAATAATGTTCAGAAGAGGAAGGAGAAGATAACTAAAAAGCTTGTTTCAGGTGTAAAAGGTCTTCTATCTGCAAATAAAGTAAAAGTAGTTGAAGGCACCGCCGCATTTGAATCGCAGAATTCTGTTTCAGTTGTAAAGAAAGATGGAAGCATAGATAAAGTTGACTTTGATGATGCTATAATTTCTACAGGATCAGTACCGTTTATACCACCAATACCTGGTGTGAAACTGGATGGTGTTTTGGACAGTACAGCAGCTTTAAATCTTAAATCAATACCAGAGTCAATTGCGATTATAGGTGGTGGAGTAATTGGAATTGAGTTTGCAACACTATTTAGTGAACTTGGAAGCAAGGTAACAATTTTGGAAATGCTGCCATTTGTTCTTCCTCCTATAGACAGACAGATCTCGGATATAATCTCGAAGAAGCTGTCAGCGAAAGGTGTCAGTATAAATACAGGATGTAGGGTTACTGAAATAAAAAATAATGCTGGAAGTTTCGAGGTTAGTTTTACAAGACAGAATGATAACTTGAATGTACAGGCGGACAAAGTCCTTGTAGCTATTGGAAGGCGTCCTAATCTAAAAGGGCTTGAGGCAGAAAAAATTGGAATCAGGACTGAGAAAGGACATGTATGTGTAGATGATCAGATGAGGACGAACATTAGAAATATATATGCAATAGGTGACTGTACAGGGAAAAATATGCTTGCCCATGTTGCTTCAGAGCAGGGAGTTGTAGCTGCTGAAAATATATCAGGAGAGTCCGTCACTATGGATTATAAAACTGTACCTGCTTGTGTCTATACAAAACCAGAAATAGCCTCTGTTGGAATTACCGAGGAGAAAGCAAAGGAAAGTGGAGTAGATTATAAAATTGGTATTTTCCCTATTTCTGCTAATGGAAAAGCAATGATATCAGGTGATACTGATGGAATTGTAAAAATAATTGCAGATAAAGAAACAGAAGAAATACTTGGTGTTCATATTCTTGCACCTAGAGCTACGGATCTTATAACTGAAGGGGCACTTGCTTTGAAACTTGAAGCTACTGTAGAGGAGATAATTACTACGGTACATGCTCATCCTACAATAGGAGAAGCTTTCAAAGAGGCTGCACTGGCTGTGGAAAAGCGATCACTTAATATGGTAAATTAAATTTTAATTTAAAATATACTAAGCCCTGCTTAATTTTGTTGGGGCTTAGTATATTTTTAATATAGGAGGTATAGGATATGAAGATAGTGTGTCTAGGGGATAGTGTTACTTATGGATATAGATTAAAAAGGAGTGAAGTGTGGACTTCTCTTCTAGAAAAAAAATTAAAAGTTGAGGTTGTAAACAAAGGAATATCAGGTGATACTTCGGCGGGTATGCTTTCGAGAGTGTATAGGGATGTTATTTTAGAAAATCCAACTTATTCAATAATTATGGGAGGAACAAATGATTTTGTATGGAAACTTCCTGTGCAGCAGGTCATGGCAAATATTACATCAATAATTTTTCAAATCATGTATAATAATATAATACCTATAATAGGGCTTCCCATACCTATATGCACTGAAACAGCAAAAAAAAATTGGGGAAATATAACTGATTTTGACAATATGAATTTTGATATAAAAGAGCTTTCCTATTATCTAAAAAAATTTTCATTAAATTATAACATAAGAATTCTAGATTTTTTTTCCTTGTTCCTAAAGAAAAATGGAGGAGGGGACAAAAAATACTATATGGACGGTGTTCATTTAAATCCAGAGGGAAACAGGAAAATGACCGACATAATTTTCATATTGAATCAAAGTGAGTTATAATATAAATAATTACATAGTGTTAATAGTGGTTGAAAGGAAGTTTAAGTTTGATGAATATATTCGTATATAGTTATAGAAAAGATGAAGAAGAGTACTTTGCCAAATTCAGTAAAAAATATAATGTTGGAATAGAATTCTGTAAAGAAACACTGAATATGGACAATGCAAATCTTGCAAAAGGATTTGAATGTATCAGTATTATTTCAAGTCCTGTTCCTGGAAGAGTAATTGAAAAACTTAATAAAGTAGGAGTAAAGTTCATATCTACAAGGACAATAGGATATGACCACATAGATATGAAAAAAGTAAAAGAATTGGGGATGCAGGCAGGAAATGTAACCTATTCTCCAAGTAGTGTAGCCGATTATGCAATTATGCTGATGTTTATGATATTGCGAAAAATGAAGCTTATACTGGGTCGAAGCAGTATGCAGGATTATTCCCTTAAGGGATTTAGGGGAAGAGAAATGGGGAATATGACTGTAGGTGTTATTGGAACAGGAAAAATTGGAAGAACTGTAATAAAGCATTTGTCTGGATTTGGATGCAAATTTTTGGCCTATGACTTATATGAGAACAAGGAAGTAAAACAATATGCAGAATATGTTTCCTTAAAGGAACTTTTTATGAATAGCGATATTATTACACTCCATGTACCTGCATCAAAGAATAATCGTCACATGATAAATAGGGAATCTATTTCCCTTATGAAAAAGGGTGTGATTGTTGTAAATACCGCAAGAGGATTACTTATTGATACCGATGATCTTATAGATGGAATTCAGAATAAAAAAATAGGAGGGGCAGCACTGGATGTAATTGAAAATGAAGAAAGCATTTATTATAGTGATATGAAAGGTGAAATTATTAATAATAGAGAACTTGCAATTCTGCAGTCTATGCCTAATGTTATTATTACACCACATACTGCTTTTTATACGGATCAAGCTGTATCGGATATGGTAGAACATTCAATTTTAAGCTGTATTTTATTTATGGAGGGAAAAGAAAATCCATGGGAAATTTCTAGATGAAAGATATAAAGATTCTATCCAATATTGACGATAATTAGTCAGCTTATAGTTTAAAGGAGTGAATTTGGAATGAATTTGACAAAAAAAGCGGTAATATCTATCTTTATGATTGTCATGATACCCATGATAATTTTCTCGGTGTTTGCTTTTAAAGAGGTTTCGGTGTCGATAATTTCAATAATGCTTGTTATAGGAATTGTTTCCAGTATAGTAGGGTCTATTCTATTTTCAAAGAAATTTTTGGCAGTAAATCAGGTGGAGCAGGATTTTAATGAAATAGCCGAGAATCATTTGAAAGATGTTATAACTAATGGAACAACATTAGTAAACAGGATAGGTGAAGAAGTAAAGGGCATAAAATCTTTTATCGGTGAACTGGAAGAAAATCTGAATGAATCCACTGGAGCAATAGAAAATGTATCCGCAAGTTTAGAGGAAAATTCAGCATCTGCAGAAGAAATAGCAGCATCTTCAGGTGAGATGGGCAATGCAGTAAAAGATATAGCAAACAAGGCAAAAGAAGGTGCCAAATTCGCTGAAGAATTTTCTGAAGAGGGAAAGAAACTTCAGAAATCAACTAAAGAATCACGAACTAGATCAAGTGATATCTACATAAAGATAAGAAAGGACATAGAAAGTGCAATAGAAGACAGTAAGTCTGTAAATGAAATAAATAAACTTACAGAAGCAATAATTGATATAACCGAACAGACTAATTTATTGGCTTTAAATGCATCCATAGAAGCTGCAAGAGCAGGTGAGGCCGGAAGAGGATTTTCAGTAGTGGCGGATGAAGTAAAGGAACTTGCAAAACAATCTGGTGAAACGGCAGGAAATATAAAGACAATAGTTGATTCGGTAGTAGATTCTGTAAAAAGGCTGGTAGATGGTTCTAAAAGTGCATTAAATTATATATCTACAGAAGTTACACAGGATTACGATAAATTTGAAGGAGCATCCTCAAAATATTTAGAAGATGCTGGTACAATAAATGGATTTATGAATAATTTCAGTGCTTCATCTGAGGAATTGAAGGTTTTTATTGAAGGAATAGTAAAAGTTATAAATGAAATGGCACAAAATTTTACAGACAGTGCAGGAAGTATGCAGGGAATATCTGAAAAGAACAACAAATTACTTAGCAGTCTGAATAATATTAAAGATAAGCTGGAGGAAATGAGTAAAACAAGAGAGGAAATGATACAACTTACTGAAAAAGACAGAGAATAGTCTTGACAAAGAAAAAATAATTGCTAAAATAAAATTAGCACTCAATTATATGAAGTGCTAACAGAAATGATAATAAATAAACCATGCTGACCCAAAAAGACAAGCGTGGTTTTATTATATTTATTATATTGAAAGGAAATGATAGAATGGCTACAAAACAATTTAAAGCAGAATCGAAAAGGCTGCTTGACTTAATGATTAATTCTATTTACACAAACAAGGAGATATTCCTAAGAGAGCTCATATCAAATGCAAGTGATGCAATTGATAAAAGTTATTATCGCTCACTTGTAGATGAAAATGTAAATTTTAACAAAGATGATTTCTACATTAGAATTACAGTTGATAAAGACAATAGGACATTTACCATTACAGATACGGGAATAGGCATGACAAAGGATGAACTTGAAAACAATCTTGGAACCATTGCAAAAAGTGGATCACTGACCTTTAAAAATGAGAATGAAATAAAAGATGGAGTAGATATAATAGGACAATTTGGAGTTGGATTCTATTCTGCTTTTATGGTATCTGATACAGTAACCGTGAAGAGCCGTTCAATCGATTCAGATATGGCATATAAATGGGAATCGAGAGGTGTGGAAGGCTATGATATAGAAACTTGTGAAAAGGAAAATATAGGTACTGAAATTACGTTAAAAATCAAGGAAAATACTGAAGATGAAAAATATGATGAATTTTTGGATCAATATAAAATTCAATCATTGGTAAAAAAATATTCCGATTTTATAAAATATCCTATAAAGATGATGGTAAAAAAGAGCAGGCCAAAAAAAGATAATGACAAGGAATATGAAGATTATTTTGAGGATGAAACCTTAAACAGCATGGTTCCCATCTGGAGAAAAAACAAGAATGAGCTCAAGTCTGAAGATTATGAGCAGTTCTACAAGGATAAACATTTTGGATATGAGAAACCGCTTAGGGTTATACACTCCAAAGTGGAAGGTATGGTTAGTTATACTACATTGCTTTTTATTCCTGCAAAAGCGCCTTATGATTTTTATACAAAGGAATTTGAAAAAGGATTGGAGTTGTATTCCAATGGAGTTTTGATAATGGAAAAATGTGCAGATTTGCTGCCAGATTATTTTAGTTTTGTTCAGGGGTTGGTTGATTCAGCGGATCTTTCTCTCAATATTTCAAGGGAACTTCTCCAGCATGACAGACAACTCAAGTTTATTGCTAAGAAAATAAAAGATAAAATAAAGAGCGAGCTTCTCCTCATGATGAAAAATGACAGGGATAAATATATTGAGTTTTACAACAGCTTTGGAAAACAGCTGAAATATGGTGTTTATTCGGAATTTGGAGCCAACAAGGATGTACTTCAGGACCTGCTTATGTTCTATTCTTCTACTGAAAAGAAACTTGTAAGTTTAGATGAATATGTTTCCCGTATGAAGGAAGACCAGAAATATATATATTATGCAGCTGGTGAGAACATAGAGAAAATTGAGAAGCTTCCACAAACGGAATTAGTTAAAGACAAGAACTTTGAAATACTGTATTTTACGGATGATGTGGATGAATTTGCAATAAAAATGCTTATGAAATACAAGGAAAAAGAGTTCAAATCCGTTTCAAGCAAGGATTTAGGATTTGATTCAGATGACCAGGAAAGTAAAAAGGAAACTGAGGAAAATAAAGAATTGTTTGATTTCATGAAGGATGTTTTAAAGGACAAAGTCAAGGAGGTCAGAGCATCAAACAGATTAAAAACTCATCCTGTCTGCCTGTCAAATGAAGGAGAGCTTTCAATTGAAATGGAGAAAGTACTCAATATGATGCCTAATAATCAAAATATCAAGGCTGATAAGATCCTGGAGATAAACACAAACCATGAGATGTTCAAAGCCATCAAGAAGGCATTTTCAGAAGACAAGGAAAAATTAAAGATGTACTCTAATCTTTTGTATAATCAGGCACTTTTAATTGAAGGACTTCCTGTCGAAGATCCAGTACAGTTTGCAAATGATGTATGCTGCCTGATTAAATAACGTATTATGATGAAAAAATGAAAGCCAGAGAGGATATTATATCCATCTGGCCTTATTATTTGGTATAATTAAAATACAGGGAGGTGATTTTTTGAAAATAGGCTCACATGTTTCAATGAATGGAAAAAAGATGCTTCTGGGATCTGTTGAAGAAGCTGTTTCATATGGTGCAGATACATTTATGGTATATACGGGGGCGCCGCAGAATACTTTTAGGAAACCTCTGGAGCAGCTTAGAATTGATGAGGCAATAAAGAAGATGGATGCTCATGGAATTTCAGAAATAGTGGTGCATGCACCTTATATAATAAATATTGGAAACAGCTTAAATTCGGGTACGTTTGAACTTGGAATCAATTCTTTAAAAGATGAAATAAATAGAACTGCTGCAATGAAAAAGGCAAAGAATATAGTGCTTCATCCAGGCGCTCATGTCGGAGCGGGAATTGATACTGGTATAAAACAAATTGTAAAAGGACTCAATGAAGTCATTACAAAGGATCAAAAAGTGAATATAGCTCTGGAAACCATGGCTGGGAAAGGGTCTGAATGTGGAAGAAGTTTTGATGAAATTGCAAGGATAATAGATGGAGTAAAATATAATGAAAAGCTTTCTATATGTCTTGATACCTGTCATATAAATGATGCTGGATATGATGTTGCAAATGATTTTGATGAAGTATTAAATGAATTTGACAAGATAATTGGAATTGACAGGCTGAAGGTAATTCACCTCAATGACAGTAAAAATCCACGTGGATCTAGAAAAGACAGACATGAGATGATTGGCTTTGGGAGTATAGGATTTGATACACTGTGCTATATCGCCAATCATGCAGATTTGAAAAGTGTACCAAAGATATTGGAAACACCATATCTTTCAAATGATAAAGGAATTAAGAAACCTCCGTATAAATATGAAATTGATATGCTCAAGGCTGGAACATTCAATGGAAATATAAAGAATGACATATTCAAAAAGTAAGTGGAGGTAATAACAATGAAAAAGATTATAACTGTAATTACACTGGTATATTTGATTGTAGGAGTTTCAGGATCGGTATATGCTGAGGGAGATTATTCTGTAAGCAGGATATATGGAAAAGACAGATATGAAACTTCGGAAAATATAGCATATCAATTCAGCAGTGAAAAACTGGAGAATGTAATTGTAGCCAGTGGAAATGATTTCCCTGATGCATTGTCAGGCTCCCTGTTGTCAAAAAAACTTAAGGCACCTATCCTTCTTGTTGGAAAGGATACAGCCTCAAAGGAAAGTGTCATGAGTTTTATAAAGGAGAGACTTAGCCTGGATGGCACTGTATATATATTGGGAGGGGAAGCTTTAGTAGATAAAAATTTTTATGACAGCTTAAAGGCTGTTGGGTATAAAAATGTAAGAAGATTAGGTGGAATTGACAGATTTGGAACAAATTCAATGATTGTGGATTCTATGAATGTGGAGAAAGGGACACCGTTGATTCTTGTCAATGGATTGAATTTCCCAGATGCTTTGAGCGTGTCAAGTATTGCAGCTTCAAAGTCATATCAAGTTATTATGTGCAGTTCTGAAAAATTGTATGGAACAACTAAGGATATATTAAAGAGAATACTTCCAAGCAAAATATATGTTGTAGGAGGAATGGGTGCTATAAGTAATGGACTGATTGATGAACTGAAGGCGACTCTGCCTGATTTGACAGATGATGGAATAATAAGAATAGGGGGAGAAAACAGATATGCCACGTCCTTAAACTTGTGCAGGTATTTTAATTTGGATTCCGATACTTCGATTATTGCAGGCGGCAATAATTTTGCCGATGCACTGTCAGGAAGTGTATTGGCCGCTAAAATGAATTCTCCTATAATATTAACGGATGGGAAGGATATATCCGAACAGAGACAATATCTTGATGGTTCAAATTATAAGAAGTTGATTTTACTTGGTGGGACTGGTGCCATAAGTGAAGAAATTGAAAGTGATTTAAAGAGCAGATTTTATATTTCTGACGGGAGTGCTAAAGCATTGTTGACAGATGGAGAAAATGCCATGAAGGATTTGCTCAATATTGAAGTGGATGGCAATTCATATATCGATATTTCCGGTATAAGCTATGCACCTTTAAAAGACAATATTGAGGGGAATTCCATTTACAATTACTTAAATTCAAATTATGAGCTTGATAAATATTATACTGACAGCTATATAAATAATTTTATAAACTTTGAATTCAAGAATATAAATGGAAAGACATACATGAGATATGGTAATCCTGAACCGGCAGTGGTGCTTGATAATTGCAGTATTGTAGATAAAAAATACGATGGTAATGAAGCATATATTACTATCAGAGGTTACAATTATATTCCTGAGGATACTGTAAATATAGATGCCGTATTAATTTTTAATGGTGATAGATGGCTTATAGACAAATTTAATAACTGGGGTATAGAATAAAGGCTGAGGAGAATGAAAAAAATAAATCTGATTTTAGAATTAAGGGAGATCCATAAAATATTATTTGAATTCTATAGAAAAACATCTGATTGTAAGTATGGTAATGATTTTTGTGATAGGGCCGCTTATTCTCTGCTGAATAAAATATTATTTGTACGGATATGTGAGGATAAGGGCTTTATGAAAAATATGGAAGTCAATACAGTCATCAATTCTACACTGGCGGAATTGATTGAAGTTGCTTTTAACTGTAAGGAAGGGTACTTCGGCAATATAATTTTATATAGTGAAGAAGAGTATGAATTTCTCAATCCCGTATATGGAGATCCATGTTTTGATTATTTCAATGATATTTGTAATGATATTATGGGAAGGTTGAATTCAGACAGATTTAACTTTAAAAATACAGATGAAAATATTCTTGGAGATGTTTATCAGGAGTTCATGGATAAAAATTCCCGCAAAGCTGCAGGACAGTTTTATACACCTGGGTTTATTATAGAGTATATGCTGAAGAAGACAGTTGGTGAAGCAGATGTTCTGGAAAATCCTTTTGTAAGTTTAGCTGATATTTCCTGTGGTTCAGGACATTTTTTAATTAGGGCCTATGACATTCTGAAAAAAAAATTTTTAGACAATCTTGAAAATTTAAGAGAAAGGTATGGTAAAAAAATTTATGTTATCAGGGGAAATAGATCGGAAAAACGACTACAGGGAAGTCAATACTGGGTAGAGAAAAATGTCCATTATCATATATTGAAATATTGTATTTATGGTGCTGATATAGATAGTTTTGCAGTACAATTGACAAGGATAAATCTGCTTTTGAAGGATTCTGACAACTTTACGGATGAACTAAATATAGTTCAGTGTGACAGTCTCGTAAGGTGGGAAACGGTAAAAAAGCGAATTTTGCCGTTGTTTGATTTCTGGAATACCAGGTTTGATTATGTAGTTGGAAATCCTCCTTATGTGGGGCATAAGCAACTGGATATAAAATATAAGAAATGGTTATTGAACAATTATGGAGAAGTCTTTAAAGACAAGTCAGATTTATCCTTTTGCTTTTTTTGCAGGATAAGAGAAGTTTTGAATATAAAAGGAAAAGCTGCCGTAATCACATCGAGATACTTTATGGAAAGTCCTACTGGAAAAAATTTAAGACAGTATTTGAAAAATAAGAGCATTATTTTTGAGATAGTAGATTTTTATGGAGCAGAAATTTTTGAGGGAGCGGGAGTTGCAGCTTCCATATATATTTTTGGAAATGATAGAAGTAAAAATAGCAAAGAGAATAAAATACAGGTAAATAAATTGCTGAAAGATACTTTTGTATTTGATGATCAGGCTGACCTTGAAAATACGATGAAAACTGATCTATTTGAAAGTTTTCATATAAGTCAGCACATTCTGGGGGATGAACGATGGATTTTAATACCGGAAAATCAATATGACATATATAGAAAGATTATAGATGGTACAAGTTACAGACTTAGAGATATTGCTGATAGTTTTCAGGGAGTGATAACGGGATGCGATAGAGCATTTGTAGTATCCAATGAAGATATTGCCAGGAATAAAATTGAAGAAGAATTGATAAAAAAGTGGATAAAAAACAGCAATATAAAAAAATATAGAGTATTGAACAGTGATTTGAATCTAATTTACTCAGATTTGATAGAGAATGAACAAGATTATAGTAACAGTCTGAAATTTATCGAAAATTATGTTCATAAATTAAAAAATAGGAGGGAATGTAGAAAAGGAGTTAGAAAATGGTACCAGCTTCAATGGGGAAGAGATCATAGACTATTTGAACAGAAGAAAATTGTCTTTTCATATAAGGGAAAAAACAATAAATTTGCTCTGGATTCAGACAATTCGTATTGTAGTGCAGATGTGTATTCATTGGTACTTAAGAATGAATTTAAAAATAAAGCTTCACTTGAGTATTTAACTGGAGTCCTGAATTCAAGCATATATGAATTCTATTTTAAGCTGTTTGCAAAAAAAATGGGTAAAGGTATATATGACTACTATCCAAATTCAGTTATGGATTTAAGAGTGACATTGAACTCTAACATAGAGAAGTCGGTAAGTGAAAAAGTAGAACAAATATTGAAAAATTTCTCTTTTATGAAAGATGTAAATATTGATGAAATATTGAAAGAGGATAATTTAGCAACAGGGTACTTCAAGATAAAATTTAATAATATAAGACTAAAAAAAAGAATTTACTTTTTGGAAAAAGAAATTGACAAAGTACTTGGAGACTTTTTTTGCCTAAATGACGAAGATTTTGATACAATAAAGAAAGTACTTGATTTACCGGAATCGGAAGGCGAAGTATTTTTGTCGGAACAGGAGAGTATCTATTACAAGTATATTCATATGAATGGAGGATATAGAAAAGCGGATTTGGGAGAGCTGATGAACATATTACTTATATATATAAGACAAAAATCCATTAAAATTTTGAAGGAAAATAAAAGGCCTATTTCACTTTGGGACATAAAAGAAAGATTTGAAGAAGAATTATTTGGATTTGAAAAGATAATTGATGTATTTAAAATTACTGATATTAAAACATCATCAGAGGAAGTTATAAAAAAATCTCTGAATAATGATTCATATACATGGAATGCCTATATGAAAGACAAAGAAAAGCATAAGATCAGAAAGACTTTTGTGAAATATAATAATTATTATTATGGCCTGTCAGAATGGGAGATAACAGATGCCAGATAATATTGACATATTGTAAATAAAAAGGAACATAGTACTATTGATTGCGGTAATTCAATAGAAATTTTAAGCCTAGAGGCAGTTCTCTAGGCTTGTCTTTATACTAACTATTTTATAATTTTTATATTTTCCATGATGCAGTCTACATTATCAGGAAGATTTAGATGACCGCTTTCATCCAATTTATATGTCTTGCCGTCGATTATGAATTTTGAATTAGTTGAGAAAGCCAGTTCTTCATCTTCGAGCCAGTTTTCTTTTTTAAAAGCTGCTGTCTGTGCTTTAATCTGGTACTCCGGGTATATAATTCCTCCGTCTGTCATGTAAAATCTATTTGATTTGCTTCCGGCTTTAATTTCAAGCCATCCTGGTTTGATACCGACCTTATCAAGAGTGTCTTTGATTTCAGCATCGCTGAAACCGTTGAAACATACCGTAAAAGCTGTTTTGTCTTTTGCAAGTCCTGAAAGAATCCTGGACACTTTATTTATTTCTCCATAATCTGTCGGAGGCAAAGTAAAATTTTCATCAAGTCCAAGATCTTGATAGGGCATGTAAATATCACCATTGCTGTGAACTTGGTATATAGCTGTTGTACCGGCACTTGTTTGTAATTTATAAAATGAACCTGTACTTAAATCCAATATATTGTTATTTGCATATAGTTCTTTTATATTTTTACCTTGTATTTCAGTAAGAGATGCCAGATGCTTTTGATTCTGAATAAGTTGTTTTCCGGATTCAATAGATATACTGTCACTAAATGGATATTTAGAATTTAAATCTTTTTTAACTGAACTATTTATGGACTGTATTAATTTCGATTGTTGTGTTCTAAGGTTGAAATTGCTATATATGTTGTTGGTAAATAAAGAATATATATAATTATTCAAATTCAATATTAAGCAGCTTCTTTCATATCATATTCAAAAAAGGTGTGTAGTTTTAAATATGATTTTTATATTTTAAATAAATTTAGTGTGGCAATACAGGATAAACATAGTGAAATGTAATTTCAGGGAGTAACTTATAAGTTCCAGTATATTTAGATACATTTCCATCCAGCTTGAATGTCCAAACATTTTTTAAAAGTTTATTGTTTAAAACGGGAACATCAGTAGTGAATGTATAATCTGGTGTAAGAATCCAGGAAGAATCACCAGCTATTTTTATGCTTCGTTCTTCATCAGTTGCATGATTAGTTCTTGTGCCACCTAAAGCTAGATTATATACTATTGCATCATCTGGTATAGAAGACACATTTGTGAGATCATAAGAAGCCTGTGCAGAATTTATAGTAGGTGTTAAGGTGAGAGCACTTGCTGCATTGTAAGTATAATTGTCTACAGAATAATCAGGTCCCCCTATATAGAATCTATAGTCTCCTCCAATTAAATCAGAATGTACTTTAATATAGTAGTATCCTGCTGTCGGTATATTTATACGATATGGAGTGGGGCCAAAATATGATGGATCCTGTACATGATTAACATTTGTAATATGATTAAGGTTTTGATCATATATATCAAAATATCCAACATTACTGAGTTTTGAACTATTGATGCCTAATATTGTCTTAGAATCAGCAGGTAGATAAACCTTGTACCAATCTTCGTCAGTACTATCAGAAAGACTTCCTATGGCAACATACTGACCTTGATAATTTCCGTTAACAATCTCTGCAGGATTTTCATTATTCCTTTGTATAAGTTGAGCCTGATTGTATGAATTATTAGGTTCTATCTCATTTGCAGAAGCAGCAAAGGACGTTGTAGCAAATAAAGCAACAAAACACAGACTTAATACGGCAATATAAAATTTTTTCATATAATATATTCCTCAATTTAAAAAATTTGTATACTACACACCTTTTATATTGTTATCGGATAAATTTTACATATCATAACATATTATTTAAAATTTATATATTTTGTATTTACATATAAAATTTTATAGCTCTGCACTTAATATGCTCAAAAAAATAAAATATTACTTTTCATGTGTTTGCTCTAAATTTTTTTGTTAATGCTATATTGACATATTGTTAAAATTATAGTAACCTTTTTTACAAAAGATAAATGCTGTGACGGGAATAAGTAGGTATATTTTTGATTGAAAAGAGAATGGGAAATGTGGTGAGAGCCCATATTATATATTGAAATTCATCCTTGAGCTGTAAGCTGAAGTAACAGTAGGCAGATCCGGTTAAAACCGTTATGCAAAATTAAGTAAATAATTGGGTGGTACCGCGACAGACCATGTTTCGCCCCGGCAGGCATGGTCTGCTTTTTTATATTTATTTGGAATTGAAAAGGAGAGATATTAGTTGGAAAATGAAGTTATAGAAAAATTAAAAGATATTTCAGGAAATGACTGGGTAATAAGTAGCTTATCACAGATGCAGAGTTATCTTTATGATGAGACTGAACCACTTATACGTCCGCAGGCGGCGGAAGGATGTGTGGTAGTAAAACCAGGTTCAACTGAAGAAATATCTAAGATATTGAAATATGCAAATAGTAAATTAATGCCGGTAATTGCAAGAGGTGGTGGTACGGGAGTTGTAGGTGCTTCCATACCAACCAGGCAGAGTATAATATTGTCTCTGGAGAGATTGAACAAACTTGTAGAACTTGATGAAAAAAATTTAATGATTTCCATCGAAGCAGGTGCTACTTTAGCAGATTTGCTTGAAATATTGAATAGACAGAGCAAGCTGTTTTTCCCGATACATCCTGGAGATGAAGGGGCACAGATCGGAGGCATGGTTGTAACAAATGCGGGAGGATCGGGAGCTGTAAAACATGGCATTATGAGAAATCATGTCAAAGCCCTGGAAGTAGTTCTTCCTACAGGAGAAATAGTTACTTTTGGAGGAAAACTTCTTAAAAATAATATGGGATATGATCTGCTTAATATGATAATTGGAAGTGAAGGAACTTTAGGTATTGTTACAAAAGTAACATTAAGGTTGTATGCCAAAAGTAAATATACTGGTACTTTGATAGTATCCTTTGATGGTAGAAGAGATGCTGCAGATGTAGTTCCTGAAATACTTCAGGAGGGAATTACACCGAGAGCAATTGAGTATATGGATAGATTTGTGACGGAAAAATCTGCTGAAGATCTGGGGACCACATGGCAATTGAAAAATGGATCTGTAGATCTTATGTTCATAATTGATGCAAGTGATGAAGATGAGCTTTATGACAATAGTGAAAAAATTGTTGAAATATGTGAAAAACATAATGCACTTGACAGCGTAATAGCAGAAACTTCTAAAGAACAGAGAAATATTTTGGAAATAAGAAGTAATGTATATAATCCATTTAAAGACAAAGTATCAGATGGATTAGACATGGCGGTTCCACCTTCATCTATGCCAGATTTTTTGGATGACATTACAAAGCTTGCTGAAAAATATAATACTATTATTCCTTCTGTGGGACATATAGCAGATGGAAATATCCATAATTTCATTTTAAGTGACAATGGAAGAGTACCTTCCTATTATGAACAACTTAAAGAAGAAATGTATAAAACTGCAATAAAATATGGCGGAACTATAACTGCGGAACATGGGACTGGAAAGACAAAGAAAAAACATATGTACCTCCAGTTTTCCAGTAGGGAAATGGAAATTATGAAAGCGGTCAAGCATGCATTTGATCCTAATGGAATACTTAATCCAGATACAATAATTTAATTGAATTTTGCTGTAAATAGCTTGATTTGCATGGGAAAGTATGTTATTATACATACGTAACTTAAATGAACCGTAAATAATTTTAGCACGGATATATTTCAATTAGTATTTATTATAGATATATTAATTTCGAAATTTTATTGGTGTATTATTACAGAGAGTTTAAGAAAAATAAAATTTCGGAGGTATGTATTAAATGAGTGGTACAGTAAAATGGTTTAATGGAGAAAAAGGATATGGATTTATTACAGGAGAAGATGGAAAAGATGTTTTTGCACACTTTTCACAGATAAATGTAGATGGATATAAAACACTTGAAGAAGGTCAGAAAGTTTCATATGATGTAGTTCAGGGACAAAAAGGACCTCAAGCTGAAAATATCACTATTCTTTAATTAAATATTGAATTTACAGTAGTACATTATAATCCTTTAGGCAGTGTTCTTTTGCTTCCTGAAGGATTTTTTATGTACAATAAAAATTAATATATAGTAATTTAAGATGAAAAAATGAGACTAGAAATGTTGTCGCAGAAATGATAATTTATATAAATCAGAAAAAAGCCTTTATACATCTATTCTATTTTGTAAAAATAGAATAGCCTGTAATAAAGGCTTAATTCAAATGCTTTTTATCTTTTCTATGTGATGGAGAAGTTTTTTCTCGAACACCAAAAGATTCAGATAAGCATTCCTCAATAACATCAGGAGTTATTAAAACAGATTTTTTACTATCGAATTTATTCAAGTATTTCACCTTCTTTCATATAACAATTTTATTATATACTTATGTTATAAATTTGTCAATCAAAAGCATGTTAAAATATAAAAATATTTCATTTTTATATTTTAAAAGAGATAATATATTAAATTTTCTCATAATTATGTTCCAAAGCTAATATGATAACATATTAAAATGACAAAATTGGCAGAATAATATGTGAGAATTACACTGAATCTGTATAATTTACGGGAGAATTGAAATTAGTATATTTATTTAATATATTATTATTAAAATTCAGTTAATTTTGTTAATTAATTTAAATAAGGTTTTTAGCTGCCAATTTTAAAGTGGCAAACTAGCTGTCATCTTGTTCTTCAATTAATACATCTAGGAATTTGGAGATGAGCTTGATGTTCTTGTCATTGCATTTATCCAGTTTCCTAGCAATTTCATCCTTTATGTATTCTCTTGACATATATATTGAATCTAACAGCACTAAATCAGGGGTTACTTTCAAACTGTTACATATTTTCAGAAGTGTCTCAATACTTGGAATAGACCTGTTTCTTTCAATATTACTTATATAGTTATTTGAGAGACCAGTCATTTCTGCCAATTGTTCTTGAGTAATATTGCTATTCTTGCGGATTGATTTAATTCTTTTACCTAATTTTTCATAATTTGTTTTCATATGCATCACCCAATCTGACTTTAATAATTTTTGTTGGAATATATAACAAATTAGAAGTGTATAATACACTTGTAATTGTAAAAATAATTGTATATACTTAAAATATATATAATAAAATGTAAAAAGAGGAAAAATTGCGACGATATATAAAATAGTAAAAATGCGTTCTATATTTATAAAATATGTTATATAATATATTTTATGTTTTTAAAATTTACTTTTAAGAACCTTGTTTTGTAAAGGGAGGTGATTTATTTGGATATGAAGAAAAAATATGAATTTGTTATAGATAATCTTAATGAAATAATTGTGGAATGGAATGTGGAGGAAAATAAATTTTATTTTTCCAATGGATGGAAAAATATTACAGGATATAATACCTCCGATAAAAATAATTTTTTTGAAGAATTGGACAAGGTTATTCTTCTTGAGGATATAGATATACTCGATAATACTTTGATGGAATATTTTGAGCAAAATTTAAATTTTTTTAGCTGCCAATATAGAATAAGAAGCAAGAATGGAAAAATAAAATGGATTCTGCATAAAGGTAAAAAAATTAGCAATGGCAAAAAATATAATATAATAATAAACTATATGTCAGATATTACATATAAGAAAGTATATGAAGATGAAATAAGATATCTTGCTTATTATGATGTTACCACAAATTTACCAAATAAGCTTTTTTTAATAATGAAGCTAAATGAATATTTTTGTAAGTCCAGGTTATATAGTAATTTTAACATGGCTTTAATTGTCATTGATATTGATAAATTTAAAATAATAAATAATATATATGGCAGTGAGTTAAGCGATAATTTGTTAAAAAAGGTTGCAGATACTTTAAAAAAGAGATTGAAAAAGAATGATATACTTTCAAGTTTGGATAGAGACAAATTTGCTATTTTAAGTACTAATTTTAAAGATATGGATGAAATAGAATCTAGGGCTAAAGAATTTTTAAACATATTCGATAGAATAATAGAAATTGATAATAAAAAAATATATATAACTGTATGTATAGGAATATCTGTTTATTCTGATAGTATAAAAAATGCCAGCGAAATGTTAAAGATGTCAGATATTGCACTTTTCAATTCAAAAAAAATAGGTAAAAATAGCTATTCAATTTATAATGAGGTTATGAATGATAATCTTATGGACAAAGTAAAAATTGAGATTGAATTAAAAGAAGCAATATCAGAAAAAAAATTCACGTTATATTATCAACCACAGATTGATACGAATATTATGCAAATTTATGGAGTAGAAGCTTTGCTGAGGTGGAATCATCCAAAGCGGGGAACAACATCACCAGCATATTTTATAGATATTGCTGAACAGAATGGAATGATAAATGATATCGGGAAATTTGTCTTGAATAGGGCTTGTAGTGAAATGAAAAAGTTGGAGGATATGGGATATGGAAATATCCGTATGTCAATAAATATATCAGAAAGTCAGCTGGAAGATAGCTCTTTTTTTAAATTTGTAGAGCATGTATTGAGTGAGACAGGAGTTAAACCAGAGTATCTTTGTTTTGAAATAACCGAGAGGATACTCATAAATCCGACAAAAAAGATATTAAATATGCTTTTTGCGTTTAAAAACATGGGTATAAAAATATTTGTGGATGACTTTGGAATAAAGTATTCTTCATTGAATTATTTGACGTGTATTCCGATGGATGGAATCAAAATAGACAAATCATTTATCGACAAAATAGAAAATTCCGGTAGAGATATCATAATTCTTAAGAATATTGTCAATCTTGCACTTGAGTTGAATCTTGAGATTATAGCGGAAGGGGTTGAAACTGAGAGACAGTTAAATTTTTTAAAACAGATCAACTGCAATAAAATACAGGGATTTATATTCAGCAGGCCGGTTTCCTTTGATAGGTTAATTGAGAAATTAATGAATAAATAATTTAAAACTATTAAGTGGGAGGAATTTTTCTATGAAAATAAAGACAGAATTGACCATAAGTTTTTTAGCTATGGCTGTACTTATTGCTTGTATTGGAATTGTAGGTGTTACTGAATTTTCTTATAAGGATATTACAACAACAATATTAATAGTAGTGGGTATAGCAGCGGCTCTGATTTTTAGCTTTGTCATACCGAGGAAAATACATAAGTACATTTCAAAAGTAGTTAATATGTCTAATAATATGGCTAATTTTGATTTTACAGGTAAATTTGAGACTACAACTAAAAATGAATTCGCTGAAATATTTAGGAGTCTTGAGAAAGCGCAGTCAAACATTAGAGAACTTGTAACGGCTATTATGGAAAATTCACAAAGTATGAGTGCTTCCAGTCAGAAGCTTTCTGCAACTTCAGAAGAAATATCGTCAAAGGTATTAGGTATAAATGAAGTTATATCAAATGTAATTTCAGGGGTTGAGGATAGAAGTGCTACAGCAGAAGAAATAACGGCATCTATTGAAGAAGTTGAATCAAGTATCAATGAGTTATCGGGAAAGGCTATGGAAGGCAGTGACAATGCAAACAAATCAAAGGAAAAATCAACTTCTGCTGAAAAAAAAGGAAAAAATAGCGTAGAAGAAGCGGAAAAGATATATTCAGAGAAGAGAAAGAAAATGTTGCAGTCAATTGAAGAGGGAAAAATAGTAGCCAATATAAGTGCCATGGCTGATACTATATCCGATATAGCCGAACAGATAAATCTTCTTTCATTAAATGCTGCTATTGAATCTGCAAGAGCAGGTGAGCATGGAAAGGGATTTGCAGTAGTTGCAGATGAAGTAGGTAAACTTGCAGAGCAGTCTTCAAATGCAGTGTCTGGTATCAAGGATACTATAACAAAGGTTCAAAATGCCTTTTCAAATCTTTCACATGATAGCAGAGACATATTGAAATTTGTAAATGAGGATGTCCAAGGTGAATTTGAAGAGTTCATGCAGGTAAGTACAGAGTATTATAATGATTCTGAATTTTTGAGTAAGATGTCAGAAGAAGTGGCATCCATGTCAGAGGAACTTACAGCTACAATAAATCAGGTAAGTGAGGCTGTACAAAACATGGCCAATGCAGCCCAGGAATCTTCAGAACATGCAGAATCAATAAAATCCAATGTGGATGAAACCACAAAATCTGTAGAGCAGGTAGCACAGACTGCCCAGCATCAGGCAGACATTGCCCAGAAGTTGAATAATATGGTAATGAAATTTAAGATATAATTACAGAAGAATCCAATTTTATTTTATGAAATTGGATTTTTTATATGGTAAAATAAGAAAAAGTATATTGTTTTGAGGTGGGATTGTCATGAAAACTATAAAAAAGATATCGGCTATAGGTCTTGGGGCAATAGGATGTGCGTACAATAGCAAATTGTATGATTTGAATCCAGAAGGGCTCAGAGTTATAGCTGGCGGTGAAAGGGCCAGAAGATATAAAAAGGATGGATTTATAATAAATGGAAAGCATTATGACTTTACATATATAGATCCACAGGAAAAATGTGAGTCAGCAGATCTGATACTTGTATCGGTAAAGGCAAATCAACTGGAAAAAGCCATTGAGGATATAAAAAACCATGTGGGGGATGATACAATTATAATGTCTCTTATGAATGGTATTACAAGTGAGGAGATTATAGGGAGTAGGTATGGAATGGAAAAGGTTTTATATTCTCTCTGTATTGCTATTGACGGAAATCGAAATGGAAATAATATTAAATTTTCTAGCTATGGAAGTATAGCATTTGGAGAAAAAAGTAACAGTTATTATTCTGAAAAAGTAAAAGTTGTAAGAGATCTTTTTGAAAAGGCTGGAATTCCATATGAAATTCCAGAGGATATGATGAAATCAATGTGGTACAAGTTTATGATAAATGTTGGTATAAATCAGACATCAGCGGTACTGGGAGGAACTTATGGATTATTCCAGACTAATGGCAATGCAAGAGATTTTATGGAGTCTGCCATGTGGGAAGTAATAAAGTTATCTGAAAAAGCTGGAGTCAATTTAAGTGGAGATGATATTAAAAAGTGGTATAGAGTATTGGATACTATGCCAAAAGATAGTGGTACTTCTATGTTTCAGGATATCAAATATGGGAGAGAAACTGAAGTTGATATGTTTGCTGGAACTATATGTGAATTAGGAAAAAAGTATGGTGTAGATACTCCGGTGAATAATACGCTTTTAAATATAATCAAAGTAATTGAAAAAACCAAAGTATTAGCCAGAAATAATTTATAAGGATAACTGGAAATCTTCATAATATCTCCACAGCGGTATTGTATTATTTAGACAAATAAAATATAAGTGAGGAGTATTTATATGAATTGTCACAAAAGTAGTAATATGAACAATAAAGGTGGTAACAGTGGAATAGGTCATATGCTTATAATGATACTTTGTTGTGCTATACCATTAATTTTACTATCATTTCTGCCATTTTTAAGTATGGCACCAAGATTTAAAATTATGCTTACAACAATAGCTCCATTTATATGTCCTATAATGATGGTTTTAATGATACCGATGATGTTTATGAATTCTAAAAAAAATAAATGCCATGATGATATGGGAGATAGTAACTAAACTGTAAATAGGCCAAATGAGCGTAGATTTATGTAATATCCAAGTTTTCTATGCTCATTTTACGTCATTCTGGATCTCTGCTGCTGCCAAATTTATAGCCTATTTTCACTACAGTAAGTATATATTTTGGATCCTTGCTATTATACTCTATTTTTTTTCTTAAATTTTTGATATGGGTATCTATTGTTCTGTCGGAACCTTCGAAATCAATACCATATACATTTCTTATCAGTTGCTCTCTGGATAAAACTTTACCATTATGTGAAGCAAGAGTATACAAAATGTTAAATTCATTTGGAGTGAGGACTATGTACTTTCCTCTTACCTGAATGTTTCTTCTTTCATTATCAATTTTAAGTTTTCCATTATCATAAGAAAGTACTGTTGTCTTATTGAAATTCATTCTTCTAAATAGTGCATTTACTCTTGCGGTGAGTTCCCTTGGACTCAATGGTTTTGTAAGGTATTCATCTGCGCCGATATTAAGTCCTTTGATTTTATCACTTAGTTCTACTTTTGCAGTAAGCATAAATATGTGTACATTTGATGTTTCCCTTATAATTTCGCATACTTCTTCTCCATCTATATCAGGCAGCATCAAATCTAATATTACAAGCTGAAAATTTATTCTATTGAATAGATCAATTCCATCATATCCCTTAATGGAACAGTAAACTTTATAACCCTCTCTTTCAAGATAGGCTTTGATTATTTCTGACACGTTTATTTCATCTTCAATTATTAAAATATTATTCATTATAATTCTCCTTGTTCCTGTTAAAATATAGTGTAAATGATGTTCCTTTGCCCAAGTTGCTATCAACCTCAATTGTAGCAGAGTGGCGAGTAAGTATCTTTTTTACAATAGTTAATCCTATGCCGTTTCCCTCTGTTTCACGACGACTTTTGTCTCCTCTGTACAGTCTTTCAAAAATATAAGGGAGATCCCCTTTTTTTATACCTATGCCATTATCTTTGATCTTGAATACGATTTTGCTGGCATTTGTATATAAATGAACCCGTACGGTTCCTCCAGTTGGGGTAAATTTAATGGCATTGGAAAATAAATTTATAAATACCTGTTCTAATTCATCTCTATTACCTAATATTTCAAATTTTTCATTGGGTTGTATATTAAGATAAAAATGTATACCTTTGTTTCTAAAGTTGATTGAAAGCTTGTTACTTACAAGGGAAACTAATTTATCTAAAGATATTATTTCCATCATGTTAAGATTTGGTTTTTCATCTTCAAATTGTCTCAAAATATTTAAGTTGTTTAGCAGTTTACCAAACCTTATAACTTCATGATTCAAATAATTTAAACGTGATTTAGTTACAGGGAATATTCCATCAATCATTGCTTCCAAATTATTCTGGAGAATATTTAATGGAGTTCTTATTTCATGAGAGATATCTGAAACTAGCCTTTTTCTAATGAGATCTTGATCTTTTAATATTTTCCCCAGCGAATTTATGCTTTCGGTCAAACTATTTAGTTCTTTTATATTACTTTTTACATTTGAGATGGAATCATATCTTCCTCTGGAAAGTTTAACAGAAGTATCAGATACAGATTTAATAGGTGATGAAAACTGTTTTGATATGATTATACTTATTATGATGGCAATAATTATAGCTGCCAGTACACTTGCGATAATATTTTTATTTATAGATCTCTTAAAATTTATATCTTGCTCTGTCATCAAAATTGGAGAATATTGTCCTATTACAACATAACCTACAATTTTTCCATTGTACTTGATTTTAAATGAATCTGATGTGTATATTCCCTTATTGCTATAAACTTTTTGCATCATTACATGTGATTTTTCTTTTATGTCATTGGAATCCATACCCCAAATCATATTTTTTTTAGCATCTAAAAGGGTTAAGCAGTAATTACTCATATAAGCTTCATGCATTATTTCTTCTCCGGAATCTTTAGTCCATTTTTTATCTCTTTTATATACTTGTTGAAAATAGTCTACAATTCTGTTGTTTCTGTTGTTCTGGGTATCAATCATATACTCATTGAAAGTACTGTTTATTGTGAAATTTACGGACAATGCCAATAATATTACAGAGGTGATTGAACAGAGAATAATTACCATGCTCAATCTTTTTCTAATACTTTGCAAAAGTATCACTCCCAACTTTAGATAGCTTTATTATATTTTACAGATAAGTTTATATATTTACAATTAATTTGCTAGATTATTAAACTGTTTTTTTCTTTATGCATTTTCTGTTTGATAGTATAAATAAGGGTGAAAAAAAGGTTAATTTTATTTTGATTGACAGTTTGTCAGTAATGTGCTATACTCCTTTTTATGATGAGAAAGAAATCAAACAAATAGATTTATATGAAAATAATATATATTTATGCAAGGATGTGAGAATTCAGTGGTTTGTGTAGTGTTCTTAATATACATATAGCTGAGAATAATTATGTTTGTAGATAATATAAAAGGTAATACATTTTATCTTGATACTGGAATAGCAGATGTACCTTTTTACAGAATCAATGACAGAGAAATTATAATGCTGGATTCTGGAATGGCAGATGGTGGAAGAAAAAGAGTGGAAGAATTTCTTAAAAAAAGTGGATTTAAAGTTTCAGGAATAATATGTACACATGCACATATAGATCATATAGGTAATAATACATATTTGAAGGAAAAGTATAAATGTGATATTGCTATGCCATCTTATGAGGCATTTACTTGCAGTTCAGTGGTCGGACTAAAAGTTTATTATGATTCATTGACATTGTCAGAGGTAGAGGAGCATTTTGGACATATGGTCTGTAAAACTGATATTATGATTTCACATAATCAGAATTCAGTGTCCATGTGTGGTATTGAATTTAAAATTCTTCATACTCCAGGGCACAGTCCCGCACATATATGCATTGTTACACCTGATAATGTTGGATATTTAGGAGATGCTCTCATAAGTTATGAAGTTATGGAAAGTGCAAAAATGCCATATGCCTATATATTGAAGCAGGATTTAGAAAGTAAGATGAAACTCTATGATTTGACCTGCAGCAAGTATATACTGGCTCATAAAGGAGTATGTGACAATATTACGAAACTAATAGATGATAATATAGATTTCTACAAAAATAGAGCAATGAAGATATTTGAAGACATAAATGGGGTCATGAAATTGGAGGATATTTTTCATACGATTGTAAAAGATTTTAAGATTCCTATAAACAGTATTTATAAATATAACGTAATAGAGAGAATGCTTAAATCATATCTTGAATATCTGGATGAAATGGGAATGGTAAAGCAGGGTGTATATGATAATATACTCAAGTATTCAAGAATTTGATTTATAGGAATTAAATTTAGATATACAAATACTCCCAATTTGGAGGGATTGTAATGGCTTCCGAAGGTTTTTCAGCTGCATTTAAATCGCGGGATTTTACGGCACTATGGATGGGACAGTCTTTTTCCCGTCTGGGAGATTATACGATGAGTACAATGATGCCTCTTATAGTATATTCTATTACTGGTTCCTCGCTTACGATGAGTACCGTAATGGCACTAATGTTCGGATCACAGGTGATTTTGCTGCCTTTTACGGGAATATTGGTAGACCATGTTTCACGAATAAAATTAATGATTGTCTCGGATATGACAAGATTAATTTTTTTAATTGATATGATTGCTTTTTCTCAATTGGGCAATCTAAAAGAGGAAATAATATACGTGTATGCAATTATTTCGGGTGTAATGACGGCTGTATTTCAGCCAGCATATTCTGCAATAAGAGCTCAGATATTTACAAAAGATATAAGAAATTCTGCAAATTCATTGACACAGATAAGTGAGCAGGTTGCCATGCTAGTAGGGCCTTCACTTGGAGCAGTAGTTATCAGCATGACTTCTGCAAGTATTGGATTTGGGATAAATGCTTTGACATTTTTAGTATCAGTTGTAAGCCTCTTATTTCTTGATAACAATCAATTATCACAAAATATGTCGACAATTGTATATTCTATTACGTTTTTAAAAAGTGAATTAATAGATGGTTATAGGGAATTAAAAAAAAGTACATGGCTCTGGGTTACAATATGTGTTTTTGCATTTATAAACATTATAGGTACAAGCTTCATTTCCATACTACTTCCATGGTTTGTTAAAGTAGATTTAAAACTTCCTTATTATACATATGGATTACTTGTAACTGCAAGTGGAGTTGGTTCAATTTTATTTGCAGTGATATTTAGCTTAAGGAAAAAATGGAAAAGAAGAGGTGTTTTAGTGTATTCAAGCTATTTGATAGTTGCTGTGGCACTGATTGGAGTACCATTTGTAAGATGGCTTCCATATATAATATTTTTTATGATTTTAAGAGGTGCTGTTACAATGATGTTTGGCTTGATATGGGAGGGGAGTCTTCAAGAGCTTGTTTCGGTTGAATCATTTGGAAAAGTTTCAAGCCTGGATATGATGGGGTCTTATGCACTTTTGCCAATTGGTTATCTTGTAACTGGGATTTTATCTCAGAATATAGGAGCTGCTTTGACAATATTCTATGAGGCGATATTTTTATTTATAGTTACGTTAATACCATTGTTTATTCCCGACATTAGAAAATTTGATTGATTTTAAGCAATAAAAAATCAAATTACTATTGACAAAAAATTATAAAGGCTATATTATAATACATAAGTTATAAATAATAGATAATTAAATATTCAATTTCTTATCAAGAGAGGTGGAGGGACTGGCCCTATGATGCCCGGCAACCTGAGTATATGTTTTATGTATATTCAATGGTGCCAATTCCAGCAGGAATACCTGAGAGATGAGAAGCAAGAGGACATTATACTTCCTATGGTTTCTCCATAGGAAGTTTTTAATTTAATAGTTCTATTGATGACTGACTAGAAAACTAGAGGTCAAGCTTATACTATAGGTATTTACGTTTTTATGTGAATTTCACTTGTTTGTATTAAGCTTGGCCTTTTTTATGACAGTTAATTTAATTAAAATGAACACACTTTTTACTAAAATAGAAAAAAGTATGGGATAGGAGGAAACTAAGTGAATAAATTGTGTATTAAGTCAAAATACTTAAAATTTTAAAAGTATTTTGACTTGACAGGAGTTATTTAATATTAAAGAATTTAGGGGGAATTTTTATGAAAAAATTTAAATTGGGTATTTTAATTTCGCTAATTAGTATTTTTATACTGTCATCTTTTACAGGATGTGGCAGTAAAAATGAGACAGGTAATAAAAAATCAGCAGAAAGTAAAAAATCAGTGGAATTGCTGAATGTTTCTTATGATCCTACGAGAGAATTGTATGAAGAATATAATAAAGCTTTTATAAAATACTGGAAAGAAAAAAATGGCCAGGATGTTACAATAAAGCAGTCTCATGGTGGCTCAGGTAAGCAGGGGAGGTCGATTATAGAAGGACAGGATGCTGATGTTGCAACACTTGCCCTGGCATATGATATAGATGCTATTCAGAAGGCGGGATTAATTAATGAGGGTTGGCAGAAAAAGTTTAAAGATAATAGCTCACCTTATACATCAACTATAGTATTCCTTGTTAGAAAGGGAAATCCTAAAAATATAAAGGACTGGGATGATCTTACAAAAAAAGGTGTATCAATTATAACTCCAAATCCTAAAACATCCGGTGGTGCCAGATGGAATTATCTTGCAGCTTGGGGATATGCTTTAAAGAAAAATAACAATGATCAGACCAAGGCAAAAGAATTTGTAAAGAAAATATATGAAAATGTTGCAGTACTAGACTCAGGTGCAAGAGGTGCAACTACTACTTTTGTTGAAAGAGGAGTTGGAGATGTTCTTATAGCTTGGGAAAATGAAGCTTTTCTATCTGTGAAGGAATTGGGAAAAGATAAATTTGACATAGTTGTGCCATCTTTAAGTATACTTGCAGAACCGCCGGTAGCAGTAGTAGATAAGGTGGTTGATAAAAAAGGTACTAGAAAAGTTGCAGAAGCATATTTAAGCTATTTATATTCTAAAGAGGGACAAGAGATAGCTGCAAAGAACTACTACCGACCAAGGGACAAGGAAATTGCTAAAAAATATGAAAAACAATTTCCAAAAATAAATTTATTTACAATAGACGATTTGTTTGGAGGATGGACTAAAGCACAAGAAACTCATTTTGAAGATGGTGGAACTTTTGACCAGATATATCAGCCTAAAAAGTAATAATATAATAGGTTAGGTAAATATAGGGAGGGGACATAAGATGGCCAGGAAGACAAGAGTTATTCCAGGATTTAATATATCTATGGGATTAGCTGTTTTATATTTAAGTTTAATAGTTTTAATTCCACTCAGCACAATATTGATTCAAACATCAAAGATGGGATTTGATGGATTCCTAAAAATTATCACAAATCCGAGAGTAGTGGCATCATATAAAATAAGCTTTGGTTGTGCATTCATAGCAGCTTCCATAAATGCCATATTTGGGTTGATTATTTCCTGGGTACTGGTAAGATACGATTTTCACTTTAAAAGATTTATTGATGGATGTATAGATTTGCCCTTTGCTCTCCCTACTGCTGTTGCAGGTATTTCACTTACAACACTTTATTCAAAAAATGGATGGATTGGGTCTGTGCTTGCCAAGTTTGGCATAGAGGGATCATTTTCAACATTTGGAATTACTGTGGCATTGGTTTTTATAGGCATACCATTTGTAGTGCGTACAGTTCAGCCTGTTCTTGAAGATTTGGATTCAAGTATAGAAGAAGCGGCAGCTACTCTAGGTGCATCTAAAATACAAATATTTTTTAAAGTAATATTTCCACAGCTTCTAGCTCCACTTTTAACTGGATTTTCACTTGCTTTTGCAAGGGGAATAGGAGAATATGGTTCTGTTGTATTTATAGCGGGAAATAAACCGATGAAAACTGAAATAGCTCCTCTTTTAATAATGACCAAACTTGAGCAGTTTGATTATTCAGGAGCTACAGCTATAGCTTTAGTTATGCTTGTGTTTTCATTTTTCATGTTGTTTATTATAAATTTAATCCAATGGAAGGCCAATAAGTATGCATAGGAGTGAGGAAATTGAAGAATAAATATTATACTGGATCCAATGTAATCAAATCTTTGCTTATAATAATAACAATAATATTTCTATTTATAATGCTCGGAATGCCATTGATACTCATATTTATGGAGGCTTTTAAAAAAGGCAAAGATGCATATATTATGGCTATTACAGAAGAAAATACCATTTCAGCTGTAAAGCTTACTTTAATGGCTTCCGGATTTGCTGTTTTATTGAATACCATATTTGGTATAATAATGGCTTTTGCTGTAACAAAGTTTAAATTTAGAGGTAGGAATTTTTTAATAACGTTGATAGATCTTCCATTTGCAATTTCACCGGTTATAGCCGGACTTATATATGTGCTTACATTTGGTAGGGGAGGGTTATTCTATAATTTTCTATTTCAACATGATATTAAAATAATTTTTGCATTGCCTGGGATAGTGCTGGCTACCATATTTGTAACCTTTCCCTTTGTATCCAGGGAAATAATACCACTGATGATTACACAGGGAACTGATGAGGAGGAAGCAGCAGCTTCTATGGGAGCAAACTTGTGGACAATATTTAGAAAAATAACATTACCCAATATAAAGTGGGGACTTCTATATGGAATAGTATTGTGTAGTGCCCGTGCTATAGGTGAATTTGGGGCTGTTTCAGTAGTTTCTGGACATATAAGAGGAGAAACGAACACTTTGCCACTTCATGTGGAAATATTGTATAATGAATATCAGTTCTCTGCGTCTTTTGCAGTATCATCTATTTTAGTGTTTATAGCCATTATTATATTGATTTTGCGAAATATTATTGAATGGAAAGTAAAAAAAGAGGTGAAATAAGATGTATGTTGAAGTTAAAAACCTTAACAAGAAATTTGGCAGTTATCGAGCTTCAAAGAATATATCCTTCGAAATAGAAAAAGGGAAATTAGTAGGACTTCTTGGACCAAGTGGAAGCGGAAAAACTACAATACTTCGTATAATTGCAGGTCTTGAAGTTGCTGACAGTGGTGAAGTTTATATTGATGGAAAGCTGGTAAACAGTATACCTCCGGGTAAAAGAGGGATAGGCTTTGTTTTTCAGAACTATGCTCTTTTCAGAAATATGACTGTTTATCAAAATATAGCATTTGGACTATCCATAAAAAAAGCTGACAAAAAATATATAGAACAGAGA
Organism: Clostridium sp. LBM24168; assembly: GCF_052953915.1. Lineage (NCBI taxonomy): Bacteria > Bacillati > Bacillota > Clostridia > Eubacteriales > Clostridiaceae > Clostridium > Clostridium sp. LBM24168. The sequence continues at coordinate 1,601,419 of NZ_CP196861.1, read as the reverse complement.
GTCAATGAATTAGTAGAACTTATTGGACTTAAAGGCCTGGAAAATAGATATCCGAATCAATTGTCAGGAGGACAAAAACAAAGAGTTGCTTTTGCAAGGGCGCTTGCTCCAAAACCACAGTTGCTTCTTCTGGATGAGCCTTTTGCAGCTATTGATGCTAAAGTAAGAAAGGAACTTAGGACATGGCTCAGGCAAATGATACACAAACTTGAGATAACAAGTATTTTTGTAACTCATGACCAGGAGGAAGCAGTAGAAGTAGCAGATGAAATTATTGTAACCAATCTGGGAGGTATTGAACAAATTGGAAGAGCAGTTGATATATATGAAAATCCAAAGACAGCTTTTGTAGCAAAATTTATTGGAGAATCAAATATTATTGAAGATGTTAGTGAATTCAAAGCATTTAAAGATCTTGGAAAAGAAAAAGAAGTTATTATAAGACCTGAATTTGTTGAAATCGGTAAAAAAGGAGAAATACAATGTGAACTTGCTTCTGACAAAGGTATTGTTACTGATATTTCTTTTGCAGGTTCCAATTGGATTGTAAGTGTTAAAGTAGGAAATGTAAAAATTGTAGGATTCCGTTCACTGGAGAAGGACAGTATGAATATAGGTGAGGAAGTATTAGTTCTTATATATAGATTATATGTGTTCGATGATAACAAGGTGGAAATTATTGAAAATAAACTTAAAACTGATACTACATCTGCATATATATAAAAATTTTAGTTGAGTTAGATTATGTGATATACGGATTATTCAAGAATAAGGTGTATCACATTTTATTTTATTGAGAGAGTTGTGGATTGGAGCGATACTGATGTATAAAATTTATGCTGCTGACGGCTGTGAAATTAAAATAACTAAAATTGATAATGATAATATAGATATTATATTTGAATTTTGTAAAAGATGCAATGATTATTATATGATGCACGGGGGAGTTGAAGCCTCTAGAAAAGATGTGGAGGAAATATTTGAAGAGCTGCCGCCAGGTAAAAATTATAATGACAAATTTGTTTTTGGAATATTTAAAAATTATGATAAACTTATAGGTATTATTGATATTGTAAAGAATTTTCCTGTTTCTAATCAGTGGATGCTTGGCTTAATGCTCATTGATCCAATGGAAAGAAGGAAGGGACTTGGTAGAATAGTACATTGTAGATTAACAGAATGGGCAGGTGGTCTTGGAGCTGAATCCTTTAGAATTGGTGTTGTTGATAAAAATATTGAGGGACTTAGGTTTTGGAAGAGCCTGGGCTATAGAGAAATAAGAAAAGCAGAAATTCAGTTAAAAAATGAAGTAAATAAATTATATGTAATGGTGCTTAATTTGTAGATAAAATAGTGAGAAAGAGGAAGCAATATGGAATATATTAATGAAATATTGGATTATTTACGAAAGGATCCAGTTAAAAATATAAATATGATAAGTTTTATAGAGAATTATCCTGTTTATTATGCTGATAAGATTGGGTATTCCGTAATAGTCAAGGGGAAAAGTGACAGGAACTGGATCTATATAAGTTCTAAATCCAGTTGGGAATTAAAAAATATTAGAGAAAAACTTGATTCGAATGATAGATATTTTGCAGTCATTGAAGATTGGATGCTGCCTATTTTGTGTACGGGGAAAAAAATAAAGTGGAAACTATCTACTACAAGATTGTTTCTACCTAAAAATGTGATTATACCAGATAATGAATATGATACATCAAACTTAAAGGAGAAAGATGCCTGTTTTATGTATATAAATTCTGAATACAAGGAATATATATCGGTTGCATATATAAAGGAGAGAATAAAAAGAGGTTTAAGTTCTTGTATGTATAATTCAAGAAATTTATTTGCATGGGGAGCGACTCAAGATGACGGGGCCATAGGATTTTTGCATGTACTTCCAGAATACAGATCAAAAGGATATGGGAAATGTATAGTGATAGATCTGGTGAACAAAGTTAGAGATCAAGGGAAAATTCCTTTCGCACATATTAAGGAAAACAATATAAATTCAATGCAATTGGCATTGAATTTAGGATTTGTGAGAGACAGAGTCGTAAATTGGGTGGAAATAATATAGATATGAAACTTTAGCGGCAAAAATTAGCTTATTGATGCCTGCTGATAAAGTATGTTAATGCAGGCATCAATAGCTTTTTTGGAAAGTTATTTTACGGCTAGCTGCATACCTGACAAAACTTGAAGAATTTCGTTTATATCAGGTAGTTGAGCTGGCTGATATACCTTAACCCATCTTGTGATTCCATTTTCATCTATTATTACATTGGCCCTTTTCGATGTACCTTCTTTTTCTTCAAATAATCCATAATCCTGTGTAACCTTTCCATGGGGCCAGAAATCGGAAAGAAGCCTCAAATGATCAAGGGAAAGTGCGGTCGCCCAAGCTTTTTTTGAAGGTTGGGCATCAACACTCATGCCAAATGGAATCGTATTTAGTTGTTGAAAATCATTCCAATTGTTTTCAAGGTCCCTTACTTGATCCGTACAAACAGGTGTCCAGGCAAGAGGGTGCCAGGAAAGCAATATGTTTTTGCCTCTATAATCGGATAATTTTACAAATTGTCCAAGATTATCTTCTAATGAAAAATTAGGAGCTAAATCTCCTATAGAAATTAAATTCATAATTTTACCGCCTCCTTGTCTAGTATTCCATATAATTTTTATATTTATTCTTTGCATTAAATATCAGGTTTAATATAATAATTTAAAGAATTTATTTTTTGTAGTTTACACATACTACTTTTAAAAGTACATTAATTTGAGGTGGTATGAGATGGAGAATAAACGCAGGGGATTATCAGTATGGCAACTTGTAATGATGTCATTGGGGACTATAATCGGAGGTTCTTTTTTTATTGGATCCTCTGTGGCCATACGTACTGCTGGACCTGCAATTGTAGTATCCTATGTATTAGGCGGGATTTTAGTATATTTTATTCTTTCTGCACTTTCTGAAATGATAAGAGATGATCCGTCGTCAGGATCATTTAGAAATTTTGCTGCAAAAGCCTTTGGAACTGGTACTGGATTTGTTCTAGGATGGGTTTACTGGACAGGAATGATTCTTGCCATGTCAAGTGAAGTTGCGGCACTTTTCATTATATTTCATAGCTGGATAGCATATGTACCGATTATTTTATTTGGAACTGTAACGATTTTTGGAATTACACTTCTTAATTTATTGGGAGCCGATAAATTTAGTAAATTTGAGAGTGGATTGGTTGCTTTTAAATTATTTGCAATATTGTCTTTTATAATTATTGGAATATTCTTGATTTTAAGGTTAACATGGAATAACCCATCGGTAGCAGGACTAGGGATATTAAAGAGTGAATCAATTTTACCTAATAGAGTAAAGGGGATTGCAGGAAGTATGCTTACAGTAATGTTTGCTTATTCGGGATTTGAAATAATAGGTCTGGCATATTCAGAGACGGAGAATCCAAAAAAAACAATACCAAAGGCAGCCTTATATACAGTTCTCACTATAGTTGGGCTATATGTAATTTCAATTGTAGTAATTATACAATTGATTCCAACAGGGGTGCTCAATGAGAATATAAGTCCGATGGTTTCTGCCCTTGACAGATGGGGTGTGAATTGGGCCGGAGATATTATAAGTTTAGTAATGTTCACTGCTATGCTTTCAACTATGCTGGCAGGTTTATTTGGACTTGGAAGAATGATTCGATCTCTTGCAGATGAAGGATATACTCCAGAAATACTGAAAGATAGAAAAAATGTTCCTTATAGAGGAATAATTTTTTCAGGGTTATCAATGTTTATTGGACTTATAATTGGACTTCTGTTTCCAAAAGTTTATCTGTTTTTATTGAGTTCCGGAGGCTTTGCACTTATGTTTACATATGCAGTTATAGTTGCTTCACAAATCCGCCTTAGAAAAAAGAATAAGAAAAGATACACATATTCTTCCTGGTTTACATTAATATCACTTATTATAATTATTTGCAGTATGCCGTTTGTACAGGGACAATTTGCGGGACTTATAGCAGGTTTTATAATTATAGCATCGTATTCATTGATATATATGGCAATGAGATATTATGAAGGTATAAAAAAGTTAAGACATCAAAATGTAAAGAATAATAATGTTGGATTGTTCACAGAATTTTCTGAGGAACTTGGAAAAGATAATAAAAATCACAGAAAAGATACTGGTAAAAAGTAAAAATAATTCAATTGGAGTGATAGAATTGCTTAGTTTTCTGGGGAGAGGATCTGCATTCAATATAAAAGAAGGAAACAACAGTGCATATTTAAAATTGTCCATAAAGTATAAAGAAGATACTTTGTTTTTAATGGATTGTGGTGAAAATATATTTGAACGGATTGTTAGAAATAGATTACTTGATGATAAGGAAGAAACTGGTATATTGATTACCCATTTACATTCAGATCATGTTGGAAGCCTTAGTAGTCTAATATACTATTGTTATTATATTAAACATATAGTTCCAAATGTATATTTCCCTAATAAAGATCTATATGTATTTTTAAAAAATCAAGGGAACACAGATAAAAAGGACTACAATTTTCACCTATTGGACATAGATACAGATAATTTTGTTGGTATAGGGGATATAAAAATTGTGAAACCGATAGAAGTAAAGCATGTAAAGGAAATTAGCTGTTTTGGATATTTAATCAATATAAGAGGAAAACTTATATGGTACAGCGGTGATTGTAGTAGTATTCCGAGTGCTATCGATTATTCAAATATATATATATTTTATCAAGATACATGTTTGGCTGATTATGACGGCAATGTACACATGTCATTAGAATCTTTGTGCAAATCCGTTCCAGAAAAAATAAGGAGTAAAATTTACTGTATGCATATTGATTGCCGTGAATTGATTGAGAAGGCTGAAAAAGAAAAATTTAATGTCGTTTCAATAGAAAATAATATTTTTATATAATTTGGGTAATAATAATTTCAGGAGTATGTTAGGAGTTGATGGTGATGACAGTGGGTTCGGAGGTAAAGCAGACATTAGCCAATTTAAGAGGAATCGAAAGTACGCTGAGAATTTATTCCCTCCAAAGTAGAAACACAGAAGAGATAAGTGTCTATAAAGAAGCTCTTAAAACCACGGAATCAGTTACTAAAAATATAGAAAGCAGATTAAAAGCAATACAGCTTGAAGAGCCTCAATACAAAAAAAAATAGGGGTGACAAAAGATTATGCAGGATTTAGGTATATTAGTTTTAAGAGTTGCAATTTTATTTTTTTTGACTTTTGCATTTGTTAAATTGATTGGAAAAGGGAATCTATCAGGGTTATCACCTTTTAAATTAGTAAGCTATATTGTAATTTCTATTATTGTGGTGTTTCTTTCACTTGGCTTGATATCAAATATGTTTGCAGGATTTATTGTATTGGGAATATGGATAGCCCTTTCAGTATTTATGGATTATTTATCACTAAAAGTTAAGTGGATATATGATTTGATAAATGGAAAAGAGACTATATTGATAAAAGATGGAAAAGTCATGGAAGAAAATTTAAAAAAAGTAAAATATACTGGTATGGACTTACTGAGAGAATTGAGATCAAAAAATATTTTTAACTTATCAGATGTTGAATTTGCGGTGATGGAATCAAGTGGAGATATAAATGCATTGTTGAAATCAAATAGAAGGCCTGTTACTTCACAGAATTTACAGATAGAAGTTGCACCTCAATCTGAACCAGAAACGGTAATTTTGGATGGCAAAATACTTGATGGTGCTCTATCAAACAGGGGACTAAACCGTGAATGGCTTAAGGTACAACTATCAAATTTAGGGGTACTTCTTGATAATGTATTTATTGGACAGGTAGATTCTTCCGGGGATTTGTTTGTAGATATATTTGATGATTCAATAGAAGTCACTAAGCCTAAAGTCAAGGAATTACTTTATGCAAATATATCAAAAGTTCAAGCGGATTTATTTGCCTTTTCACTTCAAACTGAAAATCTTCAGGCTAAAAAGATGTATTCAAATAATGCAAATACAATAAAAAGAATGATGGATAAACTTGAACCGTATTTATTGAGATAGCTAAAATTTAATATTAGCATTTTACCTGAAGGGAGGTGAAAATAATGACAGTAGGGACACAGATGCAGCAAGCTATAGCTGGAGTTCAATCGGCAGCAGCATCAATGAAAACTTTTGCCTTGCAGACAGAAGATCAAACTGCAAAGAAAGATTTCCAACAGCTTGCTAAAACTTTTGAAGATGCGCTCCAAATCCTGAATGGAAGATTAAAATATATTCAAGAGCAGGAAGTTCAGTATAGGTAAGTAATAAAATAATTAAATGTATATATCTTTAACAAATACTATGTATATTAAAATTTAACATACATAGTATTTGTTAATAACATTTGTGATAATTTATTGACAGGATATGAATATATTGCTATTATATATATGAAAATGAAATTCATTATCATATATGAAAGGATGTAGGTATATATGGCAAATATAAATATAATTTATTGGAGTGGTACAGGAAATACAGAAAAAATGGCAAATTTAATCGGTAAAGGTGTAACTGAAAGTGGACATTTTGCAAAACTGGTAAATGTTTCGAAGGCATCTGAAGAAGATGTAAATACAGCAGATATACTGGTTTTGGGATCGCCTGCTATGGGAGATGAAGTTATAGAGGAATCGGAAATGGAACCCTTTGTAGATTCAATAATTGATAAAATCAAAGGTAAAAAAATTGCATTGTTTGGTTCTTATGGCTGGGGAGATGGGCAATGGATGAGAAGCTGGCAGGAAAAAATGGAAGATGCAGGGGCAAGCCTTGTTGATGATGGATTAATTATCAATGAGGCTCCAGAAGGTGAAGATGAAGCTAAATGCATAGAATTTGGGAAATCATTAATTAAATAGTTTATGTATTAGAAGTTCATACTCCATAAGGTAGTATGAACTTTTAAATTGCAATAATTTCGAGGTTTATGACTGTGGAAAATTTCTAATTATTATAGTATAATAATTATTATAAAATAATCAATTTAAATTAATGCAAGAGGGTGTTCATATGTCGAAAATTAAGGTGTGCAAGCATACTTTGAATTATAAGGATTTAGTTAAAACTCTAGAAGATAATGGAATCAAATTTAAAACTAAAGATTGTCTTCATAAATGTCCAAAATGTCATCATAAAGTTTTAATTAAAAAGGACGATAAGTATATATCTGCAAAAAATATCGAAAACTTAGTGAAAAAGTTACAGGCAAAAGAATAAGAATGAAGAATAAACTTGCTTTTGAACAATAGCAATACCGCATCCTAAAAATTGCGGATGCGGCTTATATAAAAACTATACTTCTAATTTATATTTCCAATTATAAATTCCACCAAAATTATAAATTTTCTTAAATCCCAATTTGTCTAGTATATCGCAAGCGTTGGAAGCTCTTATTCCACTCTTGCAATATACTACAATATTTGTATTGTGGTCTATATTCATCTTTTCAATAATATTTTCGAATTCTTGAAGTGGAATATTTTTGCTTCCCGGAATATGTCCTTTAGAATATTCTATGGGAGTTCTAACATCAATTAAGATAAAATTATATTTGTTGTCAAGTAATAATTTCTTCAGTTTGTGTCCTGATATTTTTTTAAAGGATGAACTATCCATTAATAATCACCTCCAATAAATTTAATATTTATAATTCCATATTATGATTTACAAGTTAGGATTGACGTACTCTTACATAATATATATTGAATAAATTCATATAATATAAATGTTATATGCAATGTCTTATCTTAAAGGAGCAATATATTATGAGTGAAGAATATAAAAATCTTAAAATTGCAGAGAAAGGAGCCCGTCTTAGTATTATTGCTTATATTTTTTTATCTGCATTTAAACTATCTATGGGATATTTTTTTAATTCAAAGGCACTTCTGGCAGATGGAATTAACAATTCTACAGATATAATTGCATCAATTGCCATATTTGTAGGGTTGAAAATATCAAGGAAGCCTGCAGATGAAGATCATGCGTATGGACATTTGAGAGCACAGACAGTATCATCTCTTGTTGCATCGATTATAATGGTAGCTGTGGGTATTGATGTTTTATATAATGCAGTTTATTCTACCATATATTTCAGAGAGAAGGCTCCTGATATGATGGCGTCTGCGGTTGCTTCGGCTTGTGCAATAATTATATATTTTGTGTACAGATATAATAGAAATATAGCACTTAAAATTAAAAGCTCTGCGTTAATGGCTGCGGCAAAAGACAATCTTTCAGATTCTTGGGTCAGTATTGGTGCAGCTATTGGAATTGTGGCTTCCCAATTTGGATTTTCATGGATAGATCCTTTAGTAGCGGCAATAGTTGGAATATTGATAGTTAAGACAGGTATTGAAATATTTAAGGAATCCGCTCATAGTTTAACGGATGGTTTTGATAGCAGGAAGCTGGATAATATAGTTGACAAAATAGAGAATACAGAAGGAGTAGATAATGTTAAGAATATAAAAGCAAGAATACACGGCAATAATATATTGCTTGATATAATTATAGGAGTAGATTCCAGATTGACTGTATCCGAGAGCCACAAAATAACCGAAAAAATAGAAGAGAAACTGCATGAAGAATGTGGTATAGAATATGTCATTATACACGTGGAGCCGGATTTTACAATTCCGGGAGAAATTTAATTTTGAATATTTTATAAACAGCAGGGTGAATTTTACTCTGCTGTTTCAATAAATAAATTTAAATAATTGAGATGAACTATGAATTAGAAGATCCTCTTTTATATGGTATAATAAATTACAGGTTATGTAAATAAGGAGGCTTATACAATGCTTGAAATAAAAGATGCTAGTAAAATATTTAAAGACGTAAAAGCTGTGGATAGACTATCCTTTTATGTAAATGAAGGAGAAATAGTAGGACTTCTTGGAGAAAATGGTGCAGGAAAAACTACAACTTTAAGAATGATTTCTACAATGTTGAAGCCCAGTGAAGGAATTATAAGAGTAAATGGGTATGATACAGTTAAAGATTCAGCTAAGGTTAGAGGAGAGATAGGTATCCTATTTGGAGGAGAAGTGGGAATATATGATAGACTATCTGCCAGGGAAAATATGCAGTATTTTGGCAGGCTCTATGGAATGAGTGAAGTAGAAATAAATAGGAGAATAGATGAACTTACAAGAGATCTCAAGATGAAAGACTATATAGATAGGAAAGCAGGAAAGTTTTCAAGAGGTATGAAGCAAAAAGTATCCATAGCACGTTCCATAATACACTCTCCGAAGGTAATGCTGTTTGATGAACCAAGCACGGGATTGGATGTTTCTGCTGCAAGGGTGATACATGAATTTATTTTAAAGTGTAAGACTGAAAATAAGATAATTCTACTGTCATCCCATTCAATGACAGAGGTTGAAAAACTTTGTGATAGAGTTGTAATAATACATAAGGGAATGCTTGTAGAAGAAGGTACTATTCATCAATTGAAGAAAAAATATAATAATGATGATCTTGAAGAGGTATTTATAAAATTGATAGGTGGTGGAGTCCATGAATAATTTCTGGGTGATTTTAAAGAAAGAACTTATAGATATATTCAGAGACAGGAAAACATTGATATTTACTATACTTTTACCAATTTTAATGTATCCTGCGATGTTCAAGATAATAGATTTTACTATGAGAAACACTGTTGACTCTGTTCAGAAAAGTATTACCATTGCTTGTAGAGGAGATAAAAATTCTTCAATTTACAAAGTGTTAAAGAATTTAAAAAATATAAAGATAGATGACAGTGGGAATGATGCTGAAAAATTAAATAAAGGTAAAATATCATTAATAGTCGATATACCAAAGGATTTTGATTCAAAAGTTGCATTAGAAGATAAGACTGATGTAAAAATAATATATGATGAGACCTCAAATAAATCTTCTATGGCGTCTTCCATGATCAAGGAGATTTTTAACAACTATAGCAAGTCAATAGTTGATGGAAGATTGCAGTCAAAGGGAATAAGCACTGGAGTATTAACTCCATTTGAAATAAAAGAAGAAACTCTGGGAAAACAGGATAATAATTCAATGGGGGTTCAGATACTGAATATTCTTCCTACAATATTGATTATATTTATGATAAGTCCTACTATTGGAATAGCGGCAGATCTTGTAGCAGGGGAAAAGGAAAGGGGCACTTTTGAACCTCTTTTATCAACCTCTACAGGAAGGATGTCTATATTTTGGGGAAAACTCATGGCAATTTCGTCAGTTGCTCTTATTACATTGGTGGTTACGCTGGCTTCAATGATAGGCTCAATGCTATATATATTTTCAGGTGGTGGTGGAATTAACATATCACCAGGTGCCTTTGCCGTTATTGGTATAATTTCTTTGTTTGTGTTAGTAGCACTAAGTTCCATAGAAATATCCATAAGTATATTTGCACGTTCCATGAAGGAGGCAAATACCTATCTTGGGGGGTTCATAATTCCTGTAATGATACTTACATATATACCATTTATGATGGATGCAAAGAGTATAGGATTCATATTCTTCAATATACCTATAGTAAATGCAGTTGTAGTTATGAAAGAGGCTATTGCAGGCATATTTAATACTGGACATATTGCAGCAGTATTGGGTTGGCATATTGTATATGTAATAGCAACAGTATTTCTGGCAAAATTTATGTTTTCCAAAGAAGAAGTTGTATTCAGATCTTGATATAGTGAGGAGCTGTCTATTAATGATGGCTCCTTTTTTTATAGCTACCATGAGTATAATAAATTGAAATTTACTGTTTAATTAGGTAGAATTAAGTTATAAATACTTGAAAAAGTTTGTTTAGCATAATTTGTCTATTACTTAACGTTGGGGGGGACATTATGGTAAATGTATTGGTTGTAGAGGATGAAAAGGTTGAAAGAGAGAATCTTGTTAGGATGATATATGAATCCGGTAAAAATATAAAGGTATGGGAAGCTGCAAGTAAGTATAGTGCACTTGATATATCAAGAAAAACGCCAATAGACTTTTTCTATATAGATATTGCTTTGAAAAATTCTTCTGGTATGGATCTTGCATTGGAATTAAGGTGTATAGAAAGATATAAACTTAGCTGGATAATTTTTGTGACTTCCAATGTAAATTATATGCTTGAGGCATTTAGGAAAACACATTGTTATGACTATATAGTTAAACCTTATGACAAGGATAGAGTAATTGAAATAACTAAATTACTTATTTCGGGAAGTTACGGGAGAATTGAGGACAAAAAAGTGGACAAGTATGTTTCCTTTAATCTATCTACAGATATAAGTGTGAGAATTAAGGTAAAAGATATAATATTTATTGCAGTAAACCTCAGATTAACGACAATATATACCAAAAGCAGAAATTACAAGCTTAGAAAGATGTCATTAAAAAAGGTACTCATTATGATAAATTGCAAAGATATAATTCAAACCCACAGAGCCTATGCAGTGAACATAAACTTTATAAATAGCATACAAAAGATTTCCAATAAGTCCTGGGAAATCAGCTTTAACTGCTGCAACTACAAGGCATTTTTGAGTTATAATTTTAAAGATGAAGTAATGAAAAAAGTGGGTATATATGTATGAACATGATATTTGACTATTTTACAGAAGACAGGGGAGATAAATACAATGGAAACATTGCATGAATTTATAAGTACTTTTTTTGAAGCTGTTGCTTTTATGATTTTATGGTCTAAATTTAACCTGAGAAAGAAATTAAATTTAAATATTGTTGTAAAGAATTTTATTATAATAGTATCGATATCATTAGTAGTAATAATTGCTAATAATATTATGGGTGCCTATTATAGTATAGTAGCTAATTATGTGTTTATGGTATTTATTATTTCGGTGTTTTATAAAAAAAGTATATTGAAAATTTCAGTAGAACTTTGTATGAATACAGTACTGATAATTATTATAGAACTATTAATAGGGTGTCTATTAAAAATATTACATTTTACTGATGATACTTTTTTGTTTAATTTAAGTATGAGTATAACCTTGTGCATATTTTGTGTTATAATATGTTATTTTCTACCAGATGATAAGCTTAAATTTATAGGAAAAATAAACTATATGGTGGTTAATTGTATTATAATAAATCTTGCTCTTTATATAATAATCTATAAGGTATTGTGGGAATATGATAGAAAATTACTTGTGAATAACTATATAATATTTGTATGTATACTTGTGGCTATATTTATATTGAATATATTTTTGTCCTATTATATTGTAAAAATAAATGAAAAAAACAAAATAATGGAAGTAAACAGCAGATATATACCTATAATCAAAAATATGACTGAAGAGATAAGGCGCAAACAGCATGAATTTAAAAATCATTTAAATGCTATAGGCGGGATGGTACAGGTTTCAGAAGGAGAAGAACTGAGGCAGAATTTATTGAAGTACATAAAATCTGTAAATTATTCAACGGAAGATATTGAAAAAATAGCTTATATAGACAATTTGATACTGAGGGCAATAATATACAGCAAATCCTGCGAGGCCGAAATACATGGAATTGAATTTAGCTACAATGTTTCAAATGAGCTGAATGGATGGAAGGTGGAGGATTATGAACTTTCCGAAATATTTACAAATATTTTAAACAATGCTTTTGAAGAAGTTATGGACAACAATGATAAATCTGTGATATTGAATATATACAAGAATGATGATAAAAATGCAATTGAGTTGAAGAATACCATAGAAAATATAGATGAAGACAATTTGAAAAAGGCATTTAGAAAGGGCTTCTCCACAAAGCAAGGTGAAAAAAGGGGATACGGTCTCTACAATACAAAAAAGATAGTTGAGTCTAAGGAAGGAAAGATTCAGCTATCTTTGGAAAATGATTTCATCTGCCTTATTATATTACTTTAAAAGGCTTTTAGGTGCTTTTGGTTCTCCTGCAAGAAAAAGTGAGTAAGAATTACTTACAAGAACTGCAAATGCAGCCAATAGAAATCCGAATTTTGTAACAACAAATTTTTTATTTAGTTTATTCATATTTATTCATCCTCTCTTTTCAAATATACTAACTGAGGCAGTTGAATTAATATTGTAAAGAAACCACAGTTGAGATAACTTTTATTTGAGATAAAAAACAGTAATACAATCATCCAGAATATCGTAGAACAAGTTGATATTATCTTAAAATACATAATTCGTTTTTTATTTTTTGTTGGTCTCGATTTGTTTTCACAAGGACTTCTTAGTAAAAATGTGGTTATGCTTACTAAAGCCAGGATATAATAAATTCCAATATTGAATACAGGAATTAAGGGACAAATTATTGAAGTAAAAAGAAAAAATACGGTTGTCCAAAATAAGCACATCAGTGTCGAGCTGCTGTGATATCCTCCTGAAAAAGTCCTTGTGGAAAATAGAATCATAAAGGAAAATAAAAAATAATTTAATTTTCCTAATATTGTAAATAATATAAACAATACTATCAACTTAAAGGTCTCATTTACCAGTACTTGTACTGAGTAATTTATTTTTTCTATATTGTCAGTATCTTTTATGTAACTGTTTTCTTTTATATATAATGTAATCTTATCTGCTAGAGCTTTTACCATATCAATCACCTAACTCAATTTACATACACTATAAAATAAAGAGATGTTTATGTAAATAGATTATGCATGAAAAGGAAAAAAACAGACATAAAAGGAAGAAATTTTTACAAAAATTTCTTTAAATGCTTTCTTATGTATTTCATAAAACTATGCACCTTAAGTGAATGAATATAATAATATAATTATATAAAATGAGTTTATAGGGAGAATAAAGGGAATGCTTTATTTTAGTTATCCAGATAATTTAGCGAGTTTATTTGACAATGAGGATCTTTGTTCAATATATAGTAGAAAAGATGAAAAAAATGAATCTGTAAATTTAGAAGAACAAAAGCTGATGCCTGATAAGTTCAGTATATCATATCCGATTATAGACAATATCAATAGTGAAGAAAACATATCAAAAATTAATGATGCAATTATAGATGAAGTTGGTAAACTTTTTAAAAGTCAGGTGCTTGTAGATGGGGTTACAGATTTTAATCAGGTGCTTGGAACTTATGAAGTAACTTTAAATCAAAAAAATATATTGAGTATATTATTTGCAATGTATACTTATGTAAACAGAGCTGCACACGGGTTTACAAAGTATTCATCTGTAACTGTTGATGAAAGAACAGGGCAGATATACAGTTTCAATGAATTGTTTAATACAAATATAGATTATGTAGCATTTCTAAATGAGATAGCATATCAGTATATAAAAGACAATAATATAACTTTAATTAATGATTATAATGGTATTACGCAGGATCAGCAATATTATTTAACTCCAGACAGTCTTGTTATTTACTATCAGATATATGAATACACACCTTATGTTTATGGATTGTTTAAAATAGAAATTCCGTATGAGAAAATTAAGGATATAATCAACCCTCTAGGGCCTATTGCTAGGTTTCTTTAAATGGATTAAAAAAATATTGACAAAATTATATTTACATGTATAATAATAAATATAATTTTTAATATTATATTTAAGAATTAATTAAAAACATTGAAAAAGGAAAGTAGTTTAAGTATGGGTTTCAAGAGAGGAAATTTGATGCTGTAAGATTTCTAAATCTATCTTAAATGAAGTGCCCTTTTGAGTTGTGTATTGAAATTACAGTAGACTACATCGGATTTGCCCGTTACAGCAATGAGGTATAATTAAGTACCTGAATAAAAGTGGGACTTATGGTCTAAAAAGAGTGGAACCGCGGAGTTTGAGCTTCGTCTCTGTATGGTATAGAGACGAGGATTTTTTTATTTTTTAAAAAATTTTATATAATTATTCTTATCTAGAGAGGTAGAGGGACTGGCCCGATGATGCCCGGCAACCTGAATATATGATTATATTTAACGGTGCTAATTCCAGCAGGTAAAACCTGAAAGATGAGAAATGGAAGAGATTTCAAACCTTCTTGCATTCATCTTGCAAGAAGGTTTTTTAAATGATATTTATAGAGGGAGTGATAACGGTGAATAAAAAGGACCTGCGTAATAATAGTAGTATCTCACAGGAAAATTTAGACAAACTACTATATATGCTGGAGACGATAAAGTATGGTTCTATAACTTTGGTTATTCAGGATGGAAAAGTTGTACAAATAGAGAAGAATGAAAAAGTCAGACTGGTATAATAATATTTTAAATCCTTTTTTATTATAAATAAACGATTCACCGATAAATGGAACAAATTATTATGGCCTAATAATTTATCTATATTTTTTAATTTTTAGTATTGACATCGTTAAGTATATAATGATATAGTATATACAATATATTGATAATATATGTACAAGTTAATATACTCTTATCAAGAGCGGTGGAGGGACTGGCCCTTTGAAGCCCGACAACCGGCATTTATATGTATCGGTGTCAATTCCTACAGAGTGAAGGTGGTATTCTGAGAGATAAGAAATTTAGTTGCTTTGCAACAGATGAATGTTAATAAAAGCTATTTTTCTTATTATAGAAAAATAGCTTTTTTATCATATTTTTTATGATAGTATAGCAGATTTTTTGAACAAAATGATAAATGGAGGAATTTTTATGAATGATATAGAGAATAGATTTTTTAATATAATCAATAACAACTTTTCACAACAAAATGAAAGAGAGGCTTTTGCTATTTGCCCAAGAGTATTTTATGATAAGTTAAGTTCTAGTGAAATTGATGCTATGATTCAGCTCTATAGAACAGCTTATGAAAAAGCAAAATTTCAAACAAAGAGTAAATTTGATATTTTTTATAACTAAATAGTGATAAATATTCTAATTTGATTGACTAGAAAAACTAGAGGTCAAGTTT
Source organism: Clostridium sp. LBM24168 (assembly GCF_052953915.1). Classification (NCBI taxonomy): domain Bacteria; kingdom Bacillati; phylum Bacillota; class Clostridia; order Eubacteriales; family Clostridiaceae; genus Clostridium; species Clostridium sp. LBM24168. Next base: position 1,585,444 of record NZ_CP196861.1, on the reverse strand, counting down.
TGATATCGGGAAGTAATTATTTCCTGTATTTATTAAAGCTTGATCTTTTTTACTATGATTAAAATACAATAGAATAAAAGGTATGATTGCTATGATAGATAATTACAAGTTATTTCAAGATTTGAAATCAGATGAAAAAGAAATATTTAATTTACTTCAGAAAAATGGAGCTATGAGTAAAAATAGAATTTTGCTTGAGACAAGAATGAAATTAACTACATTGAATCGTATTATGAATCCTCTTGAAAAAAAAGGTGTTATAGTTGAAAAATGTATAGGAGAATCTACCGGAGGTAGGCGTCCTGTATTGTATGATATAAACATATGTAGATTCTATATTATATGTATAGATATATCTGAAACCTATATACAAATTTCTATGGTGAATTTGAGAATGGAGATTATTTATAAAAAAATTTTTTATATTGAATCCGGCATTTTACCTGATGAGATGGTAAAAAAAATTCAAAATGAAATAAATCATATATATATTGAGCTAAGGCTTGATTTTATTGAACTTGTTGGAGTAGGACTCACGGTTGATACAATGGCATGGTTTGATGTACCTGCAAAAGAGATGCTGGAGGAAAAACTTGAATGTAATATAATTAGTGAAAACAGGGCAAATTCAGTTGTTGTTGCAGAATATTTGTATGGGTCCGGCAAGATGTTTAATAATTTGGCTTATTTTGATTGTGGATCAAGAATAAGAGAAGGTACAATTTTAGGAGGGAAAATTTTAAGAACAGCAGGTAATAATGAGTATATCTTTGAACAGGTTATTTATAAAAATAGCAATTGCGTTAATTTTAAGAATATATCTGAAAAGACAATTGTAAATGCTGCTGAAGCATTTGGATCAAATGTGGATTTATATGCAAATTTATTGAATCTGGAATGCATTATACTGGATGGATATTTGGCAAAGCTGGATCTATTTTATAATACCTGTATTAAATATGTTAATGGAAAGGTTGCTTTTAAGAGAGAAGGATATTTTAAGAGTAATGCTGTTTCCATAGGGGCTGCAGCTTTGGTAATTGAGAGATCCCTTGGAAATAAGTTATAGTTTTTCTGTAAATTTTATATGAAATAAAATATCTATTGAGTTTGTTATATAAATAGGGAGGTATTCTGATGAATAAAGAAATAATAAGCAATAATATTTCAAAGAGTATTTCAAAAGAAAACTTAAATATGATATTGTGTATGTTAAAAATAATAAAATATGGTTCAATAACCCTAGTTATCCAGGATGGAAGAGTAGTACAGGTGGAGAAAAATGAAAAAGTAAGATTGGTATGATAATCACTACTCTGTAAATTTCTACACTTTAATGTGCTAAAAATATAATTAGAAATAGATCTTTACAGGGTAGAAACATATCATTTCAAAATATCAAGGGTTATATTATTCAGTCATAATTTTAATGATTTCCTTGTCAGTTTCCTTCATTCCCTCCTTTGCGAGTTTTCCTACATTGCGTATAGTGGCTTCGACTCCTTTTTTTACAATCCCATCACCATCTCTGAACTGTTGTCCATTTTTGTACATATAATACCCCAATATTCCTGCATCTACTCCTGCTGCAATTTTAGCTGCACAAGATGCTTTAGCTCCATCGCAGACAATTCCAGAAACTATATATAGTGCATTGACAATTGTATGGGAAATTTCTTTGTAACCTCCATCATAAAGATAAGCAATGCCAGCGCCACTTCCTGTGCCTGCACTGATAGCACCGCAATATGCAGAAAGTCTCCCGATGCCAGTTTTCTGGTGTATTGTGACTAAATCTGAAACAATTAAAGCTCTATAGAGTTTTTCTTTTGATACTTTCAACTCATTAGCGTATTCAATAACAGGGAGTGAAGCTGCTATCCCCTGATTTCCGCTTCCAGAAATAATAATAACAGGTAATTCGCACCCATTCATTCTGGCATCTGAACCTGCAGCTGCTTTGGCCTTAGCTTTTATTTTAATATCAGAACCATATGTAGAAAGTAAAACACTTCCTATATTAGCACCATAATTATTTTTTAATCCTTCTTCTGAAATTTTTGAATTATAATCAATTTGTCTATGTATAATATCTTCTATATCCTTTATATCTACGGAATTTGCAAAATCAATAATGTCCTTTACATTCAATAATTTCTTGTCACTGAGACCATCATCCTTTGACACTTCTATTTTTTTGTGATAGAGTAAATTACCATTTTTCTCAATATAAATAATATTTGTATGGTAATTTACGATTCTTATTTTTACAAATGAATTTTTATAAAATAAATGCATTCCTATGTCAAATATAAATTCTGTTTCTGCAGGTTTAACTTCAATTGAATGTGTATTCATATAATCTTTAATTTTTTGTTTTTCTGTTTTTGTTACCTCTGAAATAACTTCTAGTTTTTTTTAGGAATTTCCTGCTATAATTCCTGCTGCTGTTGCAGCTTCTATGCCCTTTAATTGATTTGTATTGGGAACTATAACACTTTTAACATTTTTGATAATATTTCCGCTAACCTCTACAATAACTTTTTCAGGTATATATTCTAATACTTCTCTTGCCTTTGCCGCAGCATATGCAATTGCAATTGGTTCAGTGCATCCTGTGGCTGGTATAAGTTCTTCCTTTAAAATTTGTATATAATTTTTATATTTTAAACTACTTTTTTTCATATTGTCACTCCAAATCTACTTTTTATTATAATGCACAAATTCATATGTAGAATATATAAAAATAGTCTTTTATGAATAACATTATACAGGGTTTTAAGAAAAATAGCATTAAAATTTATAGTAATTTGCACGATTAAATTAAAATTTTATATTGACAAAGCATTTGAAATAATATATAGTATATATAACTTACAACTAAATAAGAACTTCTTATCAAGAGAGGCAGAGGGACTGGCCCTATGATGCCCGGCAACCTGAATATAGTTTTATATTTAACGGTGCCAATTCCAGCAGGTTAAACCTGAAAGATGAGAAACAAAAGGATATAACTTCCTGTGGTTTCTCCATAGGAAGTTTTTTAATTTGTATGATGGTAAGTTAAATATTTTAGTTGGCTGACTAGAGAAACTAGAGGTTAAATTAGGATTATCTGTAGAAATTCAATTCTGCAATAGATGAAATTTAACCTCTTTTAATTTGTTTAATAATACCGGAATAAAATCAATAATAGATGATAAAAAGGAGATTGATAAAAATGAGTAGATTATTCACATCGGAATCTGTTACAGAAGGGCATCCGGATAAAATATGCGATCAGATATCAGATGCAGTATTAGATGCAATTATTGAACAGGATAAGAATGGAAGGGTAGCTTGCGAGACAGTTGTAAATACAGGACTTGTGCTGTTGGTTGGAGAGATATCAACCAAGGCATATGTGGATATACCGAGAATAGTTAGGGAAACTATAAGTAATATAGGGTATAATCATTCAAGGTTTGGCTTTGATGCATCCAATTGTGCTGTAATAACGTCTATAGATGAACAGTCTCCAGATATTGCACTCGGTGTAGATGAATCATTGGAATCTAAAAAGGGCGAAAAAGACAATATAGAAAAAATTGGGGCTGGAGATCAGGGAATGGTTTTTGGATTTGCAACAAATGAAACTCCAGAGTATTTGCCACTTCCAATAGCGCTTGCACATAAACTTTCAAGAAAGCTGGCTGAAGTGAGAAAAAATGGAGTAATTCCATATCTCGGACCGGATGGAAAGACGCAGGTTACAGTAGAATATGAAGGAGATAAACCTTTGAGAGTGGATACCGTGCTTGTATCTTCACAACATGAAGAAAATGTGATACATGATGAAATTGAGAAAGACATAATAGATAAGGTAATTAAAGTAACAATACCTGAAGAGCTTATAGATGCAAATACAAAATATCTTGTAAATCCTACTGGAAGGTTTGTAAAGGGTGGACCTGAAGCTGATTCAGGCCTTACAGGCAGAAAGATAATAGTTGATACCTATGGTGGTTATGGAAGACATGGAGGTGGAGCATTTTCAGGAAAGGATCCAACAAAGGTAGACAGATCTGGTGCATATGCGGCAAGGTGGGTTGCGAAGAATCTTGTAGCAGCAGGGATAGCAAATAAAATTGAAGTAGAAATAGCTTATGCAATAGGTGTTGCAAAGCCTGTATCTATAAGTGTAGATACTTTTGGTACAGGTAAAATAGATGATGAAAAAATAGTAAAAATTATAAATGAACTGTTTGATTTAAGACCGGCTGCAATTATAAGAGATCTTGATTTAAGAAGACCTATATATAAAAATACTGCTGCTTATGGTCATTTTGGAAGAATAGATATAGATCTTCCCTGGGAAAAACTTGATAAAGTTGAGGAGATAAAAGCTATTTACAAAAATAAACAAAGTTTAGTTTTTAATTAGATCTAGTTCGGCTGACTAGAAAACTAGAGGTCAAGTTGAATTTATTATTGAGATGAATCATTTGTATAAAATCTTTTTAATAAATATAACTTGGCTTTTTTATTGTAAAGATGGGTTAGTATATTTTCTTATCGAGAGAAGCAGATTAATTTCTGAAAGATGAGGAAGGAGATATGAAAAATGAGTGCAATATTAAATGATGCAATGAAGTATATAGACCAGTCTCAAAAGGGGTATCTAGTTATGACAGATGAATTTAAAAAAATCTGCATTATAAAGATAGATGAATTTATAAGTAATTATGCGGATATATATTTTATTGTAGATAAAGATGTTAAAAAAATGAAAATTGGTTCTAAAGTCAATATTTACTTTAAAAATAATGTGCAGAAAAAGTGTAGTGTGTTCAAGAGTATACGTTTTTCGGGGAAATTGGATGAGATAGTATATTCTAATGAAAGTTATATGACATTAAAAGCTTTAATAAGTAAAAAAAGAGGCAGAAACTATAATGTATATAAATTGAAATTGGAATGTGTAAATCTATGCGATTATATCAAGCCATTACAAGAACTAAAAGAAATAATTTAGTACCAAAATTTGTGGGAGGGTGAATGAAATGATAAATATAGAAATACCGCAATCTTATGTAAGTGGAAAGAATATTCTAGATAAAAGCGGTAAGTATATTTCAACATTTGGAAAATATGCATTGATTATATGCGGAAAGTCTGCATGGAACAAGGCTGGAGAAAAAATACTTATGAGTTTTATAAGGGAAAGAGTAGAATATAAAATTGAAAAATATCAGGGATATTGTACATCTGATGCTGTAAAAAAATACTCAAAATTAGCTTATAAGCTGAAGGTTGATGTTGTACTTGGTGTAGGAGGAGGAAAAATACTTGATACGGCAAAGGCCGTAGGTGATAAAATAGGCCTTCCTGTAATTACTATTCCTACTGTTGCTACAAATTGTGCTGCTTCTTCTAATGTTTCTATAATATATGATGATATTGGAAGATATATTGAATATATGCCATTAAAAAATTTGCCAAAACTTATCTTGACTGACATAGATTTAATACTTGAATCACCAATACGATATTTAAACGCAGGCATAGGTTATACATTATCAGTTTTCGGGTATTATGGTTATATAAAACAATCAGAATCTTCAGTAAATATGCTAAAAAAATATATTAATGGGTTATACGGAGAATTAGATGAGGATATTAATGATGAACATTATAGAAAATTAATAGATTCTATTGTGGTGTTATCAGGAATGATTCAAAATTATAATATAAGGAAAAATCCAATTAAAATATATAATTATATAAGTGATAATCTAACGTATATTTCTGATACAAGGTATAATCTCCATGGTGAAAAAGCCAGTTTTGCACTTATTGTTCAGCTTGTTCTTGAGAATAGAAGTGAAGATGAAATATTTAAAGCTATTGGTCTACTCGATAAACTTGGATTGCCTATTACATTAAATCAACTTGGAATAAAATATGGCTCCAAAATTAAAATAGCAAATATGATGGATAATATTTGCTTTGAATGTCGTAAGGAGAGAAGCCTTATCAAAAAGGCAATAATTAAAACAGATGAAATGGGTAATGTATATTTAAGAAAAAAGAGTAGTGGTAATGATCAAATTTTAGATGCGATTGTTTAAAACAAAAATACTACCTATATAATAGGTAGTATTTTTATTAATGCTCTCTGGCAAAATGAAGTTTTTTCAATATTTCTTTTTTCAATTTTATAAACTCCAGATCAGTTCTATCTCGGGGCCTTTCAAGGTTTATGTCTACAATTGCTTCTATTTTGCCAGGGCGCGGTGTCATAATTACTACTCTGTCACTTAAATAGATTGCTTCATCTACATCATGTGTGACCAATATCATAGTAGTACCTCTTCTTTGCCACAACTCAATGAGTTTATCTTGAAGATCCATTCTTGTAAAAGCATCCAGTGCTCCGAGAGGTTCATCTAGAAGAAGTACTTTTGGATCATTTATAAGTGCGCGGGCAAGGGAAGCCCTTTGCGCCATGCCACCTGAAACTTGATGTGGATATGAATTTTCAAATCCTTCAAGTCCGGTAAGCTTTATATATTCATGGATTTTATCTTTATTATCTTTATAAATTTTTCTTGCCTTGAGCCCTGCGGCAATATTGTTTTCTATTGTTTCCCATGGGAAAAGATTTGCCTGCTGAAATACATAGCCTCTTTCAAAACTGGTATTACTAATTTTTTCGTTATCAATAAATAATTCACCGGACTGAGGTTTGTCCAATCCTGCTATCAATCTCATCAATGTTGTCTTGCCGCATCCTGAGGGCCCTATAAATGAAATGAATTCTCCTGCTTTGATATTTAGATTTATATTTCTAAGAGCTTCCACAAGGTTGCCATTGGCATCTATATATATCCTATTTACTTCTTCTATTTTAATAGAAGCATTATTGGTGCTGGAGGATCCTGTCATTTTAAAAGCCCCCTTTGCCATATAAGTACTCTGTCCCTGATTTTAAATATTATTGCAAGTACGATTGAGAAAACTATTGCCATTATAACTATTGCTGCATAAACTTTAGCATAATTTGACCAACCTTTGGCCCAATTTATATACCATCCAAGTCCAGCTTCGGCACCGAGCATTTCTGAAACTACAAGTGTAGTGAAGGAAAGACCTGTAGCCGTATAGATTCCAGTAAATATAGATGGCATTGCGCCTGGAATGGCTATCTTAAATATCAGAAATCTTTCATTTGCGCCAAGTGTCTTAGCTGCCTCAAAATAGGATTTTGGTATGTTCTCTATACCTCCACAGGCCATAAAAGCTACGGGAAACCATACACAGAGTACAATCAAAAATACTTCTGAAATCAAGGTTGAAGGAAATAATGACATTGCAACTGGTATCCATGCAACTGCAGGCACAACACCTATAATCTTTAGTACCGGGAAGAACCAGTAATACCACTGCTTATACCAGCCTATTAAAATTCCGGAAACAAGGCCTAAAAGAGTACCGGCAATGAACCCAAGTGCTAAAAGTCTCATAGAATAAAGTGTGCTTATTAAAAGTGTGCCAGCATCTTCCACAAGTACCTGGACTATTTGCGCGGGCCCAGGGAAAAATGGAAGTGGTAATATATTAGTTTTTGTAGATAGTATGTCCCAAACCATAAATCCAATGCCTATGGCAAAATAAAACTGGGATTTATGATTTGCTTTTAAATTTAATTTTTCGTTAAAAAATGAAATTACATATTCTATAGCAAGATAAGCTATAAAAAGTATAAGCATTATCCTATATGGAGAAACTTTAACTATCTGCACTGTAGGTAAAGCTATATTTTCAATCAAGGCTGCTGCAAAAGCAACTATTTGCAAAATCGGCCAGATTTTTGACTTAGGCTTCCAGTTTACCGTGTCAGGTGCTTTGACAAGAGGTATTTTATTGATGTTTTTTGATGAAGCTTCTGATTTTGGTACGGTATCTGAATTTACAGACTCACTTAAAGCACTCACGTTAGTTATCCCTCCAATTAATTTTTTGAATTTCCAAGTGCATCGTAATACACGTCATCAGCGAATTTAACAGGCTCGGTGTCCTTTTTCAAAAATCCCGTCTTGTTAAGCTGTTCTACAAAATATTTAACGTCATCTTTTGCAGTATTGGTAGTATATTTGAAATCATAATTTTTTATAAGTTCCGTAATTAATTTTACGTCACCACCCGATACATATTTTTTGTCAATTTCAATTTTTGCAGTTTCTTCAGGATGAGCTGCTATCCATTCATCTGCTGCCGTATAAGCTCTTACGAGAGCTGCAATTTTTTCTGGGTTTTCTTTAATCTCTTTATTGGAAGCATATAAGAAGCAGCATGATTTTCCCTTGAATAGCGGATCCTGTGCGATATCTGTTAGAACTCTGTAATTATTATTTTTTTCGGCTAGTGTAGCAAATGGATCCCAAGCGGCAAAAGCATCAACATCACCTTTTGAAACAGCTTTTGTCAGCTGGTCAAGAGGATAAGGCACCCATTTAACGTCCTTTGTCGGATTAATATTGTTATTTGCCAAAACCACGCTTGTTATGGCCATAGGAGTTCCTCCTATTTCATCTACACCTATTTTTTTCCCTTTTAAGTCTTTTGCAGTTTTTATTGGTGAATTAGGTGGTACAACAAGTTTTATACAGCCTTTATGGAGTCCACCTATAACCTTTATGTCAAGACCCTGTTGAACTGAAGGAAAGAATTGAAAGTCACCATTTGTAACAGTGAATTTTCCGCTTGCAAGGCCGGTTTTCTGTTGTTCAAATGTTCCACTTACAAGAGTCACATCAAATCCTTCCTTTGCAAAGAACCCCTTTTCCTTTGCTATGTAGGCTGGGGCACCGCAAACACCACCTCCAAGAGCCTGAATTTGCAGCTTCCCGTATTTATATTTTCCTGTTCCATTTTTATTTGAAGAAGTAGATGTACTTTTTCCACAAGCTGCAAGAGTTGGCACTGCTGCAACGAGTAGTAATGTAGCAACTATTCTAGTAATTTTATTCATAATAATTCCCTCATCTTTCTGTATTTTATTCTAATTATCTAATAGCATCTTTGCTTTTTATTTTTTCAGATTCAAATACTTTTTTAAAAGCCTGATCCAGATCATCTATGAGATCTTCAGCATCTTCGAGACCTATAGAGAGTCTTATTGTATTAGGAAGCAAATCTGAAAGTTCTTTTTCGTCCGGTGTAAGTTCACTGTGTGTTGTTTTTGGCGAATTGACAATCAGAGATCTTGAATCACCAACATTTGTATGATAACTGAATAATTTCAGTGAATTTAGGAATTTATCTATTTCAGAATCAGTACCTTTAAATCCAAAAGTAAATACTGATCCAGCCCCTTTTGGAAGATATTTATCAGCTAGTTCTTTATATGGGTTGTTTTTTAAAGTAGGATATTTTATCCATGAAACTTTATCATTTTCCTCAAGATAACTGATTACTTTTTCAGTATTTTCAATTTGCTTTTTTACTCTTTCAGACAGAGTTTCCAATCCTATAAGTGCAAGATAAGCATCAAAAGGACTTAAAGAAGAACCAAAATAGTTTAAATAGTTTAGTCTGATTCTTGTGGTAAATGGAAAATCTGGAAATACTTCAAGAAAATTTCTGGCATTATCGTCATCATCTCTTAAAGTATAGTAAGGTTCTAAAAAATGATTGAATTTACCATTTGCCCAATTGAATTTACCACTTTCAAGAATTATACCTGCAATAACATTTCCATGCCCGTTAAGTGCCTTTGTTGCTGAATAAATTACGATGTCGGCACCATATTTGATTGGATTCAAAAGATATGGAGTTGCAAAGGTGTTGTCTACCACAAGTGGAATATCATGTTCATGAGCTACTTTTGCAATTGTTTCTATATCTGATACTGAAGTGTTTGGATTGCTTATGCTTTCAACAAATATAGCCTTGGTATCTGGCTTTATTGCCTTGGCTATAGCCTCTGGATTATTAAAATCGTGAAACTTGTCTATGTTTATTCCAAATTTGGGATAAAGTTTTTTGAATCCGTCCAGTGTTCCTCCATATAAATATGGAGTTGTAAGTATTCTTCCACCGTTTTCTGCAAGATTGAGGAGAGTGTAAGTTATTGCAGCCATTCCGGAACTAACGGCAACTGCACCTGAAGCACCATCCAATTTTGCAACCCTTTGTTCCAGAACTTCAACTGTAGGATTGCTTAATCTTGTGTAAATAAACCCGGGTTCTGTAAATGAAAACAACCTCTTGGCCCTATCTGTACTTCCCAAATCAAATGCGGCTGTTTCATAAATTGGAACTGAAACAGAGTGATTGTGTTTGCTGGAATCATATCCGCCTCTTACTTTTAATGTGTCAAATTTTAAATTTTCTTCTGACATTTTTATTTCCCCCTTATTTTTTGTACCAAAAAAACCGGAGACTACACCATTTAAAAACGATGTAGCCTCCGGTTTGCCGGTCAGCTATAAAGAACATATTATTAATTCTTCTACTTTTTTATATGATAATATAAGTCCATTATTTTGTCAACTGCAATTCAAAAAGATTTAAAACGATAAAAAATATAATGTACTTGTATTAAATTACAAATTATGCTTATAATATATAAAACATAAAAATTATAAATTGGAGGATTGCATAAAGATGAGTGATGTATTGGATGCTGCTGTTAAATATGTGGAACAGTCAAAAACAGGACTACTTGTTACAATAGGTGAAGATGGTGCCCCTTACGTAAGAATAATGGGAGCTTTTTCAAATGATGGTGCAAATTTATATTTTGAGACAGGAAGAAAAAGCAATAAAGTAAAACACATACAAAAAAACCCCGTAGTTACATTCTATTTCCAAAATGAGGGACAGGTCTATGACACCTTCAAGAGTGTATCCATTACTGGAAAGGCGACCGAAGTTCTTGAGAATGATGATGATTTTAAAAAAGCAGTGGATGGAATAAGCGTGAGATATCCGGTGCTGAAGGAAAATTTATCTAAAGGTGGGCTTGGAGATTCAGTTATATACAGGATAAAGGCGCAATTTGTAAAGCTGGCTGATTATACCAAAAACACTAAAGAAGTAAAAGAAATACTTTAATTAAAATGTGGACTGGTTTTTAAGCCAGTCCACATTTTAATTACTGAAATTTGTATTTTTTGAGACTTAACGAATTCAACAAAACCGATATGGAACTAAAGGACATGGCTGCAGCTCCAATTACAGGATTTAGATGACCTGTTACAGCTATTGGAATTGCAATTATGTTGTATATAAATGCCCAGAATAAATTTTGCTTTATTTTTTTCATTGTTGCCTTCGAAAGCTTTATTGCATCTGTTAAAGCTCTCAAATTTTCATTTAACAGTACAATATCTCCAGTTTCAATGGCAGCATCTGTACCTGAACCCATTGCAAACCCTATATCTGCAGTAGCCAGAGCCGGTGAATCGTTTATTCCGTCACCTACCATGGCAACTAATCTTCCGTTGCTTTTTAATTTTAAGATTTCATCTGCTTTATCTTCGGGGTGTACCTCTGATATTATATTTTTTATATTTAATTTGTCTGCAACTGAAAGCGCAGTATTTTTATTGTCTCCTGTAAGCATATAAACGTCTATATGCATTTTTTCAAGAGAATCAACAACTTCTCCGGCATCAGTTTTTATTTTATCTGCAAAGGCAATTACTCCAGCAAGAATTCCATCAATTGCAACAAGTACAGCTGTTTTTCCTTTTTTTTGCAAAAGAATTAAAGTATCCTTTAATTCCGATAAATCTACGGCCTTTTCTTTTAAAAAATCTGCAGTGCCTATTAATATATTTTTATTATCTACAGATGCAGTTATACCTTTACCTGGTACCGCAGTGAAATCATCAGTATGTTTCAATTGAGTTTTGTAATTATGCTTTACATAACTGTATACAGCCTTTCCTAGAGGATGTTCAGAAAATTTTTCTGCCGAAGCGGCTAAAATCAATAAATCTTCCTGACTTTGTATGTTCAATTCATTTGCTCTATTGAATAGGACAGCATCGGTTATGTCAAGTTTACCTTCAGTTAGAGTTCCTGTTTTATCAAATACTACCGTATCAATTTTACATGCTTGTTCCAATGCTGTACCGTTTTTTATCAATATTCCATTTTCAGCTCCTTTTCCAAGCCCTACCATCAACGCAGCAGGTGTTGCAAGCCCGAGTGCGCAGGGGCAGGATACAACCAAAACGGATACAGCATATATTATTGGCAGATTTATTAAAAAAACTTTATGATCGAATATAACGAAGTACCATATTATGAAGGTAAGTGCGGATATACAGAGTATGACAGGTATAAAAATTCCAGAAGCCTTATCTGCAATTTTCTGTATGGGAGCCTTGCTTTCCTGAGCTTCTTCCACCAATTTTATAATATTTGAAAATACAGTGTCATCTCCAACCTTGGTAGCCTTGAAATTAAAGGTACCATTTTTATTCATTGAAGCTCCTGTTACAATATCGTCCTTATTCTTTTCTACAGGAAGACTTTCTCCTGTAAGCATCGATTCATCAACATCGGAATGGCCGCTGGTTACAATTCCGTCTACCGGTATTTTTTCACCGGGTTTTACCATTAAGATGTCACCGATACATACTTTTTCCACGGGAATGGTGTATTCAATATTGTTTCTTATTACCCTGGCTGTTTTGGGTTGAAGTTTTATAAGAGCCTTTACGGAATTGGAAGTTTTGCTTTTGGCTATTGATTCCAGATATCTTCCCAGAATTACAAGTGTGATTATAGTTACAGAAGATTCAAAGTACAAATTGATCATTCCCAAAGTATAGGTAAAAGTTTCAAATAATGCAATATATAGACTATAAAAATAAGCTGTAGTAGTTCCTATTACAACTAGCAAATCCATGGTAAAAGCTTTGGCCTTCAATGCAAAAAAAGAACTTTTATAAAATCTGGCACCTATTATGAACTGAACTATAGTTGCCAATGTAATCTGAAGTTTCCAGTTATGGAGAATTGAAGATTTCCATCTCAAAATTTCTATAAAAGCTCCCCATTTATTTGCTGAATAAGGATCAAACTCGCTATGACAGAAACCTGCCCCGCCAAGTATCATTCCAAGTATCAATGGAGCACTGAGAATAGCAGATATTATAAAAAGATTTCTTAATTTGTTCCGTTCTATTTCTTCTCTTGTGAGGTTTTCCCTTGAAGTTTTTTCATTTTCCTCGCCTACTGAAAATCCCAATGATTCTATTTTTTCTTTTACAGTATCCAGGGATGTAACTTTGCTATCATACTGCAACTTTGCTTTTTCCGCAGCATAGCTTACATTTATCCTGTCTATGCCATTGATCTCGTTGACTGCTGATTCTATTGTAATGGCACATAGTGTGCAGGTCATACCATAGATTTTCAATGCTCTTTTTTCAATCATGCCTTATTTCCCCCTATTTTCATAAAATTAAAAGCTAGCAGTTTATCAATGTATGATGAACTACTAGCCTCCAGTTATCTGGTCGACAAATATAATTTCTTGTATTCTAGCATGAGTAGGTATCTCTGTCAATATACATCCATTTTAAAATTGACAGCTAAAAATAATTCAATTAATATAGTAAAAAATGATGGAGAGGTAGTAAAAATGAAAATTAGTTTAAGAAAAGAACTTACAGTATCTTATATTCTTGTTACAATTGTGTGTGTATTTTTAATAAGTATTTTAATGAATATACTTCTTGAGAAACAATTTAGGGAATATACAGTACATAATCAGGAACACTCCAATCAGGAAGTGGCGGATTTAATAAGCAGGCAGTATGACAATGGAAAATGGAACAGCACCGGTATAGAGAATATAGGGGTAAATTATATTGAACGGGGTATGTTTATAAAAGTGAGTAACTCTTATAATAAAACAATATGGGATGCATCAACCCATAATAATGGATTGTGCAAGAAGATGCTTGATGATATGGAAAAAAATATGAACAAGTATTATCCCGGCTGGAATGGAAAATACAAGGATAAACAATATCCGCTTTATCATGATAATGAGAAAATAGGCATTATGACAATAGGTTATTATGGACCATTTTACTACAACAATATTGATCTTACTTTTATTTACAATTTAAAAAATAGAATTCTCATATTTGCATTTGTATTTTCGCTTATACTTGCTGAGATATTGGGAACTATAATGGCTCAGATGCTGAGCAAACCAATTGCAAAGATTGTGAGAGCAACAGAAAGCATTTCAAAAGGGCATTTTGATAATTTTGTTGATGAAAACTCCAGTACAGAAGAAATCTATATATTGAATTCTGCCGTTAACAATATGGCAAAAACTTTGAAATCACATGGAGAATTGAAAAAGAGAATGTCAGATGATATAGCACATGAACTTAGAACTCCTCTGACAACACTTCAAAGTCACATTGAAGCTATGATAGATGGCGTGTGGAAACCTGATATAGAAAGACTTCAAAGCTGCTATGAGGAAGTAATCAGAATTGCCGGACTTGTGGGAGACCTTGAGATGCTTGGAAAATATGAAAATAAAGATAGTAAATTGAGCAGGACAATATATGATATATATGATCAAATAAAAAATATAGTATTTAATTTTCAGGCAGAATTTAAAAACAGAGGTGTGGAAATAAAACTCAATGGGAATAGCCAGGAAATATTTGCTGAAAAGGATAAAATAGGACAAGCAATAGTAAACCTTATATCCAATGCACTTAAATATACCCCTAGAAATGGAATGGTATTATTGGATTTGAAAGGGATGAAAAATGAAATTAAACTGAGTATAAAGGATACTGGAATAGGAATTTCTGGCGATGATCTCCCTTTTATATTTGACAGATTTTATCGTGCTGATAAATCAAGAAACAGGGCAACTGGCGGAAGAGGTATAGGACTTGCAATATCAAAAACAATTATAGAATCTCATGGAGGAAGAATAGAGGTACGCAGTGCTCTCAATGAGGGAAGTGAATTTACAATTTTTCTCCCCAGAAACATTGGTTGAATCTATATTAATAAATTATTAACATTTTAAACATGTAATCTACACAATTTATCTATTGACAAAGCTTTAAAATTATAGAATAATGTATCCATAGTAATTTTATTCTTTATAATTTACAAGCAGCTAACTGGAAAACTAGAGGCTGGAATTTTCTTTAATTTCAAATTAGAGAAAATTCCATTTTTTTTATTAAAAATTAAGGGGGAACAGAAATTATGAAAAGCAAAAAGTTACTGTCACTTGTTTTATCTGTAAACTTTACTGTTACAGTTCTTGGAAGTGCTTTATACCAACAACAGGAAGTAAAAGCAGCAGAAAGTTCCGTAACAAGAATAGATGGAATCAACAGGTATGCAACGGCGGCAAATGTGGCAAAGGCAAACTGGCCGAATGGAAGTGATTATGCTGTTGTCGTAAATGGTACAAAATATGCAGATGCAGTAAGTGCTTCCACACTGGCGAAGAAACTTGATGCACCAATATTGTTTACAGAAAGTGATGAACTGGATTCAAATACAGAGGATGCATTGAAGGCATTGGAAACAAAGAGCATATATATTGTGGGTGGAGAAGGTGTGGTTTCAAAATCAATTGAAAATTCACTTTCAGGTTATAAAGTCAAAAGACTCCAAGGAAAGGACAGATATGGCACTAATCTTGCAGTAGCAAGGGAACTGGTTGAAAAAGGAGTAAACAGAGACAATATACTTGTAGTGGCCGGAGGAAGTTTTTCAGATGCACTGTCGGCAGCACCGGTTGCAGCAGCGAAAAGTGAAATATTACTGCTGTCAAGCAATTACAAAGCTCTAATAAAAGATTCCCTTGATTTTGCAAAGGGATCGAATGTCACAGTAATAGGGACTACATACAGTGTAAGCGATGATGTGAAAAATGCCTTTTCATCTACTGCTAGTAGAATAGATGGCGGAGAGGACAGGTTTTCAACCAATCTGAAGGTATTAAATGCATTTAAGGATGATTTGAATGGCGGGAAGGTTTATATAGCAACAGCTTCGAGGAATGCTGCAGACAACCGGTTTGCAGATGCACTTGTTGCATCGGTACTTGCAGGAAAGTACAATTCTCCTCTGTTGTTGGTTGACAGGGAGGGATTAAAAAGTACAAACAATGCTGTTGAGTATATAAAGAACAATGCGGATAAAACTACAGATTTGCAAATAGTAGGAGGTACGGGAGCAGTTCCGAAATCGATTGAGAATACAATAAATAACGAAGTGTCAGGAGAAAATCAGACACCGCAGACACAGACTTTTACAGGATATATAACCACGGAAGATGATTTTGCAGCGGAGCTTGGAGAGGATACGGCGGACATGGTATACATGAAAATGATGGCGCTGTCCGGATTGGGAATAACTTATCAAGACAAGGACGGTAAATGGGTATTCTATTACCTGGATGGGAATATTTCTACAGACAATACTGATGGATCTGATGGCAACTGGAAATTTAATGGTACAGGCTCCCAGCTGAAAGCATGGAATATAGTTGAAAATCAGGTTAAGCGCAATAATGGAGCAGACAAGATGAAATCAGTACCTGTCACAGTAACAGGAATATTAGATGGAAGCACGCAGACCAATCCCGGGCCTGATGCCGACGGTGTAGACTATCCAGTAATAAAAGCACAATCAATAGCTAATAATTAAAAAATAATGTAATTAAATACCACCAAACCAAGCCCAACTTGGTAGATGTGAATTATTTAAAAATAGGAGGGGAATTTGAATTTGCAGGAAGATAAGATCAAAGATATGAATTGTAAAATAGATACTAAATTAGCAGCATTAATTGTAGTATTAGTTTTAACCCTAAGCATTTTTTTAGCAACTATATTCAAAATAAATATAGTTCAATTTTTAAAAAATCTATTCATGCTGGAATATTTGCCTAAATTGGGGAATAACACAAGCTATATACTGTTGTTTACATTTGGAATATTGACATCTTTTCATTGTATAGGTATGTGTGGTGGAATAAATATATCACAGACCATCAGCAAAACTGGTAACGTAGCCCAAAATTCAGCATTCAGGCCCGCTCTGCTTTATAATATCGGAAGAATAATATCTTATACTATTATCGGTGGAATTGTGGGAGGGCTGGGAGGAATAATTGGATTTCCTGGTATGCTAAGGGGGATTGTTCCTATTGTTGGTGGTATATTCATGGTTATAATGGCAATAAATCTGCTTGGAGTATTTAAAGTTCTTAGAAGAGTAAATATCACAGTGCCATCATTTTTTGCTAAAAAAATTCATGGAAATAACAATTACAGTCCTGTAATTGTAGGATTATTAACGGGTTTAATGCCATGTGGACCAATTCAAATAGTCGAAATATATGCTCTTGGGACAAGAAGTGTGATACTTGGTTCTGCTTCCATGTTCTTTTTTTCAATCGGTACAGTGCCATTGATGTTTATGTTTGGAATTTTAAATACTATTTTAACTAAAAATTTTTCGAAAATAATATTGAAAGTCAGTGCTGTACTTGTACTTTGCCTGGGGATGGCTATGATAGGCAGAGGACTTTCGCTGTATGGTGTTTCCGTAGGAATGAAGAACATGCCTTATGGAAATGATAAGGGAGTTTCTGTTATTGAAGGCAGAACCCAAAATGTAAAGACGGAACTTGGAAGTGACAGCTTTACGCCTATTGAAGTGATAAAAGGAATACCTGTGAAATGGAATTTGCATGTTGACAAGAAAAACCTGAACGAATGCAATAAGGCAATTCAGATTCCAGAATACAATGTAAAAAAGAATTTGAAGGTAGGAGACAATATAATTGAATTTACTCCTGATAGAGGGGGAGAATTTGTGTATACCTGCTGGATGGGTATGATAAAGAGCAAAATTACAGTTGTAGACAGCATTGACCAGTTAAAGCAGGACAAGACTGAAAATTAAATTTCAATTAAGAAAGAAGGTGAAAGCTGTTATAATATTATAACAGCATGTATTTATGAAGAGAAAAAATAAAATTGTAATTGGAATAATTATAATAGTATGTGTAATTGTAGCTGGAATTATAGGTAAAATAGAGATAAACTCATCTAAATCTGAAGCTAAAAATAAGGATAAAAGTTCTATGAATAGCAAACAAATGCTGCAATCACAACATTCAAGTCATAATACAGAGAAAACTCAGAAAAAAACTGCAGCTACTGATAGAACAAAATCTTCAGCAAAATCAGACCTGGATAAAGAAGCCAAAGTTGACCTTAGTAAAAAATCTCAATCTAATCCTGTAAATTCTCAGACTGTTGGAAAAGCTTTAGATAGCAATAAAACCAAATCTACAAACAAATCTCTTAGTATTACAGGATATATTACTTCAGAAGATGATTTTGCAGCTGGACTTAAGGAAGATACTGCAAATATGGTATATATGAGATTGATGGCTCTGTCCGGACTAGGAATAACCTTTCAGCAAAATGGCAACTGGGTCTTTTACTATTTTGATGGTGGTATTGCTTCAGATAATAAAAGTGGTGCAGATGGGAAATGGATTTTTAATGGTAGTGGATCCCAGTTAAATGCATGGAATATTGTCCAGAAACGTGTAAAAGAAGGTAAAGGCAAATATCCGGTTCAAGTTACGGTAAAAGGAGTACTGAAAGGAAATATCGGCACTAATCCGGGACCAGATGCTGATAGCAAAAAGTTCCCTGTAATAACTGTTGAATCCATAAATTAAAATGGGATTTGAATGGAGTTTTGGTTATGAAAGAACAAAAAAGAAGAATACTTGTAGTAGATGACGAGATAAAAATTGTGGAGGTTGTAAAAGCATATCTTCAGAGAGATGGATATTCTGTATATTCTGCGTATGATGGAAATACTGTTATGGCTATATTTGATAAAGTGAATCCTGATCTTATGATTCTGGATCTTATGCTTCCAGATATTTGTGGAGAAAAACTATGTAGTATTTTAAGGAAGAAGTCCAAGGTGCCTATCATAATGCTTACGGCTAAAACTTCAGAATCTGATATACTCAATGGATTTGACATAGGAGCAGATGACTATGTACTAAAACCTTTTAGTCCAAAACAGCTGGTGGCAAGAGTAAAATCACTTCTAAGAAGAACAGCGGATGATAAAGATATTATGGATGATATAATTTCCATAGATAACGGCAAGCTGACAATAAATAATTCAAGTTATGAAGTTAGAAAATCAGGTAATATAATCAATCTTACCCCGGTTGAGTATAATATACTTACAGTCATGGCCACACATCCTGCAAAGATTTTTACTAGAGAAGAATTGATATCCATTGTACTGGGGAAAAATTTTGATGGGTATAACAGAGCGATTGATTCACATATAAAAAACTTAAGGCAGAAAATCGAAGACAGTTCCAAAAAACCTGTATACATTTTAACAGTAAGAGGAATAGGTTATAAATTTGGTGGAATTGTAAAAAAAACATGTTGACATATTCAATATTATTGAATATACTAAAATTAATATAAACTTATCTAGAGAGGTGGAGGGACAGGCCCTTTGATACCCGGCAACCTGTGTTTTATTCAAGGTGCCAATTCCTGCGGGGTGAAATATACCTGGGAGATAAGATGATGGAAGAAGTTTTTTTCCTGTATCTTATTACAGGAAGTTTTTTATTTTTATTTGAGATTAATTGATATGTAAATATATATTATTTGGTTGACCAGATAAACTGGAGGCTAGGTGAAATTGACGATAGATATTCGTGAGATTTTACTTGGCCTTTTTTTATCAATTAAATCTCAGTAATTATTTAATGATTGGAGGATACAATTTTGAGTATAAATATAAAATCACCAGAAATTAAAATAAGAGAAACAAGACTTGGATCTATTACAGTTTTTTTGGAAATGCATCTGAATTATGCGAGATGTCAAAGAAAAAGAGACTTTGTGATAGAAAACATTCTTTCAGCCAATGCCTTGGATGCAGCTCCGGAAATGCACTTTGCCAGCTTGTAATGATACAAGATGCAGTTGTTATAAATCATGCTCCACTTGGATGCTCAGCAGATTTTTCGGATTTCAATTTTACAAATAGGGTCGGGCAGAGAAAAAGAAATTTTAAACTTAGAAATGCAAGGTTATTGAGTACAAATCTTGAAGAAAAGGATACTATTTACGGAGGAGGGGAAAAGTTAAAAACTACAATAGAAGAAGCCTTCAGCAGGTTTAATCCAAAAGCAATTTTTATAACGGCTTCCTGTGCATCGGGAATTATAGGAGATGATATAGAGACAATAACTGAAGCGGAGGAGAAAAAATTAAAAATACCTGTAGTATATATTCCTTGCGAAGGATTCAAGTCAAAAATGTGGACAACGGGTTTTGATGCCGCCTATCATGGAATAATAAGAAAGATAGTTAAACCTCCAGTTATAAAGAGAAAAGATTTAATAAATGTAATTAATTTTTGGGGAAGCGATATTTTTACAGACTTGTTTGGAAAAATAGGTTTAAAGCCAAATTATATAGTTCCTTTTTCAACTATAGATCAGTTGCAAAAAATGTCAGAGGCGGCGGCTACGGTTCAGATATGTCCTACGCTTGGTACGTATCTTGCAGCAGCACTTGAGCAGGAGTATGGAGTACCTGAAGTAAAGGCACCACCTGCCTATGGAATAAATGGAACAGATCAATGGTTTAGAGAACTTGGGAGAGTAACAGGAAAAGAAGCAGAGGTAGAGAAATTAATAGAATCTGAAAAAGAGAAAATATATCCTGAACTTGAAAAGCTAAGAAACAAGTTAAAAGGGAAGAGAGCCTATATTACAGCTGGTGCAGCACATGGTCATAGTTTGATGGCTTTATTGGAAGACTTGGGAATGAAAGTTGTTGGAGCTTCAATATTTCATCATGATCCTTGTTATGATAATGGTTCGGATGCGGCTAAAAGCTTGGACCATGCAATAAATACCTATGGAGATATAGAGAATTTCAGTGTGTGTGATAAACAGGCATATGAACTTGTCAATTCGCTTAATAGGTTAAAACCTGATATATTTGTAGCACGACATGGTGGAATGTCAATTTGGGGAGCCAAACTTGGTATACCGACTTTTTTAATGGGAGATGAACAATTTGGACTGGGATACCAAGGACTCATAAATTATGGCAATAAAGTTCTTGATGTACTTGAAACTCCTGAATTTGTGAGGAATATTGCAGCCCATGCGAAATTTCCTTATACTGACTGGTGGTTTAAGCAAAGACCTGATACTTTCTTGAAGGAGGGAAAATAATATGCTTAAAATAGTTCAGGAACCAAGACATTATTGTACCCTCGGGGCTCAGCAGTCTGTAATTGCAATAAAAGGAGCTATACCAATACTTCATTCAGGACCTGGATGCGGTGTGAAGTTATTTAGAGGACTCAGTACAGATTCTGGATATCAAGGTACAGGATATTCAGGTGGAGGTGTAATTCCATGTACCAATGCGACAGAAAGGGAAGTTGTATTTGGGGGCATAAAGAGGTTGAGAGAGGTTATCGATGGGACACTAAAGGTATTAAAAGGAAATTTGTTTGTAGTATTGACAGGTTGTACATCAGATATAGTTGGAGATGATGTAGGATCATTGGTAGATGAATATAAAGAAAATGGTATACCAATAGTTTTTGCTGAAACAGGTGGTTTCAAGGGCAGTAATTTTAAAGGGCATGAAATGGTGTTGAAAGCTATTATAGATCAATTTGTTGGAGATAAAAAGCCTGAAGTTAAAAAAGGACTTGTCAATGTTTTTTCATCGGTACCTTTCCAGGATAGTTTCTGGAGTGGAAATCTAAGTGCTATAAAACATTTACTTGAGAAGATAGGATTGAAGGTCAATATACTTTTTGGACCAGAGTCAAGTGGAATAGAGGAATGGAAAGCAATACCAAATGCAGAATTTAATATAGTAGTTTCTCCCTGGGTTGGAATTGAAACTGCTGAGCTTTTAAAAGAAAAATATGGCACACCGTATCTCCATTATGCAGTTCCGCCTATAGGAGCAAGAGAAACCAGTAATTTCTTAAGGGCAGTTAGTGATTTTGCAGGACTTGACAGGGAAAAGGTAGAAAATATTATAAAAGAAGAAGAAGAATTGTTCTATTATTACCTGGAGAGATCTGCAGATTTTTTTCTGGAGTTCAGATATAGCATACCAGACAGATTTTTTAATATAACTGACTCATTTTATGCTTTGGGAATAAGTCAATTCTTATTAAATGAGCTTGGAATTGTTCCTGGAGAACAATATATTACAGATGATGCTCCGGTAAAATACCAGAAGTATATAAAAGATGAATTTGAAAAAATTTCAGATACTAGAAATTTCAAGATATTTTTTGAAGTCGATGGCGAAAAAGTTAATGAAAGACTTAGAAAATACGATTTAGGAACTCATATTCCACTGATACTTGGAAGCTCTTGGGATAGAGATATAGCACAGGAATTAAATGCATTCAGGATAAATATATCCATACCTGTTATGCACAGGCTTGTATTAAATGGTTGGTATCTTGGATACAGCGGTGGATTAAGATTAATTGAGGATATATATGGAAATATTTTAGAAACTTATAAGTAATAATTGATTGACTAGAAAACTAGAGGTCAAATTTCCTGTTATGAGAGATATATTTATTCTCTATACAGATGAAATTTGATCTTTTTTATTACGGGAATCCAGTATAAAATAAAAATCATTATAAAGAGGAAAGGATTTGATGTAATGTATAAAATTGCAGTTGCAAGCAGTGATGGAAAGATAATAGACCAGCATTTTGGACAGGCCAATCAATTTTATATATATGAAGTAGATGATATTAATTACAAATTTGTAGAGCTGCGCAAATTGGAAAATGTACCAGAAAATTTTAATTCGGATTATGATAAATTCTTATATATGATAAGAGCATTATCTGGATGTAGAATTGTTGTAGTCAGCCAGATAGGTCAGGAGGCAATTAAATTTTTGGGCAAAAATGGAATACATGCTTTTGATATAGAAGAGCCTATAGACTATGCGTTGAAAAAGCTTGTTGAATATTATTTCAAAATGGACAAAATAAACAAGTATTGTAATTGAAAATATGAAATTTAAGGAGAGTTTAATATGTCTGAAGAAAAAGATTATAGATTTGAAACACTTCAACTTAGAGCTGGATATAAACCTGAGGAACATAATTATGCATGTACGGTTCCAATTTATCAAACAGCATCTTTTAATATAGGTGATACGGACAGATTAGAGAGATTGAAATCGAGAAGAGATAATGGATTTTTTTACACAAGGAGTGGGAATCCCACACTTAGTATACTTGAAAAAAGAGTAGCAGTTCTTGAAGGAGGTACTGCTGCTCTTGCTGTTTCATCTGGAATGGCAGCTGTAGCGTATTCTTTATTAAATGCAGCAGAAGGTGGCGGAGAAATAATTGCTGTGTATTCAATATATGCAGGATCTTATAATTTACTTGAACATACATTGCCACGATTAGGCATTAAAGTAAAATGGATAGATAATCCTTTTGATGTGGAATCCTTTAAAAATTCAATAACAGAAAATACTAGATGTATATTCATAGAATCAATAGGTAATCCGTTGATAAATGTCATAGATATAGAAACTATAGCAGACATAGCCCACGAAGAAAATATTCCACTTATTGTTGACAATACTTTTGCAACACCTTATCTTTTAAAACCATTTGAGTTTGGAGCTGATATAGTTGTTTATTCATCTACTAAATCCCTGGCAGGACATGGCTCTACGCTTGGAGGACTGATTGTGGAAAATAATAAGTTCAACTGGAATAATGGGAAATTTCCACATTTTACAGAGCCCGATTATAAAGTAGAAAATAAAAATTTACTTGAAGTTTTTCCAGATACACCTTTTACGACAAGAGTAAGACTTCATTATTTATCTGAATTGGGTGCAGTTTTAAGTCCTTTCAATGCATTCTTGATACTTCAAGGGATAGAAACACTGTCTGTGAGAATTGACAGGGAGGTTGAGAATACAGAAAAAATTATAGATTATCTTCTGAATCATCCACAGGTTTCTTGGGTAAGCTACCCTGCAATAAAGGATGAAAGAAATTATAAAAACAAGCAACTTTCGGAGAAATATTTACCAAGAGGATCGGGAACAATATTTTCTTTTGGTTTTAAAGGAAATCAGGAAAGTATAAATAAATTTTTAAATAGTTTGAAGGTATTTAGTTTTCTCGTAAATGTAGGAGATTCGAAGTCACTTATTGTACAGCCATCACAAACTACTCATTCTTCTTTAAGTGAAGAACGGAAGACTAAAGCTGGAGCCTTTGAAAATGCACTGAGGGTATCTGTCGGGCTGGAAAATGTGAATGATCTGATTTCAGACCTTAGTCAGGCATTTGAAAAGTCGTTGTAGTGAAAGGATTATTTGATTTGGAGGGATTTTAATATGAGTGTAGATATAAAAAAAGTTTCAGTTGAAGTAAGAGAGAGAAGGCTTAATTCTATAACTGGATATGAAGGTACTGCGTCCGATTTATGTAAAAGTTATGATAATAAGACTCTTAAAAACTATGAAAGAAAGTTTACACAGTGTACATCCTGCAGTGCCAATCAAGTTATGAATCAACTTTGCTGTATTCAGGATGCAGCAATTGTAGAGCATGGCCCGGCAGGTTGCAGCGGTGATATTCCAGGCCGTAACTTTATGTATAGGACAGGAAGCAGGAACAGAAATTTAAAGGTATCAAATTTAAAGTATATAAATACAAACTTAACTGAGAAAGATATGGTCTATGGTGGCATACTAAAACTTGAAAGAGCAATTAGGGAAGCAAAGATAAGATTTAACCCTAAAGCTATATTTGTAACAACCACATGTGCTTCCGCCATAATAGGCGATGATATTGAAAGTATAGTAGATAAACTTGAAAAAGAATTAGGTATACCAGTAGTAACAGTGTATTGTGAAGGATTTCGTTCTTCAATTTGGGCTACAGGGTTTGATGCTGCATATCATGGAATTCTAAGAAAAATCGTAAAACCTGCAAGAAGAAAAAAAATTGATGAAGTAAATATAATTAATTTTCAAGGCCGTGATGTATTTACACCTCTTCTCGGAAAACTTGGACTTAAAGTAAATTATATTGTACCATTTACAACTATAGAAAGTTTGAGTCGTATATCAGAAGCAGCTGCTACATTGCAAATATGTTCAACCTTGGGAACATACCTAGCTGCAGGACTTGAAAAGTATTTTGGAGTTCCAGAGGTGAAAGCACCGGCACCATATGGAATATCAGGTTTTAATGCATGGCTTAGAGAGCTTGGAAGGTTAGTCCATAAGGAAAAGCAAGTAGAAAATTTGATAGAAGAGGAAAAAGAAAGAACAAAAGATAAGATAACTGAGCTCAGAGAAAAACTGAAAGGCAAGAAAGTACTTATAGGTGCAGGTGCAGCTCATGGTCATGCTCTTGTAGCTATTGTTAAAGATCTTGGCATGGAAGTTGTAGAAAACTGCACATGGCATCATGATCCCGTATTTGACAATAATGACAGAAGATCAGATACACTTAAGAATGATATAGATAACTATGGTAATTTTAGAATATCAGTTTGTAATAAACAATCTTTTGAAATAGTAAGAAGATTATATAAATACAGGCCCGATATTTATATAGCGAGACATACGGGTACAATATGGGCAACGAAACTTGGTATACCGTCATTTCTCATGGGAGATGAACACTTTGGAATTGGATATGAAGGATTAATAAACTATGGAGAATTGATTCTTGATACTATAAGCAATCCTTCTTTTGTAAAGGGAATATCGGCACACAATAAACTTCCATATACGGATAATTTTTTAAGGGGGTAGAAAAATGGATGAACTACTTGAAGAACCAAGGCATTTTTGTGCACTTGGAGCACAGCAGACGGTTTCGGCTATAGAAGGAGCTATTCCAATACTGCATGCTGGACCAGGCTGTAGTGCAAAACTTTTTGCTGGAATGTCGGGTTGTGGCGGTTATCAGGGAACAGGGTATGCAGGAGGAGATGCCATTCCCTGCAGCAATATGGTGGAAAGAGATGTGGTTTTTGGGGGAAAAAAGAAATTGAAAGAACTTATAGAAGGGACTCTCAGGATAATGAAGGGAGACTTCTTTGTAGTTCTTACTGGATGTACTTCGGATATAATAGGTGAGGATGTTGGAAGCATAGTAGGAGAATTTCAGAGAAAGGGTATTCCAATAGTTTATGCTGAGACTGGCGGGTTTAAAGGAGATTCATATGCAGGTCATGAATTGGTCATGGAAGCCATAATAAATCAGTACCTGAAAGATGACGGCAGAAGAATTCCAGGGCTTGTAAATATATTTTCATCAGTTCCTATACATGATCCGTTTTGGGAAGGTGACTTGAGGGAGATAAAGAAATTGCTCGGGAGTATAGGTATTAAGGCGAATATATTATTTGGATATGATAGTGGAGGTGTAAATGCAATAAATGATATATCACATGCTGAGTTCAATATAGTTATATCACCTTGGATAGGAATAAAGACAGCAGAACTTTTAAAAAGAAAATTTGATACGCCATATCTTCATTACCCTGTACTCCCAATTGGAGGATCTGAAACTTCAAGATTTTTGAGGAAGATTGCAGAATTTACAGGTATTGATAAAAAAATTGTAGATAGAGTAATAGAAAGAGAAGAAAACGAGTATTATCATTATTTAACCAGATTTGCAGATTTTTTTGTAGAATTCAGATACGATCTTCCAAAAAGATTTTTTAATATAAATGATTCCATCTATGCACTGGCCATAAGCAAATTTTTATCAAATGATCTTGGACTGCTTCCAGGACATCAATTCATAACAGAGGATGTACCCAAAACGTTTAGAGAAAATATCAGGAGCTATTTTAAGAATATTGCTCCAGATATACCCTGTGAAATAACTTTTTCTCAGGATGGAGGGGTAATCAATGAAAAATTATCAACATTTCATGTAAAAACAGTGCCATTAGTACTTGGAAGTTCATGGGATGTTGATATTGCTTCAAAGCTTGGAGGCATAAATTTAAGCGTTGCACTGCCTGTATCGGACAGGATAATACTTGATCACAATTATGCTGGATATACTGGTGGTTTGAATTTAATAGAAGATATATACAATAAAATACTGTCGAGACATAGTTAGGAGGTAATTTTTATGTCGATCAATCTGAAAAATTCTCTTGCACCGTCGAGAGAGAACCGCCTTGGAGCAATTACAGGTTACGTGGGAAATCTAAATGACCTTGTAAGCAGATCCAAAAATGGTACTTTGAATAACAGGGAGAGATGTTTCAGTCAGTCAAGCTCCTGTAATGCAGGCTGTGCACTTTCACAACTGTCGGGGATAAGGGATGTTGCCGTAATAAATCATGCTCCTTCTGGATGTACTGCTATGGCAGCCAATATAAATGTAACAAACAGTCAGATGGCAGCTAAAAGAGGAATTACAAACAATACTGTTTTTGTTGGAACTGATATGAATGAAAAGGATACTGTTTTTGGTGTTGCAGGGAGTCTTGGGGATATTGTAAAAGAGGTATATGATTGGAATTGAAGTAGTATGGGCAGCTTCCTGGCATTATGACAAAAAACATGACAACAACAATATGCCACCAGCAGCCAATTATTTATTTAAAAATTCACCTGACAATATAAAATTAAGTGTAACGGAACAGCAAAACTATGAAGTACTTAATATATTGAATGAATACAAACCCGATATATATTTTTCAAGGCATCCTGGAACTACTGTGTGGGCAATAAAACAGGGGATTCCTACACTCTGTGTAAATGACGAGTATATGATCTTTGGCTATAGAGGTACACTGAATTTTGCATATAGTGTCCTTGATACCATCAAAAACAGAAGCTTTGAGAAAAATCTTGCTTCAAGAGTCAAACTTCCATATACAGATTGGTGGTACAATCAGAAAAGTTCAGTATTTTTCAAAAAAGTAAAGCAGAAAGGGAAATGGTGAAATAATATGGCAAAGATACTAGACCAGCCTAGATATAAATGTGCAATGGCTGCTATGCAGACTGTACATGGAATAACAAATGCTATCCCAATTCTGCATTCTGGCCCGGGATGTGCGGAAAAACTTGAAAGAGATTTTGGAAGTTCAGGACATTTTTCATCCCATATATTTCCTTGTACAAATATAAGTGAGAAGGAAATAATATTTGGGGGCGAAAAAAAACTCAGGGAAACTATAGAGAATGCCTTAAAGGTTGTAGATGCAGACTTGTATGTGGTTCTTACTAGCTGTAGTTCTGAAATAGTTGGAGATGATTCAGAGGAAATTGTAAAGTCATTCAAGGACTCAAAAAAGCCGGTTATATATGCTTCAACGCCTGGATTTAAAGGGAATAATTATCTTGGACATGAATGGGTTATAAAAGCTATAATAGAACAATATTTAAAACAATCAGACAAAAAGACGAAGGGTCTTGTAAATATATGGGCCGGTATTCCACTTCATGATCCATTCTGGGCTGGAAATTTGAGAGAACTTGAAAAACTGATTTCACAACTTGGACTGATCCCTAATATAATATTTGGATATGGAAGGGGAATTAAAAATATAGACAAGGTACCTGAAGCTGAATTTAATCTCTTAGTATCACCCTGGGTTGGAATTGAAAATATGGAACTTTTGAAGAATAAATTTAATACTCCATATTTCCACTATCCGGTTCTTCCAATAGGTGCTTTTGAAACAAGCAAATTTTTAAATGCTGTAGGTAAATTTGCAGGAATAGATGAAGAAAAGATTGATGAGGTCGTCAACAGGAATGAAGAAGAATATTATTATTATATAGAAAGATTTGCAGATGTATTTTTAGAGACTCGTGTTATGTCAAAGAGATTTGTGGTGGTTTCCGATTCACAATATACTCTGGCTGTAACAAAATTTTTGGTAAATGATCTGGGACTGTTTCCATCAAAACAGTATATAATTGATGATGCACCTTTAAAATATCAAGATGACATAAAAGGATATTTTAAAAAATTGAATGATGGTATAGAAGCAGAAGTGGAATTTACAACAGATGGATATAAGATAGATAATGAAATCAGAAATATGGATTTTTATCGATATCCTTTAATAATAGGAAGTTCCTGGGAGAAAAAAATTGCCAGTGAAACAAAGGCGCACTATATTGCAATTTCTTGGCCTGTTTTTGAGAGACTCGTAATAAACAGTTCCTATGTTGGATATAGTGGGGGTCTCAGGTTATTAGAAGATATATATTCTGTGGTACTTACTAGATTTAATTAATAATTAAATCAAAAAAAGTTAAATTTACTATTGACAATTATATTTAAATTAAGTATTATATAAACAATAATTAAATATAACTCTTATCGAGAGAGGCGGAGGGACTGGCCCTATGATGCTCGGCAACCTGAGTATGTTATTTGTATTTAATGGTGCTAATTCCAGCAGGTTAAACCTGGAAGATGAGAAACTTTGGAATTTTGAAGTCCTACAGTTTCTCTGTAGGATTTTTTATTGATTGACTAGAAAACTGGAGATCAAATTTTGTTTCGATACACTGGATGTATCTTTACAAGATTTGATTTTTTTGTTTTTTATTTATAATTGATTTACTTTAGAATAATATAGAATATTAGGAGGAAAATTAAATGAGACAAGTAGCTATTTACGGAAAAGGTGGAATAGGGAAATCCACAACAACACAAAATCTTACTGCAGGACTGGTAGAGTTGGGAAAACATGTTATGGTAGTAGGATGTGACCCTAAGGCAGATTCTACTAGGCTTCTTTTGGGTGGACTAGCTCAAAGAACAGTTCTCGATACATTGAGAGAAGAGGGAGAAGATGTTGATCTGGATTCAATATTGAAGACAGGTTTTGGAGGAATAAAATGTGTTGAATCCGGTGGGCCGGAGCCTGGAGTTGGATGTGCAGGAAGAGGAATAATAACTTCAATAAATATGCTTGAGCAGCTTGGAGCATATACCGACGATCTGGATTATGTTTTCTATGATGTACTTGGAGATGTTGTATGTGGAGGATTTGCAATGCCAATACGTGAAGGAAAAGCACAGGAAATATATATAGTAGCCAGCGGTGAAATGATGGCAATGTATGCAGCAAACAACATATCAAAAGGTATAAGCAAGTTTGCAAATGCAGGTGGAGTAAGATTAGGCGGTATCATATGCAACAGCAGAAAGGTTGCAAATGAGTATGAATTGCTTGATGCATTTGCTAAAAAATTGGGAAGTCAGTTGATATACTTTGTACCGAGAAGTCCGGAGGTTACAAAAGCAGAAATAAACAAGCAGACTGTCATCCAGTATGATCCAAAAGCTAAACAGGCAGATGAATACAGAGCATTGGCCAAAGCTATAGATGGAAATGACATGTTTGTGATACCAAAGCCTATGGCACAGGAAGATCTGGAAGCAATAATGTTGGAGCATGGTCTTATTGGATAATAAAAATATTACTTAGTTGATCAGAAAAACTGAAGGCTAAAGAAATTTAAAATATTTCTTTAGCCGTTTTATTTTATTAATAATTTAGGAGGAAAATTATGAGTATAGAAGCCGCAAGAGATATTGACAGTAAGACACTTCAACATCCATGCTACAATTGTATTGCACATAAATATGCGAGAATGCATATACCTGTAGCTCCAAAGTGTAATGTAAGCTGTAATTTTTGTAATAGAAAGTATGATTGTGTAAATGAAACAAGACCTGGGGTGACCAGTGAAGTTTTGACTCCTGAAGGTGCAAGGGATAGATTCGAACTTGTAAAAGAAAAACTTAATAATTTGACTGTAGTTGGAATAGCCGGACCTGGAGATCCACTTGCAAACTTTAAAGAAACAAAAAAGTCAATAGAGCTTATAAAAGAAGTTTCTCCTAATATTACATTTTGTCTTTCAACTAATGGACTGATGCTTCCATTTTATGCAGATGAACTTATAAATCTTGGAGTAAGCCATATAACAATAACAATAAATGCAGTTAATCCAGAGATAGGTGGGAAAATATACAAGTTTGTAAATTACCTAGGCAAAAAATTTGAGGGTGAAGAAGCCGGGAGAATATTACTTCATAATCAGCTTTCAGGATTAAAATATATTACGCAAAAAGGAATCGTATCAAAAGTCAATATTGTTATGATAAAGGGAATAAATGATAATCATATACATGATATAGTCAAAACGGTAAAAGAATGTGGTGCATATATGACTAATATAATGCCTCTTATACCAGTTAAAGGAAGTGTGTTTGAAAATAGACCTACTGTAAATGATTTTGAATTAAATAAAATGAGAAAGGAATGCGGTGAAGATTTAAAGCAGATGTATCATTGCAAACAATGCAGGGCAGATGCAATAGGAACGCTTGAAGATGATATATCAAGTAAATTCAGAGGAATTGATTTGAAAGGTATAAGCAAAATTGATAATAAAAAAATAAAATTAAGATTTGCAGTTGCAACTAAATCAGGAGTAGATATAGATGAGCATTTTGGACATGCAACACAATTATATATATATGATGTCATAAAAGGGGAAACTACATTTATTGAAAAAAGAGATGTAAATAAATATTGCAGTGGAATAGGTGAATGCAATGGACATGATGACAGAGTAACAGATATTGTAGATGCAGTAAGTGATTGCAATGCAGTTCTGGCTCTCAGGGCTGGATTTGAACCTATAAATCTATTGAACAGCAGGGGCATAAAATTATTTCAGATGTATGATCAGGTAGAAAAAGGCATAGAACGTGCTGTAGGATTATTAGAAAAAAGTTGACCAGAAATGCTGGAGGCTAGATATTTGTCAAATAAACTGATATTTAGCCTTTTCACATACACTAAGTGATAGTTATTTTGTAAAAAGGAGATGCAATTATGCCTATTAATGTTAAAAGTATAGAAGCTTCAACTAGGGAAAACAGACTTAATTCTATTACAGGGTATGATGGAACAATAAAGGATCTTGTTAAAAAAGCACAATGCGGAAAACTTAAAAACAGGGAAAGGTGCTTCAGCCAGGCAAGTAACTGCAGTTCTGGGTGTGCCCAAAGTTATTTGGGACGTATAATGGATGCAGCTATTGTAAATCATGGTGCCGTAGGTTGTTCTGCAGATATAATTGGTGAAACCTGTACTTTAAAGTGGGGTGAAAATATACGGGATTGGGAAAAAACGAACATAAAATTGATAAATACTAATATGACAGAGGATTCTACAGTATTTGGAGGAAAGAATAAATTAAAAGAAAGTATAAGGGAGGCATATAGAAGATTTAAACCAAAAGCTATATTTGTAACTACTTCTTGTGCATCGGCAATTATTGGAGATGATGTTAAAGCAATTGCAGATGAGGTGGAAGGTGAAATAAAGATTCCAGTAGTTCCAGTATTATGTGAAGGCTTTAGATCCAAAATATGGGCATCAGGTTTTGACGCAGCTTTCCATGCTATATTGACGCGTATAGTGAAACCACCGAGAAAAAAACGACCAAAGCTTATAAACATGATAAATTTTACCGGCAGTGCAAGAGAGTATGTAACTGAAATTTTTTCAGTTTTAGGTTTAGTACCACAATTTGGAATACCCTTTGCTACTATAGATGAAATATCCGGAATGTCAGAAGCTGCAGCAACTATAAGTATATGTGGAACATTGGGCAGTTATTTTGGAAATGGATTAGAGCAAAAATATGGGGTTCCATATATAAAGACTATTCAGCCGCATGGAATTGCAGGAATGGATAGTTGGCTTAGAGAACTTGGAAAAGTAGTTGGAAAAGAAAAAGAAGTGGAAAAATATATATGTGAGGAAAAGAAAAAGATAGAACCTGAGCTTGGTGAAATCAGAAAAAAGCTTGGCGGTATAAAAGCAGTAGTTGGTATGGGACCAAGTTTTTCGCATAATTTTATAAGAGTACTTAATGAACTTGGGATTGAAGTAGTACATGGAATTTCATGGCACTTTGATCAGCATTATGACCATGGCAGTGTTCCAGAGTCGTCTATTTTCCTATCAAAAAAGGTAAATGATGTTCCTATAAGTGTATGTGATGTGCAAAATTTCGAAATATTAAATCTATTGAATAAAATAAATCCAGATCTTTATATAGCACGACATCCAGGTACTACTGTATGGCCACTTAAAATGGGAATACCATCCATAATGATTGCTGATGAATATAGTGCCTTTGGGTACAGAGGAATTATAAATTTTGGTCATAGAATAATAGATGCATTGGAGAACAACAGCCTGGCAGAGGAATTATCTAAAAGAATAAAATTACCATATACTTCCTGGTGGATTAAACAAGATACCTTCAAATTTTTTGAAAGTGGTGTGAAATAATGAGTGGATTAATAGAACAAGTAAGACATGCTTGTGCTCTTGGTGGCTATGAATCGGTACTTGCCATAGAAGGATCAATTCCAATAATACATTCAGGACCTGGATGTGCAGCAAAGATATGGGCCACATTGGGACTACAAAATGGATGCCAGGGTACAGGATATATGGGAGGACACTCCATACCATGTACAGATGTAGGAGAAAAAGAAGTAATATTTGGAGGAACAAATAAATTAAATAAAGTTATTGAAAATTCTTTTAAAGTAATTGACGCGGATTTATATGTTGTACTTACAGGCTGCACTTCTGATATTGTTGGAGATTATATAGGAGAAGTAGTAGATAGATATAAGGATAAAGGCAAACCTATAGTATATGCAGAAACTGGTGGATTTAAAGGAAGTAATTTTATAGGACATGAGTTTGTTATTGATGCAATTATAGATCAGTACCTAAAACCGGCAGACGAAATTGAAGAAGGACTCGTAAATGTATGGGCTACGGTTCCATATCAGGATACATTTTGGTCTGGAAATTTTGAAACTATTGAAAAACTTTTGAATTCAATAGGGATAAAAACAAATATTGTATTTGGACATGGAAGAGGTATAAATGCGTTGAACAAGGTTCCAAAAGCCCAGTATAATTTGCTTATATCGCCATGGGTCGGACTTAAAAATATGAAACATTTAAAAGAAAAGTTCGGTACAGAATATTTTCAGTATCCAGTTCTTCCTATAGGGCCTAAGGAGACAGGGAAATTTTTGAGAACTATAGGAGAATTTTTAAATATAGATAGAAATTTTATAGAAGGTCAAATAGCTAAACAGGAGGATAGGTATTTTTACTATTTAGAAAGAGCTGCTGATATCTTACTTGAAACAAGATTATTACCTAAGCATTTTATTACTATAGCAGATAGCTCGTATACATTAGGAATATCTAAATTTTTAATAAATGATCTGGGACTTTTGCCTAAAAGGCAATTTATAACAGAAGATGTTCCTAAGGAATATCAACAAAATGTACGTAATGATTTTTCAGGATTTTATAATAATATTATTCCTGAAATCCAATTTACAGGTGATAGTGGTGACATAAACGAATACCTGGAAAATAGCGACTTTAGGACAAAACCATTGATTTTAGGAAGTGGATGGGACAGGGTAATATCAAAAAAAATTAAAGGATATGAACTATCAATATCTGCACCTGCAAGTGATAGGATGATTCTTGACCGTTCGTATTTAGGATATGATGGTGGAATGAGACTAATAGAAGATATCTATACTGTTGTACTTCAAGATTTTCAATAAATGTAGATAAGGAGATGTATCAAATGATTAAAAAATTGTCTAGAAAAAAAATCTTAATAATGCTTGTTTCACTAATTTGTATAACTAGTTTTGTATTAGCTGGCTGCGGAAAAAGTACTTCTAGTAGTAGTTCTTCTTCATCGACTACAGACCAATTAAAACCTGATAAGGATGGACTAATTCCAATAAAAACTTCATCTAAGGTAGATTGCTCATCTACACCTTGGGTTGTTGCTGATCAAAAGGGATTTTTCAAAAAATATGGGTTGAAAGTAGAATATACTGGTGAAACACAGGAAGCTCAAAAAATACCAGCTATTTTGAAGGGCAATAATTATGTAGAAGCATTTCATCCGAACACGTATGCGCCAGCAGTAGCAGGTGGAGCTGACCTCATAGGTATTGGACCAGCAGGAATAGATCCTGCTCCAAGTGTAGATCCTAAGTACAGGCATATGTGGTGGTTTGTAAGTCCAAAAGCCAATAAAGCGGGAGTTAAAACTTTTAAAGATTTAGCAAATTATAAAAAAGGTCAAAAATTAAAGTTTACTACCATTGCTGCAAATATTTGTACTGATTTTGTAACTAATACTATAGCTGAGAAATATGGTATACCGAAGGATAGGATAGAATGGGTTACAATGCCTGATGTTCAGGCTATACAGGCATTATCACAGGGAACAGTTGATGTGTCGGCAGTACATCCACCTTACTATACAGGTATGAAAAAAGCTGGAAATGTAAAGATAGCAGATACACTTGATGCTGATCTTGGACCGGCAGCAGGTTTAACTTACTGGGTTGTAAATAAAACCTGGGCAAAAAACAATCCTAATGTAGCTAGAAAATTCCTTAAAGCCATAACGGAAGCGGAGAAATGGGCTAATAATAATCCTAAGGAAGCAGCAGCTTTAACTGCAAAGCATATAGGACAGCCTGTTAGCGGTAATCATTACTATACTGAGACATTGAAAATAGATAATAATAAGTATCTTACACCTTGGATAGAGGGTTCTGTTGAGTCAGGTTCCATACCTAAAGGGAAAGTTAAAGTTTCAGATATGGTTACGGACGAGTACTATAAATAAAATAATGTGAGGAGATGTTATTATATGGCAGAAGCTACTTCACTTAAAGATATAGATAAAAAAAAATTGGATATAGGAAATAATATAGCTATTTTCACAAGAAAATCAGTAGCAATAATAGTTTTCTTCATCCTATGGCAAGTATTACCCACAATAGGGGTAATAAATAAACAATTCGTACCGCCATTATTTGATATTATAGTTTATCTTGGACAAATGGCGGCGTCAGGAGAATTGATTGTCCATATAAATGCTAGCTTGATGAGGGTACTTGAAGGATTTGCTCTTTCAGTTGTAGTTGGAGTACCATTAGGTTTTCTTCTAGGTGGTTGGTTTAGAAAGTTTGAAGAAATATTAAATCCACTTCTTCAGGTACTTGCTCAGATAAATCCTTTCACACTTTTCCCTATATTTATGTTGTTCTTTGGAATTGGAGAGGTGGCAAAAGTGGCAATAATTTTCTGGACCGCCTTGTGGTCGGTGCTTTTTCAGACCATAAATGGAGTGCGTAATATTGATCCAATGTTGATAAAGGGAGCTCGTGCGATGGCTACACCGAAACTTTCACTTTTCTATAAGGTTGTTTTGCCTGGAGCGGCACCATTGATTTTTTCTGGATTTAAAACTGCTATGAGTACTGCATGTTTAATGCTTATTGCAGCCGAGATGATAGGTGCAAGTAAAGGACTGGGTTGGCTCATATTAAATGCGCAAAATAACTACAATATTAATAGATTATACGCTGCAGCTATTGCTATTGCACTATTGGGATTAGTGTTATTAAGACTTTTGGATTTAATAGAACATTTTATAGTAACGTGGAAAGAAGATTCTGATACTATATAAAAATTTATTATAAAAGGAGTGTTTTCATATGGCTGTACAGAACACGGCATTAAAAGAAAATGATTTTGATGAGGAAAGAGAATATGAATTTTCTGATAGAGATAAAAATGAAATAAAAATTTCAGCTAGAAATATAACACGTACTTTTAAAGTCAAAAATAGAGGGGGTAAAAGAGGAGTACAGGAATTTGTTGCCATTAAAGATATCAATTTAGATGTTCATGCAGGAGAATTTATAACAATAGTGGGACCAAGTGGGTGTGGAAAATCTACATTTCTGGATATACTTGCCGGACTTTCAAAACCTACCTCAGGAGAATTGTATATTGATGGTAAACTGGTAAATGGTCCAGCTCTTGATAGGGGGATAGTGCTTCAAGGATATGCACTGTTTCCATGGAGAAATGTCCGTAAAAATATTGAGTATGGATTGGAATTAAAAAAAATTCCCAAGAAAAATAGAAGGGAAATCAGTCAGAAGTATATTGATCTAGTGGGATTAAATGGCTTTGAAGATAGTTATATCCATGAGCTTTCAGGTGGTATGAGACAGAGAGTAGCTATAGCTAGATCATTGGCTTATGACCCGGAGGTGCTTTTAATGGATGAACCTTTTGCAGCAGTTGATGCGCAGACAAGAGAAACTATGCAGGAAGAAGTTCTTAGAATATGGGAAAAAACTAATAAAACTATAATTTTTATAACGCATAGTATTGAAGAGGCTGTTTTTTTAGCAGATAGGGTTGCAGTTTTATCATCCAATCCTGGTTTCGTAAAAAAGATTATAAATGTAAATTTACCTAGACCGAGAAAACTTGAAGATGTTAAAAATACGTCTGAGTTCAATTCCCTAAGTCATGAGGTATGGGAACTCCTGCACAATGATAAAAATAAAAGTGAAGTTAGAGAAACTAAAATAATAGATAAAAATAGTACTATTGCAAATGGAGTGTCATCCACGGTAAATTTGTAGGCTTTTTGTTTCTGTTGTAGTTAGCCTTTCAAATTCCCTATCGGCAATTTAAAAGGCTAACCAAAATATGCATGGGAGGAATATTAATGAATAAACAAAAATCAATAAATCTTTCATTAGTAGATGTTGAAAATCGTGAAAAACGTTTGGGAACAATTATTGCATGGGATGGAAATGCATCTGACCTGGTAAAAGAATCAAATTATCAAGCCAGGGCTCTTAAAAGGAGGAATAAATGCTATGATAAGCCAGGAGAAGGCTGCAAGCTTTGTGAATTAAAGATGCCATTCAATCAACAGACAATGTGCAGTCAGTCAATAGTTGCCTGTCAGGCAGGCAATATACCAGATGCTATTTTGATAGAACATTCATCTATTGGTTGTTCGGCCTGCCATCCTAGGCATAATATAGGATATAGAATTGGATTAATGCGTAGAGGAAAAAAAATACAAAATCTACAAATTGTAAGCACGAATCTTTTGGAAAAGGATATGGTTTTCGGTGCTTCACAAAAATTAAAGCAATCTATACAGGACGCGTGGGTTCGTTTTAAACCTAAAGCTATTTTTATTTCTGCCGCCTGTGCAACAGCACTTATTGGGGAGGATATAATAAGTGTGGCTAGAGAAGCTGAGAGAGAATTGAAGATTCCTGTTATTCCTTTATCCTGTGAGGGATTCAGATCCAAACATTGGAGTACGGGTTTTGATATTTCCCAGCATGGTGTACTTCGACAAGTTGTAAATAAACATCCCAAAAAACAGGAGAATTTAATTAATATTATATCACTATGGGGTACTGATTATTTTAGTGAGATGTTGAATCCTCTGGGCTTGAAGGTGAATTATATAATGGATATGGCTACGGTTGATGAACTTGCTCAAATGTCAGAGGCTGTCGCTTCTGCTGCATTTTGCTATACGCTTGGTTCTTACACCGCAGCTGCACTGGAACAGGAGTATGGAGTACCAGAAATCAAAGCTCCTCAACCTTATGGCCTAAATGGAACTGATGCATGGCTTAGAGAAATCGGTAGAATCGTTCATAAGGAAGATGAAGTGGAAGATTATATTGTAAAGGAACATAAAAGAGTAAAAACTAGAATAGATGAATTAAGAGAAAAATTCAGGGGAATAAAAGGATTTGTAGCAACTGGTTCAGCATATGCTCATGGTATTCTTTCAGTTTTAAGGGAGCTTGGTATAGAAGTTGATGGCTCTGTAGTATTCCATCACGATCCAGTTTATGATAGTGGAGATGATAAACAAGATACGTTGAAGTATCTGGTTAATAATTATGGAGACATAGAACATTTTACGGTGAGCAAAACACAGCAATTCCAATTTTATGGATTATTAAGGAGAGTTAAACCGGATTTTATAATTATTCGACATAATGGTCTGGCACCACTTGCTGCAAAAGTAGGTATTCCGGCCTTTGCACTGGGAGATGAACATTTTCCAGTTGGTTATCAGGGAATAATAAGGTTGGGAGAGGCACTAATTGAAGTACTTGCACATAAAAAGTTTGGTGAAAATTTGAGTAGACACGTTAAGTTACCATATACAAAATGGTGGCTGGATCAAGAAGATCCGTTTATACTGGCTAAACATCCGGAAATTTTAGATGAGCAAAATAATTTATAAAATTTATTTTAAAAAAGGAGATATCAATGTTAGGCAAATTAAATTCCAATAATCAAACTAATTCAATAGTACACCCGCGATATGGTTGTGCCATAGGAGCGGCATATACTGTATCTGCAATCCCAAGAGGAATTCCATTGGTACATTGTGGACCGGGGTGTGTGGATAAACAATATTTTATGCTTTCATATAATAATGGTTACCAGGGTGGTGGATACAGTGGAGGATCTGTAATACCGAGTGTAAATGCAGGTGAAAGTGAAGTAATATTTGGTGGAGTTAAAAAATTAGATGATCTTATTAAATCTTCTTTTAAAATAATGGATGGAGATTTATTCGTTGTATTAAGCGGCTGTATTG
This sequence comes from Clostridium sp. LBM24168, assembly GCF_052953915.1. Classification (NCBI taxonomy): domain Bacteria; kingdom Bacillati; phylum Bacillota; class Clostridia; order Eubacteriales; family Clostridiaceae; genus Clostridium; species Clostridium sp. LBM24168. The sequence continues at coordinate 1,545,716 of NZ_CP196861.1, read as the reverse complement.
GTGAACTTGTTGGAGATGATGTAGCTTCTGTAGTCAAAAAATATCAAAAAAAGGGTTATCCAATTGTATTTGCAGAGACTGGAGGGTTTAAGGGGAATAACCTAATAGGTCATGAGATAGTAATCAAATCTATAATAGATCAATTTGTAGGAGAGTACAATGGAGAAAAGGAAGCTGGGTTGATAAACGTTTGGACAGAAATTCCATATTTCAATACTTATTGGAGGGGAGATTTTATTGAAATTAAAAGGATACTTGAAGGTTGTGGATTTAAAGTCAATATGTTATTTGGATCAGAAAGTAAAGGGGTAAGTGAATGGAAAAGTATTCCGAAGGCACAATTTAATTTGGTAATTTCTCCATGGGTGGGAATTAAAACTGCTGAATATCTAAAAAGTAAATATAATCAACCATATTTACATGTTCCAATTATTCCTATTGGTGCGGAAGAAACAACAGAATTTATAAGAAAGGTTGTTGAATTTTCAGGGGCAAATAAAAATATTTCAGAAAAATTTATTAATGAAGAAGAAAGTAGATACTATTATTTCCTCGATCATTTTTCTGATTTTTTCTCTGAATTTTGGTTTGGATTACCTTCAAGATATGCTGTAATAGGAGACAGTGCATATAATATTGCCCTTAATAAATTTCTGGTAAATCAGATCGGATTGATTCCAGTGAAACAAATTATAACTGACAATCCACCAGATAGATATAGAAATAGCATTCAAAATGAGTATAAACAATTAGCACCAGATGTGTCTACTCAAGTTGAATTTATTGAAGATGGTTATATTATTGAAAAAAAACTTAGAGAATCAAATTTTGGAAGCAGCAAGCCTATAATATTTGCATCAGCTTGGGAAAAGGATATAGTTGAAGAATTGAAGGGAATAATAATAGAAACGAGCTGTCCATCTGCTTCTGAAGTTGTTATTAATAGAACATATGTTGGCTATACAGGCGGATTGACCTTATTGGAAAAAATCTATACTACATCTATAGATGATGCTATATGAAACTTTTTTAACCTAAAATTTTTATGTCAGGTATTGTAGGTGGAGGAATGTTAAATGGCTGAGGAAAATAGCAAGAATTATAAAGTTGTAATTAAAAATATAAAAAAAATTTATAATGTAATTTCTGATGATGAAAAATACAATAAAAATTTTTTGGCAGTAGATGATTTCAGTTTGAATGTAAAGAAAGGTGAATTTATAACAATTGTGGGACCAAGTGGCTGTGGAAAATCAACTATTTTGGACATTTTAGCCGGCCTTGCTAAGCCTACTTCAGGTGAAGTTTATATAGATGGTGAATTAATTAATGGACCAGGACTTGATAGAGGAATTATTTTGCAAGGGTATGCTCTATTTCCCTGGTTAAATGTGGAACAGAATATTGAATTTGGTCTTGAAGTAAAGGGTATTCCCAAGAGAAAGAGAAGAGAGCTGTCAGAAAAGTTTATTAGTCTTGTAGGATTAAACAAATTTAAAAATAGGTACCCTCATGAATTATCAGGTGGAATGAAACAGAGAGTGGCTATAGCGAGAGCTCTTGCTTATGATCCCGAGATTTTATTAATGGATGAACCTTTTGCAGCTGTAGATGCTCAGACCAGGGAAACACTTCAGGAAGAATTATTAGATATTTGGGAAAAGACAAGTAAAACTATCATATTTATAACCCATAGTATTGAGGAAGCCATATTTTTAGCAGACAGAATAGTTGTTATGACGGATAATCCTGGTAAAATAAGACGGATTATTGAATTGAATTTAGAAAGGCCAAGAAATACTGCAAGTATAAGAACGTCTAAAGAATATAATACTGTATGGAATGAAATATGGCAACTTCTTCACAAGGATAAAAAAGAAAAACAATTAAATTATAGTTAATTACAGTGTAAAGGGAGGAATCTATGAATAAATTAAAAAATAATTACAATTATTATATTTTAAGATATAGTGGGGTAATACTTCTTTTAGTATTATGGGAAATATTACCTAAGATCGGCATTTTTAATGCTCAATTTATTCCACCTTTTTCTACAGTTGTAGAACAGATTTATGTTTTATGGCTGAAAAATAATTTAATTACAAATATAATGGTAAGTTTGTGGAGGATTTTATTAGGTCTTATAATAGCAGCTATAATTGCAATACCACTTGGACTTATACTGGGAGGATGGTTTAATAGAGCTGCTGATTTATTAGATACACTTTTTAGAATATTTGGTCAAGTGAATCCATTTTCATTGCTGCCAGCATTTATATTGTTCTTTGGAATGGGTGAAATTACAAAGTTGGCAGTAATTACATGGACAAGTATATGGCCGATTTTATATAATACCATATCTGGGGCTAAAAGTACTGATAAACTTTTAATAAAGACTGCTGTTTCTATGAAGATATCAAATTGGCAATTATTTAGAAAAGTATTAGTACCTTCTGCGGCACCATCAATTTTTGCAGGCCTTAGAGTTGGTACTGAAATGTCTTTCTTTATAGTTATTGCTGCGGAGATGATAAGTTCCAATGCAGGTTTGGGATGGCTTTTTCATAATGCTGCAATGAACAATCAAATTCCTAGAATGTATTCAGCAGGGTTATTTATCGTAATTCTAGGTGTTTTATTAAATAGATTTCTAATATATTTCCAAAATAAAATATTTTTCTGGAAAAAAGTAAGTCATAATTTTAGCTTCATTAAGTTAAAAAAGTCAAATACCAAATTCAGCAAACGCCAAATTGCAGTATTGGCTTTAGTTACTGTTATTATTATAGGGATTGGAAGCGTTGAGGTTAGTTATTCTAATACTTCAGATTTTAGTAATAGATTTAGCAATAAAAATGATTCTAATCATATGCATATGGACCATAAGGACATGAATATGAAAAAATAAAATTTTAGGAGATATAGATAATGAAAAGAAGGAAAAGAGATATTGCTTATAAATTGCTGGTTATAGTTATATTTATTTTAATATGGGAGGTAAGCAGTAGACTGGGAATACTGAATCCTCAATTTATTCCATCTTTTTCTAGTATAATGAATACTTTATTTAATATATTTCTTTCACAAAACTTTATTTTAAATGTTGGTATAAGTGTAGAAAGAGCTTTATTGGGATTTGCTGTTTCAATTTTAATTGGAATACTACTTGGATTTTTACTGGGAGGATGGTTTCAAAAGATAGACTTAGTAATAGAACCTATTGTGGAAATATTTTCTCAGATTAATCCATTTATATTATTTCATATTTTCCTTTTGCTTTTAGGAATTGGAGAAGGAACCAAAATAGCAGTAATAGCATGGACCTGCACTTGGCCTATAATGTTCAATACAATTTATGGCATAAGACATTTAGATTCATTAATATTAAAAGAAGCTAGATCTTTTGGAATCACAAGAGTCAAACTTTTTTATAAAGTAGTAATGCCGTCAGCATTGCCATCAATTTTTGTTGGAATTAGAATCAGTGCAGGATATTCATTTTTTATGCTTATTGCGGCGGAAATGATGGGTGCCAGTTCAGGACTCGGATGGTTATTATTAAGTTACCAACAAATTTATGATATAAAGAGAATATTTGCTACAGCGGTTATTATAGCTTTTCTTGGGCTAATTTTAGATATTGTAATTAAAAATATTCAAAATGTATTTATAGCTAACAGAGAAAATAATTAAGTAAAAAATTCTATTTATATAAAATTTTTTACATTTATATAGAGTGGGAAATATTATAAGACTTACAAGGGGGTATTTTATCATTGAAAAAATTGAGCTTAAATAGTACTTTGGTTAAGACGCGAGAAGAAAGACTTGGAACTATTATCGCATGGAGGACTGGTAAGGCTTCAGAAATACTGAGAGATTCTAAATATACATGTGCTGGATGTAAAAACAATGGAGGTAAAAAACTCTGTGAAGCAAAAGGGCCTTTTACTCAAGCATCCAAATGTAGTGAAGAAATGGTAGAATGTCAATATGGTAATGTGAGAAGGGGCTGTCGCACTAAAAAAAATTAGTGCGACAGTTTTTTACGTAAAAAATAAATCTCCCACTCGGAAGAGTGAAAGATTTATGGTAAAATTAATATATGACTAAATACATTAATTTACATAAAAATTATACTTCAAATCGTGGAAATTATCAATTAAAACTTCCATTAAATATTGATTACATGATACCAGATAATGATTCGGTGCATTTGCTAAGTCAGTTTGTAGAGGAGATGGATTTAACAGATTTGTATTCGACTTACTCCCGTATGAGGGAGAATCAGGCAACACCGCGTCAGATGCTGAAGATTGTACTTTACTCATATATGAATCATAATTATTCATCAAGAGAAATGGAGAAATCATGCAAAAGAGACGTGAACTTTATGTATCTCTTAGAAGGTTCACAAGTACCGGATCATTCTACATTTGCTAGATTCCGCAGCCTTCATTTCGCTCCATGTTCAGAAACAATCATGGCCGAAATGACAAACTTCCTTTATGAGATTGGAGAAATATCAGGTGATGCTGTATTTATTGACGGTACAAAGATAGAAGCTTGTGCAAACAAATATACTTTTATCTGGAAAAGATCAGTTTCAAAAAATTTAGCCAGACTGCTTTCTAAATTAGCTGATTTTGTGGCTGAATGTGAAGAACTGTACGGACTAAAGCTTGTATATCAAAATAAGGTAAAAATAAAGCACGTAAAAAAGTTACGCAAGAAACTTTACGCCTTGAAGCATAAAGAAAATATACAGTTTGTACATGGATCTGGCAAAAGGAAAAATCCAATTCAACGTTCTATTGAAAAGCTTGAGGGATATCTTAATAAGCTGAAAGAGTATACACAGAAAATCCATACCTGCGGCAAGCGTAACAGCTACTCGAAGACGGATAAGGATGCAACTTTTATGAGGATGAAAGAAGATGCCATGAAAAACGGTCAGCTAAAACCTGCATACAATGTTCAGCATGGAGTAGATTCTGAATATATAGTATGGCTTACTGCAGGCAACCAGAGCACGGATACAAAAACGTTGATTCCATTCATAAAAAGCATGGAGAACCTCCTGTATTTTAAGTATTTTAAAATTACTGCTGATGCAGGTTATGAGAGTGAAGAAAATTATGTTTATGTTAAAGCGAACGGACAGTTATCATATATAAAACCAGCAAACTATGAAATATCCAAAACGCGTAAATATAAAAATGATATAAGCCGGATAGATAATATAGATTATAACAAATCTGGCGACTATTATACCTGTAAAAATAATAAGAAGCTAACAGTAAACAGGGTACTAAAAAGGAAAAGCAGGACTGGTTATATAAGTGAGAAAACAATCTATACATGTGAGGATTGCAATAACTGCCAGCATAAAAGTAAATGTATAAAAGGACATAACAGCAAAATACCATTGGAAGAAAGGGTCAAAAATCTTGAAACTTCAAAGCTGTTCAACATGCTCCGCAAAGAGAATCTTGAAAGAATTGTAAGTGAAGAAGGCTGCGAGCTAAGAATGAATCGAAGTATCCAAGCCGAAGGCTCCTTTGCAGAGATAAAACAGGATATGGGATTTCGTAGATATCTAAGTAGAGGTAAACAGAATATTTTGGCGGAAAGTATTTTGTTAGCGATGGCACATAATGTCAATAAGCTCCATAATAAAATTCAGTCAGATAGAACAGAAAATCATCTTTTTCCACTTAAAAGTAGTGCTTAATTTTAAAATCTTAAAAAGCCTGTGAATCAAAAAAGCCTTAATAGAAAAGTCTTATTAAAGTGTACCATTTTTTAGTTATAGAGTTTGTGTTGCTTTAAATTATCATGAAAATTTCTATAAAATGTTAAAAAAGGCTGTCACATTAGCATAATTTTTATGCTAATGCGACAGCCCCTCGCCAATAGGCTGCGGTGCCGGTCAAATATTAAGCAATTCATTATATCGCAACGGACTTTCCATAAGAAATTTGCCTGTAGAAAATGTTAAAATTATAAATACTAATTTAGACGAAGCGGATATGGTATTTGGGGCGCTTAAAAAATTGGAGCAATCTATACGTGATGCATGGAATAGACACCATCCTAAAGTAATTTTTGTTGCAACATCCTGTGCTACCGGTATTATTGGAGAGGATATAGAAAGTGTAACAAACAGATTGGAAAAAGAACTGAATATACCGGTGGTTCCAACTTACTGTGAGGGATTTAGATCGAAGCATTGGACTACAGGTTTTGATGCAGCTTATCATGGCATTTTGCGTCAGATAGTTCGAAAGAATCCCAAGAAACAGGAAGATCTAGTTAATGTAATTGACCTCTGGGGTGAGGATATATTTACACCAATGCTTGCGGAACTGGATCTCAGGGTTAATTATGTTGTAGATCTAGCATCAGTAGAAGATTTAGAGCAGATGTCGGAGGCTGCAGCAAGTGTTTCATTTTGTTATACATTATCATCTTACATGTCTGCTGTTCTGGAAGAACAATTTGGAGTCATAGATGTTAAAGCACCACAGCCCTATGGAATTCTTGCAACAGATGCATGGATAAGAGAATTGGCAAGGGTTACCCATAGGGAGGAAAAGGCAGAAAGGTATATAAAAAAAGAACACGAAAGAATATCAAAAAGGCTGAATGAACTTAGAAAGTTACTTAAAGGTAAAGTTGGATATGTGGCTACTGGGTCTTCCTATGCTCATGGAATTATTGCAGTACTTAGAGATCTTGGTGTGGAAATAGATGGGTCTCTTACTTTTCATCATGAACCGATATTTGATGGAGCTGGTGCAGAAAAAAAAGATTCATTGAAATTTTTAGTAGATAATTACGGTGACGTTTCAAAATTTAGTGTAAGCAATGGGCAACAATATCAGTTTTATGGACTTCTTAGGAATATAAATCCTGATTTTATTATTATCAGGCACAATGGACTTGCACCTTTAGCCTCACGTATGGGTATTCCTTCTGCTCCACTTGGAGATGGTCACCATGCTGTAGGATATCAAGGTATTATAAATTTGGGAGAAACGATTCTTGAAATTCTTGCACGCAGGAAGTTTCATCAGGATCTATCTGAAAATATAGAGTTACCTTATACAGAATGGTGGCTTAATCAAGAAGATCCATATGTACTTTCAAAATAAAAATGGAGGAGTTAAATTATGACTATTTTAGAGCCAAAATATATAAAAGAATCTATTAAAACATGTAAAGAAATAATTAAAACAAATTCCATTGAACAGGTCAGATACGGCTGCTCATTGGGGGCTATACACAGTGTTTTTGCTATTCCAAAAGCTATACCAATTACTCATTGTGGACCAGGATGTACTCAAAAACAAGTTACAAGTATATCATTCTATAATGGCTTTCAAGGAGGAGGATATGGTGGGGGATCTGTTATACCAAGTACAAACATTCGTGAAAAAGAAGTGGTCTTTGGAGGAGAGAAAAGATTAAGAGAATTAATTGAATCGACTTTTAAGATTTTAAAAGCAGACTTGTTTGTAGTTATGACAGGATGTATTCCTGATATGGTTGGTGATGATTGTGGTGCTGTAGTAAATGAGTTCCAGAAAGAAGGGCTGCCTGTTGTATATGCAGAAACTGGAGGTTTCAAGGGAAACAATTTTGTAGGTCATGAACTTGTTGTCAGAGCTATAATAGATCAGTATGTTGGCAATTATGATGGTGATAAAGAGAAGGGACTTGTAAATGTGTGGTCTCTGCTTCCATATCATAATACGTTTTGGAAAGGTGATCTTACAGAAATAAAAAGAATTTTAGAGGGTATAGGATTAAAAGTAAATATTTTATTTGGAAATAAAAGTGCAGGTATTTCTGAATGGAGAACTATTCCAAAGGCACAATTTAATCTTGTTTTATCACCATGGCTTGGACTTAAGATAGCAGAACATTTAAAAGATAAATACAACCAGCCATATCTCCATATACCGGTAATACCAATAGGAGCCAAAGAGACCAGCAAATTTTTAAGAAAGGTAGTTGAGTTTGCGGGATTAAATAAAGTTAGGGCAGAACAATTTATTGAAAATGAAAGAAAAGAATATTATAGTTATCTGGAAGGTTTTTCAGATTTTTATGCAGAGTATTTTTGGGGATTACCTTCTAGATTCGTTGTTATAGGGGACAGTGCATATAATCTTGCAATAACAAAGTTTTTAGTAAATCAGCTTGGAGTAATACCGATGAAACAAATTATTACGGACAATCCACCTGAAAAATATAGAGATGGAATTGTAAAAGAATACAAGAATATATCTGATGATATTTCTATAGGTGTAGAATTTGAAGAAGACAGTTATATTATACATGATAAAATAAAAAATATAGATTTTGGAAATAAACCACCTATTATATTTGGAACTACATGGGAAAGAGATTTGGCAAAGCAACTGAAGGGGTATATGGTTGAAATAGGATTTCCAGCATCCTATGAGGTGGTTATATCAAAATCTTATGTTGGATATAGGGGTGCACTAACATTACTTGAAAAAATTTATACGACTACTGTAGGAGCAAGTGCATAAATATTAAAAAATTGACTAGAAACACTAGAGATTTAGAATTTAAATTTTAAAGGATAAATTTCTGGTGTTTTAATTTTATAGATATAATTTGAAAAGGGATGATATGTATGAAAATTAATTTAAAAATACCTGAAGTAGCAATTAGGGAAAAGAGAATAGGATCGATTACCGGATTTTGTGGAACTGCAAAAGGTTTGGTTAAAGAGGCCAGATGTGGCAAGCTCAAAGAAAAAAGTCGAAGCTTTAGCCAATGTGCAGGATGTGCGGCCAATAAGGCTTTGTGTCAGCTTTTAATGATACAGGATGCTGTAGTAATACAGCATGGACCCATAGGATGTTCAGGAGACTTTTCAATGTTTGCATTTACCAACAAGGTAGGGCAGGTAGAGAGAAATTTAAAAGTAAAAAATATAAATGCAGTAAGCTCTAACTTACAGGAAAAAGACACTATATATGGTGGAGGCTTGAAGCTTAAAAAGACTATAAAGGATGTTTTTGAAAGGTTCAATCCCAAGGCGATATTTATAACTACATCCTGTGCCTCTGGTATTATAGGAGATGATGTAGAATCTATAGCGGTAAGTGCAGAAAAAAAACTTGGTATACCTGTGGTATATATTTCTTGTGAAGGGTTTAAATCCAGGGTTTGGACTACAGGCTTTGATGCAGCTTTTCATGGAATTTTGAGAAAAATAGTAAAACCACCTGTGGAGAAGAAAAAAGATGTTCTTAATGTAGTAAGCTTTTGGGGAAATAATGGATATGGTGATTTCTCCTATTTGTTAGATAAAATAGGAATAAAGCCTAATTATGTAGCCCCTTTTTCCACAATCGAACAATTATCAAAACTTTCTGAAGCTACTGCAACGGCACAAATATGTTCTACATTGGGTACTTATTTAGCTGCTGGTCTGGAACAGGAATATGGGGTTCCTGAAATAAAGGTTTCTCAGCCCTATGGCATAATTGGAACAGATGCATGGCTTAGGGAAATTGGTAGGGTAACTGCTAAAGAAAGCGAAGTAGAAAAATTAATAAAATCTGAGAAAGAAAGGATAGCACCTCAGCTGGAGAGGTTAAGGAATAAATTTAAGGGAAAAACAGGTTATGTTACAGCTGGTGCTGCATATGGACATATAATTGCTACATTATTGAATGAATTGGGGATAAATGTAGTAGGTGCTTGTGTATATCATCATGATCCAATTTATGACAATGGAGATGTAAATGCAGATACTTTAGATTTTGTTGTTAAAAATTATGGTGATATACCAAATTATGATGTATCAAATAAACAAACATTTGAATTTATAAATGTTTTGAATAGAATAAGGCCTGATGTATGTATAACAAGGCATCCAGGTATGGCGGTATGGGGTATAAAATTTGGAGTACCGACACTTCTCTGGGCAAATGAGAATCTTAGCTTTGCCTATCAAGGATTGATAAATTTTGGAGAAAAAGTTGAGGACTTACTTGAAAATGATGAATTTGTTAAAAATGTTGCAGAACATTCAGAACTTCCATATACGGACTGGTGGATGAATCAAGATCCATATTTTTTCTTGAAAGATAAGGAAAAAGTTAGAGTGTAAATATAATTTTGATTTAAAGGAGGTAAAATAAAAATGGCAGAAATGATTGAACAGCCAAGATATGTTTGTGCAATAGGAGCACAGCAAACTGTTTTAGCTATAAATAGAGCAGTACCAATTCTAAATTCTGGACCTGGATGCAGTGAAAAAATTTATAGTGCCATAAGCTTTAATTCAGGTTATCAAGGTGTACGATACCTTGTACAAATAGCTCGGAAAGAGAAGTTGTATTTGGAGGCGAGAAAAGGTTAAGAGAAGTCATAGATGGAACTATTAAAGTTCTAAAGGGAGACCTTTTTGTTGTACTTACTGGATGTACTTCGGATATTATAGGTGATGATGTAGGAAAAGTAGTTTCCGAATATCAAAATAAGGGAATCCCTATAGTTTATGCAGAAACAGGAGGATTTAAAGGTACAAATTATATAGGACATGAATTGGTTATTGAGGCAATCATAAATCAGTTTATAGGAGATGTTCAGCCAAAAGTGAAAAGGGGATTGGTCAATGTATGGTCATCAATTCCATATCAAGATCCATTTTGGGCTGGAAATTTATCAGAAATAAAAAAATTATTGAATGGAATTGGATTGGAGGTAAATATACTTTTTGGACCGAGATCCAATGGTGTCGATGAATGGAGAACTATTCCTAATGCTCAGTTTAATATTGTGTTGTCACCCTGGTTAGGTCTAAAAACTGCGAAATTATTGAAAAATAAATATGGGACTCCATATTTATATTATCCAATAGTTCCTATAGGAGCAAAGGAAACAACTAAATTTTTGAGGTCTGTAACAGAATTTGGAAATTTAGATGTAAGTAAAACAGAAAATTTTATAAAATCGGAGGAAAAAAATTATTATTACTATTTAGAAAGATCAGCTGATTTTTTTGTGGAATTTCGTTATGATTTAGTCCACAGGTTTTTTACAATTACAGATTCTTTCTATGCCATAGGTATAAATAAATTTTTAGTAAACGAGCTTGGGCTTGTACCGGCTCAACAATATATTACGGAGAATACACCAAAACAATATCAAGATCTTATAAAAAATCAGTTTAAAACTTCTTTAGAAACTACTTCCGCTGAAGTTATATTTGAAACTGATGGTGGAAGGATTCATGATGGTATAAGAAATTATGATCGCAGAAATCAAAAACCGTTAATTATTGGAAGCTTTTGGGATAAAGATATAGTTTCTGAGCTGGGTGCCTATGAATTGAATATTTCTGTTCCAATACTAAATAATCTTGTTCTCAATACCAATTATTTAGGCTATAGTGGAGGACTGAACTTAATCGAGGATATATATAATAATGTCTTGCATAATTATTAAAAAAATTTAAATATATACTTTATAAAGCAGTAGCCATAATGACATTAAAAATCATTATGACTACCGTTTTTATTTGGTATTGATAACCTGATGTGCCATTTTAACCAATTCATCTTTTGATATATTAGAATCAGATGCTAAAAAAGAATAGTTAATTCCATCCTGCATCCAATTTAAATATTGAACTTGAGAGATTTTTTCCCTATCAGAATCAGGTCCGTAACTAAATACATATTTACCAGATAATTCATCCTTTTTATCTTGTTCTGTCATTTTATAATTTTCTGGCACTAGCTTGTCAGCATATGAATAATAATATAAATCTATACCATTATAATTAGCAATAACAGTATCTCTCTTTGATCTTTCACCCAACCTTCCATTTTCCATATAGAGACTTAATTTATCATTCCCTTTTGTATAAGTAAAATCTAGAGATTTTGTTTTTCCTGCAAAGTTACCTTTATCATCAGTTCCCTCATTATCTACAATAACTCCATTTACAAAAGTATACCCATTGTCAAAATTATTGATTAATTTAGGATTAAATTTAAGTTTCTTCTCCACCTGTTCTACTGTAGGTATAGTAGTATATGTTGGTATACCACTTGAATGTGAAGTTATAGAAGATATTTTACCTGCAGCAAATACAGTTGTTCCTATTACCATAGTAGCTGCCAAGCCAACCAGGATTTTTTTCTTAATCGATCCTTTTTTAAATACTTTTATATTTTCCATTTTATTATTCTCCCTTTTATCTGGTAAACTAGTTAATGTTGCATTTACCTTGTTTTTAAAACCTTCAGGTGTATCGGGAAAGACATTATTCCAATCATAGTTATTCATAATTTACCTCCATATCCTCCAGCTTTATTTTTAATAAATTTCGTCCTTTTGCCAATCTACTTTTTACAGTTCCTGCAGGTATTTCTAAAATCCCTTTAATTTCTTCTACTGAATATCCCTCTACATAATAAAGAACAATTGTAATGCGAATACGTTCTGGTAAATTCTGAATAGCCAAATATAATTCGCTGTAGTCATTTTTATCATTAACTTTGGAAGATTCAAAGTATTCTTCATAAGGTACCCGTAAACATTCTTTACGTTTCAAACTATAACATTCATTTATAAGTATTCTAACTAGCCACGTTTTAAAATATTGTTCTTTTTTTAGTGTATCTAATTTATTATAGGCCTTTAAAATTGCCTCCTGAACTGCATCCTCACAATCTTGCTCATGAATCAAAATTGACTTAGATATACGATATAAAGTAGATTCGGCCTCAAGAACATTGGATATAAATGTATCTTTATTCAATTGATTTCCTACCTTTCTTAGCAAACTGTAGCGCTACTTTTTTGCTTTACACTAATTAGATAGATATATCTACTAAATGGTTCATTTAATTTTCGCTTAAAATTAAAGTTATTTAAAAGTTTTTGCAATAGCAGCAGAGAAAGTTAGAAAATTGGCAGAACGATCTAGTGAATTGGAAGATTTAAGATATAGATTAGCATATAATATTGACAATTTATATTGTATCTGATAACTTAAAAGCAATAATTAACGTTTGTTTGAAAGAGGTCTTAAAATGGATTTAGTTAAATCTTATGGAAAATACATAAAGAAAAATATACACAATCCATCCAGGGTGTTGAAATTGTTGAAGATGGGATTTTCTATAGAGAAATTCCTGGTTTCGAAGTTCAAGGATAAAAATATTTCCGCTTCACTTAATTATTTAAATGAGCTCTGTCTTGATTTTATACTTAATCCCCTTGAATTCCCTGAAAATTCAGGACTTGTAACTATATTTTCACCTGTAGAAATACTGCACGTTTTTAATATAAACCCATTTCTTATTGAAGGATTTTCTTCTTTCCTTTCAGGAACTCAATGTGAAGATATATTTATAGATTATGCTGAAAGGTGTGGTATTTCAGATACCCTCTGCAGTTATCACAAGGCATTTATAGGAGCAGTGGAAGCAGGAGTCGTTCCAAAACCCAAATTTGCCATAACGTCGTCGATGATATGTGATGGAAATTTAAATACTATTAGATATGTTTCAGACAAGTACAACATACCCTATTATTATATGGATATACCTTATGAATATAATGAGGATACCGAGAGATATGTTGTAGATCAGCTTCATGAATTGGTGGAATTTATCCAGGATATAACGAAGAGAGTGTTTTCTGAAGAAAAATTCATGGATATAATAAAAGTTGAAAATGATACAAAAAGGTACATGCGTAAGTTCTATAAGAGTCTTATGAGAAAGTACTATCCCAATACTCTTACACTTGAAATGTACAGATTATTTGCGTCACATCTTGGTATAGGCAGAAAAGATGTACTTGATTTCTATAGGATGCAATCAGAGGATATAGAAAATTATCCTGATTTTAGTGGAAAGAGAATTTTGTGGAGCCATATAATGCCATTTTACAGTGAAACCTTTAAAAGTTTTCTTAATTTGAATCCAGATTATCAGCTTTTGGCCTGTGACTACAATTTTGACAATATGGACGAAATGGACTATAAACATCCATATGAAGCTGTTGCCAGGAGATTTATTCAAAATAAACTCAATGGACCTTTTAATAAAAAGATTGAAAACATAGTAAAAATGACTGAAGATTTCAATACTGATGGCGTTATAAATTTCTGTTCCTTTGGATGCAAGGAATGCAGCGGAGGAACGATGCTCTTGAAAAAAGCGCTAAAAGAAAAGAATATACCTTATCTATCCATTGATGGTGATGGTGTTGATAGAAGGAATGCCCATGAAGGACAAATAAAAACAAGAGTTGAAGCATTCGTGGAAATATTGGACAATAGATTCGGGGTGATGAAATGATAGGTTATGTATGTAAATATACACCTATTCAAATTATAGAGGCATTTGATGAAAGTGTTGTAAAAATCGATCCACATGTAAGAAATTTCAACAATACAGAAACTATCATGCATCCAAATATATGCACTTATGCAAAAGCAGTTCTTGAGGAGTGTATTGATTCAAATATTTATAATGTTGTTCTTGTAAATTGCTGTGATAGCATAAAAAGATTGTATGATGTTATGAAGGATAATTCTAAATTTAAATTTGTATACATGATAGATGTGCCTAGAAAAAGGAATAGAGCTTCGGATTTGCTCATGAAAAAACAAATTGAGAAATTTATAAATTTCATGGAACAATTTACAGGAAAAAGATTTGATGAAGATAAATTTATAAATAGAGTAAATTCCCACAGTGCTAAAAGAAACTTTGAATCTTCAAATATAAATATTGCTATTATGGGATCAAGAATAAGGGAATCCACGGTTAAGCAGATTGAGGATGCAGGGGCCTCTGTAGATTTTAACTTTACCTGTACGGGAAATTTTGAAAGATCAACCAGGCTTTTAAAAAATGAAGATTTTTTACTTGGGTATTCATCTTTCTTGCTGAACTCATTCCCGTGTATGAGAATGGTGGATAACAGAGAAAGGATAAAAATTTTGAATGAAAATCTTGAAGATGTTGATGGAATAGTATATCATACCACAAAATTCTGTGATGCCTATTCATTTGAGTATGCAAAACTCAAAGATTCAGTTTCAGTACCAATGTTGAAAATAGAAACAGATTATATAGAGGAAGGCAATGGACAGATGAAAACAAGAATAGAAGCATTTATTGAGACTATTAAGACTAAGAATAAATCAAAAGAAAAAAATTATACTCATGTAAATATAGGTGAAGATGTTCTGGTAGCTGGCATAGACAGTGGTTCAACGTCTACCAATGTAGTAATAATCAATAAGGATAGAAAAATATTATCCTATTCAGTAGTGGGTACAGGAGCTAAAAGTCAAAATGGAGCGGAAAATGCAATGAAAGAAGCCTTAAAAAAGCTTGATATTGGCATAGACAAATTATCTAGAATAGTATCTACAGGATATGGCCGTGTCAGTATACCTTTTTCAGATGAGGAAATAACTGAGATAACGTGTCATGGAAAAGCGGCCTATTTTTTGAATGATTCAATAAGGACAATAATTGATATAGGTGGACAGGATAGTAAAGTTATAAGAATGGATGACAGGGGAAATGTCATTGATTTTGCCATGAACGACAAGTGTGCGGCAGGTACTGGAAGATTTCTTGAGATGATGAGCCGAACTCTTGAAATTCAACTGGATGAAATGGGAGAAAAATCTTTAAATTGGAAAGAAGATATAGATATAACCAGTATGTGTACTGTATTTGCAGAATCGGAAGTTGTATCACTTGTTGCACAGAATAAGGAAATATCAGATATAATTCATGGACTTAACAAGGCTGTTGCATCAAAAACAGTATCACTTGTAAATAGAATTGGTAAAAAAGATGGATATATGATGACAGGTGGGGTTGCCAAAAATATTGGAGTGGTAAGATGTATTGAGGAAAAACTCGGCAGGAGAATATTTATACCAGAAGAACCTCAGATAATAGGAGCATTGGGTGCCGCACTTATTGCATTGGATAAAATTTTAGTGAAAGATGTAATGAAGTAGATATATAGCTATTGTGAATCATAGCATTATTTTATGGTATAATTTAAATGTATCTTAGTAGTTTTAGGGATGAAAGGTAGGTATTGATTTATGAAATATCCTGTTGATGTACATACACATACCATAGCGAGTGGACATGCTTATACTACGCTATTGGAAAATGCCAGATATGCAAGTAAAATAGGACTTGAAATTTTAGGAACTACAGATCATGCACCAAGCATGCCGGATGCACCGCATAGATGGTATTTTGAAAATCTCAAAGTCCTTCCAAGAGAAATTTTTGGCGTTACAATGCTTTATGGTTCTGAAGCAAATATTGTTGATTATAATGGCAATATTGATTTGCCATTGGAAACACAGGAAAAGCTCGATATCATTATAGCAAGTTTGCATGACCCTGTGATGAAGCCAAATAAAAACATAGATTTGAACACTAAAGCTTTCTTGAATGTAATGGACAATCCGAGAATAGATATTATAGGACACTGTGGTAATCCAAGCTTCCCAATTGATGAAGAGGCTTTGATTAAAAAAGCAAAAGAGAAAAATGTTCTTATTGAAATAAATAACAGTTCTTTTGTAAGGTCAAGAGCGGGAAGTGAAAAAATATGCACGAAGGTAGCAAGATTATGTAAGGAATATCGTGTAAGAATAATACTGAATAGTGATGCTCATTGTTGTTTTCATATTGGTAATTTTGATGCTGCATTAAAAATGCTAAAAGATATTGATATGCCAGAAGAATTAGTTATAAATAGAAATAAGATGGATTTGCTCAATTATTTAAAAGATAAGGGGAAAAAAATAGAAACATGATAATGTAAAAATTGTTTTGCCGATCTATAAATTTTATTGACAATAAAATTCGATAAATACGGAAAATAAGAATGGATATGTTAAATTTGTAAGTTTAATATATCCATTCTTATTTTCCATATATATTAAGGCCTTTTTTCAAAAGTTATAAAACTGTATTTAATGTCATTCTCACAGTGCTTTTCATACTCAATTATACTATAATTGTTAATGTTAAATCCAGGGAAATAAGTATCGCCACTTTCAGAGGATATTATTTTAGTTAAATATAATCTATTACAATATGGAATTAGCTGCCTATAAATTTCACCACCACCTATTACAAAAACCTCTTCAATAGAATCTGTATATTTTAGAATTTCATTGATGTTGTGAATTATTTTTACTCGCTTGTCAGCTACAGAGTAGCTTGTATCTCTGGTTATAACTATATGGTTTCTATCTGGAAGTATTCCAGGAAGAGATTCAAAGGTTTTTCTTCCCATTACCATGGTTTTACCGGATGTTATAAATTTGAATCTCTTCAGGTCTCCAGGTATATGCCATATAAGTTTATTATCTCTTCCTATTATGTTATTTTGATTAAGTGCTGCGATTATGCTTAGCATTAGATAGCTACCTCCATACTAATCTTTTCATGGTGCTTATAATTTATGAGCTTGATATCATCGATAGAAAAATCATAAAAATTTTTTATTTCAGGATTTATCCAAAGGTTAGGTGCATTATATGCATTGTCTCTCCTTGTAAGCTGTAATTTCATTCCCTTTACTTCATTCTCATAAATATGAGCATTGTTTATAATATGTGTAAACAAGCCCGGTGTAAGATCTGTAACTTGTGCTATTAAGTGAACGAGAACTGCGTATTGGCACATGTTAAATGGAACTCCAAGAGGAAAATCCCCACTTCGCTGTACCAACATGCAGTTAAGTTTTTTATTTTCAACATCCCATAGAGTTTCATAGCAACAAGGTTGAAGTGACATATCAGGTAGATCTTCAATGTTCCACATGGACATAATCATTCTTCTGTTCTGAGGATCTGTTTTAAGAGTAGTTATTAATCTATCAATTTGCTTGAATTTTGAAATCTGATATCCATAGGCTTTTCCTATTGTACCGTCTTCCATCATCCATTCATCCCATATATGTACATTTTGCTTCTGCAGCTTTGTTACATCATTTGATTGATCTTTGTATATCCACAATAGTTCTTTTACAGCGGTTTTAAAAGCTACAAATTTTGTAGTCAATATGGGAAATTCTTTTGAAAGATCAAACTGCATGATCTGGTGGGGAAGTTTAAATGTAGCTATACCTGTTCTATTTTGAGAATAGTACCCATTTTCCAGTATATTTTCTACAATGTCTAAATATTGTTTATCAGCATTACTCATTTTTTTTCCTCCATTAAAAATATAATACGTTTGTATTATATCATATTTTGGATTGATTAAAATTATTATATACATTATTTCCCTGGTAATAATATTAAATTTTTAATTGGATTTCAAACTATTATAAATCATTTCAAGATTATCTTTCATGCTTTGAATATAGTTTTTATTGTCCTCTTTACTTTCAATTGTATATATTTTTTCAACTTTGGCACCAACTTCTTTAGCAAGTGTATTGGAAACTTTAGGACTTACCATATCTTCTACAAATATGGTCTTGATTTTATTTTCCTTGCAATAATCTACTAATTCTTGAAGCTTTTTAGGTGAGGGCTCACCTTCAGCAAATACACCTTCTACACTATTTTGTTTTAAGCTGTAATCCCTGCACAGATACGCGAAAGCTGCATGACCTGTTACAAAATTCTTATTCTTTACTGAATCAAATTTTTTAGTATACTCATTGTAGAGATCGTTCAACTGCTTTGAAAAATCTTCATAATTTTTTTCATAATAGGTTTTGTTTGAAGGATCTGCTTTTATCAAAGCATCCTTTATATTTTTTGATTGAATTTCGGCACCCTTTAAGCTTATCCATAGATGAGGATCATATTCACCATGTTCTTTTATTTCGTCGGAATCAGTATTCTTTATTGGATTTGACCCTTTTGATGCATCTACTACAATTAAATTTTTATTTCCCGAAGAATTTATAACGTCATCTTTCCATGATTCCATTCCTAATCCACTATATACAAATATATCTGCACCGTTTAAAGCCTTGAGATCTTTTGCAGTTGGCTCAAAATCATGAGGCTCGGTACCGTTTGGGATCATTGTTGTAATATTTATTTTATCTTTTCCAATAGCTGATGCAAATTCTCTCATTGCATTGAAGGATACAACTACTTTTATTTTAGATTGATTTCCATTTTCTGTATTTGTTTTGTTTGCATTACCGCATCCAGAAAAAATGAATATAATACATGTAAGAGCTATGCTTAATATAGATAACCTATTTTTTTTGAACATTCTGGTTCCCCCTTAAAAATATATGTAAATGCAACTAAGTTGCATTTACATATATGATACATGAGAAAATAAATTTTGTCAATAAATACAAAAATACGTATTGACATTTATATAATATAAAGTATTATATAAAAATAGGTGAGGTTTATATGAAAAAAGGAGATAAAATTGCAGCTGTATTTATAAGTATATTAATTATTGTAAGTATAATGGCAACTGTTCTATATAAGGGATATGGATATAAATTGCATAAAATTGCTGTTATAAAAGAGAATGGCAAAATAACAAAAATTATAGATTTAGATAAAGTAAAATATAACTATGAATTTACTGTAAAGTATGATAAGATTCATTTTAACAAGGTTGAAGTTGAAAAAGGAAAGATTCGTATTTCAGATTCTGATAGCCCTCAAAAAATAGGAATGAAAATGGGATGGATATCAGAACCTGGTGAAAGTGTAATATGTGTTCCGTATAAACTTATAATAGAGATAGAGGGGAAAAGTTCACAAAAAAATAATATTGATGTTGTTGTTGGACAACCAGATAGTTGAATTAGTTATTGCATAAAGCATCAGTATATGAGATGTAAATTACATCTCATATACTGATGCTTTATTTTTTAAAATGAAATTAAGTATTTTTTAACATATTGGAAAGTTATATTTAATATATCATCGAATAATATTTATTAAATATTTAGACATGAACATAACTAAAAAATTAAATACAAGAAAAAGGAAATATTATTGATTGAAGAATAAAAATTACAGCTTTTTATGAAAAATATACTTTACAATTAATTACAATATAAAAATTGGCAGAGTATCCCTAGGGTAAAAGTTGATGCTAAAAAATAATAGGTTTTAAATTAAGCTATTCTTTTTAATCCCGATAGGGATCTGGTTTTATCAGAGTTACCAGATTTTATAGCTGCTATCGCAGTTGTCAGAAGGCATATATGTCCTACAGTATTTAAGTTTGATACAGAATTTATATTTCTGACATAAGCTCTTTCGTTATTAAGCTTTTTCCATCTGGAATTATATCTTTCAGATTCTGTCCTCAGGCTGTAGATGGTTTTAAAAAATTTAGACTCATGATTAATTGAAGCCCTGTAGTCAGTACCTTTGCTGATATAACGGATACATCCTCTGTTTTTCCTGCCATTGAAATATTTTTCATGTTTGCAGGGACACAGTGAATCATCTTTAGATTTTTTAAATGGGCAGCAAAATTTTTGCTTGATGTATGAATCAAAATACTGTCGTCCATCTTTATGCATGGCTAGACCGCCTTGACAAATAATGTTGCCAGTGGAAGTTAATTTAGGATTTTTTTTCCCTCTTTTGTTAATGGCAATAAAGGCAAGACCTTTCAAGTTGTTTTTTATAAAATTATGATTTAACTTTGAATCATAGCCTTTATCTGCGACAACATAACTTCCATTAAGTGAAAACCAGCTATTTGTACCTGAAAGAAATTTAGTCAAGGTAGAAATTTCATTGATATCAGCAGTACTTGTATATTCATCTATAGGGAGTCCGGATATTGCATCACAGATAACGTGGTTTTTATAACCCCAGTAAAATTCATATTTCTTACTTGATTTATTGGAGTTATCATTGATTTTAACGTTCATGGAATTATTTGCAGTATGTACTCCAAGTTTACAATCTTTATCAGACTTTGGATTATTCTTCTTTGAAAATTTGTTTGATGCGAAGCATTTAGGGTTATTAAGTTTAGTGTTTGCTTTAACTGGAGTTGTATCAACAGATATAAAGTTGTTGTCTATAAAGCCAAGTTTCTTGAGAGTATTTACCTGATGTTTCATAATTTCTTTCAAACAAGAGTTTTCGATATTCTTTATGAACCTTTGAAAGGTCCTGTATGAAGGAAGTGGTTTAAGAATGTCAAAGCCACAAAGTTGTGCAATGATTAAATTATTTTCTAAAAAATCTTTAAGATCAGTAATTTGAGCAAACTTCTCACATTTCATGACTATAAAAGCTCTGAAAAGAGCGTGTCTTGAGAAACCGACAGGTCCGTATTTGGAAGGAACCCTATCGGGTAATGAAGATAAATTAATATTTTCAAAAATATCTGTGTAGAAGTTTATTGTGTTTTGTGAAGTGAAAAGCTCAATTATATTAAAGATTTCTTGACGTTGGTACATAGAGATTTCCTCCTTTTAGTGTTTTTATTATGTGATATTTTAAAAATTCGACAAAAGTTGAGGAAATCCTATGATATAAATTTTAGTGATAGAAAAAAATAGCCCTTATCGGGCTAGAGAAATGAGTGCCTTAGAGTTATGCTCAAGGCTATTAAATATTAAATTAAGAGGTGATAATATTGTTTAAGAAATTACATAGATATATTTTTACGGCAGTATTTATATTAATATTTATTATGCGTCCTATTCTTGTAGAGGCTGATGGTATCAGCGGAACAGAAAATGCTTCAGGTACGAATTCAAATCTTGTTAGAGCCAAGGTTATAGAATCTACAGTTAAAAATAAAAATGATATAAATACAGAAAATAAAACTCTTGTGATAAAAGAACAGATTTTAAAAATAAAGATAACAGAGGGAAAGCACTCAGGAGAGAAAGTAAATGTTACGCATGACATGCAAACATCAAAGCCTGATAATATAGAATATCAGGTTGGTGATGAAGTATTTCTATCAACAAGTGAGGATGCAAATGGCAGTATAAATTCAGCAAGTATATATCAGTTGGTAAGAGCCAAATCCCTTTCTCATCTACTTTTATTTTTTATACTTTCAATGGTTTTAATTGGTGGATTTAAGGGAATAAAATCGCTATTGACACTTGGAATAACGTGTTTAATTATATTAAAGGTGTTCTTACCATTGATTCTACAGGGGCATAATCCAATAACTCTTTCCATATCAATTTGCATAGTTATAACGATTATTAATTTAGTTATAGTGAGCGGGTTTAATAATAAAACTACTGCCGCAATTTTAGGGACCAGTGGAGGTGTTATTATATCCGGCATCATGTCTTTTATGTCAATAAATTCAACCAGAGTTTTAGGAGTTGGAACAGGTGAGGCACAACTTCTTATGGATGCACCATTAAAAAATCAACTTAATTTTAAAGCAATTTTATTTGGATCAATACTTATAGGTACATTGGGAGCAGTTATGGATGTAAGTATGTCTATAGCCTCAACTATGAAAGAATTGAAGGAAAACAATCCTAATATATCACGTGGAAAAATAATAAAAGCGGGAATGAGTGTTGGAAGGGATATTATGGGTACTATGGCTACAACACTTATATTGGCATATATAAGTGGTGCAATATGTTTGGTACTAGGATATATGGCAAATAACAGTACATTTATGGATATAGTTAACCAGGATATGATTGCCTGCGATATAATAAAGACTTTTGCCAGCAGTATAGGTTTGATATTTACTATTCCGATTACGGTATTTATATATTTAATTTTGGATTGTTAGTAATTTAATATAATTTTATATCATATAAATTAATTGATGGGAATAAATGTACAAACTAATGAAGGGGAGGGAAGCCGCTTTTAAATTTGAAGCAGCGAATATATGAATTATAGGAAGTTTAGTAGAAGAGACAATCCAAAATTGGAAATATTAACATTAATTATAAGTCTTGTATTTGTAATAATTTTACCTTATTTAGTTGAGGCAAATAATAATACCAATAAGAATGTTAGAGGAAATATGTTTTATGTTCAGGTGTTGAATTATGCAATGCCGGTAGTTAAAGCTACTTGTTTCAACGAAGATGACATGGCTGAAAACAGTTTTTCTCTTGATAATTCACCTCTGGAGATTTTCAATATAAATATTAAAAGTCCTCTTTCCATACTGGGAAAAGAAATGGCTTTCTTGGGATTGGATATTTCAAACAACGGTATTGATGAATTCAAACTCGACAATAAACAAGTGGCTAAAGCAGGTAGCAGTGAAAATTTAAGTAGAGGAAATAGCACAAATGTTTCAGAAAGTAAAGTTAGTGCATTCGATCCAAGCCTAAAAAGAACTATGAATAAGGAAAAACCGGATGTGCTTATATATCATACCCACACTACTGAAAGTTATAAACCAGGAGATCCTAATAGTTTTGATGATACAAAAAATGTTTGCGCTGTAGGTGATCAGCTGGTAGCGGAACTCAATAAATATGGTATATCTGCAATAAATGACAAGACTGTGCATGATGCAGAAGCATATACTCAAAGCTATGCAAGATCTTCTGTTACTTTGGACAAATATCTGAAAAAATATGGAGATTTTAAGCTCGTAATAGATATGCACAGGGATGCTACGGAAAATAAAAATTCAGTTACAGTGAATGTAAACGGAGAAAATGTGTCCAAATTCATGCTTGTCATGGCAAGAAAGAATCCTCATTTTGATAAAAATATGGCGTTGGCAAATCAGATAGTGAATTTGTCAAATCAATTGTATCCGGGATTATCAAAAGGAGTTTGCTACTATAATTACGGTACCAGATACTTCAATCAGGACAAGAGCAATAATGCAATATTGCTGGAAGTGGGAGCGGATATAAATACTACGGAAGAATCCAAAGCTTCAATGAAATATATGGCAAGGATACTTGCCCAGGTTATAAAATAAATAATTAATATTGTGCTATCAATTTACTTGAGTTATAAAAAGTTGTAATATAATCTATAGAGTATGACAATTATTTTTACAGGAGGTATTCTGTTATGGAAAAAATAGCAAGTTTTACAGTGAATCACCTTAAGCTAAAGCCTGGTGTGTATGTTTCACGAAAAGATAAATTTGGTGATGCGGTTATTACTACTTTTGATATAAGAATGACCAGCCCAAATGATGAACCTGTCATGAATACTGCAGAAGTTCATACCATTGAACATTTGGGAGCAACTTTTTTAAGAAATCACAAGGACTATGCTTCTAAAACAGTATATTTTGGACCTATGGGCTGCAGAACTGGATTTTATCTTATTTTGGGAGGAGATTATGAATCAAGTGATATAGTAGATCTGTTGAAGGAAATGTATAAGTTCATTGTGGATTTTGAAGGAGATGTACCTGGAGCAGCTGCAAAAGACTGCGGTAATTATCTGGATATGAATCTTTCTATGGCAAAATACTGGAGCAGGAGATATCTTGATGATGTGCTTATGAATATATCTGATGAAAGATTAAATTATCCAAATTAATTTACACTTATATTAAATGACAGGCAATAGATTTAGCCTAAGATTGTCTGCTGTATAATATAAGGGAGTGGATCCAATTGATTAAGGAAATTCAAATGAGAAGAAGTATAAGAAAGTATAGAGATAAGCCAGTAATTGATGAAGACATAAATAGGCTTTTGGAATCTGCGAGGCTTGCACCTTCAGGCAATAATACTCAGCCGTGGCATTTTATCGTAATAAAATCAAAGGATATGAAAGAAAGAATTTCCATGGTATGCCATAATCAACAGTGGATGAAAACTGCTCCGGTGTTTATAGCTTGTATAGGTGATATGGAATCACGAATTAAAGATTCTACTGCTGTGGATGAAATGAGTTCTGAAGATGACCTTAAAAAGATAATCAGGGATACAGCTATTGCAGCTGAACATATTGTGCTTTGAAGCACAGGAGCTTGGCCTAGGGTCCTGCTGGGTTGCCTGGTTTACCCAGAAAGATATAAGACCGACTTTGAAAGTCCCTGATAATAAATATGTTGTAGCTATACTTACAATAGGATATGCTGATGAAGTACCTGAACAGAGAGCCAGAAGAAAACTGGAAGATATAATTCATTACGAAAAATGGTGAAAATTTTTCAAGATAATTGGAGAATAAAGAAGTGGTTTATTTGAATGGAAATATAGGGAAATAGGTTCCGGACAAAAAGTCTTCTGTTCCAATATATAGGCAGATAATTTTTTATGTAAGGGAAAAAATATCTTCTGGACAGTGGAATATTGGTACAAAACTTCCAACTCAAAGAGAGTTTGCGAAAAAATTTAATGTAAACAGAAGTACTGTAGTTGAGGCATTTGATGAGTTGAAGTCAGAGGGATTAATAGAAGGAATGGGCAGCAGGGGAACTATAGTTGTCAATAATATCTGGTCATTGCTGACATCGATTAAGAGGCCTGACTGGGATAATTATATAAAATATGGTATTCACAAACCAAATTTACATACAATTCAAATTATAAATAAACTTGAATTTGAGAATGGAATAATACGAATTGGTACAGGAGAGCTTTCACCAGAACTATTTCCACATGACACGATGAAAGAAGTACTTAATGGAATTTCAGATAAAATATATTCTCTTGGATATGAGGAACCAAAAGGTTCTTCTTGCCTTAGAAGCATAATAGCTGAATATGTGAAAAAATTTGGAATAAATGTTTCTCCGGAATCTATTTTAATTGTGTCTGGATCTCTCCAGGCACTTCAGCTCATTTCCGCTGGAATTTTACAGAAAGGTTCAACTGTAATGGTGGAAAAACCGTCATATTTGAAATCACTTCATATTTTTCAATCTTTACAAATAAATCTGAAGGGAATACCAATGGACAATAGCGGTATAAAAATTGAAAAACTTGCTGATTCAATTGGCCGTAATACAGCACTTTTATATTCTATACCAACTTATCATAACCCTACGGGGATAGTTATGACTTTAAGCAGGAGAGTAAAATTGATGGATGGATGTATGAGAAATAGACTGCCAATTATAGAGGATGATGCATACAGGGAATTGTGGCTGGATGAAGTTCCACCACCTCCATTAAAATCAATGGATACAAATGGAACGGTATTGTATATGGGAACGGTATCGAAATCGTTGGCGCCTGGATTTAGAATAGGATGGATTATAGGACCGGAGCCGGTTATAGAACGTCTTGGAGATATAAAAATGCAGGAAGATTATGGAGCAAGTTCCCTTTCTCAAATTGCTGTATCGGAATGGATATCAAGTGGATTATATGAAAAATATGTAGAGACACTCCGTAAAAATATAAGGGAGAGAAGAGATGCTGCACTTTATATGCTGGATAAGTACTTCCATGATATAGCAACATGGACAAAACCCAGCGGCGGTTTTTACATATGGATGAAAATAAATTCTGAAATATCAATGGATAAGCTATTTTCTTCTGCATATAGACAGGGAATACTTATAAACCCTGGTAGTATATATGATTTTTCAAAGAATTCATTTATAAGAATTTCCTATTCTTATGCATCCTATTCCCAGATGAATTTTGCCCTGGAAAAACTATCAAGTATAGTTAGAAATATGATGAAATCACAAGGATATTGAATTTTGGTTGGCTAGAATTTTTTAAATTTGGTTGAAGACATAATGGCAGATAATCAATATAATTGAAGAAAGATTTACAGGAGGGGAAATTATATTGATGGAAAATTTTTTACGTGGATTAATATTGGGATTTGCCTATACTGCCCCAATAGGAGTGCAGAATATGTATGTAATAAATTCAGCATTGAATTGTGGAAAATGTAGAGCATATATAATAATGTCTGCCATTGTGTTTTTTGACTGTTCTCTTGCCATAGCATGTTTCTTTGGAATTGGTTCCATAATGGATAAGTTTCTTTATTTTAAATTGGCTATTTTGTTTATGGGCTCAATTGCAGTTATATACATCGGTATAAAGCTCATAGCAGATAAGTCCGTATGCATGGAAAATAAATATAACAATTTTATAGAAGTAATATTTACAAGTTTTGTTGTAACATGGGCAAATCCTCAGGCTATTATTGATGGATCTCTTTTACTTGGTGGATTTAGAATTTCACTTTCATTGGATAATAGTATATTTTTCATATTGGGTGTATGTGCAGCTTCAATTATATGGTTTTTTATGCTGACCACTGTTGTAAGTACCTTCAAATATAGATTTAATAAAAAAATAATACGACTTATGAATGTAGTCTGTGGTTCAATTATAATCTTCTATGGATTAAAACTTGGAGTTAGTTTCATTTCCATGGTGGAGTATAGCATTCCATATTATTTATCAGTTTATGAGGGTTGTCCGAAACTAATATAAGCCTCATGCTGTAGGAACTTATAAATCCCTCCTTATGTGCATTTTCAAGCATAGATAAAAGTGGGTCAAAAAAATGTTCTATATTCAACAGTCCTATTGGCTTTTTGTGAATTCCAATTCTTGCCCAGCTTAAAGTATCAAATAACTCTTCATAGGTTCCAAGCCCACCTGGAAGAGCTATGAATCCATCGGAAAGATCAAGCATTTTTTCCTTTCTCTCATTCATGTTTTTTACTTTAATGAGTTTAGTCAGATTCTTATTTGTCTTTTCCTCCAGGAGAGATATTCGGGGAATTACACCTATAATTTTCCCACCATTTTTATATACTTCATCTGAAATTTCACCCATAAGTCCAGTGGAAGAACCGCCATATACAAGATCTATTTGCTTTTTTGTCATTTCTTTTCCAAGTAATCGGGCATATTTACTATAGTTTTTATTGTTGCCTGAATTTGAACCGGAATATACACAAATTCTTTTCATAATTTTTCCCCCCCCTATAATAAAGGGGCTGTCGCACTAAAAAAAATTAGTGCGACAGTTTTTTACGTAAAAAATAAATCTCCCACTCGGAAGAGTGAAAGATTTATGGTAAAATTAATATATGACTAAATACATTAATTTACATAAAAATTATACTTCAAATCGTGGAAATTATCAATTAAAACTTCCATTAAATATTGATTACATGATACCAGATAATGATTCGGTGCATTTGCTAAGTCAGTTTGTAGAGGAGATGGATTTAACAGATTTGTATTCGACTTACTCCCGTATGAGGGAGAATCAGGCAACACCGCGTCAGATGCTGAAGATTGTACTTTACTCATATATGAATCATAATTATTCATCAAGAGAAATGGAGAAATCATGCAAAAGAGACGTGAACTTTATGTATCTCTTAGAAGGTTCACAAGTACCGGATCATTCTACATTTGCTAGATTCCGCAGCCTTCATTTCGCTCCATGTTCAGAAACAATCATGGCCGAAATGACAAACTTCCTTTATGAGATTGGAGAAATATCAGGTGATGCTGTATTTATTGACGGTACAAAGATAGAAGCTTGTGCAAACAAATATACTTTTATCTGGAAAAGATCAGTTTCAAAAAATTTAGCCAGACTGCTTTCTAAATTAGCTGATTTTGTGGCTGAATGTGAAGAACTGTACGGACTAAAGCTTGTATATCAAAATAAGGTAAAAATAAAGCACGTAAAAAAGTTACGCAAGAAACTTTACGCCTTGAAGCATAAAGAAAATATACAGTTTGTACATGGATCTGGCAAAAGGAAAAATCCAATTCAACGTTCTATTGAAAAGCTTGAGGGATATCTTAATAAGCTGAAAGAGTATACACAGAAAATCCATACCTGCGGCAAGCGTAACAGCTACTCGAAGACGGATAAGGATGCAACTTTTATGAGGATGAAAGAAGATGCCATGAAAAACGGTCAGCTAAAACCTGCATACAATGTTCAGCATGGAGTAGATTCTGAATATATAGTATGGCTTACTGCAGGCAACCAGAGCACGGATACAAAAACGTTGATTCCATTCATAAAAAGCATGGAGAACCTCCTGTATTTTAAGTATTTTAAAATTACTGCTGATGCAGGTTATGAGAGTGAAGAAAATTATGTTTATGTTAAAGCGAACGGACAGTTATCATATATAAAACCAGCAAACTATGAAATATCCAAAACGCGTAAATATAAAAATGATATAAGCCGGATAGATAATATAGATTATAACAAATCTGGCGACTATTATACCTGTAAAAATAATAAGAAGCTAACAGTAAACAGGGTACTAAAAAGGAAAAGCAGGACTGGTTATATAAGTGAGAAAACAATCTATACATGTGAGGATTGCAATAACTGCCAGCATAAAAGTAAATGTATAAAAGGACATAACAGCAAAATACCATTGGAAGAAAGGGTCAAAAATCTTGAAACTTCAAAGCTGTTCAACATGCTCCGCAAAGAGAATCTTGAAAGAATTGTAAGTGAAGAAGGCTGCGAGCTAAGAATGAATCGAAGTATCCAAGCCGAAGGCTCCTTTGCAGAGATAAAACAGGATATGGGATTTCGTAGATATCTAAGTAGAGGTAAACAGAATATTTTGGCGGAAAGTATTTTGTTAGCGATGGCACATAATGTCAATAAGCTCCATAATAAAATTCAGTCAGATAGAACAGAAAATCATCTTTTTCCACTTAAAAGTAGTGCTTAATTTTAAAATCTTAAAAAGCCTGTGAATCAAAAAAGCCTTAATAGAAAAGTCTTATTAAAGTGTACCATTTTTTAGTTATAGAGTTTGTGTTGCTTTAAATTATCATGAAAATTTCTATAAAATGTTAAAAAAGGCTGTCACATTAGCATAATTTTTATGCTAATGCGACAGCCCCTTATAAGTAAATTACTAAAGTACAAAGAATTATTTACAATGTAACAATGTTATGTTACACTACCATTAAGGAGTGAGATTTATGGAGGAAAATTTAATTTCTAAAAAAGAACTTCTGGAATTAAGTAATATATCTTATGGGCAGCTTTATAGATGGAAACGGAAAAAATTGATACCTGAGGAATGGTTTATAAAAAAATCTTCTTTTACAGGTCAGGAAACTTTTTTCCCAAGAGAAGAGATGCTCGACAGAATAGAAAGAATAAAAAGTATGAAAGATGATATGGCATTAGATGATATGGCACGAATTTTTTCTAATAAAGTTTCAAATATTAAAATTTCTTATGATGATCTTATTGAAAAAGGCATTATTATGGAGAATGTTTTAAAAATATATAATGATTTTAATGCTGAAGTTTCTATTTATTCATTTAATGAAGTATTATATATGGATATACTGCAGGAATTCCTTGCAATAGGTAATATATCGGTGGAGGAAAGTAAAATTGTAATTCAGACTTTGCGGGATAATTACAACAAATATTCCGGAAGAAACTGTGAGATAGTATTTGTGAGAAAGATGGGAATAGGAGCGTGTTTTATTTCACTGCTTCCAAATGAGATTTGTTTTGATAATTTATCTAAGGTAATAATGAGATTGGACATTGGTAAAGTTATAGAAAAGCTAAAATTAAAAATTAAGGAGTTGTTTTAGAATGGAAGAAAGAAAGGATCTTAAGATTTCAGGTTCGGGAAGTGTTGGAGGAGGAATATATAATGAAGTAAAAATTAGCGGTTCGGGAAAAATCAATGGGGATATAGAGTGTAAATTTTTGAAGGTAAGCGGATCTGGCGAAATACAGGGAAATGTAGTGGTAAATGGGGATATTAAGTTTAGTGGGTCAGGTAGAATAAAAGGAAATATTAAATCAAATACAATAGATATAAGCGGTTCTATGAAAGTTGAAGGAAGTATAGAAAAGGCTGATGAGATTAAAGTAAGCGGATCATCCAGTGTTTCAGGAGATACAAAAATTGCAAAAATAAAGATATCTGGAAGTGGTAGTGTAGGTGGGAATTTATATGCAGAGGAAGTAGAAATATCAGGAGGAATAAACGTGAAAGGGGATTGTGAGAGTGAAAATTTCAAAGCACACGGATTTATACGAATTGGAGGACTTTTAAATGCTGATCAAATAGATATAGTTTTGCATGGAAAATCTGTGGCAAGAGAAATAGGGGGAGAAAATATAAGTATAAGGATGTCAGCATTTGATGAATCAATAGTGGGAAAGTTTCTAAGATCTGCATTTTTTTATAAAAAAGAACTTGTCGTTGAATCTATAGAGGCAGATGATATATATCTTGAAGGAACTACGGCTGATATAGTTAGGGGAAAAAATATTACAATAGGAAAGGAGTGTAATATAAATAGAGTTGAGTACAGCGGGAAGATAAATATTATAAATGGTGGAAAAGTTGAAAAACAGGTTAGAATTTAAGCAAAATAAATATTTGAACAAAAAATTAACGTATGATAAAATTAACACGGGTAGTATCTTTTTGAACTGCACCGCAGGTGTTATTAATTTAATATGAAGGTCAAAGGGGAGTCAGTGTAAGCTATTTACTACGAAAGAGACGGTGATGCTGTGAAATTAAGTATTGGTTTTATTGGTGCCGGAAGAGTAGGCGTAAGCTTGGGCAAGTATTTTAGTTTGAATAAAGTAAATGTAGAAGGTTATTACAGTAAGAATTTAAATTCTGCAAAAGAAGCGGCTGAATTTACGGAAAGCAATTTTTATAACGGATTAAATGAGCTAATTGAGAATTGTAATGTTATTTTTATAACTACCCCCGATGATATTATAAAAAAAGTATGGGATCAAATTAGAAAATATAACCTGAAAGGTAAGATTATATGTCATTCAAGTGGTTCCCTATCTTCATCAATCTTTTCAGATATTAACACTTCAGGAGCGTTCGGATATTCTATCCACCCAATGTGTGCTTTTTCAGATAAATTTAGTACCTATAAAGTCCTAAAAAAAATTTACTTTTCAATTGAAGGAGATTGTAAGTATTTAGAAGCTTTAATTTCTATTTTTACCCATATGGGCAATAGAGTTATTGTGCTTGATAAAACTAAAAAATCTTTATACCATCTTGCAAATGTTACGGTTTCAAATTTGGTACTTTCACTTTTAAATATAGGATGTGAGTATTTAAAAAATTGTGGCATTGATGAAAAAGATTGTATGAATTCACTGATGCCATTAATTGAAAATAATATAGCTAACATAAAAAATAAAGGTTTTTTAGGTGCACTTACAGGACCTGTGGAACGAGGAGATATCGAAACTTTAAAGTGTCACCTCGACATTATGCCATATGAGGACCTGGAATTGTATAGGCGTTTGTCTATGAATTTAGTTAAATTATCTGAACAAAAGCACGGCAAAAATTGCTATGATTTAATAAAAAATTGGAGGTTAGAAGATGACGAAAAATAATGTTTCAACTTTTATTGATGCAAAACGAAAAAATGTGAAGATTACAATGCTTACAGCTTATGATTACTCAATGGCAAGGCTTGTAGATGAATCAGGCATTGACGGTATTCTGGTTGGTGATTCGCTTGGAATGGTCTGCTTGGGATATAAGGATACTTTAAGTGTCACAATGGAAGAAATGCTCCACCATGTGAGGGCAGTTTCAAGAGGAACGGAAAATGCTCTGGTAGTTGGAGATATGCCATTTATGTCATACCAGGCTTCTGTGTATGATGCAGTAAAAAATGCTGGCAGAATGATACAGGAAGGGTATGCAGGTGCTGTAAAGCTTGAAGGTGGGGCTTCAGTTTATGAACAGGTAAAATCTATTGTAAAGGCGCAAATCCCAGTTATGGGGCATATAGGACTTACACCGCAGTCTGTTAACATGTTTGGAGGATTTAAGGTTCAGGGTAAAAATGAAATAAATGCAAGAAAAATAATAGAAGATGCCAAAAAATTGGAGGATGCAGGAGCCTTTTCCATTGTGCTTGAAGGTATTCCATATAAATTGGCAAAGATTATTACGGAATCCGTATCAATACCTACTATTGGAATAGGTGCAGGTAAATATTGCAATGGACAGATACTTGTATATCAGGATATGCTTGGATTATTTTCTGACTTTAAGCCCAAATTTGTAAAATACTATGCAAATGTTGGACAGCTTGTAAGAGGGGCATTCAAAGATTATATATCAGAAGTTAGAAATGGAATTTTCCCTGATGAGGAACATAGTTTTAAAATAGATGACAGTATTATAGATAGATTATAAGGAGATAAAATTAATGAATACAGTACATGAAATAGATGAAGTAAGAAATCAAGTGAAGATATGGAAAAAACAAGGATTTACCATAGGACTTGTTACTACCATGGGCTTTCTGCATGAGGGTCATGAAAGTCTTATTAAAAGGGCAGTTTCAGAAAATGACAGGGTTGTTGTAAGTATATTTGTAAATCCTACCCAGTTTGGACCAAATGAGGATTTTAAGGCTTATCCAAGGGATATAAAGAGGGATGAAGAACTTTGCGAAAATGCAGGAGCAAATTTGATTTTTAATCCAGAGTCTTCAACCATGTATTATGAAGATGCAAGCACAGCTGTCAATGTAAATGGGTTGACTGAAGGACTTTGTGGCACAAGACGACCTGTTCATTTTGGAGGAGTTTGCCTTGTCGTTTCAAAATTTTTTAATATTGTAACCCCAGATAAGGCCTATTTTGGAGAAAAGGATGCACAGCAGCTTGCAGTTATAAAAAGAATGGTTAGAGATCTCAATTTCGATATTGAAATAGTAGGATGTCCTATAGTAAGAGAAGCTGATGGACTTGCCAGGAGTTCAAGGAACACCTATCTTTCAAAAGAGGAGAGAAAAGCGGCTGTAATACTTAGTAAGAGTCTTGATGCAGCAAAAGAAGCATTGAATTTAGGAGACAGAAATACAGACAACGTGAAGAAGGTAATTGTTGAAAAATTGAATTCGGAACCACTTGCCAAAGTGGATTATGTTGAAGTGGTTGACAGCCTGAATTTAAAACCAGTTTTAAATATTGACAAGACTGTTTTAATTGCAATAGCTGTCTATATAGGTAAAGTAAGGCTAATAGATAATTTTACCTTTAAAATATAGAAAAACTAATGATTAAGGAGGAAAATTATGCAATTGAGCATTCTTAAATCGAAAATTCACAGGGCAACTGTTACGGAGGCGAATTTAAATTATGTTGGAAGCATAACAATTGACAAAAGATTAATGGAAAGTGCAAATATACTTGAATATGAAAAAATTCAGGTTGTGAATATAAATAATGGAAGCAGAATGGAGACCTATGTGATAGCTGGAAAGAAGGATAGTAAAACAATTTGCCTTAATGGCGCAGCTGCAAGATATGTGCAACCCGGTGACAAGGTTATTTTGATGACATACTGTCAGATGGATGAGGATGAAGCCAGAAACTATAATCCAACAGTAGTTTTTGTAGATGGCGATAATTCAATTATGGAAATAATGGATCATGAAAATTATGGAGAAATAAGATAAATTTAATTCCTTTACAGCAGATAAATGTGATTTATCTGCTGTTTTTATAAGTATTGTAGATAGAAAATTTAATGTTAGGAGAAGTCATTTATTATTTATAATTATTTTACTAATGCAGTTAATATTGCAAAGAATATTTGCAGGAATAAACTCAATGTTGGTGATATTGCCGTGGATGCTACAATGGGCAATGGAAATGATACATTA
This sequence comes from Clostridium sp. LBM24168, assembly GCF_052953915.1. Taxonomy (NCBI): domain Bacteria; kingdom Bacillati; phylum Bacillota; class Clostridia; order Eubacteriales; family Clostridiaceae; genus Clostridium; species Clostridium sp. LBM24168. The sequence continues at coordinate 1,511,090 of NZ_CP196861.1, read as the reverse complement.
TTTTTATTGAATATTGTAGGTAATACAGGAAAAGTGTATGCTTTTGACATACAGAAAACTGCTATTATAAATACACGTAACAGAATATCTAAGAATGGCAAACTGACATCTGTAGAACTTATAAATGATGGCCATGAAAATATAGATAAATATGTGGATAAGAAGGTTAAGCTGATTATGTTCAATTTGGGATATCTTCCTGGTGGAGATCATTCAATTGCAACACATTGTGAAACAACAATAATAGCACTTAAGAAATCTTTAAATTTACTTGATAAAAATGGAGTAATAATTTTAGTAATATATTATGGACATAAAGAGGAAAAAATAGAAAAAAGTATGCTTGAAGAATATACATCTAGTCTAGAACAGAGAAAATACAATGTTGTTAAGATATCTTTTGAAAATCAGATTAATAATCCTCCATTTCTTATTGTAATTGAAAAAAGATAAATTTTTATAAAAAATATTTGGCGAATAGTAAAAATAATGATATAATAAATATTAAATTATCAAAGCGACTACATTAGATTTGGAGGAGGTTATCACTATGAAATTTATGAAAATAAGTGATAAAGCTTATGATGAATTTAAAAACTTTTTAGATTCTAGTAATGTACAGGATTATAATTTGAGAATAAGGTATTTAGGGACAAATTGCAGCGGTCCTGTATTTAATATTGATAATGGCAAATTAGAGGATGATGATATTTCAGATAAAGTCAGGGACATTAACTTTATTGTTGCAAAAGATGTAATAAATATATGTGGTGGATTTTCAATTTTGTCAAATGATGAAAATAAAGGGAGAGGTTTGGAATTGAAGCCTTTTATAGATCCGCCTTCTGGATGCAGTGGATGTTCAAAGTATAATGTGTAGATAACTCAAAAATATTATGGTAAAAATAATCCGACAGTTTGAACTGTCGGATTATTTTATGAAAGTAGTCCATACTTATTACAGCATATTTATGCTGATAGTTTGATTGGCTTAATTAAGTATATGGACTTTGACGGATCTCATTCCCCAGTTATGTGCTTCTGAACTAGAAGGGAAAAACAAGTCTATTCTATTTCCTCGAATAGCACCTCCTGTATCAGCTGCTATGGCATATCCATAGCCTTCAACGTAAACTCTTGATCCAATTGGTATAACTCTTGGATCAACTGCTATAATACCTCTTCTTGTCGACATCCCTGAAGCAGTAATTCCTCCGTTGCAATAGGCAGTTGCGTTAGCGGTAAAGGAATTTGAACTTGAAAAAGAAATAGATCCTCCACGGGACAGACTGTTTGACATAGTATTATTAACATTATTCAAAGCTATTTGTCTAGAATTTTCTTCAGCAATTAAATCACTCTCTTTTTTGGATTCTTTTGCAAGAAGTTGTTTTTGATTACTTATATCTGCATTTAATTTTGCGAGAGTAGCTTCATTACTTGTTTTTAAAGCCTGAAGTTTTTGTTTTTCAGAAACCATAGCCATCTTTTGTGATGATATAATCTTCTGATTTTGTTTAAGTTTATCCAAAATATTTTTATCAAACTTTATTATCTTGGATATTGTATCAACTCTGGAAATAAAATCGTTTATATTGTTTGAGGTTAAAAGAACTTGTAGATATCCATCCATACCAGTCATGTACATTGCTCTTGCACGCTTTTTGAATAGTTCATTTTGAACCCTGGAATTATTTTCTATAGTCTGTAATTTTTTTTCAGTAGTTTTGATATTGTCAGCTATATCATTCATAGCCTTTTTATTTTGGTCAATTTTATCTATAACAGAATCGATTTGTGTATTTAGTTGGCTGACTTTTGTTTGCAATTTTGCTTTGTTATCTCGTATTTGTTTTAATTCATTTGATGAGGCAAATACACTGCTGCTTATCATAACAGTGAATGCCAGAATCGCAATCGCAGATAACGCTTTTCTCCTCATTTAATTTCCTCCCTATAACTGATTATAGAACCAAATTATCATATAGTTCTATATGAAAAAATAACATTGGTTCCTATTATAACATTAAATGCAATAGAAACTCAAGTTTTTCTATTAGAAATTACAATATATGGATATGGATGAAAGTGAATTCATAAGTTGAGGAAAGAATGAAATGAGAATCAATAATATCTTTTAAGAAGATATTCTGTTATATCTTTAAGCATATACTTATAGCCGGTTTCAGGAAGAAATTTTATGATCCCAAGTGCCTTATTTGTATATTTTGAAGCCAATTTGATGGACTTTTCTATGCCATCGTTATTTTTAACCATATATATTAAATTACGGACATCTTCATCTGAAAAATAATTTTTCCCAAGATATGTCTTGGAAAAAACTTTATTCTCCATTGCAGCATATATAAAGGGGATAGTAAATATGCCCTGCTTTATATCTGTAGAAGGTAATTTTTTGAGAAGATTTTTATCACCTGTATAGTCTAAAATATCATCTATTATTTGAAAGGACATTCCTATGTTATGTCCAATTCTCCATAATTGTCTGCATAGTTTATCGCTGCAGCCACTTTCTGAAGCACCTATATAAAGTGACAGAGAAAATAATTCTGCAGTTTTCCCTGATATTCTTTTCAAATAATTTTTAACTGAAACAGGACTCTTAAATTTTGAATTGAATTGTTCTATTTCTCCCATACAGATTTTCGACATGGAATTACTATCGATTTCTATATTTTTCAAAGAAGCTGTTGAAGCAAGTATTTTAAAGCATAGGCAGAATATATAATCTCCTATATAAACAGCATAGTCCTTACCGTATTTTGATTGGACACTTTCTTTGCCGCGCCTCAATTTTGAATCATCTACAATATCATCGTGTACCAGGGTTGCCATGTGGAAAAATTCTATTACGGAAGCAAGTGATATTGACTTCTGAAAATTGTAATTCCCAAAATGGGATGATATTATTACAAAAGCTGGCCTCAGCATCTTACCGCTGGAATAAATCAAATCCTTAATGGCATGTTCTATCTTTTTATCTTTACATTTTGCGTTTTTTTCCATAAATTCAGTTACGGATTCAAGCTCATTTTTTATAATTTTATAGTTATCCCATATTTTATCCATAAATTAAGACTCCCAAAATATTCATTTTATCTTTTATAATTAAAATTTTACATTTAATCCAGAAGTATGTCTACGAAATTTGTAGAATTTTTATGAATTAGAAGAATTGGCTTTTTATTGTATAACTTGTACAAATTATAGTATAATTGAAATGCAGCAGTAAAATGTTTTTTATTGGAAGGGTGGAATATATATGAAAAAAAGGGCTTTGTTAAGCATGATTATTTCAACTTTAATAATTATTGTGCTTTTTGCGGGATGTGGTGGAAATACTCAGACAGATAAAAATACTGATAAAGCAAATACATCTACGGAAAAATCAGAAGTATTGAAAGACGGAGATTATAAAGCCGAAGCCAAAAATTTTGACAATAGGGGTTGGAAACCATTTGTTCAGATTCAGGTTAAAGATGGTAAAGTTGTTTCTGCAAGATATGATTGTATAAATAAAGAAGGAAAATATAAAACTGAAGATCAGGATTACAATAAAAATATGGCATCCAAGACCAATGGAATGAATCCAGTAAAATACAGCAAACAGTTAACAGATGATTTGATAAATAAACAGGATGCTTCTAAAGTAGACACTGTAACAGGTGCTACTGAATCTTCAAAAATATTTAAGGAGTTAAGTGAAAAACTAATAGATAAAGTAAAAAAAGGGGATACCTCTGATTTGCAAGTAAATATTTCATAATAGTACATAATAGTAAATTTGCCTTAGATTAAAAGTCTAAGGCATTTTATATAAAATTCAAGGTGGTGTTTTATTTTTGCATTTAAAAGAGTTTTTAGAATTTATCGAGATAAAAACTAAGCTGGCAAGTATCATACCATTTTTTCTTGGTACTATTTATTCTATATATAGGTATGATAGTTTAAAAACGACCAATTTTTTCATAATGCTTGTTTCATTGATAAGTTTTGATATGGCAACTACTGCTATAAACAACTACTGTGATTATAAAAATAGAATGTGCAAAGATGATGAAAAGATGAACATTATATCTTCAGGAAAATTGAAAGAATCAACAGCATTGGCCGTGATAATACTTCTTTTTGCAGTTGCGGTTGTATTTGGCATAATACTTACTGTTCGTACAAATTTGATAGTACTTTTTATAGGTGCAATTTCTTTTTTTATAGGTATATTCTATACTTTTGGACCCATACCCATATCTAGAATGCCTATTGGAGAAATATTTTCAGGATTTTTCATGGGATTTGTAATAGTATTTTTGTCAGTCTATATAAACATATTTGATAGCAATATTATTCTATTTTCCTATAATAGTGGAATATTGAATTTAAATATAAATATGATTGAACTTATAAATATATTTTTAATTTCAATAAGCTGTATAAATGGTATTTTCAATATAATGCTTGCCAATAATATATGTGATCTGCAAAAAGATGTTGCGAATAATAAATTTACCCTTACGTACTATATTGGGAAAAAGAATTCACTGACTCTATTTAAATTCATGTATTATATATCATATCTTATAATAATAGTTTTAATTATTACCAGAATTTTACCTAAAATATTTTTATTATCTTTACTTACTTCCTTTATTGTCAATAAAAATATTAGAGAATTTTATAAGGACTCAGTAAAGGATAAAACTTTTATACTTTCAGTTATGAACTTCACAATAATCAATTTAGTTCAAATTGGACTTATGTGTATTACTATAATTTGGATGTAGAATTGTGATAAAAACGCAATATAAGGTATAGAAATATTAGATAGTTAAATTTATATTGACAATAAAGTCATTGTGATAATATAATAGATTATAATTGAATCCTGTGACGGGAAAGAGTATTTTTTACTGTATTCTTCAGCGAGTAGGGATTGGTGGAAGCCTATGAATGCATTTAAAAGAAAGAGAGTCTCCGAGGAGCTTATGAGAAGTATTTGATATTTTAAATCAGGTAAATAGTAAGTCGCTGACTGCGTTAAAGTCTGGAGAGGGCAGTTTTTATCTGCCAATTAGAGTGGTACCGCGAAAAAGATCCGTCTCTTTAATATATAAGAGATAGGTCTTTTTATATTGTTATATATTTGAAATTTCAAAATAGATGGAGAGGAGTTTGAAAATTATTATGGATTACAAAAAACTTGTGGTGGATAGAATAAAAGAACATGTGGATATGGAAATTGAGGACATAGAGAAGATAATTGAAATACCACCTAAGCTTGAAATGGGTGATTATGCATTCCCGTGTTTTCAACTGGCAAAAATATTTAGAAAGGCTCCAAATGTCATTGCAAGCGATTTAAAAGAAAAAATAAATCCTGAATATTTTTATAAAATTGAAAATCTTGGACCTTATATTAACTTTTTTGTGGATAGGGAAATGTTTGCAATAGATACCATAGATAAAATATTGACTGAAAAAAATGACTATGGAAGGTCTTCAATTGGAAACGGTAAAAATATAGTTATAGAATTTTCATCCCCAAATATTGCAAAACCATTCCATGTAGGCCATCTTTTCAGTACTGCCATAGGAAATTCTCTTTATAAAATGATGGATTCTCAGGGCTACAATTGCACACGAATAAATCATCTTGGAGACTGGGGGACACAGTTTGGAAAATTGATATCTGCATATAAAAGATGGTGTAATGAGGATGAATTGAATAAAGATCCCATAAAGGAACTTTTGAGAATATATGTTAAGTTTCATGAAGAGGCTGAAAAAGATCCGTCCCTGGAAGATGAAGGAAGAAGATACTTTAAAAAGCTGGAAGATGGAGAAGATGAAGAAGTTCAGTTGTGGAAGAGATTTAAGGATTTGAGCTTGAAGGAATTCAGCAAGGTATATGATGAACTTGGAGTTGAATTTGATTCTCTTGCGGGAGAAAGTTTTTATACCGATAAAATGGATTCCGTAATAGAAGAAATTGACAGATGCGGGCTGCTTAAAGAAAGCAATGGTGCAAAAGTTGTAATGCTTGATGATTACAATATGCCTCCATGTATAATAAAGAAGTCCGATGGAGCCACCATATATGCTACACGTGACCTGGCGGCGGCCATATATAGAAAAAAGACCTATGATTTTGACAAGTGCATATATGTAGTAGGTATGGATCAGCGTCTTCATTTTAAGCAGGTGTTCAAGACTCTTAAACTTATGGGGAATGACTGGGCTGACTCATGTATACATGTTGGATTTGGATTAGTTAAGTTTTCCAATAAAAAGCTTTCTACAAGACATGGAGATGTTATATTCCTGGAAGATCTTCTACAGAAATCTGTGGATAGAACACTTGAAATAATTGAGGAAAAAAATCCGGAACTGGAAGACAAAGAAGAGGTGGCAAAAAAAATAGGAATAGGTGCTGTAATATTCACATATTTAAAAAATAACAGGGAAAGAGATATAATATTTGACTGGAATGAAATGCTGAGTTTTGAAGGAGAAACAGGGCCTTATGTACAATATAGTTATGCAAGAGGGAAAAGTATACTTAGAAAAGCGGAAGAATTTGATGAAAATGTGAATTATGCTAATGCAAATTCAAAGGAAGAGTTTGAACTTGTAAAAATTCTTTCAGAATTCAATTCCAATATATTGAATTCTATAAAAAGGTTAGAGCCATTTATAATAACGAGATATGTAGTAGATGTTGCAAAAATTTTCAATAAATTTTATAATTCTTGTAGTATATTAAATACAGAGGATAGTAATATGAAAAAATTTAGACTACAACTTGTGAAGGCATCATGCCAGGTAATTAGAAATGGATTGTATTTGCTTGGAATAGATGTGGTAGAAAAGATGTAGTGCTTATTGTGAAAAGTCGGATATTACTTGATATATCTGGCTTTTTAATAATTGATGAACTTGGAGGTGCCGATGTTTACTAAAAAATATAGTCAAATGCTCAAAATTCCCAGCAATATATTTGATGAGTACAGTATGGGTGACATAGCATATTTTGATATTGAAACCACGGGCTTTGACAAATACAATGACAATATAATACTTATATCTTTTGGAAGTTTCATAGATCATGACAAATTTTCCATAACACAGTATTTTGCAGAAAATTTAGAGGATGAGAGTGAAATACTGTATAGTTTTGGACATGATATCTTAAATTACAGCAATTGGTGTTCATATAATGGAATTGCCTTTGATGAACCATTTATATGCGAGAGAATGTCAAAATCCAATATAAACTTTGAACCTCCTAAATGTCATATAGATTTGTATAGACGTGTTAGGCCATATTACAGGCAATTAGGTATGGAAAGATGTAATTTAAAGACTGTAGAGAAATATATAGGTGTAAATAGGCAGGATCAAATTGATGGGGGAATAAGTGTAGATCTATATAATGAATTTCTTAATACCAAGGATAAAAAGCTGGAAGATACCATAATGCTCCATAACTATGAAGATGTATTGAATCTTCCTAAAATACATGAATTCATATATAAAATTGAAAATAATAATTCAATTGTCAGAGAAGATTCGATTACAGAAAAGCAGCTTAAATTTTTGACAAGCCTTCTCAGGAGAAATCATATTAAACTCAATTTCCATATAAATAAAATGTCTAAAAGATCAGCTTCACGTACAATAGATTATATTTTAAAAGGAGGTAAAGATGCTGAAGAAATAGAAGATATTTCAAATAACAGTTATTAATTTTTTAGACTTTTTAAGAAGAGTATTATATAATTAAATATAAGAACTATAACTGTTTAGAAAGGAGATTTTAGTATGATTAGAGACATAATGCGTTCGGATATAGTAAGACTGAAACCGGATGATATATTGAGCAAAGCGTTGAATGTTATGCATGAACATAATGTAAACGGGGCTCCTGTTATAGATTCAAAAGGTAAACTGGTTGGTATGGTAGTAAAAGCTGATATATATAGATTTCTAATTGAAGAAGGTCATTATGATACATGTCCTGTGGATTGGGTTATGACAAAGAGTGTAATAACTGCACGTAAAGAAGAAGAAATACTTGATGTTGCCAAGAGAATAAGGGAGAATAATATAATAGCTATTCCTGTAATAGATAAGAATGAATTTGTAGAGGGTACAGTATCTATAGAAGATATAGTTGATCATTTTATAAAAAGATCTTAAATTTAAGAGAAACTTAAATTTATTGTGAAAGCCATCATCTCTTATATTAAAAAATGATGGCTTTTACTTGTTTTTATAATTTAATTTTTACCATGAGTATGTTTTTTACTAGGACATTTATTTGAAATTTTACATGAGTTACAGCCGCAGCTACAGCTGTTTCCAGACTTTTTATGAAGGCTGTGTACAAAAATATATACTGCCAGTATAACTATGGCCGCGGTTATCAAAATTTCTACAATCATTTATATACCCCCATTAAAATATGAAAGAACCTAACCTAAATACGATAAAGGAGACAATCCAGGCCAGTATAAATTGATATACTACAGAAAATGCTGCCATTTTTCCACCATATTCTTTTTTCATGGCAGATATGGCAGATATACAGGGTGTATAGAGAAGAACAAAAACCAGAAATGAATAAGCTGAAATAGGAGTAAAATGCTGAGGTAACAATGCAGTTAAGTTGCTTCCATATATAATCCCCATAGTTCCAATTACAATTTCCTTTGCCATTAACCCAGCAATAAGAGATACAGCATTTTGCCACGAATCGTAACCCATTGGAGAAAATATAGGACTTATAAAGTTACCTATATGAAATAGAATACTTTTATCCATAGGTGCAATTCCATTTAAGTTGAAATTCGATAAAAACCATATTATAACTGACATTGAAAATATTATTGTACCTGCTTTTTTCAAGAATCCTTTGGCCTTTTCCCATGTATGTATAAAAAGACTTCTAAAATCGGGAATATTATATTTGGGAAGTTCTATTATAAAAGGTTCCTCATCCTTTTTAAATATTGTATTTTTGAATAGGAGTCCTATTATAAAAGCCATAATTATTCCAAGCAAATATAATGAAAAGACTACTTCCGTTTGGTTTCCTATAAAGAAAGCAGATGCGAATAGTGCATATATAGGAAGCCTTGCATTACAAGACATAAGAGGTATTAGAAGTGCTGTTAATTTTCTGTCCTTTTCACTTTCAAGTGTTCTAGATGACATAATTGCTGGCACCGAACATCCAAAACCAACTATGAGTGGAATAAATGCTTTACCAGAAAGCCCCATTTTTCTCATGAGTTTATCCATTATGAGTGCACCTCTTGCCATATATCCACTGTCTTCTAGGAATGATATACCTAAAAAAAGACAAAATATTATAGGAAAAAATACAATTACCGAGCCAACTCCCGCAAGTATGCCGTCAATTAGAAGTGAACTAAACCAGGCGCTAGTTCCTGAAAGCAAATCCTTTAAATAAGGTGTTATTATATTTGAAAGGAAATCTCCAAATCCATCTGCAATAGGTTGTCCTACCCAATTAAAGGTAAATTTAAAAATTATAAAGAGAGCAAGTAAAAATACTGGATATGCAATAAATCTATTTAAAACTATCTTATCTATTTTTTCAGTATACGATACTGATTTTATTTTTGTTATAGTGATGCATTTATCCAGTATTTCCTTTATAAAAGAGTAGGCATCCTTTTCCGTTTCAAAATTGAAATTATTTATCTTGGATGATTTACATTGAAATTGTCTGCTTTTAAGTATTTCCTTAAGTTTATCTATTCCTTTGTTTCTGGAGGCTATTATTGGAACTGTAATAACACCTAATTCTTCTTCCATCTTTTCAAAATCAATATTTATTCCGTTTTCTTTGGCTACATCCATCATATTCAGGACCAGTATTAATGGCTTTTTAAACTGCTTGAGCTGAGTAGTCAAGTATAAATTTCTGTCGAGATTTGATGCATCTACTATATTTATTATTACATCAGGATTCTCCTGCAGTAAAAAACTTTTAGAAACTTTTTCTTCATTGGAATATGTATCCATGGCATATATCCCGGGTAAATCTACAATTTTTATATCTTCAAAATAGCCTTCCTTTTTTTCTACTGTTACTCCAGGCCAGTTTCCTACGTATTGATTTGAACCGGTTAGATGATTAAATAAAGAAGTTTTACCTACATTAGGATTGCCTAGCAAGGCTGCTGTAATCATATATTTCCTCCATATTATTTATAATAATTAATTGCAATACAAAAAACACCATAGTATTTTATGCAATATCGTGTTAAGTAATTAGATTCCATGGTATTTAAAGGTATAAAATATAAATATTAAATTAAGATACAACGGATATATTCTTTGCATCATTTTTACGAATAGCAAGATCAAATCCTCTTAAATTTATTACTAATGGGTCACCAAGTGGAGCTAAGGTCTTTAAAATTATTTCTGTTCCTTCTATACAGCCAAGGGCTAAAAGCCTTTTCGCTAATTTTTTATCGCCATGAATGCTTTTTATTAAAGCTCTTTCTCCAGGCTTTAAATCGCAAATGCTCATTTGAACCACCTCGAATATCAATTTATAATGAAATCCATTATCATCTTATTTATATATTAACATCAAATTAAAAACTTGTAAAGGGAAAAGATAAATCGTATAATATGAACTGAAATATTTAGTTGGATTCAAATAATTCATGAAAGGATATAAATATGAGCAAAATATTAGTATTGGCTGAAAAACCATCTGTGGGAAAGGATCTTGGCAGAGCACTCAAATGTAACAAAAAAAATGGAGGATATATAGAGGGAGATAATTATGTTGTTACCTGGGCCCTTGGACATTTGGTTACACTGGCTGATCCAGAGACCTATGATAGAAAGTATAAAACCTGGAAATTAGAAGATCTTCCTATGCTCCCAAAGCATTTAAAAACTGTAGTTATAAAACAAAGTAGCAAACAATTCAATATAGTGAAAGCTCAGATGAACAGAAAAGATATTTCAGAAATAATTATTGCTACAGATGCAGGAAGAGAGGGAGAACTTGTAGCCAGATGGATAATAGAAAAATCTCATATAAACAAACCTATGAAGAGACTCTGGATTTCATCCCAGACTGCTAAGGCTATAAATGAAGGATTTAAAAATTTGAAACCGTCATCAAAATATGATAATTTATATAAGGCAGCCAGGTGTAGAGCAGAAGCTGATTGGATTGTAGGACTTAATGTGACCCGTGCTTTAACCTGTAAATATAATGCACAGCTTACGGCAGGGAGAGTACAATCTCCAACACTCGCCATGATAGTGGATCGTGAAGAAGAAATAAAAAATTTCAAGCCAGAGAATTATTATAATATAGAGGCAAGAACTAAATATTTTACTCTCAAATGGGTAGATGACAAGGGAAATGGGAATCTGTTTGACTATGAAAATGCTAAAAAAATAGCTGAAAAACTACAGAGAAAGGATTGTAAAGTTATAGATGTTAGTTCTAGCTTGAAAAAACAAATTTCACCTAAACTTTATGATCTTACAGAACTTCAAAGGGATGCCAATAAGATATTTGGATATTCTGCGAAGCAGACTTTATCGATAATACAAAGATTGTATGAAAATTATAAAATACTTACTTATCCAAGAACGGATTCAAGATATATTTCAGATGATATAGTTGATACACTCAAGGAGCGTTTAAAAGCAATATCATTAGGGGAATACAGAATTTTTATAAATGAAATATTAAAAAATGGAATAAAGGCAAACAAAAACTTTGTAGATGGAAGCAAGGTAAGTGACCATCATGCTATTATACCAACTGATGAGAGCATTGCAGTTTCACGTTTAAGTGCAGAGGAAAGAGACATGTATGATTTAGTTGTAAAGAGATTCATATCTGTAATGCTGCCATCTTATGAATATGTCCAAACTGAAATAAAAGCGGATATTGCAGGTGAGGTTTTTACGTATAAAGGAAATGCTCCGAAAAAATATGGATGGAAGAAGATTTATAAAAATGATAAGTTTGATGGAAAAAATGAATTGTTGGGAATTGGGAAATCTGATGTTTTGAATATTATATCTATAGATATAAATAAGCTTCAGACAAAAGCACCGGCAAGATTTAATGAAGCATCATTACTTTCTGCCATGGAAAACCCACAGAAGTATGTGAAATTGGATAAGGCTTATGCCAGAACATTAAATGAGACAGGAGGAATTGGCACTGTAGCTACTAGAGCAGATATAATAGAGAAACTGTTCAACATGTTTTATATAGAAAGAAAAGGAAAGGAAATAATTCCTACATCAAAAGGCAAACAGGTTATTAATTTAGTACCAAAAGGGTTGAAATCACCTATGCTTACAGCTAAGTGGGAAAAGATTTTGGAAGGAGTCAGCAAAGGTAGAGAGGATTCCGATATATTTTTGAAAAATATGAGGGATTACGCAGTAGAATTAGTAGATGATATAAAGTCAAGCAATGACAGATTTAGATATGATAATCTTACAGGTAAGAAATGTCCCAACTGTGGTAAATATATGCTTGAGGTAAAAGGAAAATATGGAATTATGAATGTTTGCCAGGATAGAAATTGTGGTTACAGAGAAAATGTAAGTAAATTTACAAATGTAAGATGTCCGGAATGTCATAAAAAGCTTGAATTAAGAGGAAAAGGAGATGGGCAGATTTATGTATGCCCAAATTGCAGTTTTAGGGAAAAATTGTCTTCTTTCAATAATAGATTTGGTAAAAATAATGATAATATAAGTAAAAAAGATGCAGCTAAATACATGAAAAAATTAAATAAACAGAATAATACGCCTATAAACTCTGCATTGGCTGATGCATTGAGTAGATTTAAGGATCAGCAATAAGACGAGGTGATTTGAATGGCAATATTAAATTCAGCTGGAAGTATATTTAGTATAATAATTATGATTCTTGTAGGGTATATTCTTACTGGATTTAAATGGTTAAATGATGATATATCAAAGGTTTTTTCAAAATTAGTGTGTAATATTGCACTTCCATGCCTTATGATTTCTAATATTATGGGTAATTTTACAAAGGACAAGCTTGAACATATAGGGAAAGGACTTATTATACCTGTTTTGTCCATGATGATAGGATATGTACTGGCAATAGTAGTATCTAAAATTATAAAAGTTAAAAAGGGAAGAATTGGAACATTCCGTTCAATGTTCTTCGTTTCCAATTCAATATTTGTAGGTTTGCCTATAAATTTAGCGTTGTTTGGAACTAAAAGTGTACCTTATGTTTTACTGTATTATATATCAAATACTGTATTTTTCTGGACAATAGGTGCTTATGAAATAACTACAGATGGAGTAAATTCTGATGCCAATGTAGGTATTTTTTCGAAAGATACTTTAAAGAGAATATTTTCACCACCGCTTATGGGATTCGTACTGGCAATTATATTTTTATTTTGTGGAATTGAATTGCCTAAATTTGTAATGGATACATGTAAATATTTTGGCGAGATGACTACACCTCTTTCTATGTTGTTCATAGGCATAACAATATATTATGTAGATATCAAAAAGATAAAAATAAGTTTGGATATAATTGCTGTTTTAATTGGGAGGTTTGTAGTTTCTCCAATTTTAATAATGGTAATTGGTAGTTTTTTCTCAGTACCAACTCTTATGAAACAGGTGTTTGTAATACAGGCAGCAATGCCTGTAATGACCAATACATCAGTAGTTGCAAAAGAATATGGTGCAGATTATGAATATGCTGCAGTAGTTACGTCGATAACTACAATTTTGAGTTTGATAACTATCCCAATATATATGGCTTTAATATCATAGATAAATAACTAGTAAAAATTCTGATAACTAAATAAAGATAAAAAGTAATATTAAAAGTTAAATTCCAATGATTGAAATAATAGATCGTAAAAATTATACAATTTATTAAATTTTGATTTTTCACACACTAAATTATAAATGATCTGAAAAAGTAAAATAAAAAGTAGAGCATAAAAAAGACAGACACTCGTCCCTAATGGGGCGAAGGTCTGTCGCGGTACCACCCAGATTATTACTCAATATATATAACGGCATTGCCGGCATAACTTACTTTTATAATTTCAGCTTGCAACTCTAGAGTGATTTTCAACAACTTTAGTCTATAGGTTCACACCAAACTCCTATTCTCTGAAGACATATTTTTGTTTACTCTTCTCTGTCATTGTTTTTGTATTTGAAATTTACTATACTATAAAATAATATTTATGTCAATAATCAAAATTCAAGTTTTTCAATATGATAGTATATAATAAATGGTAATTTATAAACTATAATAGCAAAAAAATTATAAACTATAAATGAAATAGAATTAATCTTATCTAATAGAAATTAATGTGTATGTACTTTTGATATATTTACAAATTGATATTTAATTTTATTATAATATACAATGAAAATAGAAGATAAAAAGTTTATTTTAAATACATAATTATGTAGGAAAAATAGAAAAATAAAAAAATCGAAAAAAAAATCGAAAAAACTATTGACATTATCACCAGAAGGTATTATTATCGTCACATACACTAAATATTGATAAAGTAATTTTTAAAAGTAAAAAATTTAAGGCAATAGACTTCATAATTTAAATTTTATATTTAATAATTTGATGTTTATTAGCTGATTTTAGCATAATTGTAGAGTATAAAGACAATGAATTGGAAGAGTAGATAGTGAAAATTTTTAGAGAGTGAGAATTTGGTGGGAACTCATAATTTTAGCTATTGAAGGTAGCCTTGGAGTCGTGAGTCGAAATTTAAGTAGGCTTTATCGGTAGTACCGTTATTACTTTTAAGTAAAAATTTTGGGTGGTACCGCGCGACCAAACTTCTCGCCCCAAGCAGAGAATTGGTTGCTTTTTTTATACAAAAAATTTACTTAGAAGTATTGAGTTTATTATTTTAAATAATTCACTTGTAAGGTTAAGATTAAGATTTGTAAAATTTTAAATTAAGCAAATATTTACTTAATTGAATTAATGATTTCATAATTTTTATTTAGATTTGTTCCAAGCACTATATAAAAAATGCAAATATTATCAAACTATTTTAGGAGGAAAGTATTATGGAAAAATTAAAAGTTTATTATGACGAGGATGCAAATTTGGATATTTTGAAAGGTAAAAAGATAGCTATTCTTGGATTTGGTAGTCAGGGACATGCACATGCATTGAATTTAAAAGACAGTGGGCTTGATGTTGTAGTTGGTCTATATAAAGGGAGCAAGTCATGGAAAACAGCTGAAAAAGCTGGATTTAAAGTGTATGAAACAGCTGAAGCCGTTAAACAGGCAGATATAATAACAGTACTTATACCAGATGAAAAGCAAAAACAAGTTTATGAAGAAAGTATAAAAGATAATCTTGATGAGGGCAATGCATTATTCTTTGCCCATGGATTTAATATTCACTTTAATCAGATAATTCCACCTAAAAATATAGATGTACTTATGATTGCACCTAAAGGACCAGGACATATAGTTAGAAGAGAATATACGTTGGGTGCAGGAGTCCCTTGCCTTTATGCAGTATATCAGGACTTTACAGGAAAGGGAAAAGAAATTGCGCTTGCCTATGGTAAAGGAATTGGAGGAACTAGGGCAGGTGTTATGACTACAACATTCAAAGTTGAAACTGAAACTGATTTGTTTGGTGAGCAGGTAGTACTCTGTGGAGGAATTTCTGAACTTATACAAGCAGGATTTGATACACTTGTTGAGGCTGGATATGCTCCAGAAAATGCATATTTTGAATGTATGCATGAGATGAAGATGATAGTTGACCTTATGTATGAAGGTGGATTAAACAGAATGAGATATTCAATAAGTGATACTGCTGAATATGGAGATTATAAGATTGGTAAGAGAATAATAAATGAAAATACTAGAGCAGAAATGAAAAAAGTATTAAAAGAAATTCAAGATGGTACATTTGCAAGAGAATGGCTTCTTGAGAACAAGACAGGGAGACCGGGATTTACAGCTAGAAGGAGGTTGGAACAAAATGCTCCAATCGAAAAAGTTGGTAAGGAACTTAGATCTATGATGTCATGGATTGATGAAAATCCTTCAAATGAATAAATTTTTTATAAAAAAAAGGAGGCTGTGATACTTATGAAGGGGGCTAAAATGCTTTTAAAATGTTTAGTAAAGCATGGAGTTGATACTATATTTGGATATCCAGGTGGAGCAGTTTTACCTATATATGATGCATTGTATGATATGCAAGATGAATTGAATCATATAATAACTGCACATGAGCAGGGGGCAGCTCATGCTGCAGATGGCTATGCCAGGTCTACAGGAAAAGTTGGGGTTGTTATTACAACCTCAGGGCCTGGAGCCACAAATGCTGTTACAGGAATTGCTACTGCATATATGGATTCTATACCAATCGTAGTATTTACTGGGCAAGTACCTGTAAATATGATAGGAAAAGACTCATTTCAAGAGGTAAATATAAGAAGTATAACGAAATCTATAACAAAAAAGAATTTTACCATTAGTAAATTTTCTGATATAGAGAAAACTGTAGATGAAGCTTTTAGAATAGCAGTCAGCGGAAGAAAGGGTCCTGTAGTTGTGGAAATGCCTAAAAATATCCAGGTATCAGAAAATGGCATTAATACTGTGGAGTTTAAAAATATTTCGGCTATTTCTTCAAGTGAAGAATTTAAATACGATTTATTTTCAAATAAATATGGAGGCAATATAGATAACGTTATCAATATTATAAATAGCAGTAAGAAACCTATGGTTTATGCTGGTGGTGGAGTGATTTCATCTGGAGCAGAAAGTGAACTTATAGAATTTGTTGATAAATTGGATACACCGATTGCCTGTTCACTTATGGGAATTGGGGCATTCCCGGGTAATAGAAAAAATTACACTGGAATGATTGGAATGCATGGAAGTCACTGTTCCAATTATGCTGTGAATGAGTGTGACCTGCTGATAGCTGTAGGCGCAAGATTCAGTGATAGGGTTATAAGTAAATCGAGTACTTTTGCAAAAAAATCAAAGATAATTCACATAGATATAGATCAAAAGGAATTTGGTAAAAATGTTGATGTAGCATTGTCTGTAAGAGGAGATATAAAAAAGGTACTAACTGATTTAAATTATAAACTTGAAAGACAGAATCATAGCAATTGGATGAAACATATATTGAACTTGAAAGAAAATGAGAAAATTAAATATTCGGATTTGAGTCATAAAAAGGATGAATATCTGAATCCTTACAGCATAATAAATACATTGTATGAATTGACTGGCGGGGATTGTATAATAACCACTGAAGTTGGTCAAAATCAAATTTGGACTGCGCAGTATTTTAAATTTTTAAAATCACGAACTTTTATAACATCTGGAGGGCTTGGAACAATGGGATTCGGACTTGGTGCAGCAATAGGTGCCTGTATCGGAAATCCTGATAAGAGGATAATAAATATAGCTGGAGATGGAAGTTTTAAAATGAATTCTACAGAACTTGCAACTATAGCAAAATACAGATTGCCAATTGTTCAAATCGTATTGAATAATGGATCGCTTGGGATGGTTCATCAATGGCAGGAATTATTTTATAAAAAGAGATATTGTTTTACAGAATTGACCAGAGATGTTGATTTTGTTAAATTAGGTGAAGCTTATGGAATTAAATCTTTAAAGATAAAAAATAATGATGAAATAGAAAGTTGTTTAAAATTCGCTTTAGAAAAAAGGGAACCTGTAATAATAGAATGTGATATCAATATAGAAGAAAAAGTATTTCCTATAGTTCCACCAGGGGCATCAGTAACTGAAAGTATAGGATGATATTTCAAGGTGAATTTTGAGTTTATAAATAAAGAGGGGCTTAATTAAAATATTTTATTTAAAGATTATGATGGATAAAAGTATTCATAACAATGCTTCAGAGCTTAATGTCTTAGGCATAGGCTTATTTTTTTACAAAAAGGAGGATTTTATAACATGAGAAGTGATTCAGTAAAAAGTGGAATTAAGGGAGCTCCTGCTAGAGCATTAATGTATGGAATGGGATATACAAAGGAAGAAATTGAAAGGCCGCTTATAGGTATAGTAAATTCGCAGAATGAAGTAGTTGCGGGACATATGCATCTGGATGAAATAGCAAAAGCTGCTAAGCTTGGGGTGGCTATGGCTGGAGGTACACCTATGGAATTTCCAGCAATTGCAGTTTGTGATGGAATTGCCATGGGCCATGTTGGCATGAAGTATTCTCTTGCCAGTAGAGAGCTAATAGCTGATTCCATCGAAGTCATGGCTACTGCTCATGGGTTTGATGGCCTAGTATTGATCCCAAACTGTGATAAAATTGTTCCTGGAATGCTCATGGCAGCTGCAAGACTTAATATACCTGCTGTTGTTGTAAGTGGTGGACCTATGAGAGCAGGAAAATTATACAACAAGGAATTGGATTTCAGCACATGTATTGAGCAGGTAGGAGCCTGCAGCGATGGAAAAATAACAGAGGATCAGCTTGAAGAAGAAGTTAAAAAATCCTGCCCAGGATGTGGATCCTGTTCAGGACTATTTACTGCAAACAGCATGAATTGCCTTACAGAGGTTCTGGGAATGGGACTACCTTTAAATGGTACTGCACTTGCTCAAACTGGAGAGAGGAATCAGCTTGCAAAGTATGCGGGAATGTATGTAATGGATTGTGTAAAGAAAAATAGATGTCCAAGTGACATATTGACATTGGATGCATTCAAAAATGCAATAACTGTGGATATGGCTATGGCAGGTTCTACAAATACTGTACTTCATCTTCCTGCAATAGCTCATGAGGTTGGAATAGAACTTGATCTTAATCTATTTGATGATATAAGTAAAAAAACACCTTGTATCATAAAACTGAGTCCAAGTGGAAAACATCATATGGAGGATTTGCATATGGCAGGAGGAATACCTGCACTTATGAATGAACTTTCAAAGAAGGGGCTTGTTGAGAAAGGCTGCATGACTGTCACAGGAAAAACAATAGGAGAAACCATAAAAGGACATGAAGTACTTGATTCAGATGTCATAAGAAGTTTGGATAATCCTTATAGTAATAAGGGCGGAATAGCTATACTTAGAGGAAATCTTGCTGTAGATGGTGCTGTAGTTAAAGAATCAGCAGTTGCTGAAGAAATGATGGTACATGAAGGACCGGCCAGAGTATTCAATTCAGAAGAAGAAGCTGTAAGTGCTATCTTTGGAAATAGGATAAATAAAGGGGATGTAATTGTAATAAGATATGAGGGACCAAAAGGAGGACCTGGAATGAGAGAGATGCTTTCACCAACATCAGCCATAGCTGGAATGGGACTTGATAAAGATGTTGCACTCCTTACAGATGGTAGATTTTCAGGAGCTACAAGAGGAGCATCCATAGGACATGTTTCACCAGAAGCTATGGAAGATGGATTAATAGGATTTGTAAAAGAAGGAGATACCATATTTATAGATATTAGAAATAAGAAATTGGAACTTAAAGTAGATGAAAAGGAGCTTTTGGCAAGAAAAGAAAAACATGTAAAACCTGAACCAAAAATAAAAAAAGGCTACCTGGCAAGATATGGCCAACTGGTTACTTCTGCCAATACAGGTGCAATACTTAAATAGATATATTTATACTTATATAATTTTTATTTTGTAGAAAAATATATATGTTATAATAAATACTATATTGTACTTCTTATGAAAGGGATTAAAATTGTATGAGTGTAATAGATGTTAATATATATGGTTGTGGAGATGAAGCTCTGCCGATAGGATGTATGAACAGCAAAAAAAATTTTGGATGTGCCTCCTGTGGAGATAGAAACATGTGTAAAAATTGTAATTCTCAAGAAGAAGATTACCAAAATATATTAGAATTATGCGAAAATTTGAGAAGATTTTTAAAATCCACGGATATATCTGAAAATATAGACGTAAATTTTATAGATTTGAAGAATAGGGGTTTTCTATCTGATGAAAGGACTAGAGTAGAGGAAGTTATAGAAAGAGGCTTTAATCCACCTATAACTGTAATAGATGGCATAATTAGGTATTATGGAGGCATATCAAATATACTTATATACAAGGATGTGAAAGAGCTATTGAGTTAAATGGCTCTTTTTTACTACAGTACTTATAAAAAATTTCCGGTTTAAAAATAAAAACCGGAAATAAATTATCAATCCACTCTATAGCAATTGTATAAAAACCATTCTGTTTTTTTGTGACCAAAAACTTTTATAAGCCATTCATATACATTTTTATCATAGAAAGATTTAGCGTTATAAATTTTAAGAGTGCTTACTGCTATGTCATACATGATTTCAAAGAGTTCCGTATTAGTGGTTTCTTTAATATACATCATAGTAACACCCCTTTTTATTTTATTATACTAAAAAAATATGAGCGTGTAAATGATTTCATTAACAGTTTATAAATCCACTACATATGCAATTGTCGTTGCCAAATTTTTTTTTGGCAAAGTACATTGCCCTGTCAGCTTTTACTATTAATTCATCTATAGTTTGGCCATCTTTAGGATAAAAACTGACTCCAATACTTATGGATATGAAAATTTTATTATAGTCTATAACACAATTTTTATTTTTAGAATCTATAATTCTAGAGACTATGGTTTTGTAGTCATTTAAATCTTTCATACAGGGCAGCAATATTAAAAATTCATCACCACCATATCGTGCAACTAGATCATTTTTCCTTGTGGATTCATTTAATATATTTGCTATTTTTATTAAAACTTTATCACCTACTTCATGTCCATAAGTATCATTTATCGTTTTAAATTTATCGATATCTATAAACATTAAACCTAATAAAGTATTAGTTCTTTTGGCCGTATTTAAGAAAATTTCTGCAAATTTATAGAATAATACTCTGTTTGCTATACCAGTTAATCTGTCATAATAGGCAAGATTACTGATAAGTTTTTCTTTTTCCTCTAATCTTTTGTTTAATTTATACAATTTATTAACGTAGCTCTCTAATTTTTTTATTTGAATGAACTGATTTGTCACATCAATAAATTCAAGCAACAGTAATTTAGAGTGCTCATTTATAAGTCTGGCAATTTTTAAATTCAAATTTTTTCTGCTGTCTATAAATTGACCATGCATTGCAGATGAAAAAAACATCTTGAAATCCTTGTCCATTACATCGGATACAGCTTTTTTAAAATAATTTCTATTTAAATTTGGAAGTAATTCATAGATATTACAGTTTAAAGCATGTTTATAACTGATATTTGTTATATGCTCCATGTAATTGTTCCAATTACAAACTTCTAATTTTTCATTGAGTATAACTATTCCATCACTTATATTGTTTAATATATCGTAAATAATTTTATCCATAAATCTCATCCTCAATTGTATTTATTTTATCTAGCAGTTCTTTTAATGAATCCAGTGTAAGATCAATTATTACCGCACCTTCTATTTCTATGTCATCTATTATAAAAGTTATGTAAAGTATTAATATATTTGCATGGTTATGTGTAATATCTTTGGCAAAATCTATATTTGTAAATATTTTTACTTCTGGTAAAGAATAATTTAGATTTATATCTAGATAATTGCTAAATTCGCCAATAATAGAATTTAGCAGTATATTTCCTATCTCTTTAATGATATCAAAATCTATATTTGTAAAATTTGTATCGCAATATATGCTATTTTCATATTGATTATAACAAATACTTATAAATTTTTTCATTTTTTTTGCTGGAAAAATTAAATTTGCTGTTCCAGTAAGTTTTTTTTCAAAAGAAATAGAAGATACCATTAGTGTTCCATCAAATATAGTTTGATAATATTCATCTAGTATAAACTCTCGATTTTCTATATTAAGGATTTTAAAATTAGGAACATTTAATAAAATTCTTTTATTAGTTATTTCTGAAAGTATGCTCGATGCTTTGCCAACACTTATATTGAATAACTCTTTTAATATATCATATTGTAACTCTTTTTTATTCATTTTATCATTCCTTATTTTTTATAATATTGCATATGTCTTTCGCTTTTTCTTCATTAAATGGCTTGTTAATGAAGGATACTATATTATAATTTTTTATTTCTTCTTTTACATTTTTTTGTACATCCGCAGAAATTACAATTATCCTTGCACTATTGTTGTACTCTTTTATTAGTTTTATTAATTCTCTACCATTTAAATTAGGCATTAATAAATCTAAAAATACATAATCTGGCATAATTTTTCTATATAATTTAAATCCTTCAATTCCATCACATGCAAAAAAAAGTTCTACATTGTTCATAAATTTTTTTATTAAATTGGAAGTTATTTTCTGAGAAAAAATTGAATCATCTACAATTAAAATTTTTATCATTTAATGTTTACTCCTCTATATTTTAATATATAAAATATAATACTAAATAAATATGAAGTCAATAAGCCACAGCTATTCCAGAGACAATATGATATGAATGAAAATAAATAATAAAACATGGGTTATAGTAATTATTTTAATCACCATAACCCATGTTCTCTGCTGTATTTATTACTTGAGTCCCTGCTCATAAGCCTGAACCATTTTTTTGACCATATTTCCACCTATGGACCCGGCTTCTCTGGATGTCAAATCACCATTGTAACCCTGCTTTAAGTTTACTCCAACTTCTGCAGCTGATTCCATTTTAAATTGATTTAATTTTTCTTTAGCTTCAGGAACTACTAGCCTATTACTAGTATATGCCATAATAATCACTCCTTTTTATAGTATTATTTACTTCTTACAATTACAGTATATACAGTATTGAATAAATTATTCTAGGTAACTAGAGGAACAATTGGATATTAATTATATTTTTAAGAAAATATTAAGGAACTTATAATAAAATTATTATAGTAAAATTCTATAATTTATGAGGAGGTTTTGATAATGAACATTTCATCAATTTCTTCTGTATCAAGCTATGATACATCAATAAGCAATGTCAATGATACAAATCAGCTTGAAAAACAAGAAGAAGAAATTCAGAAGCAAATACAAGAAGAAAATTCTAGCAAGGATGATGATCAGACAAAAAAAATTAAAATTCAACAGCTGGAGGCTGAATTGGAACAGATTCAATCACAGATTCAATCACAAAAATCAAATAAAACTTTGAATAATCAAGTAGAACAATTGAAAGTTAATCCAGATGATGAATCTAAAAATAGTTCTGATAACATAATAGATGTATTGGCCTAACACAAAATAATTTTATAAATATGTATTGTAATGTACTTTTATACTCATTAGTGATAACATTATAAGTGAAATGAGGTGTAAAAGGATGATACTTTATCATTTCTCAAATGTAATGTGTAGTAAGTTAATTCCAAAATCAGTAATAAAAAAGCATTTAGAAAAAGGAAATATTAAAAGGAAACAAGGAATATCTTTAACAACTAATCCCAAAATGGTTTATGAAAGTGATAAGGGGGATAATTTTTTCAAGTACAGATATAATATAAGACTTGATAAAAACGATCCTTATCTATATGCTGACGATAAGTTTAACAATATGCTTGAAAATTACAATAAAACATTTGACTTAAAAGGCAGAACATTTAAATGGTTCTTCTATAATGATTCACTTGATTATATTTCTGTTTCAGAATGGGACAATAAATTGTGTGAATTTACTGATGGTTCCATAATCAGAATATAGATATAAAAGTTCTAACCATAATATTTAGAAGAAGAGTAGGTATAATTTATATCTATTCTTTTTTGCATTGACGGGAAAAAATATTGTATTATAAATATAATTGAAAAAACTATAAATAGTGTATTAATCTTGAAATGATGTATAAAAGGGGAATGTATAAAATGAAAAGGAAGATTTTAATTTCTATCAGTTTGTTTGTAATAATTTTGTTATCTGTAGTAATTATATATAACTTTAAAAGTAGTCATCTGTCACAAAGAGAAAAAATATCGGATTTTAATTATATGTATTCCATACTTGAAAAAAATTATCCATATTTCGAAGTGAACAAGAGGCAAAATCGAATAGACTGGCTTTCTAATAAGGAAGAATATATTCACAGGATAAAATCCACAAGAAATGATGAGGAGTACTTTAATGTACTGCAGGGAATATTGAAAGAACTAAATAATGGACATACACATATGATGGATGAAGAGTTCTATTTTTATTGTAAAAACATTTATGAAAAGCATCCCCAATTTTGTAAATCATGGATAAAACAGTTAAATAGTCCTCCATCGATAAAAAGATACAAATCCATTAAAAAAAGCAGTAATACAAGGACTACAAATGATTATGTTATTCCTGGCAATGTTAATGCTGAAATGATTGATGGAGGTAAAATAGCCTATTTGTTTATAAGTTCATTCAATTCTTTGAATATTAAGGAAAACATGAAAACAATAATACCATTTTTGAAAAATATTACCGATACAAAAGCACTTATTATAGATATAAGGGGAAACAGCGGAGGAGACAGTACATATTGGTCTGACAATATTATTCCAATTCTGATTAGCAAACCCATATATAGTAAAGAATATACCGCATACAGGGGGGGACAGTTCAGTGAAAGTTTTATAAAGGAAAGAAATGGATCAGGATATACTAAACTTAAATCAATTTCTAGTATTTACAAAGAAAATTTGACTAAATTACCTCCTGAATTAAAAAAAGACTTCAAATACTATGACAAGAATATAAGCTGTATTAAGCCAAAGGATTCTATCAATTACAGAGGGAAAATTTTTTTGCTTGTAGATAAGAATGTTTTTTCTTCATCGGAGAAGTTTGCTGCATTTTCAAAGAGCACCGGGTTTGCCGTACTTGTAGGTGAGAGAACAGAAGGGGACGGTATTGGGAATGACCCTGCCGTATGCTCGCTTCCAGAAAGCGGATATGAATTTGTGTTTCCAAAAGAGATGGGATTGAACTCGGATGGCTCCTGTAATTTTGAAAATGGTACAGAACCTGATATTGAAATATCTGCAGAAAAGAATGAGGACATTTCAAAAGACAAGGCAATACAGTCTGTCATAAAGTATGTAAATCAGATATAATAAGCATAGGAGGGAGATGCTATGATAGATATTACATCGAGAACGTATAAAATTTCCATAGCAATAGCGGAATTATTTTTGGGAATACCATTTCTAGGCGGCATTTTTGTAATAGTGCATGGATGGGTACCTCTAATGGTACTGTTTGTACTGCATATTGTTGGTATATTTATTGCAAATAGGGAATGCAAGAGCATAGTAGGTCATATATTGGGTGCTTTAGGGAATGCATTTGCATGGATACCATTTTTAGGCTGGATATCCCACCTGATTATAGGAATAATACTTTTAATAGAAGGTCTGAGTGATAGATAGCCGTATTATTTTTTATTGGTTTTATTTAATAATACTGCGCGGCTAATTATTGAATATCCATATTTTTTACGTATATTTCCTATAATATCTTCTATTTTGTCGGATTTGTTTCTGGTAGTTTTATTGCTTTCTGTTCCTGAAATTTCAAACATGGATATTTGTCTGGCTTCGCTTTCATTTACAAAACCACTTAGGCTTATTCCCAGAAGCCGTACCGGCATATGGGAATTCCAGTTTTTTTCAAGCAGTTTAATTCCTGCGGAATAGATTTCTTTTACCGAAAAAGTTGAATGTATAGTGATTCGACGTGTGATAACTTTGAAATTATAATATTTTATGCTTATCTGTACTACGCGCCCCTTTTTTTTGTATCTTCTAGCTGTCATCCCAACTTTATCGGAAAGCTGCATTAAAATATGCTTTGCATATTTAATATCGTGAACATCTTTTGAAAGTGTAATGGATTTGCCAATTGACTTTATATCGCTGACTGAATGAGGTCTTACAGGCGAATCATCTATACCATTGGCCAGTTCATAAATTTCTCCGCCTATTTTTCCAAGCCTTTTTCTAAGAATATTTTTATTAAAAATTGCAACTTCTCCTATAGTTGCAATTTTCATATTTCTAAGCTTTTCTGAAGTATGTTTCCCTATTCCGTACATGGATTCAACAGGAAGATTCCAAAGCTTTTTTTCAATATCCTTTTTCCAGATTTCTGTAATGCCTGAGGGCTTTTTCATTTCTGAAGCCATTTTTGACAGAAATTTATTTTCGGATATACCTATGGAACAGCTTAATCCAAGTTCATTTCTAATTCGTAGCATAATATTTTTTGAAGATTCCAGTGGATTTCCAGATACCTTATCGCAGCCGGTCATGTCAAGCCAGGCCTCGTCAATGCTGTTCTGTTCAATAACAGGAGTATAGCATGACAGAATATCAATAACTTCATGGGATTTCTGCCTGTAAAAATGGTGGTCAGGAGGAATAACTACAAGGTCCGGATAGAGTTTCAAGGCCTTGTTCAATGTCATTGTAGTTGTGATTCCGAATCTTCGGGCTTCATAATTTGCCGTAAGTATTATACCAGAACGTTTTTGAGGATCACCAGCTACTGCAGCTGGTACACCTATAATTTCAGGGTGACGTGTTGATTCGCAGCTTATAAAGAAGGCATCCATATCTACAAGAAAAATTGTTCTTTTCATAAAGTATACTCTCCTTTGTATATCTTATATATAAATTATTATAGCATAAAATTTTTATATTTATAAGAACATTCGTTCCAAATAATTCGTTTTAAATAGTTCGTATATTTTTTGTTTTTTGACCCATACTAAGTTATGTAAATCATAAATGGAAGGGGATTTTATATTATGGATGCACCTAAAATGCAAGTTAGATGTGGAGTTGATTCCTGCCATTACTGGAAAAATAGTCATTGTAATGCTAATGCATTGGAAGTTAATCCTATGCAGGGCAAAAATGCCGATACCAGTGATGATACCTGTTGTACAACATTCAAACCACATAATGTAAGATAACTATAATCTTGCATAAACCAAATTAAGTCATATTTCACAAAATCGGAAATGGATTTGAGTATGCTTGAATCCGTTTCCGGTAAATAAAATAGCAATTTCCATATAATATTTTGTTTGTCTATTGACATAGAATTTAATTTGTATTATACTTAATTCAAATCTAAATAGTAAAAGCTATGACAGGGAATATTAAATATAAGGATTATTTTAAAAGCGAATGGGAAATGGTGAAAACCCATAGATATCTTATATTGAAGCTCACCCTCAAGCTGCAGGCTGAAATTATTTAAAGTAGGCTGAGCCGTATGAATCGTTATTTTAAATAAGTAATAAATTTGGGTGGTACCGCGGACAGACTTCTCGCCTCATGAGGAAGGCTGTTTTTTTATGTTAATTTTAAATTGATTTTAATATTTATTGATATTTAGTGTATAGAATATTTATAATAATTTTAATTTTTTTAAAAATTTATTTTATTAATTGAGTGTATAAAATTTAATAGTACAAATATATCTTTATTTATAAAAACTGTGAGCTGAATTATTTAAAGTAAGCTGTATCAATGTAATCGTTATCGCGATGAACAATATTGTATGGTACTGCGGACAGACTTCTTGTCCCACGAGGAGTCTGTTTTTTATACCATTTAGACTATATTTATTTTATTTAAGGAGGGATAAACATGAAAGCTGCTGAAGCGGTTATCCAATCTTTAAGAGAAGAGAATGTAAAAGTAGTGTTTGGGTATCCTGGTGCTACAGTAGTTCCTATATATGAAGCTTTAAGGAAATCTGACATTGAGCACATACTTGTAAGGCAGGAGCAGGCTGCAGGACATTCTGCCAGCGGATATGCGAGATCTACGGGAAAAGTTGGAGTATGTGTAGTAACTTCAGGCCCGGGTGCAACGAATTTAATTACTAGCATTGCAGCTGCATATATGGACTCTATTCCACTGGTTGTAATTACAGGACAGGTTAACTCTAATTTAATTGGAAGAGATGTGTTCCAGGAGTTGGATATTACTGGCGCTACAGAGTCATTTACAAAATATAATTTCCTTGTAAAAGATGCAAAGCTTGTGCCAAAGACTATAAAAGAAGCTTTTTATATAGCTAAAACTGGTAGAAAGGGTCCAGTTCTGGTAGATATACCTGTGGATATAATGAATGACGATATTGATTTTGAATATCCTAAAGAGGTCAATATAAGAGGATATAAGCCTACAACAAAAGGACATGCTGGACAGATAATGAAAATAGCAGATAAAATAGAAAACAGTAAAAGACCTCTTATATGTGCAGGCGGGGGGATTATTCTTGCAAATGCAGAGTCAGAATTCAGGCAGTTTGTAGAAATGTCCCATATACCTGTTGTATATACGCTTATGGGGAAAGGGAGTATAGATGAGTCTAGCAAGTATTGTATCGGACTTATAGGAACCCACGGACTTGATTATGCAAATAAAATTGTCAAAAGTGCAGATGTATTGATACTTTTAGGCGCAAGGGCCACAGATAGAACTACCTGTGGATTGAAGAACTTTGCAGAAAATGCGGAAGTAATTCATGTAGATATTGATCCGGCGGAAATAGGCAAGAATCTGGAAACAAGTATTCCTGTAGTCGGAGACTTGAAAAATATAATAACAAAATTAATAAAAAAAGTACAAGCTTTGGATACCGATAATTGGCTTGAAGAAATAGAACATTATAAAGGGGAAAAACAGGTTATAAATGGATCTGAAAATAGGGTAAATCCTAAATATGTTTTAAGTGTTGTATCTGAGATGTTAAATAATGACAGTATATTAACTGCGGATGTAGGACAAAATCAAATATGGTGTGCAAATAATTTTAAGGTAACAGAAAAAAGGAAATTTTTAACTTCTGGGGGCCTTGGAACTATGGGCTATTCGCTTCCGGCGGCAATAGGGGCGAAGATTGGATGTCCTGAAAAAAAGGTTGTAGCCTTTGCAGGTGATGGAGGTTTCCAGATGAGCCTTTTTGAAATGGGTACAATTTCTGAATACAATGTAAATATTACTATAATTTTGTTTAATAACTCTGGACTTGGTATGGTTAGGCAAATACAGGATAAAACGTATGCAGCAGAGTTTGGTGTAAATTTCAAATTTAATCCTGATTTTGTTAAGTTGGCGGGAGCTTATGGAATAAATGCTGTACGTGTTAAAAATGATATTGAATTTAATAGAGCTTTTAAAGATTCGATAAATTCAAAAGGTGCTTTTTTGATAGAATGTATTGTAGATCCTCATCAGGGCACTTTTTAGAGGGGGTGTGTGCTATAAAAAAGTATGTACTATCAGTATTGGTAGAAAATCATTCGGGAGTTTTAAGCAAAGTGGCAGGACTATTTAGCAGAAGAGGGTACAATATTCACAGTCTTACTGTTGGAATTACGGAAGATCCTAATATATCAAGGATGACAATTGTATCTGTTGGAGATGATTATATGTTTGAGCAGATCAATAAGCAGCTGAATAAGTTAATTGAAGTTATAAAGGTAATAGATTTAAGCAATTTTTCAAAAACCGTTTACAGAGAATTATCACTTGTAAAAGTAGCTGCAGATTCAAGTAATAAATTGCTGATAATACAAATAGCAAATACATTTCGCGGCAATATAGTGGATATGAATGATAAGAGTATTACAATAGAGATAACAGGAAATGAAGAAAAGGTTTCCGCTTTTATAGAATTAATGAAGACTTATGGAATTAAGGAGAGTATCCGTACAGGACTCACTGCACTTCAGAGGGGAACAAACTAAAAAATATATTTTATGGGCTTGTTTTATATACAATATGATATTATAATAATTCATATAAATTGAATATGAAAAGTAGCAGAGTAAATATTATGCGTAAAGTGTTAGAGAATGGGAAGTTGTCTCTAAACGAAAAGCTCAATTTCTTTAGAGCTTACGATGTAATATTGCTTCCGCTGTTACATTAAAGGGATATTGTATTTATTGCTTCTTTTCTCTTTAGTGTGACTACTACATTAAAGAGAAAAGAGGTGTTTTTGTGCTGTCATCAATTAATTATATTCTATAAAATTATGTATTTTAATATGGAGGAAAAAGCATGGAAAATAAAATGAATACAAAAGCTATTGTTACTACCGCATTATTTGTAGCTATTGCCCTTGTTATAAGAAATTTTTCTATAAATATAGCAGCTGGAGGCATACTTACTATGAGAATAAGCTTTGCTGCAATATTTTATGTATTACCTGGCTTTTTATTTGGTCCCTTATATGGAGGAATTGCAGGCGGACTTGTTGATATACTTGGATATATTATGGCACCTATGGGAGGATATATTCCTTTATTGACTATAACTAACATAATGGCTGGTGCCTTGCCGGTTCTTTTTTGGAGGATTATAAAAAATTCAGATACCTGTAAAGTAAAAAAGTGTTATGGTGTATTTTTTATATTTATGTTTTTTATAGGAGTCATAAATTTTTTGTTTATAAAATTCATGCCTTCTACTGTATGGGGAAAGACACTTTTAATGATGGGAAAGAGGGCGCAATATTTTGGCATAGGTTTTATAATAGCAGCAGTTATAGGAATTGTACTATTTTTTATAAGCAGTGCATTGAATAAAAGAAGTGGAAAATCCTATCAATATATAAATGAAAGATATTTTAAGTTTGTCATAGTGCTCGGTATATCCGGAATAATAGTATCTACCTTGAATACTTATATATTGCTAATATTTACACCGGCACTCATGGCAAAAGGATTTATGGTGCTATGGATTCCAAGAATGTTTCAGACTATTTTTATAACTCTTATAGATTCTTATATAGTTTGTTTGCTTATGTATTACTACAATCTTATTGAAAAAAAGATTGTACAAAAGGTTTAAAGAAGAATAAAAATTAAAAAATTTTATGTAAGGCACCAATCAAAAGATGGGTGCCTTCTTTATGGTGCGCCCAGCATGGGGGCGCAATCTTAAGGGTGAAAGTCCCTAGCGTGGGTTGATAGTACCAAATGCATAGCTTAAGACAAGGGTGTCCATGGTGACGTGGAATCTGAAGGAAGTCGGCGGCAAAACTCTGGTCTGACGAACAGAAACTACATATAAGGCATACGCTTGTGGGTAAGGTTGCCGTACAAACCAAAGCCCTAAACTATCCGAAACAAGTGGTGTAAATGTAGCAGACTGGACCTAAGTCAATAAATTAGACACAGAAAATCGAATATTTAGGCAGATTTTTTGCAATTATCCTCACATTGTTGAGGAGTAATATAACCAATAGAACCATGTATTCTATTTCTGTTATACCATGATTGTATATATTGGAACATAGCTAATTTGGCAGAATTATAATTGTAATATTTAACCAGATTTACTTCCTCTTTTTTTAAAGAAGCATGAAAAGATTCAATACAGGCATTATCATAAGGACATCCTTTAGAACTAAAAGAATGTGTTATCAAATTAGTACTTAAGAGATAATTTTCGAATTCAGAGTTTGTATACTGGCTTCCCAGGTCACTGTGAAGGATCAGAGGTTTAACTGGTTTTTGAAGATTAATGGCATTTTTAATAGCATCTATAGCAAGTTTAGAATCCATAGATTTAGAGAAACTATATCCAATTATTTTCCTGCTGTAGAGATCCATAACAGAGGCAAGATAGCACCATCCATCTTTTATAGTGTGTATGTAAGTTATATCAGTACACCATTTTTCATTAATACTACTGGTATTGAAGTTCCTTTTTAAGATATTTTTCTTTCCCTGAATCTTAGAGTTAGATTGGACTGGCCTAAATTTTTTACAGACAACAGCCCTTATGCCCAATTTTCTCATAAGTCGCTGGGTTCTTTTAAGGCTTATATTTATATTAATCTGTCTGAGCTTATGATTTATTTTTATTGCACCATAACGTCCCTTACTATCTTTATAAATATCCAGAATATGAGACTTAATCTGTTTATTTTGAATGCTGCGCATACTCTGGCTGCACTTAGAATTTTTATAAAAAGAACTTCTGGGTATACTAAAAACTTCACACATTAATTTTACGCTATATTTATCTCTGTTATTTTTAATAAAGCTATATAAAAGTTCTAATTCTTTCTTGCAAATATGGCTATGGATTTTTTTAATATTTCATTTTCCTCTTCTAACTTTGCCATCTTTTTTATTAATGCCTGGTAATCATCTATTGTAATAGTTTTGTCTTTATCTACCTGTATAGGTGTTGATTTTTTAATCCATACCTTTATTGTTGATTTAGCTACGCCATATTCACGATTTATCTCACTTAGTGACTTCCCTGAATTGTAAAGTTCCACTATAGTATTTTTGAAATCTTTTGTGTATCTCTTTTATATTGTTCGAATTTTTGTGTCTACATTTTTATACTAGCACCATAAGCTAAAACAGATTATAATCGGATGGATTAACTACTTCAAACTGGCAGATATGAAAAGTACACTTAAGACGTTAGATGAGTGGCTTAGAAGAAGGATTAGGATGTGTTATTGGAAACAATGGAAGAAACTCAAAACAAAACACGATAATCTTAAAAGGCTTGGTATTGATGAATATAAAGCTTGGGAATATGCGAATACAAGAAAAGGCTGTGGTGTGAGAGGTCGCTGAATAAAATAATTATTCAGCTCCTACTCGATTGTTATATGATAATGCAGACATTTTTATTGAGTATATTAACAATGAAAGAGTGGAAATGGATAATATATATGATGTCTCGTATTATGCATCATATCCGTTGAATAGATGTGATTTCTAAATCGTATATTTATAACATTCCAGTTTATGTTTTTGATGAATGTGGATATATATTTGCTCTTATCTGTACCGAAATCCATAAAATATGCATGTTCATAAATGTCCATTACCAAGATCGGATGAGAAAGCCATACAGACCCTTTATCATGTAAATCACTTCCTAATTATATGAAGTCTTCTATCAATTGAGTCAATAGATACAACGACCCAGCCTCTCATGGATAATCCTACATTTTTAAAGTATGAAATGAAGTTGTCATAGGAGGAAAACTGATCTATTAGAGCATTGAGTATGGTACCATGAGGGGCGTTATTACCACCTGTCATGTTTTTAAAATAGAGTTTGTGAAGTTTTACGCCGTTCAGAGCATAGGTTTCTCCAAGCTTTAGACTTCTCATTTTTGAAAAGGTTGAATTGCTGTCCTTATAATTAGAAGGTGCATATGGAGTGTTCCAGATTTTATTTAAGTTATTAACATAACCAACATAAAGTTTATAATGTTCGTTTAGTTGTCTTGAAGAAATACCATTGATTGATTTGAAATCGAAAGTTTCAGGCTTCAAATTATACATAAAAATACTCCTATAAATAGTTACAATTTATATTATGCATAAGAAGTGAAATGGATAATATTTATATATCAGAAATTATTACATAACATTTTCAACGCAAGGAGAGTATAATAATATAGAAGACCCCGGTAATAATTTGTTGCAAACAGGTTGACAAAATGTATATTTAAAAATAAAATAATGTATAATACTATGAATTCATAGTAAATTACTCTGAATTCAATAATAGTATTTATTAAATTACGGGAGAGATAGATATGGAAAGAGAAGTTTATATGGATTATGCTGCTACAACTTTTGTAAAGCCGGAAGTTTTAAAAGCCATGAATCCTTATTTTAATAAATATTTTGGAAATCCATCATCACTTTATCATATATCGACAAGAAATAAGGCTGAAATAAATAGGAGTAGACAAAAGATAGCAAATGTAATAAACTCAAGAAGAGACGAAATATTTTTTACAAATGGAGGCTCGGAATCAGACAATTGGGCTCTTAAAGGAGTTGCATTTGCAAACAGGCACAAAGGCAGACATATAATTACTACAAGTATAGAACATCATGCTATTCTGAATACCTGTAAGTATCTTGAAAAACAGGGATTTGATATAACTTATCTTTCAGTGGACAAAGATGGCTTTGTAGATATAGATGAAATTCAAAGAGAAATTAGAGACGATACTATACTTGTTTCCATAATGTTTGCAAACAACGAGGTTGGCACTATTGAACCCATAGCTGAAATAGGGAAAATTTTGAAAGATAGAGATATACTGTTTCATACAGATGCAGTTCAGGCAATTACACATGTGCCTATTGATGTAAAAGCGATGAATATAGATTTACTGTCAATGTCATCCCATAAATTTTATGGTCCTAAGGGGATGGGTGCATTATATATAAGAAAGGGAACTAATATAGACAATCTGATTCACGGAGGAGGACAGGAAAGAAACAAAAGAGCAGGTACTGAAAATGTCCCGGGCATAGTTGGGATGGGGTATGCAATAGAACTTGCTTCTAAAGATATGAAAGATGAGACAGAGAGACTTACAAGTCTTAGAGATAAATTAATTCACGGACTTTTGAAAATTCCTGGAGCAAAATTAAATGGACCTGAAAATAGAAGACTTCCTGGAAATGTAAATGTATCTTTTGCTGAAATAGATGGAGAAATACTTTTGGTTGTACTTGATGACATTGGAATATGTGCTTCAAGTGGGAGCGCATGCTCTGCGGGATCAATTGAACCTTCACATGTACTGACGTCGATGGGAATAGATAAGGATACGGCAGGAAGTTCCATAAGGCTTACCATAGGTGCAGGTACTACAGAGGATGAAATTGATTTTGTAATTGATAAGATAACTGATTCCATTGAAAAACTGAGACGAAAT
This sequence comes from Clostridium sp. LBM24168, assembly GCF_052953915.1. Taxonomy (NCBI): domain Bacteria; kingdom Bacillati; phylum Bacillota; class Clostridia; order Eubacteriales; family Clostridiaceae; genus Clostridium; species Clostridium sp. LBM24168. The sequence goes on along the minus strand of NZ_CP196861.1, from coordinate 1,476,291 downwards.
AAAAGTAATGAAGAAAATTTACAATAAAGATGAACAGGTGATAAGATGAAAAAAAGGGTAGTAGTAGGTATGAGTGGAGGTGTAGACAGTTCTGTTGCTGCTTATCTTCTTAAAAATCAGGGATATGATGTAATGGGAATAACAATGCAGGTATGGCAGGATGATGAATATTATGAAGGAATGGAAAGTGGATGCTGTTCTCTCGGAGCTGTAGATGATGCCAGAATGGTGGCATATGATTTAGGCATACCCTACTATGTCATGAATTTTAAAGAGGAATTTAAAAGAGATGTTATAGATTATTTTGTAAGTGAATATATGAAAGGAAGAACTCCTAATCCATGTATTGCCTGCAATAAATTTTTAAAATTCGATGAACTTTTAAAAAGGGCTATTGATCTTGGAGCGGATTACGTAGCTACAGGACATTATGCAACTATAGATAAAATAGATGACAGATATGTTTTAAGAAAATCACAGGATGACAGAAAGGATCAAACTTATGTGCTCTATGGTTTGAACCAATTCCAGCTTGCCCATACACTCATGCCCTGTGGGAATTATAGAAAGACTGAAATAAGAAAAATTGCTAAGGAAATAGGGCTTGATGTTCATGACAAAAAGGACAGTGAAGAGATTTGTTTTATACCAGACAATGATCATGGATCTTATATAAACAGGCAGTTGAACGGAAGAGTAAAAGTGGGGAATTTTGTGGATAAAAGTGGGAACATCCTTGGAAAACACAAAGGTATAGTATATTATACTATAGGACAGAGAAAGGGGCTTGGAATTTCCTTTGGGACTCCGATGTATGTGATTGATATAGATTATTCTAAGAACAGGGTAGTACTTGGAAGTGAAGAAGATATAATGAAAGACGAGTTTATAATAAAAGATGTAAATTTTATGCCTTTTGAAACGCTGAAACGAAATTTGGATGTTCAATGCAAGATAAGATATTCTGCAAAACCAAGGGAAGCTGTGATAAGTCCGTATAAGGATGGAAGAGTAAAGGTAAAATTTGAAGAACCACAGAGAGCAATAACAAAAGGCCAATCAGCAGTATTTTATCAGGGAAATATAATGATTGGTGGAGGAACTATTGACGAACTGTTTTAAAAGTAGCCCATCATAAAATGATGGGCTACTTCAAGTCAAATTGGGAGGTAGGATATATTGAAAATAGTGCACACGGCGGATTGGCATATAGGAAAAATTGTGAATCAAGTTCATATGACAGAAGATCAAGAATACATATTGAATGAATTTGTAAAGCTTATTTCTATGGAAAAACCTGATGTAGTAGTGATTTCAGGAGATCTATATGATAGGGCCGTGCCTCCAGTGGAAGCAGTGGATCTGCTTGACAGGGTATTTACTAAAATACTCATGGAATTTCATGTGCCTGTTATTGCAATAGCAGGTAATCATGACAGTGGAGACAGAATTGAATTTGCAAATCACATGCTTAGAAAAAATGGATTATATATATATGGAAAACTTGATAACTGTATAGAGCCTATTAGAATGAAGGATGAACATGGCTATGTGAATTTTTATGCAGTTCCATATGCAGATCCTGCAGAAGTAAGACATATTATGAAGGACGAAAATATACACACCCATAATGATGCCATGAAATCCATAATTGCTTCTATAGAGAAAGGTATGAACAAAAATTTACGGAACGTACTTATAGCGCATGGATTTGTAGCTGGAGGACAGTCATCTGATTCTGAAAGGCCGCTTTCTATAGGTGGAACTGAGTATATAGATTCCAGTATTTTTAAGAATTTTAATTATACAGCTTTAGGGCATCTTCATGGACCACAAAGGATAGGAAGTGATAGGATAAGGTATTCTGGTTCACTGCTTAAATATTCTTTTTCTGAAGCAAGACAGAAGAAATCTATAAGCATAGTCAATCTGGATGAGTGTGGTGAAGTACACGTTGAAAGGAAAAGTCTTAAAGTTAAAAGGGATATGAGAGTTCTAAGTGGAAAATTAAAGGATATATTAGATCCTGACATATATAGACAGGGAAATGTTGAGGATTATATATGTGCCAATTTAACAGATGAAGGTGAAATTATAGAGCCAATGAGCAAGCTTAGAGCTGTTTATCCAAATATTTTGAAATTAACTAGAGAGTCTGGTAAAAGCCTATTTGAAAATACTCGTATGGATGTGGATAAAGTTTATAATCAAAAGAACATGTTGCAATTATTTGATGAATTTTATACAGGAATTACAGGAAAAGAATTTACAGAGGAAAAAAAGGAAGTCATATTGGAGGTATTGAAATATCTCAAAAAAGAAGAAGGTGATATTTATGAGACCGATTAAACTTATAATGATTGCTTTTGGTCCCTATGCTGGAAAAGAAGAAATAGATTTTACAAGGCTTGGGAATAAAAATATTTTTTTAATAACCGGTCCTACGGGAGCTGGCAAGACAACTATCTTTGATGGAATAAGCTATGCAGTATATGGAGAAGCCAGTGGCGATGGAAGAGATGGGGAAAGCCTAAGAAGTCAATTTGCCAAAGCAGATGTAATTACTTCAGTAGAAATTTATTTTGAACTTCGTGGGAGAAAATATTATATAAAAAGAATACCAAGACAGATGAAGCCTAAGTCAAGGGGGAATGGATTTACTGAGCAGAAAACAGATGCGGAAATGAGGGTGTACCATGAAGATGGAAATTTTGATGTGGTTTCAGGGGTGAGTTCAGTAAATGAGAAAATAGACAGTATAATGGGGATAAATTATCAACAGTTTAAACAGATAATGATGATTCCACAGGGTGAATTTAGAAAACTTCTGGTATCTGACAGCAAGGAAAAGGAGAAAATATTAAGGAAGATATTTAATACGGAAGTATATAGCAGATTTGAATTTAAATTATCTGATATGGCATCGACTATTTACAATGATATAGAACTATTAAATCAAAAAAGAGTGGAGAATATAAACAAGATACAATGTAAGGAAGATAGTGAATTATATGGGGCTATAAATTCAAATGACAAAAATTACAATAGTATTATAGAGCTTTTAAAAGAAAAAATAAGTTCCGATACTGCAGAGGAAATTAAATTGAAAAGTGAAATTTCAAAGGTTACCTCTGAGATGGAGAATACACAAAAAAATATATATGATTCTCTGGAAAACAGTAAAAAATTAAATGAAAAGGCAAAAGTAGAAAAAGAATTGAGTTCTCTAAAAGAGAAGGAAAAAGATATAACTTTAAAGGGGAAAAAACTTTCAAGATGGAAAATGGCTTTGAAGGTAAGGCCTTTTGAAGAAAATTACATATCAAGGAGTAAAGATCTTGTCACTAAAGAGAATGAACTTGAGAAAAATAAATTTAATATAAAATATGCAGAGAAGAAATTAAAAGAAGATGAAGATATTTTAAAATATGAAGATTCAAGAGAAAATTATAGGAATAATATAGCAGAAAAACTTGCAGAGTTTAAAAGTTATAAGGAGAAAGTTAGAAAGTTGGAAGAAAAGAAAGTATTTTTAAGTACATCTACCTCCAAATTTGAAAAGATAAAGACAATATGGGAAAATAAGAAGAATTCTATTGAAGAGTTGAAAAGGCAGATAGATGATTTGAGAGATTCAATTGATGATTCAGGGAACTTCAAAGAAAAAAAGCTAATACTTGAGTCAAAATGTGAAAAAATTAATAGATTGTGCTCTATAATTCAGGACTTGAATAGGGAAAATGATCAGATATTAAAAATAAGAAAAGCTTATAAAGCATGCTCCAATAACATGAAGGAAAATAAAATTTTACTTGATAGAGAAAAAAATAAATTGGATCATATGGAAAAGCTATTTAGAAAAGGTCAGGCTGTATTTATTGCTTCTTCTCTTAGAGAAGGTGAACCTTGTCCTGTATGTGGTTCTATACATCATCCTTCGATTGCAAAAGGAGAAAGTAAATATCCAGATGAAACTGAAATAGAAATCCAAAAAAAGCGTCTAGAAATAGCGGAGAATAAATATGAAGAATCTAGGACAAAATTTCAAAATGTAGATATAGAAGGCAAAAGTAAAAGCAAAATAATATGTAGAATCAAAAATGATTATGGAGAATTAAGCGGGGAAAGTATAGATGATATAGAGAAAGATGAGTTAACCGAATTTATAAATTGCAAATCAGAATATTTTACTATAGAGCTGGAAAAAATTAAGAAAGAAATAGAGAAAATTAAAAATACACAGAAATACATTGATAATCAAAGGAAGGTTTTCAAGGAGAAAAAATCTATTTATGATAGTGAGAAGGATACATTCACTAAAATAAATGAAGAATATTCAGATGAATTTATAGAAGTTGAAAAGGTAAAGGGAATATTAAATCAGATGATACTTGATATACCGGAGGGGTTAAGGAATGAGAAAATACTTGAGAATAATATAAATGAAATTGAAAAGATCCAGCTTGATATGATAAAGTCACTCAAATCTGCCAGAGAAAATTATGTGAATTCAAAGACACTGTATGAAAGATTATGTGCCAATAAAAATTCTATGGAAAAGGATATAGATAATTTGAAAGTACAATTAAAGGAAACGGAAAAAATTTTTAAACATAACCTTCAGAATTTTGGATTTTTAGATGTTGATGATTATAATGATTCAAAAATTTCTGATATTGAGGAAAATAAACTTGAAGAGGATATAAATGATTTTTACAGGGAATTAAAATCCACAGAAGACAGATATAAAAGGATAGTTGTAGAAGTAAAAAATATTGTAATTTCCGATATAGATAAATTGAATGAAAAGTTTAGAGATATGAAGAATAACAGAATTGAGCTTGAGGAGAATAGATCTTCTATAAATGCAAGACTTGAAATAAATAAATCCATTTTAGGTCGTCTTCTAAACCTTTTAGAATCTATAAATAAAAAAGAGGAAAGATATAGCATAGTAGGAGAGTTGTCTGAAATATCAAAAGGTAAAAATTCAGGCAGAATAAATTTTGAAAGATATGTGCTTTCTGCATTTTTTGATAATATTGTGGAGGCCGCTAATATAAGGTTTATAAAGATGAGTGAAGGAAGATATGAATTGGATAGAATAAGAGAAAGCGGCAAGGGCAGGGCACAAGGTGGACTTGATCTCAGGGTATATGACAATTATACAGGTAAGTACCGCCACGTCAAAACACTATCTGGAGGTGAGAGTTTTAAAGCTGCTCTTTCACTTTCGCTTGGACTTGCAGATATTGTTCAGTGCTATTCAGGAGGTATAAATTTGGATACTATGTTTATAGATGAAGGATTTGGAACTCTTGATCCTGAATCTCTTGATGGTGCTATACAGTGTCTTGTAGATCTGCAGAGCAGAGGAAGACTTGTCGGAATAATATCGCATGTACCTGAATTAAAAGAGAGAATTGATGCTAACCTGGAAATAATTCCAGGTATGCAGGGGAGCAGGACTAGATTCAACATAAGATAATGGGCAGGTAATTATTTATCTGCCCATCATAAGTAAAATAATTATATTACTGTATGTCTTCCAGGATCTTGTCAACATGGCCATCTACCTTTACTTTTCTGTATATCTTTTTTAGTACTCCATTTTCATCAATTATAAAAGTACTTCTTTCTATACCTAGTTTCTTTTTGCCAAACATATTTTTCTCTTTTATAACTCCATATAGATTGCATACTTTTTCATCAGGATCTGAAAGAAGTATAAAAGGAATATTTAATTTATATATAAATTTGTCATGAGAATCCAGGGAATCTCTACTAACACCTAGGACTACTGCATTTAAGTCGTTTAATGTATCAATATTATCTCTGAATAAGCAAGCCTCTTTACTGCATCCGGGAGTATTGTCCTTTGAATAAAAATATAGTATAACCTTCTTTCCAATATAGTCACTAAGTCTGTGTTCCTTTCTATCAGAACCAATTAATGTAAAGTCAGGGGCTTTATTACCTACCTCAATTTTCATAATATAAACCTCCTAAATTTATCGATAAATCATATCTTTTTATATTATTTTATGCCTAATTGGGATTTGAGTAAAGTCTAATTTTATTAAGTACGATAAGTAATGAATAGCATAGTTAAATATGGTAAAATCTAAATATAGTATATCATTTACTATCTTAATTATATTAATGTAGAGGAGGGAACTGTCCATGCAGATGCCTTATGGATGTGATCATGGAGAAATGCTGTTAAAGGAGGTAAGTATAGGTGGTAATTTATGTGCAGGATATGCAGAAATATTTATAAATCAAACCTATCAAAATATAGGCAAAGAGGACATTGAAGGAATATATATTTTTTCTATACCGAATACTGCAGTAATTTCTGGCTTTGAAGCGGAAATAGGAGGAAGAACATTAAAGACCATAGTAGAAGATAAAAACAAGATAAACAAAATTTATAAAAATTTAGTGGATTTAGGGCAAAGTAATTTATCTGTTGAAGAGTTCAGTCCTCATTTTTTCAAAATAAATGTAGGTAAAATAATTTCCAGTGAAACGGTGCAAATAAAGTTTTCATATATAGATGAATTAGAATACAAGGACAATATATTTAAATTAACTATTCCGGCCATTTCACATAATAAAATATTAAAAAGCGAATCAAGGCTGACTATAATTAAAAATAAAATATTGGGTTATGTCAAAAAAAACACGTATGAAAATGAAAAAATTGAGTTTAAAGCCAACATAATAGTTGAATCCCTCAGTAAGCTTGATTTCAGGTCATTATGTCATGATATTAAAATAGAGAGGGAAGGAGATACTATAGCCAGAATAAGTTTTAATGAGAGCCCTGAATTGGTTACAAAAGATTTTATTCTGCTTATGAGGGAAAAAAATACAGAGGAAGCGGATGGAATGATATATGAGTATAAAAAAGGTGATGATAAAAATGGCATAGTATATATAAGAGTGATTCCAAAGCTGGATAATTTTGAAATGAATAAGAGTAGAGGATATATTTTTCTTATGGATATTTCACATACAATGCATGGTGAGAAGCTGCAGCATGAAAAAGATGCACTTCAATTGTGCCTGAGGAATATGTCAGTTGGGGATAAATTTAATATAATAGCCATGGGGGATAAGCTTAAGAGCTTTTCTTCAGATAATATGGTGGATTTTAATGAAAAATCTTTAAAAATGGCGTCAAAATGGATAGACGAGTTGAAGATTGAATCCAGTGCAGATATATTTCAAGCAATAAAATATTCTGTTGAAGAGATCAAATACCCTGGAGTCATACTTATGTTTACAGATGATCAGATAGATAAAGAAGAGGAGATACTTTCATATGTAAGAAAAAATATTGGCCAAAATAGAATATTTACATTTGGGGTAGGTGATTTTGCAAATAATTATTTTTTGAGTAGAGTAGCCCATGAAAGTCTTGGAAAAGCTGAATTTATAGATGACAGTGAAAAAATTGAAGAAATCGTTTTGAGGCAATTCAATAGAATACAGAATCCTCAGATTGAAGATATAAAGATTGACTGGGGGAGATTACAGATAAAAGCTACTTATCCAAGAACCATTGAATACATTTATGACAGAGAACTTTTTTCAATATTTGCAAGGGTAGTTGGGGATGTTGGCGGTCAAATAGTGTTAAGTGGGAATGTAAGCGGGAAGGAATATTTGAAAGAAATAGATATAGATAGCTTTAATACAGAGGAAAATGCAAATCTTCTTAAGAAGGTCTGGGCAAAAAAACGTATAGATTCGATAAAAATGAATATGAAAACAGAGCGTGGTGAAATAAGAGAGTCTATGAGAAAAAAAATAGTTGAGATATCTAAAGAAAATGGAATTATAAGTTCAGAGACTAAATTTGTGCTTATGGAATTGAGAGAAGAGCCAGTACTTGGAATCCAGCTTAGAAATATAATTCCGGCAAGGATAAGTGAAATAATAACAGGAAATATGAAAAATGTAGATACTAAAAACAAAGTAATTAAAACGGGATTTTTATATGGAGATTTACATAAGAATGATAATTTATATTTGAGTAAAAAATACCCGAGAAAAAAAATAATTAGGATAATTGCTAAAAATCAATTTGCAGATGGTTCTTTTGCAGATTATGAAGAATGTAGCAAGGAAAATAAAATAAAAACTACGTCAATGGCAATACTTTCATTTGTCATGGGAAATGAAGATATAGATATATACTTGAATCAGATTAATAAAGCTGCTAATTTTATATGTGAAAATTATAAAGATATTGATTTTTACTTGAAAATGGATATAGCTAAATTGCTATTCTTATCCCTGACAATATTAAAAAAGAAAAATTTACTCAAGGATAAATATAATGATAAAGTTGAAAAAACTATAAAAGATATGTGTGATATTTTATATTTAAGGGAAAGTACGAGAAATATTCTTATATCCCTTATGAATAATTCATTAAAGAAAAATGCAGGCTTATTATTTAAATTAAGTGAAGACGGTAAATTTATAAATGAAAAAATTGTTATAGGTAATGAAAAAAATTCTATTTTTAATATGGCAAAATTGTCGATACTCATGTCATTGACAGAATAAAAATTAAGTGCTGCGGAAAATATTTATAAATTATAGGCTTTATAATATAAAATAAATAAAACAATGAAACTTTTATATTGAAAAATTTCATAAAAAAATATATAATTTAAACTAAACCGAAAATTAAAGGGGGCAATTTATATGAAATTGATTGATGGATTACCACCAAAGCAGGGACTTTATAATCCGAGTTTTGAAAAAGATAATTGTGGAGTCGGCTTTGTTGCAAATATTAAAGGAGAAAAGTCACATGATGTAGTAAAAAAGGGACTTAGAGTTCTAGTTAATCTTACGCATAGGGGTGCTGTTGGTGCGGATCCTAAGACTGGTGATGGAGCAGGGATACTTGTCCAAATACCAGACGAGTTTTTTAGAATATGTTGTGATAATCAAGGAATAATACTTCCATCTATTGGAAAGTATGCGGTTGGAATGATATTTTTACCAAAGGAGCCTGCCATTAGATATCAATGTGAAGGCATTTTGGAGAGGATAATAAAAGAAGAAGGTCAGAAAATACTCGGATGGAGAACTGTTCCCACTGATGATAGGGGAATTGGAGAAACAGCAAGGGGAACGGAACCTATAATAAGGCAGGTATTTGTAGAAAATTGTCTCGAAAATCAGACTGAATTCGAGCGTAGATTATATATAATAAGAAAAAGAGCTGAAAATGAAGTCAAAAAGTTGGTTAAGAGAAATGCCGAATATTTATACGTATGTTCTCTCTCAAGCAAGACAATTGTCTATAAAGGACTTCTTTTAGCGGATCAGATAACAGGATATTATCTAGATTTAAATGATGTCAATTTTAAAAGTGCAATAGCGTTGGTTCATCAGAGATTTAGTACAAATACATTTCCAACATGGGATTTGGCACAGCCTTTTAGATATTTAGCCCATAATGGTGAGATAAATACCATAAGAGGTAACAGGAATTGGATGAATGCAAGAGAAGGAATTTTGAAATCAAGCGTATTTAAGAAGAATATAGGCAAATTGTTTCCTATAATAACTCCTAATGGAAGTGATTCTGCATCTCTTGACAATATGTTTGAATTATTGACAGCAGATGGGAGAAGTATTGCCCATTCAATGATGATGCTTATACCGGAAGCGTGGGAGAAAAATGTAGATATGCCTGTGTATAAGAGAGCTTTTTATGAGTATCATGGTTCACTGATAGAACCATGGGATGGACCGGCTGCTGTATTCTTTACTGATGGTGATCAAGTGGGTGCTACTCTTGATAGAAATGGACTTAGACCGGCTAAATATGTGATAACAAAAGATGGTCAGGTTGCAATGGCATCCGAACTTGGAGTTCTGGAATTTGATCCTGAAGAAATAATTGAAAAAGGCCGTCTGAAACCGGGAAAAATGTTTTTAGTCGATACAAAAGAAGGAAGAATTATAGACGACCAAGAACTTAAAAAGGAAATCTGCATGGATAAACCTTATGAGGAATATATAAAGGACAGTAAAAGGGTACTTGAAGATTTCAAAGATGTATCTGAATATACTGAAATAAGTTCGGAAAAATTAAAAGGAGAACAACAGGCATTTGGGTATACCATGGAGGACTTAAAAGTTATACTTAAATTTATGGCTGAAAATGGTAAGGAACCATTGGGTTCTATGGGAAATGATACTCCACTGGCTGTTTTGTCTGATAGACCACAGCTTTTATTTTCATATTTTAGACAATTATTTGCACAGGTTACTAATCCACCAATTGATCCCATAAGGGAAGGTGTTGTAATGTCACTTATGAATTATCTGGGCCCTCAAAATAATATACTCAATAAAGGTGCAATAGATGGCCCATTTATAGAGTTGAAAAATCCAATTTTAACGGATGATGAAATGGCAAAAATAAAGAAAATGGGTGATGTTAACTTTAAAACAACTACTGTGCCTATAACATTTAAATATGATAGTGGTATATCTGGATTCAAGGAGTCACTTAAGTTAATATGTGAAAGGGCGTCTAAAAAAGTCGAAGAAGGATATAATATTTTAGTTTTAAGTGACAAGAAAATAGATGAATATGAAGCTACCATACCAAGTCTTCTTGCAGTATCAGCAGTTCATCATTATTTGATAAAGAAAAAGACAAGAACAAAAGTGTCTATAATAATAGAAACAGGTGAAGCAAGAGAAACAACTCATTTTGCACTTTTAATTGGATATGGGGCAAGTGCAGTTTGTCCTTACCTTGCCTACAGATCCATTGAAAATTTAGTAGATACTGGTTTAATAAAAGACATTTCTAAAGAAAAAGCAGATTATAATTATAGAAAAGCTGTTTGTGGCGGATTATTAAAAATATTATCAAAAATGGGAATTTGTACAATTCAAAGCTATCACGGTGCCCAGATATTTGAGGCACTTGGGTTAAGTGAAGAATTTGTAGATAAGTATTTTAAAGGAACTACCACTACTATAGGTGGTGTTGGAATAGATATTGTAGCTAAGGAAGTCCTATTGAGACATAAAAAGGCTTTTGATAGATTCAGGAATCCTTCACTAGAATTGGATGTAGGTGGTTTGTATTCATGGAGAAAAGAGGGAGAATTTCATCTTTTTAATCCTCTGACAATACATAAGCTTCAACTTGCATCAAGAAATAATGACTATAAGCTATATAAGGAATATTCTAGTTTAGTAGATGATCAGAGCAAGCAGCCATGTACACTTAGAAGTTTATTTGATTTTAATATTGATAATAGTTGTGAGATTCCAATTGAAGAAGTTGAACCTGAAAGTGAAATAATAAAGAGATTCTGTTCTGGTGCAATGTCACTTGGGGCACTCAGTAAAGAATGTCATGAAACCATAGCCATTGCCATGAACAAGATCGGAGCAAGGAGTAATTCTGGAGAAGGTGGAGAAGACTATAGGAGGTTCAAGATAGGAAGGGATGGACAGAATAAAAGAGGTGCGATAAAACAGGTTGCATCTGCAAGATTTGGAGTTACTACGGAATACCTCGTAAATGCGGATGAAATACAAATAAAGGTAGCACAGGGTGCTAAACCTGGTGAAGGTGGTCATCTTCCAGGACCAAAAGTGGACCATTATATCGCAGAAGTTAGGCATTCGACTCCAGGAATAGCTCTTATATCTCCACCTCCACATCATGATATATATTCGATAGAAGATTTAGCGCAGCTTATATACGATTTAAAAAGTGTAAATCCTAATAGTAAAATAAGTGTAAAACTTGTATCAGAGGTTGGGGTTGGGATTATTGCTGCTGGTGTAGCTAAAGCACATGCAGATTTGATACTGATAAGTGGACATGATGGTGGAACTGGAGCATCACCTCTTTCATCCATGAGGTACGCTGGTACTCCTTGGGAAATAGGACTTTCAGAAACTCATCAGGTGCTTCTTTTGAATAATTTAAGAAGCAGGGTAAGACTTCAGACCGATGGACAATTGAAGACAGGAAAAGATGTAGTTGTAGCGTCACTGCTTGGAGCAGAGGAATTTGGATTTGCAACTACATTGCTTGTGACATTAGGCTGTACTCTTCTTAGAAAATGTCACTGTAATATGTGTTCTATGGGAATTGCTACCCAGGATCCTGAACTTAGAAAAAATTTCAAAGGTAAGCCTGAATATATAATAAACTTTTTGAATTTTATAGCTAGAGAAGTTAGAGAATATATGGCTAAACTTGGATTCAGAACCATGAATGAAATGATTGGAAGAGTGGATAAATTGAAGGTTAAGGACGAAGAGAGCCTGGATCACTGGAAAATTAAAGGACTTGACTTTTCTAATGTATTTTATAGACCTGATGTACCAGAAAGAATAAAATCATATTGTACTATGCCACAAAATCATGGGATAGACGGTGCTCTTGATCATACTTTAATACAAATTGCATCCCCTGCATTGAATGATAGAAAAAATGTGGTCGGAAATTTTGAAATAAAGAATGTCAACAGAAGTGTTGGAACTATGCTAAGTGGTAAGATAGCAAAGATTTTTGGCAGGGAAGGTCTTCCAGAAGATACTATAGTGTTTAATTTTAAAGGATCTGCTGGTCAGAGTTTTGGAGCATTTGGAATGAAGGGACTTACATTAAAACTTACAGGAGATGCAAATGATTATGTAGGTAAAGGATTATCTGGAGCTAAAATCATAATAGAAACTCCGGAAAATGCTGCTTATAAAGCGGGAAATAGTTTTGTTGCTGGTAATACCATATTATATGGAGCTACAGGTGGTAAACTTTTTGTGAATGGAATGGCTGGTGAAAGATTTGGAGTAAGAAATAGCGGAGCTTGTGCTGTAGTAGAAGGAGTAGGTGACCACTGCTGCGAATATATGACTGGTGGAATTATTGTAGTTATCGGGAAAACAGGAAGAAATTTCGGAGCAGGTATGAGTGGTGGAATAGCTTATGTACTAGATGAAGACAATAGCTTTGAAAAAAACTGTAATATGGATATGGTGGAGATAAATGAACTTGACAGTGATGATGAAAAACTAGTACATGATTTCATAACCGAGCACCATGAAAATGCCAATAGCTTTAAGGCAAAATATATTTTAGATAATTGGGATGAATGTAAAACCAAGTTTAAGAAAGTTATCCCTACTGCATATAAACTCATACTTCAAAAAAACAAGCGGGCAGTAAAGGTGTCTTAATGAAAGGGGATATATATAATGGGAAAGTTAACTGGATTTAAGGAATTTGATCGTAAGAATTTTAGTACAAGATCTGTAGAAAGTAGAATTAAGGATTATAAAGAGGTTCATAATCCACTGCCTCTAAAAGATATGGAAAATCAAGCAGCGAGATGTATGAACTGTGGAACACCATTTTGTAATTGGGGATGTCCACTTGGAAATTTAATTCCTGACTGGAATGATTTTGCATATAATGATGATTGGAAAAAAGCCTATACTAGACTTTCGATGACTAATAATTTCCCTGAATTTACAGGAAGGATATGTCCTGCGCTTTGTGAAGCATCTTGTACATTAGGAGTAAATTATAATCCTGTATCTATAAGAGAGCTTGAATATATGATTATAGAAAAGGCTTTTAAGGAGGGATGGGTTAAACCTGTTCCACCTAGAAATAGAACAGGGAAAAAAGTAGCTGTTGTTGGGTCTGGCCCATCAGGACTTTCAACGGCTGCACAATTGAATTCGGTTGGACATGAGGTAACTGTTTTTGAAAGGCATGATGAAATTGGGGGACTTTTAAGGTATGGTATACCTGATTTTAAGCTTGAAAAAAATGTAGTTAAAAGAAGAATAGACCTTATGGAAGAAGAAGGAGTAAAATTTAAGACAAATGTTAATATAGGTGTAGACATAACAGCTGAAGAACTTCTCAAAGAGTTTGATGCAGTAGTACTTGCTGGAGGTTCAACTATTCCAAGAAATTTAGAGGTCCCTGGAAGAGAGCTTAGTGGAATATATTTTGCAGTTGATTATTTAACACTTCAGAATAGAAACATATCCAATAAAAAATATAATTTTGATGTTACAGCTAAAGGAAAGTCAGTGCTTGTAATTGGAGGCGGAGATACAGGATCTGATTGCATAGGTACAGCAATACGCCAAGGAGCGAAGAAGGTATATCAAATAGAAATAATGCCAAAACCTCCTTTATCTAGAGACGATAGTATGCCATGGCCTATATATCCTAAGATTTTAAAGACAACCACTTCTCATGAAGAGGGATGCAAACGTATGTGGAATATATCAACAAAATGGTTTATAGGAAAAGATGGCAAAGTTAATAAGGTTCACTGTACAAAAGTTGACTGGTACAAAAATAACAATGGAAGCATGTCTTTTAACGAGATTAATGGGAGTGAGTTTGACATAGATGCTGATTTAGTACTCATAGCTATGGGATTTTTACATCCTGACCATGAAGGATTATTAAATGATCTATCATTGAGGTTTGATGTCAGGGGTAATGTGGCTACTTCTAAAAATCATATGACAAATGTCAATGGAGTATTTTCAGCTGGAGACATGCGAACAGGTCAGTCATTAGTTGTAAAAGCTATTGAAGATGGAAGAATTACAGCAAGTTATATAGATGAATATTTAATGGGTGATACTTTCCTTTAATATTAGGGATAGAGTATGGGCGTTAACTAAGTATTTAGTTAACGCCCATCTTATAATTTAATATTTATATGTCAAGCAGATTTTTTTTGTACTCTGAATAAAGTACTCTAAGTTCTGATATCTTTTCTTCTATTTCAATCTGAAGTTTTGATACTTCGGCATAATCCTCGCTGTCGGCAGCTTCCTTTATATTTGTAAACAGGCTCTTCTGTGAATATGAATCCTTCAAGAGGAGGTACCTCAAATCATTTATTCTCATCCATGTTGCCACGTCTATGTCAAGTGCCTTTCCTGCGCAGTGAAGCATCTTGAAGCTTCTTATTTCCTCGGTATACTGGTTTATTATCCTGTGGTTCAGTTCAATTATCCATTTCTCTAAGAATGCTTCTTTGAAACTTTCTATATATTTGTCCTTGAATACCCCGCTGTTTATAAGCACAGACTTTTTCTCAGGATATTTGTCAAATGCGGACAGATTGTCATATACTGTAGCAGGTGCTTTACCATAAAGCTTTTCCCTTTCTTCGTCTGTATAGGACTCAAATACGTCAATTTCACTTCTATAAGCTCTGTCCTTTTCAAGGTAGTCTGTTTCCTCACCCTGTTTCTTTGACAGTTCTGCAAGGAGGTCATCTTCTGTTTTCCCGTTCTTTACTGCATATTTTATACCGTCAACTATTGCAGCATAGATTGCTCCTACTGCAAGATAAGTATTTGTGCCCGGATTTGGTGCCCTAAGCTCGAATCTTGTTGCAAGAGGAGTCGTAAGCTCCCTTACTACACCGATAAGTACGGATCTGTTCCTTGAAGGTATTTCTACGGAACGTCCTATTGAAGTTACTATGCACACCGGAGCCTCAAAACCTGGTTTTAGTCTTCTAAGTGCATCTGTTGTAGATGAAACAAATGGGTTTATAACCTCATAGTTTTTAAGTATTCCCATTATGGAAGCATATCCGAATATGCTTAGGAAACTGTTCTTTGAAGAGAATAGATTTACTCTCTTACCGCTTTTGAGCTTTAATGCAATTCCGATGTGGGTATGTTCTCCGTTCCCTGCTATACCTTCTACAGGCTTAGCCTTGAATGTTACATTGAGCCCGTTTTCCTTGAAAGTCTCTTCTATTATGTTCTTTATAAATGCTTCATTATCAATTGCCTGTACGGCAGTTGAATACTTCCAGTCAACTTCGAGCTGCTCCATTATCTGATAATTTCCATTTTCATCTACCTTTGCCTGTATGCCTCCGACTTCCTTGTGACCCATCTCCGGCTCAAGTCCATACAGGTCCATTGTAACCAGGGACTGTTCAAGTGCTGTTTTTACGGAACCCTTTGTCCTAGCCCAGTACTGCTCCTTGAGTACCTGGGAAGTTGAAAGAGCTTCAACCTCGGTTTTGTTGTTCGGTGTGTTTACCCAGAACTCAAGCTCTGTTGCACAGGTTCCGATTATGTCCTCTATGTCATCATATTTTATTCCATAGGAAGATAAGGATTCAGGATATTCTTTGAACAGCTCTAAAAGACTTGACTTGAGGTATTCTATGGAATGCTTTAATACATATCTGGAATCCACTGCCGTATTGCTGTGATATAGGAAACAAGGTATTCTAAGTGTACCGACAGGCTTTCCGGTTTCGCAGTCTGTATTGTCTTTGTTGTAATCAACATACCAGCTGACGTCAGTATCAGGGAACATGTCTACCTTAGCATCGTCCAGGGTGGCTATTCCTGGAAGAACTATGGATGAACCGTCTGTCTGTACTGATCCCTTGAGGAAACCATCTATATCATCCAGAAATATTTTGATAGGAATCTTTTCATCGGTATTGTTGCCGGACAGATCGACACCTACAGCCGATACAAATTTTATTTCAGGATGGGAAGTTAAAATTTCCTTCAGATCTTTTTCAGAATGTTTATTATTTGGTATTGTGTAAATTAAATTTTTTGACATATTGTTGCCCCCTTGTAAAATATAATAAAAAGTAGTAGTTACCCATTTTTTGTATTAAAATGATAAAAAAATGATAAAATTATTTATATATTGCAACTTATATACATTTATGATTTTATAATTTATATTTGTGTATGTCAATAGAAATGAATAAAATTAAGTGATTTTTAATATTGTTTCAAAATACAGTTATATAAACAAATAATGCTGGCATTATTAATAATGCCAGCATTATTTTATAGGGCATTGTGAACAAAAGCTGCAATTTTATTGATGGGGATATCCACTAGAGATCCTAAATTGGGATCTTTATTATTTTTGTAACAACTGTCATCTAGTTTGTAAGGATCATAACAGTTTTCAACTAAATTATCAGAACTGCATGAATTGTTAAGAGGATAATCTGGAGCAGGTCCTATTTTACTTATTAGTCTTATGAAATATTTATTTACAGCTATTAAAACGCCTGAAAAACCAGAATTTCCACAGCTTGATGTAAATATGGTTACGGGTTTTCCTATATATCTGCTTAAATTATCTGAAAAACTCATAGAACCTACACTGCAATTGTTATATTCATGCTTATTTTTGTTGCTTGACCTATAGGTATCATGATTTTCATCCCCAAGTAAGTTTGTGGTATCTGACGTATTTTCTAGGATAGTATTTTCTTCTATTGGTTTATAGTCGGTATCCATATAGGTGTTATTATCTTCATATCTTTCGTTATGGCTTTTATAATGTCTTCTATGATGTCTACTCAAAATATTATCACCTCTTTTTTGAAAAACTATTTTAAATCAAGGATATATAGACAAGAAATTCCTCCTTTTTAACGCAATAACAGGAATTTATTCCTAATTTATAATATGCTAAACTTATAATAGGTGACAGCAAAAAATTGAGGTACTCTTTTGAGTACCTCAATTTTTTAATATATTTTACTTTAATATTTTAACTTTATCTCCATCATTTAAAAAAGTTTGTCCTTCTGATACTATATCATCTTCAATGTTTATCTTAGAAGATATTATTTCAGTTATTTTATCATTTGAAAGTCCTGTATTTATGGATATTTTTTTGATTTTATTGTTTTTTACCGTATATAGATATGAAACACCATTTTCAACTTTTATTGCCTGATTTGGCACTGTGAGTATATTATTTTTAGTTTCATTTGGCAATGATATTTTAGAAAACATACCTGGTTTCAAATCCCCGTTTTTATTGTCGATTTTTATTTTAATTGTATATTCTTTGGTTTTACTATCAACGTCAGGATTTATTGTATCTATCGTGCCTACAAATTTTTTATCTGGCAGTGAAGGAATCTTTATAGATAGAGACTGACCATTTTTAATCTTTGACAGCATATTATCAGGTATTCCTATTTCTGACATAATTGAACTAGACTCTATTATAGTTAAGGATGCTTGTCCGGTAGGAGATATTTCTCCTTCATGTATATTTACCGAAGATACAATACCTGAAATAGGGGACTTAATTACATTGTCATTTATTTGTGTCTGGATTGATTTAAGGCCGGCTTTTGCCTGGTTTACTTGAGCTTGTGCGACCTCTACTGATTCAGGTCCAACTTTTTGCTGAATTAGATTTAAATTCTGTTCAGCTGCGGATAATGCTGCAGCTGAACTGTCTAACTTCATTTTTGTGGAATCTAGTTCCTGTTTTGATATGGCACCGGATGAATACAGTTTTTGTGATCTATCATAATTAGTTTTTGCATCATCATAATTTATTTTTGATGTTTTTAGGCTTTGTTGAGCCTGTACTACTTGCTGTTCTAGCCCAGAACTTTTTGTTTTGTCCAGGTTTGCCTCTGCAGAATCTATACTTGCCTGTTGTTGTTCCAGCTGTGCTTCTAAATTGCTTGAATCAATCGTAAATAAAATATCGCCGCTTTTTACCGTACTTCCGACTTTTACATTCAAAGCTGTAATTTTTCCGGGAGTTTTAGGAGATATTGAAACTTCTTTATCTGCAGCTAGTTTTCCAGAGTAATCTACGGTTGTAGATAAAGATGTAAATTTAGCATGAATTACATTTACGTTTTTAGTCTGATTCTGGCTTACTACTTTTTTATTTTTGATGATATTATGTGCTATGGCAGCTATTGCTAAAATTATCAACAACAATAGGACTATTTTCCATATATTTTTTTTCAATTTCATTACATTACACCTCCTGGATATCTAATTTTTTTTTCTTATTTTTAAATATGTGATTTTTTAAATCATCCATTAATGTATATACAATAGGAAGTATTATGGGAGTGAGAATTGTTGATGCAATCATTCCTCCTATAACTACCATGGCCATGCTTGATTTAAATTCGCTTCCTTCACCCATAGATAGTGCAGATGGAAGCATACCGACTATCATGGTTGCAGAAGTCATTACAATAGGTCTTAATCTTGTTGTACCGGATTCAATTAAAGCGTCCTTTAAATTTTCACCACGTTTCATCAATGTATTTGTATAATCAATTAAGAGAGTACCATTTTTTGAAGCTAATCCATCAAGCATTATGAGCCCTATAATTGACATCATATTTAATGTTTTACCAGTGATTGCAAGTATTGCCAGTGCTCCAATTAAAGCGCATGGAAGTGAAATCATTCTTATAAATGGTGTTAAAAAAGATTCATATAGTACAACTAGTATCATATAAATTAGTATGAGTGAAATGATCAATGCTTCCGCTAGAGAAGTAAAACTGCTATCCATATCTTCTTGGTTTCCTCCATATTTAATTTCATAGCCCTGTGGAATAGAGAATGATTTTAATTTTTTAGTTATGTCTTTATTAACAGCACCGAGTGTTCTTCCCTCAATATTTGCTGAAATTGTAGCTACATCCTGTCTATCCTGTCTAGATATTGATGATGGGCTATCTGATTTTATTATAGATGCAACCTGATTTACGGGTATTGCTTCACCTGCTTGGTTTAATATTTTTATAGAACCGATATCTGAAGGCGTTCTTACATCTCCATCTTCAAATTTTACGGTTATATCATAATCATTTCCATTTGTTCTATATACACCAGCAGAAGAACCTTGAATTGCTGTTCTGAGTACTGAGGATACATCAGAAGATGATATGCCATATTGTGTTGCAGCCAATCTATCTATTTGAATTCTCAGTTCACTTTCATTAGATTTAGTTGAGTTATTGATATCGGTAATTCCAGGTATATCTTTTAATATCCCTTCTACCTTGCTGGATATTTCATTTAATGTAGACGGTTCATTGCCAAGTACCTGAATTGATATAGGACTACTGCTTCCTCCCATATCGGATTCAGTTACGGAAAAATCTGTTCCAGATAATGAAGAATTGGCCCAATTACGAACCTGCTTTGCTATTTCTGATTGAGATTTCTTTCTATCACGCTTAGGATGAAGATTTACAATTATACTTGCAGAAGTTGATTTACTGGATGTTAGTCCATTGTTGCTAGAACCAACTGTAGAATAATAGCTTTGAATTTCCGGAATTTTATGTAAGTAATTTTCTGCCTGTCTGACTTTTTTATCCATTTGATTTAATGTTGTGCCAGAATCAAACTTCATATTCACTGTAAAAGTACTTTCATCTGTTACAGGTATTAATTCTGTTCCTATTCCACCTATTGGTACTAGGGCTATAACAGCTATTAAGACTGCTAATGTAATAGATAATACTCTTTTCCTGTGATTTAGCGACCATATAAGTGCTTTCCTATAGACAGATGTTAAATTGTCTATGGAACCTGAAATTTTATCGAGTATTTTAAACAATTTTGTCTGTTTTATTCTAACAATTAGTCTAGAAGGTTTTTTATTGTCGATTTTATTGTATAGTCTTGATGCCAGCATAGGAGTAACAGTAAATGAAACAAACAGTGAAAATAAGGATGCAACGGCTATGGTTAGGCCAAATTCTTTGAAAAAGCTTCCTGCCATACCTGACATGAAAGCAACAGGAGCATATACAACTACATCACATAAAGTTATTGCAATGGCTGCAAGACCTATTTCATTACGACCATCTATAGAGGCATTAATAGGATCTTTTTTCATGGAAAGATGCCGCTGTATATTTTCAAGGACAACAATTGAGTCATCTACAAGTATTCCTATGCACAATGATAGTCCCATTAGAGACATCATATTTAAAGTGAATTTCATAATATACATCATGAAAAAAGTTGAAACAAGAGATGTAGGTATTGCTACCAATACTATAAGGGAGGATTTCCAGCTTCTCAAGAACATGAATAAAACCAATGCAGTGGTTATTATGCCTTCTATTAAACTTCTTTTTATTTCAGAAAGGGAGGAATTTATGAATGTAGTTGTATCATAGGCAACTGTGAGATGAACATCTTTCGGAAGAGTTTCTTTAATAACATCTAGTTCCTTTTTTATACTATTTACAGTTTCAACTACATTTGCATCGCTTTGTTTTTGTATACTTATACCTATGGTATTTTTACCATTTAGCCTTAAATATTGTTCTTCTTCTGGGTATTCTAGTTTTAAATCGGCTATATCTGAAAGATGAACTGTACTGCCATCTGTGGTTGGTATTAACAGATTTTTGACTTCATCTATATTTTGAAATTGACCTATAATCCTTACCGATTCATTTATATTCTCCTGTTTTATTTGTCCTGCAGGTAAGTTTATATTGTCGGATTGAAGCTTACTAAGTAAAGTGTTTATATTAACATTATGATATTCTATAGCCGATTTGTTTAATTTTATTATAAGCTGTTTTTTTTGTATTCCTTCAAGATTTACATTTCCAACACCTTGAATTTTCTGAAGTTCCTCGGTTATATTATTTGATTCATTATATAGTTCATCATAGGATGCAGTTCCTGACACGGAAAGAGTTAGAACAGGCATTGCATTTGTGTCTATTTTGAATAGAATTGGTTTATCTGCATTTTTGGGCAATTTACCTTGAGCATTATCTATTGCTTTTTGAACATCCAAAAAAGCTGTGTTCATATTTGTGTTCATTTTGAAGGTTATAATAGTTTGTCCGACACCTTCACTTGCTGTAGATTGAATTTTATCAATTCCGTTTATTCCAGATACAGCATCTTCAATTGGTTTTACAATATCAGTTCTGATGTCATCGGCACTGGCTCCTGCATATGGTGTCGAAATTGAAATTATAGGTATGTCCATGGATGGCAGTAGATCGGCACCGAGATTTCTGTATCCGAATATACCTAAACCGAATAAAAGTAGTATTACCATAGTTATTGTTGCGGGCTTTTTTACAGATAATCTAGTTAAATTCATCTTTTTCCCCCCTATAAATTGTTCTTGTACTTACGAAATTACATGTTACATTATATATTTATATATCGTAGTTTTCAATAATAATTGACAAATTTTAATTTAATATACTTAGTTTATTGAGTAATTATACTCCATTATGGTAAAATATAAATTAAAGTGTTCTAAATTAGTATATTTTTAGAAGGTGATACTTTGGAAGATTACATTAAATTTATATATAAAGCATGGAAGGATTTCATAGAAAAAGGTTATATAAATGGTGTAGTTCGCAGTGATATAGCCAATTCATGGAGAAGATGTAAGAATTATAATGTTGACCCGATGGGAGGAAAGGGAAAAGAAACTGACAAGGCAAATTTTCAGAATATAATAGATAGAAATAGAGATTTGATATCTGTGGCACATTCTACTATGGAAAATTTATATAAAGTTGTGGCAGGATCAGGATTTGTAATTATGTTGGTAGATAAAGATGGATATGTAATAGACGTCATAGGAGATAATGAGATAATGAAGAGGGCGGATGAATTAAATTTTGTAAAAGGTTTTCTATGGACAGAAAAATCAGTTGGGACGAATGCTATAGGTACGGCATTATATCTAAATAAGCCTATACAGACAATAGGGGCTGAGCATTATGGAATAAATCAACATTCATGGACGTGTTCTGCTTCACCAATTCATGATAAACTAGGAAATATAATAGGATGTATAAATATGTCAGGAAACTATTATAATGCTCATTCCCATACACTTGGAATAGTTACTGTAGCGTCTCAAGCTATTGAAACACAATTTCAGCTTACTATATCAAATAAACTCATGAGTATGACTTTGGATTCTTTGTCTGAAGGTATGATGGTCATAGATAATAATTTTAAAATAACAAGAATAAACAACATGTCTGAACGAGTTCTTAATATGGATAATAGTATTCTGGGAAGAGACATCAAGAGCATAATATCAAATGTAGATTTTCAAAATATATTGGATAACCCGGATAGGTTTTATAATAATATTACATGTAATTTTTCTATAAATGGAAATATAACAAAATGTATAATAAATGCTTCATCTATAAAAATGAATAACAAGGCGGTTGGAATTGTAATAACCTTCAGAGAATCACAATATTATCACAAACTTGTGGGTAAAGTAATAGGGTATAGTGCGAATTATACTTTTGAAGATATTATAACGGATGATGAAAATATGAAAAAGATAATAGAATTAGCCAAGATAGCGGCTAAAAGTGATTGTAATATTTTAATAGAGGGTGAAAGTGGAACAGGTAAGGAGCTAATTGCTCAATCAATTCATAATTATAGTAACAGAAAAAATGGCCCCTTTGTAGCTGTTAACTGCAGTTCAATACCCAGGGAACTTGTTGAAAGTGAGTTGTTTGGATATGAAAAAGGTGCATTTACAGGAGCATCTAAAAATGGAAATCCAGGTAAATTTGAACTTGCAAATGATGGTACTATCTTTTTGGATGAAATAGGTGAACTTCCAATTGATATACAGTCGAAATTACTGAGAATTCTAGACAATAACAAGGTAGCAAGAGTAGGCGGAAATTATGAAAAACAGCTTAATGTAAGGGTAATAGTGGCTACAAATAGGATACTTATGGATGAAATAAAAAATAAAACTTTTAGAGCAGATCTTTACTATAGACTAAATGTCATGAATATAAGAACTATACCACTTAGGAAGAGAAAAGG
The DNA here is from genome assembly GCF_052953915.1 of Clostridium sp. LBM24168. Lineage (NCBI taxonomy): Bacteria > Bacillati > Bacillota > Clostridia > Eubacteriales > Clostridiaceae > Clostridium > Clostridium sp. LBM24168. Next base: position 1,452,591 of record NZ_CP196861.1, on the reverse strand, counting down.
AGATATAGAGCTTTTAATTAGATATTTTGTAGACAAATTAAATTCTAAAAATCCATCACAGCATAAGACTGTTGGAAATGCTTATATTGAAAGGCTTAAAGAAAATATATGGATTGGAAATGTAAGAGAATTGAGAAATATAGTTGAGAGAGATTATTATTTAAGTGATAAAAAAATATTTTCTAGTGACTATTTGATAGAAGATAGACAAAGTTTTGATTCTAATGAAAAGGAGAAATTGCAAAATACAATATTTGAAATTGTTCCTATACAAGTTATTGAAAAAAATAGTATCAAGGATGCTCTTGAAAAATGCCATGGTAACATGCTTAAAACTGCGAAATTTTTAAATATAAGCCGTTCTACCCTGTATAGGAAAATAAAGAAATATAATATAAAATAATTATTTACTATAATAGCGATGAATTGTATCATAATAATACATCAATATATTGTGTACTATTATGATACATAAAATAATGTATGAAAATGATACATTATAAATGGGATATACTTATATTTGTGATATGCTCTATTTGGCACAGTATTTGCTATAAATATGTGTGTTAATATATTAACATTATATATATTAGTATTAAATTTATCAATGTTGATAGATTAAGGAGGAAATTTTATGAAAGCTGCACTATGGTATGATAGAAATGATATTAGGGTGGAAGAAATAAATGAACCTGAAGTAAAAAAAGGGTATGTAAAAGTTAAAGTTAAGTGGTGTGGAATATGTGGTTCCGATTTACACGAATACCTTGGAGGACCTATATTTATTCCTGTAGGTCAGCCTCATCCCTTAAGCGGAACTGCTGCACCGGTAGTTTTAGGACATGAATTTTCAGGAGATGTAGTAGAAACAGGAGATGGAGTTGCAAGTCTAAAAAAGGGAGATAGAGTTATTGTTGAGCCTATAGTCGCATGTGGTAAATGTCCTGCTTGTTTAGAAGGAAAGTACAATTTATGTGAAACACTTGGCTTTCATGGTTTGTGTGGAAGTGGTGGTGGATTTGCTGAATATACAGTTTTCCCTGAAGAGTTTGTTCATAAAATACCAGATACAATGTCTTATGAAGAGGCTGCGCTTGTAGAACCAATTACAGTTGCCATGCATTCTGTTAGAATAGCTAATTTCAATGTAGGAGATACAGCTTTAGTACTTGGGGCAGGACCTATAGGGCTTGCAACTATTCAATGCTTAAAGGCAGCAGGAGCAAGCCTTGTGGCAGTATTTCAGAGAAAGTCTATTAGACAGGAATATGCAAAAAAATTTGGCGCCGATGTAGTACTTGATCCAAATGTAGTTGATGTAGTGGAAGAAGTTAAAAAACTTACAAATGGGGTTGGAGTTAATGTTGCTTTTGAAACTACAGGGGCCGCTATAGGGCTTAATACTGGAATAGAAAGTATTAAATATGAAGGTACATTGGTTGTGACGAGCATATGGGAAGGTGAAACTAATTTTAATCCTAATGAACTTGTTTTTACAGAGAAAAAGATAGTGGGAACGCTTGCATACAGACATGAGTTTCCAGCAGCCATAGCACTTTTAAATAGTGGAAGAATAAAAACAGATGGATACATTACAAAAAAGATATCACTCGATGATATAGTTAAGGAAGGATTTGAGACTTTAACCGGACCTGAAAAGAAGAAACAAGTTAAAATACTTGTAACTCCTGATAAATCACTTCTGTAGTTTATAAAAAATAAAATGTAAGTTTTATACGATTTTGGTTAAAAATAGAGCACCCCGACCTAAAGAAGTGCTCTATTTTTAATATTTGATTTTAAAAGATGATTTACTGTCTATGGTATTTATATTCTTGCAAGATAGATTCGATATATTATATATAAATCCATTGCATTTTTCTAATTTATTGATAAATATATCTAATACTTTTGTATCTCCTTGAATTTCTATGCAAACAGAACCATCTTCCATATTTTTTACCCATCCGGTCAGGTTCAGATTTGAAGCAATAGAATTTGCAGTATATCTAAAGCCTACACCCTGAACTCTTCCCGATACCCGTATAGCATATCTTTTCATGGTACCAGTCATCCCTTTTTGTATTCTACTTATCCAATGTGTAGCAATTTAATATTTCACCGTGATATATTGTATGATAATCTTCATTATTATAGCTTTGAATATTTATTTTGCTATCTAGAAAATTAGGTTTTAGGTGCTCTTTATATAGAGTTCTGCATTCAAAATATATTCCACATTCTTTAATAACTGGAGTGGAAATGACTTCTCCAGGTACCAGTTTTAAATTGCATTCTTTTATTTTATCAAAATCTCTTCCTGACTTGGAACCACAAAAAGACAGTTCTTTTTTTAAATTATCACTTACAGGTATGCTTATAGTAAATTCGTTGGATTTTTCGATAAAACTATGAGTGTATCTGGATTCCCTTACAAATATAGTAAATACAGGTTTCCCCCATATAATTCCGATACTTCCCCATCCTATTGTCATTGTATTAATCTTATCATCTAATTTAACTGTTAGAAATGCCCCTTGTTTACGGAGATGTTTTATGCTTTTATCCAAAATTTCTGTAAACTCTAGATTAATATGCTTCATGTCTATAAACTCCAATCTTTAATATAGTTATTAATGTTATATATATTAATTATATATCAAAAATCTTATAATTCAATATTAAAAAATTTCTGTGTATATGCTAATATAGTTAAATGTGGAATAAATAATTTAGCAATTTAGTTGGAGGGAACATAGTATGGATATTGAAAAAGATTTAAGGAACTCGGCAAATTATATAATGAGCAGGACAATGTATAGACCCAAGATTGCTATTATACTTGGATCAGGTCTTGGTAAAATTGCAGAAGAAATAGAGAATAAGGAAATTTATAATTATATTGATATTCCAAATTTCCCTGTTTCTACAGTCATTGGGCATAAAGGTAGACTGATTATAGGAAGACTTAATGGAAAAGTAGTAGTAGCAATGCAGGGGAGACTTCACCATTATGAAGGATATAGTATGCAGCAAGTTACATTTCCTGTAAGGGTCATGTCATTACTTGGAGTTGAAAAATTAATAGTTACGAATGCTTCGGGTGCTGTAAATTTAAAATATAGACCAGGTCAACTTATGCTTATAAAAGATCATATAAATTTGTCTTTTGATAATCCTCTTATAGGCAAAAATATGGATTCATTTGGACCGCGTTTTCCTGATATGTCTAATGCATACGATAAAAAGCTTAGAGAAAGAGTAAAAGAAGTAGCAAAAGAAAATGGCATAGAACTTCAAGAAGGAGTGTATGTATGCATGAGCGGACCCAATTATGAAACCCCTGCTGAAATAAAGATGATAAGGATAATTGGGGGAGATGTAGTCGGCATGTCAACTGTTCCTGAAGTTATAGTTGCCAATCATGAGCATATGAAAGTCATAGGAATATCCTGTGTTACCAATATGGCTGCAGGAATCCTGCATAAGCTACTTGATCATAAAGAAGTAATTGAAACATCAAAATATATAGAAAAAGATTTTGAAAAATTATTAAGAAATATAATATGTGAATTATAAATTTTTCTACCTTGCAATCAATATTGGAATTGAAATTCTATGTTTAATTTTATCTGTTATCGTTCCAAACAGTATGTCTGAAATTCCATGGTGACCGTGAGTACCGAATATTAGAAGATCTGCTGAATATTTATCTACAATATCAACTATGGATTTATGTGGTTTGCCATAGCCAATTTTGCACAGGATATTCTTGATTCCAAATGCTTTTAATTGATCCGCGTAAAAGTTTAATCTTGCTGCATCGGTTTTGCTTTCAATATCATTTGAATTTGTACCGTATATTTTTGCATCTGCACTTTCAACTACATGTATTAAAATTAAATTAGTGCTGCTTTTTGAAAGATTTACAGCGTGGGACAATATAGCTTCATCATTTTTTGTAAAATCAAGAGCGAGTGCAATACAGTTATATGGCTTTATATTGCTTATTCTAGGGATTTTGATATCTCCATGTATATTTGTAAGTTTACTGTTATATTCTTTATTCAGCAGAGGTTCGAAGGTTATATATATGAGCAGAAGTGATAGAAGAATACAAAATACAGTTATTAAAAAATATTCGGTTTGGTCTATATTCCCGGATAATAACCAATTATTTATAGTTTCAATAATAAGTTTTATATTAAGAGATATTATTATAATTGCCAATAGCCATGCTATAATTTTTGACTTTATAGGAATTACAAAATCTTTCATTAACTTTTTACTCCCTACAAAATGTATTAAAGGAATGATTGCAAAAGATAACTGAAGACTTAGTATTACCTGACTCAAAATTAGAAGGCTTGCAGTAGATGAATCACCAAAATATACAATGGCAAGCACAGAAGGTATAATTGCAAATATTCTTGTTATAAGTCTTCTCACCCAGGGTTGAATTCTAAAATTTATAAAACCTTCCATGACAATTTGACCTGCATAAGTTCCGGTAATAGTTGAAGATTGCCCAGCAGCTATTAAAGCTATACCAAATAGTACAGGGGCTATAGTACTTCCAAGTATGGGTTCAAGTAATTTGTGGGCCTTCAAAATATCGTCAACTCCGTAATTACCGCTTTTGTAAAATACTGATGCAGCTAATATAAGTATTCCGGCATTAACAAGAAAGGCCAGATTCAATGCAAATATGGAGTCTAAATTGTTAAATTTAATAGCTTGCTTTATTCCATATTTATTTCTTTCTATATTTCGTGTCTGGACTATAGAAGAATGAAGGTATAAATTGTGGGGCATTATGGTAGCACCTATAATACCTATACCTATATATAGTGCTTCATGGTTAGGAAGACTTGGTATAAATCCGGACATGATGTTCCTGTAATCAGGATTGGAAATAATTATTTCGATTAGAAAACTTATACCTATAATTGCAATAAGGCATAATATGAAAGCCTCCATCTTTCGTATTCCTAATTTATCAAATACAATCAGTAGAAGTGTATCAAAGCCTGTTATAATTACTCCATATATTATAGGAATATTAAAGATTAGATTTAATCCTATGGCAGTACCAAGGACTTCTGCAATATCAGTAGCAATAATTGAAATTTCACATAGGATCCAGAGTATATAATTTATTATTTTGGTATAGTGGCTTCTGCAGGTCTGAGCAAGATCTTTTCCTGTCACGATTCCGAGTCTGGCGCATAGGGTCTGAAAAAAGATAGCCATTATGTTAGATAATAGAATAATCCATATAAGAGAGTATCCGAATTTACTACCGCCAGCAATATCGGTTGCCCAGTTTCCAGGATCCATATAGCCTATGCTTACAAGATAGGCAGGTCCTATGAAAGCAATTAATTTTTTATAGAAATTTTTACTTTTGGGTATTTGAACCGAATTTTTGTTTTCTTCCATATATAGTTCATCCTTTCTTTGTGAATAGATAGTATTATGCTATGTAATATATATTACCATGTAATCATTATTTTTTACTAAATCATTTTCAAATTTTATATTTTTTTGATATAATATACTATATAAATTAAATTACTGCGAGGTGTTTTGTATTAATAATAAAAATTTTAACTTAAATGAAGGAATCAGGGCAAATGAAATTAGGTTGGTGGGAAACGATGACAGCAAAATTGTTAAGACAAGAGATGCACTAAATCTAGCTAGGGAAAATGGACTGGATTTGGTTATGGTATCACCCCATGCTAAACCGCCTGTATGTAAAATAATGGACTATAAAAAGTTCCTTTATGATAAATCTAAAAAAGAAAAAGAGGCTAAAAAGAAGCAAAAAGTAATAGAAATAAAAGAAATAAGATTAAGTGCGACAATTGAGGAAAATGATATAATTGTAAAGGCAAATAACGCCAGAAAATTTATTGTAAAGGGAAATAAGGTAAAAGTATCTATAAGATTTAGAGGAAGACAAAACAATTATACTTCAGTTGGGAGAAAGGTATTTGATGCATTCCTCGAAAAAATGGGGGATATTGTATCAATAGAAAAAAGACCTAAGCTGGAAGGAAATAATATGACTATGGTCCTTGTACCTAAAAAGTAGTATATTGATAATATATCAGGGTTTGATAATTTTAGACTCTGATATTATTTAAGAAATGATAAGAACCTAAATAAAGTTGGGTTCTTAGTTAGTACTATAAAAGTGTAAGTGGTAGCCTAAATTATTAGGTAACCATTTGCACTTATTTATTTTACAATAAAGTTAAAAAGGAATATAAAGAATGTTATTTATAATTTTAACAAATAGGTTTACAAAATGAGAAACATGTACTATAATTAGCATATAAATGATATTGAATATCATTTATCATTATGAATAATATTCAATATCATTTATATGATGAATAGAATTTGATAAATAAGTGAGGGAGATGAATATGATGCCAGTTACAATGGTAAAGGTTGGAGAAACCGGGAGCATAAAAGATATTGTAGGGAATGATAATACAAGACGACATCTGGAACATCTTGGGTTTGTACTTGGAGAAGACATAACTGTAGTTGCCGGTATAGGGGGCAATTTAATTGTGAAGATCAAGGATGCTAGAATTGCTTTAAGCAAATCGATGGCCAATAAAATCATGGTATAATTCAAATTTTATTTATTATTAGAAAGTATAGTATTTGGAGGTAATAATATGAAAACATTAAAAGATACTAAGTGCGGTGAAACGGTAAAAATACTTAAAGTACATGGTAAAGGAGCTATAAAGCGAAGATTTATGGACATGGGATTGACAAAAGGTACTGAAGTTTATATACGCAAAGTGGCACCTCTTGGTGATCCAGTAGAAATTAAAGTAAGAGGATATGAACTCAGTTTACGTAAAGAAGAAGCAAATATAGTTGAAATAAGTTAGAAATTTAATTGTAATAGTATTTTAATAATTGACGTATATTAGGAGGAATGTAAATGTCGATAAAAATTGCTCTTGCTGGTAATCCAAATTGCGGTAAGACAACGATGTTCAATAGTTTAACAGGAAGTTCTCAATATGTAGGTAACTGGCCGGGTGTTACTGTAGAGAAAAAAGAGGGAAAATTAAAGGGCCATAAGGACGTTATTATACAGGATTTGCCTGGTATATATTCACTTTCACCATACACTTTGGAGGAAGTTGTTTCAAGAAATTATTTGATAAATGAGAAGCCGGATGTAATTATAAATATTGTAGATGGAAGCAATATAGAAAGAAATTTATATTTAACTACCCAGCTTATTGAAATTGGTGTTCCGGTAGTAATTGCCATGAATATGATTGATATAGTTCACAAGAGAGGAGACATAATAGATATCAATAAATTAAGTGAAACCATTGGTTGTGAAGTCATAGAAACTTCTGCATTAAAAGGTATTGGATCTATGAAAGTTGCAGAAAAGGCGATAGAACTTGCAAGAGCTAAAGAAAGTTTATCCGTACAAAATATTTTTTCAGGACAAGTTGAAAATGCACTTTCTCAGATTGAAGGTATTATTAAAGATGAATTTGACAGTATAAATTTGCGTTGGTTTGCTATAAAATTATTTGAAAGAGATGAAAAAATACAGGAACAGATTTCTCTCTCCAATGATGTTAAATCGAGAATCGAAGAATTAATATTAAGTTGTGAGAAAAAGTTTGATGATGACAGTGAAAGTATTATTACAAATGAACGATATTCTTATATAAATAAAATAATAAAACAGGTTTTTAAGAGAAAAAATAAAGTTAAGATGTCTTTATCAGATAAAGTTGACAGAATCATAACAAATCGTATTTTGGGATTGCCTATTTTTGTTGGAATTATGTTTTTAGTTTATTATTTTTCAATATCAACGGTAGGAGGTGCAATGACCGACTGGGTAAATGACAATCTATTTGGAGATTTTGTACCTAATAATGTAGAGTGGCTTTTAAATACAATTGGTACTGCTGATTGGCTGAATTCATTTATTCTTGATGGTATTGTTGCCGGAGTTGGTGCAGTACTTGGGTTTGTACCTCAGATGGCAATGTTATTTTTGTGCCTTGCCATATTAGAAGATTGTGGTTACATGGCTCGTATTGCTTTTATAATGGACAGGCTATTTAGAAAGTTTGGGCTTTCTGGTAAATCATTTATCCCAATTCTCATTGGTACAGGTTGTGGCGTACCTGGGATCATGTCAACCAGAACAATTGAAAATGAAAAGGACCGTAGAATGACTGTTATTGTAACTACTTTTATTCCTTGTAGTGCGAAAATTCCTATTATTGCACTTATTTCAGGTGCACTGTTTAATGGAGCAGCTTGGGTTGCGACATCTGCATATTTTGTTGGAATTGCAGCAATTATTATTTCAGGTATACTTCTTAAAAAGACAAAACTTTTTGCAGGAGATCCAGCCCCTTTTATAATGGAACTTCCTCCATACCATGTACCAGGCGCAAGAGGTGTTCTGATACATATGTGGGAACGTTCTAAGGCTTTCATGAAAAAAGCAGGAACGGTAATACTTATAGCAACTGTACTTGTTTGGTTCTTAAGTTCCTTCAATTGGAGGTTGCAGATTGTCGATATGGAACAGTCCATACTTGCTAGTATAGGTCGTGTATTTGCAGTTATATTTGCTCCACTTGGCTGGGGTAATTGGAAAGCTTCGGTTGCTTCTATAACTGGATTATTGGCAAAAGAGAATCTTGTAGGAACTTTTGGAATACTATATGGGTTTTCTGAAGTAGCAGAAGATGGCACCCAAGTTTGGGGACAACTTCAAGCATCACTTACTCCACTTGCGGGATATTCACTTTTAGTTTTTAACCTATTGTGTGCTCCATGTTTTGCTGCAATGGGGGCAATTCGCACTGAAATGAACTCAGGAAAATGGACATCAATTGCTATTGGATATCAGTGCATATTTGCATATGTTATTTCAATGATTATATTCCAAATTGGTTCACTTGTTACGGGAAAAGGATTTGGATTTGGAACTGCAGTTGCTATTGCTTTGGTTGTAGTGTTGTTCTATCTCCTGCTTAGAAAACCTAATAAAATTGATAATGAGGTAAATGATCCTATAAATATAAAAGAGGTGGTATAATATGTCGACAGTCATAGTCGGAGTTATTGTATTTGGCATTATAGGATTTTCAGTATATAAAACTTACAAGTCCCATAAAAATGGTGGAGGCTGCAGCTGCGGTTGTTCCGGATGCAGCAAGTCAGATAGCTATTGCAAACATTAGATAAATTATATATTTAATGAAAAAATGTGGATAGTGCAAATATGTTTACACATTTTAAACAGATATGATGAAAAGATAGGTATATCAAGGGATTCAAGGCTTTTAATTTTACCCAAGGTGTTATTTGAAGACATTTTTCTGGTAAACTTAATTTAATGCTTTGAAAATGCTTAAACTCTTGTACTACCTTCTTTTCTTTTTCATTTGTCCCCAAGTAATTCTTATTTTTTATATTTATATCTTAATTTGTACAATGATGTAAGAAAGGCCAAATAGAAAAGTGAGAATGAATAGGATATAGATATTTAATTAAATTGTTCTTTGAAAATTGAGTAGTACGGTGTATCATCTAATTAGTGTTATTTAAAAGATAATAGTAAATTATTGTATTTTAATGATAATTAATTAGGGAGGGAATTTATGTTAGATGTGATTAGTTTTATTGTAATAGGTATTGCTGCAGGTATTTTGAGCGGATTGTTTGGAATTGGTGGCGGAATAATTATAATTCCAACTTTAATGTTTTTTAAAGGATTTTCTCAATTACAAGCTCAAGGCACTTCTCTGGTTGCTATGCTTCCACCTGTAGGTATACTTGCATTTATTGAGTACTATAAAAAAGGAAACACTAATTTGATGGGAGGTATAATTATTTGTATTGCAATGTTATTGAGTGCTAAATTCGGAGGTCAATTAGCAAACATGCTTCCTATGAGTGTTATGAAAAAGGCTTTTGGAATATTTGTTATTTTAGTTGGGATAAAAACTTTTTTTGGCAAATGATTAGTATATATTTTTAACATAGCAACCAAAAATAAATAATATACAAAGTGCCATGTTATTCAAAAGAATTATACGGCACTTTGTATATTTGTATAGCAAAAGGCCAAGGGGTGAAATCCTTGGCGCAATTTTATTAATTAATATGGGAATAACTATTATGAAGGAAACTAAACACTTGGAATTAATCATCTCCAGAGTAAAGTAGTATCAATGTACTGAAAACAAAAAAGGATGTTTGTATATGGAAAACCTAATACTTTATTGATTAATTGCATTGATATCCTTATATAAATAATATGTGTAAAATTCAGTTCATTATACGTAAAAATTTTAAGATGGGAAAGTCATGAATTATGACTAGAGTATAGAGAAATCTATGCTATTTTTCATTTTATATTTTATATTAGGTCTCACTGGAAATGTTGGCAGCACCTTTATAAGCACCATAAATAGTAGCATTTGTTACTAAATCACCTGTATTAAGCGCAGGTACTACGGGGATTAAATATGTCTTATTGATATTCATTGCTTCACCAGTTGAATTGATATATTCATCTGAAACATAATATTTATCAATGGTATTATTACTTCTTGTTATGACTAATTCTATCATTACTACAAAAATAGAATGTTGTTTAATTGTTCCGGTTGCTATGACTTCGGTTAGGTTAGGATTTGAAGGAACTGGAGAAATAATAGGATTGCAATTATTAACTAGTTGTACTGATAGATTAAAATCATGATTGCAATTTGATTTTCTATATTTGGTATGTGAAGTAGCATTATGTTTACATGTAATGGTTATAAAAGGAACTATCTGTTGTTTTTTTGCTAAGGACGAGCCAAAGCTTGCTATAGAATTATTCCATATATTCGAAATCATTATACTATTGTGTGATGAAAAATTTTTAACCCATGAAGAAACTATATGCGTTATATCTATAGTAACTGTTGATTTTAATGACATTGGATAGAAGCTAGTTCCGCTAAATTTATCAACTGATGGAATTCTAAAATAAGTAGTATATATGCTAAAATGATCATATGTTGGGAATATTATAAACTCAACACTTCTATCATTATAAAAACCATCACATTTGAATAGTGTTAATTTAGCCTTGTCTACTACAATGTTATTTGGTAATGAAGAAATATTAAAATAAAGTAAACTATGATACTCAAACTGGCCATCACATCCTACGATTATCTTATAGTCATGAATATTCCCGTTTGGAATTTTATCAGTTAATGTGAGACTTTTACTTGATTGGATTATAAATGTATCCAAAGATATCACCTTCAATTTAAAATGATATAATAGATGACCAATGTTATTGGCCATCTGTATTATCATATTATGACTGAACTATTTGAGCTTTTAATGACCCATAACTTGTTAACGTTACAGTTTCACCTGTTTCTAATTTCGGAACAATTGCAAGATTAAGAGTATCATTAACATCTAATGTGGTTGTACCTGCTGAATTGTCATAAACAGTAGCAATAGAGAAATATTCATGACTGGAGTCAGCTCTAAGAACGTCTAATTGAATTGCTTCAACAAAACTAGTTCCTACGGGTACAGTCCCTGTTACTGTAACTAATTGTCCAGAAGCAGTTTGTGGTGTATCAAAATCTACTGGTAATGCAGCCATATATTATTCACTTCCTTTGTTTTTGTTATTGTAGCTATAAACTTTTGTCTAATAAATATAGTATTTGTAACCTGTGAAATTGTTACTAATAGGAGATATTAAAAGAAAAATTAAATATTTAATATAAAATTTCAGATTATTAATTGCTGTTTATTTAACCTATGATTAATATGTTCTTAACAGTATAACGTTAAGATGATAATCAAGGTTGTAATTTAAATAAGTTTAACATAATAGTTTCCCTATAATAAAGTAAGTATTTTGAGTCAGCCCTCGAATACTTACTTTTTATAAAAGAAAATAATATTCATAATAATAATATATGTCCTAGGAAATTAAATTAAAAAATAAAAAAGATTAAATAAGATGATTTGAACTTATGCAATACTTGATATTTATTGTATATTGCTATATTATGTAAATAATAAAATTCTACGGAGGAATAGTACTATGAAAAAGCAAATTAAAGCATTTGACTATGCTAATAAAATCATAAATGCAATCAAAACAGGTGTGTTGTTGACAACAAAGACGGATGATAAAGTTAACTCTATGACTATTGGTTGGGGTACACTTGGAATTAAATGGGGAAAACCAGTTTTTATAGCTTTTATTAGAGAAAATCGCTTTACAAGATATCAACTTGAAAAGAATCCTGAATTTACAATAAATATACCATATAATGATTTTGACAAAAATATATTAAAGATTTGTGGAACAAAATCTGGCCGTGAAATTGATAAGATCAAAGAACTTAATTTAACGCTTGAAGCACCTGATAATATTTCTGTTCCTGCTATTAAGGAACTTCCTCTAACGCTTGAATGTAAAGTTATATATAAACAAAGACAAGATAGAGATGCAATTTCAGAAGAAAATAAGAAAATATTTTATCCACAGGATGTCGACAGCTTATTTCATGGTTCAAACAAAGACTTCCATATTGCTTATTATGGAGAAATTGTTAGTGCTTATATTATTGAATAGTATTTTTGTAAATATACCCATTATTTAATTTAATATCTTATATGTTTAAAAATAAACAATTGTATGATGGAAATAAAGAAGATAATACAGCATATAAATAAGAAACCTCCAGCGTGGATTTAGTTGGAGGTTCTTACTTGCTCACAAAAAAGATATAATGTGTTTAAAATACGTTGCATTTCAATAGTAAATGTGTATTCACACTTTTTGTAGTAATTTAAATTATATTGTAATTTTTAAATTACCACCTGTTTCTTCAGCTATTTTCTTTAATTTGTCCGTTTCATCCTGGGAACTAGATGAATTTGTAGTTACAACTACTTTATAATTAGAATTTAATACATCATGAAAACTTCCCATTCCATTGCTGAGTTCGCTGGATTTGTTATTAGTGCCAGAGAATGTTCCCGAATTGATTATAGCGTCCGAAAAATTGTATTTGTAATTATCAAAATCTATATAACTGTCGTTTAAGTCTACAGCGGAATTATTAAAGCCTTCACTTTTAAATTTTTCCGCAGCATTTCGGGCATTTTTTATTCCATTATAGTAAATTTCAACTCTCATAAAAGACACCTCTTTTAAGATTCTATTTATATAATTAGTATTTCATTTTTAATAAAAAATATTCTTTATAAAAGTAGCTTTATATTTTAATTTACATATCTATATATTGAGGTGGTGTTATGAAAATAGATGTTGTATTTGATGGCGGTGGGGTTAAAGCTATAGGGTTAATTGGAGCAATCTGTTGTTTTGAAAATTATGGATATGAAGTAAACAGGGCGGCGGGTACTTCTGCAGGGGCTATTATAGCAGCACTTTTATCTGTCGGATATACAGGGCAGGAGCTTAAATCTATAATGCTTAATATAAATTATAATGATTTCTTTGACAAAAATAAGTTATATAGAAGAATATATGGTATTAACATATTGAAAAAATCCATAAATTTATTTAAAGATAAAGGTTTATATTCATCGGATAATATAGAAGATTATATAAAGAAGCTTATTTTAAGAAAAGGTAAAAATGTATTTTATGACGTATATGAAAAAGGCGAATCTAGACTTAAGATAATAGCGTCTGATGTAACTGAAAAAAAAATTATGATACTACCGGATGACCTCGTTAAATATGGAATAGATCCTAAAAGCTTTGAAATATCTAGAGCTGTTAGAATGAGTATAAGTATACCGCTCTTTTTTAAACCTATAAAGTTTTATCATGAAAATGGATGTAGCTATGTAGTAGATGGAGGAATACTCAGTAATTTTCCGATATGGATATTTGATACTGAGGGCACCCCTGTAAGGCCAACTATTGGGTTTAAATTAGTGGATACAAGTAAGGATTATAGTGCAAACAAGAGAATGGATTTTATATCATATCTATTTGATATAATAGGGACTATGTTGGATAAAAATGAAGAAATATATGTAAAGGACAAGGATGCAGTCAGAACTGTGTTTATCCCTACACTTGGAGTTAAAACTACTGAATTTACTATATCTAATGATATGAAGATTAAACTTTTCAATTCAGGATATGAAAGTGCAGAGAAATTTTTGAGATTTTGGAATTTTAATAAATATATTAGGGACTATTGTATATGAGCTGATTAAAAATTGTTGAATTATTTTGTTATTATGATAATATCTATATAAATGATTATATTTTGGTGTTATTTAAAATTAAGGGGAGATAACATGGATTTTTACATTTACAATACTATGACAAGAAAAAAAGAAAAATTTATTCCTGTAGAAGATGGGAAAGTCAGATTATATACCTGTGGTCCTACAGTTTATAATTATGCACATATAGGTAATCTTAGGACCTATATATTTGAAGATATATTAAAAAAGTCTTTAAATTATTTTGAATTTAAGGTTAAACATGTGATGAATATAACTGATGTAGGACATCTAGAATCTGATGCAGATACGGGTGAAGATAAAATGCAAGTTGGAGCAAAACGTGAAAATAAAACAGTATGGGAAATTGCCAGGTTTTATGAAGATGCTTTTTTTGAAGATTGCAGAAAGCTTAATATAAAAAGGCCTGATATAGTTTGTCGGGCAACTGATCACATCACGGATATGATTCACATGATTGAGATCCTAGAAAAAAAAGGATATACTTATTTGTCAAATGGAAATGTATATTATTCAATTGATAAATTTAAAGATTATAATAAACTTGCTAATCTAAGCATAGAAGAGTTAGAGGCTGGAAGCAGGGTAGCAGTAGATGAAAATAAAAGAAATCCTTTAGATTTTGTATTGTGGTTTACAAATTCCAAATTTAAAAATCAAATAATGCAGTGGAATTCACCATGGGGAAGAGGCTTCCCAGGATGGCATGTGGAATGTTCTACTATGTCGATGAAATACCTTGGAGACAGAATAGATATTCATTGCGGTGGAGTAGATCATATTCCAGTTCATCATACAAATGAAATAGCACAATCAGAAGGAATACTTGGACATAAATGGGTAAATTATTGGATGCATGGAGAATTTCTTGTATTAGATAATGGTAAAATGTCTAAATCAAAAGGAAATTTTTTAACGGTTTCAAGTATTGAGGAAAAAGGATTTTCTGGTATGGATTATAGATATCTTTGCTTGCAGTCCAGGTATAGAAAGCAACTTTTATTTAGTTTTGATGCTCTAAAAGATGCTCATATTGCTTATAAAAAGTTAAAAGATAAAATTTCGTATATAGCTTCTATATCGAAAAATGATACTTCACAGATACATGAAGATAAAATTTTAAGTTATAAAAAGGAATTTTTGGAACAAATTGGAGATGATCTGAATATACCAAATGCTATTACAGTGCTTTATGATGTAATAAAAGCAGAGGAACTTTCAAATAATGAAAAGATGATATTAATAGAGAGCTTTGACAGTGTTCTTTCTCTTGAACTTTTAAATCCTGATAGGTTGGTATCTAAAAATATGGATATTGTGAATAAAAATAAAATAGAGGCACTTGTCATTGAAAGAGATGAGGCACGTGCAAACAAGAACTGGAGCAGAGCGGACAAGATAAGAGATATACTTAGTTCATTAGGTATAGAAATAATTGATTCAAAACAGGGTAGCAAATGGAAAATGAAATAATGTTTTATAAAAAACAGGATCAAGGAAATAATATTAGTTATTGCCATATATCCTGTTTTTTATGATTATTTAAGAATACTATTAAAAGCATAATAATAAAATTCTATATAGAAATAAAATTATGTGAATTCGAGGTATATATGAAGTGGACTGTAAAACAAAGTTTTGTATATTGGATATTTTTTATATATATTTTCGTATTGATATTCTTTGGAATTATATATTGGGATATAGCTAACCATTCAAGAGGAGAATTTTTTATATTTCAAAATGATATAAATTTAGATACAAAAGTAAATATGTTTAAAAAAAAGATGAATATAAAATTTTATAATAGAGAACTTAATGATAGTATAAAAAAGCTGATCATATCTAAAGAGTATAAAAGACATATAGTAAAATTGAATATCTTAAATAATTCAACCTATGACAAATCTACTTTTGTATTTGATAGAGTACTTGGAGAAAACTGGTCAAATTATTATTGTTTATTAATTATGAGTAGGGGAATCACCCATATGAATATAGTTAATATGGGTGAAAGTAAATTAAACGGTGGATTTCACAGCTATAAATTAAAAGTAAATTTTTATAAGCTCAATGATGAAAATGAAGATAAATTTTCTAGTTATAAGGAGGATTCTATAAATAATTTTAAAAAGATACAAACAATGTATTTATGGGTTGATAATTATGACATAATAAAGAAGGAGTATTTTGATGATAAAAATTATTTATATCCGATAAACTTCTATTTTCAAGAGATTATAAAAAATTCAATTTGCTTTCCAGATGAAAGCCCACTTGTATTGAGAGAAGTATCAAGTGGAAATTTTAAATATCCAATATGGAATTTTATTTATTTTAGTGCAGTTACTATAACAACTCTTGGATACGGAGACATACTTCCAAATTCAACTGTAGTTCGTATAATAGTTATGATAGAGACAATAGTTGGAGTAATTATAACGAGTATATTTGCTTCTGTAATACTTATGGAAAAACAATAAAAAAACATAACTATATAACAATTGAGCCATCTTTTTTATTAATTATTGATTTTATTACTTCACCACCTATTATCATGCCAGCTACAGGTGGAACAAAAGATATACTTGAAGGAATTTGGCGTTTTGCAAGGCATTTTCTTGATCCACCAACGCACACACAGCCTTCTTTGCAAGTTACAATTTCATCTATTTTTGGCTTTCGTGGAATTTCTTCAGAATATAATACTTTTAAGTTCTTTATTCCTCTTTTTCTAAGTTCATGTCTCATAACTTTAGCTAGTGGACATATTCTAGTATTGTATATGTCATCTATTTTGAATTTTGTAGGATCTAGCTTGTTTCCTGTACCCATACAGCTTATTATATCTATGTTATTTTTTTTACACCATAATATCAATGATATTTTGGACGATACCGTGTCAACTGCATCTATTACATAGTCTGCATTTTCTGGTATGATATCGGATATATTGTTTTCTTTTACGAAAGTTTGATATGCTGTTATATTACAATTTGGGTTTATATCTAAGACCCTGTTTTTTAAAACTTGAACCTTGGGCTTTCCTATAGTATTGAAATTAGCCTGTATCTGCCTGTTTATATTAGTTAAACAGATTGTATCGTCATCAACTATTACAATATTTCCAATACCTGATCTTGCAATAGCTTCAAGGGAATAACTTCCTACTCCACCAAGGCCAAATATAACAACAGTACTTTCTTTTAAAATTTCTATAGCTTTTGTTCCAATCAATAATTCAGTCCGTGAAAGTGAATGCTGTTTCATTTACGAATCTTCAGCTCCTTTATAAATGTGAATATTAAATTACTATATTATAATACCACAAAGATTGATATTTTTTATTATTGTAGCTTATAATATTATAAATAAAAGGTTAAATTAGTATTATAAAAAGTAAAGAATGAATAAATATAAAATAATTTTGTACAAAGCTAAAATAAACTAATGTAGAGTGATATAATAAATTAGATAGCAGTGTAGAATAACTTATAAAAGTAGGTTATCTAGGTTAAGATTTAGATAGAAAAACATAAGGGGAAGGATTTTATGATGAAAGAATTTGTTTTCAATTTTACATTTATCTTTCAAATAGCTGTTGTTTTAATTACAATGTATTATTTTGTGCTTTCTTTGTTTGGTCTTTATAAGAAAAAAGATGATGGAGCAAAATATTGTAATCCTGAAAAGAGATTTGCACTTTTAGTAGCAGCTCATGATGAGGAAATGGTTATTGGAAAGATAATAGAAAGTTTAAAGGACATTGAGTATCCCAAAGATATGTATGATATATTCGTTATTGCAGATAATTGTAGTGATAAGACTGCAGCTATTGCAAGAGAATATAATGTAAATGTATACGAGAGAAATGTACCAGATAAAAGAGGAAAAGGTTATGCACTTGAGTGGATGTTCAATAAAATATTTAAGATGGACAAATTTTATGATGCTGTAGCTATTTTCGATGCAGATAATTTGGTATCAAGAAATTTTTTGAATGAAATGAACTATAAAATGATGGAAGGGTATAAGGTAGTTCAAGGCTACATAGATAGCAAGAATCCAGATGATTCATGGATAACTGAGTCATATTCCATATCATTTTGGACAGTAAATAGATTATTTCAACTTGCAAGAGCAAATCTTGGTCTTTCAAATCAGATAGGTGGAACTGGATTTTGTGTAGATACTTCAATACTCAAGGAATTGGGTTGGGGAGTAACCTGCCTTACTGAAGATCTTGAATTTACATGTAAACTTGTGTTGAATGGATACAAAGTAGGCTGGGCACACAATGCTATAGTGTATGATGAGAAGCCTTTAACCTTAAAACAATCTTGGAATCAGAGAAAAAGATGGATGCAAGGTTTTACAGATGTATCTTCAAGATTTTTCTTTAGGTTATTTAAAAAGGCAGTAAGGGATAGAAGTCTTACAGCTCTGGATTGTGCATTTTATACAGTACAGCCCTTTATAACATTACTAATGGGTATTGCAGCAATTTTAACACTAATTCAGAATAATCATGGATCTAATATATTTGTAGTGAATTATTTATTTACAGAAAATGGATTTACAAGAATGCTGTGGAAATTATTTAGCATTTTTCAATTTTTATTTACGCCGTTTATAATGTTATTAGAAAGAAAATTATCTAAAAAAATGTTTTACGTGTTTACACTTTATTCTTTAAATATAATAATACTATCCTATATATTTGTATCACCTACATTTTCACAGATGTTATTTGGAAATGCAGTTTATTTACTGATATTTGTATTGGGAATAGGAATTACAGGAAAGAAGAGATCTATAAAGTTATTTATATGGTATCTATTATATGGAATATATACTTTAACATGGATACCAATTACAATACAAGGCATATTGGACAAGAATAATAAAGAATGGAGTCATACGAAACATATAAGACAAATAGGTATTCAGGAAGTAGAATGATAATTTATGATAGAGAGATTGCAGAAATATATGGCATACTGTGGTATTGCTTCTAGAAGGAAATGTGAGGATTTTATACGGAATAACAGAGTTAAAATAAATGGAAATATTGTAAATAAGTTAGGAACTAAAATTGATACTGAAAGAGATATAATTGAATTGGATGGCAGAAAGATAGATATCGTATCAAAAAAGATATATATTGCATTAAATAAGCCTGAAGGATGTTTATGTACTGTAAAAGATGAGAGAAATAGGAAAACAGTACTTGATATTGTAAAAGTTGATGAAAGAATATACCCTATAGGTAGACTTGATTATAATACTTCTGGATTACTCATATTAACGAATGATGGTGATGCATTTAATAAAATAATACATCCAAAATTTCAAAAAAGTAAAGTTTATATTGCAGTGGTAAGGGGAATTCCGGATAAAAATGATATGAATAAATTTTGTAATGGAATTGATATAGATGGGTATGTAACCAGTAAGGCGTATTTAAAGATAATTGAAAGTAATAAGTATACATCTCAAGTTAAGATAAAAATACATGAGGGTAAAAATAGACAGATAAGAAAAATGTGTGAAAAAATAGGACATCCAGTTATATCACTTAAAAGAACTGAAATAGGAGATTTAAAACTTGGAAATTTAAAATCTGGAGAATGGAGATATTTAAGCAAAAACGAAATAGACCATATTTTAGATTAAAAAAATGGGTAATATATTAATACCCATTTTTTTAATCTATTATTTTATTGAGAGGGGGGTGCGGACATAAAGTTGGACTCCCTTAGAGTTCCGAAAGGAGCTTTTGAAAAATGTATTCTCAAGAAAAAGTTAATATTGCATTGAAACTATATCATCAATTGGGATCTGTAACAAAAACTGTGCGGATATTAGGGTATCCTGAAAGGAGAATTTTATACGACTGGATTCGTAATGAGTGCAAGCCTAAAAAACAAAGAAAGATACTTGAACTCACCAATACTAAAACTCATCCACGAAATCCACCCGTTGAAGTAAAAATGGATGCATTACATCGTTGCTTTGAATTGGGAGAAAGTATAAAATCAGTATCAGAAGATATTGGTTATACTAGGGCTAGCATTTATGCTTGGCGGAAAAAGTATCTTCGGAAAGGTACGATTGCATTGATGAATGATAAAAATATCCAGCCAGAAACTTTAGAAGAAGGTTCAGTTGCATCCAACGCTAAAGTTGAAGAATTAAAGGCTCAAATGCTTGATATGCAGCTTGAAATAGATATTTTGAAGGAAACAATAAATGTATTAAAAAAAGATCCCGGCGTCGACCAGACAGCTCTCAAAAATCGAGAAAAGGCAGTGATAGTTGATGCCCTAAAGAATAAGTATTCACTGCCACTATTGCTGAAAGAACTAAATCTTGCAAAGAGTTGTTATTATTACCAAGAAAACATCTTATCTAAACCAGATAAATATGCCCAATTACGTAACCATATAAGCAAAATATTCACAGAAAACAAAGGGTGCTATGGTTACCGTCGTATTTATGGTATGTTAGCAAAAGAAGGCTGTGCAATTTCAGAAAAAGTTGTTAGACGAATAATGAAGCAAGAAAATCTGGTAGTGGGAGTTCGAAAGAAGCGAAAATACAGATCTTATAAAGGAGAAATAACACCAGCTGTTTCAAATGTTATAGAAAGAAATTTTCAGGCGGATAAGCCAAATCAAAAGTGGCTTACTGATATAACAGAGTTTGCTATTCCTTCTGGAAAAGTATATCTGTCTCTAATAGTTGATTGCTTTGATGGATTATTGCCATGTTGGACAATCAGCACTAGTCCAGATTCAAATTTGGTAAACACTATGCTTGATAGTTCTATTGCTCTATTAAAAAATGATGAGCATCCAATAGTTCATTCTGATAGAGGCTGCCATTACAGATGGCCTGGATGGATTGAAAGAATGGATAAAGCAGGATTGACGAGATCAATGTCAAAGAAAGGATGTTCTCCGGATAACTCCGCTTGCGAAGGTTTATTTGGACGATTGAAAAACGAGATGTTTTATACTCAGGATTGGGCAGGTGTAAGCATTGAAGAATTCATAGACACACTTAATGCCTATCTGATATGGTATAATGAAAAACGGATAAAAGTATCATTAGGAAATATGAGCCCTAAGGAGTACAGACAAAACCTTGGATTTGCAGCTTAGCTGGTCCAAGAAAATGTCCGCACCCCCGAGTGTGAAATTTTTTCTGTAAATTAGCTTTCTATGATATTTTAGAAAGACAGCTGTGTAAAGATTATTTCTGTCTTAGTTTCAAGATATAATTTAAAAATGAGTATGTCAATAACGCCTGAGAAAAAAGGCGTTATTTTTATAAGAGTTTTATTCGGGAAGTCTGCCATCATACATTATGGATAGTTCACCATAAACTTTACCCCAGTTTCTTAGAACTGACGTCCATTTTTTAGTTGCTTTAAATGTTGCAAGATAAAGTGCATTGAGAAGTGCAGTATCACTTGGGAATACGCTTCTTTGACTGTTTAACCTGCGATATGTGCTATTAAGACTTTCTATGGCATTTGTTGTATATATTACTTTTCTGACTTCTGGTGAGAATTTGGATATAGGGGTTATGGCATCCCAATTTTTAAGCCAGCTTCGCATAGCTCCTAGATATTTATAATTCCATTTCTCAGTTACAATCTCCAGATTTTTATGGGCAGTTTCCTCGGATGGAGCCTGATATATACTCTTAAGATCCTTTGCAAAATTTTTCTTGTGTTTATAAGATACATATTTAAGCGTATTTCTTATCTGATGTACGATGCATCTCTGATATTCTGTGTCCGGAAAGGATGCATTTATAGATTCTTTTATGCCAGAAAAACCATCTGCACAAAGTATAAGGATATCTTTAACTCCTCTGTTCTTAAGCTCATTTAGAACACCAAGCCAGTATTTACTGCTCTCGTTCTCACCTATATTTATGGAAAGCACATCTTTTATTCCCATGATTATATAGGCAGCAAGCTTTTTTACCATACTATTATCTCTAACGGAAAAATGTACCGCATCTATGAAAACAATTGGATAAACTGTAGACAATGGACGCTGCTGCCACTGTTCAATCTCTGGCAATATTCGGTCCGTTAATGAAAGAACACGGCTTTTTAGTTGATAAAGACATAGATGAATATAAAAGGTTGAAGATAGCTGGGGATATGCAAAGATATAATACACAAAATTTTGGGTTAACTATTGCACCGACCATAAATTGCAATATGGAATGTCCGTATTGTTATGAAGAAAAAAGTAATAAAAGAATGAGTGAAGATGTACAAAACGGATTAATAAATTATATTGAAAAAAATATTATTCACAGTAATATAAAATCCTTTCATACTACATGGTATGGCGGGGAACCACTCTTAGAAAAAGACTTAATATTAAATTTATCTAGAAAATTTATAAAATTAACTAACGATAATGGAATACGTTATTCTGCAAGTATAGTAACTAACGGTTCTCTCTTGGATTATAACACTGCTAAAATGCTTAAAGAAGAATGCTACATTAATTTTGCACAAATAACAATAGATGGTTTAGGTAATATCCATAATAATAGAAGAAAACTCAAAAATGGTCAAAATAGTTTTAACTTAATAACTAACAATATAAATAATTGTAAGGAATTAATAAATATACCAATACGAGTGAATGTAGATAGAACCAATATTTATGACACTAAAAATTTAATTAAATATTTTATAGATGAAAGAAAGTGGACTGATGATACGGTGACATAAAAATGAATTCTTGGTTTGAATTACTGGGAAATGAATTAAACGATAAATTTATTTCATTATTTAAATATGCTATGAAATATAGAAAAATATCATATTTATTTTCAAACATTAATTTAACTATAAGTAAAATTGCAACTCTACTATTATATTTATATGGAAGTTATGAGATATTACATAATAGATTAACCATAGGGGATTTTACAATAATAAGCGCATATTTTGGAATACTTTTATCAACTACTGCCTATTTTATCAACCTTGGGAAATCATACCAGGATGCTTTAGTATGTTATAATAGAATAACAGAAATTCTTTATACCAATCAGGAAATTAATGGTAGGCAGCATCTGAAACAAATTACACATATTCAAGTTTCCAATTTAAATTTTTCATAAATTTAATTGTAATTTTGGGCTAGGAAAGATTTACTGTATTGTTGGTGAAAATGGATGTGGAAAAAGTACACTAATAAACATAATTACAGGGTTATTATATAATTATTCTGGGGATGTATATTATAATGGAAAGAATATAAAAGATATAGATATGTATAGTTTAAGAAAAGAAAACATAGCTGTAACTGAACAAGAACCTAGGTGTAAAATTTTGAATATTTATTATTTTATAGATAATCAATCTAAAAAATTTGATGAAATGGTAAATGAAAAATCAAATAATATATCAGGAGGTGAAAAACAAAAAATATCATTGATAAGAACATTTATTAAAAATTCTAACGTTATTATATTAGACGAGCCAACTTCTGCTCTTGATAAAAATACAGTAGGCTCTCTTAAGGAAGTCTTAGTTAACATAAAAAGACATAAAATTATAATATTTGTAACACACGAAGATAATATATTAAGTATAGCTTATGAAATTATAAAAATTAAATCTCCTACTATGAGTGAAAACATTTAATATAATTTTTTACAATATATATTTATACTAAGAGTGCAGTCAACAAAATCGACAAATTCCAATTCAAGCAAATTAATTCCATAAATATTGATTTTTAACATTTTATTGAAATATTGATAATAGTTATTTATAAGTATTTTTAAGTGAAAAAACTATTATCAAAAACAAAGTATCAAAATAAATTGTATGTAACCTTTATGGTACTTATATTGGGTTAGGGTTGTCTAAAAGTGGATATAAATTGATTTTCTTATTCATTTTATGTATTAGCGTGGGTCTTGTCGGAAATGTTGGCGGCACCCCCACTAAACTTTAGGTACATTTCATTGTTTCAAAAATAGTCTCAATAGGTAGGAATGTTGTTTTAAGCACATTCATAAATCCTTTAAATATTATATTTTTTAATGTTCTTTCAGCAAATTAATAAACCTTTGTTAAAAGAATCCTTAGCATTCTCTTACATTGAGCAGTAAATGTAAGTTTACACACATGTTTATTTTTGGAATATCGTCTATTAAATAGGATTTTTATCTTTTGACGAGGGATTGGTCTTTTTAGAAATAGTATTAGCATAGGCTAAAAATATAGATATCTTGAAGAATAAGCATTTGTAAACCATACACACAACAAACTTTCCAATGCCTTTTCTATTCTAAATACCCTGACTTAAGAATTTATCAAAGGAGTTCTATGGCAATTGGCAAAACTCAAAAGAACAATATTAGTTATTGTTCTTTTATAATCCTTTTTGGATAGACGTTTTTATAAGTTACTCAATACATTGTACACAT
Organism: Clostridium sp. LBM24168; assembly: GCF_052953915.1. Taxonomy (NCBI): domain Bacteria; kingdom Bacillati; phylum Bacillota; class Clostridia; order Eubacteriales; family Clostridiaceae; genus Clostridium; species Clostridium sp. LBM24168. Next base: position 1,427,763 of record NZ_CP196861.1, on the reverse strand, counting down.
ACTTAGAAAAATATAAGAAAATTTCAAGTTCGAATAAAAACTGATTTATTGATGATTTTTCTATTAAAATTTTTTTATAACTGCTTAAAAAATATGAACTATTTTAGATATCAAATTAATATTGGGTAGAATTCACTCACTAGACTATTCTAGAAAGTTCTTTATAAAGGTTAACTTTTATTTATCGAATCATATATAAAATTTTATTTCGTAAATAATTTTAAATAAATATTATTAATTAATAAGGAGTAATTTAATGAGTAAATTGACTAAAAAAAATCTAATAATAATTATTATCCTAACTTTAGCAATATTAATATATTGGTATGTTTTTATTAAAATAAGCAATTATAATAATTTTTATTTTAATAAAGAATCAATATTAAATTTAATTGGATTATGTACAAGTTTATATTTACCTCTTATTACAATAAATTTAAAATTATTTGATTCATCTTATAAAAAAAATATATATGCAAACAAAAAATCGTTATGGTTATGGATAATAATGTATAGTACTATTATTTGTGTAACTATATTTAATAAATTTATATGTACCATACCAACGTTTATGGGTCTTATAATCATTATATTATTATTTTTACCATTCTCTGTTGGTAGTTTATGGGGTATAAACTTAAAAAGTTTTAATTGGAATATTAATTTTTCAATGTTACTCATGATTGCAATTATGTTTATTTGTTGGTTTATTCCTCAAAATTTAATACCAAATACGTGGAATAAAACTACATTAAAGGTTATTTACTATATGAAACCATTAACCTTAATAAAAAATGTTTTAAAGACAGCAATCTACCCTGCTTTTTATGAAGAACTCGTTTTTAGAGGAATATTAATTTCTGGTTTATTAGCTTTAAAAATAGAAGATTGGAAAATCAATATATTACAGGCATTAATATTTGGAATAACTCACATTTTGGCTAATAAACAAGTTCAATTTGATTATACTATATCAGCCTCTCTTTGTTCAATACAATTTTTAATGGGATATATTTTAGGTAAGATCTATTTTAAAACTAAGTCACTATTCCCGTGTATAATATTTCATACTATTTTGGATACTATTTATAAAACTTTTTGAAATAATATAAGAGATCAATACCTAGTACAATTAACAATTATTAACTACTTACATATAGGGGTAATGTGACGTAGTCATCAAGCTATATAATTTACAATAACAAATAGCAGTAGTTGTTGGATCAGAGGTAATAATGGCTTCATCTTCATAGAGAATTACAGTATCTTCAGTTTTGGCTTCAAGTAAATCATCAAGGCTAGCTCTAAAATCTTCTAATAGTTCTTTATTTACTCTCTTATCTGTTTTCTTTGGACGGGTTTTAGAATAGTTTAAATGATGAGTAATGTTATACGCAGTACCTAATGCTATAGTTTTATTAAATTTGTACTTATAATAAATAGAGTTACAAGGCATCCTGTCCAATTACTAGAATTTAAACTCGCATACCTTGCTTGAAGACAATGTTTTGTCAACTTCTCTAAATTCGTCATCAGTGAGAATAGTATGTTTAGGTGGATGGTGAATATTCTTATATAGAGTTTATGATAAATCTTGAAAAAATATTTTAAAGGACATACATAAAAGATTAGATAATTTAGTTATCAAGTCTTATGGTTTTAATAGTGGAGAAGATATTTTAGTTCAACTTTTAAAATTAAATAGCTACATATTTAACGAAGAAAGAAATAATATGAGTTAAAAATCAATGAGATTACTATAATTTATTACAATAAGATTACTAAAATCTAAGATGATAGATTTGATAATGGAAAAAGAATATTCAGATATACTGGAAACTAAGGAATGGATTCAAGTTAAAATTTGAATGTCAAGATGTAATTGAAATTGTGAGAAATATTCGATTTAATATGACTAATGGTAACTTGGCATGTAAACGGTGAATCATACGTACCTCGTAATTGATTTGCATTTCTGAGATAATTAATTCAGGCTTAAAAAAACTACAAGTTTTTCAAAGTAACTAAGCTAGTTTTTGGGAGGTAGTAATGGATAAAATTACTCATGAAATGCGTTTAATACAATGGACACCTATTATACGTGAATGCCGCAGCAGTGACATGACTGTTAGGGCTTGGTGCCTTCAAAACAATGTTAATGAAAAACAGTTCTACTATTGGCAGCGCCGTGTCAGAGAAAAAGTATCTGAAACTCTGAAAAAAACTGAATCCCCAAGTCAGCCAAACTTTGTACAGCTCCAGGCTCCTGGTGATTCTTCAAAAAGCACATTTTCCTTTAAGACAGATATGATTATCCACATCAGAAATAACGTGCTAGAACTTTCTAATACTGTTTCATAAGAGCTGCTTTCCAAAGTTTTAAAGGTGATGTGGGATGTTAAATGATGCATCTGGTTTTGAAAAAATCTATATTGCCTGCGGCTATAGTGATTTGAGAAAGGGCATCGATGGGCTTGCCGGCATAGTACAGCAGCAATTTAAACTTGATCCATTCAAGACTGGCATTCTATTTTTGTTCTGTGGAAGAAAGACAGACTGTATCAAAGGACTTCTATGGGAAAGTGATGGATTCCTTCTTCTATATAAGCGTCTCGAAACAGGTAAATTTCAGTGGCCGCGTAATGAAGAGGAAGTAAGATCCATTTCATATCAGCAGTATAACTGGTTGATGGAGGGGCTTTCAATTGAGCAAAAGAAAGCCATTAAAGTCATCACACCCTCCAGAGTTTTATAAGCTATTTATCCACAGCAAAGACTTTATTTTGAAGAGTTTTCCACAATTTTTAGAAATTACATTTTCCCTATTGTTTCCGTCTTCTGGATATGGTATCTTGAGCATATGGATAAAAAATATACAGAAGCAGAATTAATTAAATATGATAAAGAAGCAATTATTTCTCTTTTCATGGCCATGCAGCAAATAACAGAAGATCTTTCACTGACTTGTGCTGAACAGAAAATTCAACTGGAACAGGTAAATCAAAATATGAACTTGATTTTGGAACAGCTAAAGATTTCTAAACATAAGCAGTTTGGCTGTTCCTCAGAGAAGATGGTTTATGATGGTCAATTGGAAATGTGCTTCAATGAAGCTGAAGTTACTATTGTCAATAAATTTGTTGTGGAACCTGAAATAGAAGAAGTCTGCCCAAAACCGTATAAACGTAAGAAAGCAAAAGGCAAACGTGATGAAGATTTAAGGGAACTTCCTGTCATAGTCATCAGCCACGAATTACCGGAAGAAGAACTTTCGAAACGTCTGGGAGATAAATGGAGACGTCTTCCTGATGAAGTTTATAAAAGACTTGCCTTTCACCCTGCAAAATTCGAAGTAGAGGAACACCATGTGGCAGTTTATGCAGGAAGTGACAACCAGACTATTATTCGCGGTAAAAGGCCGGCCGATCTTCTGCGTAATAGTATTGTTACGCCTTCATTGGAAGCTGCTATAATGAACAGCAAATATGTCAATGCCATACCTTTGTATCGTCTGGAACAGGAATTTTCAAGAAATGATGTGATTCTTAGCAGACAGGTCATGGCTAACTGGACAATTCAGTGTGCTGATAGATATCTTTGGCTTCTTTATGATCGGCTCCATAAAGAAATATACAACGGCCATGTACTGCAAGCTGATGAAACTCCAGTTTGCGTAAGCAAAGATGGACGTGCTGCTGGTGCTAAGAGCTATATGTGGGTGTACCGTACAGGAAAAATTCACAATGCAGCTCCAATTGTGCTGTATGAGTACCAGAAGACACGTAATGCCAGCCATCCGCGTGAATTCTTAAAAAATTACTCCGGCATAGTTGTTACTGATGGATATCAGGTTTATCATAGTTTAGAGAAAGAACGTGAAGACTTGAAAATAGCAGGCTGCTGGAGTCATGCAAGGCGCCATTTCGCAAATGTTGTAAAGGCTCTTGGAAAAGAAAAAGCCAAAGGAACACTTGCGTATAACTCATTGAAACAGATAGCCGCTATTTATAAAGTAGAAGGTTTATTAAGTGAGCTCCCGCCGGATGAACGTCAAAAGCAAAGACAGTTGACTGTAAAACCACTGGTAGAAGCTTTCTTTGCGTGGGTAAAACAACATCAAAATGCTGTTCTGCCAAAATCAGAAACGGGTAAAGGCTTTACCTACTGCCTTAACCAGGAAAAATATCTAAAAGTGTTTCTAGAAGATGGATATGTCCCTGCTGATAATAATGCAGCCGAAGGCAGCATTCGCGGCTTTTGCATTGGAAAGCACAACTGGCATCTTATTGATACAATTGACGGAGCTAAAGCCAGCGCCATTATTTATAGTATTGCAGAAACAGCAAAATCAAATAATTTAAAACCATATAATTACTTTGAATTGCTTCTTACAGAAATCCCGAAGCATATGGAAGATACCAATCTTGATTTTCTTGACGACCTTCTTCCATGGTCCGAAAAACTTCCATTTGAATGCAAAAAAACAGAAGCAATAATTTTTTATGCCGCCATAAATGGCGGCTATATTTATGTAAGTACACATGGTTTACCGTTTACCTTGGCATTAGTCATATTGGAAGAAAAATTTATTGTTATATAATAATCAATCTTTGTTGTAAAAATTAATATGACAGTTTTTTTATTAAATGTAATTTGATTAGGCTTTATTGTAAAAACTCCAAATTTATTTTAGGAATCTAAGCCATTTATAAGTGTTATTTTGATCAAATATTTTTGTAAATCTATACATACCATTATTTACAAGTTACTTTGCACTTGATAACACGGTTGCTCCTTCTACCCCTATTAAGAGTTTCAATAGGATATACTCTCTTAAAACATATTTTATTTGTTAATTACGTAATTTGTTTAATTTAATAATATAAAAAATGACAATGTATTGACTATATTAATTTACATTGATATAATAAAGTAGTCAATACATTGTCAAAACTTTAATACACTTGGTAAGTTACTTAATAAAATAGAGCTCTTTATTTAAAATATAAAATAATATTATAAGGAGAATGTAATTATGGAAATAGAAATATCTAATACAGAAGCACTTGTGGTTGAAAAAATAAAAATCAAAGTTTTGGGACTAACTCCAAATAGTAAACTAAAAATTAGCCTGAAAATGGAATTACCATGGTGTAAAGGAGAAGAATATTCATCTTATGGAGTATTTATTTCTAATGGAAAAGGTGAAGTGGATTTAGATTTAGCTAAACCTCTGGAAGGTACGTATGAAGCTAATAATAGTATGGGATTAATTTATTCATTGAAAAAGTCTAGAACTGAAGGCAAAAACATTGCAGAAAATATATCTATTGATGAACCAATGATTATGAATATGCTATTTGAATCTTATGATGAAAAAAAGAAAATTAATTTAAAGAGATTGTTTAAAACAGAAGATGTTATTATAAAGAATATATGTGAAGAAAAGTTTAGTGGACAGTTATTTTATAAAGAAAAACCTAATAATAAAACAGTTTTGATGGTAGGCGGATCAAGTGGAGATGTAAGAGCATTAGCTCTGTTAGCAGCACCACTTGCATCTACGGGATTTAATGTTCTTATAGTTCCATTTTTTGATTCAGAAGGATTACCAGACAAATTAGAAAAAATTCCACTAGAATATTTTGAAAATATATTTGAATGGATTAAAAATAATGAAATTGCGAGTTCCAAAGAGATATTTCTACATGGAACATCAAAAGGTGGAGAATTAGCACTTTTACTTGCTTTAAGATACAAACAAATTAAAAAAGTTGTTGCAGTAGAACCCCATGCTTATTGTTTTCAAGCACTTAATGGAATGATGAGTGGAAATAATGTTTCATCATGGTCATATAAAGAAAAGTCAATTCCATATATAGAAGTTGATAATAATATTTTTTTTGAAGATCAAAAGAAAGCTATAGAAAAGGGTATTCCATTTGGATTTGCTAGTACCTATAAAAAAAGTATTGAAAAAGCAGCAAATAAAGAAGAAGCAAGAATAAAAGTAGAAAATTCTGAATCAGATATTCTTATGATTGCAGGAAAAGAAGATAATATATGGAATAGTTATGATGGGTGTTTAGAAATACTAGATAATCTAAAAAAGAACAACTATAAATACAATGTAGAATTACTAGCATGTGATAAAATGGGTCATCCGATGCCAGTCCCATATATTATTCCGATAAGTGAAACCTTATCCATGAATATGATGGAAGGAGTATTTTCTTCAGGTGGAACTATAGAAGGTAATGCAGAAGGACAGCTTAGATCATGGAAAAGGACAATTGAATTTTATGAAGGAGATTTTTAGCATGGATTATAGTAAAGAAATTTATTTATTACATATTATGCAGCAGGCATATTCAAGCCTTCTTTCAGTTTCAAATAAACTACAAATTGCAGGTGATCAATATTTTGAGCCATTAACCTCTAGGCAATATATGACAATGCTCTCAGTACTTCATTTACATAAAGATGAAACTACGCTTATTAATATTGCTAAGAAGTTAGGTACAACAAAACAAAACATAACCCAATTAGTTAAAAGTCTTGAAAAAAAGGATTTTGTATCTATAATACCTAGTAAAAAAGACAAGAGATCTGTAAATGTGTGTGTGACTGATTTAGGAATGGATGTCATGATTAAATGTGGGAAAGATGGCACTATTGATTTCATGGCTGATATTTTTAAAAATTTTACTAAAGAAGAAATAGAAACTTTGAGGAAGTTATTGGTTAAATTGTACAGTTTTGATGGTGTAGAAATGGATGGATTTGAAGAAAATGTTCAAATCCCAAATTTTGATATAGAACATGAGTTAATAATTGCAATAGAAAAGTTTTCAAATAAAAGAAGTGAATAAAAATAGGCCATATATAGTTGCGTTTATTATTTTTATTTAATTTTAATTAACGTAATAATTATTATGTAAATTAAAAAAATGTAAACAAAAATGAAAGACAAGTTGATAATAAGTTCAATAGATGTTAAAATGAAATAAAAGTTGCATAAAATCAATTACATGGAAAGGGATGAAAGAATTATGGAGGATGTAAATAAACAGGATCTAATGAAAATTATACAGACTAAATTTCCACGATTGAGTAAAGGCCAGAAATTAATAGCAGAATACATATTAAAACATTATGACAAAGCTGCTTTTATGACAGCTGCAAAATTAGGTATTAGTGTAGGTGTCAGTGAATCTACTGTAGTAAGATTTGCCAATGAACTTGGATTTTCAGGATATCCTAAACTACAAAAAGCTCTTCAAGAATTAATAAAAAATAAGTTAACTACAGTACAAAGAATTGAGCTTTCAAATGATATAGTAAGTCAAGAAAATCCGTTAAAAGGTGTATTAAAAGCTGATATGGAAAATATACGTGCTACTCTTGAAAAAATAAACCATAAAACTTTTGATGATGTCATAAATAGTATATTTAGTGCTAAAAAAATATATATAATAGGACTTAGAAGTTCCACTGCAATTGCAGACTTTTTAGGATTTTATTTGAATCTTATATTAGATAATGTAAAAGTAGTTGGTTATGGTATAAGTGATATATTTGAACAGATGATAAATTTAAAATCTGAAGACCTTGTAATAGGTATAGGATTTCCGAGATATGCTGTAAGAACTATAGAAGCACTGACATTTGCAAAGAGCAGGGGAGCGGAAGTTGTAGCTATAACTGATAGCTTACTTTCACCACTTGCAGCTGGAGCAGATTATACTTTAATTGCCCAAAGCAATATGGCTTCTTTCGTAGATTCTCTTGTTGCTCCGTTAAGTGTAATAAATGCACTTATAATTTCAGTTGGTCTTAGAGAAAAAGAAAAAATATCTTCTACATTTTCTGATCTTGAAAATATATGGCAGGAATATCAAGTTTATTCATTTAAAGATCAGAGTTAGGAATGGTTTATTTATGCCGAAAGTGATAGTAATTGGCGGAGGACCTGCTGGAATGATGGCTGCTTTAGCTGCCTCTAAAAATAATAATGTTTTATTAATAGAAAAAAATGAAAAGCTTGGTAAGAAAATGTACATATCAGGTAAAGGAAGATGTAATGTAACTAATGCTAAAGATATAAGTGAATTTTTTGATTATATTCCAGGAAATGCTGATTTTTTATATAGTTCACTATATAAATTTACTAATCAGGATACTATGAATTTTTTCAATAGATTAAATGTAAAATTAAAAATAGAACGCGGAGACAGAGTATTTCCTCTTTCGGATAAATCTTCTGACATAATAAGAGCTATGGAAAGGAAGTTAAAAGATGATAAAGTGGAAATACTTTTAAATTCAGCTGTCAAAAAGTTTTTATGTTATGCTAACCATATTGATTCGGTACAGCTTTTAGATGGATCTATTATAACTGGTGACTATTTTATATTGGCAACTGGTGGAAAATCATATCCCCAAACCGGTTCTACTGGAGATGGTTATAATATGGCAAAATCATTGGGGCATAATATAACTGAATTGAGACCATCTCTTGTACCTATAGAAATTGAAGAAAGTTGGGTAAAGAATATTCAAGGATTATCCTTAAAAAATGTAAGATTAGATATAAAAAGTTCAAATGATAAAGTATTATATAGCGAGTTTGGAGAGATGTTGTTTACCCATTTTGGTATATCCGGTCCTATAGTACTAAGTGGAAGCAGAATAGTATCATCAAACTTGAATAAAAATAAATTAAAGGCAATTATAAATTTAAAACCAGCACTTTCTTTTGAAGAATTGGATACTAGAGTACAAAGGGATTTTACTAAATTTTCAAATAAAAATTTCAAGAATTCTTTAGATGGACTTCTTCCAAAAAAAATAATATCAACTATTATAGATTTATGTAAAATAGATCCTGATAAAAAGATAAATTCTATAACAAGGAATGAAAGACGAAAATTAGTGTATATAATACAAAATTTTACTATGCATATAAAAAAACTAAGACCAATAGAAGAAGCAATTGTTACTTCTGGTGGAATAGATATAAGGGAGATAAATCCTTCAAATATGTGTTCGAAGTTGATTGACAATTTATATTTTGCAGGTGAAATTATAGATGTAGATGGATATACTGGAGGCTTTAATATACAAATTGCACTATCTACAGGGTTTAGTGCAGGAAATGGGGTAAAAAAAATATGATAGCATTAAGAGGAGCAACTACTATAAGTGAAAACACCGAACTTGAAATAAAAAATGCTTCAATTGAATTATTTTCTGAAATTATAAAATTGAATAATATTGATTTTAATGATATACTCTCAATAGAAATTTCTTGTACAAAAGATATAAATAAGGCCTATCCTGGAAAATTTATAAGAGAATATTTTAAATTAAATCATGTATCCATAATGCATTTCAATGAGATGGAAGTTGATAAAAACTTGAATGGATATATTCCTCTCTGTATAAGATTCCTTATTTTAGCGGATTTAAAAAAGGATAAAAACAAATTTGTATACCTGAAGGGTGCGAAAAAATTAAGAAAAGATTTATTGAATGAATAATGTCATAAAATAGAGGATTTTATTTTTTTTTATAGAATATATATAGGATGTAAGTATATTTCCTAACTTGAGAGGAGAGAAATAAAGTTTGAATGTATCTGTAGCAATAGATGGACCAGCGGCTGCGGGCAAAAGTACCATAGCAAATATGATAGCTAAAAAATTTGGCTTTATATATATAAATACAGGTTCAATGTATAGAGCTGTCACGCTTGTGTGCCTGAGATCAGATATTAATTGTAAAGATACAAATAGAATATGTAATTTAATTAAATCTATGGATATGTGCTTTGAAAACAATAGAATTATAGTAAATGGAGAAGATGTAGAAGATGAAATAAGGAATTTATATATAACTAGACATGTATCTGATTATGCAGCTATTAAAGAGGTTAGAGATTTGCTTGTATCTATTCAGCAAAATATGTCGAATAAATATAATGTAGTTATGGATGGAAGAGATATAGGTACAGTAGTTCTTAAATCCGCTCCATTAAAATTTTTCCTGACAGCAAGCCCAGAAGCTAGAGCTAAAAGAAGATATTATGAACTAATCAAAAAAGATTCATCAATAGAATATAATAGGATATTAAATGATATACTAAAAAGAGATCAAATTGATTCTAATAGAAAGGAAGCACCTTTAAAAAAAGCTTGTGATGCAATAGAAATAGATTCATCTGACCTTTCAATAGATCAAGTAGTAGATATTATATCTAATTACATAAAAAAATATATGGAAAGTTTACGCAGCTGAGGTGATATTATGAAAATTATGTTGGCAGATAATGCTGGTTTTTGCTTTGGAGTAAAAAGAGCTGTAGATGAGGCTTTAAATGCCAAATTCAAATATAAAGGTAGAAAAATCTATACATTAGGACCTTTAATTCATAATTCTGATGTTGTAAACAATTTGAAAAAAAAAGGTATATGCCCCATTGGATTGGAAGATATAGGTACTTTAGAAAATAACAGCATAATCATAATACGATCACATGGAGTTTCAAAAAGCGTATTTGATATTTTAAAAAGAAGAAATATGGTAATAATTAATTCTACATGTCCTTATGTATTGAGTATCCAAAAAAAGGTTCAAAAATATAATGAATTAGGTTATTCTATACTTATAATAGGGGATAAAAATCATCCTGAAGTTAAAGGAATAAATGGATGGTGCGAAAATACTGCCATTATATCAAAGGATGGGTCAGATTTAGACAACTTGCCAGCTAAATTATGTATAGTTTCTCAGACTACAGAGAAACAGATAAATTTTCAAAAAGTACTAAACGTAGTAGTAAAAAATTGTAAGGAATTTATAGCTTTTAATACTATATGCAGTGCTACAGAATCCAGGCAAAAAGCTGCAGATATCATTGCCAAAAAAGTTGATGCAATGATAGTTTTAGGTAGTAAGAATAGCTCAAATACCACTAAACTCTACGAAATATGCAAGGTCCATTGTAATAATACAATTCATGTTGAAAATTCAGGAGAAATACCTGATAATATAATTCATTCTAATAAAATAAAAACTATAGGTGTTACAGCAGGAGCTTCAACACCAGATTGGATAATAAAGGAGGCAATTTTGAAAATGAGTGATGACAAAAATTTGGAATTAAATGAGCAATTATCTTATATGGATGAAAATGATAAACAGATAATACTGGGTGAAAAAATTACAGGTACAGTAATATCTGTAAATGACAAAGAAATATTTTTAAATATAGGATACAAATCAGATGGAATACTTCCTAAATCAGAGATAACTAAAAATGAGAGTGATGATTTAACTCAATTAGTTAAATCTGGAGACCAGCTGGAAGTAAAAGTGATAAGGAGACAAAATGAGGATGGCTACGTAGTTCTTTCAAAGTTGGAGCTTGAAAGAGAAAATGCCTATAAGGAATTAAAAGCCGCAAATGAAAGTGGAAATGTACTAAAGGTAGTCGTTAAAGAAGCCGTAAAGGGAGGATTGGTAGCAAATTATAAAGGTGCAAGAGTGTTTATCCCTGCATCTCATGTAGAGTTATATCATGTAGATGATCTTTCCATATATACAGATAAAGAATTTGATGTAAAAATAATAGAATTTAAAGCAGAAAGAAAAGGTACTAGAGTAGTGGCTTCAAGAAGAGACATATTAAGAATAGAAAAGGAGAAACAAGAAGAGGAAACATGGAATACTCTTGAAAAAGATACTGTAGTAGAAGGTGAAGTCAAAAGATTGACTGACTTTGGTGCATTTGTAGATGTACAAGGAGTTGATGGACTTCTACATGTATCAGAATTATCTTGGGGGAGAGTTGGTAAGCCCAGTGATGTATTAAAAGCTGGTGATAAAATAAAAGTATATATATTGGATGTTGATAAAGAAAAAAAGAAGTTGTCACTGTCAATTAGAAAACTTCAAGAAAATCCATGGATAAATGTAGACGTAAAATATCCAGTAGGAAGTGTAGTACTTGGAAAAGTTGTTAGATTTGCAAGCTTTGGAGCATTTGTAGAATTGGAGCCAGGAGTTGATGCATTAGTTCACATATCACAAATAAGTCATAAGAGAATAGATAAGCCAGAAGATATATTAAAAATAGGTGAGGAAATAAAGGCGAAAATATTGGAAGTAAATAAAGAAGATGAAAAAATAGCTTTAAGCATAAAGGAAGTTGATGAAATTTAATTTATAAAGAGTCCATAAAAGCCTCGTAATTTCAAGTGGAGGCTTTTTGGTTATTTTTGTTATTGGAGTAAACTATGTATAAATGTGTAGGATTGGTTAAAAAAAATATAAATTGTTTTCAAAATTTAAATGATAATAGAAATTATTTTAATCCACTGAATAAAGATTTTTTTAAAGATTATCTCAAGAGTAATTTTGCAAAACAAATTCTATTAAGAAGAAAAGTGAAACTTATAAAAGATAATTTAGGTTATATAGGATATATATGGTTTGATATTTCTGAAAAGAAAGTTTGTCATATAAATGCTATGAATATTATAAAAAATTATAATAGTGAGTATTTGCCATATAAATATCTTGTTAATTCTATAAAAAAAAATCTACCTATAACTTATATATGTGAAAAGAAAGATAATAATTTTAATATATTAAATTCTTTAGGATTCACAAAAAAAGATGGTACTTTAATTTTTGAAATTAACATTGATACAGATATGTTTTTTAAACCAAAGGAAAAAACGAATTTTTATGTATTTAAAAAAGGATTAGACGAACAACTTCGTTGTGACATTCAAAATAGAATCTTTGAGGATGAAGGTAGAATACCTTTAACTTTAGAAGATATATACTATGATGAACTTCAAGACTATTATTTTGAAAAGGGTGCTATTTTCTTAAAAAGAAATAATGAATTTATAGGCTATGGACAAATTATATTGGAACATAATTCTACACCAGTTGTGGTAAATTTTGGAGTAGTAAGGGAATATAGAGGAAATGGTTATAGCAGATACCTTTTAAAATATCTGCTAAAAATATGCTATGAAAATAATTTTAAATATATGAAGATAAAAGTAAAAAGTTCAAATTATATTGCTATAAATCTATATAGATCCATGGGATTCAAAATACATAAGCAAATATATAACTGGGAATTGAAACCTTCAGTATGAAATGTGGTAAATAGCTTTCAGTATAAAAGCTGGTTATCACATTTTGACTGTTCTTTTATACTATTATATTCACCTAAAGCTAATTTTAATATATTTAAAGCTTCTTTTATAGATTCTTTATTTATACAGTAGGATATTCTCACTTCATCTTTTCCTAATCCTGGTGTTGCATAGAATCCACTGGCAGGAGCTAACATAATGGTACTTCCATTATAACTGAAGTCTCTTAGAAGAAATTTTGCAAATTCTTCTGAATCTTCAACTGGAAGTTTTGCTATTATATAAAATGCTCCACTTGGTTTCTTGCAAAAAACTCCATCTATATTATTTAGTTCTTTAACTATTAAATTTCTTCTATCTTCATATTTTTTCCTTGTTTCTTCAAAATAGCTCTCTGGAGTTTCTGATAAAGCAGCAGCACCTATTTGCTCTATTGTAGGTGTACAAAGTCTGGATTGGCACAATTTCATTATATTGTACATAAAGTCTTTATTTTTTGAAGCCACAATTCCTATTCTTGCACCACAGGCGCTAAACCTTTTCGATATACTATCTATTATTATTACTCTATTTTGTATGTCTTTCAAGGTAAGTGCAGATGTAAATTTTAGTCCATCGTATACAAACTCCCTATAAACTTCATCAGCTATTAAATACAAATCATATTCATTTGCTATGTCTCCAAGCATTCTCAGTTCATCTTTTGAATATACTATACCTGTAGGATTACCTGGATTTGATATTATTATGGCTTTCGTTCTATTCGTTATTTTATCAACTATATCAGATTTTTTAGGTATGTGAAATCCATTCTCTGATTTGGTTAAAAAAGGTACTATTTTCGTAGATGCAATCTGTGCAAAACTATTGTAATTGGTATAAAATGGCTCTGGAGAAATAACTTCGTCACCAGGATCAAATATAGACATAAAAGTCATCATCAGTGCCTCGCTTCCACCATTTGTTATAGTGAGCTCTTTATTTGTAAATTCAGTTCCCAATTTTTTATAGTAGTCTATAAAGCTGTTCTGCAATTTATTTATACCTTGTGATTCAGTATATTTTAATACGTCTTCCTTAAAATTTGAAACTGCCTTAAAAAAAACTTCTGGTGTTTTTATATCAGGTTGTCCAATATTTAAGTGATATATTTTTTTACCTTTTTTTTCAGCTTCCTCTGCATATGGAATAAGTTTTCTTATGGATGAGAACTCCATATTTAGTATTCTATTAGATAATTTCATTAATTAAGCCCCCCTGCTCCTAAATATTTCTATTTTATAATACTTTCTGTAGGAATATGAATTGATTTTAATTCAAACATGCAATTATATTTTAATTGACTAAAGTAAGATCTATCGCAAATGCAATCTGCTCTCATATTATTATTTTTTTTCTTGAATTCATTAATGAATTTTATATCATACATTTAAATCACTCCTTTTAACAGGAGTTTACCCAGAAAGATACTTATTTATTCTATACAATGTATATTAAACTTTAATAATCATTAATTATATTTTATATATCATTAGAATATAATTAAAGAGCCACCTAGCACATTTTTTATATATACAGTGGTTCTTTAATTATAGATATCTTAATTTATAATTAAATTTGTGAACACAAAAACAATTATAGAAAGTTGGAATTCATATGAGAAATTATATAATAGAAAGAGCCACTGAACAAGATCTGGATCTAATAGAAAGTGGATTGGTTAAATATAATCTATCAAAAGTTCCTTTAATTCAGAAAGAACCATTTATCCCTATAAATAGAGTAATAAAAGACTCAAGTGAATACATTATAGCAGGTATTAACAGTAGGTTATATTGCTGGAACTGTTGTTATATAGATATTTTATGGGTAAGAGAAAATTATAGAAATCAAGGTTATGGGAGCATTTTATTAAAAGAAGTTGAGAGATTTGCTAAACAGAACAATGGATATATAATGCATTTAGATACATTTGATTTTCAAGCAAAAGATTTTTATATAAAACATGGTTATAAAATTTTTGGAGCTCTGGAAAATGTTCCCAAAGGACATACAAGATATTATATGAGCAAAGATTTGTAAAATAGATAAATTTTAAAATATTGAATGTTAAATAATAGAATTGTATAATAACATTATATATAATATTTTAGATAAAAAACTGAGGTGAAATCTATGAGGGATAATACTGATGCTGAAACTAAAATTATAGATGAATTAATATACAACATCAATAATAAAAAATATAATAGCAATGATAAATTACCATCAGAAAATTATCTAGCCGATATTTATAAAGTTCCAAGAATAGTTGTTAGAAAGGCCTATGAAAGATTACATGAAATGGGTTATATTTATTCTAAATGGGGTAAAGGAAGGTTTTTAAAACATAGACATGAACCTATTGATTTAATTTTATCTGGTGACAAAAGTTTTAGTGAAAAAATGATAAAAAAAAGATATGATTTTTTATCTCAAAATGTATGTTTTGAAAGAATAAAATATAATGAAAAAATTTTTATTGAACTGGGTGCAGATGTCAACGAAAAAGTATATAAAATTGGAAGGTTAAGAATAATAAATCAAATACCAATGGCATTACATATATCCTATATATCTTCAATCACTTTTCCCAATATAGAAGAATTCGGTAATAAAATAACATCCATGTTTGAATATTATAGAAATAACGGTTACAGTAAATTCACATCAGAAAAAAGTATTTTAAGTGTTTCATTTCCAACAGAAGAAGAAAGAAAGATATTAAAATGTCATAGTTTGATTCCATTACTGATATTGGAAACCAATTCTTGTGATGCCAAAACAAAAAAAATACTTGAATATACAAAGATTTTGTATAGGTGTGATCACTTCAAATACATAATTAAATAGAAAACAATCTAAAATATTTAAAAATTGGTTAAAAGGCTGCTGCATAATTTGAACTGCTCCCTGTCAAGTAGACAGATGAAAAAATATAAGGTTTTTGTATCTCCAGTCACTCTTTTGTGGCTGGAGGTATTTTTTATGCTACTTTATTTTTGAGATACTCCCTGTACTCCAACGGGGTCATACAGTTTAAACGTTTTTGATAGCGTCCTGTATTATAATAATCTATGTAATCGACGACCGCTTGTCGTAGTTCTTCATAAGTATTAAATGATTTCAAGTAATACATTTCTGATTTCAACATTCCCCAGAAGGCTTCCATTGGTCCATTATCAATACATCTTGCAACTCTTGACATACTCTGTGTCATACCTGCATTATCTAATTTTTTCTTAAAAGACTTCGAGGTATATTGGAATCCTCTATCACTATGGAAAATAGGTTTTTCATCTGGATGTTGTTCATGTGCTAAATCAAATGTTTCAAAAACAAGAGCGTTATTATTTGAGTGTCCTACCACAAAAGACACAATACTCTTGTCTCCTAAATCTAAAATTGCACTAAGGTATGCTTTACTACTTATGCCATACTTCATTTCAGTTACATCAGTGAGCCACTTTTCTCCAAATGCTTCCGCATTAAATTCTCTTTTTAGAACATTTTCAGCTGTTACCTGTGGAGTAGATTTAATATAGTTCTTTCTCTTTCTTCTGCAAACGGACTTCAGATTTAATATTTGCATGAGTCTGTAAATGCGTTTTTGATTTATATGAAAATCATTTTCACGATTAAGTCTTATAGTCATCTGACGGTAACCAAGGATGCCTCCTTTTTCTTCGTATTCATCTTTGATTAATGGTAATAAGGACTGGTTAAATAATTCATTCTTGCCTTCTTTGCGATTTAACCATTTATAATAAGATGAACGCGAGATATTTGCAAATTCACATAATTCAGATATAGAACATCCTTTTTCATCATGAGTCTCTTGAATTGCAAGGTAAAGTGATTCGTTTTGAACCTGACTTAGGACCGCCTCCTTTCTATTTCGTCTAATTTTTTTAAGAATGCCATCTCCATTTCTTGACGTTTATTCTGAGCCTTGAGAAGTCGGTTTTCTGAACGCAGCATCTCAAGTTCTGCCATCTCACTTTCTGGTTTAGTACGGCCTCTTTGATCCAAAAGCCCATCAACACCCTTGTCCTTATATTTCTTCATCCATGTATAGATTTGCTGATAGGATACTTGATATTTTTTGGCTGTTTCAGCATAATTATTTTCATGTTCAATACAATACTGAACAATTTCAATTCGTTCATCGTAAGTAGTTTTCCGTCCTTTAGTCATGATAGTAGTTCCTCCTTTGCCAGAAGATTTTAATTTTTCATGACTATTATACTTTAAAATCCATTGTCGTAGTTGAGTAGTTGAACGAATTTTATATTTGGTAAGAATCTGTGGAACTGTAAGTCTATGACTAAAATAATCATCCACTGCTTGTTGCTTTACTTCTGCAGAATAACGTGTGCATGAATTACTTGACTTTAATCCTTCGACTCCGAAAGTATTATACAAACGAATCCAGTCTTTCAATCCTTGCTGGCTCACATTATAAATACGACAACTTTCCCTAAAACCATTCGTACCATTCAAATATCCAGTTACAATCTGGATTTTTTCTTCAAAAGAAAATTTATGTTTAAAAGACATAGAAAATACTCCCTTCTAGATAGCAAGTTTTTATTATTTCACTTGTCTACCTAAAAGGGAGCATATCAAAAAGAATATAGTGGCGTTTGGCTTATGCTTTTTGAACGAATTATGAAATATGGTACTATGGCAACTGGTGCGGACCATCCAGTTATTGTTAATGATAGATATGTAATGGCTCCAAGTCCTATACCTCGTTTTGATAATAATAAAATGAATTATTCCGAAGCTTTAATTCTTTTAGGAGCAGGTAGAGAAAAAAAGATATATGCGGTACCTCCTTATACTAAAGTAAGTTCTCTATGCTTTGAGGATTATGAATTTAAACCGGAAAACTTTGAAGGTAAAAGATGTAGGTTATGTGGAGCATCTAATGTATACCTTGATGAGTTTATTGATAATGAAACTGGTGAAAAATACTATCAATGTAATGATACAAGCTATTGCTTGATGAGAATGAATAATAAATTAGTCAATAATTGAGGTGGTGATTTAAAATGGAATCTCTTGAAGAACCAATACTGAAGGTTTTAAATCTAAATAAGCAGTTTGGAAATGGTTGTGAGAAGTGTAATGAATCAAAAAATAGGTTGAAAAAAAATTTTTGCTCTGAATGCGGTACGGTATATGCTTGCCAGGATATTTCTTTTGACTTATATAAAGGAGAAATACTTGGTGTTGTAGGAGAAAGTGGTAGTGGTAAATCTACCATGATGGAATGTCTGTATTTTGATAAAGAAGTTACCTCTGGAGAGTTATATATACGTACATACAAAAATGGTAAAGTAAATATATTTTCAGAATCTTCTCAGCAAAGGCGATTCATAAAAAATAATATTTTGGGGAAAGTCTACCAAAGTCCTATACAGGGCTTGAGAATGAATTTTTCTTCCATAGTAATATTGCTGAAAATCTAATCTCAGCTGGTCACAGAAATGTAAACTGTATGGAGGAAATAGGTAAAACCCTTCTGGAAAGAGTGAATATTCCATTATTTAGAATAAAAGAAGCTCCCAAAAATTTTTCTGGTGGAATGCAACAAAGAGTTCAAATTGCCAAAGCATTATCAAATAATCCGCCTATTTTATTATTAGATGAGGTTACAACAGGTTTAGATCTATCAGTACAAGCAAATGTACTTGATCTAATTAAAGAAATTCAAAGAGATCTTGGCATAAGTATGATTGTCGTATCTCATGATCTAGGAGTTATAAGGATGCTTGCAGATAGAACCATTGTCATGCTTAATGGGAAAATTATTGAGAGAGGTCTTACAGATCAAATACTTGAAGATCCACAATCTGCATACACACAACAATTAGTATATTCACTTTTATAATAACCTTGATAAATTAAGATCCAAAAGGAGGCTTTAACTAGTGTACTTAATTAAAAATGGAAAAATAGTGACTGAAAATGAAATATTAGTGGGATATGTCCTGATAATTGAAAATGATTTAATCAAAGAAGTAAAGAAAGATATACAGATAAAAAATTATGATTTTAAGGATATAATTGATGCCAATGGTGGATATATAGTACCTGGATTCATAGATATACACTCAGATTATATTGAGACCATGTCTGCACCAAGACCAACTTCAATTATAGATTTTTCTATAAGTTTAAGAGAAGAAGAAAAGATTTTAATTAATGAAGGAATAACAACTATACTATGGATAGGAATGAGTTGAAAATGTGCCTATAAGAAATCCTGCAAATGTAAAAAAAATAATCAATATTATTGATAAGATACACAGAAATAAGCATCTTATTAGACACCGATTTCATGCAAGAATTGAAATAGATAATGTTAATGAAATAGACAATATAAAAAAATATATTGAAAATGATAAGGTGCAGTTGATTTCTTTTATGGATCATACTCCAGGTCAAGGACAATATAGAAATTTAGAGATATATAGAAAAACTCTTAGAGCTTATAGAAATCTATCAGATGAAAAAATAGAAAAAATTATTGACATCAGTAAGTACAAGGAAAAAATAACGGATGAAACATTAAAGGAAATTGCTGACCTAGCCATTAAGAAAAATATTTCAGTTGCTTCTCATGATGATGATAGCTTTGAAAAATTGAAGATTGTTAAAAACTACGGTGCAAAGATAAGTGAATTCCCTGTAACTCTAGATATTGCAAAATCTGCTAAAAGTATGGGAATGTATACAGTTGCAGGAGCACCGAATGTATTATTAGGCAAATCTCATACAGGAAATTTATGTGCAATAGAAGCTATAAGAAATAATTATATTGATATACTTTGCAGCGATTATTATCCAGCTGCTATGCTTCATGCAGTGTTCCTCCTCAATGAAAAATACGGTATGGATTTAAATGAAATTTTTAATATGGTTACGATAAATCCTGCAAAGGCAGTAAATATGGATAATACCATAGGATCAATAGAAGAAGGCAAAAAGGCAGATATAATTATAATAGAAAAATTAAATAATGAATTCCCAGTAATCACATCAGCTTTTGTTGATGGAAAGTTAATTTCTAAGACTAATTAGTGTTTGATGGCTTACCTAATTTACTTAATGATAAGATTATAGAAAATATTTATGATACCTCTATTAATAATTTAATGCTCAAAAAGGAGGAAAAATTAAATGCTTGAAACTAAAAAGCGCATAACTCTAACGGATAGAAAAAGAAACAAATATTATAACTTATCCTTAATTATTATAGCAATTCTTTTTGCTACATCTACTTTTTTTACTCAGTACAATCCATTTGAAATACTCTTTAACTACAATAATTTAATAAACTTTATAGCCAAAGAATTTTTACCACCTGACATTACAAAAGTAAAGGAAACGAGTTTGGCATTGCTTCAAACCTTTGAAATGGCAGTAGCTTCTACTTTTTTAGCTTCTATTTTTACGTTTATCTTATCCTTTTTTGGGTCAAGTATAATTTTCCATTTACCTTTATTAAATAAGATTATAAGATTAATTGGATCTTTTATGAGAAATATTCCTACTTTAGTTTGGGCGCTTATACTCGTAATGGCTTTTGGAATAGGGATTTCTGTTGGATTATTAGCTCTATTTATAACATCTTTTGGATTTTTGTTAAGGGCATATATTGAAACCATTAAAAAACAAAGTGGAATTATCA
Source organism: Clostridium sp. LBM24168 (assembly GCF_052953915.1). NCBI lineage: Bacteria > Bacillati > Bacillota > Clostridia > Eubacteriales > Clostridiaceae > Clostridium > Clostridium sp. LBM24168. The sequence continues at coordinate 1,406,844 of NZ_CP196861.1, read as the reverse complement.
GAATGAATTCAAATGGAAAAATTAAAATAAATAATCCTCAAAATAATATGGTTTTAAAAATTTTTATTATAGTTATATTGTTCATTTCAATAATATCTACTTTTAATCTCAATATAGAATGGAGCAAGGTTATATTAAGATTTAACTTTTTAGGTGAGATTTTTATAAAATTGTCAAAATTCAATTTCGATGATTTTGATTTAATTCTAAGTGGATTTGCAGATTCCATTGAAATAACTATATTGGCAACAATATACAGTATATTTGCAGGATTATTATTAGGTGCATTTATGGCCACAAATATAACTCCTAATAGACCTTTGGCAATATTACTTACTTCAATATGTTCATTTATAAGGGCGGTACCAACAGTAATATGGGTGCTTTTATTTCTTACTTGTCTGGGCCTCGGACCAGTACCTGGAATTCTCGGGCTCTTTTTACATTCTAGTGCTTTTTTCGCCAAATCATTTTCAGAAAGTTTTGAAGAGATTCCTACTGATGTTATTGAGGCAGTTAAAGCTACCGGTGCAACAGATATTCAAATTTTCTTTAGTGTAATTTTGCCGGCTTCTTTTACCTCTCTTATAGCATGGATTTCAATGAGATTTGAAATAAATTTTGGTCAATCAAGTATACTTGGTATGGTAGGAGCTGGAGGAATAGGCTATTCAATATATTCTAGCATATCTTGCTATAATTATGGACGTGCTAGTATCTCTATACTTCTTGTGTTTATTTTTGCCTACTTAATTGAAATTATATTTACCGCCATAAAATATAATTTAAAAGTAAATTAGATTAATTTTGTATTTGTTCATAAAGTAAATGATTAATTAATAAATTTGGCACAGCATTGTAACAAAGTTTATTTAATATGATAATAACATACCAAATAACATAATAGTTCCCTATAACAAGGTAAGCATTTGGGGTAATCCCTCCGGATGCTTACTTTTATTATTTTTACATTAAGGTACATGGACATCATCTCCTTTTTATAATATACTTACAGTTAAAGCTGTATTATAATGTTATAGATATCGGAGGTACTATAATTGAGAAGTAAAAATAAAATACAATTAACTAGTGAAGTAAAGAAAGCTATGATTGATAGAATAAAAAATTATTTTTCAAATGAGAGAGAAGAAAAATTAGGAGATTTAGCTGCAGGGCTAATCTTAGAATTTATTATAGATGAATTGGCTCCAGAATTTTATAATCAAGGAGTTTATGATTCATATAAATACATGAATGAAAGAGTTGAAGATTTGTTATCAATTCAAAGATATCAATAATATTATTAATCGTAAGAGAGGTAAAATGAAAATGAGAGGCATTGCTGGACTGCTTGGATGGCTTGCTGTGTGGTGTTACACTATAGCATTATTTAATTATTTTATGAAGTATATAAACAAAAGGTATATAAATAAGCTTTCAAATAATAAAAAACAATATAAAGATTTATATAGGCTTGTTATGAGGTATATAGTTAAATATCATAAAATTGCTGGAATATTTGCATCAATAGCTTTAGTAGGACATCTATACCTTATGTATAATTTTAGAGGATTATCAATACCAGGACTTGTAGCAGCTGTAATTATGTTGATAGTATTTATTTTGGGTATATATGGTACTTTTATAAACAAGAATATAAGGGGGTCATGGATTAAATTTCATAGGACTCTAGCATTTACTTTAATAGTTTTAATAGGACTTCATATAACGTTTTCACGATTTTTGTTGATACGGTAATTTTATCCTTAACCATTATGATTATTAGTTCCATTACAAATAGTTTTTATTTAATTATCGTATTTTATCCAATATATAGAACTGAAAATATGTATGTTTACACAAATAGTCATTAAGGATATAATTGTATAGTAAAAACAATATGAATGGAGTATTAATATGAATATACAATTAAATTATATAGATGACAGAAGACAAAATAAAAATTGCAATAGAAAAACATTTTTTATAGAGACATGGGGATGCCAGATGAATGAAGAGGACTCTGAAAAATTATCTGGCATGCTTAAAAATATAGGATACACTAGGACTGATGAAAAAACCAGTGCAGATATAATACTATTTAACACATGCTGTGTTCGGGAAAATGCAGAGCTCAAAGTATATGGGAATCTGGGAATGCTTAGAAAATTAAAAAAAAATAATCCTAATTTGATAATAGCAATATGTGGTTGTATGATGCAGGAGAAAAATATGGCTGAAGACATAATAAAAAGGTTCCCTTTTGTTGACATAATATTTGGTACTCACAATTCCTATAAATTTCCTGAATATTTAAATAGAGTAATGCATGGTGGAAACTCCATAATAGAAATACAGCAAAAAGAAGATAGAATTATAGAAGGTCTTCCTATTGACAGGGAAAGCAATATAAAGGCCTTCGTAACTATAATGTACGGCTGCAATAATTTTTGCACATACTGTATAGTCCCATATGTAAGAGGACGTGAAAGGAGTAGAAACCCAGAAAATATAGAAGAAGAAATAAAATTTCTAGTAGATAATGGATATAAGGAAATAACACTACTAGGACAAAATGTCAATTCTTATGGGAAGGACTTAAATCCAAAAGTTAATTTTGCCCAGCTTTTAAGAAGGTTGAATAGTATACAAGGACTAAACAGAATCAGATTTATGACTCCCCATCCAAAAGATTTTACAGACGATGTTATATCTTCCGTGGCTGACTGTGATAAATTATGTGAACATATTCATTTACCAGTTCAATCAGGATCTACAAGACTTTTAAAAAAGATGAACAGGAATTATTCTAGAGAGCAATATTTGAATCTCATATATAAAATAAAACAAACTATTCCAAATGCTGCTATAACCACGGACATAATAGTTGGCTTTCCAGGTGAAACGGAATCCGATTTTAAAGAAACTCTAAGTCTTGCTAAAGAAGTTCAGTATGATTCTGCCTTTACATTCATATTCTCAAAACGAAAAGGGACTCCAGCTAGTAAAATGGAGGATCAGATTCCAGATGATATAAAGCATGAAAGATTCGATAGATTGATCAAAGTCATAAACGAATCTTCCGCTAAAAAGAATAAATTATATGAGGGTAAAGTAGAAGAAATACTTGTGGAAGGGAAAAGCAAGAATGACAACAGCAAGCTTATGGGAAGAACACGAACTGGTAAGTTGGTTAATTTTATAGGTAAAAGCACAGATATAGGAAAATTAGTAAATGTTCATATAATAGGTTCAAACTCGTTTTCGCTTTCAGGTGAAGAAGTAGATTAAAAAATTATAATGAAATAAATAAATTTGAAAGGAGGAACTGATTACAATTTAACGACCTTGTAATCAGAAACAAAGTATGTCACTAACTCCTATGATGCAGCAGTATCTGGATGTTAAGGAAAAACACAAGGACTGTATATTATTCTTTAGATTAGGAGATTTCTATGAGATGTTTTTTGAGGATGCCGAACTTGCATCAAAAGAACTTGAATTGGTTCTTACAGGAAGAGATTGTGGTCTTAAAGAGAGGGCTCCTATGTGTGGTATACCATATCATGCAGCTGATAATTATATAGGAAGACTAATAAGCAAGGGTTATAAAATAGCCATATGTGAACAGCTAGAAGATCCCGCCATGGCAAAAGGAATAGTCAAAAGGGGAATTATAAAAATAATAACTCCGGGGACATATACAGACCCTGCATTTTTAGAAGAAAATAAAAATAATTATATAGCAGGACTTTACATAGATTCTGAAAGCAAAAAATTTTCAATCTGTTTTTCAGATATATCTACAGGAGAATTTAATTGCACCGATTCATACTTAAACTTTTCAACTATTTTAAATGAAATATCAAAGTACAATCCTAGAGAGATACTAATACAGAAAAACATCGATAATAAACTATATGAAAACATTGGTACAATCTTTAAAGGCTCTTTTACTCTATTAGATGAAAAATACTTTGATTACGACTTCCATGAGATCCTGAAAAAACAATTTGATAATTTTAACTCTAAAAATTCAAGTGGAACTTTAGTTAAATGTTGTGGAGTGCTTTTAAAATATATAATGGAAACGCAAAAAAATTCTCTTTCACATATAAATAAAATTAAGTATTATAATATAGTGGACTATATGACTATAGATTCAAATTCGAGAAAAAATCTTGAGCTTACTGAAAGTTTAATGGAGAAAAAGAAAAAAGCATCTCTTTTATGGGTAATTGACAGGACAAATACAGCTATGGGAGGAAGGCAACTTAGGAGATGGGTGGAGCAGCCTCTCATAAATAAGAGAGAAATAGAGATGAGACTAAATGCGGTAGAGGAAATTCTAAACAATATATCCTGTCATGAAGATCTTAAAACTGCTCTTAAAAGTATATATGATATTGAAAGACTAGTAGGGAAAATATCTTCTCAGAGTGTAAATGCAAAAGAACTAGTTTTTTTAAAGAATTCAATAGAAAAAATACCTTCCATAAAATCCATAATATCAAATTTCAAGAGTGACTTGCTTAAAAATATGTACTTGGATCTAGACGAATTGAGGGATATATATGAGATTATAGATAAATCCATAATAGAAGATCCTCCTATATCCATAAAAGAAGGAAATATCATAAAAAAGGGGTACAATTCAGAAATAGATGAATTAAAAGATATTAAAATCAACGGTAAAAAATGGATAGCCTCTCTTGAAAGCAATGAAAGAAAAGAAACTGGGATAAAATCTTTAAAGATAGGATATAATAAAGTTTTTGGATACTATATAGAAGTAACAAAGAGTAATCTAGATCTTGTACCTGAAGGACGATATATAAGAAAGCAGACTCTTTCAAATGCAGAGAGATATGTAACTCCAAGGCTGAAAGAAATGGAAGATAAAATATTAAAGGCAGAGGAGCGCCTTATAAATCTTGAGTATACTATATTTGTAAAAATAAGAAATGCTATAGAGAAGCAAGTAAATAGAATGCAAAATACTGCAAAAATAATTTCAGAACTTGACTGTTTAAGTTCTCTGGCAGCAACTGCACTTGAAAACAACTACTGCAAGCCTGAAATAACTTCCAAAGATGAAATTTCCATAATGGAAGGAAGACATCCTGTAGTAGAAAAAATGCTTGAAGAAGGCAGCTTTGTATCCAATGACACGTACATTGATACTGACCAAAACCAGCTTTTGCTTATAACTGGTCCTAATATGGCAGGAAAATCTACCTATATGAGACAAATAGCATTAATTGTAATCATGGCTCAAATAGGTAGTTTCGTACCAGCAAAATCTGCTGTTATTTCAATCTGCGATAAGATATTTACAAGAATAGGGGCATCTGATGATCTTGCATCCGGTAAAAGTACTTTTATGGTAGAAATGTGGGAAGTATCAAATATACTCAGAAATGCCACGAACAAAAGCCTGGTACTTTTAGACGAAGTTGGAAGGGGTACCAGTACCTACGATGGATTAAGCATAGCTATGGCTGTAATTGAATATATATGCAACAATAAAAAACTCAGATGTAAAACATTATTTGCCACCCATTATCATGAACTGACAGAACTTGAAGGAAACATTCATGGAGTTAAAAATTATTCTGTAGCTGTAAAAGAAATGGATGATGAAGTTATATTCTTAAGAAAAATTGTACCTGGTGGGGCGGATCAGTCTTATGGAATAGAAGTTGCAAAACTTGCAGGACTTCCTGATAATTTAATAAATAGAGCAAGAGAAATCTTGAACAATCTTGAAACCAAAAAAAACGATATAAGTATACATGACCTGGTAAATTCTAAGGGGAATAAGACTGATAAAATTAAAGATGAATCCATAGTTCAAATGAATATACTGGATATAGAGATGCAAAATGTAATAAAAAAAATCTCCGATATAGATATATTAAATATGACACCCATGGATGGTTTTAATAAACTTTATGATATAATAAAAATGGTAAAATCAATGTCAGAATAAAGGATTGATTACTATGAAAAGAATAAATTTGCTTGATATAAAAACCACCAATAAAATTGCAGCAGGTGAAGTAATAGAACGTCCAGCTTCTGTGGTTAAAGAATTGGTTGAAAACAGTATTGATTCTGAGTCTAAAAATATAACCGTTGAAATATTTGAAGGTGGTCAAAAATTTATAAGAGTTGTAGATGACGGGACAGGTATTCACCCTGATGATATAAAAAAAGCTTTTCTTCCTCATTCAACCAGCAAAATAAAAATTATAGATGATATTTTTAAAATAAACACCATGGGATTTAGAGGAGAAGCTCTCTCAAGTATAGCCTCTGTTTCCAAGATAAAGCTCAAAAGCAGAATAAATGACATGGATTATGGAAAAGAAATATATATAAATGCTGGTAAAATAGATAATTTTCAGGATACAGCCTGTAATAAAGGTACAACCGTTGAAGTATCTGATTTATTTTTTAATGTGCCTGCAAGACAGAAATTCTTAAAATCCAAAAGCAGAGAAACTGCCTATATATCAGATATTATATCCAGACTTGCTCTTGCAAATCCATCAATTTCTTTTAAATTTTTCAACAATGGTAAAAAATCTACTACAACTTTTGGCACTGGAAAACTTACTGATGCAATAAGATCTATTTATGGTAAGAATATCTACGAAAACATTGTTCCTATAGAAAAGCATGGAGACATAGCTTCAGTATATGGATATATAGGAAATTCTACAATTAGCCGCGGCAGCAGGAATAATCAGAGCATTTTTGTAAATAGGCGTTATATAAAGGATAAGTCCATAACTACAGCTGTAGAAAGAGCCTTCAAGTCTTTTCTAACCATAAATAAATTCCCCTTTTTTATAATATTTTTAGATATATTTCCCGAATATATAGATGTAAATGTTCACCCGTCTAAATCCGAAATAAAGTTCAGTGATTCAGGGGCAATATTCAAGTTTATATTTGATGCAGTACATGATACTCTTAGAAGTAGCCTGAAGGATTCATTCACTGTAGAGATTGAAGATGACGAACCTGAAGACAATATTAATAATCATAATAAGGATGTCGTACAGATTCCAATTGATTTGAAATCTTATGAATATGGTACATATAATACTTCAAATTACGAGGATCAAAATATAAAAGAAACTTCCTATCATAGTTTTGAAACATCAGATGCACCAATTACAAAACCTGAAAAAGAAGACATTGAAAAAGATGAAAGCAAATTTAACTATGAACCAAAGTTTCCCAGGTTAAGAATAATAGGTCAATTCAACAACACTTATATAATAGGGGAAGCTCATAATATACTGTATCTTATAGATCAGCACGCTGCCCATGAAAAGATATTATTTGAAAAATACAAAAAAGATATGATACAAGACAGTGTAGTATCACAACTCTTGATCTCGCCTGTAATTATAGAACTTACAGTTTATGATTATTCATTCTATATTGATAATAAGGAGATATTCAAAAGAGCTGGTTTTGATATAGAATTATTTGGTGAAAACACTGTATCTATAAGAGAAGTTCCCGTAATACTTGGGAAACCAGATATAAAAAATTTATTTACAGATATGCTTGATAATCTAAAAAATATGGGATCTGGAGAAACTTGGGAAGTAAAATATCATCTTATAGCAACTATGGCATGTAAATCTGCCATAAAAGCACATGATAACATGTCACAAATTGAAATGGAGGATCTCATCGAAAATCTGCGATTCATAGATGATCCATTTAATTGTCCTCACGGAAGGCCTACTATAATAAAAATTACCACCACGGATCTAGAGAAAAAGTTTAAAAGAATACAATAGAAAAGACATTAAAATTAGGAGGATACAATGATTGATCTATTCATACTTGCAGGACCTACAGCCATAGGGAAAACGGACATATCCATAAAAATCGCAAAAAAACTGAATGGAGAAATAATATCTGCAGATTCTATGCAAATATACAAATATATGGATATTGGTTCCGCAAAGATAAAAAAAGATGAAATGCAGGGAATTATACATCATATGATAGATATTGTTTCTCCAGAGGACGATTTCAATGTTCTAAAATACAAGCTCATGGCAGGTGAGTGTATAAGTAAAATACACAATTATAAAAAGCTTCCAATGATGGTCGGAGGAACTGGTTTTTATGTAAATTCACTTATATTCAACTATGATTTTACTGAAGCCAATGTTGACAGAAATTATAGGAAATATCTTGAAGAGCTCTCTTTAAAAAATGGGAAGGAATATGTACATTCTCTTTTAAAAGATATAGATCCTGAATCATTTAAAAGATTATACCCAAATGATCTGAAGAGAGTAATACGGGCACTTGAAGTATATAAGCTAACTGGAAAAACAATGAGTGAATTCAATAGTGGAAATAATATATATGATATACCCTATAATATATATTATTTTGTACTAACTATGAATAGAGAAAAATTGTATAGTAGAATAAATGAGAGGGTAGATATAATGATTTCAGAGGGACTTATAGATGAGGTAAAAAGGCTTAAGTCCATGGGATACAATTCTTCAATGCAATCTATGAAAGGAATAGGTTACAAGGAAATTCTCGGCTATCTTGATGGTAAAATATCTCTAGATGAATCAATAAGGTTAATTAAAAAAAGAAGTAGAAATTATGCAAAGAGACAACTAACGTGGTTTAGGAAAGATAGAAGGGTAAACTGGATAAATAAAGATGATTTTAAGGACAACAATGCTGTTTCAAGCTATATAATAAACAAATTTTATTCTATGAAAAACTTGTTTAAAAGTTAAATACTGGTATAATATATTTATCAGCAAAGAAATTAAGAGAATTTTATGATATTATATAAACCTGTGGAAGGGGGAGAAGTATGGGTAAACCAATAAATAATTTACAAGATATATTTTTAAATGGAGCAAGAAAAAATAAGACTCCAGTAACCATACATTTAACTAATGGTTTTCAAATTAAAGGTAGTGTAAAAGGATTTGACAACTTCACAGTTATATTAGATGTAGATGGTAAACAAATGATGATATATAAACATGCAATATCTACAATTACACCTTTCAAACCAGTTTTATTCAGCACTATACAGGAAGGGGAATAAAAAGATTAGGCATAATGCCTATTCTTTTTTATGTTCTGATACAAAGTTTAGTATAATATGCATATTCGGGAGGGAAATTAACTTTGTTAAAAACAACTAAAGAAAAACTTAGGAATACATACAAAATAAATGAAACTGTATTGGATTTATATGAAAAAGCACTATATGATATTGAAGACCAGTTCAAATATTATGATGATATAAGAGAATATAATCAGCTTAAGGTTCTCAATGCATTTCAAGAAGAAAAAATAAGTGAATCACATTTTACTAACTCATCAGGGTATGGGTATGGCGACATAGGAAGAGATTCTCTCGACAAGGTTTATGCCCGCATATTCAACTCCGAAAGCGCTATTGTAAGACCTCATTTTGTAAATGGAACTCATGCAATCGGCTGTGCACTATTTGGAAATTTAAGGACTGGTGATACTTTGCTTTCAGTATGCGGCAAACCTTATGATACACTTCATGGAATAATAGGTATAGATGGAAATAAAAAAATAGGTTCTCTTAGGGAATATGGAATTAATTATGAACAGGTAGACTTAAAAAATAACGGCAGCATAGATTTTGACTCTATAGAAAAGCACCTTAAAAATAATAGTTCTATAAAATTGGTACATATACAAAGATCTACTGGATATGGTTGGAGAAAGGCTCTTCTGATATCTGAAATAAAGGAAATAATTGATTTTGTAAAGAATATAAATCCTAATTTAATATGTCTTGTTGACAATTGTTATGGAGAATTTATAGATACAATAGAACCAACAGATGTAGGTGCGGATCTGGCAGCAGGATCACTTATAAAAAATATAGGTGGAGGAATAGCTCCGACTGGTGGATATATTGTCGGTAGAGAAAAATATGTAACTCAGGCCTCCTATAGGTTGACGGTACCTGGTATAGGCGGTGAGTGTGGTTCTACTTTTGGAATTATGAGACAGCTTTATCAAGGATTATTTTTTGCTCCGCATGTGGCAATTGAAGCATTAAAAGGTGCCTTGTTTTGTTCTAGAATAATGGAACTTGCGGGATTTCCTGTACTTCCAGCATATACTGATAAACGCAGTGATATAATTCAGGCAATTAAATTCAATGACAAAGATAAATTGATAAAATTTTGCAAGGGAATTCAAAAGGGCTCACCTATAGACTCTTTTGTACAATGTGAACCCTGGGATATGCCTGGATATTCAGATCAAGTCATAATGGCTGCAGGAGCCTTTATTCAAGGCTCTTCAATAGAATTATCTGCAGACGCACCTATAAGAGAGCCTTATATAGCATATCTACAGGGAGGTCTTACCTTTGATCATGCTAAAATAGGTATACTTATAGCATTATCGAATATTTACAATAAATAATTAATATTCTCTATAAAGTCCAACTAATTTTCCAATAATAGTACAATCAGGTACTATTATTGGTTTCATGGTTTCATTTTCAGGCTGAAGTCTTATATGGTCACTTTCTTTAAAAAATCTCTTTAAAGTGGCCTCATTTTCAATCAATGCAGCTATTATTTCTCCATTTTCAGCTGAATTTGTCTTTTCAATTATAGCCAAATCACCATTGAGAATACCTGCATTTATCATGCTTTCACCATGAATTTTAAGCATGAAAAGTTGTTCCCTATTTTTTATATAATCTATTGGAAGTGGGAATGTATCCTCTATATTTTCCACTGCAAGAATTGGTTTACCAGCAGCTATAGTGCCAATAATAGGTATATTTATCATTTCTTTTTTATTTGAAAGGTCTGCTACAATTTCTATTGTCCTGGGTTTTGCTGCGTCTCTCTTTATATATCCATCCTTTTCTAATTTTTCTAAATGTCTATGAACGGTAGATGTTGACTTTGCTCCTACAGCTGAACATATTTCTCTAACAGAAGGAGGGTAACCTTTTTGTTCAACATATGATTTTATATATTTAAATATTTCTAATTGTTTTTCACTACTTTGTTTTTTTTTCAACATAAAAACACTCCTTGCATTTTATTAACTTGAATTATATCATATATGATATATAATAACAAACTTATGTTCTATTATTGACAATTCTCAAATTTATATTCTATACTAGGTTTTAGGCTATAAATTTAATATAAATGTCTAGGAGGAAAATATGAATAAAAAATCTTGTATATTTGATAGTGAAAAATCTTGTAATAACTGTGGAGAATGTAATGTATGCGATTTAAATCCAAATAAAAAATGCAACAATTGTGGTAAATGCCTCGAAATGGAAGGGTATGATATGAGAGCTATAAAAATAGATAGTATAATTGAAGACGAGAATGAAGTAGAAGACTACATTGAAGATGATAAAACTAATATAGAAATTCATTCTCACTTAGTAGATGAATCTTCTATCAATGAAGGTTTAGAAAGTAATACAGACATTTTTGATATAGATACTATACAATATATAGACGATATAGATGGGTTATCTGAGATTCTTGAGAATGAAAATGACTTTAAAAAGCTGGCACATGAAGAATATCCAGGATTTATCAGAATAGAAAAAAAGCATATAAACGATCAGAATCAATCTAAATAGGGACTGATTCTGATTTAAAGATCATCTTCATCACTTAGTGGATTCGAATTTACAGCTTCTCTTAATTTTTCATCATCTACATGTGTATATATCTGTGTAGTAGATACATTTTCATGGCCTAATATCTTTTGAAGACTTCTTATGTCTACATTGCCATACTTATACATCAATGTAGCAGCAGTATGCCTTAATTTGTGTGGAGTGTATTTTTTATCATCAAGTCCGGCCTTTTTTAAATACTTTTTTAATATTATCTCTACAGATCTTTTGTTTATTCTTCTGTAATTTTTACTTATGAAAAGGGCATCTTTATCTTTGATTTTACCATATTCTGAATTTCTTATTGTCAAATATCTGTTTAATGATTTCAAACATGCATTGTTTAAATAAATTGTCCTTTCCTTGTTTCCCTTTCCTATAACAGTAAGAGTGTCATTCTTTATATTAGATATATTAATACTACATAACTCTGAAAGTCTCATTCCACAATTTAGAAACAAGGTTATCATACAGTAATCTCTTTCCTTAAACCTTCCATCTATTGATTTCAAAAGTTCCTTGCTTTCATCAAGAGTCAGATAGATTGGATTTCTCCTATCTATTTTTGGAGATTCCAACTCATCTGCAGGATTTTCAGATATAATTTTTGACTTGTTGTACAGATATTTAAAGAATGATTTGAGTGAAGCAACTTTTCTAGCTCTTGCATAAGTTCCGTTGTTCCTATATTTTTCTGCAAAAGATATGTATGCATATAAATCGCTCAAGTCTATACTATTTAAAATTTCGTTATTTATATCGGATATACAGATATTCTGGAAATCACAATCTTTAGGAACCAAATTTCTATAAAGTTTTAAAAATTTAAAAAACATTGTTAGATCAACTTTATAACCATCAAGAGTATTTATTGATTTCCCACGTATAGTTCCAAGATAATTTAGAAAATCATTTAGACATTTAGGAAGCTTTTTATCATATATATGTTGAAGATTATAATGCATTTAGTATTCCCCCTTCTATAAAAATGTATAACTTCGCTAAATGATTATTTAGCGAATATATTTATTATAATAATTTCTATAAAAAATAAAAAAATCCTTCTTATATAAAGTAAATAATCTATTAATATTATACTACTAAACAAATTTTATGTATCAATTATAAACATTTTGTCTATAAAATGTCGATTATAAATCTATATTTATTCAATTGATAATATTATCAATTAGTTTTAGATTTGAAAATGATTTTTTATAATATCTTCAATTCATTTTGGAAAAAGTGAGTTATTAACATATTGTGGAAATTAAGTGAGCATTTATGAAATTAATATGCTTCCACAATGTGTTAATAAGGCTGTTAATTCATTTTTCGCCTTTTTGCACTTTTATTCTGTTGACTTTAATAATAAAGTATATTTTTGAATATATTGTATTATTATATAGAAATTTGTAATGCATTATTTTGAAAATAAAAAAATGAAATGTCTTTAAAATGTATTTCTGCTCGTTTAAAGGGATTTTAAAAGTTTTATTTTCAAATAAATTGATTTTTAATTTTATTTAATGACTTTATTAACTTTTGTATATTTTTTGCATAATAAGGTAAAATATACTAATAGATTAATACAAATTTATGATTATACTAGTAAAGGAGGTATTCTGCTAATTTATCAACATAAACTTTAGCAGTATATTTATATGATAGTTGGTATACCGAATGGATTATTATATTGTAGATATTTCCCGTTTTTAAACACATTTTTTAAAGAGTTAGGTGCAAAGATCATAATATCACCTGATACAAATGAAAATATACTTAACTTAGGAACTAAATACTGCGTAGACGAAGCATGCCTTCCTATAAAAATATTTCATGGGCATGTAGCCTACATAAAAGATAAGTGCGATATTGTACTTATTCCCAGAATAATGCAGTTAAACAAAAAAGAGTTCATATGTCCGAAATTTTGTGGCCTACCTGAAATGGTGAAAAACAGCATACCTGATATGCCGCCTATTATTTCTACTCCTATTTATGCTTTTTCAAAAATTAAATTTGAGCCATGGATTAGAAAAACCGGCTTACTGTTTACTAAGAATCTTCTAAAAATAAATGATGCTTATAAAGTAGCACTAAAAGCACAGATGAATTTTAAATTTGGTATAAAAGACGATTCTTTTCCAATAAGAGTCGCATTAGTAGGTCATCCATATAACATATATGACAAATTTGCCAATATGAATGTAGTAAAAAAATTAAAGACACTTGGTATAGGACTCCTGACAGAAGAATATTTAAATAAGTCTAATATAGATGATCAGTCCAGAGACTTGTTTAAAAGACCTTTTTGGACTTTTGCAAAAAATTCTTATGGTTTTTCCACTTATATGGCAATTCATAAAAAGATAGATGGAATTGTATATGTCTCCTCTTTTTCCTGTGGTATAGATTCTATAATAATTGAATTGATAAAAAGTAAACTGGAAGACTTCCCTATGTTAATACTTAAGATAGATGAACAAACTGGTGAGGCCGGTTTTGATACTAGATTGGAGGCTTTTTCAGATATGTTAAAGAGGAGATGTGTAAAATGAAAATAACTTTTCCCAACCTTGGAAACACAATTTTTGCAGCAAAGGCTGTATTTGACGGACTTGGTATAGACTATGTACTTCCACCAGAAAGTAATAAAACTATTTTAGAGAATGGATGTCTTTATTCACCTGAAGAAATTTGTTTGCCGTTTAAAATAATGATTGGTTCATATATAGAAAGCATAAAAAAAGGGGCAGATACTATACTCCTAGTTGGAAGCTGTGGGCCCTGCAGATTTGGTGAATATTGTGAACTTCAAATGAATATTTTAAAAAAATTAGGATACGATTTAAATTTTATAGTCATTGATTCACCTAATGATATAGGCATGAAAGAATTTATGAGAAGATTATCTGAAATAAACAATGAAAGCAACAAGCCTAATCATGAAAAATTAAAAATACTATTTTCTGGCTTTAAAATAATAAATTTGATAGACTATATTGAAAAAAAGGCAAAATATATATCAGGATATGAAGTTAACATAGGTGAATGTAAAAATATCTTGAATAAATGCAAAAGAGCTGCCATAAAATGCAATTCTCCATATGAAATGTTATCGACTTTAGAATACTATAAAAGAAAAATAGATGGGGTTGTAACAGATAAAAATAAAAATCCACTTAAAATAGCTATAATCGGAGAAATATATACAATAATTGAGCCTTTTTCAAATCTTTTTATTGAAGATAAACTTTTAAATTATGGCACATCTGTAAGTAGACACTTGACTCCAAGCTGGTGGGTAAAAAATACATTTTTATCTATTTTCAATTTGAATTCACCTCGTATAAAAAGTTATTCCAAAAAGTATTTGCCTTTTTATATCGGTGGGCATGCTAGAGAATGTGTAGGCGAAGCAATAATTGCAAAAAATGACGGATTTGATGGAGCTATTCAAATCTTTCCCATGGGATGCATGCCTGAAATAGTATCTAAATCCATATTGCCAACTATATCCAGAAATGAGAATTTTCCAATACTTACACTGGTTGTAGATGAACTTACCGGAGAAGATGGTTATATTACAAGAATTGAAGCTTTTTTAGATTTACTTGAAAGGAGAAAAAATAAATGTATTATATAGGTGTTGATGTAGGATCAGTTAGTACTGATATTGTTATAGTAGATAAAGATATAAATGTAATTGAATCAATATATTTAAGAACTAAAGGAAGACCAATAAGTGCAGTTCAGGAAGGGTTTAAACTGCTATACAGTAAATATAAGGATGCACAAATAAAAGCAGTCGGAACTACTGGAAGTGGAAGAAAAATAGCTTCGTCGATTATAGGCGCTGATATGGTAAAGAATGAAATAACTTCTCATGCGGTGGCCGCACTTAATATAGATAGAGATGTAAGAACAATAATTGAAATTGGAGGTCAGGATTCAAAAATAATAATTTTGAATAAAGGTATTGTTTCTGATTTTGCAATGAATACGGTGTGTGCTGCAGGAACAGGATCTTTTCTTGACAGACAGGCTGAAAGGCTAGATATACCTATAGAAGAGTTTGGAACTTATGCACTTAAATCTGTTTCTCCAGTAAGAATAGCAGGCAGATGTGCTGTATTTGCAGAATCTGACATGATTCACAAGCAACAATTAGGATATAGTAATAGCGATATAATAAATGGATTATGCAATGCATTAGTTAGAAATTATTTAAGTAATGTAGCAAAAGGCAAGGATATAAAAAAGAATATTTTTTTCCAGGGAGGTGTAGCTGCAAATATAGGTATGAAATCTGCCTTTGAGGAAGCACTCGGTTGTGATGTGATTGTACCTAAAAATTATAAAGTCATGGGTGCTATAGGAGCTGCAATTCTTGCAAAAGAATATATAGAAAAGACAAAAAGTGTAACTAAATTTAAAGGATTCAATCTGGTTGGTGAAAATTTTATATCAAAGAGTTTTCACTGCAGTGGATGTGCGAATAAATGTGAAATAGTTAAAATACTTGGGAATAACGAAATTATAGGTTTCTTTGGTGATAGATGTGGAAGATGGAATAATAAAAATAATATATCTGCATGATATTGTGTAAATGAATTGATTTTAGATCATATTACTAAATTTATGTATTATTTATACAAGATATAATATAAAAGCCAATGCTTATTTGACATAGTACAAATAATTAATATATAATTAATATATAATTATTTAATATATTAATTATATTGTTAATAAAAATTATATATTATATGTTTTCATATACTGGTATAATTGGTACAATAAGTATGTTTTAATATTATTATATGGCATGTTATAAATAAAAGTCTAAATAAAGGATGTGATCTAATGTCAAAAAAATATCAAAAACCAATTGCAATAATAAGTAAATTTTTAGCTATGTATATAGGAACAACCTTAGCTGCTATCGGATTAGAGCTTTTCTTAATTCCAAACAATGTAATAGACGGTGGTATAACGGGTATATCTATTATGGTAAGTTATATTACAACATTACCTCTTGGACTATTTATTTTTATATTAAATATACCATTTTTAATAATTGGTTATAAACATATTGGAAAAACATTTACAATTTCAACATTATTTTCTGTATGTTCCCTGTCAATAATGGTGTCAGCCTTTAAAAATTTAAACGCCTTTACCAACGATACCCTTCTCGCTTCAATATTCGGCGGTATACTTCTTGGAATAGGTGTAGGTCTTGTTATAAGAAACGGTGGATCTACTGATGGTACTGAAATTGTTGCGATAATTTTTGATAAAAGAACCGGATTTTCAGTAGGTGAAATAGTTATGTTCATTAATATATTTATATTAAGTAGTGCTGGACTGATATTCGGATGGGATAGAGCAATGTATTCTCTTGTTACTTATTTTATTGCATTTAAACTAATTGATATAACTTCTGAAGGTCTAGATGAATCAAAATCGGTTATAATAATTTCAGATAAATACAAGGAAATAACCGATGCCCTTTTAGCTAGATTAGGAAGAGGAGTTACTCTTTTAGAAGGAAAAGGAGCATATTCCAATGTACCTACTAATGTAATATTCGTAATAATATCACGTCTTGAAATAGCCAAGCTTAAATCCATAGTAAATGGTTTTGATAAACAAGCTCTTATTACTATAAGCAATGTAGATGTAACCGGTAAAAGTTTCAAAAAGAAAACTATCCATTAAATAAAATACAAAAATAATACTGATAATACTCTAGACATTATCGGTATTATTTTTTATATGGTCAATTAGCTGAGATCTTTTTTAATGTATTATATATGTTCCCATTATCTACATTTGATTTTTTCTTAAAAAATATTTCTCCAAATTTAACTGCAGCCCATAATCCAATTCTTCTGATTCCTGATATAAATCCAAAAATTTTAAATATACTAAATGATGATTTAAGAGTATAAAAAGATTTTGCAACTTTAAAAAATTCACTCTGTAAATCATAAGGCGACATATTTTTAGGTTTAAAATTTACAACCATCATGTCATAATACTGCCAATCATTATTTAACATACGATCTTCTTTTTTATAGTACTCATAAACAGGCGTCTTAGGAAAAGGAGTTAAAATGGCCGGCTGAAATTGATAAGCATTTATTTCTTCACAAAATCTTTCACCATTTTCTATATCTTCTTTTGTATCATTATCTAATCCTAATACCAAACTTGCTATTAACTTTATTTTATACTTTTTTAGAATTTCGCCACAATTCTTAATATCAGAAATTTTTTGTTTTTTATTTATATCGTCTAGTGATTTTTGATTTAAAGATTCTATTCCTATAAGTACTCTATTTAAATGAGTATCATGAAGCAATTGTAGCAATTCTTCATCATTTGCCATATCAGTTCTACCAAAAAAGAAAGTTTCTTTAAATATTAGATTATTAGAAATCATTTTTCTGAGTATTTCCTTTGCTCTCTCCTTATCTGCAGTAAAGTTATCATCTTCAAAATTCATATACTTAAAGCCTTGCTTTTTATATATTTTTAGTTCTTCAATTACATTATCTGGTGTCCTTTTTCTATATGGATAAAACATTCTAGACGTAGTACAAAACGAACAGCTAAATGGGCATCCTCTTGAAGTCATCACATTAGCTGTTTTACATGGAGTTTTAAGAATACTATAGTCCGGATATGGTATGCTATCTAAATCTTCTATACAGCGTGAATAGACTATCTTATCTGTAATCTTTCCATTAACTACATCAGCAATTACTCTTTCCCCTTCTCCTACAATAACTTGATCAGCATGAAGTAATGCTTCTTCCGGCATACTGGAAGCATGTATACCTCCTATTATCACCCTTTTATGTTTCTCATTTCTAAAATAATCTGCAATACGGTAAGCTCTTGTTGAAGACGAAGTCATTGTATTTAACATTATTAAATCTGCATCTTCAAATTTATTAAAATTTAAGTCTTTGTATAATTCTTCATACACCTCTACAGAATGTCCTGCATTTTTTAAAATTTTGCCTAATATCAATGGCCCTATAATAGAATTTGAATGTCCATAAATTCTGTCTCCAATCCTATATATGACATTCCTCCGAATGTCTGCTGCTGGAACAATAAAAACTATTTTCATATTTACACCTTCTGTTTTATATATTATAATTTTTAATTATCATTAAATAATATTAAACAAATTTTATAAATATCTTATAGCTGTATAATTTATAACGATTTCAATTATTTCAAAAAGGAGTAAAAATCCATGATTTTTCTCCCGTTTTTCATTTAAATTATTTCCATAAATCCTTCGTAATTTTTTCTATATTCATCTTTCGTTTTTTTGTTTCTTCTTCATCTATTACTATAGATTCCCCTTCTATTTTCAATACATCCCCTTCTTTTGCATTCATCGGTATATTTATTCTCTTTATATCCATCATGGTCATATCAGCCTTTTCACATACAGCATACGGTCCTTCAAATCTATCTATTATAACTTTCACTTTTTTCACCCCGGTATTTCTTTAATATATTATCATTATATTACTATATTAATTTACTTACAAGTTATTGATTTTTTATTGTCTTTGTTTTGTTTACATTTATTTTAATTTACATAATATTTATTATATATACTAATATAAATTTTATTTGATAATAATTTTTATAATACCGCTTTTACACTTTTAACAAATTTTTTTACATTTTCAATCATATCTCTCTTATTTTTAATTTCATCAACTTTCTTTACAATTGCACTTCCTATAATAATACCATCACAATACTTTTTGAGTCTTTCAGCCATTTCTGCATTGGATATACCAAAGCCAATGGCTTTAGGAATATCTGTATACCTCGATACTATAGCCATATACTCATCCATATTTGTGCTTATTTCATTTCTTTCACCAGTAACTCCATTGGTGGAAACACAATAAATAAATCCACTGGCATTATTTACTATCCTTTTTATCCTTTCTTTTGAAGTTGGCGCTATAAGAGGGATTAGTGCAATTTCATATTTATTTGCAATTTTAAGTATATCCTTTCTTTCTTCTATAGGTAAATCAGGTATTATTATTCCATCAATTCCTACATTTCTACACTGACTTATGAACCTTTCTATTCCATATTTGAACACTGAATTATAATAAACTAAATATACCAATGGTACTTCAGTATTTGAGCGTATATATTTTACACAATCCATTATTTTTGATATGGTTGTACCATTTTTAAGAGATCTAGCAGAAGACTTCTGTATTGTAGGTCCATCCGCTATTGGATCCGAATAAGGTACTCCTAATTCTATTATATCTGCACCCGCTTTTTCCATAGAATATACAAGTTCCGACGTAGTCTCAAAATCTGGATCACCTGCAGTTATAAAAGATATCATTGCCTTCTCATTTTTTTCTTTTAACTTCTTGAATTTTGCATCTATTCTATTCATCTAAATTTACCCCCATTACTTTAGCTATAGTATTCATATCCTTGTCCCCTCTTCCTGATATATTTACAATCATAATTTTATCTTTTGAAAGTGTTGGAGCAAGTTTTATAGCATAGGCAAGTGCATGTGAACTTTCAAGTGCAGGTATTATTCCCTCAATTCTCGACATTTCCATAAAAGCATTTACTGCCTCCCTGTCATTAGCTGTTACATATTCTGCTCTTCCTATATCATGAAAATATGCATGTTCCGGACCTACACCTGGGTAATCCAGACCAGCAGAAATTGAATATGCAGGAAGTATCTGACCATCATCATCCTGAAGAACATATGTCATCATTCCATGAATAATTCCTACAGAGCCTTTTGTTATACTTGCAGCATGCTTGTCTGTATCAATCCCCTTTCCTGCTGCTTCTACTCCAATAAGCCTTACATTTTCATCTTCCGCAAAGGGATAAAATATACCCATTGCGTTGCTTCCACCTCCTATACATGCTATAATACAATCCGGCAATCTTCCCTCTTTTTCAAATATCTGCCTTCTGGCTTCATCTCCTATGACTCTCTGAAAATCTCTCACTATGGTTGGATATGGATGTGGTCCCATTACCGTCCCTATTACATAAAAAGTATCTTCTATTCTCGTAACCCAGTTTCTCATAGCCTCATTTACAGCATCCTTGAGCGTACCAGTTCCTGCTGTAACAGATGTAACTTTTGCACCTAGTATTTTCATCTTGAAAACATTAAGTGCCTGCCTTCTTATATCTTTCTCGCCCATGAATATTTCACATTCCATATTGAACATGGCAGCTATAGTTGCGGTGGCAAGCCCATGCTGCCCTGCACCAGTTTCTGCAATTACTCTTTTCTTGCCCATTCTCTTTGCAAGAAGTACCTGCCCTAAAGCATTGTTTATCTTGTGGGCTCCAGTATGATTTAAATCTTCTCTTTTGAGATATATTTTTGCTCCTCCAAGTTTTTTAGTCAGATTTTCAGCATAATACAAAGGCGATTCCCTTCCTACATAATCCTTTAAATAGTACTTAAACTCTTTTATAAAATTTTGATCAGTCTTTGCCTTATTGTATTCCTCTTCAAGTTCAGTAATTGCATTCATTATAGTTTCCGGGACATATTGTCCTCCAAACTTTCCAAATCTTCCAGTCACTCTATATTCCTCACTTTCAAAATGAATTTTTTTATTTTATCTGGATCTTTGTATCCAGAAGTTTCCACTCCGCTTGAAACATCCACAATATCAGGATTCACTATTCTTACAGCAGACTCTACATTCTCAGGATCAAGCCCACCTGCAAGAATCAAGTCTCCATCAAACTTAAAATCTCTTGCAATACTCCATTCAAAGCTTTTACCGCTTCCTGCTGTACTGCTATCTAAAACTATTCCATCTGCATATTCATAATTCAAATTTAAAATATCACTTTTATCTCTTACTTTTAACGCCTTCCATATTTCAAACTTATTGAAGCATTTCATATACTTATTATCTTCCGAACCATGAAATTGAACTATATCAAGTTTAAGTGCATTAGAAATACTCTCAACATAATCGGGTGATTCATCTACAAATATTCCCACGGTTTTAACATTTGAATTTAAATTGGATATAAGCTTTTTCCCCTGTTCCAAATTTATTCTTCGCCTGCTTTTTGAAAATACAAACCCGGCATAATCAGGTCTATATTTATTCACATAATCAATATCCTCTATTCTTCTCAAGCCGCATATCTTTATTTTTATCAATATGCAATTTTCACCTCCAATGTATCAATTGTCTTTTATATTATCTATAAATCTTTTCATGTCATCACTATTATTAAGTTTTCTCATAAATCCTTCACCTATTAAAACCGCATCTACAGGAAGACTTTTTATATATCTAAAATCTTCCAGAGTCGCCATGCCACTTTCAGAAACTACAACAGTATCTTTATCTATATATTTAATTAAATCTTCTGTGTTTTTTAAATTGACAGTAAAATCTTCAAGGTTTCTATTGTTTATTCCGATAATTTGTGGACATATATCAAGTGCTATATCGAGTTCATTTTTATCATGTACTTCTACAATACATTGAAGTCCCAAATTAGATGTCAACTTGTAAAATTCATCAAGTTTATCTCCCAAAATTCTCACTATTAAAAGTATTGCATCAGCTCCCAGAAGCTTTGATTCATAAATCTGATATTCATCAATGATGAAATCTTTTCTAAGAACAGGCTTTGAAACTATACTTTTAACTGCTTTCAAATATTCATCTTTTCCCATAAAATAATCTTCTTCTGTAAGTACGGATATTGCATTTATATCAAGTCCTTCATATATTCCTGCAATATCCTCAGGGTGAAAATCTTGGACTATAATTCCTTTTGAGGGAGATGCCTTTTTTATTTCACCTATTATCGATATATTATTTTTAAGCAGTGCTCCCTTGAAATCACTTGATTTTGCGTTATCAATCATGTGAATTTCATCTATAATACCTTCAAGCGTTTTATTCTTTTTCCTGATTTCTAGTTCTTTATGTTTCACCTCAACTATATCATCAAGTATCATACCAATCACTCCCTGCCGTAATTTGAAATTTCCTGAAATTTTCCATAGGCTTTTTTTGAATCGATAAGTTCATTTGCCCTTTCAATACCCTCTCTTATATTTTCAACTTTTTTGCCTACATAAAGAGCTGCTGCACTGTTTAATACAACTATGTCCCTCTTTTTTCCTCTTTGCCCTTTCAATATATCAATGATTATATTTGCATTCTCTTTTGCAGTACCCCCGCATATATCTTTATGAGCCGCTTTTTCTATCCCATACTCTTCAGGATCTATGGTATAATCTTTTATTTCTCCATTTTTCAGTTCACTCACATATGTCGGAGATGTGGTTGTAATCTCATCCAGTCCATCTTCTCCATGAACCACCATAGCCCTCTCGCATCCTAAATTCTTCAGAACTCTGGCTATAGTATTTGTGAGTTCTCTTTTGTATACTCCAAGTACCTGACCTTGTACAAAAGCAGGATTGGTAATTGGCCCCAATATATTGAATATTGTCCTTACAGCAAGTTCCCTTCTGACTCCTATTACATTTTTCATGGCACTATGATACATTGGCGCAAATAAAAATCCCATACCTACATCATCAATAGTTTTTTCAACCTTTGACGTTTCCAAGTCTATATCAATGCCAAGTTCTTCTAAAACATCTGCACTTCCACTTTTACTTGAAACAGCCCTGTTCCCATGTTTAGCAACTTTCACACCTCCTGAAGCTGCTACAATTGAAGCTGCAGTAGATATATTAAAAGTCCTTCCACCATCTCCACCAGTTCCACAAGTGTCAATTGCATAATTTGATTTTAATTTCACGGGTGTTGCCATATTTCTCATAGCTCTGGCACAACCTGTTATTTCAGAAATTGATTCTCCTTTCATCTTGAGCGCTATTAAAAGACCTGAAACAGTGGAAATTGGCTCTTTTCCACTCATTATACTATTCATAACATCTTCTGCTTCAACTTCAGAAAGATCATTACCTGATACAACTTTTTTTATAGCCTCATTTAACATAACATACCTCCTGCAAAAAATTTTTTATTATATCATGTCCACACTCGGTTAATATTGATTCAGGATGAAACTGCAGTCCATATATAGGATATTTTTTATGTTTGATACCCATAAGTACTCCATCTTCACTTTCAGCAATTTTTACAAACTCAGACTCTATGGAACCTTTATCAACAATCAGGGAATGATATCTCATCGCCCTTATCGGATTTTTTATTTTCTTAAATAGCTTGCTGTCAACATGATATACCATAGATGTTTTACCATGTTTTATTTCCTTAGCCCTGATCACATTTCCACCATATGCCCTGGCTATAGCCTGATGGCCAAGACATATTCCCAAGATTGGTACATGTCTGCCATATTTTTTTACTACTTCGATGCATATTCCTGCGTTATCAGGTATACCTGGTCCAGGAGATATTATTATTCCTTGCAGATCTTTAAATTTTTCAATATCATCTACTTTAATCTCATCATTTCTAACTACTCTTATATCTTTGTAAAGTTCTCCTATATACTGATAAAGATTATAAGTAAAAGAATCATAATTATCTATTATAAGTATCAACTATATCACCTCCGTAAGTGCTTTTGCTTTGTTAAGTGATTCATTATATTCAGCCTCCGGATCTGAATCATATACTATACCTCCACCAGCCTGTATATATGCATATCCATTTTTAAGCACCAGTGTTCTAATGGCAATACACATGTCCATATCTTTATTATAGGAAAAATACCCTACTGCTCCTGCGTACAAAAGTCTCTTTCTGTTTTCAATTCCATCAATTATATCCATTGCTCTTATTTTTGGTGCTCCTGAAACAGTTCCTGCCGGAATACATGATATAAAAGCGTCAAAACAAGATAAATTCTTTTTCAATTTGCCTTCAACTTCTGATACCATATGCACAACATGGGAATATTGGTGTACCTCCATTAATTTGGTAACTTTAACTGTTCCAAACTCACTGATTCTACCTATATCATTTCTTCCAAGATCAACAAGCATAACATGCTCTGCACATTCTTTTTCATTGTTTACAAGCTCATATTTTAATTTTTCATCTTCTTCCTTATCAATTCCTCTTCTTCTTGTACCCGCAATAGGATTTGTGCTTACTATACCATCCTGCACACTTACAAGTCTTTCAGGTGAAGATCCTACAATTTGAAAATCCTGAAAATCCATATAAAATAGATATGGTGATGGATTTTCATATCTTAATTTTCTATATATATCAAAAGCATTCAAATCAGTTTTAAATTTAAGTCTCTGGGAAATAACTACTTGAAATATATCTCCCTTTTTTATATATTCTTTTGCCTTTTCTACATTTTTACAAAACTCTTCTTTTGTATAATTTGAATCAATCTGCACTTTTTCATAATTATTATGAATATTATGAATATATATTTTGCTAGTAATTTGCCTATAAATCCTTTTTAAGTAATCTAAAATCGCAGAATACTCAATATTATCTTCCGGTAATACATTATATATTAAAATAACTCGATGTTTTAAATGATCATAGCATATAAACGATTTATAAAACATAAAATACGCTTCTGGTATTTTTAAATCATCAATATTGCTGTCCTTTATATTTTCATATTGTTTTATTACATCATAACCTGCATATCCAATTGCTCCACCTGTAAATGGTATGTCAAGTATATCCATATTATAATTTATTTCTATAAACTTTTTTACAAAATCTATAATCTTGCCTTTTTCCTTAGAACTTGAAACTCCCTTGTCTATATATACATCACCTTTAAAGCTCTTTATTTTCATATATGGATTTACAGCTATAAAAGAATATCTTCCCTTGTCCTTATCAAATTCAACACTTTCCATAATAACCTTATTTCTTCCTTGTAAACTGTAAAATATGCTTATAGGTGTTATTTCATCTCCATTCAATTCATAGGCAACGGGAAATGCTATATTCCTTTGTTTAAATTTTTCAAATTCACTCTGTTTCATACATATCAAATTTATTACCTCCCAATAATATAAAAAAATAAAAAGACATTATCATCCCAAAATGGGACGAAATGTCTTTTTTTCCGCGGTACCACCCATGTTAGTTTTATATTAAAGCCAAAAAAACATTTCTCCCCTTAGGAAGAAATGCAAAATTTCTTTTATACCACCCAAATACAAAACTCAACTTAAAGTACGGAGAATACTCTCGATACTTTGCCATTTTTAACGACAGGCTGCCCGGTTTATTGCTACTATCAGTTCACATTACTCCTTACAGATCCATTCAATATCAGTTATAGTACCTAGATCTCACCATTCCAGATTCTCTTCAACTAAACTATGATATTTACTACTTCTGCTCATAGGATTTAATAATCATATCTATTAATAATAATTTTAAATCCATTTATGAAATTTGTCAACGCTTTAACACAAAAAAATAAATATATTTACCCTTTTGGTTTAAATATAAGTGATGCTATGAATCCAAAAATTATAGCCGCCGATATACCCGCACTTGTAACTTCAAAGGTTCCAGTTAATACCCCTATTATTCCATATTTCTGTGCTTCCATAAGAGCCCCTTTTACAAGTGCATTTCCAAAACTGCTTATTGGAACTGAAGCACCCGCTCCTGCAAATTTTATAAGCGGTTCATATAATCCCAATCCTCCCAATATGGCACCTATAACTACAAAAGTTGTCATAGTATGGGCAGGCGTTAATTTAAATACATCCATCATTATCTGACCTATAACACATATGCCTCCTCCTACTAAAAAGGCCCAAAGGAATTTTTCCAAAACAATACACCTTCCTTTTGAAACTAAAGTTTTATCTATTTTTCTATGGAAACAGCATGTGCAATACCGGGTATGCTTTCTTTCTGCTGATATGACATTGGGGACATCAATGCACCTGTTGCCACTATTAAAATTTTATTTAGATTTCCTCTCTCAATTTCCTTGAGAAAATGTCCATAAGTTACTACTGCTGAACATGCACATCCACTTGCACCTGAAAAAACAGGTTGATTGTCATTGTATATAAGCATTCCACAATCCTTGAAAACTCCTGGTCTAAACTGAATTCCATCTTTTTTTAAAAGTTCTTCTGCAATTTTATGACCTATTTTTCCAAGATCTCCAGTTGCAACAATGTCATAGTAGTCCGGCCCTCTGTTCAATTCTTTGAAATGAGTTTCAATGGTTTCTACAGCTGCTTGCGCCATAGCTTCTCCCATGTTAAATGGATCGGATACTCCCATATCAGTTACTTTTCCTATGGTAGCAGAGGTTATTTTGGGACCATTACCACATTTGCCCAATACCACTGCACCAGAACCCGTTACAGTCCACTGTGCGGTCGGAGGTTTCTGGCTTCCATATTCAGTTGGATACCTGAACTGTTTTTCTACAGCAGCATTATGACTTGCAGTCCCAGTAAGCACATAATTTGCCGAGCCACTGTCGATGAGCAGTGAAGCAGTAGCCAACCCCTCCATAGAGCTTGAGCAGGCTCCGAATACCCCAAGAAATGGAATTGAAAGGGTTCTCGCTGCAAAGCTGCTGGTTATTATCTGGTTCATTAAGTCACCGCTTACAAAAAAATTTATATCTTCCTCTTTTACATTTGATCTAGTTATAGCTAGATTACAGGACTCTTCCAAAAGCTTCTTTTCAGCTTTTTCAAAACTATCCTGTCCAAGCCATATATCATCGAATAATTTATCGAATTCATCGGCTAAAGCACCTTTTGCTTCAAAAGGTCCACCAACAGCCGCATGTGACAATATTGCAGGTTTAGACTGAAAAATAAAAGATTGCCTTCCTAAAAGCATTTTATATCATACCACCTAACCATTTGATTACTATACTTACTATAGATACTATAAATGCAGAAAATACTCCGAAAGTTATAACGGAGCCTGCTATTTTAAACATATTGCCTCCAACCCCAAGTACATACCCTTCAGTTCTATGCTCTATGGCCGCTGAAGCAATTGAATTAGCAAAGCCCGTAATAGGAACAGAAGTTCCTGCGCCAGACCATTGTGCAATATGATCAAAGACTCCAAATCCTGTCAAAGCAGAAGCTATAATTATAAGTATGGCCGAGGCAGGATTTCCTGCAGTTTCCTCGGTAAATTTAAAGTATTTTATAAATATAAATTGAAGCGACTGATCAAATATACATATGGAACCGCCTACTATAAAAGCCCTTATACAATTTCTCAAAGCTTTTCTTTTAGGAACCTTGCTTTGTGCAAAATCCTGATATTTTTTTTGCTCCGGGTTTAATTTGTCATTTTTATTTGAAGCCATAGTATATAATTATCCCCTTTCATCTCATTTAAAAATAGTTTAACCATATATAAACATAATTATTACTTAAAAAATATTAAATAATCAGAAAGAAACCCCATAAAACTTTTATAGGGTTTCTCTCCGGCTATTTAATTATTTAGAGGTAAATAGTAACTGTTATTTACATACAAACGACTTAATTATTTTATTCACAAACTTTTCCAGGGTTCAATATATTTTTAGGATCAAAAGCTAATTTTATATTTCTCATGAGAGTCATATAATCGTCACCATATTGACGGAATATATATTTCTTCTTTGCATATCCTATTCCATGTTCTCCTGAAACAAGGCCGTCAAGTTCTTCTGCCTTACTATACATGGCATCAAAAACATCATTTAACTTCTTATCCCATTTTTCCTTAGAAAGCTCATCTCTAAGTATATATACATGTAAGTTTCCATCTCCTGCATGTCCAAAGCTTCTTATTCTTATATTGAATTTCTTTTCAGCTTCAATAGTAAATTTAACAAAATCTGCAACTTTATTTCTTGGAACAACAACATCACATTCATCCATTTCAGTAGTAGTTGCCTTAACCGCCTCAAGAAAAGCTCCTCTTGCAGACCATACTGCTTCTTTTCTTTCATCTGTGTCTGAAATAAACACATCAATTGCTCCTTCCTCCAGACATATATCTGCTACTTTTTCATAATCTGACTCTATTTGTTCTTTGCTGTTCCCATCAAATGTAAGGAGCAAGTATGCATCTGATGAGTTATCAGGAAATTTCTTTCCAAGGAATTCTTCCGCTGCAAGTATAA
Source organism: Clostridium sp. LBM24168 (assembly GCF_052953915.1). Taxonomy (NCBI): domain Bacteria; kingdom Bacillati; phylum Bacillota; class Clostridia; order Eubacteriales; family Clostridiaceae; genus Clostridium; species Clostridium sp. LBM24168. Next base: position 1,377,920 of record NZ_CP196861.1, on the reverse strand, counting down.
CTTCTCTCTGCATAAATTCTATTGCTGTCGGTATTGATTTGGATTTTATTATCTTTGGAACCGTACTTATAGCTTTATCCAAATCAGGAAACGGTACAAGCAAGCTTATCGATTTCTTTGGAAGTGGAAGGAGTTTCAATATTAACTTTGTAATAATGCCAAGAGTTCCTTCAGATCCGCATATTAAATCCTTTATACTGTAGCCTGAGCTGTTTTTTACCACTTTCCCACCAGCTTGTATGACTTTTCCATTTGGGAGTACGATTTCAAGTCCTCTAACATAATCTCTTGTTACACCATATTTAACGGCTCTCATTCCACCTGCATTGGTACTTACGTTTCCGCCTATTGTAGCAGATTTTTCACCTGGATCTGGTGGATAGAATAAATCATGATCTTCTACAAACTTGGCAATCTCCATGAGCAGAACTCCTGGTTCAACTGTAAGAGTTAGATTTTCCTCATCCAGCTCAAGTATATTGTTCATATTTGTAAGTTTGATCATTATTCCGCCTTCTATTGGAACCGATGACCCAACAAGTCCTGTCCCTGATCCTCTAGCTACTACTGGAATATTATTTTCATATGCATATGCCATTATCTTGGAAACTTCTTCGGTACTTAAAACTTCAACCAATGCATCAGGGTATTTGCTAACTCCACCCAATTCATCATGACTGTAATCATCATTTATATCTTTTCCAGTAAAAACTCTATCCTGTCCAAGCAGATCCACCAAAAATTTTATATCATTATCATCTAACTTTTTATATTTTTCAGTATATGTTAATTCCATATTTTTCCCTCCAAACTATATTTTAAATCAACCTATGAATACTACATCACTTTACAGACAACATCTGAATTACTCTTTATATTTTCTATGAGCTTTGGTATTATTTCATATATGTCGCCTACAATACCATAATGAGCTATATTGAATATAGGTGCCTTAGGATCTTTATTTATTGAAACTATGACATCCGAGTTATTCATTCCAGCTGCAAATTGAACTGCCCCAGATATTCCACAAGTTATTATAAGCTTAGGTTTAACCGTCCTTCCACTTAATCCAATCTGTTTCTTTGGATCTGCCCATCCTGCTTCTATAAGAGGCCTTGTTGTTGCTATTTGAGCCCCAAGCAAATTTGCAAGTTCTTTTATCATATCCAGATCCTTTTCAGACTTAACTCCTCTACCTGCTGCAACTATTACATCAGCTTCAGATATATCTTCTTCAACCACTTTCTTGACTACGTTCAACACATTTATACCGGATTTAAATTTATTTCTGTCCATATATGCTATGTTTATTCTTCCTGAAATTTTCTCCGTTCTACATGGTGCATCCATGACTTTATATCTTACAGTAGCAAGCTGAGGTCTGTGATTTGGGTTTAATATCTTAGCCATTATATTACCACCAAATGCTGGCCTTATCTGGACAAGATCCGTATTTTCTCTCATATCAAGTATTGTACAATCAGCTGTAAGTCCTGTTCTGAATCTAGCTGCAACTCTAGGTGCCAGTGATCTTCCAACTGTGGTAGCTCCAACAAGAAGGGTACCTGGTTTAACTTTGTTTATAAAATCTTCTATAGCTGCAGTATATGGTTCAATTCTAAAATCCTTAAGTTCTTCATAATCGTATATAAAAGCTTCATCTATTCCATAATGTAGAAGTTCTTCTGCTTTATCTTTTATATCATATCCTATAAATACTGCATATACAGGCTGATTTATCTTGACAGCAAGTTCTTTGGCCTTTCCTATAAGTTCATAAGTTACTGGATGAATATTTCCCTCTACATGATCTACATATACAGCAATACCCTTCCAAAGGCTCTTATCTATCTCTTCAACCTTGTCTTCTACAAACTCCATTACTCCCTTAGGTCCTTTTTTTACACAGAGTCTGCACATCTTACAAGCTGCATTTATCTCAATTTTGCCATCTTTCTCTTCCATAGCTCCAAAAGGACATATTTTAAGCAATTCTTTTATAACTTCTGGATTTACTTTATCATTATGAACTACCAATCTACCCATTTTAAATTCCTCCTAAATATTTTAAAATATATCTTTACAAATAATAATCTTCTAAACAAATTTAAGTTCTTTAAGTTTTTCCGTAAGTTTGTCTGCAAGTTCCTCATTTGTACCATTCCACATCTCTTGATCCGTATTTACTTCTGGTGGGAATATTTTTTCAACCTGAGTTGGTGAACCATTCAACCCATATTTATTCTCATCTTTATCTTCAAAATCCTTAAGACTCAAAACTCCAACTTTCCTATCCTTTGTGGCCAATTTTTTTCTATAAGATGGAAGTCTAGGCTGGAATATATCCTTATCTACTGTCAAAAGACAAGGGAATTTTATATCAGCAACTTCTATAGTATTTGGCATATCCATTTTAACAACTATGGAGTTATCTTTTACATCTTCAATGCTTATTACATTTGCTATATGTGGTATTCCAAGATATTCTGCCATCTCAGGTCCTACCTGTGCTGTATCACCATCGGTGGTCTGCTTTCCACATAGAATCAAATCTATATGTCCCATTTTTCTTATTCCCTGGGATATTGTATATGAAGTCGCAAGTACGTCTGCTCCTGCAAATTTTCTATCTGATAAAAGTACTCCTTCATCTGCACCCATCATATAAGCCTCTTTTATTACATCGGCAGCCTGTGGAGGTCCCATACTTATTACCTTTATTGTTCCTCCATGTTTTTCTCTAAGCCTAAGTGCAGTTTCAAGTGCAAATAGATCATATGGATTCATTTTAGAATCTATACCATCCCTCTTCAATACGCCTGTTACGGGATCAACCTCAACTTTTGATGTTCCGGGAACTTGTTTTATACATACTAATATATCCATTTAAACTACCTCCAAAATTTATTATATATTTATTAAAAATTAAACTATAATTTAAATTAGCGCGAGTTCGAAAATTTAAGCTTATATATTTCTAGTGTGCTACATCTTATTCTAAATTAACTTAACTGAGTTAAAACAATGTGTTTGTCTAAGTTTAAGGATGGTTTCCTTGAAAAGAAAGCTGTATACGATTAAGCCTGAAACTTCATTGCACTTGCCAGATTTGAACTTCATAATGTATAATAGTAATGAATTTAATATTTCCTTGATGTAAATGAAGTTTTACCTTTATCACTGTTTAAAAGATACTTTTACAGTGTTCTTCAAATGGTATAAAATAATCGTTTACGCCATGAAATATTTTTATTAATAATTTTACATGAAATCCCATCTTGGTGTTTTAATTTGTTGGTTTGGTCACTTACAATAATAAAACATTTTGATGGGATTTCTTATACCTTAAATATTTCCTTTTAATTCATATAACTCACATTAGCTTACTATTACAGCTACTCCATCAGGGACAACTGCAACTTTTGCATTTTTACCAACAATGTCATATGCCTTTTTTAAAGCTTCCTCGAAAGTATAGGCATGCTGCATATGAATATTCTTTATAAGATTCGGATCACACATATCAGTTACCATAATTACAGTATGCTTGTTTAATATTCTGGCAAGTATCTGTGATTCCCATTGATCTGGAACAGTTTCATTTCTAGGAACTTTTTCAACTTTATCCAGATATTCCCTAGGAGTTTTAACATTTGCAAGATTATTGTAAAATCCCTCACCGCCGTGGCCATCATTACAGGCAGCAACCATTATTATTACTCCGCCATCTCTACATGTTGCCTCTGCAGCTGTCATACCTTTAACCGATTGATATATATTTTGATCAAGAGGATAGCCACCATTAGTTGAAATAGCTATATCTGCATCTACTTTATTTACCTTGGATAAATTCATTACAAATTTGCATCCATCTTCATGAGCAAGTTTACTATGTCCTGCAAAAGCATTTATTATTTTCTTATCACTATCTATTACTACATTTATTATAAATGATAGTTTAGCTTTTTCTGCTGCATAAAGCATATCTTTGTGAATAGGATTATTATCAAGCTTCCCCGTTCTTGAATAAGGGCTTGCTATAAATTCAGCACAATGATTTGCCATAACTGTCTTTGCAGAGGCTATACCAGGAAGTATACTTTTCCTACCTCCGGAAAATCCAGCAAAGAAATGAGACTCTATAAATCCTTCTGCTATTAAAAGTTCTGTTTCCACTGCAGCTTTATTTATTATAAGTTCACCCCCAGATGGAAGTGTTCCTATCTTTACCAAACTATTTTCATTTCTTGAATCATGTATTATTATATTTTCATTTTCAACAATTTCTTTTCCAAACTTATTTATCAATTCTTCTTTAGTTGTAAGTCTATGGAAACCAGTTGCAATCAATATTTTTATGTCAATACCTGGATTTACATTCCTTATTCTTTTCAAAAGTATTGGCATTATAATTTTACTTGGAACAGGTCTTGTATGGTCACTGCTTATTATGACCATATTTTTCTTTCCTTTAACAAGTTCCTCAAGCTTAGGTGATCCAATAGGATTGTCAAGTGCTTTTTCAACTATTTCAGCCTCAGTTAAATCTGTTTTATATTCACCTGCCTTTGATTCCAAAACACCTGCCAGATTTTTATCATCGATTTCAATTTCAATCAACCTTTTATTGTAAGGCAATTTTATTTTAGCCATAATCAATCCCTCCCAAATTATTAAAATATATAAATTTGATCATATAAATTTGATCATATAAATCCAATTTTTTTGTTAGTACCTAATAATCCTTACTTCTAACATTCAGGCTTATATTAATGTTCCTACGAAACATATGATACCAGCAATAACTACATAAAGTATAAAATATTTAAACACACTTGATAAAACTTTACTTTCTGAACCAGATTTATTAATTGCAGTTACACCAATTGCAATACCTTGAGGACAAACCATCTTTCCAATACCTGCTCCAAGAACATTTGCTGCTGCCATCCATGATGCAGAAAGTCCAAGATTCTGAGCTGTTTGTGCTTGTAATCCTCCAAATAAAACACAGGTTGATGTACCAGAGCCTGTAACAAATGCTCCAATAGCTCCAATTAGTGGTGAAATCAACGGATATGCTCCTCCTGTAGCTACAACTAAAAGGCTTGCAATATCTGCAATCATTCCACTATATCCCATTACCTTTGCTACTGCCATAACCGCGCAAATCGTAGCCATTGCTTTCCAGTTTGCTTTTAATGTAGCAAAAAATACATCTAACATCGTTGATGCTTTTGCACCTTGAATAATACCCCCAATAATCGCGGCAATAAAAATGATAACACCTGGTGTATTGATCCAACTAAAAGTCAATTTACCTCCACCTTCGCCAGCATATAAAACAGCAACGGTTTTGTATTTTGCAATTAAATGATTGATTGCTGGACATAAAGTTGATGTAATTATTAACATTACAAATATTAAAATAAATGGGCTCCATGCTTTTACTGCTTTACCTAAGGATAAACCTGTTCCTTCTTTTTCATTCTGAGCTTCAATGCAGTACTTATCTTCAGGTTTTTTATTAAAGATTTTTGCTGCAATAACCGTGCATACCATACAACAAATAGAACCTGCTATATTTGGCAATTCTGCTCCAACTACTGTTGCTATAATGTACCAAGGTAGTACAAATGATACTGTTGAAATTATCGTAATAGGAAGTACTCCTTTTAATGCCTTTATTCCACCACCTACAATGCATACCATAATAAATGGACTGATAAAAGTAAGAATTACTTCAATCATTGCTGTATTTGCTGCTAATACCGGAGATGCAATTCCGGTTACTGATGAAAGTGTTACGAGTGGTATTCCAACTGATCCAAATGCAGTTGGTGTACTATTAGCAACTAAACAAGCTACAACTGCTGCGAATGGATTTAATCCAAGACCAGCGAGCATAGATGCTGGAATAGCAACTGCTGTACCAAATCCTGCCATTCCTTCCATGAAATTACCGAATCCCCATCCAATAAGTAGTACTAAAACTCTTTTATCAATAGAAACTCCAGCCAACATTTCTTTTATGGAATCCATGGCACCTGTACGTAAAGTCAAATTATACGTAAACAAAGCTGCAATAATAACTAGACAAATCGGCCACAAGGCGTTTAATAGTCCTTCCAATACCGCTGATGCAGTATAAATAGCATTTAATTTCCAAAAACCAATAGCTAAAATCACTGTAATAACAAGTGCAATAGAACAAGCTTTATGTCCTGGCATTTTTAATTTGCCCAATGAGACTATAAGCCAAATAATTGGTACTATAGCTAATAAAAATTTTAAAAATAACACTTCTTTTTCCCCCTATTCAATTTTTATGGTACTGCCTTCCTAATAATTAGTAATACCATTTATATTTTTGTAACGTTTTCCTTATTGACCATACTGACAGTGCCACGCCTTCCAGGATTGCGGTAATCGCATCAAAAGCTGGCATTTTCCATACTAATATTGCAAGCAGTATGGTTATAACCAAACGTAAAAGGACAGGTTTTATGTCCTTGCATATTTAAAGCACCCAATGATATCATTAGCCAAACTATTGGTATCATTGCGATAAAAAAAAGTAGAAAAATATTCATATTATTCCCCCCGAGATTAATATTTTAGTAACATGGTAATATGGTAGTACCACCACTTTTTAAGTGTATCACAATTTTTATAATCTTTCTATAATTGTTATTAAGTTAACATCGTTTTCATAATAGGGGAAAACAAACGATTATTGTTATTAACAACGTTTACATCAGATTTTCATTCACATAATTTTTTTTTGCTTTTTTAGAAAATAATACACTTTTTCATTTTTTTTGTTAATTCATTAACAAAATTTTATTATACATTATAACTTAGAATTATAAAATTTCATTTTATAATATAATACAATCACGGACAAATTATATGAATAACTTCTATCAATATTTCTAATTTTTAAACTGGTATTATGGTATTACCAATTTATTAAATATAGTATACCATATATTTTTTTATATTTCCACAATAGTTATAAAAATAACATATAATTTTGGTATAAAAATTATAATTATATATCAAATCATTTAAATTAACATATTTTTATCTATCAAATAACAGTGTTTGATAGATAATCACAGACAATAATAAATATAGTTTAATATATGTACATTTCATAGTAAAAATAATTGTCACACTTTTAACTATTCCTTTGCATTTCTTCTTATATATTCATTAGTAAAGTCTAAGTGTTTTTTCATTTCTTGTGAAGCCCTCAATGCATCCTTATCCCTAATGGCTTCATATATAAGTTCATGTTGATGTGCAAGTACCATTAAATTGTTTTCATCTATAAGAATCTTTCTCCTGGCATCCTTTAGAAATGAATCCATAAGCGAAGACATAGCATTCAATATATTTATTATTAAAAGATTTCCTGATGCCTTCGCAATTTTATAGTGGAATTCTTTATCATATTTAACATTTTTCTCTTCATCTCTGCATACTTTAAACAAATCAGATATTCTTTTCAAATCATCCAGTTGCTCCTTAGTTATTTTATCGACTGCAAGTGCTACAGTCTCTGTCTCTATTATTCTTCTCACCTCAAGTACCTCTTCAGGATTACTTTCTTGAAGCATAAACATTATAGATATAGGCTCTAACAGAGTATTTTCAAAATTTTGTCTTATAAAATTTCCTTCACCCTGCCTACATTCTATTAACCCCATAATCTGAAGCGCCCTTATTGCTTCTCTTACAGATGTTCTGCTGACTTCTAAATTTTCAACAAGTTCTCTTTCCGAGGGAAGTTTATCACCCTTTTTGAGGGTACCATCAATAATCATATTTTTTATTTGTTCTATTACTTGTTCATATACTTTTGTGCTTTTTATTGGACGAAAAATCATAATAATCTCCTCACATGCGTTTTAATTTTTAAAAATATTTTTCCATTTTACATACATATCAAATAAACTGACAACATCCTGCTCATTATATAAAAGTATTTTTTCTTTTTTCTCTTCAGGCATCCTATTTATATATTGACTGTCTTTTATTATCCTGCTGAAAGTTTTAGCTAGATTGGATCCGCTTATAATATCACTCTCTCTTTCAATACCAAACTCCCTTTCCAAAGCCTTCAAACCTATTGAACTATGTATTTCTTTCTCATATTGTTTCTGAAGATCAATATGAGAAAAATGTTCCTCAATATTAAATCCTAGGCCATACTTTTTAAATAGATAGTTTATTACTGTAAAATCATTATTACCGGAGAATGTAACAATATACTTCTTACCCTTATTCCACATATTTATAAAATAATCTTCTGCCATTTTAAGTATAGCCCTAGAATCATTTTTGTTTTCTATCATATACTGAGTCACATGAAGTACTTCTGAATTCCAGTTATAGAAACAGCATCCAAAAACTCCTATACATATAGGTTTTTTATATATATAATGTTCCAGATCAAAAAATAAAGCATCTCTTAAAATACAAATATTGCCATCTACTTTTAGAGTTTCATTATATGAAGGTTGTTTTACGAATATGTCATCATACTTTTTTATCACTTTACCACTCTTTTCCCAATTTTATGTCATTCTTCTATAATGCATACTATATATTATAACATTTCAGATATATAGTTAAAATGACAACATCAAAAATTTTTAAAGGAACTCTATACATGAAGGATCTAAATTATACACCATATCCTTTCTTTCAACTACTATTTTTATCTTATGCTTTAACAGTTTATTGCTAATCGCTTCCTTTACAAGTTCTCTAGTTGGATTTACACATATAGGATTTCCCACCATATTCAACATATCAAAATCACCTGCCGTATCTCCATAACTATAGCTATTCTTTAAATCAATATCATATTTTTCAGCAAATATTTTTATAGAATTTTTCTTGCTTTTGCTATCCCACATAGGTATAACTTCGCCAGTATATATATTATTATCATCTATTACATATTTTGCACCAATGTAATCGTCAAATCCATATTTTTTAGACATTTCTCTTACAAGTTCAACAGGGCTCCCTGATACTGTTATTATCTTATGACCATTTTTTTTATGCCATTTTATTCTTTCTCTAGTATACGTATATACTCTATCACCTTTTTGCGATATTACTTTTTCTGCTATAAAATCTATTTGTGATTTATAAAGCCCCTTTATAGCTTCTATATATATAGATGCCATTTTTAAAAGATAATTATCATAATTTCCTTGTCTTCTATCCCATTTCTCATATTCTGGTTTTACTTCCTTATACCATCTGTCTGTTGGAATAATTTCATATTTTACAAGCTTTTTAAATACTTCAGTCATAAGTCCTTCTCTGTATAAAGTCCCATCTATATCAAAAAAAGCTGCTGTATTCATATCAAAGCCTCTCTTTCATTCCAATAAGTTATAATAATTAATTATATTATATTGTAACATAAATAGTGCATATTCTTAAACAAAATAATAACTCCAGGCTATCTATGCTCAGAGTTATCATATCTTGTTACTATATACTCTTTTATTTATTAAGTTTCCTATATATTAAGTTCCCTATAGTTTGAAGCAACTGGACTAATATAACAAGTATTATTACCGTGTACACCATTATGTCAGTCTCAAATCTATAATATCCATATTTTAAAGCTACATCTCCAAGTCCACCCCCACCTACAGTTCCTGCCATAGCCGAGCAACCAACTATACTTATAACTGTAAGTGTTATACCAAGAACTATTGAAGGAAGTGCCTCTTTCAACATTACTTTAAATATTATTTGAGTATTACTTGCCCCAAAAGATTTTGCTGCTTCTATTATTCCAGGATCTATTTCCTTTAGAGATGATTCAATTACCCTGGCTGCAAATGGAGCTGCTGCTATTGTAATAGGTACTATCGCTGCAGTAGTACCTATAGTCTTTCCAACTATTAGCTTTGTAAACGGAAAGATTGCTATCATAAGTATTATAAAAGGAAAAGATCTCAATAAATTTATTATTATATCAAACACCTTATACACTATTCTGTTTGGCCTAAGTCCATTTTTATCGGTTACTATCAACAAAATAGCCGGTATAAATCCTATGATTACTGCAAGTATTGTAGAAATACATACCATATAGAGCGTTTGTCCAATTGCAGGAACTAATATCTCTTGAAATGTTTCAGAAAATCCCATATTACTCAACCTCCCAAACTACATTTTTTGAAGAAAGATATTTGCATATAGCTTCCTTATCTTTTTCGTATATATTTATAACAAGACTACCCAACACATCATTACGAAACTTCTCAAGTTTTCCCCATACTATGGAAAATTTTATATTTAAATCTATTGCCATAGATGTTATTAGATTCCCCTGACTTATGTCCTTCGGGAAAAATATTCTTATATTTACACCTTCATCCGGCAGTACGCTATCTGCCCCGAGTAATTTCTTTAAGTTTTTTCCTGGCTTTAAAAATATTTCTTCTACCGTACCAGATTTTTTTATCTCCCCTTCATCAATAATTGCTACTTTATTGCATATTTCTTTTATCACTTCCATTTGATGTGTTACCACAACTATGGTTATTTTAAATTCCTGATTTATTTTCTTTAGCAAATCAAGTATTGATCTAGTAGTATTAGGATCCAAAGCCGACGTAGCTTCATCACAAAGCAATATATTAGGATTTAGTGCAAGTGCTCTTGCAATAGCCACTCTTTGTTTTTGACCACCACTTAATTCCCTTGGCATACTATCGGCCTTATCCTCCAGGCTTACAAGTCTCAGCAAATTATTGACTGTTTTCTTTGCTTCATCCTTACTAATTCCCCATACTTCAAGCGGAAGTGCTATATTGGAATATACATTTTTTCTATTGAGCAAATTAAAATTTTGAAATATCATTCCAAGATTTCTTCTAAATATCCTTATCTGTCTGCCTTTTAAATCTTTTACTTCTTTATCCATAACCTTTATACTTCCTGCATCATAAGTTTCAAGACCGTTTAGGCATCTTAAAAGAGTTGATTTTCCAGCACCACTGTGTCCTACTATGCCAAATATTTCACCTTCTCCTATATGGAGACTTATATTTTTTAATACATTTTTACCTCCAAAACTTTTACCTACATTACTAATATCTATCAATATAATTCATCCTCTCACTACAATCTGAACAAAATATAAAAGCCTGAGGAAAACCTCAGACTTAATTAAACAGCATTATCTCATCTTTCAGCTTTCGCTGCAGGAATTAGCACCATTATACAAGTATATAAGATAACCCTCGTACTGGTTGCCGGGTTTCAAAGGGCCTGTCCCCTCCGCCTCTCTTGATAAGTTCAAGATTTATATTTAACATGGCTTTAATTATATCAACTTAAGTTTAATGTGTCAATATGTTAACTCTTATTTTCCTAGGTCTATATCCTGTAATTCTATAAATTTTGTACCAAATTTTTTCTTATAGATTATAAATAATAGTAAAAATAAAGGTAGTCCTATATAAGAGGATATTACTCCACCCCAATCTATTTTATTTTCTTGAAAATATGTAATTCCTTGTCCTAGTACTACAACTGCACAAAGTAAAAAAGCAATTACAGGCCCTAATGGGAAAAATTTAGCTTTATACTTAAGTTTTGAGATATCCTTTCCCTGAACAATGAAGGCTCTTCTAAATCTGAAATGACATACTGCTATACCAAGCCATGCTATAAAGCCCGAAAGTCCGGAAGCCGCTACAAGCCATACATAAACTGAATCCTCTGCATAAAGTCCTGTCAGAAAACACGCAGAAGCAATTATTGTAGTAATAATAACTGAATTTACAGGAACACCCCTTGAATTTACTTTTCCAAAAATCTTAGGTGCTTTTCCGTCCTTAGCCATAGAATATAGCATTCTTGTAGATGCATACATTCCCGAATTTCCACAGGAAAGTACCGATGTCAATATAACTGCATTCATAAGAGAAGCTGCTCCAGCTATTCCTGCTTTCTGGAATATCATAGTAAATGGGCTTGTCTGAACACCTGCTTTAGTATATGGAATTAGCGCACCTACTACAATTATAGTCCCTAGATAAAATATTATTATTCTCCAAAATATTGTATTTATTGCCTTTGGAATAGCCTGTTCCGGGTTTTCACTTTCTCCTGCAGCAACTCCTACAAGCTCTGTACCTTGAAAAGAAAAACCAGCAATTAGAAATATTAAAAATATGGATTTAATTCCTCCAACAAATGGTGAATCTCCTACAGTAAAATATTTAATTCCAACAGGATTGCCATTAAATATTCCAAATATCATAGCAATTCCAGTTATTAAAAATACTATAACTGTAGTAACTTTAATACCTGCAAACCAAAACTCAGATTCCCCGTAAGCTCTTGCAGATAATAGATTCAAAGCTACTATAAGGGTTAAAAACAACACGCTCCATATTACAGACGGAACAGACGGAAACCAATATTTCATTATAAGAGCCCCAGCTACCATTTCTGCCGCTACTGTGATAGCCCAATTATACCAGTAGTTCCATCCAAGGGCAAATCCTAAAGCTGGATCTACAAATTTCGTTGCATATGTTCCAAACGATCCCGAGTCCGGCATAAAAGTCGCCATTTCTCCTAGACTTGTCATTAAAAAATACACCATTATACCTATACATATATATGCTACTAATGCACCTCCCGGTCCCGCTTGATTTATAGTATTTCCCAACGCTAAAAATATACCTGTACCAATAGCACCACCAAGTGCAATCATATTCAAATGTCTTGATTTAAGCCCTCTTTTTAATTCATTTGATGAATTCGAATTATCACACTCATCTAAAGTATTCTGCATTTTATTCCTCCTAATTGTCATTAAATTTAGTAATGTCAGGATAATTAAATACAATCGAGTAGGAGCTGAATAATTATTTTATTCAGCGACCTCTCACACCACCGTGCGTACCGTTCGGTACACGGCGGTTCAATAGGAATTAACGTACTAATGAATAAGTTTCTGAAATAGAGATTAGTCCTTTCCTTTTTAGATAATTATTGGTTAAAGTTTTAGATAATACTGGGCTGTTGGATATCCTCCAATAGCCTTTTCTTGTGTTAGCATATTCCCATGCTTTATTGTTTTGTGTTCCTAGTTTTACAAGATTATCGTGTTTTGTTTTAATCTTTTTCCATTGTTTCCAAAAACACATTCTTACCCTTCGCCTTAACCATTCATTAATCGTTTTAAGAATATTTTTCATGTCAGCGATAGCAAAATAGTTTATCCATCCAACTATTATTTGTTTTAATTTTGAAAACCTATATTCCATATTCATTGCATTACTTCTTGAAGTTAATTTCTTAAGTTTCGCTTTAAATTTGTCCAAAGGTTTCTCATGAATTCTTATTCTATACTCGCCTTTACCCCTATAGAAGGAAAATCCTAAAAACTTAAGTTTCCAAGGTCTATCTACTGTGCTTTTTCTTTATTGACTTTAAGTTTTAACTCTTTTTCAATAAACTTCGTAATGCTCTCCATTACTCTATTTGCTGCTTTCTTGCTTTTTAAGTATATATTACAGTCATCAGCATATCTGCAAAAACAAAGCTTTCGCTTTGTTAGTTCTACATCAAGTTCATGTAACATTATGTTGCTCAATAGTGGAGATAGTGGTCCACCTTGCGGTGCACCTTCTTCTGTATTCATAACTACTCCATTTATCATTACACCACTTTGCAGGTATTTTCGTATTAGAGAAATTACTCTACCATCTTCTATATCGTTAGATAGTAGTCTTATTAGTTTATCGTGATTTATCGTATCAAAGTATTAAAGTATTTAGCAAGGTCTATATCTACAGTCCATGTATGACCTGCATTTATATATTGTCTACATTTCTCAACAGCTTGCTTCGCACTTCTTTGCGGTCTAAAACCATAACTATTTTCTGAAAACTTCTTTTCATATATTGGTATTAGAACTTGAGCAATAGCTTGTTGAATAACTCTGTCTACTACAGTAGGTATTCCTAATAATCTCTTTCCTCCGTCAGGCTTTGGAATTTCCACCCTCCTGACAGGTTGTGGTTTATATCTTCCTTAAGTGATTGCCTTAATTCCTGCCCATGTTCTTTTAAGTATTGTAAAAGTTCGTCTAATGTCATGCCATCAATACCATGACTTCCCTTATTGGCTTTTACTCTTTTATAAGCCATATTCAAGTTATCTCTTGATAGTATTCGCTCCAGTAAATCACTACTGTATTCATTGACGTTGTTTCTTCCTTTATTGGACATAGAAGAATTACTATGCATTTCTACATTGCTTTTGAGTTCCACTCTATTTCCATGTAGATAGCCTTCCTTATGAAGTTGTCTGCTTTTGCCACAATTCTTCGTATCTTTCAAAATTCTGAAACCTCCTATTGTTCAGTCCTTCCCACGCTGACGCATACTGCGTGGTGTCGGATAGGAGAATTACTTTACAGTATTTCTCCCTCCTAAGAACGGAGCGTGCGACTTTCACCGCACTCCGCTCACGCATTTATAACGCATAATAACCTATCTGCGCGGCTCTGTTGGAATTAATGGCTTTGTATCTTTTGTTGTCACGGTTTTTCTTTCGGTTCATAAAGTATTCCGCATCAATAAATGGATTGGCACTTAATCTAACCTGTTGATATCGCACAATGGGCATGTCATTCATGTAGAAAAGTATGTTTTTCTCTGATACAAAACTCCATTTACGCCCTTTATGCGTTTTCCAGTATCTTTTAACTATCCAGTTTTTAGGTTTGTTTGGATGTCTCCTCTTAGCCCATCTCCAAAGCATTTCCCACGTGTTATGGTCTATTTTTGAAAATGTTTTTTTGAGCACACCGGATGGTGATATTCTGCCCATCCTTTCATTACCTGATTGAGTTCATAAATAAGGTTTTCTTGCTTACTTGTCTTATTCCTTTTAATAGTCTCACTGATTGTTCCCTTTTGATTACTCCAGTACCTCTCTTTTATGATGCTTTCCATTCCGTCCAACGTCATGTTTGCTAAGGTTGGTGAAATAATTCCTCCTTGTGAAGTTCCTCTAATTGTAGGATATAACTGGCCCTTGAACACATATCCGCATTTCATAAACTCTTTTAGTATCTTATTATCTATCGGAATGTTTTTCATCAGCCATTCGTGGCTGATGTTGTCAAAGCACCCTTTTATATCGCCTTCCAGAATCCATCGTGGTGAATCTTTTCTGCATAGAACACTGAACCCATACTGCATAGCATCCTGCGCACTTCGATATTTACGAAATCCAAATGAGACTGTATCCGCCGTTGTTTCAGCAATCGGTTCAAGTCCAAGCAGTTGCAGTGCTTGCATAGCCCTATCATTCATGTTCGGTATACCCAATGGTCGTTTTTCCTTTTTCCCAAATTTCTCGATATAGATTCTACGAAGTGGGAAAGCTTTATATACATATGGCTGCAATCTTTCAACTGCATCTGACTTTTCCTCATCAGTTTTTCAAACAACGCCATCTATTCCTGGCGTATGCTTTCCTTTATTAGAAATCACTCGCTTGACTGCAAGCGCTTTTCCATAGAAGGAATGTGTAATTAAATACTGTAACCGCTTAACTAATCTCCATTTATTCTCTTGCACAGCCTTTACAATCCGAATCTGCAACCTATTAATATATGCTTCCACTTGTTCCCAGTTTATCTGTTTCCACCGGATTTTCATAATCAGTACCGTCCTCACTCACGTGTCATTGAACCTAATACTTTCATAGATATCAAATCTTTCATGTAATTAAATACGCACTGGAAGTCTGCTGACTTCTGACAGTTCAGCCACACATTACTGTATGGGTTGTTATTTCTAAATTCATATCTATAACTTATCTGTCAGACCAGAGTTTTGCTGCCGACTTCCTTCAGATTCCACGTCACCATGGATACCCTTGTCTTAAGCTATGCACTTGACACTATCAACCCGTGCTTGGGACTTTCACCCATTAGATTGCACCCATGCTGGGCGCACCATAAGAAATACCATGAGCAATCACTCATGGTATTTTTTATACATAAACTTTACAATGAACGATAGCTCCCCACAAATACTTGTGACAGTCCTACACATATTCTATGTAAAACCAACTATACAGCAATTCAGCTTTTGCTATAAGTTTCGGCAATATTTCCTTCCAAACGGTTTCATTGTGCTTACCTCCACCATTCTACTAATAAACATTGCACCTCTATCCTAACTATTGACTTATATTTTACATTATGAACTAAGTTGTATGATTAGTCAATCTGTTTCCTGTTACATAAATTATAATAATTGTTATTTTTTAATTATTATTATAAGCTATTTTTCATTAAATTACATTATATTTTATTATTATATAAAATTAAGTTCAATTTTTACAATAAATCGTCTTTTTTAACTTATACTATACTTTTTTTTATATATCTAGAAGGAATTATTAAATATATATTGAATATAAGATAATAAGTAGTTACTATGAACCTATATACTGTCATATACTACTAAAAAACATTTTAGGAGGTATTTTATGGGATCTTTAAAAGGTACAAAAACTGCAGAAAATTTAATGAAAGCTTTTGCTGGAGAATCACAAGCCAGGAATAGATATACTTTCTATGCTTCTACAGCAAAGAAGGAAGGATATGTTCAAATTTCTAACATATTTACAGAAACTGCAAACAATGAAAAAGAACATGCAAAGAGATTTTTTAAATTTGTAAATGAGGATTTATGTGGAGAAGCGGTTGAAATAAATGCTTCTTATCCAGTTGCCTTAGGCGATACTAAAACAAATTTAAAAGCAGCAGCAGCAGGAGAAAATGAAGAGTGGTCTCAATTATACCCTGCATTTGCAAAAGTTGCCGATGAAGAAGGTTTTTCTGCAATAGCAACAGTTTTTAGAAAAATTGCAGAAGTTGAAAAGCACCATGAAGAAAGATACAAAGCTTTACTTAAAAATATAGAAGAAGGCAAAGTATTTACCAAAGATAAAGTATATAAATGGAAATGTAACAATTGTGGATATATATATGAAGGTACCTCGGCTCCTGAAGCTTGTCCTGCCTGTGCACATCCAAAAGCATACTTTGAATTACTTGCAGATAATTTTTAGTTGGCTAAAATAGTTGGCTAAAAGTAAAAAAATCAGGTAAAAGAATTTTACCTGATTTTTTTAGGTCAAATTTTCCTATCATCTGGAATATCTATTCCAGCCATCTTCATCAAATACAAGGCATTACGCGTTTTCGATATACCCCTTTGAAGCTTATAATCAAAATATATTTTATTGTTTTTATAATACTCTCTAAAATAATAATTCTTTATGCCCTTACTATATTCATTTTCCATATCACATAATTCCAGATCATGAGTTGACACCATCCCACATGCATTTAAACCATTGAGCTCGTTTATAAGCACTTTGGCTCCTATATGTCTATCTATTGAATTGGTACCTTTAAAAATTTCATCTAAAAGGAAGAATATATCTTCACCCATTTTTGCAGCTTCTACAATTGATTTTATTTTCAAAATTTCTCCATAAAAGGAGGATATATTTTTATCAAGATTATCACTTATCCTCATACAAGTGTATATATTCATTATGGAACAACTAAAATAATCCGCACATACTGCAGAACCTGTATACGCAAGTATTAAATTCACACCTGCAGTTCTTAAAAATGTACTTTTTCCGGACATATTTGAACCTGTAATCAAAAGTACTTTTGAATCACTATCTATATTTAAATCGTTATTAACAGGTTTTTCCCTAATAAGGGGATGAGCCATAGATCTTGCTTTTATTGTGAGCGGCTCATGTAAAATTTTAGGAATAGTCCAGTGTGGATGGTCAAAATTTATAATCGCAAGACTGCACAGCATCTCGAATTCTGCTACCGTATCAATCCATTTTCGTATATTATTACTATTAATTTTCCATTTTTCAAAAGCAAACATACATTGATAATCCCAAAGAAATAGTACATTAAGTATTATATATGCCATATTTCTTCTCTCTGAAATATTATTTGCTATTTTTACCAAATCTTTCATTGGTTTAAATCCAATCTTTAAATTGATCTGAACATTTTCATCTTCATCTCTAAATACTCCCTGAAGTTTGTTTATATATGCTGAAGAAAATTTTCTACTATATATCATATCAATAATATTCTCATAAGATTTTATACTTTCTTTAAGTTTGAATAAAATATCAAGACTTTTAAATCTATTTTTTGAATCAATAAGCAACAGTATTATGGGGAATATAATTGCCATGTATCCAATATAATTGCTGAACATATGTAATACAAAAACCATAAATAGAAGTACTATAGTTATGAACGGCATTATTTTAAATATTGCTATTACAAAACTGTTACTATAAATATTTCTTCCAGAGGATTGCATTAAATCAACAAGATCCTCAATATCATATTCGCTTTTTTCACATCCCGTAAAATAGGCGTCTGCCTGAAGTCTTTGTCTAAAATTTAGTTTATTGGCCAATTCCTCTATGGCATTCTGCCTTTCCAGTATACTCTCCATTTTGTATTGTTTACAGGATAATAATTTTCGAAGCTTTTCTCTGCCAGAATAAGTTTCACCAGTATTTATCCACTGAAAAATAGATCCTTTCCCAAATACATCCAAATCAGAACTGTAATTATGGTTATCATCTTTGAATTCTTCTCCATCATCATTAAAATATATCCACTTTCCCTGAAGTCGCTGACAGGAAATATCATTTATATCATAAAGTTTTTTCGTAAATTTAAAATTCTTTCCTATCTTCTCATGGACTTTAACAGCAACAATAAAAAGTATTATAAATACTAACGCTATACTTATACTTAAGTATACATATCCATATCTATATAATAGAATGGTTACTACAAGTCCAAGAATAAATATAATCAGTCTTAATCTACTTATAAATTTAATAAATTTTTCCTGTCTTTCGGAGAGTAACCTATAATGATTTTTCCTTCTTGTATAAATTTTACTTATGATTTCCATTTACTGCTCCTTGGATAAGAATCTACTGTGATCTTTAATAATTTTAGAAGGTTTAAGTTCATTGAAATAATCCCTTAATTTCAAATCCATTCCTAAAATATGTTCACTTATCCAATTGTATATAAAATTTAACAACTTTAAGACCTCCTCTTTGGGATTTTCCTCTATTGACTCCAAATCCAGATTTTCAATAGTATCTATAAACTTATCATGCACTAGTTTCTGTGACCTATACCCAGGATAATCATATAATTGCATTAATCTCTCTTCATCTTCAAAATGATAAACAGTGTAATCTCTCAAATTATCTATATTATCCAAAATTTCATCTAACATCTCATTAGTATATAAATTGTCTTCATCCTTTACCAAGTCATATATGGACTGTCCTATTTCAAAAAGTCTCTTATGTTCATCATCTATTCTCTTTATTCCACAGCTATATTTATCTTTCCATTCAAACATTTTATTATTACCCCTTATAATATTTAGATTTCCTTATTATTCATATTATAGATTATAACATATTTTTTAAGTATTAAAAGAGGCAATATTATTTGAATATTGCCTCTTTTAATACTATTATATTTATTAAATTTATACCTGTATTCATACAATTCAAATTTTATTTTACATAACACCACTTGGCATTATAGCGTCTAAAACTCCTATTATAAGTGCTGCTATAATAGCGCCTATTATGGATACCCTCATATTTGGAACTATAAATTGAGTTAAATATAATATTATAGCTGCAATTATAAATCCCTTCAATCCTTTACCAAACGGTGATGCATCTATACCCATAAATTTTTCTACTAAATAATCTATTACACTTATTACAACTGCAGCTGCCAAATATGACCATAGTCCCACTATACTGAAACCTGGTGTTAAAAACGACGTTATAGCTAATATTATTATTGTAATAACCAATCTTATAATATACCTGGTTACAGAAGAAGACCTTTCCTTGTTATCACTTGTATCACTCACAAATAATCACTCCTTTACAATATGATTATAATCTAAAATAAACAAGCAAATTAAATAATTCTAATAAGCCCTGTCTATATAGAAAAATATTTAATTATATAATATAGCTTTACCTAAATTTTAAAAATTATTTATGTATAAATAAAAATAGCCTCTGCGAAAGCAAAAGCTATTATCTTCAAGCAATGATTTTAAAAGTCTTTGAACATATCTTTTTTAGCTCCACATATAGGACAGTTTTCAGGTACTTCTCCTTCTACAGTAAATCCACAAATAGGACATACATATATTTTGGTGTCATTTGTATCCTTTCCCTGTTTTACAATATCCTGAGCCTTTTTAAACAATTTCGCATGTTCTTTTTCAGCATTGAGTGCAAAATTAAATGATCTTTCTGCTTCTTTTTCATTCTGCAACCTTGCAGTTTCAAGATATACAGGATACATCTGATCTATTTCATGAATTTCACCGTCAAAAGCTCCCTGTAAATTTTGAGCTACATTCTTCAGTCCAAATACTCCTCCTGCTGTAACAGAACTATCACCAAGCTGATCTTTAAGCACATTGAAATGATTTCTAGCATGAACCCATTCCGCATACGAAACAGCTTTAAATAATCTTCCTATGTTAGGAAAACCATCTTTTTCAGCTTTTTCACCCCAAATCAAATATCTCATATGAGCCATACTCTCTCCGCCAAAAGCTGAACGCAGAAAATCCGCAGTCATAGCATTTCTTAATGTCATATTACCACCTCATTAAACATATTTA
This sequence comes from Clostridium sp. LBM24168, assembly GCF_052953915.1. Taxonomy (NCBI): domain Bacteria; kingdom Bacillati; phylum Bacillota; class Clostridia; order Eubacteriales; family Clostridiaceae; genus Clostridium; species Clostridium sp. LBM24168. The sequence goes on along the minus strand of NZ_CP196861.1, from coordinate 1,357,086 downwards.
AATTATACATTTAATTTGCCCTATATTTAGATATTATATTCCTCTAATTACTTTAAATATCTTTTAAAAGCTAAAATTTCCATTTTTAAATATTTCTATTCTTTTTCCATTATGATTTATTCCTGTTATATCCAGATCTTCGGTCCCAATCATAAAATCTACATGCTCCAATGAACCATTTACTCCTATTGACTTAAGCTGTTCTTTAGACATATTCTCACCTTTCTTAATACATACAGGATATGCTTCACCTATTGCCAGATGACAGGATGCATTCTCATCAAACAGTGTATTATAAAATAATATGTTGGAATTTGAAATTGGTGAATTAAATGGTACCAACGCTACCTCTCCAAGGTAATGGGAACCTTCATCTGTTTCAATAATATGCTTTAAGGTTTCATAACCATGTTCGGCTGTAAAATCCACTATTTTCCCATTCTTAAATACGATTGAGAAATTTTCAATCAGATTACCATTGTAATTTAGAGGTTTTGAACTAAATACTTTCCCGTTTACTCCAGTTTTCAATGGTAATGTGAAAACTTCTTCAGTAGGTATGTTTGCCATAAATTCTACACCAGCAGGGCTAAAAGATGATCCTCCAAGCCATACATGTCCTTCTGGAAGTTCTATTTTGAGATTGGTCCCCAATTTATTTTTATATTCAAGATATTTAAAATTATTTTTATTTAAAAATTCCATTTTCTTTTTTAAATCTGTTTTATGATTTTCCCATGCTTCCAAGGGATTATCACACTTCACCCTTACAATTTCAAATATAGAATCCCATAATTTTTCAACCGCTTCATATTCCGGAATATTTGGAAATACTTTTTTAGACCATGCTTTTGTAGGTATTGATACTACACTCCACACATTTTTGTCAGCCATAATTCTTTCCCTGTATTCTGCCAAAGCTTTATTAGCTGCTCTATTTGACCTCATTATTCTCCTTGGATCCACATCTTTCATAAGTTCTGGATCAGAGGCATGAATACTTAAAAATGCAGCATCATTTATTGCATAAGTTGTATATAATTCTCTTTTCCATTTAGGAAAATCATCAAATATATCTTCCCTTCCATTAATATATTTTATTTTTGAAAGCTTTTCATCAGCCCAGTTAACAACTACATCTCTAGCTCCCTCTCCATAGGCTATTTGGGAAACAAATCGCGTAAATTCAGCACATTCAATGGGTGAATTTATAACTAAAACTTGATTATCCTGAATATTTATACCTATTTTTACAACAAGATCCGCATACTTTTCTAAAAAGTTCTTATTCATATTTCATCTCTCCATTATAAAATATATATCTTAATTATATTATCCTTAATTGCTTATAAACGCAAGTTACTCGTTATTTTTCATAATTTGTGATATAAAATTACCCTGATAAGTCGATGTTAAAATAATTATCTTAACTTTATCTACTTATCAGGGTTGATTTCAAAATTCTATTCTATGCTATTTTAAACCTTGTTCATAAGCTTCAATCATCTTTTTTACCATATTTCCACCTACTGATCCTGCTTCTCTTGAAGTAAGATCCCCATTATATCCGTCTTTTAAATTTACACCAACTTCTCTCGCAGACTCCATCTTAAATCTGTTTAATGCCTCTTTAGCCTGTGGCACAAGTACTTTATTTCCTCTACTGTTTGACATAAATAATCCCTCCTAAATTCATATTTAATCTGATGTGTATAAATTTTATGCTGCATTATAAGTTTGGTCTATTTTAGATTTATTACTCTATAAAATTATATGAAATTGTTCTAATTTATATCATAATTAGAAATTTAATAAAAATTTTGCACTATCATATTAAAAGAGTATAATAATTACATTAAATACTTTAATGAAGTAGGTGATTTGATTGTATAAAAAAGGAGATTTTCATTTACATTCCAGTGAATCTGACGGAAAATTTTCTCCTAAAGATCTTGTGAGTCTAGCAAAGATACACAATCTTGATATAATATCTGTAACAGACCATGATACCATCTCAGGATTAAAAGAATCGATCTCCCAAAGTGTCTCAATCGGAATTAAGGTAATTCCGGGTATAGAACTTTCAACTCTATATAAAGGTAAAAGCGTTCATGTACTTGGCTACTTCAATACCACAAACACAATTAACAGTAACTTTAAAAATTTTCTTCAAGAAATGAATAATTACAGATTAAACAGAGCAAAAAAAATTATAGATAATTTATATAAATTTTTTAATATAAAACTGGATTATACAAAAGTTCTTAAAAACGCTCATGGTGTAATTGCGAGGCCCCATATAGCAAAGGCAATAATAGATGCTGGATATAATTACAGCTTTGATTACATATTCTCAAAATTTATAGGTGAGAATAGTCCTGCCTATATACCAAATAAAAAATTAACTACTGAAGACGGAATATCACTTTTAAAATCCATAGGAGCTATGACAGTACTAGCCCATCCAGTACTTATAAGAGGTATTGACGTAGAAGAAGTTATAAAATTGCCTTTTGATGGAATAGAAGCAATATATGTTGCCAATACACAGGAAGATACATTGAGATTTATAAATTATGCAAATGAATATCATAAAATCATATCTGCAGGCTCTGATTTTCATGGTATGGACAGCAGTGATTCAAAACATGCAACCTATCCCGGCCAAGTATACCTGGAAGAAGACAGAATAGAATTATTTTTAAGGAAACTAAATTCTATATAAATTAACAAGTAACTTAAAAACCGTAAATAGAATAATTTATTCTATTTACGGTTTTCCGATCCTTTAAAATTTAGGTTATATCCTATTTAAAAATGAAGTATAACCTTTTACTGCTTCATATATATCAGCCTTGCTTGCAACTTCCCATGGAGCGTGCATGTTGTGAAGGGCTATTCCACAATCTATCACTTGCATGTTATATTCAGAAAGTATATAGGCTATTGTTCCGCCGCCGCCCTGGTCAACCTTTCCAAGTTCTGAAGTCTGCCAGGATATATTGTCATCATCCATTACTTTTCTTATTTCAGCAATAAACTCAGGATTTGCATCATTACAACCAGACTTTCCTCTAGCTCCAGTATACTTATTAAAAACTATTCCTTTTCCAAAGTAAGCAGCATTATTTTTCTCCATTACAGAAGGATAATTTGGATCAAAAGCAGCACTTACATCTGAAGAAAGCATCTTGGAGTTCATAAGTGACCTTCTAAGTTTTAATTCACTATAGTCTCCAATTAAATTTATCAATTCTGCTACTGTGTTTTCAAAAAATCTGGACTGCATCCCAGTAGCTCCTACACTTCCTATTTCCTCTTTATCAACTAGAAGTGTTACACAAGTTTTGTCTGGATTCTTTATTTTCATCATGGCTTCAAAAGAAGTATATGCACATATCTTATCATCATGTCCATAAGCCATAACCATGCTCTTATCAATACCATAATCTCTAGCCTTTCCTGCTGGCACAACTTCTAATTCCGCTGAAACAAAATCCTCTTCTTCAATTCCATATTTTTTGTTTAATATCTTGAGAATATTCTGTTTTACCCTATTTTTTACATCTTTATCCTTAACCGGAATACTTCCCACTAATATATTAAGGTCCTCTCCCTCTATTACCTTATTCGCCTTTTTGTTCATTTGGTCATTCGCAAGGTGAATAAGAAGATCCGAAATGCCAACTACAGGATCATCTTCATTCTCTCCTATAACCACATTTACCTTTGTTCCGTTTTTCTTCACTATTATACCATGAATTGCAAGTGGTAAAGTTACCCATTGGTATTTTTTAATTCCACCATAATAATGTGTATCAAATAGCGCAAGATCTGTATCTTCATATAGTGGATTCTGTTTTAAATCAAGTCTCGGTGAATCTATATGTGCACCAAGTATACTCATACCTTCCTCTATATCTTTAGATCCTATTATAAATAATGCTAAAGTTTTATCTTTATTATTAGCATAGACTTTATCACCTGGATTTAACTTTGTCTTATTTTTTATTAACTCCTCTATATTTTTGTAGCCGTTTGCTGAAGCCTCTTTTATAAATTCTGCCGTACATTCCCTTTCCGTCTTACATTTTGACATGAAATCTTTATATTCATCGGATATTTTAAAGAGTTCCTTGAAATCGTCTTTTGAATATTTATCCCAAGCATAATCATATTTTTTCTGAAGGTCCTTTGCCATAACAATCTCTCCTTATCCATATCATATTTATATAAACATACAAACAACTATATTATACCAAGTTTTTAAATTATTTTCCATATAAGACTCCATTACACGTAGGTAAGACACTAAATCCATTTGTTTCTTTTAAATATGAATATTAATATAAATGCTATACAACCCATCAGTATAACCACATAATGACATCCATTTTCCATATTTACAAATGGAATACCCTTTAAATTCATTCCATACATACTTGTTATAAGATTCAATGGCATAAATATACTTGTTATTACAGTGAATATCTTCATCAGTTCATTTGTCTTATTAGCAACCTCGGATTCAAATGCTTCCCTAACCATTGACAGATCCTGAACTAAACTCTCTAAAGAAAGCATAAGTTTTTCTATCTTTTTATTAAGTCCTATAAAATATATCATACTATCTTTTTCTATTATAAGATTATCGTTTAAAACAAGACTGTCCCCTATATATCGAAGTGGATTTAAGTAATTTCTGACCTTGTATACTTGCCTTCTTAAAGTTATAAGATTATACAATTGATCCTTTTTTGGATCCTTCAATATTTTTATCTCTATCTTATCCACTTCAGCTTCCAATTTTGATATGACATTATAATTCCTTATTATTATTCGATCCAATATATAATATAGTAGTATATCAACTTCTGGTTTATCTTTTAATATAAAACAGTTTTTTGATTCTCTAATGTCTATTATCAATTCATTTAATATATCTATATTTTCCTTGTATATAGTTATTAAATACTTTTTACTTAGAAACACATTCAATTCCTTAGATACAACTATATTATTTACACAATTTAGTACGTTGAAAACAGCAAAAATGTAGTCATTAAAAAAACTGATTTTCGAGGTTTTAGATGGGCCCGTACAGTCTTCCATACTTTCACAATCAATTTTTATGAATTCATCTAATTGTTTAATTTCTGTTATATTTGCAATTATCCAGTAATATCTACTTTTCAAATTTTCTTCATTCGCTGCATTTACGTTTATAAAATCATTGTCTATATCGATTATTCTCACAAAAACACCACCAATACAGCTATATCAGTTAATAAATTAATTATGATATTTATTTTGTGCAAAAACCATAATTATTAATCATTTTAAGCTTCTATCAGTGGTGGCTGTTAGCTAATTTGAAATTATTTTATCTATATATATATCATGTTCTTCCATGGGTACTTTGTCCACAATTTGAAATTTATAGCATATGCCAATTTTTTTGCAGTCAGTTCTCAAGCCTTTTAAAAATCTATCGTAATAACCGCCTCCATAACCCAGTCTACCTCCACAGTTATCAAAAGCAACTCCAGGAATATAGGCCAAGTCTATACGTGACCTGCATACTTCAGACTTATCATCCGGAGGCTCCAATATATTGAACTTTCCATGAACTAAATCGCTAAATTTTTTTATATAACCAGCAATCATGCCCTTATCTTTAGATATTACCTTTGGTACACATACAATTTTTCCATCTGCAAGTGCCTCTTTTATTATATTGTGGGTGTCAATTTCACTCTTATAACTTACAAATATGAATATACAAGATGCATTTTTATAATCAAAGCTATTTATAATTTTCTCAAATATAATATTGTCCAATTTTATACGCTCCGCAATATTCAAACTTTTCCTTAACAATATCATATTATTTCTGATAACATTTTTATCTTTCATTCTTTTTTTCATTCCTCTTCTTTTCAACCTGTCTTATTCTATCGCTTATAACATCTACTGGAGTTACGTTTGTAATCAAACTGTATCTAAAATTTGCAGCCGCAGCTTCTATTATAACAGCAAGATTCCTGCCTGGCCTTATTGGAAGTGTTAATTTTCTTATGTGGATATTTAATATGTCCACATATTCTTTGTCTATACCAAGCCTGTCATAATTCTGGTCCTCTTTCCACTGTTCTATGTATATTACCAGGTTTATTACCTTTTTCTTCAAGACAGAACTTAATCCATACAATGCTGATATATCTATTATACCCATTCCTCTAACTTCTATCATTCCAGAAGTTATGAATGGAGATGTACCATATAGTTCTCCATCTATTTCCTTTATATCAACGGCATCATCAGCTACAAGTCTATGTCCCCTTTTTATAAGTTCAAGAGCAGTTTCGCTTTTTCCTATTCCACTTTCGCCTGTTATAAGAATACCAACTCCATATACATCCAAAAGCACTCCATGTAGTCTAATTTCTGGAGCTAGTTTATAATCCAGATAATTCATAAGCTTATTTATAAATCTTGTAGATATGCTGTCAGTTCTAAGTACCCATCTGTCATACTCAACTGCACTTTCCATAAATTCCTTATGGGGTGTCAGATTTCTTGTTATCACAGTACACGGATTATCAAATTCGAAATATTTTCTCAGCCTTTTTTCCCGAAGGTCAGGCTGCATTGCATCCAGAAAACTCCACTCAGTTTTTCCTACTACCTGTACCCTTTCATTTGCATAATAATTATAAAATCCACTAAATTGAAGTCCAGGTCTATTTATATCACTTACATTTATCTCATTTAATCTCTGTCCTCTATTCAAAACTTCAAGATTTAAATGTTCTATTATATCTTTTACTGATACTGTCATATTCTCCTTCACCCTAATTTAACCTTTCAAATTCAGAAACTCTATTATATTGCCTAGATACTCTCTTAAACAGTTTTTTACACTTTCGCATAACTTTGTCCATACTAAAAACAAAACGTAAATAATAATTATTTTTATATATTATAACATAAAAACAAAAACATAAGCTATATTACAATACCCTATAAAAATTCCAAAAACTTTTTGACAATATTTTAATCTTCAAATTTTTTATGTGATGTTTTATATCAATATATAAAAGACATATTTTATGTTTTTCCACATTTTTTCCACAGAATAATCCACACCTTATCTACAGAAATTATGTTCATTCTTGTAATAATCTGTACATTATTGACTTATAAAATTTATGTTTACTTCCATATTATCTGCTAAAATATAATATATAAACTAACGGATAAATTTTAATTTATGAGGTAATTGTGATGAATAATAATTTAAAAGAGTTAGAAATGCAGATAACTAAATTGAAAGAAAATTTGTATATGTTAATTCAGCATAATAATTTAACAGATTATGAGGTTGTACAGTGCAGCGAAGAATTAGACAAGCTAATCCTGAAATACCAAAAGTTAAAAATATAAATTGATTTTTAAAATTCAAATTTGTTATATGTATTTTCAATATTTAGCAACATTTTTATGGATTAAAATGAGGGAGCAAAACTCCCCCCAGTTCATAACTCATAAATATTTATTTTTAATTAGTTTCGAAATTTTCCCTGAATAAAAGATATATTCAAGATGAAGTGCTCTAGTGAGTACTACATATAATATCTTCTCATCCAGTTTATGGCATCCATAATTTTCTTCATTGCAATTATAGACTACAGTACAGTCAAATTCCAATCCTTTGGTCATATATGAAGGGATTATTATAGAATCCAATTTTAAGTTTTTATCACTATCTTTTATAAGTGTCCACTTGTATTTACTATACTTTCTCAAATGATCTCTTATTTTTTTGCACTGGTTATAATCCTTGCCTATAACAGCTATGCTCTTTTTGTTTTTAGACTTTACATATTCAACAATTTTATCTAAATAACCTCCGAACTCTCTGTTGGTTTTAAATTGAACTAATTTTGGACTTTCACCGTGTCTCAGAATTGGAGTTGCAGGTTTTAAACAATTTTTTTGGAATTTTAATACTTCATTTGCAAATTCAATTATTTCAATAGTTGATCTATAACTTTGGGTAAGTTCTACATATTTGAAATTATCCTTAAAGATGTCCTCAGTTAGATCTTGCCACTTAGATATTCCCTTATAATAATATATTCCCTGTCCTACATCGCCTACTATAGTCATAGAATTATTAGATGTTAGTTCTTTCAATACAGCAAACTGGAACTTGCTATAATCCTGTGCTTCATCTATAACTAAATGTTTATATTTAAATTTATCTTCTATACCTTCTATTTTAAATTTCAAATATATCAAAGATGCCAGATCATCGCTATCAAGAATTTCTTTTTCTATATTATTATTAAATTCATCCTTCATAAATTTCCAAATACTCTTTTTAATTCTCCCTTGAGTTATTCTTAAAAATATTGATTCATCATTTAAAAATCTTCCGTATTTATTTTTAGTGTCCATTCCGTTCCAATTATTGAAATATTCATCAAAACATCTTCTGGCATCGGAATTTAGTCTTTTCTTCTTCGAGTCTCTTTCATTATATAATTGTATTAAGCTATTTCTTCTTTTCTCGCAATCTCCCATTGTCTTTTTTACTCTAGCAACTAAATACTCATAGGAAAAATCAACTTTGTCCAAAATGGCTTTTATCTTATCATCTATCTTTAATTTAAAATATCTTTTTATTTCTTCTTTTCTCTTTTTTATAGGAAGATTTATCATATCTTTTAAATACAACCTTATAATTTCTTCTTTTCTAAACAATATATAACCACAAACTTTTATATCATCTATTATTGAATCTTCCTCTTCCATATAATTTACATATTTATCTAAAAATTTTTTATATAATATACTGCCTCTTAAATTACTGCTCTCAATCAAAAGTTCCTTTTTTCTCTCGTCATTCCCCTCTACCAGATATGATAACTTTTGATCTTTCGTAAGTATCTTCAACTTTATATTTAATATATCCTTGCATATATCTTCAAAGGTATCCTGTTTTACATCATTTACTCCAAGATCTGGAAGAACTTCTGATATATAATCAAGAAACAGTCTATTAGGTGCTATTACCATAATATCCTTTCCACTTAATTTTTTATTATATTTATACAAAAGATATGCTAATCTATGAAGTGCTACTGTGGTCTTTCCAGATCCTGCAGAACCTTGAACTATAAGTACTGTGTTTTTTTCTGCCCTTATTATATTGTTTTGCTCTCTTTGTATGGTAGCAACTACATCTTTCAGCCTGCTACTTACACTTCCCTCTAGATTTATCCTCAAGAATTCATCAACCAGTGCATTTTCCTCTTCATTAGAGGAACGAAGTATAATATCATTTATTCCATCATCAAATGCATCCTCAAGTTTACCACATCTTATTAAAAATTTTCTCTTTAAATTTAATTTGCCACTTATTATTCCAGAAGGAGACCTATAAAATGCATCTCCAGAAGTTCCACTGTAGTATAAATCTGCAAGCGGTGATCTCCAATCAATTACCTTTTCATCACCATCTTTCACATCTCCAAGTCCAAATTTTCCAATATAGAATGTCTCTTCATCCTTTTTGTATTCTTTAAAATCTATACGTCCAAAGTAGGGTTGTTCCTGACTTTCTATATACTTTTCCAGATGCTGATGAGTCATCTTATATAATTTTTCTTTAGTTTCAAGTTCTTGATTATATTTACCCTTTGATCGTTTCCTCAAGCTTTCTATATCTACTCTAAGTTTTCTATCATCTTCAGTTATATTTTCAATCTGTCTATGTATCCATTTTTCAGTATATTTAAGATGCTCCTTTTCATTTTTAATATCCTCATCTTTTATGGTCACGATTATATCCCCCCTCATCTAATAGCAAAATCAAAATTAATTATAATATTATTTATACAAATTTCAATTTTATATTTACATTCTATATATGTCAAGTATATAAAAATTGAGCAGTGCAAATTCTGCACTGCTCAATCAAATTTTCATGTATATCGTTTAAGCTTTTCTCAGATTAACTTTTAAAGTTCCAAAGAGAACAGTCACAAGTGTAAATGCAATAACTCCATCAACTATATGATGAGCAAAAGTACCCGCTCCTACTACTACAAGCACTTTGAACATAGTAAATCCAAATGGTATCACAAATATCGCCTCTAAAACAGCATGTACCGGTGCAGTTAAAGCAATTACTTTTTTAAATGACACACCTTTTTTCAATAAAATAGCTCCTAGAAATCCAACAAATATATGACTTGATGCTCTCGCTGCAATTACGGCAGGACTTGTTATTAAAAATCCAAGTGCAGATCCTATTCCAACCATTATAGCTGGTACCGGACCTAAGAACATAGATAAAAACATGGGAACATGTGATGCAAGTGTAGCACTAAATGGTCCTAACTGAATTTTTAAAAATCCAAAGACTGTTGGTATTATAATTGCAAGAGCTGTTAAAAGTCCTGCATAAGTCAGCTTTCTTATATTATTCATTTATTATTCCTCCTGTGTATTTCAATGTATATACATGAGTATATACTATTTTAATTTTATTGTAAACATATTTATTGGAGAGCTTCAAAGAAATATGTTCACAAATATGAAATAATATGTAGTTTGATTGTTGACATAAATAAATGTATAATTTATTTATAATATTCATTCAGGAGGTATACAACTTGGCAGTAAAAGAAGTATTAAAATATGGAAACAAAATTTTAAAAAGAGTAAGCAGACGAGTTGAAAAAATAGACAATACCATATTTGACATAGCGGAAGATCTCAGGGATACTTTAAATACCGATGATGGGGGTATAGGTCTTTCAGCTCCTCAAATAGGAATACTGAAGAGAGTTATACTTATAGATTTAAAAGAAGAAAATTTTACTTCCATTATATTAGTAAATCCTAAAATAGTAAAAAAGATGGGTCATGAGGAAAGTGTTGAGGGATGCCTAAGCTATCCAGGTTATGAAGGAATTGTAATACGTCCCAAAAGAGTAATTGTAACAGGATTAAGTTTAAATGGCAAAGAAGTAACCTATACTGCAAATGGTCTTCTCGCAAAGGCATTCTGCCACGAAATAGATCACTTGGACGGAATACTATATATGGAAAAATCTAAAAAAATATATAAATTAGATAAAAAATAAAGATTATAAATACTTTACAGAAACTCCCTTTGCTCCAAATATCGTACCTAGCAAGGGAAGTTTTATCTTTTCATATATTGTTATTTTGTCTTCAATTTCCAATCCATTTTCTATAAACACATTTATTCCTTCATATTTCTCTAACCTATATCCTGTATATATTTCAGGAAATTTTTTTATAAATTCAACAGATACTTCTTTTACATCCATAGAACAGCATCCACTTGACGCTGAAATTGTCCTTACTAAAAATCCACCGCCATTTTTTTTCGCATAATTCAATGCTCTATCATTAATATAAACCACTTTATCTCTCCTTTAATATTATTTTCCTTTCATTATCTTCATGTTCCATAAACAATATATACTCTTCTCGCTTAATTATAGTTCCTTCTTTTATAAATTTATCTATATCTATAAAAAATTTTTCTAAATGATAATTTCCATAGATATGCATCCCGGAATTTTCAATCTTATCCTTTATAATTTTCTCTTCCTCCTTCGATCTGTCTCTTGCTAGAAAATCTGGAAGCCATCTCTTCTTATTAAATCTAAGATAATCATATTTTATTATTTCTCTCAGGCCAAAGCTATCTTTTTTCAAATGTTCTTCATTAAATTCCAGAAATACCTTATAATACTGTACTCCAGATATATTCCTGTTTAAATATCCTTTTTTATAAATAAACATTCCCAGTTCACAGTAAAAATCAAAAGGGTTATCAAATTCATTAAAAAAATATTTTAATATATTGCTGAATTTTCTTGAATTATAATATTTATCGACTACTGTATCAACTTTCTTCAATATTAAAATTTCCTCATAAGTTATAGCTCCTGTTTTCAATATCTCATAGGGAGGATAAGGTGAATAGACCATACCCCATTTTTTGCATTCATCTCTCATTGAAGATCCCTTTAAAAGTTTTAAAAATCCAAGCTGAAGCTTTTCTGGATTAATTGAGTACACCTCATTAAAGGATTTTTTAAATGATTCAAAGTCCTCTCCTGGAAGACCTGCTATTAAATCAAGGTGCTGATTTATATTATGAAACTTCTGTATTTTTTTAACTTTATCTTTTATATCACAGAATTTGACTTTTCTATTTATGTTCTTCAGTACTTCCCAATTAGTGGTCTGAACCCCTACCTCCAATTGTATTCTTCCCTTTGGTGCTGTATTCAAAAGTTCTATTTCTTCATCTGTCAATATATCAGCTGAAATTTCAAAATGAAAGGTAATATCAACATTCTTTTTTATTAAAAATTTCCATATATCTATTGCAAACGAAGGATTACAATTAAAAGTTCTGTCTACAAACTTTATCAGTTTTATACCTTTTACTATTAAAAAACTAAGTTCTTTCTTTACTCTCTCTCTACTTAAAAATCTAACTCCACTTGTAGTTGAAGACAGACAATAGCTGCAATTAAAAGGACATCCCCGAGAAGCTTCATAATATACTATTTTATTGTCTAAATTATCATTTTCATCATAGGGAAAAACAATATCATCCATGTCCATAGCATCTCTATTTCCATTAAATATAACTTTATCATCTTCCCTGAAGCATAGGCCTTTTATATTTTTTAAATTTATAATATCCTGTTCATCAACATCTGGCTTTACGAATCTTCTCAGCTCAAAATCAACCAGATCATAATAAGTTTCTTCTCCCTCTCCAGATATCACATAATCTCCTGAATTTGAATTCAAAAATTCTTTACAGTTATAAGAAACTTCAGGTCCTCCATAACATATTTTTATACTTGAATTTATAAGTTTTATGAGCTTTGATAAAGATGTACAAAAATCTATATTCCATATATAACATGAAAACCCGATCATATCTGGTTTTTGCTTTATTACCTCTTCTAATATCTTTTCTCTTCTGTCATTTATTGAAAATTCTTTTATTACACACTTATAATCAAGTCCTTTTGTAAAAGCCTTTAAATATCTGACTGCCAGATTACTGTGAATAAATTTTGCGTTTATAGCTACAAGCACCACTTTCATTATAAGTATATTCTCCTTTCAAGTACCTGTTTGCACTATAGAATATAATATCATAAATCCGATATATTATGTTAGACTTCTGCAATAACTCTTAACCTCCTATAATCAGCAATCCAACATGTTCCATTCCATAGTTCATCACATACCTTCGCCATTAAATTTTTTAACATTAAATTCTGTTCACTGGCTGAGAGTCTCTCCAAATCTGCTTCAAAAAATTGCATGGCCCAATTATATAATCCCCTGTTTCCATTTTTTAAAGGTGTTGGACGGTCAAAATCATAAATCTTTTTAATAGAAAATCCGTTTTTTATCAGCAGCTGGCTAAAGGTATCAACTGTTGGAAAAGTAAATCTCGAGTTGTAGGTTATGCCCATGTCCTGTAATGCAGCGCTAAACCCCTGTTCTATGATTTTGATATTTCCATATGCTCCAAACTCACAAATGAGTTTTCCGGGGGACTTTAATGAATCTTTAATTTTCCGAAGCAATAGGTCATGATTTGAAATCCAGTGAAATACGGCATTTGAAAAAACAACATCCCATTTCTGTTCACAAGGTATCTCCAGTGCATCCATAACCTGAAAATCAAGATTGGGATAAGCCTGCCTTGCTTTCTTAATCATTTCTGAAAAACTGTCTATCCCCAAAACATAATCACACAGCTTTGCAATTTCAGCAGTCAATACACCGGTTCCACACCCTAAATCAAGAATCTTTTGCGTCCTATCATCTTGAATAAACTCCAAAAGGTCCTTGCCATATTCAGCCACAAAGTCATGCTTACTATCATATAATTTTGAATTCCACTTCATATTTCCCTCCATTATATTTCTGATTTTTAAATTAATCATTCCATTTCTTGCACACATCGGCCCATTTTAAGTACCTTGAGTATTTTTCTAACAATGAAAATAAAGTATTCAGTCTATAAACTGCAAAATCTCATCTAAGTTCTTGCGAATTTTGCTGCGGAGTTTCGTATCTGCAGAGTATCCAACACTTATTACCAGCCTTACTCTTTTAGAGCTTGGTATGTCCAGCAGTTTCTTGAGTTTTTTCTCATTAAACCAACCCATAATACAGGTTGACAATCCCTGTTCAATGGCCGCAAGACATAGATAAGCCGATGCAATGCCAATATCAATGGAAGAATAATCCTGATCTTTGATTGTTCCTCCGATTCGAGCCTTAATATCTCCTTTTTCTTCCAGTACAATGACAAAGGAAGGACATTTATCCGTAAATTTATTCATGCCAATATCCTGAAGGCACTTTGCCACTTTAAAGGATAGTTCCCTGTTATTTACAACTATGAATTTCCAGGGCTGCCCGTTACAAGCTGAAGGGGCAATTCGACATGCCTCTATGCAGGAAATCAATTTCTCCTTTTCCACCTGTTTATCCAGATAATTTCTGCAGCTCTCACGCTGTTCAATCAAATCAAAATAATTGGTCATAAATACACCCCTTTCAATAGAATATCTGCATTCCAGTACTTTCCAATATTTTTTCGTTTTTCTTTTAAATTAGTCCACCTAATAAGAAGATTGCGGCTCAAATATTCTCCTGGATTTAATGACAAAGAGCAATAATGCTATAGCTGACAGGGCAACAATAATCTCTGTTCCTGCTATGCTGAATTTCCCAATCTGGTATAGGTATAAAGCAGGAAAGAAATCTATTAAAGCATGACCCAATATTGCAATAAATAGATAAAGAATTTTTTTGTTTTTAACTGCATAAAGTACTAAAATACTACCTGCCAAGTGGATTATAATTGCAAAAATTCTTTTTATACCTCCAACGGGCAAATAAACTTAGTGAAGTGTTTATAAGTGAACTTCTAACTGCTTCTAAAGACTGCTTAGCAGCAGGAGTACTCGCTGTAGTCAATAAATTATTAAAACCATTGCTGTTTATAAGATTTGACAATACTAAATTATGAATTTCTCTCTGTTTTTAGTTTTTCCTATATTTCAAAGCAGATAATAATTTAACAAGCTTCATTTATTGCTTTGATTTCGCAACATTCCACATTTGTTACTTGGTAAGTACTCAAACCGGTGTTTGCAGTATAGCACATCAGCTGGACGATTCGCTATTAGACAAATATAGCTATCTTCATCTGCATTTTTTTCAAGATAATTGTCAATTACTTTCATAATTTGCTCTGCCAAATCCAATCAGCTTTTCACTATTATATATAGACACTGTAAACAGCGAGTTTTTCAAGGCAATCTGGCTTCTCTTCAAATCTTTGTCCCCCATCCCTGAACGTAATCGAAGGCTCACGTAATCTTTGGGTGCAGGCATATCATAAACAAATTCTATACTCATATTTTCCCCTCCATAAGTTACTATTTTTTTCTGAATGTTAAAAACAAGTATAAAATTCCTGTTTTCAAATTTGTTTCATAAATTATACCATAATATATCACAATTTTATCTGTCAGTTTTATCCTCATTACCTAACTTTCAGGATAAACTGCTTTCACATACCCGGGAGGGCTCCATATACATTTCTTGCCACAGCAGAAACTTTTTTAAATTCATTTACACTCCCGAAGAGCTCAAAAATTTATGTTTTTGCTAAACTAATACCTTAATCGCAAATCATATAGAATTAAATTAAAAGACATGCTATAATTTATTAGTACAATTGAATATGTTGCGTGTGGGCTACTGGTATCACTCATCCCTTATAGAGGGAGGTGATACAATGAGTAATAACATCTTAATGTTACTTTTTGAAGCAGGATTATTCCTCATTTCATTGTTAACATTTATAGTTTTACTTATTAAAGAAATAAAAAAATAGTAGCCCTTCTGCAAACGGTAGCTACTATTTTCTAATTAAACATTAAATAGTGATATCAGTTGCCTAGGCAACCAGATTGTATACTACAGGATGCTGAGAACATCCTGTTTTTATTTTTCGTCTTTATATTTATATTATAACACATTTTATAATTTAAAATCATATTTTCGTAAAATTTTAGTAAACATTATCTTTAGTATAATTTCTTAATCCCACTCATATCAATTCATTACACAAAAATCCTCCATCATTTGTGGTAAGGTTCTCCGTAACTATATAATACGTAGTTATTTTTTCTTAACAGGAATCCAAATTTCGCTGTAGTAGTTTTCATCTTGATTACCTTGTGGGTAATCATCTATATTGGTGTACATTTCAATATTATAACCTGCTGCAATTTCATAATCCTTGCAATTAGGCAGCCACTCTGAGAAGATTTTTCTGTTCACATCTTGCAGAGATTTCGGCATTGCACCCTTGCAAACAAAAACAGCCCACGTGTGTTTAGGAATAATCTTTGTAACAAAACCATTAGGTATTTCTATAGACGGATTATAATTGTCTGCAATCAAATATTCAAACTCATCTGAACCCATGCTCTCATCTATGCATACTCCGTACATTCCGCATACAAATTTCTCCTTTCCTGTCTGATAATGCTCTGTCCAAAACTGTGGAATTTCTGTAGTTGCACTATCATATTTAAACACCTTTGATATGCCCATGACAGTAAACGAATCTTTTTCAACAATTTTGTAATCCATAATATAACCGCCTTCCAATGAAAATTTGATCTTCAGAGGAGCAAACGATTTAATCATTGCTCCATCTTTTCGAACAGCAGTAGGTGTGACACCATGAAATCGAGTAAAAGCTCTTGTGAAACTATCCGGTGAGGCATAGCCATATTTCAGTGCAATATCAATTATTTTTTCATCAGTAGAAACAAGCTCACTACCGGCAATGGTAAGCCTGCGTTGTCTGATATACTCTCCCACCGTAAAACCACAAAGCATTGCAAAGCCTTTTTGGAAATAGAATGGAGACATAACTGCTCTTTTTGCAATATTTTTTATTGTGATTTCTTCAGTGATATTCTCCTCAATATAGTTAATAGCTTCACCAATCCCTTCAATCCATCCCATAATCATCATCCCCCTGTCTGTAAATATATCTTATCTCTTTTCAAGCAGTTATCCCCGACTTTTTGTGTTATATTTTGTCATGTCCAAAAGATTAAACAGCATTTATTTTCTCAATATTTTCTGCATTGCTTTACCTTTTTGAAATTCTCCCTTGCTTTTTATAAAAAATAATTATCACATTTTACAAATAATCATAAGTTCCAAACTGCAGCATAAATTTAGAACTTATTTATTAAATGAACCAATCTCAATAAGATTACCCTCAGGGTCTGCAATATAACATGTCCTTTGACCCCAAGGTTCTGTTGTTGGTTTCATCACGGAATCTACTCCTTTAGAAATGATATTTTTATATGCTAAATCCACATCTTCATGTTTGGAAACACTTAAAGCAATCTCATAATGACCATTTATACCGTTAACATAATTGAATCGTTTATTTGTCATTTTTTGAAAATCATTTCTTCCGTAAAACATAAACAATACTCCATCTTTTTTTAACATTACATTTGGTTCTTTTCCATCCCAATGAATTTCAAATCCAAGGATATTTTTATAAAAATCAACCATAGTTCTCATATCACTAACAAATATTCCAATGCCATCTAATTTCATTTTAATCTTCCCTTCAAATTACTTTTTATTTTTTTATTTTAGAGTAGGAAGTTCTTCATACATCTCCATAATCAGTTGATATAGAAACTCTTTATTATCAAGCTCCTTAACTAAAAGCTTTTCCTTGAAAATGTAAAATGTATTTTCTCATCATTTTCTATTTTACTATTGATGTTTATGCCAATTATAAAAATCCTTTAGTTTTGCTTTACGTTCCTGTGGTAAAGCTGTTTTCTTAATACCGTGAATTGCACCTTCTAATGCCAGCAATCTATGAATACATGCAGAAATATCAATTTCTTGTATTTTCAGCCACGCCTGTTCTGCACCAATATCTTTTAATTCATTATAAGTAAATATGCCTACTTCATTCAACTGCCTTTCAACTTCTTTTCCGATATTAGGCAGTTTTGATAATTCTCCCATAATAAAACTTCCTCTCCTATTTACTATTTTATGTTACTCAAACTCAAATTGGAATTTGTTACTCAATATGCTTTCGTACCCAATGTTTGAATACATTCAACTGTTCTTTTGTATGAAAGTAATGTTCTCCCGAGTCCATAACTTCTAATCCACAACAATATTTTTTAACAAAATAATTATCTGTATCTGTATTCCATATATCAATAGGATGCTGTTTCACATAACAGAAATAATCCCAATACAGCTTTTGGCCAATAGGTGTTTCTATAATCATTTCTTTTTGTAACCGCTCTGGTGTTATATTAAACCATATCATCATATTTTCGATAATTCTTTCCAATGCTCTTCTGCATAATTCATAATTATAGATAAGTCACCAACGCAAAACTGCACTTTACAAGGAGTACTATCACTTTTTCTTTCACCATGCTCTGGTAAATCAAAGCTTAATACTTGATAACCCTTTGTGAGTGCTTCTTCAGCTAAAATTTTAATCACAGCATCTTCTTTGTTTGACATATTTCCATGTGCTGCAATAAAAAGTTTTTCACTCTTTTCTCCCCACAAAACTGCAGGAATATTACTAACATTAAATTTAGCTTTAAACATATTTCCTCCATAAAAGCTCTTTATTTTTCTTATTTATCGTAGTAAATCCCCCTTTCTTGATTAATTCTATATAAAGTATGTTAATTGCAAATTACTATTTATAATACTAGACCTTAGATTTATATTTGTCTGTATAAATGAAATCATCATTTTCGTTTAATGCTTGTACTGTTACTTTCGCAGGTCTATTTAATTTTCCTACTACATTAGTAATACTTAAACATCTCTATAACTTCTTGTTCTCCTTCCTGCATGATTATATCCGGATTAATTAATTTTATGAGTCCCTGCCCCATATCTATTACAACTAATCTCTTCAATTTAGACTTGAAAAAGCACTATCATCACCATATTCTATTTTTTACAGCGACAATCGTGCTTATTTTCTTAGTATTTAAATAAATCTATGTTTGATTTTTAACACAAATTTTTATATTATAATTTATACAAAAATATAAATTTATCGGCTTTATTCTATATTTATAATTTTTGCAGCATCTCATAACTCAATGTACGAAATACCTGACAATAATTTTGAAATCCATCCTGACCGATAATATAAATATTAGGCATATAGTCCAATCTCTTTTTTGAATACATAATACGTTCCAAGCCATTATCTATAGCTGTATGATTACTTAAAGCCACATCTACTTTTCTACAAATTGCTTCACTTATAAAGTAATCCAATGACTTGAGATATTGTTTCACTTCGTTCTTTGTCCATGGTGGTGTCGTACCTCCCCATAATGCTGCCATATGTATTTTTCCCTTTTCTTTTACAGGGAACATGTAGCTTAATCCTCCCGGAGTATGACCAGGAGTACCATAAACATATATCGTCTTATCACCTAATGTTATAGTATCGCCATCCTGAATATAAACATTAATTTTGTAATCTTTCCACGTTTCCGGTCTATCAGGTTTTGTTGGATGATCTCTCCAAAAAATATCATCCACTTTAGAAAGATACGTATCAACATGATATTTTTCAACAAACCATTTTCCACATCCAGTATGATCAACATGTCCATGCGTCAAGACCAATTTTTTTATTGTAGCAGGATTCCAGCCAACATCTACAATGGAATCTATTATTGCCTCAAAAGCTTCTTTTGCCGGCCAAATAGCATCTATTACTATCAGCCCATCACTTGTTTTCAATACAAAACAGTTTGTTTGCTTTTGCGCAACAATTAGCAAATCATCAAAAATCCTGGTATATATGAAAAATGACATATCTTCCATTTCTCTGATTGTTTCTTTTGTAAAAACTGGTTTATTTAATCTATTCATTTAATATACACTCCTCTGTACAGTAATAATTTTATAGTTGTACAGAGGATAAGCGATTTCTTGGATGCATACGTAAAAATATCTTCATAACTTCACCTTCTCTACAAATTACTATTTATAATACTAGACCCTAGATTTATATTTGTCTTGTATATTACTTTTAAATAATCTTTGTTTCGCATTTTAAGAAGAATGTGTACTATATTTCTTTATATATTACCATAACATAATGATAAAAAAACAATTTCCATTGAATCTCTACAATTTCGATTTTATCCTTATTTTCTGTCAAGAAGTTATTTACCTTCTCTTCAAGCTTCCTTTCATCAAATGCTAAAAGCATTTTAATTTTCAACATTATCCCCCCTTATTTCATAAATATTTATATACATTATCAAGGGTTTTATCTTTTATAGTTTTGACTTCATAAAATTATTCATACTGTCTGCTTCATTTACCATATCTGTATATTCTTCTGCTTAAGTAAATTTATTTTCTTTTAACAACAGACTTATTATTAAAGACAAACTCCCCAATGCTTGTGAAGCAATATTTAATAGTATTTCTTCACAAACACCATAAGCCTCATCAATTGTTCCATTATTTGTACATTCTCTGAACCGTGATGCCTGAATTCATCATATAATGCTTTAAAATATATTTCAACTTATTTTTTAAGATTATCAAATTCTATGACGAAAAAAAAAGGAGGAACAATCCTCCTCTTTGTCTGATGATCATGCATTCTTTTTATTGAAATTTATCAAACATCCTGATAATAATATATTTAATTCATTTTCTGTCAATCTGTCAATTTTCAAAGTAAATCTTTCAAGCTTGTCTTTTACTATATAAGCGGATATTTCAGATATATTTTTTTCGATAGATGATCTTATATCAGGAATAAATATATAGTCACCACACTTAAACTCTGGCTCATCCTCCATGGTAAATGGTATTATTCCCCAATTAATTAAATTTGATCTATATCTCTTAGTCGCATACTCCCTTGCAATATTTGCATAGCCACCAAGAATCTTCTGACAGCTGGCAGCCTGTTCCCTAGCCGAACCATCTCCTGGCTTTATTGCGTATATTAAACTTCCTATGCATGTATTTTTAATAGTTATACTATCAAATTCTTTTTCAATCGAATCAAAAATATCTTCTAATTCTTCATTTTCATTAAAAGGAGATTTTCCCGCAATCCTAGCTGTTTCTGATTTTTGAATTTGCTTCGCTCTGGACACATATTTCGGGTCTTTACGTGATAATGTAAATTCGGAAAGTTTCAGTGGATTAGATCTGTAGGAAGATGCATCACCTGATGGTATCAATTCATCTGTTGTTGTTACAGGATCTTGAATGAAAGCGCATATTTTCAAAACCAGATTATCCGAAAGCTCTGGCATTGTTGGCCAATCCTTTATATTAGGTCCAAATCTTAGATTTCTACTGCTATCAGGTTTTCCAAAGCCATTATAAACACGATTGTCATAAATCTTTCTATTAAAATAATATTTAGGTATATTATAATTTGCATCTATTTCTGTTGCTGCTGTTATAAATCCTTTGTTCACAGCTGTAGCTGCTATTGAGCGCGCATCCATCAAAGCCACATAGGAAAGCTGGTCGTCATTTGGTTTTGATCCTTCACGATTTGGGAAATTTCTAGTTGTATGTCTTATGCTTAGTGAATTATTTGCAGGCGTATCCCCTCCTCCAAAACATGGGCCGCAAAAAGCTGTCTTGAGTATAGTTCCTGTCTGCATCAGATCTGCTGCAATTCCATTTTTAACAAGACTGTAATAAACCGGCTGACTTGATGGATAGACATTTAAAGTAAATTCATCATTTCCTATCGAATTTTCCTTTAATATGCTGGATGCTTCACAAATATTTTCATAATTTCCTCCGGCACATCCAGCTATACATCCCTGTTCAACATATAATCTATTTTCTTTTATCTTATCCTTTAAAGAAAATTTTATATTCTTATTTGATATTCTCTCTTCCGCATCTTTTTCCACTTTGCTCAATATATCATAGAGATTTTCATTAAATTCTTCAATAGTATATATATTACTTGGATGAAACGGCATTGCAATCATAGGTTTTATTTCTGACATATCTACACATATAATACCATCGTAATATGCAACATCACCTGGATTCAATTCTTTATAGTCATCTCTTCTTCCATGCAGCTCAAGGTAATCTTCAACTTTAACATCAGTTTTCCATATGGAACTCAGACATGCAGTTTCCGTAGTCATCACATCAATCCCATTTCTATACTCTACGGATAAGTTTCCTATTCCAGGTCCCACAAATTCCATTATCTTATTTTTGACAAAACCATTTTTAAATACTTTACCAATTATTGAAAGGGCAACATCCTGTGGTCCGACACCTTTTTGAGGAGTCCCTGTAAGATAGACTCCTATAACATCTGGATAAGCTATATCGTATGTCTTGGACAATAACTGCTTAACCAATTCCCCTCCACCTTCTCCTACTGCCATAGTACCCAAAGCACCATAGCGTGTGTGGCTGTCTGATCCCAAAATCATTTTTCCACATCCTGCCATCATCTCACGCATGTACTGATGAATAACTGCTAAATGTGGAGGTACATATATTCCTCCATATTTCTTTGCAGCAGATAGACCAAATAAGTGGTCATCCTCATTTATTGTACCACCAACAGCACAGAGACTATTATGACAGTTGGTAAGAATATACGGTATTGGAAATTCTTTAATCCCACTGGCACGAGCTGTCTGTATAATACCTACAAAAGTAATGTCATGTGATGCAAGTGCATCAAATTTAATATTAAGATTTTTAATGTCTTCTGATTTATTATGTGATTTTAAAATCGAATATGTTATTGTATTCTTCTTAGCTTCTTCTCTATTAATTTTTTTACCTAATTTAGCTTCAATTTGACTGTTGGATTCTTTATTGTCAAAATACACTTCATTTCCATTCAATAAATATGCGCCTTCACTATGTAAGTTAATCATGATTTACCTCCCTAATTAAAATCAACCATACTGCATTTTCTCAATTATAGTTAATTATATTTTTTAATCAGGCTCGAGTCAAGACTACATTAATATTTTTGATGCTAAAATTCACGTATCCCTGCTAATTGAAACCTCCTTCAACTTTTCTTCTTCGCCTTCACATTTATTTTTTGCTTTTATATGATATATGTCCCCATTAAAAGTGTACTCTTTTAATTCAAAGTGTTCATTTATAATATCAAGCGTACTTTCTTTTGAATTATCTTCAATTAGGTTGAAATTTCTTACCCTTATCTTTTTTAATTTTTTCCCAGGAACAAGTATCTTTATATCACCGCTAAAAATTCTGCCTATCTTTTTATCTATATCCCATATATACAACATTCCATCACTGTTTAAATATTTGTGTATATGATCTATAACAGCTCTTTTTTTCATCTTGGAGCATATAGTACTAAATGAAAATAACAATATACATAAATCATAATACCCTTCTAAAATATTTTTTTCCTGATCTTCCCCAATTATATATTCCAAATTTATGTTATGATTAAATTCCTTGTATATATTATATACTATTCCATTATTATCCAGACCAATATCAAGTAAATTCCCTCTAAAAATTTCGTTCTCCATATTTATAAAAAATTCCTTTTTAATCATAAAATACCTCCAAATCCATATATAATATTAAAATACATAATAAGTAAAATACGTCCTATATGTTATGTTCTCTAAAATAAAAAAAAATCCTTCAAAATTAATGAAGAATTTTTAAAGATTTCATATCAGAATAATAATCCAGCATAAATCCAGAAGTAGTTCTCTGTGCTTCTTTCAATATGGTAGATGCTACTTTCCAATATCTTTCATCTCTAGATCTTATATCAAGATTTTTTATATAGGTGCTGTTTGCCATTATAGCATTATTTTTTATATATTCATCCAAATTTTCATATCTAACTACTTGATCAGTTGCAATAAATGAATAATCTGACATTAATTTGCTTATAATCCACATCTCAAATTTTCTATGGCTTTTCAAAAGTTTGTTATTTACATGCTGTGGAACCGTTACATCTTGAACTAGATGACATGCCGCTCCAAAATAAAAAATTGATTTATTTTCATCTCCACTTTTTGCTAAAAACATGGATTTAGAATAATATTTTTTACACTCTGTAAGAGCATCCGAAAACCCATAAAGTCCCTTTCCCTTACTTACATGATAAAAGTGATTTGAACTTTTAAAATCCTGATCTGCCCAACTAACTCCTAAATTCAAATTTACTATATTATTTTTAAAATAATTAGCCTCTTCCTCATACCCGTCATTTTTCAATATTTCAATAGACCTGATCATTATAAATTTATGAACAGTACAATTGGTCTTCATTATCTTTTTCTTTAAAGGGTTTACAGCAAAAAATAACTTTTTAACTGCTCCACCATAAGTTCTTTCAAATCTTCCCTTCATCTTAAGAATAATTCCTTTCTTTCATAATTTATTTTAATCTCTTTTTATCCTCAAAACTAAAATTATCACAAATACGGTCACAAAAATAAGATATATATAAATATTATTATACTGATTAAAATTTTTAATTGGTTTAAATTTGCGTTTATCTACACTATACAGATATCCTCTTTGACCATCCAGTATCATAAGATTTTTGTCGTATATCCTTATGCTTTCAATTGAAGAATTTTTATCAAACTCAATTTCACTGTTTTCCACCTTAGGAGATTTGAAACTGTATAGTAAATTATCTGTTCTATCATAAAAAAATATACAATTTTTTTCACCTATATTCCCTGAAGTGTCTACAGCAAGAGCTCCTAAACTTGATACCTTATCATTTTGATAAATCGGGGAAGGCGGGTTCATGCTCGGATGATTTTCTAATAAAAATCCAAGATTACCCTTTCCTTTGAACTTAGGTGATATAACAGGATCTCCTCCACTGTAATCCGGCCATCCATACCAATATCCTTTTTTTATTTCGTATATATAATCATTATCTCCTAAAACAGGACGTTCCCCCCTATTTTCCATTCCTCCTACAGAACAAAAAAGCTTGTTGCCATTACTAAAATCCATTCCCGTAACATTTCTAATTCCCCATGCAAAAGTAATTCCATGTCCATTACTTATATTATATGCTACAATTGAAGCATTGCCAGGAAAATGTTCAGGTATTACCTGCCCCTTAATGCTCTTAGTTCCAGCGCTCTGAAATGCCCCAGTATTTCCTCCATCAAAGTTTATTCCCTTCAAAGTTATATCCTTCGGAGTAACATCATGCATATATGGTTCTTCATTTTTCCACGTGTTATCTTCTCCTACTACACCTGAATTAGTAGCTGCTCCCACTGAAACATACAAATAATTCCCATTTACTCTTACTATACTCCTGTTGTAATCTCCATAGTTCGGAATTTTGGAAGCAAATACTATATTTTTATTGTCCTGTATATTATAACAATATATCTTATCTTTAGAAGCATAATATAATTTTCCATTTTTATAATCTATGCTGCTTATATCAAAATTTTTATTTTCTATTATATTATAGCTCTTTCCACTGTTCTTTATAAATTGAATTTTAAATTTATATGCTATGTAACAATTTCCCTTTTCATCTAATGTAAAATCCACTGCACCTTTCAAATCTTTATATTTCAAATTACAGCTTAAATAACTATCCTTTAGTTTCACATTAATTTTAACATGATTTTTATAATAATAAAATTTAGCGGTATATGCAAATGCACATATAACAAATACTAAAATTATAGCTCCAATAAATCTTTTCATATATATAATCTCCTAAATTATAATTCTTAGGATATATATATTTACAAAGTTGTACATATATGAATGATTATTTGTAATATATTATAATTCATTCAGTAAAATTTACAAAGGTAAATTTAAGAATATATTTATTTTCATTATCATAATTATTTAATGAGTCTGTATTAACTACAATTTTAAATTCGGGAGTTTTTTATGAAAAGAGATAGATTTTTAAAGAGTTCACTTATTCTGATATGTTCAAACTTGATTACAAGTATATTTGCATTTATATTCTCAATAATACTTTCAAAGTACTTAGGTGCAGAAGGTATGGGACTATATGACCTTATAATGCCAGTATATGATCTCTTTATCTGTCTTATATGCGGAGGTATGGTAACTGCTATATCAAAAACGGCTGCCATATATTTTGGGAAAGATGATTTTCCAAATTTAGAAAGCTCAATATCTGTATCCCTTCTATTTGATTCAATATGGTCTCTCATAGTAATATGCTTCGTATTTGTAAATGCGAAATACATAGGAATAAACATTATAGACGATGTAAGATCAGTTCATGCTATTCAAGTCATATGTCCAGCAATGTTCTTCATAGCATTATCTTGTATATTCAAGGGATATTTCTACGGTACCTCTGATGTAAAAATCCCCGCACTTGTAGATGTGTTTGAAAAATTTTTGAGAATAGTTATAATAACAAGCATAATTCTATCCTTTTCATTAAGAGGAGTAAAAAACACAGTAACTGCTGCATATTTAACTCTTGCCTTTGGAGAGTTAATAAGCTTAATCTGTCTTTACTGTATATACAGAATAAAGAAAAGTAAATATGTTGTTCCATCAAACTACAAACCAGATAAATTTCAACTTCTATTTGATATACTAATTGTATCATTTCCATTGTGCCTAAATGGATTTTTATCTACTGCACTGTCAGCGTTATCTGCACTTATAATACCAAGGAGGTTAGTTGCCGCAGGTATAGATTATAATCTTGCTCTTGCAATGATAGGTAAATTTAGAGCTATGGCCTTCAATATTGTATTTTTTTCAACTAATATACTAAATTCCATATCTATAGTTCTAATTCCGGATCTTTCAGAAAAGCTAAGCTGCAAAGATTATTTTTCGGTGGAAAAAAGAATATCACAGGTTTTAAAAGTATCTGCAATATTGGGTATACTTACAATGATACTGTGTCTATGTATTCCCGATTATCTCGGTGAAGTATTTTACAAAAGAAATGATCTTGGAAATTATATAAAATTTGTCTCAATATGCGCTCCTACAAGCTTTATTTCCACAGCCACTTTTGGAATTTTAAATGGAATAGGCAAACAAAACATACTCTTAAGAAATTCCCTGATAGTATCCATAGAAGAATTAATTCTGATATACATACTAACAGGTATACCTTCTATAAATATATATGGTTGTGGAATAAGTCTCATAATAACTTCTATTACAAGTTTGATCTTAAACATGAGAGAAATAATAAAAAATAACTTCTATAATCCATTTTAGAAGTTATTTTTATTATGTATTAAAAATTACTTTATTCTTTTAAGTATAAATTTAGGAATAAATTTTAGCACACTTTTAGGCATGCTTTCAATATCCCTAGTTGTTATTCCTCCTATAACTGCCATTATAAAAATATACGCCAATATACCTACAATAATTGAGAAAATCGTGGAAATAGCATTGGAAATATATCCTATGCTTATAAATCCAGTAACTATGTTCAATATATAATATACTATAAAAACAAGTAATCCCATAACAGCAGACGAAATTACAGGTTTTACAGCATGTATAGCCATATTTACACTCACACCAAGGGATTTCTTGATCATTCTGTGATTTAAAACTATTGGTATTAAATATCCTATTACAGTTCCAACTATTGCTCCAAGTATATTTATGTCTGGAATTGCAATTAAATAGTAATTAACGACTATTTTACAAGCTATACCTATTACAGAATAAATAGTAGCTGCATAGAGCCTCCCTATACCCTGAAGTATTGTAGTTTGTATTTGCATAATGGCCATAAATACAAGCACTATGGAACCACATGCCATTATATAAGAACCTATACCAAATTTCAGAAGATAAAATATAGGTTCACTTAAAATAGCTAAACCAACAGTACATGGAACTGCTATAAGAAAACACAGTCTAAATGAATAATTTATACGATTTCTAACTCCATTTTCATCTCTTACAACTGCAGCTGCCGATATAGCTGGAAGTATGGCTGCAGATAGAGAAGAAATAATGGTAATCGGAACATTTAAAAGCTGCTGGTATTTATTTAAAAGGCCATAAAGTATAGTCGCACTATCATCTGTAAAGCCACCAAACATGAGCCTGGATTTTGTATTGTATAGATCCACTATATTTCCTGCATATGTCATACCTACACAGATCGTTATTGGAATTCCATAATTTATAATCTTTCTCACAATTTGATTTTGACTTATTCTTTTTAATTCTTCTCTAATATTCTGTCTTTTTCCGTACCTATTATACCTGTTATAACAGAACATAAGAAATGAAGCTGATACCAATGCTCCAAGAGATGTACCTATCGTACTTCCTGCACATCCTGCCTCAACTCCGTATTTCATAAGATATGCCGCAAAAGCAAGTGAAAATACTATATTCAAAGCTTGTTCTATAACCTGTGATACTGCAGTTGGCGTCATATTCCCATTTCCCTGGAAATATCCTCTATAAGCAGAAGATACAGAAGTAAATAATACAGCTGGGGCTAGTGAAATAAGTGATAAATATGCACTCTTATATTTAGTTAAACTTGCCAGTGGCATAGCAAAAATAATAAGCAAAATACACATTAATGAACCTATTGCAATTAACATAAGCCTAGCTATTTTAAAACTCCGTACCGCATCCTTGTAATTTCCTACTGCAGTCAATTCAGATATTAATTTTGATATGGCTACGGGGATACCTGAATTGGTTATTACAAACATAAAGGTATATATCTGATAAGATGCTCCATATATTCCATATCCAACATCTCCAATTATTTTCAATAGAAATGGAATATATAGAAGCGACAAAACTTTTGTAATCATTCCAGCTGCAGACAATACAGCAAATCCTCTGGTCGTTGACTGTTCTTTCATCTTTAAAACTCCCTGTCAAAGGTTAAAATTTTTCAAATATATCATTTTTTATCTTTTTAAAGGTAGGTGGAAGTGCTGCTGTAATCGTCCTGCCTTCCATATAATCAAGTTTTCCAGTACAATTTCTAAAATATAATTTATATGCATATAGATACTGATAGCTAAGATTATACTTATTATAAAAAAAACTGTTGAGTTTTGAGTCTCCATATTTTGAATCTCCTATAATTGGATTTCCAAGATAAGCTAGGTGAGTTCTCAGCTGGTGGCTTCTTCCTGTAAGTAACTTTAACTCCAGGAAAGAATATAGCCCACAGTTTTTTATAGTTTTAACCTCCATGGATATTTCCTTCGTATTTTTCCCCGGTTTATCGTATACGCTGGATATATTTTCTTCTTTATCCTTATATATATACGCTGTATATATTCCATCATTTAGGGTCCCTTTTGTTATGGCATTGTAATATTTATCTATATTTCTTATCCTTATCATTTCATTTAGGACTTTGAGGGCTTCATAATTTTTACCATATATAACCATTCCTGAAGTATTTCTATCCAATCTATTGCAGGGCGAAGGGGTAAAAGTAATAGATCCATCAGGATCATACTCTCCTTTGTCATATAAATATGACAATACATAATCTGTCAATGTACAATTATTGCTTTTACTATCTGTATGTACGAGTACTCCTGGCCATTTCTCAACTATCAAAATATTTTCATCTTCATATATTGTTTTCAGAAATCCATTATCTATATTATTGAATTTACGTTTTTTAATATTTGACGTGATATATTCTGTATCTACCATATCTCCCTGCTGCAAAAAATATTTCTCTTTCTTTTTTTTACCGTTTACTTTTATATCTCCCTTTCTTATTGACTTGTATATAGCACTTAATGGTACATCCTTGAGCCATTTTCTCAAGAATTTGTCCAACCTTTGTCCTGATTCATTTACTCCTATTTCTACTCTCATTTGCTCACTCCTATAAAAAATACAAGCAATCCTATAATTGACTTACTTCAAGAAATTGTACACCGCTCTGCACTGAATTGCAACTCCTATTGGAATACAATCCTCATCTATATCAAAAAGATTTCCATGTGCAGGATGAACTATGCCCTTACTCTCATTTCTACTTCCAAGATAATAAAAAGCTGATGGCCTTTCCATTGAAAAATATGCAAAACTTTCGACTCCCATGCTAGGACTTTCCAGATTTATTATATTTTGACTTCCTATGACTTCTGAAGCTGAAGAAACTACATCCTTGATGGCAGCATCATTATTATAAAGACAAGGATAACTTTCTTCTATTTCTATTTTGCAGCTTCCCCTCATGGAATTTATTATTCCTTCTACCACCTCACGAAGTCTTCTTTTTACATATACTCTGTGCTCTGTTTTCATAGTCCTTATTATTCCAGACAATGTAACCTCTGACGGAATTATATTCTGGGCAGTTCCACCATGAATTGATCCTATTGTAATCAGTGCACCATCTGTTGGAGGTAATTCCCTGCTTATTATTTCCTGAAGTGCCAGGACTACATAACTGCTTATAACTACAGGATCAATACCTGTATGCGGTCTTGCGCCGTGAGCACCTATTCCATTTATCTTTATAGTAAATGGATTGGAAGCAGCATTCACAACTCCATATCTAACTCCTATTTTCCCGACCTCTATACCTTCTTCTACATGCAAGCCTATAACTCTGTTCACATGTGGATTTTCAAGAATACCTTCTTTTATCATTACTTTCGCCCCACCTGTAGTTTCTTCTGCAGGCTCAAAGAACAATTTTATATTTCCATTTAATTCGTCCTTTATACTATTTAATATTCTGGCTGCTCCAAGAAGTATGGTAGTATGTGCATCATGCCCACATGCATGCATTTTTCCTTTTATTTTAGAGGAATATTGGCATTTTTTCATATCCTGAATTGGAGGTGCATCCATATCCGCCCTAAGTCCAATTGTATTATCCCCATTTCCTCTTATTATGCCGCATACTCCTGTACCGGCTACTACTCTGTATTCTATGCCTTCTTTTTCTAAAAATTCTTTTATTTTATCCTGTGTCCTGTGAACATCATAATCGAGTTCGGGGTGCATATGAAAATCTCTCCTAATTTCAATTAATTCCTTTTTCATGTCCTGCGCCATTTTTAAAAAGTCAAATTTCATATTTATCCTCCAAAATTATACTTATTATTCTATTTTTCCCACCCTATTTCTATTATGTCACCTTCAGAAAGTTTATCATAATATCCTACATCCTTGCCATTCAAATGGAGATACAATTTACCCTTTGGATGTGATAAATCAAACTCTACATGATTAAATATATCTACAAATATATATTTTTCCTTTCCTTTTAAAATTATGGACTTTCCATTTGCAACTACCATAATCTCGTTTTTATTTTTCTCAAGTTTTGCAAACTCATTCCTAAGAATTTTATTGTCATCTGTAATTTTACTCACTGCCACATCTTCTGCAGGCTTTGCTTCCAAAGAACTTTCTTTTTTTCTATCCAATTCGTCAAAAGCTACTTCTGTAGATATTCTATATAATCTGTCTCCTTCCTTAATCTCGTATTCATCTTTTAATTTCTCACCGTTAAGATAATATACTGCCTCATCACCATAATCTGCAAGATGTTTCTTATAATCACCTAAATTTTTAGGTATTATTATTTTGACATCGTCATTTTCATGTATAAGATAATCCAGTTTAACTTTTTTATCATTTACATATGCTACTGGTTCCAGATTATCTATTACATCATTTACAAAGAAACTTATAGAATAGGCTTCATTAATGTAATCTACTATTTTAGGATCCGCATCTTTACCGTTTATAGAATAATTAAGTTCTATATTGTCTCCTTCTTTTACTTCTTCATCAATACTCTTTTCAAATCCATTTACAGTTATCTTGGCGTTAGAACCAAGTGCCCCAAACGCTACTCGTTTTATGCCATTCAAAGTAAACCTTATATTTTTGCCATTTTTACCTATCAATACTTTTGGATTTATACCAGCCTGCATCATTACATCCATAATAGTATGCTTATGTGAATTAAAAAGACTTATTACAGTTCCATTCAACATAATATCTATAAAATCATGTCCAAGCCTTCTTATAGATACCAACGCAATGCCAAGCACCGTGACCCCTGTACTTTCAAGAGAATTATCAATGCATACACAATCTTTTACCGAATCTCTTCCCTTTATAGCTATTCTCTGAATTGGTATATTCAGGTTTTCAGATAAAAATTCCTTAATTTTAGGGGTATGTGCACCTCCACCAACCAAAAATACTGCATTCGGAGATTTGTCACCATTTAAACCTACTATTTTTGATGCTATCTCATCCGCTACCTTTTTAACTGTTGGAACTATAAGTTTAATTACTTCATCAGATGTTATTTTATTCTCAATTCCCAATACATCTACATAAGTTATCTCTTTACATTTGCTGCACTGTTTTTTTATTCTTTCCGCAGAATTAAAATCCACAAGATAATTTTGAGCTATAGTTTCTGTCACTTCATCTCCGGCTTTGGGTACCATTCCATAAGCCGTTATAGTACCATTGCTGCTTATTGCTATATCTGAAGTTCCTGCCCCTATATCCACAAGTGCTAAATTTAAAAGTCTTAAATTTCTTGGAATAGCTGCCTCCATAGCAGCTATAGGTTCCAAGGTTAAACTTATAACCCTAAGCCCAACCTTTTTCATAACAGAGTATAAACTATCTACTACAGATCTTGGCAGAAATGTTGCAATAACCTCTGCAGATATTTCCTCTCCTTTTTGTGACAGCAAGTTTCCTATTAAATATCCATTCAAATAATAACTTTTAACACTATAGCCTACACAATATAATTTTCCACCTGTATCTTTTTTGATTTTGTCTTCTGCTGATTTAACAGCTGTCAATTCAAGACTTCTTATTGTGTTTTTATCTATTTCTTTATCATAATCAATTTTCATGTTCTCTTTTGAAACCACAGTTCTCAAGAACCTACCTGCAGCTGCTATAACTACATTTTCCATCTTCATATTGAGATCCTTTTCTATCTTTTGTTTTACAATATTAGCAGTACCTGCTACAAGTTCAACATCATGTATTTGACCATCTATCATAGCTCTTTCTGTATGTTCAAGACAGTACTCTGATATTACATTAAATTTTTTATCCTTAACAATTCCAGCAGTACCTATGACCGTACGTGTACCTATATCTAATGCAAATATTACATCTTGTGGATTAAGTTTAGCAGCATTCATAATATTTACCTCTTTTTATCTTTTTATGATTTTCATCTTATAAATATTATAATTAATTATAAAATATTTGTAAACTAATTCATAATTATGGAAATAAGCTTAGGTGTGTAAAAAACTCTCTACGCTGATTATTTGTACAATACTTAATCCAGCATAGAGAGCTTCTATATAATTCAACAATTTTAAATATATTCGACAGATATTCAGTGGCACCTTTCTGATATCTTTAAACTTCCCCCGTTTTCATTTATATATGGAAGTTCCTTTAGAATTTCATATACAAATTTTTTCTCTGAGTTCCTTTCCTTCAATACATCTTCCTTATCAATTTTATCAAGACATATCATATTGCACCAAAAATCAACAAAATCTTGTTTTGTTATAAAATGCGTGTTTATACCTTCCTTTATTAAAAAACCATTGTTAAAATTTTCTACTATATTAATATCTTTTATTTCTTCATTTGATAATATATTACACACATCATCCCATATTCTCTTAAATGCAATCACAAGAATACCTCCATCCATATAATATCGCTTCTTAGGTATATAACGTATACAATACATATCTAGTATATCATATATTCTATATAATTAAAATATATACTGTACAAGGCAATTTTTAGATTTCCTGTTTACAACGACATCAGTATTCAGGAAGCCAGTCATGATGTTGTCCGTATCTTATTACCTATTCCCCATTTATCTAAAACCTAAGTTGATTCATAACTTAATTACGTAATTTATTTTAAATCACCAAACTCAAAGCCATTACCCCAATTAACCCCATTATCGAAATAATCGATGTCTGCACGCACCAAATTTTAAGTGTCTGAGGAAAAGTCAAACTAAAATATTCTTTAACCATCCAAAAAGATGCATCAGTAGGAGGATCACAGAACATAGAACCACATCCAACAGCCAATACCATTAGTTCTGGGCTAACACTAGTTTGTGCAAGCAATGGCAGTAAAATTCCAGAAGACATAAATAATGCTACTGTTGCAGAACCAACTGTTACTCTTATAATAGCTGTAATAACCCAAGCCAATACCAATGGTGATATTGGCAACCCCACTACTAAGGTTGCTACATATTTTCCCACTCCACTGTCAATTATAACCTGTTTAAAGGCACCTCCTCCTCCAATAATTAGCAGGATCATTGCAATGGACTTTGCTGCTTCTACCGTACTATTCATTAACTCAGGCATTTTTTTGCCTATACGAAATCCAAATGTATATAATGAAATAAAGAAAGCTATTAACAATGCCATATCCGTATTCCCAATAAAAGATAAAAAAGTATGCACATATGAGCCTTTGGGAACAAAAAATGTAATTAATAGTGATCCTGCTATTAGAATTACAGGTATAAGAGCTGTGATAACGCTTATTCCAAAGCCAGGAAGTTCTTCTTCTTTAAACACCTTGGCAACAGCTAGGCCCTTTGGTATTTCAGATTTGTTGTTTTTAACTAATTTATAATATAACGGACCGGAAACAATTAAAGCTGGGATTGCTATTATTATTCCATAAGCTAGTGTTAACCCAATATTTGCTTTAAAAATTCCCGCTACAGCAATTGGCCCAGGATGCGGCGGTAAAAAGCAATGGGTTACTGATATAGCCGCCAGCATAGGAATACCAACTTTTAATAATGGAATCGCAGCAGTTGTAGCTATAGTGAATATAATTGGAATAAGTACAACAAAACTAACTTCCCAAAACAATGTTATGCCAACAATGAATCCTGTCAATGCAACTGCCCAAGTAACATTCTTTCTGCCAAACTTCTCAATTAAAGTCATCGAAATACGCTGAGCTCCTCCACCATCTGCCATGAGTTTACCGAACATTGCTCCAAGGCCTAAGATTATTGCAAGATGTCCCAGTGTTCCTCCTACACCTGATTCAATTGAACTAATGACTTTCATTATTGGTAAGCCTTCTGCCACACCTACTAACAAACAAGCAAGTATAAGTGATAAAAAACCATTAAGTTTAAATTTAACTAATAGTACAAAAAGAAATACGATACCCACTGCTAAAATAATAAGAGGCATAATATAATTCACTCCTTATTTTTATTTAATATAGAATTTCGACGCTTTCAGTTGATTAATCAAACGTTTATTAAATTCTTTTTTAAGTGTTTCAATTTCTTCTGGCTTATAGTCATAAAAACCTGCTCCGGATTTAACTCCCAGCTTTCCAACCTCAACCTTTTCACGTAAAATTGGATTTGCACATGTTGAGTTGTCCATTACTTTCAACAAGTTATCTCCCACGGTACACCAGATATCCAGGCCACCAAGATCAGCTACCTCTAATTGACCAGTCGTTGCATAGCGAAATGCCGGTCCAAATTTTAATGCCTTATCTATTTCAGCCGGTTCCGCAACTCCTTGCTCAATAAGGGAAAATACTTCCCTAGCAACTCCTTGTTGAATACGATTAGCAACAAGCCCCGGCACATCTTTTAGAATTTTAACCGTTTCCTTATTTATAGATTTATAAATTTCCTGTACTTCTCCGAAAATATCTTCTGGCATATTTCCAAAAAACGATAATTCAGCAATTGGCATTAAAAGTGCTGGATTATAGAAATGATCAATCAGCATTCTCTTTTTTCTTTCATCACATACGGCTACCAGCATTTCACTCAATGATAGGCTGGAAGTATTACTCCCAAACACTGCATTTTTAGGCGCATATCTATCTAATTTAGAAAATACGTCTTTCTTTATATCAATTCTTTCAGGTGCAGCTTCGATTATATAGTCTCTATCCTTTGCTGCATTTTCCATATTATTGAAAAGTGTAATATTATTCAATGATTTTGTAACAACTTCCTTATCAAACAAGTTTTCTTCCACTAACTCCGACAAATCTTTCTCCATTGTCTTTTTTACATTTTTTAATGTTTCCTGATTAGTATCAAATAAATTTACTGGATATCCATAAAGAGCAAAACATTCTGCAATACTATGTCCCATTGTTCCTGCACCAATTACAGCTATTTTTTTAATCATTTTATATTTCCCCCCCAGTTATTTTATACCTAATATTTCTCTTGCCTCTCCCGGTGTAGCCACTTCTTTATTAGCCTCTCTAATTATTCTGACTGCTCTATCCACAAATTCTACATTTGATTTAGCAACTTTTCCATAAGAATAATAAATATTGTCTTCCAATCCTACACGAACATGCCCACCAAGTGCAATAGTTGCATAAAGAATTGGTAAATGCTGTTTTCCTATACCAAAAGCTGACCATGTAGAACCTTTAGGAAGTAAATTCCTCAAGTAAACAAGATTTTCAACAGTTGCTGCAGTTCCTCCAGCTGCCCCTAAAACTAACTGATAGTGTGTTGGTGTACATAAAATACCTTTTTTTACATAATACAGCGTATTATATATCATTCCTGCATCAAAAATTTCTACTTCTGGTTTAACATTATTAGTTCTCATACAATTACCTAATTTTTCTAGAAATGCTGGTGTGTTATAAAATACTGAGTTATTCATCCAGTTCATCGTACCTGCATCATAAGAAGCCATTTCAGGTTTTAATTCAATTATATGTGCCATTCTAGTTTCATCTGTAGCGCTTAAATCTCCGGAGGTGGTTAAGTTTATAACTACATCACATTTATTTTTAATTAATTCCACAGTCTCCGCAAATTTATCTTTGTTCATTGTTCCCTTACCTTCTTCATCTATCATATGAAGATGAACAATAGCTGCTCCAGCTTTCCAACATTCATACGCTTCATTAGCAATCTCCTGTGGTGTGGTAGGAATGTTAGGATTTTTATCTTTTTGAGGAAAGGCTCCTGTCAACGCCGCCGTGATAATTGTTTCTTCCATTTTAAAACATCCTTTCATAAAACTTAATTTTTATTTTTTACATATACCTATATCAGCAAATATTATGCCAGTTTATATTTCCTCATCCATTAGCTTTTTTTGGTAAAATAAGAAAATACTGATGAATTAATTCATCAGTATTTTAAAAAATAAAAAATCTAACCTGCCTACATTGACTCTATTTGCTGAATACACCCATAGTTAAAAATGATTCTATTTATAATCAAAACGATTCCATCCATAATCAAAATTACCTATGTTCTTTGTTTATTAAAATCAATAGACAATTTTTTTGCTTTTTTTACTACGGCTGATTGACTGATTTTCAGAATTTCTGCTGCTTTTCTAGTACTTCCACCTTTTTTTAATGCTTTTTTAATTAACTCCCGTTCAACATTCCAAATAATTTCTTTCAATCCCAAATTAGATTGTGACATACTAACTTTTTCTTCTTTCATCATTAACAAACTGGCTATATTATCCGAAGTAATAGATGTATGAGTTTCAGAAATAATAACAATTCTTTCAACTATATTTTTTAATTCTCTAATATTCCCTGGCCAAGGATATTTCTGAAACACTGAAACAGCTTTTTGATCAATTGATACTTCTTTATCATACTTAGTATTATAAATTTTTAAAAAATGATCTAATAAATCTACAATATCACTCTTTCGTGAACGTAATGGTAAAATATGGATAGGAAACACATTTATCCTATAATATAGATCTTCTCTAAATGTTCCCTGCCTTATCATTTTCTTTAAATTCTTATTCGTCGAGGCAATAATTCGCACATCTATGGGAATCGTCTTTTCTCCTCCTATTCTAGTTATTTCCTTCTGCTGAATAGCACGTAATAATTTTGCTTGTAAATCTAATGACATGTCTCCAATTTCATCAAGCATTAATGTACCTCTATCGGATAATTCAAACAAACCTATCTTTCTATTAGTAGCACCAGTGAAAGCACCCTTTTCATAACCGAATAATTCAGATTCCAATAAATTTTCAGGAATAGCAGCACAGTTTACTTTGATAAATGCTCCCTTATTACGAGGACTCCTTTTAAAAATCTGATTTGCAACTACTTCCTTTCCTACACCAGACTCACCAGTAATCAAAACGGTTACATCCAAATGGGCAACTTGTGAAATCATTTTTAATACTTCCTTCATTTCTCTGCTGTTGCCAATAAAATTATTATTTAAGTGTTGTTTTCTCAAATGATCAATTTCCTGTTTTTTCTTTGAGTTCATTTTTTCTACTACTTTAATTTTTCTTCGTGAAAGCTCCAATTCCCTTTGTATATTTCTCAACTCGCTAATATCCCGATCAATAACTACAACCCGTCTTACAGCTCCATCACGTGAAAAAATAGGACTTCCAGTTATAAGCATTTCTACACCTTTTTTAGCTTTTCCTATTGATGTAACAGTTTTTTTCTGCTTAATAACTTCCAAGGTAACAGCATTATAATAGACACCTTCATTGACCAGGTCTTTTACATTCTTACCTATAAGCTTATCCTGGCTTAATCCGGTCATTTCTACATAAGCTTTATTCACATACAATGTATTTCCTTTTCCGTCAGAGAGATAGATACCGTCATACAAATTATCAACAATTTCTTCGAAGTCACATTTGCATATCTTCTCTAGATACTCTTGAATAAAATTTAATTTTTCAATTACTAGTTTTTTATCTTTAGCCATAAGCTCCTTATTCTCTATAATACATTTAACTTGTTTTTGTAAGTATAGCAAATTTTGTATATCATTCCCCATATTCTACTCACTCTCCCAAGAATAATTTATAATCATAACTTCATAAACTATATAAATAGGCTCCCCAATAAAAAGTTATGATCCTTTCTACTAATATATTTTAGTTATATAATGTACCTTATAAATTTTATTATATCAAATTATAACTATGATACTTAACCCAATAATATATAAGAGAAGTAGAAACGGTTAAAAAAATATATCAGCTAATTATATTTACGCCAAGGATAATAGGAATGTAAATATTATAAATAATATGGAAGATATTATTATAGATATAATACTATATGGTAAGATTGTCTTGACATGCTTCATTAAAGGAACTTCGGCTATTGTAGATGATAGTATTGCAGTTTCACCAAGAGGTGAAGCATTATCACCTAGAGAACCGCCAGTAAGCACAGCTCCAATAACTAATGGCAAACTAGAATTGGTAGTCATTGCAAGAGGTATAGCTATTGGCATTAATAATGCCCATGTTCCCCAAGCAGAACCCATAAAATAGGATGCTGCACACCCTATTAAAAATATCATAACCGGTATTAGTACAATTGGTATTTGTGGACCAATTGTATTTATAATAAATTTTGTAAATCCTAAATCTCTTATTATGCTTGATAATCCCCAACTCAAAATTAAAACTATTATAGGGGGCATCATTTCATTTCCACCTAATAAAAAGTGACTTTCTATTTCATTCATAGGAATTTTTTGAATTAGATAAAATATCGTTGTAATAACAAGTGAGATTACGCCTGATATTAAGATAGCTTTCTCAAATTCTGCATTCATTATAGCTCCCAAAAATCCTTGGCCTTTACCTTTTCCAGTATACCAAAAGAAAAAAATGTAGTTAAAATAAGTATGATTAATGGAAAAATTAAGTTGAGTGGTCTTGGTGGAGCTTTTTCTTCAAACTCACATTGTTCATGCGCTTCATGATCATGTACATTTTCTTGATTAGTTTCTTTTGAATCATTAATTTTATCAACTATTTTATCAAATTTCATGTTAAAAAATATTATACCTATGCTTATGAGTATCATAACAATAGCATAAAAATTATACGGTATGCTCTTAATGTATAAGTTATAAGCTGATTGATTAACTCCTACTTTACTCAATGATGAATTAATGACTCCTACTATATAACCTACATAGGTAGTTCCAAATGGAATTAAAATAATTAATAGGCAGGAAGTTATATTCACTATTACAGCTAATTTATCCTTGCTGCCTTTTGTTTTCTCTATCAATGCCTTGCCGATAGTTCCTGAAGAAATGGCATGAAAACAGCAATCAATAAAGGTAAAAATAGATACCAACCATATACTCCCTAAAGCCCCTTTTTCGGTTTTTACATACTTGTTTGCAATCTCTGAAAATCCTTTTATCCCACCAGATAATTTCATAATTTAGCCAAAAGCTCCAAATATGAATAGAAATATTATTATATATATGCTCTCTTCATTTGCTACCGATTTGACAAGATGTTCAACAGCTATAATACACCCATTAATTATATTTCCATTTGCTAAAAATATACCTCCGGCTAAAACACCTACAACAAGTGCAGATATAATTTCCTTCGTAATCATTGCTCCTATAATAACTAAAATTGGTATAAATAAAGAAATTAATCCTTGATTCATATTTTCTCCTTTTCTTTTAATGTTATTAATCTTATTATTCTCATGTAACACTTTTATTACTCTTAATTACACAACAAAACATTGTGTTAGTATGCTTAAATTTTTCTTTAAATCTATCTTGATTGCCATAACTTAGATATACAGAATATCAATTCCTATAAATCATATAAAAAAGAAGGCCTATTCCAGACCTTCAATCAATTTTATTTGCTTATTTATAATTTTAAACAATTACATCACTGCTTTAATAACACCACAAGCTAACCTTTTGCCAGAAGCTCCAGAAGGTTGAGTTCTATAATCATCCGGACTCTCATGTATGATCACTGATTTTCCAATAATCTGAGCAACATTAAATTTATTTGTAAAGAAAGTCATTCTAGAATAACCATTATTAGAAAAAAGAACAGGAAAGTCTCCTGCATGGTTGCCATGTGGCTGGTTATTTGGATTCCAATGTTCTCCAGCGGCATTAAATGGTTCCGCAGGATTGCCTACAACACATGTACCATTCTGGTGTATGTGAAATCCGTGAGGTCCAATTTGAGGATTCCCATCTATGGCAGATCTGTAAGGAGGTAATCCATTGACTTCTACAGAGACCGTAGTCCCTCCACGTACTTGAGTAAAGACAACAGTACCTCTTATATTAGGAGCCAACGGCCCTCCTACTATATGGGCCACAGCTTTTCTAACAGGCACATTCATATTATCATTTCTATATCCACAGTAATTATAATTTAAAAACGGGTATTTATATTCATTAAAATACATAATATCCTCCAAATTAAACACTTCAATTTATGTTATGTAAAACTTTTAAAATAGTTACAAAATGTATTCTGAATTTAATATTAAAAAATATTTTAAGTAATCTTGAATTTAACAATGTAAGCTTTCTAAGGCTAAAAAGTTTAAATGCACTTAAGAATATTATTAACCCTCCCAATATTATTGCATAATTCAATATTCTATTTATAAGTGACTTATTTTCCATTTTAAGTTTAGTTGTGAATTTTCCTGCCGTAAAAACAAATATAAACCACCAAATCATACTTCCTGTAAATACACCTAGAATTAAAAAAGATTTATTCATAGGATTTATTTTTAAATTGGATAAATGCATTCCTGTAAATATGACTATGGATGAAAAAATTGTAGTTGGATTTGCCAGAGATATTAAAAATGTAGAAGTAAATGTCTTGAATAATAAGTTATTATCCAATGGAGTACTTTTTTTATTAATTTCTTTTATGTTCTTATTTAAAGCATTATTCTGTTCCTTATGTACAAAGGGATAGGCGCCAAAGCAAATTAATATGAGTCCGCCCAAAATACGAAAATATGCTCCGTGTAATACAATAAATCTTTTAATCAGCATGAAACCCATAATGGCAAGGTAAGCGTAAATGCTATCTGTAAATGCTGATCCAAGTCCAGAAATTAAACCATATTTACGTCCAAAAGTTAGGGTATTTTTAAGACATAGAGCTCCAATGGGTCCTAAAGGCATTCCTATTATTAATCCTATAAGCACCCCTTTAAATAAATTTGTTAACATAAGATTTATCGCTTCCTATAACATATTCTGATCAGCAACATAATTAACTTTATTCTGTACTAAGTCAACTTTAAATCTCTCTTGTCCACAT
Source organism: Clostridium sp. LBM24168 (assembly GCF_052953915.1). Classification (NCBI taxonomy): domain Bacteria; kingdom Bacillati; phylum Bacillota; class Clostridia; order Eubacteriales; family Clostridiaceae; genus Clostridium; species Clostridium sp. LBM24168. The sequence continues at coordinate 1,314,712 of NZ_CP196861.1, read as the reverse complement.
TAACACTTCCTTTCCAAATTATTATATCATACAGAGAGAAGATATATTGAACCTTCCCTACCACAATATTAATGACCACATCTATTCCATCCCTTTCATCTAAATTTGTATATTTAGATGTATGGAACACATTCATCTATAAACCTGGATACCTTTTTGGGCTTTCCTCTAAATGTTTCTACGGAACACAGATATAAATTATCTATAGCTCTCGTAATTCCAACATAAAATAATCTTCTTTCTTCCTCTATATTATAGGGTATGCTGTTTACATGGGGAATTATTTCTTCATTGCAGTTTACTATAAATACAGTTTTAAATTCCATTCCCTTCACACCATGGATGGTGCTTAATACAACACCATCATTTGAAGGGAAACTCTTGTTTACAGAGTCTGAAAACTTTTCTACATATTTTAATAATTCATTTATGCTATAAAAATTCTTTAAAGCTTCTTTGAATTCTTCTACAATGCATTTGAGTGTAGAAATATCTTCATCAATTTTAATACAATATTTTTTTAGATATTCCATATATCCTATATTATACATTATAAAATCTACAGTTTTTTGTAATGGCATTTTATTTAACTTATCTACTTTTCTTTTAAGTTTCCATATACTCTTCATCTGAGAAATTGATATACCATTTATATTTTTTAATAAATCAAAACAATTTTCCCTTTCACAATTGCTCCTTACTTTTTCTACGTTAATCCTACCTATAAATCTATAGGGTCTATTTATAATTCTTATAAAACTTTTTCTGTCGTACTCATCAATGGAAAGTTTCAAATAAGCAATTATGTCCCTACACACAAAATGTTCAAAGAAATTATATATTTCATTTAGAAACTTAAATTTTAAATCATACTTCAAAAAGCTGTCTATTATACTCCTTGATTCCACGTTAGTCCTATAAACTACAGCTATATCTTCATATCTATATTTATTTTTCCTTATTATAGTGGAAATATAATCTGACTCTTCACTCACTTTTTGAAAAGTCATGAATGATATATTTCCATATTTTCTCCTACAGGACTTTATAATTTTGTCGTTTCGCTTTTTATTATTCGATATAAGTATTTTAGAAATATTAACTATATTTTCTACACTTCTATAATTTGTATTTAAAAAGAGTTTCTTGCCTTCATTAAAGTACTTATCAAAATTCACCATACACTCCGGGTTCGATCCCCTGAATCCATATATGCACTGATCCTCATCTCCTACTGCAAATATTGAATTACCACAGGATATAAGTTTTAGAAGTTCAATTTGCATTTTATCGGAATCTTGAAATTCATCTATCAAAATATATTTAAAAATATTCCTACATCTATATAAAACATATCTGTTTTCAAGAAATAATTTTCTAGTTTTAAATTGTAGATCATCAAAATCCATTAAATAATTTTTTGACTTATATCTTTCATAGACATTAAAACAATGTTTAAAAACACTTTTGTCCACTTTACTTATAAAATTGTGCATATTATAGTTTTCATTTTTTAAACATGATATATCGTTTAATACCTGTTTTACTTTTTCTGAATCCACTTGATCCATATATAAATGTAGGGTACTACTAATAAGCTTATGTGCTTTTTTTTCTTCTATTATGTTAATTTTATTTCCATTATTAGATAATATTTTATAGAAAAAAGAGTGAAAAGTCCCGAAAAAAGGTATTTTATTCTTGTTTGATGATATTTTTAAATATCTATACTTCATATTAGCTGCTGCAGACTTAGTAAAAGTTATTACCATTATATTATAAGGATCTATTCCCTTATTCTCTACAAGGTTACAGATTCTATTTATGATAACAGTAGTTTTTCCAGATCCGGGCGGTGCACAAACTACTACATTATTGTAACTTGTATAAACCGCTTCTTTTTGCATTTTATCTAACTCCATAATTCTCTCCTGACATTCATGTAATCCATTTAAATGTTGCTATTGTAATAATTTCACTAAAGTATTACAATGTGTATATACATAATTATTGTCATATTTATATAATTAAAACATAAACAGAGGAGATTTTATTTATGGAATACATGAAAAATTTTGATGTAAGAAATAGCAGAAATCTTACCATGCTAGTAGATTTTTATGAACTCACCATGGGAAATGGATATTTAGAAAGTAATATGGGCAATAGAATAGCTTATTTTGATATGTTCTTTAGGAAAATACCTGATGAGGGTGGATATTGTATTATGGCCGGGGTTCAACAGGTAATAGAATATTTATCCAGCTTGAATTTTTCAAAAGATGATATAGAGTATTTGAGAAAAAAAGGAGATTTTTCAGAAAAGTTTTTAGACTACTTAGAAAATTTTAAATTTATCTGTGACGTGTGGGCAATTCCAGAAGGAAATCCTGTTTTTCCAAATGAACCTCTTATAACTGTAAGAGGTCCTGCAATACAAGCCCAATTTGTTGAAACAATGATACTTTTGACTATAAATCACCAAACTCTGATTGCTACAAAAGCAAACAGAATATGTAAGGCTGCCAATGGAAGACCCGTTATGGAGTTCGGATCAAGACGTGCTCAGGGATATGATGGTGCGGTATATGGTGCCAGAGCTGCCGTTATAGGAGGATGTAATTCAACTGCTTGTACAATATCTGAACAGATGTTTGGCATACCTGCTGTAGGAACAATGGCTCACAGCTGGATCCAATTATTCCCTTCTGAATATGAATCTTTTAAAGAATGGGCAGAGATATACCCTGATAATTGTGTACTTTTAATTGATACTTACAATGTACTAAAGTCAGGACTTCCAAATGCAATAAAAGTATTTAAGGAAATCCTCCTTCCAAAAGGTAAAAGACCTAAGGGAATAAGAATAGACAGTGGAGATATAACTTATCTTACAAAAAAGTGTAGAAAGATACTGGATGATGCAGGTTTTAATGATGCTAAAATAGTAATTTCAAATTCCTTAGATGAATTCATAATAAGAGATGTATTAAGTCAGGGTGCATGCATTGATTCTTTCGGTGTAGGTGAAAGACTTATAACTGCAAAATCCGAGCCTGTGTTCGGAGGAGTATATAAACTGTCTGCCGTGGAAGACGAAAACAAAAATATACTTCCAAAAATTAAGATAAGTGAAAATGAAGAAAAGATAACCAATCCTGGATTTAAGAAAATTTATAGATTATATGACAGAGATGATAATAAGGCAATAGCTGATTTGATTACTCTAAGGGATGAAAATATAGATATTACAAAACCTATAGAAATTTTTGATCCAATTTTTACATGGAAGAAAAAAAAGTTGAGAAACTACTATGTAAAAGATTTAATGGTAAAGATATTTGATCATGGAAAATTGATATATAAAAGCCCTGACGTAATGGATATCAGGAATATTGTAAAGGAAGAGACAGGAAAAATGTGGCCTGAAGTTCTAAGATTTGAAAACCCTCACAATTATTATGTAGATTTGTCTACAAATCTCTGGAATCTAAAGCAGGAATTGCTTCATAAATATTCTTCAACTTATGGAGAATAGTTTTTATACGGGGAAAAATCATGATTTTTCCCCGTATTTTATTATATCTACAAATCGCTTAATGATAAGTGCAGTAAATCCCCATATAACATAATTTTCATATTTATAGAAATAGTCTAGAACCTTACCCTTTCTAAATCTATAGTTTTTTCCGTTGTTTATAAGATGATAGGGAAATTTTTCATCTAATTTCTGAATTAATGGAAGCTCATATGCTTCAGGTTTTGCATCCATAAAAAACTTCAATGGTACTTTAAAAATATGATCTACCTCGGATTTGTTTGGAACTATATTATAATTTCCCTTTAATCTAGACACAAATGGAAACATCATAAAGTTAAATGGTGTAACTACATAATCCATATCTCCTATGAAATCAATATTCTCTCTATTCAAATTCAATTCTTCCATAGTTTCTCTTATAGCAGCATCCTTTGGGAATTCACCCTTTTCTATTTTCCCTCCAGGAAGACATATATCTCCTGGCTGATGAAATAATTCCATTGACCTGACCTCAAATATCACATCGGGATCATAATTACTGCCAGTTAAAAGAAGCATCACTGACGCCCTATTGAAATTTCCTATTATACCTGGCTTTCTATTTTTAAATATATTATATATATTGTCCATTCAAACCCGCTCCTCTTTCAGAATATTTACAATTGTAAAATACTATTCTTAATGATATACTTTTAATGTTATACTCATATTATAATATTGTTTAGCATAAAAAATATACATTTAGACAATTGGAGTGATTAATTTTGAAAAAAAATAAATTTTGTATAGTACTTACACTTATTATTGCTTTTTTATTTAATTCCAATGTATATGCAAAAGAAACTGAAAATGTTACTCCACAAATATATGGACAATCAGCAATTACAGTGGACATGCAAACCGGTGAAATAATATATGAAAAAAATATAGATACTAAAATATATCCTGCAAGTACTACAAAACTCATGACTGCAATATTATTGACTGAAAATAAAAATAAAACTTCTTTTTTAAAATACACAAAGGATGCCAAGCTGCAGCCTGCTGCATCTTTAAATGACGATATACATTCAATAGATATAGGTGATACTATGTCTGCGGTTTCCGCAATGGATGCTCTCCTTCTATATTCTGCAAATGATATAGCTTATATGATAGCAGAGAATATTTCAGGTAATACCTCTTCATTTGCAGCCAAAATGAATAAAAAGGCAAATGAATTTGGCTTGAAAAATACACACTTTGTCACTCCAAATGGGCTTCATAATGCAGATCACTATTCTACAGCTTATGATATGAGTATTATAGCCAAACATGCTTTTGGAAACCCCTGGATTAAAGAAACTATGTCCAAACATACCAGTACAATAAAAACTTCAAAAGGTATTGTATTTCCCTTGCAAAATAGAAATAAGCTTCTTGGGAAAAATGGGTGCATTGGCGGTAAAACCGGTTATACTATTCCTGCTGGAAGATGTCTTGTAGCCATATATGAACGTTCCGGGCGAAAAATACTTGGTGTGGTTATGAAATCAATTTACGATACAAATGATACTTATGTATTTGGCGATATGGAAAAAATAATAGATTGGAGCTATAATAAAAAAGCCTCTATTATATTTAAAAAAAATTCTATAATAAACTATAAAAATTTAAAATATAAGCCTCTCGGGTTTGGCCCCGGTGTAAATCTATCTGTTCCTGTAATTATATCTGAGGATGTTAGATACTATGAAAACCCTGTAAATAAAAATGAATTAAAAGAACATATATATTTCAACAATATAACTTCAGACGAACTTGAGGGAACCTCTCCCATAGGAACTTTAAATATAAGTCAGAGAGACTATACAAAAGATTATAAGCTTTATTCTAATCTTTCTAAAACTGATATATTAAAAAAGAGCCTACCTATTTATATCTTAACCATTATTATTGCCGCTTTTTTAATATATATAGTTGCCAGAAAACTAAAGCATTTAGAATAAAATATATAAATACTTTAAAGGGGGAATTAAATTGAAAATTGAATTTTATGGTGCCGCAGGATGCGTCACCGGTTCCTGCCACCTGCTAAAAATAAAAGATAAAAATGTATTACTCGATTGTGGTATGTATCAAGGTGCAGACGAAAATGAAAGGGGAAATGAAACTTTTAATTTCAATCCTAAAGCAATCGATTACGTAATTTTGAGCCATGCACATATAGATCATAGTGGTAGAATACCGCTCTTATATAAACAGGGCTTCAAAGGCACTGTAGTGTGTACAGAAGGTACTAAAGATCTGTGCAGTATAATGCTTGCAGACAGCGGTCATATTATGGAATCTGAAGCTGAATGGGAAAATAAGAAGAGAATAAGACAGGGTATAAATCAACCAATTGAACCTCTTTATACCGTAAAGCTAGCTCAAGTATCCATGTACTTATTCAAAGGATATCCCTACAATCAGTGGATAGAGCTATTTGACGGATTTAAATTAAGATTTAGAGATGCCGGACATCTTCTAGGATCTGCCATAATTGAAATTCTCATATCAGAAGATAATAAAGATATAAAACTCGTATACACTGGAGACCTTGGAAATAAGTGTATTCCAATTTTAAAGGATCCAACTTCAATAGATTATGGTGATTATGTAATAATGGAGAGTACTTATGGTGACAGACTTCATACTAATCTATCTGATGATATAAAAAACTTATCACAAATTATACTGGATACTTTTAAAAAAGGTGGAAATGTAATAATACCTTCCTTTGCGGTGGGCAGAACCCAGGAAGTTATATATTCTCTCAACAAATATGTATCAGAAAATACACTTAAAGATATAAAAGTATATATAGACAGTCCTCTTGCAGCAGAATCAACCTCTATATTCTCAAAATATAAAAAATACTATGATAGTGAAGCAATGGATCTCTTAGAAAAAGGTATAAATCCATTGTACTTTCATGGACTAACTTTTGTAAAATCTCCAGAAGAATCTATTAAATTAAATAAAATAAATCATGGTGCCGTTATAATATCAGCCAGCGGCATGTGTGAGGCAGGAAGAATAAAACATCACTTAAAACACAATCTATGGAGAAAAGAATGTTCCATAGTATTCGTAGGTTATCAGGCAGAAGGTACACTTGGCAGGAAAATATTAGATGGTTCTAAAAAAGTAAAAATATTTGGGGAAGAAATAGCAGTAAATGCAAAAATATATAATCTTCAAGGATTATCAGGTCATGCAGACAGAGATGGTTTATTTAACTGGCTCTGCAAATTTAAAACTAAACCAGAAAAAGTTATATTAGTTCACGGTGATAGTAAGCCATTAGAAAACTTTAATAGCTTTTTGAAATCTCATGATTATTCAACTTTTATAGCCCATCCGGGTGATACCTTTACACCTGGCATGATCCCACAGAAATTCAGTATAGTAAGAAATAAAATATTATCCATAATAAATTCTATAGAGGATCTCGATTCTTTCGATAGGGAAACTTTAATAGAAAAAATAGATTCTGAAATAAGGAATATATAGAGTTCAAATAACTTATAAAACTAAATCGACTTGACACAAAAACCTAACTATTATATTATTTAAGAGTGATTGATTTTGACCTTTCGTCTTTCTGATGAGAGGTTTTTACTTTAAAATAATAGGAGTGAATATACAATGTCCAAAGTCAGAACGAGATTTGCACCAAGTCCTACAGGTTACATGCATGTTGGTAATCTAAGGACTGCACTTTATGCCTATTTAATAGCAAAGCATGCATCCGGAGATTTTATACTTAGAATAGAAGACACAGATCAAGGCAGATTCGTAGAAGGTGCTTTAGATATAATCTATAATACTTTAAAAATTACAGGACTTAAATATGATGAAGGTCCCGACATCGGTGGACCTGTAGGTCCTTATATCCAGAGCAGGAGAACAAACATATATCTTGAATATGCAAAAAAATTGATAGCTAAAGGTGAAGCCTATTACTGTTTTTGTTCAAAAGATAGACTGGAAAAGCTTAGAGAAAATGCAGAATCTGAGAATACTACCTATAAATATGATAAACACTGTCTGAACCTTTCTCCGGAGAAAATAAAACAAAATCTAGAATCTGGCATTCCATATATAATAAGACAAAACAATCCTGAAAGCGGTACTACGGTTTTTCATGATGAAATATACGGTGATATATCTGTAGATAATTCAGAATTGGACGATATGATATTAATAAAATCTGATGGATTTCCTACATATAATTTTGCAAATGTGGTAGATGATCATTTAATGGGTATTACACATGTAGTTCGTGGAAGTGAGTATCTATCATCTTCTCCAAAATACAACAGGCTCTATGAAGCTTTCGACTGGGAAGTCCCAATTTATGTTCACTGTCCTCCAATAATGAAGGATACACACCATAAATTGAGTAAACGAAATGGAGACGCTTCTTTTGAAGACCTGCTCAAAAAAGGATATTTAAAAGATGCGGTACTCAACTATATAGCTCTTCTTGGATGGAATCCTGGAGGAGAAAATGAGATTTTTAACCTTGAAGAGCTTGTAAATGTATTTGATTATAAAAATATAAACAAATCACCTGCTATATTTGATGACATAAAGTTAAAGTGGATGAACGGCGAATATATTAGGAAAATGGATCTTCATCAATTCACACAAATTGCAATGCCTTATTATAAGAGTTCAATTTCAAGAAATTTGGACTTTGTAAAAATAAGCAAGCTAGTCCAGCCAAGAATCGAGATATTAAATGAAATACCCGATCTCATAGACTTCTTTGATTCTCTCCCGGAGTACTCAGCTGATTTGTATGTTCATAAAAAGATGAAGACCAATTTTGAGAATTCTCTTTTAACTCTAGAGAAAATTATTCCTGCATTTCAATCACTTGATAACTGGACTATAGAAAATATAGAAAGATTATGTATGGATTTGGTTAAAGAATTAAATGTTAAAAATGGTATAGTATTGTGGCCAATAAGAACTGCACTTTCAGGAAAGAAATCATCCGCAGGAGGAGCATACGAAATAGCAGATATAATAGGTAAAGAAGAATCTATAAAAAGATTAAATATAGGACTTGAAAAACTGAAAAATGTAGTAAAATAATATAAAAATGATTTTCATGCTTTAGAGAGTGCACAACCTACAAAACTCTCTAAAGCTTAAAATTTAGCAATTATCTTAAAGATTGAAGTTTATCCCATAATTCTGGATATTTCCTCTGAAGATTAATTATCTTGAACTTTTCGTTTATAAAAGTCTGAGTTGTCTTTCCTTTTGCCAGAACCTCACCATTATTTTCATTTAATACCCTGTAATTAAAAGATATTTTTACTGGATTAAACTCTGCTATGAAAGTTTCTATTATCAAATCATCATCATATTTTGCTGCTTTTGAATACTTGCAATAAGTTTCTACAAGTGGCATCATTATCCCCTTTTTTTCCATGTCTTTATAAGTAATATCGGCTTTTTTAATAAAATCTCCCCTAGCTGCTTCAAACCATATATAATAGTTAGAATGATGAGCTATTCCCATTTTATCTGTTTCTGCATATCTAACTTTTATTTTTGTACTGCTTGTGTACATAATATTTTCATTCTCCTTTTTATCTTCTTTATTTTTATTCTTTCTATCATGCCTGTCAGGAGTTTTATTATTAATTTCCTTTTTTATATTGCTATTGTTATTGTTGACCAATGCATTGTCAATAGTTTTGTCTATTATTTTATCCGCCCTCTCCATTCCCTTTTTTAATACAGGATTGTCAACATTATCTCTTTTTGATAAATCATTTACTGTGTCATTTTTCTTTTCTTGTGACAATAAATCTTTTTCATTTAAAAGATTTTTCTTTATAAAATCAATCAGCATTTTTTTATCTATAAACTCATCATGAAAATAATTTTGATTTTCCCTTCTATGCTCATGCGGACTTTTTATATCTCTTATATTTTTTCTATCATATCTATTTTTATATTTTTCAATTCTCTTTATATATCTAGGTATCATATAAAGGGCAAACTCCATAAAATCATCCATATCACTACTGTGTTTTCGCATTTTTATTCCTCCTATACATAACTGTATAATATATGATATGGAGTTATAAATATTGATGATCTAATGTGCTTCAAAATCCATATAGCTAAACATTTATTTCTGTCTTTTCTCCAAGTAATTCTTTATTTTTCTCAAGCAGAGGTTTTATTTCACAATCTATAAATTCTCTAACCTGACCACTTGCCCTGCCTGTAAATTTACCAGGATCAATAAGTTCAAATATTTCCTCTCTTGTCAATTTAAAAAAAGTATCTTTTATTATTCTATCTATAAGATCATTTTCAGCTCCTTCCATTTTTACTCTTTTGGCTGATTCCATAGAATACACCCTTATTCTCTCATGAAGCTCCTGCCTATCGCCCCCTCTTTTAACTGATTCCATTATTATATTTTCCGTAGCCATAAAAGGCAGCTCCTTCTTTACATGTGATTCGATAACCTTATCATACACAACCATATTCTCTGACACATTCATATATAGATTAAGTACTCCATCTAATGCAAGGAATGCCTCTGGTATCGATATTCTCTTATTTGCAGAATCATCAAGTGTTCTTTCAAACCACTGAGTTGAAGCTGTTATTGCAGGATTTAGAGCATCTACTATTATATATCTAGCAAGAGATCCCATTCTTTCACACCTCATGGGATTCCTTTTATATGCCATTGCTGAAGAGCCAATTTGATATTTTTCAAAAGGTTCCTCCATTTCTTTCATATTTTGAAGTAATCTCATATCATTGCTAAACTTATATGCACTCTGTGCAATTTCCGAAAGTGTATTTACTATTATAGAGTCTACTTTTCTAGTATAAGTCTGACCTGTAACCATGAACTCTTTCTTAAATCCCATTTTTTCCGTTACCATTTTATCGAGTTTCTTAACCTTTTCTTCATCTCCATTAAAAAGGTCCATAAAACTAGCTTGTGTTCCAGTAGTACCTTTCACACCCCTAAATCTCATATTATCTATTACAAATTGAAGGTTTTCTAAATCTAGATAAAGATCCTGTATCCACAGCGTGGCCCTCTTTCCAACTGTAGTCAACTGTGCCGGTTGAAAATGTGTAAATCCTAAGGTTGGAAGATCCTTATACTTTAAAGCAAATTTTGAGAGAAGATTTATAACATTCAATACTTTCTTCTTGACCAAATTTAGTCCCTCTCTCATAATTATCAAATCCGTATTATCACCTACATAGCAACTTGTTGCTCCAAGATGTATTATTCCCCTTGCCTTAGGGCATTGAAGTCCATAAGCATAAACATGACTCATGACATCATGTCTGACTTCCTTTTCTCTTCTCTGAGCATCTTCATAATTTATGTTATCAACATTTGCTTTTAATTCTTCTATTTGCTCATCGGTTATATTGAGGCCTAGCCTTTTCTCACATTCTGCAAGTGCTACCCATAGCCTTCTCCATGTTTTAAATTTTTTATCCTCAGAAAATATATAACTCATCTCTTTAGATGCATATCTTGTATTCAACGGTGTATTATATGTATTTCTCATATTAAAATTCCTCCATAAGCAGTTTATTTTTCGTTCATATTATATCATATAACAATTAATCATTTAAATAATAATATATTTATTGTCGGCAAATTAGTTCTATATTTTAAAAAATTTAATATACTTTAATGAAAAGCAGTAATAAGGGGGATAAAATTTAATGTATAAATTCAATATTATAGACAAAATTTCTCTTTTCCTGATAATATTAACAGGTATAAATACTGGTATAACAGGAATACTTGGTTTCAATTTAATTAATATTGTACTTGGGGATCCACTTAATTTAATTGGGAGAATAATTTACATAATTATAGGTGTAGCAGGAATAGACATGATAATATTTTTATTTAAGACAAAATCAACTTATAAGACTCATAAATAAAAGGCCCTTTTAGGGCCTTTTATTTATATGAACTACAACAGCATTCTTATTCCAATGAATCTATTAATTTAACTATTTCTTCAATAGCAAGAGACTCATCATCTCCCGAAGCAGTAATCTTTACTGTTGAATTTTTCGTAACACCTAATGACAGTACTCCTATTAAACTCTTGATATTAGCTTTCTTCCCATCAAATTCTAACGATATATCTGATTTGAATGAAGAAGCTTTTTTCACTAACAATGTCGCAGGTCTTGCATGAAGTCCTGTAGCACTTTTAACTGTTACTTCCTTAGATACCATTTAATTTCACCCCTAATTATAAGTATATTAACATTTAAAACGTTCTTCAGTAATTATATCATTTTTTTTTCTCGTTTAAAATAGTATTTTAAATCACTTCAGATTTTTTATAAATTTTTCTATTCTGTCAAGTCCTTCAATTATGTTTTTCATAGACGTAGCATAAGACAACCTTATATAATTCTCAAATCCAAAACCAGCTCCCGGAATTACTGCAACCTTTTCGTTTTCCAAAAGCAATTTTGAAAAGCTCATGGAATTCTCAATCAAAGTTTCATTACATTTTTTGCCAAGTATTTGTGCTATGCTGAACACCACATAAAATGCTCCTTCCGGCCTGAAAGCAGATAACCCAGATATCTCATCTATTTTTTGAAGCATATATTTTCTTCTTTCATCAAACTGTTCTATCATATTTTTTACATCTGGACTGTCATATTTTAAGGCAGCCACTCCTGCATATTGAGCCATTGAATTTGGATTGGCCGTTGTATGACTTTGAACATTAGACATTAATTTTATTATGCTTTCATTTCCAGACGCAGCATAGCCAAGTCTCCATCCAGTCATGGCATAAGTTTTTGAAAACCCATTTACAACAATAGTCCTATTATATGCATCCTGCGATATACTTGCTATACTTACATGTTTATTACCATCATATATTAATTTTTCATATATTTCATCAGATAATATAAGTATGTCTTTTTCTTTAGCAAATTCTGCTATATCCTTAAGTTCCTTCTCAGTATATACAGTACCCGTAGGATTGTTTGGGCTATTTATTACAATAAGCTTAGTTTTACTTGTAACCGTTTTTTCAAGTTCCCTTACAGTATATTTGAAACCATCTTGTTCCTTCGTATTGACAAAAACAGGTATTCCATCAGCTAACCTTATAAGTTCAGGATAACTTACCCAGTAAGGTACTGCTACAATTACTTCGTCTCCAGGATTGAGAACTGCAAATAACGCATTTGCAAGACACTGCTTGGCCCCTGTAGAAGCTATAATCTGGCTATCTTTATAACTTAATTTATTATCTTTTTCAAATTTTTTTGCTATAGCCCTTTTTAATTCCAAAATTCCGGAAGCTGGAGTGTACTTTGTAAAACCATCCTTCATAGCTTTAATCGCAGCTTCCTGGATATATTCGGGTGTATTAAAATCTGGTTCTCCAGCTCCAAACCCTATTACATCAATACCTTCTGCCTTCATTTGTTTAGCTTTAGCAGTTATAGCCAAAGTTATAGATGGCTCAATTTTTTCAACTTTTTTTGACAGAATCATCTTAATTCCTCCTTATCGATAAATTCTAATTTTTTTAGCTTTGTGAAATTAATACAACACCCACTATTATAAAGAGCATTCCCAATATTCTTATAAAAGATATGTTCTCTTTAAAAACAAAATAAGAAAAAATCATAGTTATTATATATCCAAGGCTTACCATAGGATATGCATAACTGAGTTCAGTTTTACTCAAAACCTTTATCCATATAAGAAAACTAATACCATAAGATATTATCCCTGTCATTACGGGTAAATTTTTTAATATACCAAATATACTTGGTATCAAATACTTCAATGTAAAATTAAGTTCCAGATTTACTGCTCCATATTTAACAAGTACCTGACCCATAGCACCTAAAAATACTGAAATAAGTATTAGTAAAATCATATATTTCCTTCCATTCTATCAATTATACTCTTTTAAATATAAATCTACCAATTGACATGTAAAAACAATATATAAACACAAATATTATCGGAAAAGAATATCTACCCTGACCTTCTGTTATAAAATATACACCTGTAAACATAAAAAACAGGACTACAGAATATATGTTAAATTTATCGATAAGATTGGTACCACCTTTTATTAATTGCCATAATATATATATACTATAGATCAATATGTATACTATAGCAGGGAAAAAGATTATTTCTCTTATTAAATTTGCATAAACTATGAGAAACTTCTTAAATCCATGATTTATTCCACTACCATAAGTACTATAAACTATATCGTCACCTATAAAATAAGTATTTAAAAGTCTTTTGAATCCCAATTCTATAAAATCTACAGGATGTGATTTTATCCACTTCTTTGCAGCTGAACTCAGCATCTTGTTTTTCTCAGTCATATTTGCAGTTTTGTACTCTTCTGTATTAACAACTGAATTCTCAACATTAGTGGCAGACATCCATCTTCCCTTGTGATTTTGAGAATTATTATTTATATAAAGCACTATTCCTGCATTATTAGATACATACGTAAATTGTCCCATCAACTTTGAATTTCTATATATCCATGGTAAAATCACAATTATACTTAGTATCAATACAATAATCGAATTTTTTATAGAAAAAAATAGCTTTTTATGTTTTATAATATCTACTAAAAATATGAGGAAAAAGAAAACTATAAAAAATGGCTTAACCATGGTATCAAGTCCCGCTAATATCCCTATTAAAACATATTTAAACTTCATATTGCTCATATATACATTAGTTATAATCAATAAAATTGCTGTAAACAAGAGCTCTGTCCCAAGTATACTGTTATAAAATATATTGTTTGGCATAAATACAAATATGGCAAATAGTATCTTTTTATCTATTTCTTTTAAATTAAGTCTAAATAAAATCGATTTAAAAACCACATAGTTTATAACTGTTAAAACTATATTAAATATTTTAGCAGTTAGGATACTAGTCCCAAAAACCTTAAATATACCGCCCAATAATATGGAATAACCCATAGATGTATATGTATTTCCCCAGGAACCACCATTGGCTATATTTGCAGCCATATTATAGTAATAGTCAAAATCCGAAAATGGAATAGAATTTATAAATATTATCCATAGTACAGAAAGTACTGTACCCAAAAGCATAACTATCCAATAGTAATTTAAATGTGCCGTATAATTATTTCTTGCTTTATTGCCTCTCAAAAAACTTTCATTTTTCTTGAAAGAACCACCTTTAAAAAGGTTAGTTATTTCCATATAAAACTGACATCCTCTCTAAAGTTTTAAATATATTATAGCTATAACACTTAAAATCCACAAAACCATATTTACTAAGAAAGGCTTATCCTTTGCAAATACATCTTCTGGTTTCCCTCCTATATTCTTTTTATCCATCAAATATTCATACCTAAATATTCCATACAGTACAAAAGGTATAGTAAATATCATGGTTCTACTTTGAGTAGAACTAAAAGTATACAGACAATATGCCATCAGTACGGATGGATTAACTATAGTAAGCATTTTATCTATACTATTTATAGAATACTCCTCCAGTATCTTTCTGTGTTTTCCGCTTCCGTTCTTTAACGTTATAAGTTCACTTTTACGCTTATTAAGTGCTAAAAATAGTGACAAAAGAACAGTACATAAAAACAACCATGGTGAAACTGCAACTCCTGTAGCGATACTTCCACTTTCCACTCTTAGTACAAATCCGAAGGTTATTATCATTACATCTATTATAACTACATTTTTTAATTTAAAACAGTATAATATATTTGTAAATATATATAACATCATTATGCCTAATATCTTTATATTTAAAATACTGTATCCCAATAAAATAACCAGAATAAATAGAGATACATCTAAAATCACAGCTGATTTTTTACTTACGCGTCCACTTGGAAGAGGTCTTTTTTTCTTATCAGGATGGAATTTATCTTTTTCTATGTCAACTATATCATTCAATATGTATATTATGGAAGAAGTAATACAAAACAATAAAAAAGTTTCTATATTTATAATAAGCATATTAGAATTTAAAAAATTCCCTGAAAACATAATTGTAGCAAATACAAAAAAATTCTTAATCCATTGTTTTGGTCTCATCATTTCTAGCAGGCTCTTCATGAAAATCCCCCTATATAAGTTGTACATCTTTTTACATTTTAACATAGTATACAATATAGTCAATATCAAATTATTCTATACAGAAATTTATTGAAATAATTTCCTATTATAACTAGCAAACAAGGACTTGATAACCTTCTCAAGTCCCATAAATCAAATTACCTCGGTTGAATAATTAACTTTATTGCAGTTCTCTCCTCACCATCTATCTCAACATCTGTAAAAGCCGGAATACATATTAAATCGATTCCACTAGGTGCCACAAAACCTCTTGCAATAGCTACTGCCTTGATAGCCTGATTTAGTGCACCAGCTCCTATGGCTTGTATTTCAGCTGCACCACGTTCTCTCAATACACCTGCTAATGCTCCTGCTACAGAATTTGGACTTGATTTTGCTGAAACTTTTAATACTTCCATAATAACCCTCCTATATATTAACTTTATTTATTTAACTTTATTTGTTATTGCTACTACAGTATAATATTCTACAAAAAATTAAAAATTCCTTTTAGATTTCATAAAGGCTTACAAATTTAAGAAAATCCAAAAGGAATATGTGTATTTTAATTACTTAATATTTATTATTTTGCATATTCAACTGCACGAGTCTCTCTAATTACATTTACTTTGATCTGACCAGGATATTCTAACTCTCCTTCTACCCTTTTCACTATGTTCCTTGCCATTTCAACGGCTCCTGCATCATCAACTTCTTCTGGTTTAACCATAATTCTAAGTTCTCTTCCCGCTTGAATGGCATATGACTTTTCTACGCCTTCACATGTATTTGCTATTTCTTCCAACTTTTCTAAACGCTTAATATAAGCTTCAAGGGTTTCACGCCTAGCTCCAGGTCTTGCAGCTGAGATCGCATCTGCTGCCTGTACAAGCACAGCTTCTAGAGATTGAAACTCTAAATCTCCATGATGAGCACCTATAGCATTTACAATTACAGGAGATTCATGATATTTTTTAGCAACTTCAGCTCCTATAATAGCATGAGGACCCTCCACTTCATGATCAACTGCCTTTCCTATATCATGAAGTAATCCAGCTCTTTTTGCTATAGTTGGATCTATTCCTATTTCTGATGCCATAAGACCCGCTAAATATGAAACTTCTATAGAATGCTTCAGCACATTTTGGCCATAACTAGTTCTATACTTTAGCCTTCCAAGTAATTTTATTATTTCCAAATGAAGACCATGTACACCAGTTTCAAATGTGGCCTGCTCGCCCTCTTCTTTAATATCACTTTCCAATTCTTTCTTAGCCTTTTCTACCATTTCCTCTATTCTTGCTGGATGTATTCTTCCATCAATTATAAGCTTTTCAAGTGCAATTCTAGCAACTTCTCTTCGTATTGGATCAAATGCTGATAATATTACAGCTTCTGGTGTATCATCAATAATCAAATCAACACCTGTTAATGTTTCAAGAGTTCTTATGTTTCTGCCTTCTCTCCCTATTATCCTGCCCTTCATTTCATCATTAGGAAGAGTTACTACATGAACTGTAGTTTCAGCTACATGATCAGCTGCACATCTTTGAATTGCGCAGGTTATGATCTCTCTAGCTTTCTTGTTGGCTTCTTCTTTAGCTCTCATTTCAACTTCTTTAATCATAATTGCAGATTCATGTTTAATTTCCTTTTTAACTTTCTCCAATAAAATTTCTCTTGCTTCCTCTGAACTAAGTCCTGATAGTCTTTGAAGCTCTTCATTTTGCTTTTTATAAAGTTCCTCTACACTTGCCTGTAATCGTGCAATTTCCTGTTGCTTTTTATCCAGACTACTTTCTCTTTTTTCAAAAGCAGAACTCTTTTTATCCAACAGTTCTTCTCTTTGAATTAATCTTCTTTCAAATCTTTGAGATTCATTTCTTCTATCTCTAGATTCCTTTTCAAGATCATTTCTCAATCTATGAACTTCTTCTTTAGCCTCTAATATAGTTTCCTTCTTTATAGACTCAGCTTCCTTTTTCGCTTCATCTTTCAATCTATTAGATTCCTCAACAGCTCCTGCTTTTATCGCAGATGATTTATTTTTTATAACATAAAACTCAACCAGTATAACAACTGCTATTATTATACCAGCAATAATTTCATATATTAATATAGAATTCACATGAACACCTCCTTTGCTCTTCTTTATGTATCTATATTCTAGCCAAATACAAAAGCATAGAAATGGTGTCATATTATTCAATTGGTAATTCTAATACATGATAAACCAGAATTTGTCTTAATTTTATATTATATTTTGCCCATTGTCAAGTTTATAAATACAATATTGTTATCTTAAAATATAGACACAAAAATTATTTTTGCTGCGTTTTTGCATTGCTTTTTACTTCATTTGTTTCATTATTTTTTATTTCCTTATCTTTATCTTCAGGCTTTACCAGAGGTAATTCATATTTTTTCCTTATTTTATTTTCTATTTCATATCTTATATCAGGATTTTCCTTCAAAAACTGCTTGGAATTTTCTCTACCCTGTCCCAATCTAGTTTCTCCATAAGAAAACCATGCTCCACTTTTTTGTACTAATTCCTCTCTAACGCCCACATCCAGTACATTTCCTTCTTTTGATATGCCCTGATTATACATTATATCAAATTCAGCCTGCTTAAATGGAGGTGCCACTTTATTTTTAATGACTTTAACTTTAGTCCTATTTCCCACTACAGCATCACCTTGTTTTATGGAATCAGATCTTCTTACATCCATTCTAACAGAAGAATAAAATTTTAATGCTCTTCCACCAGGTGTAACTTCAGGATTTCCAAACATAACTCCAACTTTTTCCCTTAATTGATTTATAAAAACAGTAACACATCTGGACTTATTTATGGATGCTGTTAATTTTCTAAGTGCTTGGGACATCAACCTTGCCTGAAGCCCTACGTGTGAATCCCCCATTTCACCTTCTATCTCTGCTTTTGGAACAAGTGCTGCTACAGAGTCAATTACTATTACATCAATGGCATTTGATCTTACAAGGGCTTCCACTATTTCGAGCGCTTGTTCTCCTGTATCCGGTTGGGATACAATCAAATTTTCAATATCAACTCCTAAATTTTTTGCATAGGCTGGATCTAGTGCATGCTCTGCATCAATAAATGCAGCAGCTCCACCTGATTTTTGGGCTTCTGCCACTATATGGAGTGCAACAGTTGTCTTACCTGATGATTCAGGTCCAAAGATTTCAACCACTCTTCCTCTCGGCACTCCACCTATACCAAGAGCTATATCCAAATCCAAGCATCCTGTTGAAATAGAATCTATATTCAATATACTATGTTCTCCAAGCTTCATTATAGAACCCTTTCCAAACTGCTTTTCTATCTGTCCCATGGCCGACTCTATAGCTTTTAATTTTTCATTATTCAAACTTGCCAAAATTTCACATCCTCTCATATTCGAACTTATGTTCTTAATTATTATATATCACTGCATATTTTTAGTCAATAGAATACTTCTTAAAATGACAATTACATTAAATATACATAATAATATTATAATATATTTTCATTTAAAGGTATATAAAGTTAAATTTATTTAGCTATAATGCATATCTTAATTATGGACATAATTTTAGAGTTTTAATCCATTGATTTTTAAATCAATGGATTAAAACTCTATCTATCAGGTTTCATTACTTCTTTATTTTTAACAAAATAGTCTATACCAGATGCTATGGTTATTATTATTGCTAACCCCATAGCAATATATGTAATTAAATTTAGCATTTTATGGGGATGATTTATAAAACCTCTAAAGATAGACATTGACACATGGTTGTAATTCAAGTTCACAAGTGCTAGTATAATAGCAATTATCTGAGTCACCGTTTTGGCTTTACCCCAAGGACTTGCAGCTATTACAATCCCTTCTGCCGCAGCAACGGTTCTAAGTCCTGTTACTGCAAATTCCCTTGCTATTATTATCATAGCCACCCAGGAAGGTATTATATGATATTCTACGAGACATACAAGAGCTGCCGTAACCAAAAGTTTATCTGCCAAAGGATCCATAAATTTTCCAAACCTAGTTATTTGATTTCTGCTTCTAGCTATATATCCATCCAACTTATCCGTTATAGAAGCAATTATAAAGACTATTATTGCAATAATTTTAAAATAAGGTACATCTTTTACAGCCATAAAAATCAAAAAAACAGGAACAAGTATCATTCTAATTATTGTAAGTTTATTCGCTAAATTCATCACATACAACTCCCATTAAATCATATTCAAAGCTATTTGTTATCTTTACTCTTACCATACTTCCTACTTTCAAACTATCCTTACCTTTTACGTATATTATTCCATCTATGTCAGGAGCCATTTCATAACTTCTTCCATAATACATACCATCTTTCTGTCCTTCTAACATAACTAAATAAATTTTTCCCACTTTAAGCTTATTTATATTCTTTGATATATTTTGTTGCAAAAGCATGATTTCTCCTTCTCTTTGTACCTTAATATCCTTTGGGACTTGATCACTCATGCTATAAGCCGGAGTACCTTCCTCCCTAGAATATTTAAAAACTCCAAGTTTATCAAACTTCATATTCACTACAAAATCCTTTAATTCTTGAAAATCTTTCTCGTTTTCCCCCGGGAAACCAACTATCAAAGTTGTTCTTATGATAATATTCTTAACTTTATTTCTCAATTTATTTATATTTTCTGTTATTTCGGACTTTCTTCCTTTTCTACCCATAGCTTTAAGTATTTTATCACTTATATGTTGAACAGGAATATCTATATACTTACATATCTTGTTATTTTCAGCTATTTCATTGATAATGTCATCTGTTATCTCCTCAGGATAACAATAGAGAACCCTTATCCATTTTATACCTTCAATCAATGAAATACAGTGCATAAGCTTGTGAAGCTGCTTACATCCATACAAATCCATTCCATATTTTGTAGTATCCTGTGCAATTAAAATTATTTCTTTTACACCCTGGCTGGCTAGATCTCTGCATTCATTCAATATTGACTCCATTTTTCTACTCCTGTATCCACCCCTTATTTTAGGAATTATACAATAGGTACAATGGTTGTCACAGCCCTCTGCAATTCTAACATATGCAATATAAAACGGAGTAGTAATAATCCTTTTTCCCTCATTTATCCTTACATCACTGTAGCTAAAATTACATATTTTTTTATCACTACTTTTAAAACACCTTTCAATATTCTTATTTAACTTATCATAGTCATTAACTCCAAGCATTATATCTACTTCCGGCAACAGTTCCACAAGTTGTTTACCATATCTCTGCGTCAAACATCCTGTTACAATTAATATCTTGCAGTTAAATTCCCTTTTATACTTAGACATCTCAAGTATTGTATCTATAGACTCCTGTTTGGCAGATTCTATAAATCCACATGTGTTTACAATTATAACATCTGCTTTTTTCATATCAGATACTAAACTGTATTCAGCATTTAAATTATTTAAAATAATTTCTGAATCTACCCTGTTTTTATCACAGCCTAAGCTTATAAGTCCAACTCTTATTTTATACAATTTTTCCCTCCCAGATTCAGATCATATTGTATATATTAAATTAATATAATACACATGTTATTGTAAATCTACTTTTAACTTTTTACAAGATAAAAATAGTTATTAATATGTAGATCATTCCTTGTATTCATCTTTGTCTACAAGTATCTGCCTTGGTTTAGTACCATCTTTCCCTGATATTATACCTCTTTCTTCCATTTGCTCTATTATCCTAGCAGCCCTGTTGTATCCAATTCTGAGCCTTCTTTGAAGAAGTGATGTAGATGCTTGACCTGAATCAATTACTATTCTGATAGCCTCGTTTAATAGTTCATCGCACTCATTATTCTTAGGAGAGCTATTCGTATCTATTTCCTCCATTATCTTGTCTTCGTATTGAGGTTCACCTTGCTTATCTTTTATATACTCAACTACATTTTCTACTTCTTTCTCAGATATAAAAGCCCCCTGAATTCTAACTGGTTTTGTTTCTCCTACAGGGTAAAAGAGCATATCTCCTTTTCCTAATAATTTTTCTGCACCACCCGTATCAAGTATAGTCCTGGAATCAATTTGACTTGAAACGGCAAAAGATATTCTTGAAGGTATATTTGCCTTTATTACACCAGTAATTACGTCTACCGAAGGCCTCTGAGTAGCTATTACAAGGTGCATTCCTGCCGCTCTTGCCATCTGAGCAAGTCGCCCTATATAGTCCTCAATTTCATTTGGACATACCATCATCAAATCTGCTAATTCATCAATTATCATGACTACAAATGGAAGTTTACTATCCAGCTTACCGTTTTGTGCCAGATCATTATATCCTTCTATATTCCTGACTCCATTATCCGCAAATAATTTGTATCTCCTTCCCATTTCCTGTACAGCCCAATTAAGTGCCCCTGCCGCCTTTTTGGGATTTGTCACAACAGGTATCAAAAGATGTGGTATCCCATTATATACACTTAGCTCGACTACTTTCGGATCTATCATAAGCAGCTTTACCTCATCAGGTGAATATTTATAAAGTAAGCTTATTATCATGGTATTTATACATACACTTTTGCCTGAACCAGTTGCACCTGCAATTAAAAGATGTGGCATTTTGGTCAAATCGGAAACTATACAATTTCCACCTATATCTTTGCCTAACGAAAAACACAGCTTATCCTTTGAATTTGCAAATTCCTTAGATTCTATTACCTCTCTAAGATATACAGGTGTAAGTACTTTATTGGGAACTTCTATACCTATAGCTGATTTTCCCGGTATTGGTGCTTCTATTCTAACTCCCGTAGCAGCAAGTCCCAATGCAATGTCGTCTGACAAATTGACTATTTTGCTTACCTTTACACCAGGGCTGGGCTGAACTTCAAATCTAGTAACAGAAGGTCCTTTGCTGACCTGCATTACTTTTGCCTCTACTCCAAAGCTATTCAAAGTTTCTTCAAGCTTATTTGCACTGTTTATAAGTTCCCTCTTATCCTCTCTGTTTAATTTTGACTGTATGTTTTGTTTAAGCAAATCTGTTTGTGGATAATTATATACCAATTCCTGTGATTCACTTTCAATCATCTTTTTATTTAATTCTTCATTTATGGATTTATCCGGTATTTTATCAGAAGCTATTTCTATTTCAATGGGATGATCAATGGATTTACTTTTATCATCTGGCTCACCATTGCTTTTCTCTGACAGTATATCATCTTCTTTGGATTTCATAAAATTTAATATCTTTATTCTATTGTTCAATCCTTTAATAAATCCATCCTTTTCTTCACTACTTTTCAATATGTCTTTTTTAGCGATATTTTTATCTTCTATAACAGTATCATCTACTCTATCATCTTTAGAAACAAATATCATGCCAATTTTATGCAGAATATCATATAAACTTATCTTTGTAATGATCATAAAGGCAATGACGTAAATAGCTATAAATATAACATAACACCCCGTATCGCCAAACAGCTTAAAAAGTGGTATATCTATAAGTAGACTTATAATACCCCCATGAATCACATCGTCCTCCATATACAATTTTTTTATGCTCTCAAAGATAGTATAATACGGGTAATAATCCGACATAATTATCATTTGAATAAAAAGCATTGTATTTATTAAAAACAAAAGTATTCCATAAAATCTCTTACTAAAGCTTATTTTATTTTCCGAAGCGAGAAAACATCCTCCTATAAATATTATTAAAACTGGAAATACAAATGCACCCAGTCCCATAATTGCAATCAATATTCTTTTAACACCTTTTCCCACTATCCCTGATGTAGAAGGTGAAAACACACTTACAAGCATTAAAATTCCCAAAGTAATAAGTACTATTCCCTTTATGTCATTATTTTCATTACGTGTTTTCCTTCTCCTTCTCGACATATAATTATCTCACCTCTAAATTTTTAGACTTTCACTAAGTATATATTCTACACTTTTTTATTATTTCCTTTTGTTTAAAATATAAATAAACTGTCCCATAACAAATTTTGAGACAGTTCACCTTTAAAAACACTAATCAATATAAAAAATTATAACAGTAATTATAAAATCTATCAAATCTAAATTGACTGATATATTTTATCTGTTTCCTTCATCTATAAGTTGATGAAGCTTGAAAATTGCCTTGCTTATTCCACCCACCTCATCAATTAGTCCAGCAGTCACCGCTTCTTTCCCTATAAGCATAGTTCCCATATCATTTAATAACTCATCAGTTTTCGACATCATTTCATTCAACTTTTCTTCCGTTATATTCGATGTCCTAACTATAAATTCATTTACCCTGTCCTGTATCTTATTAAAATACTCAAAAGTCTGGTGCACTCCACCTATTATCATTCCATTCATTCTCACAGGATGTACTATCATAGTTGCAGATGGAGAAATAAATGAATAATTTGAGCTTGTAGCTAGTGGAACCCCAATAGAATGTCCCCCTCCTATTACAAGGGAAACGGTTGACTTACTTAAACTATTTATCATTTCAGCTATTGCAAGACCTGCTTCTACATCTCCACCAACAGTATTTAAAACTACAAGCACACCTTTTGTCTGCGCATTTTTCTCAATAGAAATAAGTTGAGGTATTACATGCTCATATTTTGTAGTTTTAGCCTGTGGAGGAAGTACTTCATGTCCTTCTATTTGACCTATTATAGGCAATATTTCAATTTCATCCTTAAAACTTTCAAGTGTTTCTTTCCCAAATTCCCTTATATTCTGTCTTTTGTTTTCATCATCTGCTAAAGCAGTATTTTCTTCTTTATCTATCATAATATCTCCTCCATGCACAAAATGTATATAATCTATTTTGTGCATTGACGAAATTCAATATTCATTAAAAGAATTTAATTTTTGCTCAGTTTAAAACCTCTATGAAGTGCATTTATTGCCTTTTCCTCCATGCTACTTTTTACAAGGCACCATATTGTAGTATGAGAATCAGCCGTCTGAAGCACCTGTATATTCTCCCTTGAGAGTATTTTAAGTATCTTTGCCATAACTCCTGGAATTCCTCTCATTCCACTTCCTATAATTGCAATTTTTGTGCAGTCATCTATAATCGAATACTTTAATCCTAGATTCTCCATAACAATTTTAAAGCTGTCAATATCGCTTTCATCTATAGTAAATATTTTCTCTTTTGGAAATACATTTATCAGATCTATGCTTATTAAATTATTTGCGAGTTCATCAAATATATTATAATAATTTTCATTATCAGAATTATTATTACGCTCTATTATAACCTGTACCCTATTTTTCATGGAAGTTATTCCACTTATTAATTTGTGTTGATTCTCCATTATTGAATTGCTGATTATAGTTCCCCTGCTATTATTGAGAGTATTTTTTATAACTAAAGGTATATTGCTATTCATAGCAAGCTTTACAGCCCTTGGATGTATAACCTTGGCACCTTGATCTGCAAGCTGGAATACCTCATTGTAGCTTATTTCCTCAATCAAGGATGCATCAGATACTATTCTTGGATCTGCCGTCATTATTCCATCAACATCCGTATATATTTCTACACTCTCTGCATTTAGTGCATTTCCCAAAAGCACAGCTGTAACATCACTTCCACCTCTTCCGAGAGTTGTTATAAAACCATTTTTACTTATACCCTGAAACCCAGCTATTACTGGAATTTTATCATCATCCATAATTTGATGTAGCCTTTCAATATCTATATCAATTACAGATGCATCATTATAATTGTCATCAGTAATTATAGATGCCTGTCCTCCAGTTAACGGAATGGCACTTAATCCTCTCTTTGAAATTTCATCCGACATAATTACGGTACTTATAATTTCCCCACAACTCATTATCAAATCAGAAGCCAATTTATTCTTATTTTTAAAATCATTACTTATAAGTGAGAGAAGCGTGTCTGTAGCATAAGGCTGGCCTTTTCTGCCCATAGCTGATACTACAACTACGGGATTATACCCTTTCCTTCTTGCACTTATTACTCTATTCACAACATTTTCTCTTCTCTCATGGGTAGAAACAGACGTTCCTCCAAATTTTTGCACTAATATCTTCATATTTATCCCTCACTGTGTTACTCATTTTATGAAAGCAATCTTTACAATCATACACCTTATATTATTTTATTCCTAAACATATGAATTGTTAATGGGTTTTCTTCAACTTTTTTTCTTCTGCATCTATTATTATAGTTTTAGATCCTATTTTTTTTACACAGTCCCAGGGTACTTCTATAAATTCATTTTTACCAAAAATACCTAATTTTGATCTTGTATTATTTAAAAGTAATATTTTTAAGTTTCCATCTTCGTCAATAATTATATCATTGTTGCCTAAGCAGTTAAATCTCTCTCCATCATTTACATTTATAATTTCATATCTCTCCATTTCACTGTAAAACTTTATATCATTACTCAAAAAAACGCCCCCTAAAATTCATTGTATAAATAATTATTACTAAATACTATGAATCCTAAGCAGGTGTTATTACTAAACATTCAAACTGTTTCCAAAATTAAATGGATTTTTGTATTTTCCAAGCAAATTCTTAATAATATTAATATCTATACTCTCACCTACCAATGCCGAACTCTTTATTCCCTTTCCAAAAGTTCTATTCATTACCTCCCGTAATTTACATTCATCAATTCTGTCTATTTTATCCATTATCTCTTTCGGGGTACTAACTTTATTCAAAAATAACACAGACTTTCCATTGTTAAACATTCTACTCGTAGTACTCTCCATTCCAAGTATGTAATTTCCTTTCAATTGCTCCTTTATTTTATCCAATTTTTCATTTCCGACACCTTTTTCTACAAATTTATTCATTTCCTCATTTATTATACTGACAGCATCATATGTATATCTTGGATTAAGTCCAGTATATATACTTATCGCACCGGTATTGCTAAATGAAGAAATGTAAGAATATATAGAATAGCACAACGATTTTTCCTCCCTGATTTTCTGAAACAAAATAGAGGATGCACCACCTCCAAGTATATTACTTAAAAGCAATACAGGATATAGATCATCATTTCCATTTTCTATTCCCTGTATTCCAAGTGTCAAATGTATTTGTTCTATATTCTTTTTCTTGAAAAGGTGATTATTTTGAAATTCAGGCGTGGAATACGTAACATTTTTTATACTATGATTATCCCACCTTCCAAAATATTCTTCCACTATATCTTCAATGCTATTTAAATCAAATTTTCCACATATGGATATAACAGAATTGTTTGGAGTATAATGTTGGTATATATAATCAAGTAATTGCTTTCTATTAAATGATTTAACATTTTCCTTAGTACCAAGTATAGGATATGATATTGAATCTTCACCCCAGATAGCTTTACTATGCAAATCAGAAAGTACATCTTCAGGTGAATCCTCGCCCATATTTATTTCTTCAATTACAACGCTCTTTTCTCTTTCTATATCATCATCGGAAAATTGGCTATTGAATATCATATCAGATATTACATCAAGGGCCAGTTTTAAATGAGAATCCAATACCTTTACATAAAAACAGGTGGCTTCTTTACCAGTAAAAGCATTTATTTGGCCTCCAACTTCTTCTATACATTCAGCTATGTTAAAGGCACTTCTTTTTTTAGTACCTTTAAAGAACATATGCTCTATAAAATGAGATATTCCATTCTCATATACCTTTTCATTTCTAGAACCGTTTTCAACCCAAAGGCCCACACTAACTGAATTCACATAATCTATATCCTCTACAACTATTTTCAATCCGTTATTCAGTTTAAATATATTATACATGGATTCCACCTCCTTTATGAATTTATTCTACTTTAATAAAAAATTATGTACTGACACTTAACATTGTCCAGAAGAAAAATAAAAAGGCACTTGAGCCCTTCTATTTTTTATTCCTCCTTCAACTCTTTTTTTTCCGAGTCCTTTATTGCATCTTTTCTTGAAAGATTTATTCTTCCCTGATTATCTATCTCTATTACTTTGACTAGTATCTCATCACCTACTGAAACTACATCTTCAACCTTATTTACCCTTTTAAAATCAAGTTTTGATATATGAACCAATCCTTCCTTACCTGGAAGTATCTCAACAAAAGCGCCGAAATTAGTAATCTTGGTAACCTTTCCTAGATAAATTTCTCCTATTTTTATTTCCCGTGTAAGATCATCTATCATCTTTAACGCTTTTTTATCTGCATCTGTATCGTCCGACATAACAAATATTTTTCCATCTTCTTTTATATCTATCTTTACTCCAGTTTCAGCAATTATCTTGTTTATAATCTTTCCGCCTGCTCCTATAACATCTCTTATTTTATCAGGATCTATACTCATAGTATAAGTCTTAGGTGCATATTTTGAAAGTTCTTTTCTCGGTCCCTTTATACAATCGTCAATCTTTTTAAGTATAAATAATCTTGCTGTTCTTGCCTTATACAAAGTTTCCTCTATGCAGCTAAGAGAGAGTCCATGTATTTTTGTATCAAACTGGATAGCAGTGATTCCCTTTTCAGTTCCTCCAACCTTAAAATCCATATCTCCAAAAAAGTCCTCTATTCCCTGTATATCTGTCAATATTTTTTCCTGAGACAAATCGTCACTTGTTATAAGTCCCATAGCTATTCCTGCAGCAGGTCTCTTAATTGGAACTCCTGCATCTAAAAGTGCCAAAGTACTTCCACATATACTTGCCTGTGAAGTAGACCCATTTGAACTCAAAACTTCTGATACAAGTCTTATAGTATATGGGAATTCCTCTTCAGGCGGAATAAGTGGTATAAGAGCCTTTTCTGCTAATGCACCATGTCCAATCTCTCTTCTTCCGGGTCCTCTAAGAGGTCTTGTTTCTCCTGTACTATAGGACGGAAAATTATAATGGTGTATATATCTTTTTGACTCCTCCGAACTTATTCCATCAAGTACCTGTGCATCTCCTAATGCTCCAAGAGTCGCTACAGTAAGTACTTGTGTCAATCCTCTCGTAAACAATCCTGTACCGTGAGTTCTAGGAAGAATTGAAACTTCACAACTTATAGGCCTTATTTCATCAAATTTTCTTTCATCAGGTCTTCTATTTTCATTTAGAAGCATATTTCTCACTATTTCTTTTTGAAGCCTATAAAGTACATCTGCTATATCTGCATTAATATCTCCTTCATAGTCCGGATGTTCATTCTTAAATTTGTCATTTACAGTAAATTCATTATCCAATTTTTCCTTCACTTCATCTACTGCTTTGTTCCTCTCGTCTTTATCTGTTATATACATTGCCTTTTTTATAGT
This sequence comes from Clostridium sp. LBM24168, assembly GCF_052953915.1. Taxonomy (NCBI): domain Bacteria; kingdom Bacillati; phylum Bacillota; class Clostridia; order Eubacteriales; family Clostridiaceae; genus Clostridium; species Clostridium sp. LBM24168. The sequence goes on along the minus strand of NZ_CP196861.1, from coordinate 1,285,652 downwards.
TTCAAAGCAAAAATCTCTTACTTCTTTTTCAAGAGTTTCATTTACCTTATATAACTCGGGAATATCCTTCTTCTTTCCATATTTTTTTATGGTTTCTTCTTGAAATGCAACTATTTTCTTGCACTCTTCAAACCCGAACTTTATGGCATTATACATTACATCTTCCGGTATTTCAGCTCCTCCAGCTTCAACCATCATTACTCTATCTTTAGTTGCACATACAGTCAGATTCAATGTACTTTTTTTTCTTTCTTCCAATTTAGGATTTATTACAAAATTTCCATCTATTATTCCAACAGAAACGGCTCCAACAGGAGTATTGAACGGAATGCTTGACAGGCACAGTGCAAGAGATGCCCCATTTATTGAAAGTATATCCGGCTGATTGTCTTGTTCTACGGACAGTACTGTACATACTACTTGAACGTCATTCCTATATCCCTTAGGGAACAGCGGTCTAAGCGGTCTATCTATTGCCCTTGCATGAAGTATTGCTTTATCAGTCGGTTTTCCTTCCCTCTTTATAAAACCTCCTGGAATTTTTCCAACAGAATATAATCTCTCTTCGTATTCTATGCTTAAAGGGAAGAAATCTATTCCATCTCTTGGCTTATCAGAAGAATTTGCATTCACCATAACAACAGTATCACCATAACTTATCAAAATAGCACAATTAGAAAGTCTTCCAATTTTGCCATAGTCAATTTTTAAAGTTCTTCCTGCAACGGCAGTTTGAAAAATTTCACTCATTGAATTACCTCCTTTACGATTAAAATCATAATAACTTTTAAAATAATAGAGCGGTGGAAAGCCGCTCTAAAGTTATTTTCTTAAATTCAATGCTTTAATGATAGCACGATATCTTTCAATATCTTCTTTAATTAAATAATTAAGAAGGCCTCTTCTCTTACCAACCATCATTAAAAGACCTCTTCTTGAATGATAGTCTTTTTTATGAATCTTCAAATGTTCATTCAAATGATTGATTCTTTCGGTGAGAAGTGCAATTTGTACTTCCGGTGAGCCTGTATCACCTTCATGTCTCTCATACTTCTTTATTATTTCATCTTTAATTGCCTTTTCCATTTTTGTAACACCTCCAAATTGTTAATCCCCTCTATTCCAAGAAAAACGTCGGCAAATCGAAATCCTTAGCATAGGGATCACGTCTGTAATTATAGCAAATAAAATTACTATTGTAAATTAATTTTAAAATTAAATTTTTAAGCTTCTACCATATGCATAATCTCTATCATGTTTCATCTGTTCTATCAATTCTTCAAGAGTTTCAAATTTAATCTCAGCTCTGATTCTATCCATAAAATATATTTCAAGCTTTTTATCATATATATCTTCACTAAAATCTAAGATATTGGTTTCAACACTTAAAGCATTGTCACGTGTAGTAGGATTATATCCTACATTTGTTATTCCTCTGTAATATTTATTATTGTATTTTACAATTGTAAAATACACCCCTTCTTTTGGTATAAGAAATCTTTTATTCAAGCTTATATTTGCCGTCGGAAATCCTAGTTTTTTTCCAAGGTGTTTACCTCGAATTACAGATCCATTCATCATAAAAGGTCTTGTAAGCATATCTCTCGCTTTTTGCATATCCCCTGTTTCAGATATTATTTTTCTTATAAGTGAGCTGGAAACAGTTTCTCCATTATATTTTACAGGTGAAATAATATCTAGAGAAAATCCATACCTCTGGCTTAATTCTTTGAGCATATCTATGTTTCCCATATTTTTATAACCAAATTTATAATTGAATCCAACTACAATTCCAAGGGCATTGTAACTTTTAATCAGTCTTAATACAAAATCTTCCGGATCTATTTTCATAAACTCATGATCAAAACTTGCCATGTTTATTATATCCAGTCCAGCATTTTTTAATACATCTAGTTTATTTTCATTGCTCATTAATATTTTAGGTCCAGCATCCTTATTTATTATAGTCCTTGGATGGGACTTAAAGGTAAACACCATACTCTTTGCATTATTGCATTTTGCAAGCTGTATTGCCTTATTTACAAGACTCATATGTCCAATGTGAAGGCCATCAAAACTTCCTAATGCAATATATGTTTTTTCTTTTAAATGTATTTTAAAATTATCTTCTATTACTATCATGATTAATTACCCCGAATCAATAATTTTATCATTTTAAATCCAATATCCTTTTTATTTATACCCAAACCTATAAAATTATCTCCATCTATATATACTTTATATAATACATCATCATCTATTTTATTCAAAAATTTCTTATCTTTTATTACAACTCCATTTAATATATATTTGTTAAATTTATTTTCTATATATATAGAAGGATATCCAGACAATACATTGTCAATTGGAATCAAGTAGTAAAAAATATTATTTTTATCTAGCTGTGAGACGGAAATTGATTCCAAAATATCAAATTTACCTGTACGAGTTCTCACAAGGCTCCACATGGTACCTCCACATCCCAGTTTACGGCCAATATCATAACAAAGGCTTCTTATATAAGTACCTTTGGAACATTTAATTCTCATTGTAACATATGGCGATTCCAATTTTAGTATTTCTATATTATGTATAACTATATCTCTGCTTTTTCGTTCAACCTCTATACCTTTTCTTGCTAGCTCATACAATCTTTTACCATTTACCTTCAACGCAGAATACATTGGTGGTATCTGCTGTATGTTTCCTATAAAGCTTAATACAGCATCTTCTATTTCCTCACTACTTACATCTACATTGGATTTAGAAGTTATTTTTCCGTATCTGTCATAAGTATCTGTTTCAACTCCCAATTTTAACCTGGCAATATAAACTTTTTCATCTTTCATTATATAGTCTACAAATTTTGTGGCACAGCCTATACACACTGGAAGTACTCCTGAAGCTCCAGGATCAAGAGTTCCTGCATGGCCAACTTTTTTTACACCTGTAACAGATTTTATACTTTTGACTACATCAAATGAAGACATCCCTATTGGTTTATTTATGTTTAAAATACCATCCATCTAAATCATCTCTTTTTTGATTTCGTCGACTATCAAATCCACCGCTTCATCTATATTTTTATCTTTAATTTCAAGTCCTGCAGCCCTTATGTGTCCCCCACCATCAAACCTTTCAGCAATTTTTCTGACATCTACAATTTCCTTTGATCTTAAACTGACTTTTATTTTTTCATCTGACTCTTTGAGCATAACTGATACCTCTACATTAATAATTTTAAGTCCCAAATTTACTATATCATGAGTATCAACATCTTCATCTTTTACAGTATCAGCAATCATTTTTTTAGTGACTTTTATTATACATATTCTGTCATTTACAAGTTTCATATTTTCGATTGCTATGCCAGATAACTTAACTTTTTCGAACTCCTTATTGTCAAATATAATCCTATGAATTTTGCTAAAATCAAATCCTTTATTTATAAGATTTCCTGCGATCAAATGAGTTCTTTCCGTAGTAGACGGGTATTTGAAAGAGCCAGTATCAGTAATCAATGATGTATATAGACATTTAGCCATATTCTCATTTATGTTCACACCTAATCTGCTCAATATCTCATATACAATTTCAGATACAGCTGCAGCTTTTGTATCCACATAATTAAAATCCCCATAGTATTCATTTGTAAGATGATGATCCACATTTATTATTTTATATCTTCTATCTTCAAATTTCAATTTTGCATTTATCCTTTTTTTATCTCCACAATCTAAAACCACAACACTATCAATGCCAGCCTTCACTTCAAAAGTATTGCCATCTATAATGCTAGAAAAAGGCAAAAATTTAAAATCCTTAGGTACCTCCTCCATGGAAAGCAATTCTACTTCTTTTCCAAGGTCTTTCAATCCTTGAAACAATGCCAATGAACTTCCAATAGAATCTCCATCTGGAGACTTGTGAAAAGTAATAGCCAATCTATTACTTTTCTTTATCTCTTCAAGTATATTATCTATACTATCCATTGTCATCTCACTCATGCTCCTTTATTTTTCTTAGAAGCTCATCTATGTGCATACCTTGCTCTATACTGTTATCAAGTTCTATAATTATCTCTGGAGTGTTTCTCAACCTAATTCTATGTCCAACTTCCCTTCTTATAAAACCTGATGAATTTTTTAGAGCTTCCAAGGTTTCATTTTTTGATCTAGTATTCCCATATAAACTTACATATACTTTAGCATAGCTCAAATCTCTTGTAACTTCAACCTTTGTAACACTTACCATTGCTGTAAGTCTAGGATCCTTTACATCTTCCCTTATTATGTTGCTTATCTCCTTCTTCATTTCTTCATTTATTCTACCATTTCTGTATTTAGACAAAACCTTTCAACCTCCAATGTTCAGCACAAAACTTCAGTGCACAACTGCAGCTTAAAGTTCTTTCTTTTTTACTTCTTCAATAATATATGTTTCTATTATATCTCCTTCTTTTATATCATTAAATTTCTCTACTGAAATTCCACACTCGAATCCTTGTGCGACTTCTTTTACATCATCCTTAAACCTCTTTAATGAGCCAAGCTGTGATTCAAATATTACTATTCCATCTCTTATGAGTCTAACATTACTATTTCTTACTATTTTTCCCTCCAAAACATAACATCCTGCAATAGTTCCCACACTAGATATTCTATATATCTGTCGAACCTCAGCTTTTCCAGTTACATTTTCCTTGTAATCAGGCTCAAGCATTCCAAGCATTGCTGATTTTACGTCATCTATCGCCGTATATATTACCCGATAGGTCTTTATATCTACAGCCTCTTTCTCAGCAGCCTTTTCTGCATTACTATCAGGTCTTACATTAAATCCTATTATAATCGCATTTGACGCAGAAGCTAAGCTTACATCAGTTTCCGTTATTGCCCCAACTGCTCCATGTATTACTCTTACCTTAACCTCATCAGTTGAAAGTTTCTGAAGTGACTGTCTTAATGCTTCTATAGAACCTTGAACATCTGCTTTTACAATTATATTCAATTCTTTTACTTTTCCCTCTTTTATTTGATTATACAGATCTTCAAGTGATACTTTATGAGTTGATTGAAGGTATTCTTCTCTTACTTTTTGCTTCCTTCTGCTTGCCAAATCTCTTGCAGTTTTTTCATCCTTTACCTGATGAAATCTATCTCCAGCTGACGGCACTTCTGATAATCCCAATATTTCAACTGGTATTGAAGGTCCAGCAGATTTAATATTCTTACCTTTATCATCAAACATTGCCCTTATTCTTCCATAGGTAGTTCCAACTATTATTGAATCTCCCACTTTTAAAGTACCATTCTGAACAAGCAATGTTGCAACTGGTCCCCTACCTTTATCTAATTTTGCTTCTATTACGGCTCCTTTGGCATTTCTATTTGGATTTGCCTTGAGTTCCTGGACTTCAGCTGTCAAAAGTACCATCTCAAGCAAAGTATCCAATCCTTCCTTGGTATGTGCGGAAACTGGAACACATATAGTATCCCCTCCCCAATCTTCAGGCGTAATACCATACTCAATAAGCTCCTGCTTTACTTTATCTGGATTAGCTCCAGGTCTGTCTATTTTATTTATAGCCACAACCATTGGTACATTTGCAGCTTTGCAGTGGTTTATTGCTTCTACAGTCTGTGGCATTATACCATCATCTGCAGCAACTACAAGTATAACTATATCAGTAATTTGAGCTCCTCTCGCTCTCATAGCTGTAAAAGCTTCATGCCCAGGTGTATCCAAAAATGTTATCTTTTCTCCATTTATATTTACAGTATAGGCACCTATATGCTGAGTTATTCCACCCGCTTCGTGAGATGTTACTTTTGACTTTCTAATAGCATCCAAAAGTGATGTCTTTCCATGGTCAACATGACCCATTACAGTTATTACAGGTGGCTTTTTTTCTAAATTTTCTTCATTGTCATCATCTTCTTCCTGTTCTACTGCTTCCTTATCAATATCCCTTTCCTTTTTCATGACAATGACATCAAATTTTTCCCCCAATTTTTCTGCTGTAGGAAAATCAATTTCTTGATTTATTGCTGCCATTACCCCCATAAATATAAGCTGCTTTATAACTTCTGTAGACGATCTTCCGATTTTTTCAGATAACTCTTTTACAGTTACCGTATCATCAATTTCTATTATCTTCTCTTCTTCATCATTTTCTCCAGCATTATTTTTCTTATCACTGTCATTCGATACATTATCTTGGGATTTATTTTTAGATTTTCCTTTTCCCTTATTGCTTTTATTTTTTTTAGTAGAATTTTGGGAATTGGATGTAGCCTTATCTTCTGCTACCTTCTGGTGTTCAACTTTTTCTTCTTCTTTATCCTCCTTTTCAGAGAAAAATTCTTTTATAAGTTCCGCATCCTCTTCTTCTATAACGCTCATGTGATTTTTTACAACTACGCTAAATTCTTCAGAAAGAATTTCAATTAATTCTTTACTTGAAATATTTAATTCCTTAGCTAGTTCATAAACTCGTATTTTTGACAAATACTTCACCCCCGAAATCAAATTTGTACTCTATAAAGGCCTATAAATCTTTTACTCATATTCTTATCTACAATGCCTATAACTTTTATCTTCTGACATCCAATTGAACATCCAAGTTCCATTTCAGAATATTTTTTTATTGTTTTTATATTATATTTATTGCCATAATTTAAAAATTTATTTAAAGTATTATAAGAAACATCTTCGGATAATATTATAAGATGCACTTTGTGCCTTTTTATACCTTCCTCACATCTATTATATCCTTCCAGAACTTTTCCCGCACGTTTGGCAAGACCTAGAAATTGTAGAAAATTATCTTTCATTTTCTATTTCATCTCTTAATCTATTATAAAGTTCATCATCTATATTAGTTTCAAGATTTTTCTGGAGCCGTTTATTTTTAAACGCTTTTTCAAGGCACATAATATCTTTACATATATAAGCTCCTCTACCATTCTTTTTTCCGGTAAGATCCACAAAAACCTCTCCTTCTTTATTTTTTACAACTCTTATAAGCTCTCTTTTAGGTTTCATTTCCATACATCCAAGGCACATTCTATGTGGTATCTTTTTCTTTTTCATAAGTCACACCACCTTACTTTATAATATGATTATCTATGGTATCATCTTCACTATCCTCTATTTTACCATTACTTCCATCTAAATTCTTTACCTGTGATCTACTCTTTATGTCAATTTTCCAGCCTGTAAGTTTTGCTGCCAGTCTTACATTTTGTCCTTCCTTTCCTATTGCAAGGGACAACTGATCATCATCTACTACAATTTGTGCAAATTTATTATCCTCATCCAGTTCTACATCTATAACTTTAGCAGGGCTCAAAGCATTTGATATATATTCCTCCGGAAGTTTACTCCACTTTATTATATCTATTTTCTCATTTTTAAGTTCACTTACTATACTTTGTACTCTTACCCCTCTAGGTCCCACACAAGCTCCCATTGGGTCAACATTTTCATCATTTGAATGTACCGCTATCTTAGTTCTCGAGCCTGCCTCCCGTGCAATTGATTTTATGTCCACTATACCATCAAATATTTCTGGTACCTCCAGTTCAAATAGTCTCTTTATAAGCCCGGGATGGGTTCTCGATATAACAATCTGAGCACCTTTTGTGGTATTTTTCACCTCTACTATATACAATTTAATTCTGTCATTATAATTATACTTTTCACCTGGCATCTGTTCGTTAGGTCCAAGTACTGCCTCTGTTTTTCCCAGATCTATCAATACATTATTCTTATCCTTTCTAATTACTACTCCTGTTATTATATCATCTTCTTTTTCTGCAAAATCATTGTATATAATCCGTCTTTCCTCCTCTTTTATTCTCTGGATTACAACTTGCTTTGCAGCTTGTGCAGCAACTCTACCAAACTTTCTGGGAGTTACTTCCATACTTACCAAATCACCAAGTTCATATTTTTGATCTATTGATTTTGCCTCTTCAAGCGATATTTCATTTACATAATCTTCCGGTGATTCCACAACTGTTTTTTGAGAATATACATGAATTTCTCCATTTTCTCTATTCATAGTGACTTTAACATTTTGATTGTTGCCGCCTCGTACAACATAATTCTTCTTATAGGCTGCCACCAATGCATCCTCTATAGTAGTAAATAACAAATCTTTACTTATTCCCTTTTCTTTAACTATCTCTTTCAAGGCCTCTATAAATTCTTGATTCATTTCCATTACCTCCCTTTAGAAATTGACCTTTAATCTTACATCAGAAATTTTATTTCTTGGAATGGCTATATCTTTCAATTCATATTTTAGTTTCAATTCATCTGAATTAAAATCTAAAAATTCACCTTCATATTTTTTCTTCCCATTGAACAATCCTTTTATATTAACTTTTACCATGCTTCCTATATACTTCTTCAGGTGCTCATCAGTATAAAGCCTTCTCTCTATTCCAGGCGAAGATACCTCCAGATAATATGAAAAATTTATAGGATCTTTCTCATCCAGCAAATTACTTACAGGCCTACTTACCTTTTCGCAGTCATCTAAAGATATTCCCCCATTCTGTTTATCTATATATATTCTTAAATAATTCTCATTTTTCTCTTTGACTAATTCCAAATAATATAGCTCATAACCTAGACTTTCCACTAAAGGATCTATTAAATCATGGAGTTCATTTATAAGACTATTCATAATATATATCTCCCTTCCTTATATATATTTTAAACAATTCTATATAAAAGATGTTAATAACTATAATTAAAAACGCAACTTATGCTGCGTTTTGACAAATAGAAAGAGTGGGTTAAAACCCACTCTGCAATTAAACAAACTTCTGTAGAATTACTAAATCTATTCTATCATAATAAAATATTTATTTCAAGACAAATATTTCATTCATTATGAAATCATACAACTATTCAATCACATCAAGCCATCTTTTTTAAACTGAAACAGAATTTATGCAAATAGACAAAGTTGATTTGTCTCTGGGAGTCCTTTCAAGCATCCATGATTATCCAGCATTTCCATTACACTTTTGGAAACTTTAGCTCTCATTCTTAAGTCCTCCTTTGAAATAAATTCTCCACTTTTCCTAGCAACAACTATATTCTGGGCAGCATTTTCTCCTACACCTTGAAGAGTATTTATTGGAATCCTTATTCCACTATCCTCTATCAAAAATTTTACAGCATCTGACTTATATATATCCACAGGGAGAAATTTTATTTTCCTTTTATACATTTCATATGAAAGCTCTAAAATAGTGAGCAATCCTTTATCCTTCTGAGTTGCATTATTTCCCATAGCATATATCTCATCCATTTTTTTCTTTATTGAATCTTCACCCTTTATTATTACATCAACATCAAATTCATCTGCCCTAACAGTAAAATAAGTTGCATAATATGCTTCTGGATAATACACCTTGAAATATGCAATTCTCATTGCCATCATTACATATGCAACTGCATGACCTTTAGGAAACATGTATTTTATCTTTTTACAGGATTCTATATACCAATTCGGGACACCATGCTCTCTCATAAGAATTTCTCTTTCTTCTGTAAGTCCTTTTCCCTTTCTTACCTTCTCCATTATGGTAAATGCATCTTTTGGTTGAAGTCCTTTTCCAATAAGATACATCATTATATCATCTCTGCAGGCTATACAATCACTCAAAGTTGTATAACCTTCTTTTATATAGTACTGTGCATTATTCAGCCATACATTGGTACCATGTGATAATCCAGATATCCTTACAAGGTCTGCAAAACTCTTTGGCTTTGTATCTAATAACATCTGTCTTACAAATTTAGTACCAAATTCGGGTAATCCATAGGTTCCCACAGGACACCCAAGTTCCTCTTCAGTAACACCCAGCGCATCCGGTGAAGTAAAAAGGCTTATAACTTTAGGATCTCCAAGTGGAATCTTTTTTGGATCGACTCCTGTCAAATCCTGAAGCATTCTGAGTACCGTAGGATCATCATGCCCAAGTATATCAAGTTTCAATAATCTTCCACTTATGGAATGATAGTCGAAATGTGTAGTTACTATATCAGTATCATTGTCATTCGCAGGATGCTGAATTGGGGTAAAATTGTATATTTCATTATCACTCGGAACTACCATTACACCTCCTGGATGCTGTCCTGTAGTTCTCTTTATTCCTGTACATCCCAAAGTAAGCCTCTCAATTTCCGCCTGTGGAACTGTTATATTTCTTTCTGATAAATATTTTTTTACATACCCATAGGCTGTTTTTTCAGCTACAGTACCAATAGTCCCAGCTTTAAAAACATGGCCCTTTCCAAATAGTACTTCCGTATATTTATGAACTACAGACTGATATTCACCAGAAAAATTCAAGTCTATATCCGGTTCTTTATCTCCATTGAATCCAAGGAAAGTTTCAAAAGGTATGTCATGGCCATCACGTTTCATCTTTATTCCACATTCAGGACAATTTTTCTCCGGCAGATCTGCTCCGGAGCTAACAGAACCATTAGTAATAAATTCACTATGTTTACATTTTGGGCATACATAATGAGGTGGAAGTCCATTTACTTCAGTAATATTTGACATTGTAGCCACAAAAGAAGAACCGACCGACCCTCTTGAACCTACTAAATACCCATCTTTCGAAGATTTCGCCACAAGTTTTTCAGCAATAAGGTACAAAACCGCGTATCCATTGTTTATTATTGAATTTAATTCCTTATCTAGTCTTTTCTGCACTATTTCAGGCAGTTTTTCACCATATATAGAATGTACTCTATTCAATGTCATTTCCTTTATTTGTTCTTCCGCCCCTTCTATTTTGGGAGGGAAAGTTTCATCAGGTATAGGTTTTACAACATCTATCATATCTGCAATCATATTTGTATTCTCTATGACCACTTCATTTGCCTTTTTCTCACCTAGATATGTAAATTCTGAAAGCATCTCATCTGTAGTCCTAAAATAAAGAGGTGGTTGATTGTCTGCATCTGAAAACCCCTGTCCTGCCATTATTATACGTCGAAATACCTCATCTTTTTTATCCATAAAATGTACATCCCCTGTAGCAACTACAGGTATATTATATTTTTCTCCAAGAAAACATATCTTTTTATTTATCTTTCTGAGTTCATCCTCATCCTTTACAGTTCCATTTTGAACCATAAATTTATTGTTTCCTATAGGCTGTATTTCAAGATAATCATAAAATTTTAGAATTTTCTCCAGTTCATCATTACTTTTCCCACTAATTACTTCTCTATACACCTGACCTGCTTCACAGGCTCCTCCTATTATGAGTCCTTCTCTATATTTCATTATGAGACTTTTAGGCATTCTAGGTCGCTTAAAAAAATAATTCAAATTGGAAAACGAAACAAGTTTGTATAGATTTTTCAATCCCACCTGATTTCTTACAAGTATTATAAGATGATAGGTAGGCTGTTTTTTTATATCTATATTTTTCAAGAATTCCTTATTGAGTAAATCTAAATCAGATATATCTCTGTCTTCAAGCATTTTAAAACACTTTAGAAGTATTTTAGCCGTTGCTCCTGCATCATCCACTGCCCTATGGTGGTTTTCCAGAGATATACCAAGATGTTTGGCAACTATATTCAATTTAAACTTTTTAAGTTCTGGAATCAAAAATCTGCATAATGGCACTGTATCCATAATTGGACAATTAAAATCCAAATTCATATCCCTACAGCTTTTCTTTATAAAACCCGTATCAAAACTGGCATTATGGGCTACAACTACTGAATCACCCACAAATTTCAGAAATTTTGGAAGTATGCTCTCTATTTCATCAGCCTCCTCCACCATTTCATCTGTGATACTTGTAAGTTCTACAATATTCATAGGTATTGGTATTCCTGGATTTACAAATTCACTAAATTTATCTATTACCTTGCCTTCTTTTATCTTGACTGCACCTATTTCTATTATTTTATCATTTGTACTTGACAGTCCTGTAGTTTCAATATCAAAGACAACATATGTGTCCTTTAAACTTCTTTTACCTGCATTTGTCGTAATTGGTACACTGTCATCTACAAGATAAGCCTCAACACCATATATTACTTTTATATTGTTATTTTTAGCAGCTTCCATGGCCTCAGGGTAAGCCTGAACTACACCATGATCTGTTATAGCTATGGCTTTGTGTCCATAAGATGCCGCCCTCTCTATGAGACTTGATGCGGAACTTACACCATCCATGGCACTCATCTGTGTATGCAAATGCAGTTCTACTCTTTTTTTCACTGCATTATCTTGCTTTTTTATCTTAATGGATTTTACGATATCCTTTGCCATTATTACCAGTTCCCTAGCATAGGGATCATTTATCGTTTCACCCCTTACTATGCAGTAGAGTCCTTCTTTTATCTCTTCAATTATCCTGTCTGCATCTTTAGGTCTAGGGAAAAATTTAACTGTAATTGAACTAGTATAATCTGTTATATAAAATGTAATTATTTTTCTTCCCGTTTTTGTCTCTATTATTTCCTTTTTGAATATAGTTCCCTGTATTACAACTGTTCCTTGAACTTCAGTTATAGATCTTATCTCAACAGGTGATACTGTTATGGCCCTTCCAAATATTATGGAATCTGACTTAACAACATTCTTCCTATCCCGAAATTTCAGGTTTGGTTTCTTTTGAGCACTAGATGATTCTAAACTACTAATGGTTTTTCTATTTCTTAGCATATCCTTTATATAATCTTTTTCCTTATTCTCATTTTCATCTAAAAATTTCTCATTTTTCAGGTTTTCATCATACACTATATTTACATTACATTTTATACCGAATATATTCTTTATAACTTTTCTCATCTTATCTTCGAAATTTTTGTCCTTCAGAAGACAGCACAAGAAATTATTGCCATTATACAAATTTATAGAGTCATCTTCAATCTTTTTTGAAGATTTTATTAAAAATTGCTTGCATACCGGAATATACGAAGATAGTATATTTACAACTTCAACCCAATGACTATTGCAAACGTCTTTTAAAGATACATCAGATATATCTTTATAGCATATGAGATCAATACTTTTAAAGCATCCCAATTTTCTGATCACAATCTGCTTTATTTTTGACTGGATCTCAGTATTGAGTTCATTTACAGATTTAACTATTATTTTAAGTCTGTTACTTTTTTTTAAATACTGTACTTTTTGCAACTCTATGTTTTCCGAGACGATATCACTACTGCAGTCTATATCTCCCTGTAAGATTTTGACAATATCATTTCTCATAGTTTGCCCCCCTACTACACGTAAAAAGCAATTTACATATTATTAATTTCTTCCATAAGCGCTTCAACCAGATTTTCTTCACTAACTTTTTTTATAACTACACCATTTTTAAATATGAGCCCCATACCTTTTCCTCCTGCAATTCCGATATCCGCTTCCGCTGCTTCTCCTGGCCCATTTACTACACATCCCATTACTGCTACCTTAATACTTTTATTTACATTAGAAAGACGGTTTTCTACTTCTCTGGCTATTTTTATAAGATCAATCTGTGTCCTGCCACAAGTTGGGCATGATATAAATTCAATCCCCCCCTTTAACAATCCACAAGCTTTTAAAATCTCCTTTCCGGCTTTAACTTCCTCCACAGGATTTCCCGTAAGTGATACCCTTATAGTGTCACCTATCCCTTCCATTAAAAGTGTACCTATTCCAACACTAGATTTTACAGTACCTCTAAATAAAGTACCAGCTTCAGTTACTCCAAGGTGAAGAGGATAATTTGTGATTTTGGATACACTTCTATAACTTTCAACCATCTGAACAACATTCGATGATTTTATTGATATTACTATATCATCAAAATTTACATTTTCCAGTATTGCAACATGCTTTAATGCACTTTCAACTAAAGCCTCAGATGAAACCCCATTATATTTATTCAATATATCCTTGCTGAGTGAACCCGAATTTACTCCTATTCTTATAGGTATACCAGAAGACTTTGCACTTTTTGCAACTTCCTTTACCTTGTATTCACTTCCTATATTTCCAGGATTTATTCTAAGAGCCGATATGCCGTTTTTTATTGATTCAAGCGCCAGTTTATAGTCAAAATGTATATCTGCAACTATTGGAACATTTACCTCTTTTACAATTTCCCTCAGGATATCACAGGCTTCCATGTCAGGTACAGCACATCTTACAATATCGCATCCTGCTTCCTCGAGCTTTAATATCTGATTAATTGTACTTTTTTTATCTCTAGTATCCGTATTTGTCATGGATTGAACTGTTATCTTTGCATTTCCTCCTACGAATACATTTCCCACTCTTATCTTCTTTGTATTTGATCTCTCCATTTAAATTCTCTGCCTTCAAATTATAATTTATACAACCTAAAATTGAATAGGATGAAGCACATCCTTTACTGTTACAAGAACCATTAGAACCATAAGTATGGCAAATCCGACATAATTTATCATGCCAACTTTATTTTGATCAACCTTTTTGCCCGTTATTATTTCAAATATAAACAAAAGTATATAACCACCATCCAATGCAGGAAATGGTATTACATTAAAAACAGCAAGCTGTATACTTATATATGCAGAAAAAGCTAATAATGTAAGTATTCCAGCCTTGGCAGCAGCTCCTGACATCTTAATTATAGTTACGGGTCCACCCACATTATCCATATTGGCCTCTCCCTTGAACAATGTTTTAAAAAATGCAGCTGTTTGATTTATAAGAGATCTTGTTTCTATAAATCCGTAATATATGGATTCACCTGCACCTGGATTGAGTACCTGCTTACCGTAAGCTCCTATCATATATCTATTTTCCGATTTATCAAAAACAGGTTTTATTACAACTTGCTTGGTTTCATTGCCTCTTTTATAAACTATGTCGACTGGATTTTTACCATTCATATATACCTCTGTTATAAAATCCTCCCAGGTAAGAATTTTTGAATTATTCGCTCTCACTATTTTATCACCAGTTTTCAATCCTGCTTCTTGAGCTGGTTTATTCGCAATTGTCTTATCTATTACAGGCATCAAGTATCCCTTTTGTGATGCTATAATAGCAAATAAAACTATTCCCAGTATAAGATTCATTATAGGACCGGCAGCTACAATACTAAGTTTTCTAATAGGATTTTTGTTGTTGAATGCCCGTGGATCTACACTTTCTCCTTCTTCGCCAAGCATTTTTACATATCCTCCTATAGGAAGCAACTTAATAGAATATTTAGTTTCCTTACCTTTTATTCCAAACAGCTGTGGACCCATTCCTATTGCAAACTCCTCCACCTTTACTCCATTTATCTTGGCCAGTGTGAAATGTCCTAACTCATGAATTAAAATTAAAAGTCCAAAAGCCAATATAGCTGCAATTATATACAAAAATCATTCCTCCCAATATTAGTTTTATTTACAATATTTTAACCTGACATATTCTTTTACCTTGATATTTAATTCCAGTATATCGTCTAATTTGTAATCATCCTTTTTTTCAAATTTATTCATACAATCTTCCAATATATCCATTATATCCAGGAATCTAATTCTACCCTCTAGAAACATAGAAACTGCTATTTCATTGGCACAATTTAGTATTGCAGGCATGGTTCCTCCACTTTTTCCCGCCTCATATGCAAATTTAAGTGGTTTAAAAGTATCCATATCAGGCCTATCAAAATGTAATTCACTTAATTTATAAAAATCAAGTCTATCTGCTATTGCATATCTTCTTTCAGGATAATTCAGTGCATACTGTATTGGTAACCTCATATCAGTACTCCCAAGTTGTGCAATAACGCTCCCATCTATGTATTCCACCATGGAATGAATTATACTTTCAGGATGTACTACAACCTGTATTTCTTCATAGGGTATATTAAATAGCCAATGGGCTTCTATAACCTCAAGTCCCTTATTCATAAGTGTGGCAGAATCAATCGTAAGTTTTCTCCCCATACTCCATTTGGGATGATTTAAGGCCTCCTGGACAGTTACATCTACAAGATCATTCCTTTTTTTACCCCTAAAGGGTCCACCTGAAGCTGTAAGAAGAAGTTTACTTACACACTGGCCTTCATTACCCCTAAGGCATTGAAAAATTGCCCCGTGTTCAGAATCTACTGGAACTATTTTTGCATTGTATTTTTTTACTTCTTCAACAACTATTTTTCCTCCTGAAACTAGTGTCTCCTTATTAGCAAGTGCTATAGTCTTTCCAGCTCTTGCCGCTTTAAGAGTAGGTATAAGTCCTACAATTCCAACTACAGATGTAACAACTATATCCACCTCTTTCAGTGAAACTATAGTATTCAATCCTTCTATTCCAAATAATATTTCTATATTTAAATTTTTATTACTACAATATTCTATAAGTTTACTATAAGCTATTTTATCACTCAAAACAACATATACTGGGTGAAATTCATCTATTATTTTTATAAGTTTCTGGATATTTTTCTTAGCAGAAACTCCAATCAATTTAAAATTTTTTCTATCATTCCTAATTACATCCAGCGTCTGTGTGCCAATGGAACCTGTAGCGCCTAATATAGAAACTTTTTTCATTAAAACATCTCCTGTTATACTTAATACAAAGTCCAAAATATGATATGATCATTATATCATATTTGTTTAAATTAGATTTGCAAATAACAAATAATAGTACACTATAAATCCAGAAAAGAGAACACTATCAAATCTATCTAATATTCCACCATGTCCTGGTATTAAATTACTATAATCCTTTATCTTCACATATCTCTTTATGGAAGAAGCAAATAAATCTCCAAGTTGTGAAAAAAAGCCACATAAAATTCCTATTGAAATATAATGATATATATGGATAGGCACCCCCATATACTTTGCAAAAATTCCAAACAATGTACAACTTATAGTACTTCCAATAATACCTCCTATAGAACCTTCAACAGTCTTTTTAGGGCTTAACTTAGGGCAAAGCTTCTTTTTTCCTAAAAATCTACCTGTGTAATATGCAGTAGTATCACAAATCCAGGATGAAATAAATATAACCCACACTAAATATCTTCCATAGTTTACATTGCTTACAAGTACTATAAAACTAAAAAATACAGGTACATATAAAAATCCAAATACAGTAATAGAAATATCAATAAAATTATATTTTAAATCCAGCACCGCTGTACACATAAGAATAAATACTAATATTATCAATGACAGAAATATAAACTTGTAATTCACCTCATATCCTATTGAAACATAATATACTATACATATCAGATATCCTATTATATTGATTGATTTTATTTCTTTTTTTTCAGCCGCATTGTAGAATTCATACATTCCCATAAGCGATATTATCATAATTGCATATTTTAAATATACACCACCTACAATCAGAAATAAAATAAAAGGAGCTATTAAAACTGCCCCTAAATATCTATTATTCACAATAACACCTCCCCAAAATGAATTAACAGTATAATTTTATCTATTTAATTCCACCAAATCTTCTATCCCTGTTTTGATAATCATATATGGCTTTTAAAAGATCATCCTTTCTAAAATCAGGCCAGTATATATCTGAATACCAGAATTCACAATATGCACACTGCCACAGGAAAAAATTGCTTAATCTTTTCTCACCACTTGGTCTTATTATAATATCTGGATCAGGCATATTCCTAGTATACATATAATTTGAAACTGTCTTTTCATCTATATTCTCATTTTTTAACAATCCATTTTTTATATCTATAGCCATCAATCTAAATGCCCTTACAATCTCAGCCCTTCCACCATAATTCAAAGCTAAATTCAAGACAAGTCCAGTATTGTTTTTCGTATTTTCATATGCCCTTTCCAATTCTTTTTGACAAAGCTCTGGAAGTTTTGATATATCTCCAATATGGTTTATTAAAACATTATTCTTATTCAGTTCATTAAATTCTTTCCTCAAATACTGAACTAGAAGTCTCATAAGCGCAGATATTTCATCTTTAGGCCTACTCCAGTTTTCTGTAGAAAATGCATATAATGTCAAATACTTAACTCCTATATTGTTACACTCCTTTACAATTTCTCTTATGTTTTCAACTCCAGCTCTATGCCCAAAAGTTCTCGGAAGGTTTCGTTCTTTAGCCCATCTTCCATTTCCATCCATTATAATTCCTATATGCTTAGGTATATTATTCTTGTCAATATGTATTATAGTATTTGCATTATTTGTATTTATATTAAAATTTTCTGCCACTTTTAAGTTTCTCCTTTCAATAAAATAGTATTTTTAGGTAGCCATATCTTAATAAAACCTGCGAACTCGCAGGTTTAAAAACATTACAAATTATATTGACATAATTTCCTTTTCTTTAGCTTCAACTATGTTTTCTATATCCTTTATAAAGCTATCAGTTTTCTTTTGTATGTCGTCCTCTGACTTCTTTAACTGATCTTCAGTTATTTCATTATTTTTCTTTAATGACTTCAATTTATCATTGCAATCTCTTCTTATAGATCTTATTGCAACTTTGGAATTTTCCTCAGCTTTCTTAACATTTTTAACTATTTCTTTTCTGGTCTCCTCTGTAAGCTCAGGTACTACTAATCTTATTACTTCACCATCATTTGATGGATTAATACCTAAATCAGACTTCAGTATAGCTTTTTCTATAGCTTTAATAGAACTTTTATCCCATGGCTGAATGGCAAGTATCCTTGACTCCGGTATTGATATATTCCCAAGCTGATTTATAGGGGTATTAGTACCATAATACTCGGCTTCTATTCTATCAAGCATTGCTGCATTAGCTCTTCCAGCCTTCATGGATGCCAATTCCTTTTTTAAAGTTTCTGTAGTTTTCTTCATCTTTTCATCTGCAGTTTTTAAAATATCTTTAATCATAGAAATACCTCCTAAAATTTATTCTTTACACACAATCGTACCAATCTCTTCTCCAATGACAGCTCTTGTTATATTTTCCGGATTATCAAGTCCAAATACCAATATAGGAATATCATTGTCCATGCAAAGTGAAGTTGCAGTAGAATCCATTACCTGAAGTCCCTTTTCAAGCACCTCAATATACGATAATTTATTAAATTTTTTAGCATCATAACATATATGTGGGTCTTTATCATACACTCCATCAACTTTTTTTGCAAGGAGTATTACATCAGCCTCTATTTCTGCAGCACGTAAAGCCGCAGTAGTATCTGTAGAAAAATATGGGTTACCAGTTCCTGCCGCAAATATAACTACTCTATCTTTTTCAAGATGTCTCATAGCTCTTCTTCTTATAAATGGTTCTGCTACTTCTCTCATTTCAATGGCCGTCTGTACTCTAGTATTAATTCCTAAATTTTCAAGTGAATCTTGAAGTGCAAGTGCATTTATACAAGTAGCAAGCATTCCCATATAATCTGCTGTAGTTCTGTCCATATCTCCTCCATTTCTTCCTCTCCAGATATTTCCACCACCTACAACAGCTCCAACTTTAACTTTCATATCTACTAATTTACTTATTTGTTCAGCTATTTTTCTGGTTACATCAAAATCTATACCATATCCATTCTTTCCTGCAAGAGCCTCTCCTGAAAGCTTAAGCATAACTCTTTTATATTTAGCATTGCTCATCCAACATACCTCCAATAATTAAAAGTTAGACTTCATGACGTTCCCTGCTCTAAAAAAAGAGAACACCCAGTGTTCTCTTTTCAGTTTCTATTTACCTTCCATCTGCTTTTTTACTTCCTCGGCAAAGTCTTCAATCTTTTTCTCTATTCCTTCACCTTTTTCGAATCTTTCAAAAGCAGTAACCTTTATAGGCGCTCCAATTTCTTTGGATTTGTTTTGAAGATATTTACTAATAGTCAAATCCGAATCCTTTATCCAGACTTGATCCACCAGACAATTTTCCTTATAGAATTTTTTTATTCTTCCCAAAATCATCTTCTCGATAATCTTTTCAGGCTTACCTTCATTTAACGCCTGTACTTTATATATTTCCTTTTCCTTATTTAAGACATTTTCATCTACCGAATTTTCATCTAAAAACATTGGATTAGTCGCAGCAACTTGCATAGCTATATCTTTTGCAACCTCACCTAGCACTTCACTCTGTTTATCACTTTCAACCTTCACTAAAACTCCAATTCTTCCACCGCCATGTATATAGCTTTCAATTATTCCATTTTTAACGGATAGTTTTCTAAATCTTCTTACTGCCATATTTTCACCAAGCTTTGAAATAAGATCGGTAAGAGCCTGTGATATAGTTTTTGCTTCATCTAACAAATATTTTTCTTCTACAAATTTCTCCAGTGAATCTGCATTTGTAGATGCTGCCTGTTTTACTACTGTATCAGCAAATTTTACAAATTCATCATTGACAGCTACAAAATCTGTTTCACAATTTATTTCAACTATTGAAGCATTCTTTCCATCCTCTGAAACATAAGTCTTAACAAGACCTTCAGCTGCTATTCTTCCTGCCTTTTTAGCTGCTGCAGCCAACCCTTTTTCTCTCAATATCTCAATAGCCTTATCTACATCTCCATTTGCTTCAGACAAAGCTTTTTTGCAGTTCATCATGCCTGCACCAGTTCTCTCTCTTAAATCCTTTACCATTTTTGCAGTTATCATAAGTATCGCCCGACTTTAACACTATTAAAAGCAAATGTTAAATTACGGTTTTCAACTCCCTTCAATATCTGTATTTAATCCTTTTATATAATATAAACTACTCAGCCAATTGTTCTCCCTGTCTTCCCTCAACTACCGCGTCAGCCATCTTTGAAGTAATTAATTTTACCGCTCTTATAGCATCATCATTTCCGGGTATTACATAATCCACTTCATCAGGATCACAATTAGTATCTACAATTGCTACAACTGGAATTCCAAGAATTTTAGCCTCTGATATTGCATTTCTTTCTTTCCTTGGATCTACTACAAATATTGCCCCAATATTATTTGCATCCATAGCTTTAATTCCACCTAAGTTCTTCTCAAGCTTTTGCTGTTCATTTTTAAGATTAATAACCTCTTTTTTTGGAAGAACATCAAACGTACCATCCTCTTCCATTTTTTCTAAATTTCCCAATTTCTGGATTCTTGTTTTTATAGTCTGAAAATTTGTAAGCATTCCACCTAACCATCTATTGTTAACATAAAACATGTCACATCTTGTTGCTTCCTGTGCAATTGCCTCTTGTGCCTGTTTTTTAGTTCCAACAAATAGTACATCTTTTCCACTAAGTGCAACTTCTTTTACAAACTCATAAGCTTTTTCAACTTTTTTAACAGTTTTTTGTAAATCTATTATATAGATTCCATTTCTCTCTGTAAAAATATAAGGAGCCATTTTAGGATTCCATCTTCTCGTCTGATGGCCAAAATGAACGCCTGCTTCTAATAATTGTTTCATCGAAATAATTGACATAATTTTCCCTCCTAGGTTTTTTCCTCCATTACCTTCATACTTTATAGGTACACCTTATGGCACCTGCCTATAAATTAGATAATGTGTGTAATTATTACTGTAAGTAGTATATCACAACAAACCCATCTGTTCAATAAAATTCTACTTTATTTTTTTAAGTTCATCTAAAAGTTTATCATTTAATATCTTTATATGAGTTCCTTTCATACCAAGTGATCTAGACTCAATTACACCTGCACTTTCAAATTTTCTAAGTGCATTTACAATTACAGATCTTGTTATTCCAACTTTATCTGCTATTTTAGAAGCCACAAGTAATCCTTCATTTCCATCTAGTTCATTAAATATATGCTCAACAGCCTCTAATTCAGAATATGAAAGAGTACCTATAGCCAGCTGTACTACTGCTTTCTTTCTAGCTTCCTCCTCAATCTGATCATTTTTGGCTTTTAGAATCTCAATTCCTATTATAGTAGCACTATATTCTCCTAATATAAGATCTTCATCTGTAAACTTTTCGTCAAACCTGGCAAGAAACAAAGTAGCAAGTCTTTTTCCACTACCCATTATTGGAACCACTGTTAAAAATTTATCATCAGGCCTTAATTCGTTTTCATCATTAAATTTAAATATTTCTTTACTTCTTATATTTGAAACTGTTTCATCTGAACTTAACAATTTATTATTATATTTTTCAGGAAATTTCTTATTATCTATAAAACTGCTTACAAAAGTATTATTGTCAAAACTTTCAGAAAAGTTATCGCCTAATACTTCACCATCTTTGCTTATAATGTATACATTACAATTCAATACTTCACCCAGTAAGCCGCATATATCATTAAAAACTACCAGCTCAACACCTGATTTTTGCAATATTTTATTTAACATTCTTGTCTTATTTAACAAAGACATCATTAAAAATTCCTCCTTAGGACAATTTATATTTAACATTAAAATCTGTGAATATGTTTACTTAATTATAAAAACAATTACAAGTAGACAAATATAATACTTATACACATAAATTTCGCATAGACATTAAATTAAAATCTACTAGATTTTTTTAAATATTTAGAATTATTCCATATCCTTAAACATGATACCATAACATATACTATAATTCAACAATATTTTTTAATTTAATTGTATAGTAATATAAATTTAAACATGCTTAATTTGATAGAAAATATATCAAAACATTTTAGATACATTTTCTATCAATCAAGCACATCATATTAATATTTTATTTTATATCATTACTGCTGCTATTTTGTTCACTTTCTACATTATATTCTCTATGTTTGCATTCACTATTAGAACATTCAAGATAGTTTCCCTTTGATTTACTATATTTCTTTACCATATAACTACCACAAGAAGGACATTTCCTATTTGTAGGTTCAAACCAACTTACAAAATCACAATCCGGATAATTAGTGCACCCATAAAACTTTCTCCCTTTTCTACTTCTTTTCTCCACTACTTTTCCTTCACATTTAGGACATTTTACATCTAGCTCCTTAACTATAGGCTTTGTATTTTTGCATTCAGGATATCCCGGGCAGGCTAAGAAATCACCAAATCTTCCGTGTTTTATAACCATAAATCTTCCACATTTATCACACTTTATATCTGTAACCTTATCTTCTATTGTTATTTTAGCAACTTCTTTTTCAGCTATATCAATAGATTTTTTCAAAGGTTCAAAAAAACTGCCTACAACTTTTCTCCAATTCTCTTTACCCTCCTCTATGCTGTCCAATTTATTTTCCATGTCTGCTGTAAATTCCATATCAACTATCTGTTTAAAGTACTCACTTAATATATTATTTACTATATTTCCTAATTCCGTTGGTAACAGCGTTCTTTTATCCCTTTCTACGTATTTTCTATCAAGTAAAGTAGATATTATAGGTGAATAGGTACTTGGCCTTCCTATACCGTTTTCCTCAAGAGTTTTTACAAGGGATGCCTCTGAATATCTAGCTGGTGGCTGTGTAAAATGTTGTTTTCCATCAATAGATTTTCTCATAAGCACCTCATCTACAGTCAATTCAGGCAAATTAGAATTATCTTTTTCATCTTCCGTAGAATAATCATAGACCTTCATAAACCCATCGAAATTTACTTTTGAGCCAGTAGCTCTAAGACCATACTTACCATTTACTATGTCTATTGATTTTACATCAATTATACTAGAAGACATCTGGCTTGCAACAAATCTCTTCCATATAAGATTATATAGTTTATATTGTTCTGGTTTTAAACTTTCTTTAACTATATCCGGTGTTATAGATATATTTGTAGGTCTTACAGCTTCATGTGCATCCTGTATATTTTTCTTTCCTTTGAAATTTCTTGGACTCTCCGGTATATACTTACCTCCAAAATTATCCGTAATAAAGTTTCTGCAGTCCTTCTGTGCCTCTTCCGCAATTCTTACCGAATCAGTTCTCATATAAGTTATAAGTCCTATTGTCCCATATTTTTTAATGTCCACACCTTCATATAATTGCTGTGCTATTGACATGGTTCTCTTTGTAGAAAAATTTAACTTTTTATATGCATCCTGTTGAAGTGTACTCGTTGTAAATGGTGGCATTGGATTTTTGTTTTTTGATGTCTTCTTTATACTTTTTACTATAAAATCTCCAGATTTCAAGTCTTCTATTATTTTATAGGCTTGCTCCTTATTTTTGATTTCAAGCTTCTTTTTATTTAAAGTTGTAAGCTTAACTTTAAAATCCTTTGTGGAAGAGTTTTTGCTTAAAAAACATTCAATTGTCCAATACTCTTCTGGTACAAATTCTTTTATTTGCTTTTCTCTTTCACATATCATTTTAAGTGCTACAGACTGAACTCTTCCTGCACTTAATCCCCATTTTACTTTTCTCCAAAGTATTGGGCTTATCTTGTATCCTACAAGTCTATCTAATACCCTTCGTGCCTGTTGGGCATTTACTAGATTCAAATTTATCTGCCTGGCATTTTTTATAGATCCTTTTACAGCTGACTTTGTTATTTCATGAAACTCTATTCTGCACTTTTCACTGTCATCCATTTTAAGAACATGGGCCAGATGCCATGAAATGGCTTCTCCTTCTCTATCAGGGTCTGTTGCCAAATATACTTTATCACTTTTTTTAGCTTCTTTCCTTAATTTATTTAAAAGTTCACCCTTGCCTCTTATAGTTATATATTTAGGATCATAATTATTATCTACATTGACTCCAAGCTGACTTTTGGGGAGATCTCTTACATGACCCATAGAAGCTTCTACTACATAGTTTTTCCCTAAATACTTGCCTATTGTTTTAGCTTTTGCCGGTGATTCAACTATAACTAATTTTTGTCCCATATCTAACTCTGGCTAAAATTAAACCAGAGTATCACACCCCCTCATTTTTTCAAGTATAAAATAATCATTTATAATTTATCTATCAATAATTCTGTATTCCAAGAATATATCAATTTATAATTAAGCCTTTCTCCGGTTCTTTAACATAATAATTGCCGGGAAGGCATATTATTTGTTTTTTTAACTGCAATTCAAATAATAACTCATATAATTGTTTTATGTCAATATTAGTTATTCTAGAAATATCATCCATATGAATTGGAGTATCTCCTAAAATACTACAGATTTTTTGCCCATTTTTTGTTAGAACATCTTGTTTTTTGGCACTTTCAGTCGACTTTGTATCATATTCAATTTTTAATAGTTGAAACAAGTCTTCAAAGTTTGTAAATGGATATGCCCCATCTTTTATTAATCTGTTTGTTCCCTTGCTTTCCTCGGAAAAAATCGACCCAGGAACTGCCATAATACTTTTTCCTTGTTCCAAAGCCATATCTGCAGTTATTAAAGCTCCACTTCTTTCTGCAGCTTCTACTACAATCAATACATCACTTAATCCACTTATTATTCTATTTCTTTTAGGAAAATTGTATGACAAGGGCTTAACACCAGGCATAAATTCTGAAATAACAACACCATTTACTAAAATATCTTCATATAATTTTCTGTTTTCTTTTGGATATACAACATCTACTCCTGACCCAAACACCGCACAAGTATATCCATTGGCCATAATACAACCTCTATGAGCAAAGGAATCTATTCCCCTTGCCATACCACTAATAACATTAATTTGATTCCTAGATATTTCTTTACTTATTATTTCAGCAGCCCTACTGCCATATATACTGCACTTTCTAGCACCTACTATACCTACATTTAAATTTTTATCTAATTTTACTATATTTCCTATATAAAATAAAACAGCCGGAGAATCCTCATAATATTTTAATCTTGAAGGATAGCAAGCATCATTGAAATTTATACTATTTATGCCTTTTTTATAGCAATTTTCAGCTTCTAACTCTAGTTTATCCCTATTCCACGCACTTTTTAATGCTGTAATTATTTTCATATTCTCATATTTATTTTCACACAAGTCCATTATAGTATTATCATGAATTATATTAATCCATACTTCCTCTATGCTATCAAATTTTTTCAATATATTTAGTTTTAATCTATTGGATATTGCCACTGAAGAAAACCATATATCATAGATATTCATTTAAATTTTATCCTCCATTTTAAGAATTGATATTTTAATTATTAACACTACCCACAATTTTATTCCACCATCTTTTTAAAAATAATATTGAAGTTTTCAGTTTAGTTTGAATTATTTATGGCAATAATTAAGCAGAGGTGATACTATGGCTGTAAAAATCAACACCGCTTTTATTTTAGGAATAGTTGGAAACATAATATCTGTAGAGATAAATATTGAAAATGGATTTCCATGTTTCAATATAGTTGGATTGGCAGATACTTCCGTAAGGGAATCCAGAGATAGAGTTAGAGCCTCCATAATAAATTCCGGTTTTAATTTTCCGATAAAAAAAATAACAGTAAATTTGGCACCAGCTGACATAAAAAAAGCTGGTTCTCTATTTGACCTTCCCATAGCGTTGGGCATACTATATGCCACAGGTCAGATAGAATTCAAAGACTCCGAAGATTTTATAGTACTTGGCGAATTATCTCTTTTCGGAAACTTAAATGGAGTCACTGGAGTTCTGCCAATAACAATCGAAGGCATTAAAAACAATATTAGAAATTTCATAGTACCTTCTGACAATTCTGAAGAATGTTCTGTTGTAAAAGGAATACATTGTTATCCCTTCAACAATTTAAAAGAAGTAGTATGCTTTATAAAAAATAGAAACATACGTCCATATGTAAATAAGGGCTTCAAAAAAAATACAAGGTACAAATTGGACTTTGAAGATGTACTTGGTCAGGAAAGTTGTAAGAGAGCTATAGAAGTCGCTGCTGCCGGCCACCACAATATATTTATGATTGGTCCAGCAGGATCCGGGAAAACTATGCTTGCCAGAAGAATACCATCAATACTTCCCAATTTAAACTATAATGATGCATTAGATGTAACTAAAATATACAGTATTGCCGGTATACTCAGGAAAGATCAATCCCTTATCCAGGAGCCTCCTTTCAGAAATCCACATCACACTACAACTCCCATTGCACTCATAGGTGGCGGTTCCAACTTGATGCCAGGAGAAATTTCACTTGCCCATAACGGAATATTATTTTTAGATGAAATACTTGAATTTAAAAGAAATGTCATTGAAGCACTAAGACAGCCTATAGAAAAAAATTTCATAACTATAAGCAGATCAAACAGAAAAGTAAGTTATCCTTGTAATTTTATAACAGTAATGGCTGCAAATCCCTGTAAATGTGGAAATTTTGGTTCTAATAAACATTGCAGCTGCACAGAATATGAAAGAAAGCGCTATATATCTAAGCTTTCAACACCTTTACTTGATAGACTCGATATATTTATTTTCGTAAATACACCTTCTTTTACAGATTTGAAAGGCAGCTATAAAAATAAAAATTCCACAAGTATGAAAAAAAGAGTTATATCATCCAGGAAAATTCAAAGGGAAAGGTTAAAAAATGAAAATATACAGTATAATTCACAGATGAATGGTAAACTCATAAAAAAATATTGTCTGCTTGATGATAAGACAAACAAATTGCTGAATAAGATATTTTCAAGATATGATTTAAGTGCAAGAGCCTATAATAAAATACTTAAAGTATCTAGAACTATAGCTGATCTAGATAATAAGGAACTAATAGAAGAACAACATGTAATAGAAGCTCTTTACTATAGAAAATTTATGAATAATAAAATAATATAATATTTTTTAATATTCTCTTTTATTTAGGATCACAAGATATTATAATATTTTATATATAAGGTATTTTTTACCAATAACTACAGATAAATTTTTATAGATAGGAGTTAATGTAAATGAATTTTTCTATAATCATATTATTTTTAATATTAAGTTTTTTATTGTTTATACTTGGCCTAAAAAACAAAAATTATCACATGATAACATCAAGTGGAGTTATAATAGTATTTCTTTTATTGATATCCGTCAATATATATATTACACCCATATTAAGCGCATTCAAAAAATAAATTTTAAAGGAGAAGCTATGAAAACTTCCAATAAATATATAGGTGATCTAGGCGAATCCATAGCTGAAATTTACTTGTCATCAATTGGTTATAAAATACTCGAACAAAATTTTAGATGCAGGATAGGAGAAGTAGATATAATAGGAAAAGACAAAAATTTTTTATGCTTTATAGAGGTCAAAACCAGAAAATCAAAAAAATACGGATTACCTGGTGAAGCCGTAAATCACAGAAAAAAAGTAAAAATTTATAAAGCCGCAAATATATATATTTTAAAAAACAAGCTATATAATTGCAACTTCAGATTTGATATAGTAGAAATTATGTTGAACACAAATTACAATACTCACAATATACGATTAATCAAAAATGCCTTTCATTTATAATGTTTTAAATTATATTCTTCAAAAAACTCAACCTGTGAAGCTTACATACTCCATATTTTTTTATAGCTTCAATATGTTCCTTCGTTCCATAACCCGAATTGCTTGAAAAATTATAATAGGGGTAAACCTTATCATATTCCTCCATAAGTTTATCCCTATAAACCTTGGCTATAATAGATGCTGCAGCTATACTAACACTCTTAGCATCCCCCTTTATTATAAATTTATTGTCTATGTCTAAATTATTCACAGCATAGCCATCGGATAACACCATGTCTACAGGTACTTTTAATCCTTTAACTGCCCTTCTTAAAACTTCATTATTACACCATGATATTCCTCTTCCATCTATTTCACTGTTATTTATAATCGCAATACTATAGCTTACAGCTCTTTCTTTTATAATTTCAGAAAGCTGCTCTCTTTTCTTAGGTGATAGTTTTTTTGAATCTTTAATTCCAAGTATTAGGTCACTATCTTTCCTGCAATTTAAATTAAATACAACAGCTCCGGCAGCAATAGGTCCTGCAAGAGGCCCTCTTCCTACCTCATCAACTCCAGCTATGTATATATAATTTCCAAAGGAATTATCAAAACTATACATCTTTTTTACTCTGCTAATTTCATCTTTTCTTTTTTCAGCAAAATTCATCAAATTTTTTGATAAATTTTTCACATTTTTTCTACTATCCGAACTCAATGAATCAACTATTTTTTTTAGAACACTATCATCAAGATCAAAATAATTGAGCTTCAATTTTCTAACCATATTATTTATGTCCGAAAAACTCATACTAGATCTCCCAGTTAAAATAGCCCGCTGTATCACTTGTATATCAAATTCTTCTGCATCAGTATTTTCCATTACGTCCAACCTTCCTATATTAAAAGTCAATTCGGAATCTCAAGAGAGATATTTCCAAGCTTTCCCGATCTATATTCATCTAAAATTATATTTGAAACTCTATTATAATCTATCTCTCCACCACGCATTATAGCCCCTCTTTTTCTAGCTATATTGTCAATATTTTCTATTGCATTTTCACTTAACGAATCAAGTTTATATCTCTTAATAATTCTGTCACCATAATTTTTAGATAATACCTCTATGAGATTTAAGGCCAGTTCCTCTATATCCATTACTTCATCCTTTATAGCACCAGTAAAAGCCAAATTCAACTGCACCTCCTTGCTTTCAAGCTTAGGCCACAGTATTCCCGGAGTATCCATAAGCTCTATTCCAATCTTAGTCTTGATCCACTGTTTTGATTTTGTTACACCTGGCCTATTTCCTGTCTTAGCTATTTTACTTCTAGCTATCTTATTTATAAGAGAGGATTTCCCCACATTGGGTATACCAACTACCATAACTCTGTCTATTATATTTTTTATGCCTTTTGATTTCAATTTCTCATGTTTAGACTTCAAAAGATTATTCAATGTAGGTTTTATATAATTCAGACCAAATCCCGTATTACAATTAATTGAAAGTACACTAACATTATCAGATGACAGAATTTCAGACCATTTTTTTGTTATACTTTCCTCAGCTAGATCACATTTATTTAAAAGAATTATTCTAGGTTTATCTTTGCACAAATAGTCTATTTCTGGATTTTTACTTGATATGACTATTCTAGCATCTCTCATTTCTATTACGGCATCTACAAGCTTTATACTTGCACTTATTTCCTTTTTTGTCTTCACCATATGCCCTGGAAACCAATTTATATTCATACAAATAAACCTCCTTTAATTATTTATCTTTTAATAAAATAGTCTACTTATCTATAGGCCTTAAATGTTCCCATTTTATTAAATGGATATAGTCTAAAGGCAGCTCTTCCAACTATTAATTTATATTTTACAAAACCTACATCTGAAAATCTACTATCCCGACTGTTGTTTCTATTATCCCCCAGTACAAAAATCGTATTGTTAGGTACTGTAACTTCTCCAAAATCTCCAAGCATAGTTTCTAGTATATATGGTTCATCTTTAATTTTATCATTTATATAAAGTTTTCCATTTTGAATTTTTACTCTATCCCCACCTACAGCAATTACTCGCTTAATGAACTTTTCACTTGGATTAGCAGGATATTTTATTACCACTATATCTCCAGGCTTCGGATCTCTAAAATAATAACTGACCTTTTCCACTATAAGCCTATCTCCATTACTTAGAGTTGGATCCATTGAATGACCATCAACACTTACAGTTTCAAATATAAAAGTTATAATTAAAAAAGCAGCAACTACTGCAATCAATACTGATTTACCAACATCGAGCAATTCCTTTAACAAATTCGACACCACCTTAATATACAAAAAGGGGACTATTACAAGCCCCATTTAAATTCATCTTATTTTAATATTTCTTTCACCTTTGCTGCTTTGCCAACCCTGTCTCTTAAGTAATACAATTTAGCTCTTCTTACCTTACCTTTTCTTATAACCTCTATCTTATCTATTATAGGCGCATTAACCGGAAATGTCCTTTCAACGCCAACACCATAGGCAACTCTTCTTACTGTAAATGTCTCTCTTAAGCCTCCATTTTGCCTCTTTAAAACTACACCTTCAAATACCTGTATTCTCTCCCTATTTCCTTCACTTATCTTTACATGAACCTTTACCGTATCACCAACATTAAATTCTGGCAAATCATTTCTAATCTGTTCTGCTTCTATTGCTTTTATTACATCTAACACTGTGCATTACCTCCTTATGATTACTAAACGTTCATATCCAGTATAATACAGACAGAGGACCGTTCGTGCAGCACAAAGTTCATTTTATCATATTCAAGATTCATTTTCAATATATATTTTCAATTTTCCTATTTATCCGATATATAGCTCTCCAATAATTTTATGTCTTCCTTTGAAAGTTGTATTTTTTTTAAAAGGTCAGGTCTTTTTTCTCTTGTTATCAAAATAGACTTAAGTCTCCTCCATTTTCTTATATTCTCGTGATGTCCTGATATCAAAACCTGTGGGACTGATTCATTTTCAAAGTATTCAGGTCTTGTATACTGAGGATATTCTAAAAGTCCATTGTAGAAAGACTCCTCGACATAACTTTCACTGCTTTTAAGTACCCCTGGAATCATTCTGCATATACTATCTACAATTGGTATACAAGCAGATTCACCTCCTGTAAGGACAAAATCACCTAATGATATTTCCATATCTATATGCTTATAAACTCTTTCATCTATGCCCTCATAGTGTCCACATAAAAATATAAGTTCCTTTTCTTTTGAAAGATGCTTTGCCATTTCCTGATTGAACGTCCTACCCCTTGGTCCCAAAAATATTACGTTTCCACTATTTACTTTCCTAACGGCTTTTATACAATCCACTATGGGCTGAGCAGCCATTATCATACCTGCTCCTCCTCCATAAGGATAATCATCAACTTTCCTATGTTTGTCTTTTGTATAGTCTCTTATATCAACTGTATTTATATGCAAAATGCCTTTTTCTTTTGCCCTACCAATTATACTATAGTTGAATAAGTTAAACATATCTGGGAAAAGTGTTAATATATCTATTCTGACATCCATGTACTCACCGGCTTTATAAGTATTCTAGATTTTTTTATATCTATATCCAAAATTATATCTTCCAGTGCCGGAATCAGAAGTTCTTTTTCCTCTTTTATCCAATAAACATCATTATTAGGAGTATGTATCACATCTGCAATCTTTCCGTAATTTACTCCATTGCTATCTAAAACACTGCATCCTACTATATCCGAAATAAAATAACTACCTTCTTGAAGTTCTACTGCATCTTCTCTCTTAACTTTAATGTAATTTTCTTTATAAATGCTGGCCTCTTCTATTGAATCTATACCTTCTATTTTCAATACAGCTCTTTTCGCTTGTAATTTACAACTTAATATTTTTCTCACTTTTCCATCGATATACACATATGTCAATTCTTTAAATCTTTCTAAATCATCAGTAAGTGGATATATCTTCAATTCACCTTTTATTCCATGAGTATTCACTATTTTACCTATTGTAATGAATTGTTCCATAAGGATATTCACCTCTTTCAACTGATAATGCCAATATAAGAGTTAGGCAGCCTAACTCTTATATTATCTCTACAACAACTCTCTTGTTTTCCTTTATAGCTGCCGCCTTTACTACAGTTCTTATAGCCTTAGCTATCCTTCCTTGTTTTCCTATTACTTTTCCCATGTCTTCTTGTGCAACTTTCAATTCAAGAATTATAGATTGTTCTCCTGCAATTTCATTTACCTGAACCATATCTGGGTTATCTACTAATGATTTAGCTATGATTTCAACTAATTCTTTCAAGTTATCCACCCCCAGTAGCTACTTAGCAACTTTTTCATTTAATCCAGCCTGCGTAAAAAGCCTTTTTACAACATCAGTTGGTTGAGCACCATTTTTTATCCATTTTAAAGCTTTCTCTTCATCAAATTTTATAGTAGTTGGATCTGTTGTAGGATTGTAAAATCCTAACTCTTCTATAAATCTTCCATCTCTTGGGAACCTTGAATCTGCAACAACTATTCTATAAAATGGAGCCTTTTTTGCACCCATTCTCCTCAATCTTATCTTTACTGCCATTTATATCACCTCCTTAACTGTACTAAAATACATACATTTATTTTTAAAAAGGCAGCTTTCCAAACATACCTTTATTAAATCCTTTCTTACTATTCATTCCATTAAATTGCTTCATCATCTTCTTGATTTTCTCAAAATCTTTTAGCAATCTATTAACCTGTTGTATAGTAGTTCCTGATCCAGATGCAATTCTCTTTTTTCTTGAAGAAGAGCTACTTATAATAGCTGGATTAGCCCTCTCCCTTACAGTCATCGATTTTATTATAGATTCCTTTATCTTTAGATCTTTTTCTCCTTGCGAGAGATCTACTCCACGAAGCATCTTTGAATCTACGCCTGGTATCATTTCCACAAGTTTGTTGATCGGTCCGAGTTTCTTAGTTTGTTGCATTAGGTTTAGAAAATCCTGAAAATTGAATTCCTTGTTTAACATTCTCTTTCCAAGCTCTTTAGCTTCATCCTTGTCTATGGACTGTTCAGCCTTTTCTATAAGTGAAAGCACATCTCCCATTCCAAGTATCCTGGATGCCATCCTATCTGGATGAAAAATCTGAAAGTCATTCATCTTTTCGCCCACACCTACAAACTTTATAGGTGTTCCTGTCATTGCCTTTATGGAAAGTGCAGCTCCACCTCTAGTATCGCCGTCTAACTTTGTAAGTATTACGCCACTTATGCCTATTTGTTCATTAAAAGCTTTGGCAACATTAACTGCATCCTGACCTGTCATCGAATCTACAACCAACATAGTTTCACCCGGATGAACGGAATCTTTTATATTTTTAAGTTCATCCATGAGTTCTTCATCTACCTGAAGCCTTCCTGCAGTATCTATTATTATTACATTTAAATTATTACTCTTTGCATATTCAACTGCCCCTTTAGCTATATCTACAGCAGTCACCTTATCTCCCATTGAAAATACAGGAATGTCTATTTGTTTTCCAACTACCTGAAGCTGTTTTATTGCTGCAGGCCTATATATATCACAGGCTACTAGCAATGGTTTTTTATTCTTTTTTCTGAGTTCCAGAGCCAATTTACCACACATTGTAGTTTTACCTGCTCCCTGAAGACCAATAAGCATTATTACTGTTAATCCGCTAGACGAATATTCAAGAGAGCTCTCACTGCTACCCATCAAATTAGTTAATTCTTCATTTACAATTTTTATAACTTGCTGTGCCGGGGTTAAACTCTTGAGTACTTCTTCTCCAAGACATTTCTCACTGACACTTTTTATAAAATTACGTACAACTTTGTAGTTAACATCTGCTTCTAAAAGTGCCAATTTTACTTCCCTCATAGCATCCTTTATATCTTTTTCTGAAAGTTTACCTTTTCCTCTAAGCTTTTTCAATGTATCCTGAAGCTTAGATGCCAATCCTTCAAAAGCCATGTTAATCCTCCTACTAAATATTATCCATTATATATTTCTTTATATCGTCTATTTTAGCCTTGTTCTCAGTATTCTCAATAGAATTAAGCATTTTTAAAATATCATTTATGCTTTTTTTTAATTTCAATTTTCTATCCATCAAAGTAAGCTTTCTTTCATACTGCACCAGAAGTCTGTTACATCTCCTGATAATATCATATACTGCCTGCCTGCTTGTATTTGTATGCTCAGCTATTTCAGACAATGACAGATCAAAATTATAATACAAATCCATTATATTTTTCTGCTTATCCGTCAATAGTTTTCCATATATATCTAATAGCATAGAAAATTGCACTTTTTTTTCCATGAAATATCCGGCAAATAATGCCTTCTCACTTCCCTAAAAACTTATTCAAATTCACTAAAGCTTATAACTGACTGCTGACAGAAACTATGATATCAAAATTATCAGGAGCTGTCAAGTAAATTTACTTAACAGCTCCTGGCCATATTAAAACAGTGCTTCCACAAAACTCTTCGGATTAAATTCCTGGAGATCTTCAATACCTTCACCTATACCTATTAATTTAACAGGTATATCAAGAGAATGTTTTATTGATATTATAATACCACCTTTTGCAGTGCCATCTAATTTAGTCAGGATTATACCATCTATTTTACATACTTCCATAAATTGCTTTGCCTGTTGTACAGCATTTTGTCCTGTTGTAGCATCTAAAACCAGAAGTGTTTCCCTATGAGCTTCCTGATATTCCCTATCAATAACCCTGTTTATCTTTCCAAGTTCATCCATTAAATTTTTTTTGTTATGAAGTCTTCCCGCAGTATCACATATTAGTACATCAACTTTTCTGGCCTTGGCTGCCTGAACAGCATCAAATATTACAGCGGCAGGATCTGAACCTTCTTGATGTTTTACTATATCCACACCGGCCCTGCTGCTCCATATTTCAAGCTGATCTATAGCAGCGGCCCTAAAGGTGTCCGCAGCCGCCATAAGAACTTTATAACCACCATTTTTAAATTTTGAACTTATTTTTCCTATTGATGTCGTCTTTCCCACTCCATTTACTCCTATAACCAAAACAACCTCTGGTATTTTCACAGGCTTTATGCTACCATTTTCTGTACCTAATATATCTAAGATGACTTCTTTTAAGCAGTCCTTCACAAGTGCAGGTTCCTTTATCTTTTTCTCCTTTATATTATCTTTTAATCTATCTATTATGTATAGCGTCGTATCCACGCCTATATCAGCTGTTATAAGTATTTCTTCAAGTTCTTCATAAAGATCATCATCTATGGAAATTGATCCACTAAGTACTTCCATTATTCTTCCCGTAAAATTATCTTTAGTTTTTATAAGGCCACTTTTTAATTTATCAAAAAATCCCTGTAACATACAAATTACCTCTTTTCATATATAATCTATTAGGATACTTTTTCATTTAAATCTACAGATACAATTTTAGATACTCCTTTTTCTTCCATGGTAACTCCATACATAACATCACTGGCTTCCATTGTTCCTTTCCTATGTGTTATTACGATAAATTGAGTATCTTTTGAAAATTTTCTGAGAAATTCTGCATATCTTGATACATTAACATCATCAAGTGCAGCCTCTATTTCATCCAATATACAAAAAGGTGAGGGCTTCATCTTAAGTATTGCGAACAAAAGCGCTATTGCAGATAATCCTTTTTCACCACCAGACATGAGATTTATATTTTGAAGCTTTTTGCCAGGTGGCTGAACAGTTATATCTATATTACCGGTAAGTTCATCACCATCTATAAGCTTCAAATCTGCACTTCCACCCTTAAACAATTCCATAAAGGTTTCATTAAAATTTTTTCTCAGTGTGACAAAATTTTTACTGAATAATGTTTTCATCTTTTTAGTCATCTCAAAGATTACATTTTCTAATTCTCTACCTCCATTTATTAAATCTTCTTTTTGAAGATTCATAAACTCAACTTTTTCCCTTACTTCCTTATATTCCTCAATAGCTCCCAAATTCACTGATCCTATACTGGATATCTCTTTTTTTAAAAAATCTATTTTCTTTTTAAATGCATCTATATTTTTTATGTACGTCCTATATTTTATTCCATCTTCATACGTTATTTCAAGATCTGAATTCAATTTTAAATTTAAATTTTTCTTTTCAGTAGAAAATTTAGTCAGCCTAAGCTGATACTTATGAATTTCATCTTCAGTTTTATTTATCCTAATCGCCAGTGACCTTGAGTTTTCATCACTATTTCTTATTTTTTCTTTAATACTTATCTGTTCCTTTTTTAATTTGTCTATATTATGTTCAAATTCACATATATTTCCCTCTATAGTTTTTATTTTAATTTTATTATCATCAATTTTTAGAATAAAACTTTCCCTGCTACTATTCAGCTCTTTCTTTTCAGTTTCTAGATTACTCATTCTAAGCTTCAT
Organism: Clostridium sp. LBM24168; assembly: GCF_052953915.1. NCBI lineage: Bacteria > Bacillati > Bacillota > Clostridia > Eubacteriales > Clostridiaceae > Clostridium > Clostridium sp. LBM24168. The sequence goes on along the minus strand of NZ_CP196861.1, from coordinate 1,248,820 downwards.
TTCCTCAATGTTATTTTCAATCTCTTTAATAGAATTAGATTTATTAGTTAAACCTTCTCCAAGTTTTGCCTTTTTTATCTTCATTTCTGTAAGGCTATTTCTAAAATCATCAATATTCGAGTTTTTTTCTTTTAATTCTTTTTCCAAATCCAGTATATTTTTGTTATTAGCTTCCTGCTTTAAATTTAACTCCTTCAAATTATGCCGTTTGTTTTTAAGTTCAGAAATAAATCTTTTTATATTCTCAGATATATTAGATATTTCATTTCTAGATACATTTATGTTCTTATTTAATTTCACATTTTCATTGTTTATATTATTGATCTTTTCCTTTAATTTAATTAAATCTATATTTTTAGAATATATTTCATCTTTTAAATTTAAATTTGCTTCATCATACTCTTGTACATTATTTTGATATTTACTTATAATATTTCCTATAGACTTTTTATTTTTCTCCATAACTTTGATTTTATTCTCTAAATCACATATTTCCCTTTTTCTACCAAGTACATTTCCTGTCCTGGATTTCAAACTTCCTCCAGTCATGGATCCACCAGGACTTATGATTTCTCCTTTCAAAGTAACTATCTTTATAGTATAATTTGTGGATTTTGCTATCTTCAATGCACTATCCAAATCGGCTGAAATTATAGTCCTACCCAAAACACTTTCAACTGCATTCTTAAACTTTGGATCATAGTTTACAATATCACTTGCAATTCCTAAATATCCATCTATATTGTAAGGGCATCTAGATTTTGGAATTTTTCTGCTTTTAATTATATTAAGTGGTAAAAAAGTAGCCCTACCAATATTATTGACTTTCAAATAAATTATAAGTTTCCTAGCAAGATTTTCATCTAAAGTTATTATATCTGAAATAGCTGCCCCTAGGACTATTTCAACGGCAATTTCAAATTTCTTTTCAACTTCAATTACTTCTCCCAGTAAAAAGCAACTATCACTATTCACTTTGGCCTTGCCTGATTTTATATCTGTCATAAGAATCTTAGCTGCCCTATTGTATCCTTCATATTGTTTATCTAAACTAATAAGCATATTACGGCTTGTAGTGAATTTCATATAATCATCATTAATTTCTTTTAGTTCATCTGTATACTTTTTTAAAAATTGTCTAAAATTTTCAATCTCACATTTATTTTTTCTAATTGCAGTTTTATCCTCTTCTACTTTTTTTTCTATATCTTCTATTTGAGATTTAATAACAGATATGGTTGCAATATTTATTTTTATAGAGTTTTCATAATTACTACAGGATTTCTTTATGTAATCCTCCTTATCCTTTATCTTTTTTATATCTTCTTCAAGAGAAATTATATTATTTTTAATATTTGATATAGAACTTAAATATTCTATTCCATTGTCTTTTAAATTTTTAACTAAAGTATCTTTATCATATATATTCTTTATGATTTTATTTAGAGTCATTTCCCTTTTATATATTTCACTAATCAGTTTCTTCTGTATTTTAATTTGTGTAGAAAATTCACTTTCCCGTAAATCCTTTTGCTTAACAGCAGCAATAAATTTATTTTTAATTGTCTCATGCTCCAAAACAATTTTTTCAATATTCTTTTCTGCATTTGATATCTTTTCTTTCAAAATATCTATATCCGAATTCAAGGCCTGAACCTTTGATTTGCTTTCATAATATTTCTTTTCATGATCCATTTTATCCTTCTCTATATCGGATAATCTTTTATTATAATTATCTACATCACATTTTAATAGAGCAAAATCTAAATTCAATTTTTTTACACAATTTTTGCCTTCTACAATTACCTTATCTAAATTATCAATTTCTATTTGTAATTTATCTATTGAATTTATTAATAAATTTATTTCTTTTTCCCTTAATCCTTCTGAAAGCTTTAAAAATCTAACCGCCTTTTTATTTTCAACATTTAATGGTCCAAGTCTTTCTCTGTAAGTTCCAAGTATATCCTCTATTCTAGTAAGATTTTCATTAGTACTTTTAAGTTTCTTCTCCGATTCTTCCTTTCTCCACTTGAATTTTACAATTCCAGCTGCTTCCTCTAAAAGCCTTCTTCTGTCTTCGGGCTTTCCACTTAACACTGCATCAATTTTTCCTTGTCCTATTATTGAATAACCTTCTTTTCCTATACCTGTATCCATAAAAAGTTCATATATATCCTTTAATCTGCACTTAGTATTGTTTATATAATACTCACTTTCTCCAGATCTATAGATCCTTCTCAAAATAGTAACAGAAGCATATTCCAATGGTAGTAATTTATCCTCATTGTCCAGAGTCAAAGAAACCTGACATAATCCTACAGGTTTTCTAAACTGTGTTCCTGAAAAAATAACATCCTCCATCTTGCCTCCTCTTAGATTTTTTACACTCTGCTCCCCCAGTACCCACCTAACTGCATCGGAAATATTGCTTTTACCACTTCCATTTGGCCCAACTATTGATGTAATTCCATTTGTAAATGTCAATTCAGTCCTATCTGCAAAAGATTTGAATCCTCTCAGTTCTATACTCTTTAAAAACATACTAATCTATCTCCCAAACAGCATTGGAAGTAATCCAATTATAAACATAATCGCTATGCCTATTGCAAATATTTTAGTCATTTTTGTTCTAGTGTTCTTTTTCATATTTTACACTCCTTTAATTTATTTCTTACTTCATCCATGTAATTCTTCAAAAATATCGTACTTTCTTTTTCCCCAAGGACTAATTTTAAACTTTCTCTTTCTATGGATTCATCTTGAATCACTGGAATAGAAGACAATCTTAGATTAGATTTCATATTTTTAAAAAACTTTTTGCCATCAGCATATAATCTTGATACATCCCGTGGATTTATCCTTATTTTCACCAAATCACTATATCCTTCAGGTACAATGGATTGCAACATTTCGCTATAAAGGCTTCCAAATACAAGTTCTTTAAATGCAGGATGAAAAGGCCCACCTACAACCTCAGCTCCTAAATTTATTTCTTCTGTAGGCTGAAGCCCAATTCTTATCACATTTATTCCTTCAGATACAAGCATACAATACAATATCTTACTTATATAGACTGCGTCATAAAGGCTATATGGATTATAAATTCCTTTATTGTACATGTACTCCATAGGAGTACCTTTTATTATAAGTGCTGGATAAATTCTATAGATATCTGGTTCCATATCTATTGATTTTTTAACTGTGGTTATATCCTTGTCAAATTTGTCGCCTGGAAGTCCAAGCATAATTTGATGTCCTAATATAAATCCATACTTTTTGATTAACAAGGAAGCTTTTCTCACATCCTCTTCTGAATGTCCCCTTCCCGATTTTAAAAGCACTTCCTTATCCAGAGACTGAACTCCAAGCTCTATAACATCAACGCCATAATATTTTAGATTATCTAAAATTGGAGCATCTATATAATCTGGCCTCGTAGAAAGATGAATAAAATCTATAAGTCCTCTATCTTTATATTGTTTAGCTACCTTTAAAAGTTCAATTTGCTTTTGAATATCTATTGCAGTAAAAGTTCCACCAAAAAAAGATACTTCTATACAAGCTTCCCGATTTTTTATTGTATCAAGATAAGTATTTATAGTATTCCTAGTAAAAGCTGCATCCACCTTTTCCTCATTACCTGTAATCTTTTTCTGGTCGCAAAACACACAATTATGTAGACAGCCTTCGTTTGGAACAAATATAGGAATTATATAGTGTCTATTGCCCATTCACATTCACCTCCATTAAAACAGCAAATCAAATTAAAGAATGATCATCATTAATTCTTATATTTTCAAGTGCCCTATATGCGGCATCCTGTTCAGACTGTTTTTTGCTGTATCCTATTCCCATTGCAAGTACATTGTTATCCACAACTACCTGAGTATAGAATTTTCTTCTATGAGGCGGACCTTCAAATTTAACGAGTTCATAACCTATATACACTTCTCCTTTTTGTTGCATAATTTCTTGGAGCTTTGTCTTATAGTCAAGTACTATTTCATCTTTTACAGCCTTTTCTATAATGTCATAGAAATTTTTTATTATAAATTCGTCAACCTTTTTGTACCCATTGTCTATATAAAAGGCTGCAATTATTGCTTCAACACAGTCCGCAAGTATCGAGACTCTTTTCCTTCCACCAGTCATCTCTTCACCTTTGCTCATCTTTATATACTTTCCTATGTCCCATTTCTTTGCTATTTCATAAAGCGACGTCTCACATACTATAATCGACCTTTTCTTTGTAAGAACCCCTTCTGGTTCATCCTTATAATTCAAGAACAAATGCTCAGATATAGCAAGCTGAAGTACTGCATCTCCTAGGAATTCTAGTCGTTCATTAAACTTTATAAATTTTTTTCCATTTGCATAGGAACTGTGCGTAAGTGCAATTTCTAAGATTTTCTTATCCTTAAAATGTACATTTAACTTTTCTTCTAAATCTTCAAGACTATCTGAAATATTCTCCATTTTCTCTCCTTTTTGAAGTTTATTCCTCAGTCTGTTCTATTAAGGACAAATTCAAGAATAAACTACCTATTAAATCATTATAAAATTTAAAGCCCCGCAATATAAAAAACGGGACTTGCCTTTCTACTCCTCTGTATGAGCTTTTATGTACTCAACTACATCCCCTACAGTAGATATTTTCTCTGCTTCTTCATCTGGTATCTCTAAATCAAATTCTGTCTCAAGAGCCATAATCAATTCGACTATATCAAGTGAATCTGCACCTAAATCATCTATAAAAGATGATTCCATAGCTATTTCCTCTTCACCAATTCCAAGTTGCTCAGATATTATTTTTTGTATCTTTTCAAAAATCATAGTTCCACCTCCTAAAAATTTATACATAAATAATATTACACAAATATTTTATACCGTCAATATTAATTAATGTCAAATTTATTATAACAAGTTATTTTACATTAATACATTTATATTATAACTTTTTTATATTATTCTAAATGTTTCCAGACAAGTTCTCTATTTCAGACTTTATTTTATCTATAACTGAATTTTCTACACATTTTTCAGCCTGAAGAATAGCATTTTTAAATGCCCTGATATCAGAACTTCCATGGGCTTTTACACATATTCCTCTTGATCCCAGAAACGCTGAACCTCCATACTCTGAATAATCAAATTTTATCTTTAATTTTTTAAAAATATTTTTCATAAACAAGGCACCTATTTTTGCGGAGGATGACTTCATTATTTCTTCTTTTAACATCCCAATTACATTCAGAGATACTCCCTCATACATCTTCAAAACAGTATTACCAATAAAACCATCACATACCAATATATTAACATCTCCATCTGATATATTCCTAGGCTCCACATTTCCAACAAAATTTAAATTGGTATCCTTCAAAAGCTTGTATACTGTTTTCGTAAGCTCATTTCCTTTTTCTTCCTCAATGCCTATATTTATAAGCCCTATAGATGGGTTATTTATCTTAAGCACATTTTCAAAATATATTTTTCCCATCATAGCAAACTGAAGCAAATACTTTGGTTTGCAGTCCACATTAGCTCCAGAATCTATAACCATAAAGTTTCCATTTCTACCTGGCATTACAGGTGCAAGAGCAACTCTATCTATGCCTTTGATTCTACCAACTATCAGCGTAGCTCCGGTCATAAAAGCCCCTGTACTTCCGGCAGAAACAACAGCTTCAGCTTCACCACCAGATACAATATTCAACGCCCTGACAAGGCTTGAGTTCTTTTTTTTCCTTATTGCCATAACCGGTGGTTCATTAGTATCTATTACTTCCCTTGCATCAATAACGCTTATTTTATTCTTGTCATATTTATATTTTTCAAGTTCTTTATTTATTTCTTCTTTCTTACCTGTGATTGCAACTTGTATATCACGTTCTTGTGAAGCTTCAACTGCACCCCCTACAGCCGCCATTGGTGCTAAATCTCCACCCATACCGTCTACAATGATTTTCATTTACTCACATCCTAACTGATTATGCTTCCCTAAGTTAAATTTAATTATATCATATATATATATAACTAATGTATAAAGTCAAAAAAAGAAAGTCTACCGACTTTCTTTAGCTATTTTCCAACTGAAATAACTTCTTTACCATCATAATAACCGCAACTTTTGCAAACTCTATGAGCAAGCTTCATTTCATGACATTGTGGACATTCTACAATTCCTGGCAATCCTAATTTAAATGTCTGTGCCTTTCTTGCGTCTCTTCTTGCTTTCGATGCCTTTCTTGCTGGACTTGTCACAGTAAAACACCTCCTTAATCTGTAGAAAAAATATTTTTTAATTCTTCCCATCTTGGATCAATTTCATCCTTATGGCAATTGCAGGCCGCAATATTTAAATTAGCGCCACACTTATGGCATAATCCCTTGCAATCCTCCCTGCAGAGTCTCTTTATAGGCAGAATCAATATAATATCATTTTCTAACACTTCAGTAATATCTATACAGTTGTTATCAATAAAGGTAATATCTTCATCACCTTCATTAATTATTCTCCTATCTGTAAATTGATCTTTTATATTAATATTTACAGTATAGGCAAATTTACTTAAACATCTTGAGCATATAAGTTCCAGAACAGTATTTACTTTACCATCTAATATAAATATATCTCCAACTTTCTTCAAAGTTCCTGAAAACCTAATTGGTTCTAAAATATTAATGTACTCATTACCATCATAAAAATTATCTTCTTTCAAAACCATATTTAATTCTTCCGTATTTAATTCTCTATTTGACAGTTCAGATACATCAAATTTCATAATGCTCACCTCTATATATTAGCCACAATCAATTATATAGAGATGAGCATTAAAAGTCAAGAGCTATTTAATTACTATTCTATCTACTGGATTCAGCTATTCTTTTCGTATCTCTCGCTATCATTAACTCCTCATTAGTAGGTATAGCAAGCACTTTGACCTTAGAATCTGATGCACTGATTTCAGCAGCCTTTCCTGCTATATCATTTCTTTTTTCATCCAACTTAACTCCAAGATATGCAAGGCCCTCACATATTCTAAGTCTTGCAGATGAAGAATTTTCTCCGAGGCCCGCTGTAAATACTATACAGTCAACTCCATTTAATACTGCAGCATAAGAACCAACTACAGATCTAACCCTATAATAAAACAAATCAAGGGCAAGTTTTGCTCTTTTATTTCCTTTATCTGCTTCAGCTTCGACATCCCTAAAGTCACTACTTACTCCTGATATTCCCAATATTCCTGATTTCTTATTCATTAAATTATCCACTTCATCAACTGTCATTCCAACTGTCTTTTGAAGGAAAGGTACTACAGCTGGATCTATATCACCACATCTCGTTCCCATACATATACCTGCAAGTGGAGTAAATCCCATACTTGTATCAACAGATTTTCCACCATCTACAGCACATATGCTTCCACCATTTCCAAGATGACAGGTTATAATTTTAAGAGATTTTATATCCTTATTCAGCATCTTAGCTGCCTCACCAGAAACAAATCTATGTGAAGTTCCATGGAAGCCATATTTTCTGACACCATATTTTTCATAGAGTTCATAAGGAATAGCATATGTGTATGCATAATCAGGAAGAGTTTGATGGAATGCAGTATCAAATACAGCTATCATAGGAACATCAGGCATTAGCTCCTTGCATGCATTTATTCCTATCAAATTAGGTCCATTATGAAGAGGAGCCAATTTGATACAATCCTCTATGACCTTTATTACATTATCATCTATAAGTACTGATTCAGCATACTTTTCTCCGCCATGAACTACTCTATGACCTACAGCAGATATTTCAGACATATCTTTAATTACTCCATGTTTCTTATCTACAAGGGCATTGAGCACAAGTTTTATAGCCACTTTATGATCTTCCATCGGCTGCTTAATAACGTGTTTTTCTCCATTCACTTTATGTGTTAATATGGATCCTTCTATTCCTATCCTTTCAACAAGTCCTTTTGCAAGCACCTTTTCATCTTCCATATTTATCAATTGATATTTTAGAGATGAACTACCACAATTTATTACTAAAACTTTCATAATAATAACTCTCCTTACCTTTATTTTCCTATATGTAAAATTATTTTCCTGCTGATTGAGCCTGTACTGCTGTTACTGCTACAACATTTACTATATCATCTGAACTGCATCCTCTGGACAAATCATTTATAGGCTTTGCAAATCCCTGACATATTGGTCCTATAGCTTCTGCTTTTGCAAATCTTTGAACAAGCTTATATCCTATATTTCCTGATTGAAGTTCCGGAAATACAAGTACATTGGCCTTACCTGCCACAGGGCTACCTGGTGCCTTTAAGTTTGCAACTTCTTCCACTATGGATGCATCAAGCTGAAGTTCTCCATCTATTTTAAGTTCAGGATCCATTTCTTTTGCAAGCTCAGTTGCTTTTCTAACCTTATCTACAACTTCATGCTGGGCACTACCTTTGGTTGAAAATGAAAGCATAGCTATTTTAGGATCCATATCACATAACTCTTTAGCAGTCTTTGCAGTGCTTACAGCTATTGCTGCCAATTGCTCCATAGATGGATTAGGATTTACGGCACAATCTGAAAACAGCAGCATTCCATGATTACCATAATCACAATTTGGAACCTCCATCATAAATACACTAGAAACAACTGAAGTCCCGGGAGCAGTTTTTATAATTTGAAGACCTGGCCTTAAAAGATCTCCTGTAGTATGTATAGATCCAGAAACTAATCCATCTGCTGCCCCAACCTTAACCATCATAGTTGCAAAATAAAGGGGATCTCTAACTATCTTATCAGCTTTCTCTGGTGTCATACCTTTTTTCTTTCTAAGTTCATAAAACTCATTGGCATATGTTTTTAGAGATTCTGAAGTTTCAGGGTCTTCCAACTCAACGCCTGTTAAATCCACTCCCAATTTTTTAGCTTTTTCTGTTATTATATCCTTATTACCAACCATTATTACATTTGCTAGTCCATTTTTAACTATTTTTTCACTAGCTTTAATATTCCTTTCTTCTTCTCCCTCTGCTAAGACAATTTTCTTCTTATCCACTTTAGCCTTAGCCCATATTTGTTTCATTAATTCCATTTTCGTTTCTCCCTTCAGATACTAAATTAATAAAAAATATATATTATAATTTTAATATAATCATTTTTGAGCTCAGATTTCAATAAAGGTAACCAAAATTTGAGCTTCATAAACAAATTTTTTACTGCTATAATAATTATACATGAAAAAATCAATTATTACAAAAAAACAGGAGGATAAATATAATAATGAATATAACTGGAATCATAGCTGAGTATAATCCTTTTCACAATGGCCATATATATCATATCAAAAATACATCTAAATTGACAGAGTGCCAGGGAATTATAGCCGTAATAAGCGGTAATTTCGTTCAAAGAGGAATACCCTCCATAATCGATAAATGGAACAAAACAAAAATTGCACTTTTAAATGGAATTGATCTAGTAATAGAACTTCCCGTTCTATACAGCACATCTTCCGCTGAGTTTTTTTCTAACGGTGCAGTAAGTCTTTTAAATAGTCTTGGAATTGTAGATAATCTTTGCTTTGGAAGTGAATGTAGTGACATTAAAATATTAAATTTAATATCCGAAATTCTATTGAATGAATCATTAGAATTGAAATCACATCTAAAAAATGAACTTAAAACTGGCAAATCTTATGCCAAAGCCAGAAGCAATTCCATAATTGCTATCTTAAATGAAAAATATAATTACAATACATCCATTAATTTGGAATCAATATTGTCTTCCCCAAACAATATACTTGCAATAGAATATATAAAAAAGCTGAAAAAATCACACAGTGATATAAAAATTTTTACCGTGAAAAGACATGGTGAGAATTATAATAGTGAAACCATAGATGAAAATTTTTCAAGTTCGTCTGCAATTAGAAATTTTTTAAAGTCAGGAAATGACATTAAAAAAATTCGTTGTAATCTTCCCAATGAAACCTATAATCTTATAAATAAACTTTACAACTGTAATTATAATTTCTCCATGGAAGATTCAATTGTACCCTATTTAAAATATAAATGTTTTTTTAAGAAAAAAAGTATAAGAAATCTTCCCGATGTTTCAGAAGGAATAGAAAATAGAATTTTTAAGGCAATAGAAAATAATTCCTTATACAACGACATAATACTTTCTTCTAAATCCAAAAGATATGCTTATACAAGAATAAGCAGAATACTGTGTCAATTTTTCCTTGGATTCGAAGATTTTAATACTGCAGACCTTAGGCAGCAGAACTGTCCTTATGCTAGAGTCCTTGGTTTCAACGAAAAAGGAATGAAAATATTAAAAAAATTAAAAAGTACATCTTCCATACCAATTTATACAAAATTACCCCATAAATTAAATGACTTTTTAAATCTTGACTTACTTGCTACAAAGGCATACAGTCTTTTAAACAGATATGTAAGCTTTGATTCTGATTACAAAAACGGACCAATTGTATTTAAAAATTGATATATGTGTCACAAACAATATTTATATGGCGGTAATAAGTACCACTGCTTTTTAATATAATCTAATATATTTATATAAAATTCAATTGATGAAAAAGCAGGTGTTTTATTCATGGAAATATTGTTTTATATACTTCTAATAATAATAATATTATTATTATTCTTTCTTTTAAAGGATAGGAACTTATTTATCACTATAATATGTTCTATTTTTATAATACAGATAATACTTGCTCCCAAGATCTGCATTGATGGTGCAATAAATGGAGTCCTACTTTTTTTCTACAAGGTATTTCCATCTTTATTTTCTTTTTTAATAGTCTCCAACATAATAATAAACTGTGATGGAATACACATATATGCAAAATTATTTGGGAAAATATTGTGCCGTCCTTTGAAACTGCCACAAAATTGTAGTTTTACACTCATTATAAGCATGCTGTGTGGATATCCTCTAGGTGCAAAATATGCCTGCGATCTGTATGAAAGCAAATCAATACACTTAAATACACTTCAAAGGCTTCTTAATATTGCCTCTAATTCAAGTCCTCTATTTATGCTTGGTTCCATAGGAATCTCCATGTTTAAAAGTACTTCTATAGGATACATATTTTTGCTGTCAAATTTAATATCATGCATGATTATGGGGGTAATGCTCCCATCTGAGCAAAATTATAAAAATATAAACTATATAAAAAACTCATCACATTCAAAAGATACTGCAGTTGGTATATTTAAAACCAGCATAGAAAATTCCGTAAAAACCTGTCTTTCCATAGGAGGTTTTGTTACTACTTTTTCAGTTGTAAACAATATATTGAATCACAACTCAATATTCAATTTAATTACTATGAAGATTTCAAGTATTCTTGGTATTTCAAAGGATGTGGTATCAGGAACATTACTTGGAATAGTAGAAATGACAAATGGCTGCAATCTAGTTTCCAGTTCTGATACAGATATATACATAAAAATATTCATAGTAAGCTTTCTATTTACATTCAGCGGTTTTTCTATAATATCCCAGGTGTATTCTTTTACATATAAATTCAATGTCTCCATGAAAATATATACTATAAGGAAAATACTTCATGGAATAATATGTTCATCTATAAGTATAGTGATATTCAAAATCTACGAAACTGTAGCCTCTACAGAAATATTTTCCTATTACTATGAATCAAGTGATGGTAGAAACGGACTCTTTATAATCATATTATTTATACTAATACTTCCAATTGTAATATCTGAATTCAAAAAACTATTTCATATTATTTAATTCCTTTATATTTTCTTTTATAGAATCCGTATTCAATCTTATATTGCCATCAAGGTTGTCTATAAAATGCTGAAATTGTAATTTTAAACCTGAAAGCATTTCTTTACTTTTAATATCTATTTCGGCATCTAATTGTTTTAATATGTCATTTGCATAATCTCTTGCTCCAATACGTATAGCCTTTGCATTTTTCTTTGCAGATGATATTATCTCTGCGGATTTTCTGTTTGCCTCTTTTGTTATATCATGATTTTCTATTTGACGCCTCAGTATATTCAAATTTTCCTTTTTCATATTCTCAGCTTCCTGTATGGCATCACTGAGTATCCTTTCTTTTTCTTCTACTACCCATTGTGCTTTTTTAAAATCGGCGGGAAGATAATTTAATATCTTGTTTAGTATGTCAAGTATTTCTTTTTTATTTACCATTACTTTTCCCGTCATAGGTACCTTAGCAGACGTTTCTATAATTTCTTCAAGGTATTCTAGCAACTTGATAGTTTCCATAATTTTTCCTCCTAAGGATCAACTTTCTATATGATATTTATTAGTTTTCTCTACTATATCAGGTACAATTTCATCTGGGACAAGATCATTAATACATCCTCCAAACATTGCAACCTGTTTTACTGCCGAAGAACTCAAATATGAATTTATTGCACTGGTCATCATAAATACAGTTTCTATTTCAGGACAAAGTTTTTTGTTCATAAGTGACATTTGAAATTCATATTCAAAGTCGGATATTGCCCTAAGACCTTTTATTATAATTCTTGCATTTTTTCGTTTCATAAAATCTATAAGAAGTCCACTGAAACTATCCACCTGTACATTCGGGATATCACGTACAACTCTTCTTATCAAATTTACTCTTTCATCCTTATTAAAAAGCCCTCTTTTATCTGGGTTAATGAGAACAGTCACTATTAATTGATCAAATACTTTAGATGACCTTTTTATTATATCCAGATGTCCATTTGTAATTGGATCAAAGCTTCCAGGATAAACTGCTATATTCACTTCATTTAGTCCCCCTTAATTTTTTATAAATACAAACAGTCGTTTTTCCATATTTTCTATGTTGATTTAAAACAATTGACTCATTATCATCATATATATCTTCTCTACTGTCAATTTTTGTAATTATAATACCATCTTCATTAAGCATATCATTGTCTTCAATTTTTTCTATAGCTCTTGGAATCATATTTTTTCTATAAGGTGGATCTATAAATATTAGATCAAATTTTATATTTTTACTCGCAAGTTCTTCCAGTGCCTCATAGGAATCCATATTCAGACATTTGCATTTCCCTTGGAATTTTAAATTTGTCACATTTTCTTTTAGAAGCGAAAAAGTTTCTCTGCTACCCTCCACCAGATAACAGAATTTTGATTCTCTACTTACAGCTTCTAATCCGAGACTTCCTGTCCCTGCAAATACATCCAGCACTACTGAATCCCTTATTTTATTTTGAATTATGCTGAACATGGCCTCTTTAACTCTATCCAAAGTGGGTCTCGTAATATTATACCCATTTGGGGACAATAGCTTTCTCCCTTTTGCAAGTCCTGCAATTATCCTCATTCATAATTCCTCCCTAAAGTACACTTTTTATTACACAATATAATATCGATAACATTTTAACACAAATATAGTTTATACACAAAATTATAAAACAAAGATCAATTAAAACATATATATTTTGAACTTCTCTTTATTTTATCCAATATTCCATTTTTAATCTGTAAATCATCATATTTATTACTCATTATAAGTTTTCTAGCTTCTAAATTAGCTGCTTTAAATATATCTAAATCTGAAATCATAAGATTATCTTGACCATGCTGCCTGAATCCAAAAATTTCACCAGAGCCTCTTATTTTTAAATCTTGTTCTGATATAAAAAAGCCATCCGTACTGCTTTTCATAATTTCCATCCTTTTTTTTATTATATCATTTTTTATATCAGCAATAAGAATACAATAAGATTTATATATTCCCCTTCCCACTCTTCCCCGCAGCTGATGAAGCTGGGCAAGTCCGAATCTCTCTGCATTTTCTATTATAATCAAAGAGGCATTTGGAACATTTATTCCCACTTCTATAACAGTTGTAGATATTATAACTTTAATTTCTCCCTTTTTAAATTTATTCATTATTTCTTCTTTAATTTTTGATGGCATTTTACCATATAATATTTCAGAGGATATATTTTTAAAATATTTGTCATTTAATTCTTTATATAAATCTTCCACAGAAGTCAAATCTATATCTTCATTTTTATCTACCAAAGGACATACTATATATACCTGTCGTCCCTTTTTTATCTCCTTTATCGCAAATTCATAGGCTCTATTTCTACAGGCCTTATTAATATAATAGGTTTCTACTTTCTTTCTTCCTGGAGGCAGCATATCTATATTAGAAACATTTAGATCTCCATATAGATACAAAGTCAATGTCCTTGGAATAGGAGTAGCTGTCATTACCAGAATATCGGCATTTCTGCCCTTGTTTAGAAGTTTATTCCTCTGCATTACTCCAAATCTATGTTGCTCATCTGTAACTATAATTCCAAGATTTTTAAATTCCACGTCATCTTCGATAAGTGCATGAGTTCCTATTATAATATCTATATCTCCATTTTTTAATCTTTGCTTTATAATGTTCTTATTTTTTTTAGAAGTACTGCCACATAAAATATCTATACTTATGCCAAATCCTTTCAGTATAGCTACAGTTTCGTTATAATGCTGTTTCGCCAGTATTTCCGTAGGTACCATTAATGCAGCTTGATATCCATTTTTAATTACATTAAAAATGGCAATTAATGCAACTATAGTTTTCCCACTTCCAACATCGCCCTGAACCAATCTGTTCATAGGTATATCTTTTTTCTCATCTACAAGTATTTCCCTTATAACTTTGTTTTGTGATTCTGTAAGGCTGTATGGAAGTTCCTCTTTTAACTCCACAAGATCTTTTGAAATCTTGAATGCTATACCACTTTTACTTTTATTATAATACTCTTTTATCATTAAAATCTTAAGCGAATAAGTAAATAGTTCCTGAAACTTTAACCTTTTTATAGCTTCTTTTAGATCCTCAAAATTAGCAGGACGATGAATCACCCTCAAGGAGCTATCAAGACTGCAGAGTTTATATTTCTCTATTATCCACCCTGGAAGGTTTTCAGATATATCAATAGACTTTAATATGTTAGAAATTAATTTGATAAATAGGTTATTTGTCAAACCATCTTTTAATGGATATACAGGTAATATCTCACCTTTAATTTCTAAGTTTTTATAGTTTGCCACTATATTAGGATTTATTATGTATAACTTCCCCCTAAATTCCTGAAATTTCCCGATTAGAGTATAATCACAATTTATTCTAAATTTCTTCTTGATATAAGGTTGATTAAACCATTTTCCAGTAAAACTTCCCTTTTCATTTTCAAATATAATTGTAGATATTATTTTACCATTTCTGGTTCTTATATCCTTTTTAATAGATTTAACTCTACACTTAAATACAACTTTATTATTTTTATAATCCGCATCCTGTAAAGTTGATATACTTTTGTAATCCCTTGGGAAATAGAGAAGCAGGTCCAATATACTAAATATATAACATTTATTTAGACTTTTTAAAGTTTTTGGACCGACTCCCTTTAAAGTGGCTACATCATCATATACATTCATAAAATCACCAGTCCCTTTCTTTCAGATATAAATAAAAAAAGCCATATGGCTTTTTTTATTCAACTGAAACTATAAAATAATACAGAGGTTGCTGTCCATTATAACATTGTATATCCATATTAGGATAAATTTTTTCCACTTCTTCTGTAAATGATTTAACCTTCTCTAAATCACAATCTTTGCCATAATATATGCTTACAAGATCACTGTTTTCATTTATCATATCTGCTATAATATTTTTACACACTTGAAACATATCATTTCCAACCTGTACTATCTTACCATCGATAATTCCTAGTATATCTCCTTCTTTAATAGATTTTCCATCTATGTCCGTATCCCTTACAGCATAGGTTACTGAGCCTGTAGCTACATTATTTATAGAATCTTCCATAGCCTTCACATTGTCTTCTAAATCAAGATCAGAATTAAAAGTTGTAATAGCAGTTATACCCTGTGGTATAGTTTTTGTAGATATGACTTTTACAATCTTGTCACTTATTTCTGAAGCCTGATTGGCTGCCATGAATATATTCTTATTATTTGGAAGTATAAATATATTCTCTGCATTTATATTATCTATTGCACTTAGTATATCCTGTGTACTTGGGTTCATAGTCTGTCCTCCCTCTATAACACAGTCAACTCCTAAATCTTCAAATATATTTTTAAATCCTTCTCCCATCGCTACAGAAACAAATGCATACTTCTTGCTTTCTTCATCATTTTCCATATTAGTATCTTCAAATTTATCCTCAGTTGAAATTTTTTCTATGCCAAGTACATGTCTGTGTTCTTCCCTCATATTATCTATCTTTATTTTTGATAGTTCTCCTAATTTAACGGCCTGTGACAATACCCAACCAGGATCATTAGTATGTATATGAACCTTTATTATATCATCATCATCTACAATTACCATTGAATCTCCAACTGAAGAAAGTTCACCTTTAAATGAAGGTACATCAACACCTTTAGCATGTATCAGGAATTCAGTACAATATCCATATTTTATATCCTGTGTACCCAAATTTCTAGCTGAAGATTCTACTTTGACATTTTTGGAATCCTTTATCTCTATGTTTTCAATTCCATCTCTTAATGCACTATACATACCCTGAAATATTATAAGAAGTCCTTTTCCTCCTGAATCTACAACCTTTGCCTTTTTTAATACTGGAAGCATATCAGGTGTCTTGTTCAGTGTAGTTTCACAATGCTCACATACCTCTTTTAAAAGAAGAGTTATATTTTTTTCTTTAAAGTTCAAAGCACACTCACCTGCTGATCTTATAATGGTAAGTATTGTACCTTCAGTTGGTCTCATAACAGCCTTATACGCAAACCTAGCACCTTCACTTATACTATTTGCAAATTCCTCCGAACTAGCTTCAGTCCTATCCTGAAGCCCTTTTGCTATACCTCTAAATATTTGAGAAAGTATTACACCTGAATTTCCCCTTGCTCCCATAAGAGCACCTTTAGCCAGCTGTTTTGCTATCTGACCTAGAGAGTCGTTTCTCATATTTTTTATCTCTGATACAGCTGTTTTTAACGTCATGGACATATTGCTTCCAGTATCTCCATCCGGAACTGGGAAAACATTTAGTGAATTTACAACATCTTTTTTCTCTTCTAAATAATTACTAGCACTCACTACCATGTTATAAAAACGATGTCCATCTATCTTTAAGTAATCCATATTTATAAATTCCTCCCTAGATTCTAACGCCTTGAACATTTACTGTAATAGTTGAGACTTTAAGTCCAACGTAATTCTCTACATTATATTTTGTCTTCTGTATTATATTATTTGCAATTACTGATATTTTTGTTCCGTATTCAACCATTATATATAGTTCTATTAAAAGCTCATTGTTTTTAGAACGAATTTTTACCCCTTTACTAAGACTCTCGCCTTTTATCAATTCCCAAAGACCGTCTTTTGCATTTTTAGATGCCATTCCTACTACGCCATAACATTCCATAGTAGATATTCCAACTATATTAGCAACAGCTTCATCAGAATAATCTACGTTACCAAATCCGCTTTCTATACTGCCTATCATATTCAAAACCTCCTTCTATAAAATAACTTTACAATATATAAAGTATTATAAATTCGTCATCTTTTTCTTAACTGTAATTTATCCCGTATTTAGATCAAGTATTTACCTGAAATATAGTATTACATAACATATTTTATATTAAATGAAATATTTATTCAAGAAAATATTGATTTAAGTACCTAAAATCAATTAATAATACATTATTAAATTTTACTATATACTTGCAAAAATTATTCATTTTGTGGTAAAATAATTAATGTTTGAGTTGAGGAGGTGTTTGTAATGTCAAGGAAATGTGAAGTATGTGGAAAAGAAGTTGTATTTGGTGTACAATACAGCCATTCACACCGTCAGTCAAAAAGAAATTGGGCTCCAAACATAAGAAAAATAAAGGCAATTGTTAATGGAACTCCTAAGAAAATTCATGTTTGTACAAGATGCCTTCGTTCAGGGAAGGTTCAGCGTGCAATATAGAAAATAAAAAATGCAGTTGTCAAATAGCAATTGCATTTTTATTTTCTAATAAAATATATGTTTTTAGCTATTTCTTTCTTTTGAACAACCTTAAGATAGCAGATAAAACCCCTGGAAGTTTAAATGTAATAATCTTCATAAGATACTCCCCCTATCTATAATTTCCTATAAGACACCATCCGCAATAAATAAGTACAGCTCCTCCAGCTATTATCCATCCCCATATAGGGATAATAACTGTAAGCAAAAGCCCTGCACCTACTGATAAAACAACTAATCCTATTTTCTTTTTAGTTCTTCTTCTTAAAAACTTTTTCCCCATGGCTATTATCCCTCAAAATTACTTTATATCATTATATGTGTACAGATTTGATTTTGTTACTATAAAATTTAATCTTTGCTTCTAAACAATAAAATAAGACCACTTTTAAATAATATTCTTACCTCATCATCTAAAAATTCATTTGACACCGTTCTGGAATCTCCTAATGCCAGATTATAGTTGTTCAATTCATATTTAGCTCCTATTATACTCAGATTTTCAACTATATCACAATAAGCATATAATGAAAATACTTCTCCCCTTTTTCCACCTATAACGCTGGATTTATTCATAATTTCTATTGAATTATTTTCATCTTTTATATATGCTTTTATACCATGCTCCAAGCTTTTCTTTAACATTCCAATATTCCCCATCAAGTGATCCAATCTGTTTCCAGTACATCCTAAAAATGTTATTTCATTTGCATTTAACTCAAGTGCTTTATTAAACACAGCTTCTGTATCAGTAAAATCTTTTTTTACTGGATATTTTGATATTTTAGTGCCTGAATTTTTTAAAAAATTAAGTGCCTCATTACTTATTGAATCAAAATCTCCAATTAAATAATCAGGTTTAATATTATATTTATAAAGGCAATTTCCTCCTCCATCAGCACATATCAAAAATGAACTTGATTTGAGTTCATTTCGTAATAAATTTAAAGATGGTGCATTACCGCCTGAAACTATTGTCACTTTCATTACTAGAGTTCACCCCTCAAAGCAGACATATTTTCTTTTATTTTTCCATCTTTAAATACTGCAGAACCTGCTACAATAACATTCGCACCGCTTTCGACAACTTTTTTTATATTTTTTACTCCTATTCCCCCATCTACTTCTATCATCATATTTCTGTTATATTTATCACTTAATTTTTTAATACCATTTATTTTGTTATAGCAGTAGTCTATGTACTTTTGGCCACCAAATCCTGGATTTACGGACATTATAAGCACCATATCCAAATTTGGTATTATATATTCTATATTTTCTATTCTGGTGGCTGGATTTAATGCTACTGCAGCTTTAATTCCAAAACTTTTTATATAATTTACAGTTCTGTCTATATGTCTGTCCGCTTCAAAATGTATTGTTATAATATCAGCTCCAGCTTCAACAAAATCTTTAATATATCTTGAAGGCTCCTCTATCATAAGATGTACATCAAAAGGAAGCTCTGTTAAAGATCTTATAGACTTTATAATTGGTATACCAAAAGATATATTTGGCACAAACATTCCATCCATTACATCAATATGTACCATATCTGCTCCATAATCATCTATCTTTTTTATATCATATCCTAAGTTTGAAAAGTTTGCTGACAATATTGAAGGTGCTATCTTTATCATAAGTTTTTCCTCCTACATAAAACTGGTTATAAAATTCACCACATATTTTTTTTACTAGTCAATATTTCTTTTAAAGTCTTTATATAAAATTCATATCTTTCTTTGTGTACTATGCCTTGTTGCACAAGTTTTTTTACAGCACAGCCAGGCTCTTTATAATGTATGCAAGTTGAAAATTTACATTTTCCTAAAGCATACTTGAATTCTGGAAAACAATATGGAAGTTCTTCCTTTTTTATAAAATCTACTTTTAAAGATGAAAATCCGGGAGTATCAACCAAAAATCCACCATCAACTTCTATCAATTCACTATGTCTTGTAGTATGTTTTCCCTTTTTCAACTTATTGCTTATAATGCCTGTTTCCATCACTCTTTTTCCTGCAATATGATTTAAAATAGTAGATTTTCCAACACCTGAAGGCCCACATAAAACTGTTATCTCTCCTTTTAATCTTTCCCTGATTCTATCTATTCCAAATCCTTCCTTTGCCTTTAAAAACAAAATATCATATCCCGCACTTTTTACCATATCTACAATATAATTTTCGTCTATGTGAGGATCCAAATCCAATTTATTTATGCAAACTATAGTCTTCAAATTATTAATTTCACAATTTAAAAGAATTTTATTCAAAAGCTCCTCATTCATTTCAGGGTTTTTACTTGCAAAAACTGCTATTGCCTGTGTTATATTTGCAACAGCTGGTCTAGTTATCTGTGTTTTTCTTTTATATATTTCTTCAATAACACCTGTAGTCCCATCTAAAGTCACTTCAACCATGTCGCCAACTATTGGGGAAAGTCCATTATACCTGAACTTTCCCCTTGATCTACATTCAATTATTCTATTTCCTAACTTTACATAATAAAATCCTGCTATTCCCTTAACTATGGTTCCCTGCATAATTTCTCCAATCAAATTTTTCATTTATTCTTAATTTCCTGTTTTAGTTTTAGGATTCTGACCTTTAGATGGTGGGTTCTGGTTATTTCCACCTTCATCATCATTCTTTCCACCGCTTCCATCATTATTTTGATCCGAGTCCTTTCCTCCATTGTTATCTCCCTGGTTACCTGAACCCTGGGAATCACTCGGATTATTTTTCTCCTCTACATATTTATAATATGTTAAATTGACAGTAGTACCTTCTTTAACCTGTGAACCCACTGCACTCTGATACTTCACTATACCATCTTTCGACTGATCGCCGGTACTTTCTGGTGATTCCGTATAGCTTATTCCTGCACTTGACAGTATTGAAGCTGCTTCATTAACATTTCTGCCAGTTACATCAGGTACAGTAATGTATCTTTCCCTCGGTCCATTGCTTACGACCAGATCTATGGAAGACCCCTCTTCTACATTTGAATCGGGTTCAGGATTTTGTCTTATTATATAACCGCTTTGGACATTGTCATTGTACTCGTAGCTTACATTTCCTACCTTTAATCTACTGCCTTCTATAATATCTTTAGCCGTATTATAATCAACACCTGCAACATTAGGAACTGTAAGTTTATCCTCTCCACCGCTTACACTTACCCTCACCTCTGAATTAACCTTGACTTTAGTTCCAGCTTCCGGTAACGCTTTTATTACAGTGCCCTCAGGTTTATCACTTTTTTCCTTACCAACTACTACGAATTTCAACTTTCTTGCTTCTACAGCCTTTTTTGCTTTATCCTGCTTCATTCCAATTATATTTGGAACAGTTGTTTCTGATAATCCAGCAAATTCTTTACTATAATAAAAATATCCAAGTATAGATCCTATAACAATTGTCATTACAATTATAGCAGCTACAAGAATATTCCTCTTCTTTTTTGGATCAAGTATTTTTCTATTTTTTACACTTTCCGGTTTTGAATAATTATTATATTCCTGTTCTCTATTATTTATATCCACAGGATCCATTACCCTTGTCATGTCCTCTTCAAAATCATCATCTACAATATTAGGGATTTCATTGTTCTGTATCTTCTTTAAATCCACAAGCATATCTGTCATAGTCTGATATCTTCTAATAGGTTCTTTTTCTACAGCTTTTAGTATTAGTTTATTCAAACTTTCGGGAATATTTTCGTTTAATTCCTTTGGTGGAACTACCGGTTCCTGTATATGCTTTAATGCAACGGAAACAGGACTTTCAGCATCATAAGGTACCTTACCTGTAACCATTTCATAGATTACAATTCCAAGAGAATAAATATCAGTTCTAAAATCTACAAAACTTCCCTTTGCCTGCTCTGGTGAAAAATAGTGTGCCGACCCCATTATTTTATTCGAATTAGTTATAGTCACAGAATTTGAAGCTTTTGCTATACCAAAATCAGTTACTTTCACTATGCCATCTTCCGTTACAAGAATATTATGAGGCTTTATATCTCTATGTATAATATTATTTTTATGGGCACATTCTAAAGCCTTTGCTATTTGAATAGATATCTCTACAGCTTCACCTGGAGCAATTCTCACCTTTTCTTTTATAAACTGCTTCAAAGTCTTTCCTCTCACATATTCCATAACTATATAATTTATGTTATTTTGGCTACCTACATCATATATATTGACTATATTGTTATTTGAAAGACTGGCTGCTGCCGTAGCTTCCCTTTTAAATTTCTCTACAAATTCACCGTCACTGGAAAACTGATCTTTTAATATTTTTACTGCCACATTACGATTTAATAGATGATCTTTTGACTTATATACAACAGCCATTCCTCCTTCACCTATTTTTTCCAGAACTTCATATCTATTTCCTAGCATAGTCCCTATCATCTTTACACTCTCCTTCAAATACAATAACCGATATATTATCTCTTCCACCTTTAAGTTTACTTAAATCTATTAGCTGTCTACAAGCATCACTGTTATTGTTATTTCTCATTATAATATCATACATTTCATTCAAACCTACCTCATTAGATAATCCGTCAGTACACATTAGTACCTTATATACGTCTTTTAAATCTATCTTAAAGATGTCTGCTTTTACGGATACGTTCGTTCCAAGGGCTCTAGTTATTATATTTTTATTTGGGTGTATAGCAGCTTCTTCCTCAGTTATACTTCCTTCATCCAGCAGCTGTTGTACAAGAGAATGATCCTTTGTAATTTTAGTTATACCATTCTTTTTTAAAATATAACATCCACTATCTCCAACATTCGCCGTTATCATTTCGCATTCTTTCACAAGACAGGCTGTTATAGTTGTTCCCATTCCAGACAATTTTTTATTTTCTTTTGATAGTTGGAATATTTTCCTATTGGCTATGTTTATTGCATATAACAAATGATTTTCCATATTCTTTAGCTTTACGTCTGCAGTCTTCATATAAGAAATTGTAGTGTCCACAGCAATCTTGCTCGCTACTTCTCCCGCATTATGTCCTCCCATTCCATCAGCTATGACATATATACTAAAATCACTGCCCCTATAGAAACTTAAACTGTCCTCATTCAATTTTCTAACTTTTCCTATATCTGATAAGATCCCCACCATTTTTTACACCCTTTCTACTTCTTTTTCGATTCTAGATAGCTTCTTCTAAGCTGCCCACAAGCTGCATCTATATCTGCTCCCATTTCTTTTCTTATGGTAGTTTCTATTCCATTTCTAGATAAAATGCGTAAAAATTTTTCTATATCATTTTTAGATGATTTCATATAGTCTTTCTCCTTAACATCATTTATTGGTATTAAATTTACATGACATAGAATTCCTTTTAAAATTTCAACAAGTTCATGAGCATGTTTATCGCTGTCATTTACACCTTTAACCAGTGCATATTCAAAAGAAACCCTTCTTCCTGTTTTTTCTATATAATATCTACAAGCATCAATAATTTCCTTTATTGAATACTTATTAGCAACAGGCATCATCTGTCTTCTAAGAGTATTTTCTGGAGAGTGCAGTGATATAGCAAGAGTTATTTGGAGATTTTTATGTGCAAGTTCTATTATTTTAGGAACTATGCCACAGGTGGACAGTGTTATATGTCTCTGACCTATATTCAAACTATAATCAGCATTTATTATATCAATAAATTTTATAACATTGTCATAATTATCAAGAGGTTCACCGCTTCCCATCAAAACAACATTTGATATTCTATCTTCTATAATTTTCTGGGATATTAAAATCTGTGACATTATCTCTCCTGAAGACAGATTTCTAACCATCCCACCTATAGTAGATGCACAGAAACTGCATCCCATTCTACATCCAACCTGAGTTGAAACACATATTGAGTTCCCTCTATTGTATTTCATTACAACTGTTTCTATGACATTCCCATCATCATATCTATATAAAAACTTAATAGTATCTCTTTTCCTGGATTCATAGTACTTCACTAATTTTGGAATTCCTATATAAAAAATTTTTTTCAGAAGCTGTCTTAATGTTACCGGTACATTTTCCATTTTATCAAAATTCCATATATTATTTCTATATATCCAATCCATTATCTGATTCGCTCTAAATGAACTTTCTCCATTTTCCTTCATCCATTTTTTCATTTCATCTATATTAAAATCTAAAATATTATACATTTGACACACCTAACTATTTTTTTGTAATTTTTGCTATGAAAAATCCATCCATGTTTTTATTTGGAAGTATTGTAACATAACCTTTATCATGATAAATAATATTATCTACTTTCCCAAAGTCAAGCTTTTCAACTGTAAGTTCAGGGTTGTTTTGAATAAGCCAGTCTACATTTTCTTCATTTTCTAATTTATTCAAAGTACATGTGGAATATACTAATTTTCCACCTGGTTTTAAATACTTTGATGAATTAGCAAGTATATTTCTTTGAATATTTACTATGTTATTTAGCTGTGTAATGTTTTTATTCCATTTGATTTCAGGCTTTTTCCTTATTATACCAAGCCCAGAGCAGGGAACGTCCACAATAACCCTGTCTGCAATTTCTCTTATCTCAGAATTATAGTTTTCAGCATTTTGCAATTTTACCCTGACATTTTTTATTCCAAGCCTATCTAAATTTTTTTCTATCAATTTTATCTTGTTACTATATATATCAAAGGCATAGACTATGCCCATATTTTTCATTATTTCTGCCATATAGGATGTCTTCCCTCCAGGGGCACTGCACATATCAAGTACAATCATATTTTCAGCCACATCTGCAGAAACTACAGCAAGCATAGCACTTTCATCCTGAACAGAAATCATTCCCTCTTTAAAAAGAATATTCTTTTCTATACTACTTCCTCTATTTATAATTATAGCATCTTTACAGACTATTCCTTTTTCTAAATTATATCCGTTTTTTATAAGTTCATTCCATACTTCCTTAGAATTTGTTTTCAAACTGTTTATTCTAACTGTTATCTTTGGCACGGCATTCAGCCCACTAAGTATGCTTTCCACCTTGTTTCTTCCATATTGCTCCATAAAAAGCTTTACCATCCATGGATCAAATGAATAGTCAAAGCACAATTTATCAATATAGCCATTACTATCATAATACCTTTCATTTTTGTTTCTCAGATAATTTCTAAGAACTCCATTTACAAGTTTAGAAAATTTAATGGACCTTTTCTTTGACAATTCTACAGCTTCATTCACTACTGCAAATTCTGGTATCTTATCTAAATATTTTATTTGATAAATTGACATCCGCAGTATATTTATTATAAAGTTGTCCATACTATTCAAATTATTTCTTAAAAAATGACTCAATATACTGTCAATAGTATACTTATACTTTAGAGTTCCATAAACTATTTCAGTAACGAGTCCTCTATCCTTTAAGTTTAAACTATTTCTATTCAATTTGCTGCTTAAAGCTATATTTGAATACGCCCCTTTATACAATACATCTTCTAATATCTCCACTGCAATAAGCCTGGCATTTTTCATATTTTCTCCTTTTTATATACATTTAATTTCTATCTCTGCTTATGAATATCAATCTAAGAAGATTTGCTATTGCCGTAAGAGCAGCAGCTACATAGGTCATAGCAGCAGCACTCAATACACTTCTGGCTCCATCTAGTTCATCTCCATATAATATTGACTTATTATCTAATATTCTGATAGCCCTTCTTGATGCATTCAATTCTACGGGAAGTGTTATTATTTGAAACAAAACAACTGCAGTAAATAATATGATTCCAAGGTTAACAAGTTCTCTAATTTCAAACATGAAACCCAATATAAATAGCAACCAAGAAGCATTGGACCCAAAGTTTGCCAATGGTACTATGCTATTTCTTATAATCAATGGAATATATTTTCTCTGGTGCTGAATCGCATGGCCAGTTTCATGTGCTGCAACACCTATTGATGCCACTGAATTTCCATAATATACCTCCTGTGATAAGCGCATTATCCTCTTCCCAGGATCATAATGGTCCGTCAATCTTCCAGGTATTACTTCCACGGGTACATCATATAATCCACTTGAATTCAGAAGACTTCTTGCAACCTGTGCTCCTGTATATCCATTTCTACTTCTATACTTAGAATATTTATTGAAAGTAGCTGACACTTTGTACTGTGCATAGGCAGCAACTAAAAGAGCAGGTATCAATATAACAAAACTGCTGTCAAAAAACATATATTATCTAACTCCTTTCCATTTATTGTATTCCAAATATTTTCCCCTTTTCTATAGAATTTCCCCTTATATATTCGCTTACCTTCATAACTCTTTTTCCCGGGAATTGTATTGTGTCAATTAAAATTATTTTGTCCTTGCAGCATACTTTTATACCTTTTTCAGACACTCCAACTATAAGCCCAGGCTGTCCTTTTGAATTTTCTTCCGTAATTTCAGCTCCGTATATTTTCATATTTTTTCCTTCATATATTGTGTATGCAACAGGCCATGGATTCAATCCTCTTATAAAATTCTTTATACTTTTCGAATTTAAATTCCAATCTATTATAGCCATATTCTTATTCAACATTGCAGCGTATTCTGTAGTAGTTTCACCTTGTTTTTTTCTATTCACAGTTCCATTTTTAATACCCTCTAATGTTTTGACAACTAGTTCAGCTCCATCCTCCATAAGGATATCATGAAGTTCCCCAGCTGTCATGTTCTTTGTAATTTCAACTCTACTGCTCATTAATATATCACCTGTATCCAGTCCTTCATCCATGAACATGGTTGTATTTCCTGTTTCATTTTCTCCATTTATTATACACCAATTTATTGGTGCAGCTCCTCTATATTTGGGTAAGAGTGAAGCATGGAGATTTACGCATCCATATTTAGGTATATCCAGCACCTGCTTAGTTAATATCTGACCATAGGCAACCACAACTATAAAATCAGGATTTATCCTTTTTAACTTGCTTAAAACATCTATATCATCTTTTAACTTTTTAGGCTGATACACCTTTATTCCATAGGATAAACCAATTTGCTTTACTGGAGACTGCGAAAGCTTTTTCCCTCTTCCACTAGGTTTATCCGGCTGTGTAAGAACTGCTTTTACATTATATCTTTCTATCATTTTTTTTAAAGTCGGTACTGCAAAATCAGGAGTTCCCATAAAAACTATATCCATAAATTACCTTACTCCTTCTGTTTTCTTAATTCTATCTATAAATAAAATGCCATCCAAATGATCTATTTCATGACAAAAGGCTCTTGCCAAAAGTCCCTCTCCTTCTATTGTAATTTTTTCACCTTTTTCATTAAGTGCCTCTACTCTCACCTTTTCTGGCCTTTCTATTTCTTCCTGTCTTCCTGGAATACTCAAGCAACCCTCCGTATCTAAATAACTTCCCTCCTTGTATACTATCTCTGGATTTATAAGCTTTATTATTCCATCCCCCACATCTATCACCACTACCCTTTTTAGGACACCAACCTGTGGAGCTGCAAGCCCTACTCCATTTGCAGCATACAGGGTTTCTTCCATATCATTAAGAAGTGTAATTATTCTATCATTTATAACATCCACTTTTCTACTTTTTTTTCTGAGTAAATCGTCACCATATTTCACTATATTTCTCAATGCCATTATTGACTCTCCTCTCTAAATTAAAATATATTATAGTGTATTATTTGGATTTAAATCTATGCTAATCTTCACAATGCCAAAGACATCCTTGCTTAGATTATACACTGCTTTTTTTATATTTTGTGCCGTCTTTAAATCAATTTTACCCTTTATAATCAACTGCCATCTGAACAGTTCTTTTATACGTGATATAACACAGGGACATGGCCCTAGCACCTTAATTCTATCATTTTTTTTAAATACATTGTTGAAAAATATACCAACATTTTGTATATTTTTTATTAATATGTTTTCATCTTTGCTACTCATATTTATAAGCAACAAAGATGAAAAAGGAGGATATTCCATTTCCTGTCTTATACTCATTTCTTTATCATAAAATTTATTATAATCATTAGCGGCAGCAAACCTTATACTGTAATTGTCCGGACTATAAGTTTGAATTACTACATTTCCTCTTTTCTGACCTCTTCCAGCTCTTCCTGACACTTGAGTTATAAGCTCGTAAGTTCTCTCCGCAGATCTAAAATCTGGCAGATTTAGTGAAAGGTCTGCAGCTATAACTCCTACAAGGGTGACATTTTCAAAATCCAGTCCTTTTGCAACCATTTGAGTCCCTATTAATATATCTGCTTTTTGTTCTTTAAATATATTATAAATATTTTCATAGGAATGCTTAAATCTCGTAGTATCAAAATCCATTCTCAAAACTCTTGCTTCAGGAAAATTTTCTTTTACGGACTGCTCTACCTTTTCCGTACCTACTCCAAAATATTTAACATATCTGCTTCCACACTTTGGGCACACCTTTGGCACATTTATTCTACTTCCACAGTAATGACAAACCAATTTTTTTATGTCACGATGATAAGTAAGTGATATATCACAATTGCTGCATTTAAATATATATCCACATTTTCTGCAGGATACAAATGTAGAAAAACCTCTTCTATTCAAGAATAGTATTATTTGTTCCTTCTTTTTTAATCTATCACATATCAATTCATAGAGCTTTTTACTAAATATTGACTTATTGTTGTTCATCAATTCTTGTCTCATATCAACTATTTCTACCTCAGGCATAGATGCACCATCTGCTCTGTTCTTTATTTCAATAAGTTCTATATCCCCATTTTTGCACTTCCTATAAGTTTCTACAGAAGGTGTGGCTGATCCTAGTATCATCTTGCAGCTGAGTTTTCTACATTTCATTTCACCAATTTCCCTGGCGTTGTACTTTGGATTGCTGTCAGATTTATAACTTTCTTCATGTTCTTCATCTATTATTATGAATCCAAGATTTCTAAACGGCAGAAATATGGCAGATCTAGCACCTATAGCTACTTTTACCTTTCCAGTTTTAACCCTCATCCATTCGTCATATCTCTCTCCATCTGAAAGTCTACTATGAAATACACTTATATTTTTCCCAAAACGTCCCTTGAATCTTTCTACCATCTGCGGTGTAAGTGCTATCTCTGGTACTAATACTATGGTTTCCTTGTTTTCCAAAACTGCCCTTTCAACAAGATACATGTATATCTCAGTTTTACCACTTCCTGTAACTCCGTGAATTAGAAACATACTACTTTTAGAATTCAATATGAAATTTACTGCATTCATTTGTTCCTCATTTAAATTTTTTCGTGAATATGTTTCATAGCTGCTATTATCATATCTTTCAACAGTCTTTTTTTCAGTTAATATAAATCCATGTTTAATCATTGTATTTATAGATGACAATGACAAACCATACTTTTTACTCAATGAGTTTCTTGTATATTTTCCCTCATTTTGCCCTAAAATATCATAAATCTGGATGTATGGAGAATTTAAAAATCTCCCTTTTAAATTACTTCCTTTATACAGAAAAATTTCTTTCTTAGTTTTTATTCCTTTAAATATGCCTGTAGGTATAAATACCTTTATACATTCCAAATACGTACATAAATATCTTTTTCTCATCTCTTCTATCAATTCCAGATCCTCTTCTGTAAAAAGTGGAAATCCTTCACATACCTTTAAAATGGATTTAATTTCTGTCTTAAAATTCATATTATCTATACTATTATATATTCTGACTACAAACCCATCTATATTTTTATTTGCAATCCCAAATGGAACTTTAACTCTACTACCTATATATATTGAGCTTCTCATATCATCCGGTATTTTATAAATAAAAATTTTATCTAATTCAATAAAAGTATTGTTTACAATTACACCTGCATAATTCACCCTATCACCTTTTAACCTTATACATCAAATAAGAGAGGTATTTATGAACCCCTCTCAACTAGCACCCCTCATTTATTATATCAAATAATTCTCTCGCTAGATGTCTTTTACTCATCTTAACCAAATCTAGCTTTCTTCCATCTTTAGATATTATAACAACCTTATTATCATCTGATGCAAAGCCTGTATCATTTGGTACTATATTATTTGCCACTATGTAATCCAAATTCTTCTTTTTAAGTTTTTGGCTTGCATTTTCCACTAAATCATTACTTTCTGCTGCAAATCCAACAAGAATTTGTCCTTTTTTTATCTCCCCAAGCCTTTTTAATATGTCATTATCCTTCACAAATTCAAGTAAAAGCTCATTTTCGTTTTTCTTTATTTTCTTAGTTGAGTATACCTTTGGCTTATAATCAGATACTGCTGCTGCCTTGATCACTATATCCTGAAATTCAAAACTATTCATTACAGCTTCAAGCATGTCATTATTGGTAGTTACCTTTATATATTTAATGCCAAAGGGTACAGGCAACTTCGTAGGTCCGGAAACAAGTGTAACTTCAGCTCCTCTATCTCTTGCCTCTTCAGCTATTGAATACCCCATCTTGCCCGAAGACCTGTTAGTTATATATCTTACAGGATCTATATTTGCAAGAGTAGGTCCTGCCGTTACAAGTACTCTCTTTCCTGCCATATCTTTCTTATCATAAAGCATGCTTTCTACAAAATCTGCTATAAACTCTGTATCTGCAAGCTTTCCTTCCCCTACATCACCACAGGCAAGTCTTCCACTTTGAGGTTTTATAAACCTATAACCAAGTCTTGACAAGCTATCTATATTTTTTTGTACAATTGGATTAACGTACATATTTGTATTCATTGCAGGAGCAAAAACAACTGGTGCTTTAGTTGCCATAATTGTAGTAGACAGAAGATCATCTGATATTCCAGATGCAACCTTACCTATTACGTTTGCAGTGGCAGGTACAATCAACATTAGATTAGCCCGCTTTGCCAAAGATATATGTTGTATCTCCCAGGCCCTCGGCTCACAAAACATATCTGTGCTCACCATATTCTGGCTAATTGTCTGAAAACTAAGGGGTGAAACAAATTTAGTAGCAGACTTTGTCATTATAACTTGAACATCAATATCCCGTTTTTTTAGTCTGCTTACTATGTCAAGGGCTTTATAGACGGCTATCCCACCCGTTATACCCATAACTACTGTATTCTTTTTTCTGTCCATTATTTTATACCTTCTCTTAAACTTTCAAAATGTATCAATCCTCTGTCAATCTCATTTATAGCTATAGTAACTGGCTTAGTTGAATCTATTTCAACAAGTGGTTTTGCCCCTTCCACCAACTCTCTTGCCCTTTTGGAAGCTACAGTAATTAAAGTATATCTACTGTCAACCTTTTTTAACAAATCTACAATAGATGGATTAATCATAGAATTATTCATGTTCAATGTCCTCCTTAAATTTAAATATATCATCCTTCAATCTATATACTCTACACTTTTCAGCTGTAATTATACTTTCAATTTTCACCACCGCATTTTCTACAGTATCATTTATGACAGCATAATTATATTTTGATATGTAATTTATTTCAGTGTATGCTGATTTAAATCTAGTCATTAAGGATTCCGCAGTTTCACTTCCCCTGTTTATTATTCTGTGTTTTAGTTCATTCATAGAAGGAGGAAGTATAAATATAAAAACACCATCTGGATAGCTTTCCTTTACTTTAAGAGCTCCCTGTATGTCAATTTCAAGCAATACATCTTTTCCTTGATTTATTGCTTCAAGTACCTTATCTTTAGGTGTGCCATAATAATTTCCATACACCTCAGCATATTCCAAAAAATCTTTATTTTTTATTTTAATTACAAAATCTTCTTTTGTCAAAAAATAATAATTTATGCCGTCTACTTCACCAGCTCTCGGAGTCCGAGTAGTTGAAGAGACAGACAGCCAGATATCATTTTTCTTTAAAAGTTTCTTACATACCGTTCCTTTTCCAGTACCTGAAGGTCCTGATATTACTATCAAAAGTCCACTTCTTTCCATTATTCCTCAACCTCTGTTATATCTTCTTCTACATCCTTATTTGATGATAATCTATGTGCTACAGTTTCAGGTTGCACGGCAGATAATATTACATGATCACTGTCAGTTATTATAACTGCCCTTGTTCTTCTTCCATAAGTTGCATCTATAAGCATCCCCCTATCTCTTGCCTCCTGTATTATTCTCTTTATTGGAGCAGATTCAGGACTCACTATAGCTACCAATCTATTCGCTGAAACAATATTTCCAAAACCTATATTTATTAATTTTATGCCCATATGTTTCCTCCTAATTACATTATTCTATATTTTGAACTTGTTCTCTTATTT
This sequence comes from Clostridium sp. LBM24168, assembly GCF_052953915.1. NCBI lineage: Bacteria > Bacillati > Bacillota > Clostridia > Eubacteriales > Clostridiaceae > Clostridium > Clostridium sp. LBM24168. The sequence goes on along the minus strand of NZ_CP196861.1, from coordinate 1,216,420 downwards.
TCTCTATTTCATTTTTTATGTTTAGAACCAATTTAGTTATTTTCAAGTTTGTAGATTTAGAAGCTATAGTATTTGTCTCCCTATTCATTTCTTGCAATATAAAATCCAATTTTCTGCCTACAGGCTCATTCAACTCAAGGGTATCTTTAAATTGTTCTACATGACTTCCAAGTCTTACAATTTCTTCATCAATACAGGACTTATCTGCAAATATTGCAACTTCCATTGCAATTCTGTTTTCGTCTAGATCATATCCCTTAAGTAATTCTTTTAATCTTTCGTTTAATTTTTGCCTGAACTCGTCTACTAGAACATCTGACCTTTCATTTATAGCATTCAAATATTTTGTAATAGAATTACATTTTAAAATGACATTGTTCTTAAGTTTAAGTCCTTCTCTTTCTCTCATAGCCAAAAGTAGATGCAATGCTCCCTCAAGTGCAGGTTTCAATACATTCCAAATTTCGTCGAGATTCTCATCCTTTTGTTTTATAGTTATTACATCTGGGAACTTAGAAATAAGCTCTAGAGAAGGTTCTTCTTTTATATGATATCTATCTCTTATATTTTCGAGACACTCAACATAACTATCTGCAAGATTTTCATCAAGTACAGCTTTAGCCATTTTATTTTCATAATTGACTTGAGCAATAAATACATCTACTTTTCCTCTGTTTATTTTCTCCAGTATAAATTTTCTTATTCTGTCCTCAATAGGCATAAAGCTTTTTGGCATTCGTATATTCAAATCACAATATCTGTGATTGACAGTTTTCATCTCTACCATAAAGCTTCTATCAGGACTATCTACATTTCCCCTACCAAATCCTGTCATACTTTTAATCATTAAAATTTCATCCTTCCAAATTACCTTATATAAGTCAATACAATTATACGTTAATACCAATTATAATTTCAAGAGATTTTATGTTATTAAATATTCTGGACTAAATGATGATTTAAAACGATTATACCATAAAATATCTATTGTTGGACTCTTTCATAATAGTTTTTGAAAAATATTTTTCTAATCATCTATAAAAATAGGATTTAATGCTGAAAATAAAACTATTTTAGCATTAAATCCTATTTTTAATTTAAAGTATTATACATATCAATCCGCCGTTGCCTTCATTTATTATCTTCTGAAGGGTTTTTTGTATTTTAACCTGAACATCTTCAGGCATTTTATACAATTTGTTCTGTAGTCCCTCTTTTACCAATATTTCAAGGGATTTGCCAAACATATTACTCTGCCATATTTTTGAAGGATCGCTTTCAAATTGCTCTAAAAGTGATTTTACCATTTCCTCACTTTCCTTCTCTGTTCCCATTATAGGTGATATTTCCGTCTCGATATCAGCCCTTATAAAATGAAGTGAAGGTGCACTAGCTTTTAATTTCACGCCAAATCTATTTCCCTGTTTGACTATCTGTGGTTCCTCCAATTTCATTTCAGATAATTGGGGTGCAACCAATCCATATCCATTTTCCTTTACATCTTTCAAGGCATCTGCTACCTTGTCATATTCAACTTTTGCGCTGTGCATATCGACTATTGTATTTAAAAGATCGCTTTCACTATGAAGCTCTTTATCACATATTTCACTGAGTATTTTATAAAACAGATCCTTTTTAGGTTCAATTTCAATTCTCGACGTTCCTTCTCCCATATTTATTTCTTTAATCGTGGATGTTCCTATAAATTCAACATCACTAAATCCATCTATAGATTTCTCTATATCCCTTACCTTGTATATGTTCTGACACATATCTCTTGCCAGATTTACAAAATCCACTTTTAGCCAATGGGACAAATCCAATTTTTCTATCCATTCTGGAATATCTATATTAATTTCTTTTATAGGAAATTCTTTTAAAATTCTCTGAAATGCATTTGTTATATCTTCATCTTTCATATTCAAAACATCTATTATCTGGACTGGAACATCATATTTTTCCTCCATGGATTTTTTAGTCTCTATTGTTTCCGGTTCATAGGGATGCTTTGAATTAAGTATTATTATAAATGGCTTATTTATGGATTTCAGTTCTTCAACAACTCTGGATTCAGGTTCCACATAATCTTCTCTTGATATATCTGCAATAGAACCATCTGTAGTTATCAAAAATCCTATGGTTGAATGTTCATTTATTACTTTTTTAGTACCTATTTCAGCAGCTTCTTCAAAAGGTATCTCATGATCATACCATGGAGTAGATACCATCTTGGCTTTTTCTCCCTCCATATACCCAAGCGCCGTCTTAACAATATATCCTACACAGTCCACCATTCTAACCTTAAATTTTGTACTCTCATTCAGATTTATTTCTACAGCCTCATTAGGAATAAATTTGGGCTCCGTAGTATGGATTGATTTGCCAGACGAACTCTGCGGCAGCTCATCTTTAGCTCTCTGTTTTTTATAGGAATTATCCATATTTGGTAGTACCATAAGTTCCATAAATCTCTTTATAAAAGTTGATTTGCCTGTTCTAACAGGTCCAACAACACCTACATATATATCTCCCTGTGTCCTTTCAGATATGTCCTTATATATATCAAAATTATCCAAAATATACCCCCCAAAATTCTAATAATAACAATATATATATATTTAACATACTTGAATATTATTCTTATTATCACGAAAATTTTTTAATTATTTTCATCTTTTTTATCCCTTGTCATGAGTTCATAGACAGCTGATTTAGGATCCTTATTTTCAAAAAGCACTCTGTATAGTGCATCTGTTATTGGCATCTGAACTTTAAGTTTATTTTTTAAATTATAAAAAGCCCTACATGCCCTTATACCTTCAACTACCATTCCCACTTCTTTAACAGCTTCTTCCCTTGACTTTCCCTGCCCTATAAATATTCCGGCCCTTCTGTTCCTACTGTGCATACTTGTACATGTAACTACAAGATCCCCTATTCCTGTAAGTCCTGAAAAAGTATCTTTTTTTCCACCAAGCTTTATTCCTATTCTTGTTATTTCACTTATTCCTCTTGTCATAAGTGCCGCTTTTGAATTGTCACCATATCCTATACCATCACATATTCCTGCTGCAAGTGCAATTATATTTTTAACTGCTCCTCCTATTTCAACCCCTATTATGTCAGGATTGGTATATACTCTGAATTTATCCATCATAAAAGTATCCTGAACATTTTTCGCCGCATCCATGCATTTTGAAGATGCGACTATAGCCGTAGGTATAAATTTTGCTACCTCTTCAGCATGAGTTGGCCCTGAAAGTACAACTACCCTATTATATGGGAGCTCTTTTTCTATAACCTGCGAAAGTCTTTTTTCAGTTTTTTCATCAATACCTTTCGCAATGTTTATAATTATCTGTGAACTTTTTACATACTCTTTAATGCTCCTGCACATGTCTCCAATAACATGAGAAGGAACAGAGAGAACTACATAATCACTTCTATTAACTGCATAATGCAGATCATTGGAAGCTTCTATTCCATCTGGAAGTATTACATCCTTTAGATATTTTATATTTTGCCTGGTCTTATTGATATTTTCAACCAAATCTTTATTTCTATCCCATAGCAGAACCTCCTTGCCACTGCTGGCCAATATTATAGACAGAGCAGTTCCAAAACTGCCTGCTCCTAAAAAACATATACGAGTTTTCAATATCATTCCTTCCTTTCTCTAAACTCAAGTTTTATCCCTGTACCAGTAAAATCAAAATTATCTCTAAGCTGATTTTCAAGATATCTCCTATATGAGAAATGAACACGTTCACCGTCATTTACAAAAAATACAAATGTTGGAGGTTTTACTCCAATTTCCGTAACATAATAAATTTTAAGCCTCTTAGTTCCTATTATAGGAGGTTCTTTCATCATGACAGCTTTGTTTATCACATCATTCAGTACTCCTGTTTTAATCTGTTTGTTGTAATTATCATAGCATTTTTTTACTGTATCCAAAACTTTTCCAACTCTCTGACCTGTTTTGGCAGATATAAAAAGATATGGAGCATAGGACATGAATGATAGACTTCTTTCTATCATAGTTTTAAATTTGTTCATTGTCTTCGTATCTTTTTCTATGAGATCCCATTTATTTACTAAAACCAATATGGATTTACCCATCTCATGCGCATATCCTATTATTTTTTCATCTTGATCACTTATATTCTGGGTAGCATCCAGCAACAAGATGCACACATCTGCCCTTTCTATGGCAGTATAGGTTCTTATAACACTGTATTTTTCAATTTCCTCTTTTACCCTACTTTTTCTCCTTATACCTGCAGTATCTATTAAAAGGAACTTGTCACCATCCCTTTCAAGATGACTATCTACGGCATCTCTTGTAGTCCCTGGTATATCGCTTACAATTACTCGTTCTTCTCCAAGAATTTTATTTATCAATGAAGATTTTCCTACGTTCGGTTTCCCTACGAAAGCTATTTTTATATATTCATCATCTTCAGAATTAGCATCTCCACTTTTAAAATATTTAACAACCTCATCCAGCATATCTCCAAGTCCAAGTCCCTGTGAAGCCGATATTGTTATAGGGTCACCTATCCCTAAATTATAGAATTCATAGGCGTTGTTTTCAAATTTCAGGTTGTCTATTTTATTTACCGCAAGCACTATATTTTTTCCACTTTTTCGAAGTAGTTGGGACACTTCTCTATCCGCACCAGTAAGTCCTTCTCTTCCATCTACTATGAATATTATTACATCAGCTGTTTCTATAGCCATCTGTGCCTGCCTTCTCATTTGAGAAATAATAATATCACTACTTTCAGACTCAATTCCTCCAGTATCTATTATTGTAAAATTGTTATTAAGCCATTCTGCCTGGGCATATACTCTATCTCTTGTAACTCCTGGTTTATCTCCTACTATTGATATTCTTTTTCCTGCTAACTTATTAAATAATGTAGATTTTCCTACATTAGGTCTTCCTACTATGGCTACTATAGACTTTCCCATAATTTATTCCTCCCTTATTATTACAAAGTTGAATTCTCCATAATGATATCTATTAGATCTTCACCGCTATATTTACATATACATATTTTTCTACCTATTTTATGTTCAAGATCTTCTACTGTTACATCATCTAAAAATACTCTTTTTTTATCCATATTAATTTCATATCCCTTTCTAAGCATGCACTCCGGGATGACCACATTCTCTCCTAAATTGCATCCACTTAACTGCCCAACTATATCACAGGCTGTAACAAGACCTGCTACAGTTATCGTGGTGCCAAAAAAATTATTCACTATCCCTTTAACATCTATAGAAATATTATTATTTAATTTCATAATTTCATCCGCTGCATTTTTTATTTCATTATAAGCAGACTTTCCTGTAATAAACGTAAAAGAGCCTTTTAGCTTCCAAAATTCGTTTTTAAGACTTTTTAGACTCCTATCTATATTATTTCTAAAAAGTCTTATCATTCCAACGCCATCTTCCAATTGACTGAACCCACCATAAAAACCGGAATCTGGAACATCTCTATCAGCAATAATATAAAATTCATCTGACATTCTGACAAATGGCATTCCTATCTTAGATATATATTTCTGCTGAAGAACATTCATTCTATCAAGCTGCTTTCCCGCCGAGTACTTATCATATAATTTCATATCAAAAAGCCCCTGTCTATATTTAGTAACGCCAACAGGTACTACTGCTACATTTTTAACTTCGGGATATAACACAAAAAGATCCTCTACTGTTTTCTCCAGCTTCTCATTATCGTTTATATCAGGACACAAAACTATCTGACAATTCATCTTTATATTGGCAGCAGCCAGCTTTTTCAGTCTTTCATATAAATTACCGGCAAATTTGTTATTAAGCATTTTTATTCTTAATTTTGAATCAGTTGTATGTACAGATATATTTATAGGACTTATTTTATATTTAATTATTCTATCTATGTCATTTTCATTCATATTTGTGAGAGTCACAAAATTTCCTTGAAGAAATGCTAATCTCGAGTCATCATCTTTAAAATATAAGGTATTCCTCATTCCCTTTGGTAATTGATCTATAAAACAAAATATACACTTATTATGGCAGTTTTTTGGTTTATCCAATATAAAATCCTTAAATTCAACACCAAGGTCCTCATCATACCGCTTATCTATTTCAAGATCCCATATTTCTCCATTTTTCTTTTCTATTTCAACTTCTACATAATTATCGCTTATTAAAAATTTATAATCTATTATATCTCCAACTTTTTTATTATTGATAGTTAAAAGTCTATCCCCAACCTCTACCCCCATTTCTTCTGCTATGCTACCTGTTTTTACTGCAGATATTTCATTCTTCATTTAAAAAACTCCTAGCTAAATTTGTGTTTATTCCATATTATACTCTTAAAATATATATTAATACTTCTATTTAGTCAAATCGGCTTGAATATAGGAAAGACAGTATTAAAATAAACACAATAGTTTCATTATTATACTTGAAATAACAGCACATCCAGGTATTGTGAATACCCATGTTATAAGTATATCTTTTGCAACAGCCCATCTTACTGCTGAAAATCTTTTGGATGCACCAACTCCCATTATAGCAGTAGTTATTATATGGGTTGTACTCACAGGAGCATCAAACATAGTAGCTGTAAGGATTACACTAGATGCACCCAGTTCAGCTGTAAATCCACTGACAGGTGATATTTTTGCCATTTTTGATCCCATTGTCTTGATTATCCTTTTCCCACCAAGTGCCGTACCCAGTGCCATTGAAAGTGCACAAATTATTTTTACCCACAGAGGTATAGAAAACTCCTTAATAAATCCAGCACTCATCAATGTCATAGTTATAATTCCCATTGTCTTTTGTGCATCATTCCCTCCATGATTTAAAGCTAAAAACATAGTAGATAATATTTCAGCTTTTGAAAATATTTTTTTTACGCTAGCCGGTCTTGCATTAACTAGAAATGCATTTATAATATTCATATAAATAAATCCTATTACAAATCCTATTATAGGTGACAATATGAGCCAAACTATTACTTTCCAAAAAAGATTTGACCAATACACAATTAGAAATGAGCTCTTATATACAACAGCTGAACCTATTAATCCTCCTATAAGAGCATGCGAAGAACTACTTGGTATTCCAAAATACCAAGTTATCAAATTCCATATTATAGCTCCAATCAATGCAACTATGATTACTTTCTGGGTTATATCACTTGGATGAACTATACCACTTCCCACAGTTTCAGCAACTTTCACACTCATAAAAGCACCTATAAAATTTAGTGAAGCAGAAATAATTACAGCTTGTCTCATAGATAGAACTCTGTTTGATACTGAGCAAGCTATTGCATTAGAACTGTCATGAAAGCCATTAATAATATCAAATACTACAGCAATTAGAACTATTATAATGGTTAGTATTAAAGTATCATTAGGCATTTTTCATTACTACTCCTTCAACAATGTTGGCTATATCTTCACAAGAATCCAATGTATCTTCAAGATATTGATATATTTCCCTCCATTTTATTATATCTATAACTTTCATATCGCTTCTGAATATTTTCTTAATGGCTTCCCTTGAAATTACATCGCCTTTTTCCTCTATACCATTAACTTTTATTATTTTTTCTGAAAGTCTTTTAGTTGCCTTCATGCCTTTCAATTCTTCCATTATAGTTATAATCTCATTACAACAGCTTAAAATCATTTCCGCAAGTTTTTTAGCCTCATCTGTACAGACACCTACATTTAACATAACAAACCTGCTGGCGGTAGATTCTATAAGATCGATAATGTCGTCCATTCCCTTAGCTATACTATAAATATCTTCCCTGTCAAAGGGAGTAATGAATGTATTGTTTAGCTCTTTTAAGATTTCATGCTGCTTTTTGTCACCTTCATGCTCTATATTTTCTACTTTTTCTATATTTTGTTCTGCATTCTTGAGATTATGCAAAAAATCCATCAACAAATTAGCAGCCCTATATGCTATGTTAGCCTCTTCTATAAAGAGATTATAAAACTTATCTTCCTTAGGAGTAAAACTGAACATTATATTTCCTCCAATCATTGAAATATATATACTTAACCTTATAAAGTATAACATAAACTTAACAATATTGAAATATAAACTTAACATATAAAGGCACGTAAAAAAGCTGCTACAAAGCGAAATTTGCAGCAGTTCCTTATTAAATATAATTCTCTAAATTAACTTTTTGAGTATATTAGGATAGTTTGTTATGATACCATCTATATTTAAATCTATAAGCTTTCTGATATCATTTTCTCTGTTTACTGTATAAGCATTTATCAGTATACCATATGCTTTGATATCACGAACTATTTTTGTATTCATAACAAGTGAAAAAAGTGGATGAAGTGCATCTGCACCCATTTTCTTTGCATATATCTCCGGTTTATAGATTGGAGAACCATATAACAATCCTGTTTTTATACTGTTATCATACTCCTTTACTTTTTGCATTGAATTATGATTGAAAGAAGATAATATCACATTTTTTTCTAATCCATACTCATATACCTTATCTATTGTATTTCTCTCTAAATTGTCATAATGGAAGACATCATTTTTAAGTTCCAGATTTAAAAGTAAATTCTTATCCCTCATATAGTCTAATACTTCATCTAAATTTGGAATCTTTTCTCCATTTCCTGCATTAAGTTTTCTTATATGCTTATAAGTATGATCCTTTATGAATCCAGTCCCATCAGTAGTTCTGTCTACAGTTTCATCATGACATATAACTATGACACCATCCTTAGTTACATGAAGATCTGTTTCTATACCATCCGCACCAGCTTCTATAGCCTTTCTAAAAGCCAGCATAGTGTTTTCAGGATATATTCCGCTGTATCCTCTGTGTGCAATATTCAAAGCTCTAGTCATACATAATATCTCCTTATTACTTTTTATTATTTTGATTATATTTCTTAATAGCTAAATTTATACTATCCGCTAAATTAAAAAAGATTACCTGAAAATATTTTGAAATTATCTTCAGGTAATCTTCCAAAATTAAAGATATGGAATTAAGCTTCATTCATTTAAATCTTTTAACTCTCCTGTCACCAGATATATGGCTCCTTCACATATATTAGTTACCCTATCAGCTATTCTTTCTAAATATTTACATACAAATAAAAATTGAGTCATCTGATTTATCTTACTATTGTCATCAGCCATAATTTGCAGCATTTCTAAAAACGTGTTTTTAAAAATACCGTCTATTTCATCATCCATTTCACACGCTTTATAAACAGCCTGCACATCTCTTTTTACATAAGCGTCCAGAGCTACTTTTATCATCTCATTTACCATTTCAGACATTTTAGGTATGGCCACCAATTCCTTTTCATACTTTTCATCTTTCAACCTTATAGTAACTTTAGCTATATCCACCGCATGATCTGCCATTCTTTCAAGATCCGCTATAAGTTTAGTAGTAGTAAATATTGTTCTTAAATCTATAGCAAGTGGCTGTTCTTTCGCAGTCAATTTTATACATTTGTCCTCTATTTCTTTTTGAAGATTATCAACCAGATCATCATTTTTTATAGTTTGTCTGGCCAAATTTTCATCATGATTAACTAGAGATTTTATACACTGATGAATCTGTTTTTCAACTATACTTCCCATTCTTAATACATCATTATGCATTTCATCTAATGCATAATCAAACCCAATCCTTGTCATAATCATCACCTTCCTCTTATATTTCTATAATTATAGCTACAGTTAGTGCAATGTTCAATTTTAAATTTAAGCCAGTATTACCCAAATCTTCCAGTTATATAATCCTCTGTTCTCTTATCCTTAGGTTTATAAAATATATCTTCCGTTTTTCCATCTTCAACTATTTCACCATTCAAGAAAAAAGCAGTATAATCTGATATTCTACCTGCCTGCTGCATATTATGAGTTACGATTATTACGGTATACTTCTTTTTAAGCACATCCATAAGCTCTTCTATCTTCAAGGTTGATATAGGATCCAAAGCTGAAGTTGGTTCGTCCATTAATAATACCTCCGGTTCCACAGCTAAAGTCCTAGCTATACAAATCCTCTGCTGCTGTCCTCCAGATAATCCAAGAGCATTTCTATCTAATCTATCTTTGACTTCATCCCATATGGCAGAACCTTTTAAACTGTTCTCGACAATCTCATCCAAAGTATTTCTGTTTTTTATCCCATGTATCCTAGGTCCATAGGCAACATTGTCATATATGGACATCGGGAAAGGATTAGGACTTTGAAAAACCATTCCCACTCTTTTTCTGAGTTCTATTATATCATAATTTTCATATATATCCTTTCCGTCAAACAGAACTTTTCCCTCTATCTTTACTGAACTTATAAGATCATTCATTCTATTAATTGTCCTTAAAAAAGTAGATTTTCCACATCCTGAAGGTCCTATCAATGCTGTAACTGAATTTTTTTCTACATCAAGATTTACCTTTTTAAGGGCCTGAACACTTCCATAATATAAATCCAAATCCCTAGTCTGTACTATATACATCAGTTTCCTCCTTCTTATCTTTTACCTGTATAGGATTCATATATCTTTCTGCCAAGTATTCTAGCAATAATATTAAATAATAGTACCATAACCACCAATACGGCAGATGCTTTGTTTGCAATTTGTGCTGCATCAGGTACCATACCTTCCGAATTAAGCTTCCATATATAAACTGCCAGTGTCTCTGCTGGTCTGAACAAACTGAAAGACGAGGCACTATTTGACAAACTTATGGTTGAAAAATTCAGTTTAGGTGCGCTCATACCTGCCGTATAGAGAAGTGCTGCAGCTTCTCCAAATATTCTACCTGCCGCAAGTATTACACCTGTTAAAATTTCCGGTATTGCCGATGGCAGAACTATCTTCCATATAGTCTGCCATCTTGTAGCACCAAGTCCAAGACTTGCTTCCTTTACAGGCTTTGAAGCTTCCCTTATAGCATTTTCACTAATACGGGTAAGAGATGGAAGATTAAGTACAGATATAGCCAATGCACCTGACAAAAGTGTAAATCCCCAATTTGTCATACCTACAAATATCAGCAAACCAAACAATCCAACTACTATGGAAGGAAGTGATGCCATAGTTTCTATACACAATCTTATTATATTCAGTAAAATCCCTTCTTTTGCATATTCAGCCAGGTATATTCCGGCTCCTAATCCAAAAGGTATACTTATTATAAGCGCCACAATCAACATATAAAAAGAATTAAAAAACTGAGGTCCTATTCCACCTCCAGCTTCACCAAACTTGGCATTTCCAAACAAAAAAGATGGGCTATAGAACCCCTTTCCCTTAAATAGTATATATGCTATTAAAGCCACTAAAAGTATTATAACAAATCCAGATAATCCATATAAAATTCCAGTCCAAATTTTATCTTTAACTCTAGCATCCACTATTTAACCTCACTCCTCTTTCCAATTATCCTTATTATAATAATAAATATAAATGATATTATAAGCAACAATAGAGCTAAGGACCATAATGCATCGTTCCAGGCAGTACCCGATACCGTATTTCCCATGTCCATAGTCAATATACTTGTAAGTGTAGACGTTGGACCTAAAAGATGATTCGGGAACTTTATTGAATTACCAATTACCATCTGTACTGCAAGTGCCTCTCCAACAGCTCTTGCAAGCCCCAATACTATTCCAGTAAGTATACCATTTTTTGCAGAAGGCAGTATAACCTTGGATATAGTTTGCCACCTTGTAGCTCCAAGTCCGTAAGAACCTTCCAGATAACTTCTTGGTACAACTTTAACTGCATCCGCAGATATGCTTGCAATAGTTGGAAGTATCATTATACTCAACACCAATATGCCAGCCAGTAAGCTGAATCCTATTCCTCCAAAATTCCACTTTAAAAATGGAATGAGTACACTGAAACCTATCCATCCATATACAACAGAAGGTATTCCTACAAATAATTCTAGTGCTGGTTGAAGTACTTTGGAACCAAATTTAGGAGATATGTAATGCATAAACACAGCAAGTGCAACTCCTACCGGTGCACTTATTAAAACTGCCCCAAGTGAGACAAATGTGGATCCTGCAATAAATATCAGTGCTCCAAGTTTGGGAGTATCACTATCAGGATTCCATCGGGAGGTAAATAGAAATTTGCTTAATGAGTATTCACCTTTAGTAAATGTATTCAATCCCTTTGATGTTATAAATACTATAATGGTAAGTGTAAGAATTATTATTGCTATTCCACAAAATATTGAAAATCCTCTTCCTATGTATTCATTCTTTAAACTTTTCCATAAAGACTTATTATTCATTTTATCAACCTCAAAATCAGACTTCACTAATAATTTGATAGACCGGGCACGCAATAGAGCCCGGCCACCTAAAGTGTAAGATATTTTATTGTGCTTTTATATCGCTCATTGGAATGTATCCAAGTTTAGTTATTGTCTCCTTGTTTGCATCATCCAGCACATAATCTATAAATGCCTTTGTAAGATCTTTAGCTTCCCCTTTAGTATACATATGTTCATAAGACCAGAAAGGATATTTTCCACCTTCTATATTCTCGTTAGTAGCTTCAACACCTTCTATTTTTAATGCTTTAACATTTTCCTTAACAGCATCAGTCAAATAGGACAGTGCAAGATAACTTATTGCTCCTTTAGTAGTCTTTATTGCATTTTCTACATTTCCATTTGAATCCTGTGTTGTACCAAGACCTTCTTTTTCATCTTTTCCACCCATTACAGTATCCTTGAATGTAGCTCTAGTACCTGATGATTTAGTTCTATTGATAACATTTATAGGTAAATTATCTCCACCTACCTGTTTCCAGTTAGTTATCTCTCCTGTAAATATTTTTTGGATTTGATCTTTTGTAAGGCTATCAACTTTAACCCCTGAATTAGTTACTACTGCAAATCCTATTGCGCATACTTTATGATCTACTAATTGTTTTGCATCATCTGGTGATAACTTGGATTCTGCTGTAACATCAGAATTTCCTATATTAGCAGTTCCATCTAGTGCAAGCTTTAATCCTGTACCGCTTCCACCACCTTGTACATTAATAGTAGCATCTGGATTCTTTTCTGAAAAAGTTTTTCCAAGCTGCTCTGCAAGTGGTTGAAGTGCTGTAGATCCTGCCAAAGTTATTGAACCTGATACCTTTTTTTCCGATGCCGAATTATCCTTAGTTGAATTATCTCCACTTCCAGTGGATCCACATCCGGCAAAGACTCCAACAGTCATTGCGACTGTCATTGCTGCAATAAGAGCTCTCAAGCTTCTTTTTTTCATAATTAGTGTAGACCTCCTCAAATTTGCTATATTTTACATAAATTCATTCTACATGACTATATTATTCCACGAAAGTTAAGACCTTATTACTCAAATGTTAAATAAAATTAACAAAACCTCCACAATTAAATTAGGATATACTTTTTATTGGAATCGTTACTATAAACTTACTTCCTTTTCCAAGTTCACTTTCAACTTTTATGCTTCCACTAAAGCCTATAACAATATGTTTCACTATAGCAAGGCCCAAACCTGTTCCACCCTGACTTCTTGATCTAGCTTTATCTACCCTGTAGAACCTCTCAAACAATCTTCCCTGATGCTCCTTTGATATACCTACACCATTATCTTCAACCCATATTACACAATTATTATCTTTAAATTGTGCGACTATTTTTACTTCCCCTCCTTGGTCAGAATATTTTATTGCATTATCCACAAGATTTATCATCATCTGCTTGAATTTATCTTCATCGCCATAGATATCGGGACCTCTTGATATGTACCTGACTATTTTTATATTTTTCTTTTTGGCTGCTTCCTCCACTAAATAACATACACTTTCTATAGACGAAGCTATATTAATCCTCTCCGTAACACCAATTTTACTATTTTCTATATGGGACAGCGTAAGAATATCATCTATAAGCCTTGTAAGCCTATCAGCCTCATTATTTATTATATCCAAAAATTTATTTCTATTTTCCACATCATCCGCATATCTTAGAGTTTCAGAAAAACCTTTTATAGAAGTAAGTGGTGTCTTCAATTCATGGGAAACATTTGCTACAAATTCTGACCTCATATTCTCAAGTCTTTTAACATCAGTTATATCCTGGACTACTGCCACCGTACCAATTTTATAGCCAGAATTATTTATTATGTCAGCGGTTTTTATTCTTAAGTTTCTTTCTTTAGGCCATATAATTTTTATTTCCTTATATTTTCCATCTTCATTTTTGAATACATTCTCAAGTTCAAAATCTCTTATACTATCCATTAAGTTTTTACCTATTATATCTTCTTCTATTCCAAAGATGCCTTTTGCATAAGGATTTATCATTATTATTTTATAATTTGTATCTATAGCTATAACTCCACTGTCCATACTTGTAAGTATAGCCTCCAGTTTATTGTTCTGGTCTATGGAATCATTCAATGTTGATTGAAGTTTTCCAGCCATATTATTAAAAGTATTTGCAAGTTCACCTATTTCATCTTTTCTATCTATTTTTACCCTTTTGTTCAAATTGCCGTCTGCCATACCTCTAGTTATCTCCTGAAGCTTTTTAATAGGCGCTAACATTGATTTTGATAATCGTGTTATAAAAATTGAAGACATAACTATAGACAGTATCATTATAAAAATATAATATTTATAATATCTTATTTCTACACCTTTTATTGTCTGCATTGTTATCGCACTTCTAACCACATTTCCATCTTTCATCATTGTAGCAAAATATAACGTTTTTTTATTTGTGGTATCACTCAGTCTAACATTATAGCCTGTTCCATACTTTCTAGCATCTTTTATTTCTTTCCTACCATTATGATTTCCAAGATTTTTTTCATATTCCTCAGAATCGCTTATTACATTTCCCTTATTATCTATATAAGTTCCCCTTAAAGTAGTATTTTTAAAATAGTCCTTAAAAATACTACTTTTATTTACGTAATTACTCTTTTCTAGTGCATTTATTACTACCTGATTGTTTATTTTAAGAGTCTGCTTCATATTCTGCATATATTCATAATTCTCGATTATCATAAATAGTGTAGTCATAATTATTAAACTTGGCATAAGTATGTAGAGCATTGATTGCATTAATTTTTTTTTCATTATATCACCATTATTCCCCTGGGTTAAATCTATATCCTATTCCACGAATAGTTTCAATAAACTTTGGTTTTTTGTCATCTTCTTCAATTTTTTGTCTTAAATGCCTTATATGTACATCAACTGTTCTAGTTTCTCCTATATATTCATAACCCCAAACCCTATCAAGAAGGCAATCTCTTGTAACAACCCTTCCCTTATTTTTTATAAGTATGTGGAGGAGTTCAAATTCCTTTAACGTAAGTTCAACCTTTTTATCAGATTTCAAAATTTCATGTTTGTCAAAATCTACTTTCAAGTCTCCAAATACATAATAACTATTATTATCATTAACATTCGTTCTCCTCAAAAGTGCCTTCACCCTTGCCACAAGCTCCCTTACAGAAAAAGGTTTCGTAATATAATCATCTGCACCAAGTTCTAATCCAAGAACCTTATCGAATTCCTCGCTCTTTGCAGTTATCATTATAATTGGAATCGATGATATCGAACTGTCTTTTCTTATCTCCTTGCATACATCATATCCATCCATCCCTGACAGCATGACATCAAGAAGTATTAATTCCGGCATTTCCCTGCGTATCTTTTTCAAGGCATCTATTCCATTAGTGGATATAATGGTTTTGTACCCATTCTTTTCAAGATTGAATTTAATTAACTCACATATATGTTCTTCATCGTCGACTATCAAAATTGTTTTTTCTGACATATTTACCTCCAAAATTTTATTAGAATCTATTTTATTGAAATTTATTTTAGATAGATAAACGAAAACATCCTTCCACAGTTTTTATCCTTTCTATAAGAATGCATATCATATTTCTTTTCACAACATGTACATATATCCACATATTTTATATTTTCTTTTCTAATTTTTTCACTTTCAAGCTGATAAAAAAGACATTTTTTCAAATCCAAATTTCTACCTTCAAATATATCTTTTCCCTTATAGAAATCGGATTTTTTAAATCTATCCATAAGCTCTTTTCCAATTTCATAGCAGCATACCTGTATATGCGGTCCTATACACACAAATATATTATTTTCCCTACTATTATATTCTGATTTTAACTTTTTAATAGCTTTTTTAAGTATAAGACTTAAAGTTCCTCTCCATCCACTATGTACAGCTGCAATTATAGAATTTTCCCTGTCATATAAAAGTATAGGAGCACAATCGGCATTGAATACACCCACAGCTGTATTAACTTTATTTGTAAACAATCCATCAGCACTTTCTAATTTTTCATCATAGTTAACTAATCTATCTCCATGAACTTGATTTAAATAACCTACATCATCTAGGCCAAACCAATTCTTTAAATTCTCAATATTTTTTATTCCATAGTCTTTTAGCTTATTAAAATCCAAATTATTTCTAGCCGTTGAAAATACTGCTACCGCACCATCTAAATCTATCTTTATAAATTTATATTCATCTTTCAAAATATATTCCATATATTTCCTCCAAATTGAACTTTATTATTGTTACTACTCAATATTTTAACATTGTTTATTTATGAATTACACTTTATGTCTATAATTTAAAATTTTTAACATAAACTTAACATAAATAGAAATAAAATTTTAGCTTTAAAAATAATAATAAAAAGAGATATTCTGGAATCTTATCCCAGAATATCTCTTTTTATTAAATACCGGTTATCTATTGAAGAAGCTGACTGACTACACTTTGTAGAATTGCTCCGTTTCCTCCAAGAATAGTTACCTGGTCAAAACTATTTAATTTTGATCTAATATAATTTTTTGTACTGTTAGAATTGTTTTTGCTAATCAATATGATTGGTGCCTTTTCCTTGCCAGCTGCTGAAGAACCACAAAGAGCATCTGCAAAATCACTCCCTGATGCAAAATAAACATCTGACAAATCATAACTATCATTAAATTTATTCAATACAGCAATGTTTGTAGCATATCTGTCTGCTCCTGATATTCTCTCAGCCTTCAAACTCTTGACTATACTATCGCTTACGACGCCATTTCCTCCAATTACATATGATTTACTGCCATTTTCCGTTATATACTGCAGCACATCATTTTCCAGATGGCTTCCATCTACCAGAAGTATTGGACTTCCCGATAGAGCCGCATAAGATGATATTGTCAATCCATCTGCAAAGCCTTTTCCTGAAGCTATGAATATCTGTGCAGGTTTTCCAATCTGTTTTGCAACTGCAAGTGAAGTGGCATATCTGTTTGCTCCAGATATTCTCTCTACACTTATTTTCATACTCTTTACAGCATTTGTCACTGAATTAGACACGACTCCGGTACCACCAATTATATAAACTTTTTTAACTTTCAGTCTCGAAAGTTCTGCCGATGTACTTTTATCCAGTGAGTTATTTGAAGTCAGCAGTATAGGTGCATTCAACTGCTTTGCAAATGGTGCTGCACTAAGTGCATCTGCAAAAGCCTTACCTGATACCAGTATTGCCGAATCTGCACTTGACCATTTGTTCTGTGATATTTTTGCCGAGGTTTCATATCTGTCTGATCCACCCAGTCTCACCTGCTTCAGGGAAGTCAATTCTTTATCCGATATTATATAATCACTATTATGTGTTACATCAAAACTTATATAATTATCAGAAGCAACTTTTAAATTGTTTGCTATATTGCTGAAAGTATCGTTGGATTCATTGTAATAATATACATTCATATTATTTTTGTCTTTATCTTCAAGCCAGCTATTGTCAAGTTTAATCTTAACTGTAGCTTTCCCAGGAAGTTCTCCATTATCTGCAAAAGATACTACAGTAACATCCGCATTATTTGTCTTCTGCTGAATTGCTTCCTTATTTGACGACTTGGAATCTTTAATTTTAGCTATATCAACTGTCATATCAACCGATTTAGTATCTGATATGTCATTTCCATTAAATGTCCATTCTATTCCATCTTCTGTGAACACCAATTTTTTGTCGGTCCCCTTCACTGCATCAAATACATCTTTCTCCACTTTTTTATTGTCATCTACCTTTATAGTTACAGTTGCATTATCACTTGATTTCTTTATTGCATTAACAACTGAATTTGTATTTGAGTTTGTTACATTAACTGATGAATTTGAACCACTACTTGAACTACCACCACCCGATGAAGTTTTCTTAGTTATAGTATAGGTGTCTATAGCTTCCATTGTATCAGTTCTATACGTTGTTATTGTAAAGTTGTTGCTGTCCACTTTTACATCAGAGAATGTTGGGACATGATCCTGCCATTTTACAGCTTCATAGTAATTGTTCTGATTTGGTTCCTGTATTTCATAGTACTTACTTCCACTTGCCGAATTTGCAGTTATATACAGAACCCCTTCCGGATTGGTAACCTTGCCGTCTTTTGCATCCTCAACATCAACTGCTTCCCCAGCCTTCATCTGGTATGTTCTCGTATAGCAGTGGTCATGTCCGTCCAGGACAACATCCACTCCAAGTTCCTCGAATACCTCAGGATGTGTAAGTCTTCTCTGCGCTATATCCTTGTCCGTCTCATGGTTTGCAGAACTGTAGATTGAATGGTGCATTGCCGCTATCTTCCATTTTATATTTGGATTCGCTGCTATCGCCTCTTTCATGAATGCCTTGTGATCCTCTGCATTAATGTCGTTGCTGTTCAGCATCATGAAAAGCGTATTCCCATATACATAGTAGTAGTCATTTCCTGTTGTTCCATTACTTTTATCTTCCTCGAATCCGTTGTTGGTGAATATACCATACTTGTCTGACATATTAGGAACATTGAAATTAGTTATGTGACCCGGTCCATATCCTTCGTGGTTACCCGGAATTGCTGCAAGAGGTATATTTTTTAGCTGTTCCGGTCTGAAGAACTGGTCGTATTCTCCTTCATTCTTGACTGCGCTGTTTTCATCCAGAGATTCCTTGCCGTTATTTACCTGATCTCCTATCGACATTATAAAATCCGTATCCTTGAATTTATCAAAAGCTTTATTCAGTGTATCAACCCATCCGTTTCCATCTTCAGTTATCTTGCCACTGGCACCGATCTGAGGATCTCCTGCAAATAGAAAATTGAATCCCTTCGATATATCCTGTGTTGTATAGTCATTAACCTGACTCCAGTTGGTTCCGTCTCCTACACGGTATACATATTTTGTAGACTGTTTGAGTCCTGTTACTGTTACTTTATTGGAAGTGTATCCTTCATTTCCTCCTGATTTCTGTCCCTTGAATGTATTTGCTTTGTCTTCAGGGAACTTGCCTTCAGTCATGTCGGAATTAAGTGCAATCTGTACCTGTGGATCTGCAGTACCCTTTGAATACCATGTAAAACTTATCTGTGATGGATCTGCTCCAGGTGCAAAGGTTATATCTTTAATACTTGGCTGAGTTCCTTCTTCTGCTGTTACTGTAACTGACTGACTCGTAGAAGTATCATCATTTTCAGCTGCTTTTGTCGATATCGGCATTCCCAGTCCTGAAAATACGACTAAAGAACATAGCATGAATAATGCTATTTTTGACGTTGCTTTTTTAAGATATTGCATCATGATGAACTTTCCTCCTAAAAATAATAGTTTTATTAACAGTTCATTAATATACACACTATTATATTAACAATTTTTATGTTTTTATCTGTTACACTCATGTAAAGTTTATGTAAAATAATGATAACATTTCATATTTAACCTAAATTTTACATATGTTTTATAATTACATTTCATTGAAATAATATAATGTTGAGTATGCATCAAAATTTAAATGATTTCTATATTAAATGGAGGAATAATTATGATTAAATTTTCAAAAACATTTCAAGTATTAATTTTTTCAGCATCTGTACTGTTATTCGGTATTTTTTTATACTATTTTAACATAAGCCATCCCGTAACATACAACAGACAAAATGGAAAGTCTTATATAAAATACGAAAAAGCTCAAGTTATATCCATAAAAAATAATTCCCTAAAACAATTTAACGAATCAAAAAACATATATTTTGGAACTCAGCAGCTTCAAATTAAAATTCTTTCAGGAGAACATAAGGGAGATGTGGAAAATGTAACAAATTATTTAAGCGATACTCACAACGTATACCTAAGACCTGGAATGAAAGCTATAGTAGAAATTTCCACGGCAAATTCCTCTTCACACGGTATAACAATATACAATTACTATAGAGCTCCCGTTCAATATGCTTTCATTTTTATTTTCTTTGCAGCACTCTGCATAATAGGTGGTAAAAAAGGCTTTAGATCTGTAATGGGACTTGTATTTACCCTGTCCTGTATTATATTTTTATTTGTTCCCATGTTATACAGAGGATATTCGCCAATTATGGCTTCAATTCTAATAATAATTATAACAAGCTGTATCACACTGTTTTTGTTAAATGGGTGGAGTGCAAAAACTTTATCTGCCATACTAGGTACCATATCCGGCGTTGTTATCGCAGGAATAATTGAACTTATTTTGGGCCGCTTAGCCCATCTAACGGGACTTAACTTTTCTGACGTAGAAAGTCTGAACATGATTTCAAATGTATCCGGTATGAAAGTACACGAATTGTTAACTGCAGGAATTTTAATAGCATCCCTGGGAGCTGTAATGGATCTAAGCATATCAATAGCATCATCCATACAGGAGATATATACATCCAATCCTACTATGAGTAAAAAAGAATTACTCAAATCTGGAATGAATGTTGGAAAAGATATGATGGGAACCATGGCAAATACATTGATTCTGGCTTTTGCAGGAGCATCACTTACCATGATTATAATAATTTATTCCTACAATGTGAGCTACAACCAGCTTATGAATATGGATATGGTAAATTTAGAAATAATTCAAGGATTAACTGGAAGCATGGCAATAATTTTCACAGTTCCCATTGTATCATTCATTTCATCAGAGATTATCACAAGATTTTCAAATAGAACCAACTAGTCCTGTACTTTAAATTGATCTACAATATCAATGAGTTTCTTTGCTTCATCAGCATTTTGGGCAGTTTTTACAGATATATCCGTATTTTTTTCTTCTATTGAATTCATACTACCGGATATATTTATTACTGCCTCTGTACATTTACCCACAGAATTTGTAATATCATCAATTATATTTGAAAACTCCTGCTGTGATAAATTTATATCGTCCGTAAGAACATAGAACTTTTTTATAACAGACTCAATCTTCATACCTTCATCCTGATATTCCTTGCTCATTTCAATTATTTTAACATAGTCATCCATTACATTTTCTTCTATAAGCTGCAGTATATTTTTTGAAGAATCTATAAGTTCCCCAACTGCCATCATTATATCCTTTATATTGATCTGTATATTATTTGCCATATTCGAAGATTGGTCTGCAAGCTTTTTAACTTCCCCAGCAACTACCATAAATCCTCTTCCAAACTCTCCGGCCCTGGCAGCTTCAATATGAGCATTTAAGGCAAGTATATTCGTCTTTTTTGATACCTTTCTGATTTCATTTAACATCTTGGATATATTATTCACAACCTTTATTGTTTCCAGTGAATTTTTAAGTTTTTTACTTGATTCTGTATAATAAATTTTCAAATTTTCTCTTGATTTTTCTATATTATCTCTTATATATACAGCTTTTTTATTCATTTCATCAGACAAATTCAATCCAGCACTGGCTTCGTCAACGGTTTTTTCTACCATTTGTTTAACCAGACATACCTTTTCACCCACATTTTCAATAGATACTAATGTTTCCTGCATATTTGTGGTTATTTCATCAGACATATTAGATACCGTTTCAATGTCAACCTGTGATTCCTGAAACATCTGATTTACATAGTTACTGGACTCTAATGCAGTGCAACTCCCTTTTTTAGCATGTCTTATCATGTTTCCTATATTTTCCAAAGCAGAATTCAGGTCATTTACAGTTTGTCCAAACTCATCTTTGCTCTTTATATCTATTTTATATTCCAAATTGAAATTGGATAATTCTTCGGCATATTTTCTTATTTTTACCAGAGGTTTTCTTATTTGTCTCGCTATAATGCTACCAATAAAAATTCCTATCAATATAAATATTATTGTAGCAGTTATCATCTTATATTTAAGTACATTTACAGAAATAAATACTTCTTCTTTAGCTATAGTAATTCCTAAATACCAGTTCATCTCCGGTATAGGTGAATAAGCCAGAAGCATATACTTTCCATTTTCTTTATAATACCCAGATCCACTTTTACCTTGTATCATCTTTTTTTCAAGATTTGATAGTTCTATAAGTGATTTATCTTTTTCTGCATTTTTTATAGTATTATCTTTATTTAAAACTAAAGTTAAATTCTTATGTATTACCTTATTTCCACTTTTATCAATTATAAAACAATATCCACTTGCACCAACCTTCATTCTTTGGACAAGTTTATTTAATTCTGCAGTGCTTATATTTGAAAATAGAACTCCTACAATTTTGTTATTATCATTTTTTATTGGAACTGCCACTGCTATTATTTGATCTCCATTAACATTAAAGTATGGTCCATCAATCTTAGGTTTCCCCTGTAGGGCCGTTTTTAGATAAGCCGACTCGTTGCTATTCAAATCTATATTTGTTTTCCCGCCGGTTTGCATATAGGCTAATCCATTTAAATCCATTACATTAAGACTTGAATAGTTTAATTCTTCAGCTCTTTTGGCTAAAACTGGAATTTGAATTTTAGGATCCATCGATCTTATTTCCGTTCTATTTGCTATTTCAATCATTGCTTTAACTTGCTGCTGTAACATTGAATCTATTAATTTAGATGACTCTCCAGCCTTGTCCTGAAGTGAAGATTTTATATTTTGTTCCATAGCTGTGTAAGAACTATGATAAGATATTAATCCAATAACTCCACAAATTGCTATTACCAATACTCCAATTTGGGCAATTATTTTTATTCCAACACTATTTAAAAATGATAAATCAATCAAATTGATTTTTTTCTTTTTGGCAGATATTTTTTCTTTTAATTTGTCAAATATTTTTTCTTTCATACCACTGAATATATGTACAAACTTAAAATTGAACATCTTTTTCATGTCAATTCCTCCAAATATCGTTAATTTATAATGTTAATCATACAATTGATATCAAAAATAACATAGCTGCTATTTTTGTTCTTTTTTGCTTTTTTCTTAATCTTGCTCATATGCATACCGATCTCGTCAATTTCCTTAAATCTAGTAAAGTTTCCATACATACACCCCAATGCTATAGACGTTAGAGGAAAAATATCTTTATTGCCCTTTCTATCCAAAGATTCAATGTATCCATTACTTTTATCTTTCTCATTAAAAAAATCAAGTATTTTTGAATCAAATTTTGAAATTATACTTTGGCACAATTTCTCACATATTTCTTTTTCATTTTCAATTATACATACAAAATCGTCTCCTCCTATATGGCCTACAAAACCATTGTATGTACAAAATTTCTTAGTTTGTTCTTCTATAAGTCTGGCAGTAAATTTTAAAACTTTATCTCCATTTTCAAAACCATATGTATCATTATATATTTTAAAATTATTTAAATCTGCATAAATCAAAAAAAAATTAGCATTATGATGCAGCATATTATAAATATTTTCATTTATAATTTCATTTCCAGGAAGTCCTGTTAGTGGATTCAAATTTTTAGCACGGTTTTTTTCAAATTCTAAAGTATACTCAAGTAAATTTTTAATTGTGACAATTCCATAGTATTTATTTCCTTTTGTAACTATAACATAATCATATATTTTTTTAGAAGGTCTATCCATTGCAATTTTTGATGCATCGCTTATGGAAGTATAATAATCTACTATCAAAGGCGAAGAATCCATAACTAAGGATACAGAGCGTTTTGAAAAAACTGAAAGGCCATATTGAGTAGCAAGCGCATAGTCAAGATCATGCTGCATAATCAATCCTATGGGATATCCACTTTCTTCAATACATGCCCCCATAATTCCTGAATTATCAAAGAATTTTTTAATGTCTTTGCTTTTGGTCACCAGCGAGAAAGCTGGATTCTTTATTGCAATGCTGCCAACATAATTTTTTTCAAATTTATTGCTTTGTATTTTACTGTATTTCATTATTTTTTTTCTTACATTTTCAGAAATATCAAGAAATGTTCCCGAAGGTCTTTGAATAAAGTATCCCTGACCTATAGTAACACCAAGGTTTATCAATTTCAAAAGCTCACTTTCAGTTTCAATTCCTTCTGCAATAATTTCCATATTTGTAGAATGAGCTAGCTCCAAAAATGTCTTTACAAGTTTTTGTTTGAATATATCCTTATCTATTCCTTTAATAAATGATATATCAATCTTAACATAGTGAGGTCTTGTTTCCATCAAAGTTTTAAGTCCCGAATAGCCTGTACCCATATCATCGATTGCAATTTTATATCCCTGATTAATATAATTATCAAGTGCTACTTTAAAACTTTTATAATCTTCTATAGCAGTTTTCTCTGTTATTTCAAAAATAATTGAGTTTGAAGATATACCATTCTCTTTTAAAAATTCTTTTGTAAATCCACTTTTGAACCTGTCATCTTTAAATATTCTAGGATCTACGTTTATAAATAATAGTTTATCCTTATCTATCCTATTAGCTTTTTCTATAGCTTTTAATCTGCATAGTAACTCAAGATCCCAAACTCTATTGCAGCTTTCTGCTACTGAAAAAAGCTTATTTGGAAAATGCAAAATTGAATCTTCCGGTCCTCTACTTAAAGCTTCATATCCTATAATAGAAGCATCTTTGAGAGATACAATAGGTTGAAATACTGTACTAATGCTTCCACAAGATAATATCCTATCCAGTTCGAGTTCATATTGTAGATTCATTCTAACTCACCCCGCATACCGACTTCTTAGAAAATTATACAATTCTTATATTAAATGCTTACTAATTATTTGTTAAATTTAGTTAATATACTCATAATATAACTACGCAATCGAGTAGGAGCTGAATAATTATTTTATTCAGCGACCTCTCACACCACTGTGCGTACCGTTCGGTACACAGCGGTTCAATAAGAATTACCTAATTATAGATATCTTTCGGTTAATGTTATAAAGCCTTGCTTTTTAAGATATTTATTAGATAGTGTCTTTGATAGAATAGGGCTGCAGGATATCCTCCAGTAGCCTTTTCTTGTATTTGCATATTCCCAAGCTTTATATTCATCAATACCAAGCCTTTTAAGATTATCGTGTTTTGTTTTGAGTTTTTTCCATTGTTTCCAATAACACATCCTAATCCTTCTTCTAAGCCACTCATCTAACGTCTTTGTACTTTTCATATCTGCCAGTTTGAAGTAGTTAATCCATACCTTTATTGTTGATTTAGCTACGCCATATTCACGATTTATCTCACTTAGTGACTTCCCTAAATTGTAAAGTTCCACTATAGTATTTTTGAAATCTTTTGTGTATCTCTTAGATCTATTTGACATTATGTAGACACTTCCTTTTCTCTATTTTATATTGTTCGAATTTTGTGTCTACATTTTTATACTAGCACCATAAAGCAGCGACTTTCAAGTCGCACACTATGACATCTGCTGACTTCTGACAGTTCAGCCACACATTACTGTATGGGTTATTATTTCTAAATTCATATCTATAACTTATCTGTCAGACCAGAGTTTTGCTGCCGACTTCCTTCAGATTCCACGTCACCATGGACACCCTTGTCTTAAGCTGTGCACTTGGCACTATCAACCCGTGCTTGGGACTTTCACCCATTAGATTGCACCCATGCTGGGCGCACATAAAAAATAGACGATATTTAAATATATCGTCTATTTTTTCGAAATAAGATTTTTAATTTCCTCCATAAATGTATTTATGTCCTTAAACTGTCTATATACAGATGCAAATCTTACATAGGAGACCTCATCAATATCCTTAAGTCTTTTCATCACCATTTCACCTATATCGGAAGAACTTATTTCAGTTATCATTTTATTATTTATACTTTTCTCAATATCATCTGTTATACTTTCAAGCTGCTGCCTAGAAACAGGTCTTTTTTGACATGCTTTTATAAGTCCGTTTAATATCTTATTTCTGTCAAAATATTCTCTATCCATAGTTTTCTTTATAACCAGTATTGGCAGATCTTCGATTTTCTCATAAGTAGTATACCTTCTCTTACAGCCTAAGCACTCTCTTCTTCTTCTAATAGCTTTATTGTCCTCAGTAGATCTGGAATCAACAACTTTACTTTCTACATATCCACAATAAGGGCATTTCATTTATTTCACGTCCTTTTATATCTATATATAATTTATATTATACTCTCTTTTCGCTAAATTTTCATCAATCTTTAGACATATATAGATACTTAATAAAACAAACATGCTCTAAGTTAATACATTTTCTGCATCTACAAGTAATACATCTATTCCTATCTTTTTTACATTGTCCCAAGGTAATTCTACATCATCATTTTTACCAAACCAACTTATTTTAGATGTTTGAGATGGTAATATTATAGATAGTATCCTGCTATTCTCACAATCTATTTTTAGATCCTTTATAAAGCCCAGCTTTGCTCCTGTGTTTATATCTATAATTTCCATAGATCTCAAACTTGCCAATGAGTATAATGAATTTTCTTCTTCAATATTATTTTCCATATATGTAAGCACCCCCCAACAACTATATAAAATCTAATATATTATATTTATATATATTTTTTCATATGTCTTAAAGCTGTTTTTTCCAGTCTTGATACTTGAGCCTGTGATATTCCTATTTCTTCTGCCACCTCCATCTGTGTTCTTCCATCAAAGAATCTGAGATTTAATATTAGTTTTTCTCTGTCATTTAACTTTTTCATTGCCTCTTTTATGGATATATCTTCAAGCCAGTTTTCATCCACATTTTTTCTATCACTTATTTGATCCATAACATATATAGCATCTCCGCCATCACGATATATTGGTTCAAACAGCGAAACAGGATCTTGAATTGCATCCAATGCAAATACTACTTCTTCTCTTGGCATATCTAATTCTTTCGATATTTGTGATATTGTAGGTTCCTTGTTGTTTTCCCTTACAAGCTTATCTCTTGCCTGAAGTGCCTTATAAGCTATATCTCTAAGGGACCTACTTACTCTTATAGAATTATTATCCCTTAAATATCTCCTTATTTCACCTATAATCATAGGAACTGCATAGGTAGAAAATTTTACATTTTGCTTCAAATCAAAATTATCTATTGCCTTTATAAGTCCCACACATCCCACCTGAAAGAGATCATCCGCATTTTCACCCCTATTGTTGAATCTTTGTATTACACTCAATACAAGTCTCAAATTTCCTTTTATGAATTTTTCTCTAGCTTTAAGATCTCCATCTCTAGTCTTAATTAAAAGTTCCTTCATTTCACTTTCCTTAAGAACTGGCAATTTTGATGTATTTACGCCGCAAATTTCAACTTTGTTAATTATCATGCAATCAGCCCCTTTAGAATATATAGCATTTTAAGTATTTACTAAGAAGCTGTATTTTATACTAAAGACAAGCTCATAACATTTTATTTATTTCTTTTTTTAAACGCTTTATTATCCTTTTTTCAAGTCTTGATATGTAAGATTGAGATATACCAAGCATATCAGCTACTTCCTTCTGGGTTTTTTCACTATATCCATTTAATCCGAACCTTAAATTTACTATTTTTCTTTCCCTCTCGCTTAACTTTTTCATAGCTATTACTAAAAGTTCTTTGTCTACTTCATCTTCAATAAGATCATACACAATATCATTTTCCGTACCTAATATATCAGATAATAACAATTCATTTCCATCCCAATCCACATTCAATGGCTCATAAAATGATATTTCGGCTTTTACTTTATTATTTCTTCTAAGATACATAAGTATTTCATTTTCAATACACCTTGATGCATAGGTAGCAAGCTTTATTTTTTTATTTGGATCAAAAGTATTTACAGCCTTTATAAGACCTATGGTACCTACTGATATTAAATCCTCTACATTTACACCTGTATTTTCAAATTTTCTTGCTATATAAACAACTAGTCTTAAATTTCTTTCAATTAAAGTTGATCTTACTTTTTCATCTCCAGATACCAATTTCAATACCAAATCCTGTTCTTCTTCCTTAGTAAGAGGAGGAGGAAGCACATCACTGCCTCCTATGTAATACAAACTCCTAAAAAATATTTTAAATTTTAACATCAACCTATTTAGTATCACATTTATTTTAAACATAATTGACCCCCCAATTAACCCTAGTTTTTAATTCTATATCTCATGCATGCTTACTTTTTTGCCAATAGTTAATGCCCAATTTTCTTTAGATCACCCCTCTTGGAAGCAGTGCGTGATAATCACTAAACTCACTTAATCTATCTTCACAAAAAGCTATTATGACTTCTCTAATTTCAACATTATCTCCTATTCCTATCTTTACTGCTTTTGGTTTAAATCCCTTCAGCTTGTCACGCTTTCCATTTACAACCTTATATGGTATGTAAAATTTATCATACTTCTCAATATCTATATTACAAAACATGGATTTCTCAACTATTATTACTGGAAGATTGGTTGCAGGTTCCTTTAATTCATTTCCAGTATCCAAAAAAGCCTTTACTCTCTTGCTTCCATTATTTAATATAATGTCTACATTGAATATCAAAGTAGTAAGTGTCTTTCTATCTCTTATAAATACTACCAATCTGTCAATCACAATATATACAATCATAATAGCGATCATAAGCCATTTATATGAAAAATAGTACGTATACTCTCCGTAGATATTATATTGAATAAAAATGCATATTCCAGCCAAAAGCATTGAATACATTATAAATATTGATAGAGCTTTCAAATTGAATACAATATTTTTTTTTCTAAAAGTTATCAATATCAAGATAGCAGCCGTCAGCACTTTAAAAAATAAATTAGAAAATACTGAAAATGTTGGAAAAATTATCGTTATAACATATATTCCTCCTAAAAGAGATGATAAAATCATGTATCTAAATTTCACCATTACCCTAAGAGTTTTTGCTGTAATATACATAATAAAAAAATTGACCACTATATTTACAAAAATTAGTACATCCAAAAATACAATCAAATATTCATCATCTCCTCCTTATTGTTTTCCCAATATTTAACTCTATTATATACTTATATTCTTCAAAATTTTGTCATTTTATAATCTTATATAATATTTTTATCTTCTATAATATGCCATAGTATTTAAATTTATACTTAATATAAGGTTACATGGATACATATGTATATAAAAAAAAAGAAATGTAAATTTGATATGAAAATTTAACAAGGATGAAAAACAAATAGAGTTCATGTACAATTAATTGTACATGAACTCTATTTGTTACCTGCCATTTCTCTGTCTTCTGAGAAAAGCTGGAATCTCAAGATCCTCTTCGTTTAAATCACTGTAATCAGAAGTTGCTGCTGCCTCATTTTTTGCATCTATTCTATTCTTAAACTGTCCATTATTATTATTATTAATATCCTTTTTTAAACTGTCATTAGATTTGATTTTTTTCTTTTCCTCTTCAAATCCGGTAGCTATTACTGTAATCCTTATTTCATCTTTAATATCTTCATCTATTACTGCTCCAAATATTATATTAGCATCTGGATCAGCAGCATCTTGAACAATTTCTGCTGCCTCATTAATTTCAAGCAATCCAAGATCTGAACCACCTGTTATATTGAGCAATACTCCGGTAGCACCAACTATGGAAGTTTCAAGAAGAGGACTTGATATAGCCTGCTTAGCAGCATCCTGAGCTCTATTGTCACCGTTCCCTTTTCCAACTCCCATATGGGCAAGTCCACGATCTAGCATTATAGTTCTTACATCCGCAAAATCCAGATTCACAAGTCCAGGTATTGTTATAAGATCAGATATACCCTGTACACCTTGTTTTAAAACATCATCTGCAAATTTAAAAGATTCCATTAAGGTAGTTTTCTTGTCAACTATAGACAGCAATCTTTCATTGGGAATTGTAACTAGAGTATCTACCCTATCCTTTAAATTCTTTATTCCCATTTCAGCATGTATCATTCTTTTTCTTCCCTCAAAAGGAAATGGCTTTGTCACCACTCCTACTGTAAGTATTCCCATAGATTTGGCTGTCTCTGCAATTACGGGAGCTGCACCAGTTCCTGTTCCTCCACCCATACCTGCAGTTATAAAGACCATATCTGCACCTTTTATTGCCTGAGCTATTTCATCCTTACTTTCATCAGCAGCTTTTTGGCCTATTTCAGGATTTGCTCCTGCCCCCAACCCCTTGGTAAGCTTTTCTCCTATTTGTATTTTTTGTGATGCCTGCGAAAGCATCAAAGCCTGCTTGTCTGTATTTATTGCTATAAATTCTACATTTTTTAATCCTTCAGTTATCATTCTGTTTACAGCATTGTTTCCTCCACCACCACATCCTATTACTTTTATTTGAGCAAACTGCTGAACATCAACATCAAAATCTAGCACAATAAAACCCTCCTCATTAGAAAAAATCTGTAAAAAACTCTTTTATTTTTGATACAAACCCATTATTCTCATATTTTTTATTTTCTATTTTAATATCTTTTTCCTTCCATTTTTCCATACTTTCTATATCATTCTTCCGATGCTTGTCTAATTGTCTTCCATATTTGTTTATCATAGAATTAGCTGCATCTTCAACTATTCCAACAGCAGTTACATACATTGGACTTGATGCCCCTATGTAGTTTGGTGCACCAATTCTAATCTGCTTATTTAATATATTCCTGCTAAATTCCTGTATTCCCTTAATTTGAGATATTCCACCACCTACAAAAACTATTTCTGATATATTTTCATAGTTGTTAAGTAACCTTAATTTGTTATCTATTATAGACAATATTTCTTCTACTCTAGCTTCTATTATCTGAGTCAACATATTATAATCTATTTGAATTTTATTGTCATAATCTGTATTTACTTCTATTTTTAAAGTTTTTTCTCTGGATATTGCTCCAACAATACCGTATTTCTTTTTTAAAGCTTCTGCTGAAGATATAGGAATTTTTAGACAAACAGAAATATCATTTGTTATGCTATTTCCACCAAGAAATATAGTTGTTATATTATTTAATTTTCCTCCTTCATAGTCATAAATATTTATAGAATCTGCGCCGATGTCTATAAGCGCAACACCTCTCTGCATTTCTTCATCTTTCAAAACGACCTGCGATATGGCCATAGGTTCAAATACCAGACCCAGTACTTTAATCCCGGCCTTGTTTACACTTTTAAAAAAATTATTTATTATACTGGATTGAGCCAATATAATTTGTGCATCTACTTCAAGTCTAACTCCACTCATGCCTATTGGATCTTTTATCTTATCATATCCATCAATTATATATTGTTCAGGTATTATACCTATTATTTCTTTATCGTTCGGAATAGTAACTATTTTAGATGCCTTTAGAACTCTTTTTACATCATTTTCTTTTACCTCTCCGTCTTCTGAAGATATAGCAACCACTCCCTTGGTTTCTATAAGTTCACTTAACCCTCCTGGAAGCGCTATATATGCCTCTTCTATTTTAATGTCTATCATTCTTTCAAGATCATATACACACTTCTTTATGGATTCCGATGTAGTATCTATATCTATTACAACTCCCTTTTTTACGCCATTACAACTGGAAGAAGTAATTCCCATTATCTGCATTTTACCATACTTATCTAATTTACCTGCTGCAGCACATATATTAGATGATCCAACATCTATTCCTATTATATATTCATTCATTAAATATTTTCCCCCTTATAACAGAACCATCAAAATATATATTCAACAAGAAAGTTAAATTTCCTCTTATATTTTATCATATTTTAATAAATTCTAAAATATAATTAACTGAATTACTCACATACAATAAAAGGAAAAGGTATTTTGATCCTTTTCCCCCAGTCTACAATTCAATTAGCTTTACTAAGATCTTTCATTTTTACACTTCTTGTATGAATTGTATGATTCCAATCTTTATTATTCTTATTTAAAATTCCCTGAATAGAAATCGGGAACCATGTAAACACATATATTGGATATATTATATAGTAAAAAAATACTTTATAATTTAATTTCTTTTCCATTATAAGTATAATTGGAGTATATACATATTGAAGTACGGAAAATATTATTGCCAAAATAGTAAACAAATTAAAATTTATAGAATATATAACAGTATTAAAATTTGATATTATATTGTAGGTTATCATAAATTCTTGAATTAAACCACTTACAGCAGATATACCTATTAAAACTGTAATTATAGGTTGAATACTATAAAGTGCACAATCTATAGGGACAAAGCTAAAGCTAGTTATACCTTTTTTAATAAGCTTAAAAAAATATCTGCTTGACACATCTGCAAATCCCTGCATCCACCTTTTTCGCTGTTTCCATGACTGGAAAAGTGTAAGAGGCTTTTCATCATATACTATAGCATCGTGAGCCCAACCTACCTTATATCCATTTAGTATAAATTTACAAGTAAATTCCAGATCTTCTGTAAGACAGGTAGCTCCCCATCCTAATTTCTTTAATATATTTGTTTCTATGCAAAAACCAGTACCTCCAAGCTGAGTAGATAACCCTAAATTACTCTTTGCAAGCTGAAACATTCTGTTATTAGTCCAAAATGCAATAGAATAGCTTCCTGTAATCCATGTATCATCAGGATTTTTACTATCAAGATAACCTTGAACAACCTTATAGCCTTCATTAAGTTTCTTGTTCATAGCATTTAAAAAATTTTTATGTACTAAATTATCGGCATCGAATATAGCAACCGCAGAATATTTTTTGTTCATCTTAAACAATTTATTAAACATCCACTCCAGTGCATATCCTTTTCCCCTCTTATTTTTATTGAATCGCTCATATACTATGGCACCTTTTTCCCTTGCCTTTTTGGCAGTCTTGTCACTGCAATTATCTGCAACAACAAAAATATCATATAATTGTCTAGGATAATCAAGTGCCTTTAAACTCTCAACAATATCACCAATCACTATTTCTTCATTGTGAGCTGCTACAATTAGTGCAAAACTCAATCTGTTTTTTACCTCTTTATTACTTTTTTTTCTCCATAAACCAAAAAACGATATGCATAGATAGTATATCGATATTATATAAACAGCACAAGTTAAAATGCGAGAGGCACTATAAATTATTTCTTTAAAAACGTTCAATTTAATCCCCCCTAATTTAAGGTTATTTTAACACAAATATTTATTAATTACTATAGCAGTTACATATAATTAATACTATTTTGTATAAATTCCTTAATGATCTATATGGAGGTAAAAAATACTCCAGTCACTATCTTATAGTTCTATCATTCTTTTAACCATCTCTCTATCTGTTGCATAAGCAATGGCAGACTCCTCTGATATAATCTTTTTTTTGCATAATTCAGATAGGGACATATCCATAGTTTTCATCCCATATTTTACACCAGTTTGCATAGAAGATTCCATCTGATAAGTTTTTCCTTCTCTTATCATATTCTTTATAGCTTCTGTAGCTATCATTATTTCAAAAGCTGCTATTCTCTTTTTAGCATCTATACTTGCTATTAGCTGTTGAGATATTATACCTTGTATAACTGCTGCCAATTGTATTTTAACTTGTTGCTGCTGATATGGTGGAAATACATCTATAATTCTATCTATAGTTTTTGCAGCTCCTACAGTATGTAATGTTGAAAACACCAAATGTCCAGTTTCTGCAGCTGTAAGTGCAATTGATATTGTATCCAGGTCTCTCATTTCTCCAACTAAAATTACATCAGGATCCTCTCTGAGCACCGATTTCAATGCAGTAGAGTAACTCTTTGTATCTTTCCCTATTTCTCTTTGATTTATAATTGATTTATTATGTTTATGGAGATATTCTATTGGGTCTTCAAGAGTTATTATATGTGCTGCTCTCGTTGCATTAATCTCATTCACCATTGCAGCTAAGGTGGTACTTTTACCACATCCTGTTGGTCCTGTTACCAAAATCATGCCCCGTGTATATGAAACAAGCTGTCTTATTACTGAAGGAAGTTTAAGCTCATTTAGATTCGGTATCTTAAGTCCTACCACTCTTACTGCAATTGCACTGCTACCTCTTTGTTTAAATATATTTACTCTAAATCTTCCAAGACCAGACACTGAAAATGAGCTGTCAATCTCTCCTCTTTCAATATATTTCCCATAATCACTTTTAAGTATCTCTTTTGCATATATTTCTGTATCACCTGGCTTTAATTTTTCTTTCTCAATTTCACTCAACATTCCATTTTTTCTTATAACTGGAGGCACGCCTACAGTTAGATGTAAATCAGATGCATTTTCCCTAATAGTTATTTCTAACAAATCCTCTAGTAACCTCACTATGTTTCTCCTTTCGCTGTATTTACTATAAACAACCCCTACCAAGAACTCTCTATAATTATTATTCGTATTATATCTAAAAGTATTTAATAAATAGTACTTTAATTTATAGAATAATTTTAGACTCAATATAGGTAAATTCAACGAAATAGCTGTTTATCTTTTTTTACTATAATTCATTTCTTTATATAGCTTCTTTAAAGCCTTTTTTTCAATTCGTGAAACATAAGATCTCGATATTCCAAGAAATTTTGCTATTTCTCTTTGAGTTCTTGGTTTACCTTCTGAAAGTCCATATCTCATTTCAACTACACATTTTTCTCTGGCTGTAAGGCATGTATTTATTTTTGAATACAACCTCTTTACCTGCATTTTATGCTCTACAATCTCAACTATAGAGTCTTCATCACTTCCAAGTACATCCATAAGTGATATTTCATTACCTTCCTTATCAATACCTATAGGATCTTGCAGATATACTTCACCCTTTATCTTTTTATTATTTCTTATAAGCATAAGTATTTCATTTTCGATACACTTAGCAGCATAAGTCGCAAGCCTCGTACCTTTGGATGAATCAAAAGAGTCTATTGCCTTTATCAATCCAACCGTCCCAATTGAAATAAGATCATCTATGTCTTTTCCAGGATAAGAATATTTTTTTACAATATGTGCTACCAATCTTAGATTTCTTTCAACTAAAATACTTTTAGCTAATTGGTCCCCCTCTTGTAACTTATTTAAATAGTGTTTTTCTTCCTCGTCATTTAGAGGTTGTGGAAATGAACTGTTATTTGTAACATATGCTGTCATAAACAACATGTTACTAATAATATCTAATAAGCAATTTGTTAAAAACACAGCTGCTCCTCCTAATAGTGCTTATTAATATACTATGAAGTTCATCAATAAAAAGTGCATATTATGCCAATTTAATTTTCACCCAAGTTTTGTTTAAGATCTGATACTATATCTTTAAAAATTGGTGCAGCCGTATTACCTCCACTTTCATTATCTTTATCTATATCCTGAACAAACACTATCATTGAATAATTTTTGCCATTTAAATTGAAGAAACCCGCAAACCAACCGTCAGAATGTTCTTCTATGGACTTGCTCTTTGAGGAAAGTTCCATTCTCTGGGTAGTTCCTGTCTTTCCCCCTATCTCTACATCATCCATATAAGCAGCCATACCAGTACCTTTCTTTACTACATCTATCATCTGACTTTTCATTTCATTAACAGTAGATTCTTTCAGAATCTGCTTATTATTATATGCTGCCTTTTTTATGACATTATTGTCATTATCCACATAAGCATCAATTATATGTGGCTTTACATATACTCCTGAATTTACTACAGTATTGGGTATACTTATAGCTTCAACTGGAGTTATCCTGATATTCTGACCTATGGATGTCAGTCCAAGACTTCCATCTGAAATTTTGGGATCTGTGGTTTCAAAAGCTCCATTTTTTTCCTCATCAAAATTCAGTACTTTTTCAAGAAGCCCCTGTTCACTGGAATTTTTATAAAGACTTTCATATCCAACTTTGCTGGCTATCTGTGAAAATACATCATTACTTGATGCAACAAAAGCTTCTGCTGGAGTATATGTGCCGTGATCAAGCTCTTTTTCATGTTCATCTTCCTTTTCATACAATCCCGTTGACGTAAATTTGTCAGATAAAAATATCTTATTTTCATCAAGCCCGGCTTCCTCCACTATTATTTTAAATATGGAACCAGGAAAAAATCCATGATTTGTAGATACTCCAAGATTTACATTTGGCTTTGTATCGTCTTTCTGAACTATTGCCCGGATGTCACCTGTGTTTGCCTCCATCAAGACTACACCTATCTGGCTGAATTTTTTATATTTATAATTGTTCAATATACTTTTTATATTGTCTTCCATATTCTTGTTCAATGTAAGTCTTAAATTAACATTATTTTTCCCTGTTTTTTTAGTTTCGCTTATTATATTGTTATTCACGTCTTTCTGAAACACAACTTGTGATGTTTTATTATTCTTCGTCTTCTCACTCAGCTGCATTTCTACGGAATTCTTCGATTTTGTGGAATCATCCACGGTTCTCCTCGGATTTATAAGCAAATTTTCAATTTTCCATACACCAGTTCTATCTACAGGCATATATTCATAAGTATAAAATCCTTTTATACCCTTCAGCTTTTTTAATTTCTCATAAGTACTCTCATCTACTTCATAGTACATCTTCTGACTGCTCTTCAATACTCCAATCTTTGAAATGTCATAATTCTTATTATAATTTCTAAGCGTATACACCAAAGTAAGAATTTCCTCGGATTTTATATTCTCATTGTCCCTTACAAATATATCGGGACATATTACTGCATAGTATTTTTTGTTGTAATTCAAAAGCTGTTTGCCATCACAATCAAACAGAATAAAATTAACATCAGTCGTATTTTCTGCATAGGAATACTGTGAATTTGCCATTACACTTAATTTATTATATTCAAAATGCTGAATTCCAAACACCTTAAAACCCAATACTAAAAATAATATAATAAATACACAAAATACACTAATTTGCCTTTTTTGTATTCTGTTTCTATCTATCTTCAACATATAAAAACACCTCATCTAGACTAATTTTTGTCCAAAATAAGGCATTTTATTCATAATTTACTATACTTTTCTTCAACTAATTTATTTCACCACAACCTGCCTTAGGCTTTATAAGCATGTCATCCACTTTCAAATCAACATCAGAATGTATTGTAAATATCATTTGAGCCCTAGGTGCAGACGATATCTTCTCACCTACATCATTCCTCATGTTGTTTAAATTTACATATACATTATCACCCTTCGGACTAAGTACTTCCACCCTGTCACCATCATAAACCTTGTTTCTCTGCTCTATAGTTGCAATACCATTTTTTTCATCATAATCTCTAACTATACCAACTATATCATAGTCCCTTATATATGATGAAGTTTCATATATCTGGGAATCAGGTTTTCCAAAATAAAATCCTGTAGAATAAATTCTATGGCTTACTTTCAACAAATTATCAAGCCACTTTTTTTGAAATACATAACTTTTTGGATTATCATAGTAGGAATCAATTGCCTGTCTATAGGATTTAACTACAGCAGCTACATAGTAGGAACTTTTCATTCTTCCCTCTATTTTAAATGAGTCTACTCTAGAATTTACCAGTTCCGGAATATGCTCTATCATGCATAAATCCTTTGAATTTAATATATATGCACCTTTATCATCTTCAAATACAGGAAAATATTCTCCCGGTCGTTTTTCTTCCATAAGATAATATTTGTACCTACAAGGCTGTGCACACTGTCCTCTGTTAGCATCCCTGCCAGTCATATAATTTGATATAACACATCTTCCAGAATAGGACATACACATTGAACCATGAATAAATATCTCCATCTCACATTCATCTGGAAGATGTTTCCTTATATATTCTATGTCCCCAAGAGATATTTCTCTCGCCATTACTATTCTCTTTATACCTTGCTTATACCAGAATTCAGCTGATTTCAGATTTACACTATTGGCCTGGGTACTTAAATGAAGTTCCAATTTGGGAACCACTTCCTTCGCAGTCATTATTATTCCTGGATCAGATACGATTATTGCATCTACATTCAGTTGATATAAATTGTCCAGGTAATCCGAAATCCCTTTTAGATCATCATTGCGTGGAAATACATTTACAGTTACATAGACCTTTCTATTTCTGTCATGTGCATATTTCACCCCTTCTTTAAGATCCTCATCCGTGAAATTATCGGCAAAAGCTCTTAAATTAAGTTTACTGCCTCCTAAATAAATTGCATCTGCACCAAAATTTACAGCCGCCTTCAATTTTTCAATATTTCCCGCTGGTGCCAAAAGTTCCGGTTTTCTCATATTAACTCCTCCTGACTGTAATAGAAATCCCATCACCCATCGGTATAACAGAGGTTATAAATTTTTTATTATCCGATATCATTTCTAAATACTTTCTCATTCTTTTAACTATGGTTATTTTCCTTTTTACAACCAATTTATCGCAAGCTACCATACCTCTAAAAAGTACATTATCTGCTACTATAATTCCATCTTTTCCAAGAAGTCTCAGACATCGGGTGAAAAAATCATTGTAATGCCCCTTTCCTGCATCTATGAATATAAGATCATATTTACAGTCCAATTTTGAAACCTGCTCCACACACTCTCCTTCTATTACATCTATGTTATTCTCCAATCCACATTTCTCTATATTTTTCCTTGCAAGTCTCACCATATCTTTATCTCTTTCAATGGTAGTTATATGACTTCTATTTTGGGAACCAAAGCTCATAAGAATTGAAGAATATCCTATAGCTGTACCTAGCTCCAGTATTCTGCGAGGTTTTTTTATATTTACCAGTAATTCTAAAAACCTGGCAACTTCTTTTTGAACTATTGGAATAGAATTTTCTTTCGCATAATTCTCAAGATATTTTAATATTCCAGAATGATCTCCAATTAATGACTTGATATAATCTTCCATATATTCAAAGCTAACACCACTGCTCATTTTTTCCTCCAAAATTAATCTCCTTGAGTAAGTTTTTTGACTTTTAAAAAATTTTTTTCGTCATCAGTAAAAAAGTGGGTTCCATCATTCTTGGATACAAAATACAGATAATTTGTGTTATCCGGTTTTATGGCTGATTCAATACATCCCCTACCTGGATTGGATATAGGACCTGCTGGAAGCCCCTCTACAATATAAGTGTTGAAAGGTGATTTAACTTTTAAATCTTTATAATAAAGCTTATCCTTGTGCACATCCAAAGCATAAAGCACTGTAGCACAAGACTGCAGCTTCATCTTTTTTCTAAGCCTGTTATAAAATACAGAAGCTGCTTTTGCCCTCTCATCAGGTCTTTTAACTTCCTTCTCTACAATAGAAGCCATTGTTACTATCCTGTCCAATTCCATATTTGAGAACTTTTTATTGTTTTTCTTTTCAATTTCCGATATAACCTGTGAGAATCTATTCAACATCGTTTTTATTATAATATCTCCACTTGTTCCTTTCAAGAATTTATAAGTATCTGGAAATAGATATCCTTCCAGTGCATATCTTCTTCTTTTATCCACAATTATAAATTCAGGATATTTATATTTCTTACAGCTTGACAAAAATTTCTCTTTGCTTATAATTCCCTTCCTATCAAGTTCTACAGCTACATGCTCTATATCGTATCCCTCCGGTATTGTAACTGTAACAGGCCGATCATCCTTGATACCATTTTTCAAGTACTCTACAAAGCTGTTCAATGGAATATCCGAAGAAAAAGAATAATAGCCTGCTTTTGCCGATATATCTGCATAATTTCGGTTCAAATACCATTTCAGCAAGCTGTTTCCTTCAATAACATTGTGACCTTCAAGATCATCAATAACTTTATCTATCTTCTTGCCCTTATCTACAGTAAAGTTAATTCTACCACTGTTATTTTGAAGGGGATGAAGTATCCCCTCATATTTATAATAAATCATGCCAACGATAAAAACAATTAAAGCAAAACCAAAGATTAGAAAAATTCTTGTCAAATTATTTTTCAATACAAACAATCCTTTCTATTTTCTTCTCATGGCCTTCTTTCTCAGATCTGTCTTCAATATCTTCTTTCTCATCCTTATATTTTCAGGTGTAACTTCAACTAATTCATCAGATGCTATGAACTCAAGTGATTTTTCAAGACTCATAGGTGTAACCGGAACCAGCTTTAATGCCTCGTCTGCTCCAGAAGACCTTGTATTTGAAAGATGCTTTTTTTTGCATACATTTACCTCTATATCTTCCGGTCTGGAACATTCTCCTGCTATCATTCCTTCATATACTTCCACTCCTGGTCCTATAAAAAGTATTCCTCTTTCCTGGGCATTAAACAATCCATATGTTATGGAAACACCAGGTTCAAACACTACAAGAGAACCTTTTGTTCTTTCAGATATATCACCCTTATAAGGTTCATAGCCATCAAGTACATGGTTCATTATTCCATTACCTTTCGTATCTGTCATAAATTCACTTCTAAACCCGATAAGCCCTCTGGCAGGTATTCTAAATTCAAGCCTTGTATATCCATTAACTGCAGAAGTCATATTCACCATTTCGGCTTTTCGAGGTCCAAGCTTTTCCATTACTACCCCCATAAATTCTTCTGGAACATCTATGGTCAAATATTCAATAGGTTCAAGCTTTTGTCCATTTTCTTCTTTAAATATAACCGTCGGCTTTGAAACCTGGAATTCATATCCTTCCCTTCTCATAGTCTCTATTAATATGGAAAGATGAAGTTCTCCCCTACCACTTACCTTAAAACAATCCGGTGAATCTGTTTCTTCAACCCTAAGAGAAACATTTGTCTCTAGTTCCTTAAAAAGTCTGTCTCTTAAATGCCTCGAAGTTACATAATCACCTTCTTTTCCTGCAAATGGTGAATCATTTGTCATAAAATACATACTAAGTGTAGGTTCATCTATATCTACAAAAGGAAGTGCCTCCGGTTTAGATGGGTCTGCAATGGTTTCTCCTATATTTATAT
Organism: Clostridium sp. LBM24168; assembly: GCF_052953915.1. Classification (NCBI taxonomy): domain Bacteria; kingdom Bacillati; phylum Bacillota; class Clostridia; order Eubacteriales; family Clostridiaceae; genus Clostridium; species Clostridium sp. LBM24168. The sequence goes on along the minus strand of NZ_CP196861.1, from coordinate 1,175,190 downwards.
CAGAAATTCCTGATATAGCCACTATATCTCCAAGCTTAGCTTCATCTGTCTCTTCCTTTTTAAGTCCATTATACACAAATAAATTAGAGACTTTTACATTTTCAATACTTCCATCTCTCCTTATATGTGCAACTTGCTGATTTTTCTTTATAATTCCCCTAGTTATTTTGCCTACACCTATTCTTCCAACATATTCATTATGATCTATCGTAGTAACAAGCATTTGAAGTGGCATATCTAGGTAACCTTCAGGTGCCTTAACATTTTTAATTATTATGTCGAACAGTGGATCCATATTATTTGATTCATCCTTTATATCCAATTTTGCAACTCCAGTTTTAGCAGAGCAATACACTACTGGAAAATCAAGCTGTTCATCATTGGCTCCAAGTTCTATAAACAGATCAAATACTTCATCTAGGACCTCATTTGGCCTTGCATTTGGCTTATCTATTTTATTTATAACAACTATTGGATTTAATTTTAATTCCAGCGCTTTCTTTAATACAAATTTCGTCTGTGGCATAGGTCCCTCATAAGCATCAACTAAAAGCAAAACGCTATCTACCATTTCAAGTACACGTTCCACTTCTCCACCAAAATCAGCATGACCAGGTGTATCTACGATATTTATCTTTATTCCATCGTGCATAACGGAAGTATTTTTCGAAAGTATAGTTATACCTCTTTCTTTTTCAAGAGCATTTGAATCCATAACTCTCTCTTCAACTTTTTCATTTGCTCTAAACACATGACTTTGTTTAAGCAATGCATCCACCAATGTGGTTTTACCATGATCTACATGTGCAATTATTGCCACATTCCTTATATCGTTTCTTGTAAATAAATTCATTATTATTCCTCCAATTTTATACTTAAACCAATCAAATGCATTAAAATATATAATAAATGCTCAAAAAAATTGGATACTTTTTAGTATCCAATTAAAGTTAACATATCTATTTTAATATCATAGTCTAAAAAAGTCAACTTACTGTAATTAGTTTTTAAATATTCTACATAAAATTATTTTTTGTTTTTATCTACTCCGAAAGAAAAATCAATACCTATGGCGTCATTCAATATTTTCAATATATCCTGCCACATAACAGTAAACTTCTGCTCCAATTGAATATATTCATTTACAGAAGGATTACTCATTATTACAGCACCCATATCATTAAATCTCTTCCTAGTATTATCTGATATTTTCCCGTTTTTCATCTGTTCTGCATATGCATCCATCTGTACAGTTCTGAAATCATCCAGAACTTTCTTGTTAGAATCACTGTTTTCTATATTTTCACTTGCTTTTCTCAGCTTAACAACTTCTTCACAGTTTTCAAGTTCTCTTGCGAGTTCCCTTGCCTTATCATATATATTCATTTTAAATTAAACCCCTTTTATAAAAATTCTATATTTCCATAATTATCGGAAGTATCATCGGTTTTCTCTTAGTCTTTTCATATAAAAATGTCCTTAAAACTTCCTTAACATTGGATTTAATATTTGCCCACTCCGTTATGTGTTTTTCTTCACAATCTTTAAGCACATCACGTACAAGCTCTTTTGCTTCTTCAATAAGGTCTTCTGACTCCCTGACATATACAAATCCTCTTGAAATTATATCAGGTCCCGCAATAACACTTCCACTTTCCTTCTCAATAGTAACAACTACTGTAAGTATTCCATCCTGTGAAAGATGTTTTCTGTCTCTCAATACTATATTTCCTACATCTCCAACACCAAGACCATCTACAAATACCTGCCCTGAAACCACAGTACCATTCTTTCTTATGGAATCTTTGGAAAGTTCTATTACATCTCCATTATCCGCTATAAGTATATGCTTTGAAGGCATACCAAGCTTCATTGCTAAATCTGCATGTTGTTTCAGATGTCTGTATTCTCCATGAACTGGCATAAAAAATTTAGGCTTTACCAATGTATGCATAAGCTTCAGCTCTTCCTGACATGCATGGCCTGAAACGTGGACGTCAGCAAGTGCTTCATATATAACTTCTGCACCTTTTTTAAACAATTGGTTTATTACCCTAGATATCAATTTTTCATTTCCAGGTATAGCACTTGCTGAAATTATTATTCTATCTCCTGGTATTATATTTACCTTTTTATGCTCTGAAGCTGCCATTCTAGAAAGTGCAGACATTGGTTCTCCCTGGGTACCAGTAGTTATTATTACCAATCTATTATTAGGATATCTATTTATATTATCTATGCTTATAATCGTGCTTTTATTTGCTTCTATATATCCAAGATTTACAGCTACCTCCATTATATTCTCCATGCTTCTTCCAGATATTGCAACTTTTCTATTATACATCTGGGCTGCTGTTATTATCTGCTGTATTCTATGAATATTAGATGCAAAAGTCGCTACTATTATTCTGTTTTTAGCACTTGCAAAGAACTTTTGAAAAGTTTCCCCAACTGTACTTTCAGACATAGTATATCCAGGTCTCTCAACATTTGTACTGTCCGCCAACATAAGAAGTACACCCTTTTTACCAAGTTCGGCAAATCTAGCCAGATCAATTAGAGTCCCATCAATAGGAGTATAATCCACTTTAAAATCTCCTGTATGAAGTATTACTCCAATTGGAGTGTGTATGGCTATAGCAGTTGAATCAGCAATACTGTGGCTGGTCCTTATAAACTCAACTGACATATTTTCAAGTTTTATTACATCCTTTGGCTTTACAGTATTGAGCTTAACCTTGTCTAAAAGTCTATGCTCTTTCAATTTAGTTTCAATTATTCCAAGAGTTAATTTTGTACCATAAATAGGTACATTTACCTCTTTGAGTACATAGGGAAGAGCACCTATATGGTCCTCATGTCCATGGGTTAGGAATACCCCCCTTACTCTGTCAATATTTTTCTTAATATAAGTGATATCAGGTATAACCAAATCTATTCCCAGCATTTCTTCATCCGGAAATTTAAGTCCACAGTCAATTATTATGATGTCATTTTTATATTCTATGACTGTCATATTTTTTCCTATCTCACCCAATCCACCCAATGGAATAATTTTTATTTTGTCTTTTTCTTTACGCAAAAAAATCCTCCTTTCTTTTATTTATCCTTTTTCTAATTTTTTTAAACAATCACTACATATTCCGTAAAACTTTAGACTATGATTTAAAATTTTAAAATTATATTTATTCTCTATCTGCAATTCCAAACCTTCAAGAAGATGATCCGGAACTTCAATTATCTTTGAGCATTTAGTACAAATAAGATGGTGATGATGATGTATTTCCTTTTCGTGAACTATTTCATATCTGCTGCATCCATCACCTAAGTCCAATTTACATATGACTCCTATATCTTCTAACAGCTGAACTGTTCTGTAAACTGTTGCCAGACCTATTTCCGGACAATCTTTTTTTACAAGATCATATATTTGCTCTGTTGTAAGATGTTTACCTTCATTCCTTATTATTATATCAACTATAGCCCGCCTCTGCGGTGTAAGTTTATAACCCTTTTCTTTTAAGCTATTCTTTAATCTCTCTATTTCTCCAGATGAAAGCCTTGACATTATAATACCTCATTTCAATTAAAATTTTATAAGTCCACTTTATTTTCAGTTTAATACTCGAAAAGGTAATAGTCAATTGAAAATCAATTAATATCAAAATTAAAAGCTATGGAATCATAGCTTTTAATTTTGATATTAATATTTTATAAAAAACTTATACTATATATCATCTTCAAAAAGCATTTCATATTTGCTAACTACATCCGAAAATTCTCTATCATCTTCTACGGTACTAAGTACATTATTCCCATTTTCGTCTTCATCTATTCTAAGAGCTATGGCCTTTTCTGAATTATTTTCATCTTTAGGAATCACAATAACATATTCTCTATCCTCTATATCAAATTTAGTAACAACTTCAAATTCTAATTTATTTCCATTTTCATCTTCAAGAACTATATCTTTTAAATTATTTTCCATAATACAACTCCATTTTTATAGAAAATCGCTTTTATAAACACTATCCAGATATCCCTGCAATATATAAGTAGACGCCATTTTATCAATTATTTTTTTCCTTTTCTTTCTTGACATGTCTGCCTCAAGCATGGCCCTATTGGCTGCTACAGTAGTTAATCTTTCGTCCCACATCTTTACCGGAAGCTTTATCTTCTCTTCTATAATATCACAAAATCCAATTACCTTCTCACTTTGGGGTCCAAGAGTACCATTCATATTCTTAGGAAGTCCAGAAACAATTAACTCTATGTTATAATTATTACATATTTTAGCCAATTCTTCTATATCTTTATCTATATTTTTTCTTTTTATAGTTGTAATTCCCTGTGCTGTAATTCCAAGTGGATCACTTACAGCCACTCCTATAGTTCTGTCTCCAATATCCAGTCCCAGTATTCTCATCTATATTCTCCTACATCAATAATATCATATAAATAAAAGTGCCTTAAAGGTCACTTTTATTTTATATCTAAATATGACTTTAATACTTCTTCCAATATTTCATCTCTCTCAAGCTTTTTAATTAAAGATCTTGCTCCATTATAATTGGTTATATAAGTTGGGTCATCAGAAATCAAGTATCCAACAAGTTGATTTACCGGATTATATCCCTTTTTAATTAGCGAATCATAAACTTCAGTCAATATCTCCTTAGTAAGAACTTTTTTGCTTTTTGATATATCAAACTGAATAGTATTATCTTCATTCATTTATATCACCCCGCTAACAATTGTAATAATTATATTATAAAACATATTTTATAAAATGTATACTACTTAACTATATTTTGCATAATTGACAAAGAACTGTTTACAGCTTTCTCTAGCTTATCCGGCAATCTCCCACCTGCTTGAGCCATATCAGGCCTTCCGCCGCCGCCGCCGCCACAGATGGCTGCTATTTCTTTTATTATTTTTCCACAGTGAACTCCTTCCTTTACTGCAGTCTTGGATGCCATTGCAATCAATTTAACTTTTCCACCCACATTACTACCTAAAACTACAACCGTTCTTTCGTTCCTAGCCCTTATCTTGTCAGCCAAATTTCTTAATGCATCTCCATCTATATCCTTCAATACTCCAGTATATACTTTAATATCGCCTATACTCTTTTCATTCTTTAGTATTTCATCCTCAGAATCTCCTGCCAGTTTCAACTTTAGATCATTTATTTCTTTTTCTCTATCCTTTAGCTCAATTGTAAGATTATCTATCTTATGAATTATTTCTTTTTCAGAGCATTTAAGCTTGAGCGATATATTTTTTAGTATATCATCTTTTGACTGTATGTATTCAAGGGCATATTTTCCTGTAACTGCCTCTATTCTTCTTATGCCAGCAGCTATTCCCGTTTCATATGCTATTTTAAACAATCCAATTTCCCCTGAATTCTTGACATGAGTCCCTCCACAAAGTTCCTTACTAAAATTTCCTATTGAAACTACCCTTACCTTTTCCTTGTATTTATTATCGAATAAAGCAATGGCCCCACTTTTTTTCGCTTCTTCCAAACACATTATCTCTGTTTTTACATTTAATGCTCCCATTATAATTTCATTTACTAAATTTTCTATTTTAATAAGCTGTTCATGACTTACAGATTCAAAATGATTAAAATCAAATCTCAATCTTCTATCGTCTACATAGGAACCTGCCTGATGAACATGTCCTCCAAGCACTTTTCGAAGTGCCTCATCTAAAATGTGAGTTGCAGTATGGTTTTTCCTTATATTGCTTCTTCTAACCTCATCTACACTTAAATTAACCTTGTCTTTAACATGAATTTCACCAGACATTATCTCAATAAAATGAAGTATCTTTCCTGCCACATTATTTTTACAATCCAGAACTTCTCCTTTGAATTCATCATTATATATTATACCTCTGTCACCTATCTGTCCTCCCATTTCTGCATAAAACGGAGTAGATTCTGTTAATATTACTCCTCTGTCACCCTCTGAAAGGCTGGTCACTATTTTTTCATCCTTTATAATAACACTAACACTTGATTCCAAACTTAAGGTATCGTATCCTTTAAATTGAGTATTGATATCAAGAGGTATTTTATCAAGAATTGTATCATCTATTCCCATATAATTTGTATGTTCTCTTGCAGCCCTGGCCCTTTCTTTTTGCTTTTCCATCTCTTTCTGAAAAGTTTCAAGAACTACAGTCATATCATTTTTTTCAAGTATTTCTTTTGTAAGCTCTATAGGAAATCCATAAGTATCATAGAGCTTAAATGCTCTTTCACCTGAAAGTTCTTTAATTTTGTTTCTTTTCATATCCTCTATAAACGAATTTAATATTGTCATTCCACTATCTATTGTTTCATTAAATCTCTCTTCTTCAAGTCTTATAACTTTCTCAATATATTTTTGCTTATCATCCAATTCAGGATAACCCTTAATGGAATTCTGTACTACTACATTCACCAATTTCCACAAGAATATTTTATCTATGTTCAAAGCTTTGCCATGCACAACGGCCCTCCTAAGAAGCCTTCTCAAAACATATCCTCTTCCCTCATTTGACGGTAATATCCCGTCACTTATCATAAAAGTAACACTCCTTATGTGATCGGTTATTACCCGCAAAGATACATCATTATCACTATTTGTTCCATACTCAATTCCTGCAATTTTACATATCTCTTTTAATATATTTTGTATGGTATCCACCTCAAATATGCTGTCCTTACACTGCATTACTGTAGCCATTCTTTCAAGTCCCATGCCTGTATCTATATTAGGATTAGGCAATTTATTATAATTTCCCTCCTCGTCTTTGTCAAATTGTGTAAAAACAAGATTCCATAACTCAACTACTTTGTCTTCATCACCTGCTTTTACAAATTCCTCTGCATTAGCTATATCTAACCCAACCTTGTCAAAATGGATTTCAGAGCATGGACCACATGGTCCTTCACCATGTTCCCAAAAATTATCTTCTTTACCGAGCCTAAATATTCTAGATGGATCTATATCCGTTTTCTTTGTCCATATATCATAGGCTTCATCATCATCCAGATATATAGTAACATAAAGCCTTTCTTTAGGAAGATTCATAACCTCAGTTATAAATTCCCACGCCCATGGTATTACTTCAACTTTAAAGTAATCTCCAAAGGAAAAATTCCCAAGCATTTCGAAAAATGTACCATGCCTTGACGTTTTACCTACATTTTCAATATCACCGGTTCTTATACACTTCTGACATGTAGTAATTCTCCTTCTCGGTGGAATCTGAAGTCCAGTAAAATAAGGTTTGAGAGGAGCCATCCCTGCATTTATCAAAAGTAGACTCTTATCATGTTCGGGAACTAGAGAAAAACTTGGCAACCTCAAATGTTCCTTGCTTTCAAAAAAGCTTAAGTACATTTCTCTTATTTCATTTAATCCTAAATTTTTCATTATATGTATCTCTCCTTTTCCTATTAAAAAGAACGATGTAAAATAAAAAAAGCTTACATCCCTAAGGGACGAAAGCTAATTCCGTGGTACCACCCTAATTACATAAATTAAATTTCAATTTATGTCTCTTAATATTCAAATGACTCCTGGATAGCTTCAATATACTTTAACAAGAAGTTTCCACCTTCCACTTCCTCTCTTCATGAAAAAATATACTTACTTATTCCCATCATTGCTCTAACTTATTCAATTACTATAGAATTATAAATAAAATATGTTCTGATGTCAATACATATCTTATATTGTATATATGCTTCAGAATATATAGTATCTCAAATCTTCATAAATTATTTTGACTATAACGCCGAGAGGTACAGCAGCCACCATTCCTATAAATCCTGCTGCCTTATCTCCTATAAGGAGCAATAAAATTACCGTAAGAGGATGCATGCTTATGCTATCTGCTGTTATTTTAGGACACAATATGTTTCCTTCTATTTGCTGAAGTGCGTATAGCCATATTGTAACCTCAATTGCAGTTTTCGGAGAATTCATGAAAGCTATAAAAATGGCTGGAAGCGTTCCAAATATGGGACCGAAATATGGTATTATATTAAAAAAAGCATTTATCAAAGAAAGTATAATTGGAAAATTCACTTTTAATAGTACAAGTATTACAAATGTAGCTATTCCTACAAATAAACTTAAAATCAATTGGCTTACTATATATCTGCCAAGTATCTTATCTATGTGACAGCTTATTTTATAAACTGTACTTCTACTCTTTATAGGGAAAAAATTCAATATACCATATTCTATACGTTTTCCATCTACTAAAAAGTAATATACTATTATAGGTACTATAATTGCATATATTAGTATGCTACTTAGATTTAATATAAAATCATATATTTTCCCCGATATTCCTATTATTACATCTTGCAGTTTATAATATATATTATTTGTAAAAGTATGAAATATTCCACTATTTTTAATAGGTTTTAAGCTGGTATATATATTATTTATCAAATCCTGTATGCTGTTTAAAGCATTTTTTACATTTAGATTCCCCTTGAAAAAATATGGGAGAGCAGCTAAAAATCCTCCTACTATTATTAATACTATGATACATATAAGTATAAGAGCTGATATTGACTTGTTGACTCCCTCATCAACAAGTTTCATGTGAAAGGGCTTCAAAGCATATGTTATTAAAAAAGATATGATAAACAGATACATAAATTCCCTAAATATAGAAACTTTCATAAAAAATACGATTATTAACGTTGCTGCAGAAAATATTGAAATATACTTTAATATCTTCTCTCTTTTAATCTCCATTTCAATTTTCCTCTTTATTATTTATAGATTTCCATATGTAAAATATTTTTCTCTCCAAGTATCAAATTCTTAGCAGACAATATCTTCCTCCCATGTAGAATATCATATATAAATCCTCTTGACATGACAAAAGCCCTTATATTGAAACTTTTCTCATAAAATATTATATCCTCCAGACGCCCCATTATATTTCCCCTTTTGTCCACAACATTTACAGCTTTTATATCACCGAATTTAAGACCTTGCATTCCATTCAATTTTGATGCAATAATGACAGGATCAAGACTTAACGTATTTTCTACATATACACTAGTATCCTTTTTCAATATACTATTTGAAATTACATTAAAACCTTTTACCGCTTTTAAATTAAAATCTATAAGCAGATCTCCTACAAAGCCTAAATTTTTACCATCCATACCTACAACTTCCGTAAAAATAAAATCTCTTATCCTATACAAATTATCACCTTTTTCAGTTCAGCATTTCAATATACATAATATAAATTATAAATAGTTTTTCCAAATAAATAAAAAATATAACTCTTAGGGGAAAATCCTTTAAGAGTTATATTATAAAATATTATACTTTTTTAAGTACCTTCTTGTTATTCATATTATTATAGTCATTTACAATATCTTGCAATGTCGTTGATTCCATAACACTATCTATGCTGTCTCTAATTTTTGACCACAAGAGCCTTGTTGCGCAACAGTCGATATTATCACATGAATTACCATTTATATCATCTATACACTCAGATATTTCTATAGGGCCTTCAAGTACTCCCATAATATCACCTATCGTTATATGCTCAGGGTGTCTACTAAGCATATACCCTCCCTGGGCTCCTCTCACACTTCTAATTAAATTTGCCTTCCTAAGTGGAGAAAACAGCTGTTCTAAATAGTATTCAGATATGCCTTGCCTTTTTGAAATCTTCTTTATAGATGCAGGCTCATCGCCATAGTGAATAGCAAGATCAACCATAGCCTTAACTCCGTATCTTCCTTTTGTGGATAGTTTCACTTAACCACTTCCTTTGACACTCAACTTATAATACTCCTATTTAATATTATCAAATCCGAGTAAACCTGTCAACAATAATAAAAATACCCCTTAAAATCAGTATTCCATTTTTCTGTCTTTAAAATATACTATTTTCAAATTATAATCCTCCGATATCTGTACTGCTTCTTTGAAATTATTTCCTATATCTCCCGGCATATGTGCATCCGATCCTATGGTTATATACTTTCCACCAAGTTCACTGTACCTTCTGTATATTTGACATAAACTTTTAAAAGATGATTTGTTGCTTAACCTTCTTGTGTTTAATTCTATACATTTTCCTCTTTGTATTATAAGCTTTAATATTTCATCCAAAATATCCGAAAATTCTTCATAATACAACTCTTTATCTGCATAGACTGCATATCTGCATATGTAATCTATGTGTGCAAGGCTATCTATAAAATCAAACCTTTTCAAATTCAGGAACATGTCCTTAAGATATTTGCCATAAGCTTCATTTTTGCTTTTCCCTTTATAAAAATCATCGTAATATAAATCTATATTATCTAAAAGATGAATTGATCCTATCACATAGTCAAAGGGATTCTCTAATGCTATAAGTCTCGACTCTTCTACGCAGTCCTCTTTCATTCCAATCTCTACGCCTAAAAGCATAGTATCATCTCTAAAATCAGAATATGCCTTAAAATAGTCTTCTACATTAAATGAGAATTCACCTTTTTTAGGATATCCGATATCCATATGCTCAGTGAGTATAAGGCATAATTCATTGTTTTTTGCCGAATTTAATGCATCTTCTATTTTCATACTGGAATCAGTAGAAAATTTTGTATGTACGTGGGTGTCAAACATAATTGTTCACCTCATTCTATTAATATCTATTTACTATAATAATTTATTTTTAAAAAATTAGAACATATTATTTAAATATTGAAGAAGTATTACAATAATAGGTATTGTTATCATGGATACTATAGTAGTTATAAAAACACTTTTTGATGCCAATTTTTCATCAGAACCATATCTCTGGGCAAGTATTGGAGATAGAACAGCAACAGGCATTGCCTCAATTACCACAGTTATCTGAAGCATCAAACTATCAGCATTTATAAGCTTCAATATTACAAAACTTAAAATTGGGGCCATAATCAATCTTAAAAAACAGATATAGTATACAATGCTTCCACTAAAAATATCTTTTAATCTCATTTCCGCTAGCATCGAACCAACTATAATCATGGAAAGCGGTGTAGTCATAGATCCTATAGATCCTATAGCCGTATTTAAAACCGAAGGTATTTTTATTGAATACAGAAACATGATAAATCCTACTACGGTTGCAATTACAGCCGGATTTAATATAACTCCTTTCATAGTCTTTATATCCTTTTTGCCGGTGTATATCATAACTCCTAAACTAAATATTATTATATTAAATGGTATATTAAAAACAGCTCCGTAAAATATACCTGTCTTGCCAAAAAGTCCTTCCAAAACCGGATAACCCATAAACCCACTATTTGAAAATATAGTTGCAAACCTAATAATTTTACTTGAATTTATATCATAATTCAATGTAATAAATCTACTTAAAAACACCATAATAATATTTATTATAAAAGAATATATAAATATACGTTTTGCTTCCATAAACATATCCAAAGAATAATTATAATCAAAAGAAGTTAGAAGAAGTGCTGGAAGCGTTATATTTATAAGCAAATTTGAAAGATCTTTATTCCCTCTTTCTGTTATAATATTTTTCTTTCTTGCAAATACACCGAACCCCATAATAAGAGACAAAATAATCACTTCATTTATTACATTATAATTCAAATGTGTCTCCCCCCAAAGTCAAAACTAAAAGCACATTTTATATTATATTTAATATTCTATAAAATCTCAAATATAGTATTAAACCTAATATAAATTTTAATAAGCCTGTTTTGCGATAACCCTATATATTATTTCACCCAGCATCATTGCTGTAGCCAAATCCAAAATTACATGTTGCTTTATAAATTGAGTTGATAATATTATCAAAATACCAACTATCCATATTAGTATTGTCGATCTCACATTTTCACGTGGTAGCTTCAATGATCCTCTCATTACGGCGTATGTAGTCAAAACATGTATACTCGGACAACAATTGAATGGTTTGTCAATTTTATAAGTATCTCTTACAAGATCTGATAAAAAATCATTTCCATACACTGCAGGTCGTGGCACATTAGTTTGAAAAAACAAATAGACTATATAACATATTATCATTCCTAAAATTATAGTAAGCAGTACTTTATAATAAATTTTTTTGTTTATAAAACAAAAAAACATCAGAGATATAATTATAAAAGGATACCATATCCAATAAACAAGAATAAATTCTTTTACAAAAGGAACATACCTATCTACATTCATAGTCAACACATAATATCCTCTTGATGAATTATCAAGTAATAAATAAACTATATTTACAATGGGTATAGCTATCATCGGACTCAGATACAATATATTTTTTCTAAAATTTTTCATTACCTTTTGCATATCCAAATTCTCCAATATAAACATTTCTAAATTACAATTCATTCCCAATATATATTTTAATCTTAAAATGGCGGTATTTTCACAATAAATTTCTTATAAAAAAGAAAATATTATTAAAATAGCCGTCTCCAAATTGAATAGAGCACAGCTACTTTTAATTTTTTCTAGATCTTATCTATACTTCTTCTCTCCGGCTTTTTATTTTTTATCTTCTTTCTTCTCTTCTCAAGCTCTTCCTCTATTTCATCCAGAGTTATACCCTGGTTCACCATAAGTACAACCATATGATATATAAGATCACATATTTCTGGAATTTCTTCATCTTTTTTTCCATTTTTACTTGCAATTATAACTTCAGTGGATTCTTCACCCACCTTTTTCAAAATCTTGTCTATCCCTTTTGCAAATAGATAATTTGTATAGGAATCCTCTACAGGATTTTTCTTTCTATCCTCTATCACCTTGTAAAGTTCTTCAATAACACTTTTAATTTTCATGAGTATACGTATCCTCCTTCAGTTTACATTTATCAATTATCTCTTGTCAATTGATTGAAAAAGCAGCTCCTGCTTCCTGTATGGCAGGCTGCTCCTATTTGATCCACCTTTATTAAAAGTGTATCATAATCACAGTCCACAGCTATACTCTTCACATGTTGAAAATGTCCTGAAGTGGCTCCCTTGTTCCAGTATTCCTGCCTTGATCTGCTCCAGAACCAGGTAGTACCGGTTTCTATAGTCCTTTTAAGTGATTCTGCATTCATGTAGGCAAGCATGAGTACCTGGTTATTTTCAAAATCCTGAACTACTGCCGGAATAAGTCCGCCTCTAAAATCAACCTTTTCAAGCAGCTTGCCGTCATAATTTAGTTTGGGCATATTCTGTACCTCCCTATAACCTGACCGGTATATTTTTTTTATAAAGATATTGTTTTACTTCTTTTATGGTAAGTTCTCCATAGTGGAAAAGTGATGCAACTAGTGCTGCATCTGCACCGGTATCTTCAAAGACGTCATAAAAATCCCTCAATGAACCACAGCCTCCAGAAGCAATTACAGGAATATTGACCAAATCTGAAACTGCATTTGTTACAGGTATGTCATACCCTTCCTTCGTACCATCCGCATCCATGCTTGTAAGCAGAATCTCACCTGCTCCAAGTTCTTCAACCTTTCTGGCCCATTGGAGTGCATCAAGCCCGGTATCTATTCTCCCTCCATTTATTACTACATTCCAGCCGCTCTTGTCCTTTCTCATTCTGGCATCAATGGCAACTACTACACATTGACTTCCAAATCTATCTGCCGCCCTTGTTATTAGATCAGGATCTCTGATAGCCGCTGAATTAACCGATATTTTATCTGCCCCCGCCCTCAAAATATTTTTGAAGTCATCAAGGTTTCTTATTCCGCCACCTACAGTAAGTGGTATAAACACCTGCTCTGCCGTTCTTCTCACTACATCTATCATGGTCCTGCGTTTTTCATGAGTTGCAGTTATGTCCAGGAATACTATCTCGTCTGCCCCATGAGAATTATATACTTTTGCTATTTCAACAGGATCGCCTACATCCTTCAAATTCACAAAATTTATTCCCTTTACAACCCTTCCCATATTTACATCCAGGCATGGAATTATTCTTTTTGTAAGCAATTTTTTCACTTCCTATCCATTATTTGCTCAAGTACCGATATAAAAAATTTCATATCCTCTTCCGAACCTATACTGACTCTAAGATAATTATCTATTTTTTTCTTATTAAAATATCTGACAAGAACACCTTTCTTCCTCAATTCTTTAAAAAGTACATCAGCTCTATAAAACGGGTGGTTTATAAAAATAAAATTGGCTTTTGAAGGTATAACCTTGAATCCAAGTTTATTGAGTTTAACTGTGACCTTTTCTCTTGTATTAATTATACGTACTGTACATTTTTTAAAATATGCATCATCCTCTATGGCAGACACCGCTGCCGCATTGGCTATTCTGTCCACTGTATAGGAATTGAAGGAATTCTTTATTCTGTTCAATCCATCTATGAGCTCTTCCTGTCCCATGGCAAAACCCACACGGATTCCTGCAAGTGAACGTGATTTGGAGAATGTCTGAACTACAAGGAGATTCTTATAAGCCTTTATAAGTCCAACTACTGAATCACATCCAAAATCAACATAGGCTTCATCGATTATTACAACTTTGCTTGAATTATAATCAAGTATTTTCTTTATTGAATCCACATCAAGACATCTTCCCGTAGGAGCATTTGGATTTGGAATTACTATGCCTCCATTTTCAGAAAGAAATCTATTTACCGGAATGGAAAAATCCTCATTCAGTTCTGCAAGTTTGTATTTTATATTGTACAATGATGCGTACACAGGATAGAAGCTGTAACTTATGTCCGGAAAAATTATAGTTTCATCGGTATTGAAAAATGTAAGAAATGAAATTGCCAGTACCTCATCAGAACCATTTCCAACAAAAACTTGATTTTTATTCAGTCCATAGTATTCTGCAATAGTCTCTCTAAGCACATCACAATCCGGATCCGGATAGAGTCTCAAATCTCCATTTGCCGTATTCTTTATTGTTTCAATAACTTTCGGCGATGGCGGATATGGACTTTCATTGGTATTCAATTTTACATATTTTTTGTCTTTAGGCTGTTCCCCGCATACATAGGGTTCCACACTTTTTGTAAGTTTGCTCCAATATATACTCATAATCGGTTCACACCTCCCCTGTATAATCTTTTTATCTGCATAATTCTATGGCTTCCTTTAAATCTATGTTTCCCGAATATATAGCTTTGCCTGTAATAGCACCATAAATTCCCATTTCATTTATATGCTTCAGGTCATCTATATTTTTAATTCCACCTGAGGCTATTATATTGCACCCCACGTTATCATTGATTTCGGAAAGTTGTTCAATATTCGGACCCTGCAGCGTTCCATCCTTGCTTATATCTGTAAATATAATGGTTTTGACCCCTATGTTCTCCATCTGCCTTGCGAAATCTATGTAATCCACACTGCTTACATCGAGCCATCCATTTACAGCAACTTTTTTATCCTTTGCATCTATACCTACAGCTATCTTGTCTCCATGTCTTTTCACTGATTTCTTTACAAAATCCGGGTTTTTCAGTGCTGCAGTTCCAAGTATTACCCTTGACACTCCACCTTCAACAAGCATATCTACAGTTTCCATGTTCCTTATTCCACCGCCGAGTTCTACTGGAATTCCTACAGTTTTAACTATATTCAATATGACATCCAAATTTTTTATTTTTCCATTTAGTGCCCCATCCAGATCCACCATGTGAATATATTCTGCCCTAGCTCTTCTAAATTCCGATGCCACCTTCAATGGATCTTCTCCTACGACTTCTGATTTTTCAAACTTTCCCTGATACAACCTTACACATTTGCCATCTCTTAAATCTATAGCTGGAAGTATTATCATTTTATCAGCTCCCAAAAATTTTTTAACATCTGCATGCCAGGTTCTCCGCTCTTTTCAGGATGGAATTGAAGCCCATATACATTTCCCTTGCTCACTACTGCAGGAGTATCTATGCCATAAACGCTGTGGGCATTCAGTATTCCCTCCTCCTCAATTGCAGCATAGTAGGAATGTACAAAATACACATAACTTCCTCCCTTGACATTCCTCAGTATCTTGCATGGCTTGTCAATTACAAGATTGTTCCATCCCATATGCGGTATTTTCAAATTCACTTCGAATTTTTTGATCTTTCCTTTTAGAAAACCAAGTCCTTTTGTCGGTCTTACTTCTTCACTTTCTTCAAACAGCAGCTGCATTCCAAGACATATTCCCATAAGCGGTATTCCAGCTTCCACTGCTCTTTTCAAAACGCCGTCTATACCCAATTTCTTTATATTTTCCATGGCATCCGGGAAAGCCCCTACTCCAGGAAGAATTATCCCCAAGCTTTTTAATATTCTATCCCGGTCACCAGTTATCTCAGCTTCAGCACCTATGAACTCCAGAGCTTTTTGCACACTTCTCAAATTTCCCATTCCATAATCTATAATAGAAATCATTCCACAGCCCTCTTTTCATCTAATAAATTATTGCACTTATATTGTTCCCTTTGTAGACAATACACCCTTTATATCATCATCTATAGTATAGGCCTCTTTAAAAGCATGCCCAAATGCCTTGAACATCCCCTCTATGATATGATGGGTATTCTTACCGTAAAATGACTTTACATGCAGTGTCATATCTGAATTAAATGCCAGTGCCCTAAAAAACTCCTCTACAAGTTCCGTATCCATTTCGCCTACCTTCTGGCTTTTCAGCTCACCTTCAAATACAAGATAGGGACGGCCGCTCAAATCTATAGATGCCATCTCGAGGCTCTCATCCATTGGGACAAAGAATGTACCATAGCGTCTTATATGCTTCTTGTCTCCAAGTGCACCTTTTATACACTTTCCAATGACTATGCCTGTATCTTCAATTGTATGGTGAAAATCCACATTCAGGTCCCCCTTCGCCTTTACATTCAAGTCGACCATACCATGCTTTGATATCATGGTAAGCATATGATCGAAGAACCCTATTCCTGTATCAATATTGTAATTTCCTTCTCCATCTATATCCATGTCAGCAGTTATATTTGTCTCCAAAGTATTTCGTGAAATCGAGAATTTCCTGTGATCTTTCAGTTCCATAAATTTCACCCCTCTAGTTTTTCCTTACATATATGGAGTTTCTGTGGGCTGTAAGCCCTTCGTCTTCCGCTATGGTTATAATGCTGTCCGCCGCCTTTTGAAGCTCCTCTTTTGAATAATATATATAACTTGATTTCTTTACAAAGTCATCTACGGAAAGAGGTGAAAAAAATCTGGCCGTTCCGCTTGTAGGCAGCACATGATTTGGGCCTCCAAAGTAATCTCCAAGAGGTTCTGGACTATATGACCCCAGGAACACAGAGCCTGCATTTCTCACATATGGAAGATATGAAAATGGATCTTTTATACACAGTTCCATGTGCTCCGGTGCTATTTCATTTCCCATGTCCAGTGCCTCCTCCAGACTGTCCACTACAATGATTATTCCGTTATTTCTGATGGATTCCTCTATTATATCCTTTCTTCCAAGTTGTTCTATCTGTCTTTCTATTTCCTCATCTACCTGTTTTGCAAAATCATAGGATGTAGTTACAAGTGCAGCCGATGCCAGTTTGTCATGCTCCGCCTGTGACATGAGATCTGCTGCCGTAAATACTGGATTTGCAGTTTCATCTGCTATAACGAGTATTTCGCTGGGTCCTGCTATCATGTCTATGTCCACTTCTCCATAGACAAGCTTTTTTGAAGTTGCAACGTATATATTCCCCGGGCCAACTATCTTATCCACTTTTGGAATTGTTTCCGTACCATAGGCAAGGGCTGCTACAGCCTGAGCCCCTCCTATCTTGTATATTTTATCCGCACCCGCTATGTCTGCTGCTACAAGCACACTGGGATTTATGTCAAGATTCTTTCTAACCGGCGTTACCATTATTATTTCATCCACCCCTGCAATCTTGGCAGGAATTATATTCATGAGTACAGATGAAGGATAGGCTGCTGTTCCTCCCGGTACATAAACACCCACCCTCTTTAGAGGTATATATCTCTGGCCCATTATTTTTCCAGGTTCATCTGCCACTACAAAGGAATTATGTCTCTGCCTTTCATGGAATTTTTCAATATTCTTTTTTGCTTTCTTTAAAGCTTCAATAAATTTTTTGTTCACTTTTCCATAGGCTTCATCTATTTCATCTTTCTTTACTAAAATATTAGTTGAATTCAGTTCTTTTGAATCAAATTTGTTAGTATAATTAATTAAGGCCAGATCACCTTTCTTCCTTACTTCACTCAGTATGTTGCTAACTGATTTAACAACGCCTGAATCCACTTCAGTTCTTCTGTTTTTTAAAAGTTTTAAATAGTTGTCTTTCCCTTTTTTATTTCCTTCAATTATTTTAATCAATTCATGGCCTCCTTAAATTCCACTGCTGTCTGTTCTCTTCTTACTACTTCATTCTTCAAATTGTCTACTATATCTTCTATCTCATCCTTTTTCATCTTCAAGCTTGCCATATTTACTATAAGCCTTGTACTTATATCACATATATCATTATAGACTTCAAGACCATTTTCTCTTAAAGTTGTTCCTGTCTCCACTATATCCACAATAGCATCAGACAATCCAAGGATCGGTGCAAGTTCTACAGAACCCTCTATTTTTATTATTTCGATGTCGTACCCTAGTTTTTTAAAATAATTTCTTGCTACATGAGGATACTTTGTTGCTATTTTTTTTCTGCTGTATCCTTCATAAAAGTTTTTACCTTTAGGTCCTGCCAGAGCAAATTTACATCTTCCAAATTTTAGATCCATTATTTCATAACAGTTTTTGTCAAATTCCATCATAGTATCTTTTCCAACTATACCGATATCAACAACTCCATGCTCCACATAAGTAAGAACATCCGGTGCTTTTACGAGTACAAAATCCACATTGTACCTGTCATCATGAAAAATTAGTTTTCTTCCCTTATTTTCAATTCCACTGCAATCAGCACCTATTGATTTGAACATCTCTACTGCATTTTTTTCTATTCTTCCCTTTGTCAATGCTATCTTTAAAAGTCTTCTATTATTCAAAAATTTCACTTCCCCATATTATTACTTCACATTTATATTACTATAAATTCATCCATTCCTTTTAAATTAAAATATTTATGAGCCTCATTTTCATCATCAAAAATACTTAATTCCACAACAGCTCCTTCCTTTCTAAGTTTTTCAGCCATTGCATATGCATTTTTATAATTTCCATCATTATAATATATAAGTATCTTTCTTTTATGCATTCTATACTTATCCACACTACCAATTACTTTCATAATATTGTTGACATCTATAGCAAGTCCTGTAGCGCACTCATCATCACCAAATTGACTTGCAAGATTATCATACCTTCCTCCACTTAATATGCTGTCTCCTACACCTTGTGCATAACCTCTAAAAATTATTCCAGTATAATAATCAATATTTTGTATCATTCCCAAATCAACTGATATATGTTTTTCATACCCTGCATCACAAACGGCCATATATACCTTTCTTAAATTATCAATGGATTCAATCGCCTCAATATTATCCGTCATCGATTTCGCTCTATCTAAAATTTCAATATCTCCAAATAACTTTGGAAGCTCTGAAAATATACATCTATATTTTTCATCCATACAATATCCATTTTCATCTATAAAGTTTTCAAGAGCTGTAAAATTTTTATTTTCTATATAGTATTTAAGTAAATTCTCCTTTTCATAATCCATTCTAGCTTCTTTTATTATACTCTTGAAAAAATCAATCTGCCCAAGTTCTATTTTAAAATCTTCAAGCCCACATTTCAAAAGAGCTCTTATGGCAGTTGTTACAATCTCCACATCTGCCTTCATACTTTCTGTTCCCAATATTTCTATACCTGATTGTGCAATTTCTATATCTTTGCCATTTAAGTTCTCATTTTGCCTATATATATTTTCCATATAGCAAAGTTTCAGAGGATGTGGCGCTCTTTTCAATTTAGTAGCTGAAATTCTAACTGCCGGCGTAGTCATATCAGGCCTCAACACCATCATTCTTCCCTGTTTATCAAACAATTTGTACATGTCTTCTTGTTTAAATATTGTTTTATCATAATTGAAAACATCATAAAATTCTAAAAGTGGTGATGAAATTTCCAGGAAACCAGCATCAATATAAGTTTGCCTAAGTATATTTTGTATCTCAACTTTTTTGCTGCACTCCTCAAAAATAAGATCTTTAGCCCCTTCCGGTATATATCTATTCCAGTTTTCCATCTATGTCCTCCTAATTTTAGTTTATCGTGGTAAAGTGATAAATCACTATAGCGTTACTATATCAAATATTTAAACAAAATTCAATAGTTTTTCATTTAAAAATACCTGACCAAATTGAACAAATTCTACCCGGTCAGGTATAAAAAACAACAAATTTATTTGGATATTAATGTTCCTATTTTAGTTATGCCCGGAACTGCCATATATAAATCATCTGAAATAATTTCAGATGCAACTAATTTTTCATTTTCATACACATTTCTTATAATTTTTGATCTGTATCCATTACGTCCCTGCTGAATAACAACAGATTTTCCTTTTGGCATATTAAAAGCATTTACAACCTTGGTAACTGATGGTATTTCTTCATAAACATTATCTGAAACAATATATTTTCTCTTCAATAAACTTGAATTCGAGTAGATATTTATATGTATGTTTCTATTTTCGGTATGTGATTCTATATAAATGGGATAATTCAAAGTATTTCTAAATTTAAAATCTATATTATTCCAATCAACTGTGGCATCCAAACCTATATCTACATATGAAGGAGGTATAGTATGGTGTGATCTTTCAACAGGCACAAGTCCAGCCCTCAATACAGCATTATACAAAGTACTTGATACCTGACAAATTCCACCTCCTATACCGGAATCAATCTTGTCACCCACTATAACTGGTGCCTCCATAAAGCCTCTTTCCTGTGTCCTCTCCCCAACACAATAATTAAAGCTGAAAACCTCCCCTGGCATAATGAGCTTATCATTTATTAGTCTTGAAGAAAGCTCTATATTATGAGCCCTTTCATAAGATGATGAACTAAAATCCGTACTGAAATGTGCTATATTTGCATTAATTGAAGAAAGTTTATTCTTGTCAACATAGGCTCTATATTCTACAACAGGTGCAATTATCTTTATATTATGAATATCTTTACTGTTGATTTTTCTCTTTATTTCATCTTCAAGCTTGTCTTCCTGTAGTTTATAGCCCTTAATATCAGGATTGATGCCTATTTTCCCATTATGCATATTTTTAATACCGGCATTAATAGGTTTTTTATCCACATTGCTCCTTATATTACCTATTAGACTTT
The DNA here is from genome assembly GCF_052953915.1 of Clostridium sp. LBM24168. NCBI lineage: Bacteria > Bacillati > Bacillota > Clostridia > Eubacteriales > Clostridiaceae > Clostridium > Clostridium sp. LBM24168. The sequence continues at coordinate 1,153,833 of NZ_CP196861.1, read as the reverse complement.
TTATGTAATTTTGATCATAGATAAAAACTACATTATATAATTTTGAAAATCTCTTTTTCAAGATTTTATCTCTTTCACTCAACGTCAATTTCCTTTTTTCAGCGCCAACTTTGCTATCAAATTTATTTTCAATATAGTAGTCCTTGATCAATTTGGAATTTTCTAAAGTGTAAATCCTACCATTTGCCTGTATACTTATTTTTTCTTTCATCAATGGCTCTATATATTGAACCTTAATCATCTCTTTATCTTCGTTTATACTTCTACTTTTAAAATATAGCTCATTTACCTTTACACCATAATATACTAGATTATCCCATTTTCTATTATTGGTATACGCTTTCCACATCACTCCACACATGGTACTAACGGAAAAAAGTATTACCTGTAAAATCAAAAATTTTGCAGTAAAAGTCATTCGATAATTTCTTTCAAACATAAATTTCCTCTTGTATTTACTCATCGTTTAATCATCATTGCCAAAAAAGCTAATAATATTGTTTATCCTCTTTGTTTCATAGTCTATCATATTATCTTGTTCATTCAACAAATTTTCATTTATTTGTATCTGTTCTCTATAATCATCCACCAATTTGGTTAGTTTCTCTATTTCATCCTTATAATTTTGTATTACGTCCTTAACTGAATCATAGTGTTCTTTTGAAAACTTCTTCAAAATATTTAATCTTTTCTTACCGTCAGAAATAAGCTTGTCCAAGTCTATTTCTGAAGAATCAATGATAGTAATTATAGATTCTCTTTTAACCTTATGCGGCAGACTTTCAGGGAGTGCATTTATAAAATTCCCAAGCATGAAAATTGTATCAATAGCACTGTTTTCAATTCCATATGACGAATATATCTCATCAATAGTTAAATTGTCTTTTCGTTTATGACCAATTTCATCTATAATTTTATTATCTGGAGCTTTATTGTATATATTATTACTTTCAGAATATTGAGACTCAACTTCTTTATTTCCAACATTATCAGGTTTACTTTCTATTTTATTACTATTACTATCATTCTTAATATCAATTTTCTCTATATTTGAATCATCAGTTGTCTCTTTAGCAGACTTTTCAACTAAGTTCAGCTTCTCAAACATCGACATAATCTTTGACATATTTATTTCTCCCTTACTCATTAATCTAACTTTCGTTTCGGTTTCAGCTTCAAAAACACTATAATTTTTATATATTATAAAAGAACATACAAAATTTCTCTTCCTGAAATTATTCCTGCTATAACTACAATAAGGCATATTATAGCATGAGAAAATCTTTTTGTTAATTTATAATTTTCCTCTAATAAATACCTTTGAATTAATTCTATAATCACCCTGCTTAACAACAAAGTTATAACAAAAATTATCATTTGAATTATAATTGGTTTCCACATCATAAACAATACCATCCAGTTAAATTTGAATTATTTATTAAATATTATATAATATTATATTAAATTAGGCAATATATCTGAAATCACAATTAATATAGAATAAATTGGCATATAAAAAACAGCATTTGATCCAGTAAAACAAGATTCATATGCTGTTCCTTATATTATACTTTAAAATATACTTTAAAATTAGAAATCAACTTTTTTTCCATTATAAATATATTGAAATAATTTTTTCATTTCAGCTTCTGTTATTTCCCTTGGATTGGACCCAGTACAAGCATCTTTAATGGCATTATGGGATATATAATCAAGATTTTCATTAAAATCATTTTCGCTTATTCCATAATCTTTGATAGTAGAAGGAATATCCATTTTTTTATTCATTTTTCTAATCAGTTCAGTTAAGGAATCTATCAGCTCATTATTGGTATTTCCCGAAAGTTTAAGTACCTTAGCTATACTTGCATATCTTTCTTCACATGCTTTTTTATTAAAATCTATAACATAAGGAAGGAATATAGCATTTGCACATCCATGAGGTATATGAAATACTGCTCCTGTCTTATGTGCCATACTGTGCGTTATTCCAAGAAGTGCATTTGAAAATGCCATTCCTGCCAGACATTGTGCTATATGCATATGGCCTCTGGCCTCTTTGTCTCCTTCATAGGACTTAAGTAAATATTTATTGATCATGACTATTGCATGAATGGCAAGTGGGTCTGAGAAATCAGAATGTAATCCTGCAACGTATGCTTCTATTGCATGTGTAAGTGCATCCATTCCGGTATGTGCTGTAAGCTTTTTAGGCATAGTTTGTGCAAGGGCAGGGTCTATTATTGCTACATCTGGAGTTAAATTAAAATCGGCAAGGGGATACTTGATCTTTGATTTATAATCTGTTATTACAGAAAAGGCAGTTACTTCACTGGCAGTTCCACTTGTAGAAGGTATGGCCAAAAATCTTGCTTTCTGTCTCAATTTTGGAATTCCAAATGGAATCACTGCCTTTTCAAAAGTAAAATCCGGGTATTCATAGAATATCCACATTGCCTTTGCCGCATCAATCGGCGACCCACCACCTATGGCAACTATCCAGTCAGGTTCAAACTCTCTCATAACTTTAGCGCCTTTCATAACGGTTTCAACAGATGGATCTGGTTCAATACCTTCTATTAACTTTATTTCGATACCTGCTTCTTTCAAATATTCTTCAACTCTATCCAAAAATCCGAATCTTTTCATAGAGCCTCCACCTATAACTATTACTGCTTTGTGACCTTCTAAATTTTTAAGTTCCTCTAAAGCATTTTTTCCAAAATAAATATCTCTTGGCAACGTAAATCTTGACATCTACAATCCTCCTTTATCATAACATATGATTAATCTACTTAATAGTGTATGAATTCATACACTAAATTCCATATATGCATTTAATAAACTAACTATATTATACAATAATCAATTCAAAATGCACACAACAATAGAATCAAAAAGAGTAAAGTCAAATTTAAAGCTCTACTCTTTTCATTCTACAACTCATAATCTCTAGTTTTCCCCAGGAAGCACAGTGACACCATACCATTTCCACAATGTGTACCCATTCCAAGCCCTAATGGATTTACAACAAATCTATTATTAGGAAATTCTTCTTTAACCATATTTTTTAAAATTTCGGCATCTTTAGGGCAGTATCCATGGGATATTCCTATAAGTTTATTTTCCTTAAAATCTGACATTTCTCTAAACCTATCTATAAGATATTTAAATGCCTTTTTCTTGCCCCTCACAGTAGCTACATTTTTAAGAGTACCATCCTTGTGTATTACTATTATAGGCTTCATATCCAGAAGTGTTCCAATTGCAGCTTTAGATGAAGATATTCTTCCTCCCTTTTTCAGATGCTTTAAATCTTCCACCACGAACCAATAATTCATCTTATTCTTGTTTTCTTCTATCCAGTTAACTATTCCTTTTTTATCGTGCCCTTCTTTTGCCATTTCAACTGCATGATGAACCAAAAGTCCAAGCCCTATAGAAGCTCCCTTACTGTCTATTACAGTTATATCTGCATTTTTATGCTCCCTAATGATCTCTTCCATCGCAAGCTTTGAACTGTTGAAAGTTCCACTTATACCTGATGACATACCTATGTATATTATAGGTCTGTGCTCTTTTAAAAGCTGCTTAAATTTTTCCAGAAATCTGTATTCATTTATTTGAGTTGTATATGGCATCTCTCCACCTTTAAGTCCGGTATAGAATTCTTCATAGCTTAAAGAATGTCCAAAATCATCTTCATATTCATTACCATTAAAATGGCATACAAGACCTAAAAAGGGAATATTATTGTTTAATATATAACTTTCTGGCATATCACAGCTAGCATCTGTCATAATTATAGGTTCTACCACAAGCAATCTCCCCTTATCAGCATTCATTTTATGAATTAGTATAATACTATAACATATATTTAGTATACCATCAATATAAGATTAATACTATAAATTAAAGTCTAAAATAACCTACACCAGCTTCGAATATCTTCTGATCTTTATCTCCAGGAATGTTTTTTATTACATTTTTACCTATTCTTTCCGAGTGTCCCATTTTTCCAAGTATTCTTCCATCCGGACTGGTTATTCCTTCAACAGCATAGAAAGACCCATTTGGATTAAATTCATCTCTATAACTAGGATTCCCTTGAAAATCAACATACTGCGTTGCTATCTGTCCATTATCTATAAGTATTCTGATCATATTTTCTGAAGCAATAAATCTTCCTTCCCCATGAGATATTGCAATCGAATGGATATCTCCTACATTTACATTTTTAAGCCATGGAGATAGATTTGATGCTATCCTTGTATTAACTATTCGTGAAATATGGCGCCCTATCTTATTATAGGTAAGAGTAGGATAATCACTTTTTATATCCCTTATATCTCCAAATGGTACCAAGCCAAGCTTTATAAGTGCCTGAAAGCCATTGCATATTCCGAGCATAAGTCCGTCTCTTCTATTCAAAAGATCATCAACAGCAAATTTTATTTTTGAATTTCTAAATACATCAGCTATAAATTTTCCCGAGCCATCCGGTTCATCACCTGCACTGAATCCCCCAGGAAACATAATTATCTGTGAATTTTTTATTCTGTCCACTATTTCATCTATGGACTCCTCTATCTGTCTTACATTCAAATTCCTAAGAACCAGGGTATCAACCTCAGCTCCTGCACTTATAAATGCTCTTTCAGAATCATATTCACAATTGGTCCCAGGAAATACAGGTATGAAAACTCTTGGCTTTACAATTTTGACAACTGGAGATATAGTAGTTTTCTTTTCAAAATTTACCACATCTATTTTGCCATTATCTTTCTCTGTTCTCATAGGAAATACTTTTTCTAGAGGTTCACTCCATACTTCTATCATGTCATCTATGGCAATGCTCTCATCTTTAAATTCTATAGCTTCATCAGCATGTGTAACTCCAATCAATTTATAATCAATATTCCTCAGCACATCTTCTATATCTGCATCTTTATCAATTTCTGCTATTATTGAACCATAGTAAGGGAAAAACAATTCTTCCATATCCAAATCATCCGAAAGTTTAATTCCTATCTTGTTTCCAAAGCTCATATTGCTGACAGTACGTGCTATTCCCATATCCTTAACTGTCTCTGCGGATATTATACTTCCCTGTTCAATAAGTGAATGTATAATTTCATAGTTCTTGTTCATCATCTCAAAATCCGGCATTCCATATTTATCTATAGCTGTCGGTACAATCACTATGCTGCTTCCTGTCTGTTTGAATTCAGGCGATATTATAACATCTGCGTTTTCAGTAGTTATGGCAAAAGATACTAGAGTTGGTGGAACATCCATATCCTTGAAAGTTCCCGACATACTGTCCTTTCCTCCTATTGCAGCTATATTGAATTTTTTCTGGGCATAAAGTGCACCAAGCAGTGCGGAAAATGGTTTTCCCCATCTCTCGGGCTCTTTTTGAGGACTTCCAAAATACTCCTGAAAAGTAAGTCTTATATCAGGAGCCTTTCCTCCTGCCGCTACAACTTTTGCCACTGATTCGCACACTGCATATACAGCACCATGAAAGGGACTCCACTTTGCTATATCCGGATTATATCCATAACTCATAATAGTAGCCGTATCTGTATTTCCAGAAAGAACAGGGAGCTTTGCAGCCATGGCGTCTATCCTTGTAAATTGATATTTACCACCAAAAGGCATAAGAACCGTGTTGGCCCCTATAGTACTGTCAAATCTCTCAACAAGCCCTTTCTGGCTGCATACATTCAATTGTCCAAGCATATCGAGCCACCTTTTCTTCAAAGGTTCATCTTTTCTACTGTACTTGCTTTTATCAAAATACGATGAAGATTCATCCGGCAATTTTACAAGTACGTCTGCTTCCGCCCTGACTCCGTTGGTATCTATAAATTTTCTGCTTAGATCCACAATAAGCTTTTCTCTCCAGTAAAGCCTCATTCTGCCGGTATCTGTAACTACTGCCACTGCAGTTGCCTCCAGATTCTCTTCCTCTGCATACTTTATAAACCTATCCTTGTCATCCTTTGAAACTACAACTGCCATACGCTCCTGTGATTCGGATATTGCAAGCTCGGTTCCATCCAATCCCTCATATTTCTTAGGTACGAGATCAAGATTTATATCAAGACCTTCTGCCAATTCCCCTATTGCAACAGATACACCTCCGGCTCCAAAATCATTGCATCTCTTTATAAGTCTGCTTACCTCATGTTTTCTAAACAGTCTCTGAAGCTTTCTTTCCGTAACTGGATTTCCTTTCTGTACTTCAGCTCCTGACGTCAATATTGACTTTTCAGTATGTTTTTTAGAAGATCCCGTAGCTCCACCACAGCCATCTCTTCCAGTTCTACCGCCAAGAAGTATGACAATATCTGATGCTTCCGGTCTCTTTCTAACTACATTTTCAGCTGGTGCAGCACCTACTACAGCACCTATTTCCATCCTCTTCGCAATATATCCTGGATCATATATCTCATTTACAAGTCCAGTTGCAAGACCTATCTGATTTCCATATGAACTGTAACCCTGAGCTGCACCTGTAGTTATCTTTTTTTGTGGAAGTTTTCCTTCAAGAGTCGACTTCAAATCCACTGTAGGATCTCCACTTCCTGTAACTCTCATGGCCTGGTACACATATGATCTTCCAGACAAAGGATCTCTTATTGCACCGCCGATACATGTTGCCGCACCTCCAAATGGTTCTATCTCCGTTGGATGGTTATGAGTTTCATTTTTAAACATAACAAGCCATTTTTCCATACTATCGTCTACATCAACATCCACTACTATACTGCAGGCATTTATTTCTTCAGACTCATCAAGATCCTCAAGTTTTCCTTCAGCTTTTAATTTTCTCATGGCAATAGTTGCAATATCCATGAGGCATACAGGCTTACCTTCCCTATTAAGTTCACTTCTAAATTTCAGATAATTATCATAGGAGTTTTTAATAGGAACGGAAAACTTTCCTTCCTCTATTTTTACATTTTTTAATTCAGTCATGAAAGTAGTATGCCTACAGTGATCCGACCAATATGTATCTATGACTTTTATTTCAGTTATAGTAGGATTTCTCTTTTCCTCACTTTTAAAGTAATCCCTGCAAAATTCAAGATCTTCAAGACTCATAGCAAGTCCTTTCTCCTCTAAAAATTTGCTGAGCTCTTTCTCTGTTTTTTCTATAAATCCATCTAAAATCTCCACATTCTGCGGTACATGCACTTTTTCATCCATTACAGTGAGCTTTTCAAGGGAGGCCTCTCTGGAATCCACTGGATTTATACAGTAATTTTTTATATTATTAAATTCTTCCTCTGTTATATTTCCCTCAATTACATATACTTTGGAAGATACTATATCAATTCTTTCTTTTTGAGTTAATATCTGAATACATTGTGAAGCTGAATCAGCTCTCTGATCATATTGGCCGGGAAGATACTGAACTGCAAAAATTCTGTTTTTACCTACATCTGGTATATCTTCGTCATAAACAAAATCTACCGTTTTTTCTGCGAATACGGTATATTTTAATTTTTCATATTCATCTTTTCCCATATCCTTAATATCGTATCTGTTTATTAACCTAATATTTTTCACGTCGTTAATGCCAAGGCTTTCTTTTATATCTTTCAAAAGTGCCCGTGCCTCTATGTTAAATTCCGTCTTTTTTTCTACAAACAATCTTCTAATATTCATACTGTTCTCTCCCCTAACTGTATTTTCGAACATTTTTCATTTTTTAATAGAAATAATTCGTGTATATTATATCATACATACTCCTTTAGGGGAATAACTACTGCAAAATAAGCTTAAAAACTTTTAATCATGATGATTTCCTTTGCTTTTCTATCCAAATGATGAACATTGCCACAAAAATACATATCCCTGTATACAACTCCCTTGACCATTTGACCTGATAAAGTTCTTATATCAACATGTTCTCCTATATTGCAATCCTCTATGCAAATTCCTCTGAACAATACCCTTATATCACTTCCTATATATTTGCAGTGCTCCACTTCAACCATGCTTCCCTTTTTTATCATAAAATCACCCCATCATATAAATTCATAGTTTATAAATCTATATGATATGTGCTATATATTTATTCAATTGAATTTTATCTTATTATTGAAAAGCAATAAATATATATTGAAATTCAATAATATCTTATTTATAATATATATAAATACATAATCTATATTGAAAGGAAGTTACTAATATGTCCAACAAGAACCATTATGGAATTGCAGAATTTCTATATGTAATACTCAATGTATTTTTTATAGCTGGAATATTGGGAATGATATTTATTCCAGATCTTTTTAAGGAATTCGTCTCTGATAAAAGTACGATCAAATGTATAATTTTTGCGGAGTCCGAATGCCTATTAAGTCTGCTCATTATATATGAACTCAAGAATATAATGGGAAAAATTACAGAAACTAAAATTTTTAACTCATGTAATGTAAAAAGTTTCTCAAGAATTGGAGTATATACCTTTATACTCGGCACTATATATATGGTAGGGGATATAGTCAATAAAAATTTCCATGTAATATATGCATTCAACAAGGACGGTTCACTTAAATTGGATATTTTCGTATTTATAATGGCAGGGTGTACTTTTCTCGTTATTTCCGAAGTGCTGAGAAAAGCAATAAATATAAAAGATGAAAATGATCTTACTATCTAGGTAATATATAAAATGTCTATTATAGTTAACTTAAATGTAATCATGGCAAAAAATAAAATATCCCTCTCAGAACTTTCAAAAAAAGTTGGTATTACAAATGCAAATCTATCCATATTGAAAAACAACAAGGCAAAGGCAATACGATTCTCAACTCTTGATGCAATTTGTCGTGAACTCAAATGTCAGCCGGCAGATATACTAGAATACAAAGAATAAATTAATCACCAATAATCTATTAGTAGACTATTGGTGATCCTTTATCCATACTATTTATAGATAGGGAATTTATCACAAAGTTTCTTTACTTCTGACTTCAAATTTGATAAATCTTTGTCTCTATTTTCAACTACATAGTTTATAAAATATGCAATTTTCTTCATCTCTTCCTCTTTAAATCCCCTTGTAGTTACAGCTGGTGTTCCTATTCTTATACCACTAGTAACATTTGGTCCAAGTTTATCAAAAGGTATAGCATTTTTATTTACTGTAATACCTGCATTTTCAAGAAGTTTTTCCGCTTCTTTCCCCGTGATATTTTTATTTGTTAAATCAATAAGTATCAAATGATTGTCTGTTCCACCACTTACAAGTCTAAACCCATAATTTTTAAGTTCTTCTGCCAGAACTTTTGCATTTTTTACTACCTGCTTTATGTACTTTTTATAATCATCAGTAAGAGCCTCTCCAAAGCATACTGCTTTTGCTGCAATTACATGCATTAGAGGTCCCCCTTGTACCCCGGGAAATATAGTTTTATCAAGAGCCTTAGCATATTGCTCCTTACAGATTATAGCTCCTCCCCTTGGTCCTCTAAGTGTCTTATGTGTGGTAGTAGTTACAAAATCTGCATATGGCACTGGTGACATATGTTCTCCTACTGCAACTAATCCTGCAATATGAGCCATATCCACCATCATATACGCTCCTACTTCATCACAAATTTCTCTTATCTTCTTAAAATCAATTTCTCTTGGATAAGCACTTGCTCCCGACACTATCATTTTGGGTCTATACTCAAGTGCAATCTTCCTCATTTCATTATAGTCAATTGTTTCAGTTGTCTCACTTACACCATATGATACAAAATTATACAGCTTTCCTGAAAAACTTACTTTACTTCCGTGTGTTAGATGTCCACCATGATTTAGATTCATTCCCATAACGGTATCGCCAAGTTTCAATACTGACATGTATACTGCCATATTAGCCTGTGATCCGGAGTGAGGTTGTACATTTACATGTTCTGCCCCAAACAATTTTTTCATTCTATCTCTTGCTAAATCCTCTACTTTATCTACAACATAACATCCACCATAATACCTCTTTCCAGGATATCCTTCTGCATATTTATTAGTAAGAAATGATCCCATAGCCTCCATCACTGATTGGCTTGTAAAATTTTCAGAAGCTATAAGCTCTATTCCATCTTCCTGTCTGAGTCTCTCCCTGTCTATCATGCTGTATATGTCTTTATCAGTTTTTTCAAGATTGCTAAAATCCATACATTATTCCTCCTTATCAATATCCATTATTGCTATTTATTATACAGCTTATAACTGCTATAAGCAATTCATATAGTGAATAAAAAATTTATATTTATTATAGCAAATATATTTAACATATATTATAATGATTGTGAATTTATAAACTCTAATTTAAGAGGGGATTTAGTATGGATATCAATCATACAATAAATGTGGCAGCTTTTGCTGGAAAAATACTTTTGGAAAGTGGTGCTGAAATATATAGAGTTGAGGAAACCATAACAAGGATATGCAATTCCTGTGGTGTTATGAAAGTAGATACTTTTGCAACTATAAGTGTATTAATAATATCTGCTGAGGATGATTACGGTCAAACTGTATCTCTCATAAAAAGGGTAAAAAGAGGAAATCAAAATCTAGAAAAAGTATGTCAGGTAAATGACATATCAAGACATATAAAAGATAAAGGATATACAATTAATGACATTGAAAATAAACTTAGAAAAATAGATAAATTAAGATCCCACAGTACCAGAGTTAATACTCTTTTTTCAGGAGGAGCTTCTGCCTTTTTTTGCTTGGTATTCGGTGGAAACATAAGAGACTTTATCATTTCTTTCATAATAGGTTGCTCAATAAAATTGATATCCACAGCATTAAATTATTTTCAGTCTAACGAATTCTTTATAAATGCACTATGCGGTGCTTCAGCGGCATTTATAGCACTTGCTGCTACTGGACTGCATTTATCAACACATACTGATACTATAATAATAGGTTCTATTATGGTACTTGTACCTGGAATTTCTATAACAAACGCAATAAGAGATACCATAGCAGGTGACCTATTATCAGGAATTCTTGGTGCAATAGAATCACTTTTGGTAGCTGTTGCTATTGCAGTTGGTACAGGAATTGTCATGAGGTTGTGGATTATTACCGGGGGGATTAATTTATGATAATCAATTCCATATATGCTTTAATCGCCACATTATGCTTTGCAGTATTATCAAATACCAGAGGTAAAAATTTAATCTTTTCTTCCATAGGGGGAGGAATAAGCTGGTTCATATATTTATTTATACATTTTCATCTCAACTTATCCAATATACTTGCATATTTTGTTGCTGCATTAATCGGAGCCATATATTCTGAAATAATGGCCCGCATACTCAAAACACCAGTTACTACTTTTGTAATAGGTGCCATAATACCTCTCGTTCCTGGAGGAGGAATGTACAATACAATGTTTGAAACGGTACAGGGAAACATAGACAAATCTCTTGAAACAGGAATACGAACTCTCACCATAGCAGGTACAATAGCCGTAGGTGTATTTTCTGTATCTTCCATATCTAAAGCTTACATACTATTTAGGAGGAAAGTACATCTTGAAAATTTTAAATTGTTAAAAAATAAATCCCATATGCATGACTCCAAATAGATAGGTGGACTTTAACTTAAATATTAAAGTCCACCCATACAAAATAACATATCTGATTTATTTTAGAAACATAGTTAGAGTTGAAACAAGCTCTTCTATTTTTTTCTCTTCAGATTTTTTATCGTATTCAGACAAAAGACAGGTCTTGGCATAATTTTGTATAATCAACCCGCCTACCTTATTTATAGCTGCCCTGACTGCAGCAACCTGTATAAGCACATCTTTGCAACAGCTGTCACATTCGATCATCTTTTCGATTCCTTTTATTTGCCCTTCTACTTTTCTGAGTCTCACTTGAATATCTTTTTTTGTAATTAATTTTTCTTCCAAAATATACACTTCCTAATTTTGTTAATTTAATATAAATTTATCTATAACTTCACCTATAGCTCCATGGTTATTATCATTCAGGGTTATATAATCAGCATAATCTTTTACAGTCTCCGAAGCATTAGCTACTGCAACACCAACTCCAGAAATTCTAATCATACTTATATCATTTTCATCATTGCCAATAGATATACACTCCTCCAATGGTATATTATAATATCCAGATAAAAGCGCTACTCCATACCCTTTTGATATCCCCTTATTAGTTATCTCAATATTGTTTACATTTGATCTAGTAATCTCTAAGCCTGGTATCATTTCCATCTTTTTTCGAAGTCTTGTCAAATAATTATTATCATTATCAACAACAACCAACTTATTAACTCGTTTATCCGATTCCTTTATAAATTTTTTTGCATCAGCTATAATCCTTATTTCTGATCTAAACTTTCTATCTAATTTTCTATTAAATTTATAAAACTGATTCATATAACTTCCGAATTGTTCAGTATAAATAGTATCTTCATCATAAAAATGATAATATGTATCCTTTTCTTCTCTAAGTACATCTATAATTTCAAGAATACTATTCTTACTTATAGGGCTTGAGTACATAATACTTCCACTGTCATCTAAAATTACAGCCCCATTGCAGCATATTATAGGTTCATGTTTTACTATAGCTTCAGCATAAATTTTAATGCCTCCTGGCATTCTACCGGAACACAATACAAATTTCACACCAACTTCTAATGCTTTCCTTATTCTAATGCCATTGTAATAAGATATAATTTTTTTATCATTCAAAAGTGTTCCATCCATATCCACAGCTATAAGTTTATATCCCACAAAAAAACCTCCTATGAAATTTTTAACATCTGAATTCAGTAATAAACCATATTATAAAAACATATGTTTAATCTATAGTAATTTATATATAAGGTGATAAAATGAAAAATTTATTATACTACTTTCTCATGATATTTTTAATAGTTATTTTATTCACTGGCTGTAATAATCTAGACATGTTAAATTTCAGATCAAAAAAGCCAAATAATTTTTACTATACTAATATGCTGTTAAAAAATTTATCCCAGGAAAAAAATCCAAAATGCATTATGATAGAAACTAACTTCCATAAAGAAAAGCAATTGGATACTAATGATATCAAGGATATAACAGAAATGTTTACATCCCTAGATGAAAAGAACTTTATAACAGTTCCCAAAAATTTACCTGGCAAACCAGCTTATAAAATAATTATAAGCTTCAAAAACGAAAAATTGCTTATTAATATATATAATGAAAAATATATATCCGTATATCCATGGGATGGAATATATTCTGAGGATTACATATCCACAAGCAAAATACCGATATCTTTAAATCTCTACAATCTTGGAAATTATATATTCAAATGAGTATCATATACTGATATTATATAATATTGTATCATAGTTAAAATAATAAACATATATTATACTGTAAATAAATGTAGTAAAGGCGGAATGTGATGTTTATTTATCCCTATCCATTTTACAGTAACTTTTATAGAGCAGTCAATCCAATATCCCATATGAGAATTCTAAATTCAAGTATAAATTCTCCTGCTGTAGACGTTTATTTAAACAATAGGCTATTTTTTAGAAATCTAAGCTTTAAGTCATTTTCGGATTATATGCCTTTTCCCGCAGGCAGCTATAATATTACAATATTTCCTGTGGGTACTACTATCAATCCTATTTTTAATAGGACATTATTCATACCTCCGGAGAAAATATTGACCACAGCAATTATAGGCAATTATCCAAACGTCAATATACTTCCTATAGAAGACGTTATAATACCTAAAATTCCGAACAAAGCATTAGTTAAATTTATAAATTTGTCCGAAGATTCACCAAATTTGAATGTATCACTTCAAAATGGAAGAACACTATTCAGAGATATACCTTTCAAGGGCATGTCAGTCTATGAACCATTGGACCCAGGTGTGTATAAAATTTATATAACTGATGCCGCCAGCAATAAAATGCTATTAAATGTGCCAAATATAAGATTGACTCCAAACAGATTTTACAGCATATATGCAGTAGGAAGTTCAACTCAATCACCAAGTATGCAGGTACTTATTCCTCTAGATGGAAACAGTTATCTAAGAATTTAATCGTAACATATAATTAAGGTTGGCATGATTATGTCAACCTTAATTATATCTATCTAATATCCAAAGTCTTTATTTAAGATAATAACCTTTATTCTTCCTTTTACATTTTGTCTTTTTATTAAAACATAATCATTGCAAATCCTACCCTCAGCCTTACAGTCTATGCAATATCCAACTTTAGTACAGGGCGTATCCAAATTTAGTCTCTTCGTGTTTGCAGGAGCTGCATTATATTTAACTCTTTCTATAGCTTCCTCTAAATTTTTTACAATTTTGTTTACTCCAATTATAACTATAACTTGCTCCGGTCCATATATCATAGCTGCTACCCTATTGCCATTCCCATCTACATTATATAATTCACCGTTTTCGGTTACAGCATTGCTGCTTGTTATATAATCATCACAAAAAAAACTTCTCCTGAATATATCCTTTATTTCTTCGGGCTTGAGTCCATTTTTATATCTATCAATAAAATTATACTTGCCATTCCGTAAAAAGCCTATAACACCAGTTTCAAAAAGTGTCATTGAGCCTCCTACAGATACAGTATTTCCTTCTTTTATCAATAATTTCAATTTTTCCAGCAAACCTTTTTCATTATCTACTAAATATGCATCCATGTTGTTTTTTTCAAGGTTTTCCATTGTCCTTCTAATCCTCTGCTCATTCACCCATGTTTTGTTCTTATCCATAAACCTTCCTCCTCTTTTCTTATAAATTACAAATTATCAGTTCACTATTTATAAATATAAATTCGCAAACTGCAATATTCACTTATTATTCTTTCACAAGTTCATCTAAATTCGGAAGAATTTCTATACTTTCAAGGCCAAAATATTTTAGGAAATCTTCAGTTGTACTATAAAGTATTGGTCTCCCCGGAACATTTAGACGTCCATTTTCTTTTATTAGCCCCTTTTCAAGCAACTTATAAATAGCCCTATCACTTTTTACACCTCTTATTTCATCTATATCTATTCTAGTTATAGGCTGCTTATAGGCAATTATAGATAATGTTTCAAGAGCTGCTTGTGATAATGATTGTCTGGAATTTATCCCAAGCAGTTTTTCAATATATTCGCTGTTTTCAGCTTTTGTAACTAGGCTATATTCATCTCCCGAATTTATGAGTTTTATTCCTCTGTCTGAATTATTGTATAATGAAGACATCTCTTTCATTATATCTTCTGTAAAATTTATACTGCACTCTATTATCTTTGCAATCTGACTTATTTTCAAAGATTCACCAGATACAAAAAGAAGTGCTTCTATTACAGAAAAATATTTTTCATTATCCTTCAATTTCAACTATCCTCTCTATGTATATTTCCTTAAAATTACCATTTTGTGCTGCAGATATTATCCCCAATTTCATAAGTTCCAAAAGGGCCATAAATGTAACTATTTTTTCAATTTTGAATTTACACTCATTGAGTATATTTGAAAATTCGAATACTTGTCCAATTTTCGTATTAACCTTAATGTAGTTTATTTTATCTTCCACCTTGAATTTATCAGCAGATATCTTTCTTTCAATCCTATTTTCCATATTAGATTTTTCCATATATATACTCATAAGTTTGTAATAAATATTATACAATTTAAGTATAGTCAAATCTTTCATAAAATTTTCAGGTTTAAGAATATCCTTCTTTTTAACTATTATTTCCGGTTTCTTGCTGAAATTTCTTCCAACCTTACATTTGCGATCTTCCAAAAACTTGGCTGCCTTTTTAAATTTACTATATTCTATAAGCTTTTTCATGAGTTCCTTTTCGGGATTTTCTTCTTCTTTATCATCTTCACCTATCAAAACATATTTTGGAAGCAGCATTCTGGATTTTATTTCTAAAAGTGTTGAAGCCATAACAACAAATTCAGAAGTAAGTTCAAGATCCATTTCTTCTATATTATGTATATATTCCACATACTGGTTTGTTATTTCATGAATTTTAACATCATATATATCCATTTTGTTTTTTTTAATAAGATGGAGAAGTAGATCAAAAGGTCCCTCAAAATTTTCTATCTTTATATTTAAAGACATCTTCAATCTCCTCTGTATCTAAAGCTTTCTCTATACCTGTATTAAGTTTTATCTTCAACATATATTTCAATACTTTTCCAATATACCTTCCATCATGTACACCTCTCAACTTTATATCCTCTCCATTTATATTTAAACTGCATTTCTTCAAATGTTCAATATAATTATATATTTTGTATACAATCTTATAATCCCAGGACAAATAAGCTAAACTATACAAATTCATATTCTTTAAAAGCAAAAATATATCAAAATTATTAAGTGTATATTTCAAATATTCTTGAATTTTGCCATTATTGTCTATAAAGCAACACATACATTTCTTTATATCAGGATCCAATATAGAGTTTTCTATAAAATACTTCTTATCCCTTTTATTTTTTAGTGAATAGAATAAATTTAAAATCCTCATATTTTTATTTTTATAACCAATTATAGGATTAATTTTTCCAATACAATCAGAATTCAATTGAAATATATTCAATTCTTTAAACATTTGAAGTGCCTCTTTCCACTTCTTCTCATTAATTATAGAATATATCTCTCTTATAATCCTATCATTACTTACAGTATTTAACACCTTATTATCTATACATTGATTAATCTCCAAACTGTCTTTAATTTCAAATCCATATCTTGAGGCATATTTCACAGCCCTAAATATTCTTGTAGGATCTTCTTCATAGCTATTACAATGTATCTTTCTAATTAATTTTTTCTGTATATCATAAATCCCGTCATATGTATCAATTAACTCATTCGAGCTCAAACTATATGCTAATGAGTTTATTGTAAAATCTCTCCTATAAAGATCATGCATTATATCAGAAGGTGTAATCTCTGGAAGTATTCCAGGTTTACGATATATCTCAGATCTGCATCTTATTAAATCTACTGCAACACCATTTTTGAATTTTACTGTCGCAGTCTTAAATTTTTTATGATATTCAAAACTTTCGATTTCACCTGCGCTTCTTATAAGTATCAATGGATCTTCATTCAAACATATATCTATATCATGCACTTTATAACCCATCAATATATCTCTAATTGCACCACCTACTATATATGCTTCTATATTTTTAACTTTACAGATTCTTCTTATTAAATTTATAGTATGCAATTCCTCTGTATTGAATCCATGCAATATATTCATATTTATCTCTCCATAAATAAAAGCAGAAAATTATAATTGATTTTCTGCCTTTATTATACCATTTCATTTTTATAAATAAGATCATTTATTGAAAATTTATATAATTATACTCCCTTATTTATAATATCTGAAAGACTATTTTTTAAATTTTCCATAATACCAGGTAATTTTACATCTCTATCACAACTCAATCCAACTTTTCCCATATTTTTTTCATTTATATATACATTACAATAACCTATACTTTCACCTTTTTTATATTTTCTCTTATTCTTATTCAGCACACAATTATAAGTTATTTTGTCATTACTATCTTTTTCCATTACAACATTTAAATTATTTTCTGCAACGGCATAAAAAAATCTCGTACCTTTTTTATTTAAATTTATTTTTTTGACGGGCTTCTCCTTAGTAATTAAATTTACCGATTTATATTTTGAAAATCCATAGTTCATAAGCATACTTGCATCTTTATTTCTAACCTTATAAGTAGGTGATCCCATTATTACCGCCAACATTCTCACATTATCTCTACTTGAAGTAGCTGATATACAGTACTTAGCTGCATCTGTAAATCCTGTTTTCAGTCCATCACATCCCTTGAAAAATCTTACAAGTTTATTATGGTTTACAAGTTCTATAGGACTCTTTCTTCCTTCAGATATCGTCTCCATATAAGTACCGGTATATTTCAATATCTTAGGATGTTTTAGCAATTCCCTTGACATTATAGATATATCATAGGCAGAAGTTAAATGCCCTGGTGCTGTAAGTCCTGTACAGTTTTTAAAACCGGTATCCTTCATTCCAAGTTCCTGAGCCCTTTTGTTCATCATATTTACAAAAGATTGCTCACTCCCTCCCAGATACTCAGCTATAGCTACTGCAGCATCATTTCCAGAGGCTATCCCTATTCCCTTTATGAGGTCTTCTACCGTTCTAACCTCTCCTGTGTCCAACAGCATCGAACTTCCTCCCATTTTTTTTGCATTTTCACCTACGGTAACCTTATCATTCAAACTTATCTTTCCTGAATCCACAGCTTCCATCGTCAAAAGCATGGTCATTATTTTAGTCACAGAAGCCGGCTCCAGTTTTTCATGGGAATTTTTCTCATATATTACTTTACCAGATATAGGTTCCATAAGCAGTGCAGATTTTGCATCTACAACTATATCTCCTTCTCCGGCATCTTCACTTTCAGAGTTCCCATTATCATGTGCCTTAACTTCATATGTACTCTCTACATTGTTTATAGGACTTCCATAGGCTCTCACATTATAACTATATGCAATAAACATCCCAAACACAAGAAAAGTAGCTAAGATTTTGCTTATAAAAGTCTTATATAAATTTTTCATTGAAGTATTCTCTCCTTCCAAATGCTTTTACTAAATTAAAATAATTAAGCTAATCTTATTATTCTCAATTTAAACTGTTAATTATTCATAATAACAAAAAAGACTTAATGGCTAACATGTAGTTAATCATTAAGTTCCTATTCAACCTATGCTCTAGGGTGGGCTTTTTTATAGACTTCCACAATCTTATTTTTCTTTATAATAGATTCATATATTTCCGTGGCAGATAGTTCTTTATGACCAAGAAGTTCCTGGACAGATCTTATGTCCGCACCGTTTTGAAGAAGATGTACTGCAAAGGAATGTCTAAGAGTAAAAGCATTTATATTTTTATTGATGCCTGCCTTATCTGCATAATATTTTACTATTTTCCAGAAACCCTGTCTGCTCATTTGAACTCCTCTCATATTCAAAAATATAAAATCAAGATTATATGTATTTAATTCAGGTCTTATATTTAAATATTTTTTTAAATACTCGACTGCTATAGAGCCTATAGGTATTATCCTCTCTTTACTCTTTGTATTTTTACATTTTATATATGAAAGTTTTAAATTGATATCATATATTGTTAAACTTAGTAATTCCATAACTTTCATACCTGATGCATACATGGTTTCAAGCATTGCCTTGTCTCTTATACCTTTATTTTTACTTATATCTGGAGCAGAAAGAAGTTCATCCACTTCTTCCACTGTAAGTATTTTAGGTATACTATGTTTAACCTTGGGAATATCATAGTATAGTACAGGATTCTCATTAACTACACCTTTAAATACAAGATACTTGTAAAAGTTTCTAAGTGATACTATATTCCTGACTATTGATGAAACTGCTTTTCCTTCTTTTTGGAGATATTGCACATATGCCATTATCGATACAACTTCTATAGTTTTTATATCTTCTTCCCTGTCTTTTATAAAATCATAGAATTTAGTTATATCCCTTACATAAGCATCTAATGTATTTTTAGATACTTGTTTCCTCTGAAGTTCATAAACATAATCAAGTAAAAACTTATTCAAAAAAGTCACCACTCTCTGAAAGACAACTAGAATTTTAGAAAATCATTAAACACAACAGTAAAATTATATAATATAGTGATATTTTTATTAAACACACTGTATACAAATATACTATTTTGATATACATCCGGTTTAATTATAAAATAGTATAACACATAATCCAAAAATTTCGGAAGGAATATCCCAAATAAAATGAGTATCGAAAAACACTTGAATATTGTAACTATAAATTTCATAAGCTATCCTTTCAATGTCATAATAATATCATATAATTTACTGCAATCAACTTCATTATATTAGGAGTAAGATATACTTCCATGAGAAGCCCAATACACATTACAGCCATAATAAACACAAAGGTTATCGAATAAGAAGTTAATTTTAGCAATACATGACTTTTCCATTGGTTTCCAGATCTATCTTTAAAAATATTAAGAGAAAATTCCATAGCTAATACAGAAGAAAATATTATGCAGGGTATATATATTATATTTTGAGGAAATATTCCGAGGAGTACAAACCATATACCTTTCATACCAAGTTCATTTATTATAAAGCTTGAAGCAAAACCAACTGTGAAACCTTTAATTACATCTATTACGAGTATAACCGGTATTCCTATCATAGTAAGTCCTAGAAACCATATTATTACAATCATTGGGATATTGAGTTTGATCGTTTCTATAAAGATAGCTTTATAATTTATTCCATCCGAACTCACAGCATTCTTAAAACTGTCTAAATAGCTCAAAAGATCATTTTTCTCAAAACCTCCCATATATCTTACACTATATATTCCAAGCACTATACCTGTAAAAAAACATAACAGTGTTATTACATATAGCCAAAAATTATCTTGGACATGTTTGTTTATCAAATTTGATATTTTGCCATCCAGCATAGTTCATCCCCCTTTTGTTAATCTCTCTCTATATTTATGACAAACAAAAGAGTTATATGACTACATTAAATTTAAATAAACATAAACGCACTTATCGTTTTTGCATCAACTATTTCTCCTGATTTTATCATTTCCTTTACTCTATCTACTTTTATTTCCTTTAAGTTTATAAATTCATCCTTATCACCAATATCATTTCTTCCTTTATATAGATTCCTAGCCTCATATATATATATTATTTCATCACAAAATCCAGGACTTGTAATTATTTTTCCCAGATACTTGAAAGACCTCGCTTTGTATCCTGTCTCTTCTTCAAGTTCTCTTTTACCACATATTTCTGGTTCTTCTCCACTTTCTATTTTTCCTGCAGGTATTTCTAAAATTGTCTTTTCAAAGGGTTTTCTGAACTGTTCCACAAAAATAAGTGTATTTTCATCTTTATATGTTAAAATTGCCACACCACCTGGATGATTTACTATTTCTCTACTCCCATATTTTCCATTTGGCAGCATGACATTGTACATATTAACTTCAATAATTTTGCCTTTGTATATCAATTTTTTGTCTATGGTCTTTTCCACAAAATTCATAAATAATGTCCTCCATTTATCAATTTATTTTATCTGAGTATCTATATTTTTTATAATCTGCTTATAATATCTTATTATAAGCTTTAGTTCTTCTTCCCTTTCTGGATCATTTGACATCTTGTCTCTGAGTTCATTTACTCTGCTTTTAATTAAATTTTCTATTGTCTCTACCTCTTTCAACTCCAATTCTATATTTATTTTATTCATTCTGTATTTCCTCCCCGTTAAATAATATGCTAATATATTTTAGTTTATTATTAAATATATTAGCATATTTAGCATATATATAAAATCCTTTTATCAGCAGCAGTTTTCATCTACCAATAAAAGGATTTTATAATTAACTCACTTTATTTTTCAATCTCAATTTATCAGCTACCATAGCAATAAATTCGGAATTGGTTGGCTTACCTTTATCATTGTGTACAGTGTAACCAAAGATTCTATTTATAGTATCCACCTGACCTCTTGACCATGCAACTTCTATAGCATGTCTAATTGCCCTTTCCACTCTGCTTGCAGTCGTATTATATTTTTTTGCTATAGAGGGATATAGTTCCTTTGTAACTGCAGATAAAAGCTCCATATTATTTACTACCATTGTTATAGCCTCTCTTAAATATATATATCCTTTGATGTGAGCAGGAACTCCTATCTCATGTATTATATCGGTTATCTCCTGTTCCAGGCTATTAGATCCATTACTTGAGTATCTTCTTTCCATACTGTCAAGCATTGAAACTGTTTTCTTATTTTCACTACTGTCAGTTATCACACTATTGAACATCTGCCTTATTCTCTTCGTGAAAACATCCATATCGAAAGGTTTTACTACGTAATAATCCGCACCTAACGTTATAGCCCTTTGCGTAATTTTATCCTGGCCTACCGCCGATAATACAATTACCCTAGGCATAGGATTAATTTTCATATTGTTCAATCTTTCCAATACTCCAAGTCCATCAAGATGAGGCATAATTATATCAAGTACTACCAAATCAGGCTTTTTTTCCTGTACTAATTTGAGAGCCTCCAACCCATCATTAGCAACGCCTGTAACTATAATATCCTTCTGATTTAGTAAATAATCAT
Organism: Clostridium sp. LBM24168; assembly: GCF_052953915.1. Classification (NCBI taxonomy): domain Bacteria; kingdom Bacillati; phylum Bacillota; class Clostridia; order Eubacteriales; family Clostridiaceae; genus Clostridium; species Clostridium sp. LBM24168. Next base: position 1,131,550 of record NZ_CP196861.1, on the reverse strand, counting down.
TTAGAATATTACAAAATTCCTTATTATCATCCGCAATAACTACATTTATTTTCGATTCCTCCATATATACTACTCCCCTTTTATTAATAAATTCCCATATGTTAACAATAAATTAATTCGACAAAAGAATTTTAATTCCTGCCTGCAAAAAAAGTTTTTAATTGTATTTATATTATAAGATACTACAGAATAACGCATATCATACTTCTGTAGTATCTTGTGCATATTTGTTAATTTTTTGTTAAAGCATGCTTAAAAATAATATTATTTTGTCTGATTATTAAGTAAATTTGCATCATTTAGCATCCATTCTATATATATTCCATAGCCTATATCAGGTTTGTTTACAAGTACATGCGTAACTGCTCCAACTATTTTCCCATTTTGAATTATAGGGCTTCCGCTCATTCCTTGAACTATTCCACCCGTCTTTTCAAGTAGTTTTTTGTCTACAACTTTTATAACCATACTTTTGGCTCCTGGAGAATCTTGAGCAAGTAATTTTTGAATTTCAATATTGTACTCTTTTACACCTTCTTTATCTGTGGTTGTAAGTATCTTTGCGGGTCCCTCTTTTATTTCATTTCTAAGCCCTATCTCCATTGGTCTTAAATTATTATCTGCAAATTTTCCCTCCGACTTACCAAATATCCCACATTCAGTGTTTTTATATATATATCCCAGTACAGAATCTTCATTTATAAATATTCCTTTCAATTCTCCGGGATTTCCTTTGGTACCTTTTTTTACAGATACAATAGAAGATGATACTATCTCTCCAGAGTTTACACTTAATATTGTCCCTGTATCAATATCCGTTATAGGATGACCTAACGCTGCAAACATTCCACTTTTCTTGTCGTAAAATGTTAAAGTACCTACTCCTGCGGTAGAATCTCTTATCCATAGTCCTATTTTATATTTGTTATCTTCAGAACTTTTTATCGGGCTTATAATCTTTTCTACATTTTTTCCTTTATGACATATTAATATTTTAATATTTTTTCCTTCACTTTTGTTTATCTCTTCCCTTGTCTGCTCAGAAGTTTCAATATCAGCTCCATTTATTTTTAATATATTGTCCCCTATTTCTATTCCAGATTTAGCTGCAGGACTTGTTATTTTACCATTACTTGTAGTAACATCAGACAGTGCTACAACTAATACTCCTTTTGTATTTAATTTGACGCCTATAGGCTGACCTCCAGGATAAATAAGCATATTGCTTTTAACTGGTTTCATAGTTACAGTGCCTACAGGTACAACTCCCAATAAATTTATACTTGCATTTTCAGTTCTTTTTTTACTGCTATTGTTTACCTTTAAAAAAATATTTTGCTTTATATTTTGATTTTCCCTAAAAAATATAGTAGTCGGTATATTTTTTAATTCATAACATGTAAATAGCATAATAAGCAAGATAGGAATAAAAATATAGTACAGCACTTTTTTCAAATTTTTCTCCATGCTCTATTGCCTCCTGTCTGTATTACTTTTTTCTACGTTTAAGTTGCCCTTTTAAATATTTTATTATGCTATTATAAACTTTCATTTTAAGTAAATGTATTGATTTTTAGTCTAAATTTTTTACAAAAAACAATAGGAATCGAAATAAAATATATACACTTATATATTTAGACAATTCCTTCATAGAATTCTATATTATTATATGATTTTTCATATAATTTTATTTTTCTTCGAGTCAGCAATTTTTATAAGTTCTTTAGCATGTGCTAGAGTAATTTTTGTAACTTTCGAACTTCCAACCATTTTTGCCAATTCATATTCTTTTTCTTCCAAATTTAATTTTTTTATTTTAGTATAGGTTTTATCATCATGAATCTCTTTTTCAACTAGATAATGAGTATCGGACATAGATGCTATTTGAGGTAGATGTGTAACACACAATACCTGACGTTTTTTGGATATTTCATACATTTTTTCTGCTACACACTGGGCTACTCTTCCGCTTATACCTGTATCTATCTCATCAAATATTACAGATGGTATACTATCCTTATCCACAAATTCTGCTTTTAACGCCAGCATTATCCTAGATAACTCTCCTCCAGATACAATCTTTTCAAGAGGTTTTAAAGGTTCTCCAGGATTTGTGGATATATAAAATTGGACTAAATCCATACCTTTATTTGTAAATTTATCTTGAAGCTCAACCTTTATTTTGAATACACTCTTTTCCATTCCTATGAAATTCAATTCTTCTTTTATATTTTTCTCCAATTTTTTTGCTATAATACATCTTATTTTATGTATCTCAGTTGATTTTACTTTTAAATTTTTTTCAATTTTCTGTTTATCTCTTTCAAGATTTTCTATTATATGTTTGCTGTTTACAATTTCATTATATTGTGTAAGAATTTTATCTCTGTATTCAAGTATATCTTTTATAGTATTACCATATTTTTTTTTATATCCACTGATTTCATATATTCTATTATTTATACGCTCCAATTCACCTTCATCATAAGTTACACTATCCATTAAACTTCTTATCTGATTTACTGATTCTTCAATATTGTAATAAGCATCTTCAAGCAATTTATGTACATTTTTTATATTTAAGGATATATCTTCTATAGAACTTATATCCTTTACTACACTTCCAAGTTCATCCTGTATAGATCTTCTATCATCAAAACCACCATACAGACTTGCATAGCATGCATTTAGAATATTACTTATTTTTTCCGAATGAGACAATACTTCAAATTTTTTGTTAAGTTCAGATTCTTCCTTTTCATTCAAATTTGATGAATTTATTTCATCTATCTGGTATTTCAAAAAATCCAACATTTTTTTTCTGTCTCCATTTTCACCAGAGAGTTCATTTATTTTGTTTTTAATTTTATTAAACTTTTTATAATCTACAACATAATCTTCAATTAATTTCCCTACTAAATCTTCACCATAATCATCTACATAATTTATATGGTTCTCAGGCAACAATAAATTTTGATTTTCGTGTTGCCCATGTATATCCAGCATAGTAGAGGTTATTTCCTTTAAATCTGCCAATAAAATAGATTTTCCATTTATTTTAGCAATACTTCTTCCAGATTGAAAAGTCTCTCTGCTGACTATCACCAAATCTTCATCAAAATCTATATCCTGTGACTTTAAAATTTGACCTGTTTTTGGATTTTCAATAGTAAACACAGCTTCGACAAAAGTCTTCTTTTCCCCTGTTCTTATAAGTTCTTTATTAAACTTATTCCCGATTATGTAGTTTATGGCATCAATAAGTATCGATTTACCTGCACCCGTTTCACCTGAAAGCACATTGAATCCAGAACTGAAAGAGAGTGTTAATTTTTCTATAAGTGCAAAATTTTTTATATTCAATTGAAGAAGCATATTAACGCCTCCTATTATGAAATCATTTTTTTCATTTTTTGGGTTATATCCCGTGCCCTTTCCCTATCCCTTGCCAATACGAATATTGTATTATCACCTGCTATAGTTCCCGCAACACCGGAAAATGTCAGCGAATCTATAGCTTCTGCAGCCGCAGGTGCAGACCCTGAAATAGTTTTTATTATTACGAAATTATCTATATTTTCAACTCCTATAACCGTCTGTGAAAAAATAGCTGCCAATTTATCCGGCAAAAATTTACCCGTGTGGTTTATAGTAGCATACTTATACTTCCCAGAATCAGACAATACTTTTATAAGTTTTAATTCTTTTATATCCCTTGATACAGTAGCTTGAGTTACATTCATACCACTTTTTTTAAGTTCTTCAGCCAATTCTTCCTGAGTTTCTATATCCCTTGAGTTGATAATTTCAAGAATTTTTGTGTGTCTTGTCACCTTCATATATATCACCTTCACATTCCTTTGCACCAAAAGTAATTTTGTCCCTCAGAGTTTTAAAAAAAGAACTATTACTGAATTTTATTAATTTTCTCTTATATATGGATTTACTTATATTTACAGTTATGGGACCACTTATCTCAATCCATTCCTGACCATCTACAGATAAAAATGCATTTTCATTATTTTTCATTATTTTTATTGCTATGAGGCTGTCACTATTAAGTACAATAGTTCTGTCCATCATAAATTGCGAATACATTGGAGTTATACAAAACGCATCCAGAGATGAATGTATTATAGGACCTCCTGCGGATAAATTATATGCAGTCGATCCTGTAGAAGTACATATGATAATTCCATCTCCACTAAATACATTATAAAATTCATTATCTATAAATATATCATATTTCTCAATTCTATTTCTAATTCCCTTGTAAAGTATTACATCATTTAATCCATGATAAGTCCTCATTTTATATCCATCATTGAAACTACATTGAATCATAGTTCTATCTTCAATAGTATAATCTCCTTTAAATAGCTTTACCAAAGCAGGTTTTATACTATTTATTTCCACCTGTGCCAAAAATCCAAGATGTCCTATATTTACCCCAAGTATAGGAGTTCTAGATTCCAACAAATTTCCTGAAGTATTAAGTATAGTGCCATCTCCTCCAAGAACTATTATAACATCTAATTTCTTACTTTCCGCAGTATTTAATCCTATACAGTCCTTATATACTTTTACATTTACACTTTTATCTATATTGTATATAGCCTTTATAATAAAATCCAACATTTTATTTTTTGGATCTTTAGTCGTATTTACATTTATCCCAATATTTTTCATAACTTTTCTCCATTTAGTTCATTGTGTGCTAGACTGACTTCCGTAGAAATATCTTCCTCTTTAAAAGATTCACCAAAATTCTTGTCTTTAGTAAAATAAACTAGATATTCTATATTTCCTTCTGGGCCTTTAATCGGAGAATAATCAAGTGCTATTATTTTAAGCCCAATTTCATGTATAAATTCTGCAACCTTTTTTATGACATCTATATGAGTTGACTTATCCTTAACTACACCTTTCTTACCAACCTTATCCCTTCCAGCTTCAAATTGTGGTTTTATAAGCGCTATTATACTGCCATCCTTTTTCAGTAAATTTAAGACAGGTGGGATAACTTTTTTTAAAGATATAAACGATACATCTATACTTGCAAAATCTATATATTCACCTATATCTTCAAATTTTACATATCTTATATTTGTCCTTTCCATGCAAATTACTCTTTTATCTATTCTGAGCTTCCATGCAAATTGTCCATAGCCAACATCTACAGAATAGACTTTGCTCGCTCCGTACTGAAGCATACAATCTGTAAATCCTCCAGTGGATGCTCCTACGTCCATACAAACTTTATCTTCTAAATCTATATTGAAATTATTAACAGCTTTCTGAAGTTTTAATCCTCCTCTACTCACAAAAGGAAGCCTGTTTCCCTTAAATTCAATTCTGGAATTAATTTTAATTTTTTGTCCGCATTTGTCTACTCTATTTCCATCTACAAATATTTCTCCTGCCATTATACTTGCCTGTGCTCTATGCCTTGATTCAAATATTCCACGATCTACCAAAAGAACATCAAGCCTTTCTTTGCTATCTGACATAATTAACTCCTTTATTCACAAATTCTAATATATTATTTTTTATCCCTTCGGTATCAAGTCCATAAAGCTTATAAAACAATTCTGGTTTACCGTGTGGAACAAACTCATCTTTGAGGCCTAAATTCAGTACCCTAACCTTATTATCCAAAGTATTTATATATTCTAGTATATAAGATCCCATCCCTCCTCTCAATATATTATCTTCTACAGTTACTATATCTATATTTTTATCTAAAAGTTCACAAATCATCGACCTATCTATAGGCTTTGCAAAACATGCATTTATTACAATTACATCTATTCCCTCTTTTAAAAGTTTCCTTCTCGCAAGAACAGCATATTGAAGCATTTTACCTTCTGCAATTACCGCAATATTTCCATTGCCTTCTATTTTTTCCCACTTTCCTATTTCAAACTTTTCAATAGGTTTCAATGCAACAATATCTCCACCTCTTGGATATCTTATTGCAACTGCACTATGCTGATTAAGTGCAAATTTAAGCATATTATTCATCTCATCAGTACACTTAGGACACATAACCGTCATATTTGGCATTTGTGTGAGATATGAGAGATCAAATATTCCCTGATGTGTTTCTCCATCTGCACCTACAATTCCAGCCCTATCAACTGCAAATACAACCGGCAATTTCTGTATACATACATCATGGATAACCTGGTCATATGCCCTTTGAAGAAATGTAGAATAGACCGCAAACACTGGCCTCATTCCAGCCTTTGCCATACCTGCAGCCAAAGTAACACCATGTTGTTCTGCTATTCCAACATCAAAAAATCTTTCTGGGAATTTTTCAGAGAATTTTTTCAATCCAGTACCATCTCTCATAGCTGCAGTTATAGCTACTATATCTTTGTTTTTTTCAGCCAGTTCAGCCAGCCTATTTCCAAAAGACTGGGAATAAGTCTCTATAGAAGACACCGCAATTTCACCATTTATACAATTAAATGGACCTATCCCATGAAATTTACCAGGATTATTTTCTGCAAATTTATATCCTTTTCCTTTCTTTGTAATCACATGTATCACTACAGGTCCATCTATTTTTTTTGCTAGGTCAAGCACTTTTGTAAGTTCTTCTATATCATACCCGTCTATAGGGCCTAAATACTTAAGTCCTATATCTTCAAAGAACATACCAGGTACTACCATCTGTTTTACTCCATTTTTCAATTTCTCCAGATATTTTGCCATTCCTTTTCCTATATTTGGAATTCTCATTAATAGATTTTCTACATCCTGTTTAAACTTATTGTATTTAGGATCAATCCTCAATTTATTTAAATATTTGGATACCCCTCCTACATTTTTAGCTATTGACATCTGATTGTCATTTAATACTATAATTAGCCTAGTCTTCCTGTAGCCTACATCATTTAACGCTTCCAGAGCCATTCCACCTGTAAGTGCACCATCTCCTATAACTGCTATTACATTGTACTTCTCGTTCTTAATATCACGCGCACGTGCCATTCCAAGTGCTGCAGATATGGATGTACTGCTGTGACCTGTTTGGAAAAAATCATATTTACTTTCACAGCATCTTGGAAAACCACTTATTCCTCCAAATTGCCTCAAACTATCAAACCCATTTTTCCTCCCTGTCAGAATCTTATAAACATAGGATTGATGGCCTACATCCCATATAATTTTATCTTTATTAAAATCAAATACGTCCAATATACACATGGTAAGTTCCACGATTCCTAAATTTGATGCCAAATGTCCTCCTGTTTTAGAAACCTTGTCTATTAAAAATTTTCTTATTTCTTTTGCCAATTTCGATTTTTGTTTGAATGTCATTTTCTTTATATCGTCTATATTTTTATAATTATCAAGTAGACTGTACATATTCTCTCTATCTCCATATAATTAATTTAGTGTAGTAAACTATAAATTATTCTTATAAAATAAAATCCTGAAGTTTTTTGCAAAATCTTCAGGGAAAAGTGTGCTACATTTAATTATTATATCACAGCTCTTTTCTATATTCAAAATAAACTGCAGCAATTCTACCTCTCTCTATTTAACAAAAGTAAAGTGACTCTTTCCAAATTCGCAGTATTCTTATTTATTTTATTGAGTACATCTATACATTCACTCGTGATTGAATTGCACATTTCAATGCATTTATTCAACCCATAGGTAGTTATAAAATTCGTCTTCTTATTGTCTACATCACTTTTTACCTTCTTGCCTAGTTTTTTTGTATCTCCAGTTACATCCAGTATATCATCTCTTATTTGAAATGCCAGTCCTAATTTTTTACCATAATAATCTAGTTTTTCTATTTCATCCCGGCTTGCTCCTGCATACACTGCCGCTGATATAATAGATGCTTTTATAAGTGCACCTGTTTTTTTACTGTGCATATAGTAAAGCTGATCTATTGGTATTTTAGTATTCTCACTCAATATATCTACAGTCTGACCACCAACCATACCTTCTGCACCTGCACTTTGTGCAATAATACTACATGCTTTTATCTTATTTTTGTCATTATTTTTCAGGCAATGATCAAACATAAGATTCATACCCTCGTTTAAAAGTCCATCACCTGCAAGAATTGCAATAGCCTCCCCAAATACTTTATGATTTGTAGGCTTGCCACGTCTTAAATCATCATTATCCATAGCTGGAAGATCATCATGAATCAATGAATAAGTATGAATCATCTCTATAGAAGCTGCAATCTCCATAACATCCCTGTAATTCTCCTTATAAAGTATATAGGTTAAAAAAAACAATATAGGTCTCACTCTTTTCCCACCGGCATCTAAACTATACTGCATTGCTTCATAAATTCTTTTATTGTGAGTTCCTTTTCCCTCCATGTACCTATGAAGATAATCATCTATTTCACTTTTTAATTCTGAAATTATATACTTGCTTTCTTTTTCCATAATATATTTCCCCATTTCCATATAGTTATTTTTGCTCTTTCATATCGAAATCCTTTTCCCCTTCTTCTGTTAAAATATTTATTTTCCCCTCAGCATCCTTCAATATTTTATACATTTTGCTGCAGAGCTTCATTCCCTCTTCATATTTTTTCATACTGTCATCTATGGATAAGCTATCCCCATCCATTTCGTTTACTATATTTTCTAATTTTATCATCATGTTTTCATAGCTTTCAATCTTTTTAGGCAATTATATAACCTCCTAAGTTAATCATTACTTTTTGAAAAATGGAATTCAGCACTTCCATCTTTCATTGTTACCTTTACTTTGTCTATCTTATCCAATCCATATATAGAGCTTATAACATCTCCATCTCCATTTTGTATTATTGAATAGCCTCTTTTCAATATATTAAGTGGATTTCTTGATTCCAATAATTCTTCTAATTTGTTTAATTTATCTCCGTTTGCAACAAGCTTTGAGTTAATCTTTATATTTAGCATATCTTTTAATCTGTCTATATTTACGTACTGATTAGCAACATGTACAAGAGGACTATTTGAATGCAACCTCTTTTTCATATATAAAAGCTTTTCCATTCTACTTTTCAATATAGAAACTATATTTCCATTCAATATAGTTCCATAATGTCCAATTTGTTGAACTGCAGAATTAAGATCAAATACTGCAATTTCAGCTGCAGCTGATGGGGTAGGTGCCCTCTTATCTGCCACAAAATCAGCTATAGTATAGTCTATTTCATGTCCAATTCCCGTTATTATAGGCTTGTCAGAATTATATACTGCTTCCGCAACTCTCTCATGATTAAAGCACCATAGATCTTCTATAGCTCCACCTCCACGTGCTAAAATTATAACATCAATGTCTTCTATACTATTTAATACATTTATTCCTTCTACTATATTCTCTGATGCATTTATTCCCTGAACCAGAGAAGGATAGATAATAAGTTCTACACACCTATTTCTTCTTTTTGTCACATTTATTATATCACGAAGTGCAGCTCCTGTAGGAGAAGTAACTACACCTATTTTAAAAGAATACTGGGGTATAGCTTTTTTATGTCTTTCATCAAATAATCCTTTTGCTTTAAGTTTATTTTTCAATTTTTCAAAAGCTATGTAAAGCTCCCCGACACCTTCAAGTTTCATTTCACTACAATAAAGCTGGTATTGACCCTCTTTTTCATAGACTGATATTCTTCCCTTTACTACTATTCTCATACCGTCTTCTGGAACAAACTTTAAATTTTTAGTTGAACTCCTAAACATTATACAATTTATCTTACTAAATTCATCCTTTAATGAAAAATATATATGTCCACTGCTGTGAAATTTTATATTTGAGATTTCGCCTTTTACAGAGGAATTCTGAAGTATGAAGTCATTATCAAAGCTTCTTTTTATGTAACCGTTAATATCCGATACTGTCAATACCTTTATATACATATATCCACATCATCCTTTATTCTCAAAACACTGTTAATAAATTATTCTTTACTTATATCTTTAATCATAGTACCAAGCACTCCATTTATAAAAACAGGTGATTTATCTTCACCATATACTTTAGCAAGTTCTACTGCTTCATTTATAGAAACATTCTTTGGTATATCCATTTCATAGAGAAATTCATAGGTACATATTCTTAAAATAGTAATGTCAATTTTAGAAAGTCTATTCAATTTCCATTTTTTTAAATACATCTGTATTTTCTGATCTAGCTCCTCCTTGCCATTTTGGACTCCCTTTATAACTCTCACTATGTATTCCATATCTGAATCTTTCAAATACATGCTTTCCTTATTTTTAAGTTCCTCTATAACTTCATTTAAATCTTCCTTATTTATAGTCATTTGAAACAGCAATTTCATCGCCATTTCTCTAGATTTTTTTCTGTTCATATTGACCTCCATTTTAGATATATTATACTTAAACTATTATACCAATTCAAGCATATAAAAAACACCCTCTTAACAAGGGTGCATATATTATTTATTCTTCTTCCTCTTCGTCTTCCTCAGACTTAGGAATTATAACATTTTGAACATGTATGTTTACTGCAGTAACCTCCAAACCTGTCATAGATTCAACTGCTTTTTTAACATTTTCTTGAACTTTAAGTGCAATATCAGGAATTCTAACTCCATACTCAACAACTACATATAAATCAATAGCTGTACTATTTTCACCCACATTCACTTTTACACCTTTTGACAGGTTCTTCTTTCCGCTTAATATCTGGGTAATTCCTCCTACAAGATTTGCACTCATCCCAACTATTCCACTTATTTCTGTAGTAGCAAGTCCTGCAATTACCCCTACCACTTCATCGGATATCTTTACAATGCCCATATCTACTTCCTTATTTGTATCCTCTTCCATCATGGCACCTCCTAGATTTTCACCCACTAAAGGATTTTATGTTTATATTATATCAAATCAAAAAATTATTTACAAATCTACTTTTTTGTTTCTATCTCTACATCTTCCAGCTTTGATATGCTCATGACTACATCTTTTATTTCCCTTGCATTTTTATCTGTTAGGTTCTCACTTGTCTTTACTATAACTCTTGCTTTGCTATCTTCTATTGAACATATGACATCCTCATACCCTTTACTTTTTAGTGTTGTTTCTATCTTGGATTCATAATCTGTGCTCATAGCCAATTCAGTGTACTTCTTTTCAGCTTCTACACGATTTTCCTGTGTTACATTTTTGTCATCAATCAAATTTTTTAGCTTCTGCAGAGTTTCTGCATCTTTTTGGTCTCTATTAAGTCTGGCTTCTTCAAAAAACTGTGACTTGGATTTTTGACTGTCATTACTGTTAAAAGACACTGCACTTTTACCACTGCTTCCATCTGAATTTTCAGCCACACTAAAAGGACTATTCACTTTTGTGGCAAGTACACCGACACAAACTATTAATGCTAAAAGAGTTACAATAATTATTGCCTGCTTTTTATTCATTTTAAATTCCCCCTCTATGTTCTCTTAAAAATTATATGATCATCATTTCCCATATATACTATTTTTTCATAGGATATACATTGACTTTGTCTTCTGTTATATTAAAAAGATCTATTACCGCCTTAGATATCCTAAGCTCAGTTATCTTATTTTCTGCTCCTTCTGCTACAATACATACTCCAGATACCTTTGGCTTATAGGTCTTCACAATCAATGGTTCGGATTTGTCTCCATTGTTAGTTATAACTACGGTACTTCCATTATTATTTTGGGTTGTAGTTCTTACACCTCCCGAATTATCCTTTTCATTTGTAGTATTTATAGAATCATTTACATTTACTGCAGGTACTTGTTCTTCCCCACTTTCAAAATTGATCATAACGTCTACCTTTCCTACTCCGTCTATGTTCTCCAAAGTACTTTTTAGCTTATTTTCTACAGATTTTTCATAATTACTTGAATCATATGAATTATCTTTTTCTGAAGTCTGTTCGGTTTTACTACTTCCATAGTTACTGCTGTTTATAGATCCAGATTTATCTGTATCTGAGGTTTTAAAGAAACTTACGGTTATAATCATCAATATTCCAAGCAGAAAAATTATTACAAGATTAACCGTTTTGTTTTTGTCCTTACTGCCATTAAAATCTTTATTGTATATTTCCTTTTTAATATAAGAAAACCACTTTTTAAAATTCATAGTTGTTCACCTATCCATTCTAATATTAACTTTCAATAAATCTTCAGCCCTTTTTAATATGGACTATATCTTCTGATATACCAAGTTGACTACTTAAATAAGATTTTATACTCTTTCCCATATTCCCATCCATATCTTCACCACTGTCACTATTATCTTCTTCACCATCTATCGTCACTTTCTTTACCCTATTGATACTTTTATCGCTTACCGTAACATATACGCTGTTTATATTTACATTATTATTTTTATCATCATATTCTACATTAGCTTGAACTTCATAACTTCCATTCGGATATTTTTCTTTCAACTTCTGCTGGCAGTTTTTCTCAAGGTTCAATTTAAAGGTATCTAGAGTTTGATTTAAATTCTTTTCTTTGTAACTTTCTATATCTTCAAGATTTTGCTTTTCATCAAAGCTGTCAAATACTTTTGTGCTATAAGAACTCATGCTAAAATCCTTATTAAATATATTGATTATAGGATTTATAAAAACAGTTATTAAAATCAGTCCCAGTACAAATTTAGAATACTTTTTCATACTGTTATCTGGTAATATCATTTCAACTGCCGTTATAAAAAATACTGCAGTGCATATGTTTATAAGCCAACTTCTAAGTGAATCCAAGACCAACAAATCACCTCCTACATAACAGCAGTACCTGAGGCAGCAATAATAGCTATCATTATAAAGAACATTACCGATACACATATAAGACATGACGTTATAAGCACAAGTGAATCTCCTGCTGAGTTTATACAGTTTACCATCCTACTATCACTTATAGGCTCTATAAATGCAGCCGTCAACTTATATAACACTATTAGAACTGCCAGCTTAATGACAGGGAACAACAATATTAAAATAAGAACTATCAATCCTACACTACTAATGGAGTTTTTTATTAATATGGAATATCCTGCTACAGTTGATACTGCATCTGAAAGACTTTTGCCAACTATAGGTACAAAATTATCTACTGCAAATTTTGCAGTTTTAGCAGTTACCTGATCTATAGTTTTAGAAGTCATTCCTCTCACAGTAATTATTCCTACAAATATAGTCATTATTATTCCCTGCATCCAAAGTACACACTGATTCAAAAGTTTAGTAAGTTTGTCTATTTTATACTCAGAGGATAAATTATTTACAAATTGCAACACAAATGACATACATACTATTGGAATTATAAAATTTATAAATATCTGTGTGCTTATATTAATAGCCCCGATTATAATAGGATCCATAATTGCTGCCTGTACAACACTGTGAGCAGAAGCAAGCAACATGATGAGAATCGGTATAAGTGCCAGCATAAAATCACTCATATCTTTAATAGTAGTTCTAGCTAGATCAACGCCTATATAAAAACTTTTCGCCATTACTATTATGAGCAATGAATAGCATGCATAATATGCTATGTTTGATAATCCCTCCGAACTAAAAGCCCTTTGAAGGTTGGTAATCAATGCACATATTATGCTTATAATCACCAAAATGGCTAAAAGCTTTATAGATGCAGTAAGTTCTCTTATTAAATACATTCCTGACGCATTTGCAATTTTCTTTACAGATACATTTCCATTTCCTGATTTCATAAAATCTTTTACATATTCCTTAAAATCTACATCTTTAAGTATTTCATTTTTTGTCTTCATGTTGGATATGTAATCATACAGCTTATTTATTTCAGACTTTTCCTCATTTATATTTTTATCTAAATCTTCATTTCCAGTTTCCTTTATCACTTCAGTATATTTCGTTTCATTTGATGTGCTTTCATTATTACCCGATGTATCAAATGCCTGTACATTAAAAGCAATTATCAGGGTAATAATCAGTCCCAATATAATATTTTTCATATGAACACCTACATAATCTTTAAAATTGACTGCAAAACAGCCATGAGTATAGGAATTGCGAGGCCCAAAATTAGAATTTTACCTGCAAATTCAACTTTTGCTCCCAAATTGCCTTCTCCTGCATCCCTGCATATTTCGCTGCAAAATGACGTGAGATAGGCAATAGCAAGTATCTTAAATACAGTGGTCAAGTATACGAAATCTATATTTGCTTTTAAAGCCAACTGCTGTATAAATTGGAGAACTGCTGTTATCTTCGTAAACATAAATATGAATATTAAAACTCCCGCTGCAATGCTTACATAAACTGCAAAGTCATCTCTTCCTTTTCCTTTGAACATAAGTACTATAAACAGGGCAATAAAAGCAAACATTACAATTTTTATTATATCCATAAGATTCCCCTAAAATTGAAACATAGTCCTAACTGTATTAAATAGTTTATTTACTACAGTTATTACCATCATAAGTACTATTACAATGCCTGCTAGGTTGGTTACTACTGCATATTCAGCTTTCCCGCTGGTTTCCAAAACTTTATTTATGACTATTACAACTATACCCACCGCCGCTATTTTAAATATCAAACTTACATCTAACATATTCGTATCTCCCCTTACAATCTTTTTAAGAGTTTAAATTAACAGTATAATTACCACTGCACCTGCAGAGAATCCAAGAAATCTGTACATTTTCATATTCTTTTTCAGGATGATCTCTGACCCGTCAATTTGTTTTTTTAGGCTTTCAATAACAAGATAAAATACGCCTTTTTGTCCGTCTATATCAGACTCACCAAGAGATTTTGAAAAATCCAGAATTATATCTATATCCTCATTTTTTAGGCTAAGAATATCTCTTCTATTAAAAAATACATATTTAAATGCTTCATATACATTGTCCACTCTATTTTCATTTAAAATTCGTGAAATTTCCATAAAGAGAGTAGAAATAGGTTCTTCAACCTTTAGTGATGAACTTGCTATAGCTTCTGGAAGCGTAGTATGAGTATATACTATTTGACTTTGTATTTCATATATACACCTTCTAATTTGTCTAAGCTGATTTGTTCTCTTTTTTAATTTTTCACCACAGTTAAAACCAAATGCCGTAGTAGAACATATTATCATGATACATCCTAACAATTTAATCACTTGACTCACCAAGAATTTTTTTCTTGCTTGAAAAATCGTATATATATTCTACTGTTCCAGCACCTTTTCTAGCACTTAAAACCACTGCTCTTTTAAATACCTTATTTTCAACTATATCCTTAAAAACTGGCCTGCTATATAAATCTTCTATCCCATACCCATGTATGGTTGTTATAAGACTTACACCTGAATTAAGGGCTGTAACTATACTTTCCATATCACTTTGGCTTCCAATCTCATCACATATAATAACATCCGGTGACATACTCCTTATCGCCATAATTATTCCTTCACTTTTTAAGCATCCATCCATCACATCGGTTCTTGTTCCTATATTAAGCTGTGGTACACCCATAAAACATGCTCCAATCTCACTTCTTTCATCTATTACGCATACTTTTTTCCCACGAAAATCCATTGAATTTATTCCATCTGATATATTTTTAGTTATGTCTCTTACAAGAGTAGTTTTACCACATTTAGGAGGAGAAATTATTATAGTATTTATTACATTGTCACCATCAAGTATAAATTTCATCAACTTATTTGAACATCCTGGAATCTCCCTACATATTCTAATATTAAGCGATGATATGTCCTTTATAGTTTTCACTTCATTTTTATCAATTACACACCTTCCACAAATACCTATTCTATGCCCACCATTTACTGTTATATATCCTCTCCGAATTTCTTCTTCAAATGCATAAATAGAGTAATTGCTCATCCTCTTAACTATAGTATTCAAATCTTCAGAAGTCGGATTATATTTACATAATATTTCCTTACTACCTAATTGAACAATCAGAGGCTTACCTATCTTGATTCTTATTTCCTGTAAATTATAAGAATCTGAAAATTCTCTAACCTCCCGCTTTAATTTTTCCGGTAATATATTCAGTATCTCTTTAGTATCCATATTTTTCATCTCCCTTCTTTATATTAATCTCTATTTTTATTTTTCTGAAATTATTCCATATAATAAAAAAAACTTCTATACACAAGTTTTCAAAAAATATAGAAGAACCGTTTAAATTCTACATTCAAACGGTTCTTCTATATTTCAATTTATTTTAATAATATCTAATTATTATTATTAAGAAGTAGTGATATCTTTTTGTGGCAATTAGGGCAGATTATGCTATCTCTTTGTGAAATTATATCCTTATCTACATAAACCATCTCATTACAATTAGGGCATTTAACTTCTTCAAAGTTATTGTAGGCATCTTCTAATGATTCATAATCATCATATCCTATACTGTCAAATAAATCATTTAATTCTTCATCTATCTCATCTATATATTCATGAATTGATTTGTGGGAACTTGATAAATCAGAAATCTCTTCAGATATATCATCGAGTACATTTATAATTTCAAATAGCAACTTACCCTCACTATTATTTTTATCTATGTCAAGTCCTTTAGCTAATCCTTTTAGATATGCCACTTTTGAATTTATAGAACTCATAATACCACACCCTTAAAATTATTTTTTCTATAGTATACCACAAATTTTAAAGACATATTCCTTATTGAATTCTTTCCATGTATTCACCTGTCCTTGTATCTACTCTTATGGTTTCACCTTCATTAACAAATATAGGTACAGATACAACAGCTCCTGTTTCAAGAGTAGCTGGCTTTAAAACATTTGTAGCTGTATTACCTTTTACTCCTGGTTCTGTGTGAGTTATTTGAAGTTCAACAAAATTAGGTGCCTCTACAGAGAATGCCTCTCCCTTATAAAACTTTATTGTCGCAAACATATTCTCTTTTAAAAACTTTATTGCATCCTCCACCTTTTCATATTCCAAAGGTATTTGTTCAAATGTCTCCTGATCCATAAAATAATATAACTGCCCATCAGAATATAAATACTGCATCTCTTTTCTCTCTATAACTGCTTCCTGAAGCTTTGCAGTTGGATTAAAAGTTGTTTCTGTAACCGCTCCTGTCAAGACATTTCTAAGTTTTGTCCTTACAAAAGCTGCTCCTTTACCTGGTTTTACATGAAGAAAATCAATAACAGTGTACACTTGTCCATCCTGATCAAAAGTTGTTCCTTTTCTTAAATCTCCTGCTGATATCATATAATATGCCGTTATGCAAACCTAAAACTGAATTTTGGATATTTAACCAGTCTGCTTCCCCATTCATAGTACTCAATTTCACATTTAATGCTACTTTTATTTTGGTCAAGCACTCCAGAGGCTTAAATTCGGATGATATACACCCTACATAGTCAGTTGAATCACATTATAACTGACCTTCAACGGCTTTTTACCCCTTTCTTTCTTATTATTTGACCTATTTAATATTTTTTAAATTTAAGTAATTATTATCAATTACAAATATTTTATTCTATACAAATCAATTCTTTTGGGGACTTAGACAAAGCCTCGCCACCATTTTTTGTAACCATGAGGAGATCCTCTATTCTAACACCTCCAAACCCCGGTATGTATATACCAGGTTCGTCCGTAACTACCATTTTTTCCTTTAGATTAATGTTGTCTCTATATCCAATAATCGGAGATTCATGAATTTCTCTACCAACTCCATGACCAAGGCTATGTCCGAAATTTTTTCCATAACCATTTTCAGTTATATAATTTCTGGCAATAGCATCCACAGATGCAGACGAAACTCCCGACTTATATTCTTTTAACGCTAATTCTTGTGCCTTTAGTACTATATTGTATATCTCAACCATTTTAGCAGATGGTTTTCCTATAACCAGAGTCCTTGTCATATCTGAACAATATTCTTTATATACACATCCAAAATCCAGTGTAAGAAATTCTCCTTTCTTTACCACCTTATCTGTAGCTTCTCCATGAGGAAGACTGGATCTCTGTCCTGACGCAATTATAGATGGAAATGACAGTGAAGATGCACCTGATTTTTTCATATAAAATTCCAATTCAAGTCCTATTTCCCTTTCAGTCATTCCTTCTTTTATATAATCTACGATATGTGAAAAAGCCTTATCTGCAATTTCTGCTGCACTTTTTATAAGATCTAATTCTTCATCATCTTTAATTATTCTAATATTTTCAACAATTCCTTCCATTGGAATAAATTCACAATTCAAGTTGCTATTATATAAATTATAATTATTATAAGTTACTATATTTTCTTCAAATCCAAGTCTTTTAACTCCATTTTTTTTAATTAGTTCTGACAAAAAATCAACAAAAGATCCACTCTTACTATATTCCAATATTTCATAGTCCTTAACCTGCTGCTGTGCTTGTTCTGTAAATCTAGAATCCGTTATAAAAAATGCTTTGCTTTGAGTTATCAGAGAATAACTTTCATTTCCTGTAAATCCACTCAAATAATTTCTGTTAGGATCTCCTATCAGCAAAACACCATCCAACTTCTTTTTTTCCATAGATTCTCTCAATTTTTGAATTCTATGTCCGAACACCTAAAAATCCCCCTAACAACTTTGGTAAGGTGATACATTACTATACTTGCCAAGTTTATATATTAATATTCACCATAAAAACATCTATATGCTAAACAATGTTATTTTATCAAAACTTATGGTTATTTGCAAATATTAATTACTAAATCATTTCAAAAAAATTACTTTTTATTTATAGAATATACTATTTTATATAAAACTTACATAAATCACTGCTATTGCTGACATCTTTTTATTTTCAAACTCACTAATTTCCATATTATCTATATTATAGAATCCATTTATATTCTCAATTCTTTTCAAAACATATTCAATTGTCTTTTTATTTCCTCTTACTTCAATTACAGCTGTTATTTTATCTTTTTCTTTATTGCTTTCAAAGTTTAAAATATTTATACCTTTTATCTGTTTCAAACTATCAATTATTTTACTGTAATCTATCTTTTTTATTGTTTTTAATGTATATATACTTTTATCCAGTTTGGAAAGTTCATATTTTTTTAAATTTATACTTTTAATAACAACTGAGTTTTCTATTATAAATGTAAAACATATTGCTAACAGAATAATTAACGCAAATTTATATTTCATACCTATTCTCCTAAATATTATATGTGTTTTAATTCAATTTTCCATACTTTTTCATTACTATTATCTTTAACATTATTTACAGAATTTTTATCAAGATTTACTTTATAATCATCTTTCAGATAGGATATGCCTACTATACTGAATTTACTTTCCTGCTCAATTGATTTAACAAAATTTAGGAATAAAGCATTTCCTCCTATAAATTCTAAAGTAATATTTCTACCATCTATATTTATATTTCTAAATTGACCATATCCAGTAAAATAGCTAAAAAAATCATAATAGGTTTCAACAGATTTAAATCCACCATCCCCATTGCTATAAAAATTATTATTTTTCTCATATAAATATTTTCTTTCATTTATGTTTTCATTTAATATATTTAACCTATTCTTGTTAAAATAAATCAAATACAATAAAGATAAATCTATAATTAAAAATATTACAATTACAATTTTTATTTTTTTTATGTTTCTTTTATTTACATTTTCTATATACCATTTAGGCAGAAAATTAAAATGCATATTATTCATATTGTCATTTCTCCTAGATCATTGCAACTATAATTACGTCTTAGATCCTCCAATATATCTTTACATGGTAAATTTACAAACTCTATGTCATAAAATTTTATATTTGGTACTAATACGTTTAATCTTAAATTAAATTCATCTATACATTCCATAAATTCCGACTTTGATTTAATTTTAAACAACTCATTAAATATTATCTTATTTTTATAACAAGCAATAAAATACGTCTTTACCTCAAAATAAACTACAAATATATATTTTTCTTTATTTATAATATCTTTATATTTATTAAGTGCATAAATTTGTACTGGAATCATGCCTTTAACATTAATCCTGTTTTCACTGAATTTTTTAATCAGATCCCTGTAATTTCGATTTATACAAAGCACAGTCATACTTAAACTAAATCTGCTTTTTTGCCATATTTTATAGGAAAACATCATATTGTCAATATCTTTAAATTTATTTTTTAATCTATCTTCGATTAAACCATATATGTACTTTTTTCTTATTTTTGGTATTGTAATATTTTCTACATATATTTTTTCCCCATGTATTAATATCAGGGCATTTCTATATTTTAAACCTACCTTCATACTATTGATCTCATTAATCTTAAAAGTATTTTTAACATTCATTTTATTCCTAACTTCTACATTTCCTTCAGTCAATTCAAAAAGTGATGTCTTCCACATTTTTATCATCTCCAATTAAAATACCTCAATTATTAAAAAGAATAATCTACACAGCCATATCTTATTTTTCCATCCTTTACTACATATTGATATGTTTCTTCCTTATATAATTTGTTATCTAAAATATATTCTAATTTAAAAAGGTCATTACTTTTATCGTAATATACATAACTGTTGCCATAATATATTCTAAAATTTTCTATATTTAGCATATGATTTCTTATATTCTTTTCTTCACCATAATCAACTTTTTCCATTATATATAAATTTAACTTTGTAATTAAAGTTTCTCGCTGTTTCTGAATGTCCTCAACTTTAAACACATCTTTATACTCATAAACTACATTAGATTTCACAAGGGTCTCCATATGATAGCATCCAATTGATATAAATATACATACAAGTCCTATGAATAATACATATATCAATACAAATCCCCTTTTACATTTCTTGCATCTATTCCAAAACATCTTCTATAAACGTTTCCTTTCTTGGTTTTTATATTTATATAACATAAATTTTTCTTTTCGATTACATTAAATTCTTGTACGTCTTTTAATATATTATTGCTCGTCTGATTGCTAGTATATCCATAAACTAAAACCAAATTTGAACTTTTATTCTTTTTTATATAGTCCCAACCTTTATTATCATATCTTTTTAAAGCGATTGTATTATATTCAATTTTTATATATTTGGCATTGTCAATTTGAGACTTTATTATTGTAAATGCTTCATTTATATAAAAACTTTCTCTGCTTAAATCAATTTCAACCCTGTTTAACTTCATATACTTCAATATTGCTGTAGTTTGAACCATAGTAAATATAGATAATATAGATATCGCCATAAGAATTTCAATAATCATAAATCCTTTATTATCTTTTAAAATTCCCTTTATAAAATTCACACTCCTCTAAACTTTGAGTTCCATATATATCTGCATTTAATTTCAAATGAATTTTCAATACCTCCCCACACTCAATTTCCATTTGTATATACTCACTTCCAAAATTTTTATCTGAAAATAAGTTCATAACATCAGTTCCCTCATAATCATAATCTGAAATATTCTTTAACCCTATGTATTTCTTGCCACTATTCCAGAGTTTAAGTATATCTTCATAACCCATACTATAAATCATGCTATCCTTTATATACTTCATTTCATAGGTATAATTTATTACCTTCTCATTATGTTTCTTTATATTATAGGTATTCAATTGTATATGCAAAGCTGTATTAAATAATATTGCAAATACAGATATACTACAAAGTATTTCAATAAGTACAAATCCCTTCTTAGCTCTAAAATTTCTTCTAATATTTAACATATCCACAAAAAGTTCCTACACATACTGTTATACAGTGCATGTTTTCCTTTCTATCCTTGAACTCTATACTACAAGCATTTTCTACCATTCCTCTACTGCTGATATTAATCTTTTTGTCGTCTATATTTACTCGTAAGATAAAATCCTTTGGGAAATTAATTCTGAATACTCTTTTAGTGCCGCTATTAAACGTCATATTTTTATTATTCAAATCAAAATGTATATAACCTCTAATATTATTATCCCGACAATAGATTCTTGATCTATTTATAAAATGGAGTATTTCATTATCAAAGGTGTTTACTTCTATATCATTTTTAAGACTGCCGAATGCACCTAAATTTATCAAACTATAACTAAATATAATTGACATCATTCCTAACGCTATCAACAATTCAATAAGTGTAAAGCCTCTTTCTTTTAAAAATCCAATTTGCATAAAAACAACTCCAAATCAATATCTATTTTGGAAATATCTTTTTAACTGAATTCCCTTCATTAATTTCATTCACTGTATATTCATTTTCTTCTGCGTCTATATCTACCCTATAGCTTTTATCATCGCTTTTATAACTAATACTTATTCTCTTTCCATTACTTACTACATCTGATACATCAGGCTCCTGTACTGAGGTAAGCTGAACTACACAATTTTTTACATCTTCATCTATAAACGTACCATCATTTTCGCCATAACTAGCCATAGCAGCTGTTTGAAGTTGTTTTGCAGTATTAATTGCCTTGGCCGTTTTCGCCTTACTTTCATAACCTGAAAACTTAGGGACTAAAAAACCCATTAGAATTAAAATTATAGAAACAACAAGTAGAAGTTCTATTAATGTAAAACCGCCAAAAACTGAATTTCTTTTTTCTTTCATAAATATTCCCCTTTCTTTTAAGAAAATGAATCCATTATATTAAATATAGGCATTATAGCTGCCATTATAAAAATACCAATAAAAAATGATAAAAATATTATAATTATAGGCTCGGTTATCTTTACCATACTCTTCAAGCTTCTATAAACATCATCATAAAATATAAATTCCAATTTATTAAATATGTACTCTAGCCTTCCCGACTCCTCACCAGTTTTTATCATATATATAAACATCTCATTTCCTATTTTACATTTTTTAAAAGTAGAACTGATACTTTCCCCTGACCTTATAATATCGATTGAATTAATTATTCTTTTACTCATAACACTTCTTCTACCCAATGTTTTTGAAGTTATATAAAGTGCCTTTAAAACATTTACACCTGAAATACTAAGCATTTTCATAGAAGATGATATCTTAAACATTAAGATTTTGTTGTACAGTTCTCCAAAATAAGGTATATTAATTTTTATTATATCGAGAGTATATCTACCTCTATGGCTTATAGACCACTTATATATGATAAATACTAAAACAATACACATTAAAATTATTTGCATGAAGTATGATTTTAAAAAATCAAATATATCTATAATCAATTTAGTTGCAGCAGGAATCCTGGCACTATTTGCTTGAAGTATGTTTATAAATTCTGGAATGGTATTATTCATGAGAAATACTATAATACAAACTGACATTATAAAGGTTATTGCAGGATAGATTAAAGCAGATTTTAAATCTGCATATATCTTATACTGACGTTCATAATATTTAGATAATTCTTTTAATACTTTTTCAAGATTCCCCGTTTCCTCACCAACACCAATCATTTCTATCATATAGTATGGAAATATATTACTGAAATTTTTCATACTTGAATATAAACTTTTTCCTTGCATTAACTGTCTTTTCATATTGGACAAAACATTTTTTAAAGTACTATTATGACTTTGTTTTTCCAGTATCATAAACATTTTTGATATTCCTATTCCAGATTCCATCATCATATTTAATTTATTACACAAAATAGATATATCCATTAAGCTTGGTTTTACACATAATATTTTATTCCATTGTATCCTATTAGATATTTTGTATATATAGAAACCCTTTTTCCTGAATTCTCTTTTTACTTCATCAAGTTTATCATATTCACAGCTTCCTTTAATATTTTTTCCATATAAATTTAATGCGGAATATTTTATCACCCTCATATTTACCTCTCTTAAATACCCAATTTAATTATTTCATCTATAGTTGTAATCCCTGTTTTTATAAGATTTATAAAATTATCTTTTATTGAATTACTATTAAGACTGTCATACCTCATGGAATTTATTTCATACAATACAGTCCTTCCAAGATATCCTGTATAGTTGCATTTAAAACATCCTTTGCTTTTATATAATATTTGATTTTTATCAATATTTAGAAAATTTTCACGATAATTTTCATCTTGTTTTTTGTAGGTTTCCCTACAGTGAGGACATAATTTTCTTACCAGCCGCTGAGATATAACTCCTACTAAAGCATCTTTTATAAAATATGATGGTACTCCCATATTTTCAAGTCTAAATACAGCTTCTTCTGCACTATTTGTATGGAGTGTACTCAATACAAGGTGCCCTGTTATAGAAGCCCTAACTGCTATTTTCGCAGTTTCCTCATCACGTATTTCACCAATCATAATAACATCTGGATCCTGCCTTAGAATAGTTCTGAGTCCTGTAGCAAAATCCATTCCAATCTTGCTGTTTACATTGACTTGATTTATTCCTTCCATGGCATATTCTACAGGATCTTCAATCGTAACTATATTTTTTTGTTTGCTATCTATATTATGGATAAGCGAATACATCGTAGTAGATTTACCTGCTCCAGTCGGTCCTATAATTAGGATGAGACCATTTGCATAGTGGATCATTTTTTTTATCCTGTCTGTATCGTCTTGAGAAAATCCCAGGCCTCCAAGATTTAATATATTTTTGTCCTTATAAAGTATTCTGAGTACAATTTTCTCACCATAAATGGTAGGAAGTGTGGATACTCTTATGTCATAATTTTTCTCGCCTTTTGAAAATATCATTTTTCCATCCTGTGGTATTCTCTTTTCTGATATATTCAAATTTGCCATTATTTTAATTCGTATACATATAAAAGAGTATATATTTTGTGGTATTCTCACATATTGATCTATAACACCATCTATTCTAAATCGTATATTTATATAAGTTTCAAATGGTTCCATATGTATATCACTTGCTCTTTCATCTATGGCTTTTTGAATTATATAATTTGCTATCTTTACTACCGGAGAGTTCATAAACTCTGGAGTCTCTTGTCCAGACAATCTCACGTTGCTACCTTCAATATTATTTATTGCACAATTCAGTTTTTCACGACAATATAAATTGTCTATAGACTTCAAAATATATTTCCTTTCAGATTTAAAAAACAATATATCTTTTTTGAGTATAAATTTTAATTTTTCTCTAAGGTGAAAATTTGGAGGTTTATCTATAGCTACATAAATTTTATCATCCAGATTCTTAAAAGCCATCACGCAATTTTCCCTAGCTATTTCTTCTGGCAATATTTTAGATAGATTTGCATCTACTCTAATATTTCTAAGATCCATCTCTTTCATTGTATTAGCCTCCCCTTCTAATAATATTTGTATTTGATATTATTGCCAGGAATATTCTTTTTAAACTTATATATCAATTTAAATCCATATTTTAAAAATAAAAAATCCAATGTCAAAATATTTTTTTATTTCGGCACTGGATTTTCTTTTAACTCTTATTGTTGATTCCCATAAATTTTATATGTATCTTCATAATTTGACAATAGACTTATAGATCCATCTTTTTTACTATATACAAATATATCCATTTTATCTTCTGAATTTCCACCATAACTACCCACAAAATATATATTTCCTGCTTCATCCTCTGCAATTCCAGAAGATATTCCTATAGACTTTGGGAAATCATAGGTAATTCTATTAAGCTTGCCACTTTTATAAGAAAACTCATAGATAGCTGAAACACCATTTTTCTGCTCCGCTATAAAAAATATGCTGCCATTTTTATAATCTTTCACACTTCCATATATTTTAGCTATATCATCATCTACCGTTATAACTTTTTTATTTTCTTTGCTATAATAATACAAATACAGGTCATCACCTATACCCGATATATATAAAATGTTACCATCTATATTTGTAAAATACATACAATATCCATTAGTATCTTCAAGATAAATTTTTTCACTATCTGTTTTTAAATCATATATATATATATTACTAGAATTTTGTCTTCCAGGAATATTTCCGTAATAGATCAGTCTATTTTCATCCAGCCAATTGTATAGATTCCCTGAAATCAAAACCTCTGATTTCAGTTTCACATATTTATTGTTTTCTATATCGTATACTCTCATGCCTTGTGCACTGCTTATTGAATCATCTGTATAGCTTCTAAAAGCTATTTTACTCCCAAATGGACTTAATTTAATATCTCCGGCAGAAAAAAAGTCATTCAACTCCACCTTAAATTTACCATTAATAACTTCAATTTTATTTCCGCTAACCATTCCATTTTTTACTTTTCCAATTATATACGCATATATCGACTTTTCGGAATTATAAGCCATATCCAAAATATTGTTAATTTTGCCAGTTTCACTTAAAGTCTTTTCTTTTAAATTAAAAATTACATTTTGCCCATTATTACTTTTAACAACAACTACATCAGAATATTTAGGCATCAATGGAGTTTTTATTTTATCTCCTTTTTCATCACATCCAGTAAAAACACTAGCTATTGTAAAAAATATTATTATTAAAAAAATATTTCTGGTAAAATGTTTCATTAAATTCTGTATTCTCCTTTAAACGAAACCTCTGCAGGACCCGTCATAAAAACGCCATCCTCTTTTATTTCTACTAAAAGATGTCCACCTGGAACTATAACTTCAACTTTTTTACCCGTAAATCCCAACTTATTAGCTGCAACAGCAGATGCACAGCATCCGGTACCACAAGCAAGAGTGGCCCCTGCTCCTCTCTCCCAGGTTTTAATTTTAATCTTGCTGTTATTTATTACTTCACAAAAATTTACATTAGTACCTTCTTTAAAAATCTTATATTTTTCAATATATTTTCCCTCACTTACATTATAATCTTTCAATTTCCCGAATATAACAGTATGGGGAACACCCATGAGCATTGAAGTAATCCTATATTCTCTACTACTGATGTTAATTTTTTTATCTATTATTTCGCCTTCATGATCTATAGATATTTTATCTGGTTCAAAAAAAGCCTTTCCCATATTTATTGTAACTTTATCCACAATTCCATCCTTCAGTTTCAAAAATGCTTTTTTTATACCATCACCCGTCTCTATACTCATTGGATTTTCCTCAATCAGTCCAGCGTCAAACACATATTTTGCAAAACATCTTATACCATTCCCACACATTGCGGCATAAGAACCATCTGAATTGATTATAACCATTTTTATTGCAGCAACTTCACTTTTTCGTATCAATAATATGCCATCCCCACCTATTCCGAAATGTCTATCACAAAGTTTTCTAGCAAGGTTGTTTTCCTTACCAATATAACTATTTTTTCTATCATCAATTAAAATAAAATCATTTCCACTTCCCTGAATTTTAGTAAATTCCATATTTTAATTATTCACCATCCCACTCTCACAAAATAGTACTTGGTTTAAGTTTACTACTGGATTAATGTTTAATCAATAAATATCCATTAACTTTATTTTAAAAATCTAAAATGATATAATTTATAAATACATGAATATGAAAGGATGAAATATATGGCTTTAGATGGCATTTTTATTTATAGCGTATTAAAGGAATTAACTGACAATTTACTTGGTGGAAGAGTTGAAAAAATAAATCAGCCGGAAAAGGATGAAATAATATTAACAATAAAAAACAGAAGAAAAAATTATAAACTTTTAATAAGCGCAAGTCCTGTTTATCCTAAAATACATCTTACTGAAATAAATAAAACGAACCCTAAAAAAGCACCAATGTTCTGTATGGTTTTAAGGAAACATATAAATTCAGGAAAATTAATAGACATACATCAGCTAGATATGGACAGAATAATATTCTTAGATTTTGAAAGTTCGGACGAAATGGGATTCAACAGCATATATACTTTAATTATAGAAATAATGGGAAGGCACAGTAATATAACTTTAATTCGCAAAAGGGATAATATGATAATGGATAGTATAAAACACATAACCTCTGAAGTAAATTCGGTGAGATCCATATATCCAGGAATAAATTACAAATTTCCTCCATCTTCTTCTAAATTAAATCCATTGAACTTCAATTTAGAAGAACTCAAAAAATTTATCTCGGTCAATATCATAAAATGCGATGGAAAAGTTTTTTCAACCGTTTTTACTGGAATAAGCACTACATTTTCAAAAGAATTATATGAACTATTCTTAAAAAGATACAATATAACTGCTTCTACTTGGGTTAATAACCTATTTCACTTTTCTGTTGATATATTCAGTAGTGTAAGGAGCAACAGCTTCCACTTTAGTTCCTATCTTCAAAATGGAAAAATAAAAGACTTTTATTGCCTAAAATTACAATATATTTATAATAAAGAATATAAAGTATATAATTCACCGTCAAGACTTCTCGAAGAATTTTATTTTCAAAAAGATAAATCTGATAGATTAAACAACAAAAGTTCAGATCTTCAGAAATTAATAAATATAAATTTAGAACGCTGCTTGAAAAAAGAAAAAATATTGACTCAAAATATTGAAGAAGCCCGAACAAAAAACAAATATAGAATATTAGGAGAACTTCTAACATCAAATATCTATGCAATAAAAAAAGGGGATTCGTCTATCCATGTTCAAAATTTCTACAGCAATGAATTAGAATATGTAGATATAAAACTAGATGAGAACAAAACCCCTTCAGAAAATATTCAGAAGTACTTTAAAAGATATAATAAGCTTAAAAAAACAGAAAAAGCTTCATTAAATCAGTTAAAATTAGCACATGATGAAATTGAATATTTGAATTCCGTACTCGCAAATATAAAGAATGCAGATAACTACGAAGATATTGAAGAAATAAAAGGGGAACTTATAGAAAGTGGCTATATACGATATAAACGTTCAAGTAAAATTAAAAATCCCGTGCATTCAAAGCCTATGAAATTTATTTCCAGTGACGGAATAGAAATATATGTAGGTAAGAATAACCTTCAAAATGATAATTTGACCCTAAAATTTGCAGATAGAAAGGATATATGGCTTCATGCCAAAAACATTCCTGGTTCTCATGTAATAATCAAAAATTTTGGAAATATACCTGACAAAACTCTTGAAGAAGCTGCCGCGCTCTCAGCATATTACAGCAAATCAAAAAATTCTTCCAAAGTTGCTGTTGACTACACCGAAGTAAAAAATGTACATAAACCAAATGGAGCAAGACCTGGAATGGTAATTTATTATACAAATAAAACTATATACGTATCACCTGAAAAACCTGCCATAAATCAAATTCAATAAAACTTTATTGAATAACTTGAATTTGAATATTATATATTTTATAATGTACTAGGATTATTCTCCTTTAAGTGATCCAGTGAGATCAGCAAGGTAATTATATATTTTTAACAAGATTACTATGCCCTTCACTGAGAAGGGCTTTTTATTTACGGTAGTCTCATTATAGAATAAGGAGGTGATAACAATTTGAAATTAAAGGCACTTATATTGGATGAAAAAGCAATGAAAAGAACTCTTACAAGAATATCTCATGAAATAATTGAAAAAAACAAAGGTATAGAAGATGTACTGCTTATAGGAATCAAAAGAAGAGGATATCCTCTTGCCAAACGGATATCCCAAAATATAGAAAATATAGAAGGCATACGTCTTAAAGTTGAAAGTGTGGATATAAGTTTATACAGAGATGATTTAACTAATATTTCCGATAATCCTTTAATAAAAGAAGCAAATTTGATAGACGTAGAAGATAAAAAAATCATATTGGTGGATGATGTAATCTACACCGGCAGAACTGCAAGGGCGGCAATAGATGCCATAATTCATTCCGGGAGACCAAAATTGATACAATTGGCTGTATTAATAGACAGAGGCCATAGAGAACTCCCAATACGAGCTGACTATGTAGGTAAAAATATTCCTACCTCAAGAAGCGAAATAATATCTGTAGAAATTTCAGAAATAGATAATAATGATTCAGTTAAAATTTACGAAATATAAAACTTTTAAAATAGTCCTGAGAGACTAAAAGGAGTGTATATAAATGAAAAATTTTGTAGATGTAGAAGAAAAGTTACCTATACCAATTACTATACCACTTAGCTTTCAGCACCTGTTTGCCATGGTTGGAGCTACTATACTTGTACCAATACTTACTGGCATGAGTCCATCCATAGCTTTATTTTGTGGTGGAATCGGCACACTTTTATACATACTCTGTACAAAAGCCAAGCTTCCTGCTTATCTGGGTTCTTCTTTCGCTTTTATAAGTCCAATACTTATAGCTTCTAAAAATTATGGAACTGGAGCCATGCTTTCTGGTGTAATATCCGCCGGACTCGTATATATAGTTGTTGCAATCATAATAAAATTTTGCGGTGTCAATTGGCTTAACAGAGCACTTCCACCTGTAGTAGTCGGATCCATAGTAATAGTAATAGGCCTTGGGCTTGCAGGTACTGCCATAAATTGGGCAGGTCTAAATCCAACCTATACAACAGATCAAATGCAAAATATTCCAAGATGGGCATGGATGACAGTATCCATAATCACTTTGGTCGTGGGTATAATTGGAAGTATGTACTTTAAAGGGTTTTTAGGAGTAATACCTATATTAATAGCTATAATTGTTGGGTACGTATCAGCCCTGACTCTTGGTGTAGTTTCAAAGCAGACAATAGACAGCATACTTAGTACCAGTATTTTCAAGCTTCCACCTTTTATATTCCCAAGATTCAGCACAAGTGCAATGATACTTATGGCTCCAGTTTCATTTGTAACTCTTGCAGAGCATATAGGCCATATCTATGTAACGAACAATGTAGTTGGAAGAGATTTTACAAAAAATCCAGGTTTACACAGATCCATACTTGGTGATGGTGTTGCCACGATATTTGCAGGTTTTGCCGGTGGTCCTCCGACTACAACCTATGGAGAAAACATAGGAGTCATGGCAATAACCAAAGTTTACAGTGTATGGGTTATAGGTGGTGCAGCAATAATAGCTATAATTTTATCCTTCATAGGACCTGTAGCCACACTGATTGAAAACATGCCAATACCTGTAATAGGAGGTGTAAGCATACTGTTATTTGGAATAATAGCTTCTTCAGGTTTCAGGATATTTGTAGAAGATAAAATAGATTTCAGTAAAAACAGAAATCTGATACTAGCTTCTGTAATAATAGTTGTTGGAATTGGTGGTGCATCTTTAAAATTTATTGTAGGAGGATCTCAAGTTGAAGTGTCAGGTGTTGCTCTTGCAACTCTCATAGGAATAATTTTAAATCTAATACTTCCAGAAAACAGTGCTGCCGAATTAAATAATTCCATAAAAAAAGGAGCTTAGAACTATGAACATATATTCTTGGAATGTAAATGGCCTGAGGGCAATCTGCAGAAAGAATTTCTTTCAATGGATACATGAAGAAAATCCAGATATACTGTGTGTCCAGGAAACCAAGCTTCAGGAAAATACACTGGAGGACAAACTAAGAAACATAACAGGTTATTATTCTTACTTCAGTTTTGCAGAAAAAAAGGGTTACAGCGGCGTAGCAGTATATACAAAGTTCAAGCCACTGTCTGTTGGACACGGTATCGGCATAGAAAGCTTTGACAGTGAAGGCAGAATACTGATACTTGAATTTACTGATTTCACATTACTGAATATATATTTTCCAAACGGCCAGATGAGTGATGAAAGATTAGAATACAAGATGAAATTTTATGATGCAATACTGGATTACTGTAACAAACTTGTAGCTGAGGGTAAAAAACTTGTAATATGCGGTGATTATAATACTGCACACACTGAAATGGATATAAAAAATGCAAAGGCAAATTCAAATCGTTCTGGCTTTCTCCCAATTGAACGACAGTGGATTGATAAATTCATACAAAATGGATATATAGATACATATAGATATATAAATCCACATAAAATAGAATATTCCTGGTGGAGTTACAGATTCAAGGCCAGGGAAAGAAATGCAGGATGGAGAATAGACTACCATTTTGTATCCAGTAACCTTTTTTCAAAAATAAAAGATGCAAGAATACTTACGGATGTACCTGGATCGGATCACTGTCCAATTATGATAAATGTAAAATCACGATAAATATCAATGGAGAACATGCTTTTATGTACTGTTCTCCATAATATTTATTATCCTTTTGAAATAATCCGGAAGTTCAGACCTGAATTCAATATATTTTCCCGATGTCGGATGAATAAATCCAAGTTTCTGAGCATGAAGAAGCTGGCCATTTAAATTGAATCTCTGCTTTTTATACCCATATACGGGATCACCTACTATCGGATGTCCGATATATGCCATATGGACCCTTATCTGATGTGTCCTTCCAGTTTCAAGTATGCACCTAATTAAAGTATTGTTCTTGAATCTCTTAATTACATTATAGTGTGTAACTGCTCTTTTGCCGTTTCTGACAACTGCCATCTTTATCTTGTCTCGAGGATGTCTTGCAAGTGGCTCATCTACAGTCCCTTCATCAACTTTTATAATTCCTTCAACCATGGCTATATATTCTCTTGTCATGGAATGATTTTTAAGCTGTTCTGCAAGTATATTATGTGCGGCATCATTTTTAGCCACTACAAGTATGCCAGATGTATCTTTATCTATCCTGTGGACTATCCCAGGACGTGTAACTCCATTTATACCGGACAGATCACTGCAGTGATTCAAAAGGGCATTTACAAGCGTACCTGTTCTTACACCTGCTGCCGGATGCACCACCATTCCCTGAGGCTTATTTACCACAATAACATCACTGTCCTCATACAATATATCAAGGCTTATATCTTCAGGCTCCACATCCAATTTTACAGGATCATTCAAAATTACAGCTATCTCATCTCCAAATTTAAGCTTGTAATTGCTCTTTCTTATCTTTCCATTTACGGCTACAAGCTGTTTTTCTACGAGTTTCTGTATATATGACCTGGACTTGTCTTGAAACTGTTTGTTCAAAAAAACATCAAGCCTTGGATTTGAATTCTCTTTAAATAAAAAATTTCTAGTTTCCATGTCTTTCATCCCTCAACAAACAGACTGCAAGAATCAGTGTTCCTATTACCACCAGGATATCAGCCACATTGAATATCGGGAAATAATAAATATCCTTGTAGTGAACAGATATAAAATCAACTACATATTTATACTTTATCCTGTCTATCAAATTTCCAATGGCACCACTTATTATAAGAGCCAAACTTATCTTCACAAATTTATCCTTGGGTCTGTACTTCACAATATAAAATATAATAAAGCACATTACAATCATAGACATTATAGTTAAAAATGTAGTTCTGCCCTGGAAAATACTAAAGGCAGCTCCTTTATTTTCAGTATAGAAGAATGAAAAAAAATTCTCTATTATAGTAACTTCAGATATAGTGGATAAGCTATTTATAGCCCACAATTTGGTGATCCTGTCTAGTATCAATCCTACTGCTATTATAAATATAGTCATGAAACTCCTCCCGGTATATAGAAAGTACTTTAATCTTCAAGCATTCGCCTCAATATTTCAGTAGAATTTTTTATAGCGATAGGAGCAAACTTTTCATATTCCATATGTGCACCATTATTTGCATTATCGGATATGGAACGTATAATTACAAAAGGTATATTATTCAAGTAGCATACTTGAGCAATACTTCCACCTTCCATTTCACAGGCAAGTGCGCCAAACTCAGTCTGGAGCCATTTGGTCTTCTCTCCACTGGATATGAATTGATCTCCTGTTACTATTCTACCTGTAAAACTATTTTTACCCTCAAGAAAGTCACAGGCCTTTTTTGCTTCTTGAATCAATGAACTATCACATTTAAATTCATAAGTATCAAGCCTTGGAATCTGTCCAAGTTTATCTCCAAAGGCAGTAGCATCCATATCATGCTGTACAAGATTATCTGCAATCACAACATCTCCAGGATATACCTCATCTCCAAGCCCTCCAGCTATACCTACATTTATTATTCTATCCACTTTGAATTCATCTATAAGTATTTGCGCACATACAGCCGCATTTACTTTTCCTATTCCGCATACTACTGCTGCTGCATCTTTGCCATATGCCTTTCCAAAATTGAATTTCATATTTGCCTTTTCATAAACTTTTTTAACATCCATATCAGATAATAAAATTTCCAGTTCTTCATTCATTGCTCCTATAATTCCAATCGTCATAAAATCATCCTCTCCAATTCACTTTTAATTATCTATTGATTCTCTAAGTGCTCTATTTATTTCTCCCTCTTCTACTTCCACCTTTATCCTGTATTTTCCTATTCCCTCAACTAGTACAAATCTTATACTGTCGTTATTCTTTTTATCATGCCTTATTGCATACAAAAATGACGTATAGTCCTTTATTTTATACGTTGTAGGCAGACCCAATTTTTTTATAAGAGTCAGTGTGGAAATATATATATCCGGAGATATATTGAATTTATATTCAGACAGCTTCAATGCAGTCAGAATTCCAAGTGCGACTGCTTCACCGTGGGATATTCTAAAATCAGATGATATTTCAACTGCATGACCTATAGTATGTCCAAAATTAAGTATATTTCTGAGTCCAGTATCTCTAAAATCCTTTGCCACAACATCTTTCTTTATAGTGAGACACCTTTCTATTATATACAAAAGCACATTCTTGTCCCTGTTAAGTATATTGTCAGAATTAACATCTATGTAATTAAAAAATTCTTCAGAATCTATAATTCCATATTTAACAAGCTCACCTAATCCATCTCTAAACTGTACACCATCAAGTGTATTTAAGAAATAAGGACATACGTATACGAGTTCAGGATTGAAGAAATTTCCAACCAGGTTCTTTACTCCTCCAAAATTATATCCTACCTTTCCCCCAATACAGCTATCAATCTGAGATAGCATGGTAGTAGGAATATTTATAAATTTAATTCCCCTCATATATGTTGAGGCTGTAAAACCTGCTATGTCTCCCACAAGTCCTCCGCCAATTCCTATCAAAATGCTTCCTCTGTTTGCTTCATTTTTAAGCAAAAAATCATATATACTGCTTACAGTGTGAATACTCTTGTTTTCCTCACCATGTTGAAAATGAAATGCCCTACAGTTTAGCTTTTTCTTAAAATCCTGTATTACATTTTTATGTAATTTATATACTATGTCATCCGTAATAAGAAATATTTTTCTGCCGCTGTATTTTTCAATTAAATTATAAAATCCATCAATATTTCTGTCTATACAAATTTTATAATCATTATTTTGCGAATTTACCTGTATTTCTTTCACAACTACACCACCCTACAGTAATATCAACAAAAAATCCACTCCTAAGAGTGGCCTTTTCATCATTTTACAAAGAAATTTTTAATCTCTTCAAGCTCATCATCATCAGATGGAACTTCTTCTTCAATACTTTGATCAGTCTGGCTGTCATTACTACTTTCCACATCATTTTGTGAAATGACTTCTATTTCTTTCTCCTTTATAGGCACTTCCTGTGTAATTTTACTTTCATTTTGCTCATAACCTATATTATATTCCTTTACAAAGTTTTTTTCCATGTCATCAAACATTTCTAGCTGTGATTCCATAAAATTCCTATACCTAGTTCTAAATTTAGTAAACTCCTGCTTTACTCTTTCAAATTCATCATTTATCTCAATGACATCCCCATGTGCCTTATCTATTATTTTTTTTGAAGTTTCATTTGCATTTTTTATTATGAGTTCACTTTCTTTTTTTGCATTTTCTTTAGCCTGTTCAGATGCATTTTGAGCTAGAAGAAGAGTACTTTGTATGGTATTCTCCATTTTACTGTAATGATCTACCCTTTCTTCGATTGATTTCAACTTATCTTTCAAATTTGAATTCTCTTTGCAAATAGCATCATAATCTCCTGCTATCTTGTCAAGGAATTCATCCACTTCATCTATGTTGTAACCTCTAAGTGCCTTCTTAAATTCCTTATTGGTTATATCTAAAGTTGTTATTGCCATTATATATAACACCTCAAATCAACTGAATTTTTTTACAAGAACTTTAATTCTTCCCTTTGCTGTAATGCCAACCCTTTCAGAAAGCTTAAACTTACCATATCCTCTTATAGCTATTGTAGAATTACAATCCAAAACACTGTCCTTTTTATTGCATTCAAAATAATTTACTTGCACTTTTCCCTTTTTTATAAGTGTCTCACCATTATTTCTGGACAAATTGCAAAGAGAACTAACTATACAATCGAGCCTCATAGATGAAACATTTATAGTAATAAATTCAAAATCATAGTTTGGTATTTCAACCTCATTTAAATCTAAAATATCTACTTTACAACTCAAATTACCAACTTTAGTAAAACTAGATTCTATGTATTTGCTTATATCCCTGGAACAAGCCATATAACAGCATCCATTTTCCTTCAATATCACATCACCAAATTTTTCTCTTTTCAATCCAAGAGACATAAGTGCTCCTAAATAATCTCTATGATAAAGTCTCGAAAATTTACAATTTGAAGTTATCCTCATCAAATCAATAGGATACTCTTTTATCTCATTTCTAGAAAACGCAATCATTCTTCTCTCGGCATCCTCAAATATTCCATAGCTAAATACATTTAAGTCGATTTGGTTCTCCATACTTTTAATCATTTTCCATATATTTGGAGTATAAAACTCATTAGTATATATATTCCTGCCTGTTTTTTTTGCTAGCACTATTCTATCATATATATTAGACACAATATTTTCATGAAATAAACTTAATTCACTTATAAATTCCTTTTTATTCATAATTTACAATATAGAGAATATAATTCCTCTTAATATGTCAATTATAACAAATGCAATTATAGGAGAAAAATCTATCATAAGTCCTGGCATAATTTTCTGCTGGAGCTTTCTTCCGGGCTTCATGAAAGGTTCTGTAAACACGTGTAATAATTCTATAAAACCTCCTCTACCTCCCGGCATTACCCATGATAATATTACATCCAATAATATAGCACCTTCCAAAAATCTAAAAAGTAATTCTAGTGCAACTCTTAAAGTACTGCTTATCATATTTTCCTCCAATATGTTTTATTTCCAGTTAAACAACCCTTTTCCTGAAAGCTCATTTTTTAAATCATTACTTACTTCAACACATGATGGTGAAAGTATATAGACACCTTTTTCTATCTCTTCAAGACTTCCTCCCAGTGAATAGCTTGAACCACCCATAAAATCAAGTAATCTTTGAGCTATTCTATTTTCAAGTCCTGTAGTATTTATAACTACAATTTTTCTGTTTTTTAACTCATCACAAATATCTGCAGCCTCCTCATAAGTAGTAGGCTTAACTATTTTTATCTTAGCTGAAATAGTTGTATGTATACTGACTACTTTATTTTGCTTTTTTGAATTTATTATAGGATCCACCTCCGTAAATTCATTTACAACTTTTTTGTTGTCCTGCATTTCTGTTTCTTCAATTTCTTCCTCTAAATCATCCTCAAGTCCTAAAAAACTCATCATTTTATTTAACATCTTACCGGCCATAATAAAATTCCTCCTATGTTTAATTATAAATTATTTTTTAGAATAATTCCTTTTACCAAATATTCCTTCACCAATTCTGATTAAATTAGAGCCTTCTTCAATAGCTATCTTATAATCATGAGTCATACCCATAGACAATACATCCATATTTATGTTCCTGAAACTTCTCTTTTTCAGGTCATTGAAAATAGTATGTACTTTTTTAAAATAATATCTACAACTCTCCTCATTTCCCTTTGGAATTACCGACATAATTCCTTTAACTTTAACATTTTTGCACTTTTCACAAGTCTCTATCAAATTCTCCAAATCCTTAACATATATACCTGTTTTGCTTTCTTCTTCACCTATATTTATCTGAATAAGAGTATTTGCTATTAAATCTATAGCCTTATAATGTTTCTCTATTTCCTTAAGAAGTTTTACACTATCTAATGAATGGATTAAGTAAACCTTTCCTACTATGTATTTTACTTTGTTTCTCTGAAGATGTCCTATCAAATGCCATCTTATATCTCCTGGAAGTTCAGGTTCTTTTTTAATTAATTCTTGAACTTTATTCTCTCCAAAATCTCTGATTCCAAAATCATAAACTTTCTTTATATCTTCTATATGCTTAGTTTTAGAAACAGCCAATAAAGTTACATTGTCTCTTAGGTCCTTAATAATTTCATTCAAATTTTCTTCTATTGACAATACTCTCGTCTCCTTCATTATAAAAGCCAATTACAGAAATTCTTTATTATATTATTCTTCATTAAAGTTAAAAATCCTTCATTTTTTAATTATTTTTTTAGTTAAATACAATAAAAAATAAACAAATATAATATCTATTTATCTTCTTTCATAAATTTAATATCATAATCTCCATTATATGCAGGTATTTTTAAATTATCCAGTTCTTTTAAATTTACAAATATTTTTCTTGCCATCATTATTTTTAAGTAATTTTCATTTGCCATCATATAATTGTGAAGCACACTTTTATTGCCTATAGCATAAATTAAAAATGGAGCTGCTATCTTAACTCCATTTACTCTTAAAAAAGGTCCACTGCAATAGATTTCAGATCTGTCTATTATTCTATGTCCATTTATTGATATAGCCTCAGCTCCTGCATTATTCAGATCATTTATTACTTCTATTATATCAGTATTATGAACAATTCTCATCTGGTATTCAAAGGCATCCATGGAATCATTGGTAGATCCATCTTCTATGTTTATTTGTATTCCCTGTCCTTCTACAGCAGTTTTACCAAGTATTATCCTATTCTGTTTTAATTCTTCATCTATATTTTTCTTTACTTCTATTCGATTTTTATCATTGTTTTCATATTTTTCAAGTTTATCGGAGTATTCATTATATTGTTCCATATATCCCGATATATCATTACGCAACTTATTTCTATAATTATAGGCATCCTGATACTGTTCCGAGCTCAAAAACACCATTTTATTATCTTTTGAATTATTTTTGGTAATTGAAATATTCATGGATATAAGAATTCCAATTATAAGTGATGCCATAAATACAAATATATTGGCTTCATTGTTTTTCATTCACTTCACCTCACTGTTTTCGCGACCTTACTCTTTCCAGCAATAAACGTCGTATTATGGCAAAATTGTCAAATATTCTTCCTCCAAAAACTATAACTGCTGCCAAATATATTGGTACACCCAACTTATCTCCTAAATATGCCAAAGCAGCTGCAAGAACAGCATTTCCAAAAAATCCTGATATGAATATATCTGCCTGAAAATTTTTTGATAAACTTGCCCTTATAGCTCCAAACACTGAATCTAAACAAGCAAGGATGGCCACTGACATATATGGTGAAAATTTATCTGGAATATTTACATTCCAAACCACGCCAACTATTATTCCCAATATAAGACCTATAAACCCTATCATATTACATATTCACTCCCCAAATTAATCTTTCACTGGCTTAGCATATTGAAATTTGTATGTTTTATTGTACTTTTTTATACTTATGTTGCTTTTCTTTTCAAATTTTATATCTGCTAGATTTTTAAAATCAGCAAATACCTCTGGAAAGCTCATATCACTGTATAGGAGGTTCTGATCTCCTATGGCCTCAATTACTATTCTGCTCGATGGAGATATCTTTTCATCATTATTTATCAATATATAATTTCCTGCCGTTCTTATGCCTGTATTTGACACAATTCTTATATCATTTATAGACATCGCCTCAGCTCCTGCAAATCTTAGTTCATTTATTAAATAGGCTAGATGTTTATCTGTTATTTTATCTGAAATACTGTCATTTAAGTTATTCCCAAACATACTATTATTGGGTGTAATGTATATAACTATACCTGGCCCTTTTACATCCGTTTCTCCTGTCAATATTCTAGTATTTTCAAGTTCATCAAGGAGATTCTTTGTAGAAGTACTTGTACTTGCTGCAGCATCTTCATATTTTTTTACCTTGTCCTGCAGGTCGTCTACCTTCTTCTCCAATTTTTGCTTCTGAGTTTTATACCTTTCTATTTCAACTGTAATATCAGTACTGTTACTATTTTCAGTAAGATTTAAAGTATTGTCCTGATTCATAAGAACCTTAGACTGATAAGCAAGCATAAATCCCAATATGCAACATACAATAAAAACACTTATACCTGAACTAAATCTACGCATGCTATTTATCCTCCTGCTTACCATCAATAAAAAATACGGGATTTCCGTTAAATCTAACATCAACATAACCTTTTGCATTATCTAGCTTTTCCTGTTCTATTATATTTAAAGCTTTATTTAGTTTTTCTTTCATATCATCGGCACTCCCAAGTTTTATGCACATATTATTTATATAAGCTTTTATATTCAAAGAATCAGAAACATCTATCTGTATAATTCCGAATGACGTTTTGTTTCCTTCAATTAATTCTCCAATGTTTTTAATTCCATCAACTTTTCTATTGTTATTACTTTTTATCATATCCCCAATTCTGGTATTTCCAACATTTAATCCAGTTAATTTAACAAGTCTCATATCGGATATATCATCTTTTTTTTGAAGAAGTATTCCATTTTTATCTATTATATAGAACGCTCCATTTGAACCTATAAAAAACACGGCATTTCTCTCTGTTACATTTATATCTATATCAGAAGGTAGTTTTCTCTTTATTGTTACACTATCTATGTATGGATTACTCATTATACTTTTTTCAGCAGCATTTAAATTTATATAGAATATGTTATTTCCCCTGTATATCCTAGAGAGTTTTATGATATCACTTTCCTGTATATTTTTGTTGCCATATACTTTGATATTTCTAATATTAAAATATGGAAGTTTTATGGACAATATAAACAATACTGCTAGAAGAAATAAAAGCAACAAACAACTATTCCTTATTTTCCTCTTTCTTCTTCTCTTTATTATAAATTCATTATCAGTCTTAACCAGCTCATCACTCATATTTACACCTTTACACCAACTTATAGTAATCTAACTTACAACATATATATTAACACTTAATAAAATTAATTTCATTAAAATTATCATTCAATTTTTTATATATTTTTTATTAATTTTGTTATAAAATAGCAGCACTGATTGATTTATCAGTGCTGCTATATTTTACAATAACTATAATTTTTATTCAATTTTACATTTAAATCCTAGGTATGGTAATTTTCATTCTGCCGTGATATATTCAAGAGTATTCCCATGGCAAGCATATTAAAAAGTAAGGATGAACCTCCATAGCTTATAAATGGAAGTGGAACTCCTGTTACCGGCATAGAACCTGTGACAACTGCAATATTGATTATAGCTTGAACTGCTATTACAGAAGTTATTCCTGTAGCCAGTATTGTACCATAAGTATCCCTGGCTTTTATGGCAGTTACAATTCCTCTCCATATGAGAATTATAAACAGAGTAATTATTATAAGACACCCTATGAGGCCAAGTTCTTCGCCTATTATAGAAAATATGAAATCAGTGTGGGGTTCTGGTATATAATAACATTTTTGTCTTGACTTTCCAAGTCCTACTCCCCATATTCCCCCTGATCCCATAGCCAACAAAGATTGGATAAGCTGGTATCCCTTGCCTTTCGGATCTGCCCAGGGATCTAAAAAACTTGTAAATCTTGCCATTCTATATGGTTCCAGAATTATACCTGCAATTCCACCAATTATAACAACCAGCACGACACCTGCCATATGCTTAATCTTAGCCCCAGAAGAATATAGCACTATAAGCGTAACTATCATAATTACAGCCGCTATACTTAAATTCTTTTCTGCAAGCACAAGACCTGCATAAAAACCTGATACAATGAGATAGGGCAATACACCATAAAGAAAGCTTCCTATTTTCCTTCCACCCTTAATTTCTATACTTTTTGCCATATAAAGTACAACTATATATTTAGCTATTTCCGATGGCTGAAGTCCTACTGAACCAAACCTTATCCATCTCTGCGCACCCTTTGTAGCTGTAAAAGCAAACACAACCAGTAGCAGCAAGACTGTAACTATCATAAGTATTTTTGTATATTTCCTTATCCTGTGATAATCAAATTTTATTGCCGCAAACATCAGAACTGTTCCCAATATAGCCCATAATCCCTGCCTTTTTAGATAATACATGCTGTCCTGTATATTTTTATCAAAGAAAGCCATGTAGGAACTGGCACTGTACACCATAACAACTCCAATGGCTATAAGTAGCATTATAGTTGAAAATAGTATGAAATCTATAGACCCCATTTTCTCATTCAATTTGTACATACATATAATCCTCCTACCCAATTACTAAGCCGGCATGGATAAAGCACAGAACTACTTAACCAAATAGATAATTTTAAAGTGATAAAAATCCTATAAGGCAGAGTATAACTGTAATTATACAGAACATGGAAACCACTTTCGTTTCATGCCAACCTGAAAGTTCAAAATGATGATGTATAGGACTCATCTTGAATATTCTCTTTCCTGTAAGTTTAAAACTTGCAACTTGAAGTATGACAGATAATGCTTCTACAACATATATTCCACCAACTATTATAACCAATAATGGTAATTTTAGTATCATTGCTACAGCAGCAATTGCACCTCCCAATGCCAAAGAACCTGTATCACCCATAAATACCTGGGCAGGAAAAGCATTATATTTTAAGAAACCAAGAAGGGAGCCGGCTGTAATTGCACAAAAAATAGCAAGTGTAGTATGTCCCATGGCAAAACTTACAAGTGAAAAAAATGTCATTACTAAAATTGTAACGGATGAATCAAGACCATCAAGCCCATCCGTTAAATTTACGGCATTAGTAGTTGCCGCAAAAAATATAACTATAAACGGTATATAAAACATGCCGAAATCTATACTTCTATGAGTAAATGGAATTATTATTTCCGTACCTATATATGGATTGTTTGCTGAATAATAGGCGAAAATACAGCCAACTACAAGAAGCAGAAGCATTTTTTGATATGCTTTAAGTCCTAAATTTTTCCTTTTTGCTATTTTAAGTCCATCATCCAGTGCTCCTATTATTCCAAATGCCACAAAAGCATACAAGGCAATCATAGCTTCATCTGTAGGTCTTCTGACTATTACACACATCGTAATAAAAGATGCTACTATAAATATTATACCTCCCATAGTTGGTGTACCCGCTTTTTTTTGATGGCTTTTTGGACCTTCTTCTCTTTCACTTTGACCAAATTTAAGTTTATGTAATATTGGAATTAAAATGGCACCTCCCAAAATTGCCATAAAAAACGCCATTAATACTGAATAAATTAATATATACATATATGCGCTCCATAAAGAGCAGTGTCACCTCCTAATTATTGATCTTTTTTTCTAATTGATCTACTATTTTCTCAAATTTCATAGAGCGTGAAGCTTTTATAAGTACTACATCATCTTTTTCTATATATTTGTCATTAAGCAGACTTACTACATATTCATAATCTTTAATTTCCATTACTTCACATTTAGAGGATTTAAACTTTTTAAATCCTTCCCTGTAATCACTACTGTACTCTCCAACTGCAATCAATAAATCCACATTGCTCTTCGCTGCATATTCCCCCACCTTTTTATGAAGTTCATTTGAATCATCACCAAGTTCACCCATTGTTCCAAGTACTGCAATCTTTCTGCTTCCTTTATAATTCATAAGTACATCTATTGCCGCTATCATTGAATCAGGATTGGCATTGTAGCAATCATTTATTATAGTAAATTTGCTTCCTCTTATAGTTTCCAACCTCATTTTCGTAGTTTCAAGCTTTTTTAATCCATATCTTATCTCGTCATAACTCATATTGAAGATCCTACCTGTTAGAACTGCAAATAATGCATTCATCACGCTGTGTTTTCCTGGAACTGCTGCGCATATCTTCTCTTCTGTTATTCTATTATTTTCTCTTACATAAAATTCCACAGAATTTTCCATAAGTTTTATATTAAAAGCTGATATGTTGGCTCTCTCTTTCATAGAAACAGTCTTTATGTCAAATGTTTTGCTCTTTACTTTAGACAACATATCATTATCAATATTTATTATTAAAATATTTCCTTCTGAAAAAAAATCTGTTATCTCCATTTTAGCTTTTAATATATTCTCCCTGGACTTCAGCTTCCCGATATGCGCAGTACCAATATTAGTTATAAGCGCAATATCAGGTCTTGCAGCCTTTACCATATTATGAATTTCTCCCCTGCTATTCATTCCCATCTCAAGGACTGCAATATCATAATTATTATCCAGTTTGAATATCATATGTGGAAGTCCTATTTCATTATTAAAATTTCCCTCTGTCTTGAAAACTTTGAATCTAGAACTAAGTACAGCGGCAACAAGATCCTTCGTGGAAGTTTTTCCTACAGATCCTGTAATACCTATAATCTTCACATCAAGAAGACTTCTATAGAATTCTGCCAGATCAAGAAGAGCACGTCTTGTATTTTTTACCTTTACTATACTTGTATTTTCCTCTATTTCACTTTCCTCATATTTCACCTCATCTATAATACATATAGATGCGCCTTTTTCACTTGCCTGTTTTATATAATCATTTCCATTAAAATTTTCTCCTTTTAAAGCAATAAATATATCATTTTTTTCTATTTTTCTTGTATCTGAATTCACTTTATTAAAGCTACTATATTTTCC
Organism: Clostridium sp. LBM24168; assembly: GCF_052953915.1. Lineage (NCBI taxonomy): Bacteria > Bacillati > Bacillota > Clostridia > Eubacteriales > Clostridiaceae > Clostridium > Clostridium sp. LBM24168. Next base: position 1,086,887 of record NZ_CP196861.1, on the reverse strand, counting down.
CTTCAATATAACCTTTCCATTTACCGCTTTAACAATATCATCAAAGCTCATATATTCCAAGATATGCACATCCTCTCTTCATATGTTATTTATGACTAATGATTTCCTTAACTATTTCTCTTTCATCAAAATGTATTGTCCTGTCTTTTAAGATCTGATAATCTTCATGTCCTTTTCCTGCTATTACTATTACGTCATCCTTTTCTGCCATGTTTATGGCCTCTTTTATGGCCTCTTTTCTGTTTTCAATAACAACATAATTATCCTTTTTAATTCCATCTACAATTTCATTTATTATATGCATTGGATCTTCAGTTCTTGGATTGTCCGAAGTAATTATTGAAAAATCCGATAATCTCGTACCTATCTCACCCATTATAGGTCTTTTGGTATTATCCCTGTCACCTCCACATCCGTACACAGCTATGAGCCTTCCTCTTGTAAATTCTCTTGCAGTTCTCAATATATTTTCAAGTCCATCGGGAGTATGTGCATAATCAACTATAACTTCATAACCAAGATTATAACCATGCGTTACTATTTCACATCTACCTGGTACCGAAAGCATCTTTTCAAGCCCAGATTTCACAGTATCCATGTCTATTCCCTCACTTACACATGCACCTATACTTCCAAGAGCATTCATCACATTGTATTTCCCTGGTATGTTTAAATTTATATGCTTTTTTTCACCTTTATATGTTACATCAAAGCCAGCACCCCTTGAATGTATATCTAGACTTCTTGCCCTTATATCTGCACAGTTGTCAACTCCATAAGTAAGTTTATTTCCAGAGACATCCTCATATACTCTCTTTCCATATTTGTCATCTATGTTTATTATTGAATTCCATGTATTCCTAAACAAGATCAACTTTGCTTCATAATAATTTTCAAAGGTCTTATGAAAATCAAGATGGTCCTGTGTAAGATTAGTAAATATAGCTTGAGAAAATTTAACTCCATAAACCCTGTTCAAGTATAGCGAATGAGACGATGTCTCCATAACACAATAATCTACTTCTAAATCAACCATATCCCTAAATAGCTTTTGAAGCTCCAGTGATTCAGGTGTAGTCCTATCTGAATGAAGCTTTTTATTTCCTATATAATTTGCAATAGTCCCAATCAATCCTACTTTATATCCGGCTTCCTCCAAAATTGATTTTATCATGAATGTGGAAGTAGTTTTTCCATTTGTACCGGTTACTCCTATTATTTTCATTTTCCCAGCTGGATTACCATAATAATTCGAAGCTGCAGCAGCCATTGTCTTTCTGCAGTCTTCTACTAAAATAACTGTACAATCTAGAAATTTTTCTATACTCTTGCTGCATACTATGGCTGCTGCACCATTTTGGCAGGCATTTTTTGCATACTTATGTCCATCCGTTTTATATCCTTCAATACATATAAAAAGATCTCCCTTTTTTACCTTTCTAGAATCGTACTGAATTTCTTCTATTTCTATATCTTCACTACCTCTGATTATCTTGTAATCTATATTAGCAAGTATATTTTTTAATTTCATGCTGATCACTCCTTAAATTCTCATTGCTGACCATAATTATTATACACATATATTTGTATAAATCAAAATATATTTAAAGTACTGGCATGTAGTACACTCTATGGTGATACTACATGCCAGAATTCAATCTCCAAGTATTTCAGTATGAATATTTATAACAGTACCCTTTTGAACTTCTTCACCTGGTTTTATGCTTTGCTCGTCAGCCATTCCACTCCCGTCAAACTGTGCTTTGAGTCCCAGGCTATTGAATACACTTACTACATTATCCGGACTCATTCCCTCTACATTCGGTACTATAACTACCTTCTTATAATCTTGACTTTGAGATGTATATAATAATACTTTACTGCCCTCTTTAATCGTATATCCAGGCTTAGGATTCATGTCAACTATATATTCACCATTATTGTCAGACTCTGGAACAAGATTCATCTTCTTTAACGTACTCTCTGCATCTGTAACTTTCATTCCCCTAACGTCTGGGACAATGATGTTTTTAAGCATGCTCTTTGCAATTTCCTCAGAACTTGCATCACTTTTCATTGCAAGATAATTGAATATATCAAGGAATAGTTGTTTTGCCGCAGGTGCTGCCGTCTGTGCTGCATAGTAATTAGAAGGATCCGGCTCATCTATGGATACTAGCAAAGTAATCTCAGGATTTTGGGCCGGTGCCATTCCTGCAAAGGAGGCAATATACTTTCCCGACTGGTATCCACCCACTCCAGCTTTCTGCGCGGTTCCAGTCTTTCCTGCTATATGATATCCGTCTATGAAGGCATTTTTACCTCCGCCCTCTGAAACTACATTCTCTAAATACCCCCTAAGCTGGGCAGCCTTGTCAGAATCTATAATTTTTTGCTTATTTTTGTCCGATAGATCATATTTTTTATCAACTACTTCTTGATTTTTGTCTTCGTTATAATGTCCTATTTGCCTCATCAAATGTGGAGTAATCAAATACCCCCCATTTGCAACGGTATTAAAAGCTCTCAGATACTGTATCATGGTAACGGTATTTGCCTGTCCAAATGATATTGTAGCCAAATCTATATCACTTATATCCTTGGTCTTTTTGACGATTCCCTTTGCTTCTCCAGGTAGATCTATTCCAGTTTTCTGACCAAATCCAAATTTTTGTATGTAATTGTTAAGCTTATCCTTCCCTATCATCTTTCCAAGCTGTGCAAATCCCACATTACATGAATTTTTCAATATGTCAGGGAACTTCTGTGTTCCATGTCCAGTAGATTTCCAGCAGTGTATCGTCCTGTTTCCTATAGTTATACTTCCATCACAGACAAAGGTATCATTATTTACGTCCACAGAATTTGTTTCAAGTGCTGTATCCGCCGTAACCACCTTGAATATGGATCCAGGTTCAAAAGTATCACTTACAGCTCTGTTTCTCCAGCTCTTCTGAAGTTCATCATAACTTTTCCCATTTACCCAGGGATCATTTGGATTATAATCCGGCTTGTTTACCATGGCGAGTACTTCACCATTGTTAGGATTCATAACAACTATACTTACAGCCTTTGCCTTGTTGTCCTTTAATGCCTGCTCTGCTGCCTTTTCTGAAAAGTGCTGTATCATACTATCTATTGTAAGCTCTACATCCTTTCCGTCTATAGGCTTTGTAAATTCCGATATAGTATATGGCAGGTCCTTGCTCTTGCTGTCTGTTTCAGCTATTCTACGGCCCGGTGTCCCTGAAAGCTCCTTGTTATAATACAATTCTATGCCCGTAAGTCCTACTCCATCTGAATTTGTATGTCCAAGTACATGAGCAAGAAAATTGTTATTTGGATAATACCTCTTTGTATCTGCAGATACAAGAACTCCATTCAAATTCAAATTTCTTATTTTATCAGCTTCTTCTTTTTCTATTCTTCTCTTCAAAGTAGCAGATGCAAGAGGAAGTCCTCCAGGAAGTCTTTTATCCAAAGTCTTTAAAATATCACTTTTTTCCATGGAAAGCGCTGAAGATAACATTGATGCAACCTGATCCTTAGATAATTTCTTATCTTTCATTGTATCCCTCAAAGCATTCATATCCAGATCAACTCTATATACATTGGCACTTACAGCTAATTCATTTCCGTTTCTATCTAAAATCCTTCCTCTTTTAGCATCAATCTTAACATCACTTGTCCACTGTGCTACAGCCATAGCTTTAAATTTAGGTGATTTATATACCATTATGTAGAACATTCTGCCAATCAGTAAAAAAAAAGTTATAAAAAGAAAACCAAATATAATTACCATTCTCTTTCTAGTTATAACTTTATCTCTATATTTATTTATAGACAACTATTTCTACCTCCATTTAAATTGCTTGATTATATTCAAAATACTGCTGAATTTTTTATTGCTTTTATCAGATGCTTTCTCTTTTACAATAGGTTTATCCAAATCTGCATATACTGCGATACTTTTTTCCGGTTCTCCCATATGAAGTTTTTTTACTGCATTGTCCTCTATGTACTGAAGATTATTGTACTTTACTAAATCCACTTTAAGATTTTCATTTTCCCTATTCAGTTCATTTACTCTACTTTGCGCAAAACTCAATTCTTTTTGCATATTGTATATAATTGAATATCGTGCAATAAGTACAATTCCTACCGCAAAAATTATGGCAATATTTCGCATTACCTTCAACTTGTTACTGGTACTTCTCTTTTTATTTTTGGTTTTAGTTTTTTTTCTTTGAACAACAGATTCATGAGACTCATATTCAGGATTTATTGCATTGTTTCCATTTATCATCTTATTTTCGTTCATCAATATCAATTTATTCACCCCACCTAAACTTTAGAACTAAATTCTTTCTGCTATTCTGAGCTTGGCACTTTTACTTCTACTATTCCTTGACAATTCATCACTACCAGGCTGTATAGGTTTTTTATTAATAACTTTTAAAATAGGAATTTTTCCACATACACACACAGGAAAATCAGGTGGGCACGTACAAGGGTTTTCAAGTTCTCTGAATTTAACTTTTATCTTTCTATCTTCAAGAGAATGAAAAGTTATAACCGCTATCCTTCCCCCAATTTTAAGTCTTTTCACACTGTTTTCCACTGCAGTATCCAGTATTTTAAGTTCACTGTTTACTTCTATCCTTATAGCTTGAAAAGTTCTTTTTGCTGGATGTCCATCTTTCTGGAACTTCATTGGTACAGCATTTTTTATTATATTTACCAACTGAAAAGTAGTCTCTACAGGAGATTTTTTTCTAGATTCAACTATGAACCTGGCAATTCTCCTTGAAAATCTGTCTTCTCCATAATCTTTTATTACCCTTGCTATATCATCTAAATCGTAGTTATTCACAACATCGTATGCAGTTAAACTTTTATCTGAGTTCATCCTCATATCAAGAGGTGCATCCTTCATATAACTGAAACCCCTTTCTGCATTATCAAGCTGATAGGAAGAAACTCCTAGATCCATTAGCACTCCATCTACGTTTTCAATATTTAGCTCTCTAAGTATATTATCTATATTATAAAAATTATCATGAACATAAGTTACATTATTATATTCCTTGAGTTTTTCTCTTGAAACTTTTATTGCTTCCATATCCTGATCGATTCCAATAAGTTTTCCATTCTTCCCTATCCTTTTTAATATCTCACTTGAATGTCCGCCTCCACCTAAAGTACAGTCTACATATATTCCTCCACTTTTTATGTCAAGTCCATCTATTGCTTCTTTCAAAAGTACGGGTACGTGTCTAAATTTCATAAAATGTATCCTCCAATTTGGATTAATTTATATTCCAAGATTACTCATCTGTTCAGCTATGTCATCAAAATCTATATTAGAATTATTATACTCAATCCAATTAATTTTACTCCATATTTCAATTCTATTTGATACTCCAATACTTACTACCTCTTTATTTATAGACGCATATTCCAGAAGCGACTGCGGTATGAGAACCCTTCCTTGTTTGTCCATATTGAGTTCATTTGCCCCTGAAAAGAAAAATCTTACAAAGGCTCTTGCACTTTTATTGGTAAGCGGAAGCTTTTCCAATTTGTCTTCTAATATTTTCCATTGGCCCTTAGTATATGCATAGAGACATTTATCCAAACCCTTTGTTATTATAAAGTCATTTCCAAGATTCTGTCTAAACTTCGAGGGTATAATTATTCTATTTTTATTGTCTAGACAATGTTCATATTCACCTATAAACATAATTACACCCTTTTCATATATTTTTACTCCACTTATTACCACTTTAAACCACTATTTTAATTTATTCTATGTTCATATAAAAAATCCTGCTTTTTTATAAAATTTTAATATTTATTTTAAATTCATTAAATTTTATATATCTAAAGATACTTGCTTACATTGAGTCTATTTTATTGAAATGATGTATTTTGTAGAGTATAATTTAAAATGAATTTTTATGAAAGGAATGTACATAGATGAAACTTGGAATCGTAGGCTTACCAAATGTAGGCAAAAGTACTTTATTCAACGCAATAACACAGGCAGGTGCTGAATCTGCTAATTATCCTTTTTGCACTATAGAGCCAAATGTAGGAGTAGTAAGTGTACCTGACAGTAGACTGGATACTCTTGAAAAGATGTATAAATCACAAAAAAAAGTTTATACTGCCATAGAATTTTATGATATTGCTGGTCTCGTAAAAGGTGCCAGCAAGGGAGAAGGTCTTGGAAATAAATTTTTATCACATATAAGAGAGGTTGAGGCCATTGTACATGTTGTAAGGTGTTTTGAAGATGAAAATATAGTACATGTAGATGGGTCAATAGATCCAATTCGTGATATCGAAACTATAAATTTAGAACTCATATTCTCTGATATTGAAGTAATGGACAGAAGAATAGAAAAAATAGTAAAATTGGCAAAGAGCGGCGCAGATAAAAATGCAAAAACAGAATATGAATTAATGCTTAAGATAAAAAAACATCTTGAAGACGGAAAACCGGTTAGAACCCTTGAACTTACAGAAAATGAAGCTATCAAGGTAAGAGGATATTTTCTTCTTACAACCAAGCCAGTGCTATATGTAGCAAATATTTCAGAAGATGACCTGCTCTCACAAAATCAGAACAATGAATTTGTAAAAAAGGTAAAAGAATATGCTAAAGATGAAAAAGCAGAGGTCATAATCATATCTGCAAAAATCGAAGAAGAACTTTCTTCTCTCGAGAAGGATGAAAAATCTGAAATGCTAAAAGAATATGGATTAAATGAAGCTGGATTGGACAAATTAATAAGTGCAAGCTATAAACTTCTTGGACTTATAAGCTTTTTAACTGCCGGCGAAAAGGAAGTAAGAGCATGGACAATAAAAAAGGGTACAAAGGCCCCACAGGCAGCAGGTAAAATACATTCGGATATAGAAAAAGGATTTATACGAGCTGAAGTCATATCCTATGATAAACTCATAGAATCCGGTTCAGAAACTGCTGCAAAGGAAAAGGGATATTTCAGACTTGAAGGAAAAGATTATCTAATGGAAGACGGAGACGTAGTAAATTTCAGATTCAATGTATAATCATTATATAATAAAGGCAATAGAAATTAATTTCTATTGCCTTTATATCTAGCTGTGCCTACTTTTTTTTTCTTGCTTTCCATAATACTTTTTACATTCTTTATTAATTAAATCTATAATATCCTCATATTCCAAATTATCCTCTCCCATTAGAATTTCCACAGCATCTTTCACTGTTCTCATAGAATATATATGAAAATTTCCTCTATTTATTTCCTCTTCCACTTCATTTTTAAGCGCCAGACTAATAATATTCGATTCGGGAATAAGTACACCTTTCCCTTTTGTATTACCGACTATACTGCATATATTAAAAAATCCCTCTATTTTTTCATTTACCCCTCCTACAGGTTGCACCTCTCCAAACTGATTAATTGAACCTGTAACTGCTATATTTTGCCTTATTCCAATTCTAGAAATAGAAGAAATAATGGATATCACCTCGGCTACAGATGCACTGTCTCCATCAATACTTCCATAGAGCTGCTCAAAACTGATATGAAAATTTACTGGAAGTTTGCTGTAGCCTCCAATTAAATTATTTATATATCCTTTTATTGTATTTATGGCTTTATTGTGTATTTTCCCGGATAGATTGCTTTCCCTCTGAACATCAAATATGTCACCATTTCCGCTAACACAGGAACAGGTGAGTTTTATAGGCTTTCCAAAAGTAAAATAACCAGTATTCAAAATGGAAAGTGCATTTACCTGACCTATCTTTTTATCATTTATATCTATAAATATTTGATTTTGCCTGTATCCTTCACTTATCTGCTGCTCTAAGAACTCCCTTGAATAAGCTGCATTTTCTATATCCTTAACTTCTATATAATCCCGACCGCCCTCTCTTGAACTGTTATCTGCAAGCACAAGCATCTTTTCAAGATCATAGTCATCTACAAATAACTTATTCCTATTCTCAGCTTTCCTCGATAAAAACTTGGCAATCTCTCTAAGTCCTTCATCAGTAACAGGTTTGAAATTTTTATTTCTACATAGATGTATTATCTTTTTCAAAAATGATTTTTTGACATCGTCATTTATATCTAAAAGTAACTTATATTCAGCCTTTATTTTAAATATTTTTTTAAAATCAGAATCATAGGAATATAAAAGATCGTAGGTATTATAATCTCCTACAAGTATTACTTTTTCATCAAGATCGATAGGTTCCGGATTTAAACCGTTCAAGGACAATATTTCAAGATATCCTTTCTTATAATTCAATTTCACTTGCCCACTTAAAAGTGATTTTTTTAAATAATAATATGAATTCTGATTATTTAGAAGACTGCTCATTCTAAGTATAAGACAGCCTCCATTAGCTTTAAGAAGTGAGCCAGGTTTTATGAGACTTACATCTGTTACATAATTTCCATCTTTATTTTCATATTCAATATTCCCAATAAGGTTTATAATACTTGGATCCTCTTCATATATTACAGGAGGTTTTTCTCTGCCATCATTGTCCACCAACACATTTACTGAATATTTAAATATTATTTTTTTTATTTCTTTTTCATCATCTTCATAGTTTATAGAATATATTTCCCTTATATTTTTTTCTATACTACTGCACATATTGTTTAAAAATTTCAATGCAGCTTCATTTCCCTGAAACATTTCTAAATATTCTTTTTTAATATCAGAAGTTTTATTATTATAGTAATTGTCCATAATTAATTTTATTTTTTCAATTTCAGTCGTTTCCATATCTTTTAATTTATCCAGTATTTCCTGTGAATTATTTTTTAAAGTTCCGACTTTATTTATTATATTCTGTTTTTCATTCAAACTTAGAAGATTATATTCTTCTTCATTCATGACATTTCCATTCTCCTTGATGGGAATAAATATAAAACCATCCTCCGTAGGCTTCAAGGTGAAATTATTCTTTTTTGCTTCATTTAGCAATTCTCCTATCAGATTATTCTTATTACTGTTAATTGACTCTATAATAAATTCCTTTTCTTCATTAGCACCATTGTAAAATTCAAATGTAATTTTAAAATAAAGCGTTTTTATTTCTTTTACCATATATTCAAGCTTTTTACCATATCCTGATTTTAAAAACAACGCTCTTGGGCTTTTTATGTCATCACAGATTACATAGCATATATCATGTACTTCTTTTCCTTCAATGTTCTTATATATGAAATCCCTGACATTTTCAAGTTTATCTTTGGAAAAGTCATCCACAATATATAAATTATACCCTTCCCTATCTATTTCAAATGCCTCTTTTATTTTCCTGTATACATCATTGTACTGTATATTGTCATCAATTCTGCTTTCTAAATCTACATTCTTTATATTAAAATCATATATAACTTCTTCAGGCTTCAATTCTCTCTTCATTTTCAGACCTCCCCAATTACATGTCCTCAGTTTTCCATATTTAACTTTATCATAGTATATTAATATTCCTAACATATATATTTAGGAACAAAAATCAAGAGTTTGGCACATAAAAATAAATTTCTCAAAGATAATAAAACTAATAAAAAGCTGCTTCAATCTATATAATTGAAGCAGCTTTCTAACTCAATATACTCATTATACTTTTGTTTTGTTATGAATAAATATTAGGAAAATTTTTAATATGAATTAAATCTAGTATTTAAAAATTCTAAGCCTATAAGAATTCATTGCCGTATAACCAAGCTTATCCATGAGCCTATAGTTTGCATATGCACCAACTACCGCTCCAATTCCGGGAACCAGCTGCAGCATCTTTGCAATATCAATATAATCTCTATACTCCTGCTGAAAAGTTTTCCAATCAAAGCCATCTTTATCCTCTGGAAGTGATTTGGCGTAATTATCCCAATCAGATATAACATCATAAACCTCAATTCTTCTCTTGTCACTTGAGAAGGCTATTTGAAATATATACAACATATACAGACGCTCTTTGTAGTTTTTCATGTTGAAACCGTAAACACCCGCTGTATCAAAGAGAAATTTCATCTTCAACCCCAAAAGTATTGGGAAATCGGCCAATCCCACCAAAATTCCTGCTCCACCTGTTCCAGCACCACTTAAAGCAGCGGTCTTTTTGTAAAATTCTATTTTTTCCCTAACAAGATCTTCTCTAGTTTTCAGATTTATCTTATAAAGAGGAGCTTTTGCTTTATATCCACTACCATATATAACTGCTTTCACCATGTTTTTTATAGAATCAGCAATAATAATATTTACCTTTTCTGGAATTATACTGTTCATTTTATTCTGAATAGTTTTTGCAAAGTCATTTGTTAGACCAGGCTTCTTTTTCACTTTCTCTTGCCAGCCCAGTAACTCTTCAAATGCTTTGTCTTCATATGGGCCCAATATGATACCTCCTTATTAATTTCTCTTTTAAAAACAAATTTCAATGACACCTGCATCAATAGTGACAATATTACAAGCTGGCTATCTTATCCAAAATTTTTCTTAATAATGGGGTTTTTATTTCAATTGCCTTTTCAGGACACATTTCCTGGCAACAGTAACATCGAATACATTTATCATAATTGTATTCTGGGGTTCTTCCACTCAACTTATCCAAGCTAATGGCTTTTCCTTCAATGGGACAACTTTTTACACATATACCACAGCGGATACATTTTTTCTCAACTACATATGGTCTCTGCCTTATAAGCTCTATAAGCCACTCTATCCTATGAAAACCTGCTTTTTTAATGTCACCTCTATAAACATCAAAATCTTTTCTACCATATTCTTCTACAATTTCATCCATTGATTTTTCTCCTTGGGGAGTTAAAATTTCTATACAATCATCCTTCCAATTTCCAAGCCCCCATTTTTCTCCATTTATATTAGTGGGTACTGAGGCCGGATCAAGATTGATAAGTCTGCAAAAAACACTGTCAAGGGCAACAGGATCCCGGGACATTAAAATAAGATTCATCTTTATAGGAGTTCCAGATGAAGGCCCATTTCCCTCCATGGCGACAATTCCATCCATGATATGAAGTCGTGATTTCAACATTTTATTTAGATCACAAAGCATTTTTGCAAACCGATCTGCATTTTGATATTTGGCATGGCTTAATCCTTTATTGAAACCATATATGCATCCAAATATATTCTTCACAGCACCTGTAATGCGTTCTAGAGCATGGGTTTTCATTTTGCATATATTTATAATGCAGTCAGAATCCAAAACTCCATTACTTATTATAAATTCTTTTGCAACTTTTCCCTCTGTAAAATCGACCTTTTTGCCCTGGCTGAAATCAGCTCCTTTAATTCCAAATTTCTCTGCTACTTTGGAAATTCCTGCATAATCGGATATTTTTACAGGGTTACCATTTCCAGGTGAATCTCCATAATATATTCTACCGTATCCCTCTTCTCTTAAAATTTTTGCCACGGCATTAAATACGACAGGATGAGTAGTTATAGCCTGATCGGGCACTGCTTTTTTCAAAAGATTAGGTTTTAAAAGAATTTTCTCATCCTTTTCTATAAAGCTCTCTATTCCTCCCAAAAGCTCCATTCCATTTTTTATGGCACTGTATACTTTGTCTTCATCATATTTCATACATTCAAGCAATACCACCCTGCTTTTTTTAGAATTACAGCTTTCCATTCTATCACTCCATGTCAAATCATTTTTTTATTATTTAGTGTAATAATTATATCATTATCAACAAAAAAGTCATCTTTTCATGTAATTCAAAGTTATAATATGATTATTGGGATTAAAAAATAGGAGCTGATTTATTTGCCAAAAAAAATTTTTTCACGCGTTTACAAAATAGTTTCAAAAATACCTGAAGGAAAAGTTGCCACCTATGGTCAAATAGCAATGATGCTTGGGGAACCAAGAAATGCAAGAGTGGTTGGCTGGGCTATGTCAAAAGCTCCTGAAAATCTTCATCTTCCCTGCCACAGGGTCGTAAAAAAGTCCGGCGAACTGTCACCGGACCATGTTTTTGGGAACTCTGATATTCAAAGATATACCTTGAAATCAGAAGGTATTATATTTAAAAGTGATGGTAAAATAGATATGAAAAAATGTTTATGGGACGGTACTTTTCTATAGGTGTCTGTTTATCAGCTCTTTTGGTATATGACAGTAGCCTCCTGGATTTTTCTCAAGATATTTCTGATGATATTCCTCGGCATCATGAAAATTTTCAAGTGAAAGAACTTCCGTTACAATTTTCTTACTATAATTTTTCTGCTGGGTTTTTATGAATTTTTCTATAATATTGACATCACTTTTATCTATATAATAAATTCCAGTTCTATATTGATTCCCTATGTCGTTTCCCTGCCTATCTAAAAGCGTTGGATCTATTATCTTCCAGTATACCTCAAGCAGTTTTTCAAGTTCTATGATTCTAGAATCATATTCCAAAAAGCAGGCTTCAACAAATCCCGTATTCCCGCTGCAAACTTCTTCATAACCGGGGTTTTTCACATTTCCATTTGCATAACCTACCTTTGTATTTAAAACTCCTTTTTTACTGTTAAAGTATGCCTGGACTCCCCAGAAACATCCTCCTGCAAATACAATACTCTTCATGGTTCACTCTCCTTACTACCTATATTATTACTATAGTATCCATTTTATCAAAATAAAATATAATTCCAATACTAATAGAAAACTATGATATAAAAATATTGTAATTCCAATATCATATGATATAATATAGTAAATACATTGATGTGAAAGAGTAATTACATACTTGAAACAAAGAGAGAGAACGCAGGTGAAAACTTCTCATGATTGATGTAATGAAGGTAGTCACGGAGTTTTAAACCGAAAGCCTTATAGGTGAGTAGACTTTAACAGAATCCCACTGTTAAAAGGGAGATAGTATCGGCACATATGCCCGTACTATACAAAGAGTGTACATTTGTACAAAATTAGGTGGTACCACGAATTTTACCCTTCGTCCTATTATAATAGGACGAAGGGTTTTTTAGGTTTCTCCAAATGCGCATTGGACAAAGACCTATAATAAACTTTAGAAAGTGGTGTAATATCAATGAATATATCATTTGCCGAAAGAATGAATAAAGTTCAAAAATCATTCATAAGAGAAATCCTTAAAGTAACAGAAAACCCTAAAATAATATCCTTTGCAGGTGGGCTTCCAAATCCATCTTCTTTCCCAATTAAAGAAATTGAAGAAGCTTCACAGAAAGTACTGGATGAAAACGGCAGTAATATCCTTCAATATAGTACTACCGAAGGTTATCTTCCTCTAAGAGAATATATCGCTAAAAGATATTTCAAGAGATTCGGATTAAAAATTAATGCTGATGAAATATTGATAACAAATGGTTCACAGCAAGGGTTGGACTTGCTTGGAAAAGTATTTCTAAACAAAAATGACAATGTTCTCATTGAACGTCCCGGTTATTTAGGTGCAATACAGGCCTTTTCACTTTTTGAACCCGTTTTTAATTCCGTGCCACTAAATAACGATGGCGTGGATACTAATGCACTTGAAGATTGTCTTGACTCCTGCAGTCCCAAATTATTTTATACGGTTCCAAATTTTCAAAATCCTTCTGGAATTACATATTCAGAAAAAAACAGAAAAACAACTGCAGATATCCTGAAAGAGCACAATACAATTCTCATTGAAGATGATCCTTATGGTGAATTGAGATTTATAGGGAAAGACCTTCCTCCTATAAAAACATATCTTGAAGATAATTCCATTATGCTTGGTTCATTTTCTAAAATAGTAGCCCCTGCAATGAGACTGGGCTGGATATGTGCCAGAGATGAAATAATGGAAAAATTAATAATAGCAAAGCAAGCGGCTGATCTGCACACTAATTATTATTCACAAAGAGTAGTATATCAGTTTTTGATAGACAATGATCTTGAAGATCATATAAGAAAAATCAGAGAACTATATAGAGGACAGAGAGATTGCATGGTATATATGATTGAAAAATATTTTCCTGAAAACATAAAAAATACAAAACCTGAAGGAGGTATGTTTCTCTGGATAACTCTTCCTGAAGAAATTTCATCACTGGATTTATTTAAAGTTGCAGCAGGAGAAAATGTTGCTTTCGTTCCCGGTGATCCATTTTATATCAATAAAAATGGAAGCAACACGCTAAGATTGAATTATACAAATTCCAATAAAGAAATGATTGAGGAGGGTATCAAAAGGTTGGCCAGAGCAATAAAAAATATTTTGTAAGCCTTAAAAGGCAGGCACAGAACGTACCCTCTAAAAATTCTGACCAGTGAATTACTTAATAAGCTTTGACTGGTCTAACTAAAACTTGCTTTAAAACATAATATTCCTTTGCTGAATCCTTCTATAATACTTTGGCTACGCTTTATATAAACTGGATTATCTCCATAAATAGGATGAATATATTTTACCTCTATCTTATGTACCTTACTAATAGAACAAAGTTCCTTCAAAATCAACAATCCCTGTACAATAGGATTTTCTGTAAGATGAATTGAATTTGTATCACCTGTCGTATGGCTAAAATCTGCAATGTCCTGTTTTGAAAAACTATGCCAAAAACTGCCTTCCTGCCTAAAATCTCCCCTGTTTTCATATTTTTTAGCTTTTACATTCATCATCAGATAAACTGTAAGCTTTTCTGCGGCTTCACCCTTAAAATATCCTGTACAGCATATTACACAAAGTCTTCTGCTGTTTTTAATGATTTCGTTTCTATAGGTTTCATGCTGCTCTTCAAAACTATCCTGAAAATTTTCATATAACACTTTGGCAATAAATGCTCCATCATAAAAAAAATCCTTTTCTGCGGCAAATGCCTTAAATAAATTTATCATTGTTTTTCTCCTTAAAAGTTATAATATTGCCACAACTCTCATATAACAGCAAATATTCCTTTGCAGCATAACTCTTCCTTAGATTTCTATTTTAACACACCCTTTTATTTGTAGGCAATTATAGCAAGCCTATAAAAAATATATATAAGGAGTTATAATATAATTATATTCTTTTGCATATTAATTAAAAAATATTTTGAATAGATATATAGTAAGGAAAGAAGGGGTTAAAGTTATGGAAATCAAAGATTTCAATATCGTTGTATCTGGTGATGTATGTGTGAACCTATTATTTTGGCAAATCAACAACGAGTATATAAGTGACTTAAGCTGGCAGCAGTACCCACATATATGCAGCAGATTAAGTGAAGGAGAAGCATTGCTTTTAGCCAAATTTGTAGCTCTGTCTACAGGTGCAAATGTTGTTTCACCAAAAATAAACTATGACAAAAATCGTCTGCCCGATGGTCTTCTAAATTCCACTATACAATTGGGTCTCTTTCCAACAGCAGCAGGCGAAAAAAATAAAAATAGGATATATAGAGTTAAGTCATTTTTGGGGTTTACAGAAATATTTTTTGGAAATCCAAAATTGTTTCCAATTATAGATGACAATAAAAATACAAACCTGGTTATACTAGACGATGAAAATAATGGTTTTAATAACAATGAAGAATTCTGGCCCTCAGCTCTAAAAGATACTAGTAGCCACCCAACAATTATATACAAGATGGATAATCCCTCTAATTCAACTAAACTCTGGAATCACCTAGAAAAATTTCATATGAAAAATACTTTAATAGTTATAAATGGAGATGACCTGCGTTCCAAAGAAGTTAATATAAGCAAAAATCTCTCCTGGGAAAAAACTGCGCTAGACTTTGTATGGCAAATAAAAAATAATCCAAGCCTTACTTTTTTATCAAAGTGCAGTCGCCTGATCGTTCCACTAGGTTTGGAAGGCGCCATATATTATAGAAATGACGGGAAAACTAAATCAAAACTGTATTTTTTGACATATGCCTTTGAAGGAGATTTAATAAAGCAAATCAATGGTAAAATGTACGGGCTCACTTCCTGTTTTGTTGCCGGGCTGGCAAAATCAGTAGCTTTTGGAAAACTAAAAAATAAATCTATCGATGAATCCATTGATGATGGTATAAGAGAGGGAATCGTTGCCACACAAAAATATTTCAGACATGGCTTCGGGAAAAATATTGTAGAAGGTATTTTCCCTAGTCCTTCAATTTTCAGTGAAGGCGAAAATGATTTTATATACAAAAAATATATACAGGATGTAGAAATACCCAATTCAAATAATCCCAAGTATCAATCATCCTGGTATATTATAAAAGACAAAAGTTCTACCAATCTCACTGAAATAGCCTACGACATCGTTAAAAATGGAGAAGAAAGTGCTCTTAAATACATACCAATAGCACAATTTGGTAAATTGAAAACTGTTGACAGAGATGAATTTGAAGCTTATAAGAGTATTAAAAACCTAATGTCAGAATACATTCTTTCCAGAAATGTAGTTCGACCACTATGTATTGCTGTATTTGGAACGCCTGGTTCCGGAAAATCTTTTGGAGTAACTGAAGTTGCTTCTTGTGTGGCTCCAAATCTGATTAAAAAACTGGATTTTAATTTATCTCAGTTTCAAACATTGTCGGATCTAATTATAAGCTTCCATAAAATAAGGGACATTTCTCTTATTGGTAAGATTCCTCTTGTATTCTTTGATGAATTTGATTCAACTTTTGAGAAAAAACTTGGATGGTTAAAGTACTTTCTGGCTCCTATGCAGGATGGTATATTCAGAGAAGACAATTCAATTCATCCTATCGGAAAAGCTATTTTTGTATTTGCAGGAGGAACAAGCAGTACATTTAAAGAATTTTGTGGAGAAAACATTACAGATGAAACTGAATATAAAGAATTCAGCAGGGAATTTCAAAGTGCAAAAGGTCCTGATTTCATAAGCAGACTAAGGGGCTATGTGAATATTTTAGGACTCAATCAAACAGATGAACAACATGATCAACTGTTCATTATACGGAGGGCAATGTTGCTCAGATCCCTTATGGAACGCAAAGTACCTCATCTCATAAGTGAAAGAGGAGAAGCACAGATAGACAGGGGAGTATTACGGGCACTCTTGAAAATAAGTATATATAAACATGAATCAAGATCCATGGAAGCAATATTGGAAATGAGCAGACTGACGAACTCAAAAAAATGGGAACAATCTTATCTGCCGCCTAAGGATCAATTAAGACTCCATGTTGACGAAGATGAGTTTTATCGTCATTTAATGAGAGAGGAATTCTTTAATGAAAAAATCGATGAACTTTCCACTGCCTTTAACTATAACTACATTTTAATACAGAAAGGCATGGATAATGTCAGTCTCAATCCCGATGAATACTGGGATAAACTTGACAATAATCAAAAGGAATTCATTAGAGATAATATACGACATATTCCTAACATGCTATGCAATGCTTACTATGATTTAATCTCCGTATCCAAAATAAACGATACTGAAATAATTGAATTTACAGAAGAGGAATCGGAAATTCTAGCAAAATGCGAACAGAAATATTTACTTCACAAAATATCGGAGTCTAATTTTACAATACTATCTTTCGACAAAATAATGGACTATGTTAAATACTGGCCGAAGATACTTGCAAATTCCAACTTTAAAATAGAAAAGTTAAAATTTGGATTATCATCAGATGTGAAAAATACCTAAGAATTCATTTTCTCCAAATTCACTTCTCATATTCTTTATTCGATGACATATAATCTGATAACACTGTGGTAATAATAATATTACAAATAATTAATTTTGTTGTTTTCAAATTATTGTGTAGAAAGGATGTATTATAATATGATTGGCTTAGCTTTAGAAGGCGGAGGTGCGAAAGGTGCTTTTCACATGGGAGCCACGAAAGCATTTCTTGAAGAAGGATACAAATTTGATGGTGTAGTAGGAACATCAATTGGAGCAATTAATGGAGCAGTTATTGCTCAGGATGATTTTGAAAGGGGCTATAATTGGTGGAGTAAAATAGATATATCTACAATCTTTGATATTGAAAAAGTTCATATAGAAAAATTTATGAATAAAAATATAGACAGTGAAACTTTCTTTTATATATTATCAACAATAAAAAATATTATACAAAACAGAGGTATTGATACAAAAAAAAATAAAAGAAATATTAAGTAATATTATAGATGAAGATAAATTAAGAAAATCTAAAATTGACTTTGGAATGGTTACAGTTTCCATATCTGATTTAAAACCATTAAATCTTTATAAAGAAGATATACCAAATGGCAAGATTATAAATTACTTAATGGCTAGTGCAAATTTTCCTGTCTTTAAAATAGAACCTTTAGAAGGCAGTTATTATATAGATGGAGGTTTCTATGACAATTGTCCTATCAACCTTCTTGCAAAAAAAGGATACACAGAAGTAATAGCTATAAGAACTTTGGGTATGGCTCCCGTACAAAAAGTTAAAAATAGAAATATAAAAATAGTAAATATTATTCCTTCTGAAGATTTAGGAAGAGTTTTAAATTTTGATAATAATCTTATTCAAACAAATTTAAAAATGGGATATTGTAATGCTATGCGCTTTATTAGAGGACTCAAAGGTAAAAAATATTATATAGAATCTAATTATACTGAAGAAATACTTTTTTATAAATTATCATCTATATCTAAAAAAGAAATAAATGAGCTAGGTATAATGATGAAGTTACCTCCAATGGAATCAAGAAAACTATTATTTGAAAAAATTCTCCCGAACATATCTAAAATTGTTAATATTCAATTTTTTTCTAATTATGAAGATATTGTAATAGGAATTTTAGAATATATGGCAGGACTAAGACAAATAGAAAGATATAAGGTGTATACCTTCAATAACTTTATAGCAGCCATTAAAAATGCAGATTTAGAAAAGGTAAATTATTCAAACAACTTAACTTTAGAGATTATGGGAAAAATGAAGTTGGCATTAACATATCCAAAAGAAATTATACTTCAAAAAATTGGAAATGAATTATTAAGAGTTTTTAGCTAGGTTAATTGGTTCTCATATTATAAGCAAAATAAGTATAAGTATTAAATTTATTATGACTTAACACTTACACTTAGACTTGCCTTTTATATGTTAAAATTTTATATCTTTAGTTTCAATCAAGTATCAGCTTTAATGTGGATAATGCATTCAGACAATCCTCCTTTTCATCTGTCAGCATTACTTGGATTGATGTTCCTAAAAGTGTACCCAACATCAACCTTGATAATGAAAGTGAAGAACATGTTTTTAGTTTTTCATTATTTGCAGAATTATTCACTACATACTTTTCAATTAGTTTAGCCAACCCCTCAAAAAGATTTTTAAGAAGCTTTTTTAAGGGTTCTGACCAAAGCGACATACTGGCTAAATCAAAAAGGATTCTAAATAATTCAGGTTTGTTACTCAGCATTTCTTTAAAATATTTTATTAGGTATAGTGAACTTTCACTTCCTGTAGTACCTTTTTTTAAATTATCTTCAATTTCATCAAAGTACTTCTTAGATAACATCTCTACAACTTTTTTAAATAATCCCTCTTTATTCTTATAGTAATAATTTAACTGACTAAGAGCAACACCAGCTTCTTTTGCAATATCTCTTGAAGAAACATTAGCATATCCTTTTGTAGAGATACATTTAAAAGCTGCATTTAATATTCTTTCAGATTGATTGATATTTTCAATTTTTTCACCCATTTGATTTCAACTCCTACATAGCTTACATATATAAATTACCTGCTTGGAAAATTAAATAATTTTACAAATATATATTAGCATACTGGAATACATTTTTAAATTGGAGTTAGATATTCTTTTAACCTTTGGACATGTTGTAATTGCCTTCATCATTAAAATCTTCCTTGAATGCTTTGTCTGAAAAAGGTTTAAAATCTTTGGCCAATTTATCTAATTTATACATGAATTCTTTATCCTTTACCATCAATTCGGCACTGGGGTGAGTGGCATAGGCACCAAGTCTCCTTTACGATATTACGAATATACTGCGGATCGTCGATCATCGGGCACGGCATTAACAGATTTTTATTGTAAGGCTGATTAGCTCTTAAGCTTTTAAAATAAGGCGATTTAAAAGCGTCTATCAGAGATTTGTTTTTTACATTTGTTACAGCAAAATGGGAAAATATACATGGCTCCACATCTTCTTTTGAATTTATATGACAATAACATTTACCTGAAATACATCCTCCAACATAGGGTGCATCATTGAAAAAATCAATTGTAAATATTTTTTTGCTGGTTCTAATTTGTCTGTTCCTTCTCCCCAGGTATATCCTTCCCTCCGGCGAAAGCATATAATTCATCTCCTCCACAGGACTATCTCCCACTGGCATAAACATATTTATAACTAAATCGTAGATTCCACTTCCTCTTCTTTCATCTGTTTCCTTTTTCCATCCTTCAATTGAAAACATTGGCATCACATTTCCCAGTTCAACCAACTTTTGGGCTAATTTTTCATCAAACAGAGTTCCATTGGTAAATGATGTAAAATACATATCATTATATTTTCTGTAAATATCCAGCATATATTCGTTAAAAAATGGTTCTCCGCCTAAAAACCACTATATAATATATTCCCATATCTCTTGCCTCTTTTATAAGCCTATCTACTTCATCCCGTGAGATATCGTCTTTTTTACTGTAGTTTGCAGCATAACAGCCAGTGCATCTTAGATTACACCTCATTGATGGACTTATAAGCAGTACAAAGGGAATTTTTGTGCTATTCAGGTTTCCGATTTTTTTCTTTTGTGGATTCCATACCACATGGCATTGCCTATAAAATCTGAATAAAAATTTTTCAAACAATTTTTATCTGTATTTTTCAGTATATCCTGGACATATTCTTTTATTGAAGGAATTTCATCATAGTATTCTTTAACACTTCTAATTTTGTCTTTTGTAAATTCATCCTTTCCAATTTTCTCTGTGAGTTGAAATAATCTATCTACATTCTTTTCAGGGTTTTGATCAATTATTTTGAACCCGACCTTTATGGTCATTTCTTTTATACTCTTGTTAAAATTGTCTAAATCAAATTTCATATAAAAATCCTCCTTGAGTTTAATAGCAAAGTTATTTTATCAATTAATATTCTTTTTTGATTTTGCTGACCTTATTGTTGTATTTGATTCTTTTTTTATAATAAATTTGTTCATGAACATCTGTTGAAATATCTGATATATATTGCTTATTATCCAGTAAAGCCCCATTCCTGCAGGTACCTGAAACGAAATAAATCCAGTCATAACCGGTGATAACAAAAGCATATTCTTTCGAATTGAATCCTGCATTTTATCTTCAGATGAAGGCATATCCTGTGAAGAATATTTAGTGGATATATAAGTAGTTATTACAGCTAGAATAGGTATTATCATCAAAGTCATGTCATGGGTACTAATATTGTGAAAATTAAAAGTTGGTATATAGCCCAGATTTATGCCAAAAAAGTTCATATTCAGCAATTCATTTTTATTCAGCATTGAATTCACAAGAGTTAATTTATCCATATTATTGTTGTAATAATTTATTATACTTAAGTCATGCATATTTTTTACAGTTACCATATTTTGAGGTATAGTATTGAATAATTTCTCAATTATCGATGACTTTATTCCGAACATATATTTTAGAGGCTGGGATATAACATAATAAAGAGAAAATAAAATAGGTATTTGCAAAAGCATAGGAAGGCATCCTCCTGCCGGATTTATGTTATTCTCCTTATACAGTTCAGCCATATGCTGGCTCAACTTTTCTCTATCATTCTTATACTTTTCCTGAATCTTTTTTATTTTTGGTTGAATTTCACCGATCTTTGAAGTCGACCTGTACTGTTTTATATACAGTGGAAGCAGCAATGTTCTTATAATAACTGTCAACATAATAATGGAAATCCCGTAATTTTTAAATGATGATATTTCATATATGAATTTCAAAAGGTGTCCTATGGGATATGCAATAAAATCAAACATAGTAGTTTATCCTCTCTTATCTTTTTCAATATTTTAGGTATATATTTTTTCTATCTCTTTGATATAATTTTTAGTTTTACTGCTGCAGGTTTCTGTAAAAGCACAATATTTATCTACGAATGATATTAGAAATGATTCTTTGTATTTTGGAAATTTTAAGGTTAATGGCCACATATGCTTTACTATTATGTCTTTTTCTACATCATTTAAATTAAAATACATACTGGCATTTTTCAATGCTGCAGCAGGATGGGTAAAAGCATGTAATCCATTTCCAGGCTTTGATATATGCCAATCATATAAAAACAAATCATGAAGCAGACCACCTCTGGCTGCAAAACGATAATTCAAATTTAAATATTTGCATATGACATAGCTCTTATAGGAAACATTAATGCAATGTTCAAGGCATGATAAATTGCTGTGCTGTACAAAATTCCTCATGGATAACACAATCGGGCTAGTAATTAAATCATCAATACATTGCCTGTATTCATTATTAAGATCAATTTTAGAATATATTCTTAAATGCAATTTTGATTCTATAGATTTTATCATTTACTACACCTCTTATATTCTGATTTGCCATTTCTAAAATCAAAATGACTATTCTAGGGCATGCCTTTAAAAATCTTTCATATTTCATTATTTTTTTGTAGTAAGTATTTACAGGAAAATTCAAGTAGTTGATAATTATATTTCTAAGTTTCAATGCATCAATTGTAGATTTTATTGTATCCAATATAAAATAAATCATCAAAAATAGTAGAATATAAATTTTACTTTTATGAGGAACATACAAAAATGCTGATAATGCCAATGGTTGAATTATTTGAACTACCATAAATGCAAGTATTCCCCATAGCAATGAATATTTTGGGCAAACATATCCTTTGATATTTCCATAATTGTCACTGTAATCCCACCATTTGCAATTAAAAAGTTTTTCCAAAATAAAGCCAGTTACATACTCCAGCAATGTAACCATGATAACAGATAATAAAATGCCTATAAGTAAAGAATAATTTTCAGAATAAGTGCCTGTTAGTGAGGGTATCTGCAATACCAGAACAGCTCCAACTCCATATATTGGACAAAAAGGTCCGTTTAGAAATCCTCTGTTGACAAAGCTTTTTTTATTTATACTTGCAAAAGTGGTTTCAATTAACCATCCCAGGAAAGAGTAAAAAGTAAAAAACAAAAATAGAATACTGTAATCATTCATAATATTTCACTCCTAAATGCATCTAGTTTGTAAAGTATAAAGATATTTATTAATTCGTACGTTTGAATGATAACATTTTATCATGATATCTACAGTGCAGTCAATACCATAAATGTGGAAAAGAAAAAAGTTAAATGTTAAGGAATCTGGAGAATATCTTTACCTGGACTCTGGTACCCTGACACCAGTTTTAAAAAAGCTGGAATCCAAAAGATGCATTACACTTACCAGTTCAAAAAATGATAGAAATAACCTAGTGGTTACATTAACTGATGATGGGATCAGACTTAAAAAGCAGGCGGTTGAAATTCCCATACTGCTTAAAAAATATGTGAAACTGAAATTGGAAGAAATGGATGAACTGTATAAGCTACTTTATAAAATGCTGAACAATATGACAGAATAATTCAAGTCCATCAAAAGAAAAATTCTCTTGATGGACTCCAGTTAAAAAACCTTATGAAGTGAAACCACCTTCTTTGAAATCATCAGTGGAATTTAATTTCAATCCTATTGGGAATCTGCACCAAAAACTTTACGCATACCTTGATAAATTTCTATTAAAAACCTCATCTGATTTTCTAGCGTATCTTCATACTGATCAGTTCTTCGATTATAATATGGTGATAAGAATTGGTTCACTAAGTAGCCGTGGATTCCATGGATTGGACACATGTTCTTTTGAAAGAGTTCTTGGTGCTCATATTCAACAACTACATTGCCGGGTTCGTCTAATGCATTGTGTTCAAAAATTTCTGAAATTCACTATGCTGAAATTCAGATTAAAAGTGCACTAGGTAAAGGCACTATAATAAAGCTTCATTTTATGAGTAACTGTGACCTATTAGGCGTAAAATCCGATGATAATATTATCTAATGTGTACTCAAATCAGTTTTTCAGGAATAAACCTAGAGGAAATCCTTTTTATCAACATGTAATCAAGTATTAGCAGAACGCCGCCGCCTATAAACATTACAAGATTATTGAGCAAAAGTACTCCTGTCATCTGACCCACCAATAAAAGAATTACCGGAATGATAAGAAACCCGCTTACCTGCTGTGCCTCCTGGAAGGTTTCCGATTTTGCAGATACCATCACAGTAAATGTCAGCGACAATAAGTTGACTGCAGGTGAAATCCAGAATATGATTATGAGCCATTTTATATCCGGGAAAATTAGTTTTCCAAAATAGATGAAACCACCAATATCAAATATAATGCCAAAGATTATAAATGAAATAAAGGTAATTACATAAGATGGCACAAAGACACCTAAAATCTTGGCTCTGAGCAGCTGTTCCATGGATATCGGCGTATAAAGCAGGGACTCCATGGTCTTGTGTTCCTTTTCCCCCACAAAACTGCTGGCTCCGATAACTCCTGAACACATTATTGGAATTATAAGAAAATATGACGGAAACATAAAGTTCAGCGATACCTTTATTAAAAGCTGAGCAGGAGTATATACACTATATTCTGAAGGCAGCTTTTTTAAAAGAGGAGCCATCTTTGTAAACGCACCTGAATCACTTCCGATAAAATTAGCACCGATAAGTATTGACAGAGGTATGATTACAATCAGAACAATTGGTACGATAGTCATGGTAAGAATAATCCGCTTTGAACTTGTTATTTCATTTATATCTTTATATATCAACGCTTTTTCACTTTTATTCATCATTCTTTCAGTCACCTCAAATTTATAGTGTTGTATCACCGGATACACCTTTTATCCGATCGCTACCATTGCTAATACTTCCCAGCTTCTCAAAGTAGGAGATAAGCACTGTTACGCGCCTGGATAAGTTCTTCTAAGGTTCAGGTGGAGAAAAGTATTCCTTATTAGCAAAACTCCACCTGAACCTAAGAATCACTTGATATATTTAAAGTACAGCTGCTCCAGGGACCATTTCTGCTGTACTGCCTCATAGATTTCACCACCATCTGCTAGTATGCTTTGTATTAAAGTATTTACCTCTTTGTCTCCTGCAATGGATTTGCTGTATATGTCACTATCTTCATGAATAAATCCGAGTTTCTTCGAAATATTTTTCCCTCTTATCTTCAACTGAAGAGCTGCATTTTTTCTTGAAGCAAGCTCGTCAAAGGTACCAAGACCAAGGACATTGCCATTATTTATAAAACCATATAGTGTACAAATATCCTCAGCATATTTTAGTTGATGGGTACAGAGAAATATCGTAACCTGGTTTTCCTCAGCAAGTTCTTTTATAAGCCTTGTAACATTCAATGCATTTTCCGGATCCAAACCCGAAGTAGGTTCATCAAGAAATAAAATCTGAGGATTGTGAATTAATGCCACAGCCAGTGAAACCCTCCTTCTCATTCCCGTACTGAAAGATTTTACCTTCTTGTCCTTTACATACCAAAGCTCCAGCCTTTTTAATATAAAATCAACTCGTTCGTCAATCAGTTTTTCACCCATCTCGTGCATTTTCCCAAAGAATATCAGATTTTGCATTGCAGTAAGATTTTCATAACAAGAGGCACTTTCAGTCATAACTCCACACAATCTATGAATCTCAATATTATTTTTCCCCAAAGGTCTTCCGAAAATTTCAGCATTACCTGATGTGGCTGAAAGAATCCCATTTAGTATTCTGACTGTGGTGGTTTTTCCCGATCCATTGGGCCCGAGAAAACCGAATATCTCACCTTTCGGTATGCTCAAACTTACATTGTTCAAAGCATTGACCTTCCCATCATAGGATTTTCTAAGATTTTCTATATTTATGGCATCCATCTGTCTCACCTAATTTCCCTTTCAATCTTTCAACAAGCAAATTGTACCGCTCATCACCTCTTAATGATTTGAACACAGGATTTTCAGCAATCGTATCAACAAAATTTTTCTTGATTGTTATCTCATCTATTGGAGTATTTGTTCCGATGCAGCTATTGTCCTCAAACCATTCGACTACCTGGTTAAAATACTCATTTCCTTTAAAATACAATGGAAATTGAATTTTGCATACAGTATCCACATATCGCTCTAAAGCATCAATTGCCTTTTCTTTCCTTTGCTCCGTAAGATATCCCTGCGCGGCAGTAATATGAATTCCAAAACATCATTTGTCAAAATCTCCGTGAGCTGAAAAGAATCGATGATTTGAAGACCCTGGGAATAGATCTTCTCAAATAGAACTGGTTTTCCCACATTCAAGAAAAGATAATTGTTTAAAAGTGTCAATGTGTTTATTATGTTGTTATAAAGCAGTATCTGATTCACGAGCTTTGCCTGGTCAGCTTTTCCCTGCATCCTGTATGCATTGACAAGTATGACATCATCTCCGCTGTAGGGAGCCAATTCATTATCCAACAGGCGGATGACTTCTTCACTGTTTCCCAATGCCATTTCTGCCAACGCTTCCTTGGTATTTGCATCTTTTATATCAGAAATATTCTCCGACTCCTCTTTTATCCTCTTACTCAGCAATATGCACTGTTGAAAAATTTGTTTTTTCACCTCTTCCGTTTTTGCCAGTATGGAGTAATTTAATAACAATTGAATCATGGAGAGCAAAAAAGGAAAACATGAATAATACTTTTTTATTAATTTGTTACACTGCTTTATCACTTCATCAAAGGACTTCACGGAAAATTCATGTGAAAGATTATTATATATTTTTTTAATCTCTTCCTTTGTAAGTTGCGGTGAATATCCCAGTAATTCATCCACTGAAATGTTAAAATAGGATGCAAGCTCTGGAAGAAGCAAAATATCAGGGTAGCACAAGCCAGACTCCCATTTGGAAACAGATGCTTTGGAAACTCCAATGTAATCTGCCAGCTGTTCCTGTGTTATTCCCCTCTTCTTTCTCATCTGAACAATGTATTTGCCTATATTAAGCACCTTCATATCCATCACCTCTAATAATATTTTACATGTTCATCTGTTTACCGTAAATGGATTTATAGTTGATTTTAGTAGAAAAAGTCAACCTGAAGGAAACCTGAAAACA
This sequence comes from Clostridium sp. LBM24168, assembly GCF_052953915.1. Taxonomy (NCBI): domain Bacteria; kingdom Bacillati; phylum Bacillota; class Clostridia; order Eubacteriales; family Clostridiaceae; genus Clostridium; species Clostridium sp. LBM24168. The sequence goes on along the minus strand of NZ_CP196861.1, from coordinate 1,059,697 downwards.
GCTGCTATCTCTCATCCAAAAGAAGATGCACTTGGTTCTCATTTTTGCCTCTAAGTTCTCCTTTTATGAATAAAAGGCCTTTCAGCTAGGTAATTGCTGGAGGCCCTTCCTTTTTGTGCTTAAAAATATTTTACCTACTTGTTCTCGCGTTGGATTGTACTTTTAATGTAATCCATAAAGTCATCTCTGCCATTGAAATATGAGGAAGACTTCAATTTAATATTAACATCTGGATAAATTGAATCCAGATCTTTATCACTTGTTTTAAAATAGTTACTTGAATACTGTATATCAACATTTACATTTGACAAATTGAGCATTTTTACTTCTCCAAAATGATTTGGCTTTCCCCCTGTTGGTTCTCCAACAAGAATTGCATTAGTACCATTTTTTAAGTCCATAGCATTTAATATAGCAGATGAAAATGTTTTTCTACCTATTATGACAAATAGATGTCCTTTACTATTTATATTGCCTCTCTTTTTAAGTTCATCCAGAAAAGTATTGAAAATTTTAGAATTTCCCCCTCCATTGTCTCTTAGATCTACAACAAGTATACTTGCTTTTTTATTATCAATAATTTTAAATGTATCCCCGGTAAACTTTGAAAATGAATAACCTTTCATATTCTGACAGCTATTGTATTTAACATAAGCTATCTTACCGTCTTCAATATACTTGAACCAATAATTTTCATCCATTTTTTGTTTTGTAAAAGGAATCTTTGAAACATATTTTGAGTCATTTGATAAAAACTTTATATTTTCATAGTCAGATTCTTTCAAAGGCTCTACCTTTACATTATTATTTTGATCTCCTGAAAAATTCATGACCACATTATTTCCTTCAGCTATTCCTGAAATTCTAAGAACTTCATTAGATCTTATCAAATTACAAAATTGATTTTTTAAAATGGCATTATTGTCTTTGGATATAAACGGATCAATTTTGGAATGCAGCTGTTCTATTGAATATCCATTTATTCCAGTCAATTTTTTCTCCCATAAACTCTCATATTTAAGAGGTGCATCCACTACATATATACCATCTTCAAATTCAAAAAACTTTATGGGATAAGCTGAATCACCATATATATCAACAGCTGTATGACTATCATTCATAGAACTTACTATTTTTGAAAGCTGTCCTTTCATTTGCATATCATTATATTTTCCAACTCTGCTTATAAGTAAATCCATATCCCTATCAAATTCAGTTTTACTCTTTGAAAAAAATAAATTTTTATGTTTTTTTTGTAATTCTCTTTTTACAAACTGCAAATCCACCCTCCACTTCTCATTTCTATCTGCTGATTTCAATACAGGTGAGTTTGTACTTCTATTAAATAAATTATATATAAAAATACCAGCTGTAATTATTATTATCAGTATTATTATTGATACAATGATCATTTTTCTTTTTTTTAATTTCATAATTTACCTCTTTTTACCTAGAATTATATATAGAAGAATACAATTTATTAAAAAAATCTATAAGGTTACTTTTTTATACATACCATTTACTTGATAATACATCATTCTTATTATCATAAGATATAACATGTATTTTATCAGAAAATAAAATTAAGGTTTGATAAGCTATTTTTATTGAATATATATTCCCCTCTAAATCATCTTTTAAATTTATGGTATCTATATTCTCTTTTAAAAAATTCTTATTTATATTTACATACATTAAATATAATAAAATACAATTCTTAAGATTTTCTTGCATACCAGCTTAAAATTTGCATTAAACATGCCGCTGTATACTAGGCCATTGTAGTATTTCCAAAAAAATAAAATGTACTTCCTGAAGAATATGCTTGTTTATAACATTCATAAGCAGGATACATTAGAACTAATGCATTATCATCCTCAGATGTTATCCATCCATTTATGACTGCAGCATGATCTTCTATAGTAGAAGTTAACCTCATATATACGACTTTATTATATATATTATAACAATATAGGTAAATACTTTCAATTTATTTGCACTTTATGGATTGCAGAAAGTAATATCATAATATTAAATACTGTATTAAAAGAATCAGTGCAGTAGCCAAAGACAGGATTAACAAACAAATTTATCATAATGCTCATTGCTAGGCGGGCGGAAACTGATATTCCGGAAACAATGAGCGACATGCCGTAAATAGAGCATCGGATGCACCATTCCACAACTTTTACAGCTATATTATCAGAAAAACTGCTTAAGTTTCTTATCACCGATATCAGTGTTTAGCTTAATAACACATAGCCAAGGCAAACAATTGTTGATACCATACTGTTTTTAATCGCATAGCAAGCAAACAGATTACCAATCCCAATGCGGATACTCCATACGAAAGCACAACTTTTGATAAACAAATTAAAACACAATTATTGCTTGTCATCCACTTCTGCTGCCATGTTTGCCATTGGAAACATCCTGTAAAATTGTACTTCTGCTGTATTTTTTTGAGTATATTCTCCTATTCAATTATAGTGGTCTACATTATTTTCCTTCAATCAATAAGGTTTGGGTTCAATTCTAAAACCTATAAAGCAATAGAGAAGCAGAGCAAGAAAAGCCATTACCACGATTGTCATTAAAATGCCCCTTAATAATGATTTTACCATTCCTTTCTTCCACCTTTTTGATAATTTTTTTACTGCCTCAGCATCCTTCAAATTCTGTTCTGCATTGTTAACCAATAATGATACATCCTCCATTGCCTGCAGCTGTCGGTCTTCCCGAATAACTCACCAATTTAAATAAAAGGCAGTTCTCCGAATACCCTTAAAGTAAAAAACTCTTTGTATGGTTCATTCAGATTATGGAGCAGAACGTGCAATCGTCTCGCCTCATCTTTATCAAGGTAATCTCTTTCTAAATCTGATGTTGTATATGTAAAATCCGTATCTGCTTTCAGGGAACCCCCCTTTTGTTTTTTAGAAAACGAGAAGTAAGTATTTTTAGCAATCTGACAAAGCCATACGTACAATTTACAGCTACCATTGAACTTATCTATATGCCGCATGGCTTTGAAAAAAGTTTCCTATGTAACTTCTTCGGCAATATCCCCATTACAACACAGGGACAGCACGTATTTATATACATCAGAAAAGTTTTCTGCATATATTTCTTCAAAGTCTGCCATTTTACACCTCCCATATATAAGACTCAACTATCGTAAAAGCGTTTCAAGGTTTTTAATTTTTTTCTATTTCAATACCAGCTAATTTCATTAAATATACAGCATTTCTCGTGTCTGAAATTCCTTCTTTCAATTTATAGTCAAAATAAATCTTGTTATTCCTGTAATATTCGGAAAAATGATAATTTCTAATTTTCGATTCTTTATAATTTGTCATTTCGCCTAGCTCCAAATCATGAGTAGATATAAATCCTAAATTATCGGTTTTACTCAATTGTTTTACTAAGATCATTGCTCCAGTATGCCTGTCTATAGAATTGGTTCCTTTAAAAATTTCATCTAATAAAAACAATATCCTTTGTCCTTTTTTTGAGCCTTCAACAATATTCTTAATTCTCAATATCTCTGCATAAAAAGAAGATATATTTTGTTCCAAGTTATCATTTATCCTCATACAGCTGTAAAGATCCATAATAGTGCAGAAAAATTTCTCGGCACATACAGGAGCCCCGGCATATGCCAATACAATATTAATCCCTACAGTTCTCAAAAATGTGCTCTTTCCAGACATATTAGACCCTGTTACAAGCATAACCGAATAAGCTTTTCCTATATTCAAGTCATTACATACACGCTTTTTTTCTTCCAGAAGAGGATGCCCCATATTTTTTGCTGTAATTTTTGATGATCCAGCTACAATCCCAGGCATAACCCAATGTGGATTATCATATTTAATAACTGCAATGCTGCATAAAGCTTCCAATTCTCCTATTACATCAATCCACTCCTGGAAGCTGTTTCCCGACTTAATCTTCCATTTTTCAACAGAAATATTCCAGTAATATTCTATCATGAGGATTGGATTCAAAATGGGATACAACATATTACGCCTATTGGCTATAGACCCACATATTTTAGAAAAAGCCTCTATTTGGCTGTATGCACTTGATCCATCATTACTGTAAAGTTTTCTACATAAATTTACAATATACTTTGATTTAAATTCATGCTCCTCTATAAGTCTAAACATATTTTTATACATTTTTATATCAGAATTATATCTTTCAGCAATAACTAAATTTTTAATTCTGTCTTTTTTATTTATTTTTAGAATAATACACTGAACTAAAATTAGAGTGACAGGAACATAAGAGGGCATCAAATAAAATATTTTTGGTACAGTTTTATGAACATCAAATAAGGCAGCTAAAATAAAGGAAACTATTTTAACCACTAGGGTTAAAGTAGTTACTGCTGTTACAGTTGAAAGAATTCTTAAAATCCAAATTGTTTGTTTTTTTAATATGGAATTTTTTCTCTCTTTTAACCATAAAAAAAGTTCCTTTGAATTCTGTTTGTTATTTGAAATCATTTTTCCTTCTGCTTCAAATCGCTGTCTAAAATAGATTTTATGTGCAAGCTCTATAACTGCGGACTGTCTGTCATATATACTTTGCTTATCTCGAGGCTTTTCTACCAGCAATTTTTTTAACTTCTGCCTCCCAATACAAGTGTGGGCTGTATTTATCAATTGAAATAGAGAACCTTTGCCAAAAATATCAAGATCATATGAATAATTGTGATTTTTATCTATAAAGTCCTCGCCAACATCCTCAAAATTCTTCCATTCTCCATTTAATCGTTTTATTGAAGTGTGATTTACTTCAGTCAATACAACCGAGTACATTATTTTAGCTTTCATGTTTGTCTGTAAATAAACTAGATAGAATAACAAACTGATTATAATTAAAACTATAAGATTAAATATAAAAGGTTTTCTTAATATATACATTTCTATTAAAACTATAAATCCTGTTATAAAAATAATAAGTCTTAGATTACTTATGCCAGTCATACATTTTTGTTGTCTTTTAATTAATAAATTGTACCTGTGTTTTCTTTTTTCATATTCTTCCAGTGCCGATAACATTTCCTTAATCCCTCCAATTAAATCATCCTTCATCTGTTTTGTCCTGAAACCACCTTTTTAAAGGAGTTATAAAAATTTTTACCTGAATTCTTGAATCTATTATAATACTACCATTGCTTACTTTCATTTCAACTGTTTTCCGTAAATGAAAATATTGATATATCATTACAATTGAGTTATAATAAAACACGTATTAAACATGTTTGAAAATGAGGTGTTAAATTGAAGCCATCAAATAATACAAAGGCTCTATTGATAAAAACTGTAATAGAATTATTGCAGGAATGCGATGATATTTCAGAAATAACCTCAAGAAAAATAACAAAAAGAGCCAACGTGAATTTATCAACAATAAATTACTACTTTAATTCCAAAGATGAGCTGGTAAATATTTCAGTAAATAAATTAATAGGCGACACCGCAGATATATATTTTCAAAATATGACAAACAGCAGCAGTTCGCCAAAAGATAAGCTTAGAAATTTCTTGATTAGTATTAGTGATATGATTGTCAATTATGAAAAATATACAAAACAGATAATTCCCTATATTTTATTAAAGAAGGAATTTATTCAAACTCTGGGAATACTTCCTCTGGTCAAAAGTTGTTTTAAAGAAAACAAAAGTGAGAAAAAGTACAAAATTATTTCATATCAATTGATTTCATTTATGCAGCTGGTATTTTATAGATCAGATGAATTTAAATCTTTCAGTAAAATTGACATCATGAACAAAAAAGAAAGAGATGAACTCATCGATATGGAATTGAATCTATTGATCGAATCAGAAGCTTTGGAGGTTAATGATGGAAAAAGCATTTAATTTATCTGAATATATGAGCAGTGGTATTGAAATTATAATAAAGAACGTTTTGAAATCATCTGTAAAAAATCCAAAAGAAACTAAATTTTTAATAAAATATATGCTATCGGTAACAGCTGCAAAGGATAGAAGAAATATGCTTGAAAGTGAAGGAGAACATATTCCTCCATTTTTAATGGCAAGCATTTCCTCCAGCTGCAATTTATACTGCAAGGGGTGTTATGCACGGGCCAACAACTCCTGCGGAGATAATTTAAAGAACAGTGAAATATCAGAAGAAAGATGGGAACAGCTATTTAATGAAGCAAAGGAACTTGGGATCTCATTTATATTGCTTTTAGGTGGAGAACCTTTAATGAGGAGAGGTATTATTGAAAAAGCTTCTTCTGTTAAAGAAATAGTTTTTCCGATTTTCACAAATGGAACCATGCTTGATGAAGATTATATGAATTTATTTGATAAAAATAGAAATCTGGTGCCAATGATAAGTATTGAAGGCAATGAGTGTCAAACTGACTCCAGGCGTGGGAAAAATACCTATAATTCAATAATGACTGCAGTGGATAATTTAAATAAAAAAAGAATTTTGTTTGGATGTTCTATAACTGTAACAACTGAAAATATAACAACTGTCACAAACAAAGGATTTGTACAGGAGCTTTATAATAAAGGAACAAAAATACTGATATTTGTAGAGTATACTCCGGTAATCAAATCCACTGAAAAACTTGCACCTACAACCAAAGAACGCCTCTTACTGGGAAAAAATCTGGAAGAATTAAGACAATCATTTGAAAACATGGTATTTTTATCATTTCCTGGTGATGAGAAATACATGGGTGGATGTCTGGCGGCTGGAAGAGGATTTTTTCACATAAGTGCCAATGGTAACACAGAACCATGCCCGCTCTCACCCTATTCAGATGTAAATTTGAAAGAATCCAGCCTAAAAGAGGCTTTAAAATCACCATTATTCAAAAAACTTAAGGATAATAAAATGCTAGCTGGAGAACATGAGGGCGGATGTCTGTTATTTGAAAATGAAGATGATGTTAAAAAACTATTAAATACATGATTATAAAACATACTTTTATCTCATACCCAATTGATATACTTATTAATTACGAATTTTAACTATTTTATATATTATTTCTTAATTTGATATATATTATAAAGGTATTGTTTTTGTTTTCCGCCCATACTTCTCCCTTATGCAGCCCCACAATATTCTTGACTATGGCGAGTCCCAATCCTGAATTATTTTCATGTGAATTTCTTGACTTGTCCCCCATATAAAACCTTTCAAATATCTTTCCAATTTGCTCATCCGACAAATTCTGAATTGGCTTGCTTTGAAAGCTCACCGCTGTGTTTTCTTTATCTGAAGTTATATCAACGTATACACTGCTATTTTTTACACTGTATTTTACAGCGTTTGTCAATATGTTTTGAAAAGCCCTGCTAATAAGATAGGGATCAACATTCAATTTCAGATTCGGTATATCATACTTTTTTACAAATTCAATTCCCGATTTCTCCGCTAGAATTGACATCTCCCCTATAATCTGTTCCATGATTTCAACAATATTCACATTACACAGCTCAGGTTCTACTTCACCGCTTTCCAGCTTTGAATACTGAAACAGATTGTCTACCAACAGCTTGAGTTTTTCCGCCCTTTCCAGGGACTTTTTACTGTAGATTTCTCTATCTTTTACGGAAGTGTTTTCGTCGTTTAACAGATACAGGTAGCCAATTAAAGACGTAAGAGGTGTTCTCAAATCATGGGACATATTCGTTATCAATTCATTTTTAAACCTCTGAAGAGATTTTTCACGATTCATCATGTTTTTCAGATTAAAGGACATCCTATTTATTTCCTCTGCCAGAATTCTCAGTTCGTCGCTGCCTATTTTTTCAAGTTTACAGTCTAAGTTTTGCTGGGAAATTTTTACTATACACTTACAGATATATTTTATATACCTGGCTTTTTTATAAGACCAGAAATAAATAATTCCCAGCGAGATAACGATTGGGAATGCTATTATATATACATGCTTAAATATTTCATAGTAAGTACCTGAAACTTTCCAGGTAACAAGTACATATTTATTTCCTGATATATTCAAATCATATAATTCATATACTGTTTTTCCAGTGTGATCTTTCACCATACACTCTCTTATAAAATTCAAATCCATATATTTGTCTTTTACTGTATTTGATTTAAGAACTACATTGCCTTTCATGTCGGCAATTGCTATATTCACATTATTCAATTTTGACAGATTATTTATATAGTAATTATTTTGGATATCAGTGGACTTAACATATCTTACAACCTGTACATAAGTATCATTTGATGCATTGAGAAAATTTTGGGTATTATTTTTATCATAAATTATGATCTGGACAGAAACAGCTATTCCAATTACCAGCACCATAAAACTGAATATATTAATTATAAGAAGTTGCCTGGATATACTTTTTAGAAAAAATTTTCTAATTCTATCTATCAATTTTATAGCCTACCCCCCAGACAACTTTTATGTATTTTGGCCTTCCTGGATTTATCTCTATCTTCTCCCTTATATTTCTTATATGAACTGCCACTGTATTCTTGGAATTGTAAAAAGGTTCATTCCATACATTTTCATATATAATTTCTGTACTAAGCACCCTTCCTCTATTCTCCGCAAGCACCTTCAAAATTGAGAATTCAATGGGAGTGAGTCCTACTGAATTTTCTCCCACAAATACCTCATGGGATTCAGTATCTATTGTAAGATCATCTATAACAATTTTACCTCTATCCTGGTGTTTTTCTCCATTGAATTCTGAATATCTCCTGATTTGGGATCTCACTCTGGCCACAAGTTCCAGTGGATTAAAGGGTTTGGTAACATAGTCATCGGCACCTATGTCAAGACTAAGTATTTTGCTGCTGGGATCATCTTTTGCAGAAAGCATTATTATAGGTATTTTTTTCTCTTTTCTAATTTCAATGCAGGTATGCAATCCATCCGGCCCAGGCATCATTATATCCAATATTATCAAATCCACATGCTGTTTTTTCAATTTTTCTATTGCTGATCCTCCGTTACAAGCAGTAATTACTTCAAATTTATCATTCTGAAGATAAATTTTTATTATATCCAGAATATCCTTGTCATCATCTACTACCAATACGCTGTATCCCTTCATGCCAAATTCACCTTTCTGCAGCTCAAAGTTTGAACTTCAACTTAAATTATAACAATAATTTTATTATAACATGTTTTACAATTTTACCTTTTTTATAAATTTCATAAGGTTAATTTTCTCAGCAAAATATGAGAAAAAATAAATCATGACAAAGGTACATGGAAATGAATAGCGTGGTTGACCTTCAGAAATGAAATACATAAAGGCAAACATATAAAAGCAAACAAGATTATATATTAAATAATGATCTACAGGCTTTTTACTTGAAAATTCTTTAATTGTTCTTATACTATATACAAACAACATGATTAAAGCTGGGATAAATATCGCATATCTTGCAGCATAAGCATAAAATGAAAATATAAATTTTAAAATTGGATTTATGTCTGCACCGTTGAAACTGTAACCTATTTCACTGAAACCAACATAGGTAATGAACAGCCTTTTAAACCCAAGCTGAATGAATTCTACAGGATGTGCTTTTATCCATTTTTGTGCTGCACTTGAGAGCATTTTGCTTTTTTCTGTAGCATTGGCATTTATATACTTAGTCTTTTTAACAATAGAATTGTCCACATTTCCGGCATCCATCCACATACCATATTTGTTCTGGGAATTATTATTTATATAAAGCACTATCCCTCCGTTATTGGATATAAAAGTCAATTGTCCCATAAGTCTAGTATTTCTATACAACCATGGGGATATTGCTAAAATACTTATTACAAATATGATAATCGAATGTTTCAATACCGTCAAAAACTTTATTTTCAAGCACAGTTCCACTATAAAGACCAGAAGAAAAAGCCCTAGAAAAAATGGTTTTATCATGGCACCCGCTGCTACCAGTACACCAATTAATATATATTTATATTTAACATCATGGAAATACAAATACGTTATTAAAAGCAATATCGTAGTAAATAGTATTTCCCCCGCCAAAATGCTATTGTAAAATATATTGCTCGGGAAAACAACAAATAGACCATATATAAATCTACGTCTCTTTTCACTCAAGTCCGCCTTTTTTAATATTTTATAAAAAAGTATGTAGTTTACTAATGTAAGCATTAAATTAAAAATTTTTGCTGCTGCCAGACTACTGCCAAAAATTCTATATACAAGCCCCAGCACAATTGGATATCCAACAGAAGTATATGTATCTCCCCAGGCTCCTCCTACAGCTATCTGCCTAGCCAGTCCATAGTAGTAGGCAAAATCTGAAAATGGCTGCGTATTTACCAAAACCACCCACAGTATACCAATTAAAATTCCAAACAAGGTAACTTTTTTATAATATTTCTCCATGACAATCCTCCTTTTGATTTTCATCTCAAATTTCATTTTAAAAAAACTTTTTAAAGAATCAACTATAGAATTTATGAAGATTTAATGAAGATTATACTGATATGTCATTTTATATAGTCCTTAAAATAGTAAAAGCTAATAGGTTAATTCCCTATTAGCAAGCCCAAAATATTCCATCCAGTAGAAGACTGATCTTTATACAATTCCGTATATCCACATCTCTTGCAGCTGACAGTAATAAATTTCTTATTCTGTACATCAAATATTTTTGCGAAATTTCCTCCTGTTGCCTGAAGATGTATGGAAATATCACCGTACTGTCATGAGACGTATAACAATATAGTATAATGGCCCCAAGAATTTAGACAAAAAATGCTTGCTTTTTAGTTAGCCATAATATCTTCATACTGTGGCTGATGGATTAATCTAATTGCTTTTTTTAACTTTATTTATTAGTTCTTTTATATCTTCATCTATATCTGGATATCTTAACTTTAGATTATCAAGTACATTCACCGTAGTTTTTAACACAATATAGTCTCTAAACCATCTTTTATTGGCAGGAACAATATTCCATGGAGCTTCATCAGTACTGCAATTACATAGCAAGTCTTCGTAATATTGCTGGTACTTATTCCAAAACTTTCTCTCCTTAAGATCTGATGCTGAAAATTTCCAGTGCTTTTCTGGAATCTCCAATCTATCTTCTAATTTTTTCTTCTGAAAGTCCTTCGATATATGCAGAAAAAATTTTATTATTACAGTATTGTTGCTTACAAGAAATTTTTCAAACATATTTATTTCTTTGAATCTATTAAAAGCTGTATTATCATCTATAAGCCCATGTACACGTGTAACCAGTACATCTTCATAATATGATCTGTTAAAAATGGTTATGATACCCCTTTTGGGAACTGATTTGTGTATTCTCCAAAGATAATCGTGCCCTAATTCTTCTTGAGTTGGCTCTTTAAAGCTTTCTACTCTGAATCCATTGGGATTTATTCCGGTGAATAGCTTCCTGGTAGTTCCATCCTTGCCGCTGCAGTCTATTCCCTGCAGTACTATAAGCAGTGCAAATTTTTTGGAAGCATAGAAAATATCCTGAAGGTGTGCAAACTTCTTTTGTAAATTTAAGTATTCTTCATTAATGGAATCCTTTGATAATCCATCAGTATCATTAGGATCAAAAGTTCTCAAATCAATTTGCTGTTGTGACTCAATTATAAATTTGTTCATAGTTTTAATCTCCTCTATATATCTTACTTAAAATAGTTTTACAAGTACTTTAAAAATTATACATATTCAATGAACTTATTTTCTGGACATAGAGAAACACCCTTAACGTAGTTTTGGCTATTTGCCATGTCTACTTTAAGGGGTCATACTCCAAAGGAAATGTCTCCATGTCCCCTGAAGTGATGGCCATGTTCCATAAATTTCTCCAGCATCTGTTTGCGAAGATCCTCGTTGTCACCTCCGAACTGCTCTTGAAGCCCTTTAATAATACGCTTGAGATATTCACTGAGATTGGATAGTTCCTCATTGCTCAGGCAGTCAAACACTTTCTCCAGTTCAGGCGACGTATCATCATCTATCTCACTGGCTGCTGCAGCACCTTTTTCAGTCAGTTTTACATTGAAGCTGCGACGGTCTTTCTCTGATGTCTCACGCTGGGGATATATCCGTTTTTTCCAATTTGTTCAGAAGTTCCGCCAGAGCCTGCCTGCTCATATCTAAAAGATAAGTCAATTCTTTCTGACTAATTTCGGGTTTCATCTTCAATATTGAAAGAACACGACCCTGACCTCTATGTGGATTGCTAAAAGGTCCAAAATCCCTAAGATTTTGCATTTGATAACGGTGCAGTAGTTTATGCAGATATGTGAACTGTTCTAAAATTTCTTCTCTTATTTCACTCATGTGAAATACCTTCCTTTCACTAATTTTAATTACCTAGGTATTTTTGTCAAGTACTTGACTATAGTATAATAATCCAAAGCGGACTTGTCAAGTACCTGACAAAAATTTATGAGGATTTTTTAGCAGCATCCAAACATAATTTATAAAAATCTCAAATGTACTAATCTGTCGTTAAAATTGTTTTTAAAGGCAGGAATAAGTGACGGTATCCTCAGCCATCTCCATCTTGCTCTATGATAGTCAAAAAAATTCTTCTCTGATACAAATTCAATATTTTTATTGTATTTCAGCATTTCCTTTCCTGACTTTATGCCCCATTTGAATGTAACTCCAACCTTCTTGGCAGTATCATGATGTCTGCTGCCTTTTACTACAATTGGAGTCATCATTTCAAAAATCATTTCCGACTCCGGGAATCCGTTCACCAATTTGTTCATAAGCTCTTTGATTTCACTTTCTTCAAAATACATGAGTACTCCTTCAGCTATAATAAGTACAGCTCGGTCAAGTGCATCTATTTCTTGAATCCATGAATAATCTAAAACCGATTTGGATATCATCCTGTATCTTTCCGTTTCTTTTAAAAATTTTTTCTTTATTCTGATAGGCTCCGGCAGATCCAGATCATACCACACGATTTTCCCATTATCCACTCTAAAATATCGGGTATCCAATCCACAGCCTATGTTCACAATCACAACTTCAGGATTCCTATTTATAAATTTCCTGGTTTCATTGTCAAATAGCTCAGTACGGACAGCAACACCAGTTTGTGAAACCCACGCTCCATCAAATTTTGAAAAATCATAATCAATTTTTTCAACCATTTCCACTGCCATATAATCCTTAAACATGGAATCTTTCCGCTTTGTTTCAGCCGCCCTTGCCCAAAGCGGTATAAGGAGTGTTTCTGGAATTCCAGTCAATTTCTGTATCATTTTAAGCCTCCTGTTAGGTACTATACCTACAACCAATTTGAACTTTTATAATAACTTAATTATATTGCAATTGATACTCATTTTCAATATGTCTTTTGCACATACCTGCGCTTCTTGAACGCCAATGAAAAAGCGATATATGTTATATAGTTGGAAAGTATGGGGATTGGTATAAAACATCCTGTAAAAGGAGAAGAAATATGTTCCGTAATTTTATCAAAAGACCATACTCTAACTGTAGAAGATGTTAGAAAATATTGCATAGAGTGTCTTTAACCATACTTACAACTAAAGAGGACACAGATGGTTAACAAATTAAAATTAAATTCAAACGGCAAAATTGATATTAATAGTTTATTTCATTCAAATTTTTAATTCAAGATATTTTTCCCTCAATATATCACTATATTGCTACTTCTACCCTTAAAATGAACTAGATAGAGTTAATATGTTAAACATTACTTTCTTTTTTCATCATCATTATCCAATCAGAAATTGTATCCATTACCAGTTTGCAGTTTCCACAATTACAGTGGTTGCTTGCCTGCTCTGCTTCTGTCATTAAGCGAAAGGTCATGGAATGAACATTTGTAAGAAGATTTATTTCCTGACTAACTTTTCGATAATTGACGAAATGGTCCTGAGATGCCCCGATAATTAAAATATCTTGGTATATCCTATCCGCTACTGGCGCTATTTTATATTGGCTTATTTTCTGCAGATATTCATAGGGAGTACTGGCTTCATATGCATACATTCCATGTTTAAGTCCCCAGTTGATCATTTCATTACTCTGTTTTAATTTTTTGCCAATTATAAAATTTATGATCCTGCCGGCCTTTAACTTAAATAAAAGCCGGGTCAGCTTTTGAGATTTAGGAGGAATTGCCTCTATTACTACGTCTGAAAAATCAGGGAAAACGGACCATGCCACAACTTTTTTAATTCTTTTTTCAAAAGCAGCTGCAATACGCCGCCTTGACCGGGTCCTTCAAAAAGATATACATCAAATCCCCGTTGTGAAAGGTACAGCATGGGAAAAAAGAATTCCTCAAAGTATGAATCATTGCCTCCGTGAAGCAAGTCTGTAATAGGCCATTGCATTTTCAATTCTCCCCTCTGTTTCAGCTTCCTGCGCCAGTTTTATAAGTTCTTCCTTCCAGCTCCTGCTGCTCACAATTTTAGAAGCAATCTTCTCAATGTCCTCCAGGCGCCCGCCATTCCACATTATCGCTCTATTTAACTGAAAGTTAAAATTAGGTTCTGAATTCAACTGATATAGTCCTTTCTTAAAGGAAATTTCTTTTGCTTTCATTTTATCATCTCCAAAAAATAAATAAGAACATGGAAACAGTAATATTTTATCTCTGCTACCCATGCCTTTATTATAATAAAGAAATAATAAGCTGACTTTCAAATACATGCTGATTCTTATAACCGGTTAAAATATTTTACACTGCCCTTTAATCTCACTGGCAGTTATTCCAAGAAATTTTCTGCTGGTGGAAGAAAAGTGAGATGGGCTATTAAATCCAGCAGTCATAGCGGCAAAAGTAATATTAAAATTCTTCAATAAAAATTGATATGCCTTTCTCAATTTAAGCAAAGCCAGATAGCTGCTCAAGGGCACACCCACCTGCTCTTTGAAAAGATGAGAAAATCTACTTTGGGAAAGATGAACACTCCTGCAAATTGCAGAGATTGTTTCAGTGTCAATACTGCTTGCATTAGAAACATGATTCAGCGCCCATTGAATTCTATCGTCTTTAGCAATTTGTTCTTCAAAATTCAAATTAAGCAGTGAAAATGTCCGGTGGCAAGAGTAATCATATTGCTTTCTTGTGGTTTCCTGCAAATCAACAGATTTCTTATAAGTTCTTCTCATTTTACAAACCACTTCCGACGGTATAATAGAATAAGATGCTCCACATAATAAATTTTTTTCTATACCTTCAGCTAGACTGCTCGCCTCATCTATAAGAAATACAAGCAGTTTGTTATTCTTGGACTGAACCGTATGCAGTACACATTAAGTCTCCATCAAGGGACAATATAATATGTTTGGCAAGATGATGGTGAACAAAAGGTTGTCTGTATCCCGCATTTATTAAAATGTAATTTGGTTTCATATAAACTGTAGTCATAATTATTCCTCTCTTTTTAAAATACAATCTTTTGGAGAAAAATGCAATGAATATTCAGAGTTTTAAATAGACAACCCTAAAATTCCACAGTACCCTTGTCTCCATCTTTAAGTACACTTGTAGCACTGCCGCAGCCAAGCACCACAGGAATATTGTACTCCCTTGCTACAATGGCATTATGGGAAAGAGGTCCTCCAGTATCGGAAATTACTGCCTTTGCCATGTACAAACTTTCTTCCCTGTTTAGGAGTTGTATTATGGATTGTAATTATAAATTCCTTTAAAATATTAAATTTACATTAAAACTTCTTAGAATTGCTTTTAAATAGATAAAATGATATACTTTTCATATCCCCCCATATGGGATATGAAAAGAGGTCTATTTATGAATAAAAACAATAACCATGAAAGTACAAAAGCCGTTGTAAACCGTCTTTCAAGAGCTATAGGCCATCTACAATATGTAAAAAAGATGGTTGAAGATGGACGTGACTGCAGTGAAATCCTAATTCAAATAGCAGCTGTAAGAAATGCAATCAACAATACAGGTAAAGTAATCCTTAAAGATCATATAAATCACTGTGTAGTAACAGCAATAGAAAATAATGATAAAAAAACTCTTGAAGATCTAAACAAGGCAATTGATAAATTTATAAAATAACTACTACAGGTGGCGTTAGAAATGAAATCAAATAAATATAATTCAATTTTTTTTGCAGTATCTTCCTCATTATTATATGCAATTAGCATTCCCGTATCAAAAGTACTGCTAAAAGAAATAACTCCTACTATGATGTCTACACTTCTTTACTTTGGAGCAGGATCAGGTATGTTTTTTATCAATTTAATTATTCAAAAAAAAGGCAAAAGTAAAAATGAAGAAAAATTAACAAAAAATGAACTTCCTTTTATAATTGGAATGATTGTCTCAGATATCGCTGCTCCTATTTTTTTGATGATGGGATTGACTTTAACCACCTCTTCAAATGCTTCACTATTAAGCAATTTTGAAATTGCGGCCACCTCAATAATTGCTTTTATTATATTCAATGAACCTGTAAATAAAAGACTTTGGACTGCAATTATTTTGATAACAATTTCTTGTATTATTTTATCAATACATAACACAGGAAGCTTTTCTTTTTCAATTGGTTCACTATTTATTGTATCATGCTGTATCTTTTGGGGATTTGAAAACAACTGCACTAGAATGCTTTCAACAAAAGATCCTATGGAAATAGTAATCATCAAAGGCCTTGGTTCAAGTGCAGGTTCATTTCTAATTGCTCTTTTTCTAAATCAATGGAGCACCAATATTTTATTTATTATATCGGCAATCATAATTGGTTTTTTTTCATATGGATTAAGCATATTTTTTTATGTTTATGCACAGAGATATCTTGGAGCTGCAAAGACTAGCGCCTATTATGCACTAACTCCCTTTATTTCAGCAGGACTCTCGTTTATTATTTTAAAGGAGACTCCAAATACATACTTTTTTCTAGCACTAATAATTATGATAGCAGGAACTTATCTGGTATCAACAGACAGCAGTTAAATTATGGATTCTTATTAATGATGAAATAGTCTTAAATTTGAAAAGGCCATTACCATATTATAATCATTGCATGCTTCTATCACAATATCATCTCTTACAGAACCACCCGGCTCGACAATATACTCAACTCCGCTTTTAGACGCTCTGTCTATATTATCTCTGAATGGGAAAAATGCATCAGAACCTAGAGAAACTCCATTAAGTTTTGAAAGCCAATTTTCCTTCTCTTCTTCTGTAAGTTTTCTTGGGACTTCAGTAAATATCTCCCTCCAGCATCGGATCTCCTCCTCTGTTACATCATTGCGGAGATATTGATCTATTGCATTATCTTTCTCTGCTTTTTTAAGTCCAGCTTTAAATGGAAGTGACAAAACTGAAGGATGCTGTCTTAAAAACCATATATCTGCTTTCGATCCAGCCAGCCTTGTACAGTGAATTCTGGATTGCTGTCCTGCTCCGACTCCAATTACTTGCCCATCAAGTACAAAGCATACAGAATTGGATTGAGTGTATTTAAGTGTAATCATGGATATTAAAAGATCTCTTTTTACGCTTTTAGTTATATCTTTTCTTTTTGTTACTATATTTTTTAAAAGTTCATCTGTTATAATTGCATCATTTCTTTTCTGCTCAAAGGTTATTCCAAATATTTCTCTTTTTTCTATTTTACGTGGTTCATAATCTTTATCAATTTGTATTATACAATAATTTCCTCCTTTTTTCTTCTTCAAAATCTCAAGAGCATCCTTATTGTAAGATGGTGCAATTACCCCATCCGAAACAGTACTCTTTAATACCTTAGCTGTAGATAAATCGACTTCATCACTTAAAGCCGCAAAATCTCCATAAGAAGACATTCTATCAGCACCTCTCGCCCTGCAATATGCAGTAGCTGCAGGCGAAAGATCCACACCTTCAACTGAATATGCCTTTCTTAATGTGTCATCAAGTGGTACCGCAACTGCAGCACCTGCAGGACTTACATGTTTAAAAGAAGCTGCGCTTGCAAGACCTGTAGCATTTTTCAATTCCTTAACAAGCTGCCATGAATTAAGTGCATCCATAAGGTTTATGTATCCAGGCTCACCATTTATAACCTCAAATGGAAGTACTCCTCTTTTAACATAAACTCTTGCTGGTTTCTGGTGTGGATTACATCCATACTTTAATACGAGTTCATTATTTCTCATCTAAATTACTTCCTTTCAAAATTTAAGCACAAAAAAAACCGGGTAAATATCTAAAACTACCCAGGCGGTCGATACAAATTATATTCAATCATGCTTCATATGGTAAACTCCATTTCCGCCAGTCGCATGATTACTCATTGTTTACTAAATTATATTATACTCCAATTGTCATGTCAATCCAAATAAAAGACAATCATACAATTTTATAAACTAATCAGCTAGATCGTAATTTAAGGTAGTATCTTATTCTTAAATAAGAAGACAACAATCCTAACGCTAAAGTAGCATAAAGCAAAAAATTCATCAAATAATTTAGCTCAGCATAAAGCAAAAAATTAAAAATACATGCTGCTCCAGGAACAACAAAGAACAAGGCCGCTGTGACTTTTCCCCACTTATCAAAAACAAAAGGATTTATTGATATACTATAGTATTTTTTTATAAAAACTGAGGTAAATAAAAATTCCACAAATTTAAAACATATAAATACAAAAAACCACAATGGTAACATATTTAAAATTATTAAAGTCAAATAAGAAGAAAATATGAAGATCAAATCTGCAAAAATATCAAGTTTGGCACCTAATTTTGAAGTACAGTTTATTTTTCTTGCAATATAACCATCCACAAAATCAGATATACATATACATAAAAATATAATTAGCATCTCAAAGAATTTATGTTGTGTATATTTAAAATTATCCAGTATATTTAAAACAAATAAAATTGACATAAATATCCTTGTTGTAGTAATACTGTTAGGTATAAACTTAACTATTTTATGCAATTTAAATTAATCCTTTCTACATTTTTAATTTACTTCCAGTTAAGGGTAATATTAAATATAATTCCCACAAATTATATTTACAATGTTATCGAAACTTTCGTGCCATCTTTTGCTCTGACTTCTAGAATTTCCAGCCCCCTGTATTCCTTAAGCAGTCCAATACATTTTGAAAGCTGTTTAAAATCAATTATTTCAATATATTTTCTGTGTCTTTCAGGAATATTTCTTTTTATAAAAGATGAATTCACCATAGCTACTCCAAATTTCAAAAATACAAGCGGTATAGGCATTATAAATCTTATACTTCCAGTTCTTATATACACTTTCATAGCTGCACTTCCTATTCTATGCTAACTTCTACTATGTCACCATCTGCACTTTTAACATCTACTATATTTCCTGAAAGTCCATTGTCTATGGCTTCTAAAATAAGATCCAAATCTATACTCTCCATTCCTTTTACGTCGTTATTTATTGGAAGTTTTCCAACAGTTTTAAGAATTACCTTTATAAATTTTACTGGAAGTTTTACATTTACATTATCCCCTTCATGGGAATTCACTTTTATTTTCAGCATCTTGTTCATTATGTCACCCTCATCTGCAATTTGAATATCGGTATTTTTTTCCTTCAATGACTCTATAATCTCCTGAGCCTTATCAGATGTAAGTTTTCCCTCCTCCACCATTTTTAATACTCTTAATATTTCCTCATTCATTTTATCATCCTCCTTTTTATACTACTGATTGAGCATTTTTATAGCCTGATCTGCATTTATTTCTCCATTTTCCAACATATCCACTATTTTCTTTTTACCAGTCCCTGTATTTTGTGATACACTATGGCCCAAAGCCGCTATTACTTCATCCAGTTTCGACCTTACAGTCGGGTAAGATATGCCAAGTTCTTTTTCAACATCTTTTATATTTCCTCTGTTTTTTAGAAACACCTCTATGAATTTAAGTTGATCTTTGTTAAGATATTCAAACTTTGACATTTCAAACTCATTTTCAATTACAGTACTGCACTTTGGACAATAAAGTTTTGAAATTAAAAGTTTTGATCCACACACCGGACATTTCTCAATAACTTTATACGTCAAGTTATCACCTTCCTCTCTAAACATAGTATATCATATATTTTTAATATATTCAATATATTAATTAATAATATTATGTTTTATTTAAAAATATATTAATATATTTAAAATTTATATTAATATATTTAAACAATAACCTTTAGATCCTTAAAGGAGCTTCTCATGGAATTCATCTTCCATAAAAAGCTCCTTGTAATCAACTTTTCCACTTGTTTATCTAAATAATTTCTACACCTTTCAAGACATTCAATTATTGAATATTATCCATTATTCATCTTTCCAGTCTTCAAAAAATACTCCAGAATAACTAATTGGCATATATATTAGAAAATTTTTCTTTTAAATCCCCTTCCGGCAAAACAGGAAGAATATATGCAATATTACTTTACAGGCTCCATCTGCAGGTAAATTATAAATTTTTAGCCAATATAGCTCAATTAAATTTCATCCAGTGACTTTTGCTTTGTTTCAACTCCCAACAGGGCAATAATAAATGCTACTATTATAAGCACACATCCAAGTGCCATAAAAACAGCTTTCGTATCATAATTTTTAAGTATCCATGCTACTCCATATGGGCTGAATATAGTCGCCAATCTTCCTACCGCATTACAAAATCCTGATCCTCTTAGCCTTATATTTGTAGGAAACAATTCTGGAACATAAATAGCAAGGCCGAGTGTAAGAAGTATATATATAATTATAGTTAGAAAAAAACCTATAGTTAGTATTATAACCATAATACTCTGTGAAGCATACGTATATCCAAGTATTCCTGCTATAAGCATAAATACAATAAGGCACCATTTACGTCCCAGTTTATCTACTATAAAGCTTCCAATTAATGCACCAAGAGGGGCACCTATCATCATTATAGTTGTATATCCTAATGATCTAGAGACATTTATACCTTTTCTCAAGAAAAATGTAGGTGCCCAGCTTACAAAAGTATATATTAATGTATTTATTGCAACTAATACTGCACATCCTACAATAGTTCTCGAAATCATATTTTTACTAAATAAATCCCTAAATTCTCCTGATTTTTTATTACGTTCTTTCTTTATGACATCTGGCTGTGATATAGAACTGCTTAATTCCTTTTCTGCCTCACCGTAAAATATATCTACAACATGCTGTGCATTTTCCTCCATTCCTTTGGACTCATACCATCTTGGAGATTCTGGCATATTTTTTCTCAAGCACCATACAACTATAGAAAACAACCCTACAAATACAAACATCCATCTCCAACCAAACCTTGGTATTATAAGATATCCTAGAAATGCAGCTGCCGGCGTAGAGACATTTGTTATGAGAGAAAGCATGGACACCCACTTTCCCCTTGTTTTTGATGGCACAAACTCTGCAAGCAATGCATATCCTGTAACAATTTCAGCACCAAGCCCAATTCCCATTATTCCCCTGCATGCTATTAAAAAAATCATATTAGGTGAAAATGCAGCTATAAGAGATGCCCCACCAAATATTAAAAGATTTAACTGATATGAAAATTTGCGTCCAAAGCTATCACCTAAAAATCCTGTAATAAGTGAGCCTATCAAAAGCCCTACAAAAGTTACGGAAATAAACGTAGCATTTAAGCTTATGTTTGACCATCCACTTTTCAATAGCACTCCCAAAACTCCTCCTGCCAGATATACATCAAACCCATCTAAAAATATTCCAAGTCCAATGAGCCATAAAATTTTATAATGCAATTTAGATACTGGAACATAATCCATTTTTTCAGAAATACAATTTACCCTTTCCATTAAGATACCTCCGTATACATAGACTAAAATTAATATTTTTATATAATTTCACTGGCCAGTAAAAATTATTTTTTAGAATTAAGTATAAAAAATAGACCTTTCCATGGGGCGAAAGGTCTATCGCGGTACCACCCAAATTTATAACTTGAATATTTTAACGGCATCATCGATGATTGTCGGCAGAATCTTACTGACTTTTTCAGATTGCAATTTAAGGGTGAGTTTCAATACAATATAAATGTGTTTTTTCACCATGAACACTCTCTTTAAAATATATTTATATTTACTTATCCCTGGCATTATTTTTGTAATATTAAATTGTCTGTAAAATAAAAAAGCGGCATTCGTTTCTCTTGGAGCGAAAAACAAATACCGCGGTACCATCCAAATTTTTTCTCTATAAAATAACGGATTAAACCGATACAGCCTACTCATATTTCAGCTGATAAACTCGAGGACGAGTTTTCAATATATAAATATTGTGAATTTACAGCAAACATCACTCTCTTTAAATATTATATATTTACTTGATTCCTGTCATAGTCTTTAAACATGATTTTTAAATTATAATACTAATTTTCTGTATTGTCAATACAGTACAGAAACATTCTCCAAAATTTTATTGATACTCTTTAATAATCATGTAATACAGTCATAATGCACAAATAATATATTAGGAATATAATAAAATTAATTAAAAATTAATTTTATTAGGGGGAAACTTCAGATGAAAAAAATCACAAAATATTTATATATAATATCATTCGATGGCCTTTCTACCTTAGATTTTAAATATATTTCTTCCTTGCCCAATTTCAAAAAATTTCTTTCCAGGGCATCTTACTGCAAAAACGTATATAGCGTTTATCCATCCTTAACATATCCTGCACATACTAGCATTGTGACAGGAAAATATCCTAAAAATCACAGAATAGTAAATAACACCTTATTGCAGCCCAGTAGAAAGTCACCAGATTGGTATTGGAATAGACAATATATAAAAGGAGATACTATCTATGATCTTGCAATAGATGAAGGTATGAAAGTAGCAGCTCTATTATGGCCGGTTACAGCAAAATCCAGAATACAATATAACATGCCTGAAATTTTCGCAAATAGATTCTGGCAAAACCAAATTGTCGTATCCTTGTTAAATGGCAGTCCATTATTTCAATTTCAGTTAAACCGAAAATTCGGTTCCTTGAGAAATGGCATAAAGCAACCCGAATTAGATAATTTTACTCATAAATCATTTTTGTATACTATAAAAGACAAAAAAACTGACATAACATTCGTCCATTACTCTGATTTGGATTCAATGCGCCATTGCAATGGGTTTTATTCTGATGAGGCAAATGCTGCACTTTCAAGGCATGATAAAAGATTAGGCGAAATAATAGACACTTTAAAGGAAAATAATATGTATGAAGACAGCACAATAATAATTTTAGGTGACCACAGCAGCCTGGATGAGGATAAAATAATAGACCTAAATGCATTGTTAAAAAATAATGGATATATTGATACAGATAGAAGAGGGAAAATTAAAAACTACCAGGCGATAGCTAAAAATTGTGATGGTTGTGCTTATATTTATTTAAAAAATAAGGATGATAAATTATTAGTGGACAAACTATGTTCCTTAATAGATAATTTTAATACAAAAACTCAGTGTATCGAAGAAATATACAAAAGAGATATTGTAATGAGATTAGGTGCTGATCCAAACTGTGCTTTTATGGTTGAGGCAAAAAAAGGATTTTATTTTCTTGATGATGTAGAAGAAGACATAATAAGATATATAAAACCAGGAGATGAAAATATATTACATAACATTACAAGAGCTACTCATGGATATTTGCCTTACAAAAAAGACTATACAACTATTTTTATGGCAAGTGGCCGAGGGATAAAAAAAGGTATTGTTATAGATAATATGAATTTGATTGACGAGGGACCAACTATAGCAAAATTGCTTGGGATTGAACTAAAAGATGCAGATGGAAAAATTATTGATGAAATATTAGAATAATCAATTATAGAAAATTTCAATAGAAAAGAACATACCTTATGATATGTTCTTTTCTATCACATAGGAATGGTACTTTTGACACACAAATAATTAGTTATTATATTTTAATAAAAATATCTTTATTAATCTCTACTAGCTACTAAAACATTTAATACTGTATCTATTATCTGATTAATAGATGGGAATCTTGAAATATGTTCTTTATCTCCATTATCTACAAAAGTAAAACCATCACCTATCAAAGTTTTTACATTACGCTGTACACTCGGACTATTGTACATTCTATCATTAATATGAGTAGCTATGACTTTAGGAACACGTGTTGACATAATAATTGTTGACAATAAATCATCTGCAATTCCATTAGCTGCCTTTCCCAAAATATCCGCAGAAGCAGGTGCAATTAAAAGTAAATCTGTATCTTGTGAAAGAGATTTATGACCTTTTTCCCATGATTTCGGCAAGTCAAATGCCCTAATTTGGATAGGGTGATCAACACTTCTTTGTACCATGAGAGGTGTCACAAAATTAGTAGAATTTTCAGTCATAGCAACATACACATCTGCATGAAGTTTCTTTAATCTAGCAATTACATCTAAAGCCTGTATTGCCATACTACATCCAGTAATACCAACTACTATTTTTTTGCCATCAAGCATACTTACACTTCCTTCATTTTGAATTTTACAATACTATATTAAATTTTAATTTAATTATATCATTAAATAGTGTTTGTATTATATTATTTTTAATCTTTTATATGAAAAATTAAAAAACTGATATATATTCTCTACTTTTTCGTTCATATTAATTTTAGTATTTTTTCATAGCAATAGAATACCTTCTCCTTTCCAAAAAAGCTAATCTTTCCAGTCATATTATAACCACATTTTTTAAGCAATTCATTCATTTTTATGTTTACTGAATAGGTATCTGTTTTTAAATACCTTATGTTGTTCTCTAAAGCTAGTTCATCAGCAAAATTCATTAATTTAGTGGCAATTCCAATCTCTCTGTAACAAGGATTGACAGCCATTCTATGAACAACCATACAATCTTCATCCAATGACCAGTTCACTCTGTTGTACTCAACTGATTTCGTTTTATTAATACATACAAAACCTAACAAACTTCCACCTATTTCTGTTACATATAAGTTTCTTTCCTTGATATCATTTACGAAGTCCTTTTCCTGAGGATAACTTTCATCCCACTGAGTGTTATTGTAATTTCGCATCTCTACAATAGTTTTATTTATAATTTTCATAATTCTTTTTATATCTTCTATATTTGCCTTTCTTATCATAATATTCTCCTAAATATTTTTTAAGTTTATCCAATGGATTTCAACATTTTTTCTCATTTTTTTAACCAATCTCACAACCAATTCTTTTTCCTTTACACTGAAATTATTAAAACAAGTCTGAATATTTCTATTTTCTTCTTCAATAATAAACGTATATATTTCTAATGCTTTTTCTTTCGGATAAAGTCTCCATATTCTTTTATCAATACCATCTCTTTTCTTATATATATATCCTAACACTACAAGTTTTTGTACAGCCTTTGTTGTCGTTGTCTTGTCTACTTTTAAGAGATTTGATAAATCAGCTTGATTAATTCCAGGATTTTCACATATCCTAGTTAAGAACGCAAATTGGCCTTTTTGTAAATTTATTTCTTTAAACTTAAGGTCACTTATATAATTAATACAACGCGACAGGGTTCCTATTTCTCTCAATATATTACTACTCAATGCTTTAATAGATCTTCACCTCCTATTAGTTGAAAATTCAACTATATACTTATGGTAATGCAACTTAGTTGAAAATTCAACTATATGTTCTCTTCATAGTCGATACAAATTATTTGCTTTTTTATAGGTATCCAAATTTTACTTATATAATTTAACAAAACTTTACATTGTTTTAATATACATAGTTTAATATATAATCATAAAGTTATAACCATACAATACATAATCATTATTTTATAATTAGGAGATGTTTAATATGGATGAAAAATATTCGGAATTCGCTGCAACATTGTTAGATTGTTTACCGAACTTGTTTGACGAGCCAATAGCCTGTGCTATTACCGATATTGAAAAAATTATTAAATGTAATAATAATGATAAATTTCCTGAAATGCATGAAGGCGATTCACTTCCAGAACAAGCTGTTCAGGTAATTAAAGAAAAAAAATCTTTAGTAAAGTATATAGATGAAAAAGTTTATGGAATACCCTTTATAGGCTATGCAACTCCAATAAAGGATAAAAGCGACAATGTTATTGGAACTTTTATATTGGCAAAAAGTTTTGAAACCAACAAAAAAATTGAAAATTTATCTAATAATCTTTCTGAATCACTAGAAAATATATCAGCAGCTATAGAAGAATGTACTGCTAATGTTCAATCAGTAACCGAAAACAACAATAATATGATTTCGGAATTGGCTAAAACCGGTGAAAATATGAAGGGTACCAATGAAATTATAAAAATTATAGATGAAGTTTCAAATCAAACTAATCTCCTTGGGTTGAATGCAGCTATAGAAGCCGCTAGAGCCGGTGAAGAGGGCCGTGGATTCAGCGTAGTTGCACAGGAAATAAGAAAACTATCCAATAGGAGTACTGAATCAACAAAACGTATAACAGAAATATTAGATAGTATAATTAAATCGGTTCAACTCATTGACAATAGAATAAAAGAATCCAACAAATCCTTTGAAAGTCAGGCAGCGGCATTTGAAGAAATTTCTGCTTCCATTCAAGAAATAACCCATGGCTCCAGTGTCTTGAAGGAACTAATCAGTAATCTACATAAAGAATAAGATATTTTATCTACATTCTATCAATATGAGATTATCCCTTAATAAATATGAATAAAAGGCCTATTGGCAATATAATTGCTATTGGCCTTTCCTTTATTATGCCTATAAATTATTATGCCTATAAATATTTGCACATATCATATAATTTGGGAAGAAACGTCTATTTTTTCTGCAAAATCACTTAAATTCTGGGCTTCCTTTGAAATTCCAGAGGTAACTTTATTACCTAGAAGCAAAAATGATAAACAATGCTATAAAAAAATCATATCAACTATTTAAAGAAATATTTTAATATCTACTTCCAGTACCTTTGAAAGTTTGTCCAATGTTTTTATAGAAGGTATAGTCCTTCCAACTTCAAGATCTGAAAGGTATGTATTGGATATACCCGCTTTTTGGGCCAGTTCATATTGTTTCATGCTTTTTTTCATCCTGGTTTTTTTGATTTTTTTACCTATATTGTCCAAAATCCCACCTCCATAATATTATTATATGATAATTACGTATTAATACAAGTAATATTTACGTATATTATGTAATATTTTTAGTCTTAATATACTATTTTACACTTCTTCTAATTTTGTTTATACTTTAATTATTACGTTATTTACGGAATAAAAGGAGCTATATTATGAGTATTATAGGAACCAAACTAAAAAAGATTAGAAAAGCCAATGGACTTTCACTAAAAGAACTTTCTGCTAGAATTGACAAAAAGATATCTATATCATTTCTAAGTGATATAGAAAATGGCAGGAGCAACCCTTCCTTTGAAAAGCTAAACCTCATTGCTGCTGCCCTTGAAACTCCTGTTTCTTTTTTCATAGAAGATTCAGAGAACAGTGTGTTCTCCGATGCTGATAATGATGCTGATTTCATGCATGTGATCAATCTGCTTCAGAATTTTAAAAGTTGGAAAATAGAGGATAAGAAGGAACTGCTTTATTATCTTAAGGCTAAAAAGATAATCAGAGATAATAGAAATATTTAGAGAGGTTTAATAATTGTATGATGGAGAGGCAAATACATATCCATTTGTCTCTTTCATATTATTCTACTATATAAGTATAGATCCACATAACTATTATAAAGTAGATTTTATTCCAAGTATATCCAACATTTTTTTAGGATTGTTAACAAATGATTTCATTATTTGATAAGCTTCAGTATCCTCATAATCAACTTTTCTCAATTTATCATCCAATCGATAAATTACAGAATTTGGATAAGCCAATACCTCTAAATCTATTCATAATTAATGACATAAAAGATTCACCATGAGATTGTGAGTGCAATGAATTTCCACCATATGATCCAATAGCATCTATATCATCAATATTGGAAGCTAAATTATAGAAACTTTCCGCTCTCAGGAAAAAGCCATCTTTAGGTATTTTAGTTCCTTTAATCAATTTCAAAGCTTCCCATAAATCAGAGTGAGTGTTTCTTGTTGCAAAATTAAAATTTTTAGATCCTCCCTCAGGATTGAAGCCATATGCTACTGCAATTGCTTCAAGTATGGTGGATTTACCAGTTCCATTCTCCCCTACTATATATGTTAATTTAGGATGAAATTTTATAATAGATAAATTTTTTATTATGGATAAACAATATGGGTATTCAGAAAATGTATCTATTTTTTCTGTGTTTAATCGAACTTCTCTTATAAAATAATTAGTGTCCATTCAATTCTCCTCGTACTTGTATAAATATTATTCACCACATTTTGCCATTATAGATCAGTTCACAAATTTCTCCTTAATATCCAGTGCAGTACCTCCAACTTTAACTCTACAAATTTTATTATTTTTAATTGATAATGATGTCAGTATTTCAGAAGGTCTTTTCATAGAATACCCCTGCTCAAAAATCATTTTTCTTGCATAGTTTTCTGAAACAATGCCATACTTGTATAAATAACAGCTCAGGGCACCATTTGATGTCCCTGTTGCGGCTTCTTCATCTATATTATAAAGTGGAGCAAAATTTCTACAACTCGCAGTAGCCAAATTTTCTGTTTCCAATGTAAAAACATGATAACCAATTACATTACAATTCTTTGATATATTTGAAATCTTATGAAAATCCGGATTTATACTATATAAAATCTTTAAGGACTTAACTGGAATCATAATATCTTTTAATCCGGTAGATACAACTCTAATTGGAATATCTTCAATTATGTCTTTCTCATTAATATTTAGAGAACGAGCTACTTCCTTTGCATCAATTATTTGATAAAATTGAGGTTTAGACTGATCCATAAAAATCATATTATTTCCGCACTCAATATTTAAAACTCCAATTTTTGTCTCTATTGTATATGTGTTCTCTTTAATAATTTTCTTGTCCATCATTAAAGAAAATGCTCCAATAGTTGCATGTCCGCATAAATCAACTTCACTATTAGTAGTAAAAAATTTAATTTTAAAATCAGCTATTTTTGATTTCATTACAAAAGCAGTTTCTGAAAGTCCAACTTTTAAAGAAATATTCTGCATTTCCATTTTAGATAAACTGTCGGCATTTAAAACTACTCCAGCTGGATTTCCTCCTCTTTCTGTTTTGGCAAATGAATTTAATGTATAAACTTTTACCTTCACTATTATCTACCCTTCTTTAAATGAAATCAGATAATCTTTTTATTTTCTATATAAAAAAATAAGATATCTCAACTAATAGATATCCAAAAATTTTATTGGTGGTTGTATTTATATTTTATATGCCCTACAACTACAGACATAAAATCATACTCATAATTTCACCTTTTATTGCACAGAAACTTTTGTTCTGCATAATTGTGTAAGTAATTAGCCTTATCTAATATATTAATTATATCACTTAATCTGCTTAATGTCAATTACACATCATTACAAAAATGCTTGACCACTGCAATTTCTATTGAAAACGACTTTAATAAAAAAGTATTGATTAAAAATTATATAGGAAATATAATAATTAATGTATATTTTTAAAATAAATTATCTACTTTATGAATTATGAATATTGATAGGAAAGGAATTATATAATGTCAAAGAAACCTAGTATTTTTACTTCAAGTGTTATAGCACTTATTCTTCTTAGTTTTATTTTAGGCACCAGTGAATTTATTGTTATAGGTATCCTACCAGATATTTCACGGGATTTAAATGTTTCTTTGTCTGTGGTTGGATCCATTGTATCTATATTCGCTTTTACTTATGCAATCGGAACCCCTATAATTACAGCGTGTACAAGCAGCATAAATCGTTATAAACTTTTATTGCTGATGAATATAATATTCATTCTGGGAAATTTTATAAGTGCAGTAACACCCTATTATAGCCTTTTAGTAATTTCAAGAATTTTAACTGCTATTGTATCAGGTGCTATAATCTCATTATCTATGACCTTTACTAGCGATGTGGCTATTCCAGAAAATCGAGGGAAAGTTGTTGCTTGGATATTTTCTGGTTTCAGTATAGCTTCAATTGTAGGTGTACCGGCAGGAACATTTCTGAGTCATTTATTAGGCTGGCATTCCGTTTTCTTTGCTATTTGCATTATAAGTGGTCTTATTACATTTTTTTAGCATATAGCTTACCAAAAAAATATAATGTCCAAAAGTCAAATATGATGCAACAACTTTCATTAATAAAGGATAGGCGCATTCAATTTGGTTTTCTAATTCCAATGTTCGGAGCAGCTGCAACCTACGTATTTTATACATATTTAACACCAATTTTTGTCATAAAATTAAACATAGAGCAAAGTTACCTTGGTATATTTCTATTTATATTTGGTATCTGTTCAATTATAAGTAACCTGCTCTCTGGAAAAATTGCGGCATCGAATGGAATGAAAAAACTACATGTAGTATTTATACTTCAAACTATTTTACTCGTATTTTTACCAGTATCCTTTTTGTTTGTTCCTGCAGGATTAGCAGATATATTTGCTCTAGGCGTGATAATGTATCTAATGAATTCCCCAGTTCAAATTTATTTTTTGGATACAGCTGCTCTATATTATCCAACTTCAATTAACCTGGCTTCATCAATAAGTCCAGTTGCATTTAATTTTGGCATTTCGCTTGGATCGCTAACCGGGAGCTTTGTTGTTGCACACATTGGTTTTACATATTTAAGCGTGTTCGGTGCGTTCTTTTCTTTTGTCGCTTTCCTGGCTGTATATTGCTTGAACAAACAAATCAGAAACTTTTCAAATGTTACTGTAAAAAAGAAAAACATTTGTTGATTTAAAGTCAATAAATGCTTTGTCTACATCTAGTAAAGCTTGGTTTATTAATAACACACCGAAATATCCTATCATAGTAATAACACTTTGGATATGAAAAACAAAAAAAGTTTTAAAAGCCCTCCATAAACTTTATAATAAAATAAAGGATAATAACTGAATATATAATATATTTTATTTTACTTTTGAATTTAAGGAGGAAAAACATGGAATGGGAATATGAAGATGGAAGAATCTACAGCTTAGGTGAAAACAATGAACTTATGGCAGAGACAACTTTTTTAACAAAGAAAAATGGAGAAGTTGATATTAACCATACTTACATTAATCCTGTATTGAGAGGTCAGGGAATGGCAGGAAAAATGATGAACGTGGTATCTCAGTTCCTGAGGAAAAATGAACTTAGGGCTGTTGCAACTTGTCCTTATGCAAATGACTGGTTAAAAAAGCATAAGAATTCCTACAGGGATATAATATCTGAAAAATTTAAATAGGAAGTAAAATGTGTGCTTGAAGTTAAAGCTGAAAAATCTTATTTTAATGATCCTATTTCTTTACATTATCAATATAATAGTGAATTCCACTCTTAGTATAGATATATCCTTTTTATAATTATATAGTACTATTGTATCAAATAAGTTACATATATCAAGGAGGCTATTTTATGATAAAAAAAATACTGTTACTTGGAAATGAGAATCTATATAAAAAAAGTTTGCCAATTAAAAAGATGGAAATAGCCACAATAAAAAGAACTGTTTCAGATCTACACGATACCTTAATAAACTTTCGGGAAAGGTACAATGCTGGCAGAGCAATTGCCGCTCCACAGATTGGCATATTTAAAAGATTGATATATATGTATATTGACAAACCCATGGTTTTTATCAATCCCGTACTTAATTTCGACAATGACGAGATGATGGAAGTTATGGATGATTGCATGTCCTTTCCCAATCTCCTAGTAAAAGTTAAACGCCATAGAGAATGTATCATAACATATAAAGATATAAATTTCACAGATAAATCAATAAAGCTTCAAGGAGATTTATCAGAATTAATACAACATGAATATGATCATCTTGACGGAATACTGGCAACAATGAGAGCTATAGACAACAAGTCTTTCTATTTAAAAAGCAAATGAAAATAAAGTTTATTTTATCAGAAATGATTTAAATCATACTAAATGCTATAAATGCCTTGTACTTGAATAAGCTTTTCAAGTACAGGGCATTATCATTCTATTCAATTTTAAATTTAGTAGATACCGTATTTACAAGAATATCCAGTCTTTGCATTGTATCTTTCGTAAGATTTGAAACCCTGGATGACATCTCTACCAGCCCAGTAGTTTCATTTGATATATTGTCTGCCCCATTAGCCTGTTCACTGCTGCTGTGAGATATTTTACCCAAAAGTCTTGACACGCCCTGAGTGGATTCAAGAAGTCTTTTGGAAGTCGCACCAAAATCCACTACAATATTATTTATATTGGACAAGTTTTCACTGGATTCTTCATTTGAATTGACAATTTTATCATATTCATTGAGCACTCTATTATCTATAAACTGAAGTATTTCATTAGAACTCTCTGATAAATTATTTACTGCCTCTAATATAAGTTTAGCAGTTTCCTGTATTTTAGATACTGTATTCTCTGAATCCTCAGAAAGTTTCTTTATTTCATTGGCCACAACTGAAAATCCTCTTCCTGCCTCTCCAGCTCTTGCTGCTTCAATGGAAGCATTCAGTGCAATTAAATTAGTACTTTCATTAACATCAAGTATTGCATTTGAAAGTTCATGTATCTGTTCTACAGCTTTTGATTTCTCTATAGCCTCCTGCAGGCTCTTCCTAGTTCTTTCATAAAGTTCCATGGTATCTTTTCTGGAAGTCAGGGCTCTGTGTTTCAGATCATCTGAAACTTTATTTGCATTTTCCACAGCTTGGATACCATTTTCTGCCTTTTCGGCTATACTTTTTGCAGCATTTTCAATATTATTGGAAAATGAATTTATTTCTTCCGCCGAGGATGCAGTTTCTTCTGTAATACCTGACAGCTGATCGGCAGTGAAAGATATTCCCTGAAGGCTCTTGTTCAAGGTTATCATCTCCAAAGAAACTTGTTTCATCTTTCTAATTACATCTGTAGATTGTTGTATAATCTGTTTAATCACATCTATCTGGGTCCTTTGCATAGAATTTACCATATTTGCAAGATTACCTGATTCGTCCTTAATATCAAGCAAATCTTTTGGTACACTACCTGTAAAATCTCCCCTGGAAAATTTCTTAATATATCCTGTAATTGCAACTATAGGTTTTGATATACGTCCTGCAATCAAAATTGCAATTAGTACACCTGCAATTATAAACAATATTATGGTAACAAATTCAACTATACGATATTTTACCAATTGCTCCATTACTTCTCTCTTAGGCACAGATATGGCAAGAGACCAGTTAGTACCTTTAACCGGAGTATATCCCAAATATTTTACGGTTCCATCCCTGTATATGTACTCCCCTGAACCACTTTCACCGGCAATCATCTTCTTTTCAATTTCCATTAGGGTCTTTAAATCAGGGTTATTTTGACTTTTCTTTATCACATCTTCCCTTTTGACTACAATAGACTTGTCCTTATTGGCTACAGTTCTCCTGCTTTTGCTAAGCATGAACGCCGTACCTGTTTCTTTGTATTTAACATCACTTATAAGCCTGCTTAATTCATTTCCATCCCTTGTAGCAATAAGTACTTCTTTTACTTTTCCATTTTCCTTTATTGGAACAGCATAGGACATGACCAGAATGTTTCCCGACTTTCCCACAATAGGATCCGAAATAGCACTTCTACCTGCCAGAGCTTCCTTGTAATTATCCCTGTCAGACAAGTTTGCCTTTACACCATCTGTATATATTACATTTCCATTTATATCTCCTATTCCCATACTTATATGACCGCTTCTTTTTACTTCATCTTTTAATATGTTCAATTTATCGGAAGTAGGCAACACGTCACTTTTTATATAATAGTTGTTGGCCAGGGCTTCCATGGAATCCAGCTGTGATTCCACCTTAACTTGTACAACTTTAGCTGTTTCTCTGGCCATCTGCTCAAGTGATTCAGTTGCCGAATCTTCAAGAACTTTATATGATTCAAAATACGATATTCCACCAATTCCTATGCATACAATCAATAACAAAATTCCAAAAAATACAGCCATTTTCATCTTGATACTTTTAAATTGTAATATAAAATCATCTCCTTATCTATAATGATTACCAATTTCAATTATAATATATTATAATTAAGTAAATCAAGGGATGCATAAATTTTACCTTCCATTAATTTCATTGCTATACTGCTTTTTTAACCAATTATGCAATTGTAATATAATAAAATATCACGTATAATAATTATATTATTGAATTTATGTATTTTTATGGGGTGGTGAAATCTATAAATGTATGAAGAAGATTATATAAAAAGACTCATAAAATCCATCGCTCAAATGGCAGTTGCCATCGTTGCTGGACGAGATGCTGTACAAAGTAATATTAAGCTGGATAAATTTAATATATCCATTTCTGAAGATGGATTACTGGAAATGATGGTTAGAAAATATGTAAGTGATGGTAAAATTAATGAAGCCCAGGATATGATAATTGAAGCCATAAAATCACATAAGTCAAAGCAGAATTACAAAATAGCCTTATTATTTTACGAAAAAATCAACAAGTGGGATAAAACTAAACTCAGCAAATGTAATTTTTCAAAGCAAAAAATAATAGAGGGATTAAAAAATATAAATAAATTATATGTCCAACCTTATTAAAAAAGCATCAATTTTTTAATCTAATTCATGATGGACTGAAAGAATTAACTCTGCATTATTACTGTATGGCAATCGCCATACCCATCCCAGTTCTGTCTCATTTGTTCAAATTCTTGTCTTTTATATTCATTTTCCTGCAAAGTCAAAGAAAGAGATTCAATATTTTCATACACTAAAACAACCAGTATATCAAGCGATCTTACTTTTTAAAATCCGTTGAAAACTCGAGCTTACTCCTTTCTATTGAGACTTTCATTATTATTTGGAGTAAATCCGGTGATCCAGCAGCAGAGCTTGACAATGTGGGAAATTCTATTCAGACTTATTGCATCTACCAAAGCAAAGCGAGAAGAAAATATGATAGAACATGTATATGAAATAATATCATTAATTCTGCCCCAATACAAATATGGGGCATACCCTTTTCTTTTTGTTAATCACTCATATTATATATTTTATACTTGATTCATCAAAGTATTTTCTGATATTTTCTCTGAAAAACTCTTTCATATAGTTCAATTCATCATCTCTATATACATATTTGCCATATCCAAACTGACCATATTTAAATTTCCTGATTTCTTCTTCCATAGGCAGCATTGTTTTAGGATACACTGTTAAAATATTTTCTTTTGCCCTTCTGGTAAACCTATGGGATATTATTTCAAAAGAAATTGATGAATTGCAAAAAATATTTCCTATCTTATCTATAACATTTCCGTATTCAGTTTTCCAATTAGAGTACAAAAATACTGGTGCAATTATAAAGCCAACATTATATCCGGCATCTAAAACTTTTGTGGCCGCATTTATTCTATCTTTAAGTTCAGGAGTTCCATGTTCAAACTCGCTTATTATTTTATCTGTATTTATACTGAATCTTATGGTAGTTTTCCCATTGTGATTTAAATTGAGAAGATTATCTACATCAGTAAATTTAGTCACAAATTTAAAATACCCACTTTTACTTTTTCCAAAATGCAATATACATTTCTTCAAATTCCCTGTATAAGGCTCAACAGGAACAGGATCGGAAGTTGCTGCACCTTCAAATACTGTTATATCCAGCAGTCTCTCTTCAATATATTTATCTGCCCTGCTCAATATTTCATCTATATTTATATAAACCTTTGTATACGGCTTTTTGCCCATTTGAGTATTAAGATAGCAATATTCACACATTCCCATACAACCACTTACCAATGGTAATTGATAATGTGCAGATGGCTTGCATGATTGAAACTTATAAAACTTTCTAATTCCTACTACTAATGTACTCTTACCTTGAAAGTACATTTCAGGAGCTGTATTCCCCGGTATCTGCGTTATTCTTCCACTTTTAGAAAATCCCAATTCCACATCTTTATGTTTAAAATATTCCATTATCTTTTTCCCTGTTTCATACTCAAGGGCTGCATTTTGAAATATAACTCTTTTAGGACGAAACAATATAATTCACCTCAGAAATATTATGTGATTATAATTAAAAATAATTCTTTTTTATAAAAGGATAAATCTGTTAAGTACTGTCCTATTTCCAGGTCACATCCGCCTGTTTTCGTGGAACCGTTCTAAGATATCTTACATCAGGATATCCTATTATCATGCAGGTTACAAGTTCTTTTCTTCTTTTAATCTGAAGAAAATCAACAATATCTTTGCTCTCATTTGCTGCTTTTACAAAAAATCCGCTAAAAAGGACTCCGAGTCCCAACGCATCAGCAACAAGTTCCATATTTGACGATGCCAGTGCTGCATTTACTTGAGATGAGGCTGTAACAGCAATCACTACCGATGCATTAAAAAATATCCTGTCATTTTTAGGATTTTGTCTGTAGTCTTCACACATCTTTATCCATATTTCTGCATATCTCCTATATAGCCTGGCCTCAAGAGTTTTACTTTCAAGCACACTATGAGCCAGCCTTTCCATATTTTTAAATGTAAGATCTTTCAATTGTTTTAAATTATCCCTTACAACTATATAGGATACATCCTGCGCATTACTGCCTGTTTCAGTAAATCTACCAGCTTCTATTATCTTGTCAATCTTCTCCTGTTCTACTTTCCTATCTTTGAACTGCCTTATACTCCTTCTGAATTTTATGAAATTCAACATATTATCTGCATCTATTGAAAAATTTTTTACATTATACTCTTTTACATCGCTCATGTCATATTCATCCATAGATACAGCCCCCTTGGGACAGACTGCAATACAATGTCCACACTTGATACAATAATTACCATTGAGTTCTGCTTTACATCCATTCATCTCTATACACCTTGGAAAGCAGTCCTTAACACACTGTCCACATCCTATACATCTTTCAGTATCTATTTTTATCATTTTTAGTCCATCTCCCTTTTTCGATTCTTAGGCACAAATATTCTACCACTTTTATTATACCAAGTACTTGCTCAACTATCACATTGTTTTATCATACATTTTATAGGCAACTATATATGCTATAAGGAAAACACATACCATAACCAAAAGCACTTCCATTAAAAACGGATAAAAAATACCTCCAACAAGTCCAACTACATATAATACAATCAATAATACAATTGTAGCCATTTTAAATGCCCTGTTGCTAATTTCCTGTATTCTTTCATCTGTATTGTTCAACCTGCTTTTTTTCAATTTTTCGTCGTCAGCCAATATCAATTTATTTTTTATCCATAAAACACAAGAGACACCCATAAAACCAACTCCAACGCCTGTATAAACTCCAAGCATATGAATGTTTATTGGGACTGCCCATATATTTTTAGCCAAAAGGGCAACTGTCAAGGTAATAAGTCCTATAATAAAGAGTGCTTCACTTATTCTCATTCTTGCCTTTATTACTTTTTTATACTCATCATTATTACTAGCTTTACTACTGCAAAACAACCATTTCATATATTTTCATCCTCCCTATCAAAAATAAATATTTTTTCAATTGAAGTTCCAAAAAACTGGGAAATCTTGTGTGCCAGTATAAGAGATGGCTTATATCTCCCATTCTCAATAGATATAATTGTCTGTCTTGTAACATTTACAGCATCCGCAAGTTCGCTTTGTGTAATTTTTTTCATTTTTCTTAATTCATGCATTCGTATCTGCAATTTATCACCTTTCTTTCTCTGTATAGTTTAGTTTACATTTATAGTATAGTAAACTATACATTTTATGTCAAGCTTATTTTACATTTAGATTTAAAAGGAAAACACTTATTGATTTTAATATAGTCAATAAGTGCTTTCTTTTTTAATGAAATATTTCCAATAATCCTGCCAGCAATACTACAGTGCAATCAAAACCCTCATGATATTCATTCCTTTATATATTAATATTGTTCTTTACTGTTTTTTCTACAGCAATTATAATAGAGCTTCTATTGAAATTACTTTTTTCATTTCCATATATCTCTCTGTATAAGGCCTTTACCAACAATTCAATATCAATTGTATCTCTTATCCTAACAGCAAATTCCTCGTCAGTTTCATAAGGTTTTTTTACCAGTCCTATTGTTTTCAATCTTTTCAATAAATAAGTATATAATGGTATCAGAGATTCACTATAAACTATACTTTTAAGTATAAATTTTTTTCTTAAAAGTTTGATTACGATACATATCAGGCTTATACAAGCAATTGCAACTGCATATTTATAATTTTCGACTTTTCCTAAAATATGAATATAATTTTTATCTGCTGACCTTTTTTGCTTATTTTTAACCTCAGTCTTTTGCTGTGATTTTGGAATTGCTTTCGTTCTGCCATTATACTGAGTTTCTCGCATCTGGCTTTTTTCATTGTTACTTTTAATATTCCCACTTGGCAAAGTAGTATTTGTATTGCCTACTGAACCTTGCTCATATCTTGGAGTAGTTTCAAGTATTGACCATGTACCTTTATCAGTCGATGTAAGAACTTCACACCATGCATGAGCATCCGAAGACCTTAAAATATATCTGCCCTTGCTGTCCTTTTTTCCACTAACTTTAAAACCTTCCACATATCTGGCCGGTATACCTGCAGCTCTGCATAACATTACAGCCGCAGTGGCAAATGACATACAATATCCCCTCTTTTCATTAAACAAAAAGAAATCTACATAATCTGGAGAATTGTCGCCCATTGGATCAGGTTGTAAATTATATGTATAATTACTAAGCAGATAATTTTGAATGAGCTTTAGTTTCTCAGTATTATTGGATGCTTTTGATGTTATTTTATATGCCAGCTTTTTCACTCTGTCAGAACTTGTAAAGCTTAAAGCATTATTAATCAGGCTATAATTCACATTATTAATATTAACTTTCCCATGGATATTATTTATATCATTCTTATATTTTGACTTCATATATTTTTCAAAAGTTTCCATACCAGTGTAGTCATAGTAATCTATACTATAATTTAATAAATTTTGTCCTACCAAATAATTTTCATTGTCATACATTGTAATATATGAATTTTTATTTGAAATCACTTTTTTTATGTAATTGGGTGATATCATAACATTTGAAAAATCATTGTTTAGGTTTCGGATAAAGATAGTTTTAATTTTAATATCATTTTCTTCGTTATATTTAATATTCTTTTTGAAAAATTCACTGTTGTCTGCTATGTTGGGTACATTATAATGCACTAAACTATTAACATCCAGTATATTCTTTCCTATTATTATAGGAAGTTGTATATTTTCTATCCACCTATTATGATTATATCCATAATATACTTTTGTCCTTAAATACTTAGGAACATCCCCACTTATCAATGAAATCTTTGTATTACTCATCTGAAGTTTCTTACCTAAGAAAGATATATTTCCTTCATTGATTCCAATAGTAGAAAAATTG
The DNA here is from genome assembly GCF_052953915.1 of Clostridium sp. LBM24168. Taxonomy (NCBI): domain Bacteria; kingdom Bacillati; phylum Bacillota; class Clostridia; order Eubacteriales; family Clostridiaceae; genus Clostridium; species Clostridium sp. LBM24168. Next base: position 1,020,083 of record NZ_CP196861.1, on the reverse strand, counting down.
TAAATCTTCGTTCCCTCAACATTAAACATACTACTGAGTTTATACTCCATATTATCTGCTTCTTTTCCCGATCTGTCTGGAGCAAATTTAAATACAATACTAGATAAAACAATGCTTATTATAATATAGTATATAATTATTCTTTTACCGTAATTTTCTCTTGATTTTTTCCCAAAATCATACTTGTTTAAACTTATAAAAACAAGAAATACATATAAAAATAGTACATTTTTTACAGCCGAATCAAATTCCAATAAACCATATAATATCATTACAAAGGTGTTGATCAGTATTACTACTACACCCTTCTTCAACTTAAATAAGATCAAATAAATGCTTGTTATTATAGGTATTACCAAAAAATAAAACGGGTAAATTAATGAAAATTGAACATATGAGTTCACAGCAACTATATCGTTTATTTTTAGTGCCCTGTTTTCCATATTATTGAAAATAATTATAAAATAAGAATACCTATAGATGCCTATAAATATAGACAATGCAATAAATATAATTAATAAAATCAAAAAAGTTTTCTTTTTCTTACTTAATATGTAATTTATAAGTTCAAATACTGCTACAGTTCCTATAAACAACAACATTATATATTTGTAAGGAATATCTACAACGCTATAAGCTCTGCTAGCCAGAATAACAAGTAATACAACATTCAATATGGATATAGGAATATATAGTCTTTTCATACATTCTCCCTCTTAAGCAGTCAATACAACACAATGTATTCCGACATTGGACAATTTTTTCTTAAGTTCTTTAGATATATCTTTTAATATAAATATAATTAAATTTTCACAGCTCTCTTTTATTTTTAAAACTGTTTGCATATTTTCCGACAATATCCTATAGGTTATTATATAAGTAAATTTATATTTTTGGTTATTTTTCAATTCGTATTTCACTATTTTATCAAAGAAACTTCCTTCTCCAATACTTTTATGCTTTAAGTAATATAATAACATCAACTCATAGTCTTCAGGTCCTCCCAATTTAAATGAAGAACTATTTAAATTTTCAATAATCAAGTGAATATCTTCATTTTTATATAATAGATACCTCATTATAGATAATGAAAAAGAAACCAGTATTTCATCCGATACATTATGGTTTATCATATCCATATAAATTTTGATGCCCTGCATTTCTACAGCATCAAATTTCTTAACATATAAATTATTTCTTTTGGCACTCAATTTCCAGTGTATATTTTTTAGACTATCTCCAGTTACATATTTTTCAACAGATAAATATGCATCCGACATATATATACTTATATTATTTTCTGAAAAATGGACTGTATTATCTATAATTTTCTGAACTTTCAAAGGCAACTTTATACTCTTAGGATAAACCTTCATGATAAATCTATTATTAAAAGCTGTTCGCTTTGATGATATTGAGAACAGATCTACTGCTTCCAGAAAATAATTTTGTAAAGTATAGGTTCCCCTTCTGTTCAAATTACAGTTTAATTCAACTTTAACACTGCTAAAGGGCAGTAAACTAAATCTTTCGTCTGAATTAATAATTTCAGATATAAAACGCACATATGGATACAAGAATATACTTTTATTTTTTATTTCCAGATAAATTTTCAAGTTGTCATTTACGAAGAATTTTTCATCTGGAAGATCAAGATCTACTTTTATATATTTTTTTAAAAGAAGTAACGAAACTACTGAAACAACAAACATCGATAGGAATACCAAAAATAATGAATTAACTATTCTCTTCCCATAAAAATAGCATGCAACAGTTAATAACGCTAAAATAAATATAAATGATATTTTAAATTTTATCATTTATAGTTAAACTTGGCACTGATATTTCCTTCATTATATTATCGATAATTTTAAAAACATCAGTACCATTAAATTTTTCTTCTCTTGATAATACTATTCTATGGGAAAGTACTTTCTTTACATTTTCCTTCACATCATCTGGAACCACATAGTCCCTTTCATTTACAAATGCAGTAGATTGGGACATTTTTAACAGTGCTATTGAGGTCCTTGGTGAAGCTCCCAATGATAATTCGAGACAATTTCTGGTTTTATCTACAATGTCAACTATGAACTCATATATTCTTTTGTCTACATGCACATTTGCCACTTCATTTTGGCAGCACCTCAATTCATCAATATTCATAACAGGTTTTATAGTATCCAAATAATTTTTCCCTTCACCATATGTGGAGCGATAAGTAGAAAGCATTTTTATTTCCTGATTCTTTGACGGATAACCTATGGACAATTTGATTATGAATCTATCAAGTACCGCTTCAGGCAGCGGGAAAGTACTGGAATAATCCAGCGGATTCTCTGTAGCCATAACTATAAAAGGACTATCCATTGGATATGTATTGTTTGCTTCAGTAACCTGGCATTCCTCCATTACTTCGATTAATGCACTTTGAGTTTTTGGAGATGTTCTGTTTATTTCGTCCGCCAAAACCACATTTGCAAAAATCGGTCCTCTATTAAATTGGAATTCATGTTTCTCAGGATTGTAAATAGAAATTCCCAATATATCAGAAGGCAGTACATCAGGTGTAAACTGTATTCTACTAAACTTTAAATCCAAACTTTTACTTAAAGCTTTTACCAGAAGGGTTTTACCTACACCAGGTACATCTTCAATAAGTACATGTCCTCCTGCCAAAATGGACTTTAATATATCCAATATTACTAGTTCTTTTCCAATTATAATTTTTGATACATTTTCTACTATGCTATTTATATCTTTCCGCAATTCAATCTCCTCCTGGTAATTTATCCATATTCATATACTACAATTATATATAATATTATAAAAATAACAACAATTATAAGGTTCTTATCTTGAAATCAAGTATTTTTATACTATTCCCCCCCATTATTCAAATGATTGATTAAAATACATATTGTAGTATATGCCTTTTTTTTTCACAAGCTCATCATGATTGCCAAGCTCAGCTACTTTCCCGGCATCTATTACCATTATAATATCTGCATTTCTTATGGTACTAAGTCTATGTGCAATTATGAAGCTGGTCCTTCCTTCCATGAGACGATTCATAGCCTGCTGTATCTTTAATTCCGTCCTGGTATCCACATTACTGGTAGCTTCATCAAGAATTAATATTGATGGATTTGAAAGCACAGCCCTTGCAATTGTTATTAGCTGCCTCTGCCCCTGACTCAAATTAACTCCTCCTGGTTGAAGCATAGTATCGTATTTTTCAGGGAGCAGTTCAATGAATCCATCTGCTCCTGCAATTTTTGCAGCAGCTCTGACTTCCGAAGAGCTGGCATCTAGTCTCCCGTATTTTATATTTTCAAGTATACTTCCTGAAAAAAGATACGTATCCTGAAGTACAATACCGAAGCACCTTCTGAGACTGTCCCTTGTATAGTCTCTTATATCTACACCATCAATAGATATTTTACCTTTTGTAACATCATAGAATCTAGTAAGAAGATTTATAATGGTTGTCTTTCCTGCTCCAGTATGTCCAACAATGGCAGCAATCTGTCCCGGCTTTACCTCAAAATTAATATTCTTTAATATTTCAACATCTTTTCTGTAGCTAAAACTTACATTTTCAAAGGCAACATGGCCTTTGGAATCTTTCATAATTTTTGCATCGTTTTTGTCTTTTGCTTCTTCACTTTCATCCAGTATTTCAAAAACCCTTTCGGCACCTGCAACAGCAGATTGAAGAGTGTTGAATACACTTGCAATATCATTCAAAGGTCTGGAGAACTGCCTTGAATAGCTTAAAAAGCTGGCTATAATTCCAACTGTTATACTTCCTTTTACTGCTAAAATTCCACCTACTCCTGCCACAGCTGCAAATCCTACATTATTTATTACATTCATGATGGGCATAAGAAATCCAGACCATATCTGGGCCTTTATACTTATTTTACATAACTTTCTATTTATCTTGTTGAACTGCATTATTGACATCTTTTCATGGTTGAAAGCTTTAACAACCTGAAGCCCGGATATGCTCTCTTCTATATGTCCGTTAAGCATTCCAAGTTCCACCTGCTGATTTTTAAACAGTACACTGGTCTTTTTTGCTATTATCCTGGTCAACAAGAATACCATGGGTACTGTTATAAGACTTACAAGAGTTAAAATAGGGCTGAGCATGAGCATCATTACAAAAGATCCAATAACGGTAACTATCCCCGACATAAGCTGAACAGTTGACTGTGATATTGTAGTATCTACGTTTTCTATATCATTTGTAAGCCTGCTCATAATTTCTCCATGAGTATTATTGTCAAAAAAAGAAATCGGCAGTTTTTGAAGTTTTCCAAATAGACTTTTCCTGAGGCTTATGACTATTTTCTGAGCTGTCACCGCCATAATCCATCCCTGAAAGAACGTAAGCAGAGCATCAATTATATATGAAGCTAAAAGCAGCATAACTATTAAAAAAAGCAGATTAAAATCTGTCCCGCCTTTTAGATCAGACATTGAGTCAATAGCTTTCCCAATAAGATAAGGTCCCAGAAGGCTCACTATGGAATCCAGCATTATAGAAATAAATATTATAATAAGCACTTTTTTCTGACTTCCAAAATACTCCCACAATCTTGCCATAGTTTTAGTAAAATTTTTCGGCTTCTCTATAGGCTGAATGCTGCCTTTACCTTTTATACCTTTTTTGGGGCCAAATGATGCTCTTACATTTCTATTCACAATCATGCCTCCTTTTTCCCTAATTGAGACAAATATATATACTTGTAAACTTCACAGCTTTTCATGAGATCATCATGGCTTCCCATACCTGCTATCTTTCCATTATCAAGTACAATTATTCTGTCTGCTGCTACTATAGATGATATCTTCTGTGCAATTATTATTACAGTCATGTCTTTTGAGTATTTTTTTATCCCGGATATAATCTTTGCCTCGGTAGACGCATCCAAAGCACTTGTACAATCGTCCAGTATAAGTATTTCAGGTTTTTTGATAAGCGCACGTGCTATAGAAACACGCTGTTTCTGTCCACCTGAAAAATTTACTCCTTCCTGACCAAGTTTAGTATTATACTTCTCGGGGAGTTTGGAAATAAATTCATCTACTTCCGCAATTTTTGATACCTTTTTTACCTCTTCCTCAGAGGCATCTTCTTTGCCCCACCTTATATTTTCAAGTACACTCCCTGTAAAAAGCATCGACTTTTGAGGTACAAGTGCTATTTTATCCCTTAAAATCCTTTCATCAATATCTTTAACATCAGTTCCATCAATTTTTATATTCCCGGAAATAGCATCATAAAACCTTGGAATCAAATTTACGAGACTACTTTTTCCTGACCCTGTAGATCCAATTATGCCAATCGTCTCACCAGGCATACATGTAAAGCTGATGTCATGTATAACCTTATGTCCATCTTGATATGAAAATGATACATTTTCAAAATCTATTCTTCCAATTTCACTATGATCAGTGCTTTTTCTACCCGAAACAAATTCAGTTTTTTCTTCAAATACTTCTGCAATACGGATTATTGAGGCCCTGAATCGCACAAACATGTTGAAAACAGAAGATATTATCATAATCGAAAACAAAATCTGTGTCATATAATTTATAAATGCAATTATTTGTCCTACATGCATGCTTCCACCTTCAACATATCTTCCACCAATCCACAAGACCAATACTATTCCTATATTTATAGTTAAATTTATACTTGGAGAAAATACAGCCATAATACGCATAGCTCTGGCTGACGATTGTCCAAGATTTACATTTGCATCCTCAAATCTATCAACTTCATAGTCGAATCTGTCAAATGCCTTTACCACTCTGACTGCAGAAAGATACTCCCTTATAAAAGAATTGACTCTGTCCAGAGCATTTTGAACTTTAATAAAGTATGGATATCCTATATTCATACTGGCAAATATAAGAATACCTACTGTTGGTATCACTATATAAATTATTCTAGAAAGATGCATATCAAGTCTTGATGCCATAATAATACTTCCAATACATATAAGAGGGGCTTTCACAAATATCCTCATAAGTCCATTTACAAAATTCTGAACCTGAACCACATCATTTGTAAGTCGTGTTATAAGAGAACTACTGTCAAATCTGTCAACACTGGCAAATGAGAAATTTTGAATCTTCTCAAATAAATCCGATCTCAGTTCCATACTGAATTTCTGTGACACATTTCCAGACAATATATTACGTCCTGAAGCTCCAAGTGCTCCTATACCTGTAATTACAAGCATAATTATTCCATTTTTTATTACATAATCCATCTGTTCATTTGCAACCCCTATGTCCACTATTTTTGACATTATAGCAGGTTGCATGAGATCACAAAGAGCTTCTACAGAAAGACATACTAGTGCAAGACAAAATCCCTTCCAGTAGTTATGTATATATTTTTTCATGAATTTCAAATTCATACACTCCCACAACTTATTTTATTAATAATATTCTTTTTAAAATATAAATTCAATATAAACTGCAAAAATTAATGTTTCTTATTTTGCTTACTAATCACCATATAAATTATGTATTGTATAAAATTCATAAAATGTAAATTATATACAATACATAATGGTAAAAAACGCACTAGAGCATAGTCCTAGTACGATCTGAGCAATTTTATCATAATCTGCTCATGGGATCATGTTCAATTAATTGTTCTTAATATTCAAGATATTATTGATAATACCCTCAATAGGTATTTGGATAAGTAGGTGGAATAACCTCCTATTAGGCATAAAAATCCTATTGCTACATTAATATTGATGAATATCTAATGTAATAACTACCTTGTACCTATTTCTTTAGATATAAAAAATTGGATTTAATAATCAATTTTAATATTCAGAAGATTCCATCATTATGGTATGATCAGAATAATCTATTACATATATCTTGATATCTGCTGGATTATCTACTTCTAGAAATATATTCTCCTTATATTCGGGATGCCTCTGAAAATGAATTATCTCCTGATTATAGCGATTGTTAAATTCTTCAGTATTTTTTATTTCTTTTAACTCAAACATCTGGAGATAGTCCATGCAATTAGGAATAGCCTTGAATTTATCAATTATATTCCATATTTCCATTTGAATTTCTTCATCTATGTAATTACGTATTCTTCTTGTTATACATCTATCACTATCAAACATTTACAATAACCCCTCTTCTTTAAAGCTGAAGTAATTTTTACCCCTTTTTATATTTTAAATTTATTCACCAATATTTTTTACTTCATTGAATGATACATCATCTAAGTTATTGCCACCCTTCTTAAGTTTTTACCTATATTATCCAAAAACTCGCCTCTATAATACTATTATACGATAATCGCGTATTAATACAAGCAATATTTACGTATACTATGTAATATTCTGTAGCATTAGTATACTATTTTACACTTTTTATTATTTTGGTTATACTTTAATTATTACGTTATTTACGTATTAAAAAAGGAGTTTATATTATGAGTATTATAGGGAAAAAATTAAAAAAGATTAGAAAAGCCAATAAACTTTCATTGAAAGAACTATCTTCTAGAATTGATGGAAAAATATCCATATCATTTTTAAGTGATATTGAAAATGGCAGGAGCAACCCTTCATTTGAAAACTTGAAACTTATTGCTGACGCACTTGAAACTCCGGTTTCTCTTTTCATAGAGGATTCAGAGAACAATATATTTTTCAATGCTGCCAATGATGCTGATCTCATGCATGTAATTAATCTACTTCAAGGTTTTAAAGATTGGAACATAGAGGACAAAAAAGAACTGCTTTACTACCTCAAAGCTAAAAAGGTAATCAGAGATAATACAGATATTTAGGCTTGAAAAATAGATACCACCATCACTGTATCCTATTTTTGCGGTGATGCTGGTGCCTACTTTTTTGATAGAAGTAACTACCTCATATTATTTCTTATATCTATTAAAATCCCATAGCAGCTTTGACAATTTTCATTTGTTCCTTTGATGTAAGCATTTCTAAAAGTTTAAACGCCACATGAGAAGCTGTTTCCGGACAATATGAAGTAACAATATTTTTATCAACTACAATTGGTTCATCTACAACATTAACGCCAAATTTTTTTAATTGTTCTTGTCTATATGCATCTCTTAAATGATATGTAGTAGCTTTGCGATTCTTTAAGACTCCACTCTTACCTACTGGTAAAGCCCCAGCACAAATAGTAGCAATAATTTTTCCTCCTAAATCAAATTCTCTTATTAAATTCAGAAAACACTCATCATAAGCTTCTTCATAAAATCCAAATTCTTCAAAGCCGCCAGGAATAGCCAGTGCATCATATTCAGCAACATTAATTTCATCAATTGTTTTATCGACTACTACAGGAATATTAAATGTACTCATAACTTGTTTATGAAATCCACAAGTTACTACCGAAACATCATATCCATGATCATTTCTAGCCCAACCCATAACATCTACAAATGCACTAAACTCCATTGTTTCAAATCCTTTAGCCAGAAAAAGTAGTATTTTCATTTTAAACCTCCATTATTTTTATCACATCAATAACTTTTATTGACAAATTGTTACACAATAATTTACTTTTTTAAATTGGAATTTGTGTTACCTTAATACTTCTACTTCAAATCCATATCAATTCACCTTCAAATTACTAATTTAAATAATCTTTACTTTGCATTTTAGGTTATACTAATAATCTACTATAAACATGATTTTCCATAACCAATTTATACATTTCCATATTTGAAACAACTAATTGAATATCATTCATTTGGTTCAGAACTCCAACTTTTAATATCATTACTAATGTTAAAAATTAAATTTTTATTTTTTATGAAAATTACATTTTCATCAGGATATGTAATAATATCGTCTTTTTCACGAGTTCCTATATCAAGGATTTGTAATATTTCTGAACTATTATTTATAAACTGATGTGCTATATTTTTACCAGCTGGTTTTGAAACAACATCACCTGTCTTTATTAATATTTCTTCTCCATTAAATCTTAATATACCATGTCCATTCATTATTAAAAAAAATTCTTCTTGCTGTGAGTGTGAATGATATTTTGTACTTTCACCACCAGGTTTCACGTAATCTATGTTCACATAGAATTTCTCACATCCAATGCTATCTCCTAATAGTACGGTTTTTAATTTGGTTTTAAAATCAGGATCATACATATATTCTTTAGATATATTATCAATATTAGATATATTATTCATGATAAATCCTCCTTCAACAATTTAAATCATATCATAATATAATTAATTTAATAGTCAAGTTAAATGTTAAAACAACAAATAATTACTTCGCAATTATTATCATTGTCTAATGGTACTTTTACTCTGCTACAATTGTCTTCTTCTGTTAATTCTTTACCTGTTTCATTGGATATTCTACTTAAATATTCCATCCACCTATTATCACCAATTGGGACAGGAAACAATACAAATGCTATTATCCCACTTCCTACACACTTTTCAAGCTTCTTAGTGTCAATAATAATCGAAGCAATATTCTTGGTAATAGGTCTAACCTTATTCTCAATTTCTTTTATACGATAATTTGTATTAGGTGTTTTTAATTCTACATAATAATGAACATCATTACAAACAAACCCTATATCAGCCCTACTGTTACTATGATTATATTTTGGTTCAACTTCTACACTATATATTCCATATTCCTGTAAATACTCAGCAAGTTCAAATTTTAACCATCCTTCAAATTTAGCACGTTGCCTTATAGCAATTCCAATCAGATGCTTATTATCATTTATTATATCTGAAATACTTTTTCTTATTAACTTATCCATATTATTAACCTTCCACTACTTAGCTTTTTTCATAAAATCATTAACCAACCTTAAATAATATTTGTTGTCTAATATACTGTTTAAGTATGCACTTGTAATATATTAGAATACTGCACATAATAATTATATAATTACATTTTACATATTCTCAGCGAATTTGTATATTTTTAAGGGATTGTGAAGTTTATAAAAGAGATTATATATCCAACCTTATCAATAAATTTTCTTTTCTTATATAAAAATTTTTACCAATATTGTTTGAGCATCCATTCTCTAAACTCGCTCATATCACTCCCTTTAACTGCTTTATATATTTACTTTCTCCAGAGAAGAACTGCCTTCGAGGAATTTTTTTGTAGTTCTTCTGTAGACAGCTTTTGAATATATGAATAGTCCAGATAATATACTGCTGATATATCTTTTTTTACTTCTATAAATCTATTGTCGTCATCATAATCAAAAAACTCATTATTATTAATTGTATATTTATATTGTTCATCCTTTTGTGGCTTAGAAAAATACTTTGTCCATATAGTATCTGTGTAATAAATATATACAACATTTTGTTTTATACCATTTTTTTTAATCATGGTTTTCCATTTATATGAACAGTAGTAATCATCCCCATTAAAGTAAACATGAAGCATTCCGTTATCTCCCCTTTTAACACTTACTAGTCCATTTTCATAGGGAATTGGCATTTGGTAGTGAAAGATAAATGAAAATCCTCCTAATAATACAACAATTGCACATATAACTGATATAGCTGATATCATAATATTTTTTCTTAGCAGCTTCTTTTTTATTCCTTTTAATATATCAAATTTTGCCTGTTCTGCTACTTTCTCGTCATTAGTTTGAATGAAATCGCCATCCATATCTTCAAGATACTTTTTGCAGATATCACATTCTAGCAAATGTTCCTCGATAATGGTACGACTTTCATCACTGCAAACATTATCATGGTAGAGTGGCAGTAAATCTTTAACTACTTCACAGGGAATTTTCATTTTAACACCTCCTTGATTTTAATCTTTGCACGATGAAATGTGACTCTTGCCCAGCTTTCTGTTCTCTCAAAAAGCTCAGCAATTTGTAAAAAAGATAATTCACCAAACACCCTTAAAGTGAAAACCTCTTTATATGGTTCATATAAAAGATGAAGTATTTTATGTATTTCCCAGACTGTTTCACTATCTATTAATTTTTGCTCAATACATTCACCTTCATTTTCCTCACGATATTCATGTGTAATATGCTTATTTTTATGATATGCCGAAAAATAAGTATTTTTTGTTATTTGGCACAACCAAACTCGTATTTTACAGTCTCCTTTAAACTTGTCTACATTTTTCAAAGCTTTAAAAAATGTTTCCTGGGTTATTTCCTCTGCCAAAGTTCCATCACGGCATAGCGACAGAGCATATTTATAGACATCAGCAAAATATTGAGAGTATATACTTTCAAAATCAGTCACAGTTTCACCTCTCTTTCATACATAAGACTCTTTAAACTAAATTTCGTTACAATCTTTTAAAAAAATAAAGCATTCGTTGTCTTTTTTATATCATCAGCAAATAATTTTCTATTTTTATAATATATCTAGGAAAGAGATAATGCCAGCTACAGACTTATCTTAAATAGTTTATTCTCAATTTACTATTAGCATTAATAGTTTTACTTATAAAAAAATAGTAGCCCTGCACAAGCAGTTACTACTATTTAAAATTCTATTTTTATAAAATTTTCATTTATTCAAATTACCGACCTTTCGTTGTAATTATGCTTTGATCTTCGATCACGGATTTTTTTAAATACTTCTCTAGATCATTTTTAACTGTAGCTTGAATTATTTCCATGTCAGAATACTCTAATCCAAACATATAAACTTACAACCAAGGCAATCTTTGTTTTTATATCAATCATAGTTCTATTAGAATCAGATGTTGGGCTACCAAAGGGACCCTTGTCATCTTTCAATAATAAAAGATTTTCTAAATTGATTTCGCTTTTCCCAATACCTTGATAACTATCATTGGATGTTCCAGATGATAAAACCACATTACCAAAAATTTTATCCAAATCATAACTCCCAAGTGGAAATTTTAATTTTAATGATAAATAGTTATTCAAGTCTACTAAAGCATTGATTTGATAGAGACCTTTTTTTCTTAATAATTCGACGCCATAAGCTATCGGAGGATGGATTGTTTCTAATGTATCTATTTCTTCAATTTTGACAAGCATGGGATTAATTAACTTTTCCCATATCACATCGTTCTTTTTTTCATTTTTAAATAGGTAATTTCTGATTTAACGTTATATTCATTTTCCATTCTCCCTTTTTAATTCATAATATCTTTCTCAACAGGTATATTAATCAACAAACCGTATAGTTACCCAAACGCTGCCTAGTATTAATACTGTTCCCAAAAAGAATCCCCAGGAAATACTCTCACCAAGAACTAGCCAGCTTAATAAAGTACCTACTATGGGTTGAAAAAGGAAAAATAGGCCTGAACTACCAGCATTCATTAACTGAAGTCCCTTATTCCACATTACAAAACCAATAGCAGTAGAGATAATACCTAGATAAAGCAAACTGAATATTATTTTCAAATCAGTAAAATGAATATTATTAAATACAGAAAAATTATTTATTACAAATGGTGTTAAACAAACAACAGCAACAGAAGTAGCATAAATTGTAATTTGGAGTGAATCGTACTTTCCAGATACTTTTTTTATGAGGACTGACATTAATGCCCAAGTTAGTGCAGCAACAACTAACGACAGTGCCCCCAATAGTCCATGCCTACCTGTTATATGAATACCAACAATCATAATTACACCCAAAGTAGCCATAATAATTGAAACTATTTTTACCAAATTGATCTTTTCTTTTAGTAAGAACCATGCAAAAATAATCATAAAAGTTGGCGTTGCCGATGTAATAACTGCACCTAATTGAGCAGAAGATAGCCAGGTCCCAGCTTCTTGTGTAACAATTGAGATTGTATTTCCAATTAATCCAATTAGGAAAATTAAAAATAAATCTTTTCGTTCAATGCGCCATTTTATTCCTTTTATTAATGCAAAAATAGCTAAGAAAAAAAGCGCAATTAGATAACGCAACCATACTAACTCAACTGGTGGTATATATTCAACAACAACTTTAACAACTACAAACATACCGCCCCAGATACTGGCAGATGTGCTAAGAAAAATAGCACCTAGAATTTTATTTGAACGCATTTAATTTCCCTCCGCTTTAAAATTTCAGAATAGATTGAAATTGTCAGCGGAAATTATCCGCTGATTAACGGATAACAGGAACATCACATTCATTTAATGGTGAATAAATCATTTTATTACCTCCTACTTTACTATACTCAATTAAGAAATATTTCCCTTAATTTTTGTCTTACAGCATTACTAACTAAACTTAAACTGTTGTGAACTATGTTTAAGTTGCCCTTGTATATTGCTATTTTGTCACCCTCAGTGAAGTTTGTCAAGAACGAATTTTAGGAAATCTAAATCCAGGAATTGTATCAGCATCAAGCTAGCAGACTTTAAATACACGATTAATCTTGAACCATTTTACACATTAATACATGCCTTTAATTTAAATCTAATTTTGAAATAATTTTTTTATAATATATATTAAAATACAATCTACATATTACTAAATGTATTATTAAAAAAACAAATGAAGTAATAAGAGCAAATAAAACACCTATGATACCATATCCATATGAACTATTATCATAATAACTATATGCAATATTTATTATAATAGCATATATTAATGGGATAAAATACATTATTAGTATTTTTTGAAATATAATTTTTTTTATCTCTGTCTTCATTATGCCAATTCTATATAGACTAAAACATCTTTTTCCCTCATTTTTATATTCCATTTTTAATTTAAAATGGATCATTATTATAGCAGAAAAGTATAAAAGAACACATATGTATATTATAATAAATATTAAAAAATTAGAACTTTTTAAAGCCATGTTATATGCCTCTATCCTTGAGCTTATTTTATAAAAACTATCATTATTATCAGTATTATTCTCTTTGGCTAATTTACTTGATACTTGTTTTACTATGCTATCAGAACTATACCAATTACGGAAATTATATAAATGTAATATTCCTTTCAAATAGTAATCGATACTATTTATTGTTATCCATTTATAATCTTCTTTATTAACTAAAATTATATTGTCTGATATGCAATTTATTTTACCAAATAAAGGATTAATAATTGTGTTTTGTAGAGTAAATTTTTTTGTATCTTTATGAGAATTAATACTTATACTGGAAATATCTAAATTAGTGTCATGTTCATAACCATCATTTACATCATATGGATAGACATATATAAACGAATTTGATTTAATCTTATAACTTTGTTTCATAACTTTATTCACATCATCTACACAAAATATTGTAAAAGCATTATTTCTTATAAATCTAACATCATAATGTGCAGTTATATCATTACCATTATTATATACAATAGACTTAATTTCATTATCATTCAGAGGTTTAAAATCGTCTTCAATTTCACCATATATCATATGAAATGGATGATAAACAACAGCATTTTTAGTAAAGTTAGGGTAAGTTACCAAGCTAAATACAATAAAAAATAAGATAGTAAAAAATATCCATGTAGTAGCAAAAAATATTTTTTTATTCTTATTATAATAATATTTTATATCTGAAAATAGAAAAATATCTTTTATATATTTCTTATAATACTTATTTTTTAAATATTCCATTAATATTTCTCCATTAAAAAATATTAAAATTGAGCCTAATATACAAAAAATTAAGCTTAAGAACCATATATTACTATTTACGTGATAAAAAATAATCATTACAATAAAAGCAGTAATTGTAAATACTACTCCAGCAAAAAGTAATCTAATATTATAATGTTTTCCATTTTCAGACTTCTCAGCAGATTTTATCTTATCATATATAGTACTTTTAATCATAATACAAATATTTATAACTAATGAAATTGCAAATATACCCAATACATATAAAGTCATTATTTTATATGATAATAACGACACAGTAATACTAATACTATATATACCTACTATATTACGAATAAAGTTTAAAAAAAACAAAGACAAAAATGTACCTACTACTAGTCCACTTACTAAAAAAACTATACATAATATTAAATTTTCTATTAACACTCTATTCTTAGCTTCATTTTCTGTCATACCAAGCGTTAATAAAATACCAAAATCTTTCTGTCTAGATTTTATAAAAATACTTTGAGAATAAGGGATAAATATACCAGTAAATATCAAAACTAAAAAAGTAGGTGCATATATATTACTAGATATCATTGGGTCAACAATAGAAGCATTCATAAATTGCTTATTGACTGATACTGATATAAAACTATATAAAATGGCAATTGAAAATAAATTACACAAAATAAATAGCATATATTTTTTTGCATCTGCCTTAAACATTTTAAATGCAATTTCACTAAATGTCATATCAAATCTTATATGATATATTTATTATCATATTTTCCTTTCCTGAATTTTTAATTTTTAAACGTATTAAAATTTTGTATTATTTTAATAATATAATTAAAAAAATCAATCTTTTCACTTTTCTTCTTAATTTCCTTAATAATCAAACCATCTTGTAAAAATATAACTCTATCACAATAGCTAGCACAAAATGGATCATGTGTTACCATAAGTATACTTGCATTACATTTATTATGGAGCAATTCAAAATATGATAAAACTTTTCCAGAGGACTTCGAATCGAGATTTCCTGTAGGTTCATCAGCAAATATTATCTTAGGATTGTTTACAATAGCACGACAAATTGCAACTCTCTGTTGTTGTCCACCAGATATTTCATATGGATATCTTTCTATTATTTCACTTATCCCCAGCATACTAGACAATTTGCTAACTATATCTCCTTCCATAATTTCATATCTTTTATTTAAAATTAATGGAATCATAATATTTTCTTTTACAGTTAAGCTACTAAGTAAATTAAAATCTTGAAATACCATACCAATATTATTTCTTCTAAACAACGACAATTCATTTTTATTCATTTTGCATATATCATTACCACATATATCTATTTCTCCTCTATCACATTTATCTATACCAGATGCTACATTTAACAAAGTTGTTTTTCCACTTCCTGAACTTCCCATAATCGCCACAAATTCATTATTTCTTAATGTCAAGTCTATATTCTTCAAAGCTATTGTACTAACTTTTTTATTAATAAAGTATTTTTTGCATGCATTTTTCATTTCCAATATATTCATAATATTTAATCCTTCATTCTAATAATTTCAACATTTTTTTATATGCTAATTGGCAATTTCTCTGCGTTTATTCCGGCAATACCTTTTTCCTTGATGAACTGAATTGCTACAACGTTACCTTATAATAAACTTGTTTACCCATCAAATTTTCTTTTTGCAAATTTACAGATTGATAGTTAATTATTTTCATATTTCTGATAGCCTTTACGGATCATATAAATTGAATGTCGTCCAAGTCTGCTGCCTAAATCTAAAAAATATTGAAATTTCTGTTTCTTCCGTATTAAGGCAAAATATACACTTTCTATGTAAGGCACAAGTCACTTGTCATTAAAATTTTTTGTCCAGTCCCAGGGTCTTGATAATATCATTTTTACTTCTCCCCTTTTTAAATTACATATAAGAATTAGTTTACTTTACAGCCCAAGTTGTCCAAAATGCCGACACCTGATCTTCATAAATAAGACAATTGAGTTTCTCCTTGTGTCATTAGGTGAAAATAGATGTGACTAAGAAGCCACTCATTATTCCACAAATAAATTCAGAAAATATCAAAACCTGTCTCATAATCATCGGTATATTTTTTCCCCACAGCCGTCAACGGGTATCTCCACCCAAACAACAGAAGAATCAATACTTCTATTACGACCAATCCAATGGCGATAAAGATATAGATATTGATTCTATTAAATATACCTGCAAATAGGATTAAATTCCCATTTATAAAACTACTACCAATAAATTAATTATATTTCAACAAGTAAAAGTTGGCAAACAAATTTCCCGTTTTTTGCTGTAGATACAGAAACAAAACAGCTTTGTTATCTTCTTGCAAATTGTATGTAAAATGCCACAGTTTGTTCAAACTTTGCAATGTCCATAGCTTATATATCGTCTGAGTATGCTTGGCTTTGTCGCAGCCAGTATACATGCTATATCTCATTCGCAGGTCAAAATCTGGCACTGGTGAGTGATCTGATATTAAGCCAGGAAATCAGGCAGAGATACTGCACTAATATCATCAAATAAACATCCTATTATTTAACAACTGCTTGATATACCTAATACACCTATGTATAATATACCTAGAGATATTAGGTATAAGGGAGGGGAAATTTATGAATGTATCAAAAGATTTGATTGCTGCCTCCGCAACCCCCCTAGTTTTGGCAATTATAAAAGAAAGCGACAGCTATGGTTACCTGATTATCAAAAAAGTAAAAGAATTATCTAAAAACGAAATTGTTTGGACGGAGGGAATGCTATATCCTGTTTTACATCGTCTGGAAAAACAACAATTCATTGAATCTTACTGGAAGGTCTCTGAGACAGGACGCAACCGAAAATATTACAGGATAACCGAGGCAGGTCTGGAAAAACTGGAAATGCAGATGAAACAATGGGAAATCGTCAATTCCACTCTCGAGAAAACCAAAAACATTATAAGTAAAAATGAGGAGGAACACCATGTTTGATTTGGAATTCAATATTCGCTCATGGAGCGACCATTTACGTTCACGCGGTAAATTGAAAGAAGATGATATCCTTGAGCTGGAAAGCCATCTCAGGGACGAGATAAATGATCTCACCAAAGCTGGGCTAACCCTGGAGGAAGCTTTTATCATCAGTGTTAAACGATTAGGTAATGTCAACGCAATCTCCAAGGAATACTCGAAGATCAATATGACAACTTTTTGGAAACATTTGCTGGTGGAACAGACCGATTCATCCTCGAAGAGGAAAAACCATAGGAACATCGTCCTGGTTGTTCTATTTTCCCTGTTTGCCGGAACACTTGCTAAAATTCCTGAATTATTTGGCTATAACCTGACTGACCCTGCTTACACCTTGTTTTATTTCAAAAACCTGAGTTTATTTATATTGCCGCTAATTGCCCTTTATTTTTTAATTACAGGAAAGCTAAGCTGGAAATACGGTATGGCGGTCCTAGGTACCTTCTGCCTTTCCGCAATCATCATCAACCTTTATCCTTCTTTTGCACCCAATGACACGGAACTCTTAACGGCGATTCACCTTCCGATTTTGTTATGGCTAATTACTGGCATACTATACATCGGCAAAGGCTGGAGAGAAAGCAAAGGTCGTATGGACTTTCTCCGTTTTACAGGTGAAACAATCATTTACGGCGGCCTGGTTTTTTGTGGTATCATCGTATTGGGAATGTTTATTCAAATTATATTCAGCACTATAAAAATCAATATTTTCTGGTTCAATGAGGAGTATTTGTTTGTCTACGGTGGATGTGCTTCCGCTATGGTTGCAATCTATTTAGTAGAGGTAAAAAAAAGCATTGTGGAAAACTTCGCGCCAATTTTGGCGAAAATTTTCAGCCCACTGTTTCTAAGCGGTATGGCAGCTTTCTTAATCACAATAATTGCCACTGGTAAAAGCCCTTATGACGAGAGAAACTTTCTAATCGGTTTTGACATCATGCTCGTTGTGGTACTCGGCTTGGTTTTGTATGTGATATCGGCAAGAGGTCTTAATGATCTGCCAAACTTTTTCGATTACATGAATTTCGCCCTCATCGTAATGGCCCTAATCATCAATTTCGTCGCACTCTCAGCTATTGCCTACCGGCTTTCGATCTATGGCATATCACCAAATAAGATCGCCGCGCTGGGTGAAAATCTGATCTTGATGATTAACCTAGGGGGCTTGGCTATTCTATACCTAGGTTTCTTTAGGGAAAAGCTAGAGTTTAACCTGCTTGAGAAATGGCAAACTGCCTATCTCAATGTATATGCATTCTGGATGGCTGTTGTCGCCTTCGTTTTCCCACTTATTTTTGCGTTTCATTGAGGACTTATTAAATATGTATAATCTCCTGATTTTCATCATTTTCTATAATGTCCATCCGACATAAAAATAAATTTGAAAAGATTTTTCTCCTCTTTTGCAAACACAAATAACATATGTTACGTAACATATGTTATTTGAAAAATTCCAGTAAAATACAATTATATGCCTATTTTTTCTTAAGTACTATTTTAAAATTCTTTTCCACATTATTTTCTTCACTTTTGATTACCAAATACAATTTTGTGACTTTTTCAAAATAGGGACTCTCAAAATCAGAAATTTCTTCACGAAAATTAGGATTGTCGTCCTTATAACGCTCTCTAGTACCACACCTGTATTTATTTCCCTTGTCATCTTCAAGATATACATTCTTAATGTTCATATCAACAGGAACTGAAAGTTTAGCATTTGCTACAGTAGGATATACATTTACATATTTTATTTTTATAGCTGAATTTACATCTGCATTAATATCTTTTACATAATTAATTTCCTTGGCATTTTTCAATTTGTCATCAACTCTTATATTGACCTGCCAATTTCCAGCAATGATTTTAGGAGCTTTATGAGATAATTTATCAAAAAAATTCATTTTTTTATAAATATGCGGACTGATGGTATTGTCATAAAAATCGTAAAATTTAATAGTAATACTATCAGGCAGCTTTGATATTTTAGTTTTATTAGTGCCAAAGTGAAAAATTCCTTTTTTTGTCCTTGAATTTTTAAAGTTCCCCTTATCTACATCTATATAATAAATGGAACTATATACAGCATCACTGTCACTTCCATCAAACAGTATTCTACCGTTGTTATCTAGAATTTGTAGTGAATCACACATTAAATCATTCCAATCATTATATCTACTATCAGCTTTTACACTATACCCAATAAGAAGTTCATTTCCACTCATAGTAAATTGGTCTATAGTTACTGTAATTCCCTTGTCTTTAGCTGATTGAGAAAAATCATTTTTATTTTTAACAGCCTCCTGCACAAATCCATTTCTTACTGCATTATCAATTCCTTTATCTCCAAAATTGCTGAGTAAATTTTTTACTTCTGTTGATGCATTATTTATATAATTAGCAAAAACAGGTGATGCTTTATTCAAAAACACAAACAAGGCAAACATAATTGCTATGGAACCTGTAACTTTTAAAAAAATATTTTTCTTTCTGTTCTTTGCTCTTTTTATAGCTCTATCTATAACAAAATCAATTTCTTCTGGAATTTCTACAGGCTCTAGATTATTCCCAAAAAATTTTTTATCATAATCCATCTTCTCTATTCCTCCAATTCAATTCTTAATTGCTTTAAAGCCTTATGAATATAAGTCTTTACTGTTCCAATAGGGTAGTCCATAATATCAGCTATCTGCGGAACAGTCAAATCGTTGAAATACCTAAGTATTATTATCATTTTAAATTTGCCTTCCAATGTATCGATAGCCTTATATAAATCCAATATTTCTTCTCTATTGTCAAGTGACTTATAATCTTTACTTCTATCAACATTCTTACCAAAAAATATAAATCTTTTTCTTTTGTTTATATAGTTAATAGAACTATTTATGAGTATTCTCATTATCCAAGTATTAAAATACTTTCCCTGCTTCAATTTTTTTATAGATATATAGGCTTTATATACAGTATCATCCAATATTTCTAATGAATCATGTTTATTCTTCGTATAAAAATATGCTGTTTTATATAGAGTCTCTTTGTTCATTTTTATAAGTTCACAAAAAGCATTTTCATCTCTATTTTTTGCTTTAATAACCAACTCCTCAATATTCATATAATAATCCTCCAAGCAAGATATAATATTATTACTAGTAATAACTTGTCATCTATTAGACATTTGAAAGCATAGTTTCGTTTTATTTATTTTCTATAGATAATTTTCATGTTACTATCTTCTAAATATAAATAAGGCATTCATCCCAATTCGGATTAATCAAAAAACTGGTTTCTATATTTTAGGAGAAACCAGTTTATATTTCTATATGGGCAAAATTTACCCAAAGCCAATAATTAATTTGACAGCTTTTATTTCTTGCCTATTGGAAAATAGACCTCCGTTATAAATTCGTTGGGGCTGTATTTGGATTCGGGACCCTTTATATATTCATCATGAGGGGCTCCAATTATTTTGTGGGAATTTTTGTCAATCCAGTCCAGGATTTCTCTGTAAGCTTCACCAATTTCACTATAGGGGCCTATAAAGGTAGTATGGCAGTATAGGCCTCCTTTTAGAATTCTTGTTGATATTCGTGGCGTTTTCAATTCTCTATCCACAGGTATACAGATCTCTATGTTCGCATTATTTGGATCAAAGTCTTCATCATAGTACAGGGTCATTATGTTTCCATTAATAGATAGACCGTTACTGGAGACAGTTCCGAAGACTTTACCGATTAAATTGTCTATATTGTCCATTGGAATGGTATCTCTCAGACTCAAAACTCTTGTGTCCTTTAAGGTATCTAATAAAATATTGAAATTTCGCTTTGAATTCATTATATCTTCACCTCTCTCTAATTTATTTAAAGAACCTTTTAATTCAAGCAGAATATTCTTGGAAGACTGTATTTGAAATTCAATTTCATGTACCTGCTTTGACAATAATATCATCAAGGTGGTATTGGTACTGTCTTACATAATTTGTTTTATCTGATTTGATGAAAATCTGTATCTTCTAAGTTTATTTATTTTCAATATATCCTTTACCTGGTGCTTTTCATAATATCTGTATTGATTTTAAGGATTGATAAAACTTGGCTTTATCAATCCCAGCTTATCATAATACCTGAGCATCCTGATAGAAATTCTTCCAATTTTCGAAAATTGACCTATAGTATACATAGAATCCTCCTAAATCTTATTCCTCTTCGAAGTGGTTAATTACATATTAAACCTTCACATAGTGTCAGAGTCAATAGGTTTTCGTAATCTTCTTATAAAAAGCTGCCCTTCAATTGACTGAATTTATCAAAAAAACGGACTCAACGAATTTATATAATCACAATCAAGACGTATACAAAGGATTATAATTTAATAGCCAAAGTATCATATAAAGAACTTATTATTTTCCTATACTGTTGTATGCAGCTAATGCATCGGTAATATTATACTGCTGTGAATTGTGAAGTCCCGTTGCATTTTCAAAATGGGTATTGTCCATACCAAGATCTGCCGCCTTTCGATTCATCATCGTTACAAATCCCTGCTCCGAACCTGCAATTTGATCTGCAAGCCCAATACAGGACTCTGCACCACTTGGAAGCAATGCCCCATATAAAAGGTCAATGGAGCTTACCTTTTCACCCGGTTGAAAGCCCGTCATCGATGCATCTGCTTTGTACAGCCCCTGGAATGTGGACTTGGTAAGTCTTATTTCTTCATTGAGATCAGATAAATTTTCTATTGCAACAACGGCTGTCATAATTTTAGTCAAAGAAGCAGGATAGATTTTTTCTTCGCTGTTTTTTTGCATCAGGATAGCATGATCTTTTAAACGGATCAGAATAACATTGGGGCTGTTCAGCTTATCGGAAGATATGGAGACAGTTGAATCCGGTTCTATCTTAAAGATATTTTTGTTTTCCGAGGTAATGATGAATTTATAAACACTAGCAACAATGACAGCCATCAATAGAAATATTACAAGTATGTATATTTTTGAGTTTTCCATTTTTTCTTTTTGTACCATATAAAACAGCTCCTTATTCTGTACTGGTATTATTTAACCACAGAAAAAAGAGCCATGTTGTAATTCCATCCTATGAATTTCTTAAGGTTTTATTAAGACATTTCTTTTTTTTATATGCTATTATGAACGAGTCAATTACAACGGAGGTGAATCTAATGTTTATTATTATAGTGTCGATTACATGTTTTATTGGTACTTTACCATTCTTGATTCCATACCATATACTACTGACCTCTCAAAGCAAAAAGACTGGCCGTAAACTGTCAATTGAACATATTATAATCGTATATATCTTTGTGTACTATCTTACTGGCGTGCTGAGTTTTACTGGTATTACTTCCATAGGAGATATTGTTCATGACAACTTTGGAATAATAATACCAAAGGGATTGAATATTTCACCGGATGAGATTAATCTGATTCCATTTCGCTGGATTGCGGAGAACGCCAGCCCATACATGGAAAATATATTGCTTTTTATACCTCTTGGATTTATGCTCCCATGTATTTGGAAAAAGTATGAAGTATTATGGAAAACAGCATTATCAGGTGTCATATTCTCTTTTATAATAGAATTGAGTCAATTGTTCAATAGAAGAATAACGGATATTGATGATTTACTGATGAATACTCTCGGAGCGTTAATTGGATGGGTAATTTTCAGGCTGCTGAAAAAGCATTTATCAAAACTACAGAACAGGATTTCTGTTCAAAGTACAAATACGGGAAAAATACCCCTGCTCCTTCGTGAAGAAGTATGCTTTTATATGTCCATTGCATTTGCCGGTATGCTGTTTGTGTTTTACCCATTTTTAATACCTTTACTGCAATTCGTACTTAAAATTAGAGTTAACATATAAGTGGAAGCACCACAGTAAAAACTGTCTTTTCTGTATCACTTTGCACGAAAATATTACCTCCATGGGCGTTTACGATTTCCCTGGCAATAGCCAATCCAAGCCCGGCACCACCTGTATTGGTGGAACGTGATGTATCCAACCGAAAAAATTTTTCAAATATCGTTTCCAGTTTTTCTCGTGGAATTGGATTCCCCTTATTAGTAAAAGTTATAACGATATTTTTATCCTGCTGCCCGGCGGAAATGTCAATGACACTGTTTTCATAGCTGTAGGCTATGGCATTTTTCAGAATATTATTGAATACACGGGCCAGTTTGTCCGCATCTCCCCACAGAATAAGGCTGTCAGGCACATTGACGGATACCTGCTTTCCCTGTGGAGTCAGCATTGGATAGAATTCGTCCGCCATCTGCTGGAGCATGAACAGTAAATTGATTTTCTCTTTATTCAAAACAATAGTTTGAAGATTAAATCTTGTAATCTCAAAAAACTCATCTATAAGCTGCTCCAATCGATAAGCCTTTTCCAGGGTAATGCCAACATATTTTGCCTTCTGTTCAGGAGGCATATCAGGAGCTTCATCCAGAAGGCTCAAGTATCCTATAACAGAGGTCAGAGGTGTCTTTATATCATGAGCCAGGTAAACTACCAGATCATTTTTGCGCTGCTCGGCATCAATAGCAGCTTTTTTTTGCTTTTCCAGATTGCTTTTTATCTGATTAAGCTTATTTTTCATAAAATCCAATTCCGGTGATAATGTAATTTTTTCATCAGAATCCTCAGTAAGTTTATCCATTTCAGTACTTATTTCATCAAAATATTTGGTAAACCAGGAAACAGAAAATCGAAAAAGGACGGCTAAAAATATTAGGATTACAACGAAAAGGATCATTTCCATATTGTTGCGGATCACCAACTGATAGATTTCCTGTGCGTCCAAATTTTGAAAATGAAAAGCGCTGACCAAATATCTAACAATACGATCTCCGATCTGTCCGCGAAGAATATGGCGCAATAGATAAACAATCACAGCCGCGGCAACTGTAATCAGAAGCATCTGAAAAAATACTTTCCCTTTTAATTTGGTATAATCATTTCTTCTTTTATCTATCCTACTTTTCAATTTTATAACCAACTCCCCATACCGTTTTGATATATTTATGATGCTCCGCGCTGTCCTGCATTTTTTCTCTTAGATGCCTGATATGAACCATTACAGTATTATTGCTGTTGGTGAAATACTTGTCTTTCCATACCTCATGGAACAATTCTTCCGAACTTACCACCCGTCCACAATTGGAGCAAAGAACCCAGAGAATTGAAAACTCTGTAGGAGTTAGAGACAGCTTTTTTTCACTCAGCGTACATTCATGGGTGTCCATGTCCAGTACCAGTCCTGAAAAGGCAATCAAGTGTTCTTCCTGATTTGGCTCCGCAGAATTATATTTGGTAAATCTCCTGAGCTGCGCCTTGACACGGGCAACAAGCTCCAGAGGGCGAAAGGGTTTTGTTATGTAATCATCTGCACCTAATGTCAATCCGGTAATCTTGTCAATCTCTTCTTCTTTGGCAGTCAGCATGATAATAGGGAAATTATTACTTTCCCTGATTTTCCGGCAGAGAGTAAAACCGTCAATATCCGGCAGCATTACATCAAGTATTGCAAGCTCCAACTGTTCCGACTCAACACACCGCAGCGCATCCTGACCGTTATAAAATTTATATATTGTAAAACCTTCATTTTTTAAATAAACTTCAATCAGATCCGCTATGGACTGTTCATCGTCTACAACCAAAATATTGATACTCATAGGCTCCATCCCTTCCATACCTGAACAATTATAGTTTTTTACATACATTTTCAGCCCACTGTGCAGCTGTTTTTACATTTTCTTCTGTATTATTGCTAAGAGGGTTTTTGAATTCAATTTCTCCCAAAAATTCATTTTCTCCAAGTTCACTTTTCATATTTTCAAAAGTTTTTCCATTATTTCCACCGTTGCAACTAAACAAAGCTATCTTCTTATGTCTCAAACTCGTCCTGGCAAAAAAGCTTCTCATGGCAGGAGCAAAATTCCACGCCCAGACTGGAGTTCCAATAAATAAAACATCATACTCTTCCGGCTTTATATCATAGGACAAAAGCTTCGGTTTTTCCCTGGTCATAGATTTTTTACCACCTATCAAATATCTCATCTTGCTGTTTGGATCTATATCATTTTGGGGCTTTATCTCCAGTGCATCACCTGATACAGCTTTTGAGATAGCTTCGGCTATCAACTTTGTATTTCCTTCAAGTGAATAGTATACAACGAGAATTTTATTTCCCATAACAGTATCTACCTCTTTTCTATTTATTAAAAATTCTTATACCTACATATTATAATAAGTAATTCAAAAAATCCATTTAAGTACAAAAAAGGCCTTTATTCAAGGCCCTTTTTTAATATCGAACTATGATATTATTTTTTAGAAAGCACTTCGTCTACTATTCCGTAATCCACAGCATCTTTTGCAGACATAAAATAATCCCTTTCCATATCTTTTTCTACCTTTTCAATAGGTTTCCCCGTTCTTTCACTATATATTCTATTTATTTTTTTCTTGGTTTCAAGAAGCCACCTGGTGTGAATTTCTATATCCGTAGCCTGGCCCTGCATTCCTCCATATACTGATGGCTGATGAATCAATATCTCACTATTTGGAAGCGCATATCTTTTCCCCTTTGTACCTGACGTCAGTAAAAAGGATGCCATACTGGCGGCCATACCAATACATATGGTTGACACATCCGGCTTTATATACTGCATTGTATCGTATATTGCCATCCCCGCGGTAGTTGATCCTCCCGGACTGTTTATATAAAAATTGATATCTTCATCAGGGTTCTCGGATTCGAGATACAAAAGCTGTGCCACAATGACACTTGCCGTTGCATCCGTCACCTCCTCATTCAACATTACTATCCTGTCCTCTAGAAGTCTAGAATATATATCATAAGAACGTTCTCCCGAATTTGTATGTTCAACAACAACTGGCACATAGCTCATCAAACCACCCCTTTACTGTATTTATGCTGCCATAAAAGCAATACCGTTGTTTGAATTTTTCCTGAACTTCCTGGGAGGTGCTCCATAAAGTTTTTTAAATGCTTTCGTAAAAGCTTCCTGTGAACTAAATTGATATTTCAATGCTATATCCACAATTTTGCTTTCCGTATTTACAAGCTCCTTCGCAGCTTCTTCAAGTCTTCTTCTCCTTATATATTCGGCTACTGATTCTCCTGTAGCAGCATGAAAGATTCTATGGAAATGAAACTTCGACAGAAACACCTTCCCTGCAATATCTTGAAGCCCTATTTTTTTATCCAGATTACTATTTATATATTCAATGGATTTCCTAATACAAACATTATAATTCATCTAAGATCAACTCCCTCCTCTGAGCTTTTCTATATTATATATCAGCCGCCAGTGTAAATCCTGTCTTTTTTTGCTCCTCTATTATAAAAGCATTATCTTTGTCTTTTCTTACAATGCTGATTATAAAAAAGGATTGTTAACTGTAACCCTAGCTAATGTCTTTAACATACTTCAAAAGCTGCTAAGATGGTAATCACCCCAACAACAGTAGCAAATGCATTACTTATTTTTCCATTTCATATATCATTATTCCAATAATTTATTTACGTTTCATACTTTTAATAATTAGCTTTGTCTTATTATCAATTCTAAGAGATTCTGTTATTTTCTGAAGTGATTTATTATATGTAAAATCGTCTAAAGAACTATTCTTTAAATATAACATTGTGTTTTCGGGAAATTTTATATAACAAATTGACACAGCCCAGGCAACTGCCATTTTTACATAATAACCATCGTTCTTTATCTTATCCAAAATATCAAGCACAGGATTTATGTAAATTTCATCTATATAGAAATCCAACAGAACCACTACACCAAAACGAATATGAAATTCATTATTTGATTTCAAATAAGGTTGTATAAAATTCCAAACTCTTTCTCTATTTGATTTTATAAATTTAAGTCCATTGCAAAAACTGTCACAAATTCCCCAGCCATCAATCTTAGGAATAAATTCACCAATAAGCTGAAGCCTTTCCTCTACATCAACCTTTACATACCCTATCACTATCCCCTGAAGCATTATTTCCTCATAATATTCACTCTCAGCTGTTGTGAGATATTCTCTCCAGTCTCCTTTTGCTATCTCCTTTGCAAGTTTTCTCAATAGAGGCATTCTAACTCCAATTATATTGGACTTGGTAGGAGATATTTTAGTATGGAATTCTTTATATTTTTCATCTGCCAGTTCAAAAATTTTCTCTCGTATTTTTTTGTTCAATTTGATTCTCCTTATCTTAATTTTAAAAACATATTGAAATTTATGGTTCTAATTCTTTTAAAAAAAACCGTAATGCCATTACTGTTTTGGATATTTTATATTTACTTTCTAAAGATACCAGTTTAGGGGTTTCAACTAAACCAATAACTTCTTTTTCACTAACTCCAGACATCAATGCAATTGTTTCCACCGAAATATTATGATATTCTAATAATACCTGCAAAAATGCTCCAATTTTAAAATCAGCATCATCTTTTCCAATAAGTTCAAGCATAAGAACCAGATCAAATATCTTACCAAAATCTTTAGAATTATCAAATAGCCCTTTTTCATCCTTACTTAAAATAACTTCCTTTTTTACATCTAATAATTTTGAAAGTACATCTACATTAAACTTGTATTTTTCAATCAATAGCTGCAATGCTTCCATTATATCTTTCAAAATTACCGCTTTCATATCTTTCATATTGGACACCTTTCTTACAGAAACATTTTTTCAATGAGAATTTTGTGAAATAACATAAGCTATTATTTTATGTATATTCTTCTTGTCTGTAAAATCTACCGGCTTATCATATATGGAAAGCATACCTATTTCATCAACTGACATCTCTCCCGGCTTTTTATTTTTGATTTTCCATTTCAGCAGCATCATAAGAAACCTATCAAAAAAATTTAGTTTGCTATAATTAAAACCACCTCTTAAATAAAAAAATTTGATGTATCTGCGCTCATCAACCGAAAAATTTTTATCAATTACTTCATTTATAACATTATCTCTTGAAGGTGATGCTCCTGTTGCAAAAACAACTAACTTTTTATTTTTAAGCTTCTTAATATTTTTTCTAATTAATTTTATTCCAATAATGCCCACCGCATATAAACTTCCACCATAAATTATAGTATCATATTTATCCAGCATATGAACATTAACCTTTGATGCATCAAAGATATCAGCGGATAACTCTTCTGCAATCCACTTAGCGTACTTTTTTGTAAAACCTGTTTTGGACTTATATATTACTACTGTTTTCATTATTCACCTCTATATATCCAAAATTTGTCGTTCTTTTATTTATTATTTCCATGTTATGGGATAATCCAAATGTTCGGGTAGTTTCGTATTTCTATTTCCCCTGGCAGAATTAATTTGTCCTTGTGTTAAGAAAACAGCCTCTCTCAGATCTGCATTGCTAAAATTCGTATCTCTTGTATCTGCTCCTAAAAAAACTGTTCCGTCAAATATACAACCGTCAAAATTAGCTGCAATTAATAATTTCATGCTTAAGTCCAGTCCACTCATATCTTTCTTTTTAAGATTCCTTCCTAAGAACTCTGTTAACCTCTTATTATCACTATTTCTAAAACACTTTATAATAGAATCACAAACTTGCTTCAAGGTAATATTAACTTTATTTCTATAACTATCAATATCAATATTAAGGACACTTTGTGGAATGGAATTACATAGACCTTCATTTTCATTAATCAAACTTTCAATATCACTCCATAATTTTTTTGCTGGAATTACTATTCTTGATTCTTCTAAAAAGTAGCGTATTTGATATAATTGAAAAACAATTACAAAGATATCAAATATTTCTTCAGATTGCCTGGGTAAGGTTTTCCATGTGTCACCTTTATAAATATATTGTGTTACATGTTGTCCTGCCCCAAAGCAATCATATCCTATGCAGCCCTTCATATTACGTCTTTCCAATTCATGATGAATTTTACAGCGATAATTATTTTGTAGTTTTGTACAGGGCCTACCTGCTTTTTTATCCTCTGGAAAACCATCTATTTTTGAAAAAAATAATGCTGTACAACATAAGCCACTACATTCTGAACAATCTACCTTTAATTGTTCTAATCTATCCTTATTTTTTTCGTGTATCTTCATATTATAATCTCCTCAAAACGTTCTAATTTTAAATATATTATATCATTGTTCTTCATATGAAAACATCAACTCAAAACCAGGCTTTTTTTAAAAACCTTATTCCATTTTCCATCTCCTCAAAACCCAGATGTCCATATCCCATCAACACCATATTATGTTTTTTA
The DNA here is from genome assembly GCF_052953915.1 of Clostridium sp. LBM24168. Lineage (NCBI taxonomy): Bacteria > Bacillati > Bacillota > Clostridia > Eubacteriales > Clostridiaceae > Clostridium > Clostridium sp. LBM24168. The sequence goes on along the minus strand of NZ_CP196861.1, from coordinate 990,068 downwards.
TAATTATTTTTATCAAAATAATAAAAGGATACAGGATAAACTTTGACCCCTTTACCTCGAGCTCTATTTATCAATTCCTGCTCATCCAGCTTGTTTTTTACCTGAAGTACAATGTTGAGTCCTGCTCTCTCACCATAGACGGCGGCATTTTGTCCAAATTCATTTCTTATACAATCTATAAGAAACTGCTGTTTTCTGGCATATATATTTCGCATTTTCCTGAGATGGGCTTCAAATAATCCTCCTCTCATAAATTCTGCAATTGTCAGCTGATGAATTTTGGATGCAGCTTGATTTATAAAGCTTCCTTTTTCAATAAAAAGATTCATTATGCTTTCAGGTAAAATCATATATCCAACATGCATTCCGGGAAAAAGAGTTTTTGAAAAAGTTCCAAGATAGATCACTCTATTTTCATTATCCAGGCTTTGAAGTGAAGGTATTGGATTTACATTATATCTAAATTCGCTGTCATAATCATCCTCAATAACATATCCACCGCATCTGTCAATAAAATTGAGAAGTCTTATGCGGTTTGAGACAGGCATGATCATACCCATGGGATGCTGATTGGACGGCGTTACATATATCAACCCCGGGACCGTTTCCAGGATTTCAAGTTTTTTTATGTCCATTCCAGACTGCGTTAATTCAATAGGCTCTATATTATATCCATACCATTCAAAAACCTTTCTCACAGGAGAAAAACCCGGTTCTTCAAAAGCAATACTCCTATTATAATGCTCACTAAGCAGTTCGCATAATACAGCCATCAAAGTCTGTGTCCCTGCACCTACAATTATCTGTTCAGAAGAACAAGCCACTCCTCTTGAACTTTTGACATAATCTGCAATCTGATTTCTTAATTCAAATTCACCTCTGGGATCCGAATAGGTCAATATGCCCATATTTTCTTTTTTCATAATACCCTGTTCAATTTTTCTCCAGTTTGCAAATGGAAAACTGCCGTGATCCACCGAGCCGGGTTTAAAATTATAGGGATATGCTCTATCATCTATATGAATACTTCTCAACGATTTAAGCTTTAAGGGTACATTTTCTCTCTTGACGGTTTTTATCTGCTTATCTATACCTTCCACATAATAACCACTGCCCTTTCTGCTATAAATATAGCCTTCACACAGCAGTTGGTTATAAGCCTCCTGAACTGTATTTCTGCTGATACAAAGCCTGCTTTTAAGCTGCATTATAGACTCCAATCTATCGTTTTTTTAAGTATCCCTTCCAGTATAGCTTTTTTGTAGCATCCATATATCTGAATATACAGCGGTTTTTCACTTTTATTTTCAATGAATACTGGTATTTCCACAAAATCATCCCCATAGTTTTTATAAAAATTATACCTTTTTACAGTAACAATTATATAGTAATATTGTATCAAATATATATCACATGTAAAGGAGATCGTTTTATGATAAAAGAAATATTGTTACTTGGAAATGAAGATCTATATAAGAAAAGCCTTCCTGTTACGAAAGAGGAAATAGATGCAGTAGAGAAGACTGTTTCGGATTTGCACGATACCTTAATTGATTTCCGCAAAAAATATAACGCAGGAAGGGCAATTGCAGCGCCGCAGATTGGAATATTTAAAAGGTTGATATACATGTATATCGACAAACCCATGGTTTTTATCAATCCCATACTTAAATTTGACAATAATGAGATGATGGAAGTTATGGATGACTGCATGTCCTTTCCAAACCTGCTGGTAAAAGTCAAACGATATAAAAAATGTACCGTGATGTACAAAGATATAAATTTCATGGATAAAACAATAAAATTTCAAGGAGATTTATCAGAACTGATACAGCATGAATATGATCATCTGAATGGAATACTGGCAACAATGAGAGCTGTAGACAACAGATCCTTTTATCTAAAAAACAAAGGAGTATAAGAAAATTATGAAAAAAATAGGAATTCTTGGCGGAATCAGTTCCGCCTCCACAATTCAATATTATAAAACCATACTTGATATGTACTATAAAAAATTCTCGAATTACTATTATCCCGAAATAATAATCAACAGTTTAAATTTTCAATATTTTACAGATTTAGAAAATAGGCATAAAACTTCTGAATATATAAATTATATAATAAACGGTATAAATAGTTTACAAAGATCTGGTGCCGATTTCGTCATAATGGCCGCGAACTCCCCCCACTCAGTATTTCACAGTATAAAGCAGCAAATAAACCTGCCCGCACTGAGTATTGTGGATGCAGCTGCTGAAAAATGCAGCAGACTTAAATTGAAAAAAGTATTATTGACAGGGATAAAGTACACCATGCAAAGCTCCTTCTATCAAAGTGGATTTAAATCCTGCGGCATAGAGGTATTGACCCCATCAGAAAAACATCAGGATAAAATAAACTCAATAATTTTCAGTGAACTTGTCTTAAATAAGGTAACGGAAAATGCCAGAGAAAATTTCAAAGAAATCTTGTCCAGCTATGATGTGGATGGTGTTATTTTAGGCTGTACCGAATTACCACTGCTGCTAAATCAGAAAGATATGAAACTCCCATTGATTGACACCCTCAAGCTTCACTGTAAAGCGGCATTATCATACGCTTTAGTAGAATCCTGAACTGGAGTCACAGCCTCAAATACCTTCCTTCAGTAATGATTATATGAGCAAATCCATTAACTATAGTTGTAAAGTTCATCATTTATGGATGAACTATTATTTGGCATACTGATTACCTACCGTATGTTGCTTACAAGTTTTTTATAACACGGTTGGGTACAGTGTGCCATATTTAATTTTTACCATTATTACCAATTTAGATTTTTATTTCGCAGAACTAAAGTTAAAGAATCAATATAGTCCTTGGCTTCTTTTAATCCGGCCCCAGTAGCCATTCTATATTTTTTAATTGCTTTAATTTTTTCTCCTTGGGAAATAAGATCCTTCAATTCTTCAACAATTTCCTCTTTCAATTCATCATAAATACCAATATATTTAGAAATCCTGTTTAATTTTGAATTCATGCGATTAACTTCACTACATATTCCTATGGTTATTTACGTTTCATACTTTTAATAATTAGCTTTGTCTTATTATCAATTCTAAGAGATTCTGTTATTTTCTGAAGTGATTTATTATATGTAAAATCGTCTAAAGAGCTATCCTTTAAATATAACATTGTGTTTTCGGGAAATTTTATATAACAAATTGACATGGCCCAGGCCACTGCCATTTTTACATAATAACCATCATTCTTTATCTTATCCAAAATATCAAGCACAAGATTTATGTAAACTTCATCTATATAGAAATCCAGCAGGACCACTACACCAAAACGAATATAAAATTCTTTATCTGATTTCAAATAAGGCTGTATAAAATTCCAGACTCTTTCTTTATTTGACTTTATAAATTTAAGTCCATTGCAAAAGCTGTCACAAATACCCCAGCCATCAATCTTGGGAATAAACCCGCCAATAAGCCGAAGCCTTTCCTCCACATCCACCTTTACACACCCTATCACCAACCCCTGAAGCATTATTTCCTCATAGTACTCACTTTCAGCTGTTTTGAGATATTCTCTCCAGTCTCTTTTGGCTATTTCCTTTGCAAGTTTTCTCAAAAGAGGCATTCTAACTCCAATTATGCTGGAATCAGTGGGAGATATTTTAGTATGGAATTCTTTATATTTTTTATCTGCCAGTTCAAAAATTTTTTCTCGTATTTTTTGATCCAATTCAATTCTCCTCATCTTAATTTGTGATTTGAAAGTTCAGACTGCAATTAGTCAATTTATAAATAGTTAAATAAGATTATATATTACATTTACTGATCAATCGTCCATTATACTTTGGGGATTATCTTTATTTTGTTATCCTATGTGTGGTGTAATAAATGCTTCAATTAGTGCCGCCAAAATAAGCAAAGGAAATGCATTTGACGGCTTTCTTAAAAGCTGAAACAAGATCAACTTCAGTGTGTACTTTCTTAAATACTTTACTTCGAATCGCTTGATTAAATCTGTATAGGACCGCCAGTATAACAAAAAATGCAAGCAATTCAATTATGGCATGAGGTAAAATGCCTAAAAAAATCTCAGGAATTGTTATTTTGCCTTGCAAATCCGGTGCCAATGGTAAGTAAAAAATGAAACCTGTAACAGCTGCGGTTAGTGCAATAGGCAAGTAGTAAATAAATGGAATAGGTACAAGAGATAAAATAAACATTTGCAGTGGAACTTTGACTCCATTATTGATTACATATTGAAGAAATTTTTCTAATTGTGTTTTACTGGTTCCTATGCCTTTATTGTCCGCCCAGTTAATAAACTTAGAGATATCCGGCTGGATAAGTGAGGATACAACAAAAGCAATTATAATGATTCCTAATGTGACAATTGAAAATCTGATTATTAATTTTCCAGACTCTTTTAGCATAAAATAAACCTCTCATTTTTTATGATTTTTTTATTTTTAATTCTCGCATGAGGCTTAAATTACCTCTATAGTCAATTTTGCCCTCTTTTATCAGTTCTGTTATTCTCCAGAAAATAAAGATATCAGATACATAATTTTTAGCTTTGCCTATGACTTCCCCTACTGTTCTCGCACTACATACAAAATTCCTATATGTATAATGAAGGATCATGTCGTCAAAATAATCCACTTGAACACTTTTAACTTCATTGCCTTCACAAATACGCAGAATTGAGCTCAGCAAGTTTTTTATAATGCTCCTGGATCTCCCCAAAAATTATGCTATCTTCTTCAATATATATTTTTTTACACCAATTAATTCTTTCTTTTAATTCAATGAGTTCATCTATAGGACCATTGGATAGATCATCAAAAAATCCTACTACTTTTTTACCTTCCAGCAGCCCTGTTTTAACTGCATGTCTCATACTCGCCCAGGCACTGTCAGAACAGCATATATGTATTATTCCTTTTGCCACTTAATAAACCTCCTCTTATTATCTATCGTACATAATATTTTAGCCACTGCCTAAAATATTTCAATTGTTCTTTGGTATGAAAATAATGAAGATATCACAGCAAATTTACATAGGCTGTCCTCTGAGCCATATAGAATTGAAGTAGGAGTATCCCACATATCAACAGGATGTTCTTTCACATAACAATAGTAATCCCAGTAAAGAGTCTGTCCTATAGGAGTACAAATTTGTTTTTCTAATTTTAAGTTGTCTTCAGTTATATTAAAACATGCCATCATATTATTTATGATAAGTTCCATATTTACTACAGGTGATAGAAATAGACACTGTTTCAATAATTCATGTTTGTATGTAAGTAAGCTAAAATATGCACCCATACTACAGGCAAATATACTTATGCTGCTCCACATAGATTTTGCATAATTCATAATAATACTAAGATCCTTAACACAGTTTTGAACTTTGCAGGGATAAGACTTATCCTTACGATCCCCATGCTCAGGTAGATCGAAACTAAGAACTTGATAGCCTTTTGCAGCTGCTTCTTCTGCAAATATAATAATACTGTCATCTGCCTTATTTGACATATTACCATGAACTGCTATAAATAATTTATCTGATTTTTCTCCCCACAAAATTGCTGGAATACCTTGTATTTTAAAATTATGTTTTATCATGATGTTTATCCTCCATAAATTATAAATAATTCATCTAATAATATTATTGTTCATTATACAAATTGTTGTTTAATTCATCATTTCTTTAACTACCTCAAAATTATTCTGCAAATATCTGCTGTCAATAAAATCATGTCAATGTATTCAAATACAACAATATATGCATGGCTGTAATTTTTAATTCTAAAGCGATTTATCCACTCACGTTTTATAATTGCGTGGAAGGATTCAATACAGACATTATACCATGGATATGCTTTTTTAGAATAACTAAGTATCATTTTTGAAGCAGCTTTTTCGTATTTCTTTTCAATGGAAATACGAATCTTGACACAAAAATAAATCAATGTTATATTAACAGTGTTAAGTTTATTAACGCTGTTAATGAAGGTGATGAAATGAGTTTTAAAAAACGACGTTTACAAGAAAAGGAAGATATGAAAAATTTGATTTTAAATGCAAGTATTAAAATCATCAATGATAATGGATATGATATGTTGTCAATGAGGAAAATTGCAAATGTTATAGAGTATTCTCCTACTACCCTCTATCTTTATTATAAAAACAAAGCACAAATAGCAGAAGATATTGGCATAAGAATATCCGAAAAGATTATTATGGATATTACCGAAATATTATCGAAACAAGATAATCTGACAATCAAAGAAAAACTAGAACAATCATTTAAACAATTTATTTTGAGTATGACCAGTAATCCTGAAATGGGTAAGGCTTTTATTAGAAGTGGTTCGAATGTAATGTTTAAAATTAAAGCTGATGAAAAGACAGGAGAAAATCTCTTGCAAACACTGCTTATAGAAGGTCATGCACAGGGTATTGTTAAGGAAGTGGATAGTAATTCTTCTTGGATGATTTTAACTGCTCTTATTGGCTTTGGTATGAACTCTATTGAAAACCAATTATACCTTTTAGATAATTGGGAAGATTTAATTGAATCGTTTGTCAGCATTCTTATGAATGGAATTGCAAAGGAGAATTGAAAATAATATGAGGTCAAAAACTAAAATGAAAAAGAAAACTAAAATAATTCTAACTATCGTTGTCGCTTTTTTAATCTTCGGAGCTGGTATTGGTGCCGTTGTTTTAAACAAGATTTCTAAATCAATGGTTATACAGCCTGTCAATAATGTAAATCTACAACAAGTTTCTGATGGAACTTACTTGGGGAATGCCAAGAATGATATCATTGTTGTTGAGGTAAAAGTGACAGTCGCAGGTCATAAAATTACTAGTATTGATATCTTAAGACATGATAATGGCTTCGGTGGCAAAGCAGAAGCAATTGTTGATAACATCATCTCTAAGCAAAGTTTGGAAGTAGATACAATTTCATCTGCCACTTATAGCAGTAATATTATTCTAAAGGCTGTAGAGAATGCTTTAGAGAAAGGAGTCAATCATTAGATGAAAACATTAATCGTATATTCGAGTAAACATGGATTTACAGAAGAATGTGTAGAGTATATAAAAGACAAATTGAAATCCGAAGTATCTGTTGTAAATGTGAATGAAAATCAAACTATTAACCTCAATGATTATGACTGGATTATCATGGGAGGCTCTGCATACATGGCAAAAATGAACAAAAACTTAAAACGCTTTGCAGTGCAAAATACAAACACACTCATTACTAAAAATCTTGCACTATTTGTTTGTTGTATGACACCAAACGAATCAGAAAAATATATTCAAGAATGTTTTCCTAAAAAGATATACAAGTCTGCTAAATTTAGAGCCAATTTTGGAGGGAAACTTAACAAAAAGAAACTTAACTTCTTTGAGCGTAATATTACTAAGATGGTCGCAAAACAAGAAGATAAAAAAGAGGGAACATTTTATCAAAATATGGATACGTTAGTTGAACTAGTGAATTCACAATGAGGGAGCTTGGAACCATTTATATGCTCAAAAATCAGGCCGGCTCCTACCTTATGTGCCGACCTGCTCGGTCATCATTATGCTTATACTACTTCTTTGTTAAGCCCAGGCTGCACTATGTACATCCAACCAGCCTCCTCGACAAGTTGGAATTTAGTAACTTCTTATTGTATTTTTGCTATTGTATCGGAAAATAAATTTCAATCTGCGATTCTTCATTTTCAGCTCCTAAAAATTGCTCTGTGTAGCATTCCAAATCATCTCTGTCATCAAGTTGGAGACTACTCTTAGGTAACCAAACACCCCAAATATAATAATATGTAGAAAGCAAATTTTTTACTGTACCTTTATGTATGAATTTAGCATACCTTCCACCACTAATTTCTTTTAACTCCATACCTTCTGGAATATTAGAACCACCCGATGTTTCAATGCCTATAAATATAGCAGCTTCACTATTTTTATTAAATGTATTTGACAGGCATGTACCACCTGTTTCATAAATACTATACCGATTTTTATTCATTGAAATATAATTTTGCTTTGCCAATTGAGCATTCAACTTTTCCCACATTTCAATACTGTTATTTTTCTCAATACTCATGTTAAATCTAAACCCAACAACAGATTTAGGCTCAAATGTTACGATTTCTGGTGATAAATTTTCATAATTGCATTCGGTTATTTTGTCAAGCTGCATAGGGTGATGTTTTCCTATTAATACATCAACACCATTTTTTCTATATTCTGTAGGTGTAATACCATATCTTTTCTTAAAAGCTCTTGTAAAACTTTCAGCAGATTCGAAATACAGGGAAACTGCAATATCTAAAATTTTCCTATTGCCATATATGAGATCATATGCTGCTTGAGTCAACCTCCGGCTTCTGATATAGCTGCCAATAGTTTCTCCCATCACAGCTTGAAAATAACGGTGAAAATGATAATATGAATAGGAAACTGCATTGGCAACTGATTCTACAGTCAAAGGCTCATACAGATTTGTTTCAATAAATATAACTGCTTTACTAATGATTTGATTATCTTTCAATACAGCACAGCCTCCCCCTCTTTAATAGGTAATATTATAAAAATCTTTTCCCGCCTTTTCATAAGGAAGATTTACTATAATCTCTTGCTCTTGTAATTTTTGTACCGTAAAAGTTTTCCAGTCATTGGCTTGCGGCGAACCAAAAGTCATTTCTATTTTTTTCTCGGTTGTATCAAATAACACAGATCGCAAAGTTCCAAAAAACTCGGGATAATAGTGACAGCACAATCCCTGCGGATAAGGTGCCGACAGTATGGCCTTTAAATCCTGTGCTGATATTTTTTCTTTTTCAGAAAACATTTTTTCTATGGTTTTATAGCGGATTACCGAGTTTTCAATTAACATTTTCTCATAGGGCTTTATTTCTTGCAAAATTGTATGGTTTGTAGAAATCAAAAAGTTTTTCCCAGAGTCATTATCTAAAATGCGATATGTTTTATGACCATCTATACATTGCAATAATGCAATTTTATCATTACCATCAGCAAGCATTAGATTTATATTATATCCAATAGGTGCATCCATTGCCCATGCAATGCCTTCTTCAACATTTTTGCAGTTTTCCAAAATGCTTCGGATAACAATCCAAAAAGAAAAACCAGTTACACCTGCTTTCTGTCCTCCATCAAAGTTGCCAACAGGCAATCCATTACTGGCCTTACAAGCTGCCAGCCCATATTCATTCATTCCATCACATCGTCCAAATAGGTTTAGTGTAGAGCCAATATAACGATATTTTCTCCTAATAGCTGTATATGCAAAACACATTTTTTCCATTTCATCATTAAAATCGTAGTTACGTGCCATTAGAGTATGCCCAGTTTCAGTCTTGTTTGGAACCGCAGCCATCAAACTGCACCCACGTTCCAAATATGTCATTGCATAAAAAATCACTTGTTCTCTTGAAATTCCAACTGTATCTGCAAAACCTTTGATCTCCTCATTTACACCACTGCAGTATTGATCAAGCAAATTGAATATTTCCGTTAATTTGCTTTGAGGATAGGCCTTAGGTGGTAAAATCACCTTTTTCAATAAATCAGGTTGTGATAAAATCCAATTACCAATCTGTGTCCCAACTTCATAACTTGTTCCTATAAAATTCTTCAAGTATGTTTTTGTTTTTTTCATTAAAAGCACCTCACCTTTCAAAAAAATTATAAGACAAGGTAAGATGATATACTTGATATTTTCTGCGGATTATTTATATAATCTGTTAGTCAAATTACTATTTATAATACTCAACCTTAGATTGGAATTTGTACATTTCGACTTATCTTAATCTGAATGAAAAATAAGAATCATAACTACTCAAAAAACTTTCCCTTATAAAAATTCTCATTCCCAAGTTTTTTTGCCGTCAGCCTAAATATAACACAACCATCTGGGCATACAATATCTTTGCTATATTTACTAGTTCCACCAATATTCTCTAAATCACCGCCACTCCTAACAGCCTCCATTATTGGAAACATAATCATCATGGCTTTGGAACAAATACCTTGTCCATCAGTATTTACAGGACAGCCATAGGTGCAGGTATACTTATCTCCAACTTCCTCTCCATTTCGGCAATATCTCTCAGTGTGGTCTCCACGAAGAAACCCTATAACCTCGATTTCCCATTCATACTCCTCATCATACCATTTTTTCATGATAAACCTCCATATTCTAACTTTTCTGCTCTTTCTAATATCCAGACAAATTCTGATTTGTACATTTTATTAATAATAAACAATTCGATAAATTACTCAAACTTAAATTTGAAATTTCTCAAATGACTTAATTGAAATTGGTTACAATCATGTTTCATTTTCTTGGGCACAAAGGCAAAAAGGGTGCCCTGCAGGATCTATCATAGTAACCCATTCACTTCCGCCGAATTGAAATGTCGCCTTCTCAGCACCTAGTGATTTAGCATATTCAACTGCCGCTGCAACATCTGGAACTTGAAAATCAAAGTGCATTTGTTTCTGTTGCTTTCCTTCTTCTTCTGGCCATATAGGCGAAATATAATCTTTTTCCTCGATAAATAAAAATACAATTCCATTTTTATTTCTTAGCGCTGGACGACCAAACATTTTGCTTTTTTCCCACCCGAGTAGTTCGTGATAAAACTCACACAGTTTTTGTTCATCATCGCAGTCCACCATTATATTTCCCAAATTTATTCCATCAACCACTGAAATTACCTCCTATTACTATTTATCTGTGTATCATTTAAATAGTCTTTGTTTCGCATTTTGAGAATATTGTTTATTAAATAAAAAGGCTTTATTGCCTTTTTTATTTTGTCATTTAGGACATATTTTCTTGTATTACTCTTATATAATATACAAATTTAACATAAACAAAAGATGTATCAACGGTTGATACATCTTTTGTTTATGTTAATAGTCGCTTGTATGACTCATTAATACTTAGCCAATTCATCAGTAAACTTATCTATCAAACTATTATAATTATTATATTGAGATTTACTGAGAAGATTACTATATCTACTATCAAAATAATCTTTAAATCCATTTATCAAATTCAAATAATCACTAACACTATTTTGAGTATTATTTATATATTCATCTTTTTTATAAAGCTGAATATATAATACCATTCCTTGAGCTGCTCTTTTTTCATCAGGCGTAGCATTTTCAAGTGCCAATCTATAAGGGGTAGCGCCAACATTTCCGACAAAACCCACGCTAAGGAATATTATTCCTTAGCGTGGGTTTTCTTAATAATAAATTCCTATATATTGACACTTTATGAAAATAATCATATAATGAATTTGAATTCAAATTCATTGAGCTATACTTAAAGGAGGTTTTTATGAATCATATTGGTCTTACTAAAGCAGAAAAAACAAAAGATTTAAAGAGAAAATCTATTCTTGAAGCAGCCGCAAAAGTCTTTTCCCATAAAGGATACATTGATTCTTCGATAAAGGATATTACCAATGAAGCTTCTGTATCAGTAGGTTCTTTCTATTCTTACTTTAATAATAAAGAGGAAGTATTAGCACAGATCTACGAAGAAATTTCCGATATGAGTTTAAAAGCGGCCTCTGATGCTTCTATGACCGTAAAAGACAATGTTGTTAAAAAATTTACTTTGGCAATGACCAGTGCAATTTGCACATATGTAAATAATAAAGAGTTTTCAAAGATACTGTTTGTAAAATCTATGGGAATTAATGACTTATTTGAAAAGAAACGTTGGGATATATTAGACAAGATAAATATTTATTTGAAAGGGATATTGGAACATTTAAATAAATTCCACTCATCTGGTATTAATGATATTGACGTAACTTCTGTATTACTTACTAACAGCTTATTTGGTGTTATAACCTACTGGCTTAACGAAAAGCTTACAGGTAATTTTAAAAATATGATTTTCTCTTTGTGTACTTATCACCTTAGAGCCTTGAATATTAATTTTACAGATAATGAAGTAAATCAATACATCAATGAAATACTCATGTCAGATTACAAAGAACTTCTCTAATAAAAGAATATAAATTTGTGGAGGTAAATATAATGCAAGAATATAGAACTAAAGAAATTTATGGTGATTTTTATAAAAATGAGGGTAAGCCACTAGTTGTTATTTTAGGTGGTAGTAGACCTGGTCTTCCAGCTCCATTAAGTGAAGAATTATTGAATTATTTAAAACAAAATTATAATGTTTTACTACTAGCATATTTTGGAGTTGGTGATCTCCCAAAAACTTTAGAAAGAGTTCCGATGGAATACTTTGTGAATGCTATTAGATTTATCAAAGAAAATCATAAAACAGATGATAATCAAGTAGTTATTATTGGTCAATCTAAAGGAGGAGAAGCTGCCTTACTATTATCCAATTACATGGAATCAGCAATTACTATTGCTTGTGTTCCTAGCTGTTATGTATTTCAAGGGTTGCCAGTTACTCCTTTTAGTATAAAACATCATAAATCTTCATGGTCATTTAATAATGAGGATTTACCGTATATTAAATTTTATTATGATAAAAATATTATGAAAGATGCAGAGAATAAGATTTATTGTACATGTCACGAAAAGTCTATAGAAAAGAATTTTAATAAAGATGCATTTATCAATATTGACAATTATAACGGGAAAATATTATTGCTTTCTGCTGAAAATGACAAGTACTGGCCAAGTAAAAATATGAGCAATATTTTAATTGAAAATAGCAAGAATAAAAATAGTATTGACCATATTACCTTAGATTTAGATGGACATTACTTTTTAAATTATGATCAGTCAGTTGATGAAATAATTAGCTTTTTAAGGGCAAATAGTTAAACTTATATTATTTTCAAACAAAAGTTTTAAGGCTTTTGTTTAATTTGCGTACTATAAACGGTCGTTTGTGGTACTGTATTAAAAACTTATTTACATTTTAGTAGGGGTAGAAGGAGCATCTGTGTCATGTACTGAAAAGTAAATGTTATAATATGGAATTTATATTTATGGAAACATAAAAAAGGCAATAAAGCCTTTTTATTTGATAAACAGTAGTTAGAAAATTGCGACTTATAGATAATTTTTCATAAGATTACTTTATAAGAATTCCTGCTCCTGTATACAAGTATGGAGTATACCTATCTAATGTAAGCTTACCATTAGATTCGATAATAAAATTCTCCCAAATTACATTATCAATACCATTACCATAAATAGCTGATGAATTTAACATTTTGAATGTATTATCTTCATATTTGATGAGTATATAATGTAATGCTCCAGCAGATTTTTCCGAACTGCACAAAATAATCGCATATTTATTAGCACCTGATTTAACTTTATCAATAACATTTATATTTACAACAGATATGTTAAATCCATTTGCAAGTTGTATAAGTGGACTATTAGGTAATATACATATATAGGAATTTGAATGCCATTTATAGCTTAATTCCATGGACATCCTTTCTGGATTTGAACAAGCTTCATGGATGCCCATATTATTTGGTCCTACTTGTATTTTCTTGTAAATATTATCAACAAAAGTTCTGTCATTTATATATTGAGCTTTATTGGTTTCCCATAAATAATAAGCAATTGAATATGCACCGCAACTCATACTACCTTTAGGTTGAGAAATGTATGGCTTCATTAAAACATCGACTTCCTCTCATTATATCACTCGCATTAATAATTCTTCTGATTATATTTTAAGTATACATTACATTATTTTTGTTCGTTATAATCTTACTGCTGTAAATTAATTTATGAATAAATTATATCATTTTTATACAATGTCATATACTCCTGAATAACTTTTTACCCTTATTGTACGCTACTATTTTTATCAATATTAATTTCAAGTCAATATCCTATCTTAAATTCAGCACAAAAATAATAAAAATAACCATCCAATCTTTTTAATTCGAGATTAGATAGCTATCTGTTATTTTTCAAACTTACCCAGTATCCAACTTATTGAATTTAATCACACCTATAATAGTTGTAACTGTAATAATGAAAATTGACGAAAATACAATGCTAAATGGATCAATATTAAATGAACCCATTTCTATTAACATAAATACAGGGGAATTTTTCATAAAAGTATTAAAACTATTGGGTAAGATTGTTAAAACAATAAATAATACCATACATGTTATTAAAAATATAGCTTTATTTCTTATAAACACAGCCAGACACATACAAATACTCACTAAACTTGACAGTATTAAAGTTGTGAGAAAAATAAAACCAATTAGTCCAATTAAATCACTAAAAAGAACAAATTTTTTTAAGGAATTTATAAAAATTCCCGCAATCATTGTACCACACAGCAGAAAAACAGTCAGTAAAAATGCCGATAATACCATTACAAGAAACTTTGATATATAAATATTTTCTTTTTTATGTCCAGATATTATAAGATTATTTATTGTGCCACTTGAAAATTCCTCCAATACAATACTTTCTACCATAAATACTAAGATTATAACTATAAATGGACAAAATCCAAATGAAGAATAAAAAAATTCAACTGGGCTTACATGAAGTCTGTCTTTAAAATTATTTACTAAAAATCCATATTCACTTCCCTGAAAGGACACATCCAGTATTTTAAGTGTATTTTTACTGTAAAAAAATAAATATATGGAATCTGCAATCAAAAGGAATATAATAATTATTGAAACTAAAAATGTCCTGTTGTATTTTAATTTATATATTTCAAACTTAAATAGGTTATACATCTTCCAATACTCCTTCAATTACGTCTTTAAAGTAATTTTCAAGGTCACCCGACTCAGTTACAAGTCCTAATATTGTAACCCCTTCCCTAAAAATTGACGATGAAACTTTTCCAGGATTATCAACGTAATCATAAAGTATTACAGTTCCGTCCGGTAGAATTTTAAAATTGTGTGTATGCAATTTGGTTTCAAGCACAAAGACAGCTTTATTCACATCATCTACTTCGATTCTTAAACTTTTATTCAACTTTTCATTTAACTCTTTCAGAGTAAATTCATTTAATAATTTTCCATTATGTATAATCCCATAACAAGTCGCAAAATTATAGAGCTCTTTCAAAATATGACTTGACACAAGTATTGTAACATTTCTGTTTCTATTTAAATCCAACAAGATATTCCTTACTTCCATAATTGCCAGTGGATCGATGCCGTTTATCGGTTCATCCAAAACCAAAAATTCAGGATCTCCAATTACAGCCATGGCAATACCTAATTTTTGTCTCATTCCAAGAGATAAGTCATGTACCTTTTTATCTTTTATATCATTTAATCTAAAAAGCTGCAGCACTTCTTTTATACAATTTTTCCCTGGTATGCCTTTTTGAATCCTGCATGCCTCCAAATTCTCTGATAATGTCATATTTGCATACAAAAAAGGCTTTTCAATCAATGCTCCAATCCTCTTTCTCTGAACATGCAAATTGTCCTCCGTACTTTCACCAAATAATTCAAGGACTCCAGAAGTCTTCGAGGCAATCCCCGTTATTATCTTGAATATCGTTGTTTTACCCGCTCCATTCTCACCTATAAGTCCATAAATATCTCCTTGATTTATATTCATATTTATATTTTCAACTGCCGGTTTATCATTATATATTTTAGTTAAATTCATAGTCTTTAAAATTGCTTGCACCTTAACTCTCCCTCTATTCAGCATTCAATTTATAACCTATCCCCCAGATGGTCTGTATGTAATTCCTGCTTCCCCCTGAATTTGACAATTTATTTCTCAAATTGCTTATATGCACGGTGAGAGTATTATCATCACATAAATAGCTGTCTCCCCACACACTCTCAAATAAGTTTGCTTTTGAAAACACTTTCTTAGGATGGTTCATCAAAAGTTTTAAAATTTCAAATTCCCTCGTAGTTAAATCTATAGATGAATTATTCACACATACTTCTCTAGTATCCTTATTCAAGGAAATTTCTCCACACTTTATTATATTTTCTCTTGGAATTTCACTTGAAAAATTCATATATCTTCTCAGATTCGATTCTATCCGTGCAGACACTTCTTCCATATTAAAAGGCTTGGTTATAAAATCATCTGCACCTATTTTCAAGGTTTTTACTCTAATATCAATATCCTCCCTGGCTGAAATTACTATAACGGGTATATTGCTGTTTTCACGCAATTTAAGTAACAATTCCTCACCATTCATTCCCGGAAGCATCAAATCAAGCAGAACCATATTACAGCTTCCTTCATTTATATATATCAAAGCTTCCGTTCCTGAATAAGCAGCTTTTGAAGTATATCCTTTTATCTCAAGCATATCACACAATAATTTATTTATATCTACGTCATCTTCGACTACTAAAATCTTAATATTACCCTTCTTCATTTCTTCTTCCCTCTATTTTTTTATCAGTTTCCACTTACAAAAAATATATAAAATATTTTTATCCAATCTAGCATAAATCAATCCATTCATCTTGTCCATAAGACTTTTTGCAATAGCCAATCCAAGACCTGCATTCATTCCATATGACCTTGAAGGATCAGACTTGTAAAATCTGTTAAAGAGAAGATTTACATCATGAACATTCAAATTTTTAGTTGTATTTGAAGTTATTACAACTGCAAATTCCCCGTCTTTCTTTAAAGTTATAGAAACCTTCCCCTGTGCATGTTCTATAATATTTGAAATTAAATTTTGAATCACACGTTTTGAAGCAGCTTTGTTTGCCACAACAATCATATCTTCATCAGGTAAATTTATTTCTGGAACTATTTCCTTGTTCACAAAACTATCATAGAAAGCTGTTATAACTTCACACAATATGTTATTTAAATTTACATAGTCCAGTTCAATATTATACTCTGGAGACTCTATAATTGAAAGTTCAAAGAAATTATTCAATAATTCTTTAAGAAAATATGCTCTTTTCAGAGCTATATCAATATATTCACATTGTTTTTCAAGAACTACTTTTCCAGATTTTATCATTTCCAAATATCCAATTATAGAAGTCAATGGTGTACGCAAATCATGGGATATACTTGCTATGGATTTTCTTATATCATATTCTGTTTGTTTCTGAATAGCCTTATCCCGTATATTGATATCAATATGTTTATTTATACATTCTGCCAAATTTTCAATATCACTATCAAATAACTTAACATCTATTTTCTTATGTAATTTTAAATCATTATAATCATTAAGTTGATTCATGATATTTCTAATCTCAACTTTAACAAAAACCAAGCGAGCAAGTAAAATAACAGAAAAGACAGTCAAAACCAATATCAGAAAATTCACTTACTTACTCATTCCCCTCAAAATGTTTTATATCTTAATTATAATCCAAAATTAATACTACTTTCCTGGTACTTCATATTTTTTTGAATTAAAAATAAATGTTATGACAGCATAGCCAAATATATATGTCAAAAAATTATAAATTATATTGTTCCAGTATATACTTTTGGAGATATCATCAAGATGTCTGTCAGACTGCACTAAAATCGAAACCATTCCTGCCGACTGCTTAAATGCTTCCTGGGACGTAGTCCCTATAGAATAAAATACTTTTCCCTGCCCAGCTAAATTTGATTTCATTATAAAATACAGCCCTAACGTGATACACAGTAGTACTACAGCAATTACAACGATTCCCAGGTATTTCTTTCTTACAAGTTTACTAAGAGCTATAGAGACTCCAATTATAACCGGGCCACTTATAAATCCGATAAATCTTGCAGATATGAAATATACAACTCCGCTTGCCGGACTAGTTGAATTGAGTATCCTTGCATGATAAATTCCATTCAGACTAAATAACTCAAATATAAGACATGTTGACCACATAAGCATAAGTCCTATAGAAAACACGGTTGACTTTATTAAAAACTTTGTCGAAGTCTTTATAGGTATCATATGAAACATAACATCTTTTCCCGTGTAAAAATTATTATACAGGTCAATAAAAATATACATTGAAATCACAATCCATACAACTGCACTCAACTGCAAGTGAATATCTATATATTTATTGTAGTCGGCAAGTACAAATATGCCTAAAACTGTCTCAATCAATATGAGAATAAAAAATATTTGAAAATGTTTTTTAATTTCAAGCTTGAAAAATGAAAAGAACATTTATATTACCTCCTTAAAAATTTCCTCAATGGACTTTTTATACTTTGCTTTAAGAACTTGTACATCATCATGAATCAGAATTCTGCCTTCATTTATAAATACAACTTCATCAAAAAGCCTTTCTACATCATTTATAAGGTGAGTACTCAAAATAATTGAACTACTACTATCAAAATTATCTCTTATGCTGTTAATTATTTTTTCTCTCATGGACGGATCGACTGCTGCAAGTGGCTCATCAAATAAAAAAAGCTTTGCCTTTCTTGAAAATATCAAGGATATATTCAGTTTTTCCTGCATACCTTTTGACAGGGTACGTATCTTTAAATTTAAATCAAGTCCCAAATCAGTTACCATTCTAGTTGCCTTGTCATAATCAAAGTCCTCAAAGAAATTCCTGAAAAATTCAAGGGATTCACCTATGGTCATCCAGTTATATAAAAAATCTCTATCAGGCAAATATGAAACTATTTTTTTAGTCTTAATCCCGGGAAGCTTACCATCAATCATAACATTCCCATCGTCACAGCTTAAAAGTGAGGCTGCTATTTTTATAAATGTAGTTTTACCTGCCCCATTTGGCCCCAAAAGTCCGACTATCTTTCCCTTTTTTATTTTTAAATTTAAATTGTCCAGAACTATCTTACTACCATATGTTTTGGTCAAATTGCTACACTGTAATATATAATCCATTTTAAATCTCCTTCATAACTTTTTGATTTCATCATAATTATAAAACTCACTTTCTAAGCAGTTGTGAAGAATTTCCTAAGAAAATCTTAATATTTGTGTTATAATGAAAACATATTGAAGGGATGCGATATTATAGAAAATAAAGGATCTTTTAAGAAATTCACGGAATATGCCTTTCCCATTATTCTGGCTATTGGATTGGCTTTTATATGCAGAAGTTATGTTTTTGCCCGGACCGATGTAATAGGACCTTCCATGCAGCCGACTTTTAGTGATAAGGATATTGTATTTATGGAGAAGATAAGCACTGAAACAGGACATATAAATAGAGGTGAAATTGTTGTTTTCAATTCTCATGACGAGAATGAGGACAACTATATAAAAAGGGTTATAGGAATACCTGGAGATAAGATTGAGATAATGTCTGGAAAGGTGTATTTAAATGGAAAAATTCTCGCTGAAAATTATCTTCCAGAAGGAGTTATCACTGAATCCAATTCAGCTGTTACGAAGTATGTTGTACCCGAGGGTTATATTTTTGTACTTGGAGATAATAGACAAAATAGTACTGACAGCAGAATAATAGGGCCTGTAAATTTAAAGGACGTTAAGGGACATGTAATTCTAAGGGTGTATCCTTTTGATAATATAAACTATTTCAAATAATTACAAAACACAAAAACGCTATTCGATTAATATCAATCAAATAGCGTTCTAAAATATATATCATTTATAACTTCCAGGAAGCGGCCTCCATTTGTATTACAGCCATATGCCTGTATATTCCATTTCTTCCGGACAGCTCGCCTGGTGCACCCTGTTCAGCTACAACTCCATCTTTCAACACTATAATTTTATCAGCACCTGCTACCGCTCTCATTCTATGTGCAATAACAAGCACCGTCTTATTTTTGATAAGCCTGGATAATGATTCCTGTATCATGGTTTCATTTTCTACATCCAATGAAGCTGTAGCTTCATCAAGCAATATAATAGGCGCATCCTTCAAGAATGCCCTGGCAATGGATATCCTCTGACGCTCACCTCCGGAAAGTTCAGAACCATTCTCACCAATTAGAGTATTCCACCCTTGTGGTAGTTTTTCTACAAACTCATTACAATGTGCCAGCTTTGCTGCCTGTATAACTTGCTCATCTGAAGCATCTTTTCGTCCAATACGTATGTTTTCCATTATAGAATTATTAAATAAGGTGACATCCTGAAAAACAACAGCATATAGAGACATGAGGGTTTCTGGATCGATTTTTGAAATATCCATTCCCCCAACAGTAATCTTACCTCTGCTGATATCCCAGAAGCGTAGAGCCAATCGTGATACGGTAGTTTTTCCACCTCCAGACGGGCCAATCAGTGCAGTAACTTCCCCTTGTTTGGCAGTGAATGATACATCCTCAAGTACAGTTTCATTGCCATTATAGGCAAATGCAACTCGATCAAATACTATGTCACAGCCTTTATTCGTAAGATTTTTTGATCCAGTCTGCATTTCATGTCCAAGAATTTCATTCATACGCTGACACTGGATATCGGCGGAAATAATTGCTGCCAGATTCTGCAGTGACATCTGCATAGGATCGTATAACCTTGATACCAAAAGTAAGAACATGAAAAATGTCAAAACATCCAGACTTCCATTTACAAGAAGCATTCCACCGACCAATGCAACTGTGGCAATTCCAAGTTTTAGAACCATCTGTGCAGCTACAACAAAAACAGCAGTTCCAAGTTCTGTAACAATTGCACGTTTTTCAACAGCTTTAATTTTTATATCCAGCTCATTCATATATGCCCTTTCTGCATTGTTTGCCTTAAGATCCCTCAAAGATTCCAGGCACTCCTGGATTCCGTCCGCACAAGCCATCTTTACTTTCATCTGCTTTTTCCCCAGATTATGCTGCACTCTTGATGAAAAGAAGACAATTATAAAGGAAACAGGAAGTACCCACAGTGCTGCAATGGCCATACGCCAGTCAAAGAAAAACAAACTCAGGGAGATGATAAAAGTTGAAATAATAGAACCGACAAGCTCCGGTATCCAGTGAGATGATGCTGTTTCTAATGTGGAACAATCCGCCATAATAGTACTTGTCAAATCAGATAAATCTTTCTTTCCGAAGAAAGAAAGTGGAAGCTTTCGCAATTTCTCAGCAAGTGATATTCTCCTGACACCACTCTCCAGGTATGTTGCAAAAAACGTTGAATTATATTGAAAATATGTTATGACAAATATGAATACAAGGCACACTGCAATTCCAAATACATAAAGTGAAATATGTCCACCTTCAATATTTCTATCCATTAAGTCATAAACCAGATAATAAAGAAGACCTACAGGCAGTATAAGTACAATATTGGATAATGTGCATGCAGAAAATGCCTTTATCATATCTTGTGCGCCTTTTTCAGAAAGGGCATATTTACGTTTTAGTTTTTCAACTAATCTCACTTTGTACACCAACCTTCCATTTTACAGCACTGTTATACTCACTCCACATATGTGCATATAATCCTCGCTGTCCTATTAATTCAGAATGACTTCCAGATTCACATATTTCCCCATTTCTCATCACATAAATACAGTCCGCCCTTATTACAGTAGATAACCTATGTGCTATCATAATTACTGTTTTTCCCATTGACAAGGTTGAAAATGCGGCCTGAACCTTCGATTCATTGTCGGGATCGGCAAATGCTGTCGCCTCATCAAGTATGAGAATTGGTGCATCTTTAAGCATCGCCCTTGCAATGGAAATACGCTGCTCTTCTCCGCCTGAAAGATAATTTCCATTTGTTCCAATTATGGTGTCTATTCCGTCTGAAAGTTTTTCTATAATGTCATCACATCTGGCATCCTTCAAAGCTTTAAGTACTTCCCTCCGTGTTGCATCCGGTCTGGCAAGACGGACATTCTCCAAAACTGACATTTTTAAAAGCCTGCTGTTTTGAAAAACGAAAGAAACATTATTCATCAATTCTTCTTTGGATATATTTTTTACATTCACTCCCCCTATTGTAATCCTGCCACTGTCAACATCCCAGAAACGCGGTATCAAGCTTGCCAAAGTTGTTTTTCCGCCGCCGGAGGGTCCCACAAAAGCCACATGCTGACCTGAAGCAATATTGAATGAAACATGCTTCAATGCATTTTCCTCTGCACCTTTATAGCGAAATGACACATCATGAAATGCAACCGAATTGTCACGTGGATATTCATGTACTTCACTATCATGCAATGGTTTCATCTTCATTATGCTGTCGATTCTCTCCATTGCATCCTGAACAATCATGATATTTTCACTTGAATACATGATCTTGTTCAAAGTAACTGTTATAATAGGTGTGATGATTATATAGAACATCAGATTCAACAGGAACTCACCAGTGACCCCATCCGATGTAAAAAATAAGGCCGCCGATATCAGCACGGCAAAGACAGCATTGATAGCTGTGGTATAGAACATCATCGGCAGACGCAAGTCTTTTGTATAGGAAATCACCCATTTTTGATAATTATCAATTGATGCTTTAAATCGCTTAAAGGAAAAAACAGATTGTCCGAATGTTTTTAATACCGATATTCCCCTGACGTATTCAACTGCCTCATTTGACATTTGCTCTAACGAATTCTGGTACTCCTTCATTTTTTGCTTCATTCTGCTTCCGGTCATTACAGACATGATTCCAAAAGCAATTACAACTGGTATCAAGCTCAGAATACCAAGTCTCCAGTCAAATACCAAAAGCATTGCGAGAAGACCAACTGGTGCAGCCATGGCACCTGCACGATCAGGCAATTGATGGGCCAGATAAGTTTCCGTGGCTGCACTGGACTCATTTACAATTCTCCTTATCTTTCCGCTTCCAATATCATCCATAAACCCTAAAGGCAGTGTACTAATATGCTGCATGGCCCTGGATCTTATATTGGCCTGAACCCGAAATGCAGCAATATGGGAGCACATTAAAGCAGCTACATAAACAAGTATGGACAAAGCAGAAAAAATTACAGCCATCCAGCCATACTGCACCAGGTTGTTCGAATAGCTGAAATTTGGGGCAGCCTCCAAAACTTCCTTGATAATCCTCCATATATAAATAAATGGTATCAACGCCACAAGTGCACTTGCTGCAGACAATACCCATGAGGCCATTGTCAAGTATCTGAATTTTCCCGCATATTCAAATAGATTTGACATGATAGATTTTTTCTCCATCTCAAACTCCCCTTTCCTGTAATTCTTGAAGTACATTCCCTGTTACACAATTTATTCTAATTTATTATGTATTTACTTTCTACTCTATCTAGACTCCAGTACTCCATTTAGACATCTTTTCGATATATGCTCGGATTTATGCCAATCACTTTTTTAAACGCCTTGGAAAATTTACTTGCATTGCTATATCCAAGACATGCTGCAATTTCATTGATTCCCCTGCCTGTGCTTTTAAGAAGTTCCACTGCTTTCTGCATTTTATATGTTCTTATAAAAGAATATATACTGTCTCCGTACATTTCTTTAAATACAAGCTTCATGGTTGTAAGGGGAATTTTGAATTGTGCCGACAGTTCATCCAAAGTGATTTTTTCAGAAAGATTTATTGTTAAATAATTTTTTATTTTCTTCACTGTATCCACCTGCTTTTTCGGGTAGTAACGTTTGCTCTGCTTCAATTCTTCTTCTCCCAAACTGCTTAAAAAAAGAAGAATTTCCAAAACCTTTACCTTATAATATCCTTTTCTTATCTCCTCAGCCACTGAATACAGTTCAGAAAAAATATGACGTATACTTCTATTTTCTCTTATTATTAAAAACTCTTCATTATTTTCAAAAAATTTACTCTTCAATTTTGATAAATCAACTGAAACTTCATCCAAAATACAAGACAAACACTCCGATACTTTATCAAAATCCAGAGCAACAGTGATTCCGTGAAAATGATTCAGCGGAAAATAGGAACTATTATCCACACTGAATTTACGATTTATTGCAAGACTGCCATTGGAAAGATATAGATACTCGCCTTTTCTGCTCTCACACTCAATTATCCCTTCTCTGCAGTGATTGATTTCCAAAATATTTTTTGGTGGATCTACATCAACGCTTACAAATTGTGCATGAACGTCATTATAAATCAATTCAATGCCCGGGAATACCGAATAACTCGTCATAACAGCATCACCTGTAGAATTATCGATTCTATAAATCGTACAATCTTCATCCTTTTTAACTACATATACCTGACTTCCATATAATTGTTTATCTCTATCTGTTACATGCACAATATCACCTCACATATAAATTATACCTATAGACTGATAATGAGAACTATTATCAGTCTATAGGTATAATAATACTATTCATATTCCAAACAGTCAATTATAAAAAGGCCTCCATGATTTTTATAGTTTTAATTATAGTACAGTTTTTCTTTGAAGGTAAGCAGTAATCGCTTGCAAATCTTATATTCATATTTATTAACTCTTTATAGTTAAAATTGAACTTACTTCAATCTTTTTGGCCTCAACCTGACTCTTTCATTCATAGCTAAAATCAAAATAGAATTTATTGTATCTATTAATTTTGCAGCAAATGTATCGAAGCTTCCCAAAAAGGCAAGGGTTCCAAAAAAAACATTAAATAAGTTTGCCATGGCAATATTTTGCTGTATAGTACTATATGCATTCCGAGACAGTATTATTAAATCATTTAATTTCCCAATATCTTCATCAAAAATAATGCAGTCTGAATTAAATTTAATCTCATCACTGGAATAATTTTTAAAACTCACACTTACATCTGCAGTTCTCATAGGTAGAATGTCATTTATCCCGTCTCCTACCATCATAACAGGCCCATCAGATTTTTGATTCAATACAATTTCAAGCTTTTGCTCACTACTGCAATCAGTATAAACATTCTTTATTCCCAATTTATCAGCAATATATCTGCCCTTCCTCCCACAGTCACCTGTCGCCAGAGATATATTATCTATGTGACTGGATCGAAGTCTGTCAATCAGCTCAGGAGTGCCTTTCCTTATATTTTCCTGCATTACAATAATACCAACTACCACCTCATCCACACTTACAAGCATGGGATTGTAAAGTTTATCCTCATAATATAAGTACTTTTCCACCACATTATCTAAAGATATGTTATTTTCTTTAAGAAAATCATCATTTCCAATTAATAATCTATGATTATTGTACTTTGTGCTTATTCCCTTTGAAGGCACTAAAATTATATTTTTCAGTTTTGCCATACTACTATTTAAGTTTGTTTTCCTTAATATATTTGTAGAGGTATCCGAGATTTTCTTGAAGCTGTCGTCTTCACAGGCAGTACACATTCTCAGCAAGTCTTTCTCTTTATAATTTTCACTAAAAGATTCAATATGGGTAATATCCATGTTTTTATAAGTAAGAGTTCCTGTTTTATCAAAAATAATACTATTTGTATTTACAATTTTTTCAATAGTATTAGGATTTTTCAAGTATATGTTATACTCACTCAGCAAATGTACATAATTTTTTATTGCCGTGCCCAGTGCCAATTCCGAGGATGCTGGACACAAAACCAATATTATTGATAATGCATTCAATATATCTCCCATAAATACATAATTTAAAGCCGATAATAGCACTGCAACAGCCATTACCTTTTTCTCATATTTTACGGCCTTTTTTCTCAAGTGCAATCTATCAACAGAAACATCCTCCTTGTTAAGAGGTTCAGCCAATCTCAATATACGTATTTTCAACTCTCCAGACATGACGATAATTCCTTCATATACTTTGCTCCCTTTTTCCGCTAAGGAAATCAAAGGCTGCCCTGTATAGTAAAAATCATTTATTGCAGCCCTTCCCTCTAGAACTTTTCCATCTACAGGTACAACTTCCCCCTTATGGACCAATATAGTATCTCCCACTTCCAATGATTTTACTAAAGTAAGCACTTCATCACCATTTTCTGCAGACATCCAGGCTGTACCAGGAGGTCTAACTATACTCTTTCTCAATATGTACTGACATTTCAAATCTGCAGATGTCTTTATATAATCCGTAAAATCAGTAAGTAAAATTAAAAACAAACCCTCTGTACTCTCTCTGGAAATAGTTAGAATCAGACCTGTCAATTTCAGTAGGACATCCGGATGGGGATATATGCGTCCTGCAAGCCTGTTATAAACATTTCTAAGCATGGAATATCCGCCTACTATTGCTATAATAGACGCTGCTTCCACCAGTGCAAGGCTCCCACTTAAAAAAAATTTCCCGAATATCAGTTGTTTGGTTTTAAAAAATATATATACTAGAGTAGATCTTATAAAGTTATTTTTAACGAGCTCCCTTTTATGTTTAGTATCATAGTATAAATCGTAGGAACTAAAAACTTCAGCATTATAATCTATTTCAGACGTCAGTGTCTTCTCAATACTGCTTTTGATTGATTTGAAATTGGTCTTAGATTCATCATACAAAACTAGTATAGTTCCAATATTATAATTTACTTTGCTATATTTTACTCCATATAATCCTTCTATATATATATCAATATATTTTGCCAATCCTTTGTTTAAATATGTCTCATCACATTTAAGTCTTACTCTTCCAGGTAGAACACTTAATTCCCTCAACTTTAAAATTCAGCCTCCTTACTGGGTATTTAAAGACTGTCAACTTTTATAATCAGCCTTTATCCAAAGGTTCGGATGGAGAAAAGTATTTCTTATGAGCAAACTCCATGTGAACCTAAGAATCATTTGATTAATTTCTTAAACATCAGTGACCTTATTATACGCTTATATAGTTTCTTATTATCTATTCTTTGACATTCTCTAAAAAAGAAATCGTCTAAAGCTGCTATGGATTGAGACCATAGTGCCAGTATTTTTTCCTCAGAAGATGGACTATTTTTAATTTCTTCTAAGCTAAAAATCAATAAGTCCTGTAAAACCTCCTCAGCTCTATTTAAACTGTCATCTATCAAAATTACATTAGCTGAAGCGTCTTTATTGTTTTCCATTGTAAAACTCCTTGTATACAATATTTTAATCTTTCAAGCAATTATATCTGGTATCAGATAATATATTAAAATTTTTATAAGAGTTAAATCTTAATTTTAAAGTTAGCATCATAAGCAAAGTATTTAAAATGTAGTAAATTACAGAATATAATGGAGTCAAATAATTTAATACTGCAAGAAGCATTCCAAATACATTTAATGTAATTGCAATATTTTCAGTCTGAACATTTACTTCCCTGCAAAAATAAGCTAGTTTTATCAACAAAGGTAATTTATTCACATCAGAATAGTGCAAATTGAAGTCTGCTTTTAAGAAACTCAATTTATCATTTCTATATAAGCATATAATGGAATCAATACACAGCTCCCTCAATTCACTTTCAAATAACCTGTCTGTAGTTATTAAAACTGTATTATTATCCTCCAATTTATCTATTATCAAAGGATCCTTCTTCTTTTTCAGATCATTTTTATCCAGTATTTCTATTCCCAACAAGTAACCAATATAATTTGTGATACTGTTCTCACTGCTTCCAATTATAAATATATTATTGATGCCAAGCATACGTATATTATTCACAACCAGCTTCATGTTTTCGTCAACCGGGTTATCCAATTTTCCCAATATCACCAGCTTTTGTATATCATATTTATTCAAATTCATATCATACATCTTATTCTTTATAAATTTGCTTTTAAAAACTTCATCTTCTATTAACAAAGCATTTATACTTTCAAGAAAACTCAAAGAGGTACTATCTTTCATATATATTTTTTCAATATTCAATTTGTCAGATACATAGTAATAGGAGACCTCTCTCAAGGCAAATAAAATTACCGGATATCCCAATATAAATACAGAAATAGCATTGGCAATATTACCCGTAAGTAAAAATACAACAGCGGATACAGCTATTGAAATTTTAAATAGCTTACCTGAAATACCATATTCGTTTTTATATACTCTCTTCGAATATTTTTTTTTAAATAAAACTAAGGGATTTACTCCATCAATAAAAATTTTAAGCAAAGATGACTTATGATTATTTTCGGCAGTCGTTACTTCCTGACTATTAAAAGCCTTTTTTATTATAATCAATACTCTATCCTCATCAAATTCATCAGTATTATAATATACAAGAACGTTTCCAGTAAATTTATTTACATTCGCTGACAGTATACCGCTGTACCTATTCAGTTTACTTCTCACTTTAAGTACCTTTTCGTCATTTCTGAGCAGACCCTTTATATTAACTCTGATTCTTCCCGGAAGTGATGACATAATTTTTATTATATTAATTCTTAAATCATACATTTCATGTTCTATGCCTCATCCATGGAAACCTTACGTTTTCTTTTTCTTTGATATTGAGCCTCTGCAACTATATCCTCAAATCCCTCTTTTGCTCCACAGGCTAATTCAGTGGTTTTGTCTATTACTGCAAGAACTGAACCTACAGCACCCACTGTCAGCTTTCGCAGAGGATTGAAAAATGTTTTCCCTGCTGAAAAATCTGTTTTTTCGTCATCCGTTCCTCTATTATTGTCACCAATACTGTCAAGTTTAGCTAATATATCTTCTACATTTTTATTAACCTGTTTAAATCTGTCATTCATGGTTTTAATACTGTTTTTTAAATCGGATTTATCATCTTGCATTTTCTGCATCTGAGTACTTATTTGACTATATTTTTGTTCGAGAGCCTCCAATTTCTGCTGCATTTTTTTTGTAATTCTTCCACATTGGTTTCATTGTTGTCATTATTCATTTTTATATCAACCTCTTTCTAAAATTATAATCAAGTTTATTATTCACAATTTTGTTTTAATAATACATAATTATAACAATTATTTAGAAGTACATGCTAAAATAAAAAAAAAAGCCTTGCCAAAACAAAGTTTCTTTTTATCACCTTCATTAATTCTATTTTAGTCACCAATTATTTTTAAATTACAGTGGAATATGTAGCTTCAATTCGATCTATTGCTGTAATGCAGACTTTGATTAATTCATTTTTTAAACTTAACCTTATATTTGTTAGCAGCCCTTTCATCTGTTTATATATTAACTCTTGATGCTTTCTTTTTTGATTTACCAGGTTATTCTTGTACAATATTTTTCTGCTTGAAATATGTCTTTTCAAAAGTTCATTTACTATATTGTTTCTGCACACTTTATTTAAAGTAAGAGATATACTATAATCCATAATATGCTCACAGATCCCTGTTGTCATTTGAGTAATTTTAGCATTATTGATTGTTTCCTTAAGGAGCCTATCATAGCACTCTTCAACTGATTCTACAGATAAAGCATTAAAATCCAAATTTACCTTATTCTTAATAACTTCCATATTGATCCTGAACAATATAGCCTCTATGCATTTTTTAATCTGGTAGTCTGACAATACTCTCTCTGCGAAGCTCTTTTTCTCCTGCAATATCAAATTATCGACCAATGCTCGAGAATAGACAGATGCTTGTTTCATACATTTAGAAAAAAATATGTTCAATTCTTCTTCTACAAGCAAAATACAGGACATTTCAAGTTTGCTTATATATTCTAGAGAATAAAAATTTGAACCTGCCATAATAACCTCCCTATTATTTTTAAAATTACATATCTATATCAAATAATTTCTAAGTTCAGACGGAGTTTTCTTATAACGGATAGTTTGCCTGCTGATTTCAGGCAGAATAGCTTGTATACAAAATCTAATCTTCTGTTTTAAAAAACTGAATGAATTTCTGCAGCTACCTTGTCATATTACTGATATCGTAATTTTACTGCATATCTTAAATGGAGAAATTCCTTCCAAAACACTTCAAAATTTATAGTTTTATAGATTTGCAAATCTATAAAACTATAAAAATAATAACATAGAAATATTAATAACTAATTATGCATTTGTTAAATTCAGAAATAAAACTAATATTACTCAAAGTTAAGCTGAAAATTGTGTAATAATTTATAACTTTGTTGGAAAACATAATCAAGTAACTTAAAGTAAATAAATTAGTTTAACAACTTATAATTGAGAAAGGTGATGTAACAAAGTGCTTTATTCAAATAATGCTAAAAATCCTATAGATGATTATGACTTTTTATATAAAAGGATAAGAATACCAATTAAATCTATTTACAGAAACCAGCTGGCAGCAAACTCAATAACAAAATACATATTGTCTATAAAAGGAGTAAAATCGACTAAGGCAAATATCATAACCGGTAAAGTATTGATTTTATTTGATGAGGATATAGTATCGGAAAGATACATTGAGAAACAAATCAACATTTATGTGAAAAAATCTAAAGTTAGTCATGATTCCAATGTAATCAAAATCAACAATATAGACAAAGAAATGGCACTACCAATTGAATTTGAAAATGTTAAATCACCAATACACAATAATATAACGTCATCTAAATCTTCAACATCCATCAATGAAGCATCATGGCATACAATGAATAAAAATCAAATTCAAGCTATATTCAATACAAATCTGAAACAGGGTTTAACCAACAAAACGGCATCAAAAAAAATAAAGGAACTCGGCCTAAATGTGCTGTCGAAGAAAAAAAGGACCTCATTAATCTCTAAAATTTTAAAAAGTCTCAGTGATTTTTCAGTAAAATTACTTCTTGGAGTCAGTGCAGTTTCATTTGTTCTCGGTCAGATTCCAGATGCCATAGCTATACTCAGCATAGTATTTATTGAAACTGTACTTGGAACTGCACAGCAGCATAAAGCAGAAAAATCCATGTATTCCCTAAAGGATGTAGTTGTTCACAAAACTAAAGTACTTAGAAACGGAACTGAAACTTATATAGATGCCAAATATTTAGTTACCGGTGATATAATATCGGTTCAAGCAGGAGATAAAATTCCCGCCGATGCCAGAATAATCGAATGTTATGACTTGAAGACCACTGAAGCCTCATTAACCGGCGAATCCACTTCAGTAGCTAAATCCACCGATTTATGCAGCAAATTTACCGAACTTGGCAGCAGACACAATATGCTGTTCATGGGCACCAACGTTATTTGCGGTACAGGTAAAGCAATTGTTGTAGCCACTGGTATGGATACTGAAATAGGGAAAATTGCTGCAATGCTTCAAAATATAAAATCCCAGCCAACTCCCCTTCAGATAAGAATGCAGAATTTCACTACTAAATTGACCAAGATATGTTTGATCTGCTGTGCATTTATCAGTTTCGGCACCCTGCTTGCCGGTAAAAGCCTTATGGAGGTTTTAAACATGTCAGTAAGTTTTTCCATAGGAGCTCTCCCTGAAAGCCTCCCTGCTATTGTAACTGTTGCTATGGCCTTAGGTATGCAGAGAATGAGTAAACACAATGCCATTGTAAGAAAACTTACTTCATTGGAAACCTTAGGCTCTACCAATGTAATTTGTTGTGATAAAACAGGAACTCTTACCATGAACGAAATGACAGTTCGAAAAATTTATACAGATAGATGCCTGTATGATGTAACCGGTTCGGGCTATAATCCGGAAGGCAGTATAAACCTTATTGAAGGAGAACATAAAATAAAATCTGGCCTTCAAAAGCTGCTGACTGCTGGAGTAATCTGTAACAATTCATCTTTATCAAAATGTAACAATAAATGGACTGTAGAGGGAGATCCAACAGAAGGTGCCTTAATAACTGCTGCCCATAAACTGGGATTAGATGAATATACACTCAGAGATCTTAATCGTCGTTTAAAAGAAATTCCCTTTGACAGTTCCAGAAGGTTCATGACCGTAGTAACAGAAAACCAGCAAGGTAAAACTGCCTTTTGTAAAGGGTCACTGGATTGTGTCATTGAAAAATGCAAAACTATTTATGAGAATGGAGTTGAAAGACTTTTAACCTCAACGGATAAAAAAGAGCTTACGTCAATAGCTGATGAAATGGCAGAAAATGCTCTCAGAATTTTGGTCTTTGCATATAAAAAAATCAGTCCCAAGGGTTCTGAAAACGTTAACGATAACTTTGTACTGTTTGGTATAGCAGGAATGGAGGACCCTCCAAAAAAAGGCATCAAAGATTGTATAAAAAAGTGCCACAGGGCAGGTATAAAGGTTGTTATGATTACAGGTGACTATAAAAACACTGCAGCTTCTATAGGAAAAGAACTTGGTCTATTGACAAATGGCTTAGTTATATCAGGAAATGAACTGGATAATATGAAGGATGAAGATTTAGACAGTAAGATTAGAAGTGTACAAATTTTTGCAAGAACTTCTCCGGAACAGAAACATAGAATAGTAAAATCTTTTAAGCGTTTTGGATATGTAGTTGCAATGGCAGGTGATGGAGTTAATGATGCTCCTGCTATTAAAGAAGCTGACATAGGTATAGCTATGGGAAGCAATGGTAGTGATGTAGCCAAGGATGTTGCGTCTATAACTCTTGTTGATGACGATTTCTGTACAATAGTAAAGGCCATTGAAGAAGGAAGAACTGTTAATAATAATATAAAAAATTGTATGAAGTACCTGCTGGCAGGTAATCTTGGTGAAATCCTCGCTATTGCCCTAGCTTCTAGCATGGGAGGAATTTTACCCCTCATTTCTATACAGATACTATGGACTAATTTAATTTCAGAAAGCATCCTTGGTTCTGCCTTAACTGCAGAATCCTCCAGTGATGATGTAATGAATTCGGCTCCATTGAAAAAAGATGCACCTTTAATCAATAGAAAACTAGGACTACAAATTATCAGAAGAGGTGTAGGAATAGGTTTAACTACCTTTGCAATATTCGAGGGATCACTGCTGCTGGGAGCAGGCTTAAATAAGGCTAGAACTTTAGCTTTCTCCAATTTAATCTGTTCACAATTCCTAAATATATATGACTGTAGAGAAAATAAATCTAAACTACCCAACAGGTATATAAATATTGGAGTTGCTTCATCCATGGCTATGCTGCTAGGCATAATATACCTGCCATTTATAAGTACGTACTTTGGAACACAAGCATTAACGGTATTGGATTGGGGAACTATAACAGGAATGTGTATGATTAGTAGAATATAATCCAAACTATATTTTAAATTTAAATTTCCACTGCTTATTTAAGGTAATTAAACTTTAGGGAATAAAACAGATATTGAGAATTTGCTATTATTATAAAAAGCTTCTATTGTTCCATTCAACTGTCTGGTAATTTTCCTAGCTATTGTCAGCCCTAATCCTGTAGTTTTTTTATTTCTAGACTTATCCTTTATGTAAAAACGTTCAAAAATATAATCCAGATCATCTCTGGTCATAGGTTCGCTAAGATTGGAAAAAGTAAACATATAATCACTATCTGATTCCTGAACTTCAAAACAATATTCTCCCCTGCCATGTACAATTGCATTGAAAAGAATATTTGAAAATATTCTTTTCAATCCCTGTTCATCTCCTTGTATTACACAGGGCCTTTCCGGCAAGTGAACAGTTGGCTCCTGGCCCTTTTTATAAAAATCATTATAATACATAACAAGTACATCCATCAAAACTTTTTTTGCGTCCACAGGCACATGTTCATAAGTAATTTCCCCTGACTCAATACGTACATATTCAAACAATTGCTCAAGTAGTATCTTGACCATATTCTGCCGTTCCAATACTATTGCCAGGTACTCTTGCTGTTCTTTATCTGCAGCACTTGTATGGAGCATTTGAACATACCCGCTTGCAGTTGTCAATGGTGTACGTAAATCATGTGAAATATTGATTATACTCTGCCTGAAATTCCTGTTCAGCCTTTTAATTCGTATACGAGACAATCTGATATCTCGCATTAAACTATTGAGATGATTAACCAGATCCGTAATATCCCTTTGTTTTACTGCTACTGTCAGCAGCTGATTGGTATCTGTATTCATAATTTCATTTAATTGTCTCGTAATGTACCTGATATTCATGCGGTAATACAGATGATAAAAAACAAGTATGATAAACATAAATATAAATAAAAAAGTTGTAATTACCCAGATATATTCCATATTGACTCCTTTATATGAATTACCCTAATTCGTCTTTCATTGCTTCTATAATATTACTTTGTTTAACAGATTTAGCAGAAAACCAATACGACAAAAATATAGCTATAAATATTAGTATAATATAAATTGAAATTGCTTTACCTTGAAAAACAGCTATAAACTCATTCCATGTTATTGCTGTTAATTTTAACATAGACCAACAAATAGCAAGCAGGACTGGAATGCCAATAATAATTGGCTTTAATGCAAAGAACAGACCTTCCAATATCAGCATTTTATTTAATCCTCTGGGTGTTAATCCTATTGATCGAAGCATGGCAAATTCTTTCCTGCGCAGTCTGATATTATTTGATATGGTAGAAAATACATTAAAAATACCAATTATTCCAATCATTAATGCAACAGCAAAAACAGCAAATGCAATGGCTCTTTGAACAAGTTCTTTATGAGTCTTTTCTTCCAACAAGCTCCATATTCTAAAATCTTGTGATCCTAGGTAAGAATTACAGATTTGTGTTAATTTTTTCTTTACGTTTGGACTTGCTTTATCTCCAACTAACAAATCAATTGACATTATATTAGACTCAAGTTTACGATCTGATGAAAAATCACCAACTATCTTTTTATAATTTTTCATAGGAACAATAAATGCTAAGCTGTATCTATTATCATCCAGGTCACCGGGAGATTTTTCTGTAACATCACCTATATTAACATAAAATTTATTGTTTGTTTTCATATCATCATCTACTTTTTCATATAAAAGCATTTTACTTCCTTGTTTTGTATTTAACAAGGGTATTTTTTGTACAACTTTTGAATTGGCGGGTTTATTATATGAGCTATTTAACAATATGCCTGTTGAGTTACTTTTTTTATAATATTGGTCAGCATCAGTTCCAATATCTCTACAATATTTTTTAAATGATTTATCGCTTAATCCTACTAAATTTACTATAATTCTATACTTCCCATTTTCTTTTAATATATTGTATTTATTGAAGTCTATTCCAGCAAATCCACCAGACTTAGCAAAAATAGCTGACTCTTGATTTGATGTGACATAGGTTGAAGTACGTACCTGTCTTCTAATTACGCTATCTTTAATCTCGGGCAATGATATAATCTCATTAATCATTTTATCACTTGGTTCATCAACAATGTCTAGATTAAGTGTAATATCATGACTGACTTCTTTATCATTCTTGGAGTCGGCTAAATTATATATTGAAATAATATTAATATAACCTGCTATTAAGATAAAACATATTGAAATAGATAGGACAGCTGTACGTAAACTTTTTTTATTAGCTGAAAATTGAGAACTTGCCAGTTCACCTTCTATACCAAATATTTTCTTGATTATTGAATGCCGTTTTAGCTTTTTGATTTTTATAATTTGGGTATTCTGACGTATTCCAGAAATAGCTGATACTTTTGACACTTTTCTTGCAGGAATATATGCTGATAGTAAAACGGTAATTAATGACATTATTATGGAAAAAGCAATTACTATCCATGAGAAGGAAACATGTATATTATTATAATTTTCTGTAATACTGAGGATTCCATTAACTTTAGAGAAGACAATATAACTAAATATATATCCTATAATTAAACCAATTGGTAATTGAACAATCCATAGCAAAAATCCCTCATAAAGGACAGAATACTTGATTTGTCTTGGAGTTGCTCCTAGACTTTTTAGAATACTCAATTCTTTAATCCGACTGTTAGCAGATAGTGAAAATACATTATAAATAATAAGAACAAATGCACCCATAACTAGTAAAAATAGGATTGCTACTATAGCTAAAATTATAATAAGCTGAGTACTTGTATTGCTTTTATCGCTAATTCCATATAAAGTTAATAACTGGGTATTATACATAACTCCATACTGTCCATATTCGTCTTTGGTTAATCCAACAGATTTTGCAATATTAGGTAATGTCTTATATATTTTACTAGGATTCTTAAAACGCATATAAACTGTAAGTTCATCATTAGGTCGAATGTCTGAAACATTTAAATAGCCCATGGCAATATATCCTGGATAAGCTGAAATTCCAGAAATGTCTAATTCACCAACTATTGTATAAGTCTTAGTTTCTTTTATCTTAAAAGTTTCACCTGTCTGTTTATAATCTTGAGTTTTAATTACTTTATTATTTAACATACGATTTCCTATGGGAAGTGTTAATTTATCACCAATTTTATATGAGGGATTATCTGTAAAGAATAATTTTGATACAACAATTTCGCCGGATTTTTTAGGAATGTGACCTTTTGTAAGAGTATTTTTCAAATTCATGTCACTCCAGAAATTTTTATCTGCATCTCTCATCAATAGATATGGACGTTTGGAATTAGAAAGTTCAGCAGTGTCCCAATTTCCTTTAATCATAGTAGTTTCAACATCTGGATTTTTTATAATATATTTTAATTTATCGCCAGATATAGAGTCCCATAATTCTCCATGCCAATAACCTGTTTTTTCAACTGTTGATGTTACCTTTGCATCCCATATAGAATACATAAATATACATAATGAACACAATAATGCAGAAGCAATTATTATAGCAACTAATATGGAAATAGTATGTCTTTTATTTTTCTTTATTTGGTGATATGTGTATTCATTCATAATATTCATTTCTTGTTCACCTCATCTGACACTATTCTTCCGTCAACAATTTCAATTATCCTATCAGCTGATAAGGCAATTTCTTCGTCGTGTGTAATCATCACAATTGTTTGATTGTATTCTTTGTTTGAAAGTTTCAACAAGTCAAGAGTTGTTTTGGTGTTTTTTCTATCAAGATTACCAGTAGGTTCATCAGCCAAAATAATGGCCGGTTTATAAATTAATGCTCGTCCTATAGCAACTCTTCGCTGCTGCCCACCAGAAAGTTGGTTTGGCAAATGATTAAGTCTTTGTGTTAAACCAAGCATATCTACAATTTTATCAAAGCCTTCTTGTTTAGGATTTACACCATCTAACAGCATAGGTAATAGTATGTTCTTTTCCACATTAAGTGTAGGAATTAAATTATAAGACTGATAAATTAATCCTATATTTCTTCGTCGAAATAAAGCCGATTCAGTTTCATTCATTGATGAAATATCTGTCCCTTCTATATATATTTTCCCTTTTGTAGGATGATCCACACCTCCTAATATATGAAGCAGTGTAGATTTACCTGATCCACTTGGTCCAATTATTGAAACGAATTGACCTTTACTTATTTTTAAATTTAGATTATCTAATGCAGTAACCTTTGTTCACCAATTCCATAGATTTTTGAAAGATTTTCTGTTTTTAATATGTTCAAAATATTCTCTCCTTTCTCTTTCTTGTCAGTTAATCCAAGTCTCTTTTTGAGAACAACAAACTGGACCCCAGAATTGTAATTATTCCAATTAAGAAAAATACAATTGAATACTTCATAACCTCCTCTGGTTTTGAAGTGAAATCAATTATAGTCTTACGCATATTTGTAAGAGTGTATCTTGTAAAAACATCATTTCTGGTTAATAAAGCAAGCAGATTTGCTATAAAATTGCTGCCTATCACTAGTAAAACAGAAATTATAATTGTAATACCTTCGTTTTGCAGTAAATAAGATAAAAAAGTGCCAACCCCTGCAGTACCCCAAAACATGCAAATCACCCCAATGTTCATCCGAATAAATGCAGCTGTATCAACCTCTCCTAATTCAGATAATATTGTACATGATAATAAATTTAAAATTCCAAACACCAACAGAACTATTGTAATAACAGAGGACATGGCTATATACTGTCCAAGAACCAATTTCCATCTAGCTATTCCATGACATGCCATTTGCCGTATACTGCCATTTGAATATTCGGCAGTAATCAGGCAGGCTATAAAAATAGGGATGATATAGAAAATAAAATCCGCACTATAGGAGCCTTGATAATTGGAAAATCCCGTTCCCGACATCTTCCCTTTTACCTTAAGAGAAACAGAAGCTGCAAAGGAAATACAATTCATTGCCAGCAATATAATTGATATGGCATAAAAGACCCTGCTTTTAAATATTTTATAGAATTCACTGGAAACAACATTCATCATTATTGATTGCCTCCCATCATCTTCAGGAAATATGCCTCTGTATCATTTCCTTCCACGCAGATTTTTGATACTAAAACACCATTCTCAACCAATTCCCTATTGATTTGTTCAGGTATATTCATGCAGTCATAAATACAGATTTTCCCTTCATCAAATACTTTAAAATCTTCACTTTTAATGTTATTTTTTAAAATGTAGGCTGCTCTTTCAGAATCATTTACCGAAATGGCAAGACATTTTTTGCAGCACTCTTCCAATTCCACTGCTTGAAATTCATCCACAAGTACTCCTTTATCCATAATTCCATATTTTGTTGCTATCCTGGCAAGCTCTCCCAAAATGTGAGATGAAATCAATATGGTAATTTCATTTTCACTATTTAATTTCAGCAGTAATTCTCTAATCTCTCTGATGCCAGAAGGATCCAATCCATTAATAGGCTCGTCCAAGATAAGGAAATCAGGATTGCCCAATAGGGAAATTGCAATGGATAAACGCTGCTTCATACCAAGAGAAAAGGCTTTAGTTTTCTTTCTCCCTGTATTTTTTAAACCAACCAGGCTCAGAACTTCACCCACATTTCCATAATCCGTAATACCAAGCAGTTTATCATAATAAATCAGGTTTTCCCCTGCTGTCATGTCAGGATAAAGTGCCGGCTGTTCAATAACACATCCCATTCTTTTTCTGCTTTTTTCTAAATTGCCGCTTTCAAACAGCTGGATGTCACCCTCATCCTGATAAATCAATCCACAGGCAATTTTCATAATCGTTGTCTTGCCTGCACCATTTTTCCCTATTAAACCGTAGACATCACCCTTATTAATATTCAAGTCAACCTTATTTACAGCTATTTGCTTTCCATACTTTTTAGTCAAACCATTAGTCTGCAATACCAACTCCATATATTTTACCCTCTACTTTCTGCAATTAAAGCATTATTGAAACCTATATTTAGATAATAAATAAAAAATATTAAAATAGAGTTTAGAATTTATCAAGAAAGTATCAAGTTTTATAACTTAACTGTCCTGCATTTTATATCCTATACCCCAAACTGTTTTTATGTATTCTTCTCCATGACTCAATTTATTACGCAGATTACTAACATGTACCGTAACTACTCTTTCATCAACATATTCCTCAGACCAAATACTTTCAAATATATTCTGTTTGGTAAATACTTTCTTTGGATTACTAATTAACAATTCCAATATACTATATTCTTTCATTGTAAGTTCAATAGGCTGACCCTTGACAGTTACTATATGATTTTCACTGTCCAAAATCAGATCTTTGAATTGAAATATATTGGATCTATCTATGTTTGTACCCTTGTTCACTCTTCTCAATACTGCGCCTATTCTCACAATTAATTCCTCATTATTGAAGGGCTTTGTTATATAATCATCTGCCCCATCTCTAATAAGTCCAAGTTTAGTGTCTAAATCATCTTTTGCAGATACACATATAATAGGGATTTGGAATTGTTGGTTAATCTTCACTAAAATTTCCTCACCACTTAATCCTGGTAACATCAAGTCCAGTAAAATCAAATCAAAAGACTCTTTTTCCAATAACAAAAGCGCCTCTGTGCCAGAAAATGCAGCTGCCGATTCATATTTGTTTTTTCCTAATAAAGTTTGTACCATTTTATTAATTTCAGGATCATCTTCTACAATTAATATCTTATTCATTCTTCTCTACCCTTCTATTATATAGAAATCCAGCATAACCATTACAGCAAAACAAATATGTAGTCATATTCAGCATTTGACAGCAGAGTATCAATAACATTGACAGTTATTTGATCAACTTTTTGTATCTTGGAATTAACAAGAACAATACCGTTACTTTTTAGTTCCTTAAATCTTTTTCCACGTACTAAAACAGTTAGATCATTTCCTGCAAAAACACTTCCAATAACACCAGTACCATATATAATATTTTCAAGCCCTCTCGCCCTTTTTTTGTATTATAAAAGTGTATATACAAGCTATACTACTTCTTAGCTGATTATGAATACGTATAATAATTATATCATTACATTTTAGTTTTTATTGTTATTAAATATGTTTTATGTACTTTCAGTGAATTTGTATATTTTTACATGTTATCATCTTTCAAATATAAAAAAATCAGCACCACCCGTAAAACAGGTGGTTTGCTCTAGCCCTATAAGGGCATGTTACTGGCAGTGCTACTCGCACACTGAACGGTCTGCCAACCGCATGCCTTCACAGGCTGCACCTAAAAGGTGCTTTATTTCTTGCTTTTTTTTATTTTGTCACCCGTAAATGGGTCAATATATTCTTTTAAACTCATTTGTTCGTATGCTAAATCTTCTTGTATTTGATTTTTTATATATTCTTCTATAATTTTTTTATTCCTTCCTACAGTATCAACGTAGTACCCTTTACACCAAAATTGCCTATTGCCATATCTATATTTTAAATTTGCATGTCTATCAAAAATCATTAATGAACTTTTACCTTTAAGATATCCCATAAACTGTGATACACTTAATTTAGGCGGTATACTTACAAGCATATGTATGTGATCCTTACATGCATTTGCTTCAATAATTTCTACATCCTTATGTTCACACAATTTTCTTAGTATTACTCCTATATCTGACTTTATCTTTCCATATATTATCTGTCTTCTATACTTTGGTGCAAAAACTATGTGATATTTACAATTCCATTTGCTGTGTGCTAAACTATTATTGTCCATTTCGGACACACCTCCAATATATTTTAGTTGTGGTTGGCAAACCCACTTCTATTTTATATTGGAGTTTTTCTTTTTTCTACTCATAGCTATAAGCTTTTTAGAACCACAGGTAAAACCTGTGGTATTCTGAATACAATAAAGTATTTATTGATTTTACATCAATAAATACTCCTCGCTCAGCACAATATAGATATTACTTATTTTATAGTTATTTGCTGCAGGATACTTTTATTTTTTATACTATATATTTTAAAAAGCAGACAATACCAAGTCTATGAAACTACTCTATAATAATTCCTACTCCTGTATATATGTATGGATTATCCCTCTCTAATGTAATCTTACCATTAGATTTGATAATAAAATTATCCCAAGCCACACAAAATAATTGCACATTTATCATTACCTGATTTAACTTTATCAGGAACATTTATATTTACAAAAGATATTTTCATTGATTTACTGCCATTCTTTTGAACGTATTCCCATAAAGCAATATACTTACTCATAACATTTCTCTCCTTATGTCAGAACTTTCCTGCCATATAAGTATGTCCCCAATTACAGATGGAATTAATAACTGGGGCAAGAGTTTTACCACGCTCGGTAAGAGAATATTCTGTCTTAGGAGGGACAACAGGATAAACCTTTCTGCTTATGAGACCATCTGATTCCAGTTGGCGTAGCTGCTGACTCATCATCTTAGGGGTTGCTTTTGGAATATATTTTTGTAATTGGTTAAAACGGAGCACTTCGTCTGTTAGCAAGTAGTATAAGATAATTGCCTTATATTTTCCGCCAATCTGACTGAGAGTAGCCTCTACAGGGCAGCTATACTTTAGTTCAGTCATAAAATAAAACCTCCTAAATATCATTTTAGATAGTATGTTACAAAAAAGTACATTCTTGCTATATGTAAATTATATGGTAAAATAATAGCATAACAAAATGTAAAAAGCAAATTTAAACAATGAAAATATAAGGAGTATAAAAATATGCAGAAAAATATTGGTTCGGTCATGGGATTATATCCTACACCAGTAACAGTTGTTGGGGTAATTGTTGATAAAAGAGTCAACTTTCTTACAATTGCACATGTTGGCATTGTTGAGCATAGTACATTTTTAATTAGTATAGACAAAGCACATGAAATTTCAGACCGTGGCATCAGGGAAAATAAAACTGTTTCTGTAAGCCTTGTGAATCAGTCAATACTGAAATCAGCTGATTACTGTGGAATTGCCAAGGGTGAAACTACGGATAAATCGGGTGTATTTAAATATCATTTTGGAGAGCTTAAGACTGCCCCAATCATTGATGAAGCTCCGGTGTCCATGGAATGTAGTGTCATTGATTCTTTTGAAGTTGGAAATTTTACAAATTATATTCTGAAGCCAGTTAATACCTACGTACAGGAGGAATATCTGAATGAGAAAGGCAAAATCAATTATGAAAAAGCAAGTCCTACCCTATTTGAATTTCAGAACGCACAATACTTAAGTACTGGAACGGTCATTGGAAAGTGTTGGAACATGGGAAAAGATTTTGTAGATAACAAACAATAATAAATACAGTTTTGAGAAAGAAGAACGTACTCAGTAGCTAAAAAATATTCTTAACCTCTTCACTGAATTTCACCTCTTCTTTCTTCAGTTTATTGTTTCCTTAAATTATCAACAAACAGCTTACATATAACTAAATTACAGTTTACTACAAATTTTATCAATGTGAATGTATTTGGATTTGTTTTAATATTCTTTTATAATACTGGAACACAAATTTCACAGTAATGTTTTTTTATCATCTGCATTTCATAGCGTTCAATAATAGGTCTTCTATCATCAAATTCATAATTTCTTTTTGATAACTCCGGAAATATTTCTATCCATGCTTTTTGCATGGCATCTACCGTATAGCTTATTCTAAATACACAATATTTTCCAACAATAGTTTTTCCAAAATTAATATGCTTATTGTCAATCTTAAATTCAGCTGAAACAACCAAACATGCATCATAACGACAATCTTTAGTTTCTGTAAATTGAGGATTATCTTGGGCTATTCCCAATATGATTGAACTTTCATTTAATAAATTTTTTCCTCTAGCCCAACTTTTTAATTGTTCCATTATCTGCATATTCTCCGAACCATAAGATCCTGTTCTTCGTATATAAGCAACTTTATATGACGGTATCATTTCAATATTAGTATCCATAACTTACCTTCTTTTTAAATAAAGTACATCGATGCCTGAATTCATCATATAATGCTTTAAAATATATTTCAACCTATTCTTTAAATTTTTCACTTTCCATAAAGTATTATATTTACTCATGACATCTCGCTCCTTATAAATTTAAAATTTATTCTCCTAGTTCTTTTTTATCTGTTATATAAGGTGATTACTGTTTTTTAGATACAAACCTACAAACAAATTCATTATAGAAAAATTATCCTTTTTATATTCTGTAATATCAATTTTGTTTAAATTGCTACGCCACTCATATTTATTGTTATGAATAATTATATATATAAGTAGTTAAAATAAAAAGTGAAAAAGTAAGCAGCTAACCACTTTATTAGGTAAAACAGGAATATTATTGTAAAGGAGAGAAGTATAGATGGAAAGTTCTATGTTTTGTTACCAATGTGAGCAGACAGCAGGAGGTAAAGGATGTACAAAAAGTGGAGTTTGTGGTAAAACACCAGAAATTGCAAATTTACAGGATTTATTGATATATCAGCTGAAGGGAATCTCCTGTTATGCAAAACCACTTATTGAGAAAGGAAAAGTTATTGACAAGGAGATAGTAAAATTTGTAGAAAATGCTCTGTTTACAACATTGACAAATGTTAATTTTGATGCTGAAGTCCATGTAAGATTATTGAAAAAGTCACAGAAAGTAAAGGAGTCTTTAAGAGCTCAGGCACCGGAAGGGCAGTATCCGGATGCGGCCGTATATAACCTGAGTGATACCAAGGAAATAATGTTAAAGGATTCAGTAAAAGCAGGTATTATGTATGATCAGAATCTTGATGCGGATATTCGTTCATTGAGGTCCACTATATTGTACGGGTTGAAAGGCATAAGCGCCTATGGACATCAGGCCAGATTCCTTGGATACAATAATGAACAGGTGGACAACATTTATTTTTTAGGATTGGAAGCTATCACAAATGACAATTTAACTCTTGAAGATATGATACGTATGACCATGAGAATCGGTGATATGGCTGTACAGGTAATGCAGACTCTGGATGAAGCTAACACTGCTACTTATAAAAATCCTTCACCTCATAAAGTAAATGTCAATATCAAAAATGGTCCATTTATTATAGTGTCCGGACATGATTTAAAGGATCTGGAAATTCTCCTAAAACAGACGGAGGGCAAGGGAATTAATATTTACACCCATGGAGAAATGCTGCCTGCAAATGGGTATCCGGAACTGAAAAAATATAAACATCTGGTTGGAAATTTTGGATCTGCGTGGCAAAATCAGCAAAAAGAATTTGATGGAATTCCAGGATGTATTTTAATGACTACCAATTGTATGATGAGGCCAAGAGAAACTTACAAGGACAGGATATTTTCAACAGGCGTTGTAGGTTGGGATGGAGTAAAGCATATACCGGTTTTGGAAGACGGAACTAAGGATTTTAGTGAGATAATAGATAAGGCATTGGAGCTTGGAGGATTTAAAGAAAATGAAGATGAAAAAGAGATATTGGTGGGCTTTGGGCATCATGCAACATTGTCCCATGCTGAAGATATAGTAAATGCAGTTAAGGAAGGAAAGATAAGACATTTTTTTCTGATAGGAGGCTGTGATGGGGCAAGACCTGGAAGAAGTTATTATACCGATTTTGCCAAAATGGTACCCAAGGACTGCATAATTCTCACCCTGGCTTGTGGCAAATACAGATTCAATAAATTGGATTTTGGAACAGCAGCCGGACTGCCAAGACTGCTGGATGTAGGGC
This sequence comes from Clostridium sp. LBM24168, assembly GCF_052953915.1. NCBI lineage: Bacteria > Bacillati > Bacillota > Clostridia > Eubacteriales > Clostridiaceae > Clostridium > Clostridium sp. LBM24168. The sequence continues at coordinate 945,318 of NZ_CP196861.1, read as the reverse complement.
AGTGCAATGATGCCTATTCAGCGGTGAGGATAGCCACCGGACTTGCAGATGCTTTTGAAACAGATGTAAATGGTTTGCCTCTTACTATTGTACTCTCCTGGTACGAGCAAAAGGCCGTGGCTGATTTATTGGCACTTTTGTCTTTAGGAATAAAAGATATATATTTGGGACCCAGCTTACCGGCGTTCATATCTCCAAATGTACTGCAGTATCTGGTGGATACTTTTGATATTAAACCGATAAGTACTCCAGAGGATGATCTAAAAGCCTCACTAAAGCAGGCAAACTAGAATTTGAGTAAGTAGAATATTTTTAGTCAAAAAATAAGGAAAGACCTCCAGCAATTATCTAGCTAAAAGGCCTTGGTGCTTTTTATAATGGTTTAAATATAATTACCTATTATGTTCATCTGGAAATCCTAGTAAATCACTTGCAAAGAATTGACAAATCCAGTTACGTAGTCCTTTTTCCCCATCAGCAAGTGATATTAGTTTGTCATATTCAATGATATGTTTTACTTCAAAACCAGCTTGATTAAATAATAACTTATATTCTTCCTTTGACAGTATCAAAATCATTTTTAAAAGGCAGATTCGTTGCGTCCTCCACTTGAAAGATTAAGGCAGGTTCAGAAATCATTGATATTAATAAATCTGGCATTATGTTATATTTTCTTGTCATCAACTGGTAAATATAAAGCATTGCAGTTATTTAAAAATGCCCAATAACAATCTCCATAAGACCAGTGCCACCATTCAGTTGGATAATTTTTAAATCCAGTTTTCTCCATGCATCTAATTAATATCTCTCGGTTTTCTTTAGCAACATCATTTATATAGTTTGAATATAAATATGTAAGGTTTTTAGGTGCAATAGGTATATCATTAAATTCTGTCCCCATATCTATTTCAATTCCATCTTTAAGCAATGTAATGTCTATTGCTCCACCTGTTGGATGTCCTGCAACTTTAACAGGTGCTACATATTGACATGTCAAATCATATACTTCACTATCATTTTTCATCGGGTATTGTTTTTTGTATTCTTCAAATGCTTCTTCGAAGGATTTTCTCTGCCTTGATAATGGTCTATATGCTTCTTTTATTAGAAATTTATATCCATGTGGAAGATCGTTAGTAGCTTGTATCAATTTAGTAATAACTGATTCTCTTGCATAACAAAATAAATCTGACTTACTTTCTATTTGGCCTCTTGTATCATCAATTAAAATTTTTTCATGCTTATTTCTTAAAGACATTATTTTTTCATTGTTATCAATACACTTTATTTGTTGTATTCTTTTATCACTTAAAAGTATCATCTTTTCTCCTTTAATATATTTTTATTATATCAAATTATTCAATTTTCAATTAACATCTTCTTTTAACTTCATCATTATGGTATAAGCGGCCGCCCCAAAAGAAACCATAGCAACAACAATAAATTTAACAACCGTACCCTGCAGTGTTGCATATTTACCTCCCAGTACAGGCTGCATCAAGGCACTCACCACAACTGCCGTCAGGACTGTTGAAGGAACTGATTTTTTCCTCATTCCGACAGCAAAAGGCAAAAGTGCCAGGAATCCTCCTGCAGAAATAAACCCCCAAAATATGAGATATGCATCTGAAATATAACTGAAACTAAAATTCCCTGCAACAACATCTATAATAGAATCCAAAATCACTGCATAGGATATACACAGCATATCACTTATTAATATACACACTACGGCAAACACAACAACTATAATCAATTTTGCAATAATAAGTTTTTTTCTGTCTACAGGATAGGAAAACATCACCAGAATTGTCCTGTCTTTATACTCTCCTATAATAATCTTTGCCGTCAGTGCAGAAGAAAATATCAAAAATACATAGGTGGATAAAATGTTTGCCATAAGTACCGCACTTTGCCAGGTATCCAGGTCATTAGGTGTCCTTGTCTTGTTATCAACAAATGACATGGTCAAGAAGGCCATTATACAGAAAATAGCTGCAAATACTCCCTTGATATACTTTTTCAACTTATATTTTTTTATTTCCAATTTAATTAGCTGCAGCATAACTGTCCTCCTCCATCAGTTTTAAAAAATACTCCTCCAGAGTACCTTCTTTTCTATAAATGCTCTCCAATTCCACACCATTTTCCACAAGTATTTTTGAAATTGTACTCTGCCTTTTACTCAAATCATATACACGCATTTTATTTTCAGACACTATTTTATAGTTTTTAATTCCAAGTCTTTCTTCAATCAGGTATCCTGTCCTGCTCAGATTGTCTACTTCCAATTCTATATATTCCTTATTGTATTCGTGAATCACTTCAAGAGGCACTTCCTTTAAAATCTTTCCTTTTTTTATAATTCCCACTGTATCTGCAATCAGTTCCATTTCAGCAAGAATGTGCCCTGAAACAAGAACTGTCATTCCATATTCTCTGTTCAAATCCTTTATAAGCGAACGAATCTCCTTGATTCCTTCTGGATCCAGGCCATTGATCGGTTCATCCAGTATGAGGAATTCGGGTTTTGTAAGTATGGCCCTTGCAACGGCCAGTCTCTGCTTCATTCCCAGGGAATAATTGCAAACCGCCCTGCCATCAGCATCATACAGGTCAACTAAATTCAAAACTTCATCTATTCTCTCCCCATTGTGATATCCCATGTATTCACAGTGAAGTTCAAGATTTTCCCTTCCTGTCAATTTGTCATAAAAATAGGGATTTTCTATAATGGAACCTATTCTTTTTAAAATTTCAAAATTATCCTCCTTCACTTCTTCCCCAAAAATGATTATATTACCCTTATCCGGCTTTACAAGGTTGAGAATCATTTTGAGCACAGTGCTCTTGCCTGCACCATTGGGACCCAGAAATCCATAGATCTCACCCTTTCTTACATTCATATTGGCGCCGTTCACCACCGTCCTGCCCCCATATGTCTTGGTGAGTCCATCTATTTTTAGTGTATAATCCAAGTAAACTCCCCCTTTCTGCATACTACTATACCAAACTGAGCTGTCTTTTTTCTGTCATAAACCTTACTTTTTTCTTAAGCCGTCATTTCTTTGGCAGTATTATGTCAAACAACGTCCTTTTATTTGGAATACTGTCCAGTTCGATTCTTCCATTCATATGTTCAACAAGCTCCCTGGATATGGCAAGACCCAATCCGCTTCCCTGATAATCCCTGCTCCTTGAATCTTCCAGCGTATACATCCTCTCAAAAACATTTCCCCTGTCACTTTTGGGAATTCCCCTGCCGTGATCCTCAATTTCAATACAAACTGTATCTTCACAGCTGCCTACTTTTATACCTATGTACTTGCCGGCACTTCCATATCTTACGGCATTGTCAATTATATTTTTCAAGACACGATTCAGTGCTCCCCCATCAGCCCTTGCATAAACAGGCTTTTCTGGTATATCTATGTTCACCTGAAATTTTCTTTCAGAAAGTATGTCATAGAATTCAAACATATTCTCTCTGCATATTTCACATACATTTACATTTGCAATATTGAGTGCCTTGTCTCCGGATTCCAGTTTGGCAAGATCAAAAAATTTATTTATCAGCTGTAGAATTTCGTCAATTCGTGAATCAACTTTTATAACCATCCTGTCATCCTTCAGTCTGAGCCTGAGCATCTCGGCATACCCTTTCAAAGTAGTCAGGGGAGTCTTTAAATCGTGGGAAATATTGGACATCATTCTCATCATGGAAATTCTGGAGTTTACATATGCTCTTTTACTGTGATTGCTGTAGTCCAGCAGCCCATTGATACTGGAGGCAATGGACCTTATAGCTTCATCTTCTGTAGAAATCAAAATAGATTCACCTGTTTCGTCTTTGACAATAGAATCTATTTTATGGGATATATACTCAATTTGTCTTGACTGAAGCCTGTATTTCCTGTGTTCCAATATATAAGCTGCTGCAAAAACGAAAATCAAAGAACCTAAAAATATTGTCATTTTAATATTCCTCCATTTTATATCCAATTCCCCACAGGGTCTTGATATATTGGAAATCACTCTTACTCTGGGATAATTTACTGCGCAGTCTCCGCATATGTACATTTATGACATTTTCGTCTCCATAATAAGGCTCTTTCCAAACCTGATTATAAATCTGTTCCTTGGAAAAAACTCTCCCCAAATTGGAAGCAAGGAGTTTTAAAATTTCAAATTCCTTATTGGTTAAATCCAGCTGCTTTTCCTTTTTAATAACAGAATGTTTATCTATATTTATCTCCAGATCCTTCACATAAATAACCTCATTCTTGTCCTCCTGTTGTTTTTTTACATATTTTGTGGCACGCCTTATATTTGCCTTGATTCTCGCTGAAAGCTCGACCAGGGAAAATGGTTTTGTCAGATAATCATCTGCTCCAAGACCCAGACCAACTGCTTTATCCGTATCACTGTCCCTGGCTGTTATTATAATAATGGGTGTCACATCTTTTTCTCTTATTTTTTTCATAACTCTCATACCGCTGATTTTTGGAATCATCAAATCCAGAAGAACCAAGTCATAAGGATGTTTTCTAAATTCACCAACTGCAGATTCTCCATCATAGACCTGTGTAACCTCATACAGAGCACCGGTTAAATATTCAGTAACCATTTCACTTATATCTCTATCATCTTCTATCAATAATATCCTAGACAATGTTTTCATTCCTTTCCTTCACTTTAAAGCTCAAATAAAAATTCCACGGTACAATTAATTCTACCATGGAATTTTAAATATTGTAAAACCTGCAAAGGACACGGACAAAGTTTTTACCTCAACTTATAAATTTTTTCATCCGAACGATACTCCCACGCACTCTGTGAAAGCGACTGTCACCAAATCAAAAATTTGGGACATCTGCTTTTCTCAAAATGAGAGATACGCACTGCTATGCGCCTGGATAAAGTGATTCTTAGGTTCGCAATGATTTTGCTTATGAGAAAAATCTTTTTCAAGAACCTTAAAAGAGTCAATGCAGGGGCGTAGCAGTTCTTAACCTGCCATGTTATAAAACTGGAAGGTTTTAGAACTGGCAGCCATCGGATAAGTTCTTCCCCTAAAGGATAACGTATTCTAAGTGCTAAAGACACTAAGAATCACTTAATCTCTGTAAACTACAAAATGGGCAATAACAGCTAGAGCTTGAAAAACAAGTCCAATTGTGCAGACACCCTGCCAGCCAAAATTCTGCCAGAAGAGAGTACCAAGAAAAGAGCCTGCTGCACCTCCCATAAAATAAGAAAACATAAATACAGTATTATTACGGCTGCGAACCTTGTCCCCCAGAAGTTGTACTCTTGCCTGATTTGATACCTGACCGCACTGATTTCCAAGATCAAGAATAACTGCACCTAATATAAGACCAATAATATGGTATCCAAAGAGGATAAAACATACATAAGCAGCAGTAGAAAATATTACTCCTATCCCTACAGTAAACCTGGGACTTTTCCTGTCAGCTGCCTTGCCAATAAGTGGTGCCGCCAATGCACCGGCAACTCCAAAGAGGCCAAATAGTCCGGCTTCTCTGGTACCCATATTATAAACTGGTGTCTCAAGCAAAAATATAAGTGAAGTCCAGAATATACTGAAGGAACCAAACATAAAAAAGCCATTCACTGCAGATTCCCTCAGTGAAACCTGATTTTTTATCAAATCTGGAATGGACCTTAAAAGCTCCTTGTAAGGAATTACATTTGCCGGCTTATCTTTAGGAAAAAGCCCTAAAATGAAGGCAAATAGCAGGGCAATAAAAAACGCACCGAAAATATACACAACTCTCCAATTAAAAATTGAACCTATTACTCCACTAAAGGTACGCGAGAGCAAAATTCCAATAAGAAGACCGCTCATAACATTCCCTATAACCCTGCCTTCCTGCCCTTCCGGTGAAAGGTGGGCGGCATAGGGAACAATAATCTGCGGAACAATAGTGGTAAGACCTATTGCAAACATGAATAAAAGCATGACAAAATAATGTTGTGAAAATGCAGTTATAATCAGGGACAAACCTACCAAAACCAACATTCGCAGTATAAGTGAACGTCTTTCGCACATATCTCCCAGGGGCACTATAAATAAAAGTCCAAGAGCATATCCAATCTGAGTGACTGTAGCTGCTATTCCTGCAGAACTCTGTGATACTAAAAAGGTATCCGCAATCTGTGATTCAAGTGGTTGAATATAGTACAAATTCGCAACACAGACTCCGCAGGCAACTGCCATAAGCAGAACCAGTGATTTACTTAAAACAAACTTCTTTTCCTCTCTAAAATCTTTCAATTGTAAAACTCTCCCCTATCAGTATTTAATATCTGAACTTTGAACTACATATAAGATGTATCGGACTTTGGATAAAAAATTATTCTATAGCGTATATGTACTATACACTATGGGTATGGAGAACTTCCTTCAAAGAAGTTTCTCCAGCTGCTCTAAAAAACTATAGATAGCTTCCATTTCCTTATCGGATTTATCCTGTACGCAGGACAAAATAACTCTGCTGATGTTTTCATGATATTTTTTGTGTTCACAGTAAGCCGTCCATCCCTTTTTAGTCAATAAAACAATGGCCTGGGATTTATTTTCCGGATTCAATGCCTTTACAATTAATTTTTTACCCTCCAATCTTATCAGCGTTTGAGAAACCGCACCTTTTGTAATATTGTTTCTCCTTGCTATTTCGGACACGGAAAGTTTTTCATTGTCGCCTATGAACTCAACAAGATGGATTTCTGAAAGGTGAAGCACCGTATCCGTACCAAAATTTCTAGACTTTTTATCAGTTTCATTAAAATGGTTTATGACATCCAATAATTTTCTAGGTAATTTATCCGCATAAAATTTTTTATCCATATTAACAATTGTATACATCATATACACAGCTGTCAAGATCAAATGATCCTTAGCTTCGGATAAGCACTCAAACTATATATCCCTGCTTTTAAATTCATGTGCACCAATGAGCGTAAATACTATAAACAAAACAACAGATACCGCATACATATAGGGTGGGAAATTGAAGCTTGCATTTGTTGCACCTACCAATACCCTGCCTGGATAATCCCAAGGGAAAAACATCCAGTACCTGGTGTTGTCAATTAAAACTGCAGGCAGAGAAAATACCAGCCCAACACCTAATGGCACAGCAATATTATTGCATTTCATACTCAGATAATATTGAACTGCTATAACAGGCAGTGAAGCTATAATGCAAAGTAACGGAGCATATATTAACTCTTGGGGCATACTCTGATTCTTCGGCGCTATAATCAGGCCGGCTAAAATTGTAAGGATCATAAACAGCACAAGATTTAAAAATACTATGCCGCAGGTAACAAGAAGTTTTGCCCTATAAAGCTGTTCTCTTTCTACGGGCAATGTCAGCATCCACTTAAAATTCTCTTCACTATTTTCTATTCTCACCATGACAGCCGTCACTATGGTAATAAACAGTGCCACAATAAACAATCCATAGAAAATTGAACTCTGGGTATACACCTGATTCCATACATTTTGTCCTTTCAAGGTAAAAAGATCTCTATATCTCAGGAAATTTGTAAAACCCAGTATAACAAAAAACAAGGGAACAAACATAACTATATTCAATATTTTGGAGTGTTTCAATTTCAGTAATTCAACTTTATATATACTTTTCATACTATTCACCACCTATTTTATATCCCTTTTATTGAATTCCAAAATTCCTATCACAAGCCATAGTATCCCTGAAGCTATCCCAAAAAATGCTGCTCTCTGGGCGTCGCTTTTATCTCCCGTAGGCATCGCCAGCAATACATTGGCATAGGGAACCACATAGGAAAGAAATTTACTCTGTGCAAGCATATAGGACCCTATGCTTCCTGCAAAACCTATAGCTGCAGCTGCCAGCGAGTTCTCCATGTAACAGCTTATAAACTGCTGGAAACCCACCACTCCCAAAATTGCACACAATTCGAATCCTATATAATTGAAAATCAATCTGTAACTGCCATCAATATGGAACAAGTTTTTTATAATTATTAGAAATATGCCATTTAAAATCACCAGGGTAAATGCAGCTGCAAGTACTACAATCCACTTTGACAAATAAACTTTACTTCTTTCAACCGGCCTTGATATTATCTGTTTCCAGGTTTTTTCACTGTATTCCATGTAATTTACAATTACTGCCACTACAACAACGGATAAATTCAGCAAAATAAACCACAAGGTAGCGGCATGACTCTCATAAATAAGTGTTCCTATTCTGTCATAAATTCCAAAATCATACAGAGATTTTATATGCTCCTTTGCCATTAAAAAACTATATCTCACGTGTAAATCCGCAGTTAAAAGTATAAAGGAGAGAACCGGGATGAAAAATACACCCTTCAAGAGTATTGACCTTTTGTATTTCATAACCTCGGATTTCAAAATCGAAGTAAATGTCATAGGTTTTCTCCCCCTTCAGTAAGATCAAGAAATATTTCTTCAAGGGATTTTTGCATTTCCACAAATTTAAATACTTTATTGTCCTTTAATACCAGCTGTCTTAAAATCTTCTCCGGCTCCTCTCCACGTGGATTTAATAAAACGTCTCTGCCCTCTATCCTATACTCATATCCGCAGCTGTTCAACATATTCTGAAGCTTTCTGGAATCTCTGGCCCCTATACAGATCTGACCCTTGCTTTTTGAATGAAGCTCTTCAAGAGTCCCCTGAAACAGCATATTCCCTCTATTTATAATTCCAATATCATCTGCCACAAGTTCAATTTCGCTCAGGTTATGACTGGATATAATTACCGTCATATTGTAGAGCTTGGGAAGATTTTTAATAAGCCCCCTTATCTCATGGATTCCAGAGGGATCAAGTCCATTGGTGGGTTCATCCAATATAAGAAGTTCCGGTTTTGATATGAGGGCCTGGGCAATTCCAAGTCTCTGTTTCATGCCGAGTGAAAATTTACTAGCTTGTCTATTTTTCCACTCCGTTAGTTTCACAACTTCCAAAACTTCATCAATATATTTATAGTCAAGTTCCAGAAGTTCTGCAGATACCTGCAGATTTTCATAAGCCGTCAGATTTCCGTAATAAGATGGTGCTTCTACTAGGGATCCAACTCTCTTCAGAATATCCATCCTGTTTTTCTGAAGATCTTTGCCAAACACAGAAACTTGTCCACCTGTAGGCTTTATAAGTCCTAGAAGCATCCTTATAGTTGTGGATTTTCCTGCCCCGTTGGGACCAAGGAATCCATATACTCTCCCCTTTCTCACGGATAGATTTACTCCCTTTACTGCCTTGAAGTTTTTAAAACTCTTTGCTAAATTTATAGTTTCTACTATATTTTCCTCCATACAATTTTCCTCCTTGAACCAGTATATGAGAATATACTAGATCTTTAATCTTAAATCCTATTTACCGCAACCTTATGGGAACCTTAAATTTAATTATATAAATAAGAACCGCCCAAATATGATGCTATAATTAAAATATACATATTTTTAACCATTGGAGGTAAAAATGCAGGATCAAATTTTAGATAGAAAGATACTTTTAATAGATGATGAAATTGAACTTTTAAAGCTTATGGAAACAGTTCTCAGAAAAGAAGGGTTCAGGAGAATATTCAAAGGTAATAACGGCTCAGAGGGCATAAAAATCTGCAGAAATGAAAAACCTGATATAGTAGTCCTAGACATAATGATGCCAGATATGGACGGATTTGAAGTGTGCAGAAATATAAGGAATTTTTCTTTTGTGCCGATTATCTTCTTGTCTGCAAAATCTGAAGATGTAGATAAAATACTTGCCCTGGGCTTGGGTGCTGACGATTATGTAACCAAACCTTTCAGTCCAAAGGAGGTGGCCTTCAGAATCAAGGCACATTTGCGGAGAAATATATATATTAAAAATGAAATGTCAATAAAAAAGAAGAAGCTAAGCTTTGGAGACATAACAATTGACCTTGCAAAAGGCGAAGTGTCAAAATCGGATAAAAATATAACACTTACTCCCAAGGAATATCATCTGTTATGTTACATGGCCCAAAATGCCAATCAAATTCTGACCAAACAGATGATATGCAATGAGGTCTGGAAAGACAGCTATGAGGGATATGACAATACAATTATGGTTCATATAAGAAAATTGAGGCAAAAATTAGAAGACGATCCTTCCAGTCCAAAATACATAATTACAGCCAAGGGACTGGGTTATAAGCTGAAAATCTATTGAAGAGGTAGCTGCATATGAAAATCAGAAATAAAATCAAAACCAATTGGAATATTACTACAAGATTTCTTGTAACACTGATATTCATAGTCATAATTGAATTATTTATAAATCTACTTTTCTGGAATCAGGTAATTCTGTATACCAAGGGGAACTTTACCGCCCCCACCCCGGAAAAATTCACATTGAATTTCTCCAAATATGTGGCCTTTAAAAATGGAATACCCTTTGTAAAAGAAGAAGGTATAAGACAAATTCAAGAAAACAGTGTCTGGATTCAAATAATAGATGAAAATTTCAGGGAAGTGTATTCTTTTAAAAAACCCTCTACAGTTCCCGTTAAATATATTCCCATAAAATTTGCCCATATCTACAAATACGACATAGCCAATTCTTCAATATTTATAGGTGAAAAGAAACATGGTGACAGGAACTTTTCCTATATAATAGGTTTCCCTCTAAACAAAGTGGCAAAACACACCCTTGTCTTCAATCCCTCTTCACTAAGAAGTTTTTTCTGGAATGGAGTTCTGCTGCTGATAATCATGGATATACTGGTAGCAATAATCCTGTCCTATTTTGTATTTGGAAAAAGGATGGCAAAACCACTCCAAAACATAATCAACGGCATAGATGAACTTTCAAGAGGTAATTATGAAACAAATTACAAAGAAAAAGGTGTCTATAAAGGCGTTTTTTCAAACTTAAACAATCTTGGCAAAACTCTCAAGGAAAACAGAAAAAAAAGAGAAGAACTGGATAATACAAGGTCTACCTGGATCTCCTCCATATCCCACGACCTTAAAACCCCCCTGTCCTCCATAAAGGGCTATGCTGAAATAATGAAAGATCCTGAGTACACTTTTTCTAAAGAAGAAATTCACCAGTACTCGGAGATAATATACAACAAATCCTCCTATATACAGTCACTAATTCAGGATTTAAACTTAACCTACAAATTAAAAAACAAAGCTGTACCTTTAAAAAAGGAAGAGACGAACATGACTCTGCTTTTACAAAATACAATCATAGAAATTTTAAACAATCCCCTTTACTCCAATAAAAATGTAAATTTTTACCCTGAAGATGAAAATACAAAAGCTTTCGTAGATAAAAAACTTTTAAGAAGGGCACTGAGCAATTTAATTTTAAATGCCATAATTCACAACACAGACACCGTGCAGATTGACATTTCAATTTACAAGAAGGATAAAATCCATATTACAATAAAAGATAATGGCAGAGGTATACCTGAAAAGGATCTGGACTATGTTTTTGAAAGATACTACAGAGGTACAAATACCAGTTCTTCCATCGAAGGTTCAGGCCTTGGCATGGCAATATCCAAGCAGATAATAGATGCACAGGGTGGAAGTATAAATATAGAAAGTACTCTGGGTGAAGGTACAATTATAAGTATAACACTATAGTTGATATTTCGGCTTGATGTATTTAACCGGGACATTACCAGTAAGCCAAATGCCATTCTTAGATAGATAGAATTTAAATCCATCTTCCGACATTCGTCCTGCTGCTACAATTAAAACAAAGGGATCCCCATGCCTCTTTCCAACCTTCACAGCCGTAGAATAGTCTTTTGACAAATGCACATACTGTCTGGATTTTCTAATTAATCCTAGAGACAGTATGCCTGGAAGATATTTTCTTCCTGTACCGTGATATAATACATCAGGCGGCACAATTTCCTTCAGCCCGAGATCTACTTTTATCGAATGTCCTTGATTTGCTCTTATTTTCACCATTTCATTATCAAAGGAATATCTTTGCTTTTCATCACTTGCTACTATTTTTTCCAGTAATGCCATATCAATTTTATATCCATGGTTATTCAATCCATCTAGCAATTCTTTCACAGACATATATCCATTTCTGTCTATTTGCTTGCCTATTGCCTGTGGTTTATGTCTCAGTACAAGTGAAATAAATTTACTTAATCTGGTCTCATACCGTTTATTGTTCACATTACACACCTTCTACACTTTTTCAAAACATATTCGCCAAAAATATGTAAGTTAATATTATAAACAGCATTAAAAATTTATGCTGTTTTTTATTCGTCGAATTATTCGCTGCCTAATATCATCATTATCAACAACAGGTATTCTCTTAGTATTATAATACTCTATTACATCAACAATTTTAATTCCTAATTCAGGAAGAGGTTTAACTATTCCCTCTATTGCATATCCCGTAGAATCATTGGTGTTTCCTGCACAAACGCCAACGACTATTGCTTTCTTAGTTGAAATATTATTACTTCTTAAGAAAAATTTATCTACTTTAATACTTTTCTGTTTTAAACCATCAATTACATAATCTACTATTAAGTCTGTATTTTTTTCTCTTCGTGGACTGCCAACTATTGCGAGCCATTTTTTCTTCATAAACATTCCTTTCTAAATTCTCACATTATTATTAATTCTATAGAATTAAAATACCAGACATGCTATAATTTACTAGTACAATTGAATATGTTGCGTGTGGGCTACTGGTATCACTCATCCCTCTTGAAGGGAGGTGATACAATGAGCAATGACATCTTAATGTTACTTTTTGAAGCAGGATTATTCCTCATTTCACTGTTAACATTTATAGTATTACTTATTAAACAAATAAAAAAATAGTAGCCCCCTCTGCAATGGATGGTTACTATTTTTTATTACAAATTAATAGTGACGCCAGTTGCCTAAGCAACTAGATTGTATACTACAGGATGTTCTCAGCATCCTGTTTTTATTTTCTCTCTTTGTATTTATATTATAACACATTTTACAATTTAAAATCATATTTTCATAAAATTTTTATTAAGCATTATCTTTAGTATAGCTTCTTAATTTCGCTCATATCAACCCATTACACAAAAAAGCTACGTCATTTGTGGTAAGGTTCACCTCTCTGTATTTTAAACAATCTGTAAATTTGTTCCAAAAGCATTACTCTAAACAATTGATGTGGGAAAGTCATCTTGGAAAAGCATAATTTATAATCAGTTTTATTTAAAATTTCCCTGGAAATACCAATAGAACCTCCAATTATAAAAATTATACTGCTCCTTCCTGTTAAAGTCAGCTGTTTGAACTTATGGGCAAACTCTAAAGATGACATCATGGTCCCTTTTAGATCAAGAGCTATTACATAACTACTTCCATTTAAATATTTTAATATCCTTTTGCCTTCTTTTTCTCTTATTATGTTCTCTTCTTTTTCTGAAGCTTTCTCTGGAGTTTTTTCATCCATAACTTCAATTATATTCAGTTTACAGTACCTTGAAAGCCTTTTTGAATACTCTTCAACTGCGTCTTTTAAATATTTCTCCTTCAGTTTACCCACAGAAATTATTGTAATATTCATATTCTCTCCATACATATTTTTAATAGTTAAATAAAATTTACAATATATCAAGGCTCATTTTTCTATCTGGCTTTGGAAATATTTTATCAAGTCTAGCCAGATCACTTTTTGACAGCATAATAGAACCTGCTTTTGCATTTTCTATTACATGTTCTTCACAAGAAGCCTTTGGAATTGCAACTACATCCTTTGTTCTTATAGACCATGCCAGAAGTATCTGTAAGGGATTTGCACTATATTTGATTGCTATTTCATTCACAGTTTTATCTTCTAATAATCGTCTCCTCAATCTTCCACCCTTGGCTATTGGACAATATGCCATAATAGGCATATTATGCTTTCTCTGCCACGGCAATAAATCAAATTCAATACCACGTGAACCTAGATGATACAATACCTGATTTGCCATACAATTTTTACCATTTTTATAACTTACTATTTCTTCCATGTCCTGTGTATCAAGGTTTGATACACCCCACCTTAAAATTTTTCCTTGTCTTTTGAGACTTTCCATACACTCTATAGTTTCTTCAAAGGATATGCTTCCTCTCCAATGGAGCAGATACAAATCCAGATAATCCGTATCAAGTCTGCTTAGGCTATTTTCACATGAAGTAAATATATTTTTAAATCCTGCATTATGGGGACATACTTTTGACACCAAGAATACTTTATCCCTAATTCCACTTATGGCTTTACCTACCAATCTTTCAGATCCACCATTACCATACATCTCTGCGGCATCTATAAGTGTCATGCCAAGTTCTATTCCAAGTTTTAGAGTCTTTATCTCACGTACCTCACTTGAAGTATTTTCTCCCAAATACCAAGTTCCTTGACCTAATGCAGCTACCAAGGTTCCATCAGGTAATTTTACTTTTCTTTTCTCATTTTCACTTCTTACTTTTTCCATATCGCTTTCACTTATCAAGTTTAAAATATCACCTCTTTCTTACAAAGCCAAAAAATTTAATTTGAATTTATTATTAAATAATATCATTACTTTTTCAAAATAAATAAAATTAATTTTAAGTAGTTACAAAAATAATAATAGCAATGAGACAAAAATAAATCAATATACTCTTTATCATAAATTTCTATTCCTTATGGATGCACATACCTATTTTGAAAATCCATTTTCTATATTATAATTATAATATTAGTAAGACCAAATTTCACTGGAGGTTTAATAGATGAAATTCAATAATTTTAAATATGAAAGACCTAATTATGAAAAAGTTAAAAAATCAGTTAATACCCTGGTAAATGAGTTAAATACTTCTCAAAGCTTTCAAAAACAATTGGATTGTATAAACAACATAAATCACATTAGAAATTACCTACAGACCATGGGAACTCTTGCTGAAATAAGGCACAGTATAAATACAGAGGATAAGTACTATGATAAAGAACAAATCTACTGGGATAAATACTCACCATTATACGATGAACTTGATTTTACCTTCTATAAAGAGCTGGTTCATTCAAAATTTAGAAAAGAATTGGAAGAAAAATTCGGCAAACAATTTTTCACTTTAGCGGAATTTTCCCTGAAAGCTTTTTCACCTAAAATAATAAAAGATCTGCAGCTTGAAAACACACTGTCTTCACAGTACACAAAACTGTTGGCTTCTGCAAGGATTCCCTTTATGGGCGAGACCAGAAATCTTTCCGGGTTGACACCTTTCATGCAGAGCAGAGACAGAGATGTGAGGAAAAATGCTTCAAATGCCAAATACAAATTTTTTGCCGATCATGAAGGTGAAATTGACAAAATATACGATGATCTGGTAAAGGTCAGAGATAGCATTGCCAAAAAACTAGGGTTCAAAAATTTTGTGGAGCTAGGTTATATAAGAATGAAAAGAAGTGACTATAACCCAAAGATGGTGGCCAATTTTAGAAAACAGGTGGGAAAATACCTTGTACCTGCAGCTTCAAAGCTATATGAAAAGCAGAGAGAAAGACTTGGCCTTGACAAGCTTACTTATTATGATGAAAGTTTTGAATTTATCACAGGGAATGCCAAACCTAAAGGAAGTTCGGAATGTATAGTTGAAAATGCCCGTAAAATGTACTCTGAATTATCCGAGGAAACCGGTGAATTTTTCAATTTCATGCTGGAAGAAGATCTTTTGGATCTTGTAACTAAAGAAGGTAAGGCTGGCGGCGGATACTGTACCTATATACCAGATTACAAGGCACCCTTTATATTTTCAAATTTCAATGGCACTTCAGGAGACGTAGATGTTTTAACCCATGAGGCAGGGCATGCCTTTCAGACTTATATGTCACGATGGATTGATATTCCCGAATGTATTTTCCCAACTTATGAGAGCTGCGAAATACACTCCATGAGTATGGAGTTTTTTACCTGGCCCTGGATGAAACTGTTCTTTAAAGAAGATGCGGATAAGTACAGATTTGCCCACCTTGAAAGTGCTGTAAAGTTTATTCCCTATGGTGTTACGGTAGACGAATTCCAGCACTATGTGTACGAGAACCCGGAGGCATCCCCCGAAGACAGAAAAAAAGCCTGGAGGAGTATAGAAAAGAAATATCTTCCCCATAAAAATTATACCGGATGTGATTTTCTTGAAAGAGGCGGCTGGTGGTTCCAGCAGTCCCACATATTCAATGTGCCTTTTTACTATATAGATTACACCCTTGCACAGATATGTGCTCTTCAATTCTGGAAGAAAGCCATGGACAACAGAAAGTACGCCTGGAATGATTATATAAATATATGCAAAGTTGGAGGTACAAAGTCCTTTTTGGAACTGGTAAAACTGGCTAATCTCAGATCTCCTTTTGAAAATGGATGTATAGATTCAATCATGAGCTCTATAAATGGCTGGTTCAATTTAATAGATGACAAAAAACTGTGATTTTAAAATTTCACCAGAGTAAAATTTTACTCTGGTGTTTCTTCATTATCAATGACATCAAGTGGTATTTCAAGTATTACAAGAGCTCCCCCTGTAATCTCAGAATTCAGCAATTTTATACAGCCACCATGAAGTTTTATAAAGGACTTTACAATAAAAAGGCCCATGCCATAATGGGTTCTTGAAGTTCTGCCGCTGTCACCCCTGTAAAATTGTTCCACGGCCAGCTGAAGTTCCTCTTTGGAAAATCCTCTTCCACTGTCTTCAACTGCGAATTTTATTCTATTATCATTTTCCTCCAACTTGAAATTAATTTTCCCACCTTCAGGGGAATATTCAACCGCATTTGATATAACATTTATAAGAGCCCTGTACAACAACTCTTCATCTCCATAAAAGAATTCCGGTACATTTCCCTCCTTGCTGCCCACAAACTGAATATTTTTTCTCTCCGAAATAACCTTTCCCTGGGCTTCTAACTTTCTGAAAAATGTTTTCATATTTATTTTGACTGGATTAAAATCAATACTGCTTTCCGATTTTATCATATTTATAAGCAGTTCCAGATAACGCTCAATTTCACCGGCACTTTTAAGGATATGTTGATTATACTTCATAACATCGGAATCACTGCAGCTCTCTTTCATAAGTTCTGCATTTCCCCTTATAATGGTAAGTGGTGTCTTTATGTCATGGGCCAGTGAAGAAATTTGATTTTTCCTTGTGCTTTCCATATTCCACTGTTTTTCCAGTGAATCCTTCAATGCCCTTTTCATCTCATCTAAAGAGTTTATAACTCTATCAATTTCATGGATTCTTGAATGCCGGGGACTAAAATCAAGATTCCGCTGTTTTATCCTTTCTGTAATTTTCATCAATATATCCATCTCTTTTGAAAAATATCTTCCAAATCTTGCAGAAAGTAAAAGTACCTCCATTATAAAAATTAAGAATGCAAGAATATATAATAGATTTTCGATATTAGGAAAATATTTCCTGAGAAATAGATTTGTAAACTGCGCTCTCAGCGGATACCTGACAATACAGATTTCATTACTTCTGTAAAAAAACTTGTAATAGCGATTTCTCCCTGAAGTCACTTTATTGTTTTTAAAATCCCTCCATACCTCCTGAAATTCTCTGACTTTAAAATTCCCATAGAGAATTTTACCCTGCCTGCTGTAAACACCATACTGACAGCCTTCAGGCACCAGAGCTTCGGTTACTTTTTCCACCCTTGCAATCTCATTCCCATTTTGCTGGATTTTCTTTTCAAAATAATTGGCAGGAAACACAATCTTTGCTTTAAGCATAAAATCAAATCCAAAGAAGATAAATAGAAAAAGTATAAAAGTGCTGAAAATAAAATATATAATATATTTCAAAAATAAACTTCTAAAACTCTTACTGTTCTTTAAATCCATTTGTAGCCAATCCCCCAGACTGTCTTTATTGGATTGCAATTCACCTTGTCAAATTTTGACCTTATATTTTTTACATGCTCCACTATGGCAGAGCTGTCGCTTTCCCTGTCAAATCCAAATACGGACTCATATATCTTTTCTCTGGAAAACACCTGGCCGTGGTTTAGTGCTAAAAATTCACTGATTTCATATTCTCCCTTTGTCAAAGGAACCAGTTTGTCTTTGACATATACTTCTTTTGCAGACATTTTAAATTTAACACTTCCCAGGGCAAAACTGTTGCTCTTTTCCCTGAGATCCCGTCTGAGATGGGCCGCCACACGGGATCTCAGCTCCCCAATTCCAAAGGGTTTTGTGATATAATCATCTCCACCCAGTCCAAGCCCTTTTATAATGTCACTTTCAGAAGTCTTTGCCGTCAAAAATATAATAGGACAATCCACCAGATCCCGGATTTTCCTGCAGAGTGTAAACCCGTCCATATCCGGCATCATTATATCCAGAAGTATCAGATCATAATCTCTACATCTTTCCACCGTAAAATCTGAAAAATTGCTGACAGCAGTAACTTCATGCCCTTCTCTGGAAAGCGCAGTTTTTATAATTTCAAGAATCCCCTCTTCATCGTCAATTGCCAGTATCTTAGCCATTTTATCACCTCATCTGCTCAATCTCCGCTTCTTCCCTCAAAAGAGTAAAAGAAAACCACACTTATTATAATTATAACAGTTGTCATTACAGTACAGGTACAAATTCCACTTTTAAAATCCCCCATAATATAAGCCCTGTTTGTAGTATTTGCATTTAAGGCAATATAATAATCGGAAAATCTCACCCCAAAGGCACAGGGAATCCACTTCCATATCTTATCTCCAAGACCCGTGAGCATTAGAGCCGAAATCAAACTCTCACCGATTCCAAGACCTATGGACGCCCCGCTGCCGAATTTCAGACTGCAGAGTACATGGAGAAAGTATAAAAATATCATGCTCGAAAAAAGCAGTAAAACAATTTTCCCATAAATTGCTGCAGTAATTAGATTGTCACCATTTAAAAACTTCATTCCAGCTGTAAAAAGACCTGATGCAATGAACAAGGAAAATAATTCCAGCAAAAAGAGCATTACTATTTTGCTTAAAAATCCAGCCGTTCTGCACTCTGCCGTCAAAAGCTGCTGAAAATTCCCCGCATCTTCCTCCTGCTCAAGTGCATTACTAGTCACTATTCCAATTATGAGGGGAAATCCTATGGACAATACTTCGAAATATCCGGATATCTTTGGAACTTCTTTTACAGTAGAAAATGAATAGTAGGCAACAAATGCCGCTGCTATAAAAATCGGTACAAGAATATGAATCCATAAAAGAGAGCTCCTCTTTATTTTCTGGAAATCTGCCCTGACAAGCCTAAAGAACTGAACCATCTATCTTGCCTCCTGTCTTTCATACCACTTTGAAGTTACAAATACAAGTACTAAAAGCAAAACCAGTGTAATTGCAATTCCAGGCAGGATGACACCTTTTGAAAGAAGCTCCGGCCTGAAGGTCTGATTTCCCGGTGCAGCCGGCAGGCCATTTGGAAGAACTTTTAAAATGGGACACATGAGTCTTGCGGGAATGGCATAGGGTACCATCCAGAACAAACCCTTCACTGCACACAATATCCCGAGCACCATATAAGCTGTCATATTTATAATAATTGTAGGAAAGATTCCCATTTTGCTTCCAAGAAAAAGGCAAAGGGGGATCTGCCACAAAAAGGTGAGTACGAGCACTGAAATTCCTTCAAACTGGTTTAAAAGAGGCAATTTGAAAATACCTACGCCCAGGAGGTTCCCGATTACTACAGCACCGGCCAGAATAACAGCTGAAGCTTCCACCACAATAAGCATGCACAAAAGTATCTTGGACATCCACACTTTTTTAAGATCCACCGGCAGTGACATCACCGCCATATTTTTCATTTTACCGTCCTGTCCTGCCACAAGGGTACACACTACGGATATCATTCCCGGAAGTATCATTACATACCACCAGTTATAGACATTCTGATGGAAATAGGCTCTAGAGAGAAAAAGTACCGCTACTATGGTAAAAGCAGGTGCCAGGAAAACAAGTTTTTTTGAAAAACTATGTCTTGCCTTCAAAGCCTCGGACTTAAAATATGCTGCCATGCTATTCGCCCTCCCTTCTGTATTTTCCTGCAACTTCCACAAAAAGTTTTTCCAGATCCTCTCCTGCTTTCATGTCTCCCTGATATCCCAAAACTCCACCTGAAATAATTCCTATTTCCTGGGCCACCTGTTCTACTTCACTCAATATATGACTTGACAGTATAACTGTTATGCCCTGCTTTGGAAATGATCTTATAAGTTCTCTCAACTGCTGTATTCCAAAAGGATCAAGTCCATTAGTGGGCTCGTCCAAAATTAAAAGCCTGGGTTTGTTTATAAGGGCCAGAGCTATACCAAGGCGCTGCTTCATACCCATTGAAAACTGATGTGCCCTCTTTTTCCCTGTATTTTTAAGATCAACTATGTCCAGCACTCCATCAATTCTGCTTTCCGCCAAACCCAAAACAGTAGTTCTCACCTTGAGATTTTCCCTTGCAGTAAGGTTTCCATAAAGAGGCGGGGATTCAATAAGGGCTCCTATATCCTTCAAATTGTCCCTGCTCCAGGGCTTGTTTTCGAATAAGATCTTCCCGCTTGTGGGGCGAAGCATACCTGTCAGCATTTTCAGTGTGGTGGATTTCCCAGCCCCATTGGGTCCCAGAAGTCCATAGATGGAATTTTTCTTTATCTTGAGGGATATGTTCTTCACCGCATATTCTCCTTTGAAGGCTTTACAGAGATCTTTAGTCTTTAAAATCAAATCATCCATTTCAATCATCCTTTCCTGTACAAAGATGATAGCAGACAATTATAAGGATTCTATAAGGTCAGCAGTTAAATTCTTTCATTTTAAAAATTTTTCTGCCTGCAAGATAAGCTGCTCCAAAGTAAACTGCGGAAGTTGCATCTGCCATGAGCAGGGAAATCAAAGATACATTATCCGCTCTCAACTTCTCCATAAGTCCCAGCACACCTATGGGTGAAAAACTGCTTGTAATCGTAAGCCTGTCCGAAACAGTCAGAAATATGGAAAGTACAATGCCGATTGTTATGCTCACATTCTTATTTCTTATAAACATGGACATAAGTCCTATTATAAGGCCGAAAGAAGCCACAGGCACAGCTGCCGACAGATAGATTAACATAATCCTGAAAAAACCGTAAAAGCTCACTGCAAATACCAGGGAGCTTATAGCAAAACCAAGCAGGAAAGTCACTGCCACTACTGAAAATGAATAAAAGATCACAGCCAGTACTTTGGCTTTAAAAAGCTGTCCTTTTTCCCCGGATAATCTTATAAAATATTTCATATTTCCGCTGAAGAAATCTTCACCGAAAATTTCCACCGAAACCACCACCATAAAAAATACAAAATAGGGTACCACTGTTCTGAACACAAATTCCGTGCTGAACAGCTTCAAAAATACAATACTATTCATATTCAATATCTCCATTCTAAGCTGTGTACTGTATCTTCTCGTTTTAGGCACCCCGTTTATTATATTCAGTTTATCAAGGTGCATCATGTAACATATGGCTCCAATCATAAACAGCACAAATATCAGCAGTATGCAGGTCTTTTTGGAATACAAAATCTTTACAATCTCGTTTTTCAGAAATTTCCAGGTCAACATAAAATCTCCTTTCTTACAAAAAGCCTTATATCAATGAGGGCGAAAAAAATTGAATATGCCAGAAACAGCACAATATCGAAGCTGTGATAACTATTATTTAAAACCCACCCCCACAGAAATCTCCTGGGAGTTATATCCCCCATGACCTTTGGAATAAAATCCGACATTATAAGAAGCAGAAACACCAGTACACATATTATTCCGCTGTTTTTAAACAGTATGCAGATCATGACATATATGAGAAGCACAGGTACCAGGGCTGCAGTAAATAAAGCTACTTCCTTCAAAAGCTCCGCTTTCCAGCCATAAACCTGCCCGCCATTTCTGCACAAATAAATGATTGTCAAAACTCCAAAACAAGAAGGAGCATGGTTTCCGTTATAAAAACAAGTGCTGCCGCCTTTGCTGCAAACACCTCTTCTCTGTTCTTGTAGATCATAAAAAATTTCATGCAGCCGCTTCTGTAGTCCCGGGTAAATATATCTGAAACTACAGATGCCAGAATTATAGGTATGGCAAAGATCTGAGTTTCCATGTTGGATTTCAAAAAATTGCGGTAAATCATACCCTTTGCAGAATTATCTCCAAATACGATATTATCAACAAATATAAATAGAAGTATTGTTCCTCCATAGATAAATATTCTGGAAGGAACAAAGAACTTTACAAGCTCATTTTTTATCATTCTCACAGTATCCAACCTCCTCCATAAAATATTCTTCAAGAGAAGTGCTTTTTTTGACAATGTCGTCTATCTCCACATTTTTTTCTGCCATAACTTTATTTATCAGTTTGAAATCCCCCCTGTTTATTTCTATGGAAATTCCACCTTCAATATCATGCATTTTCAGGCAATAGTCCTTTAACACCTTTTTCAATTTTTCTGCTTCACCTGTAAATATGCTGTACCTTTCCACGTCAGTGTTTAAAAGTTCATCCACAGATCCTTCTGTCAGAATTGAGCCTTTATTTATGACTGCCACCCTGCTGCACAGGTTCTGCACTTCATTTAAAATATGAGAACAGTATATAAAAGTAACCTTCTCGTCTTCTGAAAGCTTTTTTATCAGATTTCTCATATCCCTCACACCTTCCGGGTCCAGACCATTGGTGGGTTCATCCAATATCACAATTTCAGGATTGGATAGAAATGCCCTGGCTACCGCAAGCCTCTGCCTCATCCCCATGGAATAATTTGAAACCTTTCTGTCCTTGTATTCCTGAAGATGTACCATATTTAAGACTTCCATTATCCTATCCTCTTTTATATCCAGTACATTGGCATACAATTTCAAATTTCTGAAGGCGGACAGATTGTTGTAAAAGCTTGGATAATCTATCATTGCACCTATATCCCCCGGGTTTTTATATTTATCTTTGACAATATCTCTTCCCTCAATATAAATTTTACCGCTGGAGGGCCTTACAAGCCCCAGTATGCTTTTTATAGTGGTGGTTTTTCCAGCACCATTGGGACCTATAAATCCGTATATATCGCCTTTAAATACTTTCATGCTGATATTTTTAAGTACCTGTTTGTTTTTATAGCATTTGTTCAAATTTCTAACTTCCAAAATAGGCTCCATGCTTTTCCCTCCTGATTTAAAAAATAAAGCCGGAAACTTTCAAGATATCAATAACCTTGAGCTACCGGTTTAAATATTAACAGATATCATATTCAATTTTATCTATATTTCCAAATCAGCCGCTGTGGATTCATAAAAACATACTGATTATTACGGCAATGAATAAAAATTTTACATTGGTGAAGTTGTGTCCTTAATCCATAATTCCTGAATAAATTCACTGTCTTCAGCACTTGTATTCATAAAAACATTGTTGTATTTTTTCTCTATTATGTTCTTTGCCGTGTAAAGCCCCAGGCCTCTGTCCTCTCCTTTAGTAGAAAAACCTTTCTCCCATATTTTATGGATCACAGGCCTTTCACCTTTGAAATTGTTTTTAAAAACCAAAACCACATAAGACCCTCTGTTGAAAGCACAAAAATACATCCGGGGCGTGTCACATTTCCCTGCGCCTTCAAGGGCATTGTCCATAAGTATTCCAGCTATCCTGCACAAATCCATTATATTCATGTCAGCCCTGGATATGTCCTCCACTATCTCTACTTTCACCTCTATATTTTTTGAAAGTGCCTCTATGAGTTTGGCGGATATAAGGGCCTTCAAAGCTGAAATCCTGATATACCTAAGTTTGTCTATATTCGTACTGCTCCAATTTATATGGTCATCCATATGCATAACATTTTCATAAAAAAATTTCTTAATTCCTTTTGTATCTCCACTGTCTATATACCCTTTAAGGGGCAGGAGCATATTTTTATAGTCGTGCTTGAACTTTCTCGTCTGTCCGTACATTTCTTCCACTACAGAGGCATATTCCTCCAGACGATGCCTTTCTTCAGCTTCCCTTTTTAATTCCAGCTGTATGCCTATGCTCTTTTCATAGTTGTATATTATGAACAGTATGAGCACAATTGAAAAGAGAGGTATCACAATGGGTATATACCAGTCTATTACAAAGGAAAAGCCGCCGTAACTTCTGGAATTCACATAGGGGTATATGAGCCTTATACTCACCATTATGGGTATGCTCAGAGCAAATATCAATCTGAGCCTTGTTCTCCAGAGTGAATCTTTCGTGCATCTGTTTCTGCCCTTAAAAACAGTATTCTTGAGTAGGGATATTAAAAACACACCTGCAAGTACTACTGCATACACCATTGCATAATTTATTATATAGGAACTGCTTTTCCAGTAAAAATAAGCCCCGTTAAGGGCTTTGAGCATGACTTCTATAAAGTATATGGAAAATATAGCCATGAGCACTTTCAAAGTATCCATCATATTTTTACTGTTTTTAAATTCAGCTATTGTCACAGCAATAAACAATGGAAACACTATGACATAGGAGCCTGTTTGAAGTACCATTCCTATCAGGTAAGAAGTTAAAAAATATTTTTCAGCTTTGTGAAAGTCGGTTTTGTATCCGGACAGGATCCATATTGAAATGCAGCACAATATACTGACAGGTATGGGAGGAAGCACAAGCTCCGTGAAAAGTTTACTTAAGGGGAATTCTTTTATAAGCACCCTTTAAGCCCCCTTTTGTATCTGAAGGAAACATAGCATTTTTCCCCATTTGTCATGGTTATCCTGTTTGACTTCATGTCCACTTCAGCAATCTTATCCCTGTTGACAATATAGGATTTATGGCACCTGTAAAAATTGGAAGTAAGCTTTTTTTGTATATCCTTCAGACTTCCGTAAAATTCAATCTGTCTATTTTCTTCATGAACTCTTATCCTGTGTGCTGCAGTACTGGTTTCTATAAAAAGGATATCTCCTAGTTTTATATTGATGATTCTACAGTCTTCATTTATAGAAATATACTTGCCATTTGAACTCTCCCTATAGTAATTCCTATAAGCTTTAAGCAGGCAGTCTTTCACTCTGTCTGTAAAATTCTCCTCGTCTTTTGCCACATAATCCATGGCCTCCACCTTGTATTTAAACACCATATAGCTCATTTCCGTATGAACTGTAGTAAAAATTATAAATCCCCGTGGATCAAAATCCCTTATCTTCTCACCCAATTTTATGCCGTTCATACTGCACTTCAAATCCACATCCAGAAAATAAATACCTGTAATATCCCGCCTTTTTATATATTCAATTACTTCCATGGGATTTTCGGTACACAGGGATATTTTTAAATCGATATTCTCTTTTAATATAATATCTTCAACAGCCTTTTTAAATTTTTCCCTATAGACCGCATTGTCCTCACAAATCAAAACCTCAAGCATGATTTCACATCCTGTTGACTTAGTATTTATTTATATTTTACTACAACACTAGGTAAATTCAAAAGATACTTGACACATATCGGTATTTCCATTAAATTAATCTTATATTTATGACTACTTTTTTCAAAAATTATCTCACTTACATTTTATTATAAATTTATATATATGTACTGTCATATAATATTATCAGTACATCCTGCAATCCCCCGCAAACTTCTTTAGTGAAGCTCCTTATAGAATATAACTCCAGCTCAAATTTATTATTCTTATGTTCCGAGTCTATTACAATACTTTTAGCATTTTTATAAAACACGGCTTTATTATAAGACAATAATCTACTTGATTTGCCTTCTATACTTATACCTATACTCTTTTTTTAAAGCACTGTAAATATTGTTCCAGCTTTTTGACTACATCTTCATTTTCCAAGAAATTTGTCATTTATCCTCTCTCCTTTTTTACATATAATCAAGTGATTCTAAGGCTCTTGAAAAGGCTCCCTCTCATAAGCAAATTATTACGGGCCCTAAGAAAATCATCTTATTCAGGCGCACAGCAGCACTTATCTCCCAATTTAAGAAACTAGGAGTATTAGCAATGGCAGCATTCAGATAAAAATAAAAAAGTACCTATTAGGAAACAATAGGCACTTTATAACTAACTATTTAAAATAATTAATTTGCTCCCTACGCCAGTATTAACTTAAACAGGTTCAAAGAGTCAGGTTTCAGCCTTCTCAACCAAAATGGTTCCTCCGCAAACACATATATTTAATTTTATATTCCATTTTTTGTAATAACCTTAAAGGGACATTTGTGTGAAAAAATAATACTGCAATCTATTTAGAAGATTGATAGCCTTCTTATCTATACCATTTTCCAGTATCCAGGTCATAAGCACAAAAACATTCGCCACATAAAGATTAGCCAATAGATCTAGTGAAACATCTGTAGATTTCTTATGCTGTTGTAAATATAAACGACACTGTGAAAAAAGAATCTTTTCAATTTCTTCTCGCAGATCCCCCCTGGGTACATGAACTTTCAGCAGTGTTTTTATCTCTTCCTTACGATGTGAAAATATTTGGGAAACATCGCCTATAATTTTCTCTACACCGCCGCTCTCCGTTTGTAAAAAACGCAGTTTTGCTTTCTTCTTCACAATATCAACATAGTACTGCACAACTTTTTCCAAAAGATCATATTTGTCTACATAGTGGCTGTAAAAAGTAGAACGGCTTGTTAATGAAGCCTCACATATGTTTTTAATTGTAATACTGTCAAAATCTTTTTTCCCCAGTAATTTGATAAAAGCTGCTTGGATATTTTGTTTTGTTTTAAAAATACGCACATCTTCCGCCAATCAATCTCACACCTCTTGTTCGATTTAATACATTTTTATATTTTTCATTCGATTACGGACATATTATATCATTTTAACAATTGTTTGTCCTTTAAAATAACAATATACTCTAGTTGATGGCCCATAGGTCAAATCAATCAATTAAACGGAGGTATTCTTATGTTCAAAAAATATACAGGCAATGAACAATTTGATCTGCAGATAACTCGTTTTACTTATGATTATGAAAATGATCCCGGGGTAAGGGAGGATTTAAAACAAATAGTGCCCAAATTAAAAGATTTTGACAGCTGGTATGAAAACTGGTCATATCTTGCTGTGAAACGTGAAAATGAAGGCTCTTACGGCATAGCCTCAAATTATTACAAGGCAGCTGAATTTTACCTGCAGCCCGAAGATCCCAACAAACAGAAAATGTATGAAGGATACCGCAGAAACTTTTACAAATACTATAATGATTTTGATTTCAAAAGCTACAAGGTTCCCTATAAAAACTCCTTTCTTCCAGCTGTAGAGCTGTCCAACCCAAACGCACATAAAACACTGATTATTTTTGGAGGCTATGATTCCTATATGGAAGAAATCATCAAAGAAGCTATATTTTTAAAAAATACAGACTATAACATAATTGTTTTTGACGGTCCAGGCCAGGGTACAGCTTTAAAAAACGGGCTTAAGTTTATTCCAAACTGGGAAAAACCAGTTTCGACAGTAATTGATTATTTCAATTTGAAACGTGTCAGTGCAATGGGCATATCCTGGGGAGGTTATTTTGTCATGCGTGCAGCAGCTTTTGAAAAGCGCATAGACAAAGTAATAGCATTTGATATCTTCTATTCCGGACTAGATCCATTTATGAATCGAATGCCCAAAGAAATAGGAAATAAACTCATTAAATTGTTTGAAGCCGGTAAATCCGCTGAATTCAATAATTTCATAAACAAGATGATGCAGGGCAATATTGATCTGACATGGAAAATAAATAGAGGTTACGAAATCACCGGCGAAACTACACCTTTTGATCTATGCAGAAATTTCAAACATCACAGCATGAAAGGCATAGGGCAATTTATCAACCAGGACGTTCTCCTACTGGCCGGTGAAGATGATCAGTATGTGCCAATTTCAAGACTCCCTCAAATTCAGCAGGAACTCTGCAATTCAGGCTCCATTACAACAAAGGTCTTTACCAGAGAAACCGGCGGAGAACAGCATTGTCAGGCTGACAAGATTACCCTTGCCTTTGATGAGATCAAAAAATTTCTGAGTTGAGAAAATCTATTTGCAAGGATAAAATTGTATATTTTAATATCTGTACACACAATTATGTAACAAGTAGAAAGCAGCATCCAATTTATAGGATTACTGCCTTCTATTTTTATATATTATACTTTAGTCAAATTTTTTGCTAAAATACCTGAAACAATATCAATCTCTCTTTTTTTCCATGTCATTGCCATGTCTGCCGCACCATCCATGATGAAATCCGCCTCCAAAGAAAACATCTCCGTGTTCTCTAAAGTGATGACCATGTTCCATAAATTTCTCCATCATCTGCTTGCGAAAATCCTCGTTGTCGCCTCCGAATTGCTTTTGAAGTCCTTCAATAATGCGCTTGAGATATTCACTGAGATTGGACAGTTCCTCATCGCTCAGACAGTCAAACACTTTATCCAGTTCAGGCGGCGTATCATCCTCCATCTTGCCGGCTGCTGCAGCACCTTTTTCAGTCAGCTTTACATTGAAGCTGCGGCGATCTTCCTCCGATGTCTCGCGTTCAATATATCCGTTTTTTTCTAATTTACTCAAAAGTTCCGCCAGGGCCTGCCTGCTCATATCTAAAAGATAAGTCAACTCTTTCTGGCTGATTTCAGGTTTCATTTTGAGAATTGAAAGAACACGTCCCTGCCCTCTGTGTGGATTGCTAAAAGGTCCAAAATTCCTGAGATTTTGCATTCGATAGCGGTGCAGTAATGTATGCAGATGTGTGAACTGCTCTAAAATTTCTTCTCTTATTTCACTCATGTGAAATACCTTCCTTTCACTAATTTTAATTACCTAGGTATTTTGTCAAGTACTTGACTATAGTATAATAATTAAAGGCTAGTTTGTCAAGTACTTGACTATAATTTAGGAAGGTTTAAACATCTTAGCAAAACCTTGAACTTTTTCCTTCTCCAGATATGTCCCCAGATCATACCGCACCTAAGCCAAAAGTAGGTATGTAATTATTTCAACAAATTCTCTCTACATTATATCCTTCATCATTTAGTGCCCCTACTATGGACTCTATATGTTCATATCCATTTGTTTCAACTGTTACTTCCAGTGCAACATGTTTTAATCTATCCACAGCCTTGAATTGATTGTGATCCAATTTTATTACATTTGCTCTCTTTTCTGCCAGTATTTGAGCTATTTTAAGAAGTTGTCCAGGAGTATCCTTAAGTTTAACTGAAAAACAGAATATTCTGCCTCTTGAAAATAGTCCATTGTTTAAAAGAGATGCTATTGTTACTACATCTATGTTCCCCCCACTTATTAGAGAAACTACCTTTTTACCTTTGAAATTTAACCTCTTCAGTGCTGCCAATGACATTGCTCCTGTTGCTTCTGATATAAGCTTATGCTTTTCGAGAACAATAAATACAGCCTCCATAAGTTCCTGATCACTTACTGTAACAATCTCATCTACATATTTCTTCACCACTTCAAAAGTAAGATCTCCAGGTTGTTTTACTGCTGCTCCATCAGCAATAGTATTAACTTCCTCAGCATAGGTAAGTTTTCCCGTATCGAAAGAAATTTTCATTGGATCTGCACCTTCAGCTTGAACTCCTATTATCCTTATATTTGGATTAATAGATTTAGCCGCCACTGATATACCACTTATTAATCCACCTCCACCTATTGGTACCAATATAGCATCCACATCACTTAATTCATCTATTATTTCAAGTGCTATAGTTCCTTGACCTGCCATTACATCTATATCATTAAAAGGATGGACAAAGGTATATCCTCTATCTTTTTCAAGTCTTTTTGCCTCTTCATAGGCCTCATCATAAACTTTACCTTTAAGTATTATATCTGCTCCATAGTTTTTAGTAGATTGAACTTTTATAAAAGGTGTAGTCTCAGGCATAACAATTGTTGCCTTAATTCCAAGTCTCTTTGCTGAATACGCCACTCCCTGGGCATGGTTTCCAGCTGAAGAAGCTATCAATCCTCTGGATTTCTGTTCATCACTTAATTTGCTTATTTTGTTTGAAGCACCTCTTAGCTTAAAAGCTCCAGTAATTTGAAGATTTTCCGGTTTTATATATACTTCATTGCCACTTTCCCTGCTGAACTCTGGACTATATATCAAATTAGTTTTTATACATATGTCCTTTATTCTTTCTCTAGCTTCTAATACATCGTTTAATGTTAAATCTACTTTCATAATTTTAAAGCCACCCTTTCTATCTAATTTAACATAAGTACTATTAAATATATTTTTATACAAATAAAAAATCCTTCATTCTTACAAACATAATTTTAATATGTTCATAAGGACGAAAGATTATATTCCCGTGGTACCACCTTATTTGCAATCAGTTCTCCTAACTGCCTCTCATTTCAGGTCATCATAAACCCTAACCATATATCGCTGGTATACGTCCTCGTTTACTCGGTAAAATTCCTTTCCACTCGGAAGTTCCGGAGTGATAACTACATATTTACATTAACATCAGCTTGCACCAACCGCCAACTCTCTTAAGTCAATATATTAAATATTTTTTTCTCCATCACAACTTACATCATATACAATATGATGTTAAGTATATTATTATTTTTCGAAATTGTCAACTTATTTTTTCCGGTTCATCATATTCTTTGCCAAAGGTTTCTACAACGATACTTTTTATTTTTTGATCCTCGTATGGTTTGTCATTATAGTCTCTTTCCTGTGACGCTATATCATCTACTCCCTCAATTCCTTCTACAACCTTTCCAAAAGCAGCATATTGTCCATCAAGGTGAGGTGCATCATTTGTCATTATAAAAAATTGTGAACCTGCAGAATTTGGTGCCATTGTCCTCGCCATCGATATAACTCCCCTTCGATGTTTTAAATTATTTTCAAAATCATTATCTGAAAATTCTCCTCTAATTGAGTAACCAGGTCCTTCCATTCCTGTACCTTCGGGATCTCCTCCCTGGATCATGAATCCCGGTATAACCCTATGAAAAATTGTTTCACTATAAAAGTCTTTTTTTATCAATGATATAAAATTATTCACTGTATTTGGTGCAATATCAGGATAAAGTTCTATTTTTATCAACTTCCCATTTTCCATTTCAATTGTAGCTATAGGATTTTCCATTTGCTCTCCTTCTTTCTCTAAATATAAGTTACTTTAAATACAAGAATAATGCAAGTGCTTATAGTACCTCTTCTATGAATACAGTATTTTCTATACCTAAATCAATGTCTTTTGGTTCACTTAAAGGTCTGTTTACCCGATTAAAGTACACACGTACAACAGGCCTTGGCCCTAAATTTTTTCTAACATTGACAACCACCCCAACTTCTTTCGTAGTTAGTCTTACCAAAGACCCTAAGGGATATACTGCCAGATTATTAGTAAAAGCATTTACTACATTGATATCGAACAGATATCCACCACTTCCGTAAAGATATTCAATAGCCTGATAAGGTTGATATTTTTCAAATACAATCAACCTGTCATATTCATCGCATACTGCAATAATTCTAGATCCTATAGGGATATCAGAATTTGAAAGCTTTTCAGGAAAACCAGAGCCATCCCATTTTTCATGATGATAAAGAATATTCCTCGTGATATTTAAAGGAAGATTCTTTTCATTTGCAAAGTGATAGCCATATACTGGATGCTGTCCCCACAATAATGCTTGTTTTGAATCAAGTTTGTGCAAATTTATCAGAAAAGGCATCTCACATAATCCTATATCATGTAGTAGTGCGGCGACACCTATGTCATACATATGTTTTTTCCCAAGTTCCATTGAACCAGAAACCAAAAGTGCCAAAGCACAGGTATGTATACTATGTTTAAATAAATACTTATTATCCAGTATTTTCATCTCAATACAAAAATCTAGGACCTCACTGTTCAGTACTATATCGTCTACAATTTCTTTTGCTAACTTTGATATGACAACCATATTATCAGATGTATTTGCTTCTGCCTTATCAGGAGCATGTTTTGCAATTTCCGATTTAATGCATTGCTCAAGCTCCTTAGCCATAATTTCAACTGGCGTTACAAATAACGTATATCTATCCATTACTTTTATGGTTTTTATATCATTCTGTTTAAGAAGCCTGATCATCTTGCTGGAAAGTGTAGTTCCCCCAACTAATAACAACTTACCAGTTTCTTCGGAATAAACAGAATCACCTAAAATCATGCCTTTCCTCAGCTCATGCGTATAAATTTCATCCAATCTCAGCACCTTCTATTTCATATTTTGAATTTTTTAACTATTTCATTGAGTTTCTGTGCCATCTTTGTCTGTTCCTGTGCTGTAACCGCAGCTTGTTCTATTGATTTGATATTTTTATCTATATCACTTTTTATTATTTCTACATTTCCTGAAGAATTCTGTAAATTTACTGCCATAACCTGGACCGCTTTACTTACTTCACTTATAGTATCAGTAAGCTGATCAGAAAATACTGCTATTTCACGTGACATCTTGCTAGTATAATCTGAATCATTATAGAACTCATTACCCATATTCTGAAAATTCATAAATTGTGGATTTATGTCCTCATTTATAAAACCTAACACTTGCTTTGCATTATGAGAAATCTTTTCAAACGCCTTTCTTACATCAACAATAGTATTTTGAATCCCTGATACTGCTTGTGATGACTGTTCTGCAAGTTTTCTTACCTCTTCGGCAACTACTGCAAACCCTTTCCCATTTTCTCCTGCCCTTGCCGCTTCAATCGCCGCATTGAGGGAAAGTAAATTTATCTTTTCAGCTATGTCTGCAATAGTATCTGCCATTATCATTATATTTCCTACTACCCTTCCATCCTGAATTGCATTTATTATACTCTGCTCCTTTTTACTGTATAAAACTTCAATATTTTTTATAGATGCTTCAACCTTTATATTTATATTCTCAGCATTTTTCTTAAACTTGCCTGCAACATCATTTCCATCACTTGCCTTGCTTGAAAGTTCATTTATATTTGCATCGACCTCTTCTATAGAAGCACTTATCTCTTCAGATACTGCACCTGATTCCTGAACGGAATTCACTATATTTTTTACAGCACCGCCCATATTTTGTGTCTTAATGGATATTTCCCCAATGACTTCAGAAAATTTCTCACTGTCTGTACTCATCTTCTGTGAATTATCAAGTATATTTTTAACTAATCCCGTTAGCTCCTCCTTCATGATTTTGAATGAGTTTGCAAGCTTACCTATTTCATCTTCCCTTTTCAATAAATAGTCAAAACTATGATCTTCAGTTAAATCAAAATCTGAAATCCTGTTTACATCCTTGGATAAAGACAATATGGGATTTCCTATTCTCCTTCCAAAATACATTGATATACCTACCGCAAATATCAAAGAAACAATTATTACCAGTACTAACCATAAAAGCAATTTCCTCAATGGTTTTTCTAGTTCACTTTTAGGAACTGATAAACCAACAGTCCAAGCACAGGAAGGTATTTTGGAAGTTGTAAAATATTTGTATACTCCATCATAATCTTCTAGCAAGATCATATCATTTTTAACTATTGCTGAAAAACGCCCATTCATTACCTTGTTTATATTCTGCGAGGATTTTTCCGTAGGTTTAAAATTTTTGTTTGGATGTATCATAAAATTATTCTGGCTGTCTAAAAGGAAGGCATAACTATTGTTTATCGGTTTTGCTTTGTTTATTATGTTTACAATAGTATCAATTTTTACATCTGAACTTACAACTCCAATTATCTTGTTGTTCTTTATTAAAGGTCTGGATATGGATATGACCATTTTCTTAGTCAAGGCATCAACATAAGGCTCCGAATACGTCAGGTCTTTTTTGTTTAAAGCGTCTTTATACCATATTCTCTGTGTACAATCATATCCACTGTCAGGAATCCAGCCTGATCCATCAATATATCTTTTATTCTGAAAGCCCATATATACAGCCAGGGAATATGGATTTGACTTGGTTTTCAATGTCAGATATTTCAATAGTCCCTTATCATCTGAAATATCCATCTGCTCTACGGCATCACCTATTTCATCTACTATTTTACCTTGACCTTCAATCCAGCCATTGATAGTTTCCGCATATTTATCCGATTGTGCTGATATTTTATTTCTTGATTCTGAAATTATGGAATTATAGAATATAAAATAACTTACCGCAGAGGCTAATATCAAACTCAATATACACGTAATGGAACTAACCAATGTTATCTTATTCTTAATAGTTTTCAAAATGTCTTGCCCCCTCCAATAAATGCTTCTTTAAAACTTCTTTATATTTGTCTTTTAGAACTATAAACTTCGCCCCAACAAAAAAACCTTTATCACTTAGATTAGCATGAACTACTTTAAGTACTGCGGTAATATTAACGTTTTTACATTTGAATACAATCTCAATCGAATCACCTTTTTCAAAACCTACCTCAGACAAAAATCCAATACCGGAAATTGAAATATCTACACCAAGCACTTGATAATTGCAGCTTTTGTTATTTATACTAATAACTTTAAAACGGGTATTATACTTGAATCTCTCATCTGCTCTAATATCTTCTCTTATTTTCTGATCTCTATTAAATAAATAGCTATATGCGTCTTCCATAGTCCAAATTTCCCCTTTGTTTATAGTTTGTTCTATATATATAAGTCTTTAATGGAATATAGTCTATTTTTTAATATTAAAGCATATAATAGTTATATTAAGGTTATATTAAAGTAAATTCTGGGTAAAATAAGGTATACATATTATTTACTTTGAATAACAGCAAGTGCCACAGCACCAATCACACCAGCATCTGTCCCAAGTTCAGCTGGTACAATTCTACAGGATTCGGCTATTGTATTAAAGCATCTTGTATTTACTACTTGTTTAATTTTTTTTAATACAATGTCTCCGCCTTTTGAAACCCCTCCTCCAATCACTACCATTTCAGGATCAAATGCAATTATAACATTTGCTACACATATTCCCAGGTATTCAAGACTTTTTTCTAATATTTCAGAGGCAACCCTATCACCTTTCTTTGCCTCTTTAAATACTTCGTAAGAAGTTATTTTCTTATACTTTTTTAAAGATGTATATTCTTTTTCTAAAGCAGCCTTTTCTCCCCTCTTTCCTATTGCAGTTCCCGATGCAAGTACCTCTGCACAGCCATAATTACCGCAATTGCACTTAGGTCCATTTTTTTCTAGAGTCATATGACCAATTTCAAGTGCATTACAAGTATTTCCCCTATAAATTTGTCCATTTATTATAGCTCCACCTCCGATTCCCGTACTAACCGTAATAAAAATCATGTTTTTTGTGCCCTTTCCTGCTCCAAACATAAATTCTCCTATGGCTCCAACATTCGCATCATTATCCAGATAAACAGGAATTTCAAATTTTCTTTCTATTGGACCTGTCAAGTCAAAATTTTTGAAAGGAAGATTAGGAGTTGTTATTATTATTCCTTTTTCAGCATCAAGTGGTCCTGGTGAACCAATTCCAATGGCTTTAATATCTTTTTTACTCTTATTTCCATTTTTTAGAACCATATCAATAACTTCCATTACTCTTTCAAGTACTGCTGCTTCTCCTTCAGAAGCATTAGTCTGAATTGTGTATTTGTTTAATATATTACTGTCTATATCTGACAAAGCTCCGGTTATTTTAGTTCCACCCAGGTCAACTCCTATAACATAATTTTTTTTCATTAACATTCACCCCATAATTTCTACTAAATTTAAACTTTTTATCATCATCCATAATAATACTTGACTTGTACTCAGATTTCAATTTATCAGTCTTATCACAATAAATAATTTTAATAGTCATAAAAAGAAATCGTTTTCGTTACTTTTTTGATATTATTACAGCAAAAAATTGTTGACAAAGACATATATACAGTTTAAAATTAAATTCATCAAAGGAAAGCTATGATGAAGACAAGTAAAAAAAACATTCACCAACAGTGAACTGGAGATAGTGTGAACCCAGTGGCAGAGTTTTTTTGAATAACACTCCGGAGCAGCAAACTGAAATACCGGCTGACTTGTATTTTAAACCATGTTTAAAATAAATTGAAGTAAAGTAGGGGCGCCGTATTCCATGCGTTATTTGGATACCAGTAGTAGCTGGAAAGAGACCAATATGATATGGTAAATTAGGTGGCACCACGGATAAGCGTCAATTCGTCCTATTATTAAAAGATGAATTGACGCTGTTTTTATATCTAAGGAGGACTATCAATTATGTGTACAATTATGTGTTATACAGGAACAGACATGAAATATGAAAAATTCGCAGGGGCATTACAGAGAACCGAGTCGAGAGGACCGGATATGATGGAGATTCTCACTTTGCCCTCTGGTATTTTGGGATTTCAAAGACTCTCCATTATGGATTTGAGTTTTAGTGGAATGCAGCCATTTACAAGGAAAATGGATGCAGCCATATGTAACGGTGAAATTTATGGATTTCGTAAAATCAAAAAAGAACTAATAAAAAAAGGCTATAATTTTATTTCAAATAGTGATTGTGAAATATTACTTCCCATGTACTATGAATATGGGCTGGATATGTTTTCAAAATTAGATGCTGAATTCGCAGCTATTATCTATGATGGGAAAAAGGATAGTTATATAGCAGCAAGAGATCCAATCGGAATTCGTCCTTTATTCTATGGCTATTCTACATCAGGAAAAATCATATTTGCGAGTGAAGCAAAAAATCTAGTTGGTCTTACAGAAAGTATCAAGCCATTTCCACCAGGACATTATTATGCTGACGGTAAATTTACATGTTATTGTGACATCGCAGCAACAGATGGCAAATATTGCAAGGATGACCTGGAAGCTATTTGCAGTAATATTCATGATAAGCTGGTATCTGCCGTAGAAAAACGTATGGATGCTGATGCTCCTGTAGGTTTTTTATTAAGTGGTGGATTAGACAGCTCATTGGTATGTGCAATTGCCCAAAAAATGAATCCTGAAAAACCAATTAGAACATTTGCTATAGGTATGACCGAGGATGCAATTGACCTAAAATACGCAAAGGAAGTTGCAGATTACATTCATAGCAATCATACCGTTGTTTACATGACAAAAGAAGAGGTAATTAAATCATTGGATGAAGTTATCAAAATGCTTGGAACATATGATATTACAACAATAAGAGCAAGCATGGGGATGTATCTGCTTTGTAAGAAAATACATGAAATTTCTGATGTCAGAGTTCTTTTGACTGGTGAAATTTCTGATGAATTGTTTGGCTATAAATATACTGACTTTGCTCCAAATTCAGAAGAATTCCAGAAGGAATCTCAGAAGAGAATCAGAGAGTTATATATGTATGACGTACTTCGTGCGGACCGTTGTATCAGTTCAAATTCTCTGGAAGCAAGGGTACCGTTTGGTGATCTTGATTTTGTAAGATACGTTATGGAAATTGATCCTGAGAAGAAGTTGAACAAATATAAAAAGGGCAAATATCTTTTGAGACACGCATTTGAAGGTGACTATCTTCCGCTTAATATTCTATACCGTGAAAAAGCAGCATTTAGCGATGCAGTAGGCCATTCCATGGTAGACTACTTAAAGGAATATGCAGAAACATGTTATTCTGATGACGAATTTGAAAAACTATGTAAAAACTATGAATATCACGCTCAACCATTCACAAAAGAGTCGTTATTATATAGAGAAATCTTTGAAAAATACTATCCGGGACAGGCTAAAATGATTGTAGATTTTTGGATGCCAAACAAAAAATGGGAAGGCTGTAATGTAAATGATCCTAGTGCCCGTGTATTATCAAATTATGGTGCCAGTGGTAAATAATTATGGAAATAAAAAATAGTAACCATCCGCTTGGAAACGTGGTTACTATTTTTTATCAAATAATTGTATTATTTTTCTGTATCTAAAATATCATTGAACAAATCTTTGTTACCATCTATTTTATCTCTTGAGCCCTCCACAAAATATATATTTTGTTTTAACACTTTATCAAGCATGTTTCCATAATTTCTTATATCCTCCGGAGTTGTTGAAAGAGCCTCCTTTTCATATTTCAAAATATCATTTTGAGAAAAATCTTTAAGATACATGGAATCACACAAAGCACTTTCTATAAGTGGTCCATTTGTTTTTAAATTTACGAAATCCCTAACTGCTCCTATGATATAATCTGTCATTTCCCCCTCCGTAGCCTGAAAATTTTTCAGATAATCCACTGCACCTTCAAATGCATTGAGAGTTTCTCTAAGCTTTGGATCTCTCATAGATGCAAATAAAACTTCACCACCTGGAGAAAATGAAGCTTGAACTCCATATGCACCTCCAGTTGTTCTCACCTTGTTCCACAGATATCCCATATTAAGTATATTCTGCAATACCATCATCTTTCCACTGTACGCATATTCTGTCTTTTTGAAATTTCCTCCCTGCAATACAGTTTGAACCTTTGAAGAAGATGAAAAAGCTATATTTTTATTGGATTCTTCAAAACTATATTTCTGCTTTGAAAGTTTCTGTGAATTCAATTTTGGGCCTATTGTTTCCAATTCTCCTTTTAATACTTTAGCTCCTTCTTCACTTCCGCTATAAGTTACCAGGAGATTATTTCTATTTAAAGCCAATTTTGAAACTTCCTTCAGGTTTTTAGAAATATCATTCCATCTAGAATCAAAATTGTCACTTAAATCCTGTAAAAATCTATAGTATGGAATTCCTGTAATCTCCTCACTATATTTCCCTGATTCGCTCATATAGGAATTCATGGCCATGATTGCCACACTTCCAGACCCAGAAGAAAATAGTGACTGCAGTGCTGCCTTGTTTTCATCAATAACCTGTTTTATCTTTTTCCTATCGTTGAATTCACTGTCATTTATAATTTCTGTAGCTATTTTCATACTTCCAGCTATGTTTTCCTCTGGCGCTAAAATTGTCATTGTCATCTTTGGCTTGTAATTATCGTCATTATTGTTACTTGCTATTGCCGAAGCTGAAAATGAAATTGGACTTCCTATCTGTTTCAGCATATCATTTGAAAGTTCCCCTTCACTATGCTCTTTTGTATTAACATTTCCAAGCAAAGTTGACAACAAGCTCAAATATTTTAGTTTTTCCTGTGGTACCCTTGAAGTATCAAAATAGAAACTAATTGCTGAAAGTCCATTTAAATTTGCATTATGTGTAAGAACATTCATTCCGCCTTTTTTTTCAACCCTATAATTTAAATTTGGAAGTTCAGGCTTTATATCATCAACTGAAAGCTTCGGAAGTTTTTCAATTTCCTCTTTTGGGTCTTCCTCCTTCTGCCATATGTTAAAATTCTGGGTATTCCCAACTAGTGAATTAACTGCTGCTTCCCCTATGGAGTTTTTGTAATTCGCAAGTTTTCTTATAGTATTCTGTTCATTTTCACTTTCAAGGCCTGCCTCTGGTTTCAATATAACCATGGAGTGATGAGGATTTGAAAGTAAATATTTGTTGATAATATTCCTAAAATATTCATTCTGATCCAAGCCGTTTATCTTTTTCATCACGTCATCTGTATCAAAATACATGGTTGGATCCTTGTCATATATCCACGTAGCAAGAGCAGTTTGCAATAAAACTAGTCCAGTTCCACCCATAATAGGCGTTACAAGTTTCTCTGACCTACTGCTTATTTCATAGGATGCCAGTGCAGATTTAAGAAATTCCGGATCAAATCCATTCTTGGATATATCTTTTAATGTATCAAACACTGTATTTTCAAATATTTTCTTCGATGACTCTTCAGAATTAGCCGCAGTTATAGAAAACACAGGCTGAATACCCTCCATACTAAAGGAAGAACTTACATTATCTGCGATTCCTTTTTCCACAAGTGCCTTTTTTAAAGGAGCATTATCCATTCCCATAAGTAAATAACTCAAAAAGCTCATTGCTAAGTTTGTTTCTCTGTCATCCACACTGCCAGTTACAAAATTTAATGACAGATAGGTCTTCCTCTTGGTATCTGAATCCTTAGATACGGGATACATAACAGTTTTGTCAGATATATTTGAAAGAATATTTTGATATTTTATAGAAGTATCTACATTGCTTTTATCAAATTTGCTTAAATAATTCTCATCTACGAACTTCAGATATTTAGATATATCAAGTTTTCCATATAAATATATATAACTATTTGAAGGCGTATAATTTTTATTATACACAGCTACAAGCTGTTGCCTTGTAAGTGAAGGAATATTTTCAGGATTTCCACCAGCATCCCATTTATAAGAAGTGTCGGGAAAAAGAGATTGGTATACTGCATTATGTAATATCCATTCGGGATCTGAATAATTTCCTTTCATCTCATTGTACACGACTCCATTTATGGACAGTTGAGAATCCTTTGAAGGAAGTTCATACCTCCATCCTTCCTGTTTGAATATATTTTCATTTTTCACGATATTTGGATAGAATACTGCATCCAAATATACTCCCATAAGATTCTGAAGATCCTGTTCGTTTGTAGTTGCCACAGGGAAAGTTGTATAATCATTAGTGGTCATTGCATTTATAAATGACCCTAAAGATCCTTTAAGCATTTCCTGAAAAGGAGACTTAACAGGATAATTTTTAGAACCGTCTAAAACTGAATGCTCAATAATATGGTTAACACCTGTATTATCCGAAGTAGGCGTACGAAAAGTAATATCAAAAGCTCTCTGTGTATCGTTATTTTTTATATACATGAGCTGTGCTCCTGTTTTTACATGAGTAAAGATTAAAATCTTAGAATCATATTTGGGAAGTTCCTTAATTGACTTAAGTTGAAATCCATAGTATGTTTCTCCAACATTTTCGCTGACTATTCCATTTGAAACAGCATCTTCTGCATAAGCAACACTATTTGAAAAGGCCAGACCACCTGAAGAAAAAATCATAAAAAATACTATAATTATTGTGATTGTTTTTCTAAGAAAATTTTTCATTAATACAAAAGTCCCCCTTATTATATAATATTTATCCATAAATTATTTACATTTACATTATCGTACAGATTCCCTTCAATTTTAATATGCACATTAACAATAGATTTTATATATCCAATAAATATATTTATATTTCCTTATCTAAAAGATTCACCTATAATATTGTCATTTAAATTTTTTACTTTTAAGACCTTGCCAAAATTTGAGCTGTACAGCACAATACTGTAATCACAAAATCTCTTCTTATGCTGAAAATACGTATAGGATGAAGTAAGTGATTGAACTGCTTTCATCTTTAATATAGACTGCGTTCTATTGAACCCATGATAGCACATATATATTAGCTTCCCATTAATCCCAAAGGCAGTATTTTTAAATTCAAGATATCCCATAATCAAGAGAAATAATAATATTATCAAAGTCAATATGACAAATCTAGGTTTTATGAAAAAACATACAGCCGCTGTAAATCCCCCAAAAATAACCTTTTTATAGAAGAACCTAAATTCTGCATTTTTTCGTGGTCTTGTAATATTTCCATTGTATTCAAACTCGCCCAGCAAATTTTCAATAATTTTATCTTTTAAAGGACTAGGACAGATAGGGTATAATATAGCTTTTTCTCCTTTTTCATCTCCATATCCAATGCTTTCAATTTCCACTGTAAAAAATCCAAAAATCTGCATGAGAATTGTCTGCTTTATATGAATTCCATTTATTTTTTTCCTATCAAAGCTGTAATTTTTTCTGTTTATTACTCCATATTTCACATGTATCTTATTACTATCTGACCACATTTGAAAATCATAGTATTTAAAAAAAGTATATACTACGGATAAAAATATGCTGACAAATATTAATCCCAATGCTAAAAATAATATAGTATATATAGCATGATAGATATCCTCCTTCTGAAATTCATCTACATAAAGAGAGGTATCTATATGGATAAAACTTTTTAGAT
Source organism: Clostridium sp. LBM24168 (assembly GCF_052953915.1). Lineage (NCBI taxonomy): Bacteria > Bacillati > Bacillota > Clostridia > Eubacteriales > Clostridiaceae > Clostridium > Clostridium sp. LBM24168. Next base: position 903,283 of record NZ_CP196861.1, on the reverse strand, counting down.
ACTGATCAAAAAACTGCTGTACAACAAGCAGCATTCCAATTCCCTTTAATATTGAATTCGAAATAAGAGAATATATAACAAGTTTGCTTGGTTTTATGGTGTAGATCTTCTCATTCTGATTTGTATCATCACTAATTTCCTTTTTCAACAAAATATTTCTCAGCTCTTCGGCTCTAGCTTTTTTTAAAGTAAATTTTAATTCACTGCCTTTATTTGAAGTATCTCCTGTATCAATTTTAATGGTGGCAACTTTGAAAATTCTTTCTATAATATTTTGAGAAATATCTATTGTATTGATCCTCTCAAATGGGATTTCTACCTTTTTTATATTGAATATTCCTTCCTGGTGATATATGGCACTTTCTCTTATTATGAAAAAATTTTTTCTCCACAATAAAAATTCATACACAATAACTGCCATAAATACTATACTTCCTATCAGTATGGATTTTACCAAACCTATTTTATTTACCATAAAACCCAATGCAACTATAATACCTATAAATTCCTTAATCAATTTTGCCATATCATAAAATATTTTTAAGACATGGTTTCTCTCTATCCTATACATCTTTGTCTCCCATTTCTATAATTCTTCTAAGTTTTTCCGAAATTAATTCTGCTTCTTTCACCGGTATTGCAGGTATCTCATGGCAACTGCCTGCAGTTATTATATTTATGGAGGTTATTTTATAAATTCTCTGAATAGGTCCCTGTTCTATCTTTAAATTCTGAATTCTTGAAATAGGAACTATTACCTTTTTCCTGACTATAATTCCATTCAGCAGTTCAATTTTGTCTTCAAATATGCCATATCTCCATTGCTCATACTCTAAAAACGGCCAAATAAAACTATGAAGAAAGGAAAATAAAATTATAATAAATCCCAATATGTTCATTAAATATTTAACAACAGGAATATAATAGAATTTTGGAATAACAAGTAAATATTCCACCAAAATATATATAGTAAAAATTATAACACTCGTTATGGTCCTCCCAATCATCCATGTCTTAACAGCATTTCTATCAATACTTTCATAATTCATATTTATTCTCAAACCTCCTATCTCAATTGCCTAAAGTATATCTTATTTCCATACTAAAAACAGTATCATCAATGGAAAAAAGAAATACCCCGGGTGAAGATACCAAAATAAATATAATTTTATACTTTAATTTCAAAATAATACATTTATATGGCATCCACATCTAGGGCATTTGTTATCATTCATATAAGTTCTGGTGACATATCCTGCTCTTTCTATTAAAAGCTCTCCACACTTAGGACAATATGTAGAGTTGTCAACAACTGGAACATTTCCAAGATAAACATAGTCCAAATGTTCTCTAGCAATTTTTCTAGCTTCTATCATTGTATTTATATCCGTAGCCGGATATTCCATCTTGTAGGTTGGAAAATACCTTGACAAGTGAAGAGGAATGCTTTTATCAAGGCCCTCAAGATAAGAAGCTATACTCTCCACTTCTGAAGTAGAATCATTCAAACCATTTACCAACAGCGTTGTTACCTCTACATGAGTCTTTTGAAACACTTTGCTTATGGTGTCAAGTACAGCCTCAACATTCCCTCCACATACCTTTTCATAATAATTTGGATTAAATGACTTTAAATCTATATTCATAGCATCCACATATGGTAAAAGCGTTTGAAGCGGTTTTTCTTCAATATATCCATTTGTAACAAGAACTATACTAAACTCTGGATAACTTTCTTTAAGCTTTTTTGAAGCCTCATATACATATTCATACCATATTCCAGGTTCATTATAAGTAAAAGCTATACCAATATTATGTTTTACATTCAAACATATTTCTATTAATTTGTCAGTAGATATATACTGACTCTTAGGTTTATACTGAGATATAGCATAATTTTGACAAAAACTGCATGAAAAATTGCATCCGAAGCTTCCAACAGATAAAATGTTGCTGCCAGGTTTAAAATGATAGAGTGGTTTCTTTTCCACAGGATCAACTGCCATAGATGTTATCTCACCATAATTTACAGATTGTAGTACTCCGCTTCTATTCACTCTGACAGCACATCTCCCATGCATTTTATCACCTATAATACAGTTATGGGGGCACAACCTACATTTTATTTTGTCATTCTGCTTTTCATAAAATAATCCTTTATGCAACAAGAGTTATCTTCCCCCAATACCAAAAATTTTTATTTATGCCTTATAACCTGAAATCTTTCAACAGTATAATCTTCATTTGGAGATATATTCCCCTTTTCAAGTGCAATTCGGAGCTGTTCATCCACTGTATTTACACCTTCTAAATCTGGAAGCAACAGTCCACATCTAGAACCTTTTGTGACTATTACTCCATATTTTTCAGGATTTAATTCTTCTTTTGAAGACTTTTCCGATTTGGTAAGTACATCTACAGAAATATCTATGTCTTCAAGCTCTTCCTCACTAACCGGCATAAATCTTGGATCATGTATTCCTGATGAAACAGCATTTCTTATAATTTCTTCAGCTATATTTTTTGTAATTGGAAAAATAGTTCCAATACATCCTCTAAGTCGACCTTCCTTTTTCATGGATACAAAAACTCCTCTTTTGTTATTTTTCATTTCATCAGTTACATATCCTGGAATTTTTAAATATTGTCCACAAGCCAGGTAATAAGTTAAACTTTCACGTGCAAGCCTTACGTAAGGATCTTGAATTTTCCTCCTTTTTGCGATCATTTCTTGTTTTTCTTCAACTAATTTTCCATAGGTATCTCTATGATCATATTTAAGTGAGAAACTCATTACCCCATACCCAACTCCAAAAGGTCCCTCATAGGATAAGATGCTACCTTTAATATCATATCCATTCATTGTTCCAAGCATTATATAGTAAGATCTCAATCCACATTGTCCTGCCTCATTTATAGTCTTGCTGTCAATATTGAATATTCCTGAAACATCGCCTTTTTCAAGCAGCAATGTAATCTCCCTATCAAATTTTTCTCCATAAGGACTGTATTCATAAGGGCCATCTTTGGTGAGCCTATGTGATAAATCTCCACTTGCAATAAATACTGCTTTGGTATCTACTTCACTTACAGCTTTTTTAATACACATTCCAAATTCATAAAGCTGCAGTTTAGGGAGCATCCCATAAGAAATATGAACTAATTTATAACCTTTATATTTCTTATTTACAAAATATAAAGGCACTAAAGCCCCATGGTCCAATTCATATTTGATTCCATACTGCTTTGCAGATCTTGCCGTTATTTTTGCCGTTAATATATTTTGATCTTTAGAATATTTTATTATTTCTTCTGTCAAATTTAAATTTATATTATAACTCTGTCTTACTTCTGATGCTCCAAAGTTACCCAAATTTCCCTCTATAGATTCATAACAGGAAAGAGCAATTGCATCCCTGAATACTGGTCCATGTGGTGTAATTATTATTATGGTATCTGGTTTTATAGCTGCTATCTCTTCACCAATTTTATAGCAGGCATCCATAGTATTTTTTATTTTTAACTCCTGACCAAGTCCTACCTCTGGAACTGCAATTGGTGGATGGGGCATCGTATAAAAGCTATATATTCTTCCCAAAATAATCACCTTCAAATCATACTTTTCATTCAATTAATTATAATATTATTCTATCAAGATTCCAGAACCTATGGGTATACTATCGTAGATATATTTTGCATTTTCAAGAGCTAATCTTATACAACCATGAGAAGCAGATTTACCAAGTGTACCATCTACTAAATTACCTCTTTTATCAAATAAAACACTATGAAATAAGTAATTCCCCTGAAACTGCGTAAAATACTTAAGTGTAACTCCATTTTCTGTTTCAAACTGTGGTCCCTTGATTCCTACAAAAAAATGTCCTTTGACTGTTGGTGTACCTCCTGTTCCCGATGCACACTGAAATGAATTTATTAATTTCCAATTACCATTACTTCCGTTAAAAATATATACCATTTGTTGCGATATACTAACCATAATATAATAATCAGTATAACTTTGAGTATTTAATTTATTTATTATGCTTTCAACATCGGCTGAATAAGCATCAGATATTACTTGAGCTGTAGGCTTATACATTACATCTGATGCAGGTTTCTTTTTTAAATCGTCCAATGTAGATCCTCTTACTATTCCATCAGTAGTAAGTCCATGCCTTTGCTGAAAATCCATTACAGCATACACTGTCTGTTCTCCAAAATCTCCATCTTCATTTACAGTATAACCAAATTTATTGAGTCTTTTTTGAATATCTTTTACATCATCTCCCTTGTCCCCTGCCTTAAGAATATTTCTAGGCGGTGGTGACACTGGCTTTTTTTCTTTTGGATGTGCGACAACATTTACTTTCTGAGCATTCCCATTATACATACGGTCTAAGCTGGCACATGCTGAAAAACTAAAAACTATCATACTTATAATTACTATTGATAAAATTCGTTTCATATGGGTTCTCCCATCCATCTCATTACTTTTTCGATTTCCAAATTTGATTACTCGTAACAAACATTTATTACAGAAATATATAACGGCATTTTTTGAAATTAATACAATAACAAAAAAACAGTAACCGCAGCTGGCAATTGGAGACTACCATTTTATATAAATTTATATAAAAATTAGTTATACCATATATTTAAGTAACTGCTTGTACACCATAAAATATTCATGTACTATATTTCTATTTTTGCTGCCATTATTTACTTTTATTATAGCACATTATCCAATTTAAAATCATATATTTCACGAAAATTTTTACCTATGTTATTTTAAGTATATCTCCCTAACCTTCACATATCAACTCATTTAAGTTGATATAAAAAAATATATAAGTTAAAATTAGAAAAGTACTGAGTATAAGAATATCTGTATTATTTTTATTATTTAAGGAGGTTTAAAAATATGAAATTATTTATAGATACTGCCAATGTAGATGAAATACGAAAAGCAAATGAAATGGGTATAATCTGTGGAGTTACTACAAATCCTTCATTGATTGCAAAGGAGGGTAGAGATTTCAAAGAAGTCGTAAAAGAAATAACTACTATAGTAGATGGTCCAATAAGTGCAGAAGTCATAGGGCTCGAAGCTGATAAAATGGTAGCTGAAGCCAAAGAACTAACTAAGATACACAAAAATATAGTAATAAAAATTCCCATGACCTCTGAAGGCTTAAAAGCTGTAAAGATTCTTTCAAAGATCAATATAAAAACCAATGTGACACTGGTATTTTCTTCTTCTCAGGCCTTACTTGCTGCAAGAGCAGGTGCAACTTATGTAAGTCCTTTCATTGGCAGGTTAGATGATATCGGAACAAATGGAATTGAACTCATAGAACAGATAGTTTCCATATTCAGACTTCATAATATCACTACAAAAATTATCTCAGCCAGCATAAGAGGACCTCTCCATGTCATAGATGCTGCAAAAGCAGGATCAGACATCGCAACAGTTCCTTATAAAGTTCTAATTCAGATGACCAAGCACCCTTTAACAGACATAGGAATCCAGAGATTTTTAGATGACTGGAAAACCGTGCCCCAGAATCCTTGAACATTTAAAATTAGCCAGTGAAATCTTCACTGGCCTCATTCATAAACATCGGAATAAACTTCATTATAAAATTCCATTTGCTTTTACAAAACTTTGCTGTAATATCATGAATCAATAAATTGTCTTACTATTTTGTTAAATTTTTCGGCATCTTCAAAAAACATAAAATGCCCTCTATCTTCAAAAAATTCCAGTTTTGAATTTGGTATTCTCTCCTTGTTCCAAACTACAGACCTCCAATTTATAAAACTTTTTCTACCACTTATAAGCAGAGTCGGAATAGTAATTGTAGGCATAATATCTCTCCAGTCAATTAACCAATGAATAAATGCCAGTCTTGAGGAATATTCCGCCGGTATTTTCAAATTTTCATCAATTATACTCTTTAACTCTTTAGGATAGTTCTCATCCTTCTCAGAATCCTTAATAGTTAAGGTTTCATCAATAAACTGTTTGGTAAATCCCAATTGATCTTTTTTAATATTGTTGCACATAGCTATCAATTCGTCAAATGTCGAGGCTCCTATATCATAGTCTTCAGTTTTCATAAGCCAGGCAGGTTCGTCCACCAATATAAGCTTGGACAATCTTTCTGATCTAAATAGATCCCAATAACTCCAGATAATAGAGCATCCCATTGACCATCCAAGAAGATTTACATCCTTTAGATTCAAATAATTCATAAGTTCATATATATCTTTCGCAAAACGAGAAAGTCTATAACCATACGCCGGTTTACCAGATTCACCATGTCCCCTTACATCAACAGATATAACTCTGTAATACTTGCTGAATTCAGGTATATTTCTTCTAAATATAGCAGCAGATTGAGCCCACCCGTGTATTAAAACAAGCGGCTTCCCAGAACCAACATCTTCATAATGCAGTTTACATTCATCGTTTGTTGTAAAAAATGGCATATTGTCTATTCCCCCCAAAAACAATTTGTTTTTTCTTATAATTGTATTATAGAGTAAACGTTTAAATATTGCAAATTCTCTAACAAATTTAAACAGCCATTATCTCCATAATGACTGCTTGATGATGAATTACTTATTTGGCTCAAGTGCCTCTTTTAAAGATTCCAGTACATTTTTTAAAGTTTTATTAGCTAATTCCTCAATATCATCCATAATTTCTTCTTTGCTTTTTATTTTATCAATATATATATTCAATTTACCTGCATGTAAATTTTTTACAACCTTAACTACTGAATACTCAATGTTATCTTCTTTTAAAATTATTGTATCACCTGGTTTGAGATTAAAATACGCCTGATTATCTGATTTTATACTTTCATAGGGTTCCAAAACATCCCCCAAATCATAGTCTTCAATCATATAGAAATTTACTGTAGTATCCACTTATTTGTCCTCCTTTTTACTGATTTTTCATCCTATATTTTCAGTAATTAGTATATTATTTCAGACTTGCAAGTGTTACTACTGCTAATAGTCTTTAACTCTTTTTACCTTTAAAGAATATACTTTTGAACTTATTGTATAATTCATCAACTTCCTGGCCTTGATCTTCTCCAATATCTCTTTTTTTTCTAGTAATCAAAAATGATGCTGCAAATGCAGTTATTGGTATTGCAAATATGAGTCCTATACTTCCTGCAAGTGCTTTGAGAACTTCCGCCGCTATTATATCCTGGTTTATAGCAGTAGATATAGATGTAGTATATGAATAAGAGGCTATCATTATCATAAGATACATGGCACCTCCAGCATAAGCGAGTATAAGTGTATTTGACATGCTCCCCATAATATCCTTTCCCACATTCATTCCTGATTTGACAAGTTCTTTCATATTCATATCTTTTTTTGCATCCTTTAATTCCCATATTGCTGATGCAATTGATATACTTGTATCCATAACTGCTCCCAGAGCTCCCATTATTATCTCCGCAAACAGTAAACCTGAAAAATTGAAATTGACATTCTGAACTGTATATATTATAGTTTGCATTTCATCATCAGTAAGTCCGCTTACTCTTAAAATTGAATTTGAAAATATTGCTATGGCTCCTGCAATTATAACTCCTCCTGAGGTACCTATAATAGCAGCTAGAGTTTTTTCATTTTTACCACTTATTATAGTAAGATTCACTATAATTAAAAACAAACATATTGCGGTAGCTACAAAAACAGGATTAAATCCCTGCATCACAAGTGGAATAAGTACCTTTACTATGGCAAACCCGGTTATTGCAAGAGTTATTACAGATTTAAAACCTTTCAATCCTCCAATGACAACAAGTAAAATTATAAATACTGCACCCAGCTCATATAAATATCTATATCTCACAATTTCGTATATATAGGCACTATTTGGGTCTCCACTCTTGTATTTATCAATATTCACAAGTACATTGTCTCCTACTCTAGCAAAGCTCTGGGTATTGCTGCTTTCATCATTTATCTTTCCACTCACAGAATTTTGAACTGTAATAACCTGACCCTTCATTTTTCCAGAGGTTATTTTCACATCTACATATAAATATCTTATGGAATTTTTACTTAATGATTCCGATGTATTATGTATTTTGACTACCTTTCCATGAATAGGAGAATTATTATCTGGACTACCACTTTCAGGAAAAGCAGATATACCCAAAGAAGGTATAAATAGTACAATCAACACTGCAATCAATGCGGCTATAACTTTTTTATTTAATTTAAATATCTGAGTCACCTTCTCAATATCCTACATAATTTCTATTTTTCCATCCTGGGCATCTATAATTACATCATTATTATGGATTTCTTCATCAAACAATACCTTATCTACAAAGTATGGCTTTATTTCTTGATTTACTATTCTAATTATTTCTCTTGCACCATATTCTAGGGACATTCCCTTTGATGCTAGAAAATCATAACATTTTTCGGTAATCTCTATATTTATTTTCTTTGCTTTAAGTTTATCTTCAAATTCCTTTAATACTTTTTTGGCAACCAGATATGCCATATCTCTATCAATAGCGTTAAACACTATAATATCATCAAGCCTGTTTCTAAACTCCGGTGAAAATACATTCTCAACAGCCTTATCTATAGCATCTTCTTCCATAATCCTGTTTCGAAACCCCATGAGCGATTTTCCAACGGATCTTGCACCTGCGTTGGATGTCATTATGAGTATAATATTTTTAAAATCTGTTTTTCTTCCCGCATTATCCGTAAGCGTAGCATAATCCATAAGCTGCAGAAGTACATTAAGAACATCGGGATGAGCTTTTTCTATTTCATCAAGAAGCAAAACACAATAAGGCGTCTTTCTTATTGCATCTGTCAAAAGTCCACCTTCTTCATATCCTACATAACCCGGTGGTGAACCTATGAGCCTAGCTACAGTATGCTTTTCCTGATATTCGCTCATATCAAATCTCACAAGTGGAATTCCCATTGTCTTTGCAAGCTGCTTTGTTATTTCGGTTTTTCCAACACCTGTAGGTCCAACAAACAACAGATTTGCAATTGTCTTGTTATCATCGTTGAAACCAGCTCTCGATCTTTTTATAGCCCTAGTTAATGATCTTATAGCCTTATCCTGCCCAAATATTTTATTTTTAAGAGTGGACTCGAGATTTTTCAATACAGCAGACTCATCCTTAGACACACTTTCCTGAGGAATCTTTGCTATAGAAGATACCGTCTTTTCTATATCTTCTTTTAAAATCAATATATTGTCATCCGTTTCTGAATGAAGTCTTGCATAGGCAGCAGTTTCATCTATTATGTCTATAGCCTTATCTGGAAGGAATCTATCATTTATGTATTTGGAAGATAGTTCAACAGCAGCTTTCAAGGCATCATCATTATAGGTTATATTATGGAATTTTTCATATTGTCCCTTGATACCGGTCAATATTTTATATGTATCCTCTACAGATGGTTCAGGGACTTCTATTTTTTGAAATCTTCTGGATAAAGCCCTGTCTTTTTCAAATACTTTTTTATATTCATCATATGTAGTAGCACCTATAAATTTAATTTTTCCGTTAGTTAAAAATGGCTTCAGAATATTTGCTGCATCAAGAGAATTCCCAGATACTGATCCTGCACCTATTATTGTATGTATTTCATCTATATATACAATTGGTTTATCTTCTTTTTCTATCGTCCTCAATATATTTTTTATTCTTTCTTCAAAATCTCCCCTATATTTTGTACCTGCAAGTACAGCTCCCATATCCAAAGAATATATTTTACTATTCTTAAGCTTTCCAGGTACTTTGTCATCTACAATCAATTTAGCAAGTCCTTCTGTAATAGCAGTTTTTCCTACCCCCGGTTCACCTACATGAATGGGATTATTTTTTGTTCTTCTAGTTAATACCTGCATAGTCCTATCCAGTATATCTTCTCTTCCAATAAGCGGATCAATCTCCCCTTTTCTGGCTTTTTGTGTAAGTTCCGTGGTAAAATCATCTATTTTAGTAGTGTTTTGAAAATCACTTTCAAAATTATATTTTTGTTCACTTTTTTCATTATATTCCACACCTTTTTCAGAAATACCGTGAGTTATATAATTCAATATATCTATCCTTTTTATACCCTGCTTTTTTAAATAGTAACTGGCAAAACTTTTCTCTTCATCATATATAGATATAAATATGTCTCCAAGTCGTATAATTTCCTTTTCAGAAGCCAATACATGCTCACCTGCCGAGGTAATTATATTTTGAAGAGAAACAGTTTCAACAGGTTCATTCTCCTTATCAGTAATGGCTATATGATCGTTAAAATACTGCATAAGATCTCTTTTTATATCCTGAACATTTCCACCGCATCCTTCTATAATATCTATTCCTTCCAAAAAAAACAAAGATGCATAAAGAACGTGTTCTGGCGTAAAATATTCATGTTTACAGTATTTAGCCTCATCATAAGCTGCATTTATAATTTCATTTACTATTTTATCCAGTTTCATAGTTATTCCTCTTCCATACTAAATTTTAGTGGAAATCCACTATTTTTTGCCATTGTTGTAGCCTGAATCACTTTAGTCTCGGCTATATCATAACAGTATATACCTGCAATTCCTATACCACGTCTATGTACATCATACATTATTTTAATAGCTTCTTCTCGCTGTTTTTTAAATATCTCCATCAAGACCTTAATGACAAAATTCATAGTAGTATAATCATCATTATATATTACAACCTTATATAATTTAGGTTTGTTTAACTCGATTTCGGATTTTGTATTTTCAATAATTTTAACTTCTGAATTCATTTAAAAACAACTCCAAAATAATTTATTTAAAATTATTTTAGCACAATTTGTGCTAAAAGTGTACAGTATAAGACACAAGCTCCATAAAATAAAAAATTAATATATAGTTATAAATAAAACTAAAATTAAATATAAATAAAATAATAAAGGTACAAAACAATTAAGCTATATAGTGTATAAAAACTTATATAGCATGTATTGTAACTATATTATGAGATTATTTGCTTTATATTCTTATAAATCTATGATAAAATATTAATAGTTTATTTAATATACTAAAACTAATTAATAAGGAGCTAAAAATATGGAAAACTTAACTGTTTTTACAATAAGTGCTCTACAAATCACCCTCCTGGATATAGTATTAAGCGGTGATAATATAGGCGTTATTGCACTTGCCACCCGAAATCTACCAAAGAAACATGCAAAAGCAGCATCTTTAATTGGAGTTATTGCTGCTGTAGTTTTAAGAATAATATTTGCCTGCCTAATAACTTATATTTTGATAATAGACTGGCTTCCTATAAGACTGGTAGGTGGAATTATATTAATATACATCACTTTTAACTTTATAAAACCCGAACAAAAAAATATTGGCAATGAAGATATACATATACACTCTTCAAATAAATTTATGGGAGCAATCCTCAGTATAGTAGCAGCAGATGCAACCATGAGCCTGGATAATGTACTAGCAATAGCCAGTCTGGCAGATGGAAATACAATGCTTATAATATTTGGTTTGATTTTAAATATACCTATTATATTTTTTGGCAGCCAGTTTGTAGCAAATCTTATGAACAGATATCCAATAGTTACTTATATAGGTGCTGCTATACTCGCACATACATCTTTTAAACTGATTTTTGATGATAATTTAACTAAAAATCTATTAACTCCTATTACAGTAAATATAATAAGTTATGGTGCAGCTTTACTAACTATAGTTTATGGAATCTACAGAATAAACAGGGCAAAAAACTACTCACTTAAAGAATACAAAGAATACGAAAAACAAAAAGAACAAAAAAGGAAAGTTAATTAAGGAACGCTGGTGGAAGATATAAAATTTTCCACCAACGTTCCTTATTTATAGAGATCCTTATATACTATTTTAAATACATCAAATGCTTCCTCTATCTTGTTTTTCAACAGATTTTTTTTATGTTCAAGTTCCTTTTTGCCAGCATCTGTTAAAGAATACATCTTTTGAATTTTTCTATTTGAGTCATCCCATCTACCTTCCACCATCTTATTTTTTTCAAGTTTTTTTAAAAGTGGATAAATTCCACCTGTACTTGGAATCCATTTTCCTGTGGTTCTATTTCCAATTTTATGTGATATATCACTCCCACTGGAAGGTCCTAAACTTAAAATGTATAGAACATACAGTGGCAAAAGTCCTTTTGTAAATACTTGACCTACTGCTTCACGTTCCTTTTTTACTTTCTTCAGATCTTCAAGCTTTTTTTTGTATTCTCTATACAATATCTTCTCCTGATCTTTAGGATCTTCAGTAAATTTAGGTTTGGTCATAATGATCATTCTTCCTCAAGCAACAACATTCCAACAAGACCGGGCCCACTATGTACTCCTGACACCGGACTTATTGAACCACAAAATTTAGATGAAACTATATTTGGATGTATTTTAACTTTTTCAAACACAATCTTTGCATCTTCAAGTGCAAAACCATGTAAAATATATAGACTGCATTTTTTTATATCTAAAATTTTATATGCTATTTCTATTATTCTGTTTAAAGATTTTTTTCTTCCTCTCACTTTATCATATGTATAATACTTACCATCACTATTATCTACAGATATAATTGGCTTTATATTTAAAAGTTCACCTATAGTTCCAGCAACTTTTCCTATTCTTCCACCTTTCTTTAGATATTCTAAAGTTCCAACTATAAAAAATAAGTTGATTCTTCTCTTTATAGATGGAATATTTTTTACAATGCTATCAAAATTAATTCCTTTTTCTATTAATTTTGCACATTCCATAATTATAATTCCTTCACCAACAGATATGGACTTGGAATCAACTATATGAGTTTTTATTCTGGGATGGTTATCACTTACAATTTTTACTCCATTATAAAAACCAGTCAATCCACTGGATAGAGTTACAACTATTGCATGGGTATATCCCATCTTCTCAAGATAACTAAATGTACTTTCCATTTCATCAACAGGTGGTATAGATGATGTAGGGATTTCATTATGTAAATTTTCATAAACATATTCTGGAGTTATATCAACCTTATCTCTATATTCTCTGTCTTTATATATTATTCTATAATGCATCACATAGATATTATATTTTTCTATAATTTTCTCTGGTAAATCACTAGTTGAATCCGTTATTAAAGCTATTTTTTCCAAAATTATTCCTCCTAAGTATCACAAACAATTTTAATAATATAATCATTATATCATCTTTTCTCTATATATCAATAGTGATATATATCAGTATTGATATATAATTTTAAAACAAAAAGTGAGCTCAGTATCTCACTTTTTGATATTTCACCTATATTGTTATATATTTATAGATCGAGTTTGTCTTCCAGAAGATATGCCGTAACCCAAAATATTGCTATCACAAGTATTATACTCGATATTACAAGAGATACGTTAATATCAACAAAAGCATCCGGAACAACAAACGTATTTTCAACTCTTAAGGATAACATATTCAATCTAAATGTCTGTGGAAATATATGCATTAAAAAATCTTGCAGTTTTCCCTGAGCTGCAGCTAATAATATAAATATAATAAAGCTGCCAAACTTTCCAATTTTTTTATTTTTAATTGCAACTTTACTTAAAGTTATTGCCAGATAAACCGTTAAAAGAAAGCTTATATAAATTACAAATGAACCTACGATAGAAAATGTAATAAAATTAACACTTAGATTTTTTATGATTAAATCAAATATTCTTCTCACATCAAGAACAAATCCAGAAGTTACTTTTAATATATTAATCCACAACATTATAATAATAAACGAAACTACTATTACCGCAAATATCTGTATAATAGATGTTATAATCTTACTTCCAAGAATTGAGTAACCACTTTTGGGAACTGTAAAAAGGAGGTATCCAGTATCTTCGTATATGTCTCTGCTAAAAACTCTTATATTCCATATTACAGCTATAATACCTGCTGCAAAGCTTATTGCCATACTTAATCCAAGTATTGTATCTGGTCCCCAGTCATTTACTTTGATTGACAATGCCAAATTCAAGAGTACCATTGCACTTATCATTATGACAAAATCCTTGTAATAGCCCTTTACATCATATTTAACAAGTTTAAACATTATCTAAATACCTCCCTATATATTTCATCTATTGATTTACCATGCTCTGATCTAAGCTCTTCGGCAGCACCTGATAGTTTTATCTTTCCTTCTGATATAAAAGCTACATCATCAAATAATCTTTCTATGTCACTTACAAGATGGGTTGTTATTAGTATTGAGCTTTCCTTGTCATATATGTCCAATATGGCATCCAGTATTTTTTCTCTTGTAGTAGGATCCACACCTCCAAGAGGTTCATCTAATATATATAATTTTGCATTTCGAGAGAGGGACAAAGTCAAATACAATTTTTCACTCATTCCTTTTGAAAGCGTCTTTATTTTACTGTTCAAATCAAGCTCCATAAATTCGAGAAGCTTCAGGGCCTTCTCATAATCAAAGTCTTTATACATATCAGTAAAAAATTCAAAGGCATCTTTTATTTTCATCCACTTGAACAAATAATCCTTGTCAGGTAAATACGAAACTTCTGCCTTTGTAAGTGCTCCCGGTTTATTACCATCTATGAGTATTTCACCTGAACTCTGTTTTAATATTCCTGCGGCAATTTTAAGAAATGTTGTTTTCCCACTTCCATTAGGACCAAGAAGGCCTACTATTCTTCCTTTCTTTACCTCCATATCTATTCCATCTAGAGCTTTTTTATTGAAATACATCTTTTTTAAATTTAAACTTTTCAGTAGAGTAGTCATTTATCTATTCTCCTTTCCAGTATCTTCATTTCCTATCTTATTTTGAACTATTCTAATTATCTCCGGACCTGTGAATCCCAAATCTTTCATTCCATCTATAAATCCCTCTATTATATTTTCAGCCATCTCTTCTTTTAATCTTTTCACCATATCCATATCCTCCTTAACAAAATTCCCCATTCCCCTCTGAGTATAAATAATACCCAATCTTTCCAGCTCCTGATAAGCTCTTTGAATTGTATTTGGATTAACTTTAAACTTTTCAGCCATCTCTCTTATAGAGGAAAGCTTATCACCTGGCTTTATTTCATAAGATATTATACTTCTTTTAACTCTGTCCATTATTTGTCTGTATATAGGTATATTTTGATCAAATTCAATATTCATACTGCACCTCCATTTTAAATTGCAATATAGTGTATTACATACATAGTACACTATGTATGTATGTAAGTCAATAGTGCCATAAATAATATAAAAAAAGCTATCGACAACAAGCATCAACAGCATATCAAAACATACAGCAATATAATGGAATCTCATAATCCTTTTGGTATAAAAGCTATTCTGTAATTCATGGGTGAATTTTTAAAAAGCACTTTATTCCTGGTAACTTGCCTCACTTCTTCCATATTTTTTGCTGTGTATATAATACTTCCTCCCCTTTTATTTATAATTCCACTTCCTATTATATATTTACCCGAATTTATAGATATATTATTTACTTTAACATTATTTTTTTTTCTAATTTTACTGTGATCATTATAATTTATGTTCACAAAAAGATTGTACCCATTCATTCTACAAAACCTCCATATTAAATTTAACATATAAAGTTCTCTATAAATATATACTAACTTCTATAAAAATATTCCCTAAAATTAATTTGTTAATTCATTATAGCGAACATATGTTCTTATGTCAATGTTTTATTTATTTTTATTTTCTAAAATACATTAAATTTTCACTATAAGACATTTTTTATTTAATATCTATTGAAATTAGAAGCAATTAATCATTATAATATTTTGTAGAAATATAAAATATTATAAATGATTAAAAAATATTTTTACTTAAAATTTTTACTTAAAATAGAGAGGAGTTAACATGAACTTTCTTACAGATTTTTTTTCAAAAGAATCTACGAAAAGAGTATTACTATTCGTAGCTATAATATTGTTTTTTTACATCTTTCAGTCCCTAGTAAATTTATTTTTACTCACTTTTCTATTTTCCTATATAATGAACAGCCTCCAGATACTGATATTAAAAAAATTTAAAAATATAACTCCTGCTAAAGAAAATTTAGTTACATCATTACTGTATGCTGCATTATTTTCATCTATTATATTCATAATAGTAAAATACATACCTCAACTAATAAATCAGACAAAATCTCTTGTAAGCTACTTTTCTGAGCTTCAGTTTACTGATACACAAAATTCGGATATAGTTCAAAAATATTTAGCAGCAATACTAGGTCAAATAGATATCAAGAGTTACATAAAATCTGGGTTTAATGCATCTATCCAATTAGTTTCCGATATTGGGAAATGGAGTGTGGATATATTCATATCAATTATGTTAAGTATGTTTTTCCTTATAGAAAAGAGAACATTAATTAAGTTTACAAAGAAATTTGGAAACAGCAGAATATCCGGATTATATAAATATCTAATTTTTTTTGGAAGAAATTTTTTAAATTCTTTTGGTAAGGTCATCCAGGCACAAATAATAATAGCCTTTGTAAATACAATTTTATCTGTTATAATTCTATCTATATTGGGTTTTCCACAGCTTCTTACCCTCGGATTTATGATATTTGTACTTAGCCTTATACCTGTAGCAGGTGTTATAATATCATTGGTCCCACTATCTCTAATAGCTTTTAATATAGGAGGTTTGACCAAAGTTGTATATGTGCTTATTATGATAGCCGTAATTCACTGTATAGAAAGCTATATACTGAATCCAAAACTCATGTCATCTAAAGTAAAAATACCAATATTCTTTACTTTTGTAATATTAATAGTTTCAGAACATATACTTGGAGTATGGGGTCTTTTAATTGGAATACCCCTATTCATGTTTATACTAGATCTTTTAGATGTAAAAATACATGACTAGACCAAAATACCAGAGAAAACATACTAATCAATGCAGCTCTGGTATTTTTTATATATGGTATCTATTTAGAAACTTCGTCAAATTTTACATCTATAACTTTTCTATAGGAATTTTGCATATTTGGAGATTTTTTATAAGTACTTTTTCTATTTCTGGAAGTTCTTTTTTTAAAATAGTTTTTGCATTTAAAAACACCAAATAATATAAGAAGTGTTATTACAACAACAGGTAATAGCCTTATGAATACTGCTATTACAATTATAGCAAGTCCCAATTTCCACAATATAGATAAATTTTTACTCATAATTTTCATATACAAAACCTCTTCTCTGGTTACATAATATATAAAATAATATTTTAATATATTATAACACAAATACAGATAAAATAGTATAGAATAACTCATAAGCAAGTATTAATAATATGTTAATTTGTTTTGTAACCATTATATGTCTAATTACATAAGTTATATTGTAGTCAATTATATGGAGGATGAATATGAAATTTAAATCTCAAGAGAAAGAATCTAAAGACAGGGATCAAATTATGGACATAGAAAATGACTCCAATTACACGGGATATAATAATTCTAATTACATTGACCAGGATGATAACTATTATAATACCCCTATGCCATATGGAATGATGCCTTATGGAATAGTACCTGGTATGCCTGGGATGATATCCGGGATGATGCCTGCTGGACCGGCCCAATATTGTCCATTGGTAGATAACGGTGGAATATATAATGATTCTTATTGTGACAGTGACGAAGATAATGAATGTACTGATATGAATAATATGTCAAGATCCAGAAGAAGACATAGAAGAAGACGCCGCTACGATTACCCTTATTATTATCCTGGTGGATTTCCTTTCTGGCTCTGGTGGTTTCTATAAATTCACCTAAATAACTATCTAGAAAATAGATTGGACATCAATTGATGTCCAATCTATTTTCTATTTATCTTCATCCATAAAAGTTTTTAATAAATTGTGATTTAAAAAATCATCTGAGTACTGAAGTTCACTAGTATATTTATCTTTCTCCTTTTTTAATTCTGTAGTTTCATTAATAGGCTTTCCCGTAGCCAAATCATAATAAGTGTTTGTCCAAGATACATACAAATTTTTTCCGTCTATAAAGGATCCATTTCTAAATATAACTTTTCCACTGTTACTGTTAAGTATATCTTTCCCAAACATATATCTATTTTTAATATTAAATAGATTAGCCAAAGTAGGATACAAATCCATCTGGCATGTATAGTTATGATTGACAACACCAGTGTTGCTTCCATCAGGAAAATGCATTATAAGTGGGACTTTCTGATACATAAACCAGTTATAATCATTCGGACTGCTTACATTTTCGAATTTATACAACTGATCAATTTTATCCTTTGGTATAGCAAAATGATCTCCATATATTGCTAAAACTGAATTCTTGAGTGTTCCATCTTTTTCAAGATTATCTAAATACATTCCCAATTGAGCATCAGTGTAATGTATTGCCTTTAAATAGTCTCCAATAAAAGTACCATTATATTCCCCTACATCAAAATTACCATACTTATCTCCTGCATCATATGGAAAATGACTTGTAAGAGTTACTAAAAAAGAATAATAAGGGGTCTTTAATTTTTTCATCTTATCCAAAGACTGGTTTAAAAATGACTTATCACTAAGTCCAAGCCCTATCGTTTCATCTACATTATAACTGTGCTGTCCAAAAAAATCATCAAATCCCTCAGCCTTATACATTACATTTCTATTCCAGAATCCTTCAGTATTTCCATGAAAAGCAGCAGTATAATATCCCTTGCTTTTTAAAGCAACTGCCAAAGAATTATATGTATTGCCGCTATAAGTATAATAAGCCGCACCTGACTGTGCAGGATATAATGAATTGTTGGACATAAATTCGGCATCGGAAGTCGTTCCTCCTGCTACCTGATAGTAATAATTATCAAAGTACGTACTTTTTTTAATCCATCTATTTAAATTTGGTGTTATTTCCTGTCCATCAACTTTCTTATTAATTACAAATCCCTGAAGTGCCTCAACCTGTATTACTATAAGATTCTTTCCTTCATACTTTCCTTTCATAGTAACCTGTCCATTAATTTTATTATTGTTTTCAAAATAATTCTTTATTTCATTTTGTTTTTCTAGTGAAAGTTTTTTAGAATTTTTTATATTTGTACTTATAAAATTATAAGTATCCACTATATGAAAATCTATATTTCCTATCATTTTGGTCAGATAAATTCTATTGCTCATTGCAGTCAATAGAGTTGGCTGACTTTGAGAAACCCCATACAGCACCTGTACATTAACTCCTATTCCAATTGCAAATACAATTAAAAAACTCAGTATTCTTGTTGGAAAAGCAAGTGAATTTTGCTTTATCCTCTTATATATTCTTTCAAAAGGAATCAATATAAAAACATCCAATATATATAGTATATCTTTAAAATCAAATAAACTAGTTACACTATTTGATACTCCCACGAGAAGTTTGGCATTTCTCACTGCTGACAAGGTTGTTATATCCTTGAAATATCTATAGTACATAATATCAGCAATAAGTATAGAACTTATAACTATATTAGTAATATAAAGAAAACTAACTCTAGATTTTTCTTTAAACAACAAAGAAATACTTACTAAAACAGCTATAGAAGCTATTATAGGCAAAACAACAGCTATATACAAATAATCTGGAGAAATTGCCTTTGAATACTTAAATAGTTTAATAAAAACCAGAACACTAAATAATATAATATCTATATTGTTAAATAGAAAATTGAATATAAAATGAAATATTTTTTCACCTTTTGCCTTCATTATTTCTCCTCTTCCCCGCTTAACTATTTTTAACATTAATAACATAGATTTTACATTAAAAAAATGACACATTCATGGCAATTATATGAACTATTTGTTAACTATCTGTTATCAAAATTTTATTCTATTATTTTTTGTTCCCTTAAGAATTGATCTGCAACTGCTTCAGGTTTCTGTCCAAGACTGTCAACTTTGTAATTCAACTCCATCATAGTTTCATCATCTATTTTACCTGCAAGCTTATTTAAAATGCCTTTAAGTTCAGGATTCTTTTTAAGTACTTCACTTCTTATAGTAGGAACTGCATAATATGGTGGAAATGCACCTTTATCATCTTTTAAAATTTTCAGATCAAACTGTTTGAGCAACCCGTCCGTAGAAAAAGCATCAATTACATCTGATTCTTTTTGATTTAATGCAGTATACCTCAGTCCGCCATCTATACCTTTTACATCCTTGAAATTAATTCCATATACTCTTTCAACTGCCTTCAATGCATCCGGTCTTTCTCTGAAATCCATGGTACAGCTCAACCGCAAATCATTACTTATCTTTGCAAGATCAGACATTGTATTCAATCCATATTCACCTGAAGTATCCTTCGACACAGCCAGTGTATAGGTATTGTTGAATCCGATTGGTTCAAGCCACTCTATCCCGAAATTCTTCCTATAATAATCTTTAACTGTTCTGTATACCTTATCAGAATCCTGAACCAGGTCACGTTTCATTATACTCATAAGCGCAGTACCAGTATATTCCACACCTATATCCATATTTCCCGACTTCATTGCATTGAACATTACATTTGTCCCACCTAGATTAGGCTTATACTCTACTTTTATGTCACTGTTCTTTTCAATAAGTTCTCCAACCATATATACCATAATAGTCTGTTCTGTAAAATTTCTTCCTCCAACTACTACAGTATCCTTTGCATTTTTATAATAAAATACTGATCCCAGAACTATGATTATACAGATTGCAAAAGCTGCTATACTTTTATATTTCAACGAAGATTTTCTTTTTCTTCTCTTTTTTCTGGTTACTGACTTCTCAATTGTTCCAATTGAGAAGTCTATTATAAGTGCTAATATACAGGCTGGTATTGCCCCTGAAAGTATCATATTATTGTTCACACTTTGGACCCCGGTAAATACCATATAACCCAGGCCTCCTGCTCCTACAAAGGCTGCTATTGTCATAAGTCCTACCGCTGTAACAGCTGATATCCTTATACCTGCCATTATTACAGGAAGTGCAAGGGGCAGTTTCACGATTTTTAATATCTGCGGCTCCGTCATACCCATTCCTTCAGCCGCTTCTATAATGTTTGGATTTATACCTACCAGTCCGGTATATGTATTCTTTATAATCGGCAGCAGTGAATATAAAATCACCATTACAACCGCGGGCTTACTTCCTATACCTATAACTGGAATCAAGAATCCTAAAAGTGCCAGGCTGGGAATTGCCTGTATTATATTTGCTATGCCTATTATAATAGAAGATATTTTTTTGTTTTTTTCTATGAGTATTCCCAGAGGTACACCTATCAATACAGCTATAACAACCGCCAGCAATGTAAGCTCTATATGCTGGAAAAAAAGCTTTAATATTTCTTCCGACCTGTTTGCAACAAAATTGAAAAATTCCACTATCGAATTCATTGAATAACCTCCTCTGTATCTAGAAATTGAGTACTTAGAACTGTTATTAGACTGCTTCTAGTAATAAGCCCTGCCAATTTACCTTTATTATCCAAAACAGGTATATATCCTACTTTCTCATCATTTATCTCTTTAAGTACATCAACTATGCTGTCTTCTTCATCTACCGAAAATATATTTTTTTCCATTATATCTTTCAATTTCAGGGTCTTATCCATACCTCTTCTTATATCTTTAATGGTTGTTATACCAATTAGCTTCGAAGTCCTATCCACAATCATAAGTGCATCCACTTTATTTACCCTCATTATTTCTACCGCCTGAACTATGGTTCTTTCTGAATTGGTTACTACAGGATTAGTTATCATTATATCTCTTGCCTTTATAAATTCAGGCTTATTCCAAATTCTATTCTTACCTATGAATTCTTCTACAAAACCATGTGCTGGATTCTTCAATATTTCTTCCGGAATATCAAATTGAAGTATATTGCCATCCTTCATTATACATATTCTATCTCCAAGTTTTATTGCTTCATCCATATCATGGGTTACAAATACTATTGTCTTTTTCAATTCCTGCTGCAGATCAAACAATTCATCCTGAAGCTGGTTTTTAGTTATGGGATCAAGAGCACTGAATGGCTCGTCCATAAGAACTATATCCGAATCCATGGCAAAAGCTCTTGCCACTCCCACCCTTTGCTGCTGTCCACCACTTAATTCTTCAGGGTATCTATCTAAATATTCTTCAGGATTCATTCCAACCATATCCATTAGCTCAATTGTTCTACGCTCTATTCTATCTTCAGGCCATTTTTGCAGTCTCGGTATCAATGATATATTTTCTGATATAGTCATATGGGGGAAAAGTCCGGTCTGCTGAATTACATATCCAATATTTCTCCTAAGTTTTATGGTGTCCTCTTTTCTTATATTACTGCCATTGACAAAAATATCTCCAGAAGTTGGTTTTATAAGTTTGTTTATCATCTTCAATGTAGTTGTTTTCCCACATCCGCTGGGACCGATAAGTACTACCAGTTCACCCTTATGAATTTCCAGATTTATATTATTCAATACTGTTTTGCTTTTAAAAGACTTGCTAACATTCTTGAATTCTATCATAGAAATTTCTCCCTTCGACTAAATTTATTGAACAAATTATCAAATTATTTTATATATTTAATAATTTAACTAACTTAATGTTAACATAAAAATACATGACTTATCAAATGCGCAATCCATAAAAAGTAAATTTATAAAAAAACTATAAAAATTAGCAAAGCTATTGTTAATAAAATAACAATAGCTTTGCTGCACCATATAGTATAGATTAAGACATTATTTAAAAATTTTACCTTTTTATATAATTAAATAAAAGTTTACACTATATTAATATAAAGTTTATATTTTTATTTTTCTGAAATGTTACCTATAAAATAAAATTTTACTCCTCTCTCTGTATTTTTTACTCCATATTTATATTTATGAAGTGTTAATATATTTTTTACTATGGCAAGTCCAAGACCAGTACCTCCTAATTTTCTATTTCTAGACTTATCTATTCTATAAAAATTATCCCATACCTTACCAATCTGAACCTCCGGTATATGACTTCCTGAATTTTCCACAGATAAAATAAATTTATCGCTTGATTTTTCTATTGAAAGTATTATTTTTCCTCCACTATCAGTATATCTAATAGCATTTGTTAAAAAATTAGTAGCCACCTGTTCAATAGCATCCCAATCCGCATATATTTTTATGTCTTTTAATATTTTAGTTTCAAGCTGAATACCTTTGTTCTCTATAATCACCGAAAATCTATCTATAACTGAACTTATCAATTTGTCTATAAAAAATTTTTCTTTTGTCAACTTAAAAATTCCAGATTCCATATGTGAGAGATTTAACATATCATTCACAAGATCAGCCATTTTCCTACTTTCATCTATTATTATGTCAATATAGTAACCCCTTTTCTCTGATTCAAATACTCTATCTTTGAGCCCTTCTGCATATCCTCCTATAAGATTTATAGGTGTTTTTAATTCATGTGACACTGAATTTACAAAGTCCTTTCTTGTTTTCTCAAGTTTTCTCTCTTTCTCTATATCATTCTCCAATTTTTTATTTGCTTCTTTTAAAGATGTTAGTGCATTATCCAGATTATCTGATAAAAAATTGAGAGTATCAGCAAGATTTCCAATTTCATCCTCACTTTTTATATTACACTTTTCTGAGAAGTCCATAACCGCCATTTTTTTTGCAACACTATTCATTTTTACAAGGGGATTTGAAACCATATTTGTATATATCAAAGATAAAATAACAATAAGCACAATGGCTCCTATATAAAAATATATATAAAACTCCTTTATAACTGAAGAAGCTTCATTCACAGGCTGCAGTGAAATTATAGCAAATATTATTTCCCCTTTTTTGTTATCAGGAACTGCACTTAATATATTTTTAATACCATTAATCCTCATTTCTGTAACAACTGTAATAGGTTTATTTTCTGCTTTCATTTCGTCCAATAAATTCGAATTCATACTCCATTGGGTTACGATATCATTTATAATTTTAACTTTCATTTCATCATAGCCTCTAGTATATGGACTTGTTAAAAATTTCATCTTTTTATTTTTATCTATTATTACAACCTTGGAATTATTGTCTTCTTCAAAACTTCTTATAAGATTAGTTACAACTTCTTCATCTTTAGTTCTATTGTAACTAGTCTCAAATTTTTCCAATCTGTTTTGTAGATATCTTTTTTTATGCGATATATAGAATTTGTCAAAAAATAATGACTGAAAAACAAGTGTACTGGTTATAAATATAGTAAATACCAGTGTAGTTATTATAAATAACTTAAATGTTATATTTTTTTTTATCTCTACAATAAATCTACTTCTAGATAATATACTCTTTAATTTCATTTTTTTGCTCCAAATTTATACCCGACTCCTCTTACAGTATTTATCAAATAAGCCCTGTCACC
This sequence comes from Clostridium sp. LBM24168, assembly GCF_052953915.1. Classification (NCBI taxonomy): domain Bacteria; kingdom Bacillati; phylum Bacillota; class Clostridia; order Eubacteriales; family Clostridiaceae; genus Clostridium; species Clostridium sp. LBM24168. The sequence goes on along the minus strand of NZ_CP196861.1, from coordinate 878,774 downwards.
AAGCTTTTCTCTAAGCCGTTTTACATGGGTATCAACAGTTCTTAAATCGCCATAATAGTCCATTCCCCATACAGAGTCCAATATCTTTTCTCTAGTTAAAACTATATCCCTATTTTTAATTATGTAACATAAAAGTTCAAATTCCTTAGGCGAAAGATATATATCCTTTCCATCTATTTTCACTTCATGTGCTTCTTCGTTTATGCTAAGTCCATCAAAGCTGTCATCGTTCTTTTCTTGATCCACCGTTGAATAGGCTCTCTTCAAAAGTGCTTTTATTTTTGCTACCAATATATTTGGACTCACAGGCTTAGTTACATAACTGTCGGTTCCAAGTTGAAATCCAAGAAGTTGATCTTCATCTTCTGACCTTGCAGTTAGCATTATTATTGGTACATTTGAAGTTTCTCTAAGTTTTCTGCACACCGTCCATCCATCCATAAGCGGCATCATTATATCCAAAACTACAAGATCTACTTTGCTTTTCTTAAATTTTTCCAGTGCCTCCTGTCCATTTTGCGCTAATATAACTTTAAAGCCTTCCTTTTTTAAATAAGCATCCATAAGAACTCTCATTCTATCCTCATCATCTACCATTAAAATAGTTCTATTCATATCATTATTCCCCTTGTAATCAAAAATATATTTAATAAAAAATACCACGTACATGTCATTTACGTGGCTATAATAGTTGGCCTAATATTCAAATACTTTTGTATTTTCACAAATTGATATCTTTAGCTTTTTATCCTTTATTACTTTCTTGTAAGAGCACAAAAACTCATTTAAATCCATATCATTTAAATCTATTTTTTCTGAACTCCTTAGCAGTATCTTTTCCTCATTTATGTATATTTTTACATTATTTATATTATACGTTGTAATCAATGAAGTTCCAATTTTATCCTTATACTTTTCTTGAAAGCTCAAAGTCTTTCTTACAGTTTCATAATCAGTATTTTTATTCATTGAAGGTATATTAAAACCCATGCTCTTCATCTGTTTTTCCATATCTTCCATATCAATACCGTATCTTTTCATGAGTTCTTTCTGTATATTAAACATCTTTTCTTGAGATATATTGTTATCTTCCATATATTTTTGAAGACTTTTTGAAAAATCAATCATGGTAATTTTACCTTGAGCCATATCATAGCAAAGTCCATACACATAATCTTCTATTTTTTCCACATCTTTTTCTCGTGCTTTATTCTTTAATTCATTAAAACTCACAATTTTATCATCGTTATCATCCATGAAAAAATCCTCCTAAAAATTATATAACTAGTATCCAATGGGATAATACCCTTTTTTATATTTTATCAAAATTCATTAAAATATGCTATACTTATAAATAAACTTGATATTGGAGGAAATCTATCATGATACTTATAAAAAACGGTTGCCTCATCGACCCTTCAAGCAACACAGAAGAAAAACTTGATATACTCATAGATGATGGTAAGGTATCAAGAATTGATAAAAATATAGTTAATTTACCGGAAATGGAGCTAATTGATGCTTCAAATTGTATCGTTGCACCAGGTTTTATTGACATACACAGTCATTTCCGCGATCCGGGCTATACATATAAGGAAGATATATTCACAGGTGCTGAAGCTGCAGCTGCAGGTGGCTACACAACCGTTGTGTGCATGGCAAATACAAAACCTGTAGTTGACAATTTATGTACTTTAAAGTATATACTTGATAGGGCAAAATCAGCAAAAATAGAAATACTACAGGTAGCTTCAATTACAAAGAACATGGATGGTAATGAACTTGTAGACATGTACTCCCTTAAAAAAGCCGGAGCTGTTGGATTCTCCGATGATGGTAAGCCAATAACGAATCCTAAATTGGTACTGAAAGCTATGGAAATGGCAAAAAAGTTAGATGTTCCTTTAAGTTTTCATGAGGAAGATCCAAATCTCATAGGACAAAACGGAATAAATGCAGGAAATATATCGGAAAAACTTGGTCTAAAAGGTTCTTCACAGGAAGCAGAAAACATTCTCGTTGCCAGAGATGCATGTCTTGCTTTATCTACAGGAGCAAAAATAAATATACAGCATATAAGTTCGTCTATTTCAGTAGAACTTATAAAATGGGCAAAAAAAATGGGAGCCAATATAACAGCAGAAGCCACTCCGCATCACTTCAGCATGACTGAAAATATAATTCTTGAAAAAGGAACAAATGCCAAGATAAATCCACCACTTAGGACAGAAAAGGATAGATTATCCATAATAGACGCATTAAGTGATAATACAATTGAAATAATAGCAACAGACCATGCACCACATTCACTTAAAGAAAAAAATAAAGAATTTTCTAAAGCTCCAAGTGGAATAATAGGTTTAGAAACCTCTCTTCCTCTATGTATAATGAATTTAATAAAACCCGGTTTTCTCACGTATATGGATATGATTGCAAAGCTAACAGCCAACCCTGCAAGATTATATGGACTTGACAGGGGTTATATAAAAATTGGTCGCAATGCAGATATTGTTATATTTGATCCCACAGAAGAATATACATTAAACACATTTTTTTCCAGGTCCAGTAACTCTCCTTTTATAGGATCATCACTCACAGGAAAAATCAAATTTACAATACATAGAGGCCAAATAGTATATGAATCCTCTGATTGATCATAAACTTGAAACTAAGAATGCCATAACAAATTACTATTATTTTACTACACATTTTAATAAAATATAAGCCGGACTTGAGTCCGGCTTTCTCATTATACTATATAAACAATATGCTGTCATTTACCATATATGACATCGATCCTGACGGATGATCTGGGATTACAAAGGATCTAACCTTTATTTTTCCTATATTGACTATTTCCCCATCTTCAAGTTTCTTATAATCCGATTTTATTTTATTGTTCAAGTATGATATCAATTTTTGCGATCTTTTAGATGAAGTATCTTGAGAAAAATATATATTAGCATTTTTGAATACTTTGATTCCTCCCGTACGACTGAAATCAGGATAGGTCAAAAATATACCTGAAATCATGCACGGATCTATATTTATCTTTTTTAATTCCCTGTTTATAATTGCTGGCATAAATCCCGTGTCGAAACACACTGCCGTATTATTATCAGAATATATAAAAAAATTTGAAATCATTGTTTTAACAACAAAGACATTTCCTGTTATTCTCTGTGTTTTACTCAACCTAAATAACATAATTAATACCTCTATATATTTTATTTTCTCAATAAAAACAAAGTTGTATTCTTAATGTATAATCTCCATATTTCAGCTAAATTATACATTAAAAAAAGCAAATTTCTCCTGAAGATATAATAATTTTCCTAAACAACCTTAAACGCTCCAACCATCTCCTGAAGATTATTAGACGAATATTCTAGATTATCCGTTATCTGTTTTAATATTGCTGTTCTATCCGATATTTCTTCAAGCAAATCAAGACATTCTGCACTGCTACTAGCTCCTCTGGTTGTTGTCTTATTTATCTCATCGGCTGCTTCATTTATACTAATAACCATGCTATTCACATCCTGACTTTCTCCATTTGTTATTTTGAGTATGTTTCCCATATTGTCACTTATATCTTCTATATTATCTACAATATATTTAAAAGTACTTATATTATCCTTTACATTGCCAGTTGACTCATGAACTTCAGTATCTATTTCATTTATTTCTTCAAAAGTATTTTTGATTTCACTTTGAATATTCGAAACAATAGCTCCTATTGATTGAGTTGCTTCTTCTGTTTCCACTGATAATTTTGATATTTCCTCTGCAACTACTCCAAAACCCTTGCCATATTCCCCTGCTCTAGCAGCCTCTATAGTCGCATTTAATGCAAGAAGCTGAGTTTGTTTGCTTATATTGCTTATAGTTGTAACTGCCTTTGTTATTGAATCAGAATGCTGCTGAAGTACCGTTATTCTATCCAGTGTTATTTTCATTGTCTTTTCAAGTTCATTTATCGAGTTAAGCACCTTATTCGAGGATTCATTTGCATCAAGTGCACGTCCATTTGTGTCTACTACCTTATCTGTAACTTCATTTATAAGTCCTCCCATTTCCTGTATAGATCGGGATAGATTGTTAAAATGTTCCTTTGTGCCTTGAAATACATCATTTTGGTTTTTTGAAACATCTACCAGTGCTCTAACTATATTGGCTACTGTCTTCATACCATCCTTTATGCTATTGGTCAAATTTGAAACTACCTCAACTGATGACTTAGATATTTTTGAAGAAGTATCAACTCTCTTTATCATTGACATTTGATTGTTGATAAATTTATTAAACCATCTTGACAATTCACCTATTTCGTCATAAGACAGTTTGTCTACTCTCATTGTCAGATCTCCCTCTCCTTCGGCCAGAATATGAAGCATATTTACAGTTTTATTCAAAGGTCGCACAATGATTTTCTTACATACAACATAGCCTATTATCGTTATTAAAAACCAAGCTGCAAATAAACTTATAAACCTGAAATTAGGATTCAAAGAATATATAATGGAGTTTATTATTGTAACCAATGCTGTAACAACAGATATTATAAATGGTACTTTAAGACTTATACTGCCAAAATTATATATTTCAGATATGTCTCCCTCACACATCATACCCCACGTCTCATCACTATAAGGAGGTTTTATAAGTGTTCCTTTCCCTCCAACCATTATATGTCTATAATCTGGATATCCAGGCCAGCAGTCAAGGTTACTGCCATTTTTTATTGTATTTTTTACACCCTGATGCAAATCTGCAGTTTCAGGATCTGTAAACCTTATTTCGAATTCCGTATGTTTTTTAATTTTTACAACTCCCCACTTTGAAGTTTTTACCCCATCTTTAAGATTGTCCCCCTTAGTGAAAGTATTATCTTCAAATCTACTCCTCGAAATAGCCGTTCCTGGAAGTATATCTCTATTAGTATTTACCATAAAAAGATAATTATCACCGGAATCTTTGTATACATGAGTATCTTCATCCTGAATTACATTGCTCATGTCATCATTGAGCACCCTTCCTAAAAGTATTCTTTTACCTCCGGAACAATTTATATATGGTATGGAAAACATCAATGTGACTTCATCTGCAAATTTTTTACTGGATAGATCGATATCCATAGTTTTTGAATCTTCATAGGGGCCATACATCAGTTTTTCATTTTTCATGCCATTTTTATAACCTGGAAGATTACTCATATTAAGTCCCATATGCTTTCTGCAGGTAGATTCCAATACATTTCCTCTGTCATCCAATATAAAAAGTTCACAAAAATCTTCATACTGTTTGAGCCTTTCATCCAATTCTTCCTGAAGTTTATCCTCATTCTCATCAAAATTCTTTAAAACATTACTCGTAGTTTCCAGCTGCATCCATCTGTCCCTGAACCAGTTATCCAAAGCTTTTTTCCTGCCCCTGGATATTCCTTCAAATACCTGCTCAGATTGATCCTTAATTTTTCTGTTAAGCATGTGCATAAATTTTAACTTAACCATAATTTTGCCCCCTATCATGAATATAGTTATAATTATAGCACGCAAATTATAATTATTACATATTTTTAGCATTATGGTCACATTTTTTCATAAAAGCTCAGAATTAGATTTATATCTGTTTTTTAGGAACACTAGATTGTCATCGGAAGACAATGAATTGCTATATTTATATCCCATATCAAATTTTTTTATGTCTTCTATCTTGTCAACAAAATGTTGAGTCATGTACCTTACCATCAAGCCTCTTGCCCTTTTGGCATTAAAAGGTACTACCTTATATTTACCATTTCTATACTCCTTAAAAACTATATTGATAATTTTCCCTTTAAAATTTTTCATATCTATTACATCATAATATTCTCTAGATGCTAAATTAATCATTAAATTATCTGCATTATTTTTTACTTCCATATTAAAATATGCTGTTATCTTATTTCTCCAGAATTCATACAAATTATACTCCTTTGTATTTCCTAATTTGATGCTCATTTCCAATCTATATTCCTGTATAATATCAAGAGGCTTCAGAATTCCATAAAGTCCCGATATAATTCGCAAATGTTTCTGCATAAAATTCAGCTCATCTTCATTCAATTTTTCTGAATTAATATTTTTATATACATCACCGTCATAATATGAAATGGCCTGTTTTGAATTATATACGTCATGCTTTTTTTCCCATTTATGATATCTCAATACATTCACTTCAGATAATTTGTTACTTACTTTCATCAAATGGACTATATCAGGAGGTGCATATTTTTTTAATTCATTTATTAGTTTTTCCGCTTCATTTATAAATACTGGCTGTGTATAATACTGTACTGCAATTTTTTTATTAGCCTTCATACTTTTTGCCGAAGAAATTATCCATATCATTATATTCTCTCCTCTCTGAATTATGATGTCTTAATATTATAATTATAACCTATTATATTAGCATCAGTCATTGTAACTGTATTCATAATGTAGTAAAATCTTAATAGTACGTTATAATAATATATATAAATCAAATAGGAGAACTACATGAAAAAAGGAGATAAAATTGCACTAGCAATTATAATTTTAGTAGTTATACTTAGTATTGCTGGAGTTTTTGCATACAAAAATTATATATCGGGTTCAAAGAAGATAGCAATTATAAAACAGGATGGTAAAGTAATAAAAAATATTGATTTAAACAAAGTCAGTGGTACAGAACAGTTTATCATAAAATATAAGGGCTCTCATTTCAATAAAATCAAAATGCAGAAAGGCAAAATTTCAATTGAAGATGCAGATTGCCCTGATAAAATATGTATAAAAACAGGCTGGATATCAGAACCCGGCCAAAGTATAGTATGCCTTCCACACAAACTCATAATAGAAATAGAGGGCAAAAATTCTGACTATGACAATATTACGAGATGATTGGATATGGTATTATAATGAATAATAATACAAAAAAAATGGTATTTTTAAGCTTCATGGTAAGTATAGCTCTTGTTATATACATATTAGAGGCTCAAATTCCCGTTATATTCCCTGGAATAAAACTTGGACTTGCAAATATGGTTTCCCTTACTGCCTTGGTACTTCTTGGTTGGAAAGAAGCTTTGACCATTATGCTGCTGAGAACACTTCTTGGTTCTATATTTGGCGGAAGCATGTCAGCTTTTATTTTTAGCATATGCGGTGGAATATTGAGCAACCTAGTAATGATACTATTGTACAGATTTTTAAAGAATTCAATAAGTCTATGGACTATAAGCATATGCGGTGCAATATTTCACAATATAGGTCAATTATTCGCAGCTTCACTTATAATAAATGACTTTAGAATATATGTATATCTCCCTGTACTTTTAATATCAGCTATTATAACAGGTTATTTCATAGGATTGTGTACTAAATTTCTAATTTCACACTTAAAAAATATCCCTATGTTCAAGGATTTAATACAATAATTAAAGATTACTCCTTAATTATTTTGGAGTAATCTTTAATTATTAGCTTAATATAGATTAATTAGCCGCTGCTTCCTGTTTACTCTTCTCATGTTCATTTAAATCCTTAAGTATATACTTGATTGCACCAGTTGGACATTTTGTCAAACATTTTTCTTCTGAACATTCATTTATACAAATATGAGTATCAACTACAGCCAGGTTGTCCACAACTTTGATTGCATTGTGATCGCAGTTTCTCGCACACATGCCACATCCTAGACACCCAACTTTACAATTTTTACGTACTTTAGCACCCTTATCCTTAGAATTACACTCTATTTCAACTTTTGCTCCTAGAGGTATAAGAGAAATTACTTTTTTAGGGCATACACTTTCACATTTTCCGCAGCCTACACACATGTCTGTATCAACTAAAGGTAAACCATTTGGTCCCATCATCATCGCACCGAATGGGCAATTTTTAACACAGGTACCAAAACCTATACATCCATATTCACAAGATTTTGGACCTCCCTGAAGAAGATTTGCTGCAGCACAGTCCTTCACTCCAACATAATCATATTTTCTTGTAGCATTTTGAAAATTTCCTTTGCACATAATATGTGCAACCTTAGGTTCAATAGCCTCTGCTGATTTTCCCGTCAATTTGGCAACAGCTTCTGCTACAGCAGCTTTTCCAGGAACACATAGATTAGGAGGAACATCTTTATCCAAAACTACTGCCTCTGCATAAGCACGACATCCAGCATATCCACATCCTCCACACTGACCTTTAGGAAGTTCTTCCTCAACTAAATCTATAAGAGGATTTGACTCAATGGCAAATCTTTTGTTTGCATATCCAAGTATAACTCCAAATATTATACCGGTAGCTGTCATTACAACGAGAACCATAATTGCTATACTTAACATTTAAAAATCTCCTTTCTATAGTCTATAGAGTTATCATGATACTGCTATCATGCCTGAGAAACCAAGGAAAGCTAACGCCAACATTCCAGCCAGAATAAAGGCAATTCCAAGTCCTTCAAGAGGTTTAGGAACATCCGCCAATCTCAATTTTTCTCTTAAACTTGCCATAAGTATTATAGCAAGGGCAAAACCCATACCTCCACCGATGGCATTTACTATACTCATTAAGAACGAATAGTTTGAATCTACATTTAAAAGAGGTACTGAAAGCACAATACAATTTGTCGCAATCAACAGCAAATAAATTCCCCACATATTGTACAATGCTGGTGCCTGCTTCTTTATTATCATTTCAAGAAGCTGTACAAAACTTGCAATCAGAAGTACAAATACAACTGTTGTCAAAAATGTCAAATGGAAAGGCATAAGTACAAAATGATATATAATCCATGCAAATATTGAACTAAGTGTCAAAACTGAAGTAACAGCCATTCCCATACCAATGGAAGCATTTAGATTTTTTGAAACTCCAAAGAAGATACAGAGTCCCAGAAATCTCGTTAAAACGAAATTGTTTATAAGTACTGAACTTATAAATAGCGTAAGATATGCCATTACATTTCACCTCTACTCATCTTTAACTTTTCCTGATGCTGATTATGAACTTTAACTATTGCAACAAGATATCCTATAAGTATAAAACCGCCAGGCGGTAAAATCATAATAAGTGCAGGATTATACCAAGCTCCTAATACTTTTAATCCAAATATAGAACCCATACCAAATAATTCACGTATTACTCCAATTATAACAAGTGCAAAACAAAATCCAGTTCCCATGCCAAGTCCATCAAGGAAAGATGGAACTACCGAATTCTTTGAAGCAAATACTTCTGCACGTGCAAGTATTATTGCAAATACAACAACCAGTGCTAGATATATACCAAGTTTTTTATATAAAAGCGGTGCAAATGCTTGAAGTACAAGCTCCACCATTGTAACTATGGTTGCTATAGAAGTTATATAAACCGGTACACGAACTTTTTTATTTACAAAATTTCTTATTATAGAAACAACCGTATTATTGGCAGTTATAACAAACATTACGGAAAGCCCCATTGTAAGTGCAGTAGCTGCTTCGCCTGTTACTGCAAGTGCTGGACAGAGGCTGAGTGCAAGTACAAAGATAGGGTTTTCCATAACTATTCCTTTTTCAAATATACCCCATAATTCTCTGCCTGTATATTTTTTAACACTATCTTTCATATTATTTACCTCCTGCATATTTAGTAACTTCAACTACAGCTTCTTTAACTCCCTTTGTAACAGCCCTAGAAGTTATAGTTGCTCCCGTCATAGCCTGGATATCATCTTTATCCGACTTATCCTTGGTAACCGTAAGATTTTTAGCTGCTTTCCCTTTAAATTGTCCTCTAAACGATGGTTCAGATGCATTTGCACCAAGTCCAGGTGTTTCATTATGGGATACTATACTAAAATCTATTACCTTACCATCAGGAGTAACGGCTACCAATAAATTTATAGCTCCACCATACCCTTTACTTGATGATGGAATTACATAGGCAATCGTCTTGCTTCCTTTAACAGCAGAATACCATTCCTTCTTTCCACTTATAGGCTTAAAGTTATCTGCATCTTTAACCAATTCCTTCATGGAATCATTTTTAATCTGTACCTGCTTCTTTGCAGCAACTGGAGCAGTAAAGTAATAAGTACATGCAATTACAGCCCCGGATATAAAACAGGCTCCTGCCAAATTTTTGGCAATATTAAAAATGGAATATTTATCTTTTTCCTTTGCCATAAAATTACCTCCTTACCTCTGCACCAAATTTAGTTGGCTGAATTATACGGTCAATCAATGGTGTAGCAGCATTCATTAAAAGTATAGAATAACAAACTCCTTCTGGATAACCACCTTTTAATCTTATAAGCGTAGTTATAAGCCCTGCACCAATTGCAAAAATAATTTGGCCTTTTACAGTTATAGGTACTGTAACCATATCTGTCGCCATAAAAAATGCCCCTATTATAAGTCCTCCAGCCATCATGTGAAATAATGGATCACCTGTAAATGCACCACTAGGTCCAAATATCCAGGTCAATATTCCTACAGTCGCAATCATAGTTACTGGAATTTGCCAATTTATATAATGTTTATATATAAGATATATTCCTCCTAAAATAAGTAATATGGTAGAAGTTTCACCTATACTTCCATTTCTATTTCCTATGAATAAAGCTTTATAAAGATTTCCAGCGCCACCAAAAGTTTCTATTAATTTAGAGTAACCTTCCATTTTCAGTATTCCAAGTGGAGTAGCCGAAGATACAACGTCTACACTGGTTGTCATTTTACTCCACAGTGTCATAGCTGCAGGCCATGAAGCCATAAGAGCAGCTCTTCCTACGTGAGCCGGATTGAATATATTATATCCAAGTCCACCCATTGAATGTTTTGCTATTACTATTGCAATAAATGAACCTATTGCTATCATATATGGTGGAAGTGTAGGTGGCACACACATAGCAAGTAGAAGTCCAGTTAAAAATGCACTTCCATCTTTTATGCTTATTGGTTTATGTCTTACCTTTTCTACAAACACTTCTGATATAAGTGCTGCAATTATACTTACTACGATTATTTTTAATGCAGGTACTCCAAAATTATAAATTGAAAATATCGCTGCTGGGGCAAGTGCCACATTTACACTCCACATTATTTTTGGTATAGATTCTTCACATCTTACATGCGGTGATGTTGAAACAGTAAAAACTTCTTTTTTAACTAATTCTGTCTCTGCCATTTTTTACAACCTCTCTTCCATCATTTTGCAGCCTTAGCCTCAGCTGCATTTTTAGCCTTAGAATATTTAATATATTGAACAATATTCCTTTTGGCTGGACAAGTATATACACAACTTCCACATTCAACACAATCCAAAAGATTGTAATCTTCTTTAGCTTCCTTATATAAATCGTTTTGACCAAGTATACTCAACATACTAGGATTCAATCCCATTGGACAAGCCTCTATACATCGTCCACATCTAATGCAAGGAGACTCTGTACCATAGTTAATATCACTTTTAGTCAATGCAAGTATACCTGAAGTTCCTTTAATTACAGGTATGTCCAAATTTGACTGCGCAGCTCCCATCATAGGTCCGCCCATTATCAGTTTTGCAGGCTCCTCTGAAAAGCCCCCACAAAGCTCAATAACATCTCTAAATGTTGTACCTATTCTAAGCAAAAGATTTTTTGGTTCTTTTATAGCTCCACCAGTTACAGTCGTTATTCTCTGAATTAAAGGAATTCCCCTTTCAACGGCATCACTTATAGCTATAACTGTTCCTACATTTTGAACTACTACTCCCACATCTACAGGAAGTCCACCAGATGGAACCTCTCTACCTGTCAGAACTTTTATAAGCATCTTTTCAGCTCCCTGTGGATACTTAGTAGGAAGACCTACCACTTGAACATCAGTGCCCTCAAATGCCTTCTTCATGCTTTCTATTGCATCAGGCTTATTATCTTCTATTCCAATGTAACATTTCTGTGGCTTTAAAATTTTCATTACTATTTTTATTCCACTTACTATTTTGTCATCATATTCAAGCATTGCCCTATGATCTGCAGTTAAATATGGTTCACATTCAGCTGCGTTTAAAATAAATACATCTACAGTTTTATCCTTTGGTGGAGATAATTTTACATGAGTTGGAAATGTAGCACCTCCCATTCCAACAATACCGTTTTCCTTTATAATGTCCATAATTTCACTTTCACTTAAATCTTCGAATTTACGTAGTACAGGGATTCCCTCTACCCATTCATCTTTTCCGTCATTTTTAATTACTATTGCCTGACACATTCCAAAGCCAGGATGTGGATACATTCCTACATCTACTACTTCTCCCGAAACGGAGGCATGTATATTGCTTGATACAAATCCACCACTTTCAGCAATTAGTTGTCCTTTTTTTACTAAGTCCCCTTTTTTTACAACGGGAGATGCTGGAGCTCCAATATGCTGTCTGACGGGTATGAACACCTTATCAGGAATAGGTGCCATTTCAATAGATTTATTTGCTGTATATTCTTTACTTCCATTTGGATGTACCCCGCCTTTAAAACTTTTTATCACCATATAACACCTCTTTCAATATATTTTGTTACAGGCAAAACCTGTAACAAAATATTAATTATTTTTATATTTTTGTTATAGAAATATAGTATTATCACTATCTCTAAAATAAGATATTTTTATAAGCATAATCCATAGTTAAATAGTTCTAATCTATCTAATTATAGTATACTTTTGATAACTGGTTTTATGGAATCATTTTTACCTGCAGATTTGTCAAAAATTTTTACATATAAAAGTGACAAAACAAATAGTATAACTGCACCCCCTATTTGAAATAACTTTAAATTCCCACCAACTTTTCCAGATATCCATGTTCCAATAAGAGCTCCGAAAAAAATACCTATAAGCGGCAATATATATACAACAAAAGCAGCTTTTAACATATTTGTTTCTTCTATTTCAAATGTAACATGTTGTCCAGGTTTAGCTCCAACAGGATTTCTTGCATTAACTATGGAAGCAGCAGAACCAGGGCATGCTCCGCAGTTTTCACAGTCACTATGATTGCTAGTCCTAACTTTAGCAATATCATCTTTAACTTCAATTACAACTCCTGAAGATTCATTTTTCATTTATTTCACCTCCATAAATCAGTCATTGCTTTAATATTTCAAACATAATACTACATTGTCAATTTAATTATATCACAAATCAATGAATTGTCATTCTGTATTATTATTTTTTTTTATCCTGTATTAATAATTTTTTTGATAAAATATTCTCATATCTATTGTTAACTTAATTTTAATTTTTATTTCTAAAGAATGTATATATAATTCCTTTAATTTTAAGTGCTTATTTATTTTTGAGAGTACTAACATAAAACACAAAAAATCTAATACTAGCTTATACTGTAGATACTGTTATTTTTTACACATAAAAATTTCTACTAAATATATTAATATGCAAGTTAATTTTAAAAATGAATAATTTTTTAAAATTATGAATAATTTGTATATTAATATTATGATAACGTATATATAAGCTGGCAAATGTTTGTATGCCAACGTTTACAATATATAAATAATTATCTGTATTATACTATTTTATTTATCTGTTATAATACTTTCTAAATTTTCCACTTTATTTTTATTCAAGAACTTATGGGAAATTGTCAAATGCTTATCAATAGCTATATGTATGTTGTTAAAAATTTATATATATACTATACCATATTTCCATTTTAAAAAGAATATATCATATATAACGACAGAATTATAGTCTAAGATAATTTTTAAATTCACAAAATTATCTTAGACTAATTTTTATAAATATTAACTTATTCTATTATTTTTTCATACGGTCTATACAAAATGGAATATACTTTGTAAAAATATCATTACGAAACAAGTTCCTGCTTTAAGCAATGTTACAGCAAACATATCTTTATAAGATTGTTTATGAGTCAAACCTGCAATTCCAAGAAGTGTAATAACTGCACCATTATGAGGCAAAGTATCCATACCACCTGAAGCCATGGAAGCTACTCTGTGAAGTAGTTCTGGTGGTATACCACTTTCCTGTGCCCATTCTAGATATCTCTTTCCAAACATATCAAGTGCTATACTCATACCTCCTGAAGCCGAACCCGTAACTCCTGCAAGAACATTTACACTAACTGCCTCTGACAAAAGTGGACTTCCATTAGGATTTATGTTTATCAATGCATTAGCTATAACCTTAAATCCTGGCAATGTCTTTATAACATTTCCAAAACCTACTTCTGATGCTGTGTTCATAACAGCCAACAGAGAACCGATAGCTCCAGCATTTATAGCTTTTGGAATATTCCTTTTCATATTTGAAGGATTAATTACCAACGCAATAATAATTCCAATTATCAATCCGATTATAAGTGCCCAGTTATTCATAGTACCTACCAATCCATCTTTAGCAATACCATAAGGTTTCTGAGTTACCCATGATACGATATCCCAATTTGGGAAAACTGCTTTTTGTAAAATTAATGTTACTACCAATACTGCTATCAATGGAATAAGTGATAACACCATAGAAGGTAAATGTGCCTCATCACTAACTTCAGGTTCGTTGATATGATTTATACCATATCCTTCTCCTGCGTTCATGGCACAACGTTTACGCCATTCCAGATAGAATAATCCACCAATCAACATTATTGCTGATCCAATTGTACCAAACACTGGTGCTGAATATAAGTCAGTGTTAAAAAATTTCATAGGTATAGTATTTTGAATTTGCGGCGTACCTGGAAGTGAATCCATGGTAAATGAAAACGCCCCTAAAGCAATAGTAGCTGGAACAAGTCTCTTTGGAATATCTGCTTCCTTAAAAATAGAAGCTGCAAAAGGATATACCGCAAAAGCCACTACAAACAGACTTACTCCTCCATAAGTTAAAATAGCTGCTGACAAGACTACAGAAAATATTGCCTTGTCCTTTCCGAGTTTTTCTACAATACTTTTAGCAATGGACCTAGCAGCACCAGATTCCTCCATTGCTTTACCAAATACAGCTCCCAATAAGAAAAATGGGAAATATGTCTTTACATAATTACCTAAATTAGGCAAAAATATTTCTGTATAAGTTGGTAAAAGTGCCATTCCTGAAAGTAATGCTCCAACTAAAGCAAAGACAGGTGCAAAGAAAATAACTGAAAACCCTTTATAAGCCATAAATATTAGTAATCCTAACGCTAGTATGATTCCTATGACTCCCATTGACAACACCTCCATCAATACATTAAATAAACTATGTTATTTATTATATTTCTTATTTTAATTATTTTTTATAAATTATTTTGAATAATCAAAGATTCCTTTTTTAGTTTTCCTACCCAGCCATCCTGCTCTTACATATTTTCTAAGCAATGGATGAGCTCTGTATTTTGAATCTCCTGTTTCCCTGTATAATACATCCATAATTGCAAGACATATATCCAGACCGATAAGATCACCTAAAGCCAATGGTCCCATTGGATGGTTAGCTCCAAGTTTCATAGCCTTATCAATATCTTCTGCTGAAGCTATTCCCTCAGCATAAATTCCTATTGCTTCATTTATCATTGGTATTAATATTCTATTTACAACAAATCCTGGGGCTTCTGCCACTTCTACTGGATCCTTTCCTATTGAAACTGCAAGTTCTTTTATTGTATCAAAAGTTTCTTGAGAAGTAGCCATACCTCTTATTACCTCAACTAGCTTCATAACAGGTGCTGGATTAAAGAAATGCATTCCTATAACCCTATCCTGTCTGCCTGTAGCAGATGCTATTTCGGTTATTGACAATGATGAAGTATTAGAAGTAAGAATTGTTTCTGGCTTACATACTTTATCAAGCTCTCCAAATATCTGTCTCTTGATATTCATATTTTCAACTGCTGCCTCTACTACTACATCACAATCAGCTGCCTTGTTGAGGTCAACTGTTCCACTTATCCTAGCAAGTACTGCATCAGCATCTGCCTGCGATATTTTTCCCTTTGATACCCTCTTATCAAATCCTTTTTTTATTCCTGAAATTCCTCTTTCAACAAATTCATCTTTTATATCTCTTATTATTACTTCACAACCTTTGGCTGCAAAAGCCTGAGCTATTCCAGATCCCATTGTACCTGCCCCAAGAACACATATTTTTTTCATAATTATTTTCCTCCCTATAAGTTAAATATCTTAATTTTAAAAATCAAGTCTACATATTGTGAAGAAATAACATATATTCTAAATAAATTATATCAACTATTAATCTAGAGCTTTAATCTGAGTTACGAGCTCCGGTATAACTTTGTGGTAGTCACCTACAATAGCAAGATCTGCTATCTTCATTATTGAAGCATCTTCGTCCTTGTTTATAGCCACTATGTAGCCACTGTCCTGCATACCTGCTAGATGCTGCAATGCTCCTGATATTCCAACTGCTATATAAAGTGTAGGCCTTACTGTCTTACCAGTCTGTCCAACCTGATATGCCTTGTCTATCCATCCATTATCAACTGCAGCACGAGAACCTCCTACAGTTCCACCAAGTACATCTGCCAGTTCCTTTAAAGCTTCAAAACCTTCCTTGCTTCCAAGTCCTCTTCCTCCGGATACGATTACCTTTGCTTCTCCAATATCTACTGTATCTTTTGCAAGTTTTATTACTTCCTGTACATCTATCTTGATGTCTCCTTTAGTAATATTTGCATTTAACTTTTCTATGCTGCCTGCCTTTACTTCACCCTTTTTGAGCTTTTCAAAAACTCCAGGCCTTACTGTTGACATCTGTGGTCTGTGATCGCCGCATACTATTGTTGCCATCAGGTTTCCACCAAATGCAGGTCTTGTCATCATTAAGTTGTTTGTCTCTGGATCTATATCAAGTCCTGTACAATCTGCTGTAAGTCCTGTAACAAGCTTAGCTGCAAGTCTTGGTCCCAAATCTCTTCCAATGAAGCTTGCTCCGATCAACACTACTTCTGGTTTTCTCTCTTCTATAAGTTCTGATATTACTTTTGTATATCCATCTGTAGTATAGTGCTTTAAAAGTGGACTGTCCGCATACAATACTTTGTCTGCTCCGTATGCAGTTAATTCCTTTGCTATATCATCTATATCACTTCCGAGAAGCACAGCAGTTAAATCTACCTTCAGTTTATCTGCCAACTCTCTTGCTTTTCCTAATAATTCCAGGGCTACCTTCTGTAGTTCCCCATCTCTTTGTTCAGCAAATACCCATACGCCTTTGTAATCTGCTAAATTCATTCTAAATCCCTCCTATATTTTAAATAACATGTTTTTCTTTTAATTTTGAAATTGCATATGTTACTGCTTCTTTTACTGGTTTATTGACAATCTCTCCTGCTGCTCTAGCTTCTTTTGTAGCAGATCTCTTTACCTTTGTAGGAGAACCTTTTAGTCCAAGACGTTCTTTGTCAACTTCCAGATCATTAGCACTCCATACTTTTACTTCCTTTTTAAAAGTTTCAAATATGTTTTTCATGTGCATATATCTTGGATCATTTAATTCTTTTATAGCAGTTAGTAATACTGGCGTATTAACCTTTATTGTTTCATATCCATCTTCCCATGCTTTTCTAACTGTCAATCCATTTCCTTCCACATCAACTTTTTCTACATATGTTATCTGTGGTATTCCAAGAAATTCTGCTATTTCAGGTCCAACCTGTGCAGTATCTCCATCTATTGCCTGTCTTCCTGCAAATATTATATCATAGTCCAGTTTCTTAAGTGCTCCTGAAAGTGCATAAGCTGTAGCGCAAGTATCTGCTCCTGCAAATGCCCTGTCGGATATAAGTATTGCTTCATCGGCTCCCATTGCCAGTGATTCTCTAAGTGCAGCTTCTGCCTGTGGAGGTCCCATACTTACAACTGTAACCTTTCCACCTATTTTATCTCTTATTGCTATTGATTCCTCAAGTGCATTCTTATCATCTGGATTTATTATTGATGGAACACCTTCTCTTATCAATGTTCCTGTTTTTGGGTCTATCTTAACTTCATTTGTATCTGGTACCTGTTTTAAACAAACTACTATATTCATTTATGTGTTCCTCCTATCTAAATAAACTTCCTGATATAACCATCTTCTGTACTTGTGATGTTCCTTCGTAAATCTCGGTTATCTTTGCATCTCTCATCATTCTCTCTACTGGATAATCCTTTGTATATCCATATCCACCGAAAAGCTGAACAACTTTAGTTGTAGTTTCCATTGCAACATTAGCTGCCACAAGTTTTGCCCTTGCTGCATCTATTGTATACGGCGTATGGTTGTCCTTATCTAAAGCTGCTTTATATACCAAGAATCTTGCTGACTCTATTTTTGCATCCAAATCTGCAACTGCCCATCCCAGTCCCTGGAATTTATTGAGTGATCTTCCAAACTGTTTTCTTTCTTTCATATATTCAATGGCCTCATTCAATGCACCTTCTGCTATTCCAAGAGCCTGTGCTGCTATTCCAATTCTTCCTCCGTCAAGAGTTTTCATTGCTATTCCAAAACCCTTTCCTTCTCTTCCTACTAAATTTTCTTTTGGAACTATGCAATCCTCAAATATAAGCTCTGTAGTTGATGAAGCTCTTATTCCCATTTTATTTTCAACTTTTCCTATTGAAAAACCTGGCATTCCCTTCTCAAGTATAAATGCCGATATTCCTTTTACTCCTTTGCTTCTATCAGTCATTGCAAATACAACAAATACGTCTGCAACTCCTCCATTTGTAATAAATATTTTCTGTCCATTCAATACATAGTGATCACCATCTAAAATAGCCAAGCTCTGCTGACCAGATGCGTCTGTACCTGCATTTGGTTCTGTAAGCCCGAATGCTCCAAGCTTTTCACCTTTTGCAAGTGGTATGAGATATTTCTGTTTCTGCTCTTCTGTACCAAATTGCTCAATTAACGAAGCGCAAAGTGAAGTGTGGGCTGAAATTATAACTCCCGTTGTAGCACAAGCCTTGGAAAGCTCCTCTACTGCAAGTATATATGAAAGGGTGTCTCCACCTGATCCACCATACTCAACTGGAAATGGTATACCCATCATCCCGTACTTAGCCATCTTCTCTACTGTCTCTTTAGGAAACCTTTCGGTTT
This sequence comes from Clostridium sp. LBM24168, assembly GCF_052953915.1. Classification (NCBI taxonomy): domain Bacteria; kingdom Bacillati; phylum Bacillota; class Clostridia; order Eubacteriales; family Clostridiaceae; genus Clostridium; species Clostridium sp. LBM24168. Next base: position 859,648 of record NZ_CP196861.1, on the reverse strand, counting down.
CGTCTATTTCTGCAGCTAGAGGTTTAACTTCATTTTCTGTAAATTCTCTTACCATTTGTTTTACAAACTCTTGCTCTCTTGTTAATGTAAAATCCATTTATTTTACCTCCCACATCAATAAGTTTAAATTACTCATTTCTTAATTTTTATTTATGTTATATTTATTTAATAGACAACTAAGTGCCAATAAGGCATTACTTAGTTGTATATTTTCACATTATGTCACACAATCGTCCTTTTCCCCGGGAAGTGATTAATTATTTTCAAATTTTTATTCCTACTAATCCCTCTTTAAATATGTTTTCATCCATTGTTTTCAAATCTGGAGATACTCTAGGTTTAAAGTCCATATGTGCCAATATATCCTTTTCCAAATCTATTCCAGGTGCAATTTCAACCAAAACCAGTCCATTTTCATCCAATTTAAATACTGCTCTTTCAGTTATATACAATACTTCCTGTCCAATCTCTCTAGCATATTTTCCACTAAAAGTTACTTGTTCCACAGTATCTAAGAATTTATTGAATTTTCCTTCTTTTTCTATGTTAAGCTTTCCATCTCCTACTTTTACCTTCAGTCCACCTGCTTTAAAAGTACCACAGAATACAACTTTTTTAGAAGTTTGTGTTATATTTATAAATCCTCCACAGCCTGCTATTTTAGGTCCAAATTTACTTACATTTATATTTCCATTTTTATCGCACTGTGCCAATCCCAAGAATGCAACATCAAGTCCACCACCATCATAGAAGTCAAATTGGCTTGCCTGATCAAGTATGCACTGTGGATTAGTTGCTGCTCCAAAACTCTGTCCTCCTGCAGGTACTCCACCAATTCCACCAGATTCTATAGTCAAAGTCATTTCATCGCCAATACCTTCCTCATTGGCAACTACAGCTATTCCTTCTGGTATACCAATTCCAAGATTAGTTACTGTATTAGGTACAAGTTCCATGGCTGCTCTTCTAGCTATAACCTTTCTTTCATTCAAAGGCATGGATGCTACAGAATTAGTTAAGAATCTAGCTTCACCTGTATAAGATGGATTATAATACTCTCCAAATGTCTGCATACGATTTTTAGGATCAGCTACTACTATAGCATCTACATATATTCCAGGAATTCTAACTTTCATTGGATCCAATGATCCCTCAGCTACCACATGATCAACCTGAACAATTACTATTCCGCCAGAATTTTTAGCTGCTTGAGCCATAGCAGTAGCGTCCAGTATAGTAGCTTCTTTCTCTAGAGTTGCATTTCCAAATTCATCAGCATAGGATGCTTTTAAAATTGTAACATCAATAGGAAAAGGTTTATAGCGAAGATACTCTTTTCCTCCTATGTTTACTAATTCTACTATATCCTCTTTTGTAACTTCATTGAGCTTGCCGCCTTCGATTCTAGGGTCTATAAACGTTTGCAGTCCCACATGGGTTATAGTACCTGGCCTCTTTGCTGCGATATCTCTATATAACTGTGATACTACTCCCTGTGGTATATTATAAGCTTGTATTTTATTATCAAGAGCCAATTTTTGAACCTTAGGTTCTAATGCCCAGTGTCCAGCTATTACCTTACTTAATAGTCCTTCATGTCCTAGATGATTCAATCCTCTGCTATCGGTATCTCCCTGTCCTGCAGCATTCATCAATACTAAATCTCTAGGTGAACCGCTTTTTAAATATTTTTCTTCTATTCCAGATATAATGTCTTCTGGGAACGCACACCCTACAAATCCCCCTACTGCAACCGTGTCACCATCTTTTATCAATCCAATTGCCTTTTCCTTAGACATCACTTTTGATTTCATATTGAATCCTCCTTCATTTAATAAATTAATTTTGAGCTGCAGTAATTATTTACAGCAATTAGTATGCCAAAAATGGAATGGCTTTATGCGAACGTTTAAAAAAGTCATAAAATGTAAATGTGTATATTATGTTTACATTTATTTTTTATACCCGCGTAATGTCTATAATTAATCAGGCATAAAAAAATGTATATTTTTCTTACATGTATATTTTTATTACACGAATATAGCTTAGTTTTTCAGCTTATACTCTTCTATCTTTTTATACAATCCGACTCTACTTATACCAAGTATATTCGCGGTTTTATTTTTATTCCAGTTATTTTTATTAAGGCAATCCAAAATAACTTGTTTTTCTACCTCCGATACTATACTTTTTAAATGTTTACTATTGCTATCATGCATCAGATATTTTTTCAGGCTTCCTTTTATGATTCTTTCTGGAAGATGTTCCAATTTTATAATCAGGTCTGAATCGAGAAGATCAATGGCTCTTTCTATAACATTTTCAAGTTCCCTTACATTACCAGGCCAATCATACTTCATAAAACATTCAATAGCCTCTTTAGATATGCCCTCCACATATCTTCCCAACTTGTTAGCTATTTTGATTCTCAAGTTATCGGCTAATGCAGGTATATCTTCTTTTCTTTCTCTCAAAGGTGGTAGAACTATTCTCATAACATTAAGTCTATAATAAAGGTCTTCTCTAAATTCCCCTTTTTTTACACAATCTTCGAGGTTTCTATTTGTAGCTGCAATAATCCTTACATTAATTTTTTCAACCTTATTGCCTCCTACTCTCTCAATTTCCCTGTCCTGAATTACTTTGAGTAATTTAACTTGCATATACATAGGCATGTCACCTATTTCGTCCAAAAATATGGTACCGCCATTAGCTAGTTCAAATTTTCCCTTTTTACCATTCTTTTTTGCTCCAGTAAAAGCCCCTTCTTCATATCCAAATAATTCAGATTCAAATAATTCAGAAGGAATAGCTGCACAATTTATTTCCACAAAAGGTTCTAAATATCTTTCACTAGCATTATGAATACCATGTGCAAAAAGTTCTTTACCAGTACCGCTTTCTCCGGTTATAAGTACATTTGAATCGGTTTTTGCTACTTTCAACGCAAGAGACTTTGATAGCTGTATTTTAGTGGAATTACCTATAATATTTTCAATTGAACATTTTGCTTTTCTTTCTTTTCTATCATCATCCTCATATGGCTCAATTTTATATGATTCAATTTTTTTTTCTATATTATTTAGCTTTTTACTCAAGGTATAGAAATCTCCAATATCCTTAAATATTACTTTTCCTACGGCTCCTACAATCTTTCCACTTTCTTTAATGGGAACACGTGCAGCAATCATCTTGTTTTCATTTATTTTTTGAATATCTCCTATACTTACATTACCACTTTTTATAACTTCACACAGCTTAGTATTCTCTATTACATCCTTTACATTTTTTCCCTCAGGTTCTGTAATACAACCTAAAAATTCTTTATAGGCCTCACTCATCATAGTTATAATACCTTTCTCATCAACTACAACTATGTATTCATTGAGAGTATTCATAATAGTATTTAATATATTTATATATATTTCATCATCCTTCAATTTCTGCTGGATTTTTTTATTATTTGTTACATCTTGAAAAATTGCCACTGCCCCATAAATTTTTTTTTCAGCGACTATAGCAATTCTATTAGTTATAAATTCATGGTTATTATTAAAAAATCTTCTATTCAGTTCATTTCTACCGGTCTTTAATACCCTGTCTAATTTTATTTCAGGAATAACAGCTTCTATACTCTTTCCTATATTCTTTTTGAGATCAGTTTGTAGCAATTCTTCTGCATTAGTATTAGTCACAATAAGCTTTCCCGTTTCATCTATTACCACTATAGCCTCATTTATATTTTCAGCTACCACCCCAAAAACATTTTTTAAAAACATATATCTCACTCCCCTTAAATCTATTTGCTTTAACTATTTAATTTTTTATATGGTATATTTTTATATTAAAATTTAAGTTACTTTTAAAACATTTATTAGCTACATCCATTAAACGGTTCAATTGAGACTGAGGTATTTTATTAAATTTACTGAGGTATTTTATTAAATTTAATGTTTTATAATATTATACACTATTATACACTTATTTTTATATTAAAGATTGAGTTACATAATTTAAGTATATCCAAATTACAAATTTTAGAGATAATAAAAATCTTTCTGTATATATTATATAATATATACAGAAAGATTTTTAAAAAATATATAAAGTTAGTTGATTGGCATATTAAAACGACCTAAAATTATTTCCTAGGTGGCATAACAAGTGCTTCCCCTTCTATAACAGTTTTTCCAACTTGATTGGTGCACGTTGTTTTTAGCTTAATTCTATTTTTTGGAACATTCATTTCTATAACTTCAACCTCTGCTTTTATTGTATCACCAATATGAACTGGTGCTGTAAATTTAAGCTGTTGACCCATATAAATAGTTCCTGGACCAGGCAAATGCATTCCAAGGCATGCCGAAATAAGCCCTGAAACCAGTATTCCATGTGCAATTCTGCCTTTAAACATTGTTTTTTCTGATTTAACCTGATTTACATGTGCAGGATTCAAATCACCAGTTATTCCAGCGAAAAGGTATACATCAGTTTCAGATATAGTCTTTTCTATGGAAACTTTATCCCCTATCTTTATTTTATCAATAGTCAAGCCTTCCATATTTACTACCTCCCTATTTTATTAAATTAAGTAACTTTCCGAGTATTTATTAGAGCAATAAGCATGCCATATAGCTATGCTTTATTTTAAGGGCCTTGTTAATTTACATACTGTTAATTAATTATACACTTTGTAATAACCTTATTGTATTTAAATGATTTGCATTATGGTATACTTATCTTACATGTATATAATATTTACATATATTTTTTATAAAATAATAAATAACTTCAATATAGTTATAAAAAATTATGATATAATAAATTATCAGGTTATGAAGGTGGAACTTATGGACAAATATAGAAGAAATTTTTTTAAGAAATTATGTAAATACTGCATTGATAATTATACTATATCAAACAGCGGACCTATTATATCATCTTTAATATATAGTTTATGCAAATATTTGGACATAGATGCAATGGCTGTTAGGGGGATACTAACTATACATATAAATGAGAAGTACAGTAAAAATTTTGCCCATTGTTTTAATACTTATAATGGAATCATAATAGATGCAAGCATATATCAATATGCTATTATGAACAAGAAAATAGAACACCTTATACCAATATATATAGTTGAAAGCATACCCTATCATATAGAATATACCATTCAGAAAGAGATCCCGGAAGATTACCGTTTTAAGTTTTCTCACAGATTCTTAGAAAATCTGATTATTAAAATTCAAGCTATGGATGAAAAAAACATCGTTCCAGAAAGATTTGATCTAACAGAAGATTCTAGAAAACAAAATCTATTTTATTGTCGATGATCTAAATTATATGTGAAAATAAAGGAGCAACCTAATTTATTATTTTTTTGTTGCTCCTTCTATCTATAATTTATATTCATTCTTTATTTAGAAATGGTATTTTGAAAATTCTCCTTATTTTAATTGTATTTGAAGCTTCTAATGGACTGCTATAAATTTTTCTTTCATCTTTATAAATACATAACTCACCTATGCTATTACCCTTTTCTATAGTTGAAACTATCTTTTGCGGCTTTAAAACTTTAAAAGTATACTTACTCCTAGGATCAACAGGTATAATTATATCCTCTGCATATCTAAGTTTTAATTTCTTCCTATTGATATTTAATTCTATGGCTGTATCTCCTTTAGAAAATAATTTTTTAAATTTATAATTGTTATTTATATACTCATTTATTTTTTTAGTTTCTTTCCATCTCCCAGGACAATTCAAAACTACTATTATGACATCATTACCCTTTATATTGACAGATGTAACAAGGCATTTGCCTGCTTTTCCCGTATATCCTGTCTTTACACCATTTGCTTCAGGAATTTCCCACAAAATTTTATTTATATTGTGATAACTTCTAGTAAATCTATTTTCTGTATTATCTATATCTTTAGAACTTACAATGTCATTGAACAACTTATTTTCCTTTGCTTTACACGCAATAACTGCTAAATCATAAGCCGTAGAATAATGCTCATCTTTATCGAGACCATGAGGAGATTGAAAATGCGTATTTAAAACTCCTATTTCACTGGCATATTCATTCATAAGTTTTACAAATTCTTCTACACTTCCACTAATTCCCTCTGCAATAGCTATAGCTGCATCATTACCAGAACGAGTCATAAGTCCACACAACAATTCTTTTAGCTTTATTTTTTCACCTTTTTTATATCCTACAGTAGATCCCCTTACAGTCGCAGCTCTCTTTGATATTTCTATTTCCTTATCTAAATTACCATACTTTAATAACACAAGTGAAGTCATCATTTTTGTTGTACTTGCCATAGGTACCAATTCATAGGCATTTTTTTCGTATAGAACTATTTTTGATCTGGCATCTATAGCAACTGCACATCTGGCATCAATATCTGGATTATTGGAATGATCCTTGTCCCGTGCACTTGTATTAATATTGCAAATATCAAACATTATCAAAAATATTAATAACAATATAAAATATTTTCTAAAATTTTTGCCCATTCTAGTTCCTCCTAATTGATATCTAAAAGTATATTGCTTGTTAATATTTTTTACTAAAATCCTCAAATTAACCTTTAAATTGTTACCATATAAGTATATATTTTCTTATTCAGGTTATAATTATCAATATGTAAAGTGTACTTTTAATGAATTTAAAAGGAGGAATTGATTACCTTCTGTTTTGTAAATTTTGATTGTAATCATAGTCTAATATGCTTATCACATTTATTGTAATATTTATAATCATGGCCCTGTTTCTTCCTGTACCTTTAAAAATTCGTGTTAGCTATGACAATAAAAAAATTTATATAAATTTTTTCAATATAGATATATTAAATAAATTTACATCAAATCAAAAAAAATTCAAATTAGAATCGAATAGATCCAAGAAAAATTTATCGTATACCATAAAAAAAATTAAATCAATTATAAGATATCTCCTAAATTCAAAATCAAAGTTTAGAATAAATATAAAAATAAATATCTATTATGGTCTTGATGATGCAGCTGATACAGCCATTTTATATGGAGTGCTTCATTCATTGACTCCAATATTGTTTATATTTATTTCAAAATTATTCAAGATAGGAAAGAAGAATATAAATATAACCCCGTATTTCAATAAAAATTATTTTAAAATAGAAATTACTAGTATAATCTACATAAGTTTTGCAAAAATTATATATATAATTATATTTCTATCTGTAGAAAATCTAGCATCTAAAAAATCTACACCTAGTAAAATATAAAATCTAATTTAAGTCATTAATTATATATAAGGGAGTGATTTTCATGGATGGTCATCCTATAGAAAATTTATTAAAGAGCACTATGGAAAACTTAAAGGATATGATAGATGTAAATACCATAGTAGGAAATGCCATAGAGTCAAAAGATGGTTCCCTGGTAGTTCCGATTTCAAAAGTATCTTTTGGTTTTGCTTCAGGTGGAAGTGAATTCGATACAAGCAAAAAAGATGAATCAAAATCAAATTATCCATTCGGAGGAGGCTCAGGTGCCGGGGTAACAGTTAAACCTGTAGCTTTTCTAGTTACCAAAGGAGATTCAACCAAACTTTTATCACTAAATCAGCATAATACCTATGACAAAATAGTAGATTCTGTTCCACAAATAATGGAATTCATAAAAGAAATGGTATGCTCGAAAAAAAGCAAAAATAAATCTAATTCAGACAATGATTCTGACAATTTTGCTTCAGGAATTTAAAATCAACTTCCATCAAAAATATATTATGTAAAAAGGAATCTAGTACTGAGAAAAACTTATTTTCAGTATTAAATTCCTTTTTACTTTATAATAATATACTAATAATTTACTCTTATAATCCAGAATTTTATATTTTTGTCGTTCCATCCAAGATCCCAGGGTACTTTATCCCTATCCGTATTATGACATGTAACTAGAGCATATCCTTTTGAATCCACACCTGTTACTATGGAAATATGAGTTATATCTCCTTTTTTTTCATAGGCTACAAAATCACCTGGTAAAAGTTTATAGGATGCTTTATATACTTTTTCATAACTTCCATATGCTATGATTGATGCTCTTCCACTGTATATCATATAATCTTTGAATCCATCTGCATTTATCCAGGCTCTTGTCGCTCCCTTCTTGTCATAACTCCATGCAGAGTTTTTTCTAAAATTTCCACCCTCAAATAGTATTTGAGATGCAAAATTTGCACAATCCCCTCCTTTCCAGTTATAGTTTCTGTACTTCTTATTATAGCTATACCTATTCCCTTCTTCAGCAGCCAATCCACAATATTTGTTTGCATACTCCACTGTTGATTTTCTTTTCTTATCTATAACCGATATATCTTTGGGTTTTTGCGAGAGTATATATTGTTTTATTGAATCAACCTTTAAATTGTTTATTTTTAGGGAATCAGCAAATGGATCTTTATACCACTCCTTTGTTATAATCCATTGATCACCTCTTCTTACAATATTTAATACATGGGAGGTTCCAATTCTAAATACATTTATTTTTTTTGAATTATCATTATAGGAATATCTATATTGTGTAGAACAAATTAAATTTATAGAAAGTTTTTCATCACTTTTTTCCCGTATTCTTTTTATTACAATTTTAGGTTTTATATCTATAAATTTTATTCCTTGCTTTTCCTCCCAGTTTCTAATATACTTCATCTTTTTTTCTTCATATTCATAGGCCCATGTACCATATTTAGTATTTTTATCATAAATGTCTTTCACTAATTCAAGATCACCATTCAATATAGCTTTATTTCTGTCAATAAATATTTTTTGGAGTGCAGTTTTGACCTCATTTTCATCGTATATTTCTCCAGCCTTCACTACAGAGGAAAATAAACCTACAAGTAAAAATGCTATAATACATATATTCACAAATTTAATATTTATTTTTATCAAACGAAATTTCATGGCACTATCCCTACCTCAACAACCTATTTGATCGATAGAGATATTATCTCCAGTTATCAATAAATTCACTCTGTTAATTCTAGCCAAATACACTATCAATTTTTTCAATATAGCTTTTAATTTTACTATCTTTATATGGAACACCTTCAAACCACTTATTATCTATATTATTTTTTTCTTCAAAATACCTGGCTTTGAAAATTATTTCAGGCCTGTATTCAAAATGTAATATATCAAAATGGCTCCATTTTCCTCCCCATACAAAATTATTTTTTTCAAATGCTTCTACAATTTTTTTAGGATAAGATTTTATTCTAGCACTGCCTCCAGATTCATCTACCCATTTCCAGTAATCTCTTCTATCTCTTGCTAAATCTATTGCTATAGCAAAAGAATGAGGACTTCTAAGATTTGTGCCTGATATGTTTCTATAATTGAAAGTTCCACTGCAGGGGAAAAGACAATTTAAAATATTAGAATTTTTTTCAGCAAGGGGCATTATATCTTTTATTGCATTCTCAAGAGATCTAGCTGCCCCATTGTTTCTATTAAATTGAAATTTCCTATATCCCAAATTTACCATTTCAAGATTTGACTCAACTTCATTTTTAGAATCACCATATACCTCACTTAAAATTGGATATACTCTCAATCTGCCTGGATCAATGTTCTTATTCATTACCCCATCAATTGCATCCAAAGGATATTTTTGTTCCATCATATCTTGTATATCCGTATTGAAAAACTTTTTATCAAAATTCTTTTCTTTTTTGTCATCATAGAGAACTTTATTACCAGATTTCATTATAATATATACATTTCCTTTATTGTCTCTTTCTACATCTTTAATATATTCAGGATATGCCATCATAAGACATAGTATGTCCTGTTTCATCACAATATTGTAACTATAAACATCTTCTGCCTTTACTCTGCACGAAAAAAGCACTATAAAAGCAAGTATAAATATCATCTTTTTCATAAAATATCACCCCATTTAAATATTTCCTTATATTTTTTCTTAATAGGGAGATATTTATACATGATAATAAAGCTCATAATTTGAATTTCTCAATTATATTTTTAAGTATACCTGCACTGTTCTTATTTTGAAGAGCTGTGGAATTTATATCTTCAAGTTTTTGGCATATATCATTACTTCTTTCAGATATATTCTGTATCTTACCTGCACCGTCGCTTACTGTTTCGGCCATTTCGTCTACTGCTTTTACTATTCCTTCAATAGATGCACTTAATTCTTCAGATACTGTGCTGAAATTAGTCATAAAATTATTTACTGCTTCCGAATCCTTACTATATTGAACCGCTACACCATTTAATTTATCATAATCTTTAATAACTGTACTTTCAATGAAGCTCAATACACTATTTGAGCTGTCTACTAATTGTTTCACAGAGCCTCCAACTATATCAACTATACTTTTTATATTGTTGGCTGTCTCTCCTGACTGATCTGCCAATTGTTTTACCTCCTCTGCAACTACGGCAAATCCCTTTCCAGCTTCACCTGCCCTTGCTGCTTCTATTGAAGCATTTAAAGCCAGTAAATTAGTTTGTTGTGTTATATCAATTATTGCACCTGTAAGTTCATTTATTTTATTTACAGACTTACTTTCCTGAATTGCCTTCTCCAGATCAGATTTTATACAGACATAAATATTATTTGCCTGACTCTGTGAATCTTTCGAAGATTGTTTGAGCCCTTCGGCTCTTTTCTCAATATCATCGGAAGTCTTTGATCCCATCTCAGCCTTATCTGCCATTTCTTTTACAGTACTTCCCATTTCACCGGAGGATGCAGCAATTTCCTCTGCTGTAGCTGAATTTTCTTGCATACCTGCAGATATATTTTCAGTTTGCTCCAATGTTTCATCTAAATATTTTTTTACTTCCTCTGTTAAATTATTTAAAGATAACGCATTAGTGTTAATTTTATCTGATACCTCCATTAATGAATTTACCGATTTTCTAAGAACAGACCTCATTGATACTATAGATCTATATATGTTCCCAATTTCATCCTTATAACCAAGTAAATGATTATAGTTATCTGATTCATATGATTCACTTAGATCCAATTTTGAGGTTCTGTCAATTATTTTTGTAATTTCAATCATAGGTCCAGATATTCTTTTAGAAAAAATAAATCCTGCTATTACAGCTATTAATGCCAATAAAAGCATCATTGCTACAATTATGAGCGTTACTTTTCTTGCACCTGAAATTACAGCATTTTTATCAGCTGAAAGCACAAATGTCCACTTTACTCTTGGCAAAGCAGTATAATAGGCTATTTTATATTCTTTCTTGTATTCATATTCAATATAATTTAATTTAGTTTTTTCTGTATTTTTTATACTATTTATAAATGTTTTTACATTATTTTCTACCGGCTTACCTATTTTATTGCTTTCAGGATGAAATATTACATTACCATTTTCATCCACCAAATAAGCATAACTTCCTTCTGTATTTGATACAGTAAGATTTTTAAATGGATTTGAAAAACTTTTTGCAACAACTGCCGCAGCAAAATATCCACACAATTTTCCATTTATTTTAACTGGACTTGAAAATATTATTATCTGTTCACCTGTAGATTTTGAAGTCATTGTTTCACTTATAACATCCTTATCCTTTAATGTTTCACTATTATACTTTCTATCACTTATATTGGTGTTTATAAGATGTGTATCACTATCGGCTATTATAGTCCCTGTCCTATCCACAATAAATGCATGCTCCAGATTCCCCTGATTTTCAACATACTGCACTAATTCAAAACCGACTGTTTTTATCGAATCTTTATATTGTCGTGAGTTATATGAATTTTCCCTTAAATACAGAAGATCATAAACAGATTTTTTATTCGCCATACCTTTGACTTTGATTTTTTCTTTATCTATCATGTCCTCTAGAGTACTAGTATAGCTTTTTGTTAACGATTGCATTTCAATTTTACTATTATCGTATAACTTAGATGATGTCTGACAGTATACCAGTGTAGACGCAATTACCATTGTTACTAAAACAAGAGCCCCTATAAGTATAGGTATTTTCTTTTTTATGCTCATTTTCACTACCCCCAATTAATAATTATGTTAAATTCTTATTAAATATATCGTACAAATTTTTAAAGAATCAAGCTATAGGTATAAAATATTGACTTTAATAGCTACTGTAATTATAATTAATCACAGTAGCTATTATACTGGAGGTGTTATGTAAATATGGTAAAAAAAGTTCATATTTTTTTTGATTTTGTATGTCCTTTTTGTTTTCTTGGAATACACAAATTGGGCAGTGCAGTAAAAAACACTGATACAGAAATAATATGGCATCCCTATGAATTAAGCCCGGGTTCAGAAGATACACTTGATCCAGTTAAAGACAATGAGAAACTAAAATCTATAAAAAAAGTTATTCTTCCATCTGCAAAGGAACTTGGAATTTTTATTAAATTCCCTAATATTTCCCCATACCCTCATACAACTATGGCTTTTTATGGTATGCAATATGCAAAGGAAATGAACGTGGAGTCACAATATATTAAAAAAGTTTTCTCTGCATTTTTTCAAGAAAATAAAAATATAGGCAAGCCGGATATATTAAAAAACATTGCAGGAAATATAGGTTTAGACAAATATAAATTTAGGGAAGCTTTAAAATGTAAAAAGTATAGAGATCTTCATGAAAAGGCTTTAAGATATTCTTATGAAGACATCTCTATAAATGTAATACCAACTTATGTTATAGGAGAAAAAACTCTTGAAGGTGAAGTTAAAACAAATGACCTTAGAAATGCAATTAACTACTAGCTAATGTCAAAAAGATGATGTGGCAATATGATAGATTCCACATCATCTTATATTATCTTATATATGGTAGAATAAGTTTTATTAAATTTTCTATCAACTTCAATTCCTTTTTGGAGCATTTTTTTAATAAAAAATACAAATTATTTTCACAATTATCTTCATCCTTTAAATTAACGTATTTTTCTTTACTCTCCTTAACAAAATTTCTGTTATTTATTGTTGAACTTCTTCCATATATTAAATAATCAGTTGTAATATGAAGAGAATTAGATATTTTTACTAAAGTAGAAAGACTCATCTGTCTCTCTCCCCTTTCAAGTTGTCCTACATACAATGCAGAAAGATCTACAATTTCGGCAAATTTTTCTCTTGTAAGTTTCAGTGCCTCTCTTTCCTTACGCATTCTCCATCCTATTGCTTTTCTATCAATATCTAGTAATTTGTTTGTCAATTGTATTCACTCCTGTCCTAACCTCTTAAGATAACTTTATACATAACAACCAATTACATAAATAAGCTATTTGCAGATAATTAATGATTGCAAAAAGCCTATATATTGTGTAAAATTGTAATTATTAATATATCAGTGCTAGGACTATAACAGTATATACTGATAAAACTAGATATACCTATAATATTGGAGTGTTCTTTATGAATATTGAGGAAATTAGTAAATTAAGAGATTATTTACATCTATTGATTTCTAAAAATGCTGATTATAGTGATATACTAAAATCAAGCAAAGAACTGGATGAAGTTATACTTGAATTTTATCAGGAAAACTTAAAAGGAAAATCCATAGAAAACAATAATCCAAAATAAGCAGTTATATGTGCATATAACTGCTTATTAACTAAAACCTATTTAACTTTAAAAGCTGTATTTGTCAATATCCAAGCATATTCACTATGTTTTTAATTTTTATATCGGAATTGAAATCAGCTTTGTCTATATAAAGCGTTATAACCGGATAATCAGATCTTTCGTATTCAAATACAGAATCGCCGTCTTCATTAAATACAGAAGGGTTTCTCTTTTTACATATATCATTATTTGCATCTACAAATATTTCAACATAATTTTTTTCTCCAATTATGTTTTTGGCATATTGCCTGTCTGACTTAAATCTGCTTACAGATGTTACTATAGTTATCATTCCACTGTCCACAAATAAATTTGCTACTTCTGCAATTCTTCTCGTCTGTTCATGTGCATCCCCAGGCTCAAATGTTAAATCCGAACTGAGCCCAAACCTCAGATGCGATGAATCAAGATAATATACCTTTTTACCAAGATCCATGATTCTTTTCTCAAGTTTCACAGCTATCTCATTTTTTCCACATCCCGGTAGGCCAGTAAGCCATATAACCTTACCTTCTTGTCCCATACTTTTCTCTCTGTCACTTCGTGATACAAGTCTTTTCCTTATAGATATATTCTTGCTTCTAATATCTTTTATCTCTCTTTTAAGTGAATCTTCAACAGCCGAAATAATTCCACCACCGCTTATATCGTAACCATCTACTATTACAAACCTTCCAGTAGATTGTAGCTCGCTGAACTTGTCAAAGCAAATTGGTTCTTTTGTCTTTATTGTGACTTCAGCAACATCATTTTTCTTTATAAAATTACGTTCATCACTGCTATTCAATGTAGCAGCATCGATTATTTTATTTATGGATATTATATTGAATTCTTCCTCTTGAGTTTCAATTTTCAATTTATAGGTTTTATCTTTTACCAAATTATTCTCACCAAGCCAGAATACATTGGCATTAAAGACATTTCCAACAGTAACAGGATGCTCTCTATGGCATATAAATTCACCTCTTTTATTATAAAATTCATCTTCAACAGTAATTCCTACAGACATTCCAGCAGTTACAACATCCTTTCTATCTCTATCCTGCCATGCCTCAATTGATTTTACTTTTGTAGTTTTTCCAGAAGGATAAATCACAATTTCATCTCCAGTTTTAAGTGTACCGGATTCAATTCTGCCAGCTATAATCCTCCTGCTGTCAAATTTATATACATCCTGAATAGGGAATCTAAGTTCTTTCTCTTCTATCCCTCTATCTTTTTCTATACTATCCATACTCTCCAGAATATTTTCTCCATTATACCAAGGCATTTTATCAGATCTATTTGCTATATTGTCTCCATTAGAAGCTGAAATTGGTATATATCTTTCTGGATATATATTTATATTATTCAAAAATTCATTGAATTCCCTTTCTACTTCATTAAATCTCTCCTCCGAATAATCCACCAAATCCATTTTATTTATGGCTACAAATACTTTTTTAATACCTAGAAGGGATAATATATATCCATGCCTTTTTGACTGTTCTTGTACTCCCTCTTTGGCATCTATAACTAAAATAGCGGCTTCAGCACTAGCTGCACCTGATATCATATTTTTTAAAAACTCTTTATGCCCAGGAGCATCTATAATTACATAATCTCTTCTTTGTGTAAAGAACTGCAACATAGTTATATCTATAGTTATACCTTGTTTCTGTTCCTCTTCAAAAGCATCAAGCAAATAGGCATATTCAAACTTTTTTCCGTTTTCTTCGGATATCTTCTTTACTTTTTCAATTTCACCATCTGGTAATGAACCTGTATCGTAAAGCAATCTTCCTATTAATGTCGATTTCCCATGATCTACATGTCCAACGACTACTATATTTAAATTTTCTCTATCTTTTGCCATCCGATCTAAATCCTTTCTATATTTAAATTGTTAATTGTGAACTTTATATTGTTTACATATATCCGTCTTTTCTAAGTTTCTCAAGTGCATGCGCATCAGCCTTATCTTGAGCCCTTCCAGACCTTTCGGTTTCATTAGTATTTTTTAGTTCTTCTATTATATCGTCCAATGTAGTGGCATTTGACTCAATTGGATTAGTACATGGAGCACAACCTAAACTTCTATATCTCTTCCCATTTTTCGCAAAATACAGGCTAACTACAGGAATATTTTCTCTTCTTATATATTCCCATATATCAAGTTCTGTCCAGTTTATAATTGGATGTACTCTTATATGATTTCCCTTTTTAAAATCAGTCTTAAATTGATCCCACAGTTCAGGCGGCTGATCTGTGTAATCCCATTTGGATTCTGAATTTCTTTCACTAAATACTCTTTCTTTGGAACGAGAGCCCTCTTCATCTCTTCTTATTCCAACTATAAGCCCTTCAAACCTATATTCATCCACTACCTGCTGTAGGCCTTCAGTTTTCAATGCCTTACAACATACAAGTCTTCCCTTTTCAGGTCCCATCCCATCTTTCAATGCCTGTGTATTCGTATGGACTATGAGATTTAAATTGTATTTTTTAGCCACCCTGTCTCTGAATTTTATCATTTCAGGAATCTTAAATGTAGTATCCACATGTATAAGTGGGAAGGGACAATTCCCGAAAAACGCTTTTTGAGCAAGCCACAGCATGACTGTAGAATCTTTTCCTATTGACCATAACATTCCAAGTTTTCCGAGTTTTTTATATGCTTCTCTAAAAATATATATACTTTCAGATTCCAATCTGTCTAAATGATCCATTTATAATATTCCTCCTAGATATTAGTATTTATTTGATTCTTTTCTATTTGTAACTATAATAGTCTCATGATTATCTCTGTTTATTATATGCCATTCCAGCTCATTGCCATTTTGACTTGTATATAAACAAGAACCATTTCCCCCTATATCTGCACCAAGATAATATTTAATCGCTCCCATTTGGCATTCCTTAATACATGCAGTACATCCCCAGCAATTTTTTTCGTATTTTATATATGCTTTTTCATCGACATCACTGTATATCAAGCTCCCAGGGCATATATATATACACTTGAAACATCCTATACATCTATCTTTGTCAATTTTTATGCTCATATATATTCTCCTTTTTCACTATATTCCTAAACATGATACTTACTTTTCCATCTTTATATACCGAATTAACATATTTAATCCAATTTTCATCATCTCTTTCAGGAAAATCTGAGTTTTCTTCATAACACCTCCATCGTGTTTCATGCCTTGCTTTTAAATGCCCTATAAGCACTTTGCACACATAAAGCCTATCAATAAGTTCATATATAAACAGGAGTTCATGGCAATTATCTGCTTTCAGATCCCTGCTGATTTCAAACAGTTCATCTATTCTCTTTTGAGCTATATCAAGCTTTTGAGAATTATAACTATAATTTTGCGATATACCTCCTGCATATTCATCCATTGTCTTCTGCATAGCTTCTTCTATTTGGTCAACACTATATAAACCTCTTTTGTTATTGAAAAATTTATTTATTTCATCCAGTTTAGCTTTTATATATATGTCATCAAGATAATCCATATTTATATTTTTAATGTACTCTAGTGCAGAATCTGCTGATATTTCTCCCTCTGCAAAACATCCAGTGGCATATTTTTTTGGACTCCCTCCGCTTACATCTCCTGCACAATATAGTCCTTTCAAGGTAGATGCTCTCTTTGTATCAACCCAGTATCCACTAGCTGCATGCCCACCTACCACATAAGGCTCGGTTCCTTCAATTTCAACATTCTCTTCAGATGGCATTCTTTTACTGTCTATCCATTTAAGTGCCTGTGAAGGTGACATATTTAAATAAGCCTTAATTAAATTACTTTCTTCCATTTTGGTAATATCATTGGTCTTCAAAAAACATGGACCATTTCCATTTTTATTTTCCATTACCGTAGCATATAATCTGTTTATGGTCGTTGGCTTCCCGTAGCTCTTAACATACTCAATTCCCCTGCCATTTATCTGAACCGCTCCTACTCCTTGTGCTATAGTTCCAGTAGGTGCTATAGTATCTTTACATCTTAAAGCGATAAATCTCATTTCAAAGCTAGTCATTTCAGCACCGGCCCTTATACCCATGGCATAACCTGACCCGGTGTTAAAAGGAGAATACCACATTTTATGTCTAGAAAAATTAGGGTTATTAGGTTTATATAATCCTGACGCCCCACCTGCTGCACATATGACAGCTTTGGCATAAATTGCATAAAACTTTTCTCCATATATAGAAAATGCATAGGCTCCTATAACTCTTCCATTTTTCTTTATATAATCTATAACATTTGTTCCATTCAATACATTTATATTACTGTATTTTTTAACTACAGTTGCAAGTATTGGTTTAATATTCTCCCCATTTATTTTTATACTTCTTTTTCCTCTTTTTATATATTTTCCACTGGAATCCTTCAAAATAGGGAGCCCCATTTTTTCAATCTCCAAAGTTACATCATTAAGTTTCCTTGCTATTGTATATACTAAATCCTCTCTTATGACGCCACTGAACTCGCTCTTCACATAATCTACAAAACTCTCTGGTGTCTCACCATCATTTATATATGCATTGAGTGCATTAATACCTGCTGCAAGACATCCACTCCTTTTTATATTTGCCTTCTCCGCAATTAGAACATTTACCGCAGGATGCGTTCTTGCCGCCCTAATTGCTGCAAAACATCCTGCAGTACCACCACCTATTATCAAAACATCGGCAGTCAACTTTTCAGGTACCAGTTTCATTCAATCACTCCTATCCTTTATAAAACAAATAATCCAGTATTTTATCAACACATTGTTCTATACTACTTTTATAAGTTGATAAAATAATTTCGGGGTTATCTGGTATTTCATAGGGAGAATCTATCCCAGTAAAATCTTTTATCTCTCCATCTCTTGCTTTTTTATATATTCCTTTAGGATCCCTTCCCTCACAAACTTCAAGTGGACAATCCACATATACTTCTATAAAATCCTTGCCAAGCATACTTCTGACTTTATCCCTGTCACACTTGAATGGTGATACAAATGTTGCAATTGTGATAATTCCGACATCTGCAAATAGCTTACAAACCTCCGATATTCTCCTTATATTTTCAGATCTATCTTTTTTAGTGAACCCAAGATTAGAGCTTAATCCATACCTTATATTGTCGCCATCCAGGATATAGGTAAGCTTACCCATATTATATAATTTAACTTCCAATTGAGAAGCTATAGTTGATTTTCCCGAACCAGAAAGTCCTGTAAACCATATTACAGTTCCTTTCTGATTCAGAAGTTTTTCCCTAAGCTCTCTATTTACAAAAGTTTTATGCCAGACTATATTAGTTGATTTTTTGTCCAATAAAATCCCCCCACTATCCACGATAATTTATCAATATAAAGCTGCACAGTATTAAATTCCAAAGTAAAAATTATGACCATTTTTCTTTTGTAAGAAAAATGGTCATTCAATACCTTGCCACTTTTCTTATCTCTCAGAAAATTATTCCGTAGGAATTAACACCGCTGCATTCACATGAGAATGCCGGTTGTCGGGTTTCATTGGGCCAGTCCCTCCACCTCTCTTGATAAGAATACATTTAATTTTAGTGAAAAAACACTTCTGCCTCTTTACAGAGGCAGAAGTTACTTCCACGGTTCCACTCTGTTTATTATATAATTACATTATGCAAATATACAATAACTTATATCCTTAACGTTTTAACGTACATCCCCGCCTAAACCTACTAATTTCAATTCAAGAACTCATAAGTGCATTTCCATTACTTCCTCTTAGGATCTCTCTCAGCTGTGAGATCCATCTCTTTAAGACTTCATAATATACTTATCTTAATCATAGCTTTTTATCTTCCTATTACATTGAATTTATTATACTTTCTTAATTATATTTTGTCAAGAAATAACTACATGTTCTTCATCTTAAATACTCCTCCATGGATCTATATTCCACTTTTTCACCGTTATTTTCTATTTTTATACACAAAATATATACATCCGCCGTATTCAAACATGTAAATAAAACCCTATCATGAGCAAGCGCCGCACGTCTAAGCTCAAAACCAGGCGTTCCACTTTTATATCCAATAGTAGGAGTGTTGATAACTATATCTATCTTCTTTTCTCTTAGTTTCCCTACAGCATCCTGTATAGCCAATCTTTCACATTCTATTCCACTGTCGATCAAGAATTTATAGGTTCCTGATGAAGCAAAAATGTTAAATCCAAGTGACTTATATTTTTCGATTATGGGAATCGCTTCTTCTTTATCTCTGTCATTTACTGATATATACAGGTTACCTTTTAAATATACATCTATTCCTGCTGCCCTAAATGCCTTGTATATAGCTTTATTCCTGTCAAAATCAACTCCAAGCACTTCCCCTGTGGATTTCATCTCAGGTCCAAGTGCCACATCAACCTCAGGCAATTTCTTATTTGAAAATACAGGCATTTTAACTGCTATCATTTTACTATTTCTATATTCGTCCTGTCTATATCCAAAATCCTTTATTTTCTTTCCAAGCATGACATCTACAGCTATTTTCACCATAGGTATATCAGTCACTTTGCTTAAAATAGGGACTGTTCTTGATGCTCTCGGATTTACTTCTATAACATACACTTTTTGTCCATCAAAGGCATATTGAACATTCAGAAGTCCTTTGACATTTAGTTCCCTTGCTATTTTAGCAGTATACTCCTCTATCTTTTCCAGCACTTCTTCTTGCAAATCAGACGCAGGATAAATGGCTATACTGTCTCCTGAATGAACTCCTGTCTTCTCTACATGCTCCATTATACCTGGAATTATGAGATCTTTTCCATCAGATATAGCATCCACTTCAATTTCTTTTCCAATTATATATTTATCCACGAGTACAGGATATTCCTTGGATAAATTTACCGCATCTTTGAGATATTTTGAAAGTTCTTCATCATTATAAACAACTTTCATAGCTCTTCCTCCTATTACATAGGATGGTCTTACGATAACTGGATACCCTATCTCTTTTACCAATATATCAGCTTCTTCCAAACTTGTCACAGATCCTCCTATTGGAGAACTTATACCTAATTTTTTAAGGAGAACTCTAAATTTTTCCCTGTCCTCCGCTAAATCTATAGATTCAAAAGAAGTTCCCAGTAGATTTACTCCCCTATCATTTAATTTCTTAGCTAAATTCAATGCAGTTTGTCCTCCAAACTGTACCACAACTCCATCTATTTCTTCTTCATTTATTACATTCATAACATCATCTATATAAAGCGGATCAAAATACAGTTTATCAGAAGTGTCAAAGTCTGTACTTACTGTCTCTGGATTATTATTTATAATGATGGCTTCAAGTCCAGCCTCTTTTATCGCCCATACTCCATT
Source organism: Clostridium sp. LBM24168 (assembly GCF_052953915.1). NCBI lineage: Bacteria > Bacillati > Bacillota > Clostridia > Eubacteriales > Clostridiaceae > Clostridium > Clostridium sp. LBM24168. The sequence continues at coordinate 838,622 of NZ_CP196861.1, read as the reverse complement.
GACACAACAATAGTCAAATTCTATTCCCTGTCCAATCCTTATAGGTCCAGATCCTATTACCAATACTTTTTTATTATTTGAAACAACATTATCACTTTCAAGATCGTAACAGGAATAATAATATGAGGTTTTTGCTTCAAATTCTCCACTGCAAGTATCTACCATTTTATAAACTGACCTTATACCGTTTATTTCCCTTAGTTTTTTCAAATCATCTAATCTCATGCCAATCAATTTGCAAATATACTCATCTGTAAATCCCATGACTTCTGCCTTATGTATTACATCCACATTGGGAACATTTTTTATCAATTCATCTTCCATATCCACTATATTCTTTATCCCACGTATGAACCACTTATCTATCTTAGTTATATCATGAAGTTCTTCAATGCTCATCCTTTTTCTAAGAGCCTCTGCCACGGCAAAAAGCCTTTCATCATCCTGCATTTCTATTTTTCTAACTATTTCATCTCTACTAATTTCTGTCAATTTGTCCAGCTTTAGTCCTATTATTTTTCCTTCAAGACTTATTACAGCTTTTAAAAGTGCACTCTCAAAATTCCTATCTATTGACATGACTTCCCCTGTAGCTTTCATCTGTGTTTTTAGTCCCCTATCTGCACTTTTAAATTTATCAAAGGGCCATTTAGGTATTTTAACCACACAATAATCAAGTGCTGGTTCAAACAATGCACTGGAATTCCCTGTTACATAGTTTTTAAGTTCATCTAAAGTATAGCCAAGTGCAATTTTAGCAGCAATTTTAGCTATAGGATACCCTGCAGCTTTAGATGCAAGCGCACTAGATCTGCTTACTCTTGGATTTACTTCTATTACTTTATAATTACTGCTTTCAGGATCTAGTGCAAATTGGATATTACAGCCGCCTTCTATTTTCAATGTTCTTATTATCTTTACAGCAGATCTTCTAAGCATCTGATACTCTTTGTCAGTCAAAGTCTGGGAAGGTGCGACAACTATACTGTCTCCTGTGTGTATTCCAACAGGATCTATATTTTCCATATTACATACTACCATGCAGTTGTCTTTTTTATCCCTCATAATTTCATATTCAAGCTCTTTCCATCCCGACAAGCTCTGCTCAAGTAAAATTTGATTTATAGGACTCTCCTCAAGTCCATTTTCGCATATTTCGATGTACTCTGCATAATTAACTGCAATACCACCGCCTGTACCACCTAGGGTATAAGCCGGTCTTATTATTATTGGAAAATTCACCTTATCTAGGAACTCTATACATTGGTTTATACTTGTGGCAATTGTTCCAAGTGCTATAGGTTCATCTATAAATTCCATAAGATTCTTAAAGCTTTCCCTATCCTCGGCATTTTTTATAGATTGAATCTTTATTCCCAGCAATTCAACATTATATTTTTTGAGTACTCCAACTTTTTCAAGTTCCATGGCAAGGTTTAAAGCTGTTTGTCCTCCAAATCCAGCAAGAATCCCATCTGGGCTTTCCTTTTTAATCACTTCCTCTACTGCTTCAACAGTAAGAGGCTCTATATAAGTTCTGTCAGCAATATTCTTGTCTGTCATTATAGTAGCCGGGTTACTATTTATAAGTACAGTTTCTATACCTTCACTTTTAATGGCCTCACAAGCCTGTGTCCCCGAATAATCAAATTCCGCAGCTTGACCTATTATTATAGGTCCTGAACCTATAATCAAAACTTTTTTCAAGCTCTTTCGCAATGGCATTTTATCACTTCTCCTCGTTTATTTTACTAAAGTCATATACTTTAAAAATTTATCAAATAAATATGCTGTATCTGTTGGTCCCGGACATCCCTCAGGATGAAATTGAACTGAAAATACTGGTAATCTTTTATGTTTTATACCCTCAACACTATTATCATTTAAATTAATATGAGTTACTACAATTTCATCTTTATTCAAACTGCTTTCTCTGACTGCATATCCGTGATTTTGAGAAGTTATAAAGGCTTTATCCATATCTGCATCATATACTCCATGGTTTCCACCTCTATGACCAAATTTCATTTTATAGGTATCTCCACCCAGGGCAAGACATAATAATTGATGTCCAAAGCATATTCCAAATACCGGTATTCCGCTGTTTACTATGGCTTTTATATTTGGTATGATATCCATCATATCCTTAGGATCTCCGGGTCCATTAGAAAGCAGTATTCCGTCTGGATTTATGCTCATTATCTCGTCATATCGAGTATTATATGGGAAAATAGTTATATCACACTTTCTTTTCATTAAATCCCTTATCATATTTTTTTTAACTCCAAAATCTAATACTGCTACTCTTGAGCCATCACCCTCTATATGCTTTATGTTCTTTATGCTTACCTGCTCTACTAAATTCTTGTAGCTATACGAATCTAGTACCTTCCTTATTCCATAAATCGATTCATTCTCACTGCAGATTACACATTTCATAGTTCCCCTGGATCTTATTTTTTTAGTAACACTTCTCGTATCTACACCACTTATTCCAACTACATTATTTTTCAAAAGAAAATTTTCAAAGTTGTCTTTACATAAATAGTGGGAAGTATCATTATAACAATTTTTCACTACTATTCCTTTTGCTTGAATTTTATTAGACTGGCTTACATTATGGTCAATCCCATAATTCCCTATATATGGATAGCACATGTTTATTATCTGTCCAGAATAAGATGGATCTGTAAGTATTTCTTGATATCCCGTCATTGAAGTATTAAATACCAGTTCACCTACTGTTATGCCTTTTTCCCCTATGGCTTTTCCCATAAATACAGTACCATCCTCCAAATACAAAATAGAGTTCATAATATACCTTCTTTCTAAATATTGTCATTTCCCAAGGTTGCAACCATAACTGCCTTTATAGTGTGCAGTCTGTTTTCCGCTTCATCAAATACTACTGAATTTTTACTTTCAAATACTTCATCTGTAACTTCCAGAGAAGAAAGTCCAAATTTATCATATATCATCTTTCCAATACTTGTCTCAATATTATGAAACGAAGGAAGACAATGCATAAATTTAACTTGACTATTACCAGTTATATCAAGTAATTCAGTATTTACCTGATATGGTGTAAGCATATCTATTCTATCCCTCCATAGTTCCTTACTTTCACCCATTGAAAGCCAAACATCAGTATATATCACATCTGCACCCTTAATATTCATATCTATTTTATCACTAACAGTTATATTTCCTCCAGATCTTTCCGATTCCTTTTTACATTCATCTATAAAATCCTTGTCTGGAAACAATGCCTTCGGAGTGATTGTCTTAAAATTCATTCCAACTTTTGAAGCACCTATCATAAGAGCTCTGGCAACATTGTTTCTTCCATCACCTATATAGACAAAATTAACTCTATCAAGTGGTTTATTCACACATTCCTGAACCGTTAAAAAATCTGCCAGGACCTGAGTTGGATGATCTTCATCTGTAAGTCCATTCCATACAGGAACCTTTGAATACTCAGATAGTATCTCCACATTTTTCTGTGAAAATCCTCGATACTCTATTCCATCAAACATTCTTCCAAGAACTCTAGCAGTATCTTTTAACGATTCTCCACTTCCAATATGACTCTGTGAAGAATTTATATATGTAACCTGTGCACCCATATCATATGCAGCAACTTCAAAAGAACATCTTGTTCTCAAAGATTCCTTTTCAAATATCAACGCAATATTTTTATTCTCCATCCTCTTTTTCTGATTTCCTTTATGTTTTTCTATTTTCAATTTGGCCGCCAAATCTAAAAAAAATTTTATTTCCTCTAGTGTAAAATCCTTTAAAGTCAAAAAGCTTTTTCCCTTCAAATTCACCATTAATTACCTCCTAAATAATTAATATCTCATATATGAGAATCAAATTTTCTCAAATTGTTTTATATATGGTATTTTCTATAAATAAAATTAATTTATCCAACTATTTTTATTTATAATTATACATTTATATTTATAAAAATTCAATATTGTATTAAAATAATTTCATATTATATAACTGTATAATATAGAATATATCTTATCTCATCAAACTAAAAATCACTTTATATAGATTAAACTCATATATAATATTTTTGGTATATTAATTAGTATATCCATTCTTTTGAAATTCATCAAGAATATTTTTATTCAATATAACTTATAATATGTTTGATAAATTTTAAAAAATTAAGTATAATTATAGAAGGCATATAAAAACGTTTACAAAAGTTTTATAAATTTCCATATAGGGAGGTAAGTTACTATGAAAACCAGTTCTTTATTTGACCCTATAAAAATAGGCACAGTCGAAATAAAAAACAAAATATCGATGGCACCTATGGGAGCTTTTGGACTCGTAGATAATGAATCTTGCTTTAACCAGAGAGCTACTGATTATTACGTTGAAAGGGCAAAAGGCGGAACAGGACTTATTATAACAAGCGTAACCAAAGTAGAAAATGAACTAGATAAAGTTGTAACCGGTGTACTCCCAATTATCTCAATAAATCCAGGAAAATTCATAATGACATCCGCAGAAATGACAGAGAGAGTTCATGCCTACGGCACAAAAATATTTTTACAGTTGTCTATGGGATTTGGAAGAAGTGGTTCACCTGGAACACTGTTAACATCACAACCTGTTTCCGCCTCGGATATACCAAACTATTGGGATCCAACTGTTACTTGCAGAGCACTTACTACTCAAGAAGTCGAATGGATAGTTACACAATTTGCAGAGGCTGCCCATGTTGCTAGATCTGCTGGCTTTGACGGTGTAGAAATACATGCTGTTCATGAAGGATATTTACTTGATCAATTTACCCTTGCAATATTCAATAGAAGAACAGATAAATACGGTGGAGACTTGAGAGGAAGACTTCAACTTCCTATAGAAATAGTTCAAAGTATAAAATCCAAAGTTGGAGACGACTTTCCCGTTATACTAAGATATAGTGTTAAAAGTTGCATAAAGGATTGGAGACAGGGAGGTCTTCCTGAAGAAAACTATATTGAAAAAGGTCGTGATCTTAAAGAGGGACTTGAAGCTGCAAAAATACTCGAAGAAGCAGGATTTGACGCCTTCAATTCTGATCTTGGGACATATGATGCATGGTATTGGGCACATCCTCCACTCTATCAAAAGGATGGACTATATCTTCCATATACAAAGGAACTAAAGAAAGTAGTAAACGTTCCAATTATAGTCGCAGGAAAACTTGGTGTACCTGAGAAAGCCCAGGAAGCTTTAGATAATGGTTCTGCCGATATGATAGGACTTGGGAGACCCCTTCTTGCAGATGCATACTGGCCTAAAAAAGTTCTTTCAAATCATCTAGAAAAAATTCGTCCTTGTATCGGCTGCCATACAGGATGTATGGGAAGAGGTTTTGAATGCAAACCTTTAAGCTGTGCAGTAAATCCATCTACCGGAAGAGAACGATACTATGAAATAAAACCTGTCAACAAGAAAAAGAAAGTAATGGTTATAGGAGGTGGCGTTGCCGGAATGGAGGCTTCCAGAGTTGCATCGATGAGAGGACATGAAGTTATTCTTTATGAACTCAAGGACAAATTAGGTGGAGTGGTTGTTCCTGGTTCAGTACCTGATTTCAAGATTGATGACAGGAAACTACTAAAATGGTACAGAAATGAAATGAATGAACTTGATATCAAAATAGTATTAAATACAAAGGTAACAGAAGATATTGTAGATAAAGAAAAACCAGATGTTGTTATTATAGCCACAGGATCTAGAGAAATTGAAATGAAAGTACCCGGTATAAAAAAAGGCAAAGTTTTAACAGCAATAGAGGTTCTAAATGGTAAAAATGATATTGGTAAAAATATATTAATGATAGGCGGAGGACTTGTTGGATGTGAAACGTCACTTTATTTAGCAAATAAAGGCAAGGAAGTTACAATTATCGAACAAAAAGATAGTATATTGAGTTCAGGGAAACCAATTCCACACATGAACAAAATTATGCTTGTAGATTTACTTAAAATGCAGAATGTAAAAATTATTACAAATACATCTCTACTTGAAGTTACTGACAATGGTGCAATAATCATTGACAATAAGTTCAACAAACAGGATATATGTGCTGATACTGTAATAATAGCAGCTGGATTCAAACCTGAAAATGATTTATATAACAAACTTCGTAAAAAAATAGTTGAGTTATATTTAATTGGTGATGCGAGTAAAACTGCCAATATAATGGATGCAATATGGAGCGGAAACGAAATAGGTCTTAACTGTTAATAAGAAAAATGGAGGTATTAGAAAACATACCTCCATTATATTTTATTCGTACATCTTATACCCTCTTTACCAATACAATTTCCACAGGATGTACAACTTGATATCGCTTTAGTCCCATTTAACCATTTATTTACAAGATCCGGTTCACATATAAATGGTCTGGACATAGAAAAATACTCTATTTCTGTAGTATTCAATATTTCATTCATATTTTCTATACTTCTATTGAATGCCCCCAATACTACAGGACATTTTACACGCTCCGCTATGTTGGATACATATCTTCTTAAATTAGATTCGTCTTTATTTGAACTTATTTCTATGGCATTTACACCATATCTGTCCAACTCACAGCATATAGGAATGTACTCACCATCTAAAGAATTGACCTTAACAAATATATTAAAATTTTCTCCAACTCTATTTCTAATTTCACTGTATATTTCAAATAAAAATTTTTTTCCGTTCTTCATGCTTTCACCATATGTATCAGTTCTTGTACTATATTTCGGACTAAGTGCTTTTCCCAGGAAATAATCCCTCGATATATTGATTTCCAATGCATCGAAACCAGATTGTTTTATTCTATAGGATGCATTTCCAAATTCTTTTATTATACAGTTCATATCATAACTTGAAATATCATCATAAATTTCAGATGAACACGACTTTCGAACTATCTCCATAGATATTCTGCACCTATTATAGTGAACCATATTCGTCAATTCCCTAAATTCATCAATAAAGGAATCATCATATATTCCAAGCATTTTATCCCCATGAACGTCATTCCTAAATTTAAATATATTACTATTCCCTGTAATTAGCATGGCTACTCCTCCTGATGCAAGAGTCTTATACAGATTGAACAATTTATCCGTAAGATGTCCAGCCGAATCAGCCATATTTTCACATGTAGCAGAACGAATAAATCTATTTTTTAATTTTATATCATTTATATAAGTAGTTTCAAATAATGATTTCATAAATATACCTCCATATTATACAATCAAACCATATCTTCTACTTCTAAGTTCTATTTTTTCCCTACGGATTAATGTTCTGTTTCCCTGCTGGGAATCAACCCTATCATTGAACTTAATTTATTAATTCTCTCCAATATAACATATCCAGTGTTTATCTTCTTTTATTTCCATCTTAATATCTTTATATCCGATTTTTGCCATAATTTTATAAAGTTCTTCAGGTGTATATATATTCATTTTATCTACATATTCTTCATATTGCTCTTCGGAGTTATTATCCATGTACATTTCATTTATTATAACAAATTTTCCGGATGGCTTTAGTACCCTTTTTATTTCTTTTAGGTTATTTATCAAATCCGGCCAGAAATATATGGTTTCAACTGCCGTTATCAAATCAAACTGGCCATCTTTAAAAGGCAATCTTTCCACACTGGAATTATATACATTAACTCTTCCTTCCTTAATAAACTGGCTATTAAATTCCTTAGACCACTCAACACAGTCTTTTGAATAATCCACTCCTATTACTTTTCCGGATTTTATCAAGCCTGCCAATCTATTTATAGTTTTTCCACCGCCACATCCAATATCCAATATCATAAAATTTTCTTTTATATCAACTTTATCAAGTCCCCAACTTGTTAACTCAAAATGGTCCCGATTCATTTCACTGGCAACAGTTTTTCCTTCCCTGCCAGATGGTTTCCTACACTGATCTAACCTTCTTGCTATTTCACTCATATAACTCACTGCTCCTCTCCAATTAACTAATTTTATTAAATGCATAATTTTTAAGTATTACAGCTCTTATTTTATCGTAATTTATATCTGACGGAATTATTTCCTTAATTGGATATAATCTTTCACATCCAACCTTATCTATTGCAGACATAATAACCGTTTCTTCCTCTTTTGTAAATAAATTTCCAAATTCTATATTTAAATTCGTTCCATTATACTTTTCGATATATTTTGTAATGTGAGTCAATATAGTAGAAATCGTAACTCCTCTCTCTTCAGCAACTTCCTGTATATTTTTGTTGTTTTTTATCATATCTATCGTCACTTCATAAGCTTTTAGTTTTTTAGTAGGCTTTCTATCTCTGTCATAAATACTGACACTGTCATCTTTATTAAATCTCCACTTTATATTTATATTTATATTGTTTGCCAAAACATATTTCTTTATTTCTTTCAGGAAAGGTTCTGCATATTTTTTTAATTTTAGTTCTCCTATACCTGATATATCAAGCATCTGTTCCTCCGTACAAGGATATCTACTACTCATTTCTTTTAAAGTACTATCTGAAAATATCAAATATGGAGGTATATTCTCTTTCCCTGCTATATTTCTCCTGATTTTTCTAAGTATTTCAAATAAGTCACTATTTATGCTTATCTTTCTAACTACTATCTTTTCTTTTAATATTACCTTATCAATTCCCTTTAGAATCCTTATAGATTCGTTATTTAAAACTACAGTTGGATATTCCCCCTCTTTCAAAGACGCATAACCATGAGCTATTAGTGTATTTATAAAATCTGAAAGGTACTCTCTTGAATATTCCTTCATTATTCCATATGTAGATAATCTATTAAATTCATTTTGAATAATTTTTCTCTGTGATGAACCTCTAAGTACATCAACTATCATATTTACTCCAAAGCTCTTCTTCATCCTATATATACAGGATAATACCTTTTGAGCATCTATGGTTCTATCCACACGTTCACCATCACTTATGCAATTACTGCAGTTACCACATTCTTCATAGTCAACTTTTTCGCCAAAATAATTCAGTATATACTTCCTAAGGCATCCACTATAATGAACAAAGTCTACCATCTGCTGCAGCTTCCTATATTCATTTAATTTTCTATTCTCCGATTGTATGCTGTTCTCAATTAAATATTTTTGCGTTACTACATCCTGTGATGTAAACATAAGTATACATTCACTACTTTCTCCATCCCTTCCAGCTCTTCCTATTTCCTGATAATAGCTTTCTATGTTTCGGGGCATATTATAGTGAATTACATATCTTACATTTGATTTATCTATACCCATTCCAAAAGCATTTGTAGCAACTATTACATTTGCCCTATCATATACAAAATTTTCCTGGTTTTTCTTTCTATCACTATCGGATAATCCAGCATGATATCTGACAATATTTATATTATTTTTTAAAAGCTTATCATAAATGCTATCTACTGTCTTTCTGGTAGAAGCATATATGATACCGGACTGATCTTTATTTTCGATTATATAATTCAGTATATAAGAAAATTTGTAACCTATTTTTAAACAGCTTATTTTTAAATTTTTCCTGTCAAAACCTGATATAAACACAGCAGGCTTTTTCAATTTTATCTGTTTTACAATATCTTCCCTGACTTCTTTAGTTGCGGTAGCTGTAAACGCAGTTACTACAGGCCTACTGTCAAGGCTATCTATAAAACGCCATATACATCTATAGCTGCTTCTAAAATCATGACCCCATTGTGATACACAATGTGCTTCATCTATAGCAACCTGAGATATAAGTATATTTTTCATAAGATGACAAAAACTAATTGACTCAAGTCTCTCTGGAGCCACATATAAAATTTTTATGGAATTTTCCTTTAATTTTGATATTATAGACAGCATCTCATCCTGACTTAATGAACTGTTTATATAATCAGCCTTTATACCCAGATCCTTTATATTATCCACCTGATCTTTCATAAGTGAAATCAGTGGAGAAATCACTATAGTAATCCCATCAAAAAGCAATGCCGGTATCTGATAACATATAGATTTTCCTCCCCCTGTAGGCATTATAGCCAAAGTATCCCTTCCACCTAAAATACTCATTATTATATCCTGTTGTGAACTCCTAAACTTTTCATATCCATAATATTTATGCAGAATCTTCAATGCACTTTCAATCAACAATTTTTCACCTCTTACGATAGATTCTGGTTTCAATAGTTAAATTATATCACATTTTTCAAGCATACCTTATTACAAGATATGCAAAATACTGATCTTTATATTTTCATGAGGAATATTTTTATAAAAGTTGGATATAAATTACTATATAAAATAATTATGAGTTGGCATAAAATTCATTGAATTTAAAGCTTCTTAGAGGAGGGTTACAATTGAAATACTTTCAAAAGGCTAACGAATTCTATAATATTAAAGAGTACAGAAAGGCTATTGCAATGTATGAAAAGGCAATAGCTGTAAAAGATAATGAGGTATCTTCACTTTACAATTCAGCAGTATGCCTCATAAAACTCAATGAATATTTACAAGCAATACCTAAATTAAAATCAGCAATAAAATTAAAAAAAGAAAGTAAGTATTTTTTTAATTTGGGATATTGCTATACCATGTTAAAAAATCATAAAAAGGCACTGCTGTCTTTTAACAATGCATGGTGTCTGGATAATTCAGATACTGACTGTGAAAAGGCAATAAACATCTTGTTAAACAATTATTCTAAATCGAAATAGGAAAATATCAATTACCATTCTCCCACTATCTGCGCATTCTTGTGATCAATATTAAATCTAGAACTATCAAAGTAATTTCCTCCTCTATAGAAAGTTGTATCTACATTTATCCATCTGTTTTTTTCAGGAATGTATACTTGATTCCACGCATGGCTCACCCAACTTATTCCATTAAACCCTTCTCCAGTTATAAGTCTCACTTTAATATTGTTTGCTCTAGCCATAGCAACATAAAGACATGAATAATCAAAACAAATTCCCTTCTTTGTTTCGAAAGTAGGTATAGCTCCTGATTTAACATTGAAATCATTGTTCAAAACCTTATTTGCCTTATCATGATCATAGGATATACTAGTTCCTATCCAGTTATACAACATTTCAGCTTTTTCTGTAGTATCATTTCCTTCTGATCCAAGTTCCTTTGCAAGTTTATCAATTTGGGCATTAGATCTAATGCCCTGATCTAAAGTTACTCCATTATAGTACACTATAGTATTTCTATTATCAATTTCTTTCAACGGTGTAGATGAATTAAATTGAACCTGCCTGCCATCAGCTTCTCTTATTACTATTCTAAAAGAATTATTCAGTATATTTGGCAGCTGCTTTGCAATAGTTGAATTTGTAACTGGTATTATAACACTCTGGCATATAGATCTATAAATTCTAGATGCCTGAAGATATCCACTTAATTTATTATTAACATTAAATATTGACATTATATTCAGTACAAATGTAACTAAAAGCACATAGCATATGGCTTTGGGCAGCTGAAATATCATTCCTGTTAGTCTTTTAAACAGATTACTTTTTGTTCTAAGGAACTTTTCTATACTGTCTAGTGCTGGATAAAAAGTCAGATAATTTATTAAATCAAAAAGTAATTTAATAATTCTGTATATAATAAATACAATTATAGGTATTATAACAGCATATATTATCAGATTATTATTTTCTAAATAGCTTAGCATTTGCACCGGTATATGGTTATATATTCTTTCATATATTCCAGTATCATGTTGTATAAATATCTTCTTTCCAAAATATACTCCTACTATTATAGATATAATAAAAGATATATTTCTACTTACCTCATCTATATCCAATTTTAGATCCCTGGAAGAAAATTTAAACAAAAATCCTTTCAAAATCGGATACAAAAATACTGCCAATATAATAATTGTTATGGGATTTATCTTCATAATAACAACCACCTTTTAAATATTTATCCCACTAAAAGAAATCCCTATCAAAAACCAATTAATCGCAAAAAGGTAACTAATCTTCTAGGTTTTTATTTAAAATTTTTCTTAAAACCGGCTTTATATCCTCCCATAAATAATTCCTTCGCAGAAGATATTGCCCAAGTTTTCTACTTATTTTGTCAGTATCATTTTCAGACCTTGCTATTATATTATACCTTTTTTTTGCAGTTGAATATAGGGCATCCATGTCTTTTCTGTAAATATTTTCTTTTAGTCTGAAATCCTCTTTCTTGATTACCTTTCCCAAAATATTTTTAGTAAGCTGCATATCATATCCATTATTAATCATATAGTTTCCAAGCTTTCTATATATATATGACATATCTGTATGTTCCTTTACCATAATATTATACTTCTTCAAGGCCAATTCAAAAGCATCCTTTTCATACTGCGACTTATCTATAGTTTTCAGCTCTTCTTCTATTATATTTTCTCCTATCCCCTTTTTTATAAGATCATACTTTATCTTATTCTTACCAAAACGTTCTATTTTTTGATCTATATACATCTTCGCAAATTTATAGTCGTCAATAAATTTATACTTTCTTAAAAATTTCAAAGTCCTTTTTATTGTATCTACATCATAATCTTTTTTTACAAGTTTATCACATACTTGTTTTTCTGTCCTATAATTTCTTTCTATAATCCTAAGAGCCTGATTTTTACATTTTATATAATTATCTTCTTCAATTACGCTTTTTAAATAATCCATATTTATACATTTTCCCTTTGTTATATTATAATTATATATAGTTTCCGTACTACAGGAAAATGAAAATTCGTTATCTACATATACATATACTCTATCCTTGCTTTTCAGCTTTATTCCAGTTACTACATTTCTACACATAATTAGTTTAAATTACTCCTTAATATAAATTTTTCAAAATATAGATAGTTGGATTGTTGAATATTTTTCGTGCGACTTCATATATATCATCTTTTTTGATATTCTCAATCTCCTTTATATCTTCATTGAATTTAAATATACTATTTCCTTTCATTGACTGACTGAGTACATAATCTCCAATATCCGTACTATCCTCCAGAGTAAATACCACTGCAGTTTTTAAAGCCTTTTTCATAATAGAAATACTACTGCTGTCAAATACTATGTGTTCATCTTTTATATCTTGAATGCATTTCAAAATGGTATCAACTGTAATTTCAATGTTCTCTTCACTTACCGATGTGTATATGTAGAAAGTTTTTACATTCTGCGCTAAATTTAAATCCGTATATACATCATATGAAAGTCCTTTTTCTTCCCGTAGTTTTCTAAATAATATGGAATTAGTACTTTCTCCGAACTTGTGACTTAGTATTCTAAGTGCCAGCTCTTGCTTCTTACTGAGCCCGTAGAGCGTAAACAGAAATGTAATAGTACTTTGTTCTATATCTCTTTTATATCCAATCTTCCTGTAAGGTAGATTTTTTTCAACTATAATCTTTCTACTTTCAAGTTCTCTGTATTGCCAGTCTCTGAAATACTTAAGAACAAGTTTCAAAACATAATCATGCTCATAATGAGATACTATAGATATAAAGCAATTATTAGGAATATAGAATTTATGATAAAATTCCACCAACTTCTGTCTTGTAAATTTTTTAACTGTATATTCATTTCCACATATATCATATTTAAGAGGACTATTTTTAAATGCCGCCTCATTCATTTTTCTAAAACTAAGTTGTTCTATATCATCATTTCCTGACTTTATTTCTGATAGTACAACTTTTTTCTCCATTTCAATTTCCTTATCCTTAAATGCAGGATTAAGTATCATATCAGATATAATTTCTACAGACTTCTCTAATTCTTCCTCTAAATTTGTAATACTGTACACCGTACATCCATAATCCGTGTACGCATTATATTCCCCACCAAGATTTTCTAAATCTGCATTCAATTCTTCATTGGATCTTTTCTTTGTACCTTTAAAAAGCATATGCTCTATAAAATGCGATATCCCCTTCTCATTTAAATTTTCATATATAGATCCTATTTTTATTCCAATATGCAGAGATGAAATTTGTGTATCCTTTTTTATAGTAATAAGTTTTATCCCATTTAATAAAACTTTCTCAACCGCATCGAACATATAAGTCTCCTCTAAGCTTCAGCTAAAATATATTTTATAAAAACCTTTATATCACATTATATCATACATTTTAAACTGTTCATCAAATTCATTGATTAAAGTTTGATATTATTGGAATACTATGTTATGATAGGATTTGTTTTGTAATATAAAAAAGAAAGAGGAATTTTAATGAGTAATATTAGTTTTAATGATTTAAACTTACATCCCAAGGTACTTCAATCTATAGATGCTATGGGTTTTGAAGAACCATCTCAAATTCAAGCTGAATCAATTCCCGTAATATTAGAAGGTCATGATGTAATAGGTCAGGCACAAACAGGTACAGGTAAAACATTGGCTTTCGGTGCCCCTATGCTGAGTAAAATAGATAATTCAAGTAAGCACATATCAACTCTTATACTTACCCCTACACGAGAACTTGCAATTCAAGTTAATGATGAGTTGAGTAAGATTGCCAAGTTTAGGGAAATTCGTCTTATGCCTATATACGGCGGACAGCCAATTGAAAGACAGATAAGATCTTTAAAACACGGTATAGATGTTGTAGTTGGCACTCCTGGAAGAATAATAGATCATATAAACAGGCACACAATAAACTTGAGTAAAATACAATTTTTAATAATAGACGAAGCAGATGAAATGCTTGATATGGGATTTATAGATGATATAGAGAGTATAATAAAAAGCACAAATTCTGATAGGCAGACATTATTATTTTCTGCCACTATGCCAAATCAAATAAAAAAATTGGCTTCCAATTACATGAGCAAAGATACAAAGTACATAAAGATAGAAAAGAGTACTTTAACTGTAGAAAAAATAAAGCAGTATTACTATGAAATTAAGCATAAGGACAGATTTGAATCTTTATGCAGAATATTAGATGTAGATGAACCCTCAAGTGCCATAATATTTTGTAAAACAAAAAAAGGTGTGGATGAACTTGTAGAATCCATGCAGGCAAGGGGTTACAATGTAGAAGGCATGCACGGTGATATGAATCAAAATCAAAGACTAAACACACTTAAAAAATTCAAAGACGGAAGTTTGGAATTTTTAATTGCAACAGATGTGGCTGCCAGAGGAATAGACGTAGAAAATGTATCTCATGTAATAAACTATGATCTTCCACAGGATACTGAATATTATGTACACAGAATAGGTAGAACTGGAAGAGCAAATAAAGATGGAATAGCTTATTCCCTTGTAACCCCAAGAGAATACATACTCTTAAAACAAATAGAAAAATTTACAAAAAGCAAGATAAGAAGGAAAGAAGTTCCTACCATAGATGATATATTTGAGGCTAAATACAAACACATTTCAGAAAAAATTCGATCTGTACTGGCAGAAAACAATTTTAAAAAATTCATTCCTGCGGCTACTGAATTAGATGAAGAATATAACCTCGTTGATGTTGCTGCAGCTCTTATGAAAATGGTTTTTGACAGCGAAGTAAGTTTTAATTATAAAGAGAATTCCATAAATGCAAATGTAGATGAAAACGTAAGATTATTTCTGTCAATAGGAAGAATGGATAATATAACTCCAAGAAAACTAATTAAATTTTTAAATGAAACTTCTTCTGTAGAAGCCCACGAAATAGGGGATATAGACATATTAAACAAATTCACTTTTATAAATGTTCCTGAAAGCATATCTTCCATTATTTTAAAGAAAACTAACGGGAAAAAATTTCAAGGAAGACGTGTATCTGTAGAAGTTGCCAAAAATAAAAAGTCTAAAAATCACTAATATAATATACCCACAAAATTTTTTGTGGGTATATTACCATTTATGCCTTACTCGGAATATTTACATATATCTACCCATTCTCCTTCAACCAGATTGAACATTTTTTCAGGAGAAATCTTTAGAGCATAATTTTGGGAACCTGCAGCTGGATATACATAATCAAAATCTTTTATTGATATGTCTATATACACTTTTATTTTATTTTTCAATCCAAATGGACATAATCCACCAATAGGATGACCTATTTCATTCAAAACTTTATCATGATCTACCATTCTTGCTTTTGTCTTGAAGAAATTCTTAAACTTTTTATTGCTAACCTTGAGATCGCCTCGTACCACTACCAATACATCCTCGTTTCCTATTTTAAAAGCCAGTGTTTTTGCTATATACTTTGGCTCCGTATGTATAACCTCTGCGGCCTGCTGAACTGTAGCCCCGCTATCCGGTAATTTGAAAACAGGATTCTCCAAAGCTCTATCTTCAAAATATTTTATTACACTTTCTACACTCATCAATAAATACCTCCATATAAGTTAAAATTTTATTTTTCTATATTTTTTATTTCATCCAGAAGTTTTAATGCAGCCCTCTTAGGTCCCTCCTTTTCCTTACCCGGTACACCTAATCTTGTTCTAAGCTGTCCCACTTTTATGCCTACTTCAAAAAATTTTTCAAAATATTTTTTAAGAAGTTTATCAGTGTTCTCTGATTTTTGCGCAGGTCCAAATGGATTTGCAAAGTACGTTTTTACGAGCCCTTTCTCAGAAGTGGTTCCCTTTGCCATTCTTGCTCCATTTCTAAATGTATCTATAGCTTCTTCATAGCAATTGAAAAATTCCAATTCTTCTCCATCTTCATAATTATTTGCATATAAAAATAAATTTACAGGATATCCATTTGTTATTTCAGTATAACTTGATACAGGGATAACCAGTCTTGCATTTATTTTGTCGGGATTCATAAATATACTCCTATCTATTTCTCTGAATGCATATCCAGTATCCAAATCATCCAATCTAACAAAAGCCCCTATCTCAGTTCCATAGGCCAGTACTTCACCATTTTTATTAATCCTCACTGTACCCATATCATCAAATATAATTTTCATATCACTTATATATTTATCTCCAAGCTGCCTAAATGCCTCAAGGCTTTCAGATTTGCCTGCGCCGCTGTCTCCCATTATAATTATATTGGCAGTTTTATTGTCTTTTGTAATTATATTAACCATAGCTCCATGGATAGGCAAAAATCCTTTTTTTATCATTATAAGATTATGGAGGGTCAATGTCATTTTTTTCATATATCCAAAATAATCTATGGCTTCATTATAATTTATGTAGCCAAGCATTATATCATTTTCTACGTCATCATAGAAAATGGTCCTCATACTTTCTGAATTATCTTTTGCTCCAAATACATAAACTATATCAGGTTTCTTATCCATATATTCTTCCTCTTTTGCAATCTCGAATAAATTGCATAAGGTAACACCATGTGCCATAAAATCTCTGTGAAAATATATATACGCCATAAGATCTCCTACTTTTGCTGGATAACAAAACCAATGATCTGGATTTATGGTACACTCCTTTAATGGATTTCTAAAATATTCTTTGAACATTCCTGTCCTAGTATTTTTTTTAGGATATATTATAAATGGAGGATCCAATATTATTGATTTAATAAATAGTATATTTTCAAGTCCTTCATAGTCTTTGGGATAAGGCCATCTTACATCCTCCAATACTAATCCCGCATTTCCTCCCGCCGGAAGCTGTCTATATATTTGCGGCCTTTGGGATAGTATATTCTCTTCTATTTTTCTATAAGTATCCAAAATCAATTGGGAAAATCTGTTGTTTGCATCTATAAAGCTTACATTTTGAAATCCTTCACCTGTTTTATTATTTTGTATAATAGTATATCGTTCTATTTTTCTCCAAAATCTATAAAAATCTTCTACAAATAAAATAAGCTTATCCTTGTCACAAAATATGTCCTTACAGTTGATATCCAAATTTTTAATATGTTCTGAATCAAACATCATAAGTAGCTTAAATATACTAATTATGGAATCTGCCAATTTATCCGATTCTTTAATTTTAATGCCTTTACTAATATATTTATATACAGAAGTATCTTTATCTTTTATTTTTTCCAAATACCTGGTGAGAATAGCTTTAAAAGCAGAACTTTTAAACAACTTCTCAGGTGATTCACAAAATTTCTCAGTGAAATTTATCATTACTTTTCCATTTTTTAAATAAAATTCTTTTTTCATAACTAATCCCCAATCCCAACAAAATCTGTTTCTTAAAATTTATTTAACTTATATTATATCACAATATATTAGTTTGCTAACAAATTTGCAACATACAAAATAAATTCTTGTATTATCCAATTAGTAATACTATAATAGTAAGGTAGCTTATATAGTCATATTGTAATATTATGGTTTTTTCTTACCAGTGCATAATAAATTTAAAATAGTAGGTGATTTTTATGAATAATGTAATATTAACAAAATCAGGTAAAAAAAAGCTAGAAGATGAACTGGAATATCTCAAAACAGTTAAAAGAGTAGAAATTAAAGCAGCCCTTAAATCTGCGCGTGCTCAAGGCGATCTTAGTGAAAATGCAGACTACAGTGCTGCTAAAGATGATCAATCCATGACTGAAACAAGGATACAGGAATTGGAGAATCAACTTAAAAATGCTGTAATAATAGAAAGTTCTTCTGATTCAGATACTTTCGATATAAATAAAACTGCACTGGTAAGATTTTTTGATATAGATGATACAGAAGAAGTTACCTTGGTAAGTTCTGTAGAAGCAGATGTTAAAAACATGAACATAAGCATAGATTCTCCACTTGGAAAAGCTTTATTCAGATTAAAAGTTGGAGAAAAAGCTACTGTAGAATCTCCTGATGGAAACTATGACGTAAAAGTTGAAAAATTATTATAGACATGAAATATTTTATTTTAATTGTTAGAACGAAAAGACATTCATATTTATATGAAATTGGAGCATATATAAATCTAGGAAGAATCTAACTTGGGTTTTATATGTTCTTTTTTAGTGTATTATATAAAATATTATAAATTCAGGGAGGTATTATATGTGATTAAAAATTTAAAAGATATATTATTATTACTGTTCGGATCTTTCTTAGTATCTTTCGGGACTTATTTTTTCCTTGTACCATGTCACATAGCAGCCGGAGGAGTAAGCGGTATGGCCATAATTATAAATAGCATTTTTCCAAATATACCAATAGGACTGTTTATGATGTGTATGGAAGTATTTTTATTCATACTTGGCGTTATAGTAATAGGTCCCGTCTTCGGTGGGAAAACAATCTTTTGCAGTTTTTCAATATCACTTATGATATTTCTAATGGAAAAAATATATCCTGGATTAAAACCATTTAGCACTGATACCCTACTTCAATTGATATTTGGAATACTCATATGTGGTGCAGGCATGGGAATTGTTTTTAACAGAAATTCCTCCACAGGAGGCACTGATATAATAGCTAAAATAATAAATAAATATACAAAAATAAGCATAGGCAAGTGCATATTAATGCCGGACATTTTAATAACATTAGCTGCTGGTGCTGTATTTGGAATAGATAAAGGCATGTATTCAATATTAGGTGTATTCTTAAATGCAACAATAATTGACAGAGTTATTCTAACTTTAAACACCTATAAACAGGTAGCCATAATAAGCTCCAGAGGTGAAGACATAAAAAATTATATCGTTGGTGTATTGGACAGAAGTGCAACTATATATTATGCAAAAGGTGCCTATAAAAATAATGAAAACGAGGTTATAACAACTATATTGAGCAGAAAACAATTTATAAAACTTAAGGAATATATAGTCAAAATAGATAACAAGGCTTTCATTACTGTAAATGAGTTAAATGAAGTACTAGGTGAAGGATTTTCAAGCATTATATAGAATATAAGTACCTTATATTCTATATATCCATCAAATTATTCTAAGCTGCAGTTTTACTATGTAGTTGTCTTTCCTTATAACAACTATACTGTATTTATAATTTCTAACTATATGTTCTATAGAATTATAGAATTTATTTTTAATTTCATATACAAATTCACCATTTTTTCTTATAAGTTTATAACGCCCATTCACTAATTTTATATGCAAATTTTCCCATTCATTTATATTTATATTTTTGACTGTAATCTCAAATATTATTCCCCTTGATTTTAGTAATTCCAGAAGCTTTTTATATATCTTGTCTATTTCAATACTCTTTTCTTCTATATTTTCCTTTATTTCTAAAATCTTATTGTATTGTTCATTTTGTGTGTTCAATTTCACTTTTAACATTTTTATTTTATTATCTAAATTTAATATTTTATTCTTTTTCCTCATGTCATAATTTCTTATAAATTTTGAAAATAATTCATCACTTTTATTCATAAAAATTTACCTACCTTAATAGCAAATCATATTATATATTGCATTTTTATTCATATTTATATAAAATTATATATAGGTGATAATATGAGTAATTTTTCAGGATTAATATCAGAACACATAAGAAATATAAATAAATTTATTGTTTCTAATATAATTTGTTTAAATAAATTTTTTAAACGTAAAAAAACTATTGACAGTATGTATAAAGATATAATAGACGAAAAAATTGCAGATATCAATATGTTGATATCAAAAATAGAATCTATAAAAAATAAAAATAAAGAACTCATAAATTATATTTCAAACACGGAAAAATATATTAATGAAAAAGAGGCCCTTATAAAAAACATTCAAATTCTAACTTCTAATAAGTCATTATAATCATTTTTTTATTATGATAGCGAATAAATAATATCTCCCAACTTTTCAGCCTCTAATTTATCGTGAGTCACAAATATTACAGTATTGTTTGCTTGTTGATGAATTTTCAAAAACTTATCCATAATTTCATCTTTTAACTTACAATCTAGACCTTTAAATGGTTCATCCATCAAAATTAAACTGGCATTATAGGCAATAGCCCTTGCAAAAGCTACTCTTCTCTTCATTCCCCCACTCAATTCTTCAGGGAATTTATTTTCGTATTGTTTTAGATGAACCATTTCCAAATATCTAGAAACAGTACTAGCAATATTCTGTCTGCTAATATAAGATTTAAGCACAAATGCAATATTCTCATATACAGTTAAATTTTTTATAAGCCTATCCTCTTGAAATACATAGGAGATATTTGTACTGTTTACAACTACATCTCCATCATAATCTTTGTCAATACCAGATATTATATTTAAAAGTGTAGTTTTTCCACAGCCTGAAGCTCCTAACACAACTGTAACTTTATTTTTTATAAATTTCATATTAAGTCCATAGAAAACATGGCTTTTCCCATAGGATTTGTATAAATTTTTTATTATGACTTCATAACTATACTGATTATCTTGCAAAATACCATCCCCATCTATTTACATGATGAAAACCGATTGATAAAATATTTGAATATAATTTCAAACATAAAGCTCAATGCTATTACTACAGATGTCCAAGCAAATAATTCAGATGTTTCAAGCATTGTTTTTGCGTCAAGAAGATTTATTCCTATAGAATATTTAGGAGTACTTAGAACTTCAGCAGCAACCGAAACTTTCCATCCTATACCTAAGCACATAAGTATTCCTGATACAATATAATTTTTTATTCCAGGCAAATATATATCTTTTAATATATATTTTTCTTTTACTCTATAAAGTCTTGCCATCTGTATAAGATTTTTATCTGCAGATCTTATTCCTTCTAATACATTTGTATATACTATTGGAAAACATATCAATATTGCTGTAAATATTACTACATTTGAAGACGTAAACCAAACAAGAGCAATTATTATTATTGACATTACAGGAGTAGATTTTATACTTATAACTATCGGCTGTAAAAAATCTTCTACAAATTTATTAATTCCTGCAAATATTCCTAAAATAATTCCAGAAAATATTGATATTGATATTCCCAATATAACTCTAAATAAACTGTATAAAATACTTTTCCAGAAATATACATCCCCAATTAGGGTAAACAAAGATTTTAATACTTGAAATGGAGATGGAAGTAAAATATCACTTCCCACTAAAGCGGAAAGTATTTCCCATATTATAATCCAGAATACACAAATACCTAATTTTTTAATTGTTTTTGTTTCCACTGTAATAGAAATTCTCATCCGGCAATTTTCCCCCAATTGACTTTGGATAATAATTCATCAATATACTATAAAAATTTTTCAAAGCTTTTTTTCCATTATCTGAACTTATAAATACTATGTTACACCTTGGTATTGCCATTTCAGCTACTTTTGCCTTTGGAATTATTCCATTCTTTTCTACAAGTTTTGCTGCATCCTCAGTATTTTTATTTACAAAATCTACGGAATCTTTATACTTTTTAAGGAACTCATCTGCACGTTTTCCATTTTTGTCTACAAAATTTTCTGTAAATATAACCGTTCCCATAATAAGATTATTGTCTTTTCCCGATACTTTACTCCACTCCTTAGTAAGATCTATTGGTATGTTCAATTCTTTGTCCTTCATTTTTACAGTAGTCACAAATGGTTCTGGAAGTAGTGCTATATTAACTTTCTTAGCTGCAACTACCGTTGCCAGATCACTATGATTCATTTTATAATCTATGTTAACATCTTCTCCGGGAGTTAGTCCATTCTTTTTCAAAATATAATTTAATGCAAACTCCGGTACGGCACCTTTACCGCTGGCATATATTGTCTTTCCCTTTAAATCACTTATATTCTTAATAGTATTTCCATTCTCAACTATGTACAATACTCCTAGAGTATTTATTCCTGCTAATTTCACTTTTCCTTTTGTTCTGTTATATAAAATCGCTGCCAGGTTAGAAGGTACTGCTGCTATGTCTACATCCCCAGATACAATTTTGGAAACCACCTGATCTGCTGAATCATATATTGAAATATCATAAGATGACCTGTCATCTTCCATAAGTTTTACCATTCCAATTCCAGTAGGACCTTTTAAGGTCGCAATTCTAATCTTATCATTTTGAGAAACCTGCTGCTTGTTTTGACTACTTCCCAATTGATCTGAACTATTTGCGCATCCCGATATGGATAATATTGAAATTATCAAAACAAATACTGCTAAAACAATGCCAAATCTGTTTTTCAAAGATTCCACCTTCCTAATTTTTTATTTACAACTCTTTATATATGAATATTATATATCAATTTACCCCAAATTTCCATTTATGCTACTTAACATAATAAGGTGTTTTGAATTAGTTTTTTCGGGAAAAGGTTGACATTGTAGAAAACATGAACTAAAATGTATTTATTAGCAACCATTGTTATTGAGTGCTAATATAAGAATTATAATATAATGTACGTGCTTATTTGGCGTATAACTCAAAAAACATATCTCAACTGATATCATACTAAATTTAAGTTTGATATCCAGCTAAAATTTATCTTAGAAATTTTAACCTTCTAAAATAAAAGATTTTAAAAGTTAAAGACAAAATGAAATAATTAAATGTGCATTATACAATTTCTATAATTTTATTATGCTTATTTGGTATACTAAAAATTATTATTTATGTTCATAAGGGGGAATTGCAATGAAAGCATTACTTTTAGCAGGTGGCAGAGGTACTAGGTTAAGACCTTTAACTGACAGTATTCCAAAGCCTATGGTTCCTATTATGGGAAGACCTCTTCTAGAAAAAACTATATTAGAACTAAAAAAATCTGGAGTAAATGAAATTATAATTAGCACTTGTTACAAATCCGACTATATTAGGAACCATTTTGGAAATGGTGAAAAATTAGGCATAAAAGTCAATTATATATCTGAAGATTTGCCCCTTGGTACAGGTGGCGCTATAAAAAATTCAGAAAAATTTTTTAATGATACTTTTATAATTTTAAATTCTGATATAGTATCAAACATACCTTATGACAAGTTTATAAAATATCATAAGCAAAAACATGCTCAAGTGTCAATAGCCATGACCAAGGTTGAAGATCCTTCACAATACGGTGTAATAGAATTTGACGATAATAACTATATAAAGGCATTTAAGGAAAAACCTAAAAAGTATGAAACTGTTTCAAAGTGGATAAATGCAGGTATATATATTTTTGAACCGGAAATATTAAATGAAATTCCAAAAGATAAAATAGTATCTATTGAAAAGGATACATATCCTCTCCTTTTAAATAAAGGTTATAGAATGGCTGCATACAAATACTCAGACTATTGGTTGGACATCGGCACATTAAAAAAATACTTTCAGGCACATATAGACATCTTTTCAAGTCATTATAAGAATATCTTAAATAAAAAACCTGATTTCAAAATAAATAATCTTATAATAAAAGGGAAAAATGTAATTATAAATTCAAATTCAAATATAAGTGGTCCTGTATTTATAGGAGATAATGTCAATATATGTGGTAATTGTCATATAGGTCCATATACAGTCATAGGAAATAATTCAGTAGTATCTTCTAATTGTACTATATACAAAAGTATATTGTGGAATAAGGTTAATGTTGATAAAAACGTAACATTAAAAAATACTGTAATAACTTCAAATTGCAAGGTAAGGGCATATTGCAATATTGAAAATAAAGCTTGTATAGCAAATGATTATAATATTGATTTACTTGCCATATAAAATTAAAGGAGTGAAACACATGAATAAAAATATAGTCTTCTTAAGCACATATCCACCAAGACAGTGTGGCATAGCAACATTTACAGAAGACTTAGTAAAAAATCTAGAAATCAATTATCCCTCGAATTCCTATAATATCATAGCTATAAATGATAAAAACTATGATTACGACAATCATGTATTATACAGCATAGACCAGTTCAAAAGAGATAATTACAAAAAAATATCAGAAAAGATAAACAATTCTGATGTAGATTTAGTTGTAATAGAGCATGAATATGGTATATACGGTGGTGATACAGGTGAATATGTACTTGATTTTGTTGAAAATCTCAATGTTCCTGTTGTGACTACTTTACATACCACTTTATCAGAACCTACTAAAAAACAAAAATCTATAATATGTAAGCTTGGCAAAAAAAGCAATAAAATAATAATTATGGCTCAAAATTCCATGAAAATATTAGAAGATATATATTCCATACCAAAGAAAAAGATTGAGGTTATGCATCATGGTGTTCCAGACATTGTGATACCAAATATTAACCAGCTAAAAGGAACTCTTGGCTATAAAAATAACTCTATAGTAAGCACTTTTGGTCTTTTAAGCCCTGGAAAAGGAATAGAATATGCAATAGAATCCATAGGAAAAGTTTCTATAAGACATCCTGAAGTACTTTATCTTATACTTGGTAAAACCCATCCCTGCATAAAAAAGGATTTTGGCGAAAGCTACAGAGAAAGTTTAAAAAATATGGTGCAGAAATTAGGTATAGAAAACAATGTTAAATTTGTAGATAAATATCTCACAAAACAGGAAATAGTAGAATACTTGAGCATATCCGACATATATATGACACCTTATTTGGGAAAAGAGCAGTCTGTAAGTGGAACTCTAGCCTATGCAGCAGGCTATGGCAAAGCAATAGTATCAACTCCTTATAGGTATGCCGAAGAGATGCTTAAAAACAGAAATGGCATTCTTGTGAAATTTAGAGATTCAGATTCTTTGTATAATGCAATTGAGTTTTTACTCGACAATCCTGTTGAAAAGGCTATTATGGAAAAAAATATGCTTAAAACAGGTAAAAACATGAGATGGCCAATTATAGCATCTAAATACAACAAGCTATTTTCAAATATCATCAAAAACAATGAATATGCTAAGCAGGTGGTGTAATTAATGTTTACAGAAGTAGATTCAAAACCTCTACTAATAATAACTGATGATACAGGAATGATACAGCACAGTTGTTTTACAATACCTGATCCAAATTCCGGATATACCACTGATGACAATGCAAGAGCTTTAATAGCTGCTGTTATGCTATATGAAAGATACAAAAGTCAAAAATATCTAAAATTGATATTTAGATATTTTTCATTTCTCATATATGCACAAAATAAAACCGGGAGTTTTAGAAATTTTATGGATTACAGTCGAAATTTTTTAGAAGAAAATGGATCAGAGGATTGTTTTGGAAGATGTTTATGGTGTCTTGGCTTCACAATTAATTCACGGTGCCTCCACAGTACCATTAAACATTCATCATTTAAAATCATAAAAAATTCCCTCCCAAACATAGGTAATTTGAATAACATAAGGGGCAAAGCTTACACGCTAATAGGTTTATGTCTGATTTATAACTTTCTACATAAACCAGACATAGATATAAACATATCCGATTCAATTAAAACTACAATAAAAAGCTATATAATTAAAATGTCAGATGAACTTATATGTGCATTCAAGGAAAACTCGGACAGTCACTGGAGATGGTTCGAAGGTGAATTGACTTACGGTAATTCAATAATACCTTTAAGTTTATTAAGAAGTTGTAATATAAACAAGAAAAAAGACTGCTTTACAACTGCAATTGACTCTCTTAACTTTTTAGACAATCTATATTTCAAAAATAATTATTTTAAACCTATAGGATGTAGAGGGTGGTACAAAAAAGGAGATTCCTCACCAGCAGAATTTGATGAACAGCCTATAGAGGCGTGTGGTACATCCCTACTATACAATGAAGCTTATAAGATAACCGGCATAAAAGCTTATAAATCAAAAGCAAAATTATGTTATGAATGGTTTACAGGCAAAAACTCCATAGGATTACCTCTTATCGATGAATTGACAAGGGGATGCTATGATGGGATAATGGACTCTAAAATAAATTTGAATACTGGGGCAGAAAGCATACTTTCAAAAATAATTACACAACTAATAATTAGTGAATAAGTTAAAGAACAGGTTTAATGGGTCATTCAACAGCTCCCATATTTATCCTGTCCTTTAAAAAATTCATTTTGAATTATTCATATAATCTCCCCAATTTATCTGTAGATAATATTGCAGCATAAACATCCTCACTGGTAACTTTAAAAGGCATATTGTGTATTGTTTCACCTTCAGCACAGGAAAGTTCTGCTGCTTTCATTATATCTTGCTTATCTATTTCTTCTATTCCCATATCGGATAGTGTAATCGGCAACCCAACCTGCAGACAAAAATTTATAACCTTTTCTATTTCTTCTAAAGAACTGTTTTCAAGAATTAATTGAACTAATGTTCCAAAAGCAACTTTTTCACCATGATACAGATTATGGCTTTCTTTAATTGCAGTAAACCCATTGTGAATTGCATGTGCAGCTGCAAGTCCACAGCTTTCAAAGCCTACTCCGCTTAAATAAGTATTTGCCTCTATTATATTTTCAAGTGCTTTAGTAGAAACTTTGTTAAGTACTGACATCTTCGCTTTAAGTCCATCTTCAAGGAGTGTATTATAACATAATTCTGAAATAGCAAAAGCAGCTTTTGTAGCCTTGCCTCCAGCCATAGTAATTGCTCCTGAATTGATACAGGCCCTCGCCTCAAAATATGTAGCTAGAGCATCTCCCATACCTGCTACAAGAAGCCTCACAGGTGCTTTTGAAATTATGGATGAATCTACAAGTACAATATCAGGATTTTTAGGAAGAACAAGGTACTCACTAAACACACCTTCATCTGTATATATTACCGAAACTGCACTGCATGGTGCATCTGTTGCTGCTATAGTCGGAACTATGACAACAGGCATTCCTGAAAAATATGCTACCGCTTTTGCAGTATCAAATATTTTACCACCTCCTATACCAACAACTACATTACCGCCTTCTTCTTTTAAACGTTTACTTAGCCTATTTATCTCATTTCTAGAACATTCACCATTAAAACTTTCAAATGTCAATGAACAATTTTTTGCTTCAAAACTATTTTCTATAGTCTTTCTAGTTCTTTCTATTCCACTTTTACTGGCTATTATAAAAAAACTGTTTCCAAGATCTTTTACATAATTATATATTTTCCCCAATTCACCATTGCCCTGTACATACTTTCCAGTAGAAATAATAATTCTTGGCATTACTACCACTCCTTTAATATTAACATCAATGATATAATATAATTATATCATTAATCATTTCTACATTAAAGTAACACATTTCTCATCAAAATTTACAAAATCTGATTAATTTATACTTTATGATCTTTTTAAATATATATCTTTTCTTTTTCTAAATACTCGGTTAGAATATTATAAATAAAATCTATCATTTCCGTACAATGGGATTTAGTATAAGTGTACACTCCATTATCAATTCTAAATGGATATGCCAAAATTTCAGACAATGGGTTTACCCTTTTCATATTTTTAATATAGTTTTTTGAGATTCTAAACATCCCGATACTAACATCGTAAACTTCAAGAGGCGAAATATTATCAAAAACACATCTTATACATTCATTATAGTATTTCTTCCAATTTTTAACATAAAGAATTGGATCAAAACACAATCTTACTTTCCATCCCCTAGAAATTGCTGCTTTTACGCTTTTCAATCTTGATTTAAAAGCTGGTGCACCTGATTCATACCTTCTGGATATTTCATCCGGTGAAAATGTCCATGCGAGTATTACATTCTCACAAGGTTGCAAGTTTTCTATACTTCTAAAATTAGCACTTTTTGTTCTTATTTCTATAATTAGATTCTTGTGTTTTCGAGTAAATTCTATCCATTTTTCACTAAACCCCAATATATTTTCAAATGCTAAAATATCTGTATCATAAGATATACATAAATATAGAGGATGCTTTTTTAATATATTTTCGACTTCCATAAATGTATCCTGTAGATTCACAAATACAACTATGTTAGCTGATGAATACATTCCCTGAAGATAACAGTATTCACAATTATATATACAATTCATGATAGAGGATGTGTAGTAAAAATATTTATTTCCAAAATTTTCGCATACTTTAGCACCTTTGTAGATTAAAGTTCCTTTTTTTATAGCAAGTATTAAATTTGGATGACATTTCTGCAGAAAAAAATCCTGATTTTTTCTGCAAAATACATTTTTATAATGATTTATTACTATAACTTTAGAATTTTTAAAATTAGATAATATTTTCTTTGTATTTTCATTTTCAAAAGCTCTATTTTCTACATAAATATGAGAAAAACTAGAAAATTGCAAGTTGTTTTTTAAGCTGCTCAAAATATATCTTCCCTTCGCGTTTCGATCTACAATAAATTTGAGTAAAAGGTTCAAGTGCAAGAATTAAATTATCATTTATAAGTTTGTAACTTCCAGATAGCTTTCTCAATTCATGTTGCATAGTTATAGATAATTTTAAGTTAATTGCTATTTCATTTATATAATCCATGTCTTTTGAAGAAAAAATATTCTTCGGCTTTGCCACCTGATCTTTTATCTCTATAATCCAGTCCGATATCTTCTCAATATTCATTCTTATTAAATTTTCAACATCATCTCCTCTTAATATTTTATTATCCAAATAGTCAGATATAACCTTAATACAAATAATTCTATGAGGTGGCATGAATATGGCAACAGATTGAAAAAAAGCCGCTCCTTCCATGTCCACGAATTCACTTTTTATATTACTATTGGAATAAACAACCCTATTAAAACTTTCAAGACTTCCTTCTGCAAACGGATGTTTAAATAATACGTCAGGATAGAACTCTCTATTGTCTTCATTACTAATTATTTTATTCATCAATACAACCGTACCAATTCCTATTTTTTTTGATACACTACCACATATACCTATATTTAAAAAAGTATCATAACTGTCTGCATTAAATTTACTAATCAGATATGTACATGCACATGCTGTATTTATACTTCCAGCATCTGTAACTATAAGAACAATTTCTCTATTTTTAAACACCTGAAACTTATTTATGGAACTATCCTTTTTCAAGCAGAATCTATCTATAAACGGTTTTGCTTCATAATATAACGCTGCTGCCAGAAAAATCATTCTATTCTCTCCTCTTCTAACTTATAATATTTTTATACAAATACACCACTTTATTATAATATAATAAAGTGGTGTATAAAACAATTTTCTAGGTATCCACCGATATATTTTTTACATTTATATGCTTATACGCCTTTTCTCCATACACTATATCATTTACAGGACATATATTTGCACATAAATGGCATCCAACACATTTTTCTTTTAAAAGAATTGGCTTTCTATTTTCGTAATCCCATTTTATTGCCTGATGTCCACCATCATAACATGATATGTAACACCTCCCACATCCAACACAATTATAATCTTCAAATTTGGGATAAATTATATAGGATCTGTCAAGCTTTTCTGCAGGGACAATATTATCAATTGCAATTCCAACCATGTCTTTTAATTTTTTAAATCCTTTTTTTTGCATATAATTAGACAATCCATCCTTAAGATCATCTATTATCCTGTAGCCATATTGCATAACTGCTGTAGTAATCTGTATATTAGAAGCACCCATTAATATAAATTCTGCTGCATCTTCCCAGGTCTCTATTCCTCCCATTCCACTTATGGGTACATTATCCATTGTAGAACTACTTGCTATATCATATATAAACCTAAGTGCTATAGGTTTTATTGCTTTTCCGGAATAACCTGAAACCGAAGATTTCCCATTTATTACTGGACAAGGTGAAAAATTCTCCAAGTTGACTCTTGTTATGCTTTTTATAGTATTGATTGCCGCTATAGCATCTGCACCACCTCGTATTGATGCCTCTGCAGGTAAAACAATATTTGTAATATTAGGTGTCATTTTAGCAAGAATAGGAATATTTGTACCTTTTTTTACTGCCTTACAGTACTTTTCTACAAGCTCGGGATTTTGCCCTACATCTGATCCCATACAATCGGATGCCATCTGTGGACAGGAAAAGTTACATTCAACCATATCACATCCTGCTTCCGTTACCATTTTTGCCAACTCAGTCCATTCCTTCTCAGTTTGTCCCATAATTGAAGCTACGAGAATTTTTTCTGGATATTTCTGTTTTAGCTTCCTCATAAAACAAAGATTCTCTTCCAGGGAATGATCTGAAATCTGTTCTAAATTTCTAAGTCCTATAAAAGGTGTATTTTCTTTTCCTATTACATCAAATCGCGGAGATACTTCATCAGCAACATAAAATCCCACAGTTTTAAATACAATTCCTCCCCATCCCATTTCAAATGCCTTGGAGCACATTTCATAATTACTTCCAATTACAGAAGATGATAAAAAAAATGGGTTTTTACATTCTATTCCACAGAACTCTATAGAAATATCATTCATTTTTTATACCTCCTCTAATAATTTTCCATTGCACAAAATTTCTTGTACTATTCTCAATTTTATAGAGCCGTCAATTTTACCCCTTATACAATTTCTTTGGCAATACATTACATTATTGCAAGCTTCGCCACAAGGTCCTTTCTTTTTGAAGCTTTCAATAGACTTCATTAAAGCTCCTTTGTAATTTTTAAATCTCAAGGACATTATAATAGAAGCAGGATCTTTTCCTGCAGGACACATCTTACTGCAAGGTGGATCATAGCATAAAAGACATCTTGATGATTCTTCTATTAATTTAGTAAATCTCATATTATTTGCCATATTGAAAGCCTCCTAAAATCTACATTAATTTCTTCTTTTTCTTTTTATAAATTTTCCCCATCCAGGTTGTCCAATAAATTTTCCATCTTTAAATATCAATTTTCCTCTAGAAAATGTCATTACAGGGTATCCTTTTAGCTCAACGCCTTCCCATATCGTATAATCCACATCAGAGTGCATATTGTCTTTTGAAATAATAAAATCTTTATTTGGATCATATATTACTATGTCAGCATCTCCTCCTACAATAATACTTCCTTTTTGTGGCGAACAACCATATATTTTAGCAGGATTTGAGGAACAAATTTCAACTACCTTATTAAATGAAATCCTACCTTTGTTTGCTTCACTAAGCATATAAGGATACATATTTTCTATACCCATACATCCATTTGGTATCTTTGTAAAATCATCTTTTCCCCAGTCCTTTTCATATGATTGGAAAGGACAATGGTCTGTAGCAATAGTAGAAATATCTCCACTCTTTATTCCGTCCCATAATGCTTTCTGACTTTCAATTCCTTTCATTGGCGGTGAGCATACAAAATTCCTTCCATCTTCCCTTTTAAAAACTTCATTTGTAAAATACAGGTACTGTGGACAGGTTTCTGCATATATTTCATATCCCTCATCTCTTGCTTTCTTAACTTCCTCCATACCTTCTTTATTTGCAAGATGAACTATATAAAGAGGAGCTTTCAATTCCTTTGCCCAATGTATTGCTCTCTTATCTGCTTCAGCTTCTACAAATTCTGGCCTTGAAAGATAATGATACCAGGCAGAAGTTTTTCCTTCTTTCAAAAATTTTTCTGTTCGTATATCTATAAGATCAGGATTTTCAGCATGAACTGCTATTATAGCCCCTACTTCTTTAGATTTTTCTAATACTTTATATAACAGGCCATCATCTGCCATTAATCCTTCTTTTTTATAAACCATATATACTTTAAAACTAGGTATGCCATAATCTACGGCTTCTTTAAATTCATTTAAAACCTCTTGTCTTAGATCAGATATTACAACATGGAAAGCATAATCAACACAAGCTTGTGGTGCACACAGTTCATTTCTTTCCTCAGCTGTTTGGATTATACCATGACCTTTTTGTTGAAGCGCAAAATCAAATACAGTAGTAGTTCCTCCACAAGCTGCAGCTCTAGTACCCGCTTCATAACTATCAGCAGATATGGTGCCACCAAAAGGCATTTGGAGATGTGTATGCCCATCTATAGCTCCAGGAAGTACATATTTTCCTTTTGCATCAACAAGCTTCGCCTTACTATCAACTAAATTTGAAGCTATAGCTACAACTTTTCCTTTTTCTATACCTATATCAGCTTTATAAGTATCTAATGCAGTTATTACAGTACCATTTTTTATAATTGTATCCATAATTTATCACCCCTATTTAATAAAATGAATTACATTGTATTAGTCTTTTATTTCTCTGAAAATTCAACTTCACCTTGATCATTCTTTGAAAGTACATTCAACAAATAATAAACTACAAAGGAGACTCCAAAACCTACAAACCAAGCATAACTAAACAGTCCACTTAAACTAGGAACAATTTTTCCTATGAGTGCTGCAAAGATTCCCGCAACTAATGCAATAATTGCCTTTGGATTAAAGCCTTTATTATAGACATAGGAACCTTTTGTAAGATAAAGATCTTTAAGATATAACTTTTTCTTCTTTATGATCCAGTAATCACATATGATTATGGCAGCTACCGGTCCTAAAATCCCTGAATAAGTATCAAGCCAAGCATAAATATAACCACTCGGATCAGCCAGAAGTTTCCATGGCATTATGAGTATTCCTATTATTCCCGTAATAAGTGCACCTGTTTTAAAACTTATATGTTTCGGAGCTACATTTGAAAAATCATTTGCTGGAGATACAATGTTAGCAGCTATATTAACTGAAAGCGAAGCAACTACTATACCAAAAAAACCAATTAATATTACTATAGGATTAGTAAATTTAGATATTATTTCCACTGGATCCCAAATACTTTTACCATATATTACAGCTGTAGCAGAAGTTATTATTATTCCCATAGCGGAAAAAATTGTCATAGTTACTGGAAGTCCTATAGCTTGACCTATCATTTGCTCTTTTTGACCTTTCGCATATCTTGTAAAATCAGGTATATTCAATGAAAGAGTTGCCCAAAATCCAACCATACTTGTAAGAGCTGCCGGAAATACTTTCATAAAATCTTTCGTAGTACTTAATTTCCCACTTTCACTTAAAAGGGGACCAAATCCATGTGCAGATACCACCGCCCATGCCATTAAAATCAGTGCAAGGATTAATACAATAGGAGCCGCCCAATTTTCAAATTTTTTGAGCTGTTCCATTCCCTTGAATATAATCAGCATTTCCAAAGACCAAAATATCATAAAAGTTATCGCATTAGGTAAACTCAACCCAGCTATTTGAAAATTTCCTCCCAAGGCTTTCCATCCAGGTATCAAAGATGATACCAGCACATTCAATGCACTTCCACCAATATAGGTATTTATTCCAAACCATCCACATGCTACAACTGCCCTGAGTATTGCAGGTATATTGGCACCAAATACTCCAAAAGCTGCTCTTGAAAATACAGGAAAATTAATACCATATTTAGTGCCAGGATGAGCATTTAATAAAATTGGTATTAAAACTATTAGATTTCCAAGAGTAATAGTAAATAGGGATTGCTTCCAATTCATTCCCAGGGATATCAAGCTTCCTGCAAGCATATACGTAGGTATACAGTGAGCCATTCCAACCCAAAGGGCAGTAAAATTATAGGTGTTCCACGTTCTTTCTTTAGAAGGTAT
Organism: Clostridium sp. LBM24168; assembly: GCF_052953915.1. Taxonomy (NCBI): domain Bacteria; kingdom Bacillati; phylum Bacillota; class Clostridia; order Eubacteriales; family Clostridiaceae; genus Clostridium; species Clostridium sp. LBM24168. The sequence goes on along the minus strand of NZ_CP196861.1, from coordinate 804,189 downwards.
GGGAGCATTGTCATCATTGTACAATTTGCTTTCTTTTACTTCCGTATCTTGTATATCCAATTCATACATTTCCTTTTCTACTGGCTGTTCCATAATAAATCCCTTCTTTCCATATTTTTATTGCAACTCATAATATCTGTGTTAAGCAAAATTATGAGTTGCAGTTATTTTAATTTATAAAGTATCTACTTTTTATCGATATCAAGTATAGTTTGCAGCAGTACATTGGCACCCTTTAAGCAATTATCAAGTGGGGTTTTTTCTATTTCACAATGGCTGTGCCCACCAATGCTTGGAACAAATATCATAGTTACAGGAAGCATATCGGCTGCAAACTGGGCATCATGTCCAGGCCCACTGTACATTCTCATATTAGAATATCCATAAAGATTTGCATTTTTTTCAACTAAATTTACCAATTCTTTGTTGAAGCTAATAGTTTTACGTGCCCACAATTCCTTATAGCTAACTTTACACTTTGCAATTTCGGAGGGAATTTCTTTAATAATTTCAACTACTTGTTTTATAACCGCTGGATCTTGATGTCTTGCATCCAATGTAAACTTGACATTATCTGGTATGATAGTATGTACATTTGGTGAACAGTTAATCCTACCAGTAGTATAAACAAGCTTATCATCAAGCTTATCAAGTTCTCTGTGAAGGTATTGGATAGCTTCTGAAGCTGCTAAAAGAGCATCTTTCCTCATTTTTTGCGGAACAGTTCCTGCATGGCCAGCCTGACCTATGAATTCAAATTCATAGGTGACCATTCCAACAACACCTTCCACAACACCGATATCTTTTTTTGCAGCCTCAAGCACAGGTCCCTGTTCAATATGAAGTTCCAAAAGGGCCTTATAATCCTTAGGATTTATTCTGTTGCTTTTGTCACCTTTATATCCACTTTTATCCAAAGCTTCACCGAAAGTCACACCTTCAGTATCCGTTGAGGCTAGCATTTCCGTTTTATTAAATTTGCCTGTAATAACACCGGATGACATCATGGCAGGATCAAAACGTGCCCCCTCTTCATTGGTCCAAATCATCACTGTTATTGGATGTCGATGCGGGATCTTCTCCGTAACAATAGTTTCAGCTGCTTCCATTGCAGTCATTACACCCAAGATGCCATCATAATTTCCACCTTGTACCACCGAATCACAATGTGATCCCATTGCAATATGTGGAAGATTTTCTGACCCTTCAAAAGTTGCATATATATTTGCCATATCATCTGTTACAATCTTTCCCCCTAGCTTTTTCATGCGTTTGCAGAATTCTGCTCTTGCCTTAAGGTCTGCTTCTGATAAAGATAATCTTGTTATTCCACCTTTTCCTGTATCACCAAATTTGCTAAATGTAGTAATTTTATCTTCCATTCTTTTTTTATCACAGCTAATATTTTTCATTGCAATACACACTCCTTTTTACTTTTTTATTTAATCGTGAGAATTTTCTGTAAAATATTATTAATTATTTTCTATATATTTATCTACAAAATAAAGTATTTCATCTAAAATGCTCATTGCCTCTTCAAGTTCGTTTCTCTTTATGATAAGTGGCGGTGCTATCATAATACAGCTTTCATGGGAATAAGTTGAAAATCCTTTTTCCTTAAGCATACCTATAATTTTAGGCATTATTTCCTCTGGATCCTTCCCATATGGTACAAGTGGCTCTCTGGTTTCTCTATTCTTAACGAGCTCTATAGCTGAAAATAAACCTATATACCTTACATCCCCTACACTTACATGTTTATTCTTTATTTTTTCCAGCATTTCACCTAAGACAACACCCATTTTTTTCGAATTTTGTATCAATCCTTCTTGCTCATATACATCTATTGTCGCACATCCCGCTGCACATCCTAGTGGATGGGCATTATAAGTAAGTCCGCACATTAAGGTATTATTGTCAAAATATTCAGCTATTTTTTTGCTAACAATTACACCTCCGAGAGGAACATATCCACAAGTAATTCCCTTTGCAAATGTAATGATATCTGGCTCTACATTCCAATTATTACAAGCAAACCATTCTCCTGTTCTACCCCATCCAGTCATAACCTCATCACATACCATGATTATTCCAAATTCGTCACATAATTTTCTTATTCCTTGAAGGTATCCTTTAGGTGGGATAATTACACCATTGCTCCCTGTTATAGTTTCAAGAAAAATAGCTGCAATGTTCTCTGTACCCTCATATATCAATTGTTCTCTCAATTTACTTAAATAAAATTTAGAAGCTTCCTCTTCACTTTCAAATCTTATACTCTCTCTATAAATATATGGATCAAAAAATTTCACAAATCCAGGTATTCCAGGTTCACAAGTGTATCTTCTTGGTTCACCGCTTAAATTTGCAGCCCCAAAGCTTGCACCATGGTAAGATCTGTATCTTGAAAAAACTTTAAATCTTCCAGTAACCATCTTCGCTATTTTTATTGCATTTTCATTAGAATCTGCTCCTCCAAGAGTAAAAAATACTTTTCCCATATTTTTAGGTGCCTTTTCTACTACTTTAGCAGCTAACCTTGCCCTTACATCAACTGCATATGCAGGTCCCATAAATGGCATTTTTTCTGCCTGCTTTTTTATTGCATCTATAACAATTTTATTGCCATGTCCTATATTCAAATTCACAAGTTGTGAAGACATATCCATATATTTCTTTCCATTATTATCCCAAAAATAAATTCCTTTAGCCTTTGTGATAACAAGTGGATCAATCTTTTTCTGCGCACTCCATGAATGCATATTATATTTCTTATCATATTTTTTTATATTTTCTGCACTTATTTCTAATTCTTTGTTTTGTACTGTCTCCATTTTGTTCCTCCTCAATATACAAATTAAGATTTTAATATATTTTTTTATATATTTCTACAAGCTGTTCAACTCGAGGTTTTCTAGGATTAAGTTCAGTAGTCCTACTTTTCATAGCGTCTTGAGCCATTTTTTCAAAATTTTCTCTATCAACTCCAATCTCTTTCAATCTAGTCGGAAGTCCGGTTTCTAGAAATATATTTTTTATAGCCTCTATAGCCAAATAACTAGCCTCTCTTGTAGATTTACCAGATACATTTTCTCCCATAGCAGATGCCATAACTTTAAGTTTTTCCGCACATGCTGCTCTATTAAATTTCATGACTTCTGGAAGCAATAAGGCATTAGCAAGCCCATGTGGTATTCCATAATAAGCTCCAAGAGGCCTTGACATAGAATGAACAAGTGCGGTAGATGAATTACTAAAAGCAAGTCCAGCATACATTTGTCCAATAAGCATATTGCTTCTTGCTTCTATATCATCTCCTTTTAACACAGCCTTAGTAAGGCTATTGCTTATAATCTTTATTGCCTTTATGGCATATAACTCTGACATAGGCTGGGTTGCCTTTGATATATACGCTTCTATAGCATGAGTAAATGCATCCATGCCGGTTGCCGCTGTAACAGATTGTGGCATCATCAAAGTTAATTTTGGATCAAGAATTGCAACTTTAGGAATAATAAAATCACTAGAAATTAGCATTTTAATTTTTCTTTCATTATCTGTTATTATAGAAAACTTACTCACCTCACTACCAGTACCCGCTGTAGTTGGAACAGCTATTATCGGTACCGCGTCTTTTTGTGGAATTTTATCTTCATAATCAGTAATATCTCCGCCATTGGTAATTACCATGCTTATAGCTTTAGCTGCATCTAATGCACTTCCACCCCCAATTGCTACTATTACATCTATACTATTTTCTTTTGCAATTTTTACCCCATATCTTACAGTATCTACACCTGGATCGGATTCTACTTTATCAAAAACCACACAATCCAAATTTTCATCTTTCAAGCTATGTAACACCTTTTCCAAGGCTCCCGACTCCTTAGATGAGTGTCTACCTGTAACTATCATAACTTCTTTGCCAAATTTTTTAGTTTGCTTTCCAACCAGCCCTATCGAATCCTTACCATAAATTATATTTCTAGGACTTTGGAATATAGAATAGTTCAAAATATCACCTCAATTTAATTTACATTATTAATTATGCACATTATTAATTGATAAATTAATAATTAACATACATATAATTTATCACATTGTAAAATAAAATTATATGTCCACAGTGTACAAAGATATATACAAATTTTTGTACACTATAATTTTAGTGAAAGCTATATTTCCAGTAAATTTAAGAATATTCCAATACTCATACACAGTTTAATGTTAAATACTGTTTCTTCATCTTTTAAATTACATTGTAATATTTCTTCTATTCTTTTAACTCTATATTTCATCGTATTTCTATGAATATATAGCTCTTCTGATGTCTTTCCTAAATTTCTATTATTTTTTAAATATGCATTGAGAGTTTTAATTAGATAAGATGAATTTTTTTCATCATATTCCTTTAGTTTTAACAAATTTTCATTGAACAATTTTTTCATTTCATTATACGTATTCATCTCAAAAAATAGCCTAAATATACCTAGATCGCTATAGCTTACAATACAATTGCTTTTATTTAACCTCTTTAATATTTCTAAAACTTTTTTTCCTTCTGAAATAGCAGTTTTAAAATCGCTTAAATCATTACATAATCCGCCTATACCTATACTTACCGTAATATGATTTAATTTCTTATTAATTTCTTTCTTTATGGAATCTGCAATATGAACCATTTTATTTCTAATTGAACTATCCAACATTTTCTCGTTTTTATCCAAGGATACCATAAGGAAAAAGCTGTCACTTTGTACAACACAAAAATATTTTTTATTGTTCTTATATATTATTTCATCTATAATAGCCTGAATATAATTTTTTATATCCAAAACAACATCTTCATCCCCTAACTTATTAAATTTTATATATGAGCCGAAATCATCAATATTCACTACAATCGCACAATAATACATGTTTATACTATATCCATATAAAATAGCTCTATTTAAAACTTCATCAGTAATATCTATATCTTCAAAAATTATTTCTTTCATAAAATTATTCATGGACTCTTTTTGAATTTTTTTTGTAAAAATAGACCTGCAAATATTTTGAGTCACATCTATAAGCCTGATCTCAAATGGAAGCTCGAATATAGGAAAATCGATTTTATCCGCAAATTCTATAACTTCTTTGGGAGTTGATTTAATATAAGGTCCGACATTTATAACGAGTCCGGATAACTTCCTTAGATTTATCTCTCTCACAAATTTAAGTAATACTTCAGTATCATTGCCTATTACTACTCCTGTCATAAATAAAAGTTCTCCACCTTTTACATAGTCCACCGCATTAGGTATCTCAATAACATGTACCCAACTAATCACTTTATCCAGTCCACCAGCCCCTGCTACTATTTTCATTCTTTCAAGTCCCGGTAACTCCAATATATTTCTACAGGTTACAAACATATTTGTCACTCCTATATAAATCAAAAAAATTGTATATAAAATAAAAATATATCAATAATATTAAAAAATATTATTGATTATTTAAAATAATACACCATTTTATTATAACATAATAAAATGGTGTATAAAATGATCTTCCATATCTACTTTATGCCGCGTTTTAAATATCTTTCTATCCTGAAGCTCCAATCATCATAGACTTCGTCATATTCCTTATAGACAATATTTAAAAAATTTCCAAGTACTCCCAATTTGTTAAGTCCTTTCATCAAATGTCTTGGATAAATACAATTTTTTGAATAATTGTTTTTAGGATCAATGACATTCAAAAAAAATTTTTTATCTAAGTACAGATCCTTGCATCTTATGTCCAGTTTAGTAAACTTAAGTTTTTTAAATTCCTTTAAAAGTTCCACAATACTGTGCGCAGTATTGTAATCCAGCCCATTCTTCTTAATATAATAGTCCAATCTCTCACCTTTAGCATAGCTCCTCACAATATAGTGAGATCCATGAGAATAAATAGTTGGAAAATGCTTGCTTTTAGAAGTTTTTTTCAATATACTGTATTCATTTTCACATACAATTTTATTTTTAAAAATCTTAATTACCTTGTTATTTGGAAGTAAATACACTATACCATTGTGCCCTGCCCCTAAAAATTCCCCTTTTCTCAACAGCATCTCAGCCTTATTATCCAATTGAATATAGTAACCAGCTTTTTTACTCATAAAATTACCCTTTCCGATTACTGTTACTATATTCTATGAATAAATAGAGATTTAATTTACTAATACATCACTTATATTCTGAAAAAACCTCAATATCTTTTTCATCCCAATTGTTAGCATTGATATAAGCCATAGCTTTAAAGGTATCAAGGGATGTTATAACTTCTATATTTCTCTCAATTGCAGCTCTCCTTATGTGAAATCCATCCCGTCTGGAATCATTCCCCTTGGTAGGAGTATTTATAACCAAATCCACTTCTTCATTTTTTATGACATCTATTATATTAGGTCTTTTTTCTTTCATCTTTCTAACTTCTTTTACATTTATGCCGTTATTCCTCAAAAGCTTTGCTGTATTTTCAGTGGCAATAAATTTCCAACCCAATTTGTCAATTTCCTTAGCTATAGGTAAAAATTCCTGTTTGTCATGGTCGCTTATAGTTGCAAGTATAGTTTTAAATTTACTGTCAGAAAACATTTTTGCAGCCACAAATCCCTTATAAAGGGCTTCCGTAAGATTTCTCCCAACACCAAGCACTTCACCCGTGGATCTCATCTCCGGTCCAAGGGATACTTCTACATTGGGTAATTTCTGTGTTGAAAAAACAGGTACTTTTACTGCAGTAATATTAGGTTCCCTGAAGATACCAGTTCCATATTCCATATCTCTGAGTTTTTCTCCAAGCATTACTCTAGTTGCTATGTCTACAATGGGGACACAGCTCACCTTACTTATATAAGGCACTGTCCTGGATGCCCTCGGGTTCACCTCTATTACATAGAGATTATTTTTATATTCTATGAACTGTATATTTATCATTCCATGTATTCCTATTCCAATTGCCAGCTTTTTAGTATAGTCCAGTATTTTACTTTTCATTTCATTATTTATATTCGGGCTCGGGTACATTGTTATGCTGTCTCCAGAATGAACTCCTGCCCTTTCAAGATGTTCCATAATACCAGGTATTAAAATATCTTCTCCATCACATATGGCATCTACTTCTATCTCTCTCCCCATCAGGTACTTGTCTATCAATATTGGATTTTTCTTGTCTTTTAAAAATGCCTTTTCTAAATAGTAGGTTAATTCATTTTTGTTGTAGGTTATCTCCATACCCTGTCCACCAAGTACATAAGATGGCCTTACAAGTACAGGATATTCAAGTCTTTCAGCTTCCTTCAAGCCTTCCTCTATAGACCAGATTCCCTTTCCTTTAGGTCTTGATATTTCAAGCTTTTCAAGCAAATCATCAAATTTTTCCCTGTTTTCCGCAGTGTCTATCTGATCAGCCGTAGTACCAAGAGTCACTATATTCTTTTCCTTTAAAAATTCTGCCAACTTTATAGCAGTTTCACCACCGAATTGGAGTATTACACCATTAGGTTTTTCTTTCTCAATTACATTCAATACTTCTTCTTCTGTTATTGGTTCAAAATACAACTTATCTGAGATATCAAAATCTGTACTGACCGTTTCAGGATTATTATTTATTATAATAGTTTCCATGTTTAATTTTCTAAGTATTTTTATGCAGTGTACAGAAGCATAGTCAAATTCTATTCCCTGGCCTATCCTTATAGGACCGGAACCTATAACAAGTACTTTTTTATTGTTGGATACCTCAACTTCATCTTTCTCCTCATAGGTTGAATAATAATAAGGTGATAGTGCTTCAAATTCTCCTCCACAAGTATCAACCATTTTATAAGAAGGTCTTATATTCCATATAGTTCTCAATTTATATATTTCGTCAGGAGATACTTTAAGCATGTCAGCTATGCCTTTGTCAGAAAAGCCCTTTTTCTTCAGGATTTCAAGATACTTTTTATCCAGGTCATCTATTGTACTGTTTTTCAATTTTTCTTCCTGGTCTATTATCCATTTGAATTTGTATATAAAAAACTTATCTATTCCTGTTATTTCCGAAAGTTTATCTATCCTGTAGCCTCTTCTAATCATTTCAGCAAGTGCAAATATTCTCTCATCATCAGGATAGAATATTCTGTTTTTAAGTTTCTCCAGAGTAAATTCTCTAAATTTTTTATAATCCAGAGAATATGCCCCAATTTCAAGAGATCTTATACCTTTTAAAAATGCAGCCTCAAAATTACTTCCTATAGCCATAATTTCACCTGTTGCCATCATTTTTGTACCAAGTTTCCTATTTGCCCCCTGAAATTTATCAAAAGGCCACTTTGGTATTTTTACAACCACATAATCCAGTGAAGGCTCAAAACATGCAAGTGTCTTTTTTGTAACTGCATTTTCTATTTCATCTAATCCGTAGCCAAGTGCTATCTTTGCGGCAACCTTTGCGATTGGATATCCTGTTGCTTTTGATGCAAGCGCAGAAGATCTGCTTACCCTGGGATTTATTTCTATTACAGCATATTGAAAGGAATTCGGATTTAAAGCCAGTTGCACATTGCATCCGCCTTCTATTCCAACTTCATTTATTATATCTATTGAGGCAGTCCTAAGCATCTGATACTCTTTATCTGAAAGAGTCTGGCTTGGAGCTGTAACTATACTGTCACCTGTATGAATTCCAACAGGATCAATATTTTCCATATTACAAACAGTTATACAATTTCCAAAGCTGTCCCTCATAACTTCATATTCTATTTCCTTCCATCCTTTTATACTCTTTTCAATCAACACCTGACCTATAGAACTCAACTCAAGTCCCGACTCAAGTATATCTTCAAGCTGTTCTTCATTTTCAGCTATCCCCCCACCTGTTCCACCAAGAGTATACGCAGGCCTCACTATAACCGGATATCCTATCTTTTCAGCAAATTTTTTGCCACTTTTTACATCTGTTATAATATCACTTTCCACTATAGGTTGATCTATTTTATTCATGGTATTTCTAAATAATTCCCTGTCTTCACCTTTTTTTATGGATTCTATTGAAGTACCTATTATATTTACATTGTATTTTTCAAGTACTTTCTTTTCATGCAGTTCAACTGCAAGATTCAGTGCAGTTTGTCCTCCCATTCCCGCCAAAATGCTATCAGGTCTTTCAATTTCTATAACCTTCTCTACAAATTCCAAAGTAAGAGGCTCAATATATATTTTGTCTGCAACTTCCCTATCTGTCATTATAGTTGCAGGATTGCTATTTATAAGTACAACTTCTATTCCTTCTTCTCTCAAAGATTCACAGGCCTGTGTTCCCGAATAGTCAAATTCTGCGGCCTGACCTATAATTATTGGTCCCGATCCTATAACTAGTACTTTTTTAATGTTCTTATTTAATGGCATGACATTCAGTACCTCCCTTGGATGCATAACTTGCAAATTCATCAAATATATAATTATTATCCACAGGTCCTGGAGATGCCTCCGGATGGAACTGTATGGAATATACAGGCAGTTTACTGTGTTTCATGCCTTCTATAGTACCATCATTCAGACTTATATGAGTCATTTCCATATTTTCTGGAAGCTCACTAACATAATAGCCATGATTTTGAGAAGTTATATGAACCCTTCCACTTTTAAGGTCTTTTACAGGATGGTTACATCCTCTATGTCCAAATTTCAATTTTGCAGTACTTCCTCCAAAGGCAAGTGCAAGGAGTTGATGTCCAAGACATATTCCAACAGTAGGTTTACTAACTGCAAGTTCCTTTATATTCTTGATTTCATTTTTTAAATCACATGGGTCTCCTGGTCCATTGGATAGAAATATTAAATCCGGATCTATTCCAAGCACGGTTTCTACATCTGTATTTGCCGGAAAAACAGTTACTTTAAATCCTCTATCTACAAAATTCTTTATTATACTTTTTTTTACTCCGAAGTCCAAAACAGCAACATGTTTTCCTTCTCTACCCATTGAATATATATTTTTAGTTGTAACTTTTGATACAGCATCCCTATTTGAGAAAGAATTTATCTCGTCCTTAACCATGGGAAAATCCACATCTTTAATTGTTATAATTCCCTTCATAGTACCATTATTTCTCAGCAATTTTGTAAGGGCACGGGTATCAATTCCACATATACCCACAATCTTATTTAATTTCAAATAGTCATCAAGTTCCAGTTCTGATCTAAAATTACTGGATATATTACAATTCTCCCTGACTATGAATCCTTTTACTTTTGGAGTTTTAGATTCCATATCACTTAAGTTTATTCCGTAATTTCCTATAAGTGGATAGGTCATCGTAACAATCTGACCATAATAAGAGGGATCTGTAAGTATTTCCTCATAACCCGTCATGCCAGTATTGAATACCACTTCACCTACAGTATCTTTTAGATATCCAAAAGCTCTGCCCTCAAAGCTATCTCCATTTTCTAATATCAATTTTGCCTTCATAATATACCTCCTGTATTTTTACAGTAAAAATACACCCGAACATTAAAAAACAAAAAAGGCAATAGAAAAATCATTTAAAATAATTCTCCTATTGCCTAAACATCACTTAAATTTTTATATTTGGATATAAAATTATTAATTCCTTTAAATATATAAAAATAATTGACCATACATATACCTCTTTCTGGCCTCACAGGACCAATTTAAAGTGTATTTTTTACTTAAATTCTAATGACTATTCTAATTTAAAAACAAGTTAATGTCAAGTATAAAAAAGATAAAAAATAATCCAGGATAGAATCTATCTATCCTGGATAATAATAATCATATTTTTATACTTCGCAGCATTTTTCACTCTTGTTTACATTCTTAATTGTTGTTATATTTATAATCTCAGCCTGAAATGCTTTGAGTAATGCTTTTTCAAGAACTTTTTCATGATCAAAATTAGTCACATCAGTACAAATTGCAAACACTCTGTTTATATCACCATAAAGATTCTGATAAGTTAATGTAACATTAGGCTTATCATATTGGACATCTATTATTTTCAGTCCCCAGGAGATTTGAGCAAAATTGTCCTTCACTTCTAACCTAGTTAAATTTTCCAGTTTCTTTGCATCTTCAGAAGGATTTGTCACCATTATTAATTCATCTCCAACTTTGTATTTACTCATTCCAATCAACTCCTCTATATATTTTTAGCTTTATAAACTGCAATTACAATTGAGGTATTTCTTTAGTCTTATTATACACCCTACTATAGATCTAAGACAAGCTTTTTTGAGAAATTTTTAACAAAGTTTTTATATTTTTTTTAGCCCATTGGATAAATTAAGCGATAGAACAAGAATCACAACATCCAAAGCACACATAAATAAAAATATAGTATGCAATCCAAAATTCAATGAATTCTCTACAAGATGTTTTGATATAGTTGGCACTGATATCAAAGATGAACATATATTATTTGGATTTATATTGTAAGTACCCATTTTGCCAAGATATCTAATTATACTTAAATTAAAGATACTTCCAAAAATACTTACACCTATAGTTTGTCCCAAGTTACGTACAAGGGCGTTTGAAGCCGTAGCCGCTCCCCTCATATCATAATCCACTGAATCCTGTATTGCTATGGTAAGAATAGTAAAATTCAATCCAAATCCAATTCCAAGTATTGCTGAAAACAATATTACAAACAATGGAGAAGAATTTAGACCGAGAGTAACTAGACAGGCTGTTCCTAAAATTATAATAAAACTACTAAATATCACTATAACCTTTTCTCCGTATTTAACTATTTTATCCCCTATTAAAAATGAAACTAGAAACCATGTAACAGACATTGGTGCCATAGAAATCCCCGATATAGTGGCACCATATCCAAGTACATTTTGCATATATATTGACATATATACCCCTATTCCAATCAATACTGCCGATGATATAAAGCTTATTACATTTATTCTTATATTAGATTCCCTAAATATTTCGAAGGGCATGATTGGTTCCTCTGTCTTTTTTTCTGTTATATAGAACATAACAATTGATACTGTAAAAATCACTCCACAAACTACGGCTCTGGGAAATTCTATTTCATAATTATTATCGTCTGTCATGAAAGCCATAAGCAATGCTACAATTGCTGAAGTTAAAAAAATTATTCCATGGAAATCAATAGCTGCCTTTCTTCTTTCAAAGTTCTCTACAATACTTTTCTGAAGCAGCACTATTGAAATTATTCCAAAAGGTATGTTTATAAAGAAAATCCAGTGCCAGGACAATATATCTATTAAAGCTCCACCTACAAACGGTCCAATTAGGCTTGATATTCCCCATACACTGCTTAACCATCCCTGAACCTTCGCTCTTTCAGAAACAGAAAACTGATCTCCTATTATAGTGTAAGTTATGGTATATACAGCCCCTGCACCTATTCCCTGAATTGCACGGAAAGCCATCAATTCATACATGTTCCGGGATAAACCACATAAAAAACTTCCTATTAAAAATATTCCTATACCTATTGAAAGAATATCTTTTCTACCATAGAGGTCAGCTAATTTTCCGTAAATTGGAGTAGTTATAGAAGCTGTTAAAAGATATAGAGAAAACACCCAACTTACAAGCTGAAATCCATTTAAGTCTTTTACTATAGTGGGTACTGCTATAGTTACAACAGTATTTTCCACAGCAGCAAGTACCATGGAAACCATTACTGCAATAACTACTCCTCTTTTGGATCTCCCCATTTTACAACATCTCCTTATGGTTACTCTATTCAAAATTAAGATGTTTTTTCATTCCATCCTTACCTAGGATAGTGTTCTCAAAAATCTTTTTCGCGTTCTCAAGATAAATTTCCGGGTTTATCATCGATGGACTAAAATGGGTCAGCCACAATTCCTTTACTTCAGATTTTTTTGCAAGCATTGCTGATTCTCTAAAAAGCATATGTTTGTATTCTACAGCTTTTTCGTATTTTTCATTGTCACCATAAGTGCCTTCACATACAAATAAATCCGATTTCTTCACAAAATCTATCAACTCCGGAATTGGTCTTGAATCCGTACAATAAGAGAATTTAATTCCTCTACGTGGTTCTCCAAGGACCATATCACTTTTATAGGAAATGCCATTATAAGTTAAACTCTCTTCCCTTTGAAGTTTACTCCACAAATTCATTGGGACATCGTTAAGCAGAGCTTTTTCTTTGTCAAATTTCTTATTTCTCTGTACATATATAGAATATGCAAAACAATCTATTCCATGATCTACAGGTAATATACCTATAGTAAAGTTGTTTATTTTTTCACAATGCTTTTCTTTACCAAAAAGCTCTATCAACTTTATCTTATATGGAAGCTGAGGTGCTATTACCCGAAGTCCATTTACCACCTTTGATAACCCATAAGGTCCTATTATAGTCATGGGTTCCTTCCTTCCAGAATTAGCTATTGTCAAAAGAAGTCCAGGCAGTCCTGCAACATGGTCAGCATGAAAGTGCGTAAATAAAATTACATCTATATACTTAAATCCCAACTTATTTATTTTCAAGCTTAGCTGAGTTCCTTCTCCACAATCTATAAGCAATTTTCTACCATTGTATGAAACAAGCATAGAAGTTAAAAACCTATCTGGAGTTGGCATGCCTCCACCACAACCAAGCAAGCATAAATCCAACATAATAAAACCTCCTGTCATACTAACTTCTAATATAAATTATAAACCATCATCTATTAAAATTGTAATATGAAATTAAATTATAGTATAATACCATTAGTTAGTACAAGAAAAGGATGATTTTTATGAAAGAATCTATATTAAATTTACTAAAAGAAAATAAGGATACTTTCCTTTCCGGCCAGTTAATAAGTGAAAAATTAAAAGTTAGTCGTACAGCCATATGGAAATATATAAATATACTGAGAAACGAGGGTTATAAAATAGATTCATCTCCTAAAAAGGGATACAGACTAATATATTCTCCAGATATACTGACTTATGATGAAGTAAAATGCATACTTCACACAAACTGCATCGGGAAAAATTTTTTCTATTTTGACAGTATAAATTCTACAAATATGAAAGCAAAAGAGCTGGCTGAAAAAGGTGAACCACATGGAACTGTTGTAGTTTCCGAAGAGCAGACTATAGGTCATGGAAGGCTTGGACGAACCTGGATTTCTCCAAAATACAAGGGTATATGGCTTTCCATAATTTTAAGGCCTGAAACTGCACCCATAGATGTTCCTAAGATAACTCAGATAGCTGCAGCTGCCGTTATAACTGCTTTAGGCGAATTAAAAATAGATGGAAGTATAAAATGGCCAAATGATATAATCATAAATCACAAAAAAGTATGTGGAATACTTACTGAAATGAGTGGAGAACTCAATAGAGTAAATTATGTAATTGTAGGCATAGGTATAAATGTAAATCTGGATAAGGAAGATTTTGAAGATAATACAATAGCCAATAAAGCTTCTTCTTTAAAAATTGAAACAGCTTCTCTAATTGATAGGAAATTTCTTCTAGGAACATTAATAAACAATTTTGAGAAACTATATATGGAATTTAAAAAAGAAGCTACTGTAAAATCATCAATAAGTATATGCAAAGAACATTCTGCTGTACTTGGACGTGATATAAGGATACTATCCAGTGGAAAATCATACTTTGCAAAAGCTATAGATATTGGAGAAAATGGTGAACTTGTAGTCAAGTATCCAGATGGATCCATAAGAAATATTATATCTGGAGAAATATCCATAAGGGCATTAAATGGATATATTTAAAAACAGTATAAGTATAAAATTTCTATTAATAGACATAGTATAATAAAGGGGTGTTGTTATATTTATGTTACTCATTAAAAATATAGAAATATTTTCTCCAAAATATATAGGGAAAAAAAGCATACTTATATGTTTTGATAAAATAGCCTATTTATCCTCCAAAATAAATATACCAGACAGGAATTTTCCAGAAATCACTATAATTGATGGCAGCAATTTAACTGCTGTTCCAGGTATCATCGACCTTCACATGCATATAAATGGTGCTGGTGGTGAAGGTGGTTTTACCAACAGAACCCCTGAAATGAATCTTACACATTTTACTACAAATGGAATTACAACCTGTGTAGGTCTTCTAGGTACAGATGGAATTACTAGAAGTATGGGAAGCCTAATTTCAAAAGCAAGGGCTCTTGAAGCCGAAGGAATAAGTACATATTGCTGGACAGGATGTTATGAAGTTCCCACAAGAACGATTACTGATACGGTAAGAGGTGACATAATCCTAATAGATAAAATAATAGGTGCCGGTGAAATAGCTATATCAGACCATAGGGGAAGCTATCCTTCTTCCCATGACCTAGTACATATTGCAAGTGAAACATGTGCAGGAGGACTTCTCTCCGGAAAATGCGGTATACTTCACATTCATGTAGGAGATGACAAAAGTGGATTGAAACCTCTATTCGATCTTATAGACAGTGCAGAAATTCCCATTGAAAATATTCTCCCAACTCATTTAAACAGAAATCCACTTCTTGTAAAACAGTCCCTTGAATATGCCAAAATTGGAGGATTTATAGATATAACCACAGGAATAAAAAATGAAAATAATACATCCGTATCCGCATCAGAATTGTATACATCGATGTTAAAAGAGAATATCTCTCCTTATCATATAACTATGAGTTCCGATGCTGGAGGAAGTATGCCCATATTTGATGGCAATGGTAATCTAGCAAAATTAACTGTTGGACTTCCTACTACAGACATGGAGACTATAAGGGAATCGATACAAAGAGGAATATCACTTGAAAATGCCATTATACCATTTACTTCTTCACCAGCACAACTTTTAAAATTAAAAGGTAAAGGCCAAATAAAAGAAGATTTTGATGCAGATATACTGCTTTTAGACAAAAAGTTGAACCTGTACTGCGTAATAGCCAAGGGTAAAATTATGGTGAATAATTATAGGCCTGTAATTTATGGAACATTTGAACATCCTAACGCATGATATTTCCATCAGTTGAAACAATAATCTCTCTATATGGAATTATTACCTTGGATCTCAACATTGCATTTTTTACTGCATTTACAATCCCTTTGCAGCATGGGACCTCCATTCTGATGACAGTTATACTTTTCAAATTGCTATTTGAAATAATTTCTGACAGTTTATCCTCATAGTAAGATATATCATCTAGCTTCGGACAACCTATAACCGTAATATGTCCTTTTATAAAATCCTTGTGAAAACCTGCATAGGCATAGGCAGTACAATCTGCCGCCACTAAAAGATCCGCATTCTTCAAATAAGGAGCCCTTGTATTTATAAGTTTCAACTGAACCGGCCATTGTTGTAATTCAGATACATTATTTTCTACATCATTGACTTTGTTACTGACTCTTAAATTAACATTGCTTTCCCTATTTATTGTTCTAGCTGCCGTTCCAGGACATCCACAAGGTAATTTTTCCTTTTCCCTCTTCTTTTTTATAACCAACTTTTCGTCATAAGCTTTACTTTCCCGTTCAATTATTTCTATTGCACCTGTAGGACATTCAGGAAGGCAATCCCCCAATCCATCACAGTATTCATCACTTATAAGCTCAGCTTTGCCATCAACCACCTTTATCGCACCTTCATGGCAGGCATTAGCACACAATCCACATCCATTGCATTTTTCTTTATTTATATTAACTATTTTTCTTATCATCACAAATTCCTCCTCAACATTGATTTTATGACTTTATTATAATAAAATAAATATATAATATCAGTAACTAATGTTACCATAATCAATAAAAATTCAAATCATTACAGTGGAGTACAAATTATGGATAAAATTATAAGCTCATTAAAAAAGTGCATACTGATGAAAAATTTTTCTGACAGCGAAATAACTAGTTTATTAAATAAAATACCACACACAATTTCTAATTATTCAAAAGATGAGGTTATTGCCGTAGAAGGTTCAAATTGTTCAAGGATAGGTATAGTACTTGATGGAAATATTGAGGTTCAGAAACTATATGCTTCTGGTAAAATTGTTACCATAAGCAAATTGGATAAAGGAAATATATTTGGAGAGGTTATAATATTTTCAAATAAAAATACTTATCCTGCCACTATAATTTCCTCAAACAATTCGGACATAATGTTCATATCAAAAGAAAATATATTAAAACTCTGCAGTATGTACTCCATTTTTTTAAATAATTTCATGACACTTCTATCGAACAAGATATTAATGTTAAACAAAAAAGTCAAAAATATGTCTTATCAGACATTAAGACAGAAAATTGCATCATATCTTTTAGAAGAGTATTCCTCTACAAAAAACTTAAAAATAAAATTAAATATAACAAAAAAAGAAATGTCCAATCAGCTCGGAATACCTAGACCCTCATTGTCGAGGGAACTTATAAATATGAAAAATGACAACTTAATTGAAATGGATAAAAATATAATAATCATAAAGGATATAGACTCTATGAATAATTTATTCTATTAGAAAAGGGAAAATGAAGTTTTCATTCTCCCTTAATTTTATTATCAAAATATTATTGTATAAATCTAACAGAATCTTCTGCCGCAACCGCAGCAACATACCAGTAATATCAATATTATTATACATTCGCTTCCACCGCCAAAACATCCACAGCCTCTGCCTCTGTGTCTATGACATCTATGCCTGCAGCATGACATAAAAATCCCCCCCTATCATCCAATTACCATGTTCTTTAATTTCTAATCCAATGTATTTAAACATATTTTATAAACAGAAGAGGGGCGTATTGTCCCTCTTTAAAAGTTAATCATATAAAATTTATCATTTTGCTAATATCTGTCTCCACAGCTAACTCCACAGCATAGTATCAGTATTATTATTATTACTAATACTCCTCTGCTTCCACTACCTGATCCACATGAACGTGACATAAAGACCCCTCCTTATCATCTTGTATTAAGCTAACTTATTTTTAATCCTTTGTTCAATTCCAGTATATTAGTGAATCTTATAAAATGTTACTTTCTCCTAATAGTCTCCACAGCTAACTCCACAGAACAGTATCAGTATTATTATTATTACTAATACTTCTTTTCCAGATCCACATCTTTGTGCTGAATAATCGCCTTTACATCTGTGTGACATAATAGACCCCTCCTTATTTTCTTAAATATTTATTAGGTATCCTGATTTTTCATCATGTGTTCTATACTTCTATAATATTAATTGGAGCAATAAATGTGACTTTTTATACAAAAAACAGCCTAAAAATTAATCATGGACAAATCGACTTACAACCTTTAAAATTATATTTGATGAATTACGTATTTTAAATTATGGTTTAATTTGGGGTGATATAAATAATGGAAAACACTATTGAGATCAATAACAACTTCCAACAGGCTTTTAATATTTTAATGCCTTATATGCATTACTTTTTCGATGATGAAATAGCTTTTACTATGTCAACAACTACTAACTTCATAAAAATAGTAAATAGTGAAAATATAAATATGAATGCAAAGCCCGGTGATCCTCTAAGGCCAAAGGGTGCTGCCTACGAATGCATAAAGGCTGGTAAACCAATAGTAACAATAGTTCCAAAAGAAACTTTTGGCGTTGAGATAAAAGCTATAGGAATACCAGTAAAAGAAAATGATAAGATAATAGGAAGTGTAGTTTTAGTTAAAAGTATGAAACGTCACTATAAATTCCTGGAAGCATCCAAAATACTGTCAAAAGCCATCGACAATATTTCAAAAGCCTGTGAAATTATAACATCGGGTATAGAAAAGTCGGTAATTTCTAACGATAATATATTATCCGAAGTTAAGGATGCTGCAAACAAAACAAAAAATACAGATGAGGTACTAAATTTTATAAAAAATATAGCTTCCAAAACAAATCTTTTAGGCCTCAATGCCGCAATTGAAGCTTCAAGGGCAGGAGAAAGCGGAAAGGGCTTTACTGTAGTTGCAAACGAAATACGAAAACTTTCAAGTTCTAGCAATGAATCTGTATCTCAAATAAATTCCACACTTAAAGAAATAGAGAAATCAGTAAATAATATATCTAATGGGATAAATTCAACTTCTGATACATTTAAAGACCAATTTTCTCAAATTCAAGAACTAAATTCTTCTATAAACAATCTCACTGTATTGGTTGACAAGCTTAATGAAATATCCGAATAGCATATTTAAAATTTTTTTATCTTGTTCAGACTAAAACTGGAGGAATTAAAATGAATTATTCGGGAATTATTTTTGACCTTGACGGAACATTACTAAATACATTAGATGATCTTGCCAATTCAATGAATATTGTATTGAAAAAACATGGGTTTCCAATTCATGATACCAAAAAGTACAATTATTTTATAGGAAATGGTATGGAAAAATTGGTAAGACGTACTTTGCCAAAAGAAATTATAAACGAAGAAATGGTAAAATTGTGCCTATCACAGCTTAAAGACGAATACAACAAAAAATGGCATGAATCAACAAAACCATATGACAAAATAGAGGAACTTTTAGATAAACTCGTTTCTGAAGGTATACAAATGTCTGTTCTATCAAATAAACCAGATCAATTCACTAAAATAATGATTGATAAATTTTTCGGACTAAATCGTTTCAATATCGTATTAGGTTCACGTGATGGTGTTCCAAATAAGCCAGATCCACATTCAGCTGTTGAAATATCATCACTCTCAAAAATCACACCATCTAAATATTTATATCTTGGAGACACAGGCGTCGATATGGAAACAGCCAATAGTGCAGGCATGTATGCCGTAGGAGCTACCTGGGGGTTTAGATCATCAGATGAATTATTGAAAAATGGTGCAAAACTACTCATCAACAATCCAATAGAACTTATGAAACTCATAAAATAGATATAATAAATATGGGGCTGTCGCACTAAAAAAAATTAGTGCGACAGTTTTTTACGTAAAAAATAAATCTCCCACTCGGAAGAGTGAAAGATTTATGGTAAAATTAATATATGACTAAATACATTAATTTACATAAAAATTATACTTCAAATCGTGGAAATTATCAATTAAAACTTCCATTAAATATTGATTACATGATACCAGATAATGATTCGGTGCATTTGCTAAGTCAGTTTGTAGAGGAGATGGATTTAACAGATTTGTATTCGACTTACTCCCGTATGAGGGAGAATCAGGCAACACCGCGTCAGATGCTGAAGATTGTACTTTACTCATATATGAATCATAATTATTCATCAAGAGAAATGGAGAAATCATGCAAAAGAGACGTGAACTTTATGTATCTCTTAGAAGGTTCACAAGTACCGGATCATTCTACATTTGCTAGATTCCGCAGCCTTCATTTCGCTCCATGTTCAGAAACAATCATGGCCGAAATGACAAACTTCCTTTATGAGATTGGAGAAATATCAGGTGATGCTGTATTTATTGACGGTACAAAGATAGAAGCTTGTGCAAACAAATATACTTTTATCTGGAAAAGATCAGTTTCAAAAAATTTAGCCAGACTGCTTTCTAAATTAGCTGATTTTGTGGCTGAATGTGAAGAACTGTACGGACTAAAGCTTGTATATCAAAATAAGGTAAAAATAAAGCACGTAAAAAAGTTACGCAAGAAACTTTACGCCTTGAAGCATAAAGAAAATATACAGTTTGTACATGGATCTGGCAAAAGGAAAAATCCAATTCAACGTTCTATTGAAAAGCTTGAGGGATATCTTAATAAGCTGAAAGAGTATACACAGAAAATCCATACCTGCGGCAAGCGTAACAGCTACTCGAAGACGGATAAGGATGCAACTTTTATGAGGATGAAAGAAGATGCCATGAAAAACGGTCAGCTAAAACCTGCATACAATGTTCAGCATGGAGTAGATTCTGAATATATAGTATGGCTTACTGCAGGCAACCAGAGCACGGATACAAAAACGTTGATTCCATTCATAAAAAGCATGGAGAACCTCCTGTATTTTAAGTATTTTAAAATTACTGCTGATGCAGGTTATGAGAGTGAAGAAAATTATGTTTATGTTAAAGCGAACGGACAGTTATCATATATAAAACCAGCAAACTATGAAATATCCAAAACGCGTAAATATAAAAATGATATAAGCCGGATAGATAATATAGATTATAACAAATCTGGCGACTATTATACCTGTAAAAATAATAAGAAGCTAACAGTAAACAGGGTACTAAAAAGGAAAAGCAGGACTGGTTATATAAGTGAGAAAACAATCTATACATGTGAGGATTGCAATAACTGCCAGCATAAAAGTAAATGTATAAAAGGACATAACAGCAAAATACCATTGGAAGAAAGGGTCAAAAATCTTGAAACTTCAAAGCTGTTCAACATGCTCCGCAAAGAGAATCTTGAAAGAATTGTAAGTGAAGAAGGCTGCGAGCTAAGAATGAATCGAAGTATCCAAGCCGAAGGCTCCTTTGCAGAGATAAAACAGGATATGGGATTTCGTAGATATCTAAGTAGAGGTAAACAGAATATTTTGGCGGAAAGTATTTTGTTAGCGATGGCACATAATGTCAATAAGCTCCATAATAAAATTCAGTCAGATAGAACAGAAAATCATCTTTTTCCACTTAAAAGTAGTGCTTAATTTTAAAATCTTAAAAAGCCTGTGAATCAAAAAAGCCTTAATAGAAAAGTCTTATTAAAGTGTACCATTTTTTAGTTATAGAGTTTGTGTTGCTTTAAATTATCATGAAAATTTCTATAAAATGTTAAAAAAGGCTGTCACATTAGCATAATTTTTATGCTAATGCGACAGCCCCATATTTATTAGCTATTAATTTTCATTGCATAAGACATTATAGCCGCTCCATAGACTTCGGTACTGAAGACATCTTCAATATTATGAGGTCCAATGCCTCCTATTGCAATTACAGGTATATTCACACTTTCACTCACTCTGCTTAAAAAATTCAATCCTTTTCCTTCAAGACCCGGTTTGCAACTAGTCTGAAATATATTGCCTGCCATTACATAATCTGCTCCTGATCTTTCAATTTCTATGGCTTCACGAACACTATGGATTGAAACTCCTATTTTTATTTTTTTATTTTTTAGGAAATCTATCTCACTACTATTCTTCTGCATGGCTTTAAATTCTTGAAACCCCACATGGAGTGCAAAAGCCTCAAGACATAAAGCTGCCTTTGCATTTCCATTTATTATGAGTTTCTTTTTATATCTATCCGATATAGTTTTCACCTTTTTACCCATTTCAATAATTTCTTCATAACACAAATCTTTTTCCCTAAGCATTATAGCATCTGTACCAAATTCTGCGCATTTTTCCAGCACATTATAAAAATATCCTTTCGGTACAAGATGTCTATTTGTAACTGAAATTATCTTTTTATTCCCCTTTAGCTTGAAAATATCCTTATCTCCCATTTAACAATACTGCCAGTCCTTGAATATCGGATTATACCCTTGTTTCTCTATTTCATCCTTTATTTCGTCAACTGACCTGGCATCAGATATTATAAATTGGCCTTCTCCTTTATCCTCATTGCTCAATGAATGTCCACCAACCTCGGTAGTAACACCTGCAGACATTTTTGTAACTCCAAGTGGAATAAGATTATTTCTCATCTGCTCGCCTTCCCTTGTAGTAATATTAATTCCTGCCCTCTGTAAAAATATCTTATATGCAAGAGCAGCTTGTACTAAATTCTTGTCAGTCACTTCATATATTTTAATCGGACTTCCAGCATGGGGTCTTATTCTAGGAACAGACATGCTTATTTCAACAGATGGATAATTTTTTGAAATGTACGCTGCATGAACTCCAGTTAAAAACACTTCATTTCTCCATTTGTAAAGTCCAAGAAGTGCACTCATCCCAACAGAATGTATTCCTGCCCTACATCCTCTGTCAAGTGCCTCCAGTCTATATCTGTAGTCTCTCTTCTTGCCTGCAAGATGCACGGTTTTATATACATCCTCATTATAAGTTTCCTGATATACGGTCAGACTATCTGCACCAAGTTCTACAAGCTCCCTATACTCATTTTCCTCAAGCGGATATATCTCAAGGCATATGGAATCGAAATATTTTTTGAGTATTTTAACAGCTTCTTTAAGATATTCCATTGGGCAATGATATCTAGACTCACCTGTAAGCAATATTATATGTTTCAATCCTGTCTGTGATATTGCTTTAGCTTCTCTGTCAATTTCCTCATAGGTCATTTTCTTTCGGGCTATTTTATTTTCCACATTGTAACCACAGTAAATACATTTATTTGTACAATAATTTGCAATATACATAGGCGTATATAAAACTATGCTCTTTCCAAAATTTCTTATACTTATTTCTCTAGCTTTTCTAGCCATAGGCTCCAGATATTTTTCTGCTGTCGGAGATAAAAGTGCTAAAAAGTCTTCCAATGAAATTCTATCTTTCAAAAGTATATTTTCTATTTTAGAATCTGTAACACTTTCCAAAAATCTATCAAAATTAAAATTTTTATATTTCTGTATTTCTTCATAAATTCCCATTATATTTCCTCCTATCTCAAAAATCCTGTGAGTGGAGAAGAAGCTGCTGCACTTTCTCTTTGGGCACCAAGTTTTGCAATATATGCTTGTCTTCCAGCTTTTACTGCATATTTAAAGGCTTCTGCCATGAGTACAGGATCCTCCGATGTAGCTATAGCAGTATTTACAAGTACAGCATCTGCTCCCATCTCCATGACTAGAGTTGCATCAGAAGGTTTTCCTATACCTGCATCTACTATTATAGGAATATCTATTTCGTCTATAAGTATCCTAATCATTTCTTTGGTCCTTATTCCTCTGTTTGAACCTATAGGGGAACCAAGAGGCATAACAGCCGCTGCTCCAACATTTACCAGCCTTTTCGCATCTGAAAGATCGGGATTTATATAGGGAAGTACTACAAATCCGTCCTTAACAAGCTCTTCTGTTGCCTTTATAGTTTCGATATTATCCGGCAGAAGATACTTATTGTCAGATACTGCTTCTATCTTTATCCAGTTTCCACATCCAGCAGCTCTTCCAAGCTTTGCAAGCCTTACTACTTCATCTGCGGTTCTTGCTCCTGATGTATTCGGAAGTAAAATATATTCCTTTCCTATAAAATCTATTATGTTTTCTCTCCTTGAGTGCATATCAACCCTTCTAAGTGCTGTAGTTACTACATTAGTTTCTGCACTTTTCAATACCTCCGGCAATAATTTATCCGAAGAATATTTACCTGTTCCTAAAAATAATCTGCTGCTGAGTTCTTTTCCTCCAATAATTAACTTATCCATAAAATACCTCCTTTATATAATTTTCAATACAATTGTATTCATCTCTATAGATTTAACCTCCACCTACAAAACGTATTATCTCTACTTTTGAATTACTGTCCAATTTAATATTCCCAAATTGGCCTCTATCTGCAATTTCCATATCCACTTCTACAGCTACATTATTGGAATCAATATTTAAAGTTTTCAAAAGATCTAAAATTGTTATTCCAGCTTGAAGTTCCATCTTTTCTCCATTTACGATCAATCTTCTCCCTCCTTACTCATCATATTAATATTCGATTTCATGTAAAATATAGGAAAAAGGAAACATATAAAAATGTTTCCTCATAATCTAATTTAAATATACCCTAAAAGATAAAAAACACAAATTCCAGGAGAATCTGTGTTTAAAACAATTTTTGCCATATATTTCACATATATTATCTCCCTACGTTGGCATTACCCAAATCAGGTTATGAGGATAAGGAATAACATTCCACTCTCAGGTCATCAATATGACCTCTCCATATAGTTTATTCACTTGTTATTATTTTATATATATATTATAGCATAGCAAAAAATTAAATCAATATTAAAAATCTGTAGTTTCATTTGAATTGTAGTTTCATTTGAATTAATGTATATGTATAAGTTATAATTTATATAAAATTATTATCTATTAATTTTAATTTTTACAAGGTGGTGTAATATCTTGATAAAAGATTTGCTAAAAGGATCTAAAATTATACTAACTGCTTTTAGAGATGATGACTTGAAGATATTTGAAACATGGTATAATGACGTATCATTTTTGAGGAACTACGATATGATATCATCTTTCCCCATGTCTCTATATGAATTAAGGCCTATGATAGAAGATGTAAAAAAATCTTCCGATAAATTTATATTTGCAGTAAGAAATATCTTAAATGGTGAATTTATAGGAGTAACAGGCTTTGAAAATATACTGTGGAACAATGGAACTGCCACCATATATATAGGTATAGGGAGCAATTCAAACCGCGGACTTGGCATAGGTAAAGAAGCTCTGAATCTCACTATTGAATTTGGATTTGAGGAACTCAATCTTCACAGAATACAATTAACTGTATTGTCTTATAATATACCTGCTATAAAATTATACGAAAAGGTCGGATTCAAAAAAGAAGGAACTTACAGAGAATTTATACATAGAGATAATAAAAGATATGATATGTACCTGTATGGGATTCTGAGAAATGAATGGGAGTCCAATCATTTACAGGATAAATCCACCAATAAATTTAAATGACAAGGAGAATATTTATGCTAGAATTTAATCCCCTAACTATGAATGACAAAAATTTTTTTGACAAGTATCTACATAATTATAATTTTACTACCTGTGAATATTCTTTTACAACTTTTCTCATATGGAGAAAAGCATGTGATATAAGTTATACTGTAGTAGATAATGTTCTTATAATTAAAAAAATGGGTTTTGATGGAAACTACTATTTTATGCAACCTATCGGATATACAAAAGAGAATCTCAAATATATAGTAGAAATACTAAAAAAATATTCGGCAATAAATAGCATGCCCTATTTATTTGGAGATGTAGAAGAGAGCTTTTTAAATGATCTAAGAGAACTATATGGAGATAATATTCATATAAAAGAAGACATAGATAATTTTGACTATATATATGACACTCAGAAATTGATAACATTGTCCGGGAAAAAACTGCATTCAAAGAAAAACCACTACAACAAATTCATAAAATCCTATAATTACACCATAAAGGACTTTTTCGAACCGGGAGTCAAAGAAGATTGTATCAAAGCTGCTAAACTATGGTATGATTTAAAAAATAGTGACAATAAGTACTTGTATCACGAGCTGGAAGGTATAAACGAAATAACATGCAACATGCAACAGCTTAATCTAAAAGCAATGGCTGTATATGTAGATGATGAAATATCTGCATTTACAATAGGTGAGAAAGTAAATTCAGATATGGGAATAATACACATAGAAAAAGGACTTACAACTATAAATGGAATCTATACATTTGTAAACAAAGCATTTGTAGAAAATTACCTGAACGATGTAAAATATATAAACAGAGAACAGGATTTAGGACTTGAAGGTCTCAGAAAGGCAAAAAAATCCTATCATCCAGTAAATATGGGCAAAAAATACTGTATAAATCTATAAGTAAAATGTAGATAAGCATAATTTCAAGCTTATCTACATTTTAGTATCTTATTTTTTTATTTTAAAAGAACTCTTCAATGGAACAATCCTATTAAACACCGGTTTCCCATTTTCACTAAATTTAGTATCAACATTAAAATATCCATGTCTAAAAAATTGAAATTTTTGTCCAGGCTTTACCGATTTCATATTTGGCTCCAAAAAACCATGTAATATTTCAAGAGAGTTTTGATTGACATTGTCCAAGAATGAATCACTGTTCTCTTCTCCTTCGTCCAATATCAGAGGTTCATATAATCTTATCTCTGCAGAAATCGCAGTATTTAAATTTACCCAGTGGATAGTTCCTTTTATCTTTCTTCCATCGGGGCTGTTTCCCCCTCTTGATGCAGGATCATAAGTACAATGGAGTTCTACTAAATTTCCACTGTTATCTTTGACCACGTCAGTACATTTTACAAAATAAGCCCCTTTTAATCTAACTTCATTCCCTGGAAACAGCCTGTAATATTTCTTAGGGGGATTTTCCATAAAATCTTCCTGCTCAATGTAAAGTTCTCTTGAGAAAGGCACTTCCCTGGTTCCTGCTGAATGATCATCAGGATTATTCTCCACTTCAAACTTTTCAGTCTTTCCTTCCGGATAATTTGTTATTACAACTTTAATCGGTCTTAAAACTGCCATAGTCCTTGGTGCATTTTTTTCCAGATCATCTCTTAAAAAATAGTCAAGCATCTGAGAATCAACTATACTGCTTGCCTTGGCCACTCCTATAGCTTTACAAAACTTTCGGATTGATTCGGGAGTATATCCCCTTCTTCTGAGTCCTGCAATTGTTGGCATACGTGGATCATCCCAACCATCTACAAAGTTTTCATCTACAAGTTTTTTGAGTTTTCTTTTGCTCATGACTGTATTTGTCATATTGAGTCTTGCAAACTCTATCTGTTTGGGTACATTTTCCATTTCACATTCACGCACTACCCAGTCATATAATGGCCTATGATCTTCAAATTCAAGGGTACATATTGAATGTGTAATACCCTCAATTGCATCCTCCAATGGATGTGCAAAATCATACATTGGATATATACACCATTTGTCACCTGTATTTTGGTGAGAAGCATGTGCTATACGGTAAATTACAGGATCCCTTAAATTAATATTTGGAGACGCCATATCTATTTTTGCCCTAAGTACTTTTTCTCCGTCCCTGAACTCTCCATTTTTCATTTTCTTAAATAATTCCAAATTTTCATCTATTGTTCTGCCTCTATAGGGGCTCTCTTTTCCTGGTTTTGTAAGTGTTCCCCTATACTCCCTTATTTGATCTGCCGTTAAATCACATACATATGCCATTCCTTTTTTTATAAGAAGCACAGCTCGTTTGTACATTTCGTCAAAATAATTTGAAGCAAAATGAAGCTCATCCCATTCATATCCAAGCCATTTTACATCTTCCTTTATAGATTCCACAAATTCCGTATCTTCCTTTATAGGATTCGTATCATCAAAACGGAGGTTGGTTCTTCCGTTAAATTCATCCGCTAATCCAAAATTCAACACTATTGATTTTGCATGACCTATATGTAAATATCCATTTGGCTCCGGTGGAAATCTGGTAATTATATTTTTATATTTTCCTGATTTCAGATCATCTGCAACTATGTTTTTTATAAAATTTGAAGTAACTTTATTATCGATCATAGAATCATTCCTTTTCTATTAACTTATTTATTTCAACGCAATAGTATTTTAAAATTGCATTTTATTTATTATTATGTCCAGATTGGTAAATTATAAAAGAAAACAATTTATTGATTAAGCAGAATAAAAGGCATCTTAAGTCAAAAATGCCTTTTTAATTTCTAAACAAGACTCTTGTTTCTCACATACACCCTAAAAACTACATCTTCTATAAAAGAAAACATATTGGAGGTTATAAAATATATTCCTATAGCTATAGGTGCTTTAAAAGTTATCATAACACCTACAAATACTGAGATCAAAATACCTGCTCTATTTGATTGCACCTGCTTGTATATATTAAAATAATCTACATAATTTATGAGAAATGGGAAAGTGGATACAGCTGAATATATTAATGGGACAATATAGTAACTGTCACTCATTTTTATGGAAGCAATCCATGGAACAAGCATGGAACTTGCAGCTACTGGCATATTTATTACAGTACTGTACAACACCCATATTACAGGAAGCTGTATAAATGTAATAAGACATCCAAACATATTTTTTACTCCGTCTTTATAACATTTTTCAATCTCTTCCTTCATTTTTTCCTTGTTGTGCTTGTATTTGGACTTCAGCTTTTCTATCTTTTCACCCATTTTTTGTTGCTTTAACAAACTAAGCTTCTGATTAAAAGACAGTGGTGAAAGCATGAATTTTATAAACAGTGTCAATACTACTATTGAAATACCCCAGTCTCCTGTAATCCCAAATATATATTGCAACAATACAGCAAAAGAATTCAAAATAATGTTCATGTTTTAACTCCTTTATTTGAAATTTATATTTAAGAACACTATTTTAAATTGGGCTCCACACAAAATCTCCATATTTCATATTTTTCGTAACATACATATTGATCTATGGACAATTTTTTAATATAGCCAAGTGCCTGTATAACAATACTATTTATAATATTGCTTTCAATTACTTTTTTAAAGCTTTCATATATATAGGCTACACCCACAAATATCATTGTTATATATATGAAAATCGTAACAAAATTAACTATATTTACAAAATTTATATCCATAATAGATAACTCCCTACAACATAGTACAGATAAGTACATTATATATATTACAATATTTAATTCTCATATGCAACCAGTATACCATACACTATTTTACAACCATTATATCCTTGCTGTATCTGTTCAATACCTCACATCCATCCTCTGTAACCATGACAAGATCCTCTATTCTTATGCCAGCTTTACCTGGAATATAAATGCCGGGTTCAATTGAAAATATCATTTCAGGCTGTACTCTTTCAAAATTGGCAGAAGACACATCCCCAAGATCATGGCACTCAATTCCTATAGAATGTCCTGTCCTGTGTGTAAAATATTTTCCATAACCTTTACTCTCTATATAATTTCTAACAGCCAAATCTATATCACAGAACCTTTCTCCTGGTTTAACTGCAGCAATTCCCCTTTTATTTGCTTCCAGCACTACATTATAAATTTCCTTACTGATATCAGGTACATATTTATAAAATACAGTTCTGGTCATATCAGAGCAATAGGAATTTTTAATGCACCCAATATCCATAATTATACTGTCTCCTTCATTTAACGTGGAATTGTCACTTTCATGATGTGGATCAGTGCCATTTAATCCATAAGCAATAATTGGATCAAAAGAAAAACCATCTGCCCCTATATCTTCATATATACCTTCCAGAAGCCTTCCCATTTTCTTTTCAGTATATTTTTTTGGAATCAGTTTTATGAGCTTTCCCATGGCAATATCGTTTAATCTAGAAGCTTCTCTCATATAGTCCTTTTCCATTTCATCCTTACGCATTCTTATACTATCCAATATTTCAGATCCATTTAAAAAAGATTTACCACTTTTCAATTCCATAAGTCTGAGTAAAAATTTAGCAGGCCAGTTTTTATCTATTCCTACAGGTAAATCCTTGTCTATATATTGGGACATAATCTTAACCCCATCATCCGTATCCTTAAGCCATATTTTCTGTACACCGATATCCTCACTCAACGGAAACAATTCATTTATAAACAACTTATTTTCTCCATTTATATTTAAATAAAGTGCCAACAACCTCTCTCCTGGGTGTATCCACTTTCCTGTCAAATAAAATATAGATGCAGGATCAGATACAATGAGCTGTGGTACATTTTTGAGCTTCATAAGCTCTAACACTTTATCAAGTCTATTTAAATTCATTTCATATTCCTCCCTACTACTTTATAATAAATTAGATACAATAATCTCATTATAGATTTCTTCCTTTTCAAACACAATATCTATATTAAGGACAATTGTGCATTATATTACATTGTCTAATAGGGTATTTCTATAAACTTAGCATTTCTAGCAATTTATCTGTAAACTCTACTTTAAAATTTACAGATTATATTCTCATCTTGTGGTCATTTTTATCCCCTCGTTACATCGAAAGTAACCTTCTGTCCTTCATCAAGAAATTTATAATCATCTTAATCTATTTGAGAAAAGCGTGCAAAACATCTTTTTCATTTTCTCCATTAAACCATTTGATTGTACCCGTCATATAATAAGTACCTCCAAAATTTTATTTTTTAAGCTCTTGTAATAAACCTATCAAATAAAATTTCGATATTAATGTCCTTTTCGACATGATTTATTTAAATTTTTATATAGTTTAAGAAAATATTAAGGAAACAGACTTAAAATTATAATAAAAATATCGAAAGGAAGTGTAATTATGTCTAATGACATTAGCTCGTTAATTTCATACTTATACAGCAACAGTATAAATACAGGTAATCAAATTTTCCAGAACCCACTTTTAAGTTCAGATGATGATTCAGATACAGATGATTCGATCTTCAATTTAGGGATGGATTCAATTCAACTTAGCTCCACGGCATTGAACACCTTAAATTCATTGCAGGCTTCTAATACTAATAACATATTTAACTCCGCACTAGATAATTTAGTAGAGAATAACACTATTACCCAGGAACAAGAAAATTCTATTAAGAATGCTTTTTCCTCATTAAATACTACCTCTTCAACTTATTCAAATACTAGTTCACAATCTCCATTAGATAAACTTGTATCAAACGGTATTATTACTCAGGATCAGGAAGATTCTATTAAAAATGCTTTATTATCTTCCCGTAATGAGGAAATACAAAAACAAGCCCAACTAATATCTGCAAATCCTATATTATCAAATAACCCTGAGTTACATTTAAATTCTGATTTATATCAGCAAAACAATGATTCCAATAACCCAATCTTAAATGAATTATAGGTATATAGAAATTTAATAAGAAAATAAAAGCCTAGGGTAAAAAATAATTATATGATCCCCTTAAAGTAGACATGATAAATAACCAAAACTACTTTAAGGGGGTTTCTGTATGTCTAAAAAACAAAAATACTCTTTTGATGAAAAGTAAAAGCATGTGAAGATTACATTAATGGTAAACGTTCTTTACCTTAATCAGCAATAATAGCAAGTTTTATATTGTAATTAACGAACCTTTGTAATACAGCTTCGTATAATACTGATCATCACGTTTCAATTTTATCATTTCCAACTTTTCTTGACACAAAATAAGCACCCTAAATAACGGATGCTTATAAAAGGAGATCTATTAAAACATAACCTAGTGGTGGTTGCACTTAAACTCAATATGTCCTGCAACCGTAGACACTTGCTTACGTAAATAATAGAGGGAGCTATTATTTTTAAGTTTTTCTAAGGTATTTCCCTGATGTACTTATTATTTTATAAGATATTTGTTGCAATTCAATGTCATATTTATTAATTGTTTGTAACAAAATGTTATATCTTCGGATGAAAAAATAAACACCCGATATCTAATCAAGTGCCCACTTTTTCCTCTAAGTATTTTACTTAGGACATATATAATTATATATGTAATTTATTACTATAAAAAGTATTAAATGTTAAATAACTGTTAAATGACCTCCAATATTACATTTTGGCAGTATTTTAATTCATCATATAGGTATTTTTTCATGACTTAAAATTCTTTTCGCGATAATTTTTCCAGCATCTATCGCAACTTAAGCAGCAGCGAGTGGCAAAATTAGGGCAGTGACCGGCAGCTGTATATCCACTGGCAGTTGGTTTGGAACCATTGGCTATATTTTTTAGCCAGTTAACCATATGTGTTTTTATTGTTATTAATTTCAAAAAATCACCTTCAATTTTATATAAAGTTAGGTTGTATGGATATTATAACATTTCGTGTTAATAAATTCGGTAACATCGGTAACGTATAATATAAATTATTTCATCACGCTAACCCAATTCTCCTAATCAGCAATATTTTCAATTAACCTAAGCCTTCTTTTATTTAACTGCACCTTGAGTTATATTGAACTTCATACCTATTATGAAGACTTATCTCCATGTAACAATGATATATTTAGAGATACTAAGAATTTCATAGAAAACATATTTTAAAAATATTTTTTGACGAATTTTTGACGAATTTTCACAAATACCATTATATAAGGTGCTAAATAAACCATTGTACATTACGTTACGTAATGTGCTAATATATTCTAGGAGGTGCAAAATGTCCGATAATAAGTCTCCCTTGTTTACTACGGGAGAATTTTCAAAAAAAGCTAATGTTACTCTTAGAGCTCTAAGATACTATGACAAGATAAATCTGTTGAAACCATGTGGTTATAATAAGTCAGGCCATAGATTATACAGTAGATCAGACTTTGGAAAGCTGCAAAAAATTTTAACATTAAAGTTCATAGGACTTTCTTTGAAGGAAATAAAGAAAATAATGAATTACGATATGGAAGACAGCGACTTGAAAAAATCCCTGGAAATACAGAAGGACATAATGAAAGAGAAAATAAATCATATGGAAACAGTAATAAAATCCATAGATGAGGCCATATCCATGCTGGATATGAACAATACATTGAACTGGAATAAATTTATAAATATAATAAATATAATAAATGTGGATCAGCAATGGATGAGTCAATACGAAAATGCCTCCAACTTAAGGGCAAGAATAAAAATTCATGAACTATTCAGTACAAATAAAGAGGGATGGATGCACTGGTTCTTTGACCAACTCAATGTTGAAGAAAATTCCAGTATATTGGAACTTGGCTGTGGTGATGGTGAACTATGGCAAAAAAATCTAAACAGGATACCAAAAAACTGGAAAATAGTTTTAACTGACTTTTCTAAAGGTATGATAAAAGATGCCAGAACAAATCTAGGGAAAAATTCTAAGAGATTTATTTTCAAAGTAGTTGATGCACAGAAAATTCCATTTCATGATAACTGCTTTGACATTGTGATTGCAAATAACATGCTTTATCACGTTTCAAACATAGATTCTACATTTTCTGAAATACGCAGGGTGCTTAAACCTCATGGAACAGTATATGCATCTACTGTTGGGAAAAATCATATGAAAGAAATGAGAGATATAATCAGCACCTTTAACTCCAAGAAGCTGACTTTTAATAGCTGGACTCTTACGGAAAACTTTCAACTTGAAAATGGTTTGAAAAAGATGAAAAATTGGTTTAAAAATATAAACCTGAAAAGATATGATGACAGTCTGAAAATAACCGATGAATCAGCTCTCATAGACTATATATTCTCAATGCCCGGGAATAAAAAAAATACATTTTCAAGAGATGAACTTAAAAGTTTGACAGATTTTCTACATTCTGAAATAATAAAAAATGGCTGGATATATATAACTAAAGACACAGGATTCTTCACTGCCCATCCATGATTTACTATATTAATTTTCTAATATTGAAAGGATATGATTTTTATGAATAGAAAGATTCCATTTTCTCCACCTGATATAACACAAGATGAAATAAATGCAGTAATAGAGGTATTAAAATCAGGTTGGATAACTACCGGCCCTAGAACTGCGGAATTTGAAAAACAGTTGGCAAAATACTGTGAAGCAAACCATGCAGTAGCAGTTGGAAATGCAACTGCCGGATTGGAACTTCTTCTCCAGGTATTTGACATAAAAGAAGGTGACGATGTAATAACGACACCATACACCTATACGGCAACTGCAAGTGTATCCATCCACAGAGGAATAAAACCTACTTTTGTGGATGTGAAAAAAGGTACTTTCCTTATAGACATAGATAAATTATATGATGCTATAAAGCCAAATACAAAGGCCATATACTCTGTAGATATTGCAGGAGTACCTGTTGATTATGATAAAATTCACGAAGTACTTAAAGCAAAAGGTCGTGAAGACATACTCCTTGTAGCTGATTCCGCTCATGCATTCGGTGCAAGCTACAAAGGCAAAAAAGTTGGATCACAAATGGATGCCCATGTATTTTCCTTCCATGCAGTAAAGAATTTAACTACAGCAGAAGGTGGTGCAGTAACTTTCAATGATAATAAACTGCTTGGCAAAAATGATCTTACAAAAGATCTTAAACTGATATCCCTTCACGGTCAGTCAAAAGATGCACTTTCAAAGATGAAAGCAGGTGCATGGAAATACGATATAATCTATCCTGGATATAAATGCAACATGACAGATATAAATGCTGCTATAGGTCTTGTTCAGCTTTCCCGATATGAAAACATGTTAAAAAAGCGCAAAACAATATTCGACATATATACAAATGCATTGAAAGACAAGGACTGGGCAATAATTCCTTTTGAAGGGGAAAATGATACTGTAACCTCATACCATCTATATACACTCAGACTAAGGAACTTTAAAGAGGAAGATAGAAATGAAGTTATAAAAGCCATGGCGGATAGAGATATCGCAACCAATGTACACTTTACACCACTTCCAATGTTCACTGCATATAAAAATCTTGGATATTCAATAAAAGATTATCCAAATGCCTATAAGCAATATGAAAATGAAATAACTCTTCCAATGTATTCTACACTTTCAAAAGAAGATGCAGAATATGTTGTAGAAAATCTAATAGATGTTGTAGAAAAAATTAAAAAATAATATTATAAGGTGGATTAAATATATGAAAGTTAATTTTTACAGTCCTCAAAGAGAATATCATGAAAAAAAATTAGAATTTGACAATGCCATATCAAAAGTACTTGAGAGCGGAAATTTTATACTTGGAAACGAGGTATCAAGCCTTGAAGATGCTGTCAAAAAATATACCGGAGCAAAATATGCAGTAGGTGTGGCATCAGGTACAGATGCCCTGGTAATAGCTTCAGATATACTTGGTTTCAAGGATGGGAAAGAGGTAATAACCTCTCCTTTTACATTTCTTGCATCAGCTTCCTGTCTTGCAAAACACAATGCAAAACCTGTATTTGTAGACATAGATGAAGATAGCTTCAGCATGGATCCGGACAGGATAGAAGAAAAAATTACAGACAAAACTATTGGAATACTTCCCATACACCTGTTTTCCCAAATGTGCAATATGGATAAGATAATGGGAATAGCTAGATCGCACAACTTAAAAGTACTTGAAGATGCAGCAGAAGCCTTCGGTATGAGATGGAAAGGAAATAGTACAGAATTTAGGCATTCCGGTACTATAGGCGACATGGGTATATTTTCATTTTTCCCTACAAAAACTCTGGGCTCCTATGGCGATGCAGGAATGATAGTCACAAATAATGATGAACTTGGAAAATTAGCTAAAATGTTCAGAGTACATGGTGCCTCCAAAAAATATCACTATGATTATATAGGTTATAATTCAAGACTGGACACAATTCAGTCAGCAATACTTTTAGTCAAACTTAAATACATCAACAATGCAATAGAAAAAAGAGCTGCCGCTGCAAAGTTATATGAAGAAAGACTTTCTGACTGCCAGTACATAAGATTCCCTAAAATAAAAGAAAATCAGCATGGAGTTTATTATGTATTTAATATACTTGCAGAAAATCGTGACAAATTAGCAGAATATCTAAAAGATAATGAAATAGGCAACAGCATTTACTATCCAATACCTCTTCATCTTCAAAATTGCTTCAGTTATCTCGGCTATAAAAAAGGAGATTTCCCGATAGCTGAAAAACTTTCACAAGAAGTCATAGCTCTTCCAATCTATCCTGAAATAACTGAAAATGAAATAGATTTTGTGTGCGATACTATAAACAAATTCTATAAAAAATAAGCTTAAAACATACAAAATAAGAAATACTTATAGAAGTTTTGACATGCTCCTCTCACGGTATACAGTTAAAAATAGAACTGTTTATCCTAATTGGGTGGAGCATATTCTTTTACTGTAATACTCCTCTGATAATATCTTCATAAAATCTACACACTAATTATGTATTATTAATGTATAGAAGATAATTATTCAATTTATAGATGATATATTAGGTAATTGAAAAAATATTAACTATACAAGTGAGGGGTAATAGCATGTTAAAAATCGACAATAAAGCTTTAAACTATGTTAAAGATAAAAATTTATGTTTTGTAACATCTGTTAGAAATACATCAATAGATTGTGATTGTGGAAATGTCCATAATAACGTTAAAATCATTAAAATTAAAGTTGTGTTTGAAACTGAAGTAAGAGATAAAGAACTGTATGATATTTATGAATATAAAGGTATTAAATTGTTCGTATTAAAAACTCTAAAGGTTACGGACAATATAAATATCTATCAAAAACCAAAGTTACTTTTCATGAAACCAAAATTTGGGCTTAAAGGCGTTACAGCTTAAGGAAAATAGTAGCCAGCACAAACTTATAAAAAATATTATGGTTTATTGCCTCAATATCAGAATTTTCGTAGCCTGGGTTTCCATTTCAATAAAATACTATCACTGTTAGCAAAATTATACTGACGGGTATGGGCATTTTTGATCTTTTTCTATATGAGAAACCCTTCCTTACGTTATTTTTGTACTCGTAAACTCTACAAGAATAGTAGTCTTAAAACAGTACTTGACCGTACTACACCATTTATACGTAATTTTAATCAATGAACTCTTCTATAAAAATCTCAAAAGAATAAATTACGCAAATTTTAAATAAATCAGAGTATTCCAATATAAGACTTAAAATATCTCAAAAATCCACTTGTTATATTCGAAAAGATTCAAGCCCTTTTCATCCAAATCTAGAATTAAAGGGAAGAATATATTAAAGAGATTTTAATATCAATAAAACAAATGAAAACTGTATGCTGATATAGCTTGTATACATATCATAAAGATATCTTGTACTGACTTGAATCGGTTATGATTTCTTCCAAAAGCTATAAATTCTAAACTTGCTTTATTATTCTACGACAGCATACTGATTCTACATTTAAATACATCTCATGTTAAGGTTCAACATCCATGGATATACTGTTATGGTTTCACCACTAATATTTAAATACATCTCATGTTAAGGTTCAACCCAAATCCCTTAATACTACTTGCCATACTTGTAAAAATTTAAATACATCTCATGTTAAGGTTCAACTCTCCTACTGCTACACTTCCACTATCTGGATCTACGTTTAAATACATCTCATGTTGAGGTTCAACGCTTTTTCTAAATAATGCCGAAGGCCGGATTCATCATTTAAATACATCTCATGTTGAGGTTCAACTTTACTGCATACCAAAGAGCTCCATCATCATTATTTAATTTAAATACATCTCATGTTAAGGTTCAACGCCACCGCTTTCTTTGGACACCAGTGTGGACATCCCATTTAAATACATCTCATGTTAAGGTTCAACAATATATTTCCAGTTAAATCTAAATTCTCTTCTTCCATTTAAATACATCTCATGTTAAGGTTCAACGATTCTGTTATCAACACATTCACCTTTTTCATCATAATTTAAATACATCTCATGTTAAGGTTCAACTCCAATTCATAATGGGTGGTATTATTTCATTTCCTTTATTTAAATACATCTCATGTTAAGGTTCAACGCATCATAATCTTTAGATACCTTTTCATCATTTTTATATTTAAATACATCTCATGTTAAGGTTCAACTTATTTTTATACATAATTATAATATATATTTATAATATTTAAATACATCTCATGTTAAGGTTCAACCTTATCCTCTCCCAATTCTTTAAATAAATCATCATAATTTAAATACATCTCATGTTAAGGTTCAACAAGCAGAAAGTATGCTCGTCAATAAACTTTTTGAATATTTAAATACATCTCATGTTAAGGTTCAACTATCAGTTATCCCAAAATATTTCAATACTTCAATAATATTTAAATACATCTCATGTTAAGGTTCAACTCTGTCTGCAAATGCCCATATTCCAATAGATGTGCAATTTAAATACATCTCATGTTAAGGTTCAACTACGCAACAAATGATTTCTTAGATAAATTATGGAGGATTTAAATACATCTCATGTTAAGGTTCAACTATATATAATGTTCCTGTTCTTTTTGGATTAAAAAAATTTAAATACATCTCATGTTAAGGTTCAACTCCATCTGTGTTAAATATGCCCTTCATTATTTTATATTTAAATACATCTCATGTTAAGGTTCAACCTAGAGAAGCAAGGGTGAATTCATTCGTAGCAGAATTTAAATACATCTCATGTTAAGGTTCAACTAAAGCAAATCCCAGATAATGACTTTGAAAACCCAAATTTAAATATATCTCATGTTAAGGTTCAACTTTTAGAAAAATATTTAAAAACTTATAGAATTCCCTATTTAAATACATCTCATGTTAAGGTTCAACGAGATAGGACTATGTCTTTTGTTTCTCCCTTTATTTATTTAAATACATCTCATGTTAAGGTTCAACTATAATCCCCGAATGCAACAATATACAATGGACAAGATTTAAATACATCTCATGTTAAGGTTCAACGTAAAATAAACAACTGCTTTATTTACTCTCAATTTATTTAAATACATCTCATGTTAAGGTTCAACGCGAGTGCAGAACCAAAAGCTTTTATCCCATTAACAATTTAAATACATCTCATGTTAAGGTTCAACATTCTGATAAGTTTAATATCATTTTCCTTACAATACATTTAAATACATCTCATGTTAAGGTTCAACTCTTTAAATCCACCGTCTAAGTTAACCTGTATTGTAATTTAAATACATCTCATGTTAAGGTTCAACTTGTGTTTCAATTTTAGCCTTTATATTGTCAATTTCTATTTAAATACATCTCATGTTAAGGTTCAACTCCTTATGCTTACAGTTTTCTCTTTTAATTTTGTGTATTTAAATACATCTCATGTTAAGGTTCAACTTGTTCTTTGCTTCACTATCTAATCTTATATCTATAATTTAAATACATCTCATGTTAAGGTTCAACATCTACAAAGCTAGTTATATCAAAGGCTATGGGGTAATTTAAATACATCTCATGTTAAGGTTCAACAAGGAAAAAGAAACTGTTAAAAAATATAGCTAGCTGATTTAAATACATCTCATGTTAAGGTTCAACTATTTACTTCTCATGTTGCTCTCACCCCTCTATCTGATTTAAATACATCTCATGTTAAGGTTCAACGAGCCTTGAAATCACAGTATCAGCAGGCTAACGAGAATTTAAATACATCTCATGTTAAGGTTCAACTCTTTTACTTTCCCTGAAACCATCTCTTTATTTTCAATTTAAATACATCTCATGTTAAGGTTCAACCAGTAAAAAAGCTATTCTTTATTTTTATTATAACCCTACACATATTGAAAATAAAGGCATTTTATAAAAACTTTCCAACCTGCTACGATATTTTTTATTTCTGCAATAAAAATGTCTACAAACTTACTTATATCAATTAATTATAGAATATTCAATAGTAATATAGGTTGGAAAAATAATTTATGATATGATGTACTTGTAAAAGTACATTCAAATAGGAAATAACATGTCAATAGAATATACAGCTAATATAATAGTGAAGAAATCTCTATTGAAAAAATAGACATCAAAATGATAGCAATTTTAACTTTTCTTTTTTTACATGATTATTAAACCTTACTACAAAAAAATGAGCAGCCTGTGGGCTGCTATAAAATATAGGTATAACAATAATATGGGAAATTTGTTCTTATGAACTTTTATTATAAGTCGTTATTATATGAAAAGTTGCAGGGTTCACCATCACAATTCAAAGCT
Organism: Clostridium sp. LBM24168; assembly: GCF_052953915.1. Classification (NCBI taxonomy): domain Bacteria; kingdom Bacillati; phylum Bacillota; class Clostridia; order Eubacteriales; family Clostridiaceae; genus Clostridium; species Clostridium sp. LBM24168. Next base: position 763,806 of record NZ_CP196861.1, on the reverse strand, counting down.
ACATCGTCATTTTCAGTTGCGAATATTTTTTTCCCTTCTATAACATCTTCATGTATTCTTTCCTCTGATTTTAAATTTCTTCCATCTTTCATAAATATTACCTCCATTTATTTAATTATATTAAAAATTAAGTTCTAATCGATAGCTACTATTTATTAATTATTATTATAGCATATGAGCAGAAATAATCAATACCTTTTTGGTATATTTTATTTAAAAATTAAATTTATACTAATAAGTTTAGGATTAAAATATTAAGCTAATCGAGGTGTATCATATATTAAAATTGAATTGTACAAAATAACCATTTCTTATTTTTTATTATAAAAAATAAATCAGTACAAATAAAGAATTTCCCAAACACTTTGATTTTTTAAAATAGAGTAAAAAGTGTCTCAATCTATTTCAACTCAAAATATTGAAACACTTTTAAAATTCAACTTGGTTGGAAAAATCATAGTATCAGATTTTCGGTATTATTTACATTTACTCCCAAAGTTTCTTCATCAAAACAACTGTCATTTATAAGTTTTATTATTGTTACAAAATCTGTTCCCTCCACGATCTTGTTCAATTCACTTTTCAATTTTATCAATTTTGAAGGAGTTATAGCTCCTCTAAAAACAGAATTTTGATGGTGATGAAAATATTTCTTACATATTTTAAATACCTTGTTCACCCTTTTTTCATTTACATCATAAAATACAAAGGCGTAATTGAAATTAAAATTTTTCGCCATAAAGCACTGCCCCCAATTCTTACATCATATTCTTTAAACTAAAAGGTCTAAAATCCTCGCCTTCCACCAAATATTTTATAAGCTTGTATCCATCCAATTTTATAGCTGTCTTGTAACTTATCTTTCTCTTGAGTTTTTTATGATCAAAAACACTTTCAAATCTCTGTTCAATAGCTTGTACAAATATTTTCTTTCCTTCTTCGTTTAAAAGACAGTAATTGTACTTTTTATCAAAATGCTTGCCCACCTGAATCTGTTTCGTATTTACAAGTTCAAAAATTGTCCTGTAAACTATAGCAGGTTTGAAAACTTCAGATAGATCAAGGCTTAAGGAAAATCTACCCTCAGAGGGCTCATGCAGATAACTTATGGTCTGATTTAAATGGGTATTGTAAATCTGAGATACAGTCTTTGAATATAAGATGGAATTTCCAAAGGATATAAGCGCATTTATAGGGTTGTCCGGCGGCCTTTTCACTCTTTTATTGAGTATAAAATCCTCAGGAAGAATATATTTGAAATTCTCATAAAATCTCTGCCATATTTCACCTTCAATTCTCAATATCTGTTTTATGCCGAGATTATCATCTTCCATATATTCGGAAACCTTTTCTCTCATCCATTCAACAGTATCATACACTTCCTTTTTATCATGTCTGTAGTAATGATAAAGCACTTCACATATATTGTCAGCTATTCCCTGTACAAAAGTTTTTGCTATTTTGTTTCTGTTATTTAAAAATGCTTCTACTTGTTTTATGGTAACTTTGCCGCTTACCAGGGTTTCTTTAGGATAAAAGCTGCCACTGTAGTATCCATAATAATTGAAAAAGTGAATTACTATCCCTGCCTTTGCAGCAAAATCAAGAAACTTGCTGTTTACCGTGATTTCATTCATGCAGTATATTTCCCTTGTGGATTCTATAGGCAAATAAAAATTTCCTTTTTCATTATGAAATAAAACAGAATTATCTTTTCTCTTGAGTTCACCCATACTCATCAAATACTTAGTGCCGCTGGCCATGAAATTTCACCCTCCTACAATCTATTCTAAATATAACAGTATTCATAATAGGCACACTTCCTGCATCCTTTTACTTTTTTAACTTTAGGAGGCATGTCCTCTTCAAACAATTTTTCCATATTTGAACTCAGCTCTTTTAGCTTCATTTCATTTTCCACTGTAAGACTTACATATATTATCTTTTTATCCTGCTTATTTTTTTCCTGGAATTCAATTTTTCCCTTTCTATTAATTCCCTTGTTTTTCAACAAACTGAGATAGAACAACACCTGCCACTTCACCGCTTCTATATCTGCATCAGATTTTTTTATCTCTACCAGATAATCTTTTGTGATTTTATCTATTTTCACATTGTCTATGGATATTTCCGTATTCTTTTTTCCTTCGGATTTTAATTCATGAATTATCTTTCCTATGTGAACATCCTCACTATTGTCCTCCATGTTGATCCTACTGCCATGAAGCCAGCACTGCCTCTTGCAGTGAAAATAATAATTTATAAGCGTACCATTTATTTTCATGATGAATCACCCCGTAATCATATAAACAAATTTGCCTCATTATGAGTTTGTCCAATAAATATCTCCTGATTGAACCTGCCATCTTTTATATACTTCTCACCATCTGAAATGTAATATATGTCTCCAAGCATATCACTGTATTCCTGTGGCATTTTCTTAACTCTATATATAAAATAATTCAACTTGGAATTCACTTGCGACAACTTAACTTTCTTCTCGGCATAATCCATCTTATTGTCTATTATAAGAGATTTATATTCTTCCCATATTTGATCCCCATCAAGTACATTATTTTTTTCATCTTTTATTTTTCTAGATAAAAATATAGTATATTTATTCTGATTATCATCATCTATCAACTGCATATGCTTTTTTATCTCTCCAAAATCAACATCCTTCAAGATTTTAATAAAAGTACCATATCCATTGTCATTCAATTCCCTCTTAGCTTTCTCGATTTTAGCTATGACTTTTTCATAATACTTCTCAAAATCTTTTTCTTTCAACAACTCCTGGATCTCCTTACTAGCCAGCGTAAGTTCTTCCTCTTTTCTCACATCTCTTTTATATATAATTTTGCAATCATCCATTTTAAAGAATTTTACCCTGCCAATATTTAGACATGACCTGTTTATTCTTCCCATAAACTGCTCTTCTGCATCTAAAATAGATATGTTTTTATATCCAAGATCCATATCTATATCAACCCCGGCTTCAATAATCTGAGTTGATATTATAATTATTTTCTTGTCTTTTTCTTTTGCCTTTTTTATGACTTTGTTTTTGTCTGCTTTATTATCATCGGAAGTAATTATTGCAATTTCATGTTTACAATTTTGAGAAAATTTTTCATTAGACTTTATATAGTCGAAAAATTTATCCGCCCTCGTCTTGAATATGAATTCAACCAATATCTTGTTATTGTTTTTACTTTCATACTCTATATCTTTCAACAGATTTTCAAATTCCTCATCTTCATTCTCTCCCAGATCAATCATTTCAAATTTTACCCTGTCCTTGAAAAACGGATTTTTAAAATAATGATCTCTGTTCTTTATCAAATACACAAAATTGTCCACATCACTGTCTACAAGTTCATTTAATCGCGGCAACGTAGCAGACATTATTATAATTTTAATATTCAATATTTCTGAATACACACTTAAAAAATTTATTATTTCCTTCCATATGGAATTTTTATAACTCTGTATCTCATCTAAGATTATTACTGAATTGCACAAGTTCACAAGTGGAAATACCTCTTCCCTGTTTGTGCCAAAAAAGGAGTTAAACAGCTTTACATGAGTAGTTATGACAAAAGGATAATTTATAAAAATCCTGTTTATAAAAGACTTGTTATAGTCAACCTTTTTCCCAGTATTTAAATTAATTATATCACTGCAGTCTTCATCTACATCCCTTATCTTTATAGACGTTATGGAATTTATCACTGTCAAGTTTTCCTTTATCCTGTTGTCATTATTGAATATCTTCATCAGTTCATTTTCTGTCTGTTCCACCAGTGTATTGAAGGGAAAAATATAGAATAACTTATTTATGTTTTTATTTGACTGCAGTATCAATTTAGCAAGATTTACAGAAGTTATAGTCTTGCCTCCGCCAGTAGGTGCTTCAAGATAATATATATTTTTATCCTGGTTATCCCTATAAGTTTTCTCACTTTCAAGGGTTATCTGGGATCTGAGCTGGTTTATGCTTGTATATTTTCCATCCTTCACAGGATTTTTCCTATAAGCTTCTATGCTTTTAAACGTACTATAACTGTCTACATCCTCGCCAAACTTCCTTTTTAAGCCATCATCTATTATTCCAAGATCATTGATCTTCTCACCATTCATAAACTCAGAAGTGGCATAATAATCCGCTGCTGTAAGGATGGAAAATAGTAATTTTGAGTAGATGTATATGACAAAATTAAGTCTGTCATTCTTTTGAATACATTCATTCATATAAATTTTTGAACTACTCAAAGAATTATAAATAGCTGATTCTCCTAAAGTTTTCATATTTAAATCAGGATAGTATTCTTCTTTATCATAAGTTTCCTTAAAGTTTTCTAATTCGAATTTATAATATTTCATATCATCAAGATACCCATGATGTTTTGATATTATGTATCCATTCAAATACATAAAATATTTTAAATAGAATTTATCTTTTTCTTCAAATCCCATATTATTTATCCTGCTATTAAAATAGCTTACATAAATATACGCTCCAAGAAGGGAATGTTCTGATCCCCCTTCTGAATTATCTTCATAGAACTGATTTAACATTTTATCATATTGAAAAGCTGGATTTATTTTCCCAGTATCATGCATATATACTGTATTTGCTGCCATGTCTCTCCACATTAAAATTACATCCGAACTTCTATCAGCAAAAAGTTTATCTTGAAAGTTTTTAAATACATTATCGAGTTTCTTTTCATTACAGATAAATCTCATATATTTATACGTTAAATCTATATGATCGATAAGTTTTTCCCTTCTCTTTTTATTATTTCTATCTCTATGTGCATACATATTTGATATATTATTTACATTTAATTGAAAATCAAAAAGCTTTACCCTATCAAAATACACAATAATTCCTCCTCACTCTCAAAAAAAACATAAATTATACTTTGTTTCTAAATCTTTATATACACTTATATCCTTTTTCTTTGATTTTACATCCATATTTGTAGCCACAAAATATTCAAACTTATATTGATTCAATTTACTTCCCAATTCAACAGGAAGATATTCTGCATATTTCCATGCTGTATCATCTTCTTCATTTGGATACTTATTAATATGAAAATATTTACTTTCAAACAAGCTATCAATCTTATTGTAATCTTCAGTTTTTAAAATTTCTGTCTTTTTAACTTCAGTAATATCAGCAAAATGATCGTTTTTACCTAGATAAGGCAAAAATACAGCTTTTTTATGCATGAGCATATCTGCAAATTTTTTTGTAATCTCGTCTATCATGACATAAACCATCCACTTAGGATTTTGCAGCCACTGCTCCTTTACCACAAGATTTCCACCAGCCTCCAAGCTCGCATATCCCACAGAATTATTAAAGGTCTGAACTTTTTTTGTTATATAACCATGTGTATTGAGAGGTACTACTGCAATTTTAGAATCTTTAAGCTTTTCATAGAATTCAGGATAAATATTATTTTTAAAATCCCGACTCTGTACATTATAGCCTCCAAGTCCAAGCACACTTCCAATTATACCGAGAAGGGCTATCTTATGTATATTGCCATATGTAAAATAATAGTAAGTATTCACATCTGGCTTTTTAAAAAATGCAGTTTTTCCAGAAAGCTTGAACCTAACTACTTTCATTATCTAAACCTCTTTTCTTGTAAAAATATTAATTTTTTTAGCTCCTTCCGGTACATTGTTTAATTTCAATTTATAGTTATTATAGTAAATTTCTATGCTTTTAATATCTTCTTTGATCCCCTGTAAAATTCCATTTAGTTCTGTTGCAAAAATAATTGTATTTTCCCCATTTTCATCCTTACTAAATTTCATAAACTGAGCTAAATTGGGAAGATAAATTTTCTCATCTGTTTCTATAAACAATCCAAATTCATTTTCACAACCTGCCTTTGAATTGGTATTAAGTGCTGTAGCACCTACAAGAGCACCTTCCTTAAATTTTCTATAATCTTCCTCAGTATATCCTTGTGTAATCCCCATATCCACATAATCTTTATAAGAAATTGGATTTATATAAAAGGGGTAAAGATAATGAGCTTCATCACTTACAATCTTTGTACCCAAGGTACTTTGATTGGCTTCTTTCGCTTCTTCATTATTCTTTACCTTTCTGTCACTCCTGAAAGGGGACAATATCTGCTGTTCTTCCGTGCTAGAATCTCCATATACATTGAATCCCTGTCCAATTTGAACTGCACCAGTTATGGATATATTGTTTCCTTCTTCTGCAAAAGTAGTTCCAAAAGATTTCACATCTAATGCAGAAAAAAGATTTTTAATTACCTCTTCACTTTTATCTTTTTTTGTGAGATTAGTATTGAAAATCTGGTTATATCTTTCTTCAAGGGACCTTGGCCTCATTTTATCTTTTTCAGTTTTAAATGACTTCATATAAAGAATTTTCTCGCCTAAATCATCCCAATATTTTTTAATACTGTACTTTAAAGCCTTATCGCTTCCAAATATTGACCCGTCACTTATACTTTTGGGGAATCCACTGAAATCAGCATTCCAGTTTGCCATAATTGATTTTATTCCAATTAATCCATATACTCTGTTCATTTAATTTTCCTCCTCATTTATATTATCATTTTTTTCATCATTGCCATCAGAATCATCTTTAGATTTTTTATATATCAAATTAGGACACAAAAAGCCAGCTATTATAAGATCCTTATTTATTTCTTTTTCCGGTTCATAACCTAAAATCATATAATACATATTTCTAAATTTCACAGAAGGTATAATTGCATAATCATATTTAACAAATAGACGTCGTAATTTTTCCTTTATAACTTTGTCACCTGAAGCATTCAGTACAGGATTTATAAAAGAATAATTCTTGTTATTCGATTTATTTAAGCTGTAGAAATACTGCAGCAGCTGTCCTATACAAAAATAATATTCCCTGTCACCATCAATTTCTACCTTGTACTCTATGTCTCTTTTTATATTTATCTTTTCATCCACAAATTTTCTAACATCTTTAATGGTATTCGCCATTTTATCCCCTCCATTTTCATCTCTAAAATAATCCAGCAATGCATGTCTTAAATTAAATTGATTTACAGCCTTATTTATAGTACCTTGATTTATGGAATTGCACAAAAGTTCCAAACTCATCTTATCCCAGAAATCTTTTACGAGAAGTTCTTCGCCTTTATAAAACCAAGTATAAAATCCATATCTATATTTTAAAAGTGACTCTTTTACCTTGCTGTCATTTAATTTTATTTTCTTTGCATCTGTAAACAAATTATTCTCCAGATATTTATTGAAAAATACCTCATTAATAATATCCTTCAATCTTCCCACATTGTTCAAATTTCCCTTAATTAATTTAAAGTCCTTACCTATACCATTTTTCAATATAGGCGAAATTTTTAAAACTTTCCTAAGCTTATACTTATAATTGGTTATGGAATCGCAGTCGGTAATTTCAACTTCTTTTCCCTTATTTAGCCTAAGAAAATATCCTCTAAAATCTTTTTCTATATTTTTCTTGCTTTTAATTTCATCCTGCTCTGCATATATATAATTTTTACCATCAGATGCACAATTCATAAGATAATCAAACAATTTTTTCTCCATAAAAATTTTCTGCGAATCCACAAGCATCGGGAGTCTGCATTTTCTTGTCTTATTATCAATGTAAGGTTTTTTAGAATTCATTCCCATATTGAAATCTGGCAATCCATAAATTTTATTATTTATTTTTACATTGTAATCTGTCTTATTATAAATGTTAGGTATAAAATATCTCTCACTTTCCTTTTTATATTCGCCTAAATCTGTGTCATAAAAAAGCTTAATATATGTTTTGTCAAGTTTAACGTCATCTCGTTTCGAAATTTCAAATATATTTCCTTTTATCCAATTTTGTATTTTATTTATCAATTCTATATCCGGTTTTCCATACTTTTTCTCAACTTGCAAATAAAGCTCCCTGCTTTTGGGTTTTTTATATTTAGTTTCAGGATTTTTTAGTACTCTATAATAGCCATCAATAATTTCGTTATTCAATTTTCCCTTAATTTCATCAAGATTTTCCTTTTTCACATAAAAGCTATACATATTATTACTATGTATTACTTTTTTACGGTCAAGAGCTTTATCTACATTCAAACCACTTAAATAATCTCTATTTACAAAGTATTTATAAATTTCTTCTGTTCTATCAGTATCTTTATCTACATGAAATATTTTCAAATCTTCTGAAGTATTTTTTAAAGTGAATTTTATATAATCTCCTGGAGTAAGAATATAATTATCTGCAACTAAATCTTTGCCACATTTATCATATTTGTCATATTCACTGATAAATACATCATAAATTTCATTTATCAAATACAATCACCTCCAAATTATCTGATATATTAGCCTTGAGCATAACTCTAAGGCACTCATTTCTCTAGCCCGATAAGGGCTATTTTTTTCTATCACTAAAATTTATATCATAGGATTTCCTCAACTTTTGTCGAATTTTTAAAATATCACATAATAAAAACACTAAAAGGAGGAAATCTCTATGTACCAACGTCAAGAAATCTTTAATATAATTGAGCTTTTCACTTCACAAAACACAATAAACTTCTACACAGATATTTTTGAAAATATTAATTTATCTTCATTACCCGATAGGGTTCCTTCCAAATACGGACCTGTCGGTTTCTCAAGACACGCTCTTTTCAGAGCTTTTATAGTCATGAAATGTGAGAAGTTTGCTCAAATTACTGATCTTAAAGATTTTTTAGAAAATAATTTAATCATTGCACAACTTTGTGGCTTTGACATTCTTAAACCACTTCCTTCATACAGGACCTTTCAAAGGTTCATAAAGAATATCGAAAACTCTTGTTTGAAAGAAATTATGAAACATCAGGTAAATACTCTCAAGAAACTTGGCTTTATAGACAACAACTTTATATCTGTTGATACAACTCCAGTTAAAGCAAACACTAAACTTAATAACCCTAAATGCTTCGCATCAAACAAATTTTCAAAGAAGAATAATCCAAAGTCTGATAAAGATTGTAAACTTGGAGTACATACTGCAAATAATTCCATGAACGTTAAAATCAATGATAACTCCAATAAATCAAGTAAGAAATATGAATTTTACTGGGGTTATAAAAACCACGTTATCTGTGATGCAATATCCGGACTCCCTATAGATGAATATACAAGTACTGCTGATATCAATGAAATTTCTACCTTGACTAAATTTCTTTCAGGTACAAATAGCTGGTTTTCACTTAATGGAAGTTATGTTGTCGCAGATAAAGGCTATGATTCAAAGTTAAATCATAATTTTATAAAAAACAACTTGAAAGGTCTTGCCTTTATTGCCATTAACAAAAGAGGGAAAAAAATCCTAAATTAACTTCCACTGGCAACATTATTTGTCAAGGCGGTCTAGCCATGCATAAAGATGGACGACAGTATTTTGATTCATACATCAAGCAAAAATTTTGCTGCCCATTTAAAAAATCTAAAGATGATTCACTGTGTCCCTGCAAACATGAAAAATATTTCAATGGCAGGAAAAACAGAGGATGTATCCGTTATATCAGCAAAGGTACTGACTACAGGGCTTCAATTAATCATGAGTCTAAATTTTTTAAAACCATCTACAGCCTGAGGACAGAATCTGAAAGATATAATTCCAGATGGAAAAAGCTTAATAACGAAAGAGCTTATGTCAGAAATATAAATTCTGTATCAAACTTAAATACTGTAGGACATATATGCCTTCTGACAACTGCGATAGCAGCTATAAAATCTGGTAACTCTGATAAAACCAGATCCCTATCGGGATTAAAAAGAATAGCTTAATTTAAAACCTATTATTTTTTAGCATCAACTTTTACCCTAGGGATACTCTGCCAATTTTTATATTGTAATTAATTGTAAAGTATATTTTTCATAAAAAGCTGTAATTTTTATTCTTCAATCAATAATATTTCCTTTTTCTTGTATTTAATTTTTTAGTTATGTTCATGTCTATCTGATATATTGGTAATTCATGAAGCCATATCCTCTTGGACACATATCAGCTGCTCCTGTCCCAAGAAGAATATAGGCAATACTTTGAGCATCACTATTTGTTTCAACACTTAGAGTTACTTTATCCCCAAGAATTCTCTTTCCTTTGAAATCAACTGCTATAGGTTTTTTATTATCTATTTTCATATAGTTGAACAACTTTAAATTTTTGTCCAGGCACTCTCCCGTTAAAACCTCGTATTTTTTTATACTAGTTGTCCTTATGTACTCAAAAAATTCATCCTCAGTATATCCATTCCTCCAATATATAATTTTTTCACTGCCAGGCATTTTCACCATCAAGGGAGTTATACTATAAATTCTATCTATAGGTCTTTTATATATGTTTTTGCTCTGGCATGTAAGTACTTTTAACTTTGACGTATATTCATTTGCTAAAAATTTTAAAAAATGATCTCTTAATTTAAAACCTATACATCTCAATTGGAAATTATATATACAACCTTTTTCATATATTTTAGTTTTCATATTCAACGGATACAGGCTGTTAAAACAATAGTTTTTCATTTTATTCTCTTCATGAAAATTCTTTAAATCTTTATTCCTATAAAAAGAATTGTCGATTAATTTACTCAGAGCCTCCAAAGCTTCTTCTACTGTAATATTTTGTAGAATATACACTTTAACATTTACCTCATGTACCTCCATAATCCGCCTCCATTTAATTGTATTTTATATAATTAGTAGTAATTAACTATATAATATTTCATTCGATTATTTTTTGAAAATTCCTGCTGTATTAGGAAAATTCTTTAATCATAAAAAATAGTTTATAGCTAAAGCCAAAAATTATCTTGTTAAAATATGATTAATTTTTATTGATAGAATTACACTAAAAAATTGGATGACCCTCTTAAGAGATAATTTGAGATATTAGCTCACAAAATTTTAAATAAAACAAATATAGTATCACTCAAGTGCTAAAAGTACCACTTTTTTCTTATATGTCTTAATTGGATCATCACTTTTAAAAATAATCATATCTATTTTTTGCAAACAAATATGTTCATAACTTTTTTAATATTTTATTTTTCTTTCAACCTTACTATTTTTTCATTAATACCTGATAATCAGCTATCATAATAAATTTATCTGAATTATAAATACTAATTGTACCTTATTGTATTTTCAAAGTCTTTTGTATATATTTTAGAACAATTTGATATCTTTACAGATATTTTTTCACTTTATATTGTTTCAAATTTTATCTATTATTATCAAAATTTATTTTTAATGATTACGTTTATTTCTACGTCTTTTATTAAACTTAAAACTTGATTGAAAAGGATAATCACTAATATTATATATATTTTAACCATTTTTATCAGCCCCCTTATTATTTATATCATTATATGGATATGTCTTTATTACATTATATATTACTCAAACTGATGCATTAATTGAATATATTTGAATACATAAAATTAATTACTACTGTTACAACACTTGTTATGGTTCAACAAAATTTATAAATATATATTACTCAAACATTTAAAAACATCTCATGTTGTGGTTTAACTATTTTAGTCTCTCTTTAAATACATTTCATTTTAGCTTCAAACATAATTCCAAATTATTCTTAAACTGTTCAAATATTTTCTTTTGTTTTTTTGTTGCTTCCGGTTTTAGTATCCAAATTATCATTTTCATCATAATCAATCATACCTGCAATTTCTTTAGGTATAGGTATCATTTCTTATATAAAAGATAATATCAATGTTATAAATACTTCTTCCCCCTGTCAACTATTTTATCTTTAAGCTCATTCAAGGCATCCACATATTTGTCTTTTATATTTTCACTGATTTCTACGGCATTGCTCTCACTATACATATGTGATGTGGAATTTCTGTCTTTAAGCATATTTATCCATAATTTCTCATCTTCAATTAATCCTGCCGAAAATGCCTCTCTCAATACAGATTTAGGAGAATTTAATCCTATTAGCCCCTCATCTTCAAAAACCTCCTTCAAGGTTTTCCATGCCAATTCAAATGTAAACTCAAACCTCTGGATTAATACATCCCTTAAAAGTTCATTTTTCCCATCATATTGCAACAATCGTTTCTCCAGTCCGTTTAATATACTAATAAAGTTACTTATAATATCTCATATTAAAAATTTATCTTATATAAAATAACTACTTCTTGTTTTTATTATATATCTTAAAAACTCATAGATAAAGTGTTATTTTTAAATTTTCCCATATGTTCTTTATTTTTGAAGATAAATATATAAGATCATATAGACTTTAGTTTAATCCACTAATAGAATATACAGATTCTTTATAAATCCGGGATAGCCTCATTCAACCATTTGATAGTTTTAAGATATGAAATAGCCAGATCCTCTTTATCAAGATCAAGATAAGCTGCCATAATTATACTTCTTTCCCATTCTCCTCTTTGATACGCAATAGCTATATCAAGTATTTTACTGTAGTAATTTTCTTTCCTACCTAACAATGCATATTTGACTTCCTGTGGTACCATCAGCTCATCCAATATCTCATATAATGGTTTTTGTAAAATCACATCCATGAGAGACATAATTCCTGTCAAATATGCATTAAACTGATATTGAGATGATTTTTTACTTTTCTTAGCCAACAACTCTGAAAATTCCGCTCTAAGCAGAGATTCAATCATAATTATTGAGGGCCTATCATTACATATGGGCTTCATGCACACAAAATATATCCATTTTTTTATATCTCTCTCACCTAATAGAGTTATAGCTTGCCTTATGGAAATAATCTTGTCTTTAAAAAAATACTTTGCAGAATTTATCAATTTTAATATATCATATGATAGTGAAACATCTTTTTTTATTAAATTTTCAACGCTTTCTACAGAAAATTCTTTAGAATTCAATTCTTTCAGCAGATTTAAATAGATTACTTTATTTACAGGTATTTTTTACCTTTTATTATTTGTGGTTCGCTAAAATAATATCCTTGAAAATAGGAATATCCAAGTGATACAGCCTCATCAAAGTCTTTCAATGTTTCGACTTTTTCAGCTAGAAATTTCAAATTTGGATTTATACTTTTTACTGTATTTATCACTTTTCTTCTCTCGACTCCCTTGGTTATAAGAAAGTCAACTTTTATAATGTCCACTAATTCAATAAGTTCAACATACTTGTCATTAAATACAAAATCATCCAGTGCAATTGTAAATCCACTTCTTTTTAATATCTTACAAGAATCAATAATTTCTTCTATAGGGCTTACATTTTCCAGAATTTCTATTACTACATTTCTAAATGAAATAATGGAGTACAAATCTGATTTTAAAATATTTTTTGTAAAGTTTATAAAAGCCTTTTTGTTACCAACAATTTTGCACATTCCAATATTAATTAAAGTATTCTGTATCACTTTAATAGTGGCTTCATCTCCATCACTAAAGTTATATCTATTGCTCCTGTCATTACTTCTGAATAGAATTTCATATCCTATTATATTTCCTGATTTATCCATAATTGGTTGTCTTGCTAAAAAAGTATCCATTTAATCGCCTCCCAATTTAAAAAATACCAGTTACTAATAATTGAGATCATATCCCTATTTATCTAGATTTTCACTACTAAATTTAAAATATAGATTAATATATTATCGACTTTTCTGCCATAAAATGAACAAATTATCCGAAGCTCAAAAAAATTTACATTAATCTAAAAACAGCTATATAACAATCTTCACAAGTGACTTTATAATATTAATTAAATTTAACTCTATTGTTATTATTATAACTTTTTATGTTAAAATTAAATGGCCAAATAAAAAGGAGAACGAAACTAATGAAAAAAGAATTTTTTAAGCTCGCAGTTATATTAGGAATTTTAGCTGGATTAGGACCGCTTGTAACTGACTTATATATTCCATCTCTCCCAACTGTATCAAAATTTTTTAATGCCTCCACTTCAATTACTCAATTAAGCTTGACTACCAGTTTACTTGGTCTGGCCATTGGACAAATTATCATTGGTCCTATAAGTGATAAAACAGGTAGAAGGAAACCTCTGATTTTATCATTGATTATTTTCACATTCTCCTCCTTGCTGTGTCCTTTAACTTCATCAATTTATTTTTTCATTTTGATGAGACTTTTACAGGGCCTTGCAGGAGCAGGTGGCATTGTCATATCAAGAGCCATGGCAAGAGATATTTATTCTGGAAAACTTTTAGTACAATTTTTTTCAATGCTCATGTTGGTAAACGGAATCGCACCCATAATCTCACCTGTGCTAGGTGCACAGCTTCTTAAATTTGTTAATTGGCAAGGTATATTTTACATACTCGCAATTTTAGGCCTTTTATTATGTATAATGGTATGGGCAGGTATAAAAGAAAGTTTATCGATAAATATGCGTTCAATTGGAAATTTGAGAAATAACTTTGTAGGATTAATTCATCTTTTTAAAGATGAGATTTTTATAGGATACACTTTTATTCAGGGCTTTATTCTAGCTGGAATGTTCGGATACATTTCGGCATCACCATTTGTCATTCAAGATATTTACGGTCTATCTGCCCAGCAATTCAGCTTATGTTTTGCCATTAATGGACTGGGAATTGTCACTATGACTCAGGTCACAGGACATCTTGCAAAAAAATTCCCCCTCAATAAAATCTTGGGCGGAGGATTGTTTATTTCTCTTTTAGGAAGTTTGGTGCTGTTTGGTATGACAATCATAAATGGTCCATTAATTTCCATACTAATTCCACTTTTTATCGTAATATCCTCCGTCGGTACCATTACAACAACTACAGGTTCACTGGCAATGGAACCCAAAGGGGATGAGGCCGGCAGTGCTTCTTCTCTACTGGGATTCATGCCATTTGCATTGGGTGCATTAGCTTCTCCTCTGGTTGGAATAGCTGGAGAAAATACATCTATTCCCATGGGTATTGTAATTTTATTTTGCAATGCAGCAGCAACCCTGATTTTTATTTTTATTATTTCCAAATACAAGAAGCAATTGAACATTTAAATAATTACTACTGTTTTAAAAAATATGATCTGTCCTATATCCTATATATAGGCAGATCCATCTATTAAATGTTTGACTCGTTATTTTATACATTCAAATACTTTTCTGAATTAAAATATCTGCAAATCATATTTTTTTTAAAAGACATATAAGTTTTGTATTATCAAACTTAAAATATCTATAAAACTCAACAGCATGAGTATTATGTTTATCAGCCAAAAGCTGCATCCTCTTTGCTTTCTTCAAAATTGCCCAATTTTGTATGTTCAAAAGAAGTTCTCTTCCAATAACCTTGCCTTGTATAAACACTCTGTTAACTACTACATCTTCTACTAAAACAGATGCTGCTCTTTCAGCTGTGGAGATCAAAATTTGTCCTGAAATCATCCCTACAACTCTGCCATCTAAATCTGCCACAAATATGCGCCTGTTATTTAAATCTTCCAGCATCATTTCCAATCCCTGCTTTTGTTTCCCATTATCAAAAACAAAATTCTCCTCAATTAAAAAAAGTTCTCTCAACAACTCAATCATTATATTAATATCGTCTTTATGAGCTTACCCTATAATTAAATTATTTTTCAAAATAAGGCCTTTTTTTCAATTTATTACAAATTTATCGAGTCTAATATTTGAACTCTAAGCTTCCATATTTAAAAACTTAAAATAATATTTTATGTTCAGATTCAAGCGGCTCATCTAAAAAACAGCGCAGGATTAACTAAATATATCTTTTCAAACTTTGAGTTTCAATTCCTAACTAGATACTCTAAAAACAAAAATATTGATTTTGTGATATTTTTATG
Organism: Clostridium sp. LBM24168; assembly: GCF_052953915.1. Taxonomy (NCBI): domain Bacteria; kingdom Bacillati; phylum Bacillota; class Clostridia; order Eubacteriales; family Clostridiaceae; genus Clostridium; species Clostridium sp. LBM24168. The sequence continues at coordinate 747,907 of NZ_CP196861.1, read as the reverse complement.
TTACTATTGTAAAAATGCAATTTTGTAAAAGCAGTAAACTGAAAATGAATAAAAGGAGAGAATTAATTATGGCAAGAAAAAACATAAAAAACTTATATCTTTCAACTACTTCGGATGAAGTAAAAAAGAATATCGAGAATGGAGGAGATGTTCTCGTAACCTCAAATTTAGATGTGTTGATAGCAGAAAGAGGACTTGATTATCAAAGATTGGCAAATATTTCTAGTATAAGAAACATGACAATTTCAGATATAGCAAGCTGTAGGAAGTCAAAAATTTCATTAGATCATATAATCAGCATTATGGTAGCTTTAAGAATTACTGACATTAGAGACATAATAAATATAGAGTTCAAGCCAGATGTAATTAAACAATTTAAAGAGGAAAGAGATAAATGGGTAAAAGAAGGAACGGTACCACAACAGGTATTAAGACAATTAAACGATAAATAAAAAGAAGAGCCAGTCAAATAAAATTTACCCTAAGTCAAGTACATTTTAGAAAAAAGAGACTAAAAGGAATACTATTATAGATGTGATTTGATGGTATTTTTTTCTATACTTTTATGGGATATTCATCAGCTTTCAGATAATAAAAATACTGTTCAGGTAGCCATTGATAATAACAAAAGGACTCTACAAAGCGAACTGTATTCCTCCCTCGTCTTCATAGGTATCCTAAAATCCCATCGAATATAGAATACATCAGCTCGTACAAAATTGCAATATCCAGAAAAATCTATGGAAGAATTTCAAAAACCAATCTCAGATCACAAATTAACTGAAAGCATAAAAATTGTCGACCCCCGGTAATTTTTACTCTATTCAGGGTCGACGACAAAAAAATTTAATACAAGTTTTAAAACATTTTTAACCAATCTCATCTTAAGGTTTAGCATCTTGCGTCCGTAATTCAAGGAAATAGGTGTTTACATTTAAATACATCTCATGTTAAGGTTCAACTTGTTTATTGTATCCAGGAGCCACTGCCATACTTTAGATTTAAATACATCTCATGTTAAGGTTCAACTATGAAAAATAACCATTCCTTATTTTTATTATATGCCTTAAAATCGCATAAATAAAGAGTTTATCCAAAAATTTTCCAGTCATTTTTAGTTTTCCGAAATCAATATAAAAAAGCAACATAAAATGTTGTAAACCAACGGTTTTCGCTATCTTCATTCATAAATTAAGTTGGAAAATATGTCTACAATATTTTTAAGAATAATTATATAAAAACATAAGAAAATTCTCTGCATAGTAATTTACTTATGTTTTATTTATAATCCCAAGGAGTAAACTGTCAGAGAATAGCTTACTTCTTTATTTCAACGCATCCAAAACCTTGAGAATTTTTTGACCCAATTCCAGCATTATAAGCTATATCCATAAGTTCCTTTGAACCTTCAACTAAAAATTCTCCATCCCATCCTTTTATAACATAATCCTTATAAATAACTACTCTTTCCTTTAGCTTTTTTCTGTTAAGAGGACTTATGGAAAAATCATATTTTATGGGCAGCTTATCATAATAAGCTTCATATTTATGTATTAAATTTTTTCTTATAAGTTCACTAAATTCATGTTCTAGAGGATTATAATAGTAAGTTTTATTTCCCGCATAATTTTTGAAAGTACTGTACATAACTATGGGAGACTTTGTGTAAACTTCTTCTCTTTCAGAAATCCTATTATGTACAGTCTCAATTGAATCTACTTCCACTATATTATTTCCAAACCTAAAATTATCCTTTTATATAACATTTAATGCCAGGTAACTTAAAAACTTATTTTCTAAAGATGAAATAGTAAAATGTGCATTGTCAAAAAAATCTATAGTTTTTCTTTCCCTGTTTATTTTAAATTTCCCATATATCTTAGAAAATGTAAACAACTTATACTTTCTTTTTCCAATCTTATATCCACAGTCATGTATAAATTTTTGATAATTTTCATCTCCAAGCCAATCTAATATAACCGCCTGAAGTGTATTATTGTAATGTATAGGCAAACTTAACTTTTCCTTAAACCCTAAATTTATATTCAATCTCATACTTTATCAGCTCCAATTAATAGATCATGTATTCAATTTTTTTAATTTTGAAAGGATTTATGAACATTACTAGAGAATATTTATTAGAAATCATGTATTCATGTTTATCACTTATAACAACAAATTCAAAATACTTTAAAATCACTAAAATCAGCAAACCAAAATATTCTGTATTATTATATTAAGGGAGGGTCCTCAATTCATATGAAAAACTTAAATAAATTTATTTTTTACTTCATATGCTTTTATATCTTTTCTATTACTCACAACATCAAATACCGCATCTGCATCATACGGTAATATAAAAGAAACCAGTTCTACAAAAATAGGTATTAACAATACATTTATAATGGCAGAAAAGGAAGATGTATCAACTGATAAAACCTGGTCTATCAAATTTTCAGATCCAATTGACAGCTCTTCTTTAAAAGATTCGTCAATCTATATAATGAACAATGATAGCGACATAATAGACACAAACTTAAAATGCCAAAATGATACTGTAGCTGTATCTCCTACCGCCAATTATTCACCCTATACCGAGTACTTCCTTTATATAACCAAAAATGTAAAATCAACCTTGGGGAAGCAATTATCCAGCAACACATGCCTGCCTTTTACAATCAAAGTAGATGCTCTGAAATTAAATGAAGACAACAATAATGAAACCATAAACATAAAAAAAGGAGATAAAATACAGCTGTCTTTGACAGAACATGTTGATGGGGCTTATTACTGGATATTCAGACAGAATTTAAATACCAGTATATTAAAAACAATATATGATATAAATATCAACACATCTCCATCAAATATAATAGGAAGCAATATAAAAAGGTCCTGGCTCATTGAGGCTATAAATTCTGGAAGTACAACAATAAATCTAGAAGAACTTCAATTTGGAAAAGATAGGACACAATATTCAAGCAAGTTTCATCTAAATATCAACGTAAATTAAAATAATTTAAAAGAACACCTGCTCGTACAAGAATAGAAAGATTGGAAAATATCATATTATAAATCTTTCCGCAAACCATCTTATATAATTTATGAGACTATTCAAATACTCAGGGCTGTCATAGCAATGATCGGAACCCTTAACAAATTTAAGTAGAGTTTTTCCTGAAATTATATCTTCTAAAATTATAGAATAGACTGGTGGTACTGATTTATCTTCATCTCCATGTACTATAAGTGTATTTTGACAGACATTCTTTGCACATTCATAAAAATTATAGCTGAATATATCATCTACCACAGTTTTTTCTATCACCTTGCCATCAACATCAAACAAACCACATTCCATAAATTTTTGAAGTTTCTCTCCTCTTATCTCATGTATAAATATATCATACAAATTTATTGCAGGACTTACAAATATGGCATTTCTTATTTCTTTACGATGTTTACTGCATAAAACAAGTGAAACAACTGCTCCCATACTAAATCCAAGAATATTTATATTGTTCTGATCTATATAATCAAGCTTCTTGACAAATTCAAGTGCATTTTCACAATCTTCAATTTCACTGGATAAAGTCATATTCTTAAAATCTCCATCACTTTCCCCACTTCCAGTAAAATCAAATCGTACGGATGCTATATTAAATTTTTCCAGGCTTCTTTCTATTTTCACGAACATAAAATTATGCTCCATTCTATTTCCTGAAAGTCCATGACAATATATGATGCATGGAACTTTTTCACTGCATTCCGGCTTGTTTATAATTCCCCTTATATTTTTCCCATATAAATTTTTTACAGTAAAATTTTCTATCATATCCACCACATCATTTAATTTTTAACTCGTCATTATTCGACGAGTTAATTGAATTATTGTTTATCCAATAAAATAATCATGAATAAATATAGCTATAGAAAAACCAATTCGTGAATAATAGTCTCTAAAATCCACATTACATAATTTACTTATTTTATTTAATCTATTTTTAAGTGTATGTCTGTGTATGAAAAGCTTATTTGCAGTATTTGTTATATTACACTCATTTACAAGATAGAGTTTTAAAGTTTCTAAATAGGAACTTTTGTGAGCTTCATCATAATCTATAATAGGCTTTAAAATATTTTGAGCAAATTTAACTGAGTAATTACTATAATGCATTATTTCAAACAGTTTAAAAAGTTTTATATTTTCAAAAGCACAAATTCCCTTTTTTGCTCCAATCTTATTTAAAGTCTGTTGACTTGACATTGTATTATCAAAAACATCCATCATATAATCAATATTTTTAAGCTCACTTACACCTACGAGAAAATTTATTTTAAGCTCTTCAGATATAGAATTTAATATCTTAGAAATATCAAAATTTATATCCTGAAATAAGATTCCTCTTTTTAGTAACACAATAAATAATACTTTTTCTCCAAACCATTCCATCTTTACTTCTTCGCTTTTACTGACTAAGTAGCTCTTTATTTTATCAATGCCCTTTAATAATATGCTGTTTTTTGATTCGTTATCATCCATATAGTTTACTGAAATCATAAAAAAATATACTTTTGATTCACCTTTTATTTCCAGCATTCTAGTTATATAATTATATGGACCGCTATTTACAATGTGAGTAAGCTTGTTTCTAAGATTTATAAAATCAGAATCATTGTTAGCATTTGACTGGAGATTTATATTTTCCAGTAATACATGCATAATATGTGAAAAAGTAAGATTTGATGGAAGTTCTATTATTGGGAAATCATATTTATTTGCAGAATCCTTAATGTATTCCGGAATTTTGTCTATATAATATCCAGGTTGTATAGCCATACCACAAAGTCCCTTATTTTTAAGTCTTAATATTATATCCTTGTATTGATCTTCATTGTCAATATTATATCCTGTTGTAACAAGTAATTCTCCCTTCTGAAGCGAATCCAGAGCATCAAGTATCTCCATCAAATTAACCCATAGGACCTCATTGTCGATCCCTTTGTCCCCTGCTACTATTCTTGCTCCCTCAAGTAAATTAAATTCTATTATGTTTCTAATGAGAAAAGCCAATAATATTCCTCCCTATTTAGTTAAAATTCATCTCATATCCTTCAAGTCAATAACGGACCTGCACTTCCCTCTATATTTATTATATCATCTATTTTAAGGCATAATACCTTTTGTATAATATGTCTCTAATATCTATAATTTTCCCAATCGATTCATTTCCATAATAAAATTTTAAATTTTCACTTACAAAATTATTAATTTATCAATTTATCTAGTTAAATATTATTATAATGTGTTTATATTCTATAAACAATTTACTGTATGTACTTAAATACATAATATGATTATACATATTGTACATAATTTAAAAATTTAAGATAAATAATCTACAACATAACGTTATTATACATCAATATTTAACTCTAGATTTAGTTTGACACACAAAAATATTTAAATTAAAATGTACTGTATCGAATTCACACAGGAAAGAGGTTAAATTTTGCATGAAAGAAAAAAAAGACAAATTAAAGATACTAATTGTAGTATTAATGGGGCCTCTCGTAGCAACTATAGATGCAAGCATAGTAAATGTAGCTCTGCCTGATATGGCAAGTAAATTGTCTGTTGGCATAGACGCCATACAATGGGTTGTAACAAGCTATTTGATTGTGATATCAGCACTAATTCTTATATTTGGCAGAATAGGTGATCTGATAGGCAAATGCAAAGTATTTCATAGAGGATTTATGATATTTTCATTCGGTTCCCTTCTATGTGCATTGTCCAATACAATTCAATTTCTCATAATCTCAAGAATAATTCAGGCCATAGGAGCAGCCATGATAATGTCCTCAAATCAGGGAATAATAGCTGAAACATTCTTACCCAATGAAAGAGGAAAAGCTCTTGGGTTGTCTGGATCCACAGTTGCCATAGGAACCATGCTTGGTCCGCCAATTGGTGGTTTTTTAGTACAATTTTTTAACTGGCAGTCTATATTTATTATAAATATACCAATTGGAATAATTGCATTTCTAGCTGGTATAAAAATATTACCGGAAGACAATAAAAACGGCAATCTAAAAGATTTTGATTTGGTCGGATCTTTTTTATTTATGATATCTATTGTATGTATTTTCTGGGCACTTTCCAGTGGAGAAAAACTTGGATGGAGTAATATTTACATAATATCTTCTTTTACTATTGCAGTTTTATGCATAATAGTATTTTATTTTGTAGAGAAAAAGCTTAGACAACCTTTGATGGAATTTCCCATGTTTCAAAACAAGTTATTCAGTGTAAGTTTATTATGTGCTTTTATATCTTTCACAATAATATTTTCCCACAATATAATTTATCCATTTTACCTACAATACTTGATAAAGATATCACCTGCCCAATCAGGTCTTTTTATGGTAGTATTCCCGATATTCGCTGGAATATTTGCACCATTGAGCGGCTATATATCTGATAAAATAGGTGGGGAAATTCCCACATTCCTAGGATTATCTTGCACTGTTATAGGGCTTCTAATACTGTCTTCATTAAATTCAAATTCCACTTATTTTCATATAATATCGGGGGTTGCTATATTAGGCATAGGAAATGGTCTCTTTCAATCTCCAAATAATTCATTGATCATGTCCTTGTCTCCCAAAGATAAGCTTGGCATAGCTGGCAGTATAAATGCTCTGGTTAGAAATGTCGGAATGGTATTTGGAACGGCTTTTGCAGTAGTTTTACTGTATAACCGGATGAGTTCAAAAATAGGTTACAAAGTTACTAATTTCGTATCATCAAGACCTGATGTCTTCGTATATGCAATGAAATTTATATATTTGACTTCAGCGGCTCTTTGCATATTGGCAATTATGCTTTCACTCTCAAGATTGATAACTATAAAAAGAAAGGCCATATAAAAACAAATACAAAAGCTAATGCTTTGTTTATTAAAACAACGACTAGCATTAGCTTCTTTTAATATTCTACATTATCAATATTGCCACTATAACGGTAGCTAAAAGTCCTGACAGTACAGGTATTAAATTTTTTCTAGCTAATTCAGTAGGCTTTACATTGCAGATTGCAGCTACAGGTATAACACCCCATGGAATTATAGTTCCACCACCAACCCATACAGTCGCAATCTGCCCTAGTGCAGCAAGAACTTCTTTATTTACATTTGCAGCCGTTGAGAAGGTCTGAGCCAGTGCTCCAACAAGAGGAAGTCCTGAAAATCCCGATCCATCCAATCCAGTTATGCCACCTATTATAGCTTGCATAAAAGCTATAGGTACTTTCGACATTGGTATTATACCAGATAAATATATTCCTATATCACTTAAAAGCCCTGTTGCATTTGGTCCCAATACCTTTTTTGCGATATCTTCACTTCCCATAAAAAAGAATGCCGCTATCACAATTACAGGAGCAAATATCTTTATACCAAAGATAAAGCCTTCTTTTACATTATTAGTTATTTTTTCTAAAGACTCAGACATCTCATTGTGCATAACACATACTACACTCATTATTATTATTGCAGTTCCACCTACGAGTGCAGTTGCATCTCCACCAACTATTTTGTACTTAAGCATTAAAATTACATCAATTAAAAAAGCCAATGGAGTTACTATGGCAATAAATTTTGCCCCTGGTAAGGATTTAACTTCCTGAGTTAATGCAGCCTCATCAAAATTTTTCTTCTTTTCGGAATTTTCTGATATATTGTTCTTCTTAAGGTCTTTAACCATCATGACATATGATACTGTCACCGTTACTATAGCCATGGTAGCCCATAATGGCACGGTAGCTTTCATAACACTAAGAGTGCTGATACCAGCTGCTTTACCTGTGATTGAAGGCGCTCCCTGTATGAAAAAGTCTGAAGATAATCCCATTCCATGTCCAAATAAATTCATTGCTACAGCAGCCCATATAGCCGGCAGTCCTACTTCGATGGCCGCTGGTAAAAGTAATGCTCCAACAAGAGCAACGGCAGGTGAAGGCCAAATAAACCAAGATACAATGAGCATTACAATTCCTACTACAAAATAGGCCATTTTTTTACCTTTAATAACTTTTCTTATAGGTCTCATCATAAGTTCATCTGCACCTATATCACCTAATGATCTTGACATTGCTACAACCAATGATATTACAACTATAATTCCCAGGAGTTCCGTAGCTGACGTAACTACAGAATTATACATAATCTGTATTGATTTTAATAAATTATGTGAATAGAAAATTCCTATCAAAAATGTTCCAATGATACAGGGTAAGACTATTTCCTTTTTTAAAAATAATGTTATAATAATGACAATTGTCATTATTATATAAACATAATGTACTGCACTTAAAGCTACCATTATTATTACCTCCATTTTACAATTACTGTTTTATATATTCATAAATGGGCAAATTGTAGAATCATCACAATACCCCAAGCTGTATAGATCTAATATTGATGTGTTCCAGATTTCTGCCCATTTACTTTTAAAATCTATTTTTATAATTTAACCTTTAGCTTATTAGATTCCTTAGAATAAGAAAAAATATCTTTCAAGCCTAATTTTTCAACTTTATTATTGATTTCTTCTATATCAGTTGAATACAATCCTAAGTTTTTCATTCTATCAAAAAGTACTGAACCTGAAAAAGTGTACTTCTTTGCAAGCCCTTCTTCAGTTTTCATTTGTTCCCTTACATAGTCAATAGCTTCTCCTATTGCCAATTCATTGGGTATTTCCAATAATTTTTCTCCATTGCAGAATTTTACACTATTAAAGCCTGCAAGTGTTCCCGTCACTATAGCCTCAGTATGTCCAACAAGTAATCCAGCCTTTTCACCTGCACAGAACAGATTATTTATACCCTCTACTTTAAGTGCATTATCTCTTGGTGCCATAGCAAAAAATCTCATTGAATTCCCTTTTCCTCCGGCATATGGATCTTCATATCTGGCATTTTCAAAGCCTGGTATACGCCTTAATTTTTCAATATCATAAAATGGTGTCATCAATTTAGCATGTCCTGTATCTAAAAGAACTATATTTTTCTTGAACTCCTTTAAGGCATATTGCTGACAAGCTTTTATGTCAAGATGATCTTCTATAAGCTCATCCGGTATAGGTACAATTGCTACACCTTTGGTATCAAGTTCTTTTACTATTTCAGGGGATAATGATTCCTTATACAATTTACACGAACCACTCATAGCACCAATCTGTCCATTAGGTTTTTTACCTATGTACTCTTTTGTACCAGTAAGTCCGGTTAAACTTACTCTTCCCCCAAAACTAGGACATCTTAATATACACATAGCACATCCATTTCCATATTTGCTGCAGTTGTTCATTGGGCCAGCAGTTCCCGTCGTATCTATAAATACATCCCCATTGTAGACATTTCCTTCTGAATCTTGAATACTCTTTATAGAGCCATTTTCTACATTGGCCTTCACTATTCTTGACTTAAATACTATATCTATACCCATTTTTTTAAGCTGCTTCATTATAGCACCAGGGGTTGTTCCTATATCATATAGATTAGCATGTTGGTGTCCCGGAAAATTTATATTCTTGTGTCTTGAATTTTTATCAATAATTTTAAATATTTCTCCACCCCCCATAGCAATCAGCTCTTCAGTTGCAGTATAACGGCCATTATTTCTCATTATCCCCCCAACTAAACCCGTACCTAAAAGCATATCTGTTCTTTCAACAAGTATAACTTTTGCTCCACCTTTTCTAGCACATACAGCTGCTGCACATCCTGACCAACCTCCACCGACAATAACTACTTTCATTGAAAAATCCTCCTTAGTATATTTAAAATAGTTTTAATTTTGAATAATATGAATTTTGAATGATTTTATAAATCAAATTATTAATTTAGTAGTAATATATCATATTATTTTAATTTAATCAATAATTTAGTGAAAAAATTATTAAATATACAAAATATATTTTTTCTGTATATAAGTATTTTATTGGCAATATCTCTTATATAGTCTGCTTATCTTAAATCACATGAGATACATTATATATTATTTTATAGTTCAGGTTGTTTTTATATATAGTTAATATTACTATTTTATAATGTAATTTTTTACATGTACATAATGTATATTAATTATCTTTAATTACATACATATTGTTGATTGTTCAAAATTTAAAAATAAATTATAATAAATATAAAATAAAACTTTGAAATTATTATTAATTTATTATTTGGATTATAAAAAATTGACATTATTATAATTCACAAATATAAAGTTTAATTTATTACTTTATATTTATATAGTTTTAGATAATTAAATCAATACAAACAATTTATATTATTTATGTATTGATAATTTTTTAACATATAATTAATTATCAAAAATAACTAATTATATCAAATAGTGAAATAATTAATTCATATTTTACAAGTAATCATGCAAAATTTTACAATATAGGAGGAAAATTTTATGGAAGACATAATATCAAGAGATGTTCAAAATATTGAAATTTCAGGTATAAGAAAATTTTATAATGCAGTTCAAGATTACCCTGAAGCTATATCTTTTATTTTTGGTGAACCGGATTTTGAGGTTCCACAAAAAATCAGACAATCTATAAAGAATGCTCTTGATTCATGTAAAACAGGTTATACATCTAATTTAGGGATAATAGAATTGAGAAAAGAAATAAGCAGTTATCTAGCTGAAAAGGAAATTAAATATTCATCTGATGATATATGCCTTACTGTGGGCTGTGCTGAAGGATTGCTATGTGCTTTTAAAGCAGTAGTTAACGCTGGTGATACAGTATTAATTCCAAATCCGGGTTTTCCTTCATATAAGTCTATTGTAAGCTTATGTAGTGCTAGTTCAGTTTATTATGAATTTAACGAGGACTTCTCTATCAATATTAAAGATTTGGAAAGTAAAATAAAAAAATATAAACCAAAAGTACTTGTACTTTCATTTCCATCAAACCCTACTGGAGCCATATTAAATAGAGAGGATATGGAAAGCATCTATAATATCATAAAGAACAACGATATTATCGCCATAAGCGATGAGATCTACTGTGAACTTTGCTTTGACAAATATTATACTCCTATTCAGCATTCAGATATTAAAGATAAATTCATATTGGTAAGTGGATTTTCAAAGATGTTTTCAATGACTGGTTTGCGTATAGGTTATGCTTGTGCAAATCAGGAAATATTAAAAGCCATGATAAAAGTTCATTCTTACAATGTTTCCTGTGCACCTTCAATCTGCCAATGGGGAGCTCTTACCGGTCTTAAGGAGTGCAGACAGGATATATGCAACATGCGAGATGAATTTATAAGAAGAAGAGATTATATTTATCAAAGATTAATAAATATGGGTCTTGATGTTGTAATGCCTAAAGGTGCTTTCTACATATTCCCTTCCATTAAGAAATTTGGACTAAAAAGCAATGAGTTTTGCCTGAGACTTTTAAAAGAGGCCGGCGTAGCTGTTGTACCTGGAGATGCTTTTGGAGAGAAGGGTGAAGGTTATATGAGATTGTCCTATTCAGATAAAATCAAAAACTTAGAAGAAGGTCTAAATAGAATTGAAAACTGGATAAAAACTAATTTTTAAAAGGAGTGTTTTATAATGAATTATAAAGTTCTAATTACAGAGGACATAAATGTTAAGGGCAAAAATTATCTCAAGGAACATGGCTGCGAAATAAAAATAGCTCCAGACATATCAGAAGAAACACTTATAAAAGAGATTAAAGATTGTGATGCCGTATTGACACGTAATGCAAAGATTACTGAAAATGTCATAAAGTCAGCTAAAAATCTCAAGGCTATATCAATGCACGGTGTCGGAGTAGATGTTATAGATGTAGATGCAGCAACAAAATATGGTGTACAAGTTACAAATGCACCTGAATCAAATAAAAATTCGGTAGCCGAATATACGATAGGTCTTATTATTTCCCTTTCAAAAAATTTATTGCTCTATGATAAGGAGCTTAGACGTGGAAATTTTCAGATAAGACAAGTTCTTGGAATGGATCTCGAAGGAAAAACGCTTGGAATTATAGGTATGGGCAACATAGGAAGTCTCGTAGCTAAAAAAGCTTCAAAAGGTCTTGGAATGAAAGTAATTGGATTCAAAAGAAATATTAAAAATGTATTTCCAATGGACAATGTAGAAGTTACCTCAAATATAGATTACGTACTTGAAAATTCAGACTTTGTAAGTTTGCATGTGCCTCTTACAGATAAGACAAAAAAATTGCTCGGGAAAAGGGAATTCGATCTTATGAAGCCTAAGGCTTTCCTTATAAATACTGCTCGTGGTGAAGTTGTTGACAGCGATGCATTAATAAATGCTATCTCAAGCAAAAAAATTGCAGGAGCTGCAATAGATGTATTTGAAGGTGAGATACCTGCAAAAGATAATCCTCTATTTGATTTTGAAAATGTAATTGTAAGTCCACATACAGCAGCTTTTACAACTGAAACTATTGCTAGAATGTCTCTTCATTCTGCCATGGGTATAGCCGAGGTATTAAATGGTAAAAAGCCTACATGGCCTGTAAATACTATTGAAGATGTATTTGACTGTTTATCAGCTAAATAATAAAATAGATTAGTAATTAGCGCTTCCATCATTGGAAGTGCTATATTTTCAACTGCACTGTAAAAGGAGAAATAAAATGTTTTTTACATCAATAGGAAATGTATTCAGTATAGCAATAATAATAGTTATAGGCTATATTCTCGCTTATAAAAAATGGTTCAATGAAAATTCATCAGATCTAATAGTAAAAATTGTAATTAAAATTTCTCTTCCACCGCTTCTATTTAGTATAATGATGGAAAACTTTAATAGGGAACAACTTATTAGCTCTTTAAAAGGTCTAACAGTTCCATTGCTCTCTATATTTATTTTATATATACTAGGTTTTATTCTTTCAAAGATAATGCACATAAATAAAAAAAGAGAAGGTCTATTCATATCCCTATTTTTTAACTCGAATACAATATTCATGGGACTTCCTGTGAATCTGGCGCTATTTGGTCAAAAAAGTGTACCTTATGTACTCTTATATTATGTAGCTAATACAATATTTTTTTGGACCCTCGGTGTATATGAAATAAGTAAGGACGGGAGTAAAACAAAATCCCGATTTTTTTCTGTAAAGACTTTAAAAAAAATATTGTCTCCACCTCTTATAGGTTACATCACAAGTATTGTATTTATACTATTTGGCATTAAGTTGCCTGAACCTCTAATAAATACATGCAAATATCTAGGCAACATATCAACACCCTTATCAATGATATTTATAGGAATAACAATTTATTCCGTAAATAAAAGTGCTTTTAAAATATGTAGGGAAATAATTGGAATAGCTATTGGAAGATTTATAATCTCACCTACTTTAATATTTTTGTTATGCCTTTTAATTCCTATACCAACACTCATGAGAGATGTTTTTGTAATACAAGCTGCTATGCCGGTTATGACCAATTCCTCAATAATAGCAAAGTCATATAATGCAGACCACTCCTTTGCCGCCGTTGTAATAACCATAACTACTATAGCATCTATATTTATAATTCCAATATATATGTTAATACTAAACAAAATTTAGAGTTATCAATTTGATAGCTCAATTTTTTTAGAAATTATATTATTCAATTCCGGTTCTTATATTATCTATACATGAATGGTATATACCCTTCTTCTCCATAACATCTACAGTTTTTTTGTAGTCATAAGCAAATTCTATAATTTCGCTATTTACTTTATTTTTAGATATATCAACAAGCATATAAGTTCCATTAGGCCTTCCTATTTTGGGTTTTCCTATGCTTCCATCGTTTAAAAGTATTTTTGAGCCATAATTTTTTTCATATGGTATATGAGTATGCGCACAGATTAAAACATCTTCATTCAAATTTTTCATTACCTCTTCAGCCTGTCTTGATCCTTCTGTTAGATACTCATTTATAGCTCTAGTACTTCCATGAACAAATCTAAATTTTTTATCATTGAATTCAACGATCAGCTGTCTTGGTACAGATGCCAGATATTCTCTATTTTCAACTTTCAATTGTTTTGCCGCCCAGGGCATGCAAAATTTATTGGCCTCATTGTCCCTTATATAATTGAACTTTCCCTCTAAAACTGCAGCATCATAATTTCCAAGTATATTCAATATATGCTTTTCTCGTATAAGTTCAACAACTTCATTAGGATAGGGACCATATCCAACAAGATCTCCAAGACATATTATACTGTCAACCTTTCTGTCTTCTATATCATCAAGTCCCTTCTTCAATGCTTCCAAATTTCCATGTATATCTGAAATAATTGCTATCTTCATTTTAATCACCTGTTTTTATAATCTACTTAATAAAAATTATATCATACATTGGTAATCCAATTAAATACACATATAAATTCTATCAGCCAAAGTAAGTTTTTCCGGATGCCAGCTTCTCAAAGAACAATCTATAATTTTATATGGTATATTAAATAAATGTATAAATTTATTAAAAAAATCATCAAGCCACGGCGGTGTCCAACTTCCAGATCTGCATACATGAATTGTATCTATTTTTATATTTGATACATATTCTAATATGTATTCCAATTTTGGATAATCTATATTAAAATTGTTATTTATTTCGGAAAACTCTTCTTTATACTCCCTTGTATATGGACTATAAACTACATTTGCATTTTTTATGATATTATTTTTTAATAACTTTCCAAGCCAATTTGCACAATTAACTTCAAATTCAAGAGATTTAATGCCACCATATCCCAAATCCGAATGCGCATCAATATTAATAACGCTTTCACATTTGTTCTTCAAAGCTATATCATAAGAAAACTTATGTGAATCACTGACATACATCCTAGCACTTTTACTAAATTTAAAATATTTTCTCATATTGCCAATAAAACTATATAATTCATTACCTATCCTTATAGATCTTTCTATATCGTTTCCATTCCTTTTATTTTCAAAGTATCTCTTATACCATATGAGCATAATATTCCTTTTGTTTTCAATATAAGATCCACTCCACTTTTCACTTATAGGGATAAAATAATCCCAGTCTATACTCAAAAGAATTTTAGACATAAAAAACACCCCTTATATATTATGTTACAATAGTTATTTCTATTTAGAGGTGTTTTTTATATTTATTTACAATTTATTAATAATCTATAAAGACAAAATATTTATGGTTTTAATATTACTTTTATTGCTTCACCTGATCTTGTAAGATCTATTGCTTTCCTTATATCTTCCAACGGCAGTTCATGAGTCACGTACCTTCTTGCCTTCAATCTGTGGGAAGTTATAAGTGAAAAAGCCTTGCTAACTTGCAAATTACTATACCCGGAGTGTCCACATAATAACAATTGATTATAATGTACAATATTCGTATCAATATCAGTTAGTCTACCTTTTGGAACTCCTCCAAAAACACCACGGTCCCCGTTTTACATGCCATTGATACAGCCTGTTTTTGAGCATCGGTTGATGGACAAGCTACTATTACTTTTTCTGCACCCCATCCACCTGTTATTTCTCTAACCCTGGCAATAGAATCTTCTTTACTTGAATTTATAAAGTAATCAGCTCCAAATTGTTTCGACCTATCAAGCCTGCTTTCTGATTGTTCAATTGCTATTACAGTTTTAGCTCCTTTTATTTTGGCAAGTTCAGTATGCAGACTACCTATCGGTCCCAGACCAATAACGACTACAGTATCACCAAGAGTTACATTTATATTTTCCTGGCAGGCATATACAGATGATAGTGGTTCAGTCATAACGGCTTCTTCATATGAAATATCTTTAGGAATAACTAATGCCAATCCTTTATTTATTATTTCTTCAGTAAGAAGCATATATTCTGCATAATCCCCTTGTATGTTTGTACCAATAAGACCTAGATTGTCACATAATCCATCCAATCCCATTCTACAAGGTTTACAATCATGGCATGGTACTACAGGTGAAATAAATAACTTATCCCCATTTTTAAATTTCTTTACATTTCTTCCTATCTGAACAACTTGCCCACTAATTTCATGACCAATTATTTGAGGATATTTCACTTTATAATGGCCAAAAATAATAGTTCTTATATCAGATCCACACAATCCTATTGCTTTAATGTGAAAATGTTCAACTACATTCATAAATTACAGCATTCTACTTATTCAACTTTATTTGAGATGGATATTTCTACTTTTGAATTTCTTCAACAGAAATCACTTTAGGTTCTTTTCCTCCATTTATCATTAGAGCTCTATAATATATCTCGGCAAGTTCCGCTACATAACACGCTTTCAGGAATGCTCCCCTTGGATTTTCACCTACGGTCAGGACTCCATGGCTTTCCAAAAGCAGTGCATCTGCTCTCTTAATCGGCCTTATGACACTACTCGAAAGTTCGGTTGTACCAGGTGTACCATATGCTGCCACAGGTACTATCCCATCCTTTAAATTTACACATTCATAAACTATTGATGGTATCGGTTTACCTATTACGGCAAAAGCTGTAGCAAACTTTGAATGAGTATGAACTACAGAATATACATTTCTTCTCGTCTTATACACTGCAGCATGCATCAAAAATTCACTGGTTGGTTTCACCTTAGTCTCTATTTCAATTACATTTGCATCTATATCAACAACACTATTGATAAATCTCTATTAATATTTTTCCTACATCACCCAGTGAGTTAAAAATAAGTGTTGGTTGTATATCTGATTTAGCTATGTCGTCAAGCTTTGCTTCACCCGATAAAACAAGAATAGTTACAGAATTATTGCCTCTTCCAATAGCTATATCTGTATAAAGCCTGTCTCCTACAAATGCAATTTCATCCTCGTCAAATCTAGTATTGTCAAGAATATACTTCAATGTATGATAGGAAGGTTTACCAAAAAACTCCGGTTTTACCCCAGTTGAAGCTGTAATCATAGAACATATTGACCCGCAATCTGGAATAAATCCATGCTCCACCGGACAATTGAAATCAGGATTGACACCTAAAAAATCAGCACCATTTCTTACAAAATCGCAGGCTTTACTTACATTTTCATACTCCATTGAAGTATCAAACCCCACAGCAACAATATCAGCATTATATGTAACTAAATCAATACCTGCTTCTATAAAATCATCCTTCAGATACTTATTGCCCAAAAGAAATATCTTTCTACCAAACATGTTTTTCTTTATATAATCTATAATCACCTGATTTGAAGTGAGTATCATATCCTCTGTAACATCAAATCCCATTTTTCTAATTTTATTTACATAAAATTTCGAATTTTTTGAAGAATTGTTTGTAAAAAACTTAAATTCAATTTTGTCCTTTCTTAGTTCTTCTAGAAATTTCAGAGAACCGTCCAGTATTCTATTTCCAAGGTAGACAGTGCCATCAAGATCAAGGATAAAACATTTTAATTCCTTCAATATAGTTTTCATCATATCATCCATACTTATCTATCACCCTCCATCAACCTTCAATTTTAAAATACTTCTGGAGTAGAAATACCTAATCCAGAAATATTTAATTCAGTTGTAATAAACATCTGCCACATAACTGGCCGCCTCATCCAGCTTTCCTATATCTTCAAGCAACTGGAAGATACCATATCTCTTGCGCATATCTTTTGCAGCAACGAAACTTTTTATGAAGAGTTCTCTGTCTATTCCTATATCCCTGGGATTCCATAAGGCAACAGAGCTTTTCAGTATATTAATTATATTTTCCGGTTCTGGAACATTGACATTACAAATTTTATCTATATCCTTCCACTTTTCAAGTATCTTTTTCATCTGGATTTTTCTTTCTTCGGGCTCAAAATTAATACTATCCTGTTTAAATTCAATAATATTTTCTACACTTTTCGTGTATACATACCTTATATTCTGAATCCATTTACTCTTATCAAGATGAAGGTAGTCTCCTTTTTGAAATATCCTTTTGATATCCAGATTTCTCATATATCTATATGCATAACTTACAACCCCAACACCGACCCCCATAGTATTTCCATGAAGCCACTTTCCCCCATCTTTTCTATTCATGAAAATCATTTCATAACAATGGGCCAGCTGATGCTCGGAACCTGATGCAGGTCTTGAAGCCCCTACCATTCCGATAGCAATTCCTGATAAAATAAGTGCATCAGTTATGTTTTTCACAGTTTCTGCCTTTCTGCCTGCAAGACCTGCTGCAGCTTCTTCACATTTCTTTACAGAATTCATAACTAAGTCCTCAATCTCAGCACAAATATACTCACCATTCATAGCATCCGCATCGGCGCCTCTTTCATAATATCTATATCTGCTATGACGGCCATGGGATATATTGCATCATAAGTAACCTTAATATTATCACATATAAGAGGCGAAACTACTGAAGCATAACCATTCATTGAAGGCGCTGTTCCAACTATCAGATAAGGTATTCCTACCTTATAGCCTAAAAACCTAGAAATATCATTTACGGTACCGGAACCTACTGCAACAATAATTGCCGTGTCTCTTGGTATTTCAATAAGAAGTCTTCCAAGGGCGAACTCATTTGGCAACAGATTCTTTTCATTAAATACGTATTTGCTTACTTTAAACCTTTTCCCAAGCAAGTTCTCAACTCTTTTTCCCGCCACTTCAATTGTATGGATATCTTCTACAATAAATACTCTCCTACCTTCGTAGTCCTTTATTATCTCCAATATTTTATCTATAACACCACTGCCAACCTCTATATTTTGTATCTCCACTCTATGAGTTCTGACACATGAACACTTATAGTTGAGTCCCGGCATTTCTTCTACACCTAAATTTGATAAGTCTTTCATATACGTCCCTCCTTCAGATCCCTACATCATTTCCGTCTCAAAATCAGTCCATGGAATATCACCTGCAGCAGACCCATGATTTATGACATTATCAATATGCATTAAAAGTGGAAAATCATTAAGCTTGACAGCTCCTTTTTTTGCCATATTCAAAACGACATGTGCAGTACGGGTAGCAATTACTATTGATTCCAAAGTCTCTCCTTGCAATTTTTTCATAGCTTCCTCCATGGAAAATCCCTGCCCAAGTAAAATTCCAATTTTACGAGTACGTCCACCAAACACAGTCAAGAAGATGTTTCATTTCTTTTATACCTTGTCCAAAAAGTCCAGCTTGTGAATTATAGTGTTCTTTTCCAGATCCATCACGCTCAATAGCTAATCCAATAGCCAGTGATACTCCAAGTGCATAGGCATTTTTAAGTGCAACTGCACACTCAACACCTATAACAATCTCTAGACAGACTTATATGATAATATGGAGCCTCAAATACACTTTTAAGCATTCTAAGAATGTCCATATTCTTTCCACAAAATGTAACAACAGAATGATCTTTATCAGCAAGTTCGTAACTAGTACATGGACCACCTATGGCATTTATAGAAAGCTTTTTATTGCAAATGAGCTTACTTTCAAAATATTGTGGATAGCTAATCAAGGATCCATACTCTTTTTCAATCATTCCTTTTGTTATTGAAAGAACAGGAATATTTTCAGGTATGATAGGTATTATATTGTCTGCGAACCAATTAACCCCAAAACTACTAACTCCACATACAACAATATCTGCTCCATCCGACGCCTTATTTAACTCACCAATTTGATAATATTCAATTCCTGTCTTAGGCAGCTGATGCTTTAATGTGGGATGAAAGCCTGTAGATTTTGCTGTATTTATTATCTCTACATCTAACGGACTGCCAACTAATCTGACCTTATTTCCATTCTCAGTTGCAGGAAAAGATAACGCAGATGCCATTTGTCCGGATCCAATAACTGTTATAACTTTCATAGTATCACCTCCATATTAATTACATCTTTTATAATATCTGAAATATATTAACTACTATCCAATTTAAAAAAATTCCCCCCTAAATCCAGGCTTGAAATAGTTGAGGTACCTTTAGGTATAGTAAAATGTGCTTGTTGTGCCATCTAGGTAAAAAATTTATATCTGGAATTTCTGGATTTACAGTTCCTACTATTGCTATAACTTTTTTTCTGAGTCTTATATTATTTATTTTATCAGATAAACTTCCATATTCTTCAATAAGCCCTAATGGAATTATTTCTATATTTTTACATTCTATTTTTCTAAGTTTATCTGATATTATCTTCTTTATTTTTAATGCGGTTCCTATTCCAGTAACACATGTAGTAATTATAACCTTTTCTTCTATATTAGAATTTACGATATTACTTATAAAGCTTCTTGGGAGTGCTCTTTCTAAATCCAATAATGAATCAAAAACTGATTCCAAAGTTGATGTACTCTGAACTAATTTTCTGAAATATATATTTTTTCGGATTTTTCGTCCAAGGACATGGTTATAGCTTCTCCATGCTCTATTCCCATTATTGACTTAGAAATTTCAAGCATAGCTTTTGATACCTCTCCATGCGTAACTATAATAACTCCAACTTTACTTTCACTTATACTTTTTTCACTATTAAAAAATTTATTTAAATATAGAGCTATAAATCCAGCTTCATCCTCTGGGAAATTCGTTTTTAATTTTATATTTATTATATTTACTATTTTTAGTGCCATTTTAAACTCTTTGCTATATTTCACTTTTATAATCTTAAGTTTGGGATTTACAATAGCTTTTCCCGTTCTCAATCTTTCTATGGCAGAACTTATATGAAGACACAATACATTGTAGACTGAGAAATCAAAATTTTTTATCTCCGAAATTAGCACCCCTTTTATATCATCTACTATATCTATAATTTCTTTTCCGACTATATCTTCCAGCAACTGCTTAGACATGCCTGAATATCTATTTACTATATCATTTGCATAATTTCCTACTTTTTCCTCTAGTTCTTCCGATAGTATATTCCTAATATATTTCATGGATCTTCCATTATTTTTTAGTTCCTCTATTCTTTTTTCAATAAATTCATATATATTATATTTAAATACACTTTTCTCATATATATATGATATCTGCTTCTTTATATGGGATGGAAGATTATCTATTGAAACATTCACTTTATCATAATCATTAGACATAAAATTTAGAAATGCCCTAGCACATATAACCTGTATATCCGATTTCAACTGGCTTATATTACCCGGGCATCTATAAAACAGAAGACTTCTTACAACCTCTCCAGATGCAATCAATTCTTTATTTATTCTCTGAGCTTCTAATTTAAAAAATCTACTTATAAGCTGCATTCTCTCGATTACAGGTCTTTCCTCTAAATTAGGTATCTCTATAAGAACCGGAATTCTTCTTCTAAACGTATTCATTAGATTTGATTCTATATTTTCAGCAGTTGTCCCTATTATCATTACATTCACCCGTCTTATAACATCTGTTTCACCTAATCTATTAAATTCACCCTTATCAATAACCCTAAAAAGTATTTCTTGCCCTTTAGGTGGTAATCTATGTATTTCATCCAAAAATAGCATCCCTGTGTCAGCCTTCTCTATAAGTCCCTCCTTATCAGAATCTGCACCTGTAAAACTTCCTTTTTTATATCCAAACAACTGTAATACCAACAATTGGGGATTATCAGCATAATCAGCACAGTTGAACACTATAAGAGGTATATTTCTTTTTCTGATCTTTCTAGCAAAAAAGTTCATCTGTTCAACTAGTTGACTCTTACCCACTCCTGTATTCCCTATTATTAAAGTATGGAGTCCATTCCTAGGATACATAACAGCTGCTTCTGCAAGTTTTATTACGTGATTCAAGCTCCCATTATTGCCAATAATATTATTAAAACAGCCATTCATTTTTTTATTTTTATACTTTTTTCTTTTCCTATTATCACTATTTCTATCATCTTTTATATTTTTAATATAGTTTCTATACCTATTTAGTCCAAATGTAGATATCCTAAATCCTTCTTTATTCAATTTCACACACAATTTTCTATAAGAAATATTTTTATCTACAGATAATATAGCATTTATAGTCTTTAATAGAATTTGATTTCTCCTCTTTAAATAACTTGGTATATTTGCCTGCTGCCTTAATTCATTTACCTTTTCTCTTGATATTCCGAGCATTTTTGAAATTTGTTCATCAGTTAAAGGACTTTTTCTATCCTCATTCTGTATTACAGAGATAAGCCTATCAATCATTTAAAATCACCTCTAAGTTTTTACTAGCAAATTTTATACCCAAATAACTGCAAAATTATTTACTCCTCACATTTAAATATATTTGACATTTTGGGATAAATTCCTTTTTTATATTATGCCATAGTCCACTATAAAATAAATTAACACGAAACAAGTACAGCACTAAAATCTATACTCATTTCGTGTATTGAGAAATCCATATATCAAATTACCTTTTCTATAAAGAACATATTATCAAGTACCTGCCAATTTTGAGGAAATGGCTGTCCTAAGGCCCAATAGCTCACACCTCTCAATCCATATTCACTGGAAAGTTTGTATTTTTCAGAAACACTTCTGGCATCTTCAAACCACACTACATGTTCTCTTCTTTCTTCATCTATATAATTATAATAAGGTGATTTTGATTTTTCATCAAATTTTATTTCAGCTCCAAACCTTCGTGCCCTGTCTATGGCTTCCTGATTTCCAATAGCTTCTGCAAATTCTCCGCCTGGTACATATGGCAGTGTCCACTCATATCCATAGAGAGGCATTCCCATAAATATTTTATTACGTGGTATTACACTTACTGCATAGTCAATTACTTTCCTTACCTCGTTAATCGGCGCTACTGCCATCGGTGGTCCGCCTGACCACCCCCATTCATAGGTCATTATAACTACAAAATCTACTATCTCACCATGTGCCCTATAATCATGAGCTCCATGCCAGGAACCTGTTGTTATGTCATAGGTTTTAGGTGCAAGTGCCGTTCCAACAATATATCCCATTGGGTGGAGCCTCGCTACCAACTTCCGTAGAAAATTATTATATCTCTCCCTATCCTCTGGCGGAATTCTTTCAAAATCTATAATAACTCCGGAATATGATTTAGACTGAAGAGCAGAAACTATATTGTCAATTAAATTATTCTGAAGTGATTGATTATTTAATATGTTGTGTATTAAATTTGTATCAAAATTATCGCCAGATATATTAGTTACAGACAAAAGTGGTGCAACTCTAAAATCTTTTCCAGAATTTATCGCCGCATCATCATTTAAAGGAGTAATTCCTCCATTACTGGTAACATGATGGCTAAAGGCAGTTAAGTAAGTTAAATATCTTGCAACACTACTTACTAAACTACTATCTCTTTCAGGATTTGTGGGTTGTATAAACGCATTAGTCTCTATAAATCCATAATTTCTAGCCTGTGCCGGTATTATAAGTCTCATCCCTTGATAAATTTGTTCTGGATTTGAAATATTATTCGCTGATATTATACTTTGCAGAGAAACACCAAATCTATTAGCTATACTCCAAAGTGAATCCCCCTCTCTCACTGTATACATCATTTCCTTGCCTGGAATTACAAGTGTCTGTCCTATAACCAGGCTTTGAGAAGGATTTAAATCATTCGCCGATATTATGCTTTGAGTACTAACTCCAAATTTTTGTGCTATTGACCATATAGAATCCCCCTGCAATACCACATATATATTCAAACTGGCAACCCCTTTTTATTTACTACCAGTAACTAATATATTCAAAGCATGTTTTTGTGTTCAATAAAAATCATAATTTAATATCCCTAGGTTTCAGAAAAGTATAAATTTTTACTGAAATATCTATCCCCTCTATCCGGAAATATGGTGACTATGTTTCCTTTGTCTATATTTTTCGCCAGCTTTAATGCAGCCGCAAGTGCTGCTCCAGAAGAAGATCCTACAATAACCCCCTCTCTTTTTGCTAATTCTCTAACTGTATTAAAAGCTTCATCATCATTTATTTTTATTACATCATCAACAAGATCCATATTCATAGTATCTGGAACAAAATCATTTCCAATTCCCTCGATATTGTACTTTTTTTCTTCACCACCACCTAATGTTGAACCCTTTGGATCTGCAAGAATTGCTTTTATATTCTTATTTTTTTCTTTCAAATATTTTGCCACTCCTGTAAAAGTTCCTCCACTTCCTGCACCAGCCACAAAATAATCTATTTTTCCATCCAGCTGTTTGTATATTTCATGGCCTGTAAAAATATAGTGTGCCTCGGGGTTGTCTTTATTTTCAAATTGACCAAGCGAAATAGAGTTTGGTATCTTCTCCAGTAGTTCCCTAGACTTTTCTATAGCCCCTCTCATTCCCTTATCCTCTGGAGTATGGACTATTTCTGCTCCAAGTGCCTTCATGAGAACCTGTTTTTCCACAGAAAACTTTTCAGGAACAACAAATATTACTCTATATCCCTTATTCAGTGCACCAAGTGCAATTCCAAGTCCAGTGTTTCCTGCTGTGGCCTCTATTATGGAAGATCCCTTTTTCAATTTTCCTCTCTTTTCAGCCTGTTCTATCATATAACTTCCTATTCTGTCCTTTACACTTCCGCCAGGATTAAAACTTTCAAGCTTAGCAAATATATTCACACCATTCTTTAAATCAAACTCATTTATTTTCAATATAGGAGTATTTCCTATCATTTCTTTTATATCATTATAAAAATCCATCAAAAATACCTCCAAAATGTTTACTTTGATACTTCTATTGCATCATTTAAATCTTTTATTAAGTCCTCTTTGTTTTCTATTCCAACCGACAATCTAACTAGATTATCTACAATTCCAACTTTCTGTCTTATTTCATAAGGTATAGCTGCATGTGTCATTGTTGCAGGATGACAAGCTAATGACTCCACTCCTCCAAGACTTTCTCCAAAAGTTATTAATTTTAGGCTCTTAAAAAATTTATTTATATTTATATCATCCTTTAATACAAATGAAATTATAGCCCCATATCCACTAGTCTGAATCTTCTGAATCTCATGACCTGCATGATTTTTAAGTCCTGGGTAATATATCTTTTCTATATATGAATTTTCACTTAATAGTTTAGCTATATATTCCGCATTTTGCTCATGCCTATCCATTCTAACTGATAATGTCTTTATACCTCTTATCAGAAGCCAGCTATCAAAAGGATTCAGTATACCACCTGTAGAATTCTGAATAAAGTGAAGCCTTTCTGCAAGTTGTTCACTATTTACTACAGCAAGTCCAGCAACCAGATCACTGTGACCCCCCAGATATTTGGTGGCACTGTGAATTACTATATCTGCTCCAAGTTCTATTGGTCTTTGAAGATAAGGAGTCATAAAAGTATTGTCTACAATCGTCAATATATTCTTTTTTTTAGCAATTTCTGATATTTTTTTTATGTCCGTTATTGTCATAAGAGGATTGGTAGGAGTCTCAATATATACAGCTTTTACATCTTCTGTAATACTGTCTTTAACAGCTTCAATGTTACTTGTATCTACAAGCTTGAATTCCAGATTAAAATTTTTAAATATCTTATCTAGTACTCTGTAAGTTCCTCCATATACATTATCAGATATAATTATTTTATCTCCACTTTTAAATAGCATTAATACCGCTGATATAGCTGCCATACCAGAAGAAAAAGCAAATCCTGAATATCCACTTTCAATATCCGATATAAGTTTTTCAAGAGCTTCTCTAGTTGGATTTCCCGTTCTCGAATATTCATATCCTACATTTTCACCCAATCCCTTTTGTTTGTACGTTGATGTTTGATATATAGGAACACTAACCGCCCCAGTATTTTTATCTCCATCTATTCCTCCGTGTATTAATAAAGATTCAATATTCATTTTATTTCTCCCTTCGTATACCTTTTGCCATAAATATTCCTGGTTCTGTGCACTCACCTTTACTTGAATAACCTCTGCATTTGAGTCCTGTACTCTTTACCTGCACATTTGAAAATCCAGCTTTTTCTGCCCATCCTCTTATAAGTGAATGAGAGAATCCCAACCACTCATCATGCATTTCAGTTCTTGCCCATTCCCCATTGTGTTCTTCAACATCACATATTACAAATACTCCGTCTTTTTTGAGTACCCTGTACATTTCCTTTACGGCCTTCTCTGCATCTACTACATGGTGCAGTGCCATATTTATAAAAACAGCATCAATTGATTCATCAAAGAGAGGCAAATCCGATATACTCCCTTTTATAGGATATATATTTTTAATACCCTTCTCGACAGTTTCATTATGAAGCTGCTTCAACATGTTTCTTGAATTATCGATAGAAAATACCAGCTTTGCATCTATAGAAAGTGCCTGAGATATAAAACCTGTTCCACAACCTAGATCTGCACAGATTTTATCTTTTATATCAAATTGAGACAATGCTATATATTTTAATTTGTCTTCAAAATAATCCTCTCTTATTACATTCCATCTATCTGCAATTGAATCAAAATATCCTATAGAATTCATAATTATTCCTCCCACAAATAACTTTTTAAATAATAATTTAATATCACTTTTTGGATTCCGGAATCCAAAAAGTAAAAAATCTTCTGCCTCATTTCAGAGGCAGAAGATTACTTCCGCGGTTCCACTCTGTTTATCTTAAATAAAGGAAATCAATCCATTAAAATAAGACAACTCTTTTTTGGTACAATCATACCTCAATGCTTTAACGGGCATATACGCTGAAGTCTACTAGGCTTCAATTCAGAGCTCAAAGATGCACTTCGATTATCATTGACTAAGATTTCCTTTCATCCAGGAGAAACCCTCTCTAATAGTCAAATTATAATTTACTCTTCTCATCATCGCAATTCATCATTACTTCCACTAAATTAAACTTATAATACTACATATATAAAATTTAATCAAGTGTAAATTTTACTTAATTATATATTTATTTTATATTATACATAACCATCAAAAAATGTTACTATAATTTGAAATGTGATAGTTTAGAATTCAACTCATTCGAAAAATCTTTCAATTCATCAGAAAGCTTTCTTATATGACCGACATTCTGACTTACTTCAGAAGTTGACGCATTTACTTCTTCGGAGGATGCAGATATCTCTTCAGTTGTAGAAACTACCAGATCCATGGAAGAAGTTACCATATCAGTATTCTTATGAATATTATCTATTTTATCCACATTTTCATTAATTACTACAGGTATCTCTTGTACAAAAGAGATTACTTTATCCAAGGTATTTTTTGTTCCATTTATAGTTTCTATTTGAGATTTGGCGACATTTTCTGAATTTTTCACACTGTCCACTGA
This sequence comes from Clostridium sp. LBM24168, assembly GCF_052953915.1. NCBI lineage: Bacteria > Bacillati > Bacillota > Clostridia > Eubacteriales > Clostridiaceae > Clostridium > Clostridium sp. LBM24168. The sequence goes on along the minus strand of NZ_CP196861.1, from coordinate 720,568 downwards.
AATACTTATTGTAGAAACAAGATCATCAATCAAAATACGTATCTTATTAACAGAATCTGACGTATCATTTGACAACTTTTTAATTTGCTCTGATACCACAGCAAAACCTTTTCCTGCCTCTCCTGCCCTTGCTGATTCTATTGATGCATTTAAGGACAGCAAGTTTATTTCATTTGATATATTTTCTATAACATTCACTATACCAGCTATTTCATTAGATTTGTCTAGCAATTTACCGATTTTATAATTTATATCTTTAGATGAAGCTATTCCTTGTGAACTTTTATCTTCTAAATCAGCAAGCACTTTTATAATATTAGAATTCAGATCTGTAGCGTCTGAAGCCTTATTCTTCATGGCAATACTATTACTTCTTACTTTATCTATATTTTCAGCCAAAAATTTGATATTATCAAAGCTATCCTGTATATCCTTTGCAGAATTATTTATGGCAGAAGAAATTTGTTCCATAGCCTCTTTCACACTATTCGAATTTTCAGATGCAATATCTGAAGACGAATTTATATCTGCAATTTTATCATCTAACACTCCAGTTACTTCTTTTATTTTTATAAGTATATCTCTTATATTTTTAGTCATATTGTTGAATATATTTCCTATATATCCCATTTCATCATTGCTTTTTATATCTACTTCCACTTTCATGTTACCTTTAGATACCAGCTCCATAGCCTTGACTATGTTTTGTAGTGGATGTATTTTTTTCTTCATGATATTTATTATAAAAAGCAGTGAAATCACTATTAAAATTAAAGAAATTGTAATTATAAACTTTAATATTTTATAAACAGGCTTGTAAAAATCTGATTCATAGCACCCGACATTTACATACCAACCCCAAGGCTCGAAATAGGCAACAGCATTCATCTTTGCTCTTGTGGACTTTTCTCCCGGATTTTTCCATTGAAAATGTATTATACCATTATTTTTAGGATTGGTTGCCTCATCAATTATAAGATTTACTACACTATTTCCATTGCCATCTTTAATGTCTGAAATATTCTCGCCTTCTTTAAAGGGGTGCATCATTTCCTTGCCATTTTCATCAATGGCATACATATATGCCTGAACATTCATTTCCAATTTTGGATTAAGGTTTCTTGTTTTACCGTCCTTACCTTTTGCATTCAACATTTCTGTTTTAAATAATTCCTGGGCAGCATCTTTGCTCATTTTCCCAGAATCAACTTGTTTTTGAAGACTTTCCATCGTAGCCAAGCCCATTTGTATCTTGTTGTTGAGTGCTGTTTCTCCTAATTTAGTCAGGGCACTTTTAGCACTAAAAAATGATATTACAGATACAATGATAATTGAGAAAACTATTAAAATGAAAAATATTAAGTATGATTTAAGAAAACTTCTTTTAAGGCTTTCAACATGTAAATTACTATTTTTCTCCATTTGGTTTCTCCCTTTCTGCTCTTATTTTATCCAGTTTATGATTTTAAATATAAAAAAACAACAATTAAATACAAATTAATTGTTGGTAGGTTGCACCATTAACTCCCAATTCCCTAGGTGCCCAAATTAAGGGAATTCATCATAGTTTCCAACTTTATAGAAGGCATTTATAAAATTGATATTGTCATCATGTGAAAAAGTTTACTATATAAATGTAGAAAAGTCAAATTAAGATTTCATAACAATTTAAAATTAAATTTTCCTTTTAATCGTATAATATTACTTAATATACTAAAATAATAAAAATTTATTAAATAATGATAATTCAATTTAATTGTATTATAATATAACTAAAAACAAGAAGCAGAAAATCAATATATTTCGTCTAATATATGGAAAGGAGAGTAATTTGGATAACGAATTGGAAAGATTGATGAATTCTTATGGAAATGATGTACTCAGAACCGCTTTTGTATACCTTAAAGATAGACACCTAGCTGAAGACGTATTTCAGGAAGTATTCATAAAAGTATATAAAAACTTTCACAAATTTAATGGACAAAGTAGTGAAAAAACCTGGATATTAGCTATTACCATAAATACATGCCGGGATGTACTTAGAAGTTCCTGGATTAAAAGAGTACTGAGATTTCAAGATCCAGAATATGAAATATTAAATTTAAAAGAAAATTCCATTGATATAGATGATAAGGCAATTAAAAATATAGAGTACGAAGATTTATTAAAGAAAGTTATGAATTTACCTAAAAAATATAAAGAAGTCATACTTTTATATTATTATAACGAACTGTCTACACCAGAAATAAGCCAAACTTTAAAAATACCTGAGGGGACCGTAAGAAGTAGACTTTACAGGGCAAGGGATTTATTAAAATATAATATAGGTGGTACTATTGAATATGAGGGATAATATGAAATTTTTTAAAGATATAGTTAATTCATCTTTGGAAGATATACATGTAACAGATGAATTAAAAGAAAAAACTTTGAATAAATGTAAAAAGGAAAACAGAATAAGAATACGCCCTACCTATGTTGCTGGTATATGTGCTGTATTTATAGCTTTTGCAACTACAGGTTATAATTATCTTTTTCCTAATAAAATAAATAAGAAATATAGCCTTAATATATCTGCTACAGAAAGACAATTAGAGAATTTGGGGAATTTAATAAAAAATTCCATAATCAATCCATCTCCAAATAATGCTACTTTGAAGAATAATAAATATGCCTATGATAAAAAATATACAAAGAAAAGTGCAAAATCTGAAGATTTAAAGAATGCTAACAAAATAAATGATAAAATAGATACAAATTTAAAAAATAAAGATATATTAAATCCTGAAAAAGATAGTACTGCTAAAAATGACAAAACAGAAGATAAAATAGAATCTAAAGATGAGCAATCACAAATTTCATATGATACTTCCAAAAATAAACAGCCGGATGAAAGTGAAAATGTTTCTTCCAATCAAATTAGTACTGAAAAAAGCAGTTCAGATAAGAGTGAAACCGTGGAAAAAAATGATTCTAATTCTATCTCATCAATTTCACCTCACCTTATGAATATGAATTCTGTTGAAAACAGCTTCGGACAGAAAGTAACTACTCCATCCTATATACCTGATGGATTCAAACTTATAAACATAACTATACCTGATAATGATAATGAAAAGTTTGTAAAGATGAATTATACCTTCAAGGATAAACATTTTACTATACGTCAGGACAGAAATATCGATTTTAACAACAATATAGGCGAGAAATTATATATAACTGGAATTCGAGCTTATTCTTCCTGGGTTGAAAATTGCAGCGAATTGAGAATAGCATTGAACAAGGACAATATACAATATGTAATTCAGGGAAATATTTCAAAAGATATATTAATTAGTATAATTGGATCAATGAATTAATATTTATAATTGCAGAATTGCACGGGCTTGAAACATAATAGGATGGTTATTATATTTCAAGTCTTTTATATTGCAACTTTTCTATAAAGCATTGACAAAAATTTTATTATTGTATATACTGTATATATTCTTATATATACAGTATATATTGTTTTTAGAGGGAGCAACAGCTATGAATATACTTATTTCCAATATATCCAAGGATCCTATATATGAACAAATCACAAAGCAAATAAAAGATAGTATTATAAATGGAAATCTATCCGAGGGTGAACTTCTACCTTCTATAAGAAATCTTGCAAGAGAATTAAAAATAAGCGTTATAACTACTAAAAGGGCATATGAAGAACTTGAAAAGGAAGGATTCATTGAAACCGTGCCGGGAAAAGGTTCTTATGTATCATCTCAGAATAAAGATCTTTTAAAGGAGAAAAAAATCAAATCCATTGAAGATAAACTTATTGAAGCTATAGAAGATAGCAAAATACTAGGACTCAAAAAAGAACAATTAAAAGAAATGATTGATATTTTATATGACACCATATAGGCAAGGAGGAAAATAATGGATAATATTCTGGAAATAAAAGATCTAAGCAAAATCTATAGGGGATTTATTCTTGGCAATATAAGTTTTAATCTCCCAAGAGGATATATCATGGGACTTATAGGTCCAAATGGTGCTGGGAAAAGTACTACTATAAAGCTTATAATGAATCTTGTAAAGAAAAACTCAGGATCCATCAAGGTTTTTAATATGGACAGCATAAGTCATGAGAGACAAATAAAACAGAAAATAGGCTTTGTATACGATGAAAACTGTTTTTATGATGACCTGACTTTAGTTGAAATGAAAAACATAATAAGGCGTTTTTATAAAGATTGGGACAATGATATTTTCAATAAATACATGTCCGATTTCAACCTTCCTGTAAGGAAAAAGATAAAACAACTTTCAAAGGGCATGAAAATGAAATATTCTCTTGCAATTGCACTTTCACACAATGCAGAACTCATATAATGGATGAACCTACTTCAGGCCTCGATCCAGTATTCAGAAATGAAATGCTCGACATCCTATATTCAATAATACAGGACGAAAACAAGTCCATATTGTTTTCCACCCATATAACTGCTGATTTGGAAAAAACAGCAGACTATATAACATTTCTGAATTCGGGCAAAATAGTTTTTTCAGATACCAAAGATAATATTCTCGACAATTATAAAATTGTAAAAGGAAATAAAAGCCTGCTGACATCTGATATCAAAAACTATCTCATAAGTATAAAAGAAAACTCCTTTGGTTTTGAAGCACTTACACAAAATATGGAGAGTATTAAAAAATTTTCTAAAGGAAAAGTATTTTTTGAAAAAGCAAGCTTGGACGATATTATGGTGTATACGGTAAATGGAGGTAAGAACAATGATTAATTTGATTTTAAAGGATATATTGATACAGAAAAAAACTTTTATAATAATTATACTTGTTTCATTATTAACAAGTATTAATTTCAAGGATGATACCTTTCTCATATTTACATTTATATCCAATTTTTTGCATATGCACTCGTAACTGGAACTTTCTATAAAGATGAAAAAGCAAATGTTATGCTTAATAGTCTTCCTATAAATAGATTACCATAGTTATGTCAAAATATATATCCATATTGATATTCGGACTTTTGGGTATACTTTCAGCATTTATACTTCAAAACCTTATGCAATCCTTGAACATAATACACCTATCCGGCAAGATGACCGTAGAATATATATTGGGAAGTTTTGCAGGTATACTGCTTTTAAGCTGTTCCGTCCTGCCATTATACTTCAAATATGGTTATGCCACCGCAAGATATGCAGTTATAGGTCTGTTTCTTGTCATATTCTTTGTATTCACCACAATTGGGAAAATACAAAATATTAAATACATCACAAATTATTTAGGCAGTCTTCCAGATAGCATAATTACTGCTGGTATCGTAATCTCAATGTGTATCGTATTTCTAGTATCCTTTTATATATCCTATTCGATATATAAAAGTAAAAATTTTTAAGAATGAATTCATCTATCTAAACAGTCCTACTATTTCTTCTTCCGACAATGAGGAAATTCCATGACTGCCAGAGAGTTCATCCCCAAGCAAACTATCTATGAGTTTTTTCTTTTCCTTTTGAAGGAGTATAATTTTTTCTTCTATAGTCCCTCTTGCCACAAGCTTTATGACCTCCACTGCATGTTTCTGCCCTATCCTATGAGCCCTGTCTGTAGCCTGTTCTTCTACTGCAGGATTCCACCAGGGATCAAAATGAATTACTACATCTGCAGCGGTAAGATTTAGTCCGGTTCCACCTGCTTTTAGGCTTATCAAAAATACTGAATTGTTACCCGAATTAAATTCTTCAACCGTCTTAATCCTTTCTCTTGATGATATAGATCCATCCAGATAGCTATATTCTATACCCTCTACAGTTATTTTACTGCAAATATTTCTTAAGACAGACGTAAATTGTGAAAATACAAGTATTTTATGTCCTTCACTCACTCCTTGTGTAAGAAGTTCAAGGAGAGTTTCCATCTTTGCACTGCCGCCTTCGTAATTTTCCATTACTATGGATGGGTCAAGACATAGCTGCCTAAGTTTTGTTATATATGCAAGTATCTCAATTTTGCTGTTATTAAACTCATTGTCTTTTACTTTTTTTTCAATAAGCTGAAGTACATGCTTGGCATAAGTTCCATATACCTTCTTCTGCCTGTTAACCATATCTACCATAATAGTCTTCTCTATTTTATCAGGAAGTTCCCTTATAACATCTTTTTTTCTTCTACGGAGAATAAATGGCTTTACAAGTCTATTTAAATCCTCTATCACTATCGGTTCTTCTTTGAACCTCTTGTAATACCTCACACTGAATCTCTTCTCATCATAAAGATATCCCGGCATTATAAAATCGAATATAGACCAAAGCTCCATAACTGAATTTTCTATTGGAGTACCTGTAAGTGCAAATTTCCTCCTTGAATTTATTTTTTTCACACTTTTTGCACTCTCAGAACGTGGATTTTTTATATACTGCGCTTCATCCAAAATACAGTAGTCAAACTCAATATCTTTATATATATCCATATCCCTCTTCAGAAGATTATATGTAGTTATAAAAACATCATACTCACTCATATGGTCTATAAGTTTCATTCTCTCTTTTTTTATTCCATTAACTGCTGCTATTTTCATATCCGGAGCAAATTTTCCAAATTCATTTATCCAATTATATACAAGTGATGTGGGAACTACAATTATTGATCTACTTCCTATATTAGACATCAAAAAAGCAATGGTTTGAAAGGTTTTGCCAAGTCCCATTTCATCCCCCAGTATTCCACCAAACCCAAGATAGTCCAATGTTTTAAACCAATTATAACCTATTTTCTGATATTCTCTGAAATCTCCCTTCAAATTTTTTGGCTTGTTAAATTCGAGAGTATTTATATTTTTCAATTTATTTCTTATCTTTTCAAGTTCTGATTTCCCTTTTATATATCTTACTTTATCCTGGTTTATACACTCATCTACATAAATAGCTTTATTCTTTGGTATTTCTATACAATTGTCATTTATGCTTTTAGGTGCCACTGCATCCAGAAGTTTTAAAAATTTTTTCAATTCCAGTTCCTTTAGATCAAGATACTCTCCACTTTTCAATTTGTAGTATTTGAGATTGTCTCTAAAGGCTTTCAATATAGATGTTGTATCTTTAGGTGATATATTGTCTATCTCAAATTTCATTTCAAAATAGTCGTATTTTCCATTTTTAATACTAGCAGTTATATTTTTTGCTCCGATTGATCTAATTCCTTTAAAATTTTCAGAGTAAAATACTTCTCCAATTTCCTGAAGTTTTTGTACCTGGCTCTTGAAAAATTCGAATATACAATCATCTTCCTTTAAAAAATAAAACTTTTCCTCTCTTCTCTCAAAACCTAGTGCTGTCAGCAATCTTACAACTTTCATTTCTCTTCTGGATTCTCTATATACCACCTTTTCTGTACAATCTTGAAATATATTGAATTCAAAAGTTCCATACTTGACTTTTACAATCAGTATAATATTCCTACCCTTTTTATCAAAATAGAATTTAAACTCACATTTCTCATTTACTACTTTGCTTCTTATGTTTTTTGACAATCTTACATTACTAGAAAGCAAATTAAGTTGTGGAATTAGCCTTCTAAGTACGGTTTCCTCTTTAGAAGATGGAAATACAACTGACCTTGCATTGCTGAATACAGTAATATAAGGTCCTATCCTTACACAGTATTCTGGATCAGGAATATATATATTTAAGCCATAAAAAAATACACTATTCCTAGAATCTAGCGAAATAGGAATCCCATTTTCCACTTTGAGTACATAGTTCCCTTCTATACTTTTTAAATCAAACTCTACAGGAGGAGCACCTTCCACTATTTCAGTCTCTACACACCTATATAAAAATCCTTCCTCAAGATAAACCTTATGTTCTCTTATTACGCAAAAAAATTCTCTTACCAGATAATCAGGTATGTGTATGTATTTCCCTTCTATATTTGATTTTCTTATTTTACTACGATATGTATAACTTCCTTCTATACTTTTCAACGTCTGAATAAAATTAACAAGCATTTTGTCCTTTACACTTAACTTATTTTCTTTCATATTTAGTGTAAAATTTTTTCCATAAGTTACAGGAAAATTATTGTACAGTGAAAGCAAAAATTGATCTATATCTTTCAAGACATACAGACTGCTTGAACCCATAGAACTAAGCCCTATTTTGAATTCAGCAGATAATTTGTTTTCCCATTGATTTCTTCTTATATAAACTTCTATTTTTATTTCTTCCCTATCTTCTCTATCATTTAGAAGTAGAGATAAAGTATCTGTATGCAGTTGAAGTTTAGCAATATCTTTATCCTTTAAATTGTAACTATCAAAAATGGGGTTCTTCACCAAATCATCTAAAGCTTTGTAAAATGTTGCTATTAAATGCTTGCAGCAGTAATTGGTTTTTCTGAATTCATTATTTTCATAATCCTTACAACTGCAATAGGTTGAAAGTATACTTTTATCTGAAGCATCTATTTCAATTTCCGTTTTATATTCATTGAAAAGATTTTCCGAAATAACATTGCCTTCTATAAAAATAAGGCTATCCTCATTTTTAATATTCAAAGAAGAAACAAGGTCATTATCAATAACTCTTATTCCATCAATATGATTTTTTCCACTTATCTGCTCATTAAATACTTGAAGTAATTTATCCCTATCCATAATATCACCTTGTTTTATTATAGCATAACAAAATCAATGATTTTACCTTCATAATTATAAAGTATATAGTATTTAATAACCGTTTATAAATAAAATATATCAATTAAATATAATATTAATAACTTGATAATATGCAAAATCTATGTTATTATATTTACCATAATAAATAGATTTTTAGTAATTTTAAGTTTTGGAGGTAAATTTATGTCTACAAAAAAAGCACTGCTGCATTTAAGTTTCTGGGTAGGACTGGCTATTATATTCAATATTGGAATTTATATTTTCATGGGTCAGGAAAAAGCTCTGTCCTTCTTAGGGGGATATGTTATTGAGCAAAGCCTTAGTCTGGACAACCTTTTCTTATTTTTAATAATATTTGAATGTTTTGCCATAAAACCACAGTATCAAAAAAGAATACTTACCTACGGAATCTTTGGTGCAATAATATTAAGACTTATATTTATAATTCTGGGGGTTACTGTTATCAACAAATTCCATTGGATGCTATATATATTTGGAATAATGTTGATAATAAGCGGTATAAAAATGATGGTTAAAAATGATGTCGTAGTTAATTTCAAACGAAGCAGAATAATTCGACTGCTAGACAAAATCATTCCAGTTTCAGAAGAGCTGGATGGGCAGAAATTTTTTACAAGGAAAAATAAAGTACTTTATGCAACTCCGCTTTTTGCAATATTGATACTAATAGAAGCTTCAGATATAATTTTTGCCATAGACTCTATACCTGCCATATTTTCTATAACCACTGATCCATTTATAGTATATACTTCCAATATATTTGCAATATTAGGTCTCAGAAATATGTACTTTTTACTTGAGAAACTTCACAACAAATTTGCTTATGTTAAATATGGTGTCGCTTGTATATTGATGTTCACAGGAATCAAACTTTCCATTACATTTTTCCATATAAATGTTTCTGTAATGACTTCACTGGCAATTATATTCATAATATTAGCAATCAGTATTATAACTTCCATTTTTTTGAGCAGGAAAAAAAGCTCATCTCACGATGACAAAACTTTTACAGATATTGCCGAATAACTATTTAAATACAATCATACATTAATACCAGAATCAATAATTGTGGAGAAATTATGTATTATAGAAATATTTCATATTATAAAAGAGTTAATGCTGTAAGCTATGCATCAAACTATGCTGTAATGCCAAATCCCTCTTATAGATACTTTTCCGTATACGGCAACAACGGCGGTGATTGTACAAACTTTACATCCCAGTGTCTAAGAGCTGGAGGTGCTCCGATGATTTTTTCAGGCAGAAATCAGTGGTGGTACAATAATAGGGCTTCTTCAGTTTCTTGGGCTGTAGCCGGATCTCTCTACTGGTATCTTAAAATAAATCAAGCAGAAAAATTATACGGGGTTAAAGGAAAAGAAGTCAATTCCGTATCAATGCTTGAACCAGGTGATCTTATATTTTATGAAAACATCAGTGGTAAAATACAGCATTCGGCAATAATAACTTCATTTCATGACAGTTATCCTCTTATATCCCAACATACCCCGGACGTCTTGAATATTCCCTATGAAAAAGATTGGGCGTCCAAAATGCATTTTATGAAAATATCATTGTAAATTATGTTGTCATTATATATTATTTCAACTATAATTTATATTAAAATATAGATTATTGGAGGAAATATAATGAATCTGGATAAACTTCTTCTGGATATTCCTAAAACAGACTTGCATTGTCATCTGGATGGAAGTATAAGACCTTCTACAATGATAGATATTGCAAAAAAAGACAAAATTAAAATTCCAACTTATGAAATAAACAAATTTAAACAATATACAGGTATATCTGGGAAATGCTCTTCTTTAAAAGAATACCTGGATAAATTCAATATACCGATAGAAATCATGCAGAATTATGAAAATATATACAGAATTACATTGGAGCTTCTAGAAGATTCAGCAAAACTCAATATAAAATATATTGAAATACGATTTGCTCCTTTCAACCATACAAAAAATTTATCTGCATATGATGTTATAAAAGCGGCACTTGAGGCAATAAAATATGGGTTTAAAAAATACGGAATTATGTCTACTTTAATTTTATGTGCCATGCGTCATGAACCTCCAGAGGTAAGCCTAAAATTGACGGATATTGCAAAAGATTTTCTAGGCATGGGAGTCACAGCCATAGACCTTGCCGGCAACGAGGATGATTTTCCTCCCGAAATACACAAAAAAGCTTTTGAAATGGCTAAGTATTATGGTCTGCACAGAACTGTACATGCAGGTGAAACAGGAAAACCCGAAAATATAATAAAATCTATAGAACTCCTAAATGCTGAGAGAATAGGTCATGGAGTATTTGCTTTCAAAGACAAATCCGTAGTTAAGTACTTAAAAGATCACAATATTCCCCTGGAAATGTGTATTACAAGCAATGTAAATACATCCGCAGTTTTTTCCTATAAATCTCATCCAATAAAGTTATATTTGGATAATGGGCTTTTTATAACCGTAAATACAGATAATACCACTGTTTCAAATACAACTATAATTGATGAGTTTAAATACCTTGTAAAATATCAAAATTTTACTTGCGATGATATAAAAAGAGCTGTAAAAAATGGCATTACAGCTTCTTTCCTTGAGGGAAAAGATAAAAAGAAACTTCAATTACAACTTTCAAATTTCCTGAAAAACTGGGATTCCTAATCATATACTTTTTAGAAATCCCAGTCAATGCCTATTTTATACTTGAAAAATCAAGTCTGTCATATTTCTTTAAAAACTCTAGCAGTTTTGATGTTATAAGCATCGTTCCTCCATCTTTGTCAGATTCTATATTCAATGGCATTACGGCTTCATGAAGAGATAATCTAAGAAGAAACCATCCACATCCATTTGCTTCATTACAGTTTATCCTTACACCTTCATAATTTTTGGGTTCGAGACTCCATCCATCTACACCATTCACAAATGTTCTTAGATCTTCCAGCACCCTGGCTCCATATTTTTTAAATTCATTGCAATTAACTTTTATCCTATATTCTACACTTTCACGAGGTATTTCCAAATTTGAGATAATGTCTGAAATTGTTTTATCTCCTTCATTTTTCAATCTTGCCATCTTTATGAGTATTTTTGAAACAAGATAGGCACCATCATCCAAAAAATAATTTTCCTTTAATGCTGCATGTCCTGAAGTTTCAATAGCAAAATAGCACTCTTTGTTTTCCTGGTTAAATCTTATGGCCTCATTTATGACATTTCTATATCCCCTTTTAAACCTATGATGAACTCCACCATGTGATTCAATAAATTTTTTAAGTCCATCGCTTGTAACCGAGTCCGTAACTATTATGGAACCCGGATGTTCTTCAAGTACAATAGCCGATGCAAGTGCAATAAGTGCATTCCTGTTTATCTCTCCGCCCATATTGTCCACCACCGCGGCCCTATCAACATCTGCATCGAAAATAATACCAAGGTCTGCAGAATTTTTAAGTACTGCATCCTTTATAGAATCCATAGCTTCTTTTTTTTCAGGATTAGGTATATGATTTGGGAATCTTCCATCCGGTTCGATAAACTGACTTCCAACTGTATCTGCACCAAGTTTCTTTAAAACCTTTTCTACAAAAAATCCTCCCGCCCCATTTCCTGCATCTACAGCTATCTTGAATCCTTTGAGCGGCTGTATTCTGTTAACTTTGTCATCTATTCCATCTATTATTTTATCTATTAGAAATCTGCTGTAATCATCCATTAAAGATCTTCCTACTACTCTTCCATCTTTAATTTTTTCTGGAAATTGTCCACTATCGGCAATAGTAAGTAATTCAATTATATCACTGCTTTCAAAGCCTCCATTATCCGTAAAAAACTTCAGTCCATTATAATAATAGGGGAGATGACTTGCGGTTATTTCGACTGCACCATCTACTCTATAACTTTTAAATACAGTGCTCATAAACATTGCAGGTGTAGAACAGAGTCCGCAGTCAATTACACTGCATCCAAGCTCTTTAATTTCTCGTGTCAATGTTTCTTTTATTCCACTGCTTGTTATTCTTGAATCCATACCTATCGATATACTTAAATCCTCCAACTTTTTATTTTTCCTGGAAGATATAAATATTGCAAATGATTTAGCTATTGCAGAAACCATATCATATGTAAGATTTACATCTCTATCATTATTTTCTATTATAACACCTCTAATATCCGTACCATTTTTTATATTTTCCCATTTTCTGTCCATCATGATACCTCCTGATACTGTTTAATTAACATATTAATTGTACTATATTATCCTTGCATATTGTAAAATTTTTATACAAAAAGCTGTTAAAACTGATTAATTTCAATTCTAACAGCTACTTATATCGTAATATAAACTCTATTTTTTCTTATTTCTTTTTTTTATAGCTTCTTCTAAAGTATGCCATGCAAGCACAGCACACTTTACTCTGGCAGGCATCATTGAAATATTTTTAAGTGCTATTGCATCTTCAAGTTTTTCAAGTTCTTTGTCATCTGTAATCTGTTTTTTTATCATTCCAATAAAAGTCTTTACATAGTCCACTGCTTCATCAACAGTCTTACCTTTTATCAAATCTATCATCATAGATGTAGATGCCTGAGATATGGCACATCCACTTCCCTCATAAGCCACATCATCTATAACATCACCCTTAAACTTCATGGAAAGAGTTATATCATCTCCGCAACTTGGGTTGTGTCCTCTCTCTTTCAGATCAGCATCTTTTATTTCTCTTTTATTGGTAGTATCTTGATTATGCTCTGTTATTATTTCTGAATATATAAGACTAAGATCGTCCATATCCTAACCACTTCCTTACATTTTTGACTCCTTCTATAAATGTATCTATCTCCTTATAAGTATTATAAAAATAGAAGCTCGCTCTTGAGGAAGCCTGAATTCCAAGATATTTCATCAGGGGCTGTGCACAATGGTGTCCTGATCTAATTGCTACACCATAACTATTCAAAACAGTTGCAACATCGTGCGGATGCACATCTTTTATATTGAAAGATATGATACCTCCTCTATCTTCTACATTTTTAGGACCATAAACTGTAACATAATCTATATCCGAAAGTTTGTCAAGAGCATATTTTGTAAGTTCCCTTTCATAAGCCTCTATATTTTCAAGTCCTATGGAATTCAAATAGTCAACAGCCGCTCCTAATGATACTGCTCCTTCTACGTTTTGAGTTCCTGCTTCAAATTTGAATGGAAGCTCTGCAAAAGTAGCATCCTGCTCTGTAACATATTCTATCATATCTCCACCTCTTAAAAATGGAGGCATTTCTTCAAGAAATTTTTCTTTTGCATAAAGTACACCTATTCCCATGGAAGAAAGCATCTTGTGTCCTGAAAAAACAAAGAAGTCAGCGTCAATATCTTTAACATCCACTATCATATGTGGTACGCTCTGTGCTCCATCTATTACAACTACAGCACCCTTTTCATGGGCATATTTTGTAATTTCTCTTACTGGATGTTTTGTTCCAAGTACATTCGACATCTGTGCAACAGCTACTATCCTTGTTTTATCTGTAATTTTCTTCTTGTATTCCTCCTGGGTAATTTTACCATTGTCATCGGTATACATGTACTTTAATACCGCACCCCTAACCTTCGCCACCATTTGCCATGGAAGTATATTACTGTGATGTTCTGAAATAGCTATTACTATTTCATCACCTTCATTTATAAAATTCAATCCATAGCTATATGCTATCAAATTAAGTGATTCTGTGGCATTTCTCGTAAAAATTATTTGAGAAGCCTTTTCGGCACCTATAAACTTTCTTACTTTTTCGCGCGCTTCCTCATAAGCCTCGGTAGACGTAACCCCTAGATAATGAGCTCCTCTATGCGGATTACCATTTAAATTTTCATTGTAATTTTTTACAGCTTCCATAACAGGGATAGGTTTTTGGGTTGTTGCCCCATTATCAAAATAGACCAGATTTTTTCCGTTTACTTTTATAGATAATATCGGAAAATCCCTTCTTATTTTTTCCACATTTATTTTTTTTATTTCTATATTTGTATTACTCATCTTACGAGCCTCCTTATAAGTTCTTCAGACAAGAAATTTTTTAAATCCTCTGCCGGTACCCTATCAAAAATCGGACTAAACCTGGCCTCTATAACAAGTTTTTCTGCCTCACTATAATTAAGTCCTCTACTCATTAAATAAAAAAGTTGATTTTCATCTATTTTACCCACACTTGCAGCATGCTGTCCATCTACATCCTCTTCCTGGCACAGTAGCATTGGGACGCTATCGGTTTTTACCGTAGGATCTAGGAGGAGTACTTCTTCAGCTTGTGAGCCTTTTGATTTTGAGGATCCTCTCCTAAAATCTATATTTCCTTTGAATACTTTCCTTGCCCTATCCTTTAAAACCCCTTCTATAATCATATTACTATTACTCTGCTTTCCAAAATGATTAGTAGTATAATAAATATCCTGTCTTCTATCTCCATCTACCAGATAAGCTGAATATATATCGGCATTACTGTGATCTCCATTTAAATCAGAGTTGTAATTTGTAATATTTATACCACTGCCAATTTCTATTGTAACCCAGTTTACTTTAGCACCAAATTCAACCGATGCCATATTTGAATCAAAATGCGTAGATAAGTCGTTCATCCTCTGAATTTTTATGACATTCACTTCCGAACCTGCTTTTGCAAATACTTTTGTCAGCCCATTGTGAAATGCCTTTATATTATTATCTTCTGTAAAATAATCTATCAATAATGTAATTCTGCTGTTTGGTTCTGCTACAATTATATTATTGTCTATAACTGTTGAATTATTATTATCCAAATTAAAATTAAGTCTAATATATGAATCTACTAGCTTGTTTTCCGGAACTTTTATAAATATACCTGAATTAAATCCATTTTCAGCAAGTCTTACGAAATCTTTTGATACAGAAGATGCCTTTTTAAAGCTTGGATAATCACAGAAACATTCATGCCTTGCAGCATCTTTTGTAGAAATTACGGTAACTCCATTGAAATTTTCAGATTTAAAATCTATATAATCTTTCTTATATGGTTTTATTTCTGGAAGTCCATAATTTTCTATATAAAAATCATTTAGACCGAGATGCCTCCATGTAGGAACATAGGCCTGATTTAATCTAAAATCCTTTTTCTTTTCAAAAGCAGAAATTATATCTTTGTTTTCTTCGAAACTATCTTTTCTGTCCATTGTACTGTACCTCCTATCCTATTGTTCCCTTTAATTCTAGCTTAATTAGATTATTCATTTCAACAGCATATTCAAGAGGAAGTTCTTTTGCAACAGGTTCAACAAATCCGGTTACTATCATACCCCTTGCCTCTTCCTCAGTAAGTCCTCTGCTCATGAGATAGAAAATCGCATCATCACTTATTCTCCCTATCTTTGCTTCATGCCCTATATCCACATTGTTATTTGCAACACTTACAATAGGCACTGTATCCGATCTGGATTCACTATCAAGCATAAGAGATTCACAGGATACACTTGACTTTGAATTTACTGCATTACTTGTGGAACTTAGAAGTCCTCTGTAAATTGAAACTCCACCATCCTTGGATATTGACTTTGAATTTACTGTAGATGTAGTATTTGGAGCCGCATGAACTACTTTTGAACCTGTATCCAGATACTGTCCTGCTCCTGCAAAAGTTATACCTGTAAATTCACATTTCGCTCCTTCTCCCCTCAATATGCTCATTGGGTAAAGCATCGAAACCTTGGAACCGAAAGATCCTGTTACCCATTCTATATGTCCATTTTTATCCACAGCCGCTCTTTTAGTATTCAAATTGTACATATTTCTGGACCAGTTCTCTATAGTACTGTATTTCAAGGTAGCATCTTCTCTTATATAACATTCAACACATCCTGCATGAAGATTGTTAACATAGTACTTAGGCGCCGAACATCCTTCTATATAATGTATTTTTGCTCCTTTTTCTACTATTATAAGTGTATGTTCAAACTGTCCTGCCCCCGGTGCATTTAATCTGAAATATGACTGTATTGGAATGTCAACCTGAACACCTGCGGGAACATACACAAAGGACCCACCCGACCAGACCGCTCCGTGCAATGCTGCAAATTTGTGGTCAGTTGGCGGCACAAGCTTCATGAAATGTGGTCTTACCAAATCTTCATAATCTCTTATAGCCGTTTCCATATCCATATACAGGACACCCTGTTTTCTAAGTTCATCACTTACATTATGATAAACGACCTCTGAATCGTACTGTGCACCAACTCCTGCAAGTGACTCATGCTCTGCCTTTGGAATTCCAAGCATATCAAAAGTCTGTTTTATATCTTGTGGTACATCCTTCCAATCATGTTTCATACTCGTATCAGGTCTGACATAAGTAACTATATTATCCATGTCCAGGTCTTTTAAATCAGGTCCCCAGGAAGGCATTGGCATCTTATTGTATATTTCAAGAGATTTCAATCTGAATTCCCTCATCCAGTCAGGGTCATTCTTTTCTTCTGATATCTTTTCTATTATCTCCCTGGTAAGTCCACTATCACTTTTATAACTGTAATTATCCTTATTTTTTATATCATAAATACTTCTCTGTACATCTTCTATATATGTTTTATTTTTTTCCAACAAAGAACACCTCCATTTTCAAGCACTTTATTAAGCTAAAGCCTTGAATGCATCATATCCATTCTTTTCTATTTCCTCTGCCAGAGAATCATCACCTGTTTTAACTATTCTTCCATTCACAAGTATGTGGACGTAATCTGGCTTTAAATACTCTAAAATACTATTATGATGTGTAATTATAAGTACTGAATTTTCTTCTGTCCTAAGTTTACTTACCCCTTCTGATACTATTCTTACTGCATCAACATCAAGCCCTGAATCAGTTTCATCAAGCATGGCAAGTTTAGGCTCAAGCACAGACATCTGTAGAATCTCATTCTTTTTCTTTTCTCCTCCAGAAAATCCTACATTTAAATATCTCTGTGAATACCTCTCATCTATTTTTAAAAGTTGCATCTTTTCCTTTAATAATCTTCTAAAAGCCAATATACCGCTCTTTTTTCCAGTAACAGCAGACTTTGCAGTACGCAAAAAATTTTCTACTGTTATTCCCTGTATCTCTTCTGGATACTGAAAT
Source organism: Clostridium sp. LBM24168 (assembly GCF_052953915.1). Classification (NCBI taxonomy): domain Bacteria; kingdom Bacillati; phylum Bacillota; class Clostridia; order Eubacteriales; family Clostridiaceae; genus Clostridium; species Clostridium sp. LBM24168. The sequence goes on along the minus strand of NZ_CP196861.1, from coordinate 702,691 downwards.
GACATGAATATACCAAGTCTTGCCCTCTCATCAACTTTCAAGTCATTTATCGATTTTCCTTCAAATAATATATCACCGCCGGATATGGAATATTTAGGGTGGCCCATTATAGTATTTAAAAGAGTAGATTTTCCTGCACCATTAGGTCCCATTATAGCATGAACCTCTCCCTTTCCAATTTCCAGATTCAAGCCTTTTAATATTTCCGTCTCTCCAACTTTTGTTTTTAGATTATTTATTTTTAGCAGTTTATTCTCCATTTTATCTCTCCTCTATATCCGAGTATTTAACTCTTATTTGATATCAAAAAAATTTAAGTCCTAACTATACAACCATATCAGACTTAAATGCTCAGAATTATTTCTATTTACATTCTACTATTTATTTGAAAGATAATCAACAATATTAGATAATTTATTCAAAATGCTTGTTAATAATCTTCATTTTCAGTTTGAATGTTCAAACCATTTATAGTTACATCTTCATTCAACACTATAAGAAGACACTTTCTTCCTTCTTTATCCCTTATTTGCTTTATAGAACTCAAATTTCCCGGAGTTATCGTTATATTTATATTATCATTTTCTATTTTTATAGATTTGCTTTCAAAATCAGGGACTATATTTTTTACTTTGAATTCATAGTTGCCTCCACATATTTCTTCAAATGCACTTTTTACAAGTTCCCTACTTTCAACTCCACTTTGTTCCAGTATATTTGAAATTTCTCGCATGTCTATCTTGGCTTCTTCCTCCTCATCTTCCGATTCCTGAAGCTTATCATTCATATTCTCGTATATTCTCTGCATTACCTGCGGTTTAATTTTATTTTCCACAGCGGTTTGAATTATTGCATTAAAACTCTGTTTTTCTTCTTCTGATGTCGGTTTGATACCGCACCCAAGAACATCTTCTACAAAAGATTTATTCAACTGCTTCGACTTATGTGAATAGTAAATCAACTTATTCACATTTACATATCCGGAACTAAAGCTTGGAAACATGAATCCATCAAGCGGGGAATTTAAATTTATGGTTACATCTAGGACAGAACTGGCTTTAAATTTCATCTCTGAATAATCAAATTTTAAAACTTTTTTAGGGACATCTACTTTATTTATACTGCAAAGTATAAATTCAATAGCTTGAATATATTCTTCTTCATTCTCTTCTTCAGGGCTTTTTTTCTTATTTGCTTTATAATATTCAGTTTTAATAAAATTGATTACTATGTCAGCATCATAATTAAAATTCTTTGCAATTCTATCAACTATCCAATCTGCAAATTCTGGTATACTGCTTCCACCACTCAGAGCATTATATAATACCTGCTGGGTTTCATTTGTCTCCTTTCCCAAGAAATCAAGTTCAAATATCTTTGAATCTATGGTACCTGTAAGTACCTTTTTAAAATTATTTAAATATAGTTCTCTTGTTTCAATATCCATCATTTCAAATGGCACAAGCTCTTTAGTTATTGTTTCTCCATTGTCTTTTTTTAAATATACGCTATACACTTCCTTAATAGGCATTGCATAACTCTCAATCTTGAATTCTTTTCTTATATCTGATAAATCTTTTTTATTCATTTTATCTCCTTCATTTTCCAATGTATATAATTATTTAAGGTATACCTTAAATAATTATATACAAAACTCCATTTAACATACAACTAGAATAACAAATATTTTTTCAAATATAAACAGCATTATGTATACTTATACAGTAAATTTTATAAATAATCACTACAATCGATTAGGCAAATATATATTGAAATACAAGTTACTGTATCCTAAAAAAAATTTCATATTTTTTATAGATATTATTGCATAATTATTCATAAAGTCTTATAATAATAACTATTATAAGTAGTTTTGGTAAAGGGGGTAATTAAATCGCTACAGGTTGGAATAATAGGCGGTACGGGTTATGTAGGTGCTGAACTTGTGAGACTCTTATCAAATCATAATAAGGTTAATATATCATCTATATCATCCGTCAGCTACAAAGGGAAAAAACTTTCGGAAATATATCCGAATTTTTATAATTTGAATGAATTAACATGTGAAGATAGTGATACTGTAATAGAAAAAAGCGATATTGTATTCATAGCACTACCAAATGGTCTAAGCGAGAATATAGCTCAAAAAATATTGAAAAAGGACAAGTTATGCATAGATATGGGGGCCGATTTCAGATTCAAAAGTAGTTCTACCTATAAAAAGTGGTATGGTAAGGACTTTGATATACCTGATATACATATGAAATCTGTATATGGTCTTCCCGAACTCAATAGAGAAAAGCTCAGAACTGCAAGACTTATAGGAAATCCCGGATGTTTTGCTACTTCGGTTGAGCTCGCTCTTCTCCCTCTTATTTCTAATGATATAATAGAGGAAAAAGGAATAATTTCAGACTCCAAATCGGGAGTTACAGGACGTGGAAGAGGATTAAGCGAAGCTTCACTTTTCAACAACTGCAATGAAAATTTAAGCGCATACAAAATAGCAAAGCACAGGCATACACCTGAAATAGAAGAAACTTTAAATTCTGTTTCCAATAATGAAATAAAGCTTACATTTATTCCTCATCTTCTTCCAATAAATCGTGGAATTTTATCCACTATATATACCACGCCCAAAAAAGAAGTTGATATAAAAAAGATTCATGGAGAATATTGTAAATTTTACAGCAGCGAGCCTTTTGTAAATGTACTCCCATTAGGGGAATCAGCAAAGATAAATAATGTGAGGCTTTCTAACTATTGTCAGATTTCGCTTCATTACGATGAAGAAAATGGAAAATTAATATTGATATCCTGTATAGATAATATGGTGAAAGGATCGGCAGGACAGGGTATTCAAAATATGAACATAGCTTCAGGACTCGATGAAACCGATGGTTTAAGTTCTGTACCGTCTATATTTTAGTACTTAAAAGGAGGATAATCTAATATGAATTTCAGAATTGAAGAAGGTGGAGTTACTTCACCCAAAGGATTTAAATCTTCTGGAATAAGTGCAGGTCTTAAAGCCGTGGATAAAAAAGATCTAGCCTTGATTTATTCAGAAAAAATGTGTAATTCTTCAGGAGTTTATACACAAAACAGAGTAAAAGGTGCCCCTGTATTAGTAACCATAAGGCATTTAAATAACTTTAGATCCCAGGCCATAATTGTAAATAGTGGAAATGCAAACACCTGTACAGGTGATACAGGTATAGATAATGCAGAGAAAATGTGTAGTTACTGCGCAGACCTTCTCAATTTAAAGTCAAATGATGTACTTGTTGCATCTACAGGTGTTATAGGCGTACAGCTCAACATGTCAGCTATACAAAAATCCGTTCCATCTCTAGTGAGTTCTTTGAGTAAAAGCGGATATAGGGATGCCTGCTTTGCAATAATGACTACGGATACTGTTCCCAAAACAATATCACTTACTTTTAAATTACATGGCAAATCTATAACAATAGGTGCCATGACAAAGGGTTCAGGAATGATACATCCAAATATGGCAACTATGCTTGCATTTATTACTACGGATGCAAATATATCTCCTCAGCTTTTAGACAAAGCCTTGAGAAAAGCTGTAAAAATAAGTTTCAATAGAATTTCAGTAGACAGGGATACTTCTACAAACGACATGACTCTTATAATGGCAAATGGAATGGCTGAAAATCCTACTATAGAAAAAGAAGATGAAGACTATAAAATATTTTCAGAGGCCTTGAAAACAGTAACTGTTCACCTTGCAAAAATGATGGCAAAAGATGGTGAAGGTGCTACAAAACTGGTTGAATGTAGAGTAACAAATGCACCGGATGAAAATAGTGCAGAAATATTGGCCAAATCAGTAATATGTTCCAACCTTGTAAAAACTGCCATGTTCGGTTGTGATGCCAACTGGGGAAGAATCCTAGATGCTCTTGGCTATGCAGGTGTGGATTTTGATGTAAATAAAGTACAATTATCAATAAAAAGTTCCAAAGGTAAGATAGAAGTATTTAAAAATGGCTATCCTACGGACTTTTCAGAGGATATCGCAAAATCCGTATTGTCTGAAGATGAAGTCCTGATACTTGTAAATATGAATTCCGGTTCCTGTGTTGTTTCCTGCTGGGGCTGTGATTTAACCTATGATTATATAAAAATAAACGGAAGTTATAGATCCTGAAACTTAAAATAATAAGTTCTTTAAAGGAGGAACACGATTTTGGATCACAATGAAATAGCGGGAGTCCTTGCTGAATCACTGCCATATATACAAAAATACAGGGGCAAAACACTAGTGGTAAAATACGGTGGAAACGCCATGATAAATGAGGACCTGAAAAAATACGTTATAAATGACATTATACTAATGAAATGTGTTGGAATAAATATTGTAGTTGTACATGGCGGAGGTCCACTTATTTCATCTTATTTGAAAAAATTGAACAAGCAAAGCAGATTCATAAATGGATTGAGATATACAGATGAGGAAACAATGAATATAGTTCAAATGGTACTATGCGGGAAAGTTAACAAGGATCTTGTCAGTCTTATTGAGACCAATAATGGGAAAGCCATAGGTCTATGTGGTATAGATGGTTCCATGATAAAAGCCAAAAAGCTTTTAGATAAAGAAGATCTTGGTTATGTTGGCGAGATTACAAGCATAAATACGGAAATAATTCAAGATTTAATAAGCAATGGCTATATACCTGTAATAAGCAGCGTAGCTCTTGGTGACAACTCTAAAACATACAATATAAATGCAGACACCTGTGCTTTCAAAATTGCATCTGCCCTGAAAGCAGAAAAATTAATACTTCTCACCGACGTACCTGGTGTTATGGAAAATGTAGATGATGAGTCAAGCTTAATTTCAAAATTAAATCTTGATGAAGCAAAAACACTCTATAAAAATAATATTATAAAAGGCGGAATGATACCTAAACTAAATTGCTGTATAGAGGCAATCAAATCCGGTGTAAGGAGAGCACATATTATCGATGGAAGAATACCCCATTGCCTTCTCCTCGAACTCTTCTCAAAAAAAGGTATAGGTACCATGATTTATTAGGAGGAAATTTATATGGATTATTTATCTTATTCAAAGAAATATCTTATGGATACTTACGGTCAGCTTCCTATAGTATTTACACATGGAAAGGGCTGTAAACTCTATGATACTGAAAATAAAGAATACTTGGACTTTACATCTGGAATTGGAGTTTCATCACTTGGTTACGGAAATGAAGACTGGATTAAAACTGTAACAGATCAGGTTAAAACTCTAGCCCACACTTCAAACATATTTTTGAACATACCATCTTTGACATTGGCCAAAAAACTTACTGAAGCCTGTGGAATGAACAAGGTATTTTTCTGTAATTCAGGGGCTGAAGCCAATGAATGTGCCATAAAGCTTGCCAGAAAATATAGTTATTTAAAATACGGCGATGGACGTTCGACTATAATAACTCTCAACAAAAGTTTTCATGGGAGAACCTTAACTACATTAAAAGCCACCGGTCAGAAAAAGTTCCATAAATATTTTGGCCCATTTCCCGATGGTTTTAAATATGCAGATACGAATATAAAGTCTTTAAAAGAAGTTCTTGACACCTCTGTATGCGCCATAATGATGGAAGCTATACAGGGTGAAGGTGGAGTAAATCCCCTTTCTACAGATTTTATAAACAAGGTATATGAAATAAGCAGAGAAAAGGATATACTAGTTATATTTGATGAAGTACAGTGTGGCATGGGCAGAACAGGTAAAATATTCGGCTACAAAAATTATAATGTAGAACCGGATATAGTTTCCACAGCCAAGGGTCTTGCGGGTGGTCTTCCAATTGGTGCAGTACTGTGCAATAAAAAATTGGAAAATACTTTCGTACCTGGAGATCATGGCTCAACTTTTGGTGGCAATCTAGTAAGTACTGCCGGCGCAAACTGTGTAGTTGACAAACTTACAAGCCCGGGATTTCTAGATGGAGTATACAAAAAAGGTCTTTTTATAAAAGAGTTTTTTAAAAAATCCAATTCCAAAAATATTTCAGAAGTCAGGGGAATAGGTCTTATGATAGGAATACAGATAAACTCTGATAAAGCTTCCGAAATTCAGAAAAAAGCTCTTGAAAAAGGCCTTCTCGTATTAACAGCTGGACCAGATGTAATAAGACTGCTTCCTCCACTTGTAATATCAAAGGATGAACTCGAATATGGTCTAAATATACTGTTGGAAACAATAAATTCGATAGAATTATAAAAAAATGAGCGTCAACTCATTTTTTATAATTCTACAAAAAGTATTGATTTATTAATATATATATATTATAATATCCTATATCAAGTAATATTAATTATTGACTAATAATACTACTTGTAATTAATGTAATTAGGATATACAATATATCCTAATCTATTCACACTACCCCCCTATATATTGTTTTGTTAGTAATAACAAAAGGGAATAGATAAAATTCTATTCCCTCTTTTTTCAATATAGGATCATTTGAAAATCTCCACTCCGTCAACGGCCTTTCTCACAAGTTCCTCAACCTCAAGCACACGCTCTGCCTTTCTTATTTCATCAACTCGCGGTTTTGTCTTTGGGTGTTTGGGGACAAATATAGTACAACAATCTTCATATGGTAATATTGAAGTATCATATGTTCCTATTTTTCTCGCAATATCCATTATATCAATCTTATCCATTGCTATAAGCGGCCTAAAAACTGGTCTGTCTGCTACATCATTGCTAACTATCAATCCATCCATGGTCTGACTTGCCACCTGACCTATACTCTCTCCCGTAGTTACAGAATCCACGCCATGTTTTTCGGCAAGATTACAGGCAATTCTCATCATAAATCTCCTCATTATGATTGTAAGTTCATCCTCCCTACATTTTTCAATAATCTCCATCTGTATATCTGTAAATGGAACAATATACAGATTTATACTTCCTGTATATTTCTTCAATATATATGCCAGATCCTTTACCTTTTCCTTGGCTCTTTCACTTGTATACGGATGACTGTGAAAATATACACAATTCAATTTCACTCCCCTTCTTGCCATCATATAACCTGCAACTGGAGAATCAATACCTCCTGAGAGCATGAGCATCGTACTTCCGTTTGTACCATATGGCATACCACCTTCTGCTTTTATCCTCTCTGAATACACATAGGCACTGTCTCTTATCTCTACATTTATAAAAAAGTCAGGATTTTTAACATCAACTGAAAATCTTTCTGAATTTTTTAATATATATGCCCCTACCTCTCTGCTAACCTCCATGGAATTAATTGGAAATTTTTTGTCAGCCCTTTTCGTAACAACTTTAAACGTACTTCCATTGCATTTAAGTGCACTTGAAAGTGCCTGTTTTTCTATGCTTTTCATATCAGGGTCAATTTCATAGGCTATGCATATTTCAGATATGCCAAATACCTTTTTCAATCTTTTTATAGCTTCGTCTAAACTTTTACACTCTATAAACCATCTTCCCTGATCTTTTACAAAACTGTATTCAATACCATCCATAACATTCTTTATATTATTTATGAGTTTCTTTTCAAACTTGCCCTTATTCAATCCCTTCAAAAAAATCTCTGGTGCATATTTGACCAACAATAGTTTTCTCATATTTTAATTCTCCTTAAAAATTTCAAAGATTTGTCCAACACATCTATCGTGTAGTCAACTTCCTCTTTTGTATTAAATTCACTAAAGCTGAACCTAATCGCCCCTCTTATTTCTTCATCTTTCAATCCTAGTGCCTTAAGTACATGGCTGTTCCCGCTTTTTTTAGCTGAGCACGCGGAACCTGTAGAAACAAATATGTTATTATCTTCAAGCATATGTAAAAGTACTTCTCCTTTAATACCTATAAAGGACACATTTAGCACATATGGTGAATAAAACTCACCCTTACTGTTTATTTTTATATTAGATAATTTTTCTAATTTAGCTATAAAATAGTTTTTTAATTCAGTTATCCTGTTAAAATTATTTTCATATCTCTCATATATTATTCGTGATGCCTCTGCCAAGCCAGCAATTGCTGCCATATTCTCCGTTCCAGATCTAAAGTTCTTCTCTTGTCCTCCTCCATATATGAGTGGGTTTGGTCTGAGTCCACTTTTTATATATGCAATTCCAATTCCTCTGGGACCATGTATTTTATGCCCGCTTACAGACAGTATATCAATATTCAATTTTCTTACATCTATTTTATATTTTCCATATGCCTGAACTGCATCTACATGGAACTTTACTCTACTACTCTTGTTTTTTATAGCATTTCCTATTGTATCTATATCCTGTAAAACTCCAGTTTCATTGTTGGTATGCATTATGCTTACAATTACCGTATCCTTATTTATATTTTCCAGCAACTCATTTATATCTACCCTTCCGTATTTATCTACATCCAAATATGTTACTCTAACTCCCAATTTTTCAAGATATCTGCATGTATTCAAAACACTAGGATGTTCTATTGCAGTTGTTATAATATGATTTCCTTTGCTTACAAAACCTCTTATCAAAAAATTATTGCTCTCACTTCCACCAGAGGTAAATATTATCTCATCTCTACTACAATTTAACGTATCTGATATTATGTCCCTACATTCATTTATTTTTTTTTCGGCCTTTATTCCAAGTGAATATGCTGAAGATGGATTTCCATAATAATTCTTCATGGTGTATGACATTTTCTCTATAACTTCATTATACGGCCTGGTAGTAGCACTATTGTCAAAGTAAACTTCCAAAATTATTCACTCCTCATGTAATTCAACCTAATTATAACTTTATACTAAAATATAATATCACAACTGAAACAGTATAACAAAATCTATTTAATAAAATAAGTAATATGTGCAATACTAAATTATATCATAAAATTCACTGAAGGAGATTTTTAAACATGAAATTCAAAAACATTGTATCCTACACTATAATTGCCACAATTATATTAACCATATTATCAATTCCACAGAAAGTTATTTCAAAGGATAGAGGTAATACATGCCCAAATTTAATCTACCTGACCTTTGACGACGGTCCAAGTGATAAAATTACAAATGAAGTATTGGATATTTTGAAATCTGAAAATGTAAAAGCCACTTTTTTTGTAATAGGTTATAAAGTTAACGGAAGAGAAACTATACTAAGAAGAATGAGGGATGAAGGACATAGTATTGGACTACATACTTTTACCCACAATTATAAAAAAATATACAAAAACTCTGATTCATTTATAAATGAGATGAATCAAAGCGCAAAGTCCATAGAAAAGATCCTGGGGTTTTCACCCAAAATAATACGATTTCCATCTGGCAGCAAAGATCATATGGACAAAAACCTTCTAGATAAACTACATTCCCTAGGATATAAAATATTTGACTGGAATATATGCCTATCAGATGGGTTGGACCACAATACGCCGGTAAATAAACTATACATTGAAGGTACTTCAAAATGCATAAATCCAAACAAAGTATTTCTACTGGCTCACTGCAGTGGAAACAATCAGAATACATGCAAAGTACTTCCAAAAATAATTGAGCATTATAAATCATTAGGATATAAATTCATGACTATTACAGAAGATACTCCTGAGTATCATTTCAGGGCATCAAACTAAGCTTGTTATTGACCAGATCATACTCATAAACTTTGCCATTTGATTTATTCACATAGTACCATCCAATTGTGGCACCATGATCCTCCATACTGTCAAAGGCATGTATAACATAATATTCCGCATTATCCTTTATTTCATTATGGTCAAATGTAAAACTGGCATTAGGATTATTTCCTTTTACACGGTATTTTACTAATTTCACTGCACTACTTTCAGTAACAGCTATATTCTGGTTATTGTGGTTATTCGAGTTATTATCGCTGCTCTTACTTTCACTAGAAGGCTTTACCTTTTGAATTTTGTGAAGAGATCTTTCTTTCGAAATCTGTGTGCTCTTTTTGTCATTATTCTGTTTAATACTGTTATTGTTTTTCCTTGAAGTATAATAATATATTATACAAATTAATGTCACAACAAAAATAACTATGAAGATAATCAGTCTTTTTCTCTTTTTACTCATAAAAAAACACCTCCCCACAAATTATGAATTTAAATTATTAAAATCAATACTCTCCAACGAATCAACTACTAAATCGGCTTTTGACAAATCCTGCTGTCCTGAATTCAAATTTAAGAATCCAATACAATACATTCCTGCACTTTTAGCAGCTTGAATCCCATTTTTAGAATCCTCAATAACAACACATTCCTTCGGCAAGACACCAAGCAATTCAGCAGCTTTTAAAAATATATCCGGTGCGGGTTTACTACGTTTTACCTCATCTCCAGTAATAAGATAGTCAAAATATCTATTCAATTTAAAATTGCTAATTATAATTTTTATAACATCCATAGGGGAAGATGAGGCTATAGCAAGTTTCAATTTATTTTTATAGAACTTCTTTATCAACACATCTACTCCAGTTATAGGTTTTATATTTGAAGTACTTTTTAAATCTTTCATATACAAGTCTCTATCCATTTTCACAAGTTCACCTATAGAATAGGACAAATTATATTTACCTTTAATGATTTCCCATACACTACTCGTAGTTGCTCCCACAAATTTTAATTTTTCTTCATCACTTACATCGATTTTAAGTTTTTCAAACATTTTATTATTTATTCTTAAATGAGCTGGTTCACTGTCAATTATAACCCCATCCATATCAAAAATAACTGCTTTTACATACACCATATTCTCACTCCCAAAACTTATCATAAATACTAAGTGCAAAAAATCAGGGTTAAAAACACCCCGATTTAAAATAATTTAATCTTCATATAAATAATTTCTTGTAATAGGAATCTCATTATTCAATCCTTTAGTAAATACAAACTGGTGTATATCCACTACTCCATAGTGAAAAGAAGCTGCGCAGGCATTTAAATACAAATCCCACATTCTTATAAATCTATCATCTTTAATTTTTCTAATTTCATCCAGATTGTTTTCAAAATTCTCTGACCAACATTTGAGTGTCATATAATAATGAAGTCTCAAACTTTCAACGTCTATAAGATGCAAATTATTATCTCCCATTAAACTTACAAGTTCTCTTATAGACGGTATGTATCCGCCAGGGAAAATATATTTTTTTATCCACTGATTTGCTTCCGACTCCGTCTGAGCCGTGATACAATGCAAAAGCGAAACTCCACCTTCTACGAGCATAGACTTCACTGCCTCCATATAGGAAGGCAAAATTTTTCTGCCAACATGCTCAATCATACCTACGCTGACTATCCTGTCAAATTTATCTGTTTTTCCTACAAGTTCTCTATAATCAGCAAGCTTAACATCTACTATTCCTTCAAGATTGTTTTCTTTTATCCTTTCCTTTACTTTTACATACTGTCCTTCACTTAAAGTTATCCCGAGAGCTTTAACACCATATTGTTTTGCAGCAGCCAATATGAGCTCTCCCCATCCACATCCTATATCTAAAAGTCTTTGACCTTTTTCCAAATTCAATTTTTTCAGTATATGCTGAACTTTGTTAAGTTGTGCCTGATATAAAGAATCATTTTTATCTTTAAAATAAGCACAAGAATACGTCATTGTTTTATCAAGCCATAGGCTATAAAAATCATTTCCTACATCATAATGGTATTGTACATCTTCTTTACTCCTCTTAAGAGTATTTGGAATTACCTTATATAATTTTGAAAATGCTCCTGCATTATTTAGAAAGCTGTCTTTACTTTTATAGATTGATTCAAGTATTTCTCTAATACTACCCTTAAAATCAATTTTCTTGTCCATATATGCTTCCCCAAAAGTCATAAAAGGATCACTTAAGATATCCTTTTTAGGAATCTTTTCATTAAATATTATTTCAAATTTTTCCTGTCCTTCACCAAAATTGTCTTCAGTTCCATCCCAATATTTCACCTTGATTGGATCTGAAAACAAGCCTTTCAGAAATTTTGAAAAAAACATTTTATCTAAATCCATAAATTCACCTTTCCCTTTCATTATGATTTTCACATCAAGAATTCAATAATGTCTTTTATAATAAATAAAGAATTAGACTTAGATCTAATCCTAAACGAATAAAAAATAAATGTCGAATATAACTAATGGTGCAGGTGAAGGGAGTCGAACCCCCACGCCATAGGCGCTAGATCCTAAGTCTAGTGCGTCTGCCAATTCCGCCACACCTGCATATCATAATAAAGCAACAAATACTTGGTGGCTCACCGGGGAATCGAACCCCGGACAACATGATTAAAAGTCATGTGCTCTACCAACTGAGCTAGTGAACCAACTGGCTGGGATGACAGGATTTGAACCTACGAATGATGGAGTCAAAGTCCATTGCCTTACCACTTGGCTACATCCCAAAAAAATTTTTTCATATGTTACACATTTATAGATTTTACTCCAGAGAATTGATAAAGTCAATACTTTTCTTGGTAGTGAACAGCTTAATCAAACTGTTCACCAAATTCCACATGGTAATAAATATTAACGAATAAAATTCATGAATATCTTATCTTCCCTTTTTGGTTCTTCGATTTTTCCTTTTCCATTTTCAACCAATTTCATAAGCCATGCCATGTTCTTGCCAAGAACTCTCATAATCTGTCTTCCCTCTTTATCTTTCAATGCTTCTCCTGGTGCAGTTCCACTAATAACATTCCAGTAATTTGATGATGGCATAAGCATTTCAGCATAATTAATATAATTGTTCAACTGATTGAATGCTGGAATACCTCCTGCACGCCTTACAGCAACAACAGAAGCCCCAACTTTGTGTCTCAGTAATCCACCATTTGCATCTGCTACATAAAAAAATCTATCTAAAAATGATTTCATAGAACCTGCGATTGCAGAATAATATACTGGAGAGCCTAATATTATTCCATCTACATTTTTTACTTTTTGAATACATTCATTTACTATACTATCATGTATTATACATTTTTCATTTCTGTTTTCCACACACTTGTTACAGGCAATACATCCCCTTATTTCTTTGTTGCCTACATGAATAATTTCTGTTTCTATTTCCTCCTTTTTGAGTTCCTCAGCTACTATCTTTATTGCTTCATAAGTATTTCCTTCTTTATTTGGACTTCCATTAAAAGCTATGACCTTCATACATTTTCCTCCTTAATTTTTATCTAAATTATACACTAATTTACCGTAAGGTCTCAAGAAAATGTCCAAAATCTATTTAATATATAATTAAGCAGCCCTGTAATAATAGTAGATATAAGCTGAGCCACTGTTTTATTTAAATAGAGGTTACTGACTAAAATAAATAACAATATACTACTAAATATAAGCGATAAAATATTTACACTTATAAATTTTATAAACAAAGTACCTATTTTCCCATTAGATTTAAATACCCACCTTCTATTTAATACAAATCCATTTATAACTCCTAGAAAATATCCAACAATATTTGCAACTATATAATAAGTTCCAAAATTAATAAGTATGTTGTATACTAATAATGTTACAATTGTATTTATAATTCCGGAAATAACATACTTTATAAATTGCATTCTTTTAAGAAATATATCTACAAACATTTTTATCACCCTAACATTATTTATATTATTAACTCTAATAATTCTTTCTTAATAAAGCCTTAAAATTTTTGGTAGATTTTTTTCCAGATATGCTGTTATTTAAATATTCCTAGTATTATAAGGAGGAATTCAAATGATTCGCTACAACATTATAACAAAAAAGAATAAAAGAGAAATTGTACTTTTGAAATCATCTCCCTGCATATGGGGCCGATGTTCTTTTTGTGATTACATAGACGACAATAGTCCAGATCTTGCAAATGATATATTGATAAATAGAAACGTCTTAAAAATGGTTACCGGAAAATATGGCATCCTTGAAGTAATAAATTCCGGAAGCTGTTTTGAATTGCCAAAAGACACCTTAAATGATATAAAATCAGTAGTAGTTTCTAAAAAAATAAAGAAACTATTCTTTGAAAGCCACTGGCTTTATAGGTATAAGCTCCATGAGATGGAAGACTTCTTTAATATTCCAATTATATTTAAATGTGGAATTGAAACATTTGACGATTACTTTAGAAATAAAGTTTTGAACAAAGGAGTTATATTTTCTGGCCCCGATGAAGTTTCTAATTATTTTAAATCAGTATGTCTTCTAATAGGAATAAAAGGTCAAACCAAATCCATGATAAAAAAAGATATAGAATACCTATTAAATTTTTTTGAATATGGATGTGTAAATATATTTGTTGAAAATTCTACAAATATAAAAAGAGATACTGAACTTATAAGTTGGTTCCACAAAGAATTTTCATTTCTTGAAGGCGAAAAAAATATAGAGGTACTTTGGAGTAATTCAGATTTTGGAGTAGGAGGTTCCAATTAAATTCTTTAAAATAAAAACTATTCGCCTAAGTTTCAAAACCATATATATTTATAAAACCTAGGCTTTTATACGTCATCTTAGATGACTTTTTTCCTTCAACATATGATCTATATCTTCTTCGGGCATTGGTTTCCCAAAATAATAGCCTTGAATTTTATTGCATTTTTTCATTTTCAGGTATGTAAACTGTTCTTTAAACTCTACTCCTTCGGCCACAACATCCAATTTCATTTTATGGGCAAGGTTTATTATCTGTTCTGTTATTATATTTTCATATGAACATTTACATATTCCATCTATAAAAGTTTTATCAATTTTAATAGTATTTATAGGTATGCTTTTTAAATAATTTAAAGAAGAATACCCACTTCCGAAATCATCCAGTGCAACTCTAATATTCATGCTTTTTAGCCTGTTAATTACTTTAATATTTTTTTCCATGGACTCCATTGCCACACTCTCCGTTATTTCAACTTCAATTGATTTAGGATCTGCTCCAGTTTCTTTCAAGGTTTTCTTTACCATATCAATGAAATCACCATTTTTAAGCTGAACCGCTGAAACATTTATGGATATAAAATCAAAATCATATCCTTTTTCTTTCCACAGTACAGCCTGAATACAGGCTTCTCTAAAAACCCACTCTCCTATAGGTACTATAAGTCCAGTTTCTTCTGCCAATCCTATAAATTCATCAGGTCTTATCCATCCTAATTTAGGACTGTTCCATCTAATCAATGCTTCAAAACTAGCAACTCTATTATTTTTTATATCCACCTGTGGTTGATAATATAATATAAACTCACTAGTTTTTATTGCCTTTCTAATTTCTTTTTCTAATTCGCTTTTCTTTAAAATTTCATCATACATAGATTTTTTAAATATTTTATAAGAATTTTTTCCACTCGACTTAGCCTTGTTCAGTGCTATATCTGCACTCCTTATTAATCCAATTACACAATTGCTGTCATATGGATATATACTTATTCCGATACTAACCGATGTCAGTACTTCAGTTCCATCCAGATTCCAAACACCACTCAAGGTATCCAGTAATTCCTGAACTTCCCTGTCAAGATTCTCTAAATTGACTTCTGGTCTAAAAACTAGGAACTCATTGCCGCATCTCCTGGCAACTACTGCATCTTGATTATATATTTTTTTTATAATATCGCCTGTTTTTCTTAATAATCTATCACCATATTTGTATCCAAATATATCATTTATATTCTTAAAATTATTTAAATCTATATAGAATAACGCAAATTTATTGTCAGGATTTAAAGCTATATACTTTTCAATCCTCTCTTTTAAGTAATTCCAATTCGGCAAATTAGTAAGTTCATCATAATATGCTTTTTTCATCACACTATTATATTGTTCCAGTAATTTTTCTTTATTTTCATGCGGTACATCATAAAATTTAGTCAACTGAAGATTATTGCCATAGTCATTTGTATTTGAATAGTATACTCCCTGTACAATATTTACTACATTACAAAGGAACTTCACAATTTCATCAATCTTCTCACCTGAAAAAATAGGTATGCATTGTATGCAGCTCAGGGCCTCCTTCTTTTCTAATTTAGAAACAACTATTTCATAATTAAGATATTTCATATCAGGCCTTTTATAAAACACCGGTGTAGTAAATACAAAACATTTGAATCCACCTTTAATGTATACTGGTATACCTATATACATAAGACCACTTTTACTCTTAAATATTCCATACTTATTGTTTCTCTTAATTTGATCAATTATATTTTTATCATAATCATTAAATCTGAAATTGATAAGTGAATTTTTCTTCGAAAATACGCTAAAATTTCTTCCATTATATTTTATCAAACACATTATTCCTGTTAACTTATAAAAACTTTTGATAAGAGATTTAAGCTCAGACAAACCTACAACTTTTGAAAATCCTAATTTCATATTTTACACCAACTATCATCTATATAATTTATTCCTCTAAATCTTTCCTCTTCATAGAATTTTATTCAAATTCCTTGTAGGATTTATATCCCATCACCGAATCTGTACTCTTTATAGCTTTCAGCACAGCATTTTCAACAACTTCCGCTGCAAGAAAACCAACTACATTTATATCTGCCTCTACATTTCCCGTAGACATTGTAAAAATAGTATCTCCATCAAACATAGAATGAGCAGGCCTCATAGTTCTAGCATATCCATCATGAGCCATGGATGCAATTTTATTCATTTCTGATTTTGTAAATTTCCCATTGGTGACAACAACACCTATAGTTGTATTCCCACTGAATAAATTTTTCTTTTCAGAATATCTTTCAAGCATAATTTTCTCACTATTTGCAAAAGATTTACCATCTTTTTTCAATGCTCCTGCTATTATACTTCCCGTATGTGGATCTACTATATCACCAAGACAATTAACCGCAATGGCTGCACCAATTTTTAAATTTCCTACTTGAACAGCAAATACTCCCAATCCTCCTTTCATGGAATATTCTGTCCCCAATATTTTGCCTACAGTGGCACCAGTTCCAGCTCCTATATTTCCACTTTGACACATCTTTAATTCAGAATTTTTACAAGCTTCATATCCCATATTTTTATCGGGCCTTATCTTATAATCTCCTATATTTAAATCAAATAATACTGCACCACACACTATAGGTACCTTTGTAACTTTCACATCAAATCCTACATTTTTCTCTTCAAGATACTGCATTACACCACTTGCTGCATCAAGTCCAAAAGCACTTCCCCCTGAAAGAATTACTGCATGAATTTTATCAACAAAATTGACAGGATTTAAGAGATCAGTCTCACGTGTGCCAGGCGATCCCCCTCTCACATCTACACCTGCCGTCGCACCATTTTCGCAAATTATGACAGTACAACCAGTTTGGCCCCTCAAATTTTGGGCATTTCCTATCTTAATTTCATCTATACTATTAAAAGAAATTTCTTTCATTACTACACACCTCTTGACTAATTCGAATTCAAAAGCCCCAAGCATATACTCAGGGCTCAAATTTACATTATTTATGTCTCATTTTATTAACAGCACCTACAACAGCTACTGTAATAACAACAGATAAAGCAGCTTCTGGAATTCCATTTATTAATCCCACTGTAAGTATCCCTTTTTTCGCAGCCGATATACTTAAATTCAGTGCCTTGGCATAAGGAACCAAATATATGATAGAAATAGTCCCCAAAACTCCAACAGTGTTAACAAGAGATCCTGTTAAAGCTGCAATTGCTGTTGGAACAAATTTATTATTGACCTTTATAGCAGAGTATACATAATAAGATATTATTCCTATTAATATTCTTGGTAATACTGATACCACAGGATTAATAAATGCAAATGAAACTACTGTTGGAGTTGTAATAGACTGTATAATGCTGAAAATACCAAATATAAGTCCTACAAATCCTCCAACCAACGGTCCCTCTAAAATTGCTCCTATTATAACAGGTATATGCATTATAGTAGCATTTACAGGTGGAATAGGTATAAATCCAAGTCTGGTTACACCAAGTACAATTGAAATTGCCGATAACATTCCTATTATAGCCAACTGCCTCACACTGATCTTTGACCAAGTTTTTATTTGTCTTTCCATGTTTTTTCTCCGCTGTTATTCTCATAAGGATATAAATGCGGAATCCTCCTTTTAAAAATTTAGTTCAGTTTTACTATTAAATACTGACAACTTTATTTTATCATATAATATTATATTTTCAATATAATACTGTTTTGAAATTAGCAACATATTACCTTTTTATAGGGAATCCTTCTTTGAAATATTTTTTTGGATATAATAAATCTATTATATTATCCCTGCTACAATTACCATTTTCCATAAACACATCAGGTATGCCTTTTAAAGATACCCTTATATTTTCAATGTCAAATATATCACATATACTCTTTATACATCTTGCAGTAGAAGTACTGCCTTTTTTATTTATATAATCTATTAATTTATCTCCTTCCAGCCAATTGTTATTTCCATTATATTCCGAATCATAATTTATCACCGTACATTTTAATTTTTTCTTGTCATTCCCTGATATAGAGGACATAAAAAATGTTTTTACCATTATATCATCTAAAGGAAGACTGTACCCTGCAAATATTATATGTTTTGCGTTTTTCATAAGCAAACCCATTTCCGTCTTGATTTCACACAGTGATGCCACACTATTTTCACCAGCTAATGTTTGCATTATAATTGGCATATCATAAGGATAAGTTATCTGACCACAATAAGGACATTCTATTGCCCCTCTTTTATATATTCTTTCTTTTTCTGTCCTATAATTCCAATCTATCTGAAGGTCGCCCACAAGTGAAGGTCCAAAAACTTCCGTTGATAATCTATTGATATTATCCGAAAAGTTTACTATTGATTTACCACATTCCGGACAAATCCTTGAGCCAAACATTCCATGTGGAAACAATATCTTTCCTATGCGAAGTACTCTTGAAGGATATTTATAGTCATTAACTATTCTACACTTGGATTCATCTGTAGTATAGCATATTTCAGAATCATTATGATTTTTCCCCGCAGAAGCTATTTGTATACCGAAATCACTTGACAACTTCAAAATTAGATTATCATGTAACTTTATTTTTTTTCTGTTCTTTTCTCTTTGTGCATTATATAAATTCCAAAGCAGTGTAGGATCCCAATTAAAAGATATTATACCATAGGAATACATATAAAATCTTCTTGTATCCCTTTTATATCCTCTTCTGTCAAATTCTTTTCCTTCTTCTATCATAAGTTCGGACAGTACTTTTGAAAATTCATAATATGGATCAATCTTATTCTTATCAAAATATCCAGGTTCATTCTGTACACTAATTCTCTCAAGTTCCTCAATAAGTAATATAAGACATCTTTTTGCAGACTTTATTCTTTCAACCCTCAAAAACTCTGTTCTATTATTAACAAATGCATTGAATCCTCTATTATTTTCTATGAGTTGATCAATCATTGTAAAAAGTTCATTCATATTAAATCCAGGATTTGTATTCAATATAATTGATAGCGCTTTCAAATCGTATATATGTGAAAGTTTTTTATTTTCTACAAGCTCCTCGGTTATTAATTTTTTAAAAGCCCCAGACAATCTTTTATCTATACCATTTAAAAAAGAAAAATCATTTCTTATAATCTTAAATATTATTTCTATTAATCCCTTAGTAGTATGAAGTCCCAAGTATTTCGTAGCTCCTGCACCCCATAATATTATGGTTTCCGGCCAATATTTTTCTGGCATTTGTTATTTTTCACTTCCAATCCAGCTTTATTCAAAGAAAAACTGGATGACATTACAGCCATCCAGTTTTTAAATTCAGCATTACTTTAAAGTATTTTCATATGATTCTATCATCTTTTTAACCATCTGTCCGCCTATAGATCCGGCCTCTCGAGATGTTATATCCCCATTATATCCATCTTTTAAAGTAACACCAACTTCTCTTGCTGCCTCAGTTTTAAATCTGTCCAGACCTGCTTTTGCTTCTGGAACTAACACTCTGTTTCCTGTTCTTGCCATAATTAATTCCTCCTTTAATTTGACAGATTTTAAATTAAGTTTTATTAATTGTGTATATAAAGTTTGTGCACTTTTTAAATTTATAAACTATAAAATTATATGAATTTAAGTAAATTATTAGATTTATAATCATATTTTAATAATTATACCTGCTTTATGGCACCTCTTTTAACGGCCACATTTATAATATTAAACAAACATACTGCCACTATAGTATTTACAAGTGCAGCTGGTAAAACTACTGATAGGAAAAACATAGCAAAACTTCCATTAAGTCCTATCGTAAATAAAATAACTGTCAAAAACACGGAACCACTTACTATTGTTCCTATAGCTGTAATAAACACAACCTTTATCTGATCATTTATCCTGTCTCTAAGCGGCTTTAAGATAGCAAACATTATATTTACCGTTATAAATTTATCTATTATATTGGCAAATTGTCCACCTGGGAATGTAGTAGTTGCAGCAGCCAAGAGTCCTGCAACAATACCTGCTGCCAGACATGTTTTATATTCTCTGTTAAATATAATTATTATAAAAAGCATTGCAAGGGAAATATCAGGTTTCATTCCAAATAAAATTGGTGGTACAACCTGATGCAATATGGCACCTATAGCAAGTAATATAGAATTTATAATCATTTTTTTCAAATTCATAACGACACCCTCCCTAAATTATAATTTTCACTAAATTAAAAATATACTAATTATTATGAATATTCATATTTCTGTACTTTCATAACATAATGAACATCACCCACACTTATAATCATCATTCATAAATTTTTGCAATTAAAAAACCGTCCTAAAAATAGGACGGATTATCCGCGGTACCACCTAAGTTATGCTTTCTTTAAAAGCATCTCTCAATTCAGACACTAACATGTCTTCGCCATTATAACGTACGGTTTACGGTAACTACTACTCTCTCAAAGATTTCGTTTTACTCCTCTAGGGTCCATTCACTATATACTATCGTATTTAGATTCCACCATTCTAAACTCTCTTGAACTAAGTTATATACCTACTCTTCCCTGTCAAAGGATTTTTTAAATTATTTACATGATATCACTTAAATTATATATTGTCAATATATAATTACCTGTTTGTAGCTAGAATTTTTTCATTGATATTAAACATCTCTTTATAACAATAGTTTATTATATCACTTCTCTTTATAATTCCTATAAATATCTCATTATCATCTAATACAGGAACAAAATTTTGATTTACCGCAAGCGATATCAGATCCTTCATGTCTGAATTTATGTGAACCGGTCTGTTATTCATATTCCTTGCTATATCTTTTAATAACACTTTATCAGTATTTTTAAATGTAAGATCTGGCGTATTTTTCAATTTCCAAAGAAGATCACCTTCTGTAATCGTTCCCCTGTATTTGCCTAATTTATCAACCAAGGGGATAGCTGTATATCTATGAGTCTCCATCTTCTCCAATATATGCATCATTGTAGAATCCGGGCTTTCATAAATCGTATCTTTCTTAGGTGTAAGAAAAAATGCTATATTCATCGTATCATTCTCCTCATTTTATATTTTAACTGTCATTGGCACTTGTAGGAACTACAAGAATAAAAAGTAAATTTGAATACAGCCTCTAAATTAGGGAAGTACGTACTTCCCTAATTTAGAGTTCTAGACCTAATATTATAACATAAAATTTTTATTATCTAGAACATTCAGCCTCAACTTGCAATAACTTCTTTAATACATCCTCTATATTGCTTTCCAGTTTATCATCTATTTCCGTATCACCCTGTGATACAGAATTAACTGCAATTTTCAATCCCTTCGTAATATTGCTTATCTCTTCCAATGTCAGTAACATGAGTATGTTCTCTTTCATAATTAACAGCCCCCTTTACCTAACCTAATAAATTTTTAATAAAAGATATTAATTTGCAATAAATGACAAGTGTTTAGTCTGCCTCACTTGTCATTTATATCACTTACCATAAATTAATATTATATTTTCAAAATGTCATTAAAGCTTTGCTATAAAATCATAGTATTCTTCAAGCATATATTTTGTATACTTTTTTCTTCCCATAAGTCTAAATATTACGTCTGAACTCTTATAACCCTCTTTATATAATTTATATTCTTTTAGAAGTTTTTTTAGCATACCTTTATTTATCCCAAGCAATTTTACCAATTCATCTAGAGTATAAAACCCCTTACATAATATTATCTCAAGTTTATCTTGCAGTTCAAGCTTGTACTCTAAATCAACTCTTCTATTTTTGTGAGGGCCATTCTTTCCCCTATGATGTTCTGAACAAAGGTACTTGAAATTTAATGGAAAATCAACTCCACCTTGACTTCTATAAACTATATGATGTTTATCAGCTAGTTTACCACAAATCTCGCATTTCAGCAATAGGTCGCCTCCTAATTTTTTAAATTATATAGAGATACTTTATTCTAAAATACAATTATTGATTTATTACATTATAACACAGGTTCAGCTTAATTTCACTTATAATTATTACATTTTTAGTCTACAATATATATGTTTTACAAAATATTAATTGTTGCTCAGATATATATTGGATTTTTATACAATATCTTTAATTTTATTTTATTATATCCATTCTAAGTTTATGAAAAAATGGTATAATAAATACTCTACAATATAAACTAAATTTTAAATGGTAGGTGATCTACGTGAAATATGCTATATCGGCAATTATCTTAATAAACATGCTAGTATCAATTATAATAATAATACTTGAAAGAAAAAATCCAGAGAAAACTATCGCCTGGTTAGCAGTTCTCATAGTTCTACCTCCTATTGGTTTAATAGCATACATATTTTTGGGAAGAAACTGGAAAAGGCACAAACTACATGACGAGACTAATATAAATATAGAAGAACTTATAGATGAAGCAATTAAGCATGTAAAAGACTTAACTTACAAACCTCTAATCGAATTACTTTCACGGAATAGCGAATCCCCCTTGTTTGTAAATAACAATATAAAGATATTAAAGAATGGAATTGAAAAATTTGAATATTTAGAGGAGGAACTTCTAAAGGCCAAACACCATATACACATGGAATATTATATTATTAAAGATGACACTATAGGCAACGATATAAAAAACATTTTAATAAAAAAGAGTTCTGAAGGTGTAAATATACGACTGATACTTGATAGGGTAGGATGTATAAAATTAGGTAAGAAGTATATAAACGATCTAAAACATGCAGGAGTGGATATAGTTCAATATTCCTATTTTTTAGCCCCTATTCTAAAGAGTATAAATACTCAGATAAATTATAGAAATCACAGAAAAATTGTAGTCATTGATGGATATATAGGTTTCGTTGGAGGTATCAACATAGGTGATGAATATCTTGGGAAAAGTAAATTTGGATACTGGAGAGATACTCATATCATGGTAAAAGGAGATTTTGCCTATGGTCTTCAAGCAGTGTTTATAGACGATTTTGCAACCATAAAAGCAGCAAATAAGGAATATTTTTTTTATGATGGTAATTTTGAAGAATTTTTTCCACCTATAAAAAATCAGAATGGTAAACTTATGCAGCTTGTAAAAAGCGGCCCCGATTCTGAATTTCCCGCTATTGAACAAGCAGTACTCAAAATGATAAGTATGGCTGAAAATCACATCTATATAACAACACCATATTTCGTACCTACAGAAAGTATAATAAACGCTATAAAAGTTGCTTCATTAAGCGGTATAGATGTACGCATAGTGTTTCCAGGAAGATATGACCATATATTTGTTTATTACGCTTCTAGAACATATCTTGAAGATTTAATTAAAAATGGAGTAAAAATCTATTTCTATAATAGCAATTCCTTTATTCATGCTAAAACCACCTGTATAGACGGAAAGCTATGTACTGTAGGTACTGCAAATATGGATATACGGAGTTATGAACTAAATTACGAGATAAATGCTGTAATTTATGATGAAGAATCTACAGAAGAATTAGAAAATCTTTTTTTTCAGGATATCACGAATAGTAAAAGAGTGACAGAAGAATATTTCGATACCCTGCCACCTCTTTTAAAAGGATTCGAAGCCCTGTGCAAAATTTTTTCATCTTTACTTTAATACAATACCAATTTATTTTTTGCGTTCTTCAATATATCCTTTTCTATATGCAATTAACAAACTTTCCAAGTCCAAAACCTGTTTTTTGAGCTCTGCACCTATATCTGTATCTGCAACCCTTTTTCTATTCACAACATGTTCAAGTATTATAGTCGATGATATTATATCCTTGTCATTTTCCACTGCATCCTTAATTGACGTAAATGGTTCATGTGAGGTCAAAAGAAATCCATATGAATTATAGATCAGAGTATAACCTGCTATTCCCGTTTCAGGCTGATATGCCTTGCAAAACCCTCCATCAATTACAAGAAGTTTTCCATTTGCCTTAATTGGACTTTCACCATCCTTCATCTTCACAGGTATATGTCCATTTATAATATGAGAATCTTCAGGGTAAAGTTCAAATTCTTTAAGAATATTTTTACAAACATTCTCATTGTTTCTATACTTATAATAGAAAATTTTTTCCTCATGATGAGTAGCTTTATCATCTATGAAGTACCTTTCAAAAGTAGTCATCTTATCCTTTCCAAAAAGTGGCGAATCTTCTCCACACCACATATACCACAGCATATCCATACTATATCTTTTCTTTTTTAAATTACTTTCTTCAAAGTATGCATTTCTTATAATTTTATCACACTTGTCCAAAAAGTTTTTCCCACTATAGATAAATTCGCCTATTTTAACCTTTTTAAAGCTTCCATCCCTATTTAAAGGTATACATCCATGATATAATACATTTGAGTTATACACTAGATACATACTTCCCTTTTTATATAAAAATTTTATATGTCTTTGCAATTTTTCACTATTTATAAATGACCTGGTAAGCTTTTTTATTAGACATACCTCTCTATAGGTTAATTTATAAGGATCTTGCCAATCTACTGTAGGAAAATTAGTATCATTTATATTATATATTTTACCATCTATTTTTATCTGTTCATTTTTTAAGTCTATTTTGTCGAGTAGTAGTCTATTTTCCATTCTAAACTCTGGATGATTTTTTATTATATTACCCTCTAATTTGAATTGTATAATTGCTATTGCCTTGTGCATTTTAGCAAACAAACTCAAGTCCTTACTGTTTATACTCTTATCAAGTGTCTTAGGTATGAAATCCTTACATAAATCATCATTATAAAACTCCATAGCAAATGTAGCAAGCGGCAACATATTTATTCCATACCCTTCTTCAACCGTATTCAGATTCGCATATCTTAGTGATATTCTAAGTACATTGGCCACACAAGCTTCACATCCACAAGCAGCTCCCATCCAAAGTATATCGTGATTTCCCCATTGAATGTCCACAGAATGATGCTCCATAAGTGCATCCATTATTATCTCTGCTCCAGGTCCCCTGTCATATATATCACCTATGATATGAAGTCTATCAACTACCAAATCCTGTATTACTTTTGAAATGGCTACAATAAATTGATCTGCCCTTCCTATATTTACGATTGTTCTTATTATTTCCCTATAATAGGCCTTTTTATCTATCTTATCCCCTTGCTCATGCAGAAGTTCCTCTATTATATATGCAAAATCTACCGGAAGTGCTTTTCTAACCTTTGAACGTGTATACTTGGAACATACATTTTTGCACACCTGTATAAGTTTATATAATATTTCAGAATACCATTCATCCGATTTTTCACCTTTGTTTTCAATAATGCGCAGTTTTTCCTCTGGGTAATATATAATAGTTGCCAGCTCGGACTTTTGTGCAGCTGTAAGAGTGTCTAAAAACACATCATCTATTTTCCTCTTTATTACTCCTGAAGCATTTCTGAGTACATGCGTAAAAGATTCATATTCACCATGTATGTCACTTATAAAGTGTTCTGTAGCTTTTGGTAAATTCAATATCGCCTGAAGATTTATAATTTCAGTACTTGCACTGGATATTGTAGGATATTCTTTAGAAAGGAGTTTCAAATATCTCAAATCCTTTTCAACTAAACCACTATTCAAACTATTAATCATCATGCTATTTCTCCCAACATAATTGATTTAATATTAACTTATTTAATAATAATGTTATACTAAATTAATTATAATATATTATCATACTATTGTATACTATATTTTTATATTTAGTATATCACAATATTCCTATTAATATAATGTAAATGGTAATATGCAAAAAAATATACCTATTGAATAATAAAATCAACAGGCATAGTCATATATTTAATTATAAGATTGTGGGCTATTAAATTCTCTAAACCTATTATACATTATTTTTATACCTGTATCAATATATTTTTTGTTTGCTTTTAGCGGTTTTATATTACAAATGATACAGGATTAAATACTGTATTATTTTATTGAATTGTTTTCAAAGTAATATAAACCTTAAACAAATCAGCTTCTTTTTCAACTTTTATATTTCCTCCATAAAGTTCCACTATGGCTCTTGCCATTATTAATCCCATAGATGAACCTTCACTATTACATTTTTCAAATATCTCCCGAATACTAAAATCCATTTCAATCAGTGAAACATTTTTAATAGAAATTTGTACAATATTTTCACTCTTCCTTATTATATCAATATAAACTCTTGTATTTTCAAGAGAATATTTAATTGAATTTAATACTAATATTGTCATTAATTTTGAAATTTTTTCACCATCTGCACTCAAATACACTTCTTCTTTAAATGTATTTACTATAAACTTAATATTTTTTTCAGTATGATAAGAACACAATTCTCCTATTACCTGATAAATCAAATCTACAATATTTATTTTTTTATCAGTTAGTTCTATTTTACCACTGCTTATTTTTGAAAACTCAAATATGTCTTCTATCATATACTTCATCTTTTCAGTTTTAGTATTTATTATATCAATATAATATTTCTTTTTCTCTTCAGAAATACCCTGCTGTTTGTATAGCTTTATATATTTCTCCAACGAATATAATGGGAATCTCAAATTACCGGAAAAATTTTTTATGATTTCAACTTTCAATTTTTCATCCTTTATATGTTCTTCAAATACACTTTCATATTTTTTATTTATTAAGTTTATATTATGGGCAAGCTCCAGCAGATCCTTGTCTCCTTTTTCCTCTAATTTTATATAAAAGTTGCCTTTTGATATTGCTTCTGTATTTTTTACAATATAGTCAAAATATCTGACTTTTATCAATACATATAAAAGTAGAAGCAATATGTATATAAAGAAAATACATGATATAAAATTCAAATTATAAAGAACAATTACAATTACAAATTTCAATACATATTCTAATTTTCTTCTACTTGTCAATTTTATATCCAATTCCCCACACCACCTTTATATATTTAGGTTCCTTGGGATTTATTTCTATTTTCTCACGTATTCTTCTTATATGAACTGCTACTGTATTCTGACTATTATAAAAGGGCTCTCCCCATACATTTTCATATATCTGTTTTATAGAAAAAACTTTTCCGCAGTTTTTTGCAAGGAGCAGTAATATCTTGAACTCAATAGGTGTTAAGTTAATATTTTCTCCATCTACAGTCAATGTTTTTTCATCACTGTTTATAACAAGTTCCTTTATACGTATTTCATTCTTTTTTATTTCTCCCTCTCCAAGTACAAGATATCTTCTAAGCTGAGATTTGACTCTCGCAACGAGTTCAAGTGGATTAAAGGGTTTTGTAATATAATCGTCAGCTCCTACGTTAAGTCCTATTATCTTGTCCGTATCTTCACTTTTTGCAGAAAGCATTATTATTGGTATATTTTTACTTTCACGTATTTTAAGACATGTCCTGATTCCATCTATTTTCGGCATCATCACATCAAGTATTATTAATTGTATATCTTCATTTTTCAATATCTTAAGAGCCTCAATTCCGTCCTCAGCCTTAAAAATTTCCACATTCAACTCTTTAAGATATATATCTATTGCATCTCTTATATCCTTTTCATCATCTACGATTAAAATTTTTTGTCTCATCAATCTATCTGTCCTTCCCCTTGAAAACTTTCATCAGCAGGTAAAATAAGATATATTTTAAACAAGTCCCCCTCCCTATCTATATACATGCTGCCACTATGAAGCTCTGCTATACTCTTTGCTATAGCAAGTCCAAGTCCTGAGCCTTCAATCTGTGAATTTCTGGATACATCTCCTCTCTTAAATCTTTGAAATATTTCTTCAGAATTAAATTTCATTTCATATTGAGAAATGTTCTTGAAAGATATTACTACTTTATCCTGCCTGTTTTCTAGCTCGATATAAACCTTTGTATTTGGGAGAGAATATTTCAATGCATTTGATACTAGATTTCCAATAAGCCTAGATATTTTTTTACTGTCAATATTCAGAGTTATTTGCTCCTTGAAGCTTTTGACCTCAAACTTTATATTTTTTTCTTCATAATATCCCGACCATTCTCCTATAACCTGATAAATCAATTCCACAATATTGACTTTTTCTCTATTGAGACTGACCTTGCCATTAAATAGCATTGAAACTTCAAGCAGACTATCTACAAAAGCTTTCAAGCCATCTACTTTCCTATCTATAATATTTATATATTCTTCCCTTTCATTCTCCTTAAGTCCATCCCTCTTCAGCAAATCAGCATATGTTACCATGGATGTAAGAGGAGTCTTCAAATCATGTGATACATTTGTTATAAGTTCAATTCTCAATTTTTCATTTTCGATTTTTTCCGTCAAAGCTTTATCATAGCTATTTTTTATGAGATTTATGTATTCTGCCAATTTGCTTAAATAATAATAGTTTCCAAGAATCAATTGGACTTCTATATTATCTTGTGCTATTTTAGATGTATAATTTAATATATATTTAAAATATGTAAGTTTTTTCATACTAAAATAAAAAATTATGCATATAATTATTAAAAAAACTGCAGCTAGAGGATATTCAAAATACAGTATTTTTTTGATAAAATAAATAAAATCTCTGCCACCATTCACGCTAACATAATAATCAATTAAATAAACTACTATGGACAACACTAATATGATTTTCGACTTTTTATATATCCCGTGAATGGAAAATACATTTGTTAGTGAACGCATCCCTGATTTTATTATTTCTATATCACATTTAATATCTTCAACAACTTTTTTTAATCCATTATTCTTTATATATACAGTTTTTGAAATCAAAAATTCCCCTAGAATTACAAGCCATGATACTATAAGTATAAACTGTGTTCGTGCTGTATTTACTTTATTATATACATCTTCTGCAAAACCCATGGAAATATTATCTCTTTTATCGATCCATGCATATAATGTAACATCTTCAACAACAACACTATTTTCAGTATAATTGCCAGGCTTTTGAATTTCAAATCCTGAATTTGGAATTTTCTGATATACAGCTGAATTCTTTCTTACATATTCTTCAACATTTTTTACTCTATAGCTATCTCCATCATATATTTTTATATTCTGCAATGTCCAATAATTCCAATAAGTTTTTTTATTTCTATTATCCACTAATACAAACTGAACTAATGGAGTATTTTCATCAGTTTTAAAATCATGGTTCTCAAAGTCTTTTTTATTTATTTTGTTTTCAGAAATGCTATGATAATAATTTGTATATTTCACCAGTTTGTTTTCCAGACTACCCACTATAGGATAAAATTCTTTTTGCAGCATGGTATTTTTCCTGTGTAAATATTTTAAATTGTTATTTACGTAAAAATTATAGGCTGTATTAATTCCTATAACAGATAAAATTATAACAAGTAAAATCTGAAATAACCCCAATAAGCATTTCAATCTATTTTCCAATACTTTTCACCCTCATTTTCTGCCAGACTGTCATTGGAAATTTATAGTTTAATATTTTAAATCCAGAAATTTTGATACCTGTAATATAGCATGAATATGGTATATAATTTATAATTTTAACAAATAGCACCGAAATTACACACACTATAATCCAGGTTGAAATTCCTAGCAAAAGGTAATCTTTTATATTAAAATAAATTCTGATATATTGAACTACGTTTCCAATAAGTATAACATGAATCATATATGCACAAAAAGAATACCGGCCAAAGAAATTCATAAACTTATAAAATTTCAACTTGTTTGATAATAATATTGACACTATATAAAATACCAAAATAGAAGAGACATAATACGCTATAGATATTCCCCTTACAAAGTGAAATTTTTCAGGATATATTTCGTTCATATATTCATATACAAACATACAAATATATATTAAAAATACAGCAATTTTATATTTTAACAACTTTTCCTTGATGTATTTATAATTCAGCCCAACATAAATACCAATTACAAAATATAAATACCAGAAAATAATAGATACATTTACAATCCTTCTCTGGAGAATACTGGCATTGCCAAATATAAGCTGAATTATAAATTCACTTATTATGTTGTTATATTTATTTACATCATAATACACAATTATAGAAATTATAAAAATAAATATCCTTGACATCAAATTTGTTCCATGTATCTTTTTAGCAGCTAAAAATATTAATGGGAATACAATGTACAGCCTCAAAATCATACCCATATACCATAAGTGGTACCCTCCGTTACCTGCAATAATCTCCATAAAAAAATCATTTAAACGTTGTCTATTATTGAGAAAATACATATTTAAAGCCGACCAGAATGCATAAGGTATAAATATATATTTAAATTTCTTTATGTAAAACTGTTTTACTTTAATTTTATCTGATTTTTTATAAAAAAGTAATACCGCACTAATAAATAAAAATAAAGGTACAGCTGTTTTCGCTATTGTATATAAAAACTTTAAAATTGCATAATCAAAAAATCCTATTCCCGGTTCATTAGAAAAGCCTCCTATGGTATGTTGTGCAACAACAGACATAAAAGCAAAACCTCTTATAATATCAATTTCCTTAATTCTATTATCTTTGCATTCCAAGACGCCCACACCCTAATAACCATAATTTTCTATAATTAAATTCTAACAATAAAAAATTACAACTTTGTCTATAAGATTATTAAGATTTTCTTAAGGAAATTCCATATCCTGTTCAGCACAAAAAATTCAGGCATCCCAACAGCATAAGGGAATACCCGAAAACATCCTCAACTATTAAACTACAACTTTCATGGCCCTCATAGAGTTCATCACTGCTATAAGTGCAACTCCTACATCACCAAAAACCGCCATCCACATATTTGCTATGCCCAGAGCTCCTAAAACTAAAATTACGGCTTTTACACCAAGTGCAAATACAATATTCTGTGATACTATATTTTTAGTTCTTCTTGCTATTTTAATAGCCGTAGTTATTTTTGACGGCTCATCTGTCATGATAACTACATCTGCAGCCTCAATTGCAGCATCTGAGCCTATGCCTCCCATTGCAATTCCCACATCTGACCTTGCAAGTACCGGTGCATCATTTATTCCATCTCCAACATAGGCAAGTTTTTTGTTGCTTTCTTTTTGATGATCTATATACTCCAATTTTTCAACCTTTTGATCAGGCAATAATTCAGTGTAAACTTCATCAATTCCCAACTTATTTGCTATTTTCTCTCCTATTATTTTATTATCACCAGTAAGCATTATTGTCTTTTTTATTCCGATGTTCTTCAAAGATCTGACTGCCGATTTTGAGTCCTCCTTTATCTCATCGGATATTAATATAAAACCTATATAAACTTTGTCAACAGCTATATGAACAGCAGTCCCAACATTTTCTGCCTCATTGTATCGTATTTTTTCATCATCCATAAGTCCTGAATTGCCGGCAAGTATTTCTTTTCCATCTATGATTGACCTGATTCCTTTTCCTGATATTTCAGTATAACTTTCAATTATATTCTTATCTACAGTCTTGTTATATTCCTTCAATATTGATACGGCTATAGGATGATTTGAATAGACTTCCGCAAAAGCTGCATATTTTAGAACATCTTGATTTTCATATCCGTTAAATGATTTGATATCCGTAACTTTAAATATTCCCTTAGTAAGAGTGCCTGTCTTATCAAATACTACTGTGTCCACATTGCTCAAGGCCTCCAGATAGTTTCCACCCTTTACAAGAATTCCATTTTTTGAAGCTCCTCCTATCCCTCCAAAAAATCCAAGTGGTACTGATATAACAAGTGCACAAGGACAAGATACTACCAGAAATACAAGTGCCCTATAAAGCCATTTCGAAAAACTTTCATCCTGCATAAACATAGGTGGAATCACTGCTAGGGCTACTGCAAAAGCAACTACTATAGGAGTATAATATCTTGCAAACTTTGTAATGAAATTTTCTGTTGGAGACTTCTTGCTGCTGGCATTTTGTACCAGATCAAGTATTTTAGCAACCGTAGATTGTCCAAAATTCTTGTTTACTCTTAGAGTTAAAACTCCATTTTTATTTATATATCCTCCAAGTACTATATCTCCACAAGTTACTTCTCTTGGAACTGATTCACCTGTCAGTGCCGAAGTATCAATCATGGAATTTCCCTCTACTATCTCACCATCCAGCGGGATTTTTTCTCCAGGCTTTACTATAATAAAATCTCCTATATTTACAGAATCAGGATCAACTTTTTTTATACCCTGGTCAGTTTTTAAATTTGCAAAATCGGGTTTTATGTCCATAAGATCAGCTATGGATTCCCTGGATTTATCTACTGCCCTGTCCTGAAAATATTCCCCTATTCTATAAAAAAGCATAACTGCTACAGCTTCCGGAAACTGTCCAATTGCAAAAGCTCCAATACTAGCAATACACATTAAAAAATTCTCATCAAATACTTGTCCATTTAAAATATTTTTACCAGCCTTTATCAATACTTCCTTTCCTATTATAATATAGCTTGCAAGATAAAAACTAAACTCAATCCAGTATTGCAACTTAAATATTGTACAAACAATATAAATTAAAATTCCTATTGAAAAAATTATATTTTCAAAATTTACATTTTTCATTTCCTGAATTTTAGGCTCTTTTAATTTAGCTTCTGTTTCATATATAATTTTTACATTCGGTTCTATTTTATTGACTATTGATTTTATATTCTCTATAATTCTATCAATTTTGCTTTCGTCATAAATTTCAAATTTAAGTTTTTTTGATATAAAATCTAAAGAGACTTCTTTTATCTCAGGCATATTATGGATCTTACCCTCTATCTTTGCTGCACAATGTGCACATTCAAGTCCCTCTAATATAAACTCTCGTATGTTAAGCTTTTCTCCAGGATTTTGAGCATTTTTCAAACTAACTTTAACTGCATCATTCACATCGATCCCTCCATGTCAATTTTTTATACTTATAATATAAACATATGAATACATGAATATATGAACATATATTTATATTATAAGTATAATTCATCATATTCCTCCTGTCAATAATCAGTCAAAATAATAATGGAGCTGTTTTAAAACAACTCCATCACTCTGTACTGCCTATTCTATGCTTGACACTTCATATCCGGCATTCTTAACAGCTTCTTTTACAACATTGTCATCTATTTCACTTGAAGATTTTACAACAGCAGTCTTGCTATTCAAATCAACCTTTGCACTTGAAACTCCATCTATGGACTCCAATGCTTCCTTAACATGCTGCACACAATGTTGACAAGTCATACCTTCTACATGTACTGTCCTCTTTACCTTATTTTTAAAAAACATACTATTACTCCTCCTATTTTTTATATATAATTTATATGCATATACAATTTATTGCCCCATTAATATTTCAGGTTTGTATCTTTTTAACCTGAGTGCATTTAAGAGTACTGAAACTGAGCTGAAACTCATAGCCAGAGCTGCTATCATTGGATTAAGCAGAGGTCCTCCGAATAAGAACAGTATTCCCATAGCAACTGGTATTCCCAAGGTATTGTATCCAAATGCCCAGAAAAGATTCTCTTTTATATTCTTTATAGTTTTCTTGCTCAAATCTATCGCGGTAACTACATCCATAAGGTCACTCTTAATGAGTACAATATCCGCCGATTCAATGGCAACATCAGTACCTGATCCTATTGCCATACCTATATCTGCCTGTGCAAGTGCAGGAGCATCATTTATTCCATCTCCAACCATTGCTACTTTTCTGTTCCCACTTTGAAGCTTTTTTACTTCATTTGCCTTATCATGTGGAAGTACTTCTGCGAGTGTCCTATCTACACCAATCTGTCTTGCTATTGCTTCTGCTGTATTTTTATTGTCACCTGTTATCATTGCAACTTCAATTCCCATAGAGTGAAGTTTTTCTATAGCCCTTTTGCTGTTTTTCTTAACTGTATCTGCAACTGCTATTATTCCTAAAAGCTCATCGTCTGAAGCAACATACATTGGAGTTTTGCCTTGTGATGCTAATGTATGTGATTCATTTTCCATATCTCCCAAAGATACATTATTTTCAGACATAAATTTTTTATTTCCTAAAATAATATTTTTACCATCAATAACAGATGTAATTCCATGTCCTGGTACAGCATTAAAGGAATCCACTTCTGAAAGTTCAATCTTCCTGAGCTTGGCTTCTTTCACAATGGCCTCACCCAATGGATGCTCTGATGCCTTTTCACAGGAAGCTGCAATTTTAAGAAGATAATCCTCATCAACATTTTCAGTTGTACTTATGTCAGTAACTTTTGGCTTTCCATCAGTTATCGTACCTGTTTTATCTAAAACTACCGTCTGAATCTTATGAGCAGATTCTAATGCAACTCCACTTTTTATAAGTACACCATACTCTGCTCCCTTACCTGTACCTACCATAATAGCTGTAGGAGTAGCCAACCCAAGTGCACAAGGGCATGCAATAACAAGTACCGATATGAATATAGTTACTGCAAATACAAATGATTCACCATATAGGAGCCATAACGCAGAAGATACAACTGCAAGCACTATAACTGTAGGTACAAAATAACCGGCTATTACATCTGCCATCTTTTCTATAGGTGCTTTAGATTCCTGAGCTTCCTCAACAAGTTTTATTATTTGTGCCAGCACAGTATCCTTCCCTATCTTAGTCGCTTCATATTTTATGAAACCATTTTTATTCATACTGGCCCCAATTACTTTATTCCCGGCTACTTTCTCAACGGGAATACTCTCTCCTGTAATCATCGATTCATCAATAGAAGTTGTCCCTTCAACTACTCTTCCATCTACAGGAACCTTTTCTCCAGGTCTAACTGTCACTATATCTCCAACTTTTACTTCACTAATTGCTATCTCGACTTCTCTACCATATCTAACTACCTTGGCAGTCTTTGGGGCAAGCTCCATGAGTTTCTTTATTGCTTCGGAGGTTTTTCCCTTTGCTACAGATTCAAAATATTTTCCCAAAGTTATCAATGTGAGTATGACTCCAGCAGACTCGAAATACATATGATACTGAATTCCAGATACAAGTGTCTTTACTACTGAAACAGTACTATACAAAAATGCTGCCGAAGTTCCTATTGCTATTAGAGAATCCATATTCGGCGTTCGTCTTAACAGTGATTTAAAGCCTATCGAAAAATATCTGTGTCCAATTACCATCACAGGTATAACAAGTGCAAACTGTATAATTCCATAAATTCTTGCGTGATTCATAGGGTCTACTGAAGGAGGAAGCATACCTCCCATTCTTTCAATTATCATAGGTACCATAGCTATAACAAGAAGTGGTATTGCAAATACTGCAGATATTATAAATCTGTTTTTAAGCTCATTTATTTCCTTTTCTTTTCTTTCCCTGTCATTATTCATTTTTTCAGATTCCTCAAGTGCTCTGTAACCTGATTTCTGGATGGATTTTTTTACATCCGAAATTTTTGCCTTCTCAGGATCAAATTTTAATTTTAATTTTTCGGTGGCAATATTTACATTTGCCTCGTTCACTCCTTCAACCTTCAATGCCGCTTTTTCTACTGCCTTTGCACATGCCGCACAAGTCATGCCCTCTATTGCTAAAGTTTTATCCTCCAATTTTTATACCTCCTTTTTATAAAATTATTCAGTCCAAAAGTTTTTTCAGCAAATTCATTATTTCATCTACTTTTTCTTCTCCCTTGTTGTTTAAAAAGGCATCTTTTACACAATTATCAAGATGCTGTCTCAATATCATCAAGTTTGCTCTTTTTAAAAGAGCTTGGGCCGCTATTATCTGATTTGATATGTCTATACAGTATCTCCCTTCTTCTATCATTTTAATTATTCCATCAATCTGGCCCTTCGATGTTTTTAATGCTTGAAGCGCTCTTTTTTTGTCTTCATTCATACAACAATCCATATAACCTCCCCACCCCTGCGGGGTGATTTTTATTTAAAATATAAAATTCAAACATATCAACATGTTGTTTGAATTAACAATTACAATCATTACTATACTACTTGTGTATAGTATACTACTTATTTTAAATTTTTCATAGCATTTCATACAATTATTTTATTTATATATATATACCGCGGTATTCAATTTTACATATTCCTTTACTATTTCAATATCTTTGTCAGACATTGCAATACATCCATAAGTCCAGTCCGACTGAGTACCTCCTCCGTGAATTCCTATTTCTCCTCCAAGAGGTGTATGCCATGGCGGCGTTTTACCTTCATCAATCGCCCTTTTAATTTTATTATAAGTAATTTCATCTATAATATTCTTATTCATTCCATTTTGGGCATCTTTTATATTTGGATAGCTTATTCCAAAAAAGTATCTGTATTTACTGTTTGCATTTATATAGCATACATAGTAGCTTCCCTCAGGCGTCCTATTATCCCCTTCTCGTTCTTTAGCTCCACTATTCTGCCTTCCAATACTTATTTTAAATCTTCCAATTAATTTGTTGTCTCCATACAGTTCTAAAATTCTTTTTTTCTTGAATATTTTTACAGAAGTATTTTTAGGATCATTGCCGGGTCTAGTAAAAAATATTTTATTATCACTTTTATTATTTGAATTTACAGAGGCTTTATTCCTATTTTTGCTGTTTTTAACATAGCTTCCTATTGACAGTCCTGAAATCAGTGTAATCAATGCTATTCCAAATATCAAAAATAAAAATGGAGAAAATACATGCCTCTTTTTCACTTTATCACCCGTTTTCTATTTAATAAAATATTTAATCCAGTTTATGATACCCTTACTACTTTCATATCTATTATGGTTCTCATAATATTCATTGACTTTTTTATTGTAGATTTGTAATTTCTCATTGCGCTGCTTCAATTTATTGTTATATTCAATAACTTTATCATTCCATTTATCTCTGTCACTTGAAGAGTTCCTAATATCTTTTTTCAAAGTAGAGATCTGTTTGTTCATTTCTATTATGTTATTTCCAAGTTCATATATTTGTTTTCTATTTTGAATTATTACGGATTCCATGTCTTGTATATTTTTCAGGCGCTGCGATGAATCCTTTATCTGAACATCCACCAAATCAGCAACAGTAACAATAGAAAATATGACAATCATAACTGCCAATTCAATTATAATACTTTTTATTCTTTTCATAAACAACCTTCCATAAAATATACAAGGGCTTTGTTGTTATTTTAGCATTTTAACCAGTAATTGTCTAATATCAACTCCATTACACCTAGTTTTCTAAATTATTATGCAACAATTGAATTATTTTGCGGATATCCTCTATATAGATCTGCCCCGGTGCAGAAACCTCTCTTACAGCTGCAAATGTAACATCAGATCCAAAAATTTCGCCTGACAGTCTGGTTATAACACCTTTTCCACCCATTGACATAGTAATAACAGGACACCTGGCATATTTTTCTTTTATTATGCGTGAAGCATCCAATAAAGTAATTATATCTTCAGTACAATTTGGCATTACTGCAATCTTAAGAATATCCCCACCCAGATTTTGTTCCCTACATAGGCGTGATATTATATCTTCTCTCGATGGAGTCCCTTTAAAATCATGGTTAGAAATAATAACAAATGTAGAATTTATATGAGCTATATCGATCAGTTTTCTTATATTGTTCTCATTATTAAACAATTCAATATCAATAATGTCTACAAGCCCTGTTTGAAGAATCCTTTCATTTAATTCCATATAAAATTCTTTACTTACTTCTGTTTGTCCGCCTTCCTCCACACTTCTAAACGTAAAAATCATGGGTATATCAGTTAATATACTTCTGATTTTCTGAAGTACTTTCTCCACTTTACTTATTTTTTTTACATGTTCAAAAAAATCTACACGCCACTCTACAATATCAAAATCAATATTTCTTAACAAATTCGCTTCATCCATCAGCTCATTCAGACTTTTTCCTACCATTGGTACACATATTTTAGGTATTCCTTCTCCTATTATTGTATTCCTGATATTAATAACTTTATTCATTAATATCACCTACCTTTTTAAAAATCATAGCCATTTCTTCAACTACTTTATCAATACTTCCTGTATTGTCAACTTTAAAATTACAGCAACTTTTATAAATATCATATCTTTCTCTGTAAATTTTTTTTACTGTCTCAACTCCATCTTTTAAAAGAGGTCTACTTTCTATACTCACATCACTTATTATATTTTCAATAGGCCTGTCTATAAAAACTATTACTCCATTTTTTTTTAAATTAGTTATATTGTCATACCTTTTTATAATGCCTCCACCTGTAGATATTATACTGTTATTTTCACTGCTGAGCTCTTCCACCGCCCTAGATTCCAATAATCTAAAATAGGCCTCTCCTTTTTCAAAAATTTTAGTGATTTTACACCCTGTCTTGTTTTCAATATACTCATCCAAATCTATAAACTTTTTATTAAACTTACGTGATATTTTTCTACCAATTGTAGTTTTTCCGCTTCCCGGCATACCTATGAGTATTATATTTTTATTAGTTTTGCCCATAAGACATCCTCCTATATATCCAATTTTACAAATTCATCATATACTTGCTCTACAACCTCCAGGGATATATCCATACCATGCCATATTCTCTGGGATGCCACATTTTGTGCTATAAGCATATATAGACCATTAACAGTCTTTAATCCCATTTCCTTTCCTCTTTTTAAAAGCAAGGTATTTTTAGGATTATATATCAAATCAACAGCTGCACTAAATTTATGCAATATTTCTCTGTCCACAGGACAATTATCTATATTAGGATACATTCCACATGGCGTACAATTTATTATAATATCACTATTTTCTATATTCTTAAGTTCATCATAGGATATAACTTCAAATCCAGGTTTTAAAGTCTTTTTTGGATTCCTGCTTACATACAGTATCTTCCCTACACCATTGTCTAAAATATATCTTTCTACAGCCATGGAGGCTCCACCAGTTCCAAGTATAACCACACTCTTACCCATTATATCTATCCCATGCTTTTTCAAAGTCATTCCAAATCCATAATAATCAGTGTTATGTCCCTTTAGTACATCACCACTGAATTTTATAGTATTTATTGCACCTATGCTTCTCGCTTCTTCTGATATTTCATCCAAATACTTCATAACTTCAACTTTATAAGGTATAGTCACGTTAGTTCCCTTACATCCTAAAACCTTCAGTGCCTCTACAGCTTTTCCTAAATTACCATTTTCAACTTCAAACAAATTGTAATTTCCTGTCAATCCTATTTTCTTCAATACCATACTATTTATCATAGGTGAAAAACTATGTACTAACTTTTTTCCTATTAACCCATAAAAATCATCCATAATTAAAACTCCTCTTTTGAATTTAGTATTTATTTATATGTTACTCCAAAACCTTCTAAGTATATATTTAAGCTGTTTTCTGGAATTTACAATACTATTCCTATTCCATTCTCCCGGGAATAAACTCCTATATTCCCTTGTTAAAAACCTATTATCTAATAAAAATATAACACCCTTATCCTCTTCAGTTCTTATTACTCTTCCCGCCGCCTGAAGCACTTTATTCATGCCTGGATACATATAAGCATACTCATATCCCAGTCCATTTTTGGTGTTAAAATACTCCATAATTATATTTCTTTCAAAACATATTTTAGGAATTCCAACTCCTACAATTATAACTCCAATAAGTCTATCTTTTTTTAGATCTATTCCCTCTGAAAATATTCCACCAAGTACCGCAAAAGCAATAAATGAATTCTCGACCTTTTCTTTAAAATTCAATAAAAATTCTTCCTTTTCACACTCCTTCATATTAGATTTCTGAATTTTAGTGCGAACATCCGGATATTTTTTTGTAAATAGCTCATATACCTCTTCCATATAACGATAGGAAGGAAAAAACACCATGTAGTTACCCTTTTTCTGCAGCATAGTATCATATATATATTCTACAATTGGCAGATAACTTTTTTCCCTACGCCTATAAATTGTACTAATATTATTTGCTATTAAAATTATTCTATTTTTAGTAGCAAAGGGTGAAGAAATAGTCATATTATAATCATCGTCTCTTCCACCAAGTATCTCTTTAAAATATCTAATGGGGGACAGCGTGGCTGAAAAAAGTACAGCAGAGTGAATTGTTTCCATTTTCTCATTTAAAGCTGCAGATGGGTCAAGGCAATATACCTTTATTTTGATATCATCATTTGAATTCTCCATATATGTAACAAAATTAGAATTATAAATTTCTCCTATTCTTATAAAAGAATTTACATTAAAATAAAGTTTCAAAACTTGTTCATATCCTTCATTACCAGAATTTTCAACTATCCATTTTTCAATTTGAAACGAGAAAATCCTCAATATAGAATAGAGTTCAACAATTTTACTTTTTTGGATATGTATATTTTTAAAACTCTTTTTAAATTTAAGCATTTCGGAATTTACTTTATTTAATGTCTTTAAAGCCTTAGAATCATTTTTAACAACCTTTTTTATATTTAGAAAAGGTTGTTTATAGATTTCTGCAGAGAACATCTCCCTCGATCTATCCACCAAATTATGTGCCTCATCAATTAAAAACAAACATTCTCCTGCCTTGTCATCAAAAAATCTTCTAAGATAGACTTCGGGATCAAAAGCATAATTATAATCACATATTATGCAGTCACAAAGTAAAGTTAGATCTAAAGAAAATTCAAATGGGCAAACGCTAAAATTTTCGGAATATTCCAGTATTTTATCCCTTGTTATCAAATCTTCCCTGCTTATAATATCAAATATAGCTTCATTTACTCTATCATAATGTCCTTTAGCAAATTCACATTTTTCTGGATTACAATCCACTTTCTCTTTAAAACACAGCTTTTCCTTTGCAGTCAGTGTTAGAGTTTTCAATTTCAATCCATTCTCAATTAATATTTTTACAGTATCTTCTACTGCAGTTCTCGTAATAGTTTTGGCAGTTAAATAGAATATTTTGGATATAATTCCCTTCTCCAGAGCTTTTATGGACGGAAAAATTACAGAAATCGTCTTTCCTATACCGGTAGGTGCTTGGACAAACAGTTTCTTGCCATCTCTTATAGTTCCATAAACTGCAACAGCCATCTCTCTCTGTCCTTTTCTGTATTTCTTAAATGGAAACTTCAATTTCCCAATTGAAATATTCCTTATATTCTCCCACTCATCCTTAAATTTTGCCCATTTATAATATCTATCCAGAGCTTCAAGAAAAAATTTTTTTAATTCATCTATACAAAACTTTTTTTTCACAAATTTAATTCTGTTATCATTTATATTGTAATAAGTCAATTGAATATATACATCTCTTAAACTATTTTGAACCGAATATATGTATCCATAACATTTAGCCTGTGCAAAATGCACTGGATTG
The DNA here is from genome assembly GCF_052953915.1 of Clostridium sp. LBM24168. Taxonomy (NCBI): domain Bacteria; kingdom Bacillati; phylum Bacillota; class Clostridia; order Eubacteriales; family Clostridiaceae; genus Clostridium; species Clostridium sp. LBM24168. The sequence goes on along the minus strand of NZ_CP196861.1, from coordinate 660,786 downwards.
TAATTCTCATCTATAATGTCAAGAGGTTTGGCAACTGTTTTTATTTCATCTATTATAGTACAATTGTCCTGTACAATTATTCCATCTGCACGACCTTCTACTAAAAATCTGAACTCTTTGTATTCTATTTCACATTTCAATGATACTTCAGAATTGTACTGCTGTATACCATCTTTCTCTTTAATTCTACTTTTATATTGTTTTTGCAGTTTTTGATGTATTTTTGTGCCTTCAACAGCTCTCGCATTGCTTGTAAATCTATTATCTAAATCCCCGTATCTGAATACAAATTCTACTAGATTCCTTACAGATATCTTTATATCTTTTTTACTACAATCCATAAAACCAACTCTTTCAAAGTACATTTATCTATTATTTTACTATATACTTTAGGAAATATCCAAACAAGAAAAAAATATAAAAAATTTTTCAGAAGCTATTGACTTTTTTTTGATACTATATAATAATTAATACATAGAGATAATGATTATTATTTTCATTTAAATAGAATAAACAAAATATTAATTTCAAATTTTAGGAGGTAGTTAGTATGTCATTAATTGGAACTGAAGTAAAGCCTTTCAAGGCAACTGCTTATCAAAATGGAAAATTTACAGATATTACCGAGGCAAATTTCAAAGGGAAATGGAGTGTAGTTCTTTTCTATCCAGCTGATTTCAGCTTTGTATGTCCAACGGAACTTGAAGATTTGCAAAATAATTATGAAACATTGAAAGAACTTGGTGCTGAAGTATATTCTGTTTCAACAGATACTCATTATACACACAAGGCATGGCACGACAGCTCAGAAACTATAAATAAAATCACTTACACCATGATCGGTGATCCTTCCCAGATACTGTCAAGAAACTTTGATGTACTCATTGAAGATCAAGGGCTTGCCAATCGTGGTACTTTTATCATTGATCCGGACGGTATAATTCAGGCTATAGAAATTAATGCCAGCAATATAGGAAGAGACTCCAACACTATTGTCAATAAATTAAAAGCAGCACAATATGTTAGAAACAATCCAGGTGAGGTTTGCCCTGCTAAGTGGAAAGAAGGATCTTCAGCCCTTAAGCCAAGTCTTGATCTTGTAGGGAAAATTTAAGGGGTGCTATAAATGATTTTGGATGAAGATATAAAATCACAATTATCACAATATCTTAAATTGATGGAGGGTGATGTTCTTCTTAAAGTTAGTGCTGGATCAGATAGTGTATCTAAGGACATGCTGGCTCTCATAAATGAACTCACTAATATGTCACTTAGGATCAAGGTAAAAAAAAACAAGCTTCAGAGAACTCCAAGTTTTAGTGTTGACCGTCCTAATGAAGATACTGGAATAGTTTTTGCAGGTGTACCTTTAGGTCATGAATTTACTTCACTAGTACTGTCACTCCTACAAGTTAGCGGAAGAGCTCCAAAAATTGATAATGAAACAATTGAGCAAATTAAAGATATAAAGGGCACTTATAATTTTGAAACCTACGTCAGCTTAAGTTGCAACAATTGTCCAGAGGTTGTACAGTCACTTAATCTTATGAGTATCCTGAATCCCAATATTAAGCATACTATGATTGATGGTGCAGTTTTCAAAAAAGAAATAGAGAGCAAAAACATTATGGCTGTACCATCCATTTATCTAAATGGTACTCACTTTGGCACAGGACGTATGACGCTTACGGATATTCTTTCAAAAATTGGCAGTACCAAAACATCAAAGATTATCAATAAAAACCCCTATGATGTTCTCATTGTGGGAGGTGGGCCAGCTGGTGCAAGTGCAGCAATATATGCAGCAAGAAAAGGCATCCGCACTGGAATTATCGCCGAACGTTTTGGTGGCCAGGTTATGGATACTGTTGGCATTGAAAATCTTATAGGTACAAAATACATTGAAGGTTCAAAACTGTCTGCAAACCTTGAAGAACATGTTAAAGAATACAATGTAGATATAATTACATCTCAGCGTGCCGTAAGTTTAAAAAAGAATGAACTAATAGAAGTCCAGCTTGAAAATGGACCCGTACTAAAAAGTAAAACTGCAATTATTTCAACAGGTGCCCGATGGCGTGATATTGGTGTACCTGGTGAAAAAGAACTAAAAAATAAGGGTGTAACCTATTGTCCCCATTGTGATGGTCCTTTATTTAAGGGGAAAAATGTAGCTGTTATCGGTGGTGGCAATTCCGGAGTCGAGGCAGCCATTGATCTGGCTGGAATTGTAAATCATGTAACTATTATTGAATATATGCCTGAACTGAAATCTGATGTTGTACTAAAAAACCGTCTTGGCAGTTTGCCTAACGTAACTGTCATAAATAATGCTGAGACAAAAGAAATTACTGGTAGTGACAAGGTAGATGGCATTACCTATATTGATCGCTCTACAGGAGGAAAACATCATATTGAAATACAGGGTGTATTTGTTCAAATTGGCCTTGTTCCAAATACTAGTTGGATTGATAAAATCATAACACGTAATCCACATGGTGAAATTGTTACAGATAACCATGCCGCAACAAACCTACCCGGGGTATTTGCCGCAGGAGACTGTACAAATAGTCCATACAAACAAATAATAATCTCTATGGGATCAGGTGCAACTGCAGCTTTAAGCGCATTTGATTACCTAATCCGAAACTAATTTAAAAAGCTGCCATATCACATTATGTGATATGGCAACTTTCTTCTTGTCCTAATATGATTTTATTACTTATTTATTTTTCAAAGAAAAGTTCTATGTCATCCTCTACAGAGCCTATACCTGAAATTCCAAAATTCTCAACCAGTACCTTTACTACATTTGCAGAAAGAAATGCAGGCAGTGTAGGCCCAAGGTGAATATTTTTTACGCCAAGATAAAGCAATGCCAATAAAACTATAACAGCCTTTTGCTCATACCATGCAATATTGTATACAATAGGAAGTTTGTTGATATCATCAAGTCCAAAAACTTCTTTCAATTTCAATGCAATTACTGCAAGAGAATAGGAGTCATTACACTGACCTGCATCAAGCACGCGCGGTATTCCTCCAATATCACCAAGGTCAAGCTTGTTGTACTTATATTTTGCACATCCTGCAGTAAGGATTACCGTATCCTTTGGAAGAGCTTTTGCAAAATCGGTATAGTAATTTCTCGATTTGGCTCTTCCATCACATCCTGCCATGACCACAAATTTCTTTATGGCACCTGATTTAACTGCCTCCACAACTTTATCTGCCAGTGCAAGAACCTGATTATGTGCAAACCCACCTACAATTTTCCCTTTTTCTATTTCAGTAGGAGGAGCACATTTTTTAGCATATTCGATAATTTCTGAGAAGTCCTTTTCTTCACCTATTTCACCTGGAATATGTTTGCATCCCGGAAATCCCGCAGCACCAGTAGTATATAGCCTGTCCTTATAGCTGTCTTTGGGAGGGACTATACAATTTGTCGTCATGAGAATAGGTCCGTTGAAACTTTCAAACTCTTCTTTTTGTTTCCACCATGCATTCCCATAGTTTCCTGCAAAATGAGAATACTTCTTGAATGCTGGATAATAATGAGCTGGAAGCATTTCAGAATGAGTATATACATCCACACCTGTCCCTTCTGTCTGTTTTAAAAGCATCTCCATATCCCTAAGATCATGACCTGAAATAAGTATACCTGGATTATTTCTAACTCCTATATTCACTTTTGTGATTTCAGGATTTCCATAAGCAGATGTATTTGCCTTGTCTAAAAGTGCCATGCCGTTTACACCGTATTTACCTGTTTCCAGTGTCAGTGCTACAAGATCATTTACAGTCAAAGTATCATCCAGTGTTTTCGCCAATGCTTTTTGTATGAATGCATCAACTTCTTCATCATCTTGAAGCAGAACATTTGCATGCTTGGTATATGCAGAAAGTCCTTTTACTCCATAAGTAATCAATTCACGCAAACTTCTTATATCTTCATCTTTAGTAGAAAGAACTCCAACTTCATCTCCAGCTGATTTTTTTGCAAATCCATTCCTATCCAGGCTATCCCAAGTTGCAGCCTCTGGAAGGTCATCCTTATTATCCAGCTGTTCCAGCAATTCTCTCTTCTTCTCTAAAGTTTCAACAATTCTCGAAGCTATTGCATCTTCATCAAAATTTGCATTTGTTATTGTTGTAAAAAGATTAAATGTTATCAAATGATTTACTTTCCTGTCTACTTTCTTTCCCTCATCACGGAGTGCTGTAGTAACTGCAGATATTCCTTTTGTTACATATACAAGCAAATCCTGCATAGCTGCTACTTCAGGTTTTTTACCACATACTCCTACTTTAGTACAACCTGTGCATCCTGCTGTTTCCTGACATTGATAGCAAAACATCTTATTTTCCATAATTATGCTCCTCCCTATTTCTTTTTATGAGTCTATATTAACAGGGTTTTAAATAATTTTCCGTAACATATGTTACAAGAATTATTTATTTTTATAAATATATAAATAAGATATCTTTCAATATAGATATTTTACGGCTATTATCTTGGGAATCTAAAATGTCCTGTTATTTTTGGCATCCATTGCATAATTTCATTACCCTCTCTGGCATAAGGCGATGTACTATGAATTATATATGGAATACCATCTTCTGTCCTTTTATCGGAAACTATAGCTATATGTTCGCTGTGATCAAAGGTTAAAATATCTCCCGGCTGCCATTGTTTTAAATTATCTATATTATTAGGTTTAAGCTCGGTAGTAATACTAGATGCATATTTTTTTAAATAAACATAGAGGTTTGGCACTCTTCTAAAATCTATATTTGGGTCCGATTTACCCTGAATTTTTTTATAGTCTCCAGGATTATTCCTTATATCCTCATCTAACCATACCCTTTAAATCATATCCTGCATTTCTAAAAGCTCTCCACACCAGATCAGTGCATACCCCTTCGTTTTCCGGAGGATATCCTCCTATATAATAACCACTTTTATATTTTACTTTTTTATGTGCTTCTTTTCTCGCCCCAAGTAGTATATCCTCTTGATCCTTTATTCCATCTTTGTCTTTATCCGAATTCTTCAGTACTATTACTTTTTTCAACTTTTCATCAATTGTTTCATTGTTTTTATTGTCAGTCATATTCTTATTTTTTATCCTTGCTGCATTTTTACTATAAAACATATTTTTATGTGTAAAAAACTCAAGTCCTACAATAGCTAAACAAATAAATACTAAAAATACTATAAAAAACTTTTTTCTCATCTACTGACCTCTTGCTTCTTAATTTTTTCCTTATAAATGCCAATTTTTTGCTTCAAATGTAATATGTTATCCTCTATGTTGTTTTTCTGAATATGCAGCCTATCCATTTGTTTTTCCAATAGTTTTAAACGTTCTTTCAAAGTGCTATCTCCCATATATCTAAGCTTAGAATAATATTGGATTTGTTTAATGGGCATATTTGTAGCTTTTAATCTAGATATAAAATTAAGCCAGGATATATCTTTTTCACAATATATCCGTCTATTGATATCATCTCTTTCAGGATGGATCAAATCAATTCTTTCATAATAGCGCAATGTATCAATACTCAATCCAACTTTTTTAGAAAATTCTCCAATATGATAATTCAAATACCTTCACCTACCTCTTGACATGGAGTTAACTCCAGCATGTAACATAATATTATCAAACACAGGGAGGTAATTCAATCATGAAAAGTCGTTATGAATTGGGAGTAAATAAATTAAAAGAAGTTGATGGAACAGGAGGTACAGAGGTAGTAGAATCACTTAAAGATATTGCCCCGGATCTAGGAAAATATATTATTGAATTTGCTTTTGGCGATATCTATACCAGGCCATCATTGGACTTAAAACAGAGAGAGCTGGTTACCTTATCTACGCTTGCAGCACTGGGCGGATGTGAAAAACAATTAAATGTCCATATTAATGGAGCATTAAATGTGGGAATATCAAAGGAAAAAATAATTGAAGTTTTTATACAGTGCATACCATATTTAGGCTTTCCAAAAGTATTAAATGCCGTTTCAGTTGCAAAGGATGTTTTCCTAAGTAGAAGTCTATAAAATGATCACTGAGCACCGTACTATTAATACTCAAATTTTACAGTGCTCTTTTTTTAGGTAATTCAGTATACCAAATTCTTATTTATTTCCTCATATATCTATTCAAATCCTGCAATAGTTAGGCAAATCAATCCCAGAAACACTATAAAAAACTTTTTTCTCATCTATTGACCTCTTGCTTCTTAATTTTTACTTATTTACAGTATGAACTCTGATTAGATAAACAACAGCAGGCTTACAGCCATAACTATCATGCCAAATATCAATCCATATATAGACAAATGGTGTTCACCATATTTTTCAGCAGCTGGCAATAATTCATCTATGGATATGAATACCATTATGCCGGCTACTGCTGCAAAGAGTATGCCAAATGTGGAATCACTCATGAAAGGCAATAATACTAAATATCCAATAAATGCACCTAAAGGTTCCGATAGCCCAGATAAAAATGAATATATAAATGCCTTTTTTCTGTTCCCTGTGGCAAAATATAAAGGAACCGATACTGCTATTCTTTCAGGAAAATTATGAATAGCTATAGCCAATACGGTAAATGTTCCCATCCTCATTAAGTTGTCATCAACACCACTTTTAACTTCATCCATATCTTCTATTTCATGAAATTCATGTGGATTCTCATAACTTGGAATAATTTTATCGATTAACGCAATTAAAAACATCCCACCAAAAATGCAATTACAGTAATCCATGACCCCATCTTTATTCCGAATTCAGATACAAGGGAACCTTTAGCTTTAAAAAATATTTCAATCATTGAAACATAAATCATTACACCTGCAGAAAATCCAAGACTTACTGCTAAAAACTTGGTATTGGTCTTTTTAGTAAAAAAAGCCAAAGTACTTCCAATTCCCGTAGACAAACCGGCAAAAATGGTTAATGCAAATGCTACAAACAAGTTATTCATGTTAAACCTCCGCTATATCAATAATAAAGTAATTATAGCATATACAATTTCTCATTTTATCGGTTTTTATCCTATACTAAGTCTGTTTCAGCATCTTCCTGATTTTTCTTCTTAGGTTTAATTGTTTTATAAATGGCTCCAAGAAATATAAACCAAACCGGTGTCACAAATAGGGCTACACGCGTTTCCTTATTGAGTGCTAATACAACTATTACAAAAGCAATAAACGCTAAAATTGCATAGTTGGCAATTGGGTAAAATGGCATTTTGAACTTACTCCTAGCGGCAAGTTCAGGATTAGCTCTTCGATACTTTAAGTGACAGACAACTATAATTGCCCAAATGAAGATAAAACAAAATGTTGATATACTTGTAATGAGTACAAACACACCTTCAGGCATAATATAGCTTAGAATAACCGATATCAAAATAACAGCAGCAGAGAAAAGTAGAGCATTAGAAGGTACCCTGTGAGAAGTTAATTTCTCCATTGACCTAGGTGCATTATTTTCTTTAGCGAGAGAGTAAACCATACGGCTTGTGCTAAAAATACCGCTGTTGCAAGCAGACGCAGCTGATGTCAGCACAACAAAATTTATAACGCTAGCTGCTGCTGCTACCCCCACTGCAGCAAATACCTGTACAAATGGACTTTTAGCTGGATCGATTGAATTCCAAGGGTATATGCTCATAATAACAGTAAGTGCTCCAATATAGAAAATAATAATCCTGATTGGAATATTGTTAATAGCTTTTGGAATAACATATTCAGGATTTTCAGTTTCACCAGCTGTTAAACCAACTAATTCAATCCCCGTAAAGGCAAATACAACCATCTGAAAAGAAAGTATAAAACCATTTATTCCATTTGGAAACCAGCCACCATATTTCCAGAGATTTGCAAAGCTGGATATACCAGCATTTGTACAAAATCCTTTAATAATCATAAATGTACCAACTACAATTAGCGCTAAAATAGCAACAATTTTAATCAAAGCAAACCAAAATTCCATTTCACCAAACAACCTTACTGTAGTAAGATTCATAATTAACAGAATTATAAGAGCTATAAGACTTGGAACCCATTGAGCCACATTCGGGAACCAGTATTGTATATAAAGTCCGGAAGCCGTTAAATCTGCCATGGCAAGTGAAATCCAGCAAAACCAGTAAGTCCACCCAGTAATGAATGCTGCTCCATCTCCCAGGTAATCATGTACAAATTCTACAAAAGAATGATAATTTAAGTTAGAAAGCAGTAATTCACCAAGTGCACGCATAATAAGAAAACAAATTACCCCTGTTATAGTATATGCAAATAAAATGGATGGGCCGGCTAAGTGAATGGACCTTCCTGAACCAAGAAATAACCCGGTACCAATTGCGCCTCCAATTGCAAGTAATTGAACGTGACGATTTTTCAATCCTCTAGATAAATTTTGATTTTCCGACATATATATTCCGCCTTTCCAGTATTACTATAATTAAGTTTACACTTTCTTGTTTTGTCATTTAAGTAATAATAGACATGCGGTAAAACAAACTCCAGCTTCAATTGATAATGATGAAAATGTCCTTCTGAATAATATAAAATCCATTTTATCCCTCCGTTTTAGTAAAAAGGTACATGATAAAAATACCTTTCCATATATAAATATTCTGTGATTAGAGATATAAATGGGAATAGATAAGATATAAATTAAGATATGTTACCTTTCCCCTGTCCTTTTACCTGAGAGTTTTACCCTGCGGCTTTCTCCTTCGGTGCTCATTTAGAGTCTCTCCAAGGATTCATCCAATAGCGGTCATCTCTAATTAAATAGGTACCTGAAAGATTTACTTCTTCGGTGAATGGCTATAGCCATAACTCTCCCACTATCTTCATTTGAATTATTGTTTTTACTGTTATATACTAATACATATTCGATAAAATTACAATAATTTCTTCATTTTAAATGAAAATTGGACATCATCATTTCATAATTGTTATAATCATGAAATAATAAAATGAATATAATATATTAAAAAACAGCAAATAAAAAGAAAAATATTCTTTTAAAAATACTTTTTTATGTACCTCAATTTTATTTTAACATTTTTTAACTATGTCATATTTCCCACGTAAATGATAGCCATTATCAACTAATTATTAAAAATGTATTCATATTATAACTTTGATTCAGATTTAATCAGCTCCAAAGCTTCTTATATTTTCCATTACCCCTAAATTTTATTAATCCTAAATCTCTCAATTCCTGAAGATTTCTCCTGATACTTGCTCTTATAGTATTATTATTTGGATAAGCATTCGAAAATACATATTTATAATTACATATATCATCAAGTGAAAACTCACATTTTTCAACTAAATTAATAACATCAAGTACAAGTTTCTGCCAATTATTCAGATTTGCTTTTAATATATCTACATCTATATCTAGAAGGCTATCAATTTCAGTATCCTTGTGATTTTCTAAATCAATATCTTTATATTCTGGAAAACTTCTCAGCATATTTTCAATATCCATTATTTTCTTTGAATTAATTTTACCTGTATTCTCATCATTACAGATATTTCTAAAATCCTTAACCGTTCTATTGACCAAATTAGTATCACTTATAAAAACTCCATATTCAAGATTCTTTTTAAATCCTGATAGAGTCAAATTCGATGAAGTTATAATTGAACATTCCTCATCAAAAATATAAATTTTTGCGTGAAGTGTTTGACAATTATATATTTTGTCCTGATGTTCTATTGCAATTTTAAACGCTTCTATATCAGAAGATCTCTTATAAAAGTTGGGCATACTAAAATTTGAAATAAATTCTATTTTAACATTATTTCCCTTAATATTATCATATATATTATTCACTATATTTTTTTTAACATAAGGTGCGCATAATTTTATTGTTGATTTGCTGTTCGAAACCAAATTATAAAATCTATCGTTTATTGGCTTATTTATAATTTCAATCAAAATCACATTTCTCCTTTTCAGATACCTGGATCTTTAACTCATATAAAATAAATTTTTCATTTTACATCCAGTTCATCAATATCAATCTTATTCAGCAAATCTCTTAACTTTAATATTTCCTCTCTATCCAAAGTTATTCCCTTTCCCATTTTCTCATGTTTTCCATCCCAGTCTCTAATATCTACCTTAGCCTTTCTGCCATTCCAGCGCATAACATTTACCTCTTTTTCCCACCCTCTTAAACCTTGGGAAATACTATACAAAAAACGATCCTTTCTATTATGAATATTATATCGTATATTCATTCCAATTTCTTTATACGACAACCAAAGTATCAATCCGTGCTAAATTATAATGTAGTGTTTTACAATATACTCCATTTTTTAATGGCTACCAAAATTCGGGGCTTCTTTTTTAATTAGTTGTTTAAATATATTAGATCACTTTTAAAACTGCTGGTATTCGTCATCATTTTGTCACCAATGTTAAAAAGCTCCAGCTAAAATCAAGCTGGAGTTTGTCACTTTAATATTTATTTTAATTGAAATTGAGCTTTAGTATCTACTACGCCATTGCTAAATGTAACATTCATATTAGATCCATCCACATTGAACCATAAATATACTTCCGATTTAGTACCTAATAAACTCGTTTGTGAAGTAAGTTGCCTTCTCCAATAACCTTTTTAACCTGGTCATAAGTAGCAACCATTTCATTTTTTAAAAATTTGTCATAGTTATATTTTTTATCTTCTGCCTTTTGTTTAGATGTATCTGTAGTTTTAGCAGAATTACTACTTGCCGGAGTTATAGTAGTATCATTACCGCCAGAACTTGCTGTGTTTTAAAGCTCCTTCCCAGTTAAATTTCTTTACCTGCTGTTCCTAGATTAATCTTTTCTTAGAATCAATAAATCTTTTAACATAGCACATAACTATACCAACTATTGTTATAGCCCTCCTTATATATCCATAACAGGTTATACCCTATCATGGTAGAATCTTAAAGGAAGACAGTGAGCAGATATTATATTTTAGATGAGCATTAATCTTGCCAAATTATAAATTAGGTTATAATTATTTAACCATAAAGAACACTCAATTCAAACAGATGCCGAATGCTTTTATTAAATTACTGCTATTTTTTTATTTTTGTATAAATTAAGATTGCATCTCTTAAAAACTTTGCTGTTCCAGGTTGACTTCTATCATAATATGCATTAAACCTGCTATCATCCACATACATTTGTGCGAGGGATGCATGAGCTTCTTTATTATAATTTCCCCAATAAAAGCTTATCCACTTAGCATGCAAGTCAGCCGCCTTTTGAGCCAATTCTCCTGAAACATCACCCGTTTTATAAGCTCTATTCAAAGTCTCAAAGATTTGATTTTCAAGATTGCTAACTTGTTTATATTCCTCCTGGGTCATATTTTTTAACCTGTTATTCGACCTATCCACTATATTATTTCCGTATTGCTTTCTGATTTCTCTCCCATACTTTTTTTCATTATCATAAATGAATTTTTCTTTAAAGCCTTCAAATTTCTCACTGTCATACATTTTAATTTTCCCCTCCATAAATTCAATTGTTTTCTCCACATTTGAAATCAATAAATCCAGATGCCTTTTCTTTTCAAGAAGTTTATTATGATGCTTTTTAAGTGCCTTTGCCCTATCAAAATAGGGAGAATCTATAATGCTTTTAATATCATCCAATTTTATTCCAAATTCTCTATAGAAAAGTATTTGCTGGAGCCTATCTACTTCTTTTTCCCCGTATATACGATAGCCTGATGAATTGATCCTAGCAGGCTTTAAAATTCCAATTTCATCATAATACCTAAGCGTCCGTGCACTTACACCTGACATAAAAGCCAATTTCTGCACCGTATATTCCATAAATACACCTCCCGATAATCAACTATAAACTTATACGCAACGTTAATGTCAATAGATATCATTATATATATTAACCCTTATCATCTTTACCAAAAATAATTAAAGCACATATTATAAGAGGTATTACTATTGACAATATGCTTAATAGACTTTTTATTATGCCCGAATCTTCTAGACTAACCAATTCTAATAAACCACCTTTACATGTAATCTATAATTCTTTATTTTGCATCTTGTAATTAATTTTATGTGTAATCATGTTTGTTAATTATATACTTCATTTTTTCATAAAAATATTCACAAATTATGCACATATTATCAACAACATATTGTGTATAACTTTATATAAACAAAGAGGAGGCTTACACCTACTCTTTTTGTCACCTGTTTATTTAATTTTTAATTTTTTCTAATGTAATCACTTCTGGATTTAATAACTATCTTTCCCATTAATTAAATCACACAGGCAAAGAAACATTCTAAAAAATATTAATTTTACACATAAAACAAACTTCCTACATAGTGGATACTCATTTCACATTATAATTTTGAAGGGAGATCCATTAAAAACTGTATTAAGATCTAAAATGGCTGGTTTATTTTTGATTACCTTTCCTAGTGTTTTCTAAATTTGCACTGTTTTCACCAAACCCAGCGTTCATGGTATCTTGTAACTTAAACTTATAATACAGCAATGTAAATTAAAACAACAACAAATTATGAAATAATTCAACACAGACATTGTCATAAGAAGAATCATCTTAATTAAAAAAATAGATTACCTAATGAGTATGTATCTAGAAGATATTTTTCAAGACCACAATTTGTATATTAAATTCCAAGGTCACTAAGTTTTTCTAAAACTTATACTTACATTAATTTGTTTTAGTTTATGGTATACTTTTATTTCCCTATACATCTCATGTTAAGGTTCAACAAACCAAGACATGCGGCTTTAGAATTAAATATAACATTTAAATACATCTCATGTTAAGGTTCAACCCTATGCTTAATCTAGGACTATAATATCGCCTACTAATTTAAATACATCTCATGTTAAGGTTCAACACGGAAGGAGAGTGTATCCCAAATCCAGTCTTAAATATTTAAATACATCTCATGTTAAGGTTCAACATTATAGGGGTAGCTGGAAAGGAGATTTTAAGAAATTTAAATACATCTCATGTTAAGGTTCAACGGCAGATGGAAGCATGAAGGATATTACAATAAAGAATTTAAATACATCTCATGTTAAGGTTCAACCGATTCTTGTCCACACTTGTCGCATTTAATTATTTCATTTAAATACATCTCATGTTAAGGTTCAACATGGATTGAGGAGTTACATTATTCCTTAGTAAGAGTATTTAAATACATCTCATGTTAAGGTTCAACTAATCTCTCCGTTTTGGTTTCAATTTCTCCAGTATTATTTAAATACATCTCATGTTAAGGTTCAACAGCCTGTTTTCTCATGTCGCTTGCATATCCTTGCACATTTAAATACATCTCATGTTAAGGTTCAACTAATAATCCTCTTGGCTTGTCATACTTTGGCATTAAATTTAAATACATCTCATGTTAAGGTTCAACAATTGATAGTTTAGCTAATCCAGTAAATGGTTTATAATTTAAATACATCTCATGTTAAGGTTCAACTACTAGGGTAGAAACTAAGATAGATTATATAGGGGGATTTAAATACATCTCATGTTAAGGTTCAACGAATTAGAAAATAAATTAAATGGAGGAATGTAAAAAATTTAAATACATCTCATGTTAAGGTTCAACGGTATAGCTGTAGTATATTTATATGTTTTAGAAAAAATTTAAATACATCTCATGTTAAGGTTCAACTACTTAATATAGATTTATACTATGTATGTCAAAAAATTTAAATACATCTCATGTTAAGGTTCAACTGTATAGTAGAAAGCTTGCCCTGTAGAGTAGATACCATTTAAATACATCTCATGTTAAGGTTCAACAGTGCTTATGAACTGCTTATTAAAATCTTGCCAAAGATTTAAATACATCTCATGTTAAGGTTCAACCACCTATTCTCTTTACCACTCTCGTCTTTATATCTATTTAAATACATCTCATGTTAAGGTTCAACGTATATTTTTATATCTATCACTTATTTCATATAATTATTTAAATACATCTCATGTTAAGGTTCAACTATACAGCAGAGGGAAAAGACAGATAGAGGAAATACATTTAAATACATCTCATGTTAAGGTTCAACACAACATTTTCACTACCTCTAGCCACATCATGTAATTTAAATACATCTCATGTTAAGGTTCAACACATCTTCATCAACACTGCCCTCAACAATCAGGTGAATTTAAATACATCTCATGTTAAGGTTCAACTTTATAATAAGTTCATCAATCCCGTTATCATCCACCATTTAAATACATCTCATGTTAAGGTTCAACTTTATAATAAGTTCATCAATCCCGTTATCATCCACCATTTAAATACATCTCATGTTAAGGTTCAACTTTATAATAAGTTCATCAATCCCGTTATCATCCACCATTTAAATACATCTCATGTTAAGGTTCAACGCGTTATTGCAGCAGCTACAGGAATGCGTGATGGATTTAAATACATCTCATGTTAAGGTTCAACTTTCATCTGCAAAAGGTTCTTCATTGCTAGGCTTCATTTAAATACATCTCATGTTAAGGTTCAACTTAAAAAAGCAAAAAAACAACCATTAGGAGTAGAATTTAAATACATCTCATGTTAAGGTTCAACGCTGTTTTAAATAAATAAAAAAGAAGGAGTATTTAATTTAAATACATCTCATGTTAAGGTTCAACCGGAATTAAAGTAAAAGGAGTTACAAGCTATAACCTATTTAAATACATCTCATGTTAAGGTTCAACTTCCATATGCACTACATTAACATTTGATAGTGTACTATTTAAATACATCTCATGTTAAGGTTCAACGCATTTATTAAATCGAATTGACCTATTTTAAGTTTATTTAAATACATCTCATGTTAAGGTTCAACATCATTCTTATACCTGCAGGGTCTATTACATAAATATTTAAATACATCTCATGTTAAGGTTCAACCAAACAGTAATTCAGAGTACATTAAAAAAAGGACAATTTAAATACATCTCATGTTAAGGTTCAACTCCATTAGACCCAACCAAGATGGAAATATGGGTTGAATTTAAATACATCTCATGTTAAGGTTCAACCAAGTTAGAAAAAGGACATACCTTTATAACCGAAACATTTAAATACATCTCATGTTAAGGTTCAACTTGTTCTTTTATATATTTATTCAATTATATGTTCTTTATTTAAATACATCTCATGTTAAGGTTCAACAAATACAGACGCTATATTTACGGGTGATCAATTGTATTTAAATACATCTCATGTTAAGGTTCAACTGTAGGGGGATTTACAGTCAGGGAAGTCGGTATCTTATTTAAATACATCTCATGTTAAGGTTCAACCCGGCAGAGCAGAGGAAACCAACAGCAGTAAAAGCATTTAAATACATCTCATGTTAAGGTTCAACCAAGAGTTGTGGAAGCCTTATAGATTTGGTTTGGAAATTTAAATACATCTCATGTTAAGGTTCAACTATTGTAATTTCGACGAATCTTTTATTGAAATCAATTTAAATACATCTCATGTTAAGGTTCAACGGATATAGCTAACAGAGAAATAGCAAAAATATTGGGATTTAAATACATCTCATGTTAAGGTTCAACAGATGAGTTTATGATAGCATCTACTTCTACATTTGTATTTAAATACATCTCATGTTAAGGTTCAACAAGATGTAGTTGAGCTGAAAGGAGATGTTAAAGAATTTAAATACATCTCATGTTAAGGTTCAACAAAGCTAGGCACTGGGAAGATATGTACAATCACCTATTTAAATACATCTCATGTTAAGGTTCAACGCTTAGAACAGAAAAAATGCCCGTAACACTTATCAAATTTAAATACATCTCATGTTAAGGTTCAACGATTGTAATTGGAAGGAAGACTTAATTGTAATAGAATTTAAATACATCTCATGTTAAGGTTCAACGAAGGTAAATGGTATATAAAGGAAGATGAAGAATAAATTTAAATACATCTCATGTTAAGGTTCAACTAAGTGGAGGTAGAAAATGGCTAAAAGAAACGTAGAATTTAAATACATCTCATGTTAAGGTTCAACATACAGTAGAAAAAGCAGATACAGGGCTTTCATTTAATTTAAATACATCTCATGTTAAGGTTCAACGGGTAATATAGTTAAAGTTGTTAAAGACACAGAGAAATTTAAATACATCTCATGTTAAGGTTCAACGAATTAACAGGCTCAAAAAAAGCCGATCCGAAATAATTTAAATACATCTCATGTTAAGGTTCAACATGTATCCTTCAAATGTGCCCGAAGCCATATATAAATTTAAATACATCTCATGTTAAGGTTCAACGTATCTCCAGACGTGGAGGAAAAACAACAATGGAAAATTTAAATACATCTCATGTTAAGGTTCAACCAGTTGCAACAGCACAATATCAATTGAATAGAGTTAATTTAAATACATCTCATGTTAAGGTTCAACTATTATTTCCCTACAACTGAATATGACAGCAGAGTATTTAAATACATCTCATGTTAAGGTTCAACTAAAAGTATAATTAAATCTTGGCTTAGGCTAGACTGATTTAAATACATCTCATGTTAAGGTTCAACCATAAACTCATCCATTCTTTTTTGAAGTCCTTCAATATTTAAATACATCTCATGTTAAGGTTCAACAACGAGATTCCCACGATGGTTTTGGCAAGACATATCATTTAAATACATCTCATGTTAAGGTTCAACTGAATTCATTCGTAGCAGATGAAAATAATTTATATCATTTAAATACATCTCATGTTAAGGTTCAACATCTCTAATTTTCTCTGCCCATTCAATTTGCTTTTTATTTAAATACATCTCATGTTAAGGTTCAACGTATGAAGCAAGGCAGAAGGAAAGATACAAAGAATAATTTAAATACATCTCATGTTAAGGTTCAACGGATTTTCCAAGTCCTTAAGAAATCTCTGGCAACCTATTTAAATACATCTCATGTTAAGGTTCAACCTTAGTTCTGCCTCTTTGTCTGCGTCGTCTTCATCCATTTAAATACATCTCATGTTAAGGTTCAACGTCCTTCCATTCAAGGCCACCCAATTCTCCACGTCATTTAAATACATCTCATGTTAAGGTTCAACGTAAACTCATTGAAGGGAGAAATAAAATCTATTGAATTTAAATACATCTCATGTTAAGGTTCAACCCAAATAATCTTTTGCCTTCATAGATACACAAATATCATTTAAATACATCTCATGTTAAGGTTCAACCATTAGGATTAATTTTTATACTACCCCAGAGTCCAATTTAAATACATCTCATGTTAAGGTTCAACTTATATCACTTTTAGTGTCTTATTTAAACACTTTAGGATTTAAATACATCTCATGTTAAGGTTCAACTTAGCCTTGTTTCTACCTAGAACTAAAGTTGTATCAATTTAAATACATCTCATGTTAAGGTTCAACAATAAATCCACCAACTTTATATCCTTCTAACTCTATCATTTAAATACATCTCATGTTAAGGTTCAACCTCAGCTTGCTTATCAAGTTTTTCTTGCTCTTTTACATTTAAATACATCTCATGTTAAGGTTCAACTATATTGTTCAGGAACCGCATCCTCATTCAATACATATTTAAATACATCTCATGTTAAGGTTCAACCTATCTTTAAAAAGCTTATCTAGAATAAGTGGAATATTTAAATACATCTCATGTTAAGGTTCAACCCTACCACTCTATTCTCATATATCCGTCTCCACCTTTATTTAAATACATCTCATGTTAAGGTTCAACTTCTGCTTTTAACCTTATTTCCTTCATGCCTTTTAAATTTAAATACATCTCATGTTAAGGTTCAACAAAGCACCGAGCCGTAAGCCCAGTGTTTTCAATGGATTTAAATACATCTCATGTTAAGGTTCAACAAACAATATGTCATTGGCGGTGCTGGTGGAAAATATTTAAATACATCTCATGTTAAGGTTCAACATCTTTTTCTAGTAATTCTGCTATTGTAGATTTACCATTTAAATACATCTCATGTTAAGGTTCAACGCAATATCATTTGTAAATCAATTTAAGAGTTATAATTTAAATACATCTCATGTTAAGGTTCAACCCCTCTATTAAGCTCCTGTTTCAGCTGCACCTTTTTATTTAAATACATCTCATGTTAAGGTTCAACTATCATTTTGCCATTCGTCAAAGCAAATAGTGTTTAATTTAAATACATCTCATGTTAAGGTTCAACGAAAGCTAATAGATGCAGGACAAAGATATTGTAAATTTAAATACATCTCATGTTAAGGTTCAACTGGGGAACTTAATTCGATAGGGCTTAATTTAGCATATTTAAATACATCTCATGTTAAGGTTCAACTTTGAATTAAAATAACTTGATTTGGCATTTTCCAAAATTTAAATACATCTCATGTTAAGGTTCAACGTCCCCTTAGTAAAGGTTGCATGTAGGTTTAATCCAATTTAAATACATCTCATGTTAAGGTTCAACTTAATTTCACGTAGCTCATAATAACTTAGTTGCTCTATTTAAATACATCTCATGTTAAGGTTCAACATGGATAAAATGTGTGAGGATCTAGCAAATTTGTAATTTAAATACATCTCATGTTAAGGTTCAACTTAACTACTTTGAAGAAATTATCATCCATATAGTATTTAAATACATCTCATGTTAAGGTTCAACCTTATTTTCCATATTGAAAGGCTTGCAGGATGGATTATTTAAATACATCTCATGTTAAGGTTCAACTTCCAATATGGTATCCAAGGGAAAACAGGCTGCCAGATTTAAATACATCTCATGTTAAGGTTCAACAGGGTTAAAGCCAATAACTGAAAGATTGGATAAAATATTTAAATACATCTCATGTTAAGGTTCAACGTAAGCGTCAAGTAAGAAAGTGGATGGAAAATGTTCAAAGAATGTGAGATAATCTTCTAAAATAAGTTTTAAAGTTTTTCAAGTTAGCTTTAAAAACTTTAAAAAGGAAGGTTTTATATGGATGTACAAGAAGCAACTCAAAAATATAGAATGAATGAGTGGATTAAAATTATACGTGAATGCCGCAGCAGTGGCCAGACTGTGAAATCATGGTGTACGGAAAATGGCATCAGGACCAACAGGTATTATTATTGGTTGAGAAAAATACGTGCTGCTGCCTGTGAAGCTCTCCCTTCCAAAAATCCAAAGGAACAGATAGTTCCCATAAATACTTCCAAATTATCAGGTGTCATTTCCACAGATGCAGCCTATGTTTCTCCAGAAACATATCAGGCTGATATTATTATCCGTTTTGGTCGTGCAGTTCTTGAAATTCACAACGGTGCCTCGGCCAGTTTAATTGAAAATGTTATGAAGGTGCTGCAAAATGCTGGGTGATATTTCAAAGGCAGAGAAAATATATATTGCAACCGGACATACAGATATGAGGAAATCAATTGACGGGCTGGCTGCCATCGTACAGAAGAATTTTGAACTGAATCCATTTCAGAACAGTCTGTTTCTCTTCTGCGGACGGAAGAGAGACAGATTGAAAGCACTATATTGGGAAGGTGATGGATTTGTGCTTCTATACAAGAGGTTGGAAAATGGATGTTTTAAGTGGCCTAAAGATGCAGAAGCAGTAAAATGTATAACACCCCGGGAATTCAGGTGGCTTATGGAAGGCCTGTCCCTGAATCAGCCAAAGGCTGTAAAGAAAGTAGATATACAAACTGCCCTCTAGTGTCAGAGAAATCTGAAATCATGCGGTTTTATAGAAATTTATGGTATAATAACAGATATAAAAAACGAGTGAAGGAACTGTCTCAATTATGTATACCAAAAATGAAGTTATAGAACTTAAAAATCGCATAGCACAGCTGGAGAAGGAGAATAAAACTCTCCATGAGACAGTTGAATTTCTGACACATAAATTATTTGGCAGGAGCAGTGAGAAGACTTCTGTAATTGCAGGACAGATAAATCTTTTCAATGAGGCAGAAGTTTATAGAAACCCTTCGGCACCGGAACCGAATTTACAGGAGGTATCAAACTACAGGCGTAAAAAATTTGATGGTCAAAGAGCAGAACTGCTTAAAGATATTCCACATCATACAGTAATCTGTGGCCTTGAAGAGGATGAACGTTTCTGTGAAAAATGCGGGACACCTTTGAAAAGCATAGGGAAAGAATTTATCCGTACAGAAATAGAATTCATTCCGGCAAAGGTACGTGTTATAGACTACTACCGTGAAACTTATGAATGCAGGAAATGCCGCAAAGAAGGACTTTCTTACATAGAAAAATCCCCGATGCCATATCCGGTAATTCAGCATTCCATGGCTTCGCCATCTACAATTGCCCATATCATGTATGAGAAGTATGTCAATGCATTTCCATTATACCGTCAGGAAAGGGAATGGAAGTCACTGGGGGTAAAGCTCAGCCGTGCGACTATGAGCAACTGGATTATAGCTGCGTCCAGAAATTGGCTGATGCCACTTACAAATCTGATGCACAAGAAACTCACGGCCGAGAAATATTTACATGCAGATGAGACGCCTGTACAGGTACTTAAAGAACCCGGCAGGAAAAATACATCAGAATCCTATATGTGGCTGTACAGTACATATGCAGGCAGTAAGACACCAATAAGGTTGTTTGATTACAAACCTTCAAGAAGTGGGAACTGCCCGCAGAAATTTCTAAAAGGCTTTAGAGGATATCTCCATACGGACTGTTATAAAGGTTATAACAAAGTTCCGGGAATAACAAGATGTCTGTGCTGGACACATCTCAGGAGATATTTTGTTGAAGCACTTCCAAAGGACATAAAAAGCCCTGAAGCTACACTTCCGGCAGCAGGAATTGATTTCTGCAACAAACTCTTTGCAGAGGAAAGATCAATGAAAGATCTTATGCCGGATGAACGAAAGAAAAAGCGTCTTGAAACGGAAAAACCGATTCTTGAGGCCTTTTGGGGGTGGCTTGATTCCGTAAAAAACAGCTGCCTTCCCAAATCAAAGCTTGGAAAAGCTTTAGCTTATGCTGTAAATAATAAAGAAGGATTTATGAATTATCTTCTAGATGGCAACTGTGCTATTTCAAACAATCTGTCTGAAAACAGTATAAGGCCTTTCACTTTAGGGAGAAAAAACTGGCTCTTTAGTGGAAGCCCCAGAGGAGCTGAAGCCAGTGCAGCAGTCTACAGTATAATTGAAACAGCCAAAGCCAATGGATTGGAACCTTATAATTATCTTGAATTTCTATTTAAAAATCTACCTGGTGTACAATTCGAATCACACCCTGAATTTTTGGAAGAATACCTGCCCTGGGATCCATGGGTTCAGTCTTCCTGTAAAAAGAACAAATAGCAAAAATAAGACCACTCTAAATGAATGGTCTTTGTTTTTGTAAACACACACCGGATAATTTACCGCTTACGGTTCAACTAATAAAGGTGGAGGAATAGTTTCTGGTGGGCCTTAATTTAAATACATCTCATGTTAAGGTTCAACGAGCCAATTAATAAAAGCAATTCTATAAGATGCCAGGATTTAAATACATCTCATGTTAAGGTTCAACTTTGTAATAAAATTTACAAAGAATTTTATAAGATATATTTAAATACATCTCATGTTAAGGTTCAACTATTAATACTTGATTGAGTACTATCTTGTGTAATGGATTTAAATACATCTCATGTTAAGGTTCAACTTGATACATTTTAATATATGCAAGATTTAAATTTATTTAAATACATCTCATGTTAAGGTTCAACTTGGTCTTCATAGATAACACTTTCAACTACAGAATCGATTTAAATACATCTCATGTTAAGGTTCAACTAGAATTTACATTACCATCACCCATCAACGCTCTTATTTAAATACATCTCATGTTAAGGTTCAACGTCTTACTTTCGATATATCTTTATTTTCTAGATATATTTAAATACATCTCATGTTAAGGTTCAACCTAGTGGTTTAACTTTGGATAATTTTAAAACTAAGGTATTTAAATACATCTCATGTTAAGGTTCAACCAGAGAGATCTAATAATAAAGTGGCCTGTAATTTTAATTTAAATACATCTCATGTTAAGGTTCAACCCATAAAATCCTTTTATAGATATCGAGGTTGGACTATTTAAATACATCTCATGTTAAGGTTCAACTAGAATAGATAGAATAGTATTGCAATATATTACAGCATTTAAATACATCTCATGTTAAGGTTCAACGAGAAAAATGATTGCTAGTTATTTGAAAGTAGATGGATTTAAATACATCTCATGTTAAGGTTCAACTCTGCTCTTTTGTTTCCACTTTCCATTTACTTTATAATTTAAATACATCTCATGTTAAGGTTCAACCATAAATGGAGGGGATTATATTGGAGAATAAGAACTATTTAAATACATCTCATGTTAAGGTTCAACAGTTAGATACCAACTTTCTAAAAAGTACAGAGGATATTTAAATACATCTCATGTTAAGGTTCAACTATAGCAAATTCTTTTTGTATATCGTATGTGGATGCATTTAAATACATCTCATGTTAAGGTTCAACAATCCAAAAGATATAAAAATTATATGTCGCATTTACATTTAAATACATCTCATGTTAAGGTTCAACTCAATCAATTCTTTTTCATGTCCATTTAACAGTTCATTTAAATACATCTCATGTTAAGGTTCAACCTTGCCTTAAATACTTGGACAGGAGGCTAGAGATGAAATTTAAATACATCTCATGTTAAGGTTCAACTATGATAAGGATGGAAATCTAATGATGAGACATATGATTTAAATACATCTCATGTTAAGGTTCAACTTTCCGTACCCTTGTGGCCTATTTTTATATAGCCAAATTTAAATACATCTCATGTTAAGGTTCAACAATATCTCAAGTGCTTGAGGAATATCCGGAAAACTAATTTAAATACATCTCATGTTAAGGTTCAACGGCATTACAATGATTTAAAAATCTCGCTTGAAACTTATTTAAATACATCTCATGTTAAGGTTCAACTAATGAAAAATAGCCATTTCTTATTTCTATTATAGGACTTAAATCCGCATAAATAAAGGATTTTTCTGAAAATTTTCCAGACGCTTTTACTTTTTTTAAATCGGAATAAAAAAAGTACCTCAATCCATTTCAATTTAAGGAATTGAAACATTTTTGAAATTCAATTTGGTTGGAAAAATAAAAGTATCAGATCTTCGTGTTATTTGTATTTACTTCCAACACTTCTTCATAAAAACAACTATCATTTATAAATTTCATTATCGTTATAAAACCCTCTTCTTCCACAATCTTGTTCAATCCACTTTTCAATTGCTACACTTGAGTTCGGGTATATTTATAGAGTTGGGTGGAATATCAATACTGCTTCACTTATTGCTAATGTTACTTTAACCCGCGTCTTATTGATTGTTAGTGTATTGTATATAAAGAAAATATTTCATTTCATCAAATTTTAGTAATGGTTTTGTGTACAATTGATCTATTGCTAGCTACAAAATAACCCGAACCAGCAAATGCCTATCCATTCAATAAATTCTTACATATTTATTAATACGTTTTTCCTAATGGGAATTATAATAAGTCTAACATCATCTTTTTTTACCCCCAAATGCTTTTTGCCAGCTTTTGACGACAACATTACTACAATACCATCAACTCTCTGAATCTTAAAACGCAAATTGCTTCTTTTCTATGCTTGAGGTAACATGTTTTAATTTCATATGCTTTAATCACTTTTATCTATAATATTTAATTTTCAATGGTGAAGAATGCGTTTCCTTATTTCTGGTCTCAATACAATATGATTATAACTTCTTTTTTAATTTTAAATATAAAAATAGGCTTTTATTTCTGAACGTCTAAATATAAGGAAAGTAATAATTTTCTTAATATCCATTACATATAAATTTTATTTTTCTCTTTAATTTCAGTTTTTATAACTATCTTATGTCATATTCTTATTCTCCCAAGAATTTATTAATACTATTATTTATTGTTACTTCCGAAAATGCTATAATAGTTTCTGTCATTGTATATGAAGATATATCATTTATAAATTCTTCTATATCATTTAAAGATTTAACTGATAATTTAACTAAAAAACATCCATTACCAGCAATTCTATAACACCATTCACTTTGTTTATACTCCTTAATGAATATCTTGAATTTTTCATATTGTCCATTTTTCATAGTTACCTTAATTATACAATCAATAGACAATCCAAGTTTCTTTTTATTTATTTTGATTGTATACCCTTCAATAACCCCATCATCTTCAAGTCTTCTTACTCTTTCAGTAACAGATGGCGGCGAAAGATTTATACGTTTAGATAATTCTCTTATAGATAACCTACTATCTTTTTGTAACTCTTGCAGAATTAATAAATCTATTTCATCTAATTTCATTTGTAACTTCTCCTCTTAAATTATTATTGTAATTGATATACTTATTATTATATTATATGTCAATTACAATACAATATTAATATTATAATTTGTATAATATTAATTGTTAACAAAATATATTCATAGAGGAGAGATACTATGGCAAGAATAACTTTTTCACAAGAGGGACTTACACCATTTCAACAATTATTAGGTCACAATAAATATATAATGGAAAAATGGACTTCTTTAGAGGAATGCTTTTTTAATAGTAATACATTTACACCTGAACTAAAAGAAGAGGTAAGACGTACCCTTGCTTTTAACAATGGATGCCAATATTGTATGTCTAAAGGTAAGCCATCTAATAAAATAACTGATTCAAAAATTTTAATTGCCACCAAAACTGCAGATATTATTTCTAAAAATCAACCTATTGATAATGAATATTTTAATAGATTAAAAAATGAGTTTAATGATAATGAAATTTCTGAACTTTTAGCCTTGATATGCTTTATAACAGCTTGCCAAAAATTCGGAGCATTGCTTGATTTACAGCCAAGTTGCTCAATTTAACTTGGCAACACAATATATACTATTTTCTTCAAGCATAATTTATACACTTAAAAACCATATAATATAAAGAAATCAAGGCTTTACATTAGATAAAGCTATGTTTAATATGTATGCATGGCTATATGAAATGGAACTCCGAAAATCTTTTACAGATTCTCGGAGTCATTCATTTATTCTCCAGCAATAGCCTCACATAGCGCGAGAGGATAGTATTGATACTTGAGAACTATAAGTATATCAATAATATATCAACTGATTTTTCTTTAATCCCTCAATTGCTCCTTATGTCGGTTAATGTTGATAATTCACGGCTTTGTTTCTTACTCTTTATCTCCATCAGCTTTATCCTCACTTATATATGGCATGGCATCCGCAACCTGAATTCCAACGATAGGCATTGGAAGTAAAATTGCGCTTTTAATTTCATCTCTTGTTGCCCCATGCTGCTTCGCCTGCTCTATATGGAACGGCAATCCCCTATACATCCTAGCAGTCACTAATGCAGAAATATATGCAAGTTCATGAATCTTTTTATCTAAAGAACTTACTTCTGCCATCTTCATAATGGTACTCATAAAAGCAGGGCCAACACCATCTGTTTCATTAATAAACTTCTCAAATCCTTTGGTAACATTTTTCATTTCTTCATCCTTCTTTCTTTATAATATGTTTCTTTATAATAAGACGTATGAAGGAATTAAAAGTCACGCATCCTCTAAATTTTTTTCTAAAATATTAAGTACTTTTATGTACCATTCATCAGAAGGTTTTTTATCTGGCATGTTTCTGTATAAATAATAAACTTTTTCCCTGACTGCTACGTTAAAAATATATTGTTCCTTTGAAAAATCCAATTTTCCAATCAGTTTCTTTGTACTTTTTTGCAAATTGCTTCTTTGACTGCTAAACCTTATCCATGCCATACAACTGCATGGGTTCTTCTCATTAATCAAATCACAATGATTTGCAAAAAAAGAATCGATATTCATTCTAGCTCTATACAATAGTCCCTTCGCCGCCGACGGAGATATCATCAAAATATTTGATACGTCCTCTATTTTCATACCATACATATCAACGAGTGAAAAGGTTATTCTTTGATTCAGTGTCAACTTTCTAACCATTGCAAAAAAACATCCATTTTGTAAATCCCTAATTTCTTCTGAAACAATTACTTCATCTTCCGGTTTAACTTCGACTGATTTTAATAATCTACCATCTTTCTCTAATTGTTCCCAATCATCAATTTCAACCAGATATTTATTTCTTCTTGTCTGATCAATAAACTGATGAAAGCATATAGTTCGCAGCCACCCTGTAATGTCACTTTTAAGCGAATCCAGTTTCGTTAATGCAATCAGAAAAGTCTCTTGTGTTATGTCATATGCATCTTCCGGATGACAGCTTAGATGTAATGCATAATTATATATGTATTGATAATAACCTTTATATATTTCAAGAATATCCATTTCATTCCTCTTTTATTTTCCTATGAACAACAGTGCGGCCTTTAATGCATGAATCCTAGTTGTACCAAAAAAGGCAGATCAGTATCCTGCTGCTGAATCAAAAGTATCAAAATTAATTTGGCAGTAATCCAAGCCGATATGGAAACTCCAAAGAGAGATATTATCCTGCAAGAAATAGTACCTCTTCTTTTTCTCTACTATAAGTTTCGTCCTCTACTATCAGTGTAAATATTTCTTACGCCAAGCACCACCAGTCCTATCATCAGCAGGATACCAATTAGCGCAGCGCCAGGAGCATCATCGGTTTCTCCAATATAAATACCGGCAATGCCAATCAATACACCGATGGCAAAAAGGCAGACAGCTATACACCAAGCCTTACGCCTAACTTTCTTCAAAAAATCCACCTCTCTCTATCCATTGTTGTCGGCAGCAGTATATTAACAAAGGATTTCATCTTTTCATAGTTCAAGCGGCAGTCATTACATTCCTTCAAATGCTGTTTTACCTCTGCTGTCGTTTCTTCGCCGAGAAATCCGTCAACACAACTCGGTAATAAGTCTTTGACTATATTATAGCATTTCAGCATAACAGCGCCTCCATTATTTTTTGTTTTGCCCTATAAAAAGTTGTTCGCAACCAATTTTCGCTTTTGCCAAAGGCTTCCTCAATTTCCGAAAAGGAGAATTCAGCAGAAAGCTTCGTAGGAAAAATTTATTTTGAACAAAAGCGGAGAGAATATCTCTTCCTCCCAAAACTTAGCTCTTTATAAAATTTTAATTTGCCAGTTAATATGTTGTCTCAAACATAAACAAATGTTCACAAGCGTCGCAACTTTCCTTTTATCAGAAATACTTCAAGCCTCAGAAACCCTTTAATTCAAACCTATTCAGCCTTCCTTACCTCTCCACACTCGTAATCCAATATCAAATACTGCCGTCTCAGCAGTAAACTGCTTACGTCGTACTTTCAATCCTAGTAAGCAACACTATAGTCTCCACATGCTAGTAGACAAATCTTTTATACAATACTCAAAAATATTTGCTTTTGAGATGTACCCCATTTTATTAAAGAACTTTTCTAAGATATACACTTCTGTAATAATATATAGTAAGCAGCAATTATCTTTTTAGTTATTACGATGTCAATAATTTTTACCTTTAATACTTTAATATTTCCATAATTTTAGAACTTTTTAGGTTTAGTAACTTTAATTCCTAGCCACTTAAAAATAACTTCAGAAATATTTTCCAATTCTTTGACTACTTGCTTTTTGAGTTCATAATAAGTCATACCATCAAAACAACTTTCTACAAGACCAAATAAAGGAATATTAGCATCTTCATATTCCGGCAAAATTAAGCAAACATTTTCCTTATTAAGCATATCATAGTGCATCATACAACTTCTAAAATCAAAATTAAAAATATCATTATCTTCTAAATTAAGAACATTATAAAATCTATTAATTCGATCATTCATTAATTGTAGTTGATTTAAATGGTTTTTTATATCTTTTAATCGCTTAACTGTATAGTAATATGTAATATAGTACATTCTTAACCACCATCCATAATCATCTTCTTCAAAAGCACTAAACAATTTGAGAGTAGAATTAACAAATGACAAAATATGCAATAAATATAAAGTTAATGCCTTGCCATCTTCATCTTGATAAAAAGCACTGAAATGCTTGTTAGTATTATAGTCCTGATAAAACAAATCATATTTTATATTTTTACATCGTATTAATTTAACAGGATAAGTTTTAGAAAATTGAGACAACAACATACCTACAATTTGTCCACAATAATATCCATAATCATAGCATTCTTTTGGAATAACTTCATAATTTATTATTTTTTTACTTTTTGCTTCAGATATACATTTTTTCAATAATCGATTGTCTTGATAAATATAATAACCGTATTGAGAATTCCCAACTATATTATCTTCTCTATCAGTAAAAATACCTAAATTATAATGGACATTCCAATCTTGCATAAATCTAAAACGTAGTTTATGTTTAAAAATATAGTCTTGTAAATAATCACAATTTAAAATCATTTTTTTAGCTTTAGAATATTTATCTTCAAATAATTTCGTCTTAAGACGAATATCTTCTACTGAAAAACTTTTATTTTTAGGAATATTTAGTGAAATTTTATATTTTTTTAAATATTTTAAAGCCTCAGAACAGAATAATGATAAAAAAGGAATAAATTCTGCAGCAATAATTGGACTTTTTTGTAATCCAATTGCTAAACTAAATAATGTCTGACAATCATAATTAATTTGTAATAATGAATACTTTTTCTTCTTCATAATAATTTTTAACCTTCTTTAATAATTTATTATATTTTAGGATAAATATAATTATTATCTTCCATTCCACCCTCGCCCTTTTAATTGCCACATACGTATAACTATTACTTGCTGAATATAATCCACAATGTTCCATTTAGGATACCTATTTAACGCGTGTATTCTCCTAATTGCACTAGGATGTGCTTCATTTTCTATATATCTTTTATAAAATTGATAAACATAATTTGTATTATTAATTCTTTCAAACTCATTTTTTTCTTTCTTAATTTTTCCTGATTTTTTCCAAAATATTTTAAATGTTTCTATTGAGCTATTACTAACAGCTATCCCTTTCCTATCAGCTCTTAATTCATTCATTTGCATCCAATATCTTTTATCTGTAATAATTCTTCCAAAGAATACTTCTATGAAAAATAATATAACTGCCGGGATTATCATCCATCTACTTATATTACATAGATAAATTATTATGAACATCACAATATATATACTTATATAAATTAAATTTCCTAAGAGAACTTGATTGTTAACATTTATAGGATCTTTGTAATATATGTGAATTAACTCATGTCCAATTGTGAACTTAAATATTTCATCAAATAAAATATTTTCATTATAATACTTACCTAAATATAAGAGAAAGCCCGTTAGTATTGTTATCTTAGGTCTTTTATTTTTCTCTACATATGCATATGCATTTATTTCTTCTGATTCTTCTACATAAAAACTTATATCTTTAATCCCTAATGTACTGCACATATTTCTAAGTTCATTATCCCATCTCATAAGATATAAATTCCGATCATATATTTCAATTTTCTGTTCTGAATTTTCATATCTTCTTTTTTTATAAATTCTGCCTTTTAAATTCATAAATAAAAATATTATAAAAAATATTAATGAAATTACACTAATAAAAGAATTATTTTTACCTGTCCATTTAATTAATTGTACTATAAAATATCCTAATAGTAATGCCATAGCTAGAATAATTACAAAAACAAAACTTTTTCCCTTATTCCAACTAAAACTTTTTTCTTTAATAATATGCTTATCATATTCATCCAAGCTTTCTTCAAAAAAATTAATAATTTGTTCACTTTCATTTATAGTTTTTATTGCTTCTTTGGTATAAATCAATAATTTTTTAACAAAAATATAAATAAGTGCTATACCAACTACACATTTTATCATATAATTCTCTTTATCATTAATCATTACTACTATAATAAGTGGTAATATTAAAAAATTTCCAAATAATATTATTACTTGAAATACTAGTTTATCAAAAGTTTTTTTAATTCTGCTTTTAATTTTTTTTATTTCATTACTATCATCATAAATAATTAAATTAAATTTACTTTTAATAATTAATTTTATATTGTCACTGCAAACCTTCAATCCTCTCAACAATATATTTTTACTTTTTATCTCCTGTTTTAAAATACCATGATACCATAATAAAATAATAAATATTTCAATTAAAATACCATATAGCCAAAACAACATAAACTACACCCCATATTATTTTTTAACCATATTTTATAGAATCATTAAAATTTTAGTATAAATTCTTAGTAAATTCTGTGATATCTGTAAAAAATATGTTCTTATTAAATAATTCTTCTACATAATCACAGTATTGTTTTATAGGTTCTTTAATAGCATCTGGCTGTTTATCTGCATAAATTCTCATATATTCTACATATGCTTTAATATTACTTACAGTTGCCTCCATAGATTCTCACCTCCTCTTTATTTAAAATAAATTCCTTCACTTATTAGCCAACGAGGAGGTGTGTTTGGTAACCAAATTTATAAAAAATATTTTTTAAGCTTGCTTAACACTTTTTTATGTCTTTTAATAATTGTTACATAGGAAACGTTTTCTTTCTGTGCTGCTTGTCTCACTGTAAGCCTATTATAATACATATCTTCTATTAGTTTCTGTTCTTCATTATTTAATTCTGACATTGCTTTCCGTAAGATAAAAAGCATTGCTCTATCACAAACAATATCTTCTACAGCTTGGTCATCTGCAAAATCTGATCCCTGATCCATTAATCCTTCAATAGAATCTTCCTTGCTGGGTTGATACTTAACCTCTCCTGTTGTTGGATCAATTTTACTGACGCCCACTTTTACATCTCTTTCAAGATATCTAGCATGGATGTAAAATTTGCCTGCCATTCCATCCAGTCATTATCTGTTTCAAGTGTCCTTTTTGATGAATATTTTTTAAAATTTCTTTTTAAGCATTTTATTGATTTTGCTTCTTTATTATTTATCATATCAAAAATATTAAGTTGATTTTCATCTGACTTAAACATATCTCTATGAAGTATCCAATGTCCACATTCATGACCGCAAGTGAACCTGAATCTTCCCTCTTGATCTCCTGAAACAAGTGTATTGTCTATAATTACAGTTCCTCTTGCAACCAGTATATCTCTATATCTGTTATTTTCTAAATCGTATATAGTAAGATTTCCACTATCAAAAGTCGTTAATCCAAGAACACTTCCATCTGGTGTTATATCTGCATAATCCGGATCAAGGTTCAGATAATTTTCCAAAAATTCTTCTATTGGCATTGGTACAGGTTCCTCTAATATTTTTGAATTGAAATCCTCTAAGTACAGTTTTGCAATTTGTTCAATATCATTTTTACAAAGCAACGGCAGACCATTATCTTTTTTTCGTGGAATATCAATATACACTAATCTTTGTCCCCCTTGTTATCTAACTTTTTAACAAATTCTTCCCAATCCTCCTCTGTCGCAACTTCTCTAGCTTTTCTTAGTGCCACTCTTACTTTTTTAGATGACATTATATAATCTGGAAGATCAGGTGCTATTGTATTTTTACCTTCTCCCGCCAAATCAAACATTGTATGTTTCTCATCCTCAGTTAATTTTAAGATTTCAACCATTTGTTTAAGTTTATCCATATCCGGTGGATATCTTCTGCCCTTCTCAATGTCACTGAGATATGCGGGAGCAATTCCTAGTTCAGAAGCCATTCCTCTTAATGTCATTCCAAGTGATTTTCTTTTATCCGTTATAAATTTTCCAAAACCCAACATATCATTCATTTTAATCCCCTTCTACACAAAATAGCGTGTTCGCATATTTGTTAATATTATTGTATAGGAAACAGTTTCCATTGTCAAGAGAACCTATTAAAATTTCTTAGTGGAAAATATAATTTTTGAACTTTCCTTCTTTTATCTGTTTTAACGCTTTCCTATATAAATTTTGCATTTTGTCCATTCTAACGCTAAAAATATAGGTATCTTCAATTAAAAATGGATCTTTAAAATCTATATAATTTTTTATAATATGTTTCATTAATTTTATATCTATTTTAGAAATAAGCTCCTCATCTTTAAAGCTTGAAACAGCTAATTCATAAATAAGATTCTCTCTATTGTCTTTAATTGAATCATAATATTCTTTATCCATAGTTATATCTACATCCTCAATAATCAAAGCTAAAGCCTGATAATTAGGCTCCACCCTCAACTCTATATCGTCACTCATCTATAAAAGATCTTTTCTCTGTAACTCCTTTACCAATCTAATAGTATCTCTTAAATTTTTATTCATCAACAACACCTCCACATAGTATATATGCAGATATTTCTTAAAGTGGCAAAATAATATAAGATTTAAAATAAAGCAATTTCCCAAATTTATTACAAAATAAAAACTCAAGATATTAAAATTAAAAAATTAGAATTGCTTATTTACTTTTTATGGTTAATCTAGGATATGAATTTTCATAAATAATATCTCGTAATCTTGACATACTTATATTACTATTTTTATAATTAAATTTTATAATGACCATTCGTTCTTTTTCTAAAATTATAAGTTCATCATTAGTTAAAGTCAACATTTGGATTTTCAAAGGCTTATCTAGGCTTCTTTTATCAAAACACAACATCTGTTGCTTCAATTTAAAATAATTTTCCTTTATGTAAAATTCTATTCTACTTAAATAATCATCCTCTCTAACTGCTTCAACAGAATTTCCATCACTTGCATAACTTCCACCTATCAGGCCAAATACTTTATTTTTCTCAATTTCAATAAAAATGCTTATCTCTGCTTTTCATCACATTCATTTAAAATTATATAACTCTACCAACAATTTTTATTCAGCTATGCTGTCCTCTTAAATTCATCTAACATTCTTTTTAAGACTTGGACATTCCAATATTGCTTTTTAAACACTTCCATCCTATATCCTTCTATTTGAGGAAAATGTGGAAGCCATATGTTTTCTGAAAATCGTTCCTTGTTTGCCCAATTTTTTAAAACATATTTCTTAAAGGCTTCCTTTTCATTTTCTGATTCAAAAACCAGTATACATTCCTCAAACTTATTATGAGAAATGGTTTCATCATCTCCATCTGATTCATAATAAAATTGGTGAACCACATAATGTAATGTATCTTTAATAAAATATTTGAACGCTATGTCCCAGTTGTGAAACTTTCCTAGAGAAATTCCATCTGTTAATGGTGTAGGTGTAAAATATCTACCACCATCTAAACAAATACCTTCTAGAGTTTCCAGTAACGTTTGGTGATAAAATATCCTTATTTTTCTCCAATGTGGCCTTATATCTGTTTGGTTAAACAAATAATATTGGTATGCATCCCCATCATCTTCTAAGGTATATTCCATTGTAAACTCTGGCAAATACTTGTAATATTTTCTTGACGTTTCCCAATCCGTAGGAGAATCCAACCACTCATGTGGTTTTTCTAAATAATATTTTATCCGCTCCAGTGGTGTAGATATTAATCTAAATCTTTTCTTCCATAAATATTCCACATGATGGATGTCTGCTGATTTCTCTTTTGGTGTATTGGTATCCATTACTCTAGTATATATATTATTAGCAAAAACACCTTGATACTTTTCAGTTAAATAAAAAGGGGTATTGTAATTATTTTTAATTACTATTATATCAACTTCTCCCTCAGCAAGCACAAATGTTTGTACAAAAACAGTTGGTCGTATTCCTCCTGCAAACTTTTTATTTTTCAAGAAGTCAACAAGCATCTGAGTATTTTTTCTATTAGCATCATCAGTAACACTTTTTACTTCATAATTACTTTCTTCATCTACTCCTATGATAATATAAGCATCTTTGTTTTCTAAATTATTAGCCATGCATATAATATCATGTAATAAATCTGCTTTCTTCTCTTGAGAGTACCATTCTCGCTTAAAATCCCAATATGCCCCTTCTTGTTTCAAATCAATTAAATCTTGCATTTGCTGTATTTGCATTTTAAATCCACCTCACAATACATCAATCCAT
Source organism: Clostridium sp. LBM24168 (assembly GCF_052953915.1). Classification (NCBI taxonomy): domain Bacteria; kingdom Bacillati; phylum Bacillota; class Clostridia; order Eubacteriales; family Clostridiaceae; genus Clostridium; species Clostridium sp. LBM24168. Next base: position 626,642 of record NZ_CP196861.1, on the reverse strand, counting down.
TAAATTTCTTCTACCATAAGAAGATACCACATTTCTTAGCTAATTCACATTCATAAATATACAACTAATTATTAATATTTGTATTACAAGCCCTTCACTATTTCTATGAATCTATCATAGGAATAAGCACCTGGGTAATTTGGTTGTTTTGATTGGAACACCATAAAATATCGGAACTGTCTATCTGTTATAGAATCCCATTTTGCACCGATATTTGCTTTTTCTTTGGACTCATCGTTATCCAAGTGGTCACCTTTAGTCTCTATTAAAAGGAGTCTTCCACTTTTAGTCATCACTATAATATCAGGATATGCGTGTATATAGCCATTGATTTGGAAACCACGTCTTGAGATATTACGATGCCACCATTTAATATTTTCTAGAGAAGATAGTTCCCAAATTACCTTTCTCTCATAATCATTCATATTCTCTTCAGCTGTATAAAGAGATTTAGGAATTGTTGTAATAAACGAAACTGGCGATACAATTGAAGGTAGCTTATAGCTTGGCTTACAAGTGATAACATCCTGCTCCAACCACTTATCAAACACCCGTGCTGAATGTTTTGCAAGCAATGATTTTACCTTTTCTTGTATTTTTAAAATATAAGGATATGGAGATTGTTCCATGTCAGATAATTGGTCTTCTGTCAAGGTATCAATAATTCTATCAACATATTCTCTTAATTCTTTATCATTTACAAAATTAAAAGAAGATAACTTCCCACAAATCAATTGTTTGCAATATGAAAATCTCTTTTCGGATGGTTGTGAATTAAACCACTCTTTAAAATAGAGGCTATCAGCTCCAGTAATTTTCCATGCTCTTGGCTTTGCATCTTTTGAATCATCAACATCAACTCTCGCTAATTCTGCAGGTGCTGTAGAAAAGTCAATTTGAACATCTTTATCCTTTAGAGTAAAATCTTTTGACAGATTATCTATTTCTAACAAGCTATATTCTTTATTAGAAAATAAACTTGCTCCCGTTACAAGCATAAATTGAGGAAATAGTAATACAGAGGCTTCTTTTTCAAATTTTTCATTCATTCGAAAACAATTCATTTTATCTCTCACTTCCTGTGACACTTCTGTAAATGGAGTTTCTTCTAAACTTTCTATTTCAGCAGTGTATTCCTTACTTTGTGAAACTGCCCCGCTTAGCAAATCATCAGAATTGATACTTTCCATTGGAGTTGTAATTTCTATCTCCTGCATTGTTGTTTGAATTTTTCCTTTCAATAACTCAATATCTACTTCTGGAATATTATCTTCTTCTGTTGATAACTCAGGAATTTCGATTTGCTTCATAGTATCAGTATATTGTTTTGGTTCTTCTAAATCCATATCTTTTACACGATAATCTTTGCTGCTAAATCCAGCGTTGTTTAATCCTACCACAATTTTATCTAGTGTTCCATAAAAATCAGAAGAGGAGGTTATCACGTAAGAAAGGTTTAGAACTTCACTATCATTTGTCTTCGTATATGGTAGCCGTAATACACGTCCCAGAATTTGCTCAACGTCCACCGCTGAAGAGCGGTTAGCCACCGTTGCAAGCACATAAGCGAAAGGACAATCCCACCCCTCTTTTAGGGCATTTACAGTAATTATACATCGAATTGAACAATCTGGTGATATAAGTTCCACATTTTTCAATTCGTCTTTATCTCCTGTCTTAATGGCAATTTGATTTTCTGGTACTCCAATATCTACAAGGGTTTTCTTAATTTTTTCATAGGTTGTACTGTCAGAATTATTCTTCGGCTGTGCTTGAAATAAAACAATAGGACGAATATACCTCCCACTTTTAGCTTGCTCCTGCTTAGCTTGAGCCTCTAACTTTGCACGGATGCTAATTGCATCTGAATATACATCACTTTGGCCTTTACGATTATAAACTATGACCGGTAACTTCACCATTTGCTCTTTCTTTAACTGTTTTGCATCTACAAAAGATATAATATTACTTCCTTTTTTAGGTGTAGCCGTTAAGTCAAGGACAAAAGATGGATTGAAATCATTTAGCATTTTTACACTTAGGTCTGAGGTCGCATGATGACTCTCGTCCACAATAATAACAGGATTAAGTGAGCGAACCACCTGTATTAACGCCGTTTCGTCTGTATCATCAAGCAAAATATCGGCATTATTCATTGTTTTTGCAAAACACGCAAGATTCCCATTTTCTTGATAAGCCTTACGTCCCTCTTTTTTACTTGTACGAAAAGAGTCATAGCTAAGGACAAAAACAGAAAGTTGCTCTATCACAGCAGTTGGATTAAAGTTCTGCCCATTTAAAAGTTGTGCTTTTGAATATACCTCCACACGATTACCAAAATCCACATCAATTTTTTGACGATATGGGTGTGCTGAATTTGTAAGTGCCTTATATGTCTGCGTTAATATAGTATCAGATGGTACAAGCCATACCACCGCTTTTGCTCTCATATTAGGAAGTGAGTCAAATATCGGCTTGATTGCATTTGCTGCTATAAAAGTCTTTCCTCCACCTGTTGGTACTTTTAAACACACATGAGGAACACCCGGAATAACTGAGTTGTATGGTGGCATAACATCCCTTCTCACCATTACATTCTTTTCTTCCCAAAGAGTACGATATGCCATGGGAATATTTTGATTCTCTGTTAGAAGAGCGAGAAATCTTCGAAGATCTCCTATAATATTTTTTTGATAAGTTTTCATTTCCATTTATTTCACGCTCCTTTACAATCTCGCTATATCTCGAGGAATTTTTTTGAAGGTAATGTTGTATTGTTTCAATTTGCTCTCAGAAAGCGTACAAAGATCGGCATAGATAATATACCCATCTGCCTTTTCTCCCACTGTAGAAAGAAATACATGGTCAAGCGTTGTAGCTTCATCTTTCTCATAATAAAAATAGTAGACAGTATCTTTATTTCTTCCAAGATAGTATTTATTGTCAATATTTTCGCAAATCTGTAGAGATTCTTTAGTTTCCATGTAATATACATATTCACGAATTTTATGTACCTCAACATTTTCATTTAAATTGCCATCCGGTAACAATAACTGCTCTCCAAGTTCATAGTAACTAAAATCTCCACCAAGCCCCTTAAACTTCTTTGTTCCAGAAATAACTCGTTTAACTCTTTCTGCAGTAATATTTTCTGCATAATCCATCATTTCCACTAGAATAAATTTACGCTTTTCATTAGTTTCATTATTCTTTTGTAATACTGCTTGTGCGGTTGTTCCACTCCCCGAAAAACTGTCTAAAATAATATCTCCTGGCTTTGAAGCAATTTGTATTATTCTCTTAATAGTCCCCACAGGCTTGGGGTTCGGAAAATCTTGTTTATTAAATCCTAAGAATTTAATAAACATTTCTGTCCCTCTCTCACTATTAACATCTTTAAAATTCCAATTTGTAGTTGGGGTGACAGGTTCCCTATTATCTAAATAATCCATTTCAAAGATGCCCCACTGTTTTTTTTGTGGCATGTAGCGAACACTCAATGCACTTATGTTATTCTTTGATGTATCCCATCCCCAACGCCATCTACCTTTAACTGTTTTCGACTTCATAGGTAATATTCTAATAAACCCTTCTGGTGTATTTTCTTCATTTTTTCCAACCTTGATTTCACCAGTTTCTTCGTTAAAAAAAAATGGATAATACATATCTGGACGATCTTGTCTAAGATCTTCATCACCAGTTTTCCTTAGATCTATTTCCCTATATTTCCTTCCAGTTAAATCTATTTTATTATATCTTTTAGTTATTTTTTCTTCAGGTTCAAAACCCCCTATTTCAAATTTACACGATTTTCTATACACTACAATACTTTCATGTGCTGTAGCAAAATATTTATCGTCAGAACGACCTTTGGGATTATTTATACAAGCAATTTCAGTTATATAATTAGATACTCCAAATATCTCATTACAAATCATTTTAAGATTTGCCTGTTCTCTATAATCTATACTAATAAATATAGCTCCATCTTTAGAAAGAAGTTTATACAATAATTTTAAGCGTGGATACATCATGCATAACCATTTATCATGGCGACTTAAATCCTCACCTTCTTTTCCCACAACTTCTCCTAACCATTTCTTAATTTTTGGATCATTGACATTGTCATTATAGCACCAACCCTCATTACCCGTATTATATGGTGGATCAATATATATACATTTAATCTTACTCTCATACTGAGGCAGAAGAGCTTTTAATGCTTCTAAATTATCTCCATGAATAATCTTATTTTCACTATCGTTATCCTCATCATGTATACCATTTTGGTCATAACTATATTTCCGTTCTAATACACGAAATGGCACTTGTTGATGATAATTAATCACTTTATCTTTTCCAATCCATTCAAGTGTAGGCATTATACTACCTCCTATCATTTGTGCTATCTAGCACAAATTCTAATATATCATCTACACCGCAGCTGAGAACACCACAAATTTTTTCGATGCTGTCAAGTGAAACATATTTGTCCCTCTTAAGACGTGTGATAATATTTGCACTAAAACCTGCCTTTTCAGCGAGTTCTGCATTTGTCATTTTTTTATCTATCAATAATTTAAAAAGTTTGTTATAGCAAACAGCCATTACATAACCTCCCAAAGCGGCTATTTTGTTTAATATTGTATCACGAATGTGTGAATAATTCAATATTTTAATGAGGACTCTTTAATCTATAATAAAAAAATCGACTCTTCCAGACACCAATACATAGTGTAGAAATAGCCGCATTGTATAGTATTTCTCAGTATCATAAAATTTCTATAAACACCAAATGTTTTCAATAAGCATATAAAGCCCCTGATTTTTCGGAACCTTTTCTCTATGCTTTTATACAATTTCTAAATAATTATGCAAAACCTCGTAGTTATGCGTATTTATATACCCCCAGGGGTCGTTAACCTGCTTATCATCCCAGTCTGTGGGAACATAAAACACACGAGAAAAAAAAGGCATAATGCCCAAAGCCTTTGATATCAGGCTATTCTCGTACTATCTTCACCACACACTCCACATGCCAGTAGACAAGCTGTAGATAAAATTATTCAAAAATATTAGCTTTTGCGTAAAGATGTACCCCTGTATATACGAAAGACATGGAATTTTCAGACTTACTTTTTTAATGTTTTCACCATTTTCTCAATATGACTAACAAAGCTTGGATTAGTGTTTATCTTAAAAGCTCTTTGTCAAGTATATCAAACATTTCTTCTTTATGTTTATCTGAAATCTCCTTATTCCACACACCGCCATTTATGCTGATCATTTCTTTCATGATTTTCAATTTAAGACTCTGCTCAATAATGCTTGGATATGATTTTACTTTTCCTTCTGGCGGTAAGTTAGAGAATTTAGAATTTCCAGATACAGTTATCAAAGCTAAATTTCCAAAACCATTCAAGTCATCAGAGTGCCATTTAATAGATGGTTCTATATCTACCGGATGCTGTGGGTAAAAATGCTCTATTGAATTTCTAAATTGAAACTGCCAATCATCTTTTAAAGGCAAGATTATTTGTTTCCCTCGGTATGAATAACCATCTCTATATAGAATATAGTCAAGATAAGTAAAAACAATACGCTCTAAATCAAATCCTCTGGCAATTTTGTAATTAGATTCGTTTACTTTATCCTTGCAATACCCTTCTAAAACCTCTAAAATGTTGCTATTCTCATCATTCATCAGATTCTTTAATACCAGTGAAATCCAATGCATTGTCTTAGGTGATGTATAAGTAATACGCAAGCAAGATTGAAGTGTCCTTAACTGCTTGTTCTTATTATCATCGTCTCCACCAAAAGTTCCTAAATATTTCGGTTTCAAGTATCCTCTTTTCTCATCTTTGTAAGATTCTAAACACTGCAGCGACCATTTCCCCGTTTCCTTATAATCTCTTGCGAATTCTCTTTTCAAAATGTATTTATCAAACAAAACTCTACATTTTAATAGATTATATAGAAAGGCCTTGGATGTTTCCTCGTTTCTCCAATTTATCTCTATATTTTTTAAGAAATTCTTATCATCGAGCATTGACTCCTTTTCATCAGATTCTGATATTGCCTCATTCACTTGTAAGATAAAATTAGGGAAAGAAATAATCGATTCAAATCTTTCATTCTCTTCAATGATATTTGAATTATCAGTTTTGATAGGCTTTGTGTCTTTTAAAATTTCAAACAACGTTTTGGTATCATTAGTTAAATTATCAACGTTTTTTCTAATAATTTTTTCTTTAACTTTATCAAAATCATTCACTTCTGTATTTAGTCCAGACCAATTCTTAGAAAAAAGTTCATCTCTGGTTTCTAAATCAAAATTCATTTGTATATACGTGCCCATGTTAGAACAAGCTTCCCAAATAAGAGAACCTGCCTTTTTGTCCTCATTTGTTGACAGTTTGCTTAACAGTTTAGCTTTTGCGATTTCGTGGAATTCTAGTTGCTCACCACGTGTATTCATAATCTCAAAATAGTGGTTTAAATCTATGTTTTGTGGCACTTGGATACGAATTAATTGCACATTGTTTAATTTTTCTATAAAACTCGTACAATTAAGTCTTTCGCTTTGGAAATATCCTTTAATAATCTTATAACCACGGTTAAGTTCTTCAGATTGCAGTTCATCTAAAAGGTTATTTGTTTCTTCTGTTCCGATAATCGAAAGTGTGCGATTTGATTTCTCTCTAGCCTCAAAATATAATGAGCCTCTAAGAACATCCATCTTTAAATATTTTTCTAGCAGATACAAGGTAGTAAGACGTTGTTGCCCATCAATTACTTCATAAACATCAGCTTCTTTTTGATTAACAATTAAATTTCCTAAAAAATATGTGCCATTCGAAGTATAAATATCGTCAATTAATTGTTGGATTTGCTTTTCTTCCCAAGCATAATTTCTTTGATATATGGGTATTTTATACTTTACATTAGTAAATAATCTTGATACTTGTAATATTTCAGGTCTTTTATTCATTTTTTACCACCTGTTTTCCTTACACAAAAATTTCCACACCTTTGGATATTTATTTAAATTGTTTTTTGTTTGTGTTTCATCTATTTTCTCAAAAACAATAAGATTCAATTCTTCAGGTTCATTCATCTCATTAATCTTAGTGAAAAGGTCCAATCCTTCATTAATTCTCTCATGCTTTCCACTGGCATATTTATTAATAGTCTGTGGATACACTGCTGTCATCATCAATCTAAGAGAATAACTCCAAGTATATAATTGTTTCATCACTGAATCAGTAATTGAATCAAAACCAAATCTATCTGCAAAAAATAACAATATACTTTCATAAAGTTGCTTTATATAGATATCTCCAGATCGCTTACTAGGTATTTCATCAACATCCTTGTGGAAATCATTAATCTTCTTTTGAATCTTCTCAAGCAAATCAGCATAATGAATCGTATATGCAAAAAATCTCTTTCCAGCAATTACTGGCTGAGTTAATTGAAATTGATTCAAAGTTTTAGCAGTTAATATTTCCACACTGCCATTATTATTCAGTTGTTCTACAAAAAGATTTGCAGCCTTTTGATAAATGGCATAATTATAAATATTATTGATTTTAATCCCTTTAAACGTTCCAATTTTTTCACTTGAGTAACCTAACCCATTTTTCCCTTTGTACCACTGAGTCAATGGAAATAGGTAAATCTTAAACAATGCTTCTAGTTCCTGCTGGTTCTTATTTTCCCACTTGTTAATGATCTTGGTTTTAATATTTTCTTCTTCATTATTCATCTCTCTTAAATGATAAGATTTTAACAGATCATGTGGAACTAATTCCTTGCCTCGTGAATTTTGGGAGTCAAAAAATTGAAATGCTTCTTGTTCTTCATCAGTTACTATTTTTACGACAGTACAATTCTCTAATAAGTATGACCTATAAAGTTCTGCCTTTTTGAGTTCAGATACTTTCTTTTTTAATATTTCACGATTATTTATTATGGCATTTACCGAAAGAGAGCTATACTGTTCATTTAGTAAACCTTTATCTCTATCTCCAAGGCAATAAAGTAAAATGGACAATGTAGTGATACGCTGCTGTCCATCTACAATATTATAATTTTGATCTTTCTTATGCAGAATAATAGAACCAAGCCTATATTCACTAAGCCCTTGCTTATATGCATCATAAGTATCCATAAACAAGGTATTTGTTGAGGCAATATTCCAACTATATGGCCTCTGATATTCCGGGATGGCTAAATTCAATTCAAATAGCTCTTTAACTGCAACAATTGATAATTCGCTTTCAATTAGTCCCATCTTATCACCCTTTCGCTAAGTGCTTTTCATTCATAATTTTAGCATATAAAAAGCTTCTTTATAACCTTCTTCAACTGCTGCATTGTATTATTTCATAACAAAGTCTCCAAATAAGGCCGTTATCTTTTCTCAGTTCTAAGAATGAGTCCTCGCATATACAGATAGTTTCAATAGAATTCTCTCTATTCAGACATGTCCAAATTAAATATAATTACTCTTTACCTATGACCCCTTTTTGCTCTTTTTGAACTGAATTTAAATTTTCAAGAATCTCACTCTTCTTTATTGGAGAGTAATAACTTTTTCAACCATTTTGGTACATGCTCAACTTTTTTATTCTCTGAAATATTTTTTAAGATTTCAGCAGCATCTTCTTTTCTCCAGAACCTGTCCCTTATATAGCAGTCATGACTGCAATATTTACGATTTTTATTTGTAAAAGATTTATATTCTTTCTCGCAATACTCACAATGAAGATTATAGGTTTTATGATGAGTCTTTTCCCATTTTCTTTTACATTCTATACTGCAGTATTTTTTTCTACGTCCTCTATTGTTCTGTTCTAATTTTTTACCACAATAAAGGCAGAATTTATAAGTAAATTCATCTGTCACTTTTGCATCACTCCTTGAAAAATATTCATCACTCTAAAAGTTATACTTGTCAAGGCGTAATTTATAAATCTATAATTTTAATATATTTTATCAGTTTGCAATATATATTTTTTAATAAAACCTATTTTTTGTCTTGGATCTTTTTATTTTCAAATGTTTGTAATAGGAAGGTAGCAAGGGTACCTGCAGCATTTACAGTTAACATTGCATGTCTTTCGTAAGGACTTATTCTATCTATACCCTGTCCATGTGCATCACTTATTTTGTTTCTTAATGCTCCTATACCTTGCACAATACTAAAACATCCTCCTAATATCTGTTTTATAATATCATCAGTATGTTGAGCGGGTGATAAATTTAATTGTTTTGAAGTAATATTATACAATACTGGTAGATCTACACTATCTTTATATTTTATTTTTTGTTCATCAAGTATATATTTACAAGTTGTTTCCAATAAAGTTCTTGCTATAGTTATTGCTCCCTTAGGATCTGTATTTCTTCGTAGTAATGCCTTATTCCATTCCTCTGTAATATAACCTTGTCCTAAATTTTCTATTGTTATTGACATAACATTATCTGCTGGAGAGACCTCACTAGTCTCTAAAAAATTTATTAATGGTCTAAATTGTTCATAAATAAAAACTCTCCTTTGTTGATAATGAGCAAATTTAGCTTTTATAAAAGGCCAAAACTCTCCTCTGCTTCTATATTTTTTTAATATTTTAGGTATAAGCTTAGTCAGTGCTACCTCATTAATAATATCAATTCTATATTTTTCATACTTTTCATTCTCATAGTCATCATTTGTAGCAAATGATATCATTGCATTCTGGAGATATTCAACTTTTTCTAATATTGCATCATAATCCATGTCCTCACCTTTATTTTCAAAACTTATTCTTATTTATTATAAAATCAATATTGCCATATTCACTATTTAATCATGTTTTAGATATGGTAAAGTTTTATTTAAATATTCTTCCCAATAACCATCATCATCTCCTTCCAGGCTATGGAGCCAATAATACATCATCAAAATTTCAAATTCCTGCTTTCTTCCTTTAGTATATGCTTTTTTAGGCATTTTTCTATATAGAGAATCAAGATTAAAAAGGTTACTTTTTTGCTTTACATCATAATCATAGTTTCTAAAATTATAAATACTCTTTTTCCTATATGTAATAGGCCATAAATCCTCATTATCACAGAAATATTCCGTCCACTGATATACAAATGCCCATATATTAACTTGATATCTTTCCCATGTATGCTCAATCCATTCTTGTATTTCATCTGAAATATATTGCTCTTTAAACTCATCACCCGGCTGACTCATTACTCTATGATAATCTTTAATAAACAAAAACAGCATCTCAGTCTGATCTTTTATAAAGGGAAGTTTTTTTATTAATTTGGAATAACAATCATATGATAAATTTCTAAATTCTTTATCAGAATTATAGAGGAAAAAGAATTTATCACCCTTTAAAATATTCCCAATATTTCTATTTATCTTCTTTCCATATTCTGAACAGATTCCCACAAGCCATTCTCTTACTTCTTGATCATAGTCTCTTAATTGTTTACGATATTTATCCAATTTTTCATCTTTCAAAGCAGTTTTCTCTTCAGCCTCAGTAATGTTTAAATAATTATTGAAATACTCAAAAATATAATTAACACAACATTTTATATTCTCATTTCTTTCATCAACATTAAACTCATCAAGTTTATCTTCTTTTTTTCTTCTTGCAATATATTCTTCAATAGTAAGCATTTTGACACCCCATACTTATATTCTGACAGCTGTTTACATTATAATCCAATTATAGCACAATTATTATTAATTTATATATTCAAAAAATAAAAAAAGCCAATTAAAATGATACTTCATCTTAACTGGCTCTTAAAATCTTTTATTCAATTACTACTTCTATCTCCGTCCCATCAAGCAAACTTACAATAATCTTCTCTCCATCAAACAATGTCATCTTTTCTACTATTCTAAAAAATAAATCCTCATCGAACTCTTTTATCAACTTTGCATTTTTTAAAATACCAATGAATTGTTTTGCCTTATACCTCACTAAAGCATTCCCGCTTTTCAAATGCTCTTTCCACTTCTGTATGAAGTAATCCCTGTTTTCAATCATGGCATTAAAGGTGTTTATAAAAGCCTGATACAAAACCTTTTCATATATATGTTTGTTGTCACACCCCTTTTTACCTTTTATTCTATATCTACTGCTGCATATCCAGACCTTTACTCTAGGTGTTTCCTTAGTGGAACGCCAGGTCTTTCTTCCAAAGTAACTACCACATTTTCCACATATAATCTTGGCTGCAAAGGGATTATCCGTTGTCGCATAATTAGATTTTTTCAGATTATATTTTTCAGCAAATGCTCTCCTTCTCTCTATTTCAAGCTGTACTGCCTCCCACATCTCCTTGTCTATTATTGCAGGATGGTTTTCTTCCACATAGTACTTTGGAACCTGCCCTTTATTCTCTGCTCTTTTCTTTGTGAGAAAATCAACTGTGTAAGTTTTCTGAAGAAGTGCATCTCCTTTATACTTTTCATTGCCTAACATTTTTCTTATGGTGCTTTCATACCATTTGAAAGTTCCGTTCCATTTAGGAACCTTATCCTTCTCAAGATCCCTAGCTATACTGTTTATCCCTTTTCCGTCAAGAAATTCTCTGTATATTCTTCTTACAGTTTCAGCCTGTTTTTCATTTATTATAAGATTTCCATTTTTATCTTTGTCATAGCCTAAAAACTTTTTATGATTTATATGAAGTTTCCCCTGCTCAAACCTTCGTCTTATTCCCCAGGTGCTGTTTTCTGAAATATTTCTTGACTCATCCTGGGCAAGTGAACTTAATATGGTAAGCAGCACTTCTCCTTTTGAATCCAGAGTGTTTATATTTTCCTTTTCAAATATGACTCCTATTCCAAGGTCTTTAAGCTGTCTTACATAATTCAGTGTATCCAGAGTATTTCGTGCAAATCTTGATATGGATTTTGTAATTATCATATCTATTTTACCGGTTCTGCAGTCCTCAATCATTTTATTAAACTGTTCTCTCTTTTTAGTATTAGTTCCCGTAATTCCCTCATCAGCATAAATACCGGCAAGTTCATAGTCAGGATGGCCGTTTATAAACACAGTATAATAATTAACCTGTGCTTCATAGCTTGATAACTGTTCTAATTGGTCTGTAGACACTCTGCAGTAAGCTGCCATTTTCTTTTTCTGGGACTTTGTATTCTGCGAGGGATTGCTTCTGCTTGTTCTTGCAGGAATAACTGTAATGTTTCTTGCCATCTATAAATTCCTCCCTAACAATGATTTCTTCTTTTATATTAAGCCTGCCTGCTGTTTCATCATCAATTACAGTGCCCTGGCAGGCACTCTTTCCATTTTCAATATAATTACTGCACTGCCATACTATTTTTCTGTAGCTAAATTTGCTGTTCCAGGTTCTTCTCCTTAAAACAGCCCCGCATTTACTGCAGTACAGCTTTCCTGTCAGAGGATATCTTCTTTTATATTTGTCTCCTTTAAAATTACCCTTGGCTTCAGCTCTTATTCTTATTTCCTTCTGAACTCTCTCCCACACATCTCTTGAAATTATGGGAGAATGGTTATCTTCAATGTAGTAACTGTCAACTTCTCCGTTATTTCTTATTTTTTTCTTTTTCAGATGGTCCAGGATGCAGTATTTCTGCAATATGGCATCTCCCTTATATTTTTCATTTTTCAATATTTCACGTACGGTGCTGCTGTGCCATTTTTTATTTCCTATGGTACATATTTCATCTCGATTTAGTTCTTTTGCTATAGTAAAACTTCCCTTACCGCTTAAGTACTCACTGAAAATCCTCTTTACTATTTCTGCCTCTCCCAAATTTATAACTAACTCTCCATACTCATTTTTATCGTATCCCATGAACCTTGCTGTATTTATAATAAGTTCTCCCTGCTGAAACTTTTTCCTGACTCTCCATTTTAAATTGTCACTTATATTTTTGCTCTCCTCCTGGGCAAAAGAAGAGAGGATGGCAAGCTTCAGCTCTCCATCCCCTGATAAAGTATTTATATTTTCTTTTTCAAACCTAATTTCAACATCCATGTTTTTTAACTCTCTCGCTACCTGCAGTGTTATCACCGTATTTCGTGCAAATCTCGAAATGGATTTTGTTATGATCAAATCAATTTTTCCTTCCCTGCAGAGTTCCATCATTTTCTGAAACTCCGGTCTTTTATCAACAGTTCCCGTAATGCCCCTGTCAGCAAATATACCTGCATACTCATAATTCGGATTATCTGATATAAGTTTTTTATAGTAAGTTATCTGGTTTTCCAAGGATTCACCTTGTTTTTCACTTCCTGTTGACACCCTTGCATAGGCACAAACCCGTTTCTTTTTATCTGCTTCCTTCACAGGCTGTATAATCCTGACTCTCACAGGCTTCCACTCCTTTCTGTCAAATTTGTATTACTATACATCACTCTGAACCTGATAGAAGTCAAGTCATATAGATAAAGTCTCAAAAAAGATAGCATAATAAAAGACACTCCAAAAATGAAGTATCTTTCAACTTTATTTTATTGATGCTAACAATTCTTTCAAGACACAAACTATGTCCTCAAATGAAATATCTTTTGCATAGTTGTAATTTTTCTTATATTTATCCCATAGATTCTTCAAATCTTTACTATTTTCTATAATTGATACTCTTTTTTTAATATTCTCAAAGATGTGTGTTGTTCCTCTATGCTTTGATGTTTTCAAAATTGCTTTATTAAACAAATTTTTATTAAAAGCTTGTGTTTTTGTTAAAATATATATATCATAAAAATCCCTTGGTCTTGTGTTGAACTCTCCACGCCTTAATATGGTTTCATATTTTTCTGCTAGAACTGTTTCTATATTATATGCCCAGATATTAATAGTATTATCATCAAAAATCATTTTAAAGCTATATAGTATTTCTCCCGGAGTTATTGCATCTCCTGTTGTAATATCAATTTGCATCGGAGTTATGATAGTGTCATAAACAGATTGTATACTTGCTCTGTAGCCACCATAGTCATCATCTTTTCTAATGGATTCAACCTTAATAAAAGAAAACATTACGCCATCATCTATATCAACAGAACAAATATCACTTATAGCTTTCAATAATGAATTTTCATTTAATGGGTAATCTTTTAAAGTTGCATCCATATCCATTGTTGCACGATTATCTATGCCAACAATGGCAGCTATCAACATACCGCCCTTTAATATAAATTTATTCTTATATTCAGATTTAGATAAACGTTCTAAAAATCTCTCAAACATATAATTTTGCAAAACAACTTGTGCAGACATATCTTTAGCTTTAGCAAGTTTTTTAATTTTTGCCTTTAAACTCATAGCTTTACCGCTCATAGAAGAACCTCCATATATTTTTTCATTATTTTATCAATATGAATTTTTTTTGCATATTCTCCCAGCAAGGTAAAATCTGCAGATTTCAATTTAATATATCGCTTTAAAGCTTCATTTAAGATTTGAATATCTACCCTATTCCTGCTCCTCACAATATCGCAGATTGTCCTTTCCACATTATACAATCTAATATTATTTCTAAAAGAAGTTTTTGCTGTAGTAACACCTAAAGAGTGCAATTCATTTTTTATATAATAAATCTTATTGTTCTCAGAAATACTCTTTACAACCTTGTAACTGCTTGGTACAGTTACCGAATATTCAAAAGGTGTTCTATCAGATAAGCCATGTATAAATAGAGCTGTTTCATGTGAATAAATTAACTTTGGATATTTAATCTGCATATAATACATTTCATCTTCAATTTCACCAGACAAAATATATACACCTCTGCTGACCCGTTCTAATTTCCCCATACTCACAAGCTTAGATAAATAAGTTCGTGGAATATTGAGATGTACTAAATCTGATGTAAATACTGTACCATTACGTTGTTTAATTAAATTTTCTAATTTTTTCAAGTAATTCATTTACATCGCCTCTTTACAAATATACTGATATTATACTTTTAATCAGTATATTTGTAAACATTTTTGTAAAATAAATTTAAAAAAATAAAAATTAAGCACCATCATTTCCTGCCTAAACTTTTATATATTCATGATATTTGTATTATGAATTAATACTTGAATACCATAATCACAGCATCAAAACCGGCGGTCTTTAACTTTTTCAGTTGAACTTCAGCATTTTGTCTTGATGAAAAAGAACCTGCCATAACTCTGTAAACAGCTTTTTCAGTGGATATCTGCTTTGGCGGTATTGGAGTCTTTGCGGTTATTTTTTCTGTATAACTGATCCCTAACTGGGATAATACAGCTTTGGCTATCGCCCTTATTATTTCATTTCTCTTTGCATCAAACAGATTATTATCCGCACTGTTGTCAATAAAGCCCATCTCAATTAAAACAGCAGGTGCTTTGGTTTCCCTGAGAACATGAAAGTTCGCAGTTTTAACTCCCCTGTTTATAAAACCTAAAGCTACAAGGGAGGTCTGTATGCTTTGTGCCAGTGCTTTAGCCTTTGTTCCTGTGTTTAGATAGGTATAAGTTTCCACTCCTCTGGCTTTTTCAGGCTGGTATGCATTCCTGTGAAAAGATATGAAATAATCATAAGTGCCTCTGTTTTCAAAACTGCTCCTCGCTCCAAGACTTACCGTGACATCTGAAGTTCTTGTTTCATCGACAGTTACTCCATATTTTCTGACTTCTGCCGCTGTAGCTTTTCCTATACTCAATACATCAGCACTTTCTTTTCTGCCTTTATAGCAGGCACCGCTGTCTAATCCACCGTGTCCATAATCAAAGCATAATCTTGCCATTATTTATCTCTCCTCTCATTTATCTGTTCTAAAATATTCTTCAGTTTTTCAGGTACAGGAACTCCAACCTTAGCTGAGTTTTCCATTATACTGATACCTTCATTAGAGATATAAAAAAATACAACAGCAGTGCGTACTGCACTGCCGTTTTTAAGCAAATGGACATCTATTATGTTTCCTATTCCCACAAGCACGAATATCAGCACTTTTTTAAATATTCCCCTGAAGCCAATTTCACTTGAAAGCTTTTTCTCAAGAACTGCTGCCATAAGTCCTGTAATGTAATCAACTGCCACAAAAGTAACCAGTGCATACAAAAAGCCATCGAAGCCTCCCAAAAACCACCCGGTATATGCTCCATCTGTTCTAAAATATTCTTCAGTTTTTCAGGTACAGGAACTCCAACCTTAGCTGAGTTTTCCATTATACTGATACCTTCATTAGAGATATAAAAAAATACAACAGCAGTGCGTACTGCACTGCCGTTTTTAAGCAAATGGACATCTATTATGTTTCCTATTCCCACAAGCACGAATATCAGCACTTTTTTAAATATTCCCCTGAAGCCAATTTCACTTGAAAGCTTTTTCTCAAGAACTGCTGCCATAAGTCCTGTAATGTAATCAACTGCCACAAAAGTAACCAGTGCATACAAAAAGCCATCGAAGCCTCCCAAAAACCACCCGGTATATGCTCCAATGGCCGTAAATATTAATTGAAAACTGTTAATTAAATTTTTCATTTTATCTCCTCCATATCTTATATTAATGCTGCGGCATATCCAGCGGATATACATAGTCACAGGTGAAATCATATTGTATTTTCATAGTATTTGTGGGGGTTTTAGTTACTGCCTCCGGAAGTAGTGTATGTGCTGAAGCTGGGACAATATACTGCTGTTTTAACTCTCCATAATTATTATCGCCGGCTGTAAACAAGGTTGATGTATCTTCATCCCAGATAATACTGTGATAATCAGTAGAACTAAAATCTGATATTCCGTAAATACTCATATCATTATTAAGCTGCAAACAGGTACCATAATTTATCATTACCCACAATTTATTATTGGGCATTTTAGTTAAAATAATATTACCTAAACTTCCTGTGTATATTTCAGCTTTGCTTGAAAAAGTACCGTCTTTATTATATTTTGCTATGCAGCTTTTATATTTGGAACTTGAACCTGAGGAATCCGTGCAGCCATTGTACGTTATATACACATTGGCAGCATTTACTGCTATATCATAATAATGCACACCTGATACAAGTTCACCTGGAATTGCAGCACTTTTAGGATATGATTCTACTACAATAAAATTTTTATCCAGCTTTTTAAAAGAACCGTCACTTATAAGTATCCAGAAATTTGTACCGTCATACGCTATAGCTTTAGCGGCTGCAGGAAGAGTTATATCACTTTTCTTGTCACCTGTAATCTTGTCGTATACATGCAGTGTTTCTGAATTAATTTCCAGGGCATAAAGATTTGTTTCATCTGTACATAAGTTATAATCAGGCAGATAATTTCCACTGCTGCCTGCTTCTAAAGTTTTCCTGGTATACAGCGGATTTATCTTGGGAACTTGAGCACTGCTTCCGACTCCTGCACCGCCTGTCCAGTATATGCTTTTAAAAGTTCCATTGGCTGCATTTGTCGGAAAATCCATAACATAATGTTTTGTATCTCCATTTCTTGTCGTTTCAGAACTATTTACATTGCCCTTCAAACTGTCACTGCTGCTGTACTTATATAGGCTGTCAGCATAACCTACAATACTTCCCCAGGTAAAATAGTCATAAGGATCTTCTGGAATATCTCCTGTGGTAAGAACCATCATCCTGAACGGATAAGTTGTATATATTCGAGTGAGCAGATTATCCTGATCATTATCCAGCATAGGATAGTAGAAACCGTCAAGATAAGCTATGTTGCCAAATACAGCAGATATCCTGTTTTCACTTTCAGCTTCATATGTCTGTTTTCCTGTAAGTGAATCATATAGCTTTACTGTAGCTGTGCCTGTGAAAGGCATTATCAGTTTTTTCTTCAATACTTCTATTTTAGTTCCTTTTATTAGATCTTTGCTATAGGATAAACTTTGTTTGTAAGGCATTGCTTTCCTCCCCCCTGATATTTTAAATATAAAAAAGCCTATACCATTAGATATAGACTTTAGTCGTTTAAATAGAGTATTGTTCAATTAGACAAATTTGGAATTTGTCAGCTTCGTGTTATGCTCATAACACGTTATTTAGGCAAAAGATCAAATAGCATTTATTTTCTTAATATTTTCTGCATTGTTTTACCTTTAGCTAACTCATCAATTAATTTGTCTAAATATCGGATTTGCCGCATTAATTCATCTTCTATTTCTTCCACCCGATATCCACAAATTACTCCTTTAATGAGTGAAGCATTAGGATTAATATGAGGTGCTTGTTTAAAGAACGTTTCCATATCCACTTCATTAATTATTTGTCGCTGTAATGAATGTTCAGCATAACCGGTAAGCCAAAAAATGATTTCATTTACTTCTTTTTTTGTTTTTCCTTTTTTCTCTGCTTTTTGTATATAGAGCGGATAGATACTTGAAAAAGGCATTCTAAAAACTCGTGTTTTCTCCATTTTGAAATTCTCCTTTGCTTTTTATAAAAAACAATTGCCACATTTTATGAATAATCAACAGTTCGAAAATATAGCACAAATTTACTATTTATGTTACAATCATGCCTTATTTTCTTGAGTGCAAAGGCAAAAATGGTGTCCTGCAGGATCTATCATAGTGACCCATTCACTTCCGCCGAATTGCAATATCGCCTTCTTGGCACCGAGGGATTTAGCATATTCAACTGCTGCTGCAACATTTGGAACTTGAAAATCAAAGTGCATTTGTTTCTGCTGCTTGTCTTCTTCTTCTGGCCATATAGGCGGAATATAATCTTCTTCCTCGATAAACAAAAATACAATTCCATTTTTATTGCTCAATGCGGGACGACCAAACATTTTGCTTTTTTCACATCCGAGTAGTTTGTGGTAGAACTCACACAGCTTTTGTTCATCATCGCAGTCCACCATTATATTTCCCAAACTTATTCCATTAACCATTGAAGCTACCTCTTTCGATAAATTACTATTTACAATACTTAATCTAAATTTGGAATTTGACCTAAGACACTTTCAAGAAGTCCAAATTTTTTCAGACAGGAAATATACTCTGCAACACAAAAATAATTCCGAATGTCATTTTCGTCCAAGCCTCGAAATACATATAGTTCATCCCAAAGTAGACTACTACCTTCAACGCAGAAAAATCCTGATTCTAGCTCAACTCCAACAAAGATATTGTTTCCCTTAAAAACCTCGTCTTGATTTTCATAAAGAAATTTTCCATTACCTTGATTTTCTACTATAAATGTAATTGCAGACAATTCTGCTCCCATAGGTAATTTATCAGCATATGGTTTGTTATAAAGTACATTATTAATTACTACCTGTTTTGCATTATCATGTAGTTCCTCTAGAACATACTTATTTTTTAAATATTTCACAACTTCTTTGCCAGACTTCCGACTTGGGAGTAATTTATCTTTATATTCGTTCCAGACTTCTTTCCACCTCTCAACCATTTCTGGGGTAGCTTTTTGCATCAACATATTTATCACCTCTACAATTTACTATTTACCTGAAAATCTATAAACAATCTTCACTTCACATTTAATTACAATTCCGTCATAACTAATTCTAGCATATCATGAAATTTAATGGCATTAAATTATTTAAACATTTTTCAACATAAATCACATAATTATTACTTTTCTATATTACATTATAATTAATCCTCAATTCTTTTAATTTCAAAACATCTGTACTTGCTGCAACTTCCATATACCACCCAAATCTCATCTTTTTATTTGAAAGACCAAGGGACGTCCATTGTGCTTCAGTAATTCCTTGAAGTACTGAAACACTCATTCCTTTAGTTTTCACATCCTCCATATTTGTTATATCCACCAGTATCCATGAACTGCCATTCCAGGCTTTCCACGAAACTCCGCTGTCTGTGCTTACTATAAAAGTTATGATTCCACTGCCTGTGCTGTCCATGGTCAATACAACATTTGTGATATTCTGTATATAGATTTCACTAAATGAAACATCCTCCAGCATTCTTACTATTATAGGTTTAGAAACAATTATCTGGGTTATTTTTGGTGCAGGCAGTTCTTCTGAAGGTGACCATATTTTTAAAATTGGAGATGAAGATACAAGTCCTGTTCTTTCTTTATGGCAGATATCATCACCATAGGTTTGAAATTTTTCTGCTGTCAGCGGCGGTTCTGAAATTTTGACATAGCTTTCGCTTACAGTATCCCAGTGTTTGATATCACTTCCGTCAACTATAAGATATTTTATATCGGTCTGAATATAGGAACCTTCCTTGACAGTATAAGCTTTTCCCTGTTCCTGCCCGGGGATAAAAGCATAGGATTTACTGTTTTCAAGAGTTAGGGCAGTAGTTCCAAGCACAGGATTTGTAAAGGAGTTCGTACCTGTATTAGGTATTTTATCAATTACAAGCACCATCACACTGTCATTAAACAGTATAAGTTCCCATACCAGATCAAGAATACCCCAGTTGCTATAGCTTTGATGTCCTTCCCATCTGATTCTGAATGTTGGTCTGCCACTTACTGTCTCTCTGGCATAATAGATACTATCTGCTCCTGTATCTCTCCTGTTTATCTTAAGCTGTTCAGCTGCACCGGTGAAACCAACCCAGGAATTTCCGCTTACGCTGATTACAGTTCTGCAGTTTGTTCCATTATAGAAAAAATCAAAACCAATATCTGGGAAATTAATTGTGCTGTCATCATTATGGGAACTTAACAAAGTCATGCCGCTGTTTCCCTTTGGAGAAATCACAGCTTCAGTGTATATACCCAATTATTCCACCTCCAGTTTTTCAATGCCTGCAAATTTACTGCTGTCCAGAAGTTCAAAGCTGTACATTTTACCTGAATCTATTGTTTCATCAGCTGGCACTCCTTCATAAACTGTTCTGAAATAAAGTCCATCACTGTCCAGTATTAATACATTTTCATCTATTGAATATCTGTACTTGTACTGTGGAGTAAAATACAGAATATCCCCATACTTTTTAATTGAAATGTCATGATTTGTACTCATCTGCTTTCCACTTATAATTGCTGATATATCTGCTGTTTCATGAATTCCGAGTGTCTGGGTAAGAGGATTCTGAAATTCCGTTCCTATATAGTTACTTTTTACTTTGCTTAAATACAAGCTGTTTATATTCACAAGTTTCTGACTCTCAAGACATTCTGCATGTGGGTGCTGGGCACTTAATCCACCCTGTAGATTTCTTCCGTCAATCATACACTGAAGATTAAACATCGGTATATTTATCGTACCTGTATCCACCTTTAAAAACACAGCTATATAATGTGCTCCCTGCTGAACCTGAGGTATTCCAAGAGGCATACCTATAACATTATCCCCCTGCTGCAATTTCTGCCTGGGTGTAAATACAATATCCACATTATCCAGCTGAATCTGAATTGTTATTGTACATGAGTTTTCTGCTGTGCAGTACATACTGAAATTCATCGACAGGTTTGTATCTGCCACTGCCGTTATTCCGAGATAAACCGGCTCAACAGGTGATGTACCTACAGTCAGCGGCACAGGATTGGCATAATAAAGCATTGAGCTGAAAGATTCAGCTACCTTATTTCCCAGTTCATCCAGGGTTGTTTTAATATTTGCCGTATCAAGCTTATTCAATATGCTGTCCTTTGGCTGTCCGAGTTCAACTTTAGCATTTACACCTGTTAGAATATCCTTCTTTATTTTAATTACAGGTACTTTTACATCAATGCCAAAGTCTTTATGTCTTACTATAACCAAATCTCCTACATTTACTGTCTGAAGATGTCTATAGTTTTCATACTCCTTTGTCCTGCTGAGTTCAACAAAATCCACATCAATGTTTATCCTGCTTAAGCCTGTTACCTCTGCTGCCTCCTGGGCCAGCAGTCTTAATGCGACTTCATCTTCTGCATCCTTGAATTCCACCTTTTTTATTATGGGAAAAGGCGGATAAGCGTCACTGTTCCAGTTTGGTACATTTATATATTTTTCAGTAAGCTTTACACCATTTTTACCTACGGGATAGAGTTTTGTCACAACACTTGTAGTGTCTGTATTGAACTTCAAGCCTGTTATATTCTTACCCCGGGCAATGAGAACTCCTGCATCATTACCCACAGCTTTTAATATCTTGATATCAAAGTTGTCTCTTTTAAGTTCCCCGCAGCCCCATATATCAATTATTGAAAATATGGCTTCCACAGGATTTTTCTCTGCAACGCTTATGGAGTTTGAAGTTATAATATCGCTGTCTGCAGAATATATGGTTATCAAATCTCCTACAAGGGACTTCTGTAGAGCTGTCTTAACACTGCAGTTTTCAGCCTGAATATTTTCTATAAAGTAATACAGAAGATCATAAAATATGTGTTTTGCCCATACCTTGATGATATTTTTAACCTCACTACTTTTTTCCACTTTATATATCCTGAAAAGCTGTCCTTCTGCTTTAATGATATTCCACTCTGTAAGGTATTTTGCCTTTTTAGAATTTGCAGGATACTCAAGTTCCAGAGAATAATCACCGTTTAATTCTTCAGTTATATAACAGCTCACAGCGTTACTTAATACTCCAAGGCCGCTGTTATCAAAGTTCCCTTTTGCAGTCTTTTTATCATAAACACACATCATTACAGCCACCGCCAGTTTGGCAGAATCTCAGCTTTAACAACATCTCCGCTCCATTCAATTATATTTTCCCCGGGTTTCAGTTTCGGAAACTCCCCTGTCATCTTTCCGTTTAGATTATTTCCTGCATCATCATAGCAGTCCTGTGTAACTGAATTTACTATAATTTTTTCAGTTACATCTTTAAGACTTATCTGCTGTCCGTTTATTTTAAGTACTATATCACCCAAGCCGTAGATGTTCATTACAGGTTCGCTTTCCAAAGTTCCGAGGTTTATTACAGCTGTGCCTGAACTGATTATATTCATCATGTGATTTTCCACTGCATATTTAAAGGGTCTGCAGTTAAATATTACAGGAAACTCACTGAAGTATTTATACACCTGCTTAAAGTCAATGGCATTTACTACCTGGGCAATATATTTTTTATCAGACTGAAAACTGAATATCAAATCACTCTCACCTGTTGTAAAAAGCCAGGACTTTATTTCATCAATTTTATCTGCCAGATTCTGCGTATCCCTTACTGAGCACTCAACAGTCAGTGTTATATCATCATAGGTGTTTTCATCAAATCTTAAGTTTGAATCCCTGCCGGGAATATTTATTGTATTTACCCTACGTTTTGGAGAAGGAAGATCTGGCCTTCTGGCTATTAGAATTTCAAAGTCATCACAGCTGTTCTTACCGCCAAAATCAAAACTCAGCACATTAAACTCCTCCTTTTCCCAGGGCAGTTTTCTGCCTGTAAAATTCAAGTTCATAGGCAAGCTGCTCTATATCTTTTTCAGTGTAATTATTAAAGTTTTCTATATATAGGGTAAGTCCGTTTTTGCTGCTCATATTTCCTTTTTTTTCTGAACTATTGCTATAATTATGGGATATCGGTATTTCTGACACTTGGGGACTTACTTTCATGTCAAGTGACAGTCTGTTTACAGCATCAGAAACAAGGTACCTGCTCCTATTTATTCCCTCTGCCAGTCCTTTCATAAAGTCCGGCATCCAGCTTTCGTAATCGGTAAGAGGACCTTCATCCGGAACTGAAAAGTGAAGATAGCTTCTTATTTTAGCAGCCAGCGCGCTTACCGCATCTTCAACCCTGCCTATGGCAGATCTTATGCCGTTAACGATACCATTTACAAAATCCACTCCATAGCTCCAGGCTCTGCCCGGTAAACCTGCCAGATAACTTAATGCACTGTTTATCCCCCCTTCTATGGAACTTCTGACACTTCCTATGGTGCTTTTAACTCCATCTCTCATTCTGGTAAACATACTTGAGCCATAATTATAAAGCTTCCCGGGCAGTCCTGAAAACCAGGACAGTACAGAATTCCATATGTTAAGCACAGTTTCTTTTATACTGCTGCACAAGCCTGTCACAGATTCTTTAAGTCTGGTCCAGGCATTTGCTGCAGTATTTTTTATAGTTTCCCATATATTTGTTAAAGCTGTTTTTATATTTGTCCATATATGCTCTGTATCAGATTTTAACTTTGTAAAGTTTCCGGTAACTATATCAATGATTATAAGAACTGCCCCTAAAACAACATTTTTTATAATATCCCAGGTATTCTGAAATATTGTCCTGTAAAAATTTAAGGCAGGTTCTAAAAAGCTTTTTATACTGTTAAGGCCGCTGCTTACTGTATTTTTTAAAGTTTCCCAGGCAGTAAGTGTAGCAGTTTTTACATTTTCCCAGACACCGGATACAGACATTTTGATATTTTCAAAAACAGCGGTAAGATTATTCCAAAGCTGAGTAGCTCCCTGTGAAATAACATCCCAGTGCTTGTATATTTCGTATCCTGCAAATATGGCAAGGCCTATGCCAATAACCCAGGGATTAAACACCATTCCTAAGATCTTAGACATACCGCCTAATTTTCCTGCTGCAGTTGACACCTTTCCTATTGCTGTAGATATATCTCCCATAGCTCTTACCACACTTCCGATTCCAACCAGAGCCGGACCTATTGCAGCAATCACTGCCCCTATGACAAGTATTATTCTCTGATAACCCTGATCCAATTTTCCAAATGCCTGTACCCATTCATTTAACCTGGCAATTATAGGAGTTATTATAGGGAGTATATTCTGTCCCATTGTAGCACCCAGTTCTTTTAAACTCTCCTGAAATACTCTCATCTGGTTGGCAGTACCTGCACTGGTACGTTCAAAATCTCCATGTGAATTTTTTGTCTTATCCATGACATAGTTATACCTGAGCTGTACCTTTTCTGCTTC
Organism: Clostridium sp. LBM24168; assembly: GCF_052953915.1. Classification (NCBI taxonomy): domain Bacteria; kingdom Bacillati; phylum Bacillota; class Clostridia; order Eubacteriales; family Clostridiaceae; genus Clostridium; species Clostridium sp. LBM24168. The sequence continues at coordinate 601,791 of NZ_CP196861.1, read as the reverse complement.
GGTCATATCCTGTGTTTTCTTCTGTATTCCTTTTGAATAAGCATACTGCTGCAGATTCGTATCTGTCATAACTATACCCAGCATTTTCAGGCTCTCTGTTTCTCCCGTAAATATTCCGTTTAAAGCTTCTTCAGCCTGCTTTATATCTATATTTTTGAAACTGGACAGGTCACCTGCAAGTCCAACAAGAGACATGGACATTTTTGCGGCTTCCCTCTGATTTAGTCCCATACTTGTTGCCATATCCCCATAGAGAGCGGACATATCAAGTGCAGTACCCTTTGCTATGCCGTAGCTTTTTAAAGTGGTATCCGACCAGTTTTTTACTCTTTGACTGACGCTTCCAAATGCAACTTCAACTTTATTCATGCTCTCGGCTGTGTCTGAGGCAAGCCTTATACTTGCAGCTCCTGCGGCAGCAATGGGGGCGGTTACTGCAAGGGAAAGTTTAGATCCTGCACCTGTCAGTCCGTCACCTATGGATTTCATTTTATTTCCCACTCCGTCAAGACTTTTACCCAAGGCTGTCCACCTGCTGCTCTGAACCTCTATTTCTTTATTTGTTCTTGAGAGTTCTCCTTCCATTTGTGAGAGAGACTGTTTAGCCCTGTTGAGTTTTATTTCAAGTTCCTGGGTTGCCCTGCTGTCTCTGCCTTTAGTCTGTGCACTTTTAGTATAGGCCTGATCAAGAACAGTTACTCTCTGTTTCTGAAGCTCCAATTGTTTTGAAATGCTTTGTAATTTTAGCCTGAGTCCTTCAAGTCCCTTTGAATTTTCTCCAAGTGCTGCAGTATTTGCTTTAAATTCACTGTCAAGCACTCTGAGATTTCTGTTGATACTGCTTATACCATTTTGAAATCCACTCGAATCCAGTCCTATTTTTACAGCCAGACTTCCGAGTTCTTCAGCCATACTCTCTCACCACCTGTCTACAATATATTCAAAACATCATTTAGATTCTTTTTATATTCTTTGTCCGCCCTGTAAATCAAGATATCAAAATAGAAGAATATGTCCGTTTCATCAATATCATTTAGCATCCATCCCTGCTCCAGAAGTTTCGAATATATCTCCTTTATAAAATCAAGCGGAGAAAGCTTTTCTTCTGCTCCTCCGCCTACTTGTTTGGGAACTCATTTAATTTCTTTCCCAGATTCCCCACTATTCCGTTTATACTGCTGTTAAGAGTCTCTATAAGTTTATCAGCATCCAGACCATCATAAAAATCATCTCTCCCGAATTTATTCCCGTAAAGTTCAACTACAAAATCAACCAGACCGTCCAGATCCTTTGTTTTCAGATTATTAAAGTCTGTATTTTCATTTATTTCTATGGCTCTTCTGAGCATTCTTGTTTTCACCCTGGGCATTACATAAATCTTGTCATTTAATGATATTTCCACAATTTGTCCCTCCTTTTATATTAAGCTGACGGCTTATAAACATTGGTAAACCAGGTATCTCCTCCTGTAAATCCGCTGTCCTCATCGGCAGTATACTTCCACCTGCCGTCCGCCCTTGTGAGAAAAACGCCTTTAAGTTTTGGCGTCTGAAAATTGGTCTTGTCCTCCTGAGTCGAATGTTCTTCCTCCGGTTCGCTGAATTTACCCTTGAGAAGCCAGACATACCTGTACCTGCCGTTCGCCTTTTTTATCTTGAATCCAATAGCTGCATAAGGTGCCATGTCATCAGCTGAGTAACTCATCACCTTTGTCGTTTCATCCAAACTATGACCTAAAAGTACTGCCTGTACCTCCAAAGGCAGATCCTGAGTTTCAATTTCAACTTCCACTTCTCCCATGCTGGATACTGTCTCAACTGCCCTGTCATCTGCATATAGGGTGTCCGAATTACTCTTCGGGCTTATCTTCACATTTATTGCCGGTGAAATTAAATCCGGTATTCCGTAAGTTACCGCTGTTTCATCTGTCAAAACTGCATATACTAAATTTTCCACTCCCACAGGAGCACTGTTTACCACCTGAGGCATATATTATTTCCTCCCTTTGATCAATCTAAATAGAAAAATCTTAATGCTTTATGATATATTTTTGTATCCTTCTCAAATAAATCAGCCGCAGAAGTTCTTATAAACCCTGCGGCTTTCATATGACTTTTTACCCTTTCTGCAAGTTCTGTATAATCATTTTTACTCCAGACATCTATCTGAATATAATAACCTGCGGCTTTTTCTTCATTGTCAGCATACTGCTCACCCTGCTCCAGATAGCTGAAAAAGGTTATATAGGTATTTTCCCTGCCGTTATATTTCTGAAATGAAACAGGAACATTCAAGGATTTCAAAGCCTGAAGTATCAGACTGTTTATCACTTCAAACCCTCCTTCAAGGTTTCAGCTATAGTTTTCTGTATTTCCTCCTTATTTTTTTCATAGGCCGGCTGCAGAAACGGTCTTGCAGATATTTTTGAAGTTCCGAATTCTAAAAATTTACCGTAGAATATCTTCGAATTATCACTTTTATCCACACCTACAAGGATATATTTAACTCCTTCTTTCTTTTTCACACCACTTATTTTAAGTCCTTTTCTCAGCCTGCCGCTCCTGTCATTAAATGCATTTGTGACCTTTGCATCTTCAAGTACAGGCTCTGCGGCATTTTTCAGTGCCTTGTTTTCAAGCCTTGTGATATTTGTACCCATCTGGTTGAGCTTATTTAGTATTTCATCCACTCCTTTGAGTTCTATATCAGCCACTTTTCTCCACCTCCAGAGCCTTTATTTCTATAAATCTATTTTTGTATTTGATATTATCAATAGAAGTTATATTGTACTGTTTACCTTCAAATAGTATCCTCATATCACTGGATATACCGTATAAATACCTTATAGTAAATTTAACAGTTTTCTCTACCTGGACTGCCGCTGCCTGGTAGTATTCTTTTCCTGATAAACTTGAAACCGATGCCCATACTGTTTTATAATTCTGCCAGACTTCAGTCTCAAATCCATTTTCATTAACTTCGGTAATAAATTTTTGAAGTGTTATTCTATGCCTTAAATCACCTATAACCACAGTTTCACCAGCTTTCCTTCCTATAGGAAAACAGAAGTCTTGTCATGATATCAAGAATCTCTTTTACCTCAAAGCTCTCCCGCTTTTCATACATATTAGCTGCAGCAACTAAAACAGCCTGCTTCACTGTATCCGGTACTGTATCAAGTTCTGACAGCGGATACCTTAATATTCCCTCGCAGATTTCTTCTGAAGCAGTTATAAAATCGGTGATGAGTGTATCTTCCTCATCACCCTCAACTCTCAGATAAAGTTTTGCCTCTTCAAGTGAAATTACCATACACCCACCTCCGATTTAATCTTCTGCTTAGTTTTATGACATAAGTCCGGCATTTTTCAATTTTGTAAGAAGTGCGTTAAAATCATCTTTAAGTCCAGCTATATCTGCGGCAGTACTATCAGATTGTGAATCTGCTCTGGTAAGTTGTGTTCCATCAATCTTAATCTCACCGCCATCTTTGATCTCAAGAACGCCGCCTACAATCCATTTGTCTCCACCCTGCTCTGCATAATTTTTTACATTACTCATTTAATCTCACCTACGCTTTCATCTGCAAAATCTTAACGGCTTCAGGAAGTATCAGCTTTCCGTCAACTCTTTGTGCCGCCTTAAATCCAATCTGTCCTGTTGCTGCATAGAGTTCATTTAATCTCTGGAAGGATCTTCCCTGCCTGTCTGCCACCCAGTAGTAACTGAGATCACCAAAAGCTATAATTTTTGCACCCGATCCTATTGCAGGCACATAGGCAGATGTCTTTACAGGTCTGTTGAGTATGGTATCGGGCTGCTGTGCTGTAACAGAAGGCTGCCAGATGTACTGGCCGTTTCCGTCTTTAAGTTTTCTTATAGATTTAACAGTTGAGTCATTCATTAAAAATACAGCATTTTTTCTATAGGGAGATTTAAGTGAGTAGAATAAATCCATAATCTCATCCAGAGTTATAGCTGCCGCACTTGATGCTGTGACCCCGAGTTCTCCTCCGCCTGTCCCGTTAAATATTCCTGTAGGCTTTCCCGTGCCATCACCTGTGAAGAAGCTTTCTTCTTCTTTAGCACCGATTCTCCTCGCAAACTCTTTTGCTATATAATTCTCTAAATTAAAAACACTGTCATTAAGAAGTTCCTCGGAAACCTTAATCATAGTGGCCAGTTTATATGCTCCTATTGATACCTGTGAAAATGCATCATCTGATTCCGGAATAGCTCCTTCTTCATCCACCCAGGATGCGGTTCCCTTAGATGCGACCACAGGGATTTTCTTATCCCCCGATGATGTGGTGATTATATTTGCAAGCTGCCTGAATATGTTCTGTTCTTCCAAGCTTTCAATAAGTGTTTTTTCAAACTCGTCCGGTGCAAGGAAACCTCCTTCACTGTCAGTTCCAACCTGCAGGGCATTCTGAATATCAAAGCTGCTCTTATTTCTCATGGTTTTCCAGAAAGCACTTTTATACTCATCTGATGCCCTTCCTGTCTTTTCTCCGGAAATGTTTCCACCGGGATTGTTCCTGATTGCACTTGAAGTTGCTTTTGAAAGTTCCAGATCCAGTGCTGCCTGTCTTTCCAGCCTGTCTATTTCCTTTCCCAGGTTTACAACATCAGTCTCCATCTTTTCGTATGCGGCAGTATCTTCTGCTGATAATAATCCGCTTTCATTTCTCCTGCTGTCCAGAAAAGCCTTTGTACTGTCCCACAATTTAGCTCTCTTTTCTCTGAGTTCCAATATTTTATTCATATATATTCCTCCTGATCTAATATTTTAGAAGTTCAAGTCTTTTAAGAAGCTGCCCATGCTGCGTACCTGTTTCTGCCGCAGACTGCATTTGTTTTACCTTCGGTATTTTCCTCATCAATGTGTTGGTGACAGTGACCTTGTCAAATATAAAACCGTTAGTTACATCTTTCTCAGCATCACCGTACAGAACTTCATCTGCAAAACCAAGCTCCACTGCTTTCTTAGAACTGAACCAGGTTTCAGCATCCATCATCTTTGATATTTTTGCCCTCGGAAGGCCTGTCTTTTGTTCATAGGCATTTATTATGCTCTCCTTTACCTCTGACAGCATATCCATTCCATTTTGAAGATCTGATGATTCTCCAAAAATAACTGTAGAAGGGTAGGGTAGGAAAATGTCGCCTTGCCATATCACTATAGTAGGTTTACACAGACCCCCCTCCAAACTGTACGTACACCTCTCAATGTATACAGCTTTCCATTTATACTATTGACGGATTTTCCACAGAAATTTTTTTGTTGTGTATTTGATAATGACATTGTTTGCAAACGACTAATGTTTTTCTTTGTCGTGAAATCATTATCCTTTCCCACAATTCCTTACCTTTAAGATTTTTTAGCTTGTTTACGTGATGTAGTTCAAATTTACCTTGTTCTGTTCCACATATTTCGCATTTATTTGCTTTTAACCTCTTTTCAAAGGAGTTAAAGCCAAAGATTACAGTTTTAACTACATCAATATCTTCATATTTTTTATTAGCACACTGTAAATTAGTAAACTTTACAATTGACATAAAACTTTCACCTTTCTTGGTTTCATATTTTATGCCCCATGTTTTACCATTTTTATGAATTCTAATAATTTTTGACATTGACATCTGATGCTTTCTTGCAAGTGTTTTTGCACAACTGTATTCCATTAAATATGTGAAATATTTAAGGCTATCAAAATTACTTGCTAAATTATAATAATTGCAAATACCTCTTGTTTCTGAATTGTATGTACTTACAATCTCAAGGTCAGTATTTCCTAAAATATTATTTCTGTGTTTCGGTTCTAATTCACCACTTTTACTTATTCTTACTATGTTTTTATCAAACATAAATTTTTCAACTTTTTCTTTAAGTGGAATTAATAATTCAACTGTATTATTTAAAGTTCTTTGTATAATGCCATCGCTTCTGCGTTTACATTGTGCGTTGCGTCTAATATTTATGTCATAACCTAAAAATCTAGCATTATCAGAACTATGTGTTATTTTTGTTTTTTCTTCACTTAATTCCAGGTTAAGTTTGTCTGATAAAAATTCTTTAAGCTGTTGCTTAATTTGCAAACAATCTTCTTTTGTTCCATTTACTCCAATAATAAAGTAAGTAAACCAAGGGAACTTCCCCCTTAGTTTCTTTCAGAACCGTACGTGAACCTCTCAGCTCATACGGCTCCCATTATTCAGTCGTTGGTAATATCCCTAATTTCCACTGTGCAAACAATTTTCTATCTCTTAGTGCAATACTTCCTAACCAATACTCTGCTTTCCTTCTATGTTTTCGTTTCTTGTATTTCCTACGAACCCATTTAACTAAGCATCCATTGATATATCTAAGTACTCCATACATTTCAGATTTATAGAAATGTGTGTAATAGTTAATCCATCCCTGTATCTGTCTATTAAACATATTCGATATATCCCACAAATCCTTGTCTACCTTAAGTTGCAGTTTCCATTCCCTTACTTCCTTGCGAATTGCTTTCTTTGCCTTTTCTGCTATCGCAGGTAAAAAGCTTGTAAAATATCTACCATATTTGTTCTTGGCACCTCTCGGTTTAAATGTGTACCCAAGAAAATTAAATGATATATTAGGATAATCTCCTTTTCTATCATCATCTTTACAGTATACAATTCTTGTTTTCTCAAGATTTAACTGTAATCCATATTGTTCAAACCTTGCCTGCACTCTTCTCTGTAGATATTTTGCTTGCTTCAAGGATACACAGTGTGCTACTGCATCATCAGCATATCTGGCCCAAGGAATCGTTTTGAATTCTTTCACCATAAAATCATCAAATACATAATGTAGGAAAAGATTTGCAAGTACTGGGCTAATGACACCACCTTGCGGTGTACCAGAATTTCTCGGAACTATTGCTCCATCTTTCATTCGAAATGGTGCAGTCAACCACCTCTAAATGTATAAAATAACCCATTCTTTTTGAGTGTGCTTCTTTACCATTTTTATTAAAATATCATGCCTAATGTTATCAAATAGGCCTTTAATGTCAAATTCAAGAACCCAGTTTTTCCTCCAACACCTCATTCTAGTGACCTGTAATGCTTGTATTGCTGATTTATTTGGTCTGTATCCGTAAGAATCCTTGTAAAATATAGCCTCTACTTGTGGTTCAAAGTATAATTTTGCTACCATCTGTGCAATTCTATCTTCAACAGTAGGAATACCCAATATTCTGGTTCCACCATTCTTCTTTGGAATTGCTACAGCTTTAACAGATTTAGGAAAATAACTTCCTGATGACATCCTATTCCATATTTTATAGAGATTATTCTTTAAGTTCTTTTCAAAATCTTCTATGGATTGTTCATCAACTCCATATGTTCCTTTGTTTGCTTTCACTTTCTTGTAGGCTGTAAATACAGCTCTTTTAGAGATATTAAACGGCTTTGTTTCTTGCATAAGTTCCTCCTCCTTTCAAAGTTGACTTATTCTCGAAACTGAATAACTTGAAGTCCTTCGCTCCACCTCCATTACAGAAGCTTCATTACTACTATGACTCAATCTGTCCCCATACTCGCATTGATACTCTTTTCTTACGGTTCTTCCGCTTGAAATACTCTCTTAACATCGAGCCGTGGGTTCCCACGTTCCATACAAACGCCTATGCTAAAGTCATGCCACCTTTATGCCGTCCACCGCCTAATCGGTAAACAGGTTTCCTCTAGACTTATCCTAGGTTAACGACTACCCCCTAGTTTTGATGGAATCTATACGCTTTCGACACTTTCATAAGTGGTTCATATGGTCATTCATCTCTTTAGCACCCACTTGACAGTTATGTACTGCCTTTTCCCTAGCGCTTAATACCATAGCTTTTGACTACAGCATCTTAGGGTAGTTTGAAATCTCCACCTGTATGGCGATTTCGGTGGGCCTACCACCATCATTTGTATAGCATAGCTATCTTCAGGTAACCCTTTGGGTTTCCTGGAAGCGCCTTCGTGGCGCACAGTCATCGGCATAACGAACATATTTTATAACCTTATCCGATTGGTCTTTGCAAGGCGTTTTTCTTAGTTCAGTTTTAAACGCCCTTAATTTTTTGACTAATTGACTGCGACAAAGCTCTGTTGGCTCTTTTTTTAATGCCTTTTGAATTTTTTGTATTTGCCATCTTATTTTGTTATATTCATTAGTCATTGTTCGCTTTGCAGGTTTATCAAAACTCTCTTTTATTTCTGCTACTTTTTTATCTAATTCATTCAAATAAATATTAGCAAGTATGGGAGATAAAATACCACCTTGCGGTGTGCCACTATAAGTATTGTGATATGTCCAATTTTCTAAATAACCTGCTTTTAAGAATTTTCGGATTAAGTTAAGGAATCTGCTGTCTTTTATTTTTTCAGATAAAATATCTAAAAGAATTTTATGGTCAATATTATCAAAGCAACCTTTAATGTCGCCTTCAATAAACCATTTAATGCCATTAAATCCTTTAGTTATTTGTTTTAGTGCTGTATGACAACTCCTATTAGGTCTAAAACCATGGGATAAATTATTAAATAATGGTTCATAAATAGCTTCTAATACTTGTCTTATCACATCTTGCACTAATTTATCTCTAAAAGACGGTATTCCTAACGGTCGTTTGCTATTTTTGTTTTTCTTTTCAATGTAAGTTCTACGTACTGATTTCGGTTTATAAGTTAATTTTTTGAGTTCATCAATAATTTTATTGATATACTCAACACTGAAGCCATCAGCAGTATCATTATCTATACCTTTTGTTAAAGCTCCATTATTAGAGTAAAGATTTTTGTAAGCAGTAAAGTAAACATCTTCTCTTAGTAAGTAACGATATACTCTAGTAAATACACCGTCTTTGTGGTTATTAGAACTTTTATTAATCCGTTCCAAAATTTCAAATGTTGGTTTCATTGAGGTTTCTCCTCTCTTTCATTTGTTAATTGTTGGATTGTACAAACTGTTCCCCTTCGCCATATAACGATTTATGTTATTTGTAGTAGGCACTACCTACCTCAGACTACTATGGGAACTCCGTAACCTTGTTGAATATTCAGGCACTGTTGCCATAGTTTAAATAAACATTTCAATTTAGGTTATCTCCAGTTAACGTTACTAATTGGTAATGAGAATTGTCGGTTTTGCTTTAGGCTTTTTAACACAAGTTCTCTTGCTCGTGATGAGAAATATTAATTGCTTTAACAACCACAACCCTATTGTTAAATTTTCTCATATAAGGTAACAGACTAATTTCCTTATTCCTATGATAACGGACACTCAAACCTCACATTCACCAAATTACAGGTTAAACCTCATATTCTCTTGTCATTGCAGTTCAGTCGTACTCTTTAGCCTTTGAGTAACTCACCGCTTTTCTATCATGCTATGTTCCCGTTTCAGCTTTCGCCTTTCGGTTAGATAGGTTGACACTCTCGCAATTTTGAGAGATAGACACCATTAGTCTATTGTTAGTAACGTCCTATCTGGACGCACATTATGAATCATCATCATTGCTACCGGTGACATTAATATTTCACTTCCTGCCATAGCAATAACTGATGCCGCGCTGGCTGCTATTCCATCAATTTTCACTGTTATCTTACCCTTGTATTCCTTTAGCATTGTGTAAATCTGATTTGCGGCAAAAACATCTCCTCCCGGAGAATTAAGCCATACTGTTATGTCTCCATCAGAAGCTGTAAGTTCATCCTTAAACTGCCTTGGAGTAATGTCATCATCAAACCAGCTGTCCTGTGCAATATATCCATCAAAATAAAGCGTTCTGCTTTCTTCATTTTTTACCCAGTTCCAAAATTTACGTTTCATTTTCTTTCCTCCATTTTTTCCCTTTTATATATGCCCCGACATCTTCAAGTTTAAGCATATTGCCATTCATGGCATATATATCTCCATTTTCAATAGTATTCATATTCTCCAAAGTCCTGACGTCATTTGGACTTAAAAACCCGTTTTGAATTCCTATTGCATAGCCCTGCATCCTGGAAGCATAATCACCCCTCAGCAGTCCTTCCACTACAAAACTTACAAAATACTCCCTTTTTTCACTTTCAGTAAACAGGGCTTTATTAATTGACTGCTCTATTCTCACCAGCCAGGGTCTTATAGTATGGACAACAAAACTAATTGACTGATGCTCTATGTTGCTGAAAGTTGCTTTATCTAAATTGGCCACCAGATGCGGAGGGACTCTGAAAATTCTGCAGATTTCCTCTGTCTGAAATTTCCTGGTTTCTAAAAACTGTGCCTGCTCCGGTGGGATACCTATGCTCTGAAATTTCATACCTTCTTCAAGAACTGCAACTCTGTGTGAGTTACTGCTTCCCTGATATACACTGTTCCAGCTTTCTCTCACTCTTGCGGGATCTTTTACTATACCAGGATGCTCAAGTACACCTCCTGGGTTTGCACCGTTTGAAAAGAACTTAGCACCATATTCCTCCGTCGCTATAGCCATACCAATCGCATTTTTAGCCATGGCTATTGGAGAATATCCGATTAATCCGTCAAATCCAAGTCCGGGAATATGCAAAACTTCATCAGATCTCAGTGAATAAAGCTTCCCTTCTTTATTATAAATATAGTAAATTTCTCCCTTATCATTTCTGTCCACTGTCATTTTATCCGGCAGCAGAGGATAAAGAGCAATTACTTTTCCTCTGCCATCGCGAATAATCTGTGCATAAGCATTTCCCCATAATAAAAGATGACCCGTAAGTGTTTCTCTAAACACAAACGATGTCATCTCAGGGTTTGGTTCATCTGCAAGAAGATGATATATGGAATGTTCTGTTGCTTTTTCCTTACCATTTTCAGTATGTCTGTAGGTATGAAGCGGCAGTGAAGCTATGGTTTCAGAAAGTATTCTGACACAGGCATAAACTGCTGTAGTCTGCATTGCAGTTCTTTCGTTTACTGTTTTGCCGCTTGTGGTACTACCAAAGAAAAAGCTGCAGGTACTCCGCCAAAAGCTGTTTTGGGGACCTGCTCTGGATTCCCACAGCCTGGATAGTATCGGTATTTTCATTAATATTTACCTCCTAAAAATGGGTATGAAAAAAGCACCTGTTTAACAGATGCTAATAATACTAGTATTTTACTAATTTATTTTTATCTTTTGGCGAAATCTGCATATACCCATTTTTTAAATTCTCTATAGTACAATTTTCTTTATAATCTATTGCTTTTGAACGTATTAATCGCTCTTTCAATGTTTTATTCGGGAATGGGTTTGTTAAGACTTCTCTGCTTAATCTATTCTGTCTTTTTATTATTTTTTTCATAAGCAAACCACTCCCTTCTTTAAATTAATTATTTTTTTTAATAATTGTTGCTATTTCTTTTTGTACTGATTTATCTGTATTATAACCTTCACTACAGTAATTATTCATTTTAGTAATTTTTCCTGATGTCAAGTTAGTCTTGGTACACACTATATCAACTTTATCATTTACGTTTTTCGTACTTATAGATATATTATTATTGCCTTTATGTAAACAGTACAATTTATTAGGCTTATTCGTAAATTGCCAGTCAAGATTTTCATCTATTTCACTTAAATCATTCATCATCTCTATAACATTATTATATCTCTTATTTGTATCTATATCCAATGCTTTTTTAATGATTTTTCTTAATTTAACAGGAATATGTGGTAAAAAATAACTTCTATCTGGATACTTTTCACTTAATATTACTTCTTTTAATTTATCATTAGAAACAACATTTAATTGTGATAATTGCTGTTTTAAAATACTATTGCCATTACATAGCCTATAAAGTGTCAACCCTATTTGATAAATATCTGATAATACAGTTCTTCCTGAATTTAAAAACCACTCTGGATCTATATGTGGTATATAATTACATGGTTGATCTGCTATGCCATTTTTATCTAAATATCTTGATAATCCAAAATCAGTTAAAATTGCCCTATTTGATTGATCTAACAATATATTAGTTGGTTTTATATCTAAGTGAATCAATCCTTTTGAATGAATATATGCAACACCACTTAATAGATCTAATGAATATTTTATTATCTCACGTACAGATAAATATCTTTTATCAATTAAAGAATTTAAAGATCCTTTTTTAAGAAATGGCATGGACAAATAAATAAAGTTGTCATCTTTTGAAGCCCATTGAATTTCCATAATATTTGGGTGCTTATTATCATATAACATTTTTGCTTCCAAAAAATATTCATCAATATTTTTAAATGCTGAAATTTTTATTTTCTTCACTACAAGTTCTGCATCAAGCTGTACATCTTTTGCTAAAAAAACTTCTGAATTTTTACCTTCATTATTACCAATAGGTTTTATGAATTCAAAATCAAGATTAGTTTTAGTATATTTCATGTTTATCACCTCTGATTTAATGCTGCTATGGCAACAACTAAGGATTCTATATTTTGCTCATTTAATTTCTTACCATTATCTGTTTTATAAGAATCATCTATACCTAAATCTTCTGACATTTCCTTAACCGGTTTTGCTTTTATCTTTAAGATAGAAGCAATACTAGAAGCAAGTCCCAATAAATATTTTTGTATAGTGCTATTAGCAAACAATTCTAAAATTACGCCCTCCAAATTTATCCTAAAAAGAATACTTGAATTAACTGAAGCTCTGGCATTCCCTTCAATTAACTTTATCCCTGCATTAGTAATTTTATATTGTTTAATGATTGTAGCAATCGTATTTCTTATATAACTTAATTTACAAGGAGCATCTAATGCCCTTGGAATTTTAATGTTTGAAATACTGATGATTTCATATTCATCATCATTTTCATCAACAATAGAATAAAATATTTCATTTGGTGTAACCCTTATCCCAATAGATGCCATAATTACCTCCATACTAATTTGTTATGTGTTAATATATGATATAATAATTCATATTATATCATATATTAACAATTAGTTACAAAATTAAAATTCCTCTATCATCATAAACACTGCCACAACTACCTTGGTTTCTTATTGCTCTGTCCAATGCCATAACAAGTGCCACTACACCATCAATTTTTTCTGTGCTTTTTTCTTTATCAGGCTTTATATTTCCTGCCGGGTCAGTTTTAACATATATGTTATCCATCATCCACCTAAGCACCGGATTTCCTCCATGTGCTATTTTCTTCTCTAGTGTTAACTTCATTAATTCCTTGGAAGATGGAGACATATCCTTATATCCTTGTCCGAAAGGAATTACTGTAAATCCCATACCATCAAGGTTCTGTACCATCTGCACAGCTCCCCACCTGTCAAAAGCTATTTCTTTAATGTTATACTTTTTACCGAGTTGTTCAATAAAGGTTTCTATGAATCCATAATGGACCACATTGCCTTCGGTAGTCTTTATATGACCTTGCTTTTCCCACACATCATAAGGTACATGATCCCTTCTTACTCTTAACTTTAAATTGTCATCTGGTATCCAAAAGAATGGTAAAACTATATATTTTTCATCTGTTGTTCTTGGCGGGAATACCAAAACAAAAGCAGTAATATCAGTAGTACTTGAAAGATCAAGTCCTCCGTAACATTCTCTGCCTCTCAGCAAATCCATATCCACATCAAAATCACATTCGTCCCATTTATCCATCTGCATCCAGCGGGTTGACTGCTTCACCCACTGATTCAGTCTTAGCTGACGAAATATGTTTTCCTCAGCAGGGTTTTCTTTTGCACTGTTATAGGCATTTCTGACTTTTTCTATATCAATGGTGTGATCAAGAGAAGGATTGGCTTTATACCAGTTCTTCTCATCACCCCAGTCATCACTATCACCTATGCCATAAATAACCGGATAAAAAGTTGCGTCTATTTTCCTGCCCTCTATTATATCCAGTGCCTTTTGGTGCTGTTCAAAACATATGGAATTTCTGTCCGTACCTGCAGTAGTTATGAGAAAAAACAACGGCTGAAGCCTTGCATCTCCCGAGCCTTTTGTCATAACGTCAAATAGATCCCTGTTAGGCTGAGCATGGAGTTCATCAAAAACAACTGCATGGACATTGAGACCGTGTTTTGTATAGGCTTCAGCTGACAGTACCTGGTAGAAGCTATTTGTAGGTTTGTATATCAGTCTTTTTACTGACATTATCGGTTTTATTCTTTTCTTAAGAGCTGGACACTGATCAATCATATCTACTGCCACATCAAATACGATTGATGCCTGCTGCCTGTCAGACGCACACCCATAAACCTCAGCTCCCCATTCATTATCTCCGCAGGTCATATAAAGTGCCACTGCTGCTGCAAGCTCACTTTTTCCATTTTTCTTTGGGATCTCTATATAAGCAGTATTATACTGACGATACCCATTTTCTTTGACATTACCAAATACATCTCTGATTATTTTATCCTGCCAGGGAAGCAGATCAAAAGGCACCCCTCTCCACTGTCCTTTTGTGTGTCTGAGACATTTTATGAAATTTACCGTTCGCAGTGCTTTTACTTCATCATACATCTATTTCACCACTTCTCTCAGCATAATTTCCATAGGATCATTAACCTCATCATTTCCTTTATCTGCAACAATCCTGCTCCTTGAGGAAGGCGTAAGTCCAAACTGTTCACAGAACTTAATCATAATTTTAAGATAGGTCTGGGCAATAGATACCTGCGGCACCTGCTGCCAATATCCGCTTGGTGTTTTTATAATAGTTCCGTGTCTTGATATGAATTCCTCTGCCTCTCTCCAGCGTGCATAAGCCTCGCAGTATCCTGCAAAAGCCGCCATATCAACTTCTGTCAGCACTCCAAGTTTCTCAAGCTGTTTTGCCGTCCTTCTCCACTCTTTTTTAGCTTCTTTATCCAGCCAGGTTGGGCATTTCGGTGCTCTTTTTTCAGGCTTTGGCTCAAATTCATTAAGCGGTCTTTTCCCCGGATTGCCTTCAAGCTGTTTTATAAGAGTTGGCTTTGGTTTTCTTCCCCTCTGTGCCATAGGTTTCACCCCCAATCTTTAAAATTCATCATAAGAAAAGAGCATACTTTCTTTGTAAGCTCCTATAAAACCAATCTTATTTCTGCCCGTTTAATATGAAATTTGAATACTCCTGCTCATGCTCTTCTAAGAAATATGCCAGTTCATAAAATTTCCTGTTATAAGCTTCCTTATGAATATTAACGATATCAAACATATTGTACTTTCCATCGTCTCTTATTGATAAAATCTGCCCTGCAATCTTTTCACTCATCATTTTCAATTAACCTCTTATACCTTTGTAGTTATAATTACCTTTTTTGATTTCTTCATGGTCAGCTTTTACTGCCTTATCATAATCCTTATCCTTCTTTTCCTTTTCAGAGCAGGCCAAGCAGATGCACTCTGTATTGAGCATTGACATTATTCTACCTTTATCTAAGAAACCTCCGCACCTGTCGCAGGTTTCCTGTGTAAAAAATTTATCCATAGCTGCCTCCTCTTAGTTCAGATAAACATTCTGAATACGCAATCTCAAGAGTTTTCAAATCAATTTTGTTGTCAGAGTATCCTCTGGCAATTACTCCAAAATAGTATTCTGTAGGAGCCGCCGGCACATCTGCATATTCATCTGCCATAACATAAAACATGGCTCCTTTTGATTTATGTCCCAACTTCACTTTAATCTGTTTTTTGATATAAAGGTTTGGGAAACCCTCATACAGATCAAGTGCTCTTTCACAATCTCCGGTTATTTCCCATAAAACCACAGGCACTGATTTATCACCGCAGGGTTCAATGTTTGCGACTCCCTTATATTTTCCTCTGAAGGTCAGTTTATACCCTTCGAGTGTTCCATTTCCTACAACCTTAGCTTTTGGACACCTGCAGTTCATCTGTTTCAGATTCATATTTGAACCGTAGGCACCATAAAGTTTAGTTTTTTCCGGCATTTTCTCATTTCTCCTTTGCAACAATTTAGTTTCAGGCAGCTTTTGGATTTCTCCAGGCTGAATTCCCGTCAAGTGATTTCATAAGATGTCGTCTGCAGTTTTTAAATTCATCACCTATAAGCCCGAGTCTTAAAAGCCAGCACCTGAAGGTGTACTTTTCATTGTCCGTATGTGTGCGTTTCGCCATCGCCCTCTTCTGGACTAATGCTTGATGGCTTACTGCCAGGCAGAAAACAATGTAACTTCTGATTTTTCCTGCGTGCATAGTTCCGTTAAAAAGTCTGAATTCAATGGTACCTCTGGTAAAAGTACTGTGAAGGTTAAGGCCGTGATACCTGCTAGTATGGTAATGGCGTTCCCTGCTTTCAACGCCATAGCCGCTGTACCAGATATCGGCAAGTTCTTTTAAAGTCTTGGAATTTTTTATATTTATGGTTTCAATCAAATCCTCATTGATCTTCTTGCAGTATCTGACTCTTTCCGGATCAATTTCAAGGCTTTTGTAAATTAAATCTTCCTTTGAAGCCATGAGGTTAACCAAATTCTTTAATGTACCGGGAGTATGCTTCTCTGCTCCTATGTGAATGTGAATACCGCATTTAAGCCTGCTTTCGCTGACTGCACCTATATGTCGTAGTTTTCTTATAAGTTCCTGCAGAGTTTCTATATCCTTATCATACTTTAGAATAGGTGTTACAAGTTCCACGCTGTAGCTTCTGTCTGCCGGAACAAGCGTTCCTTTTTCATTTTTCATTGTCCGGATACTAGCATCACTCATTATTTTCCAAACTCTGCTGTTTTGTGCTGTTACCTTGTAAGTATCGTAGCTGTCATATATTCTTCTGATTTTTCCTTTAAGAAATTCTGAAACAACTTCAGCGGCTTTTTCCCTGGTTATTCCTGTCATTTCAATTTCCACGCCGATTGTTTGATTCTTCAAGCTTAACCCTCCAATCTCACAATGTATCCAAAGCTGTTTGAATAAATCTTATAACCCTGGCAACCACTTTTTTGTGCTGTTTTCATAAGCTTCAATGCCTTTTCTTTGTTTTCTGCTTTAGTTCCATTGTAAAATTTGAATTCTCCATCTTTGGTAAGCCTTCTTAATTCTTCTTGCATTTTGTTTTCCCCTTTCAAAGTGTGTTTTTTGTTATACTATATATCACTCTAAAACACATATATATCAAGGGTTTTATTCACTTTTTCTGAATATCTTTATAAGTAATTTTTTCTCCATTTCTTAATAAAGATACACCCTCATCAGTAGCTGCTTGCTCAATATATCTTTTGACAATAACATCCACATACTTTTCATCAACTTCAATGATATAACAAATTCTATCTGTCTGTTCGCAGGCAATGAGAGTGGATCCACTGCCCCCAAAAGGATCAAGAACTATAGAATTAGTCAGACTTGAATTGGTTATTGGATAAGCCACTAAAGCTATAGGCTTCATTGTTGGATGGTACTTTGATTTTTTAGGTCTGTCAAAATTCCAGGTAGTTCTCTGTTTTCTGTCTCCGTAAAATTTATGCCCCGCAGTAGGCTTCCAGCCTACAAGTACCGGTTCGTGATTATATTGATAATCACATCTTCCAAGAACCGGAGAATTTTTTACCCATATACAGGTCTGATGGCAGAAAAATCCTGCATTTTTAAATGCTGTTCTAAAATTCACAGTTTCCCGGTCAGCATGAAATACATAAATTGAACCACCGTCTGCAAGGTTCTCGTACATACCCCTGTAGGCATGAAGCAGAAAATTATAGAACTTTTTATCTTCCATATTGTCATTTTGGATTTTACCAGCAATTCCTTCATAGGCAACATTATATGGGGGATCTGTTACAACCAGATTTGCTTTCTTCCCTTCCATAAGTTTTTCATAGGTTTCAAGTTCTGTACTGTCACCACAGATTAAACGGTGTCTGCCAAGCAGCCATATGTCTCCCTGTTTTGTAATAGGTGTTTCCGGAGGCGGTTCGTCAAATCCATCTTTTTCCACACCTTCAGGATAAATTTCATTAAAGAGTTCATCAATCTCAGGAGGATCAAAGCCAGTAAAAGATGTATCATAGTCCAGACTCTGCAAATCCTTTATAAGGTCAGCAAGTAATTCCTTATTCCATTCCCCGCTGATTTTATTAAGAGCAATATTCAGCGCCTTTTCTTTAGTCTTATCAATATCAACAATCACACAGTCAATCTCGGTGAATCCAAGTGTCTTTAACACCGATATCCTCTGATGACCGCCGATTACAGTCAGATCACTGTTAACAATAACAGGATCGACATATCCGAACTCACTGATACTGTTCTTTATTTTTTCAAATTCACTGTCTCCTGGTTTAAGTTTCTTCCTTGGGTTATATTCAGCAGGTATAAGCGAATCTATGTTCAACTTTTTAAATTCCAATTTCATCACCCCAGAATCTATCTTTTATATAACAGTTATGGCTGCAGTATTTTCGTTTCTTATTGCCATAAACTCTGAATTCCTTTCCACAATACGCACAGATGTATTTGTAAACAGAGGAAGGATTTTTATTTCTTTCACTCTGGTGCTCCTTCCACCATTTTCTTCTGCATGCTTCAGAACAGAATCTCCTTGTTCTTCCCTGACTTTTCTGCTTAATAGGTTTTCCGCAGCAGGCACAGAGCAGATTCCTTTTTAATTTTTCTTCTACATTAAGTGCAACCACGCATGAGTTTCCTCCTAATCCGTTGCGCCTGCAGAATCCTCTGACACTGTCTCTTGACAGTCCTAAAAGTACTGCAATCTTTTTATATCCCATGCCCTTCTGCCTTAACTCTCTTATTTTTTTCCTGTCATCATCTGTCATAGCAGATGCTCCTTTCAATAAACTTTTACGCAGTAAAAAAGCAGCTGCAAGATACTACAGTTGCTTAATCAGGCCTTTATATTCTGGAATTTTTCATTACCCCCCTTGTTTAATTCTGCGAAAATTCACACGAGAGGGGGCGGCGGTCATCTGCCTGTCCCATTTAGAGATATTGACCCCCCTGGGATTCTGATAAAATTTCTTCGGATCAAAATTTATATTCCTGATATCTATCTTCAGTCATAGTCTTCTTATCATGGCACCTCTTACAAAGCGGCTGCCAGTTGCTTTCATCCCAGAACAAAGTCCTGTCACCTCTGTGAGGAACAATGTGATCAACAACAGTTGCTTTAGTTAGCTTTCCCCATTTTCTGCATCTTACGCACAAAGGATTAGCTTTGAGGTATCTGTTTCTTGCTGCTCTCCATCTACTGCCATAACCTCTGCCTGCTGTGCTGTCTCTTTCTTTAACATAAAGTTTTTTATGTTCTTCACAGTATCTTCCTTCTGTAAGTTTGGGACAGCCTGGATGCTTACAAGGTTTTAGAGGTCTTTTCGGACTCATTTTTCTTTACTCCTGTTCTCATTTTCATAATGCATCTCGGAAAGATACAGTATAAAAGATCTCTGCTTATTTTATTACTCCAAATACATTTTCTGCACCTGTGAACAAACATATTTATTCCTCCAAATAAAAAAGCTCCCAAGGTAATCTCCTCAGAAGCTTTCATTTATTATTTTTTTGGGTTATAAAAAACTCCCAGACTTTTCTGAGAGCTTTTTATATTTCTATGCTATTATTCTAACATATATAATCGGGACAAAAGGGACAACTTTCAATTTTTCTTTAAATATCTATAGGCAAGTTTTTTAATACTGTCTTCTGTATTCCCGCCGCCAATGCTAAATGCAATCTGTCTCCAGCTAAGCCCGTTTACATATCTCAATGTCATAATCATCCTCATCTGACTGTCATCAATACTTTCTATATACCTGTTAAGTCTGTTGAGTTCATAGAAACACTTCTTCAAATTTAAATTCAGCAGTTCCTTAAGGTCTGCAATTTCAGCAACGTATCTGCCTACTTTATCTGATATTCCTGTGACGTGCGGCATACCTGTTATTCTTGATGTATCTGAAACGGCAATGCATTCCAGTTCTTCTATTCTGCTTTTTAACTGCTCAATCTCCCGGTTAAGATAATAAAGCTGTGAAAGTTCTTTTTTATTCATAATCCCCACCGCCCGTTCCTGCTTTAACTGCATCAATCAGAGCTGCCTGGCTTGTATCTTTATTTTCAAGTGCCTTCATAACACGTTCGTCTATTGTATCCTTAGCTAGGATATGGTGGATAACCACAGTATGATTTTGTCCCTGCCTCCAGAGTCTTGCATTTGCCTGCTGGTAAAGTTCAAGGCTCCAGGTAAGACCAAACCAGATAATAGTACAGCCTCCGTATTGAAGGTTAAGACCGTGTCCTGTAGAAGCCGGATGACAGAGAGCTGTCTGAGTTTTTCCCTCATTCCACTTTTCAATATCCTCTGAAGTGTTAATTTCTCCTGCATTAAAGCGTGCTTTAATCCTATCTCTGTCATGTTTGAAGGCATAATATACAAGTACTGGTTTGCCGTTAGCTGATTCTATTAAATCTTCTAAGGCATCTAACTTTCTGTCATGTATATATTTCACATCATTAAATTCATCATAAACAGCACCATTTGCCATTTGGAGAAGTTTGTTTGCGAGAACTGCCGCATTTGCCGCATCTACATCACTGTCCTCAAAAGGAAGGAGTAAATCCCTCTCCAGCTTTCTATACAGTTTCATCTCTTTTTCTGAAAGTTCCACTTCTACTTTGTTTAAAATACACTCAGGCATTTTTAAATAATCAAGAGCCTTCATGCTGATGCATATATCTGAAATCTTTGTATAGATTTTTTCTTCTCCACCTTCATTAACAGCATAGTCAGCGGGTATTCCGCCGTTGATATATTTTTGTGGATGAAAATATCTGCCTCGGTAGCCGGTAAAAGTTCTTCCAAGTCTTTCTCCTCTATCTAAAAGATAAATCTGACTCCAGATATCCAAGAGCCCGTTAGGAGCAGGCGTTCCGGTAAGTCCTATAATCCTTTTAATCTTATGTCTGACTTTCTTTAGAGCCCTGAACCTTTTAGCTGACGGTGATTTAAAACTTGAAAGCTCATCAATAACCACCATATCAAAAGGCCAATCATTTTTATAAAAATCCACAAGCCATGGAACATTCTCTCTGTTGATGGTATATACATCTGCTTTTCTATAAAGTGCCATTATCCTATTTTTCTTGCTTCCCAGTACCTTTGAAATGTTTAAACATTTTAGATGCTCCCATTTTTCTATTTCATCCTGCCATGTAGTATCAGCTACTCTAAGAGGTGCGATTACTAAAACTTTTGAAATATCAAACATATTATACATAAGTTCTACAATTGCAGTTAAAGTGATTACACTTTTGCCAAGGCCACATTCCAAGAAAAGTCCTGCTGATTTATGTTCTAATATAAACTCTGTTGAAAAAGCTTGATATCCATGCGGTTTATAATTTACTTTTTTCAATTTCATCTATAACACCTTCTATATCTTCTTTTCTATCTATGCAATAAACTAAAAATCCTAATGATTCTAATTGTGTTTTTCTTTTTATTTGAAGAGGTCTCATTTTCTTTCCTGGTGCTTTTAATTCTACAAATGCTATTTTGCCTTTAGGGAGGAGCACCAGACGATCTGGCACTCCATTCACATTAGGAGAAATAAACTTTAATGCTAATCCATCTCTTTTTTTCACTTTTCTAATTAGTATCTGCTCTATATCTTTTTCTCTCATTTTACTGCCCTCCATGCTTTTTTTATAGCTGAGATTATGATTTTTACCTTCCATCTTTAGTTCTTAAGGCTGTTTCTTAGGGTTTTAAACTCTTACGCGTGCGTATATCTACGTGTGTACCTTATATACTCTATATATAATATATATACATACTCTATAATATAGATAAGAACATAAGAACTAATATAGTATAAAGCCTTGTTTTATATACATTTGACACAAGTTTTTAAAATGTACCTGTTTTAATCTTAAGTATCTTAAAAACATTTATTTAGTTCTTGTAAACTTGCATTAGTTTTCATCTCTTATATATGTTAATTGCGGACCGTAAATAGGAATCCTCATCTTACCAAATTTATTACCCCTATAACGCTTCCATCCTCCTATTTTTACTAAAATACCTTGTATTTCAAAAGAATCACTTCTTCTTATATCTTCTTTCTTTTTACCAAAACATTCACACCAAATCTCTTGAATGCATACTTTTTCTCTTTTTACAGTACCTACTAAAGTTTCAGTGCCAAATTCACTGTCACCTACTAAAAAATTACGTCTTTGAAATAAGTCCATCTCATCCCAATTATCTGGCAAAAGTGTATTTAAATAATCTCTAACAAGACCTTCACGATCATCTTCTTCCATGGCTTCCTGTTGATGCTGATAAGCCATTACTGCTGATTCTCCTTTTAATGTTAATTCTTCTCCCGCTTTATACTTTACAATTGTCTCCGCCCAAATTTGGTCAACCTCTTTCTGGCTGAGTTCATCCCAGACACTCTTTTTACCTAGTTTTACCTGGACAGGCCAGAATCTCCTGTTGCCTGTCACATCTCTCAAAAAACCTTTTTCTGCGTTGGTGGTCCCGACTATGATGCACTGTCTCGGGTGGTTTTCAACAGTTACTCCATAACTCTGGCGGAATTTATCATCCGTCCTTGTGATAAAGGATTTAACTGTTTCAACATCCATCTTTCTGAGGCCTGCAAGCTCCCCGAGTTCTAAAATCCAGTAACCCTGGAGCTTTTCCGCCGCAGCCTTATCCCTCATATCTGATATTGTCAGGCTGTCAGAAAACCATCTTCCTGCAAGCTTTGAAAAGAAAGTGGATTTTCCAATTCCCTGATCACCGTTTAAAATTAATACATAATCAAACTTTATCCCCGGTTCATATATCCTGGCCACCGCTGCAGCTAAAGTTTTCCTCATTACATCCCTGGTATAAATATTATCCTCAGCATCAAAGTAGTTAATAAGAAGAGTATCCACCCTCTCTATTCCGTCCCAGGCAGGCAGCGAATTAAAATAATCTTTAATCGGGTGGAATGATCTCTCCGAAGCTCCCGCAAGCAGCGCATCTTTAAACTTCCCCGGTGACCAGATACCGTACTTTTTATCCAGATACACCTTGGCGCAGGAGAGATCCGAATCGCTCCAGCCCTGCTTTACCTGTTTCCACGGAAGCTGTCCGTTAACATCTATGGTATGCGACAGCTCATTGTACGAAATGGCTCTGAACATGCTGTCATGGCGGAGTATTTCTGTTATGTTGCTGAGTGTGTCTTTGACCGTCCCATTTTTATTAATTTCCAGGTTAAGCTCCCAGTCATTATCAAACTCTTCTCTGATATCTTCCTCACGTTCTTTTGAAAGCTGTCTTTTCACCTTCTCATCTTCCCTGCAGAACTCCACCATTGCCTTATAAGACAGCAGCTGTTTATTTTCATCTGCTTCATCATCCATATCTCCGTAACGGTGAATTCTTACCAGGTCAAAGGAATTTAAAAGTTTCCCACAGGCGGGATCCGTGGCATGATGTGAATACGCGTATCTATTTTCATATATAATCACGCCAGCTGAAGAATCAGCAGGTATATAGTCATATCTGTCCTGAATTACACTGGGTGCATAAATATCCGATAAAAAAGTCTCTATAGTTTCCACAATGGTATAACTTCTGCAGAATGCGCCCACCATACCTTTCTTCTCCAGTGGATCTTCCTGCTTCTTAACAGCTTTTTGTATAACAGCTGTCTGCCTTAAGGATACAGGCCAGGAAGACGTATCCTTCCAATCTTTATACAGTGAAAGAATACTGTCAGGATTTAAAAATTCCCCGTCAATCACTTTAAAGAAATATTCACCGTCAGCTGAGGTGCTTGGCCAGTACATCAGTCTGTTGGGTTCATATGTTGTATCATCAAACAGTTCAATTCCAATTTGCTTTGCTATCATACGTGACACAGCCTGATATTCATCTGCTGTCACATGTCTTAACAGTGGAATAATAATTCTGAGTCTAGGCCTTTCGGGAGTATGCTTATGAGTGGAATATATACAGCAGGTATAGTCATATAGCATTTCAATATTTGAAATTATATTTTCAACATTATCTGCATAATCCATATCCAGGGTTATCACTGAACGTGAAATTACATTTTCCTTCCTGCGTCTCCCATCTTTAAGTTCTCCTGCTACAAACCCTCCTACATCTTTTACATTATCCTGCTGAAATTTCTTCATTTTTCTGTAATCTACCTGGGTTTCACTTGTAACAGTGGTATGGGAGAGTCTTTCTGTAAACTCATCCCAGGTCACTGATTGTTTTTTCCAAAATTTATCCTTACGGCTGTTGCCGGTTGAAATAACAAAATTCATGGTAACCTCCTAGTCTTTCATATAAAAATTGCATTCATAGCCATCTGCCTTTAAAGGTAATCCTTTTACCCATTTAGGCGATTCTGCCATAATTGCACACATTTCTTCTACAGAACCTTCTCCTATAGGTACTTCACATATAACCTCATCGTGTACATGGGCAACTATCTTATACCCGGCTTCATCTAATCGTAGCATGGCTTCTGCCAGCAGATCTCTTGAAACAGCCTGCACAATATTTTCTACAATTTTAGGCCCATAAGTTTCTATTCTCTCCCACTTCCTGGCTGTTCCGATTCCCTCATAAGTGAGTCCTTCTCTGCCAAATTTATTTAATCCAATCCTTGGTTTTACGTAAACAAGATTTCTTCTAGATGGCAAGTTGACAAATAACATTCCACTTTTATAAGTAAAGTTAATACCATGGGTAGATATTTTACCTCTTTCTTTCACTGCTTTAACAGCTGCCCTGTCCACATCCCACCAGAACTTCACAATATGAGGATTAGCTGATCTCCAGTTATCTATGAGACCTTGAAGTTCATGTTCTTTAACTCCCATTTCCAGAGCCCCCATGGATTTTAATGCACCAACACCGCCGCCATATCCACAGGAAAGTTCTGAAATTTTCCCTTTCTGTCTTAGCGGACTGCCTTTAGTAATACTTTCAACAGGTACATGAAACATCATAGATGCAGCAGCTTCATAAATTTTTCCGTGAGATGCGAAAACCTCGAGTCTCCATTTTTCACCGGCAAGCCATGAAATTACCCTCGCCTCTATTGCCGAGAAGTCAGCTACTATAAAATGGTACTTCTCTTCAGGGATAAAATTAGTCCTGATAAGTTCAGACAACACACCGGGTACATTTCCAAACAACAATTCCACATCTTCAAATCTTCCCTCTTTTATTAAACCCCTTGCAAGTTCTAGATCCTTCAGATGATTTTGAGGCAAATTTTGAAACTGGACTAAACGCCCTGAATTCCCAGTTATCCATACCTTTCCATTACGTCTAACTACAAAGAAACCAGTATTTGTTTCTGCACAATATACCTTCCCCCTATAGAATTTTTTAGCAGGCTTATTTTTTATTTCATTTTTGCCCCCTGGATTAAGCCAAATATTTACTATATAGGCATCATTCCAATTCTTATTTGCTCTTACCTTTTTAACAATTGTTGCAGATCTTCCTGAAAGATTAGCTAGTGCTTGGATAATATCAGCATTTTGTTTATTTGTTGTTGAATATTGAATTGAATTAGGTCCACATCTGTAAGCATCCCAATATTCCAGTTCATCAAAAATGACATCCGCTGATTCGTCCAATAACCACATTTGAAAAGTTTTATTTCTAAACGTTCTAAGCCAGAGTGGAAGCATTCTGGATTTTATAGATATTACACTTGAATCATTTCTTTCATGAATAGTAAATACAATTGCTGCCCCCCTTAATAGTCTTTTACAGCGCTCAATTTTTCTAACTTTACTAAAATGAAATCTAAGATCACCATCTTTTGTATAATATCCATCTGCCTGAGTCATAATTAAGATTCTTAATTCTATATGCTCTAAACTACAATTTGTTATACGTCTTCCCGTATAAGGTATACTGAATCGTTTTTTAGATAGATTTAATATAGTATCTATACTCCAAAAGCCATTTTTATTCCAATACGGCATTTTATGGTCTGGCGTACTTAACTGAGAACACCTCTGCGATTCCAATAAATACATTTCTCCCTCATAATCAAATTCAAGAGTTCTCGATTTTTGAAATGAAATAAATTCAGTATCAGGTGACCAGCAAGCTATATTTCCACCTTTCCATTCATCAAGCCTCATCCATCCCTCCGAAGTAAGAACTTCATGGTCTCCAGTTAAACACCATCTTCCTGTTCGATTGGCTCCATAGAACTGAAACAATCCGTGAACTCTGCCGTCCAAGCAGACTGCTCTCTCAACAGCTTCATATTTTTTCACACTGGTTTTAGCCATTAAAAGTCTCAGCTTTAAGGCTTCTTCCACTTCACCTTCTGTTTCATCTATTAGTTCAGTTACTGCCTTTTTTGAAAGACTTTCTACCTTAACACCATGTTCTTTCAGCCAGCCTTTCAGCTGTGCTACAGAATTAGGATTTTCAAGTCCTGTTAACTCATAAGCTTTTTCTGTAGCTGCAACTGTGAACTGTTTATCGCAGGAAATAGCTTCTTCTACCAATTTCATATCCACCATTAATCCACGATCATTTATTTCCTGGTCCAGTATATAAAATTTCTGCTCTTTTTCTGATATAGGATAATTTTTTATCTTTTCACGAATGGAAAGTTCCACCTGAACATCTCGTATATTATATTTTTTGAATATTTCCCACTTTTCAGGTGCATCTTCCGGCATATTTCTCGTTCTTCCACCATTAGCAGCAGTGGCTCTGCAGGGTGTACAAAAATATCTAATCAATGCCTTGCCTTCATCCATTTTCTGCTCATTAAGTTTAAGTAATTTACCTACTCCCTCCAGATTAAGCGGCAGACCTAACATTGAAGCCTGTACTTCTGTACAGATCCAGGAAGAAGGCTTAAGATATATATTCCTATGAAGTACTCTTGAGAGATACTTCATTAAGCAGACCCTTTCAAACTGAGCATTAAACGCTGTTTTGGTAACATCATCATCAATTAATGCATCTATAATAAATTGAGGTAATTCCTCACCACTGCAAATATCTATTAATTCTACAGAACCGCCATCTATACTGTATCCAAATAGTATAATGTCAAAGTTCGGGCTGTCAGCATATCTGTACACTCCACACCTGCCAAGGTTCACATCAGAAAAAGTTTCTATATCTATAGATAATATTTTCATATATTTACTCCTCCTGTGATGGCGCAAGGAACTAAACAGCTGCTCCTGCTTCCTATGACATAAAGTCATCATCATCTTCAATTTCAAAATCATCTTCTGCTCTTGATCTTCCTCCTAAAGACTCACCATCCCGAAGCTTTTGAACATTTCCAAGTCCTGCGGCAATTCCGCGATTCCCGTTTACGTTGAAAGCATAAAAATTGATGCTTACCTTCCCATAGCAGCCGCTGTAAACTTCACTTCTGTCAAGAATCGGCTGTATTCTTGCATCCACAATCTGCGGTGCATCTTTTGAATTTGTATTTATAAAATAGCTGTTTTCATATGCCGGATCATCCGTTCTGTCAATATCCCCATCTCTAAGCGGTGTCTTTAAGCTTTTAGGAATCTTTCCCCCGAATTTTCCTATACCCTCTTTTTTAGCTTCCTCGACAGCCTTCTGAACGATATTTAAAGTTTTCTTATCACTCTTGGGTATAATTACAGAAACACTGTACTTAGGCTCACTCCCGTTTATGCTTTTTGGTTCAAATAAATTTGTATAACTCAATCTTCCTGGTATTACTACTTTTGTATTTTTACTCATTATAAATTCCTCCTGATATTTTGATTTCAGCTTTTCTAAGCTGTATATTATTCTTCAACTTTAAACTCTGCAGTTATTGGTTCTACTGCTTTTCTTTTATCTGACTCTGATACCAGGGTCAATTTACCCCTTGGCTTTTCCACCAAAAAGCCTAATATATCCTTAAATTTTTTCTTTCCCATCAATTTCTCCATTTCAGTTACAGGAATTAAATTCTTCTTGTAAATATCACTGTATCCAGCACTCTTTGCAGCTTCAGCTACAGCTTCTTCATTGGTATACTTCCTTCGAGTTCTTCCTTCCACAAGCTTATATCCATCCCACTGCTTGCCTTCATTGACAGCAAGTGCTGAAGCATAGGTATAAATATCGCCTGCCCACTTGGAAAGTTCTTCTGAAACTCCTATAATTTCAGCTATTTCCTCATCACTTAAAAGTGCCGGATCTGCAAATTCATATTTTAAAAGTTCCAGATTTTTAGCTGCTCTGACCCTGCACTTATTTTTAGCTCTGCAAAATCTGCAGTGTTTCCCCGCACAAAATTCTCCTTCTCCTTTTAACGCAAGAAGTGCTTTTGGTTTCAACTCTTCCTCCGCCCATTTAAGGAGGTCATCTACACTCATCTCATATGTGGAGAAATTATCTGCCCTTGGCTGAACTATGGTCATAATGACTTTTTTAATGTCATAGAGCATATCAAAGAGAGACAATGCACCTAATGCATAAAGCATCATCTGAGGATTTTTTTCTGCAGATACTATGACACCTCTTCCATATTTAAAATCAATAACATGAAGTTTACCTGTTCCAACTATTACAAAGTCTCCTGTTCCAAATCCGCCTTCAACATAATCACTGAAATCCAGTTTCTGCTCAATTAAAATTTGAAGGTCTTTACAGTTTTCCTTTACCTTCTCAATAATCTCTAAACAGTACTCTACATAAGTATCTGTATACTCATCCATTTCATCTGAGTCATACTTACTGACAGGTTTCTTTGAACGTATTTTCAATACTTTCTTTAATTTATGCTCTGCAAGATCATGTGCTGCTGTACCTTCTTCTGCATAAGAAGTTGCTTCTTTTGGGAATTGCTGTTCTAAAAGCAGAGAAGGCGTACAAGCTAAAATACGGTGTGCTGAAGAGGGTGAAAATTTAGAATGCTCGTTATATGAGCCACTCATTTTATTTCACCAACTTTCTTTAACACCTCAACATAATGCTCAGGGTCAAGGGCAGTCAGTTTATTGGCACCATATTTAACAAGTATTGCTTTAACTTCTTCCCGGTGTCCTTCCCGGTTTTTCTCAGCCATAGCTGCTCTAACTTCTTCAAGTGTTGGCTGTTTCTGTTCTATTTCTTTTGTATTTTTCTTTTGTTCTGAATCTGCTGATTCATTCAATGTTTTCACTAAAGTTTCCAAGCTACTAGTAATACCTTTTAAATTAACTATAATATCTTGAATTATTTTATTTTTGTCCATCATTTGACCTTCCTTCCTCTTTCTGATTTTGTTCTTTCAATCTTGCGGCCAGTCTTCTAGATACAATGCTTATAGCTGTTAAAACCCCAACCATTTCCTCTTGGATCTCCTTACTTACATTTGCCTCCATAAGTTCACACCTCCTCTTTATTTAAAATAAATCCCTTCACTTATTAGCCAACGAGGAGGTGTGTTTGGTAACCAAATTTATAAAAAATATTTTTTAAGTTTAGTTAACACTTTTTTATGTCTTTTAATAATAGTTACATGGGAAACGTTTTCTTTTTGTGCTGCTTGTCTCACCGTAAGATTGTTATAATATAGGTCTTGTATTAGTTTCTGTTCTTCATTATTTAATTCTGACATTGCCTTCTGTAAAATAAAAAGCATTGCTCTATAACAGACAATATCTTCTACAGCTTGGTCATCTGCAAAATCTGAGCCTTGATCCATTAACCTTTCAATAGAATCTTCCTTGCTGGGTTGATATTTAACAGCTCCTGTTGTTGGATCAATTTTACTGCTTCCCACTTTTACGTCTTTTTCAAGATATCTAGCATGTCGGTCCATTTTATAATACTCCTTATAAATTTCCTCACTTACCGGAACCAGTTCTTCACCAATTTTAATGAATTTGTTCATTATTTTTCCTCCTTATTTTTTGGAATAAAAAAAGCCAAAGACTTAAGTCTCTGGCTTATAAACACAATTTGTTATAGATTTTTAAGCCTCAATTGTTTATAGCTTTAGATAGCAAACAATATAGCTGAGTCTTTTTTGGGCACAAAAAAAGACCATGTTGTCATCTTAATGATGAATACATAGTCTTCTTAAATTTGGATTGTACAATATGAAATGCTTTTATTTAATAATGCTTCATAACTAATATTATTCAGTGCTAAAGCTTCTGAAAAATTATTTATTATATATGTCTCTAAAATTCTTTTTAAACTCTTTAACAGCTTTATAAAACATAGAATTAACATCAGCCTCACTGATGCCTGCCATCTCAGAGATCTGTCTTGCTGTCATTCCATTAGATCGTAACTGTATTACTTGTTTATGATCCTGCGATAGCATTTGTTGTGCTTTTGCAATGGACTCTCTTAACTCCTTGTCTATAATAATCTTAAGAGGATTAAAAAATATATTAGTAGCATTATACTTTTCTTCTACTTTTTCAAATATATCCAGGTTTTCCATCTCACAAATATTTGAAAAACTACTGAAGTCACTTCTTACTTTTTTTAAGGTTGTATTATTACTGCCTTCATTTGAATTAGATTCTATTTTTGACAGGGAATTAACTGAATCCAATAAAACCTTCATAATATCTTGGGAATCTATTTTTAATCTAATATTAATATCCATTTACAACACCTCTTTTAAATATTTTGTATACTAGCTGTCCTTTTATGCTTATACGCTTTTATGCTAACATAAGATTAAAAAAATATATACTAACAGCACATTAGTAATATCCTAATTATGCTGTTTCTTCTCTTATGAGTTTTAACTGTTTAAGTCTTATTGAAGCTGCCTGTATTGATACATTAAATATTTTAGAAAGTCTCCTTGACATATCATCTGCAAATTCATAAGTATAGGCATCTTGTCCTAAAACTATATAATCAGTATAAATACCAACTTTTCTAAATATATTGAGTGATGCCATTATAAAAGTGTCTTTAGGCATTACAAAACACGATGATGTAAAATTTGCCTGCCATTCCATCCAGTCATTATCTGTTTCAAGTGTCCTTTTTGATGAATATTTTTCAAAATTTCTTTTTAAGCATTTTATTGATTTTGCTTCTTTATTATTTAACATATCAAAAATATTAAGTTGATTTTCATCTGACTTAAACATATCTCTATGAAGTATCCAATGTCCACATTCATGACCGCAAGTAAACCTGAATCTTCCCTCTTGATCTCCTGAAACAAGTGTATTGTCTATAATTACAGTTCCTCTTTCAACAGATATATCTCTATATCTGTTATTTTCTAAATCGTATACAGTAAGATTTCCACTATCAAAAGTTGTTAGCCCAAGAACGCTTCCGTCAGGTGTTATATCTGCATAATCCGGGTCAAGTCCCAGATAATTTTCCAGAAATTCTTCTATTGGAGTTGGTATGGGTTCCTCTAATATTTTTGAATTGAAATCCTCTAAGTACAGTTTTGAAATTTGTTCAATATCATTTTTATAAAGCAACGGCAGACCATTATCTTTTCTTCGTGAAATATCAATATACACTAATCTTTGTCCCCCTTGTTATCTAACTTTTTAACAAATTCTTCCCAATCCTCCTCTGTCGCAACTTCTCTAGCTTTTCTTAGTGCTACTCTTACTTTTTTAGATGACATTATATAATCCGGAAGATCAGGTGCTATTGTATTTTTACCTTCTCCCGCCAAATCAAACATTGTATGTTTCTCATCCTCAGTTAATTTTAAGATTTCAGCCATTTGTTTAAGTTTATCCATATCCGGTGGATATCTTCTGCCTTTCTCAATGTCACTGAGATATGCGGGAGCAATTCCTAGTTCAGAAGCCATTCCTCTTAATGTCATTCCAAGTGATTTCCTTTTACCTGTTATAAATTTTCCAAAGCCCAACATATCATTCATTTTAATCCCTTTCTACACAAAATAGCGTGTTCGCATATTTGTTAATATTATTGTATAGGAAACTCTTTCCATTGTCAATAGACAGTTGCTAAATTTTTCAATTATTATGAGTTTATAATTAAAAATTCCTATATTATAAATAATTTAAAAAATGTTGTTTATAATTTCTTCTAACATTCCATTCTTAGACATATTGAAATTCAATAGATAATTTAAATGTCTAAAACCTTTTAATAATTGTGGCTTATGGTCATTTCCCCAGCATTTTTTGCCATCAGTTATAAGTGCAAATTCTATATTATTATTTCTTAAATCCTCTTGTCTATTTATGTATGAATCTATTATTTCCTCTGGTTTTGAACCAGAACCACCATAGAAGTTAGCTTCTATATTCATAATTTTATTATCTTTTAGTAATATAAAATCAGCCTTTCTATTAGCTATATCTTCTGAAATTTCAAATCCCTTTTGTCTTAACGTTTTAAATTGTTTTTGAGTTATTACTTCTACATTATATTTTTCTGCAATATATACTATTATAGGTTCTAAAGCTAATTCAAAAGCTAATCCGCCTCTATTCTTTCTTCCGTTACTATCTAAACCTACTTCACAACCAATTAAATAATCAACTAAATGTTTTTCTAATAAATCTGTAAATAAGTATTTTAATCCTATTTTTTTAGTAAAATCTAAATATTTATCTATCTCATATTCACTTAAGGTTTCTTCATCATCTATATTGAATCTATACTCCATCATATCATCTTCTAAAGCATCTATGTTTACAACTTTAAATAACTCCTTACCATTTTTTAAACTATCTCTTTCATTTTTTGATAAGGCAAATAAAGCTGGGAAAACATTTATTACAGTTGGAATTTTTCTAACTATTTTTTTGAAATCTTCATCATAATTTTTATTTTTCACAAGTGCATTTAAAGTATTAAGTTCTATATTATATTCACTTACAATTTTACTAGGTCTTTCCCAATTAACATAAAAATTAAATCCTCTATTTGTTTCTAATAAAGATTTAGTGAATATTTTTACTAAATCACTAGATTCAGTCTTTAAGTAGCCTTTTACATCTTCATCTACTGTAGTCGGTATTGATTCCCTATCAGCTTGCTCTTTATAGCTTGTTATTAATAGTTCTGTGATTTTCCCTCTCTTATCACCTGCTGAATTTATGGCTCTCTTAGCATAAACTCTTTTTATATTAAATTTTGAATATAAATCATCAAAGAAATTATCTTTTTCATCTAAATTCTTGGGATCGGAATTGCTTAACATTATCTTTGCGCCTTTTTTATGTACCGTTTCACAGAAATCTCTTAATAGAATCTGTTCTTCATCATTAAAATTACTTTTATTATATGATGTAAATCCTCCCGCTGTTACTGGTCTATATGGCGGATCACAATAAACAAACGTATTAATATCTACATATTCTTCAAGTTCATCAAAAGATTTATTTAGTATCTTAACTTTGAATTTTCCATTTTCATTTCTTAAGTTTAATAATCTTGATATTTCTCTCAATTGTAATTCATCAAAAAAACTTGGATTTTTATATTTACCAAATGGAACATTGAATTCACCTTTTGAATTTTCTCTGTATAATCCATTAAAACAAGTTTTATTTAAAAAAATAAAATATGCAGATGACTGTATAATGTTACATTCTGCATTATTAAAATTAGTTCTTACTTTATAAAACAGTTGTTCTCTTCCTTCTGAATCTGCTTCTAAGTATTTAGTTTTTAATCTTTGAACTTCTTCAATTAAATCCTCTGGTTTATCTCTAATAACCTCATATAAATTTATTAATTTAGAATTTATATCATTTATAATATATTCTTCAAAATAATTATTCTTTAAAAAATATATAAATACAGCACCAGCACCAACAAAGGGTTCCACATATCTTCTTATCTGTTTAATATTCATTGGTAATTCTTGAATTATTTCATATAAAAGCTGTGATTTTCCTCCCGCCCATTTTAGAAATGGTTTTACATTAAAATTCATCGTTATCACTCCTGATTTTATCTCTTTACTTCTTCAATAGTTTCTTTAGTTACTTGTTTTAATCTTTTGTTTGTAATTTCTAAATATTCCTTATCAATATCAATTCCAATAAATTTTCTATTGTTTTCTCTAGCCACAACTCCCGTTGTTCCAGATCCACAAAACGGATCTAATACTAAATCATCTTGATTAGTACTAGATATTATGCACCTATATAATAGTTTTTTAGGTTTTTGAGTAGGGTGGTAACCATTCATTTTTTCCCGTTTTGGGGTTGTTGGTATTTCCCATACACTTCTCATTTGTTTACCGCCATTCAGTTCTTTCATAAGCTGATAATTAAAAGTATGCTTTGCTTTTTTTGTCTTCTTTAGCCAAAGTATTGTTTCTTGACTTGCAGTAAAACATCTACATCCCATATTAGGTGCAGCATTAGGTTTTACCCATGTAATTTCATTTATTATGTAGTAATCCATTTTTTGAAGTGCAAAAGCTATTGAATGTATAATATGGTATGTCCCTGATATCCATATAGTTCCATCATCTTTTAAAACTTTATCACAAGCTTTTAACCATTTCATATTAAATTTATAATCAAGGTCAAGTCCTAAAGATTTATCCCAACTTCCTTTATTTACACTTGCCATTTTTCCTGACTTACATGTTATTCCATCATTACTAAGTTTATACGGTGGATCTGCAAATATCATATCTACTGACTTACTTTCCATTTTCCTTAGTTCTTTAATACAATCACCAAGCAGCAACTTATAATTATTATCTCTCATATACTGCATTCCATCACCACCTTTATAACTATTATCATCCAAGCTATATTATAAAGGTATTTAAGAATAAATCCAATTATTATTTGAAAAAAACAAATAGATATTCATGGGCTAATAGGTAGAAATTCTTTTTTAAACTTATTTTTTCCCAGTATTTTGTAGAACTACAATTATGCTGTTCTTTTATAACTATTTCTTTTAATTTAAATCCTTGATTTAAAAATAAATTCATAACATTAAATGCTAACGGAATTACACAACCATTTTTTCTTATATCGCCCATCATGATTACACAGTATTTTGCTCTTTTTAATATTCTAAAACATTCTCTTGATACTTCTTTTATTGCTGTATAAAACTCATTAAGATTTAATAATGACAAATCTCCTTTAATATTTTTACTATATTTTATGATATTTGAATATGGTGGATGAGTACATATCAAATCTATAGAATTATCTTTAATACAATCCAAATTTGTAGCATTACATTCCATTAATCGTATAGGAGTATTTGTTTTAACTCTTAGAATTCTATTTTTAGCTATCTCTAATGCTCTAGAATTAACATCACATCCTATTCCTCTTCTATTTAATAATTTTGCTTCTATAAGTGTAGTTCCACTTCCTAAAAATTGATCTAATACTACATCATTTTGCTTTGAATATCTTAGAATAATATTTTTAGGAACAAATGGGCTCCAATTACCTGGATAATCTCCTTTGTGAGTAGCCCATTCTCCTCTTTCTTTAAAGCTCCACAATGATTTTGTTTCTAATTTAAAAGTTTCATCCATTTTATTCACCTCTATACATATAATCTTAGGCAATATATATCCTTTATATACAAATTATGCTATTAATTATATAATTAATGATGTACTTATATAAAAATACATTATTACAAGGAGCGATACTATGAAATTAGCTGAAGCTAAAAAACTAATAGATAAATTATCCGGCAAAAAATTTGGACATGTTTTAAAAGAAGAACAAATGAAAGATATTATAAAAAATAAAGGAAAAAGTGGACAGCTTTTAGAAATAACAATAGGTCTTAATTTATCTAATACCAATTTAGATTTTGAAGATGGTGAACTTAAGACAAATAAATGTGACACTACAGGAAAGCCATTAGAAACAATGTTTATAACTCAAATTTCAACAATGATAGATGAACTGTTAAATGGCAAGAATTTTTATCAAAGTAAACTTTATAAAAAAATGAATAATCTACTTTATGTTCCAATAAGTAAGGTTGGTGACCCATGTGATTGGATGTTCTTGCCTTGTGTTCATGTAAATTTAGATGATACTAAGTTCCATGATTTAAAATTACAATTAGAAAAAGATTACTATTCTATTTGTAATCAACTTAATGAACATATTAAAACTAGTAATGATGGCTTTATTCATACTTCAAATGGCAAATATATTCAAATTCGTAGTAAAGATTCAAAACCTTACCACCCTATTCGTTCTGATATATATAATAAAAAAATTTCAAATAAAAATCACGCCTTCTATTTTAAAAAGGAATTTATGAAATATATTGTTAATATAAAGTAATGTAGCAAAATAAGCCTTGTATTTAAATACAGAGCTTATTTTGCCCTCGTTTTACATAAAAACTATAAGTTTAAATACCTACCTCTACAATCGGTACATTGACTTTGATCTCTCTTTCTATTAGTAGTTCTCCCGCTATATCCAAAATCAGTTACATGCTTATCATAATTGCAATGAGGGCATCTCTTTATAAGCTCTATTCCATCATATCCAACCAAATTTGTAACACGATTATCATTTGCATCATACCCATTAATTTTAGGAAATGTGCAACTTACTAAACCTTTACTTGCTGGAAAAGTTGAAGAAGTTTCTACACTTCCATCATGGTAATTTATTTGAACTTCGTAATCAAATCTTATTGGAATCCTCATTATCATATCCTATCATCCCCTATAAAAAATTTTATATTAACTATTTTAAAATATATTAATAGCATTATATGTTTTCTCAAATTATTGTATAGTTTTAAAAATAACTGATTAAACTCTTTTCTTTAGCCAATGTCTATTAAAGTATTCATTCCCCTCGATTTTAGTAAAAAACATTCCTGTTTTATTTATAAAAAAATTCAAAAAATCAGATAGCTATAACTACATTTCATCTATCTGACTTTTTATTAGTATGGAACAATTGCAGGAATTAGGAACATTCTATCTAACTCATCAATTATATACATTTCAATTAGCAATCTTAAAGAAAATTCACCATAATAATCCTCTAATTCACTTTTGAATACAACATTAGTTCCTTTTACTGATATATCATAGTCTTTTAACCATTCTTTCAAATATTTTATCATCCCTTGCACATCAATATCCGGTCTAATTTTTTTAGCGGCTTTATAAGCAAAATCTTCTGGACTAAGTTTCTCTATATTTATGTATCCAATTGTTTTTCTAATTCCTGGTATTTCAGTATCATCTAACTTAGCTGGTAAAATATATTCTTCTTTTGATTCAAGTGCTCTTGCCTGAGCGCTTTCTCTTTCATGGTTTGTCCATAATTTTTCTTTATAATGCTTCGAAATAAACATAATACAGTACTTTGATTTTTTCTGATAAATATCATCCAAATGCGTGTATAAATTCTTTCCCCATAAATCCACTTCTTCGTATTTATCATAAAAAACTTGTATACCAATGGCTTTTAATATCTCAGCAACTTTTTCAACATACTCTCTATCTTCGCCTGCAAATGATAATGCAACCTCGTAATCAAATTTCATTATATCTCCCGTCTCTTGTTATTTACAGCCTTATTTGAAACTATTCTATTTCAATTGATTTTGAATACCTTTTTAAAAATCTCCTAACATTTTAAGTATATTTATTGTATATTACTATTTTTCTAATTATATAATTATATAATTAATAGCCAATAAATTTCTCACAAAATTATAACTTTCAATAAAAATAATTGCACCAACTAAAATCAATACAATTATATTATAATCCTAATCATTTGAAATTTCTATAAAATTATATAAAATTAATGTTTCTCAACTTTGCATTTAAAGAAATTCCTATAGCTAATTCAATTATCCCACATCTTGTATTATTAATTCATCTCATATGCATTATCAATATATTCCTTAACCTTCTCAAAATCCTTAGCATTTTTTATTGTGACTTCCAAATCTCCAGTTCCCCAATGCCCAACTTTACTTACATCTCTTGTAAAACCATTTTCAAGCACAATATCTTCTGGATTTAGCCTTAGATATAGCATTATACTTTTCATTCTTACTTCTACACATACAATATTTTTTATCTTCTTAAATGCACTATACAATTTTAATTTATTTTCCGTAACATCGTCACCTAGTGCCAAAATATAGTCTCTAATGGAATAATATAATTCTTTTAATTTTGGACTCGTTGTTTCCAATTGTTCATCAAAAGTTTTATCTGTACTCTGTTTAACTACTTTTTCTGTATTTGTGTCCTTAAATGCTGTAGCTACATTAAAATTTATCAGGTCAAACATCAAAAGTTTCTCTCCAAATTTTTTATACCGTATTAAATCTATATTTCTATTTATTTGTTTTACAGCATATTCATCATATTTAGTAAAATCTCCTGCTATGCAAATAAGGCGTGGCATACTCCAATCAAGCTTATCTGAGAATTTCTTTCTTAATGTATTCATAACTAAAAGTTCAAAATCAGCTTTATGGTCCAAAAGCCAATCCAGGTAAAACAGTCCTTGATTTATTACATTTTCATTGCTAGCTCTTTTATATTCAAAAATTACAGGACAATTATTTTCATCTATACCTAAACTATCTATGCGTCCTCCATTTGATGTTGTGTATTCACTTTTAAGAAAGTTGACACCAAAAAATACAGACATATTTTTTTCAATTAGTGTTTGCAATTTTCTTTCCAATGTTGCCCATTTAGCTGGCAGTTCTTCTACTTTATCATCTATTTTAAATAATTTTATATCAGACATTTTAATCGCTCCTAACCACTGTTTTACATAAATATTATAGCACAGGAAATTTCAATCCATAATCTTATATCAGTTAACACATATTTTCTATATATAAAAACCCTCAAATGCATCATCAAACACTCAAGAGTCCTACTTTATTTTCTTTTCCTTGCTATTTCCTATCCCCGTATCACTAATCATATACAATTTTTACCATCTAATAGTCCTAGCTATATCAATACTTCTAACTGTCTTTCCTTTTAAGCTTAACTACTGTCTCCACATAAAATAGTTAAAACAACAAATATACTGGAATCAAACGCTATCATTGTGATAGAACTCAATTTAAATTTTCTAATAAATTAGAGAGGTTTAAATACTCTATACAATTTTGCAAAAACGCCCTTATAATTTTTCATCAGAACATATTTTGCGTATTCATATACCCCCAGGGGTCGTTAACCTGCTTATCATCCCAGTCTGTGGGAACATAAAACACACGAGAAAAAAAAGGCATAATGCCCAAAGCCTTTGATATCAGGCTATTCTCGTACTATCTTCACCACACACTCCACATGCATGAAGACAAGCTATGAGCTTGAAAGGAAACTAATACAATAACTTTATTATACAATTAGTAGTACATACTCCTTAATTTTAACCACATCCTCTAGGACGGTGAACATACTAAGGATTATTATTCTCTGTACTGTGATAATTTTTCAAATGCTTTATCAATTTATGATTTCTATGATTATAGCAGTGAGTCCTAACTCAAAAGTCCCCTCAATTTCTACACGTACAGTGAAGTGATACTTTGAAAAACTAGAAACAGTTTTCTTTTCGTCTATTAATACATTTCCACTTTCTCCACAATTCCAGCACATTCAATATAATTTTAGATGATATATATTTTTATATTTAACAAAAATTTCCTCTATAAAATATCACGGCAGCACTTTTAGATAAATACTCTGATACTAATTCATTATAATCATTAATCTTTATATTATAATTATCACATTATTCAATTATTAATAACAGTTTTCCAATAAAATAGTGGATAAGAAACCAAAATAGTAATTTCTAACCCACTATATCTAAACATAAACTACTCAACTATACTAAATGCAGAACATTCCATTGTAGATCTTTTTCCTTTTTCTATCTTTCCCAAAACTTTAACATATTTCCCTTGTTGATGTGCTTCAATTGCTTTATCATAATCTAATTTCTCTAATCGAGTAGTTACCGAATGTGCTTTATTATCATCACCAATATACGAAATTGTTACACTTCCACTCTTTCTCTTATCAACAGCTGGTAACGCTTCTAGCTTTTTAATCCTTCCATATATCTCCTTTGAAGTATTAGTCTGTTCCTTCAACTTCCCAATAACTGCTGATATCGGTTGATAATAATCATTTGTTAATTTAATATCTGAGTGTTCAAACTTATTACTCTTTACAGTAGGAGACCAATCCGCTTTAAATTCAACAACCAGACTATTAGAATCGGAATTTAAACCATTTAAGGCTTCATAAAAATTAGCACTAATTTGTTCTTCTTTTGATTCTTCTACTAAGCTATCGCCTTCACCATCATCAATTTTCTTTTTGATTGTATATATATTTTTCATTAGTTTATTGGTAACTTTTCTAGTCAGTGAATTAGCACAAGTTTCTTCATCTGTAAATATACTTAATTGCTTATAGCCTCCTTCAGCTGATATCTCAGCAAATGGACAAACTACTGATACTACATAGCTACCAATTTCAGTCTGACCAAATCTACACCCTGATAAAAACTTCTGAACTGGTTCATCTGGTCTACCAAAATGATATTTTTTAGGGTTAATAATATCCAAAGCTGTAGCTGCTAATAATTTTTTAGCATTATCATAAACTTTAATTGCATCATCAAACAATATATTACCAGATTCCACCCCTGCTTTATCAAGTCGTATCTTTATTATATCTGTATTAGGATTAAGTAAATATAACATTACTTGTTCAACAGATTTTTTTTCAATACCCGCTACAGTAACAATAGCGTTATACATTGCCTCACTATAATCTCTTAAAGATTTATCCATTGGAATTGTGACTTGCTCAAATATATCACCCTTTATATATTGGAATATTCTTACAGAAGTCTTTTTTGTAACATACAGATTCCAACCTGTTTCTTTTAAATACTTTGCAAACGCCAGAGAATTAATTTTTGCTGCCATATCCATAAAATTAACTGAATATATCATAAATCCTCCTCCTCTGCTATTTTATTAAATATCTGTAACAATGTCTCACTATTAATTACATTATGTTTATCAATCTTTACAGTAACATTTGCTTTATTGGCAGTCTCATCCTTACCAGCTAAACTTAACCAATACATACATCCTTTAATCATAAGTTCCTCTTTACTCCACTTAGTCCATTCTTTTTCATTCTCTGGTATTATTAACAATCCTAATATAATTGGAATTGTTCCTGGTGCACAAAGATCATTATAATTTTTTGCTTTTAATTGATATGATATTGTATCGCCATCATCTGAATACTGACTATGTGAAGATGTGCATTTTAATTGTACTCTAAGCGAAGCACAAAATATTCCTCCATTAGAAGGGAACATTTGCTTTTTCAATAATCCATCTGTACTATCTTCATCATGTCTTATAATATCATAATCTATGCCAGCTATAGCAGCTACTGTAGCTATATAATTTATGCTTAGTTCTTCTTTTATCTGAGATATTTCCATGCAAATCCCCCCTAAATGTATAAAAATATTATATCACAATTTAAAATAACGTAATTGACTACTTAAAAAGATTTATGTGTTTTAAAATTAATTTACATATAAAATCAAATATGTTTTACACCCAGTCACTCTTTTGTTAAACTTGGCAATGTCTTCTCCAAATATTCTTGCCAATATTCCTCATCATCTCCCTCTAAACTATGAAGCCAATGATACATAATTAAAATTTCAAATTCTTGCTTTCTTCCTTTAGTAAATGACTTTTTAGGCATTTTCCTATAAAGTGAATCAAGATTAAATAAGTTACTTTTTTGCTTTATATCATAATCATATTTTCTAAAATTATATTGACTTTTTCTTCTATGAGTTGACGGCCACAAATCTTCATTTTCATAAAAATAATAAGCCCAATTATAAGCAAATGCTAAGACATTAACCTGATATTTTAACCAAGTTTTCTTAATCCAGTCGTCTATTCCCTCTGAAATAAATAAATTTTCAAATTCTTCATCTGGTTCACTAATTACCCTATGATACTCCTTTATAAATAAAAATAGCATTTCTGTTTGATCTTTAAGAAAAGGAAACCTTTTTATTAATTTTGAATAACAATCATATGATAAACTTCTAAATTCTTTATCTGAATTATATAGAAAAAAGAATGTATCCTGCTTCAGCATATTACCAATGTTTCTATTCATAATCTTTCCATATTCAGCATATATACCTACTAACCATTCTCTCACCTCTTGATCATAATCTTTTAATTGCCGGCGATACTTATCTAATTTTTCATCCTTCAAAGCTGTTTTTTCCTCTGCCTCTGAGATATTTAAATAATTGTTAAAGTATTCAAAAACATAATTAACACAGGTCCTTATATTTTCAATACGTACATTAATATCAAATTCATTAATTTTATCCTCTTTTTTTCTTCTTGCAATATATTCTTCAATAGTAATCATACTAACACCTCGTAAACAGCTAATACATGTAAATTTTTTATTCTTATACCTTTAATTATAACTATCTAACCTTTTAGTAACCACAGCAAAAATATATAAAATTAATTAAAGCAATTATAATTTACGTCAATTTTCCTACAATATTTCTTTTACAACAACATCACTTTTGTAAATAAATTCAACTTCCACCAAACTTATTACTTTTACCTTCTCGACAATCTGCGTGAAAAGCTCTCTATCAAAATCCTTAATAATATCTTGTCTGTCTCTTAAAATTCTTTCAATTTCTTTTACCTTCTGAATACCCTTTTTCTTTATCAACTCCGTATTATCAAACCCTGCCTTCTTTTCTTTCAACTGTTTTATTTCTTCTTCAAGCCTCTCATATTCCTCATCATAAATCTGATTATCCAAGCTACTTCTTACATTTAGTCTTACCAGATTCATCATCTGCTCCTTCAATTCTTCCAGCCTTTCATTTATTATTTTAAGTTCACTTCTATCTTCTTTACTTTCTGATACCTTATTTATATTTTCCATCATAGTTTTAATAAAAGCTTCCTTATTTTCAATGATTTTATTTATAGATCTTACAAATGCAGCTTTTAGTTTTTCTTCCGATACCGCCTTCATACTACAGGCTTTTAAACCATTATCAATATGATTGGCACAAAGCCACACATATTTTTTATATTTTTCACCTGGTCCCCACATTTTTCTTCTGAATTTACTGCCGCAGTTGCCGCATATTATCTTTCCCGAAAAGGCATATTTATTGGTATATCTACTTTTAGTTTTCTCTGAATATCCAACAAGTGATGCCCTTCTCTTTATTTCTTCCTGAACCATTTGAAACATTTCTTTTGGTATTATTGCGGGATGGCTATCTTCAACGTAATACTGCTGAACTTCACCTTTATTTTTCACCCTTTTATGTGTTAGAAAATCTGTAGTTATAGTTTTTTGAAGCAGTGCATCCCCAGAATACTTCTCATTTCTTAATATCTTCTGAATCGTTGAATCATGCCACTTCCTTCCTCCTGCGCCTGTCAAAATATTATCTTTTTCAAGGTTCTTTCCTATAGCCCTTATACCTTTTCCTCCAAGATATTCTTTATATATACGCCTAACTACTTTAGCCTGTTCCTCATTTATAATAAGCTCGCCATTTTCATCTTTATCATAGCCTAAAAATCTTTTATGGTTAACTCTTACTTTTCCCTGCTGAAATCTTCTAACTATACCCCATCTGCTGTTTTCCGAAATGTTCCTTGATTCGTCCTGTGCAAGGGAAGATAAAATGGTAAGCAAAACTTCTCCTTTTGAATCCAGCGTATCAATATTTTCTTTTTCAAAATACACCCCTATTCCTTTATCCCTTAAAAGCCTTACATATTTAAGACAATCTAGTGTATTACGGGCAAATCTTGAAATTGATTTTGTAATGATCATATCAAACTTACCTGCAAGTGCTCCATCAATCATTCTTTTAAATTCTGTCCTATGTTTTGTATTTGTACCAGTTATACCTTCATCAGCAAAAATTCCTGCAAACTCATATTCCGGCTTGCTTCTAATATAGCTTTCATAGTAAGTTACCTGAGCTTCATAACTTGTGAGCTGCTCATCAGTATCCGTACTTACCCTGCAGTAAGCACATACTCTTTTCTTCTTTTTATCTTCAATACCATTTATCACTTGTACCTGTTTTGCAGGTATCACCGAAACCTTTGGCATAAAATTCCCCCCTTTACTGCAATCCTTTAATACCTCTCTTTTTTATAAATTCTTCTTCAACCACCATTCCATTCTTAAAGTGAAATTCTAGATGAGTGGGTGTTATAACTACAATATTTTCTATTAGGTTTTCAAATATATCATCATCAAATTCTGTAATAGTACCTTCTCTACCTTCTATAAACTTTTTAATTCTTTTATTTCTTTCTAAAAGCTTTTTATACTCTTCATCATCATAACTTAATGAATTTTTTCTATTTTTAAATTTCTGAAGTATGCCTTTTAAGCCTCTATACTTTCTGTCAAAGGTACTTTCTTCTAATTCACCTTTTATCTGCTTTCTTACAAGCTCTTTAATTTTTCCACTAATGTTCTCAATCTCTCTATCTACTCTTAATACATCTTCACATTTTTCATTTTGCTTTAAAACTTTTCCTATATTATCATCAAACCTTTTAAAGAAATCTTCTTTAGCTTCATAAATTCTATTAAATACTCTAACAAATACAGCTTTTAAAGTAATATCATCAACTGCTTTCATACTGCAAGAACTTTTCCCTTCATTAATATATGCCCTGCACTGCCATACTATCTGCTTTACCTTTGTTTTACTATTCCAGGTTCTTCTATTAAAAAATGCTCCACAATTTCCGCATATTATTTTTCCGCTAAAGGCGTATCTATTCTGATACTTATCTCTGTCTTCAGGTAAATTCCCATATTTTAAGGCTTTCCTTTTTCTTATATTCTGAGCCTTTAAGAAATCTTCTTTTGATATTATTGGTTCATGATGT
The DNA here is from genome assembly GCF_052953915.1 of Clostridium sp. LBM24168. NCBI lineage: Bacteria > Bacillati > Bacillota > Clostridia > Eubacteriales > Clostridiaceae > Clostridium > Clostridium sp. LBM24168. Next base: position 556,838 of record NZ_CP196861.1, on the reverse strand, counting down.
GCCTTAACTTTATATTTTGGAGCTTCACCTTTATTTTTCTTTCTCTTTCCAGTTAAATAATCAACAGTTATAGTCTTTTGAAGTACTGCATCCCCACAGTATTTTTCATTTTGTAGAATATATTCTATTGTGCTTTTATTCCACACTCTATTTCCTGTTACCGTTTTGATATTATCTTTTTCAAGTCCGGATTTTATTTCTTTTAAACTTCTGCCATTTAAATATTCACTGTAAATTCTTTTTACTATTTGGGATTCATTACTATTTACAGTAAGCTGCTTTTCATTATTTAAGTCATACCCCAGAAATCTTTTAGTTGCAATGTAAACCTTCCCCTCTCTAAATCTTTTCTGAACACCCCATTTTACATTTTCCGAAATATTTCTTGATTCATCTTGTGCAATAGAACTCAAAATACTTAAAACAAGTTCACTATCTGCACCTAATGTATTTATATTTTCTCTTTCAAAATACACACCTACTCCAATATTTTTAAGGTGTCTTACTACATCAAGACAATCTGCTGAATTTCTTGCAAACCTTGATATACTCTTTGTCATTATCAAATCAATCTTTCCTAATTCACAAGCTCTAATCATTTTATTAAATTCTGTCCTTTTAAGCATTCCTGTACCTGAAATTCCTTCGTCTGCAAAAACTCCAGCATACTCCCATTCTGCTTTATTCTTTATGTACCTTCCATAATAGGAAACTTGTGTTTTTAGCGACTCCGATTGCTTTAAACTTCCGGTACTTACCCTGCAGTATGCACATACTCTTGTTTTTCTCAAAAATTGTCCATTATCAGGAAATGATACATTCCTAGCTGCAATTGAAATTATCTTTTTCAATATAAAGCCTTCTTTCATCAGTGCTATATGTTAGCTCTACTCCCGCCTCAAAGCAAGTAATTTAAACTGTGCAAACATATAATAAAAGTCAAAAATTAAGAGCTTGAACTGTTATAGTCCAAGCTCTGTTTTTATTTGTTAAATGATTTTTTATTTTCTATATCTATATTTATAAACTCATCTTCTGTTATAAGTTTCTCTTTTAAAAGTTCCTTTAGTATTGATTTACTGACTAGATATTCTACTGAATTATTTTCAACAGTAAACATTCACACCACCTCTTAAAGACTTTCTTTATTGGTAGGATCATTAAAAATTCCAAAGGCAGTAAGTACTGCAAATATAAGTGTCGTCAACTCCTTATAACTTTCTTCTGTAAGTCCTATAGGTGCTAGCAGTCCATATGTCTTCAAAATAAAAAGCAGTAGGGCTGCTACAGCTACCCATGCTGCTTTACTTTTGAATCTATTTTGTTTTTGGCTGCTGTCATTTACAGTTTTATTATCATTCTGTGTTTGATTGTTATTTTCCACTCTAATCCTTCCCCTCTATTTAATATAATCTGCACATACAAAACCACCATGGTCGCCAAAATATATGCTCCATCAATTGCCTAGTTCTACATAATCTTTTACCTCCCTATTTTAAAATTTTTGATATTATAAATATTGCTATCTGGGTAACTACAACTAACATTATTGTTTTTGTGGTATCATCCCATTTCTTAGCTGGCTTATCTTCTACTACTTTTATTCTCGCAGACAGCTCCTTCATATCAATTTTCAAAGCTTCTATAAGTGCATTGCCCGGCGGATGCCTTTCAAAACTATCTATTTTATCTGCTATTACTTTTACGCTGTCTTTTATTTCATTTAAAATATTAAATATCATAGATACCCTTTCTTCATTTTTGTCACCCTGCCTTTCTAAGGCTCCCACCCTATCCTGAAGTTTTAAAGTAATATCATAAACCTTTTTCTCCGATTCCTTTAAATCTTTTTCTAAATCTCCCATCTTATTTTTTAAATTTTCAATCTGCACACAATCTTTGCAGTTCTTATCCTCCAATTTTTCACCCTCTTTCCTCCAAAAAATAAAAAAGACATCCTATATTAAAGATATCTAATAATCTTAGTGAACTGGCATATCAAGTGGATATACATAATCACAGGTAAAATCATATTGAATTTTCATTGTATTTGTAGGTGTTTTGGTTATTGCCTCAGGTAGAAGAGTATGTGCTGAAGCCGGAACAATATACTGCTGTTTTAATTCTCCATAACTTCTATCACTGTATGTGAACATAGTAGAAGTATCTTCATCCCAAACAATACTGTCATAATCTGTAGAGCTAAAATTTGATGTACCATAAACTCCTGCATCCTTATTTAATTGGAGACAAGTTCCATAATTTATTATCGCCCACAATTTATTACCTGGTATTTTAGTCAAAGTAATACCACCGGAACTCCCTGAATATATCTGACTTTTATCAGCAAAAGTACCATCTTTATTATATTTTACAATACAACTCTTATACTTGGAATTTGAACCGGATGAATCAGTACACCCATTATAAGTTATATAAACATAAGTTTCATTTGCTACTATATCATAATAATCCACATCATAAACAAGATCTCCCGGAATAGCAGTACTCTTTGAATAAGATTCTACTATAGCAAAATTTTTATCCAGCTTTTTAAAAGAACCATCGCTTATAAGTATCCAGAAGTTTGTGCCATCATAGGCTACAGCTCTTGCTGATGCTGGCAGTGTCACATTACTCTTTTTAGCATAAGTAACCTTATCATATACATATAAGGTTGTTGAATTAATTTTTAATACATAAAGATTAGTTCCATCCGTACATAAATTATAATTAGGCAAATAGTTTCCGCTACTTCCTATTTCTAATGTTTTTTTAGTATACATTGAATTTATTCTAGGACTTTGTGGATCGCTATCAGTTTCATTACCACCTGTCCAATATATACTTTTAAAAGTTCCATTGGCGGCATTGGTTGGAAAGTCCATTACATAATGCCTTGTGCTAGTAGATCTTGTTGTTTCAGAACTATTTACGCTGCCCCTTAAATTATCACTGCCACTATAAGGGTACAAGCTGTCTGCATATCCTACAATACTTCCCCAGGTCCAGTAATCATAAGGATCTTCTGCTATATCTCCTGTAGTTAAAGCCATTATTCTAAATGGATAAGTTATATACACATCATTTAGTATTTTCTCCTGCATATTGTCCAACATAGGGTAATAAAAGCCATCAAGATAAGCCATATTCCCAAATACAGCGGATATTCTGTTTTCACTTTTAGCTTCATAAGTCTGTTTTCCTGTAAGTGAATCATAGAGCTTAATTGTTGCAGTACCTGCGAATGGCATTATACGTTTTTTCTTTAATACCTCTATTTTAGTTCCTTTTATTAGGTTTTTGCTGTAAGCTAAACTTTGTTTATAGGGCATAGGATTCCTCCTCTCTATTTATTTGTAAATGAAGAAAGCCCATACCATTATGGGTACAGACTTTGATTATATGATAAAAAAGATACAACAGAACTAAATCTAAAATTATTCTACATCAACTTCATAAATTGGAATTTAACTTCCTAATAACTCGGGATTTGTTGATTATTATTAAGAAATAATAACACTTCGCAATTTTCTTAATATTTTTTTCCATTCCTCAGGATCGTCTTCCCTTTTTTGTGGGAATCCTAATTTCTCCACAAGGAATTCCGGGTTTTCCGCTTCAAGTATTTTCCAATGAACTATTTTGTTATCTTTATCTCTTTCACATACTTTTGCACAACACATTTCTTCTTCCAAAGTGAAATATTCTCTATCAATTTTACCTCCATCTTTTGTATAAAATTCCCAGCTCACTAAATCAGTTAGGATAACATTGGGTACATGATTCAAATAATCATTTACTTCACATATTGCATGTTCTCTATCGTCAGCATTTGGCTTTTTGACCTCAATAAGCATACAATATTCTATTTTGTTATTATCTCTATTATGAATATCCCAATTCTTGGCAATCAAAACATCAGGAGTATAATTTCCGGCATATTTTGATCTATCGTGCCATGTTCTATTATCCCAGTTTTTATATAGTGTTGATACATCTACAATTTTAATTGAAGCATCATTCGCAAAAATTTTTTTAAGCATAGGAATAATCACACGATTTTGATAATTTAATTCACGATTATCTTTAGAAAGAATGTCGTCTGTTAATTCTTTATACATCGAATAAGAAAAATCACCCGACTCTATAATATCTATCAAGTTATAATTCATACTTTCTCCTCCACAAATTACTATTTATTGAATTATTTCACGTATTTTATATGTCACATTAAATTACAGCTCATCATAACTAATTTTAGTATATCATGAAGTTTAAGTGAATTAAATCATTGGAGTTTATCACCTAATTTGTATTATAATTAACCCTTATCTCTTTTAACTTTAAAATATCTGTACTTGAATTAACTTCCATATACCAAGCAAACCTTATCTTTTTATTTGAAAGTCCAAGAGATGTCCATTGCGCTTCAGTAATTCCTTGAAGAACTGACACAGACATACCTTTACTTTTTACATCTTCAATATTTGTTATATCTACCATAATCCATGAACTCCCATTCCATGATTTCCATGAAATTCCGCTATCTGTACTTACTATAAAAGCTATAATTCCGCTGCCTGTGTTATCTAGTGTCACTACTGCATTCATAATATCTTTTATATATACCTCGCTAAATAAAATATCATCATTCATATTAACTATTACAGGTTTAGGTTTAATTACCTGAGTTATTCTTGGTATAGGCAATTCAGCTGAAGGTGACCATATTTTTAAGATTGGAGAAGCAGCTACTATGCCTGTTCTTTCTTTGTGATATATATCATCACCATAAGTCTTAAACTTATCTGCTGTTAGCGGTACCTCTGAAACTTTAACATAACTTGAAGATGTGGTATCCCAGTGCTTAATATCATTTCCATCTACTATAAGATATTTTATATCAGTCTGAATATAGGAACCTTCTTTGATGTCATATGCTTTCCCCTGATCCTGCTGTGGAATAAAAGCATAGGATTTACTACTTTCAAGAGTTAAAGCAGTAGTTCCTAGTGTAGGATTTTCAAAAGAATTTGTGCCTGTATTAGGTATCTTTTCAATAACAAGTATCATGGCATTATCATTAAATAATATAAGCTCCCATACCAAATTAAGAGTCCCCCAGGTGCTGTAACTTTGATGACCTTCCCACCTTATTCTAAACGTAGGTTTATCATTTACTGTTTCTTTAGCATAATAAATATTATCTGCTCCTGCATCCCTTCTATTTATTTTAAGCTGCTCACTTGAACCTGTAAATCCAACCCACGAATTACCGTTACTATTAATGGTAGTCCTGCAATTTATCCCATTATAGAAAAAATCAAAACCTATGTCCGGGAACTTAACTGTAGTATCATCATTATGGGAGCTTACTGAAGTCATGCTGCTACTTCCTTTTGGGAAAATTATATTTGTACTATATACTCCCATATCATTTCACCTCCAGTTCTTCAATACTTGCAAACTTACTGCTGTCAAGCAGCTGAAAACTATACATCTTTCCTGCATCTATACTTTCATTAACTGCTGTACCATCATAAATTGTTTTAAAGTAAAGTCCATCATCATCTAAAATTAAAACATTATCATCTATTGAATATTTGTATTTATACTTTGGAATAAAATATAGGATTTCACCTAACTTTTTAATTGAAATTTCATGATTTGTATTCATCTGCTTACCACTGCTAATTGCTACCGTATCTGCTATTTTGTGAACACTTAAGACTGAAGTCAAAGGACTTTGCAATTCCGTTTTTACATAATCACTCTTTACCTTACTCAAATATAAACCATTTATATTTACAAGCTTTTGTTTTTCAAAACATTCTGCGTGTGGATGTTCTGCACTCAAACCGCCCTGAAGATTTCTTCCATCAATCATGCATTGAAGATTAAACATAGGTATATTTACTGTACCTGTATCTACTTTTAGAAACACTGCTATATAATGTGCTCCTTGCTGAACTTGTGGAATTCCAAGAGGTATACCTATAACGTTATCCCCCTGCTGTAATTTTTGCTTCGGCATAAATGGAATATCTTTGTTATCTAGCTGAATTTCTATTGTTATTGTACATGAATTGGTGGCTGTGCAGTACATAGTAAAATTCATAGATAAATTTGTATCTGCAACTACTGTTATCCCTAAATATACAGGTTCAATTGATGCTGTACCTATAGTTAAAGCTGTTGGATTTGCATAATAAAGCATTGAACTAAAGGATTCAGCTACTTTATTTCCAAGTTCATCTAATGTAGTCTTAATATTTGCTGTATCTAGTTGCTTTAATATGCTATCTTTTGGCTGTCCAAGTTCAACTTTAATATTTACACAATTTAAAATGTCTTTCTTTACCTTAATTACAGGTACTTTTACATCAATATTAAAATCTTTATGCCTTACTATAACTGAATCTCCTATATTAACTGTTTGGAGATTCTTATATTTTTCATATTCCTTTGTTTTACTAAGTTCAATAAAATCCACATCGATATTTACCCTGCTTAAACCTATTACACCTGCAGCTTCTTTTGCAAGTGCTCTTAAAGTAACTTCATCTCCAGCATCTTTAAATTCAACCTTCTTTATAATAGGAAATGGTGGATACGTATCACTATTCCAGTTGGGAACACTAATATATTTTTCAGTAAGTTTTATACCATTTTTTCCTACAGGATAAAGCTTGGTTACAACACTAGTAGTATCTATATTAAATTTCAAGCCTGCTATATTTTTACCTTGTGCAATCAATACTCCTGCATCTTTTCCTATGGCTTTTAATATTTTAATATCAAAGTTATCTCTTTTTAGTTCACCGCAGCCCCATATATTAATTATTGAAAATATGGCTTCTACAGGATTCTTTTCTTCAACATCAATTGTATTTGCAGTTATAATATCACTGTCTGCTGTATATATGGTTATCAAATCTCCTACTAAAGATTTCTCTATGGCTGTTTTTACACTGCAGTTTTCAGCCTTCATATTTTCTATAAAATAATAGGAAAGGTCATAGAAGATATGCTTTGCCCATACCTTAATAACATTTTTGCCATCACTGCTTTTCTCCACTTTATATATTCTAAAAAGCTGGTCTTCTGCCTTAATAATATTCCATTCAACCAGATACTTCGACTTTTTAGAATTAGCAGGATACTCTAGTTCTAAGGAATAATCGCCATTTAGTTCTTCAGTAATATAACAGCTTATGGCTTCACTTAAGATTCCAAGGCCATTGTTATCAAAGTCTCCTTTAGTAGTTTTCTTATCGTAGATGAATATCATTACAACCACCGCCAGTTTGGTAAAAGCTCAACTTTAGTAGCATTTCCACTCCATTCTATAATATTTTTACCGGGCTTCATTTTTAAGAATTCACCTGACATATTTCCATTTAAATTGTTTCCGGCATCATCATAGCAATCCTGTATAACTGAATCCACTACAATTTTTTCAGACACACCTTTAAGACTTATCTGCTGTCCATTTATTTTTAAAACTATATCATCAGAACCATAAATACTTATTACAGGCTCACTTTCAATAGTCCCAGGATTAGTTACTTTTGCACCTGAAGTATTTATAGTCTCTATATCATTCTCTACTGCATACTTAAATGGTCTGCAGTTAAATATTATTGGAAACTCACTAAAATATTTGTAAACTTGTTTAAAATCAATAGAATTTATTACCTGTGCAATATACTTTTTATCTGGCTGGAAGCTAAATATCAAATCACCTTCACCTGCTTCAAAAAGCCAGACTTTTATATCATCAATTTTATCTGCAATATTTTCTTTATTCTTTATCGAACACTCAACGGTTAGTGTTATATCATCATAGGTCTTTTCATCAAATCTTAAATTAGAATTTCTTCCAGGAATATTTATTGTATTTACTCTACGTTTAGGAGAGGGAAGATTAGGTCTTTGAGATATTAAAATACCATAATCATCATAACTATTCTTGCCAGCAAAGTTAAAACTAAGCATATTAAACTCCTCCCTTTCCCATAGAAATTTTCTGTCTGTAAAATTCCAATTCATATGCAAGCTGTTCTATATCTTTTTCAGTATAATTATTAAAATTCTCTATATGCAAAATAATCCCACTTCTACTTTTTAAATTTTCATTTTCTTTTAGGTTATTGCTATAGGGTACTGCTATTTCTCCTATACTAGAGTTTACTTTCATATCTAATGACAATCCATTTACAGCTTCAGCAACAATGTGTTTACTCTTATTTATTCCTTCAGCTAAACCAGCCATAAAATCCGGCATCCATTTTTCATAATCAGTAAGTGGTCCTTCATCTGGGACTGAAAAGTGAAGATAACTTCTTATTTTAGCTGCTAATGCACTTAATGCATCTTCAACTCTGCCCACAGCAGATCTTATACCATTTACAATTCCCTGTACAAAGTCTACTCCATAGCTCCATGCCCTGCCCGGCAAACTTGCCAGGTAATCTAATGCATTATTTATACCACTTTCTATGGAGCTCCTTACACTTCCTATAGTACTATTTACTCCATCCTTCATTCTTGTGAACATACTTGAGCCATAACTATAAAGCTTGCCTGGAAGTTCTGAAAACCAAGTTAAAATAGAATTCCATACGTTAAGTACTATTTCTTTTATGTTATTACAAAGGTTTATTACAGTTTCCTTCAATTTAGTCCAGGCACTTACAGCTGTGTTTTTTATAGTTTCCCATATATTCGTTAGTGCTGTTTTTATATTATTCCATATGTGTTCTATATCTGATTTTAATTTTGTAAAATTTCCTGTAACTATATCAAGAATTATAAGTACAGCACCTAAAACAATATTTTTTATAATATCCCAGGTATTTTTAAATATGGTCTTATAAAAATTTAAGGCTGGCTCTAAAAAGCTCTTTATACTATTAAGGCCATTACTTATAGTGCTTTTTAAGTTTTCCCAGGCAGTTAATGTTGAAGTTTTTACATTCTCCCAGGCAGTACTTATAGATGTTTTGATTCCTTGAAAAACAGTTGTAAGTTTAAGCCATAAATCATTTGCCCCCTGTTTAATAGTGTCCCAGTGCTTATAAATTTCATATCCAGCAAGTACGGCTATTCCTATACCAATTACCCATGGATTAAAAATTGTGCCTAAAATTTTCGACATTCCTCCGAGATTAGCAATAGCAGTTGATACTGTGCCAAATGCTTTTGATATGTTACCTATTGCAGCTATTAAATTACCTATGCTAACTAATGCCGGTCCAATTACTATTGCTATTCCAGCCATAACTAAAGCAAATTGCTGCCCTGCTGGACTTAACTGTGAAAACTTATTAGCCAGCCCTGTTATACCGTCAGCTATTACCTTAATATGTGGCGCCAAACTCTGCTCTATCTTTATTCCGGCAGTTTCAAGTGATCCTTTCATCTGCTCAATAGAACCTTTAAGATTGTTCTGCATGGTACCTGCCATTTTCTTTGCGGCACCATCACTTGCTTTAAAACTATTGGTAAGATCATCTAATTGTTTAGGACCGGCCTGTATCAGAGTAAGCATACCTGACATGGTTTCCTGTCCAAATATAGTTGCTATGGCATTTTGTTTTTCTTCATCTGAAAGTCCTTTCATGCTATTTTGTAAATTAGCTACTATTTGTGACAATGAAAACATTTTGCCCTGATCATCAAAAGCATGAAATCCAAGTTGCTCCATTAATGTAGCTGCTTCTTTTGATGGACTTGCAAGTCTGGTTAATGCTCCTCTTAAAGTAGTTCCTGCTGTTTCACCTTTAATACCTGCATTACTCATTATACCTATAGCCGCACTTACTTCTTCTATGTTTAACCCAAGTGCATGAGCTGGAGGTGCTGCATACTTTAAGGCCGAACCCATATCCGATATTCCAGCATTTGTAGCACTAGCTGCCTGTGCTAGTACATCTGATACATGCCCCGCCTGACTTGCTTCAAGTCCAAAACCTCTAAGGGCAGAAGCTGCAACATCAGAAGCTTCTGATATTTCTACACCTCCTGCTGCAGCTAAATCAAGCATCCCTGGCATAGCTTCCATAATTTCATTTGTATTAAAACCCGCTGAAGCCAAATTTTCCATACCTTCTGCTGCCTGACCTGCTGAAAATGCAGTGTCCGCACCAAGCTTCAATGCAAGATCGTTTAATTTTTTAAAGTCACTTCCGGTAGCACCGCTTATGGCACTAACCCTACTCATCTGTGCTTCAAAATCCATTCCTGTTTTTACAGCGGCAGTACCTATTCCAATCAAAGGTGTGGTTATTCCTAGTGTCAACTTTTGACCTACACCAGATATTGATTGACCTATTGGTTTTATCTTATTTCCAAGGGTATCAAAACTTTTCCCAAGAGTACCCCACTTGCTGCTTTGCAGTTCTATCTCTTTGTTTGCCTTAGAAAGTTCATTTTCCATCTGTGAGAGAGCCTGTTTCGCTTTATTCAATTTTATCTCAAGGTCTTGTGTTGCTTTACTGTCTTTTCCTTTTGTCTCAGCACTTTTAGTATAAGCTTGTTCTAGCGTACTTACTTTTTGCTTTTGAAGTTCCATTTGTTTAGAAAGACTTTCTGACTTTAATTTAAGCCCCTCAAGTCCTTTTGCATTTTCTCCAAGGGCTGCTGTGTTAGCTTTAAACTCGCTGTCAAGAACTCTAAGATTTCTATTAATACTGCTTATACCATTTTGAAAACCACTTGAATCTAAACCTATTTTTACAGCTAAACTTCCAAGTTCTTCTGCCACTCTCTCACCTTCTTTACAATATATTTAAGACAGCATCTAAATTTTGCTTATATTTCTTATTTGCCCTATAAATCAAGATATCAAAGTAATAAAATATATCCATTTCATCAACATCATTTAGTGTCCATCCCTGTTCTAAAAGCTTAGAATAAATCTCCTTTATAAAATCAAGCGGAGATAGCTTTTCATCACTACCTCCGCTTACTTGTTTGGGAATTCCTTTAACTTATTTCCTAAGTTTCCTACTATTCCATTTATACTGTTATTAAGGGTTCCTATAAGCTTATCTGCATCTAAACCATCATAAAAATTATTTCTGGTAAACTTATTACCATATAAATCTACTATAAAATCCACGAGTCCATCTAAATCTTTTGTCTTCATGTTACTAAAATCTATATTTTCATTAATTTCAATAGCCTTTCTAAGCATCCTTGTTTTAACTTTAGGCATTACATAAGTTTTATTATTCAATACTATCTCCATAAATTTTACCCTCCATAAATTAACCTGCAGTATATGCTGAAGTTGAACTTAATACTAATCCTGCTGATCTGTTAGCTTCTATATCTGCCTTTACTCTTACCTGTACTTTTCCTATAGCATAGCTACTATTTCCAACACTTTGTGGATTTGCTGTTACTGCTGACCATGTTGCCCCACCATCTGTGCTGTATTCATAATCTGATGCTTTATCATATCCACTAACATTAGTCCATCCAAAAGTATTAGCTGTATCATCCTGTATTGGATTAGTTGGTGCCGCTGGTATACTTATTGGTTTATACACACTGCCAAACCATACAGCTCCACCTGTAAAGCCACTATCTTCGTCAGCTGTATATTTCCACTTACCATCTGTTCTTGTAACAAATGTACCTTTAATTTTAGGTGTCTGGAATTTTGTTTTATCTTCCTGTGATGAATGCTCTTCTTCCGGTTCACTAAATTTACCTTTAAGAAGCCATACATATCTATACTTCCCATTAGCTTTTTTAATTTTAAAACCTACAGCAACATATGGTGCTGAATCTTGAACATCTGAACACATTACCTTAGTTGTCGAATCGATCTTGTGTCCTAAAAGTTCTGCTTGTACTTCAAGTGGTAGATCCTGCGTCTCAATTTCTACATCTATCTCACCTAAAGATGTTGCTGTTTCTACGGCTCTATTATCAGCATATAACGTATCTGAATTACTCTTTGGATTTATCTTTACATTTATTGCTGGTGAAATTAAAGCCGGTTTATCATAAACCGCAGCTACTTCATCTGTTAAAATTGCATAAACTAAATTTTCTACTCCTATAGGAGCACTATTTACTATTCCTGACATAACTTACTGTCCCCCCTCCATCTGAATAAAAAATCTTATTGCTTTGTGATATATTTTAGTATCACTTTCAAATAAATCAGCCGCAGAAGTTCTCATAAACCCTGCGGCTTTCATAGCATTTTTTACTTTTTCTACAAGCTCTGTATAATCATTTTTACTCCATACATCCACCTGAATATAAAAACCTGTAGCTTTTTCTTCATTATCAGCATACTGCTCTCCTTGTTCTAGATAATTAAAAAAGGTTATATAGGTATTTTCTTTCCCCTTATATTTCTGAAATGAAACAGGTACTTTAAGAGGTTTTAAAGCTTCTACTACTAATTTGTTTATCACTTTAATCCTTGCTTTAGAGTTTCAGCTATAATTTCTTTTATCCTACTTTTATTCTTTTCATACGCAGGCTGTAAGAAAGGATGAGCTGCTCTCTTACTAGTTCCAAATTCCACAAATTTTCCATAGAAAGCTTCTGAATTATCTCCTTTATCTACACCTACAAGAATATATTTTATTCCCTCTTTCTTTTTTACATTGGTTATCTTAAGACCTTTTTTAAGTTTTCCAGTCCTCACAGGAACATTTGCTTTTGTATCTTCAAGTACGGGTTCTGCAGCATTTTTCAGTGCTTTATTTTCAAGCTTTCCTACATTTGAACCTATTTGTTGAAGTCTATTTAATATTTCATCAACACCTGTAAGCTCTATATTAGCCACTATTCTCCAACCTCCACATAAAGCTTTTTCGCAGAAAAAAAGTGCATATTACTGCACTTAAAGCTTATTTATTAAACTATTTAAGAAAATATCTTATTACTAGCGATGCTCCTTTTCCTAAAGGCGGTTTTTCTAATACTTTATCTTTTGATCTCATCATACTTTTCATTACACCACAACAAGTAGGCATTCTATGATTTGATCCTGGATAACCGCCAACTTGTCTATGCAAATCACCTGAATTAACATCTACATATTCTTTACCTTGTTCTTTGGTATTTTCAAATATTTTTGTAAGCTCTTTTTTAAAAGCCTCAGCATTAACTTTCATAGTAACAAATTCTCCTTTTTTTTCATCATACTCCTTAATAAAAAGTTCCACAAGTAATTAAAGTAGTATGATTTATCTACTGTGATTCAGTATTGTGAGTTATAATGAGACTTAAAAATTAGCCACTATTCTCAACCTCCAAAGCCTTTATTTCTATATATTTGTTTCTATATTTGATATTATCTATGAAAGTTATACTGTACTGTTTATCTTCAAATAATATCCTCATATCATCTGTTATACCTTGTAGATACCTTATAGTGAACTTAACAGTTTTCTCTGCTTGCACAGCTGCAGCTGCAAAATATTCTCTTCCAATCAGATTTGATACCGCTGTCCAAACAGTTGAGTAATCCTCCCATACTTCAACTTCAAATCCATTATCATTTGTAGTTGTTGTAAGTTTCTGAAAGGTTATTTTGTGTTTCAATTCTTCCGTTCTCATACTGGTATCACTCTATTCATACTCAATAATGAATTCCTTGCTTCTTCAACTTTTGTTCTTTCATCAGGCTTATAATCGTCATAAAGAAGTCTCATGTGAAGGATCATTGCCCATTTAACCGTTTCAGCTACATTTTCTGGTTTGTCTCCAAAGCCAGCTGTAAATCTAATCCTTACAGCATTAACAGTTTGTAATGCTATTGTTGGCCATAATTTGCAGTATCCAAGAACTATTCTGTTAACAAAGCTATCTGTATCAACAATATAGTTAGCAACATCAAATACAAACTCCTTTCCATTTACATCATAGTATTTTACACTTTCTACACTTTGAACTGGTGAACAATTATCAAATGAAATATAATTATCATTTGGGAAAGAATCTAATACCATTTCTAAAGTTTGTGTAATATATTTCTTATTCTGAAAGTCCTCACAAAACTCTCTAGCCTGCTTGATCATACTGAGCAAAATAATATCATCATCACTTCCGGTTACTCTTAAATGCTGTTTTGCTTCCTCCAAAGTTATAGGTTCAGCTGCAGGTGGTATTATAATTTTTAATGCCATAAGATCACCCCAAAAACAAAAGAGCCTTAAGTGGCTCTCAAATTTAATCAACTAATATCTAATTTTTTTCATCCTCCGCATATTTGTTCTCCAATATAAATTCACCACTTGCAAAGTTTGTAGCCTGTGAACTAGCTCCAATCCTCACATTTAAACAAGTGAATCCATTATTTATATCAAGTTTAGCTGGATCAATATGAAATATCACCTGTTTATTCTTTGCAGTATTTGCTACAGTATAACTTACTCCATCTGCTTGCCTTACTAATGTATCACTTGCCCCAACATCTTCATTTGCAAGTACAGGAACATCATTTGATAAAGGCTTTGCACCTGTCCCTTCTATATCCTGTGCCTGATATAAAGAAATTTGTGTTGCATGACCAGCTGATTGGGCTAAATTTACAACAACTGTTGCTGTAACAGCATTCTTTAAAGTTACATAATTACTTGTTATTGCGGCATTTGTTGTCCTTGGTTCAAATGCTTGTATTAATTTATATTTTTCGATTAATGCCATAATTCATTTTCCTCCTTCAAATAGCTAAGGCAGCACTAAGGCCGCCTTACAAAATTTATTATCATTTAAAGATATATTGTTCTATAGACATAAAACAAATTTGCTAGTAGTCTATTCTTATTATATATGTTAAGAATCTTTCTTAATTACTCCATACATAACTTTTAACTTCCACTCTATTATGTTCAAAATTCCAAATTTTCTAACTTCATATACTGAATGAAATGTACACTCTTTTTTCATCTTACCAGTAATTATTAGCCTAACTCCTGCCTTTGTAGGCCATATAGTCATTATATTCTTATATCCATAACGCTTTATACCATTGTCATTAAAATTTACATTAACCTCATTATACTTTCTTTTCTTTAATAGTATATCATTGCCTATTGAATCAATATTATATTCTTTCATTAGCTCATTATTTATTCTATTAGTATTTTCTAGTAAATAATTTAATATATCAAGTGAGGTACCTTCAAAGTTTTTAATGTGATTATTGTTCAATTGTTCAAAATCCAAATAAGTCAAACTATTTGATACACCTTCAAGGTAATGTTTTGTTACTTTATCATCTAATTTTTCATCTTTAAACTTTAACTTATTATTATTTGTTTTTAACACATCATTTTTGCCCATATCGCTGTTGGTATCTTCTCTATAATAGCCAGAGCCATAGTTTACAAAAATCTGATCTAGCTCTAACATTTTATACCCTGTGATTTTTGAGATTTCTTCCATGTATTTAATTATATGTGCCTTATTGCTAACATTTAATAAAAATTGTTTTTTCAAAACTTGACCTACTCTTAAATCAGGTTTTATTGTATCAATACCAAAATTCATTCTTAGATGTTGAATCGTAGCTATACCCACTCCATAAATTCTTCCAAAAATATCTTTATGAATATTTTCTATTTCTACAGTTTTTCCCCATGTGTTTAATAGTTCATAGTCTGTACTAATATTCTTATACTTTTCTCTTAACTTATCTATAGAAATCAACATTTCTTTAAGGATATTATACTTTTCTTCATAATGATAATTCCAATATTTTAAAAAACTTTCTTTACTCAAAGTGCCTACTATTCTCTTTAAATCATTAAACGTATTTAAATCAGCATCCTTCTCAAGTTTCCTAATATGTGGTTCCACAAACCCTGTATAATTGGTTCTTCTTGATAATATAACTTCTAATATTGCGATAGCCGGTCTATTTTTGGGGTCTCTCCCATATTCTTTGTTTCTTACTTCTTTAATTGCAGCTTCACCAATACTTATGTTTTGAAATTGTTTATATCGCTCATAAAGATGACAACCTTTTATAAGAAGAGCATTTCTTAGATATTCAACCTTTTGACAAACCTCTGAATCTTTCATAATAATCTTAAAACTTTTTTTGCTCATTATACTAATCTCCATCACCATTACAGTAAAATTTCAATTTTTTATAGTATCCTAATATTACTTATAAACATTATATCAGATCTCAGTATATAACTACAATTTCTATCTATCTCCTAAAGTAACAAATGGACTCAAAGAACTAGCACCTTTATAAGGTGTAATAGGCTTACTTCTATACGGAGCACCATTGAATTTATAAATAAATCTAAACACCTGCTCATCATACAAAAATCTTACATGTATTGATACATCAGCTGTTGGTGCTTTCTTATCTATTCCAATATACTGCGTAGGATCTACAAGGATAATATCTCCCTTTTTACCTAATGGAGAACACTGCTCTATAGGAATTATTGGTCTGTTTAAAAGAGTGCTGTACTGTGAACTTGAAGCTCCTCCAGAAGGTAGAAATACAGGTGCTCCTCCTGTTCCTATATTAAGTGCCATAGTATAAAGTTGTGGTTCTATTTCTTGATTAATGTACCACACAGCATTTGCTCTAAGCCTTGCAGGTACTGAACTCCACATTTTAAGTATATTTTCATACTTTATAGTTCCTGCAGCTTGATCTTTTTCTTTTGCTACAGTTACAAGTGCATCTGAATTTAATACTCCAAGTGGCATTCCAACACCACTACCATTTATAATTGCATCATCAATCTTAAAACTCATTTCATCTGCATATGCTTGCTTTACTATGGCTTCAAGTGCCGTTGCATCTTGAAGTAAATCATCTGTAACATAACAAAGTGCCAGTAATTTCTGAAGTGCCATATCAATTTCTCTAAACTTAGGCTTTGACTTTGTAACAGTTTCTGCTTCAGCTATCCAATAAGCTTGAACGCCGCCCCATCTGCTTCCATTTGCTCTGCTAGTTTCATCAATACCAAGAGTTCTTAGTCTATTTGTATTTGCACCAATTGGAATCATCCTTATTCTGTTTGCAACCTGGCTTTCGGACATCATAACATCAAACATTTCCTGTATAAAATCATTTTCCAGCATAAAGCCGCCTTCAGAACTTACACTTTCATTCAAACCCGATGCTGAATTTTGATATATGAGTCTGTTATCCATTATTCCACCGGGTGAAGATGCCTTTGCTACAGCTTGAAGAAATTCTCCCATGCCGCCTTTCCATTTCTTTTCATTAGGATCTTTAGGTTTAGCATATATAGGTTCATTGACTGGTGTCTTATTAAGCTTTTCTCTTTCTTTCAGCTTGTCTTCTGCTTCTATTGTTTTTTCAAGATTTTTAATTTCTACCTCTAAATCATCATATAACTTTTGCTCCTCTTCATTCATTGCTCTTGCTGCATCAATTGCACCTTGTACTATAGCTGCTTGTGAATCAAGTTTTTGTTTTAATATTTCTTTTAAACTCATATATTAAATCTCCTCTCATGAATTTCATTTAACTTTTTATATAAATCTATAGGAACCTGCTTTTCATCCTTAGCTATTGGATTTTTATTATTGTCTGTAACTTTTTCTTTAATTTCTTCTATGTTAACAGGCTGTTCTTTAAGCTTATTAATTTTACTTTCACTTGGAATTGACTCTTTAAACTGAATTTTGCCTACTTGAAGATTTTTATATCTAGTAATATCAACCTTTAATCCATTAATAGCAAATATTCTATTATTCAACGAAGCTGCTACTTGTTTTTCTTCTTCAATTTCATCTGCAAAACCAAATTCTACTGCTTCCTCCGCTGTCATCCATGTTTCTGCATCCATCAGTTCAACTATCTTTTCTTTTTCCATCCCTGTTTTATCTTCATATACTGAAATCATGCTTTCTCTTACTTTATCCAGATCATCAGCTAGTTTTCTAAAATCATTTGCATTACCCATACCAAAAGACCAAGGATTATGAACCATAAGCATTGCATTTTTAGGCATTTTAACATTGTCCCCTGCCATAGCAATTATTGAGGCTATACTCGCTGCAAGTCCATCCACATAAACATTAACTGTTGCACTATGCCTTTTTAGCATTGAATATATCGCCTGTCCTGCAAACACATCACCGCCGCCGCTGTTTATATAAACATTTAAGGTTTTAATATCTCCAAGTGAATCTAATTCTTCCTTAAAATTTTTAGGTGTAATTTCGTCTCCCCACCAAGTTGAGTCACTTATATCCCCATATAAAAGGAGCTCTCCTTCATCACTATTTTCTTTTGCATTAAACTTCCAGAACTTTTTACCTTTGCTCATGCTTTTCACCACCCTTTGAAATCATTTCATATATTTTTTCTGATAGCTCTTTGCTCTCATTTTCTGTATCAGCAGAACCTGCTTCACTCATATTTAAAGGCTGTAAATATATATCTCCATTTTCAATTGGGTCCATATTTTCAAGTCTTCTTATATCATTTACACTAAGCCAACCCCATTGTCTTCCCTGTGCATAAGCTGAAGCTCTCGTCTGGGCATCTCCTCTTAAAAGTGCATCCACCTTAAACTCGAAATATCTATTTTTCCTTTTTGATTCATTTGAAAGCAGCTGCAAATTCAAGTTTTCTTCCCATCTTTTAAACCAAGGGAGCATAGTATAAACAATGAATTCAAGACTTTGGTGTTCTATGTTATTGTTGGTTGATCTTGTTAAATCTTGTACCAAATGAAGTGGTATTCTAAATATTCTACATACATCTTCTATCCTAAATCTCTTGGATTCTAAAAATTGTGCATCAGTAAGTTTCATAGTAACTTCTTTAAATTGACCTCCACCTTCAAGAATCATTGGTACTCCTGCATTGGAAAGCCCTGTATAATTTTTCTTTATGTCCTTTTTTAATCTCTTAAAAGCTTCGTCCCCTAGTTCATTAGGATACTGAAATATTCCACTTGTCGATGCCCTATTAAGATAAAAATTTCTTTCAAATTTGTCTTGAGATAATCCAATATCAATAGTTAACGCCGCATAAGTTAGAGGTGTTACTCCTATATAGCCATCCAAAGTTAACCCCGGTATATGCAGTATTTCATCTCTTGTCTTCGGCTCAGTTTTACCATCAATAAAGTAAAGAAGCCTACCTGTGTCTTTATCTATATCAATCCTTACTCTGTTCCATAAAATAGGTCTAAGTTCTAATAAATCACCATGAAGATTAAATACCTTTTGAGCTATAAAGTTTCCACCTAAGTTCATATTACTCATTCCTGTTTCCTTAAACTGCCCCGGTGTCATTTCTGGATTTGGTGTATAATGCATCAGCTGATATTCTGGAGCATCTGTAACTTGAACTCTATTGCCTTTACTGTCTTTTTCATATAAAAATATAGGACAACTAGCAAGGGTTTCTGAAAGTACCCTGTTACAAGCAAAAACTGCTGTAAAACTCATAGCTGTATTAGCATCTATGGTTGAATTATCTGCTGTAGGAACATCTTCACCAGCTAAAAAATCCTGAGAATATTTCTGCAGGACTTCAAATAATGCATTCTGTGGAGTTAAAAAAAGCTTACATCTATCTATAAATTTCAAAACATCACTTCCTAATCAAGTAAACTTCTCATTCCTCTTTTTTCATAAACTGATTCTTTAGATTCATGTCTTATTGCTCTATCAAGAGCCATTATTAAAGCTACAGCTCCATCTATTTTTTCAGTAGACTTTTCTTTATCCGGCTTTATATTTCCAGCTGGATCTGTTCTCACAAATATGTTATCCATCATCCAACTTAAAACTGGATGCCCTCCATGAGCTATTTTCTGTTCTAGAGTTATTTTCATAAGCTCTTTTGTTGGTGGACTCATATCTTTATATCCTTGTCCAAAAGGAACTACAGTAAAACCTAAGCCGTCTAAGTTTTGAACCATCTGCACAGCTCCCCAGCGGTCAAAGGCTATTTCTTTTATATTAAATTGTGTTCCAAGTTCATCTATGAAGTTTTCAATAAAGCCATAGTGAATAACATTTCCTTCTGTAGTTTCAAGAAAACCTTGCTTTTTCCATACATCATAGGGAACATGATCTCTTTTTACTCTTAATTTTAAGTTATCTTCTGGTATCCAGAAGAAAGGTAAAACATAATATTTATCATCCTCAGTTATTGGTGGAAACACTAAAACAAAGGCAGTAATATCATTAGTACTTGAAAGATCCAAGCCGCCATAACATTCTCTACCTTTAAGTTTTTCAATATTAACTTCAAAAGAGCACTTGTTCCAAACATCCATAGGCATCCATCTTACAGATTGTTTAACCCATTGATTAAGTCTAAGCTGCCTGAATATATTTTCTTCAGCTGGATTTTCCTTTGCACTATTAAAAGCATCCCTAACCTTTTCAATAGGTATTGTATATCCAAGAGAAGGATTCGCTTTATACCAATTAGCTTCATCTCCCCAATCTTCGTTGTCTGCAGTACCATAAATTACTGGATAAAAGGTTTTATCAATTTTCTTACCTCTTAAAATATCCTCTGCCTTTTGATGTACCTCATAGCATATAGAATTTCTATCTGTTCCAGCCGTTGTAATTAAAAAGAACAGCGGCTGCATTCTTGCATCGCCACTGCCCTTTGTCATAACATCATATAATTCTCTATTAGGTTGTGCATGTAACTCATCAAAAATTACTCCATGAACATTAAGTCCATGTTTTGAAAAAGCCTCCGAGGACAAGACTTGATAAAAGCTTCCAAGCGGCATATACACTAATCTCTTTTGAGATATTATAGGCTTTATTCTTTTCTTAAGTGCCGGACATTGATCCACCATATCTACTGCCACATCAAAAACTATAGATGCCTGTTGCCTATCTGCGGCACAGCCATAGACTTCTGCACCCCATTCATTATCTGCACAGGTAAGATAAAGAGCTATAGCTGCGGCAATTTCACTTTTCCCATTTTTCTTTGGAATTTCTACATAAGCTGTATTGTATTTTCTATAGCCATTATCCTTAACTGTTCCAAATATATCTTTAATAATTTTATCCTGCCAGGGTAATAAATCAAAGGGAACTCCATGCCACACACCCTTTGTGTGCTTAAGATTATTTATGAACTTTACTACCTTTTCTGCTTTCTTTTCGTCAAACATCTTCACACCATCCTTAGAATGTCTTCCATAGGATCATCCGTTTTACCTGTTTCTGTACCTACTCTAATCCTAGTACGGGATGATGGTGTTAATCCAAATTCAGAGCAAAAATCTTTCATAATTTTAAGATAGGTTTGAGCAATAGAAACCTGCGGCACCTGTTGAATATATCCTGATGGCGTTTTAAAAATAGTACCATGTTTTGTTAAAAATTCTTCTGCTTCCTTCCACCTTGCATAAGCTTGGCAGTATCCAGCAAAAGCAGCCGCATCTACTTTTGTAAGTACACCTATTTTCTCTAATGTCTTTGTCATCCTTCTCCATTCTTTTTTAGCTTCTGGTTCAAGCCATGACGGACATTTTGGAGCTTTCTTTTCGGGTTTTGGTTCATTTATATTTAATGGTCTTTTTCCTGGATTCCCTTCAAGAACCTTTAGAGCTGTTGGTTTTGGTTTTCTTCCTCTTGTCGCCATGGTTTCACCTCCTCCATTAAAAAAAAGAGCCTACACTTGTAGACCCCTTATCATATTTTAGCCTTTTATACCTTTGTAATTGTAATTTCCTTTCTTAATCTCCTCATGTTCAGTTTCTACAGCTTCTTTGTAATCACTACGTCTTCTTTCTTTATCTTTGCAGCTTAAGCATATGCAATCCTGATTATACATGGACATTGTTCTACCATTTTTAAGACTTCCACCACAACGGCTACAGGTTTTTTGAGTAAAAAACTTATCCATTTATTATTTTCCCCTCTTCCTTAACAACTTTTCTAAAAGCACTGTTACCATCTAGCTTACTAAGTAATTGATTTCTTGCCTCTTTATACCTATCTCCTATAAATCCAAGCCTTAAAAGCCAAGTTCTAAAGGTATATTTTTCATTATCCGTTTGCCTTTCCTTTGGAGAAGAGTGTTTAAACTTCTTTGAACTTTCATTAAGTGCCTCAACAAATTGGTCAGCAATTTCAGCATTCTCAATTCCTTTTATAAATTTAAATTCTAAAGTTTCTTTTTCAAAATCAAAACTAATACCGGGACACTTTTCTGCTCCAATTTCTAAAACTGCTGTTTTAAAATCTTCAATGCTCGCAATCCTTATGCTATTTATACCTTCCACAAATTCTTTTGTGACAATTTCTGTTTCAATGCCTAGTGCCTTTTTTATAAGAGTCTGCTTGCTACTTACCATATTTATTAAATTTCTTAAACTAATTCCTGTATGTTCAGCTATTGAGAATATAATTTCTGAATGCTCAGTCTCTGCTTTTATACTTTCTTCTTGAAAATCATTTAACAATTCTTCAAGTTCTACTTCAACACCTTTTGAGTTTTTAATTTTACCATCTTTATCGATAGTTATAATTCCTCCTGATGTTTGTATTTGGTAAGCAAAGCTTGGTGCTCCCATATATTCTGGTTTCACCCCAAAATGCTCACCTAATATTTTTACAGTTTCTTTTCTATCCAAATCAATTACCTCCTGTGCTTTTTTGTTATTACATATATCACTCTAAAGCACGGATATATCAAGTTATTTATGAAGGTTTATTTTCTTTAAATAAAGGCTAATATGAGTACCAAGGCGGTGATATCAATGAAAAAATCAAGCTTTATAAGAATAGATACTCTTGTAACTATTTCAGCAATTATAATTTTTACATTAGCAGCAGTTAAATTTGTACACTAAAAAAAGCCTCTTCAGGCTTTTTATTTTTCTATGGCTGTATATCTTGGGTATGTATATCCTTCTGAATCTACCAGAATGCTTTTATTTGTTTTTGTATTTTTTACTCTTATGCATCTCAACTCATCTTTTTCGTTGAAACCACCATCTTCTTCTGATATCCATGTTCGATCCTTCCAAAGTTCCTTCACAAATTGCTTAAATTCAACATCACTCAATTCTATTTCTTTTACAACTTCATAAGCTGTTCCTTTCATTCCATCCTTTTTAGCTTCTTTTGTAAATTCCTCAAGTTCCTTTAAATTTAAAACCTTTCTTCCAAACAATGCTTTCATTTTGTTTTCCTCCATGTGCTTTTTTGTTATACTATATATCACTCTAAAGCACAGTAATAGCAAGGGTTTTATTCACTTTTAATTGCATTTTTATAATCTATCTTTTTGCCATCTCTAATTAGAAAAACTCCTTCATCTCCAGCAGTTTCTATATATCTTTTTACAATAACATCACAATATTTTTCATCAAGTTCTACAGCATAACATATCCTATCTGTTTGTTCACAGGCAATTAAAGTAGATCCACTTCCTGCAAAAGGTTCAAATACTATACAGTTTGCCATGCTGCTATTCTTAATTGGATATGCTATTAATGGTATCGGCTTCATTGTTGGATGATCTGGACTTTTGCTCGGTCTATCAAAGTTCCATACAGTTGTCTGTTTTCTGTCTGAATACCATCTATGCTTCCCTGTTGGTTTCCATCCATAAAGTACAGGCTCATGCTGGAATTGATAATCACTTCTTCCTAAAACCAATGACTGCTTTACCCAAACACATACGCTTGAAAGATGAAATCCAGATTCTCTAAAAGCCTTTCTAAAGTTCAATCCTTCTGTATCCGCATGGAAAATATACGCTCCTGCACCATCATCCAATACTGAATAGATATTTTTAAAAGCAGCCAATAAAAATTCATGAAAACTCTTATCATCCATACTGTCATTTTTTATAACTCTCTCATTTTCTTTTCCTGCTGAATAATTAACGTTGTACGGTGGATCTGTAACACATAGATTAGCTTTCTTTCCATTCATAAGCTTTTCAACATCAGAAGTTTCCGTGCTGTCACCACATATTAACCTGTGTTTTCCTAAAATCCACAGATCACCTGCTTTTGTTATAGGTTCTTCTATTTCTTCAAGAGCTTTATCTGCATCAAAGTTATCGTCACTGACATCTTTATCATGGACTTTAGAAAATAAATCTTCTATCTCTGCTGCGTCAAATCCTGTAAGAGAGATATCAAACATAGATTTATCAAGTTCATCTAAAATATCAGCTAACTTTGGCATATCCCATTCTCCACTTACTTTATTAAGAGCTACATTTAGAGCTTTCTCTTCATCCGGACTTATATCAACAACAACGCATTCAATTTCCTTCGCACCTTCCTGTTTTAAAACTTTAAATCTTTGATGTCCCCCTACAATATTACCTGTTTTTTTATTCCAAATTACAGGTTCTACATATCCAAAGGTTTCAATCGATCTTTTAAGTTTTTCATATTCAGGATCTCCCGGCTTTAAATCTTTTCTTGGATTATATTTAGCTGGATTAAGCTTTTTAACAGATACCTTTTGGATCTCCAAATTATCACCTTCCTTAAAAGCAAATAGAAAACACCTTAAAAAGTATATTTTTCATTTAACTTCTTAAGGTGCAAAACTTTCTGTAATTCCTTTAAAATTCAGCATTTTTTATATTTGATTTTTAGCCTATACCCCCCTATGGAATTTTGCGATTTTTCACACGAAGGGGGCCACCCGGCCTTTCCGGCACAGCTCCAGAGGAAATTATACCCCCTACCTCTTCAGAAATTATCAACAGGTTGTCCACAGGTTGTAAACAAGTTTCTGTTGATAACTTAATAAGAATAAACTTTATTCTTGTTTCCAAACCTACCATCTTCCTTTGCAGTCTTAACATCATGATGATGCTTACATAAAGATTGCCAGTTGCTCTCATCCCAGAAAAGTTTCTCATTACCTTTGTGAGGTATAACATGATCTACTACTTCTGCGACAGTAACTATTCCTTCTCTTTTACATTCTTCACAAAGAGGATGCTCTTTCAAAAATTGTTTTCTAAGCTTTCTCCATCTACTGTTGTAAAGTTTCTTAAAAGGTCTGCTTGTCTTACTGTAGTTTTTATCTATTTTCTTTCGGTGTTTACTGCAGTATCTTTCACTTGTAAGTTCAGGGCATTCTGGATAACTACAAGGTCTTTGATGTTTAAATGGCACGACTTTCACCTCTACTCATTTAAGTACAGCCTGTGTTATTTTAATTAACTGTTTCTTATTTAAAGCTTCTAAATATCTTTGCCTTTCTTTATAAGAACATTCTTCAAGGCTTTTTTGATTTCTGCCTTGCTTTATAAAAATCCCTGTTAACCTTAAATCATCTCTACTTGATTCTAGGTAATGTCTCCTCCAAATATTGTAATACCTAATAGCATTATTTTTATTAATACCTCTCGCAATAAGTTTTTTAATAGCAATAGATCTATTACACATTTCAAAGTTATTACAAAGATTATATATTTTTTCTAGGTCTATCATTTTTATTAACCCTCTTACTTTTTCTTATACATCCTGGGAACATACAAAATATAAGATTACTGCTTATTTTGTCACTCCATACACATCTTCTGCATTTATTCATAATTCCTCCAACAATAGCAAAGACCTCAGGACATAAGTCTGAAGCCTTAATTTTTGTATAATAAAAGCCCTAAGAGTTTTATCTCTCAAGGCTATTCTTGTCTTTTTATATCTTTCTACAGTTTATATTATAACATAGAAATACTATCAGTTTACTCTCAACTTAGAGCCAACTTAATATCATATTGCAATCAACTTATATTAAATCCATTGACAAATTTTAAATTTAAGCTTAATTAATTTTTATTTATTCTATTGAAGTCTTTTTGCTCCAACAGCTTTATTCAATGCTCCTTTAATTGAAGATCTCATATTGCAGCTATTATTATACGTTAGCCAAATATCTACACTATTGATTGTAATACTCCAATTATTCACAACACTAATAGTTGTAGTACTATTAGTTGCTCTCTTTTGCATCCTCTGAACTAAATTGTTAAGTTTATTAATCTCTGCTGCAGTAAATGCTATTGCTGTTGAGTAAGAAAATGTTGCACTCATATTTATACCTCCATTCATTATTTTAATATCTATTCAATGCTAACTCCTTGTTGTTCCAACTCTTGAATCTGTAGCTCCACATATCTCTTTTGGGCATATAAATAACGTAACTTTTCTTTCTTCATATCCAGTATTGCTCCAGTTTTTAAAGATTGTGTAGCTTCTGTTTCACCTCTTACTTCTGATATACTAATATCAGACGATAAATCCACTTCCCTTGAAGAAACAATAGTTAAAAGTCGGTTTGGAGTATTTGAGTACTGCTCCCATCCAAACTTATTGTGCAAACGCCTTGAGAATAAACCTACCTTTCTGTAAAGCTCTATTTCTTCTCCATCTTCAACCTCTATTTCTAACTCCACGTTTATCATAGCTTTACTTATATTTATAATTTCAAGCTTTTGCTTACCCTTATGATATATGTTAAAATTGTCTCGTGCATTTAAAATATCATTTGTTAAATCTTCAGTCGTAAAATCAATAGTAATATCCGGTTTTGGGTCCATCATTGCAAGAGTTATTTGAAATCTTTTTTTCATAAATTCTACCTCCTCATTTATTAGCTATATTACTCCTAAGTCATCTCTAAGTCAATTCTATCTTAACCTATTTAACGGTAAATATTCTGATAAACTATTAATAGCTTAATTTTTCTATTGTTATCTCTATTTTTCATTAATCTAACTTATCCTAACTTACCCTGTTCTGACCTAAATTATTATACATTTACGAATTACTTAACAAAAGGCTAACCACTTCTAAATGGCTAACCTATAAGTTTTAAATATCTCTACTATTTCATCTATTCCTTTTTTCCTATATCTATTTAAAGTATTGGCACTAATAAATAATGTCTTACAGATATCAGCTCTTTTATTTTTATCAATGTATATTTTTTTAATAACTTCTTGTAGTGTTTTATCTAAACATTCTATTGAATTTTCTAATTTCATAAGTTCAAACTGATTAGTTTTTATAATTTTTTCAATATCTTTTCTTCCTGCTGTTCTTTGCTTTGCATTAACTTCTTTATAAACCAAAGCAATTTTTGATGTTTTATCAGAAATGGCACTTGTATTTACTCTTTCTCCCTGTGGAGCTGTGAATGTTAACCCTTCTATAGTTTCCTCTTCTGAATCATACATGGGTGATTCTAATAAAAGTATCAATTGCTCTATTTCCTTTTTTATTTGATGATAATTTTTCAAAAGATATTCCACATATTCTCTGGTTTCCATAACAACCCTCCTAAACTAGCTCTATATTCTTTTACAATCAAAGCTAAATCTTATTATAGGCATTTCAAGTTTTTCAGCTATTTTAATTTCACTTTTCATCCCATCAGATATCATATTTCCAAAGACCCATAATTCATCACAATGCTTTAAAAGTTCAAGTCCGAGATTCATTCCTTTTTTGCGTTCTTCTTCAATATCATCATCAAGGAACTGTGTAAATATTGTATGTGGTGCAAGTGGCAGTACCCCTTCTTTTACAGCAAAGTGACAATAGTTATTTGCACGTTCTTTATTCTTTTCAACATATCCCCTAAGTGGAGAGCATATATAAACAAGTTTCATGTGTATTCCTCCTCGTCACTTTATATTATTAAGTCTTGCTTTTACCACCTGAAGTAGTGCTTCCTGTCCTACTTCTTTATTTTGAAGTGCTTTCATTACATCTTCATCCATAGTTCCTTTTGCTACTAAATGATGCACTATTACATTTTGTTTTTGTCCTTGCCTATATAATCTGGCATTAGCTTGCTGATAAAGTTCTAGGCTCCAGGTAAGTCCAAACCAAACTATTATATTTCCTCCTGCCTGAAGATTAAGTCCATGTCCTGCTGATGCTGGATGCACTAACATTATAGGAATTTCTCCTCTATTCCAAGCTTTAATATCCTCTGATGTTTTTAATTCTTTTGCTTTAAAATATTTCTGAAGCCTATCTCTATCATGTTTATAGGAATAAAATATAAGTACTGACTTTCCATTAGCAGCTTCAATAACATCCTCTAAAGCTTTAAGTTTTTCATCATGAATTTCTAAAACATCACCATTCTCATCATATACAGCACCATTTGCCATTTGAAGTAACTTATTTGTAAGTACAGCAGCATTATTTGCAACTACATCTGAATCTTTAAATGGAAGAAGTAAATCTCTTTCTAGCTGCTTGTACTTATTCATTGCTGCTTTTGATAAATTAATTTTTATTATATTATTTATCCTATCTGGAAGTTTTAAATAATCTTCTGCTTTCATGCTTACACATATATCTTTTAATTTTTCATAAATATGTTCTTTTACCCCTTCTTTAGGCTTATAACTAAAAATAACACTTTGATTTCTTTTATCCGGTAAAAAATATCTTTCTCTATATCCTGTTATTGTTCTTCCAAGTCTTTCTCCTCCATCTAAAAGATAAATCTCTGACCATAAATCCATAAGTCCGTTTGGTGCTGGTGTTCCTGTAAGTCCTACTATTCTTTTAGGTTTTACTTTTCTTAATGCCTTAAATCTTTGAGATTTTGAAGACTTAAAACTTGAAAGTTCATCTATAACAACCATATCAAAAGGCCAATATCTCCCATAATATTTCACAAGCCACACCACATTTTCTCTGTTTATAACATAAATATCTGCTTTATGATTTAATGCTGCCGTACGTTCTTTCTCTGTTCCTAGTACCTTTGATATTTTTAGATGTTTTAAATGATCCCACTTTTCACTTTCGCTGGTCCAGGTATCTTCCGCTACTCTGAGTGGAGCTATAACCAAAACTTTTATAACATCAAAATAGTCATACATAAGTTCATCTATGGCTGTAAGTGTTACTACGGTCTTCCCAAGTCCCATGTCCATTAAAAGTCCTGCTTTTTCTTTATCTAAAATCCACTGTGCAGCATACTTCTGATAATTATGAGGTTTATAAATCACAGCATCATCTCCTGAATAAAATCATTAACTGCTTTAAAACTATCTATTAGGTAAACTTTAAAGCCTAAAGTTTCAAGCTGTTTTTTTCTTTTAAGCTGCAGAGCTCTCATTTTTTTGCCCGGTGCTTTAAGTTCTACAAATGCAACTTTTCCTTTTGGCATTAAAACAATTCTATCTGCTACACCTGCTAAACCCGGTGATACAAACTTTAGTGCCATACCACCACATTTTTCAACTTCAACTTTTAACCTATTTTCTACTTTACTTTCTAACATTTCATACCTTCTTTCAAAGATATCCACAGTATCTTTAATAGGCTGTTTTCCTTACGCGGGCGCGTATATAGGATATGTGTATATAGGTATTTCTATATTTTATATACCTATATATAGTAATAAGGATATATAAGATACTAATAGTCTTAAAGCCTTATATTTCTAAATTTAAATGGTATCCTTAACCGTATCTATACCATGTTTTTATGGATATTTAAGATACTTTAATTTTTATAAATATTATGCTTATAGGAACTTTATATTTTTAAGGATACAATAGATACGCTACTAAAAAATCTATTAATAGATACTTAAGGATATCCTATTTTTTCTTAAGGATACGTTCTTATAAATGCTCTTTGAAGTCCATAGTTTTTACCAAATTTAAGTTTTCCACTTCCCTTAGAATAGGGCTGCCACCCTTCAATCTTTCTTAAAATGTCATTAATCTCTCTTGACTGGGCGGGTGTCATTTGCTTTGGATCTGCTTGAAAAAGCTCCACCCATATTTCCATTGCGCACACTCTATCCCTTTTGACAGTTCCTTCTTTTGCCTTTCCAAAATCAGTATCATGGATAAACATTCTTCGTGCTCCAATATCAAGGTCGCCCCAATTTTCAGGTAGCAACCTATCAAGGTACTCTCTAATTAAACCTTCTTTAGAACTTTCCTCTGTATGCTGTTCTTGAACCTTAACAGCTTCTTTTTCTAAGTCAGGTGTAAGAAATAATTTTTCTCCATTTCTCCACAGCTTCAAAGCTTCGGCCCATATTTGGTCTATTTCATTTTGAGTCATATCTGTCCACAAATTTTTATTACTTTTGTTTATTCCTACAACTACAGGCCAATAGCGCCTATTTCCTGTCTTATCTCTTAAAAAATCATTATCATTAGTAGTCCCAAAGAATACGCATTGCCTTGGAAATTTAGTAACCCTTTTACCATAGGCAACTCTATAAATGTCCTCTCGTTTTGATATAAAATGTTTTACTGCTTCAGCTTCTGCTTTCTTTGTTGCAGATAATTCAGCCATTTCAATAAGCCATGCATCTTGAAGCTGTTCGTAAGCTTCCTTTCCCTGCACTGTATTTAAAGAATCTGAATACCAACTTTGGCCTAACAAGCTTATAATATGACTTTTTCCTATACCCTGCTTTCCAACTAAAACCAGCATATAATCAAACTTTATTCCCGGTACAAATACACGAGCTACTGCCGCAACCATAGCTTTTCTAGTTACTATTCTTGTGTAAACATTGTTCTCCGCGCCAAGATAATCAATAAATAATGTTTCAATTCTCCTTGTGCCATCCCAAGCAATTTCTTCAAGGTAGTCTCTTATTGGATGATATTTATTTTTTTCTTCTACAATAAGCAGTGCATCATTTATCTTTGTAGGTGACGTTATATCATATACTTTTTCAATATAATATCTTAAGGCTGCATCATCACTGTCCTTCCACGTTTCCCCTTCTTCTATGTTCTTTAGCTTATGCCATGGAAGATCTCCTTTTATAACAGTTCTATGTGAAAACTCATTTAAAGCTATCTTCTCTTTTAAATAAGGATCATTTTCAAGTATTAAAACTATATTTCCTATTGTAGATTTATAAAAACCTCTTTTATCAACTTCAAGTAATTTTAACCATTCTGTATCTACATCTCTTAAATCATTTATTAAAGTAAAGTCCTCCTTTACTGCATTCAACCTTTCTTCTCCTAGAGTAACCTTTACCTTTTCATCTTTTCTTACAAAATCCATCATAGCCTGATATGACGGAAGTTTTACAACTGGCGTTCCTTCTTTAACATCTTCATCTAGACTGCCAAACTTATGGAATCTCACTAAATCAAAGGCATTGCAAAGTTTCCCTGACACTGGATCTGTTCCATGGTGAGAATAAGCAAAGTCACCATTTTCATAAATAACAAGTCCCCCTGAAGTTGAACCTTTAGTATAAGTGTATCTATTGTTATCAGCACATGGCACATAGATGTCGCTTAAAAACTTTTCTACAGCATCCATTACTGTATAACTTCTGCAGAAAGCTCCTATTATGCCGCCTTTTTCTCTTGGATTTCCCTGCTTATCTGCCAACTTTTCTCTCTTTTTTATACTTCTCGAAGATTCAGGCCAAAATGAAGTATCATGCCAATCTTCATATTTATTTAAAACTTCATCTGGATTTAACCACTTTTCATCTATATATTCAAAAACAAATTCTCCATCTTGTGATGTAGAAGGCCAGTACATAAGCCTTGAAGGTTCATATGTTGTATCATCAAAATAATCTATACCTATATCCTTTGCAACCATTCTGGACACAGCTCCGTACTCCTCTGGGTTTACTGTTCTGCTTAGAGGAATGATCAACCTGAACCTCGGCTTATTTTTGCTGTGCTTATGGGTTGTATATATACAGCATCCAAAATCAAATAACATTTCAATGGTATCCCATAATCCCTCTTTTCCATAATCAACATCTAAAGTAAGAAGGCATCTATTTAATAGTGAATTACTTTTTCTTCTTCCATTTTTTAAAGTACCACCAACAAAGCCGCCAACATCTTTAACGTTATCCTGCTCACCCTTTAAAAGTTTTTTATATTCTTCGTAGGTTTCTGCTGTCCTTGTAGTTTGACTCACTCTATCTAAAAATTCTGACCATTTCATTTGTTTATTCTTCCATTTTAATTCTTTGCGATTTCTACCTACAGCAATATTAATAACTCCATCATTCTTCAATTTTATTTTAGAATTAACCTCAGTGTTCATACTTTTCACCACCTTGCTTAATCTTTTTTATAATAACTTGTTTCAAACCCGTCTGCCTTTAGTGGAAGTCCGGGAGCCCATTCTATAGATTCCCCCATGATTTTATTTACTTCATTTAATGATCCAAAGCCATTTGGTACATCTAATATCACTTCATCATGAACATGGAAAACTATCTTGTATCCCGCTTTATCGAGTCTTAGCATAGCTTCTGCCAGACAGTCCCTTGCAATTGCCTGAACTATATTTTCAGTAAGCTTTCCTCCATAAGTACTGAGTCTTCCCCACTGTTTAGTTCCCTGTTCTATTCCCTCATAAGTAAGCTTAGGCTTATTAAATCTAACATCTGTTTCAATTCTAGGTCTTACATAAGCAAGACTCCTGCCTGATGGAAGTTTAATAAATAAAACTCCACCCCTACATGAAAATTCAAGTCCATACTGCATTTTCACTACTTTCTTTTCATCTACTGACTTTATTGCTGCTGTCTCAATTTTCTTCCAAAGTCTTACTATATTAGAGTTTGATTTTCTCCAGGCTGCAACAATTTCTGGAAGCTCTTCTTCCTTCAATCCCATCTTTACAGCTCCCATAGCTATAAGTGCACCACTGCTTCCTTGATATCCACAGGCAAGCGTTGCTACTTTACCTTTCTGCCTTAATGCATATTCAGGATTTCCCTTTACTATCTTTTCAATTGGCACTCCAAACATCTTACTTGCTGTCATTTCATAAATCTTTCCACTACTTTTAAATGTATCTATAACCCACTTTTCTCCTGCAAGCCAGGCTATAACTCTAGCTTCAATGGCACTAAAATCTGATACGACAAATCTTGAGTTTTGTGATGGAATAAAAGCTGTCCTTATAAGTTGTGATAAAACATCCGGTATACTATCAAATAAAATTTCTAACATCTCAAAATTTCCTGTTTTAAGGAGCATACGTGCATCTTCTAAATTATCCATATTATTTCTTGGTAAATTTTGAGTTTGAACTAATTTAGAACTCCACCGTCCAGTTCTATTTGCTCCATAAAATTTCATAAGTCCCATCACTCTTTCATCATGGCACATAGCCCTTTCCATAGCTTCATATTTTTTAACAGAAGTTTTAGATAATTCTTGTCTGAGCTCAAGCACTCTTTTAACCTTATCATCTTCTACTTCTCCTAGTAATTCTTTTACCTTTTCTTTGGATAAGCTTTTAACCTTTATACCTTTAGTTTCAAGCCACACTTTTAATTGAGACGGACTATTTGGATTTTTAAGATTTGTTAAAGCTGCAGCTTCTTTTGTTTTTTCATTTTGATAGGCTTCGTCACACTTTATAGCATTGTAAACTAACGATTTATCTATCTTAACCCCACCATCATTTATTTTTTGGTCTAGTGCCCACAGCTTCCATTCATTTTCTGCAGCTGGATACCTATCTAACTTTTTTCTTATAGTTCTTTCAACTTCTACATCCTGTTTGCAGTATCTTTTAAATATCTCCCATTTTTCTCTATTATGTTCTGGCAGATTGCGGGTTCTTCCATTATTAGATTTGGTAGGCTTACAGGGCATAGAAAAGTATCTAAGGAGAGCTTTTCCTTCGCTCATTTTTTGCTGTTCAAGACTCATACATTTAGCTACTTTATCAAGACTTGTTGGAAGTCCTAATTCAAGTGAATGAACAGCACTGCATCTCCACTGCTCCGGTGGCATAGGTTTACTTAGATATTTTGCTAGACAAGTTCTTTCAAAGTTAGCGTTAAAAGCAGTTTTAATAATCTTAGGATTAATCACATCTCCTATTACAGCTTGTGGTAATTTCTCACCACAAACTAAATCTATAATTTCAACATGGTTATCATCATAAGCATATGCAAATAATAAAATTTCAAAGTCTGAAGCTTCTACATAAGCATAGACTCCGCATTTTATAAGATCTATGCTGGAATATGTTTCAACATCAATAGCTAACAATTAACCATCTCCTAAATAGGTCAGGGAGATTTCTCTCCCTATTAGTCTAAAAAATTATCTTCAACTTCTACTGGTTCAAAATCCTCCTCAGCTTTACTTCTTCCTCCTAGTGGTTCTCCGTCTTTTAACTTTTGTAGATTCTGAAGTCCACAGGCTATACCCTTATTTCCATTTGCATTATAGGCATAAAATACAACACTGGCTCTGCCATAACATCCACTATAAAATTCACTCTGATCTAATATAGGCTGTACATTTTTATCCACAATTCCAGGCTTTATGTTGCTGTTAGCATTTATAAAATAGCTGTCTGCATAGGCTTCATCATCAGGTTTGTCTATATCTCCATCTCTAAGAGGAATCTTCAGATTAGACGGTATCTTACCACCAAGTTTCGATGTACCTTCCTGTTTTGCCTCTTCAATAGCAGCTTTAATCTTTTTAATTGTAGCCTTATCTGATTTTGGAATAATGAAGCTCACAGAATACTTTGCATCTCCACCATTAATACTCTTTGCTTCCCATACATTTGCATAACTAAATCTTCCTACACCGGTTATTACCTTTGTTAAATTTGACATCATAACTATCACTTCTCCTTTATTTAAAATCTAACTCTGCAGTATTTTTTATTTCTGGTCTCTTATCACTCTCAACCACCAATGTTAATTTACCTTGGGGTTTGTAAACTAAATTATTAAGTAATTCCTTAAACTTCTTTTTACCCATAGCTTTTTCCATGGCTGTAATACCTAATAAGTTTTTAGAATATATATCTTCTTCTTTATATCCTGCATCTATTAAAGTTTTAGAAACAGCTTCTTCATCACTATATTTTCTGCTGCTTCTTCCCTCTACTAACTTAAAACCATCCCATTTCTTATTTTCATTTACAGCTTTATCAAGTGCATAGGCTTGGATATCATTTGCCCATTTTTGTAGTTCATCTATGCCTGATAATATTTCTGCAATTTCATCATCATTTAAAAGCGGACCTTTTCTAAAATCATATTGTGCCATTTTCATGTTTTCTTCTGTTCTTGCTCTACAATTAAATTTAGCCCTACAAAACCTGCAGTGCTCTCCAGCACAAAATTCTCCTTCACCTTTTATGGCAAGATCTGCTTTTGGCTTTACTACATCTTCTGCCCATTTAATCAAGTCATCTACAGTAATTTCAAAAGTTGATATGTTATCAAGTCTCGGCTGGCAAATAGTCATTCTAACTTTTTCAATGTCATAAAGGCTGTCAAATAAGTTCAGAGCACCTATGGCATACAGCATCATTTGGGGATTATGAGCACCTGAAACTTCTACACCTTTTCCATATTTCAAATCAACAATATCTAGAATCTTATCTGAAACAATAACAAGATCTCCTGTACCAAAACCTTTAGGTACGCAATTTGAAAAATCAAGTTTCTGTTCCACAAGTATAATTGGATCTTTTGATCTAGCTTTAGCTTCTGCTATAAGCTCACAGCCATAATTAAAATAAATGTCTGTATAATATTCCAGTTCCTTTTCATCAAATTCACTTTTAAGCTTTTTGATCTTTATTCCAAGGTATTTCTTTAATTTATATTCCGCTAATGCATGAGCAGCAGTTCCCTCTTTTGCAAAGACACTACTCTTGTTTTCAAAGTTTTCTTCAAGCCTTGCAGAAGGTGGACATGCTATCCACCTATGAGAGCTTGAAGCCGATAAAAGTGCATGTTCGCCCATTAAATCAACTCCGCTTCTTTTAATAACTCAGAGTATTTATCCTTTGGTATATCAGTTAATTTTTTACCACCAAATTTTTTAATAAGTTCTTTCACCTCTTTCTGCTTGCCATTTTGTGCAAGTTGTGCAAGTACTGCCCTCACCTCTTCTAAAGTTGTAGTTTTAACTTCTTCCTTTTCTTTTGATGCTTGTACTTCTTTAGGTTCTTCATTTATTTGAACCCCTGTTTTCATTTGTGGTAATGCTTCAGCTAAAGCTAGTAAAGCATTCATAATATCTGGAGAATCAACTCTCACCCTAATATTAATATCCATCTATAACACCCCTTTCTTTTTAAATAAAGTATCTGCTGACTCTTCTGGAAATACTCTTAAAAGTCCAC
Source organism: Clostridium sp. LBM24168 (assembly GCF_052953915.1). Taxonomy (NCBI): domain Bacteria; kingdom Bacillati; phylum Bacillota; class Clostridia; order Eubacteriales; family Clostridiaceae; genus Clostridium; species Clostridium sp. LBM24168. The sequence goes on along the minus strand of NZ_CP196861.1, from coordinate 520,713 downwards.
TTGCAACCTTACGGCCTACTCCCCTTTTTCCACTAAGAACCCTACTTATAGTTCCTTTTGATACATTAGCCTTGGCAGCTAACTTATTTTGAGATAAACCATTTACCTCCATTAGTTCTTTCAATTTTGAAGAATTTAAATCCATAATCATCCCCCTCTTGTGTTACCTTTTATGCTTGTTAGCTAATTTGCTAACATAAAGTTAAAAAAAGTATGTACTTAACAGCACATTAGCAATATGCTAATTGTGCTGTTTCTTCTCTTACAAGTTTTAATTGCTTTAGCCTAATTGAAGCTGCCTGTATTGATACATTAAATATTCCAGCAAGTTCTCTAGACATATCATTTGCAAATTCATAAGTATCAAAATCTCTATCTAAAGTTATATAACCATCACCAATACCGACTTCTTTAAATATGTTTTGTGCCGCTATTATAAATGTCTTTTTAGGCATTATCAAACATGATGATGTATAATTTGCCTGCCATTCCATCCAGTCAGTGTCTGTTTTAAATGTCCTTTTCTCTGAATAATCTTCAAAACTTCTTTTCAGACACTTTATTGATTTAACTTCTTCATTATCTAACATATCAAAAATATTAATCTGCTCTTCATGTGTCTCAAACATTTCTCTATGCAGCATCCAGTGGCCACATTCATGTGCATTGGTAAACCTGCATCTTCCTTCTTGATCTTCTGTAAGTAAACCATTGTTTATAACTACAGTACCTTTTTTTACATATATATCCTTGTACTTACCTTTTTCTAAATCGTATACAGTAAGAATTCCGTTGTTAAAAGTTGTTAATCCAAGAACACTTCCATCTGGTGTTATATCTGCATAATCAACTTCAAGATGTAAATAATTTTCTAAAAATTCTTCTATTGGTGTTGGCATAGGTTCTTCTAATATTTTTGAATCAAAATCCCCTAAGTATGCTTCTGCAATTTCTTCAATATCATCTTTAGAAAGAATTGGCAGACCGTTACTTTTTCTTTTAACTTCAATGTGCACTAGACTTTGCCTCCTTTTTCAGTTAGCTTTTTAACAAACTCATCCCAATCCTCCTCTGTCGCAACTTCTCTAGCTTTTCTTAATGCCACCCTGACTTTTTTAGACGACATAATGTATTCCGGAAGATCAGGTGCTATAGTGTTCTTACCTTCTCCTGCTAAATCAAACATTGTATGTTTTTCATCCTCAGTTAATTTTAAAATTTCAGCTATTTGTATAAGCCTATCCATATCCGGCGGATATCTTCTGCCTTTTTCAATGTCACTGAGATATGCGGGAGCAATTCCTAGTTCAGCGGCCATTCCTCTCAATGTTATTCCAAGTTTTTTTCTTTTATCTGCTATAAATTTTCCAAAACTAAATATATCATCCATCTTATTACCTCTCTACGCATTATAGCGTGTTCGCATATCTGATAACATTATTGTAAAGGAAACAGTTTCCATTGTCAAGAGGAAACTGCTAAATTTTTCAATTAAAAAAGATAGTTTTTAAACTTCCCTTCTTTTATTTGTTTTAAAGCTTTCTCATATAAACTTTGCAACTTATCCATTTTAACATTAAAAATATAAGTATCTTCAAACAAAAATGGAGCTTTAACATCTATATTATGTCAATAGATCGTAAAATTGGGCAAAGAAAAACACCAGATACTGTTGTACCTAGTGTTTTATTCTTGACTATCTTATTTAAACATTTTATATTTCTAATTGATAAATATTTAGTTTCTTATTGCAGATGCAAGTTTTATTGCTTCTTCTTTAGAAAAAGTAATCTTCAAAATTCCATTAGATTTGGTAACAGGATTTTTTTCTTTTTTCATTAGTTCATTCTCAGGTACATTAACTTCTATAATATCTAACTTAAGCAACTGACCTTGTCTTTTCTATAATCCAATGGCAATATGAATTTCATTTGAATTCATTGTATTAAAACTCCCTTTAGGACTTTCATGATTAATAAAAACATAATAAGAATTCCCCAAAACTTTTTCTCTAGAAATTTCAAACTTTGCAGTTTTATACAAATCCTTACTAGCTTTTTGAATTTTAGGAATATCTCTAAATCCTTTATTATAGTTATTTGGATCAGTATAGTTATTATTAGCTACTTCTTCAGATCCACATATTTCAGTTATTTTATCAGCCAATTGATTAGCAGAAGAAACTGGAATATATATATATCTACTCTATTTTTGGGATTACTTTGAAAATTTTCTTTTACTTTAAACAAATCTTTACACAATAAAGTTATATTACTATTATCATCCAATATTGATATTTGTGGATTATTATTTAAATCCTTATAGTGCGACAAAAATACATTCTTCCCAGATTCTACATAAGCTAAAAAATTCCTTTAAAAATATGTAATATAATTTAGCCCCACAAGTAAAACTTTACATAAATATAGCGGTAATTGCTATCTTATTTAAATTAACCTTGCCCATCAAATTTACACCAAATTATAATATAATTTCACAATCGCATTAAATTATTTCTCCACAATAATCCACTTTATGATATAATTTCAATATGTACACTTTAAGCTTTTTAATGAATTAAATGTTATAATATATAATTTTTTAACGAAGGGGGACAATTTATTTTGAATATTCTTAATCAGCCTTATGAAGGTGCTTTAGGTGACTTACTTAATAATTATTTAACTGCAAATTATGGATATTCATCCTTTACTATGGTTTCTGCTTATGCAAAACTTAGTGGAGTTTTACGTTTAAAAACATCATTGTTAGCATTTAAATCAAATGGTGGAATTATAAAAGCCTTTATAGGAATCGATCAAAGAAACACTTCATATGAAGCTTTAGAAGAACTTTACAATATTTGCGATGAACTTTATATAGTACATTCAGAAAATCTTTCTCATACATTTCATCATAAAATTTATGCATTTTACTCACAATATAACGCTTTTGTTGCAATAGGCTCAAATAACTTAACTAGTGGAGGACTTTGGACAAACTATGAAACTACCATGCTTTTCAATTATAATCTTTCAGATCCACTCCATAATATGGAATTCTCTAAAATTCTTACTTTATTAAACACATATTCAAACAATGATTATCCATGCTCTATAAAAATTAGTGATGCTGATATCATTAATGTTTTACTTAATGAGCAATATATATTAAAAGAAGAAACTATAAATTCAGGTATATCCCAAACTATCAGCACTGCTACAAATAAAAGCCATACAAAACTTTTTGGATCAGAATCCTTTAAAGCCCCTCCATTACCAAATAACTATACAAAAGATAATATTATTTCCGAAAATTCACCAACTTATGAATCAATTAATACTATGCAAACCAATGCATTAACACCACAACATACTCCTATACTCACTGAATTTGAATCGTACGAAACTTTCTGGTTCGAAATGAGAGCTTCCACTGGTGGTTCAAGAAACATTCTTGATTTATCAATGGTTGGGACAATCATGGGTGGGACTGCTACTGGAACTCGTTATGAAATGCCTCAACAAAATCAGATGTATGGCGGTGTTTTATTTTTTGATATAAATCCTACCCCACATTCTGAAGAAAAGAATTTAACTATTAATTTTGAAGACGTTGATTATTATCCTAGTACTATATTATTTGCAGATAATAATGGTTCTTGGAGATTACAGCTTAAAGGATCTAATGCTAAAAATACACAGTCTCTATCACAGTTTGGTAAAACACGATTTGTAAATAACATATTAGTGTTTAAAAAAGTTTCAACTAATTACTACATTCTTTCTGTAGTAGATGGAAAACAAATAGATAATTTAAGAGCAAATAGCCAAGTATATGCTTGCAATGGAAATAGTACAAACTCAAAACAATATGGCATGTTAATAAACAACTTGTAAATATATAGCAGTATGTCTTTATACATACTGCTATAATTTTCAAAAAATATAAAACTGTCTAAAATCAAGGGTTATTTTGATAGAGAATAAAGTTTAACATTTTTAAATATTTTGCCCAATGCTAAAAAATTTTTTAATTTGTTCTTCACTATAAAAGTTAGGAAAGTGTTTAGCAATACTGTTTAATGTCTGTAGTTTTATCTTATATGATTTTGAAACTAAAATATCTATTTCACTCATAACTTTTTTCTTATCTATAAACCTATCGTATACAATTATTGGCTTGTATGATATATCCGAAAATAACCCTTCTAATCTTTCATCATCATGTAATAATGTATATACTCTATCAAATATGTGATATTTAATACTCTTAGTAACATTTTTAAAAAGAATTATTTTTTCAAAATCTATAACCTCTGGCACAGGAATTTGTTTTATAACACTTTGAGTTAAATCAATACCAGAAAGCTTTAACCTTACAAAGTAGTCAAACACAATTGAGTTAAATAAAGCTAACATTAATATAAGATTTTCTGTATTCTCAGTCTGTAAAAGTTGAATAGATTGGCTTGTAGGCATATGCGGTAATATCGTTGCTATAGTAGTTCGCGTATTAGTACTAGAAGTTAAACTTCTCCACATTAATGAATACTTTTTATTATATTTTTTAGATAATGACTTCCAAAAGTCTTTTTTAATATAGTATCTTGATACAGGTAATTCTTTTTTGGGGACATCCTTTTCTAAACTAATTCTACGAGAAGATGCCTTATTACGATATTTTTCTTCATTTGTCATATCTTTAAATGTTGAAAACCTACCATCATACTGCTCTATAAATTTTCCTTCATATATAGGTAAATTCTTATCTGTCGCTTCTTTTAAAATAGCTTCAGCATGAGCTGTTAAATGTACAATCCTACCAAATTTACAATCTGGAAAAACTTCTTCAAATCGCGGATATTTATTGTATGCTTTTATCAAAAACTCAATATCAGATTTATCAGTTATATTAGGCAACATACCTGTTTCTGGATTTAATATTAACAGAGTTTTTGCATCCATCTTAACCATTTCAGTTGATAATATTTCTCTCATATCAGTGAGTCCCATAGCCAATTCAAATAGTTTGTTTCCACATTTTTCAAAAATAATTACACAAAATTTTTCTCTTGAATCTATATTAAAAATTTTATTTTTATTATCAAAACAGTATATTGAATTAATTAAATTTGAAGAAATAAAATAATTGAATAACTTGCTATTATTCGAAGATGTAACTATTGCTCCTTTTAGCACAAGAGCTGAAACTCCATTTCTATTTAATATTGTTGTAGATAGCTCTGCAAACAATGAATAGGTATTAAGTTCCCCATTAAGTGAAAATTTCAATAAACTATTACTCGTAATAATTTTTTTTATATTTGAGTAATCAGAAGCAATATTTGAATAATGCTTATACACATAAGGCATTTTATCTTTCAAATTGTTTATTGCTACAAGTCTATGATTTTTTTGTGCAATTTCCGAAATTGGAGGATAAATATTTTTAAAAAACTTTTTTTCTTCAAGCCTAATCTTTTCCCATGGCGGATTTCCAAGTATAATGTCAAATTTTTGGTTATTTAACATGTATTTAAGATTAATACCCATATTCTCATTATATATTCTAGATAATGCAGCAAGTTCTATTTTTTCATCTATATTATAATGTTTATTATTAAAAATTAAAGGATTTCCGATAATAAAATGTGAATTTATTCGTTGAATATTATTTATACTTCCTGAAAATTTAATCAAATTAGATATAGTTAATTGAATTGCAATCGGATCAACATCAATTCCCCACATATTATTAATTACCCTTACACAATATTCATGTGACTTTGATATATATCTTGAAATATAATCTAATACAGCAAAGAAAAAGTCTCCACCTCCACATGACAAATCAATAATTTTTGCATTTTCTATTAACTTTTCAACATTATTTTGCTTATCAAAATCTAAATTAGTATAAGAATAATTTTTAATACCAATATTTTTTTCTATAAACCTATCCATTGCCTTTCTTGTTATATTTATTGCAAATTCTTTTGGAGTATAATAAGAACCTTTTACATTCCTAGAGTTCTTATCAGTATGCATTTCAATTACATTTCCATTAATTTTTAAATCATATGTTAGCATATCTTGATACAAATTTACTAGGTCAATATCTTCACTATTTGTATTCTTAAATATAAAATATAGTTCATCATTAAGTTCACTTTGAAAATGTTCATAATATTCTAACATGCCATCACTTATCAGTCCTAATGAATGCATTTCACGTATAGCCAACTCTATTGTATTATTACATAAATTAGCCTTCTTCTTTAACTTTTTATAATTTATTATAGAAAAAGTCAAATAGGTAACTTTAAATTGAGTACTTTTTACTAATTCAATATTTTCATAGTTTTGTTTTAATATATTTGATATCAGAGTAGATATTGTTTTAATTAAAGTTTCTATTATCTTCAAAATTTAACCTCTTCCTATTTAATAAATTTTAATGTTTTTATATCCTCTTCATATCTTAGAAACGGATTTTTACAAAAAGCAGTTTTATGATAATTATTAAAGTCAGTTTTGATCCATGTTAAAAGCTTGCCCAATTCACTTTTGCAGATTCCACAATTTCGTACTATATAATCATCATTAATAGACTTATGTTCTACTCCATTTTCTGGATTATACATTACTAAGTTAAGCACTATTCTATGCATTACAAAATACTTATATTTATTTATTACTTGCGAAAATTTATCAACATTTTTTTCTAAAAAATTACATAAGCTAATTGGACTATATGAATGTTTATCAACCAAAAATTCTATAATTCCATCACATCCTAAAGATGTTTTAGAACTTCTAGTCCGCTTCAACTCGCAATTAATATTTAAAAGATCATTTATTTCTTTATCTAGATTCCCTATTGAATCAATAACAATATTATTTGAACTATCAAAAGCACATACCCCTACTTCTTCTTTAATCTTATTAAGTTCTATTTTTGAAAAGCTATAAGCATTCATCACTTCACAATCTATTTCGTACTCCAATTTCAAACGTTCTAATTCAATTTTAATATCATCCAAAAATTCATTTACAGCTAATTGTTTTATAGGCTGCATATTTTTAACAATATTTAATGATTTGTATTCAAAATTAGTAGGCCTTTTACATAAAAAACTATTTTTCAACTCACAACAACGCTTTGCTGCAATAGCTAAAGAAGATGAATTTATTAATTGCTTTACTGTAGGTATTTTAGCAATATATCCTGCTGCAATTGTTAATTTGGGAGATATAATTTTAAGATAATATGAATATATCCTGGAATTTAATAAAGCAATATGGGCATATTTGTTACCTTCATTAATTCGTATTCCAGGACCAGAAGCAACAAACAATTGTCTCCTTTTAAGTAATCTAACGTTTAACCCAGAAGTACCAGTATCACTAAATACCAACTCAGTGCAATCAAAATATTTCACATTTCGCATTGCGGATCCTTTTGTTGATTTAATATATTCTCCATCTTTACCCCACTTTAATTTATAATGATTTAAACCATTCCATCTACTATATCCTCCACCTTTACTAACTAATGCCCATTCTTCATCTGAAAAATGATTCCAGAAATAGTCTATAAGTTCTGCAGAATTACCAGTTGATGTACCTTGCATCGGTGTTGCAAATTCACCATACATTGGAAGTATACTAAATGCTTCTTTAATTTTCCCAGTGCTTAAAAAATCTAATCTATAATTTTTATTATTTAAGAAATCCTTTTGTGCAAATTTGCTCTTATAATTCATTATTTCATTATTACATGATAACACTGATTCTTTAAAACCTAAACTTTCATTTTTAATTCCAATAAACTCTAATTGATTGTTTATTTTTAAATTCTTTTCAAATATTATAAGTGCAACACTAGCTTTCTCTCCATTGAGATCATAAAAAGAATTAGAACCTAGTTCAACAACAGATTTAATAGTATAGTTTTTAATAAGTTTTTTTCTAAAATCAGTAAATGTATCTAAAAACATCCAGCTGTTTTGAGTTACTACTCCACACTTTCCATTTACTTTCAAATTCCGAAGTATTTGTTCTAAAAAAGCATTGCACACATCGCATTTTGCCAACGGATAATTTATCTTTAAATATTCTTTTAAATCTTCATTCATTCCCTTAACAGTTTGAAAAGGTGGGTTTGTTATAATATATTTTGATTCTCTTAAAATATCACTTAATAATGCTTCTTCTTTATTACAAGTATTCTGTATTTTATGTATATCTACTTCTACATCTAAAAAGCCTAAGATATTATCAAAAACAGAAAAATATATATTAGTATTAAGATTACTCCATATTTTAATATTAACATTTATACCTTTATTTAACATTATAGATAAAGCTTTAAGCTTTAAATTAATTGATGCTACTATAGCAATTTCTTTATCTAAATCATATCCTATTAGTCTATTTAAAGCATCTTGTATAATTTTTAAAATATCTTTTTGCCCTATCTTTGATTGAATTTTATTGTCACAAATTACATCAAGTGCATATAACAAAAAGTTACCTCCACCACATGCTGGATCTAATATTCTTTCGTTGTCTTTTATAATTTCGAGCTTATCAATTAAATAAGTAAGCATATATTTTTCAGTAAAAAACTGAGTATTTGCAAATTTATCATTTCCCAATAGTTTGTTTAAATATTGATATGCCCAAGAAAGCATATCATCTAAGCAATATTTATGTCTTTTAATAATTGGATAAAATTTATTTGCTATGTATGCTATTGCCCATAATTTACTTTCATCATTGAAACATTTCGAGTTAAAATAATACTCCTTAATTAAGGATTGTGCTTCTTTGCCATTAAAGCCAACTTCGACTTTTTCATTTTCATTACTTATATAATAGTTAAGTAATGTAGTTGCTAATGACACAATTATATATTTTCTAATTTCTTCCTTATGAAAATTATTTTTCTTCAAAACCTTAACTACATCATTTAACAATTTTTTTATATCATTCCTAGCCATTCGAATAGGATTAGTAATATTGGGGGTAATATTACTTTTATCATCTTTTTCTTTGCGTCTAGCATCATTAGGCTTTTTAGAATTTATTGGGACTACCCACATATTGCCTATCCTCTTGGCGTCAATAATTCTTCCTTGTGAACATAGTATCTGAACACGTCTTTTAGAAAGATTCCACTCATTTGCTATTTCTGATACAGAAATGTATTCCATATATATATTCCTCCACTTCTATGACGATTAACAATGCATATTATATTCCTTTTAGCGAATAATATCAACATGTTTTCTCATCATATTTAAATATATTCAGTTTTATTAATATTTTTAACATATTATTAGTAAAAATATATTTAATATCAGTATTACTTTCTTATTTCATATATGCATAATCATACTAATTTGACCTTTCTAATCAGATATAAGTGTTCTTATATTTATGTACACTCCCAAAAATCAAATTTTCATCCAAAACTCATGGCCTAAGAGAAATACAAAACACACTATATAATTTTCTAAAAATCTTTCAAGCTTTCTCGATCAGTATATTTTCTCATTGGCTCTTATCTTTATGCACGTGTTCTACATTAAGCAACATAAATACTTCTACATAAACGGTAATAATACTACCCTATTAAATTTCTACTTACTATTTATTAAAAATAAAACTTACTTAGTTCATTTCATAAGCCTTATCAATATATTCCTTAGCCTTCTCAAAATCCTTAGCATTTTTTATTGTGAGTTCCAAATCTCCAGTTGCCCAATGTCCAATTTTACTTACATCTCTTGTAAATCCATCTTCAAGAACAATCTCTTCAGGGTCTAACCTTAAATATAGTACTATACTTTTCATTTTAACTTCTACACATACAATATTTTTTATTTTCTTAAATGCACTATATAATTTTAATTTATTTTCCGTAACATCATCACCCAGTGCCAAAATATAGTCTCTAATAGAATAATACAATTCTCTTAATTTTGAACTCGTCGTTTCCAATTGTTCATCAAAAGTTTTATCTGTACTCTGTTTAACTACTTTTTCTGTATTTGTGTCCTTAAATGCTGTAGCTACATTAGAATTTATCAGGTCAAACATCAAAAGTTTCTCTCCAAATTTCTTATATCGTATTAAATCTATATTTCTATTTATTTGTTTTACAGCATATTCATCATATTTAGTAAAGTCTCCTGCTATGCAAATAAGGCGTGGCATACTCCAATCAAGCTTATCCGAGAATTCCTTTCCTAATGTATTCATAACTAAAAGTTCAAAATCAGCTTTATGATCCAAAAACCAATCCAGATAAAACAATCCTTGATTTATTACATTTTCATTGCTAGCTCTTTTATATTCAAAAATTACAGAACAATTATTTTCATCTATACCTAAGCTATCTATACGTCCTCCATTTGATGTTGTGTATTCACTTTTAAGAAAGTTGACACCAAAAAATACAGACATATTTTTTTCAATTAGTGTTTGCAATTCTCTCTCCAATGTTGCCCATTTAGCTGGCAGTTCTTCTACTTTATCATCTATTTTAAATAATTTTATATCGGACATTTTAATCGCTCCTAACCACAGTTTTACATAAATATTATAGCACAGCAAATTTCAATCAATAATCTTATATCAGCTAACTCATATTTTGTCTATATAAAAAAGCCTTAAGTGCATCACCTACAACACCCAAAGGCTTTCTAGCTTAATAGCTTTTATTATATTTTCTTTTCTTGCTGTTTCCTACCCCTGTATCACCAAACATACACAGTTTTCGCCATTTACTAACTCCAGCTATACCAATACCTCTAACTGTCTTTCCTTTTGAGCTTGACTATGCTCTCAACGTGCGCCGTCTGCGGGAACATATCCATAAGCTTCACCTTATCAACCATATATCCAGAATGTATAAAACAATTTAGGTCCTGTACAAGTGTTTTGGGATTGCAGGAAACATAAACTATGGACTCCGCACCAAAGCCCGTTATCTGTTTCAATGCTTTCGGATGAACGCCAGGTCTCGGTGGATCAAGTATTATCATATCAGGCTTAAAGTTTAGTTCATTTACAACCCTTCCTACATCTCCCACAATAAACTCACAATTTTTAATATTATTAAGCCGTACATTCTCATTTGCAGCCTTTACGGCCTCCTCCACCAGTTCAACACCTATGACCTTCTTTGCATCTTCTGCAACTATCTGTCCTATTGTTCCAGTTCCACAGTAAAGATCAAGTACAGTTTTTGAAGATGCATCGCCTAAAAATTCTTTCACTATTTCATAGAGCTTTTCAGCTCCTCTCGAATTTGTCTGAAAAAATGCCCCGGGAAATATTTTAAATTTCAATTTTGAAATTTCTTCTATTATGTAATCATTTCCATAGAGTATATTTAATCTTTCTATTTTGACTATATCTGAAAAGTTATCATTTACACTATGTAATATTCCTTTTATATTTCCGCACAGATTCAGTTTTAAAATCAACTGAACCATTTCATTAAAATTAAAATTTATTTGTGAAGTTGTGACTATGTTTATTAAAATCTCGCCTGTATTCTTTCCCTTTCTTATAACTAGATTTCTAAGGTATCCCTTTCTGCTCTTTACCCTATAGTATGGTAGATTTTTTTCACGCAGGTAATCTATAATCGCACTTAGTATTTTTCTAAAATCACCATCTACAATTTTACACCGGTCTGTATTTATAATTCCAAAGCTTTTTCCCTTCATATGCATTCCAACATTTAAAATTCCATTTTTTTCTGCATCTCCAAAAGTAAACTCCATCTTGTTCCTGTACTCAAATCTTTCAGGACTTTCTTCTATTCCTAAAAACTCAAAATTTTCTATTCCTGCCCTATGAAAGAGATCTAGAACCTGCTTGGTCTTTAATTCAAGCTGAATATCGCCTGGTATAAACTGTGAATTACAACCACCACATAAATTGAAATGAGGGCACGCAGCATCTACAGCACAATCCAAGTTTTTAGATACCTCTAAAAATTTTGCCTCAAAATGATCTCTTTTTCTTTTAGTTAATCTCCCCATTACCGTCTGTCCTGGAAAAGTATTTTTTATAAAAATTTCTTTTCCTTCCATATCGGCTATTCCTATAGATGGAAAAGAGCTCCTATTTATGTAGAATTCATAAACATCTCCAATTTTCAATTTTTAATCTTTCCTTTCTCAAATAAATATATTACTTCTATTCACCGAATTTTTGTCCTAAAGTTGCCTTGTATTTCGTTTTGCTCATTACAAATGGGTAAAGTACAAGTACTATAATAAATATTATTATAAACATACCCTTCATATCTACAATACGGTATCCAAATATAAGACGCAGTATCAAGTCAAACAGATACAATGCTATTATAGATATTACAGACGTTGTTATGGTGTCTATAATGGAGGCTTTCAATTTTTCATTAAAGAATTTGAATACATTCTTATTTTCCGCTTTTTCCGCCTTTTTTGAAAAATCATCTTTAGTAGACTCATTGTTACTGATTTCTTCAGCTTCCACGCCTTCTTGATTTTCATTCTGCTTTAATTCTTCCAGTTTTTTTCTTTCTTCCTGATTCTTGCTTTTTAACTCTTCAAAGAACTGCTTTTTAGCTTCCTTTTCATTCTTTTCATTCTTTTCATTTTTATTATCATCCATTTTATCATACTCTCCTATTTTATTATTTAAAACTATTTATATACTACACTATAATAAGTGATAATTTCATTATATATACCAAATTATATTATGCTACAGTAAACCATTTATGTAAATACGTATACATAAATACTTTCATTTTGTTAACAATTGATTTACAATAATACATTTAAGTCTTATAATTTTATTTAGTATACAATAATATATTCAGGAGGAAATATAATGAATAAATTCAATTTTATTGATTTTATAGATATCATAATATTTTTGGTTCTAGTCCCATATAAAATATTGAATTTTGGGAAACAGATAAACACGGCAAATTTTTCAAATATGCCTCTCTTATTACCATCATCTGCTTCAGTAATTGTTTTGCTGTCCATAAGTTTACTGTTCTGCAGAAAAAATCGTTCAAGGTTTCTATATATATGCAACCTTGTAATAAGCTTGCTCATAATAAGTGACCTGAATTACTTTAGATATTTCAAGGATATAATATCAATTCCTGTATTAATAAATGGACTTCAGTTAGGTGCTGTTGGCTCAAGTGTAAAAAATATCATGCGTCCCGGTGACTTTTTATATACAGTAGATTTATTCATAATTCCATTTATGAACAACTATATAAACAAACACAAAAATAATTCCTTACCACCATTCAAATTAAGGCTGTCATTTTTTCTATGTTTACTGGTATTAGCTATATCCACAGATTACATCTTTTTTTATAAATTATCCAAGGAACAGCCCAGACTTTTAAGCACCATGTACAACAAGGTATATATAACAAAACATCTTGGAATGGTAAATTATCATTATTTGGATATATACAATACTATATATAGTAAAATAGATAAAGTAAAACCTATCCCCGAAAAGAAATTGACGGAAATACAAAATTTTATGGATAAAAATGAATCTTCGAAAAAAAATCTTCACGCTGCATACGAAGGGAAAAATTTAATAGTAATACAAGTAGAAGCACTTCAGCAATTTGTAATAAATAGCTCTATTGCTGGAAAAGAAATAACCCCAAATTTAAACAAAATGGCGGGTAGATCAGAGTATTTCGATAATTTTCATTATCAGGTTGCTGCTGGCGGTACTTCTGATGCCGAATTCATGGCCAATAATTCCCTATATCCAGCAGAGTCTGGTGCAGCATACTTTTTATATTCTGGCAACAAATTTCAATCTATGCCAGAGTCTTTCATAAATAAGGGTTACGATACATCCGCCTTTCATGGATTCAGAGAAAGTTTTTGGAACAGAAATGTAATGTACAAAAATTTCAAATTTAATCATTTTTACGGTGAAAAAAGCTTTAAAAAGAATGAAACCATAGGTTTAGGTCTTAGCGATAAATCCTTTTTAAACCAATCTGTAGATAAACTGAAAGATTTAAAAAGTCCTTATTATGCTTTTTTAATTACATTAAGCAGTCATTTTCCTTATGATGACGTAAAAAATTACGGAAATTTCAGTGTTGGAAAATTGGAAGGCACTTTTATAGGAAACTACATCAAATCAATACACTACACCGATGCCCAGCTGGGTATGTTCTTTGACAGACTGCGCAGGAAAGGAATATTAAAAAATTCCGTAATTGTACTTTATGGAGATCATTACGCAATTCCCAGAAATAAGCAGGAGCAATTTTTAAAATTCTATAACAAAAGTTCCATATCCAACGTGGATTGGATAAATCTACAGAAAGTTCCCTTCATGATTCATTTTCCAGATGAGCGTGTAAAAGGAATAAATCACATAAATTCCGGTGAGATGGACATATATCCTACAATAAGTAATCTCTTTAATCTATCCGGCAATTACATGATGGGAAATGACCTTTTTAATGAAAAAAAGGGTGTGACAATATACAGAGATGGTTCTTTTATATATGGGAAGTGCTACTATATGTCCGAGAACAATACTTACTATGATATAGCCACAGGCTTGAAACTTCCTGAAACAGAAGAACTCATGCAGGAAAAACAATCTGTTCTCAATCAACTTGAATATTCAGATGATATACTAAAACATAATCTATTAGAAACATGGTTAAATAAATGACATGCCTGCTAGTTTTTTACCTGCAGACATGTCCACTATAAAGGCTGCATCATTGTTAATTGTCAACTAAGCAAGCTGTTTAATAAGATTGGCCATTTCTATAGCTGCCATGGCCCCATCATATCCTTTATTTCCAGACTTGGTACCAGCCCTTTCTATTGCCTGCTCTATATTATCTGTAGTAAGTACACTAAATATAACAGGCATATTTGCCTCAAGAGAAACATTGGCTACACCCTTCGAAACCTCATTTGATACATAATCGAAATGAGGAGTAGCTCCCCTTATGACGGCTCCAAGGCATATAACTGCATCATACTTTCCTGACATAGCCATTTTCTTTGAAATAAGAGGTATTTCAAATGCTCCCGGAACCCAGCTTATACTTATATTGTCTTCATCAGCTCCATGACGCTTCAGGCAGTCCAGTGCACCTTCCAGCAATTTTCCACTTATAAATTCATTGAACCTTCCAACTACTATACCAAATTTTAAATTTTCTGCTGTCAGCTTTCCTTCATATGTTTTCATGTATAAAAACCTCCATAAAATTAAACTATATTCTACAATTTCAATAAATGTCCCATTTTTTCTTTTTTAGTATGCATATATTTTACATTTTCTTTTGAATAACTTACTTCAATAGGTACTCTTTCCGTTATTTCCAGCCCATAATCTGAAAGTCCTTCTATTTTTTTCGGATTATTAGTCAAAAGTCTCATCTTTCTTATCCCGATATCCTGCAATATTTGAGCCCCTATTGAATAATCCCTCATATCTGCCGGAAAACCAAGAGCTAGATTTGCCTCTACAGTATCCATTCCATCATCCTGGAGTTTATAGGCCTTAATTTTATTTAAGAGTCCTATACCTCTACCTTCCTGACTCATATAAAGAAGAACTCCTTTTCCCTCTTTTCCTATCTGCTTCAGTGCAGCTTGAAGCTGATCCCCACAGTCACATCTCAGAGAATGAAATACATCACCTGTAAGACATTCTGAATGTACTCTGACGAGAGTATTCTCATCTTGGAAATTATCTCCTTTCACAAGGCATACATGCTGATCCCCATTTAATATATTTTCATATCCTACAATTTCAAATTCCCCGAATTTAGTCGGCAGATGTGCAGAAGCAACTCTTCTGACTAACTTTTCAGTTTTCTTCCTGTAAGCTATCAGATCCAATATAGTTACAATCTTAATTTCATGTTCTTCCGCAAATTTCATCAAATCATCTCTTCTTGCCATGGTTCCATCATCTTTTATTATCTCACATATTGCTGCTGCTCCCTTAAAACCTGCAATTTTAGACAGATCAACTGAGGCTTCCGTATGTCCTGTCCTATCAAACACTCCATTCTTCTTAGCAACAAGTGGGAACACATGTCCTGGCCTTCTAAAATCACTGCCGCAGTTTAAAGCTGCAATCATATTTATTGTATGTGCTCTTTCAAATGCAGATATACCTGTTGTTGTATCCTTAAAATCTACACTTACTGTAAATGCTGTTTCATGATTATCAGTATTATTTTGAACCATAGGGTTGAATCCAAGTTTTAACGCTATTTCTTCCTCCACAGGTGCACAAAGAAGTCCTCTTGCATATTTGATCATGAAATTGATATTTTCTCCAGTAGCCTTTTCGGCAGGTATGACCAGATCTCCTTCATTTTCCCTTCCTTCATCATCTACAATTATAATCATCTTCCCATTTTTAAGATCCGCTGCTGCATCTTCTATAGAACTAAATTTATAACTCATACTTTTCCTCCTTAAAATCTATTTGTTTTTATTTTTATACAAATCCATATTTTTTTAACATTTCAGAGTTTATACTTGATCTATTTTCAATTTTTCTATTTGAAGTGTCCATTAATCTTTCAACATATTTGCCTACCAAATCGCATTCAATATTTACTAAATCACCTGTTTTTCTGTAATATAACATAGTTTCCCCCTTGGTATGCGGGATCAGCGATACACTAAAACTATTTTTGTTCAATCTTGCTATTGTAAGGCTTACACCATCTAAGGATATAGATCCCTTAAGCACTACATATTTCATGAGATCCAATGGTATTTCAATTTCAAGCCAGGTTGATATATCTTCATCATGAACATCAACTACCTTTCCAACACCATCTATATGGCCGCTTACTATATGTCCTCCAAGCCTGTCCCCAACTTTAAGAGCTCTTTCAAGATTTACCCTGCTTCCTACCCTTAAACTTCCTAAGCTGCCCATTCTAAGTGTTTCAGCCATAACATCAACCGTAAATGAATTGCTATTTAAATCTACTACAGTAACACAGGTACCATTTACAGCAATGCTATCTCCCAATTTTGTTTTATCTATAACCTTTTCAGCTCCTATAGTCAATTTTGAAGAGTCCATGCCTTTCGATATCTTAACGATTTCGCCAATTTCTTCTACCAAGCCTGTAAACAAATCCATTACCTCCCAACTTATCGCTTTTTATCTACATAAGCTTCCAGCATAACATCTTTTCCAACCTTCTTTACAGAAATATCCTTCAACTTTATTTCATCGGATATATTTTTGATTCCACTGCCTTCTACCGAAGTCTTTGCATCCTTTCCCCCAAATATCTTAGGTGCAATAAAATAAATAACTTTATCTACAATTCCATATCTTAGTGCGGAGAAGTTTACATTTCCCCCTCCTTCCAGAAGTATACTGTCTATCCCTCTCTCTCCAAGTTTTCTAACTAGGAAATTCAAATCAACTTTATTTTCACTGTTCTTTGGACAAATAATTAAGTATACTCCTTTTTCAGTCAGGCTACTATAATTTTCTCTGTTAAAATCATTTGTACATGCTATTATTATCTCTCTGTCATTTATAGTACTGAATATTCTTGATTTAAGTGGTATGCTAAGTCTTGAATCGAGAATTACAACTTTGGCATCCTTGCTTTTATCTTTAAGTCTCGTAGTTAGGAGTGGATCATCTTCAATAATGGTGCCTATTCCAACCATAATAGCCATAACTCTATTCCTTATTTGATGAACTTTTTCTCTCGACTCCTCGCCTGTTATCCATTTAGATTGTCCACTGACTGTAGCTATTTTTCCATCAAGCGTAACTGCTGATTTCATTATTACAAATGGAATTTTTCTCGTAATATAGTTTATAAATATTTCATTCATTTTAACAACTTCATCTTCCATTACTCCTGTAATTACCTCTATATTTGAATCTCTGAGCATCTCTATCCCTTTCCCGGATACGAGTGGATTCGGATCCAGGCTTCCTATTATTACCTTCTTTATCCCAGATTTTATTATGGCTTCCGCACAGGGTGGTGTTTTTCCATAATGGGAACAAGGTTCTAAGGTTACATATAAATCAGCTCCTCTTGCCTGTTCTCCAGCCTCTTTTAAAGCATATATCTCTGCATGTGGGCCTCCAAACAATTTATGATATCCTTTTCCCAGAATTTTTTCATTTTTTACAATTACAGCTCCCACCAGAGGATTGGGATTTACAAAACCCTTACCTTTCAAGGCCAGCTTTAAGGCTATCATCATGTATTTTTCATAATATTCTTTATTTTTCATAATCTATCACTTCCATGTGTAAAAGATAATTTATTACTATTTAAATTAAAAAAATTTAAAATCCCCTGAAGACAACCTTCAGGGGATAATATAATCAGAAAATACAAATATGGAAATAATAAAAAACCATATGTACTCTACTTTCTTCCATCCAGACTTTACTGTCGGTACTGGAGTTAAACCAGTTCATGCTTCTAAAAGCTTGCGGACTATACCGCCGATCGGGAATTTCACCCTGCCCTGAAAGTTAATATTTAATTTTATCTATAATATATACCTATTTTTTAATGTTGTCAACACGAAAAACTACAAATTGTATTTATATATAATTGTGATGGTGTATAATATTTATTAAATATTATACCGTACAATTTTACAGTGAGGAGGGATTCTAACATGAAGGTTGTTACAGATTTTATATTTAAATTGAACAAGTCACAGACTATAAATTCATTACTGGCTTATGACCAACTTGTAGATAAAAATGAACTGCCTGGATTATATGATTCACTTTTACCCACACTGTATGATGTTGTACATCCATATGGTATTTTCAATATTGAAAAAATCACTGTTTTCCCGGCTGCAGATAAATATGAATATATAATTCCATGTATAATTACCATAGGTGAGACTATAGACGAAAAAATAAATAAGTACTTTTATCTTAAAAAACTTTCTGAAGGTATTATGCTCAACTCAATGGCAAATTCCTATTTATTTGAAATAAGTTATCAATTATTTGAAAAAATTTATATGGAAACTTCACGACTTCATATAGGATTAAGCTCAAGATTGACCCCTGGAGTTCATAAACTTCCAATGGAATATCAAAAATTTATATTGGAAAGCCTGAATAATAGTAAAAATCCAAATATAGCTATAACTGAAAATTATATGTTAAAGCCTCTACATTCAATGGCATACCTATATGGGGCAGATAAAAAAATACCTCTAAATAAAAATGACCATGATTGCAGCAAATGTCCATCCAGAAAATCTTGTATTATGAGAAAGGATTTGATTTAAATGAATTTAAATAAGATAAACGGAAACACATATTATGTAGATGCAGCTACCAATTCGGGTATATTTAGATTTAAAAACAGAAATTGCCTTATTGTAGATACAGGTCTAAACAACAGTGCAGCAAAAAAATTGGACGATATACTTGTAGAAAACAAATTACATCCAAAATACATAATAAATACACACAGTCATCTGGATCACTGTGGTGGAAATATATATTTTCAAAAAAATTATCCCGGCATAATAGTATACACTTCTAAAAATGAAAAACTGTTTATGGAAAACGAATATCTTCACCCTTCAATTCTAAGCTCCGCCTATCCCATTAAATCACTGAATAAGAGCAATAAACCAATTGATGTAGATTACATACTAGATTACGGGATAAACAAAATCGGAGATGACAAATTCAATATAGTACCATTGCCAGGACATTCAATAGAACATATAGGAATAGTAACTTGTGATAGAGTCTGCTTTTTAGGTGACTCAATATTCAGCCCTGAAATACTGGACAAATACTCTTTTCCATACCTGTATAATATATCAGATAGTTTGGACTCATTGAAACGTATAAATGAAATTGATGCAGATTATTTTTTAATAAGTCATTCAGAAAAAATAATTGCAAAAGAAGATATAACATCCTTGATAGACAAAAACATAAAAAACATAGAAAATTACAGCAATGAAATATTGGAACTTCTGGATCAGCCATTGACGAGAGAAGATATTCTTGAGAATATAACAATACTCAACAACCTGAAACTGGACTTCAATGAGTACTATCTCAACTTCGCAGGAGTATCTGCATTTGTATCCTATCTATACAATAACAGACTAATAGACTGCTCTATAGAAGACGGAAAATTATATTATTTCAAGGCAAAAAAATAGATAAATCCACAATTCAATCCATATTGTGGATTTATCTCTATTCAAATAAACTTCCTATAATTTTGTTTTCATTCCTGCTTATTACTCCATAATTATATACCCCAATTAGATATCCATCATAATGTACTGATTTTCCAGTGGTGACCTCTGTTACAATATTTTTATCGGGATTGTTTATGTATATTCGTCCATCTCTTACAACATATATATTTTTCTTGTCAAGGGATGATGGCAATTGGTATGTCTTCCAGCTGTTCCTTGATTGAGTTAAATCAGCCACAAATATCTTGTTTATTCTGTTATTTTCCCCATTTCCTATGTATATACGGTCATTATTATCAGTCCCAAGCAAATAATGCAGAGCATTTTCACCAGTAGCTATTACCTGCTGGTTTCTTCCCATCCTTATCCTATTGGTACTTCTATCTTCATAGACAATTTGATCTCCATCCTGATTATTTATAGCAGCTATATTTCCAAGCTGAATACCACCGAATCTCACAAGATTCATCTGAGTCATACGATCTATTCTATATATCCTGCTTGTCTGTCCTTCTGCGCCAGATGTTACATAAGTTACATTGCTCGCCCCCGAAAAGGTTATATTCTTTACTTCATAATCGCTATTTGGCAAAAGTATTTCTAATACTTGATTTGAATCATTTTTACGTTCCGTGGTAGAATCCCTCTTTGCATCATAGGCTACAAACTTTAAATAACTTGAACCTGCCCTGGAAAATTTTTCTGCCATAAGTATCACATCACTGTCAAGATCCCATCTGTAATAGGACAATTCTGAACCATCCTCCACAGTTACTTCTTTTTTATCATCTTTATCTGTATCAATTACGTATATACTTTCACCTTCACAATAGGATATATAATTTCCATTATGGGATACTCTTATATTTTCTGCATCTTCTGGAATCTTTACTTTTATTTTCGTATGTGCCTTCTTAGATGATATGTCAACTTTTTTTATGTTGAAATTCATCTCGTCTCCCATATAAAATCTGTCTATGAAAAACAAACCTGCCAGTTCAAAGATTACAGGCATCAGTGTCCAGACAATTATCCTCTTAAGTATTTTCATCGAGACTACACTCCTCTAAGGTTTTACATATATTGCGGTAGCTACAGTTCTCTCACCATTCCAGTCACAAGGATTGTTTATCACCTCGCCATCAAAATACATGGTAGCAGACGATCCTCCGTCAAGACTCGTTGCATTTACTACTCCCCTCTGAAGGAGTATGGTTTGAACTTCCTTTAGTGTGGCACCAAGCTTTATACCTCTTCTTCCATCAATTACAACCATTACGATGGTACCATCAGCCTTTTGACCTATGGCAGTTCGAGGATTTCGTCCCACTGAATCCACAGAAACAGTTTTACCGTTTATAATAAGTGCATCCTGAAAAGAGAGGGCTTCCGTCACACCCTGGGACAGTAGATCATTCAAGCTGTGCCTTCCCACTATCAACTTTCCATCCGGAGTAAATGCCGCAACACTTGCCATCTTCTCGGAAGAATTAACAGGGTTTATACTCTTGCCCTCGGAGATTACAATTCCCTCGGGTATTCCTCCCGTACCTACCCATTGTTTGCCATTTGAGGCCCTGTCTGTAAATCCGCCGCCATTTATTGCTGCAACTGCATTATGATCCTGGGCTATTTCACTGGTTTTTTCCCCCACCTGTCCAAGTCTTTTGGTGTATCCTATCCTCATCCTTGTGGGATCTTTCACTTCAAGTATGTATCCATCGAATCTACTTCCTGCCCTACTTGGTATGTCATATCTCTCTATTCCCTTGTCATTTCGGTGTTCTATGCTGACACCGCTTTGATCTTCAGTTTCATCCCCAGATATTTCACCGCTTTTATTTTTTGCCATTATTTCATCTATTTTGTCTTTTGACAAAAATGTAGTTGCTATGTATTGATGAGTAAATGTCAACATTGCTGTGTTTACTACCATATCCCTTACACCTGTAAATGGGCCATAGAACACAAGTAGTGGTGACGTTACTACAACAATTATAAGTTCATATATGATAAAAAATAAAAACATCCTAAAAGTTTTTTTCTTTTTTCTTTTAGTCCTTTTTCGATTAGCCATATGATTTACCTCCATAAGACAGGTATAATTTGTTATAAAAACACTACAAATCATATTTTACTATTATTCACAAATTATTTCTACTAAAAGAATTATTTTTAATATAATTGTAACCTTTTATAGGTAAACAATCGAGTAGGAGCTGAATAATTATTTTATTCAGCGACCTCTCACACCACTGTGCGTACCGTTCGGTACACAGCGGTTCAATAAGAATTACCTAATTATAGATACCTTTCGGTTAATGTTATAAAGCCTTGCTTTTTAAGATGTTTATTAGATAGTGTCTTTGATAGAATAGGGCTGCAGGATATCCTCCAGTAGCCTTTTCTTGTATTTGCATATTCCCAAGCTTTATATTCATCAATACCAAGCCTTTTAAGATTATCGTGTTTTGTTTTGAGTTTCTTCCATTGTTTCCAATAACACATCCTAATCCTTCTTCTAAGCCACTCATCTAACGTCTTAAGTGTACTTTTCATATCTGCCAGTTTGAAGTAGTTAATCCATCCGATTATAATCTGTTTTAGCTTAATCGCACGGAGTTCCATACTCATAGCATTACTTCTTCCTGTTACTTCCTTAAGTTTAACTTTAAGTTTCCTAACAGAATTTTGATGTACTCTTATTCCCATTTCACCTTTCTTTGGATAAAATGTAAATCCTAAATATTTCAACTTCCACGGTCTATCGACCTTACTTTTATCTTTGTTGACTTTGAGTTTTAATTTCTCTTCTATAAACCTTGTTATACTTGCCATTACTCGATATGCTGCCTTTTTTGTTTTCAAGTATATATTACAGTAAGTAAACCAAGGGAACTTCCCCCTTAGTTTCTTTCAGAACCGTACGTGAACCTCTCAGCTCATACGGCTCCCATTATTCAGTCGTTGGTAATATCCCTAATTTCCACTGTGCAAACAATTTTCTATCTCTTAGTGCAATACTTCCTAACCAATACTCTGCTTTCCTTCTATGTTTTCGTTTCTTGTATTTCCTACGAACCCATTTAACTAAGCATCCATTGATATATCTAAGTACTCCATACATTTCAGATTTATAGAAATGTGTGTAATAGTTAATCCATCCCTGTATCTGTCTATTAAACATATTCGATATATCCCACAAATCCTTGTCTACCTTAAGTTGCAGTTTCCATTCCCTTACTTCCTTGCGAATTGCTTTCTTTGCCTTTTCTGCTATCGCAGGTAAAAAGCTTGTAAAATATCTACCATATTTGTTCTTGACACCTCTCGGTTTAAATGTGTACCCAAGAAAATTAAATGATATATTAGGATAATCTCCTTTTCTATCATCATCTTTACAGTATACAATTCTTGTTTTCTCAAGATTTAACTGTAATCCATATTGTTCAAACCTTGCCTGCACTCTTCTCTGTAGATATTTTGCTTGCTTCAAGGATACACAGTGTGCTACTGCATCATCAGCATATCTGGCCCAAGGAATCGTTTTGAATTCTTTCACCATAAAATCATCAAATACATAATGTAGGAAAAGATTTGCAAGTACTGGGCTAATGACACCACCTTGCGGTGTACCAGAATTTCTCGGAACTATTGCTCCATCTTTCATTCGAAATGGTGCAGTCAACCACCTCTGAATGTATAAAATAACCCATTCTTTTTGAGTGTGCTTCTTTACCATTTTTATTAAAATATCATGCCTAATGTTATCAAATAGGCCTTTAATGTCAAATTCAAGAACCCAGTTTTTCCTCCAACACCTCATTCTAGTGACCTGTAATGCTTGTATTGCTGATTTATTTGGTCTGTATCCGTAAGAATCCTTGTAAAATATAGCCTCTACTTGTGGTTCAAAGTATAATTTTGCTACCATCTGTGCAATTCTATCTTCAACAGTAGGAATACCCAATATTCTGGTTCCACCATTCTTCTTTGGAATTGCTACAGCTTTAACAGATTTAGGAAAATAACTTCCTGATGACATCCTATTCCATATTTTATAGAGATTATTCTTTAAGTTCTTTTCAAAATCTTCTATGGATTGTTCATCAACTCCATATGTTCCTTTGTTTGCTTTCACTTTCTTGTAGGCTGTAAATACAGCTCTTTTAGAGATATTAAACGGCTTTGTTTCTTGCATAAGTTCCTCCTCCTTTCAAAGTTGACTTATTCTCGAAACTGAATAACTTGAAGTCCTTCGCTCCACCTCCATTACAGAAGCTTCATTACTACTATGACTCAATCTGTCCCCATACTCGCATTGATACTCTTTTCTTACGGTTCTTCCGCTTGAAATACTCTCTTAACATCGAGCCGTGGGTTCCCACGTTCCATACAAACGCCTATGCTAAAGTCATGCCACCTTTATGCCGTCCACCGCCTAATCGGTAAACAGGTTTCCTCTAGACTTATCCTAGGTTAACGACTACCCCCTAGTTTTGATGGAATCTATACGCTTTCGACACTTTCATAAGTGGTTCATATGGTCATTCATCTCTTTAGCACCCACTTGACAGTTATGTACTGCCTTTTCCCTAGCGCTTAATACCATAGCTTTTGACTACAGCATCTTAGGGTAGTTTGAAATCTCCACCTGTATGGCGATTTCGGTGGGCCTACCACCATCATTTGTATAGCATAGCTATCTTCAGGTAACCCTTTGGGTTTCCTGGAAGCGCCTTCGTGGCGCACAGTCGTCAGCGTACCTACAGAAATGTAGTCCTCGCTTTTCTAATTCTTTATCCAGTTCATTTAACATGACATTGCTTAGCAATGGTGAGAGATTTCCACCTTGTGGAACGCCTCTTTTTGTAATGCTAAAAATACCTTTTTCCATTACACCTGCTTGTAGATATTTTCTTATTAAAGATATTACCCTAATATCTTTTATTTCTTCATAAATCAATCCAATTAATTTATCATGATTTACAGTATCAAAGTATTTCTCTAAATCAATATCTACTGCCCATCTATAGCCATTGTCCATGTATTCTTTACATTTTAGAATTGCTTGATGAGCACTTCTATTTGGTCTAAATCCATAACTTTTATCTGAAAATTTCTTTTCAAATATTGGACTTAATATTTGAGCAATAGCTTGTTGTATTACTCGGTCTACAGCCGTTGGTATACCTAGTGGTCGTTTCTTTCCATCAGACTTTGGAATTTCCACTCGTCTTACTGGATTAGGCTTATAACTACCTTCTAATAATGATTGCCGAAGGCTGGCACCCGTTTCCTTTAGGTATTGTAGAAGTTCATCTACATTCATACCATCAATTCCATGGCTGCCTTTATTGGCTCTAACTCTCTTAAATGCTTGATTTAAGTTATTTCTGTCAACAATTCTCTCAAGCAATTCATTATTGTATCTACTTTTGGCGTTCTGTTGCTTTTTTAACGTCAATGAAATGCTCGGCGCTCCTACATATTCTTTGAGTTCCACTCTATCCTTTTGTAGGTAACCTTCATTATGAAGTTGTCTGCTGTTATCACATTTCTCTGTGTTTTTCAAAGTTTCAAAACCTCCTATTGTTCAGTCCTTCCCACGCTAACGCGTTTTACGTGGTACTATGACATCTGCTGACTTCTGACAGTTCAGCCACACATTACTGTATGGGTTGTTATTTCTAAATTCATATCTGTAACTTATCTGTCAGATCTCCCCAGGTAAGAACGCAATCTTTCACTCTATCTATCTGCTACATTTACACCGCCTGTTTTTGGATAGTTTAGGGCTTCATTTTGTTATGCAAACTTACCCACAGACATATGCCTTATATGTAGTTTCTGTCCGTCAGACCAGAGTTTTGCTACCGACTTCCTTCAGATTCCACGTCACCATGGACACCCTTGTCTTAAGCTATGCACTTGGCACTATCAACCCGTGCTTGGGACTTTCACCCATTAGATTGCGCCCATGCTGGGCGCACATAAAAAACACTTTAGAAATATATTTCCAAAGTGTTTTACCTAAAATAACTATTCTCCTATATCGCTTCTAAAATATTTCCCTTTAAATTCTATATTTTTCAGACTATCATAGGCTGTCTTAACTGCAGACTCAAGACTTTTACCAAGTCCATAGGTACATAGAACTCTTCCACCATTTGTCTTGAATATTCCTTCATCTTTCTTAACTCCAGAAGCAAATATATTTTTCACCGATTCCATACCTTTTATCTCAAAACCGACCTGATATTTTAAAGGATATCCGTTTGATACAGCAACTACACAGCAGCAACTCCCACTATTCCATTCTAAATTAAAATCAGATAAATTACCTTCTAATGAAGACTGTATAAGTTCTACAAGGTCGCTTTTCATAAGTGGAAGAACTGCTTGGGTTTCAGGGTCTCCCATTCTAACATTGTATTCTAGAAGATATGTTCCATTTTTAGTTATCATAATTCCAAAAAATATTATTCCCTTGTAATCCAGATTTTCGCTTTTTATACCTTTTAAAGTTGGATCCATTATATTCTTCTTGAAATCTTTAAGTATTTCCTCACTACAGTAAGGATTCGGAGCAATTGCACCCATTCCCCCGGTATTTGGTCCCTTCCCACTGTCATATATCTGTTTATGATCCTTAGCAGATATAAAGGGAGTTATACAATTTCCATCAGTTATAGAAAGTATAGATGCCTCTACACCTTCAAGAAATTCTTCTATAATAATCTTTTTGCCAGAACCTTTAAATATGTCATTTACCATGAAATCCTCTATACTTTTATAAGCTTCATCATAATTCTCACATATGGCAACACCTTTACCTGCAGCCAGTCCGTCAGCTTTTACAACTACAGGATATCTGCATCTTTTTATATATTCAACGGCACTATCAGCATTTTCAAAACTTTCATACTCTGCAGTTTTTACTCCGTATTTTTTCATAAAATTCTTGGCATAGGTCTTGCTTCCCTCAAGCTTTGCAGCTTCTGCATCAGGTCCAAATATTGCAAGTCCATTACTTCTAAATTTATTTACTATTCCGGCAACTAGTGGGACTTCAGGGCCAACAATAGTCAAATCTATATTTTTTTCTATAGCAAAATTACACAACCCGTTTATATCGTCATCTTTAATGTTCAAATTCACACATTTATCCTCTAGATCTGTACCTCCGTTTCCCGGAGCACAAAATATAGTATCCACACTCTCATTTTGTGCTGACTTCCATGCTATGGCATGTTCTCTTCCGCCTGATCCAATTACAAGTATTTTCACAGAGCTTCCCTCCTATATACTCTAATGTTTGAAGTGTCTTACACCAGTAAATATCATAGATATACCATTTTTATTACATTCTTCTATGGAATCCTTATCTCTTATAGAACCCCCAGGTTGTATTATAGATTTTATTCCATGTTTTGCAGCTTCTTTTACTACATCTCCAAATGGGAAAAACGCATCAGATGCCAGAACAACACCGTCACCAGCCCTATCTAAAGCCTGACAGGTAGGCCATATTCTATTAACCTGTCCTCCACCAATTCCTTTTGCCATAAAATCTTTTGCTACTACAATGGCATTTGATTTTACATATTTACAAATTTTCATGGCAAAGATCAGATTGTCTATCTCATTTTCACTAGGTCTTTTCTCTGTAACTACTTCCATTTTATCAGTAAGTTTATTATCTGAAGACTGAAGAAGTACTCCTCCATCAACTTTTGCAATTTCAAGCCCATTGGTAGGTTTGGCATTACATTTTATTATTCTCAAATTTTTCTTGTTTTTAAGTATCTCAACTGCTTCATCCTCAAAATCCGGAGCAATGACTATTTCAAGAAATATCTTGCTTATCTCCTTTGCCGTTTCTATATCCATTTTCCTGTTTACAGCCACGATTCCTCCAAATATTGAAGTAGAATCACAACTATAAGTTTTAGTATAAGCTTCACACAGTGACCTTCCTATAGCCGCACCACAGGGGCTGTTGTGTTTTACAGCTACACAACATGTTTGCTCAAATTCATTTACTGCTTTCCATGCAATATCCATATCTTTTATATTATTATACGATAGTTCTTTTCCATTTAACTGTTGGAAATTTTTCATGGGAGCTTTCCCGGAAGTTGATACATAATAAGCTGCACTCTGGTGAGGATTTTCACCATATCTTAGAATTGATGACTTTTTATAGGAAAGAGACAGATATTCAGGATATTCTTCATCCAAAAGAAAATTTGAAATAGAAGCATCATAGGCTGACATAAGATTAAATACTTTTCCTGCCAATTTCCTTCTATCATTAAAATCTATATCATTCTTTTCTTTTAAATCCTTTATGACTTTAGAGTAGTCTTCCACATCTGTAAGCACAACTACATCCTTAAAATTCTTTGCTGCTGCCCTTATCATAGTTGGACCACCTATATCTATAAATTCAATTTTCTCTTCAAAACTTATGTTACTGTCAACCTTATCAAAAAAAGGATATAAATTGACTACAACCATATCTATTGGAGTTATATTTTTCTCCTTCAATGTATCCATATGTTTCCTGCTATCACGTCTTGCAAGTATTCCTGCATGGATTACAGGGTGCAGTGTTTTTACCCTGCCGTCAAGTATTTCATCAAATCCTGTAATTTTAGATATTTCTGTAGCAGGAATGTCATTGTCTTTCATGTATTTATAAGTACCACCTGTAGATATTATTTCCACATCTTTACTTATTAAAAACTGTGCCAATTCTAAAAGCCCACTTTTATTATATACACTTATCAATGCACGTTTTATCATAATATACATAACCTCCACAATTCATTTTGAACTTAATGAATTTAGTCCAAAATTTTAACTTTTCTTCCTGAAATTTTAACTTTTCCAAGAGAAATAAGCTTTACAACCTCAGGAAGCACCCTGTGTTCTTCTTCCAGTATTCTTGACTGAAGAGTTTCTGCCGTATCATCAAAATGCACCGGAACTACAACCTGGGTTATTATAGGTCCACTGTCCGTACCAGTATCTACAAAATGCACAGTACATCCAGAAACCTTTACACCGTATTTAACTACCTTTTCATGAACCTTGATTCCATACATACCATGCCCACAAAAAGACGGTATAAGTGATGGGTGAATATTTATAATCCTGTTTTCAAACTTTGAAATCAATTCACCCTTAAGTATGGAAAGCCATCCCGCACATACTATCAAATCAACCTTTCCATCCAGCACCTTCAATATACATGATGAAACATCATTTCTGTATACTTTTTTGTCAAAGATATACGTTTTTATATTGTTCTTCTTAGCTCTAGAGATGGCATAAATACCATCTCTATCACTTATTACAGCCTCTATAGAACAATCTGAAATATAGCCGCTGTTCACTGCATCTATTATGGACTGAAGATCTGTTCCACCACCTGATACCAAAACAGCTATTTTAAACATACTTTTTTATCTCCTCTTTCTACATTTCCAATTATATAAGCTTTCTCTCCCATTTCTGAAAGTTTGTCAATTATTCTGTTTGTATCCTGGGGAGCAATACATAATACAAAACCAATACCCATGTTATATGTATTATACATTTCCTCTTCAGGTACTCCAAGCCTCATTATATATTTAAATATCTCCGGGACCTCAAAGCTCTTTCTGTCTACAACCGCAGTAAAATTATCCTTGAACATTCTTGGTATATTTTCAAAAAAGCCCCCTCCTGTTATATGAGCCATCGCCTTGATGTGAAAATTTTTTAGAAGCTCAAATACAGGTTTTACATATATCCTTGTAGGAACAAGTAATTCATCCGCAAAAGTTCTATCCAGGAAATTAGCGTCCAAATCCGTTATAAGTTTTCTAACCAGTGAGTAGCCGTTACTATGAACTCCACTAGAAGCTATTCCTATGAGTACATCCCCATCCTTCACAGAACTTCCGTCTATTATATCCTCTTTTTCCACAACACCAACAGAAAATCCTGCTATATCATATTCCCCTTCAGAATAGAAGCCCGGCATTTCTGCCGTTTCACCACCGATCAATGCACATCCTGCCTGAATACATCCATCTGAAACACCTTTTACTAGATCAGCAGAAATTTCCGAATTCAATTTTCCACAGGCTATATAGTCAAGAAAAAATATCGGTTTTGCACCATGACATAATATATCATTTACACACATTGCCACACAATCTATTCCAACTGTATCATATTTTTTCTTGTGAAATGCTATTTTTAATTTTGTTCCAACTCCATCCGTTCCAGAAACAAGCACAGGATTTTCATATTTTCCGAGCTCAAACATTCCTGCGAAACTTCCCAATCCATTTAAAACCCCAGGGATAAAAGTAGCAGCCGAGTATTTTTTTATCAATTTTACAGATTTATATCCCTCTTTAATATTAACACCGGAATCCTTATAGGTTATCACTATTGTACCACCCCTTGAAATATTTTGATTTTATCTTAATTATACCAGAGTTTTATATTCTTTATCCGGAGTAGGCATTGGATATTCTCCATTAAAACATCCAAGACAATAATCCTTTTTCTTATTCTTGCCAAATGATTCTATCATTCCCGAAATACTTATATAAGCCAGACTATCCGATCCTATCTTTTTATTTATTTCCTCTACAGAAAAATTGGCTCCAATAAGTTCTTTTCTGTAAGGAGTATCAATCCCAAAATAGCATGGATACTGGACTACAGGCGAAGATACCCTGAAATGGACCTCTCTTGCGCCCGCCCTTCTAAGTATCTCAACAAGTCTTTTGCTTGTGGTTCCTCTTACAATTGAGTCATCAACAATAACTACTCTTTTACCCTCTACGTTCATTTTAAGAGGATTTAATTTAACTGAAACTGCTCTTTCCCTAAGCTCTTTCGAAGGAGCTATAAAAGTTCTTGCTATATACTTGTTTTTTATAAAACCTATTCCATATGGTATTCCAGATGCCTCTGCAAATCCAACTGCAGCAGGTATGCCGGAATCGGGGACTCCAATTACAACATCTGCATCTACAGGACTTTCACTGTAAAGTATCTTTCCAGCTTTTACTCTTGAAGAATATACATTTATACCATCTATCGTGCTGTCCGGTCTCGCAAAATATACATATTCAAAAGCGCAGGTCTTGCATTCTATCCTGTTCGTAAATCTACCAGATTCTATACCTTTCCTATCTATGATTACAATTTCACCGGGGAGCACATCTCTTACAAATTCTGCTCCCACAGCATCTAATGCACAACTCTCAGAGCATAATATATAATTGCCACCCATTTTACCAATACAAAGTGGTCTTATACCATTTGGATCTCTTATACCAATCAGCTTATCTTCAGTTAAAATGACAAGTGCATAAGAACCTTTAACATTTTTCAATGATTTGGAAATGGCATCTTTAATATTTGACTCTTTACTATCTACAATGAGATTTAATATAACTTCCGTATCAGCTTCACTTTCAAAACAGCACCCATATTTTGAGAGCTCATCCTTCATCAACTTTGCATTCACCAAATTTCCATTGTGAGCTATGGCTATACTACCTGAATTATACTTTTTAACCAACGGCTGTGCATTTTCCAGATTACTGGACCCTGCAGTAGAATATCTCACATGACCAATAGCACTTTTTCCCTTCAGTTTTCCCAATATATTCTTATTAAATACATCTGCAACCAGTCCCATTCCCTTATAACAATTCAACTTATATCCATCGGATACAGCTATACCTGCACTCTCTTGGCCCCTGTGCTGCAGTGCATACAATCCATAATAGGTTATAGAAGCTACATCAACATCATCTTCTGTACAGAATATGCCAAATACTCCACATTCTTCTTTAAACTTATCATCTGAAATGTGCATTAGATTCTTTCCTTTCCATAATAATTATTTTCCACTTATTCTGCTGAGTATTTCCTCATAGGCTTCTTTTACATTACCCATATCTCTTCTAAATCTGTCCTTATCTAATTTCTCATTGGTTTTTGCATCCCAAAATCTGCAGGTATCAGGAGATATCTCATCTGCTAATACTATCTTTCCATTAAACTTTCCAAATTCCAATTTGAAATCTATTAATTTTATTCCCTGTTTTATAAAGAATTCTTTCAATACATCATTAATTTTAGCTGTCATCTTATATATTGCGTTTAACTCATCTTCTGTTGCAAATCCAAGTGCAATTGCATGATAGTCATTGATGAGGGGATCTCCCAATTCGTCATTCTTGTAGCTAAGTTCAAATACAGTGGTTTTGAGAGCAGTACCTTCCTCTACTCCCAATCTCTTTGCCATGCTTCCTGCAGCTACATTTCTTACTATTACTTCAAGCGGAATTATACTAACTCTTTTGCACAGTTGTTCCCTGTCGCTTAATTTTTTTTCAAAATGGGTTTCAATTCCATGTTTTTCAAGCAGTTCAAACAGCATTGAGGTAATCGTATTGTTTAATACACCTTTATCAGATATCTGTCCTTTCTTTTCTCCGTTAAAGGCTGTAGCATCATCCTTATAATAGATTATAACTCTATCTTTATCATCTGTTTCATATACTTTCTTTGCTTTTCCTTCATATATCATGCTTTTCTTCTCCATATTATTATAATTCCACTCCTTCTCCATTTTCTTTGATAAATTTTTCTTTCATGTTTTTCCTGTATTCAATCA
The DNA here is from genome assembly GCF_052953915.1 of Clostridium sp. LBM24168. Taxonomy (NCBI): domain Bacteria; kingdom Bacillati; phylum Bacillota; class Clostridia; order Eubacteriales; family Clostridiaceae; genus Clostridium; species Clostridium sp. LBM24168. Next base: position 487,708 of record NZ_CP196861.1, on the reverse strand, counting down.
ACTTCTTTTTAATTTCGGGATATTTAAGTGCCAAAATTTCTACTGCAAGCATTCCCGCATTATAACTGTTATTTATTCCAACTGTAGCTACCGGTATGGATTTTGGCATCTGAACTATCGAAAAAAGAGAATCGAGTCCGGAGATAGCTGCATTAAGTGGAACTCCTATAACAGGGACAGTCGTACTGGCTGCAATAACACCTGGAAGATGTGCCGCAAGTCCAGCACCTGAAATAATACATTCACAACCTTCGTTTTCAAGCTTTTTAACTGTTTCTAGAAGTTTTTCAGGAACCCTATGTGCAGACAACACATAAGCTTCATATTGAATATCAAATTCCTTTAAAGCCCTGGCAGCCCCTCTCATCTTTTCCGTATCTGAACTGCTGCCAAATATAATCACTACTTTCATGTTCGTCCTCCTTAAATTTTATAAATGAAATTTATTTTAAAAGTATAAAAAGGCCCAAATAAATCCATATTATGAATCTATAGAAAGCCTTCAAGTTGACAAACAAATTTAAAGTTTGATTTTGTGCAAACTTTAAATGAATTTATCCATAGACGGGAAATTTACGGCTTCCTGTAGAAACTCCTAAACCACATTATTAGGATTATATGGATACTTAAATATTTATGATATAATTATATTAACATAGGAAATTACATTATTCAATATATTAATGCAAATATATTGAATAATGTTCGACATGATACGAATATTTAAAAGGAGGAAGCTTACATAATGAAACTAGTATGCATAGGTGATAGTTTAACTACTGGATACGGAGTTTTTAAAGAGAATTCATGGGTATCCAAGCTTGGAAATTATTTTAAAATAGAAATAATAAATAGAGGTGTAAATGGGGATACCACTGCCGGCATGCTATCCAGATCCTTTAAAGACGTAATAAGCTTACATCCAGACTTTACTTTCATAATGGGCGGCTGCAATGATATAATGTGTCTTCATCCTTTGAAAATGATAGAAGACAATTTTTCTGAATTAGTAGAAGAAACTATTAAATATAACATAATACCACTTGTAGGTATAGAACCTCCTGTGATAGGATCAATGGCAAGTATTCATTGGAGCGATGACTCAGATTATACTCAAATAGGCAATCTTCAGATAAAATATAAAAATTGGTTGATAGAATACTGTCAAGAAAATAAAATTAAATATATAGATTTTTTCGCATTGTTTTCCAGAGAACTAAAGCGTACACCTCCCGAAAAATTATTTATAGATGGAATTCACCCTTCTTCACTGGGTCATAAGATAATGGCTGATCTTGCAATTTCACAAATGCTTAAAATATTCGCCTGAATGAGGTAATATTTCCAAAGGGCAGGTATTTCCCTTATATAACCTTTAATCTCATGGCCTTTGTATTTTGATACAAAAACTCCAGAATAGCTACAATGAATATTCTGTTTTTTTGCCATCAGGGAAGCTCTTTTCAGATGAAATTTATTGGATACTATAACTGCCGTTTTAAATCCTTCTCTTCTCATTATTTTACTGGAATTTATTAAATTAGACATAGTTGATGCAGACTCATCCTCCATTATTATTCTCGAAGAATTGACCCCCTTGAAGATTAAATAATTTTTCATGGCCTGTGCTTCTGATATATTTTCTCCAATTCCTTTGCCTCCAGAAACTATAATATAATTTCCATAACCACTATTATACAATCTCAAGCCTTCATCAATTCTTGCCGCTAAAAATGGACTTGGAGTACTACCATAAACCTTGCATCCAAGGACAATTATGCAATCCGACTTTTCCGGCTTAGAGTTTTCTCCAAAAAATACAATTTCAAATCCGGTAATCAAGACGGCTACAAATGCTATAGTAGAAAAACACAATACACCCTTTAAAGACCTTTTCATATAAAAACCACCTAACTTTTAAACTACTGCTAATATAATAACACATTCAAAAATAAAATGACCAGTTAAAAATCAGTTATTTTAACCGGTCATTGATATTATGAAAGCATTGCAAATCTAAATATGAAAAGTGCTGCAAGTACATATACTATAGGATGTACTTCTTTATATTTCCCTGTAGCTACTTTTACTATTGGATAAAATATTATAGCCGCTGCAATACCATTTGCTATGCTGTAACTAAATGGCATAAATGCTATGGCAAAGAAAGCAGGAAGTGCTTCTGTAAAATCATCAAAATTTATTTTAGTAACTGCACTCATCATTAGTACTCCAACAATTATAAGTGCAGGTGCCGTAGCTTCAGTTGGAACAATTCCAACTAATCCACTAAAAAATAATGAAAGTATAAACAGTATTCCTACAGTAACCGAAGTGAGACCTGTTCTTCCACCTGCTGTCACACCTGATGTTGATTCAACATATGTATTAACAGTACTTGTACCGAGTATTGAGCCTATCGTAGTTGCAAGTGCATCCGACAAAAGAGCCTTGTGCATATTTTTAACTCTTCCATTTTTGTCAACCATACCTGCTCTTTCAGCTGTTCCAACCAATGTCCCTATGGTATCAAATAAATCCACAAGTGTAAATGTTATAATTACCATAATCAAACTTGTAATTGCACCAACTGCCCCTGCTTTTCCTATATCTAAAAGTCCCCGAAAATCAAAAGACATAAATGTAGGTGCAAGTGAAGGTGGCCTGCTTATAATTTGTATGCCTGATAGATGCGTTACTCCAAAAGGTATTCCAATTATAGTAGTTAATATTATTCCAATGAGTATTGATCCCTTGACTCTTCTAGACATGAGTATTGCTGTAATTAAAATGCCTATAATTGCAACAAGTACATGAGGTGTAGTCAATTTTCCAAACGCAACAAGTGTAGCTGGATCCGATATTACTATACCTGCATTTTTAAGGCCTATAAGTGCTATAAAAAGCCCAATACCACCTGATATGGCCAGTTTTAGATTGTGTGGAAGTGCATCTACAATCTTTTCCCTTATGGAAGTAACAGTAATTATTATAAATATGATTCCTGAAACAAGAACTGCTGCCAAAGCCTGCTGCCATTTGTATCCCATTCCCAAACAAACACTATAAGTAAAAAATGCATTCAATCCCATTCCTGGTGCCTGGGCAAAAGGAAGATTCGCATAAAGTGCCATAACAAAAGTTCCAACAGCTGCCGCTATACAAGTTGCGGCAAATACTGAAGCAACTATGGGATCATTGATTGCAGAAAGTCCTGCCTTAACAGCAGCATCCCCCATAAGGCCCTTTGCATTCATTCCTGCCTGCATTAGTATACTAGGATTTACAAAGATTATATAGGCCATAGTTATAAAAGTAGTTATTCCCGCTAGAATCTCTGTTCTAGCTGTAGTATTGTTTTCCGAAAGCTTAAAAAATGATTCTAAAAAAGATTTCTGTTGTTCATTTGAACCCTTAGGTCGTTCCATATTTCCTACCTCCAACACAAAAAATTAAAAATTTTAAAGCTTAAGTTGTTGTAACAACCAAGCTTATGTTAAAAATACCTAACGGATTCACCTATAGTCAGAGATTTTTGGCTCCCTGGTAGAAACTCTTGAACCATATTATCAAGATTATACAGATGATATCATAAATATAAATTTTACATTTATGATATCATCCTATTATGCACAAGTCAATATGTTTTTACTAAAATCAGCCTTATTATTCTAATCTATACACACTATATTAAATACTATAATGTTATAATTCGCTACATGTCGAATATTATATGTGTAAATCTATTTTTTCAACAATTTCAATATTAAATCTCTATCATCTTGACCTAATCCATACAATTCAAATATGTTAAAGTCCACTTTCTCCTGCAATAAATTTCTTCTCACATCGTCAGTACAGTTAATCATACTGAAAACCAGTTTTTCAATATTGTATTTTATATTATTGCTGCATATTTTTATTGGAATTCTATCCAGACTGTATTTTTTTATCTGAGGCATTGATTTATAATTTGTAACCAGAAAATTTCTATAATACCATTGCATTAACTTCGAATTTAATATACCTAAAATATACTCAACTGAAAATTGTTTATTCTTCGATATAATACCATATAGTGATTGCTCTATGACATATCCTCTATTATCTATAGCAGCTATTATATCCTTACCAGTTTTCCTCAATACTATTTTATTTTTATATTTGAGTTTTTCAATATTTTTAGTTCCACCTTTTATATTTTTATCTATAAAATTATAATAGTAATTACCTGATATACTGTAGCTACTTATATTCCTGCCTTTTAATATTTCTATCTGGGCCTTGCTGCGTCTAATTCCTGTAATTATATTTTTATTCCCGATAAAACCTGTAAAAGTAGTACATATATCTCTTAATTTACAGCTTTCTGCCTCAACAATATCCTTTATACGTCTGTACCTATTATCCAGGCTATAGCAGAATTCAGTATTTGGATCTTCTTTATAGTCAATTTGATTTACAGTATACCTTATTTTATCTTTCCCATCTACTATAATTTTATTGTTCATGTCATAATTATTTTCAGCTATAAAAATCATAACATCCGTATTTATTCCAGGAAATTCTATCTCAAATGCAAGATGAATAACATTATATCTTTCAAGTATATATTTTCTAAAATTCTTATACTGTATATTACTTGCAAATCTATCCGGAATTACAACCCCGACTTTCCCATTTTTATCTAGTAATTCAAAAGACCTTTTTATAAAATACTCATAAAGATTTGGAAGATATCTGTTTCCATCATACTTGTCAAGATAATATTTTTCCAGTTTATTATCTATTGTATTTTTGAATTTTCTACTAAGTGATACCCAAGGCGGATTTCCTACAACATAATCATATTTTTTACTCCAAAAGTCAACTATAACATTCAAATCCCGTCTTTCAGCACAAAAATCATAGTCTTCATTCCATTTTATAAGACTATTACAGCACACTACATTCAAATCCAGATTAAATTTATTTCGTGAAAAGGAATATAAATTATTTTTTGTCATTTCAACAGCAACTGGATCAATATCTGATCCAAATATACAATTTTTAAGTAAATGGTAACTTAAATTATTTTCGCTCCAATACTCATAACCAGATAGACTCATCTTTTCTTCAAATCCATCAATTTCATATATTTCTTTTCCAAATTTTTTTCTCAATGCTTCAAGATTTTTTTTAAACTTTACAAAAAGTAATTTATAGGCTCCTATAAGAAAAAAACCACATCCACAGGCGGGATCAAGCACTTTTACAAATGGATTTTCAAGTACATCAATATCTTTCATTGTATTTTTAAGCAAAAAATCTACAATATTATATGGAGTATAAAATGCCCCATTCTTTTTACGCCAGCTGGCATTCATTGAATTTTCATAATTCTGTCCCACTTTGTATCTATCCATAATTGTTCTTTCTCCATAGATCATTCTATTGAAATTTAATTACAGCCTGAACAATTTCCGATTTGCTTCCAAGCCTTATTGGAGGCCCCCATGTCCCAAATCCTGAAGACACTATACAATTAAATTTGCCTTCTTTCAAGTACCCATTATCCAATTTAAATACCTTTTTCGTTATTAAATTGTTCGGATATATCTGGCCCTTGTGTGTATGACCTGAAAATTGAACATCTACATTATTTTTTTTCACACTGTCCAGATCTATAGGCTGGTGATCAACAAATATTATCAATTTTTCAAAATTCACACCCTCAAGAAATTCCTCTACTCTTTTTCTTTTTCTTTGATTGAATATTTCACTATACCGGTCATCTCTTCCAGCTATATAAAATTTATCATCTACAAGCACTATATCATCTACAAGCAAATTTACACCTAACCTTTTATAAATTTCTCTAAGTTGTTTTGTATTCGATCCTATATATTCATGATTCCCATAAACAGCATATATACCATACTTACTTTCCACATCCTTAAGGGGTTGTAAAATATCATAAGCTTTATCTATATCAATATCATCATCTATTATATCCCCTCCAAGTATTAGGATATCCGGTTTCAGTTTGTTGACTTTATCTACCATCTTAATAAGCCTGCTTTTTACAATAAGCCTTCCCATATGAATATCAGATACCATGATTATATTTAATTTTTTCATACCACCTGCAGTTTTGTCAACATCCATATCGTATCTTACCAGCTTGGTGTGTCTTGCATTATAAGTTCCATAAATCAGTATTAACACTATTGCTAAGGCTATATAAAGATCAATGTATGCAATATGTCTATTTAAAGTCGCATAGTATGGAGTAAAAAATAGAAAAATCCTTAAAATTCCCATTATAACTGATGAAATAATTGCATATACAAGTGCCCCCAACCAATAGGCTCCAATAACATAAACTACTTTATCTAAAAAAGTTGGTAATAAATATTTGTTATATCTTCCTATAAAAAAGGAAGATATAACAAATATAAATACAATCCAGTAAAAATACAATCTAAACTGTGGCAAAAAATATTGAATTACATATGAAAATCTAAAGCCTATATACAAGTTTACCAAAATATATCCTATAAAAAATACACTTTTTCTTAAAAACATTTATTATCACCTTAATTATAATTGCATTCCAACATTTCCAGATGCCTCATTTTTTGGAGAATTAAACTTTTTAACCTCAAGCATTAGGAATACTGCTGTAAGTATAGAGGATCCGGTATCAGATACCGGCGCTGCCATCCAAACACCATTGAGTCCAAATATTCTAGGTAATATAAGCAACATAGGTATCAGTAATATAATCTGCCTGGAAAGTGCCAGAAACATAGATATTTTCGCTTTTCCTATTGCCTGGAAAAAATTTGAGCTTACTATTTGGAATCCTACTAACGGGAACATAAGCATGAATATTTTTATCCCATTTACAGATATGTTGGTCAAGCTTACATCTGATTTATTAAAAAGATTTACAAGTGCATGAGGGAAAATATGTGCAGACAAAGTTCCTGCTATTGCTATGGCACTAGCTGCTATAACCGCAAGTTTCAATGTCTCTTTTACACGCATATACTGTTTTGCTCCATAGTTGAATCCAATTATAGGCTGTGACCCCTGGTTTATACCAAATATCGGCATAAGGACAACAGTAACTATACCATTTATTATTCCCATAGCCCCTATGGCCAAATCTCCGCCATATATACCAAGGCTCCTATTAAATATGATGTTTACCACGCTAGCTGCCAGCTGCATGGCAAATGGTGCCATGCCTATAGTAAATATACTCATTATTACATCTTTTTTCAATACTAAATTCTTTTTTCTTATTCTGAGCATACTGTCTCCCTTGAAAAAATAATACAAAACCCATATCATATTAATCATCTGGGAAATTATTGTGGCAACAGCTGCCCCTTTTATTCCAAACTTGAATACATATATAAATATGAAATCAAGTATTATATTGCATATTGCTCCTATAAGCATTGTGCTCATAGCTTTCTTGGGATCTCCCTCTGAGCGTATTATATTATTAAGCCCAAACCCTATGATTTGAAATACTGACCCTGCAAGCAATATGACAATAAATTGTCTTGCATAATCTATAGTATCTACACTTGCTCCAAAGGATTTCAACATTGAATCCACAAATACAAGACCAAACAAGGTAACAATCGCAGATACTATAACAAGCAGTATCAGGGCATTTCCCAATATGAGCTCTGCCTCATCTTTTCTATTCTCACCTAGCTTTATGGAAATTCTAGCTGCCGCACCAATTCCAACAAGCATCGCAAAAGCCATTATGAGTATTACTATAGGGAAAGTCAAACTCACTCCAGATATTGCCATGGCACCTACTACTCTTCCTATAAATATCCTGTCTATTACAATATACATGGAATTTACAAGCATACCAATTATAGCCGGTATAGAAAATTCCAGCAGCAGTTTACTTATCTTTTTATCTTTCAATTTCTCTGAACGTTCCAAGCAATCCACCTCCTATATTTCAATACAAACAATTCTGTCACATACTTTTAAAAAACATTTAGCCTTCTAAACATATCAAATGGAGGTATATAAATCATTCCATATTTTTATATATTCTTTCCAGCCATACCAACAGAAGCTGTTTTTCCTCCTTTAAAAGCCCTCTGCTTAAAATTTTTTCTACTTCATCATTTACACTTGCAGATTTAAATCTCAGGTTACTTCCCTTATCAGTTAAATATATCCTATTTATTCTGGCGTCTTCCACATCCCCTTTTCTTATTGCCCATCCCTTTGAAACTAGTGTATTTATAAGTGATGTAAGTGATGCCGGCCTTATTTGCAACTCCATAGCTATTTCCTTTTGCGTAAGTCCATCCATCATCCAAAGCCTGGAGAGTACGCAAACCTGAGAAGTTGTCAATGATAATTTATTTAATTTACTATTATGCATATTAGTCATATTCCTGTAGATCATTCTTATCCAATGAGTTATTAAAGCTTCTGGTACATATGGATGACCTATTTTTTCATTACACGTCATATTAGTTAGCCTCCTAAACAATCGTACAATCTATCCTATAATAATAACAAATTATTGTCAACATGTTTTTATTATATAAATCCATTATAAATTGACATAAAATTGTAATACCTAATTAACATTTTTGACATAGAGCTGTCACAAATTAAAAGTATTATATAAATATAAATTTGACAAGGAGGTAGCTATATCATGGAGAATTTTAAAAAAGATGGAGAAGGATCTTTTAAACATAGATTTAAATTCAGGGGAGGTAAAATATTATCTTATATAGCCGTAGCACTAATAGCAAGTTTAATTGGCGGAACCATATCAGTAGCAGCGTTTTTGTATATAATACCAAATACAACCTTTTTCAAGAATACCCCGCTGTATGAAAGTGTTGCAAATTCAGTTAAAATTCCACAAACTCAGGTTTCCACTGTATCCACCAATTCAAATTCAAATAAAAGTGGTGGTCTCAGTGTAGCTGAAATAGCTAAAAGAGTGAGTCCAGCTGTAGTTGGAGTATCTGTAAAAACAATCTCCCAGGGCGGTTATTTCGGCTTTTCAGATAATGGAGGCTTACAGGAAGAAGATGGAATGGGCTCTGGTATAATTATAAATTCAGATGGATATATACTTACCAATTACCACGTAGTGCAGGGAGCTCAAACTGTCAGTGTAATATTAAGCAATAAAAAGGAAGTACCTGCCAAAGTAGTAAACTATAATGCAAATCAGGATCTTGCCGTTATAAAAGTAACCACCAAAGTTGCAATGCCGGCTGTTGCTGAACTTGGCGATTCCTCAAAAATGCAGGTAGGTGACCCGGTAGTTGCCATTGGAAATCCTCTTGGCAAGGAACTTCTGGGATCTGTAACAAGCGGAATCATAAGCGCTACAAACAGAGAAATAAGTGTTGGTGATACTTCTCAGAGTTTTTTACAGACAGATGCAGCTATAAATCCCGGAAACAGTGGTGGAGCCCTCGTAAATTCACTTGGACAGGTAGTAGGTGTGAACTCCGCCAAAATAGGTGGTGACGTGGAGGGAATAGGATTTTCTATTCCAATAAATACCGTAAAATCCAAATTGAGTGGTCTTTTAAAACCATCATTAAAAATTGGGATTGCATGTATAGATTCCGATCAGGGTGTTTATATAGCAGAAGTTGAAAGATCAAGTCCTGCCGAAAAGGCCGGTTTGCAGGTAGATGACATAATACAGAAATTTGACGGGAAAAAAGTTACATCGGTAAATGAAATAAATGAGATAAAAGCAAAACACAAATCCGGTGACACTGTTTCTATTGTAGTATCACGTGACGGCAAGACAAAAACTTTAAATCTTACATTAGCAGAATCCAAATAATAAAAGAGAATATAGATAGAGAGGGATTCATCAGTCGGAAAAACAGTTCTTATTTTTGTGAACTTTCTAAGCTGTCTGTTGAATCCCTCTAATGCATTTGTAGTATAGATAATTCTTCTGATTTCAGGAGAATATTTAAAATATGTTGATAATTTATCTCAGTTATTATACCATGAGTCAACAACTATACCATATCTAACGGACAATGCAATTTTGCATACTGATTTACAGAAATTTAGTGCCTTCGGCATTTCTATCTCTTTGTATGTCTACCTTTACGTCACCAACGCTACCTTTTAGTTATAAATTGGAATAAAACATTAAGGTATTATCTCCTTTATCCCTTTTTCGACATACTTTGATATATAACCTATGTTATAATAATTAAAAATAATTAACAAAATTTCTCAAGCATATTAATTTAATAAATATCATGTACTTAATTAAATTCTACAATATCAGTATTAAAATACAAAAAAAGGAGGGTAGTATAAAAATATTATAGAAGAGAGAGTATAGTTTTGAAAAAATTAAAATTTTTCTTAATAAGTTTCTTTAAAATTTTATTTTTAACTAATGTCAACTCTACACCCGTTTCAGCCGCATCTATGTATGACAATTGGGCTAATAATTCTTACATTGTATGGAATTATACAACTCAAGGAGGCATAGTTTATGCTGCTCAAAGAATACTTAATTCTGCTGGCATGGCCTTAGAAGTGCCTGGATTCAATATAAGTGATGGATATTATGGTACTAATACCTATAATGCTATATACAGATATCAAAGTGATTATGGATTGGGGTCTGACGGCATAATTGGTCCCAATACTATGGATAAGCTTTCAAAACCATACATATTATACTGGTAAAACAGGTTCTATACAAAATTACAGAACTCAGTATAATATAAATGCTTACGCATATTTTCAAAAAGATTACTATAATGGTTGGTGTATATATAATGAATCAACTGGAGATTATTATATATCAGTTATTATATAACTGATGGAAATCATTATACAATAAGAACTTATATACCATTATAGGATAGGAGTGAGATTTTATGAACAAATTAAAATATAAAAAAATAATTCTTGTAGTCACATTAATATCCGTTATTTTAATAGGAACATCTGTATTTGCATTTAATAATATAAAAGAATCAAAAAATAATAATGATTCAACCTCTCCAAACAAAACTATGTCATCAAAGAATTTTAACAGCCGATTAACAGATTTTAAAACTAAAGATGAAATTAATAAAAACATAAAGGTTAAAATTAAGGAACCTAAATATAAGCATGCAAATATGAAACAAATAAATGTACAAGGTCAGAGACAAAGTAGTAGCTTAGGGTCATTTGATTTAACTGTGATGACATATAAAGGAGATGACAATAAATATATCAGGATACAAGAAGCTCAAGATACAGGAAAACCAAAAGGTTTATTAGCTAACTCTAAGAAAATATCTATTAATGACACTGACGCATGGGTTTATGGTGATGAAAAAGGCGACAATTATAAGCAAATTATGTTTTGGAAAGATGGAATATACTATAATGTTGCATCAGATATAGAACTAAATGAATTAATAAGAGTAGCAGAATCAATAGAATAACAAAAAATAATATATACCTATTTCATGCAAGAAAATATTATTGAGCTGTCGCGCTAAAAAAATTAGTGCGATAGCCCCTCCCGTTTTTTTGATCTGACTACTATAAAAAATATAATACTACATATTATACCTGCAATGCTAACAAGCTGGGCTATTCTAATAGGTCCAATCATAAGACTATCTGTTCTAAGTCCTTCAATAAAAAATCTTCCCAGAGAGTAAAGTCCTATATAACCGAATATTACACTGCCCTTTACATGTTTTCTTCTGAATATATACACAAGTATAAGACAGAGCAATAAATCCCATATGGATTCATAAAGAAAAGTAGGATGATAATAAAACCCATCTATATGCATTCCTCTTTGTATAAATTCGGGGAATTTGCTTATGAACTCGTAACTCACCTGCCCGCCATGGGCTTCTCCATTAAAAAAATTTCCCCACCTTCCTATAGCTTGAGCAAGTACTATGGAAGGAGCAAGTAGGTCAGCTATTTTTAGAAAATCCTTGTTCTTATACCTGGTGTATATATATACAACAATCAGTCCAACTATAATTCCTCCATGTATTGCAAGTCCTCCCTGCCTTATATTGAATATATCTACCATATTTTTCTTATAATCCTGAAATTGGAATATAACATAATATGCCCTTGCACCTATTACTGCAAGTGGAAATGCAATTAAAAACATATCTATAATAGCATCAAAATCATAATTCTTTTTTCTACAATTTACACCAGCCAATATAAAAGCGGCCATGATCCCAATGGCTATTATTACACCATACCATCTTATTTGAAAGCCATTTATTGAAAAAGCTATTGGATCCATATAAAGTCACTTCCTCTACTAAATATAGACCTATTGTAGCAATATTTACATTTAAAAACAACCCATCAGAAGATTAAACATTAGAAGTATAATCATAGTTATAAGTATAATAGCAACTATATGTGCTCTTATATTTACATATAATCCATTTACGTATTTACCCATCAACTCTTTTTTGTTCGTGAGCATCAAAAGAAAAATAAGTATAGGTGCCATAAGAAATCCTCCCATAACCTGCGTCAAAACAGCCATATAATTCAAGGGAAGATTTGGTATTAGAACTATAATCGCTGCCAGAACTACACTGCCAATATACACTGCATAAAACTTTGGTTCTTCAGATATCTTCAAATTCAAACTATGATCCCAATTAAAAGCTTCTGATACACACCATGCTGTAGATAAAGATATTGTAATTGAAGCTAAAAGTCCTGCATTGAAAAGTCCTAATCCAAATAGAATACCTGATAGATTACCTATATTGCTGCTGAATGCAGTTATAACTGCAGCAGGTCCCATATTATCTAAATTATTCACTTTACCGAACAGTGCCGCCCCAGAAATAATAATACAGACAGCAATTACTACTTGAACTATACATCCTACAGCAATATCTATATGCCCAAATCTGATATTGTCCTTCACAATACCTTTATCTATGCATGCATTACCCTGAAAAAAAATCATCCATGGAGCTACTGAATTCCCTACTATAGCAATTATATACAAAAATACATTCTCATTTGCTCCGGTATAACTCAAATTTGTAAATCCATTAATTATATCTTTTACATTCGGATGTGTCATAAAAGCAATAATAACAAAGATAATATTAAGGAATCCAATGAATAGTGACAATCTCTCTTTTGTACAATACCCTGCAAAAATTATTACAGATAATACTATGGCAAGACCCACTGCAACTCCCATCCACATGGGTATGCCAAGTACAATCAATCCGGCAGACATTCCTATAAATTCCGTAATAAGCATAAAAATATTTTCTATAAAAATAGTTGTCACATTATATTTTGTCCAAAAATTACCATAATATTTTCTAATAAGACTTGTAAATCCTTTCTGTGTTACTACACTAAGCCTCATAGACATCTCTTGAATCGTATAGGTAACCAAAACCAGACAAATCGAAAGTGGTATAAAAAAGCTCATTCCAAAATTCACTCCTGTTATGCAATATGAGATAAGCCCACCAGCATCATTATCCCCCATAGCTGCCAAAAATCCCGGCCCTATAACAGTACAAATAAGTAAGAATCTATTTTTATTATATTTTGTATCATGAACCATATCTAGGTTTTCCTGAAGTTCGCTCATCTTTTCTGTCACCTCTTAAGCTTAATATTTGATCCTAATACATAATATACGAAAATCTCAAAATTGTTTCTTATTCGTCAACTGAGTGTTGAAATTAAATAAATTATTTAAATATTAGATAATGTACTGCATATAATGTATTAATAATATTTTTATGAGGTGATAAATATGGATTCAAAATGTAAAAAATCTGAATTGGGAAAAATGTTGAAAATATTTTTAAAAGATAAATCGATTTCAATGAGAAAATTTAGTAAATTAACAGGTATAGATACTGCAACTATTTCCAGGATTATAAACGGGAAACAATCTGCAAATATAAATCATATAGAAAAATTTTCGAAATGTCTCGATATACCTATGGAAATCTTATTAAAGTATGCTGGATACAATATAGGAAAGGGCAGTGAAAATTCATCCAAAATATTAAATGTGATGAATTCATTAAACTACAAATGCGACATAAATAAAATAAAAGAAGAGTTGAGCAAATATGAACAGTATGCCTTGACACCAGAAGGTAAGAATATAATATATAAAAATTTTCATAAAAAACTTGAAAGTATAAATGGAAGTGGATTCTTTGTAGAAAAATTACAGAACATGTATGATAAATTTTCTACAGATGATATTTCCAGGGAAAAACAAGCCATAATCGGTAGTGGGCTGCTTTATTTTATACTCTCAACAGACATTATACCCGACTATGTTTTTCCCATTGGATATATTGATGATATTACAGCTTTAGAATTGATTGAAAAGAGAATGAAATCATAATTACAACATCCTAAATTCTTCGGGTTTGTATCCATGCTGCCCTTTTAAAACTTCATCAATCACATCAATTAATTTTTGTTTGTCCTTCGATAATGTTCCCCTCAATGGTACATAATTTGAAGCATGGTTACTTCTGAAAATGCAGTTATCAACATCAATATTCTTTACAAGCTCCCTAGTTTCAAGCATAACTTCTTCAGGGCTCAGAAGTTTGAACTTTCCGCAAGATATATCTCTATACATTTGTGTTCCTTTTTCAATCATAAGGGTAAGCAGTCCTACATAATCAGGTTGAATAGCATTTATAACTTTTGCAGATTCTCTGGCATTTTCTTCCCATCTATCCTTTCCACCTATGCCCGAGATAAATGTAGTAGACAGCTTTATTCCACTATTCTTAACCTTTATCCCCGCTTCTATTATTTCAGAAGAAGTAACACCCTTTTGTATCTTATTCAATATTTCATCACTTCCACTTTCAATTCCCATGTATAACATGCCAATTCCCAAATCTTTAAGCTCTTTGAGTTCATCCGGATATTTTCTTAAAATATCTCCTGGAGTTGCATAAGCTGAAATCCTCTTACATTCTGGGAAAAGTGTATTTATTCTAACCAGTATTTCTCTTAATTTTTTCATTGAAAGTACCAATGCATCGCCATCTGCAAGGAATATTTTATCTACATGTCCATATATAATTCTAGCTTCATTTAAATCCTTATATATATCTTCTGTATTTCTTATTCTAAATTTTTTCTTTTTATACATATTGCAGAAACTGCATTTATTATGAGCACACCCTATTGTAATCTGGATTATAAAACTTCCTGCCTCACTTGGAGGTCTATATACAATTCCCTCATATTCCATGAAAATCTCCTCCTTTAACTTTAATCAATTATATCAGAAGTATGGCAAAATAAAAACATGTATCTGTCCATTAATGTTTCTATCACAAGGATTACAAGGATATTCATTCCCTTGTATATCCTTAAATACATATTTTTTATATTTTATAAACTAAATATAAATTAATATAAATTATACCAATATTTTTATCATCTCAAGATCTTGATTTTTTTGAAATAATGAGTATAATATAATCATACAAATCATACTTTTCATATAAAATTAATAACGAAAGAAGGGAAAACATGAAACATCCAAATGGCAAGTATGCATGGACAGTTAAAATCGGCGAAAAAGGGCAATTTGTTATTCCAAAAGAGGCTAGAGATATTTTTGATATCAATCCTGGTGATACTATTATAGTTCTTGCTGACAAGAAAAGAGGTATTGCTATTCCCCCAAAATCACTATTTACAAAACTGACCAAAACAATTTTTGAAGGAGGAAAGGATGATGAAGAATGAGTGTACTTGAAGTAAAAAATTTGTGTAAGAAATATCCTTCTTTTGAGCTAAAGGACCTATCCTTTTCCCTTGAAAAAGGAAAAATCACAGGATTTATAGGCAGAAATGGAGCAGGCAAATCCACAACATTAAAATCACTGTTCAATTTTGTGCATCCCGACAATGGTAAGATTTTATTTTTTAACAATAATTTTCTTGACAATGAATATAAAATCAAACAACGTGTTGGCTTCGTTTCAGGTGGAATTAATTATTATTCAAATAAAGAAATCAAAACAATTACCAATATTACTAAATTATTTTATGATAAATGGGATGATGTGGCTTATTTCAAATATATGGATATGTTCAAGCTGGATGAAAATAAAACGCCTGCACAATTGTCAGCAGGTATGAAGGTCAAATATGCTATAAGCCTTGCATTGTCACATAACGCAGAGTTGCTTATTCTTGATGAACCTACAAGTGGACTTGATCCTGTTTCAAGGGATGATTTGTTGGATGTGTTTATGGAACTTTGTGACAACGGAATTACAATATTGTTTTCAACTCACATCACCTCCGACCTTGATAAATGTGCTGATAACATTATCTATATCAAAAATGGTATACTTCTTGCCAATTCCGATATTAAATCATTTATTGATAGCTACAGGGTTTTGCAGCTTACAAAAAATCAATTAACCAAAAATCTACGTTCAAAGCTAATCGGCTGTAAAAAGAGTAAAAACGGTTTTTCATCACTTATCAAAACAGACGATACTCCACATATAGGTATTGATTGTATAAATGCAGATTTGGAGTCAATTATGATTCATCTTGAAAGGGAGGGAGACTAATGAAAAACCTTTTAAGAAAAGAAATATTTCTTTCTATGCATCCGACAGCACCTATTTTTCTTATCCTTTCAATGATGCTAATTATACCCAATTATCCTTATTACATTGTGTTCTCTTATACAGGATTGGCTGTATTTTTCACTTGCTTAAACGGCAGGGAGAATAATGATGTTTTTTATACTCTAACACTTCCTATTGCCAAAAAAGATATTGTAAAGTCACGGTTTACTTTTGTAATTCTTCTACAATTAGCACAGATAATTATAGCAATACCCTTTGCGATTATCCGTCAAAACTTGCCATTGCCAGGCAATCAAGTTGGTATGGATGCAAATATTGCTTTGTTCGGACTTTCACTTGTAATGTTTGGCTTATTTAATTATATTTTCTTTAAAATTTATTATAAGAACGTTGATAAGGTAGGAACTGCTTTCATATGGTCAAGTGTTGCTGTGTTTGTTTACATAGTAATTGCGGAGGCTTGCACACATACTATACCTTTTGTAGAAAATTATCTGGATACAAAAGATCCTCAATATCTTATTTATAAGTTAACGATATTAGCGATTGGTACAATAGTTTATGCTTTTCTTACATATGTAGTTTATAGAAAGGCAGTTAAATCTTTTGAAGCTTTGGATCTATGATGTTAAATGTTAGAATATTTAAACACAACATAGAAATTGCAGCAATAAGTCCTCTTACAAACCAAAGGTGTAATGTAATGGTGTCTTAATGTGACTCTTAACCCCTTAGTTCCTAATTACCCGTAAACAAATCCCTATAATTTTTAAATAACCCTGCAGGTATTTTCTTTCCAAATAATATATATCTCAAATAATCATCTACATATATACAAAGTGGCATTAGCATAAACCAGATCAATGCATATGGCAGACATATTTGTCCATATAAATTAAAAGGTTCGTCACTATAATTCCACACATCAAGACCTAACCATATGTTCAATATAACTCCCGAAGTAAATTCCAATAAAAGAACTATAAAAGTTCCAATAATACACTCCTGCCACATTTCTCTGTCATAGAATCTAGGATGTTCATTGAGCCTTCCTATAAGAAAAGCGCTTATTCCTCCTACCACTAACATACTTATATGTGTCCATCCACGCCATAGACCTTCAAGTACCATATATAATGAACCCATTATAAATATTAAAAGTAAATCCTTATATATTTTATTTCTCAATTTTATGGAATTTCTGTATTCCATGTTACTTTTTAACCTCCTTCTACCTATATACATAATAGCCTGCACAGTTTTCATATTCCAATTATATTAATTAAACTTTATTTTTATTCTTCTAAGATGAAGTATATACTGGCTAAATATTTATGGGTGAAAGTATGGCAAAATAAAAAACACCAAGTTTGCAACCTAGTGTTTTCAGTGTTTGAGTAAATCTATAAGCCGAGTTCTGTGTTAGACAATCATCTATCTACATCTATTGTTACCAATAGATTCCAGCGATACTACCCGAAAGCAAAGCGGGCCACTTTTTGAATGCTTTCCTATTCGATCTTGCTCCAGATGGGGTTTACATAGCCGCAAAGTCGCCATTGCGCTGGTGAGCTCTTACCTCGCCTTTCCACCTTTACCGAAAATTTCGGAAGTATATCTCTGTTGCACTATCCTTCAAGTCACCTTGACTGGGAGTTACCCAGCATCCTGCCCTATGGAGCTCGGACTTTCCTCTCCTGCACAAAATGCAGCAGCGATTGTCTGATTTACTCGCAAATAAAATAATATCATATTATTTTTATTTTTTCAAGACATTTTTATTCTAGTAGTTACAATGAATTATCCTTCCACAGTTGTCACAGTAAACTATTCCCTTATTTTTATTTATATCATCTAACGTTATAGCAGATACTTTCATTCTGCATCCCTGGCAAATTCCTTTATCCAGCTGCGCTGCTCCTGTTCCCCTTGCTTTTAATATTTCGTAGAATTTATCAAGTAGTTCTTTAGGAACCATTTTTTCTAAATTAGTTATATTTTGTTCAGCTTCCCTTACTTTTTTCCTTTTTTTCAATATTTCATTATTATAAGTTTCTTTACACTTATAAAAATCATCCCTCATTTCTATTAATTTATTTTTACTTTTGTCTTTTTGTTTCGAAAGTTCGTCTTCTTCATATAGCAATTCCAAACTCTTGTCTTCTACATTCTTTATCTCCATCTTTTTCATTTCAATAGATTTACCCAGGCTATTCATCAGCTTTAAATCATATTTTAAATTACTATAAAGTTTGTTTTCTTCTTCTCTAATTTCTATTTTTATATCTTCAATCCTGGCATCTATGATTTTAATATCCTTTTTTATATTATCCAATTTTTCTTTTAACACTACATGATTTTTCTTTTCTTTTTCAAATTCTTTCTTAATTTTTTTCATATGATTAAAAGCCTCACCGTTTTTTTGCCTCTCATCTGAATTTTTTAATATTTCTATATTTTCCTGAATTTGAATTAATATATCCAGCATATAAATTCCTCCTTATTTCAATTTAGTTGTTTTAAAATAAAATTAAATAAAAAAAGTAGAAATGAATACATATATTCACTTCCACTCATCACTTATACCTATATGGATCCATATTAACCTTAGACAAAATAACATTATTCTCGAATCCCATAGACTCTATTCTATTCTTTAAATAATCTGCCACCTTTAAAATAGCTGGCCATTCAGTTCCAAAATGACCTGCATCTATAACAGCTATACCTTCTTCATTAAAATCACTTACATAATGGTAAGTAGTATCCCCTGTTATAATACAATCTGCACCTAACATTTTTGCCTGATAAAAATAATCCTTTCCGCTTCCATTTATAACAGCAACTTTTTTTATAATTTTATTATCATCTCCCGAATACCTCAAATGCTGAATTTGCAATCTTTCTTTTACTTGCATACAGAGTTTCTCGAGAGTAATATACTTTTCAAGTTTCGAAATTCTTCCTATCCCTGAATGTACAGTAAAATAGTCCTCATTATTCAAGGAAGGTTCAATAATATTGGAATCTTTAAAATTAAGTATCTGCATTATTATATCATTTATTCCACCAAATGTAGAATCCAAATTTGTATGGCTAGAATATACATTTATATCATTTTTTATGAGTTCTATTATCTTACGCCCAATAAGTGTATCTGAAGTTATGGATTTAGGTCTTGAAAACAACAAAGGATGATGTGTAAAAATAAGATTACAATTATTATTTTCTGCCTCTTCAATTACATGCATAGTACAATCCAATGAAACTAGGATAGATTTTACTTCACTTTTCATGTCACCCACCATAAGGCCGACATTATCATAGTCCTCCTTTAACTTTGAAGGCGCATATTGTTCCATTATAGTATCTATATCTTTTACTTTCAGAGGCATTTAATCAACTCCCGTAATCTGATTACCTTGTTTTCTATATCTGACTTTCTCTTTTTTGATGACTTGCTATCTTCTCTTATATAACCAAGTATTTTTTCATATTTGGTTATCTTGCTATTTATAAATTTCACAAGAAGTGGATGTTTCTTTTTTAACAATTTTTCTCCAATTTCATAAAATATACTGTCAGGCTTTATTATAGTATCACTATACCTTACTTTTATTATCTCATAAAATATATTTTCGTCAATACATAAATCCTCATCAATTATTCTAAACCCCATGTCATATATGTATTTTCTAAGTACTTCAGGATTTTGCACTGGTTGAAGTATAAAATATCTTGCACCTTTGAATACAGCCATATTTTCATCCATTATGTCTCTTATGAGGTTTCCTCCCATTCCAGCAATTACAACTTCCTGGGCCTCCCCTGGTGCTATGGTATCAAGACCACCTCCAAGCCTGCATTCTATCTTATTCTGCATACCTTCCAGCCCTATATTCATATAAGCTTTATTAATTGGACCTCTATTTATATCAGATGCTATTGCCCTTCTGCATATATTGTTCTTCACAAGATATACTGGAATATATGCATGATCTGTACCTATATCTGCTATACAATCACACTTGTCTACCATTTCACATATGCTTTTCAATCTTAAACTGAGATTCATATTTTTTCTCCATTCATATTAATTCAAGGCTATCTAAAAGTTGCAATTATTCTAAGCTGCATTATCAAAAACACACCTGCTATTACCATGGATATGAAAATAAATCTATAAGAAGATTTCTTATCATATTTCTCATATAAAAAGCCTGCATAATACATACAAAATAGAATAGCCATATTAAGTAATCCATAACTCATCTGTTTAAATGCAAATTGTCTTCCTGTTCCAAATTTTTCAGGTGTAAAATTTGTATTGAAAGTTAAAGGCATTCTTGCTGGAATCTTATTCAAAAAATACATGGCTATAGGATTTAGAGTAAGTACAATTACAAGTATTGCTGCTATCGAAAACAGTAATAAGAATTTTTTATTCCTATTGAAACCCGTAGTTTTAATAGTATTACCTTTCCATACAGATTCTTTAACACCATTAAGTGCAATCTGTTTCTCAAAATCTTCAAAATTATCAGGCGAAATTCCATAGTTGACATTATCTGTATTTAAATATATTATATTTTTAGTAGAAGTAACAAACATATAGGTAGTCCCAATTTTATCTATAAATGACTTACCAATAGCAAAATTATTTTTCCCGTGACCTAACAATTTAACACCTTTTATATGTCCTCTTGATTTTTGGTAGGCATTAATTAAACTGAATGGTATTCTTTCCTTTTTTAATCCAAATATGCTGTTTATGTAAATGGCTGACTCATCTATAGAATAATTGAGAGTTTTACATATAAGAATATAATAGGCTTCATATATGTTAAATACAATTAGAGTTAACTTTAATAAATTGGATAATTCATAGGAATCTACAAAATAGTAGATCAATATAAATATGATATCATATAAAACAGTTACACCTAATATTGAATATACTCCTATCCCTTTTACGGACCCATAATTTTTCAAACCATCACCTTCCTAGATATAATTATAACATATACATAGCTATATTATAATTAAAAGCACCTTTGTGAGGTGCCCTTAATCTAAATAATCTTTTAATTTTTTGCTCCTGCTCGGATGTCTCAATTTTCTAAGTGCTTTTGCCTCTATCTGTCTTATTCTTTCTCTTGTAACATTGAACTCCTTGCCAACTTCCTCCAAAGTTCTAGCTCTTCCGTCATCAAGCCCGAATCTCAGTCTCAACACTTTTTCCTCTCTAGGAGTTAAAGTATCCAATACATTTATAAGCTGTTCCTTAAGCATAGTAAAGGCCGCAGCCTCTGCAGGAGCTGGTGCCTCGTCATCTGGTATAAAATCTCCAAGATGGCTGTCTTCTTCTTCACCAATGGGTGTCTCTAATGATACCGGTTCCTGTGCTATTTTCATTATTTCTCTTACTTTATCCACTGGCATTTCCATTATTTTTGCTACTTCTTCCGGTTGAGGTTCTCTTCCAAGTTCTTGAAGAAGCTGTCTTGAAACCCTTATAAGTTTATTTATGGTTTCCACCATATGAACAGGTATCCTTATAGTCCTTGCCTGATCTGCAATAGCCCTTGTTATAGCCTGCCTTATCCACCATGTAGCATAAGTACTAAACTTGAATCCTTTTCTATAATTAAATTTTTCTACTGCCTTTATAAGCCCAAGATTCCCTTCTTGAATAAGATCTAAAAAAAGCATTCCTCTTCCAACATATCTTTTAGCTATGCTGACAACCAGCCTTAAATTTGCCTCTGCCAGTTTTTTCTTTGCAATTTGATCTCCATTTTCAATTCTCTGTGCCAGATCAACTTCCTCCTCTGGAAGAAGAAGTGGCACTTTCCCTATTTCTTTTAAATACATTCTAACAGGATCATCTATTGCTACTCCCTCTGGTACAGACAAATCCAAATTTTTTTCATCTTCCGTTTCTTCATGCATATCACCTATTACTTCAATGCCCATAGATTCCAGCACTTCATATATTTTCTCTATCTGTTCCGGACTCAAATCCACTTCTTCAAGTTCATTCATTATTTCTTTGTAAGTTAGGCTGTTAGTCTTCTTACCTTTTTCTATAAGTTTTTTGACTATCTGCATCTTCGAACTTTTATCCTTCATTTTTTTGCCTCCCTTAACCATTACTGTACTTCACCAATCCTTTTTTGAATTTTTATAAGCTCCTGAGCCAATTTAAGTGATTCTTCAAGTTTTCCTTGAGCTTCATACTGTTTTATCTGATACATAATTTCCAACTTATATTGTTTCAATCTATGTTCTTTTATCTTATTTGCAAAACTATCTATCATATATTTATAATCATAATCTCCATACACAATTTCCGTATCCAATATATTTACCCATTCCTTAGATGTATCCACATCATTGCATTTAGCTTCTATATGCATGCTTCTCTGCGATTTATCACAATCTGAACTTTCAAGAATATATCTATATATCTTTTTATGGCTTTCAAGCAATATCTCATCTTCACTTATAATATTCTGTGCATATTTCAATGCATTATCATCCTGCAATATTAATTTAAGGAGTAACCTCTCAGCCTTTAAATAAGCAGGTTCTAAATATAATTTTTGTCCAAAATACTTATCTATATTCATACTTGAATCTTTTTTTGTATTTTTTTGAATATTTCCATTTAACATATCATAAAGTACTTGAAGTCTAATTTCAGTTTCCTCAGATAGCTTTTTTATATAAATTTCACTCTCTATAGGGTCAACCTCTTTTAATACATCTAAAACCTGTTCTATGTATTTTATTTTGCTCTCATAATTCCCTGGATTTAAATTTTTTCTAATACTCTGAATTCTATAATCTATAAGTGGAAGAGATTTTTCAATCAATCTTAAAAATTTTTCTTTCCCATTTTTTCTGATAAATTCATCCGGATCTTTTCCCATAGGTATTAAAAGTACCCTTACATCAAGCCCAACGTTTTTTAATATATTCAGTCCCCTTAAAGTTGCCATTTGTCCAGCAGTATCTGAATCATAAGCTATTATGACTTTATCAACATACCTTTTCATAAGCTTTGCCTGACCTGTAGTAAGTGCAGTACCTAAAGATGCTACAGTATTTGTAATCCCGTATTGGTGAAGCGATATACAATCCATATAACCTTCTACAATAATTAAGGTTTTAGATATATTATTTTTTATTGCAAAATTTAATCCATATAGATTAGTTCCTTTTTTGAATAGAGAAGTTTCTGGAGAGTTTAGGTATTTAGGCTTTGAATCATCCATAACTCTACCTCCAAAGCCTATAATCCTTCCTCTATAATCGAACACCGGAAAGATTATCCTGTTTCTAAACCTGTCATAATAATTGCCCTGTCGGTTCCTTATTATAAGCCCAACTGATAGCATATCCAGTTCAGTAAAACCTCTCTTTCTCAAATATTTAAGCATAGCATTCCAGCTGTCAACAGAATATCCAAGCCCAAATCTTCTCATAGTATTTGTCGTTATTTCTCTATTCAAAAGATAGTTTCTTGCTTTTTCATTCCTTTTTAGACAAGAAAAAAAATATCTGGCAGCTTCAACATTTAACCTATATAATTTTTTAAAACTATTCCTTCTGCTCCTATTTTTATCCTCATCATAATCTATATCTATATTTGCCCTGTCTGCCAATAGCTCAACTGCCTCCGGAAAACTTAGGTTCTTTGTTTTCATGATAAAAGTTATAACATTTCCAGCTTCTCCACACCCAAAGCATTTATATATCTGTTTATCTCCAGACACACTAAAGGAAGGAGTCTTTTCATGATGAAATGGACATAAACCTATATAATTCCTACCGGTTCTTTTTAGTTTTACACTTTCAGATATTACATCAACTATATCATTTTCATCTTTTACTTTTTGAATGACATCTTCCGATATCACAAAGCAACTACCACCTATCTGAAATTATTGTACCAAGTTTTAATATATTCGACAGAAAATATTATATTCCTGCTTAATATTATACTTTTTATATTTTAATTACTAATCTAATATATATATTCTTTACAAATATTAAATATCCTTCAATAAATAAATATTTAATATCAACATTTCTATTTTACCCATATACTATTAAAAAATATTCCTAATATACCATATTTTTAGGTATATATATATCATTAAATAACATTAAACAATAATCATCACTCATTCCCGATATATAATCAGTTACTCCTCTTAAAAGGCCTTCCCTTTTCACTATTTTTCTGTAAAACCCGGGCATTTTATCGGGATATTTATAAAAATAATTAAATACCTGCCTTAATACGAACTTTGCCTTCCATCTTTCTTCCTTTAGTGAATCACCATGATATATCTCTTTAAACATGAAATTTCTAAGCTCATCTAAAGCTTTAAATATCTCATTACTCATAGAAACTTTTATTATTCCGTTTTTAATATTTTTTATAGTTGTATATATGCAATCCATAACTAAAATATTAATTCTCTCACTATTCGTTCTTCCAAGAATACAAGTGGAATTTTTAGGAAGGTCATCTGGTTCCAAAATACCTGCCCTTATGGAATCATCTATATCATGATTTATATAGGCTATCTTATCACTGTACTTAACTACCTGACCTTCAAGAGTAAACGCGGTTATATCTGGATTTGAAAATCCACTGTGATTTAAAACGCCATCCAGTACTTCCTTCGTTAAATTGAGTCCTTCACCATTCTTTTCTATTTTGGTCAATACCCTGATACTATTTTCATTATGTCGAAAACCTCCGGGAATTAATTCATTTAGTACCTCCTCACCGCTGTGTGCGAAAGGTACATGTCCTATATCATGGGCCATAGCTATAGCCTCTATTAAATCTTCATTCAACCCAATTCCTTTGCCTATAGTCTTTCCAATCTGGTTTACCTCAAGTGTATGAGTAAGCCTTGTTCTATAATGGTCACCGGACGTTCTTATATATACTTGAGTTTTATGTTTGAGCCGTCTGAATGATTTACTATGTATAATTCTATCTCTATCAACCATAAACGCAGTTCTTATAGTATCTCCTTCTTCAGCTATCTTCCTTCCCTTCGTCTTAAAAGAAAATGCAGCTTGAGGTATCAATATTAATTTTTCTTTTTGCTCTATCTGCTCTCTTATCAGCATACAAATCACCCTAGATATTAATTCTATTTTTA
The DNA here is from genome assembly GCF_052953915.1 of Clostridium sp. LBM24168. NCBI lineage: Bacteria > Bacillati > Bacillota > Clostridia > Eubacteriales > Clostridiaceae > Clostridium > Clostridium sp. LBM24168. Next base: position 461,856 of record NZ_CP196861.1, on the reverse strand, counting down.
CTTTAAAAATTCCTTTTTAATGATAATGTATAATGTAAAAAAATATTTAATATTATTATAGAGAAGTATTTTTTAAGGGGTCTGATAGATGGATATAAATTTATTATCTGAAGAAAATGTAAAAAAATACGTACTTCCCTATTATAATCTTCAGAATGCAGATATAAATAGAATAAAATTTAAAAATACAGATAAACAAAGAGCCGTATATAAGGTAGATTATTTGGGTAAAGGTTATTGTTTAAAAAAAGTATATTTTGATGAAGCTGAACTTCTATTTGTATACTCTGCAGTAGAATGGCTTTACAGAAATAATATAAATGTTCCCAGGATTTTGCCTACAAATGATAATGGAAGATTTATAAAATATGAAAATATGCTGTTTATACTTACACCGTGGATATTAGGTGAAAAGTGCAATTATGACAATACAAATGACGTAATTGCTGCAATTTCAAATTTGTCAGATATGCATAGTGTAAGCAAAGATTTCAATCCAATTTTCGGGAGTAATATAAGAAAAAATTTTGAACATATAGACATATCTTTTCAGAAACATTTTAATCAACTTTTAAATTGTTCAAATTTGGCTCATAATTATAAAGATAAATTTTCAGAGCTTTTTTTGGAGAATTTTGAAGAAAATTGTATGTTGGCCGAAATATCTGCTAAAATATCCCATACGATAAATTATGACAAATTACATTCGGCTTTATGCCACCTTGATTATGTAAATAAAAATATAATATTCGATAATAACAGACATATTTGGATAATAGATTTCGACAAATGCTCAACAGCTCATTGTTCTCATGATATATCTTACTTCTTGAGAAGATTTTTAAAGAGGACAAATACAAATTGGAATCTAAATTATGCGGCAGCCTGCCTTGAAACCTATGAAAAAAATTTCACTTTGAATCTGGATGATTACAAATATATAATTTCATATTTATCTTTTCCTCAAAAATTTTGGAAAATATCTAGAGATTACTACAATAATATAAACAAATGCAATCATAATTCTTTTTTTTATATACTTAAAAAGGCATCTGATAATACTAATGCCCAGCTAAAATTTATAATCGAATTTGGAAGATATATAGAAAAAAAATTTGATACAATATTAAGGTAAAAATATAAAAATGCCGTAAAATTTATTTTATGGCATTTTCATATTATAATTTTTCAGTATTATCTTGGATTCTTTACCTGGGCTTGTGCTGCTGCAAGTCTTGCCAAAGGGACTCTAAATGGTGAACATGAAACATAATCAAGTCCTACATTGTGGAAAAACTCTACAGATGACGGATCTCCTCCATGTTCTCCACATATTCCAAGATGTATATCAGGTCTTGTCTTTTTTCCTAGTTTAACTGCAATGTCTACTAGCTTTCCTACACCATTCTGATCCAGTCTCTGGAATGGATCAAATTCATATATCTTATTATCATAATAATAGTTCAGGAATTTTCCTGCATCATCCCTTGAAAAACCAAATGTCATTTGAGTGAGATCATTTGTGCCGAAAGAGAAGAATTCAGCTTCCTTTGCTATCTCATCAGCTGTAATAGCAGCCCTTGGTATTTCTATCATTGTACCAACTTTATATTTTAAATCAATTCCTGATTTTTTTATTATTTCATCTGCAACTCTTACAACTGTATCTTTAACATACTTTAACTCCTTCAATTCTCCAACAAGAGGTATCATTATTTCAGGAACAATATCATATCCTTTTCTCTTTTTGACATCTATTGCAGCTTCAATTATAGCTGTAGTCTGCATTTCTGCTATTTCTGGATAGGAAACTGTAAGTCTGCAACCTCTATGTCCCATCATAGGATTGAATTCATGGAGAGATGCTATTGTTGCCTTTAATTCTTCAAAGCTTATATTCATTTCCTTTGCTAGGTTCTCTATATCTTTATCATCTGTTGGTAGAAATTCATGTAGTGGAGGATCTAAGAATCTAATTGTAACAGGTCTTCCTTCCATAGCTTCATATATACCTATAAAGTCCTTTCTTTGCATAGGAAGTATACTATTCAATGCAGTTCTTCTCTGTTCTTCATTATTTGAAACTATCATCCTTCTTACAGCAGGTATTCTATCCTCGTCAAAAAACATATGTTCAGTTCTGCAAAGTCCCACACCTTCGGCACCAAATTTAACTGCCTGCCTTGCATCTTTAGGGGTATCAGCATTTGTCCTTACCTTTAATTTTCTAATACCATCAGCCCATTCCATAAATATTCCAAAGTATCCTGTTATTTCAGGTGCAGTTGTTTTTATAGGCTCTCCATATACATTTCCAGTACTTCCATCCAGAGATATATAGTCCCCTTCCTTATAGGTTTTTCCAAGTACTTCAAATGTATTATTTACCTCATTTATATTTATATCTCCGCACCCAGCGACACAACATGTACCCATACCTCTAGCTACAACTGCAGCATGAGATGTCATTCCTCCTCTTACTGTAAGTATTCCCTCTGCTGCTGCCATACCCTCTATATCTTCAGGAGAAGTTTCAAGTCTGACGAGTATTACCTTTTCCCCTTTATCATGATGTTTTTTTGCAGTATCCGCTGTAAAATAAATCCTTCCACAAGCAGCTCCCGGTGATGCAGGTAATCCAGTCGCAATTACAGCTGCCTTTTTAAGGTCATTCTTGTCAAAATTGGGATGTAAAAGAGTATCAAGTTGCTTAGGCTCAACCTTTAAAAGAGCTTCTTCTTTAGTTATAAGTCCTTCATTCACCATATCAACTGCAACTTTAAGTGCAGCTTGTGCAGTTCTCTTTCCATTTCTTGTCTGAAGAAAATATAATTTTCCTTGCTCTATTGTAAATTCCATATCCTGCATATCTTTATAATGCTCTTCCAGATTGTGTGCAATTTTAATAAATTCTTTATAACATTCAGGAAGATCTTTCTCTAATTTGGCTATTGGCTGCGGAGTTCTAATACCTGCTACAACATCTTCACCTTGTGCATTTATAAGATATTCGCCAAATATATCTTTTTCTCCTGTTGCCGGATTTCTCGTAAAAGCAACTCCAGTACCCGAAGTATTCCCCATATTTCCGAATACCATGGATTGAACGTTTACAGCAGTTCCCCAGTCCCCTGAAATATCATTCAATCTTCTATATACTATTGCCCTTGGGTTCTCCCATGACCTAAATACAGCTGTAATAGCCTCAATCAACTGTTTCCTAGGATCCTGCGGAAACTCACTTCCTATTTCATCTTTATATATTTTTTTAAATCTGGCAATTACATTTTTCAAATCCTCTTCAGATAATTCCGTATCAAATTTTACTCCTTTGGAATTTTTTATTTCATCCAATACATCTTCAAATTTTCTTTTTTCAATTGTCATAACAACATCTGAAAACATCTGAATAAATCTTCTATAAGAATCATAGGCAAATCTCTGGTTGTTCGTAAGCTTGCCCACTGCCTTTACCGAATCGTCATTTAATCCTAAATTTAATATTGTATCCATCATTCCAGGCATGGAAACCCTTGCCCCTGATCTTACTGAAACAAGTAAGGGATTATCTAGACTTCCGAATTTTTTTCCTGTAGCTTCTTCAAGCTTTTTAAGACTTGAATAGATTTGATCTGTAATATCATCATTAATTTTCTTGTTGTCCTTATAATATTTTGTACATGCTTCTGTAGTTACAGTAAATCCGTGTGGAACAGGTATTCCAAGATTAGTCATTTCTGCCAGATTGGCACCTTTCCCTCCAAGCAGATTTCTCATACCAGCATTTCCTTCACTGAAAAGATAAACATATTTTTTTCCTTTCATGAAATGTACATCCCCTTTTCTATAATATTTTTACATTTAATTATGTTTATTATATGTAAACGGAATAACCCGCTCACTTGCCCTATTTATTTTCTCCCATTTTCACAAAGAGTCTTGTTATATTTGTTTTTGAAACTTTCCCTACTATCTTAAGTTTATCTTTTGGATCATTTTTAAATCTTTCAATTACTGGAAGACTATCTACTTCATGTTCAATAATCTTTTGAGCTGCCAGATAAGCAGAATCCTTTCTCTCTACAGATATTATATTAGGCATTCTAGTCATTATTATTCCAACAGGTACTTTACGCATATCAGTACCTCCTATAGCTATTTTCAAAAAATCCTTACGTGAAACAGCTCCGATCAAAATACCCTCATTTTGTATAAAAAGAGTTCCAACATCATTTAAAAACAGGTTAACTACTGCATCATGTATAGTAGTATTCTCATCAACTACAATTGGCTTCGACATTATGTCTTCAACACTTATATTTCTTATATAATCATATAAAAGACTATATGAAGGTTTCTTTGAATATATATAACCTACTTTTGGCTTAGCTTCCAGTATACCTGTCATAGTCAATATTGATAAATCTGATCTAAGTGCTGCTCTTGTAACTCCAACTCTATCTGCTAACTGCTCACTTGTTATAGGTGCATTTTCTTTAACTAATTCTATTATTCTATGTTGTCTGTGCGAAAATTTAATATTGTCCACCTTCTTTCCACATAGTAAGCCAAGCTACTAAAAAGATTTATAAATATAAATTTACTTTTAAAAACATTATACCACATATATACGTAAATAGTATAGCATTTTTATTTTTGTTTATGTATTACTATATCTAGGTTAGCAACTATGCCACCGAAATCTATTACATAATGTGATTTTATGTGTTATACTAATTAAAAACCATATTATAGAAATAATTCATAGATATTACCCCATTACTTTGTGTAATGGGGTAATATAAAAATCCTAATTTTCATCTGTTTTATTATTATTATCGTCTGTATCTATATCATCAAATTTCACAGTATATTTATAAACATTTTTATCATTTTCTTTTCCTTCCTTTTTAGAAAACTTATCCTTTACTGATGTAGCTGTATCAAATACTTTATCCTTAACTTCATTTACAGTATTTTTAACTCCACTTTTAATTATCTTATTGACTACTTCAACTGACCCATCATCTTTAATTATTTCTATAGTCACCCTGGTAAATACAGCTGTAAGTATTCCAATTGCAATTAGAGGAGGCCATACAAGGGCTGTAAGTGTAGCTGCAATACCTGCATTTACGGGAATGTCTACAACTACTTTATCGTCTCTTTTTATTTTTATCCTGTTTACATTGCCTTTTTTTACTGTATTTTTAAGCCATTCCATGAACTCATCTTTAGTAGTATAAATATTGTCTTTAGTAGTTTTCTTGTTCTTTTCAATATATATGAGAGCATCTACAACATTTCCATCGCATTCCTCAAGTGCCTCCTTGGCATCAGCATAGCTTACATCAGTTCTCTCTCTTATAATATCGATTTTTTCCAGTGTTATTTCACTCATTTTATCCTCTCCTCTTAAATAATTTATTTTTTTAGATCAGGCACATAATTTAAAGCTTCAAGACTTTTTGGTTTCCTAAAATAATTTTGAGATATAATAAGTGCAAGAATTCTATACAATTCATCTTTTATCTCCCTGGATAGATTAATTCTATATACTTTTTCAATTGGTATCTTAGAAATATACTTAAGAGCATTAAAAGAAGCATACCTTATGAATATACCATTTATTCTGTTGCATTCATCGCATATGCCTCCAAGATACTGCATACTCAGATAATTGGAAGTACTTATTTTTTTTCTGCATATAGCACAATTTTCAAAATTGATCCCATAGCCTGTAGCTTCCAGAATTTTTAATTCAAAAGCTCTTGCCAGAGTTTCCATATCAACTGCGTTATTTTTCATAAGATAAAGTGATGTCACTAAATTTATGAATATAGATCTGCTCTTTTCATTATCATCCATAGCTATGTCAACTAATTCACAGAAATAAGATGCATAAGTTAAGCTATCTAGATCTCCTAGAAGATTCTGAAAAGAATCTATTATATTACCTTCATTTATAGCATAAAACTTTTTCCCTTTATAAAGTACATAATCTCCATAACAAAATTGAAGCGTTGTAGAAAAAAGTCTATTTCTAGTTTTCTTTGCACCCCTAACTATTGTAGATATTTTCCCCAGTTTCTCAGTAAATAACCAAACAATTTTGTCATTTTCCTTTATATCTTGGGTCTTAATTATAACAGCCCGTGTTTTTAATATAGCCAGAAAACCATCTCCCAAACTTATATATTATTTATATCCAAGTTCTTTTAAAAGTCCGCTGCTGTCTCTCCACTCCTTTTTAACTTTCACCCATACATTCAAATATACTTTTGAATTCAGGAATTTTTCCATATCCTGTCTTGCATAGGTAGATATCCTTTTAAGCATTAATCCACCTTTTCCTATTATTATTCCCTTGTGTGATGTTTTTTCACATAGTATAGTTGCATCTATATTATAAATACCTTTTTTGTCTTTTTTCATTGATACTATTTCAACAGCTATTCCATGAGGAACTTCCGCAGATAATAATTTAAGAGCCTTTTCCCTTATAATTTCAGATATTATAAACCTTTCCTGCTTATCTATTACCATATCATCCGGATAATACTTAGGACCTTCCTTCATATATTTTACTATAAGATTTTTAAGTTCTTCTATATTACTGCCCTTAAGTGCGGAAATAGGTATATATTCTTTAAAGTCAAATTCTTCGGAATACAATTTAAGGGTTTGAGCCACTTTTTCATGGGAACTTTCATCTACTTTATTCAATACAAAGAATACGGGAACTTTACATTGTCTTAATTCTTGTAAAATATATATGTCTCCATTTTTTATCTCTCTTCCGGGAGTAGTTAAAAAGAGTACAAGATCCACATCATTTATAGATTCTCTGGCAGATTTGACCATATATTCTCCCAATTTATGCTTTGGATTGTGAATTCCCGGTGTATCAACAAACACAAGCTGAAAATTCTTCTCTGTAAGTATTGCCTGTATGTTATTTCTAGTAGTCTGGGGTCTACAGGACACTATTGAAAGCTTTTCCCCAATCAACCTGTTAAGCAATGTTGACTTGCCTACATTTGGCATACCAACTATGGTTATAAATCCTGATTTAAACATATATAATTCTCCTCATAAATAGATTATATTATCATTTGTAATTAACTCATTCAGCCAAATACTCTAAAAAGTAAAACCGTTATGAGTACTCCAAAAATGCCGCCTAAAAAAACTTCCAGTATAGAGTGCACCTCTGAATCGACCCTGCTTTGTGCAACTATAAATGCCAGCAAATAACTCAATATAACTACTTCAAGCTCTTCCACCATAAGTGCAATTATAGTAGCTATAGAAAACGCAATTGCACTATGACCGCTTGGCATACCTCCTTTTAAAGGAGTACCTTCTCCAAATATAGCTTTTAAAACTATGGTGGCTATACATACTATGACAAGTATTATAAATATATTATAAGGACTTGTAGTCCTTATTTTTCTCATAAGCACAAAATTGATATAATTCAATTTATCCCAAAATATTATATAGCCGACAAGAATGGCATTAATTGCAGTTATGAGTACCCCGCTTGCGGCTACATTTTTTGCTATCTTAGCAAGAGGATGATAATAATTTGTAGTAGCATCTATTGCAAATTCTACTGCGGTATTAAAAAGTTCCGCCATTATTACCATAGTTATTGTTATTGTTATTGCCAGCAATTCAATTTTACTTAAATCATAAAAGAAACACAATACAAGAACTAGAAGTGCTGCTGCCATATGTATTTTCATATTTCTCTGAGTTCTAACTGCATATATTATACCCTGTATGGCATAATTAAAACTATCTAAAAGTTTTTTGACTTTCATATTAATTCCTCTTTATAGCTGAAAATTTTTCAGAATTTTTTCTTCTCTTTCTCTCATTTTCTTTTTTTCGTCTTCTTGCATGTGATCATATCCTAAAAGATGGAGCACAGAGTGAACGGTCAAATAACAGATCTCTCTAAAAAAAGAATGTCCAAACTCTTTTCTCTGCTCTTCTGCCTTTTCTAAGGATATGGCAATATCTCCTAGTATCAAATTTTTGCCGTCCATGTCACTTTCTTGAAATTCATATCCTGGATAAACTTCCTTGAATACTTTTCCTTCCGGATACTCCAACATGGGAAAGGAAAGTACATCTGTAACTTTATCTATTCCCCTATTTTCTCTATTTATATTTCTTATACTTTCATTATCTATAAATATTATACTTATTTCACAGGGTACATCTACCTTTTCTTCCTTTAATGTATGCTCTATAACTTCTACTATAATATTTTTTAATTCATCCGTAATACCTATTTTGCTTTGTCTGTTATCTATAAAAATCATATTAATCCTCCGTATGCTTTGGTGTATTCTCTATTCTTTCTATAATTTTATCATCAATAATTTCATCATTTTTTTTCTCCCATTTATCCTTAGGATATTCTATTCTACGATGATATATACTAAGCAATACCTTTAAAAAAGCTGTTTTTATTTTTCCTATATCCTTTAATGTGAGATCACAGTTATCAAGCTGTCCTTCCTCGAGTCTATCTCTTATTATACTGTTGACCATATTTTCTATATTTTCTTTATTGGGTTCGTTAATCGACCTAACCGATGCCTCCACTCCGTCAGCAAGCATTATTATACCAGATTCCTTAGTCTCAGGTATAGGCCCCGGATATCTAAAGTCCTCCTTCTTTATTTCTTCGGGATCTTCACTTGAGTTTTTCATGGTAACATAAAAATATTTAACAAGAGATGTTCCATGATGCTGTTCTATAACATCTTTTATAACTTTTGGGAGTTTATATTCCTTTGCCATTTCTACACCATCTTTTACATGCGATATTATTATAAGGGCACTCAATGCTGGTGTTATTTTATCGTGCGGATTATCATTTCCAAGTTGATTTTCCTTAAAAAAATATGGTCTCTTTATTTTCCCTATATCATGGTAATATGCAGCCACCCTGGACAAAAGTGAGTTCCCCCCTACTTCTTCCGTAGCCATCTCAGCAAGATTTCCTACCAATATACTATGATGATATGTTCCAGGTGCTTCAATAAGCAGTCTCTTCAACAGCGGATTATTGGGATTGGAGAGTTCCAGAAGCTTTATGGTAGTCACTATATTGAAAGTACTTTCAAAAAGTGGCAAAAATCCTATTACAAGTATTCCTGAAATTATACTTGCTGCCCCTGTAAACAATGCCTTCTTAGCTACATCCAGTACATTGTTACTTAATAAAAATCCCATTGAAGACGTAAGTACGATATTTATAACAGCAATATAGAAAGATGCATATAATATATCATTTCTTTGTTGCAATCTTCTAAGAATTATAGAACCTACAACTGTATTTATAATTGCAAGTATAGTAACCTCTATATTGAACTCCACTGCAGTACTTATCAATACACAGACAATGGTATTCAATATCAATGATACCCTTCCATTTACAAGTATTGAAAAAATCATAGGTATAAAAGCAAGCGGTATGAAAAAGGGTGATGCGAGTCCAAGCACCCTTGCAAACAGCACAGCCATACAGTTTAGTATATTTATCATAGCAAGCATACTTACATTGTCATATAAATCTCTACTGTATATTATCAAATATCCCCATTGGAGAAATAATATCAAACCTATAAGTATACCCAGCGATAAGTATATATACCACTTGAAATAAGAGCCATCATTTAATAGTCCAAGATCCTTTAAAACCCCTATTTGATATTTAGTTACCGGTTCTCCTTCCTTGACTATAATCTGGTCCTTTTTCACCATCACAGGGGGAACCTTTTTTGCAGTTTCTTCTTTTAACTCTTCGGTCTTATTTTTGTCATAAAAAAAGTTTGGAGATATTTGTGTATAAGCTATGTTTGTAGCTAAATCTCTGGTAGATTTAATAAAATTCGAGTCTCCAATTTTCAGCATTATATCTTCCTGTGCCTTTTTTATGTCTGCTTTGTTGTCTTTCTGGCTATTATCACTTATATTGTTATTATCATATAAGTCAGACATTATATTCACCAAAAACCCTTGAAGAGTTTTCATATCATTTTTATCCATCCTAATAAGGGAAAGATAATCATTATCAGATAATTTTATTTCCGGATTATTTTTAAGTTTTTGCTCTTTCTGACTTTCATCCAACTGATTATCTGCCGATACCTCCTGAACTCTAGAAAAAAAATTGTTCAACCTATCCACAGTCTGTGTTTTTATCTCAGGATTTTTATTATATTGAATTGGAACAGATTCTAGTACCTGATTTATTCTATCCTGGGTAGAGAGCTCATCCTTTACTTCTCTTGGAGCCTTAATATCAACTCTGGCAATCTCTCCTACCTTCAGGTTATATCTTTTAGTAGTAAGCCCTGTTAAAAGTACACCATATATAAATATAAAACTAATTGCAAAAATAATAATCTTGTTCTGTTTTCCTTTTATAAGGAATTTATCTAATACTAGCTTTTTCATTAGAAATCACCCTTTGTACACTAATTACTACTATTTTTCACGTTATCCTTTTCCTGTTTATCTTCTTTATGTTCTGCCTGAGATACTATATTTTCTTCTGCCACAACAAGTACTCTCACTTCAAGAACTTTACCATCTTTTTTATCAACTATCTTGTTCATTATTTTAACTGACTTATCCAAATTCGAACATATTTTCCTGTAAAGTTGATCAGAGACTTCGCTAGTTATTTTTTCTACATTACCTGTAACCAAAACTTCTTTTACTTCATAAAAAGTTTCTTTTTTTAAAAACAATTTACTTTCCTCTATTTTATCATACTTGCTAAAATTATTTTCATGTTTTTTTAAATATAGCTTCTTGCCATTTATGTTTATATAATAATTTTCTATTTTCCTACCTGTTCTATTTCTCTTTATGTTATCTAACTTAACACTTTTACTTTTTTCATAAAATGTTCTGCATATAACCTCTCCTGCAGCATGAACAGGATAGGTTCCCCCTTCCTTACCCTGTACTCCTTTTACAAGAATTTGCCCTTTTTTAACCATATCCCCTATCTTTACAACAGCTGTGCCCGCTGTTGTATAAAATCTTACCACTTCACCATCTTTTGATGCTACAAGATCACAGGGTGAATTGTCTGAGATTATATTGGGAGGTGACTTTCTTTCTTCTGCACTTATTACGAGCCTTGAACCATCAATTCTAGCCTTTACCCACATTATATTATCATCACTCTTTATAAGAAATTCCTCTATTTTATATACATCCAAGTTCTTTTTATTGATTCCCGGAACTATTCCATAATTTTTTAATTTCTGTCTTATCTCGTAGGGTGGCAAATTGGAATCAGAATTTATCTGTATCTCCCATATGAATGTTGACATATAGTATATTATTCCTATAAATAAGGCTATTCCTACAATCATCATTCTATTTTTTTTAAGTTTCAATATTAAAAATGAAAGTCCCCATCTTTTAATTATTTTTATCTTTACACCGCTTTTCTTGGCTATTCTCGCTATTTTATAATAATCCTGCAATTTTATATCCATTACTATGGTAGTTATACTCTTTTTCTTTATATTTTTTATATAGACATCATTCTTCCATATGAGATTTATAAACCTTTCAGGTATAATGGACCGTATCTCAATTGTTATAACTGCATTTTTATATTTGCCAAAATTAAATCTACTACTTCCCTTCATAGATTATAGATTTAAATTTTCCTCCTATTGTTATAGTACTTCCCCCCATAAAAAGTACTTCAAAATCTTTTCCGCATATTGAGATCAATCCTACCCCTGAATTAATTCTTATCCTATCCTTTTCAAATAACACTATGCCTCTATGATTTTCTATTACTATTTCCTTATCTCCTGTTACTAAAATCTTAGGCATATTCAAAATTATATCTCTTGGAAGATCCAACTTATCTGCGATATTTTGTTTCGTATTATACAACTTATCTCCCACAATATCACCTCTAAATTTATATAGTTTTTCTTCTTTTATTAATTTATGAATTATGCATCCAATAAATTACTTAAAGGCAATACTCATAATAATAAAAAAATAAAACCTTATAAAATATAAAGGTTTTATAAATAAAAAAGGCTGAGAAAACCCAACCCTTTATTTATTCAAATATTGTTTTACAATTTGACTCACAAGTTTACCATCTGCTCTACCTTTTGTCTTCGGCATAACACATGCCATAACTTTTTTCATGTCCTTTATACTATTTGCCCTGACTTCATTAACTGCTTGATGAACAATTTCGGTAATCTCTTCTTTATTCAACTGCTGAGGAAGGTACTCTAACAAGATTTTTATTTCCTTTTCTGTATCGTCAACCAAATCCTGTCTATTCCCCTTTTTAAATTCCAGTACAGCTTCACGCCTTTGCTTGACTTCCTTTGCCAATATACCTATAACTTGTTCATCGTCAAGTTGTTTGCCATCAGTCTTTTCAACTAACAGCACAGCCGCTCTTGCCATACTTATGGTATTAGCTTTAAATTTGTCTTTAGACTTTAAGGCCTGTTTCCAATCCTCTTGTAATCTTTTTTTAAGAGACATTAATTTGAACCCTCTTTCCAAAAGAACCCTACTTAAATTTTCTCTTTCTAGCAGCTTCTGATTTCTTTTTTCTCTTTACACTTGGCTTTTCATAATGTTCTCTCTTTCTAACTTCTGAAAGAACACCAGCTCTAGCACATTTCCTTTTAAATCTTCTTAATGCACTTTCAATAGTTTCATTTTCTCCAACTTTTATTTCTGACATATTATATCCCTCCCTCCGCTAGCTCAATTTAATTTTAAAAATTAAATACAGTTAACATAGGTCAAATAGCATATAGATTATTATACAACAAATGTTTTTCTACTGTCAACATGTTGAATTTAGCCCGGTGGCCAACTAAGTGATCTTCCACCTAGTAGATGAAAATGTACATGAGGTACAGTCTGTCCTCCATCTTTTCCAGTATTTGAAACAATTCTGTATCCATCTTCCGCTATATTTAAATCTTGAGCAATTTTTTTTGCTACCATAAATATATGAGCTATAATATTTGAACTATCTTTATCAAGATCATTAATACTGCTTATGTGCTTTTTAGGAATTATAAGCACATGAACTGGAGCCCCAGGATTTATATCCTTAAAACTTAATACAAAATCATCTTCATACACTTTCTCTGATGGTATTTCACCCTTCACTATTTTGCAAAAAATACATTCCTCCACATGTTCACCCCCTTAATTATGCTATAAACACTACGTCTAATTCACATTACTTATATTATTCAATATTAATAATAAATATCCTTCTAAATTAAATAAAAAATTTTTCCAAATTATAAAATTATACTTCCTTCCATATATCCTTTTTCAATTGTCAAAAGCCTTGTTTTAATTATACTATCCTTTAAATTTTTATCCGACCTTGTAACAACCTTTATGTAATTTGGCGTATAACCTTCATAGATATTTTCTGCTCCAGTAATATGCTGTTCATATAATACATCCATATCTCGGTTTAAAAAACGACTCATAAATTCTCTTTCCAAAATTTCATCTAACTCTATAAGTTTAGAACTTCTATATTCCTTTATATTTCCATTCACCTGATTGTCCATAGCTGCAGCTTTAGTTCCCTCTCTTGGGCTATATTTAAATACATGAATTTTTGAAAGTTTGATTCTTTTTAAAAATTCATATGTAATATCAAATTCCTCCTGCGTCTCTCCTGGGAAACCAACTATAACGTCAGTAGTTATGGATACATTCGAAATACTTTTTCTCAATTTATTCAAAACATCTTCATATTCAGAGGTAGTATATTTTCTATTCATTCTTCGCAGTGTTTCATCACAACCACTTTGAAGTGAAATGTGAAAATGTGGGCATAATTTTCTCAGAGAACTTATTTCTTCTATGACTTCAGATGTAAAAAATTTAGGATCTATTGACCCTATCCTGATCCTCTCAATCCCATCTACCTTATCTACTTTCTGCAAGATTCGGATAAGATTCCACTTTCCATTCATATCAGTACCATAGGAAGCTATATGTATACCTGATAATATTATTTCCTTAAAATTATTTTTAGCCAGTTTTTTGACCTCTTCCATAACCATTTCTGGTTTTTTACTGCAAACTGATCCTCTTGCAAATGGAATTAAACAATATGAGCAAAATCTATTGCAGCCGTCCTGTATTTTTAAAAACGCTCTAGTTCTATGCTGATACTTTTCAATACTTAGATTTTCAAACATGTTGTCTCTTAATACCTTGTTTACCTCCACAAATCTTTTCTTTTCTTTTTGAACACGACTTATCCAGTATAAAATATCGCCCTTATTTCTTGTACCTAAAACTACATCCACACCTTCTATTTTGGATACCTCTTCAGGTGCAACCTGAGAATAGCATCCTACCACCGCTATAATAGCATTTGGATTTTTTCTTCTGGCCCTGTGAATCATCTGCCTTGATTTTTTATCACCCATATTGGTTACAGTACACGTATTTATCACATATACATCTGCACATTTATCAAAATCTACAATATTATATCCTTCATTTATAAATTTTTCTATCATTGCTTCTGTTTCATACTGATTTACCCTGCAGCCCAGTGTAGCCATTCCTACTGCCTTTTGTCCATTATAAACACAAGAAAACTTATCCAAACTAATTCAATCCTCCTAAATCACCTAATTCATACATTAGCAATGATATGCACACAAAGCCTGCTGTTTCCGTTCTAAGTACCCTTGGGCCAAGAGTTACTATATTTGAAGGAACCTTTTTTAAAATATCTATCTCCGATTCTGAAAAACCACCTTCAGCACCAACAACTACCGCTATATTTTTTATATTGTCTTTATTTATTTTGCTCACCATATTTTTTATACCAAGTTTTTTCTCATTTTCATATGGAACTACCACCAAATCCATAGATTCCAATTTTTCTATAATTTGCTTGAAATCCAGAGGCAAGCCAACCTCAGGAATTATACTTCTTCCACACTGCTTACATGCCTCTTTAGCTATCTTGTTCCATCTTTCTATTTTTTTTAACTCTCCATTTTTGTTCTTTACAATTACTCGCTCTGTAAATATAGGTATTATCTTTCTTACTCCTAGTTCCGTGGTCTTCTGCACAATTAAATCCATTTTATTTGACTTCGGAAATCCTTGAAATAAATGAATTTCTATATCGCTCTCACTGTTCAGATCAAGTTCTTTCATTACTTTTATCTGAACCCTATCCCTATCTATTTTATATATTATTCCATAAAATTCACGGCCACAGCAATCATTTATTGCCACTTCATCATTTTTTTTCAATCGTAGTACTTTATATATATGCTTAACATCTTCATCTGAAATGTATGCCATACCATCTATTATATTTTCTTCTGGTACAAAAAATTTATGCATTTAGACAACCTCTTCTATATAATTTATATATCAGCCAGCCTTGCAGTTATACAAAACCATTCTCCATCTTTATTTATCTCTTCTATATTGAAATTACATTTTTTCAATTTGTCTATTACCTCATATTGCCTTCCATCAATTATTCCAGAAGATATAAAAATTCCATTTTTATTCAGGAAGCATTTAACCTGATCACTCAATGGTATTATAATATCAGCAATTATATTTGCAACTATAATATCTGCTCTGTCATGAATTACATCCATAAGATTGCCATGAAATATTTCTATATCTGAAACATCATTATACTTTATATTTTCCCTGGCAGATTTCACAGCCACCTCATCAAGATCAACACCTAAAACATGATTTGCTCCCAGCTTAGCTGCCGTTATTGAAAGTATGCCTGATCCAGTTCCTATATCAAATACAGTAGAATCTCTATTTACATGTTTTTCTAATTGCTTAATACACATTCTTGTGGTTTCATGACTTCCAGTCCCAAAGGCCATCCCTGGATCCAGTTTTACTATTATATCACCATCTTTTTTTTCATACTTCTCCCATATTGGAACAATCACTATATTTCTCCCTACCTTAGTAGGTTTATAATATTTTTTCCAATTGTTCTCCCAGTCTTCCTCATTTACCTTTCTTACCTTAACTGAACCACTGCCTTTATCTATGTTAAATTCTGATAGATTATCTATTGATTGTTTTATATAATTTAAACTCTCTTCAAAATTTTCATTTTTCTTGAAATATGCCTTTATCAATGTATAGTCCTTTACTTTTAAAAGGCTATTATCAAAATAATCCCAGTCTTCAGGGCTCTTCCTTTTAAACTCAATATCTTCTGGATCTTCTATTGATATACCGATAACGCCTATATTATACAATATTCCTGAAATTGCCTCCACTGCTTCACTAGTAGTCTCAATGGAAATTTCCATCCAATTTTTATCCATAATACACCACTTTTCAATAAATTTATATTATCAATTAGAGTTTACGCCTTATCCTATTTATAAGTGTGTCCTTTCCATTTTCTCCATCTATCGTTTCACCACCGGCTTTCATAAAATCAATCAATATTTCTCTTTGTTTTTGGCTTATATTCTTTGGAACATCAACTATTACATTTACATATTGATCTCCTCTGCCATGCCCATTTACCCTCGTTATACCTTTTCCCCTAAGTCTAAACACAGTTCCAGACTGCGTTCCTGGTGGAACATCATATTTTACTTCTCCGTCTATAGTTGGGACCTTAAGTGTAGTACCCAGAACTGCTTTCCCAAAGCTTATATGCCTATCTATATATACATCAGATCCCTCTCTTTTAAATGTAGAACTAGTACTTACCTTTATGTTTATATAAAGGTCACCTGATGGTCCTCCATTTGAACCTGCTTCTCCTTGTCCTCTTATAGGAATAATATTACCACTGTCAACTCCTGCTGGGACATTTACATTTATTCTTTTACGCTTTCTTACCTTTCCCTTACCCTTACAGTGAGGACACGGTTCAGTTATTATAGTTCCAGATCCACCGCATTTATCACAGGTACTCATGCTTACAAAACTTCCAAGAGGAGTATTCCTCTGTGTCCTTATTTGACCTGTTCCACCACATTTGTCGCAAGTATGCGGTTTTGTGCCCGGTTTGGCTCCTGTACCATGGCAGTGTTCACAAGTCTCATTTTTATTTATAGTTATCTCTTTTTTTACTCCAAAAGCTGCTTCTTCAAAAGTCAGATTAAGAGTATATTCAAGATCTGCTCCTTTTTCTGGTGCATTTCTTCTTCTGCTACTTCCATGAGAAAATCCACCGCCTCCAAAAAACGAATCAAATATATCTCCAAAACCACCAAGATCCGAAAAATCAAATCCTCCAAAGCCTGCTCCCTGTGCTCCTGCACCACCAAAATCAGTTGTACCAAACTGGTCGTATTGTGCCTTTTTTTGTGGATCTGATAGAACCTGATAAGCCTCATTTATTTCTTTAAACTTCGCTTCAGCTTCCTTATTATCTGGATTTCTATCCGGGTGGTATTTTAAAGCCATCTTTCTAAAAGCTCTTTTTATTTCATCATCACTCGCGCCCTTATGAAGTCCCAATACCTCATAGTAGTCTTTATTTGCCATTTTTATACTTCACCACCTAATGAAAACATACTAAATTTCCTAGAATAATTAAGTTTTACTTAAATTAAGGGAAGAGTAAAGAACTCATCCCTTAACTATTACCATTATACACATTTATTATATAATCGTGAAGAGAAAATACTATTTATCATCATCCACTTTATAATCTGCATCAACTACATTGCCATCATTTTTTCCTGCATTACCGTTGTCTGCCCCTGGATTTGAGCCTGCTTCCGGATTTGGACCTGCTCCCGGATTTGGACCTGACTGAGCATTCTGGCTGTATATCTTGGATGAAATGCCATAAAATGTCTGTGTCAAATCTTCGGTGGCTTTCTTTATGGCATCCATATCATCCCCATCTTTGACTTTTTTCAAAGCATCCATTTTGTCTTCTACAGATTTCTTATCCTCTGCAGATACTTTATCACCAAGATCCTTTAATGTCTTTTCAGTTTGGTAAAGCGCCTGATCCGCATTGTTTTTGATTTCTATAGATTCTTTTCTCTTTTTATCCTGCTCGCCAAATTTTTCTGCATCCTTAACAGCTTTATCTATTTCATCATCACTCAAATTAGTAGAAGCAGTAATTGTTATATTTGCTTCCTTTCCAGTTCCTTTATCTTTAGCAGATACATTTACAATGCCATTTGCATCTATATCAAATGTAACTTCTATTTGAGGAATTCCTCTTGGAGCTGGTGCTATACCTGAAAGCGTGAATCTTCCAAGAGTTTTATTGTCGGCGGCCATCTGTCTTTCACCCTGAACTACATGAATTTCAACAGAAGTCTGACCATCTGCCGCCGTTGAAAACACCTGGCTCTTCTTAGTCGGTATCGTAGTATTTCTTTCAATAAGCGGAGTAGCAACTCCTCCTAAAGTTTCAATACCAAGTGTAAGAGGTGTAACATCAAGCAACAATACATCTTTTACATCTCCTGTTAGAACTCCTGCCTGGATAGCTGCACCTACAGCTACACATTCATCAGGATTTACTCCCTTTGATGGTTCTTTTCCTGTAAAATTCTTAACAGCTTCCTGAACTGCAGGAATTCTTGTAGAACCACCAACTAATATAATCTTGTTTATATCATTTATTGTAAGTCCAGCATCGCTTAATGCCTTCTTCATAGGTTCTATTGTCCTCTGAACCAAATCTTGAGTCAGTTCATTGAATTTTGCCCTTGTCAGATTCATATCTATGTGCTTTGGACCCGTAGCATCTGCTGTAATAAAAGGAAGATTTATATTTGTTTGCATAGATGATGATAATTCAATTTTAGCTTTCTCAGCCGCTTCCTTCAACCTTTGAAGTGACATCTTGTCATTTCTCAAATCTATTCCATTTTCAGCTTTGAATGTATCTGCTATATAATCTATTATCTTCTGATCAAAATCATCACCGCCTAGACGTGTATCTCCATTTGTTGCTTTAACTTCAAATACCCCATCTCCAAGTTCAAGTATGGATACATCAAAAGTACCACCGCCAAGGTCATAAACAAATATCTTCTGACTCGTTTCAGTTTTATCAAGTCCATATGCAAGAGAAGCTGCTGTAGGTTCATTTATTATTCTTCTTACATTAAGTCCTGCAATTTTACCTGCGTCTTTGGTTGCTTGTCTTTGGCTGTCATTAAAATATGCTGGTACTGTTATAACCGCTTCAGTAACAGGTTCTCCCAAATATGCCTCTGCATCAGATTTTATTTTTTGAAGTATCATTGCAGATATCTCCTGCGGTGTATACTGTTTTCCATCTATATCTACCTTATGGTCTGTTCCCATTTGTCTCTTTATTGACATTATTGTCTTATCAGGATTTGTTATTGCCTGCCTTTTTGCCACCTGTCCTACAAGTCTTTCTCCATTTGCCTGAAATGAAACAACGGATGGAGTTGTTCTTGCCCCTTCCGAGTTTGCTATAACTACAGGATCTCCACCTTCCATAACGGCAACACAGGAATTTGTTGTACCTAAATCAATACCTATTATTTTTGACATGTTAACTTACCTCCTAAATTGACTAACTTCAAAATTCCCTTAATAAATTATTTATATTTTGTATTAATTTGCAACTTTAACCATGCTGTATCTTATTACCTTATCTCCCTTTTTATATCCTTTCTGAAATACTTCTACGATGGAATTTTTATCATATTTTTCATCTTCTATATGCATAACTGCATTATGTAGATGCGGATCAAATCCACTATCCACTGGAATTTCTTCAACATCCAATTTCCTTAAAGCATCATTAAATTGTTTCATTGTCATTTCTATACCCTTTTTCAGATCTTCCGCATTTCCTTCTATTGAAACAGCCCTTTCCAAATTATCAAGTACCGGAAGTACTTCCTTAAGTACATCCTCACAAACATCAGTATATATCTTTTCTTTTTCTTTGGCTGTTCTTTTCCTAAAATTATCATACTCTGCAACTGTTCTTGATAATCTGTCTTTTAGAGTTTCAAATTCACTCTTAATCTTATTATTTTCATCTTTTAAATTTTTGTTCTTATCTTTTAAACTTTTTATTAGTTTTTGATCTTCTATACTTTGGATATTAGCTGATTTTTTCTTACTATCATTATTTTCTTCATTACTTCCTTCTTCATTGTATTCCTCATACTCTTCAGAAACTCCTACTTCCTCATTACATTCAGACTTATCTAAATCTTTTTCTGAATTTTTTTCCAAGTTTTCATCTTCTTCAATATTATTGGCCTTAATATCATCCTTCTTTTTAAACATCTGATTGTTTCCTCCAATCTCAATTTAATATTTATATTAAAGGCAGGCCTACATAGAATTCAATCATCATCAAAATAAGTATTAGTCAAAATATAATTCAATTCCCTAACTACATTTGACAATACAGATATGACTTTTGAATAAGGCATTCTTGTAGGGCCTATCAATCCAATCTTTCCTATAGGCTTACTGCCTAAATTATAAACTGTTGATACAACACTACAGTCTTCTGCCCCTTCTATATAATTTTCACTGCCAATCTTCACTGAAATATTTGATGAATCATTTAAAAGTTCATTGACCTTATCTTTATTATCAAGCATTGATAAAAACTCTCTTGCTTTTTCAACATCCTTGTATTCCGGATAATTAAATATATTTACAGTACCTTGCATATATATATCAGAATTATCTGCGCTTCTCAGATTTTCGTATAGCACAGGAATTATTGCATTAAATATATCTTCGTAGCCTTTTAAATCATTTTTTATATTATTTATTACCTCTAAATTTATTTGTTCACTGTTTAGCCCTCTCAGTCTATTGTTGAGAAGATTGCTAAGCTTTGTAAGGACTTTATCAGAGACATTTTTTTTAACTTTTATTACATTATTTTTTATAACACCACTGTCTGTAACCAATACTAACAGTATATTATTGTTGAACTCCATATTTATAAGCTGCATATGTTTTATATAACTCCTACTTACAGATGGCGTTCTTACTATGCATGTAAGTTTAGTCAATTCAGCCAGCAGAAGAGTTGCCTGTCTTATTGCCCTATCCATCTCAAAAATTGCACTGTCTAAAATTTGTCTTTTTATTTCGTACATTTCCTCTTCGCTAAGATTTGGTATTTGCATTAATTTATCAACATAAAGCCTATACCCCTTATTTGACGGCTTCCTTCCTGAAGAACTGTGAAGTTGCTCTAAGTACCCCATATCTTCAAGATCAGCCATCTCATTTCTTATAGTAGCTGAACTTATTCCCAGATTATACTTTTTAGCTATGGTCCTGGATCCCACAGGCTCCGCAGTTTTTATATAATCATTTATTATTGCCTGAAGTATTTTTATTTTTCTTTCATCCATTTCCATATCATCACCTTTTTATTAGCACTCGCTATCGTTGAGTGCTAACTACCATGATTAAAAAATATCACTGATATTTTTTTTTGTCAACTATATACAATGTGTATTATATAGACAGATTTCACAATATATTAAATTTAAACAAATATTTATAGAAAATACTCAAGTTTCCTTTTGATATCTACATCATTTATCTATGAAGTCAAAATAAACTCACACATAACACTATTTGATACCTGTATTCCCCTTCTACTCAAGTACAACCTATCTCCTTCTCTAATTAATGTTCCAAATTTTATATGCTTATTTATAACATTTTTATATATGGAATATATGTCTACTTTGAACCTCAGTTCAAATTCAGATATGGATATTCCACTAAGCTTCCTAAGCCCCATAAATATAAATTCTTCCATATCATCTTCTATGGAATTTTTATGAAGATCATATTTAATAAATTTATTTTTTTCTGCTTCTTTTATATATTGTTCTATATTCCTTGATTTTCTATACCTGTACCCATTTAAATATGAACAGGCACCTAACCCACATCCAATATACTCTTGAAGATTCCAGTATGTTAAATTGTGGACACACTTGAATCCCTTCTTTGAAAAATTTGAGATCTCGTATTGTTCATATCCCTTTGAATTCAAAAAATCTAGGGCAAAATCATACATTCTCCTTTCTTTATCCTCATTTGGGAGCTCAATATATCCTCTCCTGTACATATTATAAAATGGAGTATTTGGTTCAATTATAAGACTATAGCAGGATATATGCTCTGGTTGCAATTTCACTACATTTTTTAGAGTTTCTTCCCAATCTGAAACCTCTTGACCAGGAATCCCAAACATCAAGTCCACATTTATATTTAAAAATTCAAGTTTTCTAGCACGATTATATCCTTCTATAAACTCTTCCACAGTATGTATTCTTCCCAGATTTTTAAGTATATGATTCTGCCATGCCTGGAGGCCAATGCTCAATCTGTTAACTCCTATTTTCTTTAAAAATCTTAATTTTTCTTCTGTAAGACTTCCTGGATTTCCTTCTACAGTGAATTCCATATTTTCAATAGTTTTAAGATTTACTATAGAACCATATATATTTCTCCATGAACTTATATTCATATAAGTAGGTGTACCACCTCCTATAAATATACTTTTTATTTTCATCTTTGACAAATTGCTTATATCTTTAGCAAGAGCCATGGAGTATTTTGACATTAATCCTTCAATTCCACTAAAGGATGTGAAATCACAATACAGACATTTTTTGCAGCAAAAGGGCATGTGTACATATAGTGATATGCCCTTTTTTAAATTGGTTCCATATTTATATAGTTCCATTAAAACATCACTAATCCTCCGTCTTTAAAATAGCCATAAAAGCTTCCTGTGGTATTTCAACAGAGCCTACCTGTCTCATTCTTTTTTTGCCCTCTTTCTGCTTTTCAAGCAATTTCTTCTTTCTGGATATATCTCCTCCATAACATTTTGCAAGAACATCTTTTCTCATAGCCTTGACTGTTTCTCTCGCTATAATCTTTCCACCAACAGCTGCCTGAATAGGTATTTCAAACAGCTGTCTTGGAATTATTTCTTTCAATTTTCCTGCTGTATATTTTCCTCTTTCATATGCCCTTTCTTCAGGAACAATCATTGACAGGGCATCCACTATATCTCCATTTAGCAGTATATCCAGTTTCACAAGCTTTGCTTCACTATAACCTTTCAATTCATAGTCAAAAGATGCATATCCTCTTGTTCTTGACTTTAGAGCATCAAAAAAATCATATATTATTTCATTAAGTGGTATATCATAATTTAAACATACTCTCGTAGTTTCAATATACTGCATATCCCTAAATGTACCTCTTCTATCCTGTGCAAGTTTCATAACGGCACCTACATAATCTGAAGGAGTTATTATTGAAGCTTTTACTATAGGTTCTTCCATATATTTTATTTCAGATAGTTCAGGCATATTAGTTGGGTTGGTAAGTTCTAAGATAGTACCATCAGTTTTCATTATTTTATATATAACTGAAGGTGCTGTGGTTATAATATCTAAATTAAACTCCCTTTCTATTCTCTCCTGAATAACATCCATATGTAAAAGTCCCAAGAATCCACATCTAAATCCAAATCCCAATGCTATAGAAGTTTCAGGCTCAAAAGAAAGAGCTGCATCATTAACCTGAAGTTTTTCAAGTGCATCTTTCAACTCTCCATATTTTGCTCCATCTACAGGATAAATACCACTAAATACCATTGGTACGGCAGGTCTATATCCTTCAAGGGGTTTTTCTGCCAATCTGTCATTTTCAGTTACAGTATCACCTACCCTAGCATCTCTTACATTTTTTATCGAAGCAGTAAAATACCCTACATCTCCTGCTTTTAATCCGTCATTTGGCATAAAACCCGGCACAAATACCCCTGTTTCAGTTACCTCATATATTTTATTTGTAGCCATAAGTTTTATAGTCATTCCAGGCTTTATTTCTCCCTCTTTTACCCGTATGTGGCAAACTACTCCTCTATAGCTATCATAATTCGAATCAAATATAAGCGCTCTAAGCGGTGCAGACTCGTCGCCTTCTGGAGATGGGACTTTTTCTACTATGGCATCAAGTACATCTTCTATATTAAGTCCTGTCTTTGCAGAAACCATAGGTGCATCCTGTGCTTCTATTCCAATAACATCTTCTATTTCATCCTTTATTTCATTTGGTCTGGCACTTGGAAGATCTATTTTATTTATCACGGGAACTATCTCCAAATCATGATCCAAAGCTAAATAACAATTTGCAAGTGTCTGAGCTTGTATACCCTGAGTTGCATCTACTACAAGTACAGCCCCCTCACATGCCGCTAAACTCCTTGATACCTCATAATTAAAATCCACATGTCCTGGAGTATCTATTAGATTCAATATATACTCTTCATTTTCAGATTTTTTATATATCAACCTTACAGCCTGTGATTTTATAGTTATTCCTCTTTCTCTTTCAAGTTCCATATTATCAAGTACCTGTGATTCCATTTCTCTTTTTGTAAGAGTTCCTGTCTTTTCAATAAGCCTATCTGCAAGTGTGGATTTCCCATGATCTATATGCGCAACTATAGAAAAATTTCTAATATATTTTTGCCTTTCACTCTGCATATTAATAACCTCCATTACTGGTCACTACATAAATTAAAAGATTTGCATATTTTGCAAATCTTTATATATAAAATCTATTATTGCTATAGTAAATTATAGCATAACACATATTTACTGAAAAGACTATTATCAGACCAATCTTCAGTATTTTAATACAATAACACTATAGAAATTAATGTCCTATATTTGCTTTAATTTCATAAAATGTTTTTTCTACACTGTCAGCTGCTGCATCTACTTTATATCTTATATTCTCTCCAACGTTCGTTATTGTTCCTAATAAATTTTCCTTAAAATTATAAATTGTATTTCCATTCATATTAACAAAATAATTTTGAGTTTCAATTTTGAAATCAAAAGGAGAAAAACTACAATTTATACTAAAATCAGATCTATCTTTAACAAACTTCGGCATACTGGCATTTACAATAACTATACCCGTTAGAATCAGTATAATGCAACATATAACCACTGATTTAAATGCCCTTCTACTCATAAAACCACCCTCAAAACAAAAAATTTCTATTATTAAGGATAAACAATTTTACATATTTTATTCAATAAATGAATTTATCTCTTCTAAATTGAGTTCTGGTTGTAATGCCATATTTACCGCACTTGCAAGTATTTTTGATATTGATTCTATGACTATATCAACATCTTTCGGAGTGACCATAATATTTTCAGAATATGGATTCAATACTTCGAGTATTAATTTTCTCTTTTCTTCCTTATCTATGGACTTTAACATCCTATAAAATTCTTCCCCCCTCTTTGACTTAGATATCATATCATTTAAAACCAGATCAATGGTATCATTTGCCATAGTTGCAGCATCTACTACAGTTGGGACTCCTACTGCTATTACTGGGATCCCCAGTGTCTTCTCACTTAATTCCATTCTCCTGTTTGCAACTCCCGATCCAGGAGATATTCCAGTATTACTTATTTGAATAGTACTATTAACCCTTTCAACCTTCCTAGAAGCCAATGCATCTATACATATTATAAGATTGGGTCTGATTTTATCAACAATTCCTCTTATAATCTCACTGCTTTCTATTCCGGTGATTCCCAACACCCCTGGAGCCACTGCACACACCGGTCTTATCCTTTCATCTATTTTATCGGGAATCAACTGCCTTAAATGCCTTGTGATCATCAATTTTGAAATAACTTTTGGTCCTAGTGAATCCGGAGTTATATTCCAGTTTCCAAGCCCTACAACCAAAACTGTCATACTTTTATCTATTCTAGTATCGATTGAATCCAGTATGCATTTTAATTCATCTCCAACAACCTTGCTCAATTTATTTCTCAGTTCACCATCATAATAGGCATATTTAGGTATATCCAGTGTAATATAAGAGCCCTTGGGTTTACCAATTTTTTTTTCGCCAGTATCCCCCGTTATTTTAACATCAGTTATTTTGATATTATCTCTCAGTCTCTCATTTACCTTAACTCCATCAACTTCTTCTCCTATTTCGCTTTCATATATTTCTTTAGCTTCTAAAGCCAAGTCCGTTCTGACATCCAACATTGCTCATCACTCCAAAATAGTTTTTTAATTTTCAAACTTATTATTTGTGTTTTCGCTTTATCTATTCATATGGCTAGTCTAACTGAAAATGCAAAATTTATGATTTTATCTTGAAGAAAGTTTATTTTAATGTTATAATAGCTTTTGTTAAATATTAGAGACTCACTGGCATTCCCCAAAGCTTCTGAGACTCTATAAAATTATAAGGGGGTGAAATATATGGCAAACATTAAATCAGCAAAGAAGAGAATAAAAGTTATCCAAACTAAAACTTTAAGAAACAAAATAATAAAGTCTTCATTAAAGACTACTATAAAAAAATTTTTAGCTGCTGTTGAAAATAAAAATGTTGATGAAGCAAAGGTTACTTTTATAAATTCAACAAAAGCTTTAGATAAAGCTGCTTCAAAAGGTATAATACATAAAAATAATGCAGCAAGGAAAAAATCTAGATTGGCAGCAAAATTAAATAATTTATCTGCCTAATATTTAATAGATAATATAAATAGAAACGTACCTGGATTTTTCTAAATCAAGGTACGTTTATTTTTGACCTCTAATTCAAGGGTATTTGAACATCTGCCTGCATTCCGGATTTGAGTATTCCACTCTTGTCCTTTATAGCAATTTTTATTTTTGTAGATATATGGTCTTTATCTGAGGCCGACTGCTTATCTTTAGGAGTATATTCTTTCTTTAAATCTATATAATTTATCCTGCCCTGCTGGTTTCCTCTTGATGTACTGACAACTATAGACTGATTATAGTATATTTTATCCAAATATTTGTCCGGTAAATAACAGACAACATATAGATCATTTTTTACAGCTATATCTGCAATATTGCTTCCGGCTGCAACAATATCTCCCAATTGAAAATTTTTACTTATTATAATTCCGTCACAAAGTGCGGCTATATTGAATTCATTAAGTTGATTCTTGGCTTGGTTCAACTGTGCTATAGATTGATTAACATCTTCCCGTGCTGCTTCGATTTCATCGGTGGCAGGTCCATTTTCAAGAAGCTTCAGCTGTTCAGAAACAGCTTCATAATTTGCAACTGCAGTTTCAACGGCCTGTGAAGTGGATCCTTCCTCCATCAAGCTCAACTGTTGTTTTGCATTGTCAAGCTTTGATACTGCAGATGCAAGGGAATAATTTGAAGTATCCATTTTCAACTTTACATCTTCCAATTCTTTTTGGGACACAGCTCCTGATTTATTTAAAAGAAGATATTTCTCATAATCAGACTTTGAATCTTCATAGGCGGCCCTGGCTGTATATAATTCATACTGTGCAATTGACATATTGTTTTTTGACTGATTTATTTGCTCCTGTCTGTTACCTGACTTTAACAGGTCCACCTGTGCCCCGGCAGCCCTAACCTGTGCCTTAGCTTGTCCAATTTGCTCAGGACGGGTACCTGCCTTCAGTAAAGCCAGTTTGGCTTTTTTCATACTAACTATCGCCTGCAATTGAGCTACCTGATATTTTTGATTTGAATTATCTATAACAGCAATTAAATCGCCTTTTTTTACTTCTTCTCCCTGATTTTTCTTCATAACTGTAATTTTGCCACCAACAGTACTGCTGGCAGAAACAACATCATTTTGAATATCTCCCTTTAAAGTTACGGAGGACTTTTTTCCACAGCCTGCAAGTAAAAGCATTGCAAGTAAAATCCATATAAATATCCGTTTCATAACCTCATCACCCTTCTACCTTCAAATAATTTTTCTAAATCCTGCGGTACTTTTTTAACGCTAATATATTCAATAAGATAAATGCAACACATATTGCCAGCAGCACAAAGATATCTGTGTAAATTGAATATAAACCTTTCCCCCGTATCATAATCTTCTTAAGCGCATCTGCTGAATAATATAAAGGCATGAATTTCCCTATCATTTGCAGCCAGGTTTCCATCGTACTCATGTCAAATATTCCAGAGAAAAACACCTGGGGAACTACAATAAGCGGTATGAACTGTATCATCTGAAGTTCATTATCTGCAAATGCAGATAATGCAGTTCCCATAGTAAGTGCAGTCATTGAAGTCAAAAATGTAATTATAAGTACTAGAAAAAAAGATCCAACCATCATCATATTAATAACATGAACTGAAAACCAGGCTATAAGTACTGCCTGTATTATAGTAAATGTCCCAAAGCCCAGGACATACCCCATTACAATTTCCCATCTTTGTACCGGAGTTGCAAGCAGTCTTTCCAATGTTCCCTGTGTACGTTCTCTTAAAAATGAAACTCCTGATATCAAAAACACAAAGAAAAATACGAAAAATCCAATAAGTATTGGTCCAAAGCTGTCAAAGGAGGACATATCCCTGTAACCGTATAAATAGGTTATATCAGGTTCAATATTAAGATTAAGTCCCTTGAGGCTGTTTTGAACCAGTACAATAACAGCCCTGCTTTTTTCAGGATCACTTCCCTCAAGAGTAATATAGGGAAGGCCTCTTTTATAATTTATGATCGCATCCAATTTGGATTCATTCAGGAGGGTATCTGCCTCACTTTCACTATATCTCCTGACAACTGCATTTTTATCTTCCAGTTCATTTATAAAACCCTGTGGTGAATTTATAACTCCTATGTTAGGATTATATTGCTTTCCATTGAATATATAGGACATCAGTGTAAGTACAAAAATAGGGGCCAGTATCATAAGTGCCACTGTTCTTTTGTCATTTTTAAGCTGACGTAAGATACGCAGGGCAATTGCAGCAATTTTCATTTTACAGCACCTCCGTAGTACAGAAAAGCTTCCTCTATAGTAGATGAATTTGTACTTTTTTTAAGATTTTCAGGAGTATCTATGGCAGTTATCTTTCCACCACGTATCATACAGAGATTATCACATTTATCCGCTTCATCCATTACATGTGTCGTAATTATAATAGTTGTGCCTTTTTTGCATAAGTTCTCAAGTTCATCCCATATTGATCTGCGGAGCAGCGGGTCAATTCCCACAGTAGGCTCATCCAGGATAAGTAGCGGAGGTTGATTCAGCATTGCTATGGCCAATGACAATCTCCGTTTCATACCTCCAGAATAATGACTGACCTTCTTCTTTAAATGTCCAGATAAATTCACAAGTTCCATGACATCATCAATACGTTTTATACAATCTTTTCTAGATATATTGTACATGGAAGCAAAAAACTTCAAATTTTCTTCCGCAGTAATATCTCCATATAGAGCATCAGATTGTGCCATATATCCAATTTTGCCCATGATTGAAAGTTCAGGCATCTTTCTCCCGAGTACATAAACCTCTCCATGTGTTGGTGCATCAATACCCGAAATCATTTTCACAAGGGTTGTCTTGCCTGAGCCTGACGGTCCCAGCAATCCAAAAATTTGAGGTGAGGATATCTCAAAATTTATATTCCAAAGTATTTTCTGTTTTCCAAAATATCTGTCTACATCTTTTACTTTTATAACGTAAGAATTGTATTCCATAATAATCCTCCAATTCCGTCCTTCACTCAACTTATGCATAAATTATACTATACATACAGATTTATATGATGAACACTTTTTTGAATTGTGTAAATCAGATAAAAAAATTGAAATAATTTATTTATTCATATAGAATATTACATGAGTTGAACTTAATATGAGGTGATTACATATTGAAGAATAGAAATAATACCGGAAAAGCTTCAGGAACAATAGACCAGCTGCTCAGGGATACATTTATTCAAATATACAAAAATAAACCACTTAACAAAATAAGGGTGAAAGAAGTATGTAGCACAGCTGGTTTGAATAGAGGAACCTTTTATATTCATTATGAAAATATTTATACCCTGCTTGAGGAAATTGAAGAAGATTTGCTTACAGATTTAAAAAGTCTTGTAAAAGTAGATAAGCTTATTGTTTATACAGAAAAAGATATTCCCGCCTTCATAAAAACTATTAAAAATCTGATAGAATATATAAAACTTCACAATACTTATTTTAAAGTACTTCTAGGTAAAAACGGAGATGCTCTATTTATATATAAAATAAAACGTATCATAAAAAACAATCTCCTTATAAAATTCAGAGCCGAAAACAGGCATTTTGGAAATCTTGACGAATATCTTCTGGAATACATTGCTTCGGGAAATATGGGAATTATGATATACTGGCTGGAAACCGGCATGAAGATAAGTCCCGAGGAACTAATTGGTTTAGTAATTAAAATACTGTTCAAGGGTCCTTTCAATATAAGGTAAAACCTGCTTATGCAGCAGTTGTATTTATTATCAAAAGCTCCATTTCAGTTTTTTCATTCACGGGCAGATTTTTCATTCTCTGTTCCGCATCCATACAGAATTCCACAGCTCGTTTTAACTGTTTCAAGGTAAATTTCTTACTCTGGTTAACCATGATACTATAGGCATAATCAGACCTAATTCCAAACATGCTCATTATATCTTTTTTCTGTATTTTATTATTCAATGCAATTTTTATCTTGAGTAAAATGCCAAACTGCCTTTCTACCATTGTTAAAATGTAATTTATCTTTATACCCTTATATATAAGCTCATCTAGAATAGACAGAGCCTCTTTGACCCTTTTATTTGCTATGGAATTCACCAAATCAAATATATCTTCATCGCTGTCTTTTACAAACAATTCCTTTATATCATCCTTACTTATATCTCTTCCATATGTATAATTGCAGAGTTTTTCCACTTCATTCTCTATTATACTAAAATTGCTGTCCTGCATAAGACTGCAAAATATCCTAAGTTCTACTTTATTTATATCCTTTTTTCTGTCGTTAAACAGTTTTTCAACTTTGTTTTCCAGCCTCCTACCTTTTAATTTATCTACTTTAACAGTACATATATCTTTACTCTGCTTATCAATTTTATACATTTTCCTACCGACTTTATCCCTTTTGCTCCCAAAAATATCATAGAGTATAAGTATACAATGCTCTGGAATTTTATTTAAATATTCACATATATTCTTAAATTCCTTCTCACCGGATAGTTTACCTTTATTTTTGGAATTATCATTTATAAAATATGCTCTATAGACAAGAACCACTTTCTTATTACTCATAAAGGGAAGTGTCTGACAGGCATTTATCACAGGGGAAAAACTTTCAAGTGAGTTTCCGTCAAACTTTATATAATTTAGCTCTAAAAAACTTGGATTAACAGCCCTGTCAATTATACTTTTTATACACTCACCTATAATTTTTTCATCCAATCCACAAAAGACATAACATTTCTTTAAATCTTCCTTTCTAATATTTTGTTGAAAGGTAGATGCATCTATCATAAATATCCACTCCGATTAAAAAATTATCTGATCCTAACGATCCTGTTAAATATTATAACATAAGCTGTACTTTTATCTAAAGGATTCTCATATCTATATAAAAATTTATTATTTGTATATTTCGGTATAAAGATCGGTTTACTAATTTTAAAAGCTTTAATATCATTATTCCCATTTCCAAGTAGAAAATTGAATTGTCTTTCTTTACTATATAAATTTACAGTCATAGAATTCTTATTCTCAAAATTCACATTTACAAATTTATTCTCATCCAGAAAATAAATGTACCTGTCTTTGGGGTTAGTTACAATTTTATCTATATTCATGGAATTTTTTATGTCGGTTACCCAGCTAGAAGAAAAAGAATCATAATTACATATCATCAGTTTATTGCTTCTACTATTTAAAATTACTGCTTCTCCTTTTTGAAAATTCAAGAAAGTTATTTCTGTAAAAAAACTATAACTCTCAAAAAATATCCCAATAAGCAATATGGCAGGAAGATATTTGATTTTCCTGTAACCTGCTCTGTAAAGTATACATGCCATATATGAAAATAATATAATAATACCTTCCATATAACTTAAACAAGCTACATTGGAGTATAATTTCAATATCAAAGAGGAAGCTCCTTCTGATGCTGTTAATACTATATTAATAAAAAAAGAAAGTAGATTAAAAGCTGGCTTTATAAATGAAATTGCAAGAGATGCATTACCCAATATAACAATTATTGAATAGAGGGGAAGTAAAATCAAATTACCAATTATTGATATATAACTAAAACTTTGGATAGTAAAAGCAACATAGGGAGTAGAATATATCTGTGAAGATAAGTCAAGACTTATACAAGCATTTAACTTCTCAGGAAGCATATATAATTTTCTTGAAATACTATTGTAATATAAAATTATACCAAGAGTAGATAAAAATGATAATCCAAAACCTATATCAATTATATAATACGGCTTTGCCATCATCAGTATTATAGCTGAAAGGCTCAAGGAGGACATGCTGTCATATTCTTTAAAAAACACTTTAGACATCTTAAAAATTAATATCATTATAAATGATCTCATAGTTGCTGCAGACATCCCTGTAAAAAAAGCATATATTGCTGAAAGTAAAACTGCCGTCTTGAAACCAAGTACACCTTCAACTGCCTTATATAGTATGGCCATATGGAAACCTGAAACACTAACAGCATGAACTATGCCTAATTTTTGAAATTCCATACTTTGATCAGAATCAATATACTTGGTATCCCCATAACATACAGCCATAACTACAGAAGTTCTATCCTTCCCAAGTATATTTTTAAATTTATTATAGATGTATCTCTTATATTCATATGAATAATATACAAGATCTTTTTTCAATAACTTATATTTATTTACAGTGTACTTTCCACATATTCCCCTTGAAAAATCCCTATCCGCTTCAAAATTTCCGTAAGCATCTATTTTATATCCTTCTTTTAATGCTCCTATATTTCCATCCAATATTACTTTTCTACCATTTATATTGCCTATCAGATAATAATTTTTACTTTGAATTATCCTGATCTCTGCATTTTTTCCCGGATTTAAATTGAAGTAGTTGAATGAACTCATCACCGCCAGGATAAAAAACATAATATTTAAAACAAAA
This sequence comes from Clostridium sp. LBM24168, assembly GCF_052953915.1. NCBI lineage: Bacteria > Bacillati > Bacillota > Clostridia > Eubacteriales > Clostridiaceae > Clostridium > Clostridium sp. LBM24168. Next base: position 428,747 of record NZ_CP196861.1, on the reverse strand, counting down.
AACTTTGTCTCCAAAGTAGTAAAATATATTACAAAAAATAAAACAGCAATAGCTATGCCTATAAGGGAATTATCAATAAATTCCAGTGCTGATAGACAACCACTTGCTGTAGAAATCGCATAAAATATCAACGGTTTTTTCATAAACGGCACCTCTGTCTACAATTATGTCCACGCCAGCCGTTGTATAAACAAATCTCATTAAATTTTTATTGTATATATCAATCGATATAATAATTTTCTTTATCCAATTTATAAAACACACAAAATAAAAACCATACTAAAGCAAAGGCAAAAATAATTATCCAGTAAATAACATCAAATAAACTATTAAATCTGTCAAGGAATATTGCCATGATGAGTTGAAGCATAAAATTAATAACTATTATAAAGCTTGAAAGTTTATTTTTAAACAGTCTATTATTGGAAAAACTATATGTAAGCAATACTGCACAAATATTTAAAATTACAAATGGTATATTATATGAAAACTTGCATCCTAAAAGATCAGCACACTCAAAAGCAGCAAATGCTGAAATGCCCATTAATACTCCAATAAATACAATAAATGGAATTCTATCTTTTACAATATTTTTATTGATAATATAATTGTTATATTCCGCAGATTCATCGTTATATTGGCATATAAGTGCCAGAGAAGACAGAAACATAATTATGGTATTAAACCATATTGATTTAAAGAAAACTCCTTCTACAATACTTGCTCCACCGCTATACAATGTTTCTATAAGTAAAAATGTTAAAATTCCAAAACTACAACTTACTATATATATAATTATCTTTCTTATAACATTTATTATTTTTCTAGAAGCCTCTATCAAGTTAAGCAAATTCATAAAATCTATATCCTGTATCAATATATCACTTAGCTTTTTAACAATATTACTTCTTGTGTTGGTTATTCCTATATTGGATATTCTAAGTGCAGGTAAATCGGTCAATTTCCATCCAGTTATGGCCGTCATATATCCGTAATCCTTCAATGTCTTTATAATTTTGATTTTATGACTCGAATTGATTCTGGAAAATACATTTATTTTTTCTCCAATACGTCTAAATTCCTCATCATCCATATTGTCTATTTCAACACCGGACAATATTTGATTAAGCCTTCGCACAATACCAAGTTTCTTTCCTACAGCCAGCGCAGTCAATTTACTATCTTCAGTAATTATAACAGGCTTTATGGAAAGTGCTGCTGATTTTTTTACAGACTCCTCTGCAGTTTCCTTCAACTTGTTGTCAAATCCTATCAATCCTGTAAATACAAGATTGCTTTCTATATTCTCTTTCTGACTCGGCTCATAATTAAAATTTCTATAGGCAAATCCAATAACATTCAATGAATCATTGGACATATTCATATCCGCATCACGTATGGAGCTTATATCATCTTCCGTTATTTGAACTTCAACTCCATTTTTCAGCACACGTGTACATCTTTCAAGTATAGAATCTACTGCACCTTTAACATTTGCCCTATATTTTTTATCCACTTCATTAACCGTAGTCATTATACGCCTATCGGTATCAAAAGAAATCTGAAATAATTTTCTATGATTTTGTTGAACTTCCTTTCTATAAATTCCATACTGTTCTGCGAACCTTGAAATAGCAGTCTCAACCAAATCCTCTTTAGAACTTTCAGTTTCCACATTATCCAATTTTATATCATTACACAACAGTCCTATATTCAACATTCTATATAAATTTTCATTCATACCATCCCTTAATGTTGCTTCACTAGTATCAATAAATCCCATGCTGCCATATGCTTTTACTATGTCCATCTTTTCTTTGGAAAATCCTCCAACTTTATCTGTACATAAAGCAGAAACCTTAGAAAATTTCTCAATACTGGAAATGTTCTTAAAAATTACATGTCCCTTTTTTAATTTATTCAATAGTACATTACTTATTGAATATAATATTATACAAAAGCCTATTGGAAAAGAACTTACTGCCGTAAATACAGAGTGAATCACCATATATGAGCTATCCCTATCCATTGCATACCTTAAAAAATTTACAATTAAAACACTACATAAAAGGAATTTAATAAACATATCAAGTATATCATTTAGATCTGATTTAAAAGAAGTATTTTTTTTACTTTCTTCCAATAATAATTTCACTATACCTGCAATTTCAGTTTTCATTCCTACAGATACCACTATTCCTGTGGCATCTCCTTTAACAACGATAGAGGATTTAAAAAGCATATTTTTCATATCAGATAAATTAATTTCATTATCCTCTATCTTAGGTTCATATTTATCTGAGAAAAATTTTTCTCCAGTAACAGAACATTCATCCACTTTCAACTCGTTGCTCTCAATAATTCTAATATCAGCAGGTACCGATTCTCCCTCGCCAACTATTACAATATCTCCTACTACTAGTTCTTCCGAAAGAATCTTTATTGTCCTCCCATTTCTTATCACCCTTGCATAACCTAAATTCAATCTCTGTAACTCTTTAATATTCTTTTCAACTTTATATTGTTCCAAAGCCACACATATGCTATTTATCAAAATTACACCTAAAGCTATATCTGCTGATAAAAATAACTTTGAGTACAACAATACTATAAAAACTGCAATAAAAAATAAAACCCAGATGTCTTTTAATTGCATTAACATAAGTAAAATGAAACTTTTAGTATTAGGTATAATTATCTTATTACTTCCATATTTTTTTCTATTAGCTTCAATCTGCTCATCATAAAGTCCATAATAGCTATTGCTATTTAATTCTTTTATAATTTCACTCCAGGATTTTTTGTACCATTTAATCATATATTTTTTATTCACCTTCCTCTATAAAAAAGGACAACATATATCTTTAATTATATCGTATTTAAATGTAGCAACTTTATAAAATTAATTTTAATACATAATTAATTTCAAATTTAATTGAAAAATGAATTCTTATACATCACTTAAATTTAATTGAAAATCATCATAATTATATTTAGTATATTAATAAACCTTCATTTTTCAGAGTTTTTTTATTAAAAGTTGCTAATAAAATCATTATTCAGAATTCAAATTATCAAGGATATTCCTTCAATATGATACTTAAATAAATTAATATACATTTAAATTTATAAATTATGCATTTTTATATAACAATTTTTTCTAATGAAAATGTTTAACAAACGGCATAATTACGTTAATATTTTTTTACGTTAAATCAATAAAGCGTTTCAACCCAATGCCTTCAATGCATTGACATAATATTAATTCTATGATACCATTACAAAAAATATATAAATTGCAATATGAATTTTATGTTCATTCATCAAAATATTTTTGAATTGAATGTTCTATTTTTTATTGTATTCTTAATATTATATAAATCTAGTACAACCTAGTATAAAAAAATTAACTTATTATGCTTAAGCATTAAAATAGTTGATATTTATTATGCTGTTTTTATAAATTATACTAATACTTCTGCTTTAACTTAAGAAAAGCAGTAAGCTTACAATAAAATACACAATTGGGGGTTAAAAAATGCCGAAGTATATTTTAAAAAGATTAGTTTATAGTGTTATTACAATCTGGGTTGTAATATCTATAACCTTTCTGTTAATGCACTTAATTCCAGGTGGTCCTTTTGACGATGAAAAAAAGCTTCCACCACAGATTAAAGCTAATCTGGAACAAAAATTTGGACTAGATAAACCACTCAACAAACAGTATACTACATATTTAGGCAATGTGGTATTCCATGGTGAACTAGGTCCATCTATGAGATATGAAGGAAAAACCGTAAATGAAGTAATATCTCAATCATTTCCCGTATCTGCCAAGGTAGGTATATTAGCTGTATGTTTTGCTCTGATATTCGGCCTATTAATGGGAATAATTGCAGCCTTACACCAAGGCAAATGGCAGGACAGTCTTGCAATGCTCATATCAACGGTGGGAGTAACTGTCCCTAACTTTGTAATGGCCACATTTTTTATTTATTTTTTTGCCGTTAAACTTGGATGGTTTCCTGCAGTTGGATTAGATACTCCTTCTGGCTATGTACTTCCATCTGTTGCTCTTGGTGCATATTCTATGTCATTTATAGCCAGGTTGTCAAGATCAAGTTTACTAGAAGTAATACGTCAGGATTACATAAAAGTGGCAAAGGCAAAGGGCTTACCTCAAAGCAAAATAATATATAAACATGCTTTGAAAAATTCACTTATACCTATAGTAACGTACATAGGTCCATTATTTGCAGGAATACTTACTGGAAGTTTTGTCGTTGAAAATTTGTTTGGAATACCAGGTCTTGGAAGAGAATTTGTCCAAAGCATATATAATAGAGATTATACTACTATATTAGGTGTTACTATATTCTACAGTGCATTTTTAATAATATGCAATCTAGTCGTAGATATATTATATGTAATCATCGATCCAAGAATAAAACTCGAATCTTAGGAGGTTAAAATATGGAATTACCAAAGGATGAATTCGAAAAAGTCTCAAAAAAAGAGAAACAGCCAGAAGCCCTAGTGAGACCCAATATATCTTACTGGCAAGATGTATGGAGGAGATTAAAACTCAACAAGCTAGCTATGGTCGGTTTGATATTTGTAATATTTGTTACTTTACTTGCAATAATAGGTCCAATCTTTTCAAGATATAATTACTACAGCCAGAATTTGAATATGGCAAATTTATCTCCAAGTGCTGACCATTGGTTTGGAACAGATAAATTTGGAAGGGATATATTTATAAGAATACTATATGGAGCAAGAATTTCTCTTACTGTAGGATATGCAGCAAGTATATTAAATATAATAATTGGAATATTGTATGGAGGAATAGCCGGTTATTTTGGTGGAAAAGTGGACAATATAATGATGAGAATAGTAGATATTCTATACTCAATACCGATGACAATTTATGTAATACTCTTCATGGTTGTATTTGGTGCAGGACTTAAAAGCATAATAATAGCCCTAGCAGTTGCTTTTTGGCTTACAATGGCAAGGATTGTAAGAGGAGAAATAATGTCACTTAAGCAGCAGGAATTTGTACTTGCCGCAAAAACTCTCGGTGCCTCATCTACAAGAATAATTTTTAAGCACCTTATTCCAAACTGCATGGGTCCGATAATCGTAACTTTAACCCTTTCAGTTCCAGATGCTATATTTACAGAATCATTTTTAAGTTTCATAGGGCTTGGTGTATCGGCTCCAATGGCCTCCTGGGGAACTTTAGCATCTGATGCTCTAGATGGCTTTCAATTGTATCCACTTCAGTTGTTCTTCCCATCTATGGCAATATGTTTGACTATGCTTGCATTTAATCTATTAGGTGATGGACTGAGAGATTCTCTGGATCCTAAAATGAAAAAATAATAGGAGGATACATAAATGGATAGATTACTTGATGTAAATGATCTACATACATCTTTCCAGACTTATCTAGGTGAAGTAAAAGCAGTACGTGGAGTATCCTTTCATCTTAATAAAGGTGAGGCACTCGGAATAGTTGGAGAATCTGGAAGTGGAAAAAGTATAACTATGATGTCAATCATGAAGCTTCTTCCTGAAAATGGTAGAATAAAAGCTGATAAAATAAATTTTTTAGATAAAAATTTGACAGAATTAAGCGACAAACAAATGGAAAATATAAGAGGAAATGATATTGGAATGATATTCCAGGATCCTATGACTTCCTTGAACCCAGTTTTCAAAATAGGTTATCAACTAGCAGAGCCACTCATAAAACACAGGCATATGAGCAAGGAAGCTGCAAATAAAAAAGTTATTGAGATGTTGAAATTAGTCGGAATACCTAGTGCTGAAAAGAGAATAAATCAATATCCACATGAATTTTCTGGTGGAATGAGGCAAAGGGCCATGATAGCTATGGCACTTATATGTGATCCAAAGCTTTTAATTGCAGATGAACCTACTACAGCTCTAGACGTAACTATACAGGCACAAATACTTGAACTCATGAAAGATCTAAGGTCCAAGCTTGGCATGTCAATAATTTTAATAACCCATGATTTAGGTGTTGTAGCAGATTTGTGCAGCAGAATAAATGTAATGTATGGTGGAATGATTATTGAGAGAGGCTCAACAAGAGATATATTTTACAATTCAAAGCATCCATATACATGGGGACTTTTAAGAAGCATACCAAACCCTAAAGAAGACATAAAACATAGACTAAAGCCAATAGATGGAACTCCACCAGATCTGTTAAAGCCTCCGGCTGGATGTCCTTTTGCTCCAAGATGTGAATACGCAATGAAAATATGCTTAAATAAAATACCTGAGGCTTTTAAAATAGACAATGAACATCTCGCTTCCTGCTGGCTCAACCATCCAAATGCACCTAAAGTAGACAGGATAAGTGTAGGAGGTCTAAAAGATGAAAACTGATAAGCCATTTATTGAAATAAAAAATCTTAAAAAATATTTTCCTGCAAAAAAGTCTTTTGTAGGAAAAGTAACAAGCAATGTTAAAGCAGTTGATGATGTATCTTTTACCATAGAAAAAGGGGAAACTCTGGGGCTAGTCGGAGAATCTGGATGTGGTAAAACCACTACAGGAAGGACTATAATTAAATTATATGAACCAACGGATGGACAGATAATATATGATGGAGTGGATATATCCAAATTTTCTACAAATAAAATGAAGCCTTATAGAAGGAAAATGCAGATGATATTTCAGGATCCCTATGCATCTCTAGACTCTAGAATGACTGTAGGAGATATAATAGGTGAATCTATAGATATACACAATTTGATGAGGGGCAAGGAAAGACAGGACAGGATTCAATATCTTTTAAATAGAGTAGGCCTGAATAAGGATCATTCAAATAGATATCCTCATGAATTTTCAGGAGGTCAGAGGCAAAGAATAGGTATAGCAAGAGCTCTCGCTGTGGAACCTGAATTCATAGTATGTGACGAACCTATATCCGCACTGGATGTATCAATCCAGGCCCAGGTAGTAAATATGCTTGAAGACCTCCAGGATGATTTGGATCTTACGTATTTATTCATAGCACATGATCTATCCATGGTAAAACATATATCAACTAAAATAGGAGTAATGTATCTTGGAAAAATGGTGGAAATAGCAGAAAGCAATGAATTGTACAAAAATCCTCTTCATCCTTACACCAAGGCATTATTATCCGCAATACCTATACCTGATCCAGATATGGCAGCAAAAAGCAATAGAATAATGCTCGAAGGTGAAACCCCTTCACCAATAGATCCAGCACCAGGCTGTAGATTTAAAGACAGGTGTAAATATGCAATGAAAAGATGTTCTGAAGAGGAACCTGTTTTAAAAGATATGGGTAGCGGACATTGTACAGCCTGTCACTTATATGAAAAATAAAACAAAGCTATATAAGTGTTTACATTATGTAAACACATAATATATTAAAATTTTAAGGAGGACTATTATGTTAAAGAACAAATTTAAGATTCTGGCAGTTGCAATGTCACTTACATTTATAGGTTCATTGTTTGTCGGCTGTGGAAATTCTAAAAACAGTACAGGTTCAGGCAATAAAACCACAATAAAAGTAAATATTGCTGCTGATCCTAGAACAATTGACCCTGGACTGAACAATTCAGTTGAAGGCGCCCAGGTAATCTGTAATGCCTTCGAAGGCTTGACAAATCTGGATAAGGATGAAAAAACAGTACCTGGTGTTGCAGAAAAATGGGATGTATCAAGCGATGGACTTACTTATACCTTCCATTTAAGAAAAGATGCAAAATGGTCAGATGGAAAAGGTGTTACTGCAAAGGATTTCGAATACGCCTGGAAGAGAGCTCTTGATCCAAAAACAGCTTCTCAATATGCATATCAGCTATTTTACCTGAAAAACGGTGAATCCTATAACCAAGGCAAAGTCAAAGAAGATCAGGTAGGTGTTACTGCAAAGGATGACTATACATTAGTGGCTACACTTCAAAACCCTACTCCTTATTTTCTGTCACTTACAGCCTTTCCTACTTATGACCCAGTAAGAAAAGATGTTGTCGAAAAAAATCCAACTGCATGGGCTACAAAAGCTGAAACTTATATATCAAACGGTCCTTACAAAATGGTTGAATACAAAGCAAAAGACAGCTTAAACTTTGAAAAAAATCCTAACTACTGGGATAATAAAAACATAAAGATAGACAGAATTGAATTCAAGACTCTGGAAAATGAAAGCAGTTACTATGCAGCATTCAAGACAGGAGATCTTGACTTAATCGATAAACCACCTGCTACAGAAACTCCTAATCTATTAAAGAGTGGGACCGCAAAGGCCTATCCATATTTAGGAATTTACTACTATGATATAAACGTATCTTCACAAGCCAAGAATATTAACCCTGATGCAGCAAAAGCATTAAGTGATACAAAAGTTAGAAAAGCTCTTGCTCTTGCAATAGACAGGACTTCAATAACTGAAAAAGTCACAAAATCCGGTGAGGTTCCAGCTGGTTCTTTCGTACCTAAGGGTGCCAGTGATTCAAACGGAAAAGAATTTACAGACAAGGAATACCTTCCAAAAACTGCAGATGTGGCACAAGCCAAAAAGCTTCTTTCCGAAGCCGGGTATCCTGGTGGAAAAGGCTTCCCACAGCTTGAAATACTTTACAATACAATGCAGGGACATCAGAATATAGCACAGGCCATTCAGGATATGTGGAAAAAGAATTTAGGAATAAATGTAACCCTCAAGAATGTTGAAAGAAAGGTTCATCTTACCCAGCTTCAGAACCATCAGTTCCTATTGGGAAGAGATGGATGGATAGCTGATTACAATGATGCCATGACTTTCCTTGACATATTCACAACTGGAAATGGAAACAATATGGCAGGCTATTCAAACCCTAAATACGATCAGTTTATAAATCAAGCCAAAGCAGAACCTGATAAGGCTAAAAGAGCTACTTTAATGCACCAGGCAGAGAATCAACTTATGACTGATCTTCCTATAATACCAATTTACTACTACACTGAAGTTGTCTGCATGAATCCAAAACTTAAAGATGTTCATATATCAAACTTAGGTTTCTTTATTTTTAGAGATGCACATCTTGACAAATAATTTATGAAAAACAATAAAGAGCTATCTTAATTTTTTAAGACAGCTCTTTATTTATTCTATGGCATGGTAGGATCGCATATTGTATTTATACAATCCTACCTAACATCAATTTTGTCCTTCATCTTCTCAAAGGTCTTATCTCCTATTCTATCAACATTTTTTATGTCCTCTTTCGATGAAAAATCACCGTTCTGTTCCCTGTAATCTATTATGTTCTGGGCAGTTATATCTCCTACACCGGGTATTGTTTTCAGTTCTTCTATGGATGCGGTATTTATATTTACAACTCCGTCTTCATCCAGTCCTGATTTACCTTCCACTCCTACACTTTTACCTGACTCTTCTTCCTTCTGTATCTTATCTATATATATGTAGTCCTCATCCTTTAATTTTTTAGCTAAATTTATTTTATATGTATCTGCATCATCCTTGAATCCTCCTGAAGTTTTAATCAGATCACCTATCCTGCTGTCACTTTTCAACTTATATATTCCGGGATTTTTTACCTCTCCGTTTATATAAACCGTTATATCTCCAGAACTGCCTTTCATCCCTTCCCCTTTTTCCTGTTCTTCTTTGTAATCCTCCTGCTTGAAAATACTTTCACCATCAGTTATCTTAACAGGTTTTGAATTGTTATAGCCCACAACTAGAAATATAGCAAATGCAGCTAAAATAACCACAGATCCTATAATCTTTTTCTTATATTTGTTGCTGCTGCATTTTTCTATCCATCTTGCAATTTTATTTACTATGCTCACAAATGGCTCCTCCTCCTAAAAAACAAAGTTCATTTGCAATTTATAGAATACTCCTTCAAAATATATATTTGTACTAACTATCTATATTATTGACAATTAAAAGAAATTATGTCGCATATATCATATTTTTTTGATATAATATACTAGATAACATTTAGAGGAGGGAAAAATGAAAAAATTAATCATATTTGCAGTATCATTTTTATTACTTATTAATTACATAAATCCAATAAGAATTTATGCTAAAGAAAAACCTCCTTCCGTTTCAGCTGACAGTGCAGTATTATTAGATGCAAATACTGGCAAAATTCTATTTTCCAAAAATCCTGATTCTGCCTATCCTCCAGCTTCAACAACTAAAATAATGACTGCACTTTTAGTACTTGAAAAAGGAGATTTAGACAGCTATGTAACCGTTGGCAAGAATCCACCTAAAGTAGATGGAACCAGGCTTGGACTAATTGAAGGTGAAAAATTAAAGGTAAGAGATCTATTATATGGACTATTACTTGCTTCCGATAATGACTGTGCAGAAGCACTTGCAGAACATGTAGGAGGTTCTTTAAATAAATTTGTAGAAAAAATGAATAAAAGAGCAGTGGAATTAGGTGCTTCCCATACACACTTTGCAAATCCAAGTGGTCTATTTAACAAAAATCATAAGGTTTCTTCGAGAGATTTAGCACTTATGATGGAAAAATTATCAGAGAATCCAGAGTACTCGAAAATAGCTACTACACTCTCATACACAATCAAACCAACCAATAAATCAAGTAGTCCAAGAACCGTATGGAATGAAAATAGATTAGTTCAAAAACAGTCTCATTATTACTATGAAGGATCACTTGGAGGAAAAACAGGATATACAGTACAATCACTTCATTCTTATGTAGCAGCAGCTACACGTGGAGGTCACAAATTAATTGTGGCTTTGATTCATGACAAAAACAAAACCTTTTTTCCCGATACCATATCACTATTCAACTATGGCTTCAATAATTTTAAACTTGAAAAACTCTACTCAAAAGGTGAGTTGGTAACCACATATACAAAAGATGACTTATCAATTCCATTAATAGCTGAATCTGACTTTTATTATACTAAAAGCATTGATGATAAATCCGTACCTGTATTCAACCTATCAGATAAAAAATTGGATTCGAAATCATTTAAAGCAGGAGAGCCTGTAGAAGAGGCTGTAATCTCATTCAATGGCAGCAATATTGGAAGCTTAAAGCTCTTAAGCGGTGTAGATCATAATTCTAAAACTTTATTCAATCAGCATTCAAGCCAACTTCTACATATGGAAAACACCCAGTATACTGTTATAATTATATCTTTAATTGTATTGATAGGTATAACAATTATTGTAATAAAAAAATACATATCCATATAGAAATTAAAAAGATAAATTGAAAAACTTTATTTTTCAATTTATCTTTTTAATCAAATTTTTAATATCACAAGGGATATCCGCTTCCAATTCAACTATTGATCCAGTTCTTGGATGTGGAAATTTAACTTTATAAGCATGAAGTGCCTGTCTATTTATATAATTGTTATCATTATGTTCCCCATACAGTGTATCTCCAAAAATTGGATATCCCATATTACTCAAATGTACTCTAATTTGATGAGTTCTTCCTGTTTCCAAAACTAATTTAACTATATCACCAAGCTGCAGACTTTTAATCACTTTATATCTTGTTATACTCTTCTGTCCTCTTTCATCTATTATTCTCTTTATACCCATTCCCTCGGGCTTGTATATGGGCATATCTATAATTCCCTCTTTATCCTTCATATTACCGTGTACCACTGCAATATAGCTTTTCTCAAAATTACTGCATTTCATATCCCTAGCTAACGCCATATGTGCAAATTGATTCTTTCCAACTATTACAAGGCCAGAAGTATCCATATCCAGTCTGCTTACCAACCGCACTATACATCTTTCATTATTTTCTTTAAAATGATAAAGCAATCCATTTGCCAAAGTGCCACTCTGATAATTCTTTGTAGGATGTACAACCATACCTGGCCTCTTATTTACTACTATTATATCCTTATCTTCATATGCTATATCCATATCCATCTTTTCTGGACTTATATTTTGACTTTCCTCTTTAAATGGATTAAGAGATACCCTATCCTTTAATTTCAATATGTAATTCAATTTTACCTTTTTACTGTTTACTTCAATTCTTCCATCTAAAGCCGCACTTTTTATCAATCTTCCCGATAATTTCTTATGCTTCCTAAGATATTCTCTTAACTTTAATCCCTCTTCACCCTGTTCCACATCAAAAAATAACTCACCACATTGTGACATTACTATAACCTCTCTTTTGACTGCACATAGGGGTATAAAACGCCCCTATTACAACCAGCTAACCTGCCAACGCTATTACTTCTATTTCCACAAGAGCATCTTTTGGAAGTTTTACTTCTACACATGATCGTGCCGGCATATCAGCCTTAAAATATTTAGCATAAACTTCATTCACTTTCGCAAAATCATCCATATTTTTTATGAATACCGTAGTTTTAACAACATCTTTAAAAGATGATCCCGCTTCTTTTAAAATCGCCCCAATATTGTCTAAAGATCTTTTAGCAGCTGCTTTTACGTCTTCTGAAACCAACTCCCCTGTTTCTGGATCCAATGGAATCTGTCCCGAAACAAATAGTAAATTTCCGACTTTAACGGCCTGCGAATATGGGCCTACCGCTGCTGGTGCCTTTTTAGTACTTATTATCTTCTTTTTCATAAAAATTCCTCCATTCTATCTATATTGATATTTGTATTGAGAAATCAAAAAATTTCTTCCCTTTATAGTATTCAAATGAAGCAGCTGCTTTTTGTCAATAACATGTTTTATAGTATTATTGAAAGAACCAAGCAGCGCCCTATCCAAATTCTCCATTGCATCCTTTCTTATTTTATCTACTCCTGGAAAATCTCTCATGGGTTCAATATAATCTGCTACATATATTATCTTTTCCATTAAGCTCATATTTTCTTTTCCGGTAGTATGATATGCTACAGCACTTAATATATCTTCATCATATATTCCCATCTTGTCTCTTGCTATTATAGAAGCTACAGATCCATGGAGCAAATTAGGAGTTTCCTTTAAAACTTCATCTATGATAATTTTATTCTTGTTAGCGATATCTATCAATTCATTATCGGACATACATTTGGCACAATCGTGAATGAGACCTGCAATTCTGGCCTTTGTAACATTAGCACCATACAAATCTGCAAGTTTTACTGCTGTACTGCTAACGCCCAAACTGTGTTCATATCTTTTCACTTTAAGATTTGCCTTTAAATATTTATCTATCTGTTCCTCATCCCACATTTTTTACAATCACTCCAAAACAATAAATTATTTAATTTTATCTGTAAAGATTATACTTTTTTATTATATCATAGACACTTTCTGGTATAAGATAGCTTACGTTTCTACCCATCTTTATGTTCTCCCTTACTCCCGTAGAAGATATATCTAAAAGAGGTGCATCCAAAAATATAATATGTGCTGAATATTTTTTTTCAACATTTTCTTTTTGCATTTTCACACTGTCCATATTAAATCCAGGTCTATTAAATACTATAAATTTACACAATCTGAATATACCACTTGGATCATTCCACTGGTCTATATCCATCAAGCAGTCGACTCCTGTTAAAAAATACCATTCTGTATTTTCTTCAACTTCGTTAAAATGCAGTAATGTTCTATAAGTATAACTTAAATTATTGCTGTTTATCTCATAGTCACTGACTACAAATTTGTGTTCCTTTTCAACAGCATTTTTGACCATATCATATCTTATAGCAGCATCAGTTATATCATTTTCCAATTTATGAGGTGGATTACCCGATGGCATAAATATAACCTCATCTAAATTCAGTTTATACAATGCTTCATAAGCTATATGTATATGTCCGTTATGTATTGGATCAAAAGTACCGCCAAAAATAGCTTTTTTAATCATATGCTACCTCTTTCAATAAAATTATAACATATATTCAAATTCAAAATCATTTAATCGTATAGTATCTCCATCTTTAATCCCTTTTTGAATTAATTCTTCCATTACTCCCTTATTTTTCAATACATTATAGAAATACCTAAGCTCATTATAATCATTTACATTGACGCTGGCAAGCAATCTATCTACAAAACTTCCTTCAACAATGTAAGTATTTTCTTCTTTTCTTATAGTATAAGTAAATCTCTTCTCCTCCGGTATAAACCTTTCACTTTCATCTATCTCCATATCACTTATAGGTATTTCATTGAGCATTCTAGCTGTTTCTTTCATAAGTTCTTCAACACCATAACCTGTAGCTGCCGATATTTTAAATACCTTATCATATCCCAATTTTAATACTTTATTTTTAAAATCTTTAAATACAGTATCATCATACATCATATCGGACTTATTTGCAGCAATTATTTGAGGTCTATCCCATAATTTTACATCATACTTTTTTAGCTCTTCATTTATTTTAACAAAGTCATCAAAAGCATTTCTACCCTCTATCTGAGATATATCCACAACATGTATAAGAATCCTCGTTCTTTCAATATGTCTTAGGAATTCAAGCCCAAGTCCCGTGCCAGAAGATGCTCCCTCTATTATTCCCGGTATATCAGCTACTATAAAACCATTTATACCAGGAATATCAACTACTCCAAGATTAGGATTAAGTGTTGTAAAATGATAATTTGCAATTTTGGGTTTTGCCTTGGTTACAATGGAAAGTAAAGTTGACTTTCCTACATTAGGAAATCCTATTAATCCTACATCCGCCAATATTTTAAGTTCAAGAGAAATATACATTTCCTCTCCAGGCATACCTGGCTCTGCAAATTCAGGTGCCTGTCTTGTAGGGGTTGTAAATCTTACATTCCCTCTTCCACCTCTTCCTCCCTTTGCAACCATATATTTATCACCTTTATGTGAGAGATCCGCCATTATTTTATTTGTTTTCACATCTCTTACAACAGTACCTATAGGAACCTTTATATATAAATCATTTCCCTTTTTCCCAAAACATTTAGAGCCGGCACCATTTTCTCCCTTTTCAGCCTTATATTTTTTCCTATAGGTGAAATCCAGAAGAGTTGTGCTGTTTTCATCAACTATCAAAATCACACTTCCACCATCACCACCATCGCCACCGTCAGGTCCACCCAGTGGTACATATTTTTCTTTTCTAAAAGATATGGCTCCGTCACCACCATCTCCGGATTTCACAAATATTCTTGCCGTATCTACAAACATCCATATCACTCCCTTTATTATAAAGCTCTAGATTTAAAAAGGCACCCTGCTAATGGGTGCCTTATAAATATTATTCAGCTATTAATTCTTCCTCTGGTAAAGGATAAACGCTGGCTTTCTTTCTGCTTTTACCTACTCTTTCAAATTTTACTACACCATCTATTTTAGCAAAAAGAGTATCATCTGAGCCTCTTCCAACATTATTTCCTGGATGAATTTTTGTTCCTCTCTGCCTAACCAATATATTACCTGCTAAGACAAACTGTCCGTCCGCAGACTTAGCACCTAATCTCTTGGATTCACTATCCCTACCATTTTTTGAGCTACCTACTCCTTTTTTATGAGCAAATAACTGAAGATCCATAATAATCATTTAAACTACACCTCCTCTACATATGTACTTATATATTTACCGTAACTTAATTCTATTCTCTTTAAACCAAATAACATAGTTTTCATTAGTACCTGACATTTTTCTATATCACTTTGCGGCATATTCTCCAAAGAAAAACTTAAAAAGCCATTTTCTATAGAATAATTAACTTCAAGTCCCAACACTTCTGTCAGCCCAATCAATATACTCTGTGATAATACAGAAACGGCACAACAAACCAAGTCATAGCCATTGTTCTCCGAATCTGCATGCCCTGTCAGTCTAGCTGAAACCAAATTACAAGATTTACGTTTAAACTCTACCTTAATCATAATTAAGCATTTATTTTTTCTATCTGCAATTTAGTATATGGTTGCCTATGTCCCTGTTTTTTTCTGTAGTCTAATTTTCTCTTGTATTTGAATACAATTATCTTTTTGTTTTTACCATGAGACAAAACCTTGGCACTTACTTTTGCGCCATCAACTTTAGGCTTTCCTACAACTAAATTTCCATCTTCCTTCCCTACTGCAAGTACATTATCAATTTCAACTGTTGAATCAACTTCAACATTTAATTTTTCAACATATATAACGTCTCCTTCTGAAACCTTATACTGTTTTCCTCCTGTAACTACAACTGCGTACATTAAAAACACCTCCTCAATCCAGTCTCGCCTAAAAGGTATGCAGAAAATATTATTTCTACAATTTTAACCTACTTCGTGCGGCCTACAAAGGGTATTTTAGCACAGATAGCTTACTTTGTAAAGTTTTAAGTTCAAATCTATAACTCAAGTTTAAATTTCTGGAAATGCTGAATCTGGTTTGGAAACACAAGAGCTTCCATCTTGAAATATTCTCCATGACCATAAGTCAAATATATATTTTTGCCACAGCTGTCTATGTTTTTTAAGAATGAACCCCTATTTTCTTCAATATCTTTTTTATAATTATCCCCAATCTGAATATGTATATTCATTTCATCCATTTTATCTATTTCATTTCCTATAAGCATGCTCATATATGCTAATTTTATTCTACGTCCTCTCCCTCCACAATAGCCACAATCTTCATCTATATAATCACTTATAGGTCTTCCAGACCTTTTTCTAGCTATTTGAACAAGATTTAGCTCTGTAAAGGGATATACTATAGTTTTATTCTTATCATCATTAAATCCAACCTTTAGTATATCTATAATTTTCAACTTATTCTCAATTTTATCCATATCAATAAAATCTATCAATATAATTCCACTTAGATTTCTAAGCCTTATTTGTCTTACAATCTCTTCCGCAGCTTGAAAATTTGTAGTAAAAACTGTTTTTTCCATGGATCTATTCTTTACATTTTTACCTGAATTCACATCTATAACATACATAGCTTCAGTTCTATCAATAACTATATAGCCGCCACATTTTAAATACACTTTTCTATTTCTTAGATTTAATATTTTGTTTTCAATATTATAACAACTAAATAGGTTCCTAGCTCCACTATAAAATTCCACTTTATTTTCTGCATAATTATATCTTCTTAAAAAATATTTTATATTTTCGTAATCATTTTTATCGCTTGCATATATTTTAAAATCACTTGTTTCCAGCTTATCCCTTAGAATTTTTTTTACAAGCCCTCCATTATCAAAAATCAATCCCGGTTTCAATGAATATTTAGTTTTTCTAATTATATTCCTATAAATTTTGTGTAGTTCATCCAATTCATCTTGTATAATATCAGTTGTCATATTTTGGGCTTCTGTTCTAATCATGACTCCCATACCCTCAGGACGTTTCAAGTATCTGAGTACATTTTCCTTAAATTCACTATCTGATATTCTTCTCGAAAATTCTATGTTCCTATCAAAATTGTTCAATACACAATACTTTCCCGGCAGGGCAACTGAACTCATTACTTTAGGGCCTTTCTTACCTAGATCTTCTTTTACAACTTGAACTAAAATTTCTTCTCCCTTTTTCAAGCTAATATTTTTAAATCTGCTGTCAATATACATGTAAGCATTTCTGTCGCTTCCTATATCTATAAATGCACATTTTATAGCTGGGACCACATTCTTGACAACACCTTTATATATTTCTCCAGGATAGGTTTCACCGTCTTTTTTTAAAAAAATTTCTTTCAAATCATCATTTTTCATGATTACAGCCCTTAATAATCCTCTACTTCTATCTATAAATATATATTTCAAAGTTCCACCCCACTTATAAGAGGTATTAATTTGTCATTATAAATACTATACATTTCCTTCCTCATTATATCCACAAAAGCATTTTTATCAGGTTGCCTAGTATTGTTCTGTATATAATTTGCGAGAAGTCCTGCTGACAAATTATTTCTACTTCCACAGCTTATAACTGTATCTAATATAAGAATATTATCCTCTACCCTATAGTTCATTTCTTTTATAAACTTTTTTATATCAGTTTCAGCTTCTCCCCTTTTACTTTTCTTCATAGCTTTCCACATATCCTTTTTCATTACATTATTTATATCGACTAACAGATTAGATGCATCCAAATATTTAATTTTTATTATATACCTTGCGGCATATACTTCCGCCATTGATTTAAATATCTTTTTACCTGGATTGTCTTTTATCTTTTTAGCTTCAAATATTCTTATTCCTACTGGTGCATTTTCATTTAGCCTGCACTTTATCTCATCTTCTTCCACTTCTTTCTCAAAGCAAATATCCATATATTCTCCACAGGAATAAACACCTACTGAAAGTGGTTGTGCAATTGACATATTTATATGTGGATTAAATCCTCTTGAATACTGGACTGGTAACCTAGATCTCCTTATCATTCTCTGTATGGTTCTCATAACATCAAGATGTCCTATAAATTTCACACTACTTTCTTTGCTGAATTTAATTAAATACCGAACCACTAAAACATTCCCCCTCAAGATTTATATTTATTCCACAATTTTTACATCCTAACCTACAATCTTGAGTTACTTCAGCCTTTTTAGCTTTTTCATTCTCCCTTATTAGGAAGTTCTTATCTACTCCTATATCTATAAAATCCCAGGGTAAAATTTCATCATAACATCTTTTTCTATAGGCATAGAAATCTCCATCTACATTACATTTTCTAAAAGCATCCATCCATATATCAAAATTAAAATACTCTGACCATCCATCAAATTTCGCCCCCATCTTAAAAGCCTCTATCAAAACATCACAAACTTTCCTATCTCCTCTTGCAAATACAGCTTCAAGATAGCTTACAGGACTTTCATGCCAATTGTAATTTATCTGTTTTTTATTTATAGCTTTCCTAATTAATTGTATTTCAGCTTTTACATCTTCCATTTTTATTTGTGGCTCCCATTGAAATGGTGTAAAAGGTTTTGGGACAAATATGGAAGTACTTACTGTTACCCTCAATCCATTTTTTCTCTTTTCCCTAGGGACAGAAAAATATTCATCTACAACCTTACCTGCCAAATCTGAAATACCTATTATATCTTCTTTTGTTTCATAAGGAAGTCCAATCATAAAATACAACTTTATAGTTGACCATCCTGACTCAAACGCACTCTTTACAGAGGTCATTAGATCCTGCTCATTGACACCTTTATTTATGATGTCCCTCATTCTCTGGCTACCTGCCTCGGGTGCAAAAGTAAGTCCTGTTTTTCTGACTTTTTGTATTTCATTTATAAGCCCTACAGAAAATGAGTCTATCCGCAGGGATGGTAGAGACAACCCCACTTTGTCATCTTTATGTTCTTCTATGAAACCATTCACCAAACTCTTAAGGTCAGAATAATCGCATATGCTCAAAGATGTAAGTGAAACTTCGGAATAACCTGTATTTTTTATAAGTTCATTTGCTTGCTTCAAAAGTTTATCCACTCTTTTTTCCCTAACAGGTCTGTATATCATACCCGCCTGGCAAAATCTACATCCTCTGCTACACCCTCTAAAAGTTTCAAGCATTATCCTGTCATGTACTATATCTGTATATGGAACTATAAGCCTATCTGGATAAGGCACATCATTTAAATCCGGTATTATTCTCTTTTTGACTCTGGAAGGTACATCATCATATATCGGCGTAAATTGTCTCAAAGTACCATCTTTATTATAATCTACGGTATAAAGTGAAGGTACATATACTCCTTCTATATGAGATGCTTCTCGTAAAAATTTCTTTTTCTCCCCTTTATATCTTTTATAAAGCTCAATTATTTCCTGAAGTTGTCTTTCACCTTCACCGATGGCAAATAGATCTGCTATGTCATATAATGGCTCCGGGTTATAAGCACAAGGTCCCCCACATATTACTATGGGATCATGTTCTCCTCTTTCCGATGCTCTTACAGGCAGTCCTGCCAGATCAATCATATTCAATATATTTGTATAACTCATTTCATATTGGAGAGTAAATCCTATAAAATCAAAATTTCTAATAGGTTCTTTACTTTCCAGGGCATACAATAGAATATTATCTTTTCTCATAAGTTTTTCAAGATCCGGCCAGGGTGCAAAAACCCTTTCGCAATAAGTATCTTCCCTTTTATTTAAAATATAATACAATATCTTCATTCCAAGATGTGACATTCCAACTTCATAAACATCTGGAAAACAAAAAGCAAATCTAACATCTATATTTTTACTATCCTTTATAAAGGAGTTCATTTCTCCTCCAATATAGCGGGCTGGTTTTTCTACTTTAAACAATATGTCATCAGAAATTCTGTTCATCAAAATCTTCCTCCTAAGTATATCTCTATATTCTAACATAACACCAGTTTTTTTTAAATGATGTGATTGTCACTTAACTTTAAAAATTCCTCCAATGTTATATTACCATAAAATTTAAGCGCCTCTATTATTTCCTCCTCATACACCATATCTACAATCTTCATACAATCATCTAGTACAGTAAATACATTATATTTATTCTTGTCAAAAAGAGACATGGCAGTAAGCAAGCTTTGTCTATAATGTATAGAAATATTTCTGTTTTCTATATAACCTCTTTTTACAAATTTATACTTTTTTTTGATAATATCACCCATAATTATATATGATACCCTTTCATTCTCTCTAAGTGAAGACACAACTATAAACAGTCCTATAATTCCAATATTAAAGATATTGGTTCCTTTGAGAAAACCTATTACATAAATAAGCATTAATATACTTCCTATAATAATGCTTATGACAATCATAATTTTATTCGCTCTTCTATAATCAGTCTTAAAATTTAATATGCTTCTTAAAATCCTTCCACCATCCAGAGGAAATGCCGGTATTAAATTAAACAAACCTATAATGAAATTTATGCAAAAAAGCATATAAAATATTTCAACCTGAAACTTTTTATTCAATATATAAAATATGATAGAAAACAACAAATTAGCCATAGGTGCAGAAGAAGAAATAATAATATCTTCCTCTTTAGTGGCTTCATCCAGGTCCTTTAATTTTATTACAGTGCCAACAGCTATAAATTCTATATCAAATCCAGAGAACCTATGATACCTGGCAGCTAAATAATGAATTAATTCGTGGCAAAATACTATTATAAAAGTATAAAAAATCTGACCTCTATAGCCTATGATAATTAAAAATATTACATAAGGGATAAAATATCTGCTTATTTTTATCACAAAATCAGCCCTCGGCTATTTACTGTGGCATGTTGATTTGAACTCTATCGATTATATTTTTCGCTTTATCTTTTATAGTTTTTAGATTTATCTGACTTAGATCTTGTCTTAGCTTAGTATAATCATAGGTTTGATTCACTATTTTTTTAGAATAATTATATACAGCTTTAGTTTGGGGAGTTGATATAGCCCTACATCCCACTACAATTACAGATAATATTAGAACTCCAGTTAAATCTCTTATAATACGTCTTGTAATATAATTAACTTTAGTCGGTCTAATATTTTGATCTCCAATTTTATTATAGTGTGGTGAATATCCTGCCTTTCCCCTCAATCGATTGTAGTAATCCTCATACTGTGAATTATAATAACCCAAAACTTATCACCCTTCTATATCATTGATACATAAACTATATATATTTTAAATCATAATAAATTATGACCAAAATAATAGCCAGTAATTTAGTATTTATAAATACTAAATTACCGGCTACACATTTATTGACACTATTTGCTAGAATGCGTTCCTATTACCTTTGCAAATATCTCTGCCGCAGCCAGATTAGTAGCAAGAGGCACACTGTGTACATCACATATTCTCAAAAGTGCAGCTACATCTGGTTCATGAGGCTGCGCAGTAAGTGGATCTCTTAGAAAAAATACCAGATCTATATCTCCCTGTGCAACTCTTCCACCTATCTGCTGGTCTCCTCCAAGTGGTCCAGAAAGAAACCTATGAACTTTCAGACCTGTAATTTCATTTATAAGTTTTCCCGTAGCTCCTGTTGCAAACAATTCATGTTTTTCAAAAATATCTTTATATTTTCTTACAAAGTCAATCATGTCATCTTTCTTTTTATCATGTGCAATAAATGCAATTTTCATCATAAATCCCCCTGCAATACATTAATCAGAAATTTATCTTCTTCCTCCTCATTCCTATGCTCAACACCATGGCTATATTAATGAATGCTGTCAGTATTGAGCTTCCTCCATAACTCATAAACGGTAGAGTTATTCCCGTTATTGGAAGCAACCCTATAGTCATTCCTATATTCTGAAGTATAGAAAAAAGCATAGTAGAAACCACTCCCACACATACCATAGATCCAAATATATCCTTTGCTTCTCTGGCTATACTTATTATCCTGTAGAGAATGATACCATAAAACAAGATGAGAATTGAAGCACCTAAAAATCCCCATTCTTCCCCAACTACTGCAAATATAAAGTCCGTAGACGCAAATGGTACATATCCTCCAGAAATCTGTGTCCCATTTAAAAATCCTTTTCCTAATATGCCTCCAGAACCAATTCCTATCTGAGATTGCCTTAATTGAAGTGAATATGACATTTCATATTTTACAGGATCAAACAAGGATATAATTCTCATCTTCTGATATTTTTCTATTAAGGAAAATTTCCACGCTACTGCTACAGCTGCGGCAACAGTTATGATTCCTCCAAATATTGTCTTAATATTCAATCCTGCTACAAAATATATCCCAAGTACTGTAAAAAAACATACCATCGTCATTCCCATATCTGGCTGTTTTATTATAAATGCCATTGGTATAACTGCATATAACGTGAGTTCACAAAAATTTCTTAAATTATTTATATTACCTTTCATATCATCCAACTTTTTTGCCAGCATGACAATTATCCCTATTTTGGCAATCTCAGAAGGTTGAAAGGAAATAAATCCTAGGCTTATCCATGATGCAGCTCCATTAACCGTTGATTTTAACCCCGGGACACGATTTAAAATAAGCAAAAATACACCAAACCAATATATTATGCTCGCATAGTTTTTTATTTTGACATAATCTATGACCAATATAATATAGGTCAGTATGATTCCACCGATTATCCATATAATCTGAGTTTTAAAAGTTGAAAATCCATGTGTCATACGCGTTGCACTATATATATTTAGACTTCCAAATATGGCAATAACCATTACTGTTATTATTATTGTAAAATCAAGTTCCCGAAGGAACCTTTTCTCTATAGCAAACTTCTCCAGCATATTATCTAACCTCCACACAACTACATAAAATTATATCACATAGATTTAAAAAAGCTATGTATAATTTATACATAGCCTATTTTTTGCGCCTTACCTTCTTTATTGGTATGCTTGCAATTAATGCAGGAGAATTCTTACCTATATCTTCCGTACTTGTCATCTTCACATTTATATCTTTACAATCAATTTCTATATATTTTGAAAGTACTTTCAAAATATCTTCCTTTATATTTTCCAATAAATCAGGAGACATGTTGGATCTATCATGTATGAGTATAAGTCTCAATCTATCTTTGGCTACATCCTTAGAAGACTGCCTCGAGAAGATTTTAAATAAGTCCATTATATTACCTCCTATTTAATCCCAAATAATTTTTTTATGGATGAAAAAAAACTTTCTTGCCCCTGAGTTAAGTCCATAAATGGTACTTTTTCTCCAACTATCCTTTTAGCTATATTTCTAAAAGCTTGGCCCGCTATGGATTTTTCATTTAAAACTATAGGTTCGCCTCTATTTGTGGATACAGTTATTTCCCTGTCATCAGGTACTACTCCTATCAATTCTATAGCAAGACTATCCAGTATATCATTTACATCAAGCATTTCACCTTTTTTTGTCATCTCATAATTTATTCTGTTTACTATAAGCTGATGATTTTCAAGTTCTTTAGAATCCAATTTTCCAATAACCCTGTCGGAATCTCTTACAGACGTAACTTCTGGGTTAACTACAATCAAAGCCCTATCTGCTCCTACAATCGCATTCTCAAACCCTTGTTCAATTCCTGCAGGACAGTCAATTAAAACATAATCAAATTCTCTCTTTAATTCAGATATCAAATTAAGCATGTCCTTACTGTCTACATCTTCCTTATCCCTGGTCTGAGCTGTAGGCAAAAGATACAAACTTGAAAATTTTTTATCTTTTATAAGTGCCTGTTTTAATTTGCATTTTTCTTCTATTACATCTATAAGTGTAAATACAATTCTATTTTCCAATCCCATCAGTACATCTAAATTTCTAAGACCCGTATCACCATCAACTACAACTACACTTTTTCCCAATGCAGCCAGTCCCGTTCCTATATTAGCTGTAGTAGTAGTTTTGCCAACTCCTCCTTTACCTGATGTTACTACGATTGCTTCTCCCATAAAAAAACCTCCATTTATATAAATTTATTAGGCAAGTACGGTTCAACTATTATAGTATTACCTCTCACTCTTGCTACCTCAGGATACTGTGGCTTAACATTATCTTCAGGTGATCTTGTAACTACATTGGCAATCTGGAGCATTTCAGGCTCCAGATAAAACGAAGCAACTATTGCTTTAGAATTGCCTCCAAATCCAGCATGTGCATATCCTCTAAGCGCACCAAATACGATTATATTACCTCCAGCATATATTTCAGAACCAGCATTTACATCACCAATTACAACTATATTACCAGAATAATTTATAATTTGTCCACTTCTTACAGTGCGCCGTAAAAATTTTGTTCTTCCTTCATAAATACCGGAAAACATTTTGCTCGATTTTTCTTTTCTATCTTCAAATATACAATCCTTCACTAAAAATTCTTCAAATAGTATATCTTTAAGTTTTCTATATTGTCTTTCATTTATATATTTCAAATCTGTGGTTATTTTCAAGGTGCATCCTTCATAGAATATTTTTCCGGCCAAAAGCCTGTTATTTAAAGCCTCAACCATCTCATCAAAATCCTTATATTTATTTATATTTATGATTATGTTTATTCCATCTCTATTTCCTTTTACCACTATACCATCATCCATAATATTAGACCTCCACCACATGCCGCCAATATATTATTTCAACAAAATTTCTCTAAATCCTTCTAGATATTTGATTTTATTTTAAATTTTATTTAAATTATATATGAACATTGCGAATAGGCTGCCTCCTATTCGCAATATTTTTTAATTTTGATTTTTATCAAGTCCAAAATAGGCTGAATATATATCTCTTGCCACCTGAGCAGAACCTGCACCCATGCCTCCATCAAATACTACCACACACACAGCTATCTTTGGATCATCAAGAGGTGCATATCCTACGTATTCAGCATAATCGGTTCTTCCAATCTTAGCCATCTGTTCCTGGCTTCCAAGGCTGGCAGTACCTGTCTTACCTGCTGTCTTTATGGGAAAGCCTGCAAATGTCTGCGAAGCCGTACCTTTTTCATTAACTGCCTCCATTCCTGCTTTAACTGCAGCTATGTTTGCATCACTAGCTCCCGTTTTTTCTGCAATTTCAGGCTTTATATTCTTAATAACTTTTCCATCTGAATCAAGTATTTTTTCTACGAGGTGAACTTTATATCGTGTACCACCATTTGCAATTGTAGCAATATAATTTGCCATCTGCAGCGGAGTAAACTGATTAAGTCCCTGTCCTATAGCTGCATCCTCTATATTAGCCGGTACCGTCAGCTGTACATGGGCATCTGACACAGTTATGTAATACAATATATCTAATAAATTACCCATCTGACTGTCAGTGATCTCTTTTTTATTGTTGGGATCTTTTGTAGCAAGTTCTGAAAACAATTCCTTGTATCGTGACTTGCTAAAGGATTTACTTCCGTTTTTAATACAGTCCTGGATCAAATTTTTAATATTCTTTTTTATATCTTTCACTTCATCTGAATCCCCGGCACTGTCATATAAATTCATGGTGATTACCCTATTTCCCTTGTCATCCTGTCCGTCTTTAAGTATTTTCATTGTCTTCCACAGATAAGTATTGGCAAAAGCATTTTTATTTGAAACTGTATTATATACCTGGCCAAATTTTTCAGGTATTTCTATTCCCGTAGTCGGTGTTACCTTGCTCTTTGGGTCTGCACCAAGTCCGAACTTCCATGCATACTTGGCCAACGTATCATCTCCAAAATTGTCCCTTATCAACTTTCCTACAGTCATAAAATAGGGATTACTGGATCTCTCTATTGCTCTTGCAAGATCTACTACACCATTAGAACCATCCAATTTAAATTCGACAATATTTCCTCCTCCCTTGTCGAAAAAGCCCTCATCATCCACACTAAAACCCGGTGTTATCGCTCCACTTTCAAGTCCGGCTATAGCAGTCATTGGTTTGAAGGTAGATCCTGGAGGTATCAGCGACTGTGTAGCATAATTATAAAACGGTTTTGAATATATATCATATACATCCTGTCTTATAGTCGTATTGCCCTTTATACTCTTGTCCAGTGGAAATAATATATCCAAAACATCATCCTCACTTGCTCCATGATAAAGGCTGGTAATTCCTCGTTTACTTATATATTCTCTACCAAATTTTTCTAAATCAGGGCTGAAATACTTACTGTATTGTTCGGAGGTAAGTTTTCCTGGAGATGAAAATAGATTTGGATCATAACCGGGTCTACTTGCAAGTGCAATCACCCCTCCTGTTTTTACATCTATAACCACAGCTGCAGCCCTTGTTGCATTTGTAGTATCAGATCTTTGCTGACCATAAGGATCCGACTGCAATTCTTCCATTCTCGTATCAAGTGCTTTTTCTGCTGCTTGCTGAACATTTTTTTGTATTGTAAGCTGGACTGTATTTCCCGGCAAAGCTTTCTCCGTTCCCATTTCCTCAATTATCTTTCCATTATTGTTAAGCTTTACCCTTCTGCCTCCTTTTTTACCTTTAAGTTCATCTTCAAGTGCAGCTTCGATACCAGCCTGTCCTACATAGTCAGTATTTGGATCGTAGCCTTTTCCCTTGTATTTGTTATAATCAGTACTGCTTATTTTGGATATATATCCCAAAACCGCAGAAGCTAAATCCTTGTTAGGATATGATCTCATAGGCTGGGTATTCACATCCACTCCGGGAAGATCATTGAGTATCTGGGAAAATTTCAATGCAGTAGCCTTGCTGATATTAGCTATTACAACCGGATCATATCCCGAAAAGCTATGCATCTTTATAGTATCCTTAATGATCATGAATCTTCTCTGTTCTTCAAGCGGATATTTATTGCTTATTTGATACTGTTTCAATAAAAGCTTATATGTTTCCTCAGGTGAAATCTTAAGCAGTCTATCGTTTACCTGTTTGGTAAGTTCATCCTCGGATATATTCTCGTTTTTTTTCTTTATCTCATATTCTATATCATCGTTCAATCCTCTATCTCTCTTGAACTTTATCTCAAGATTTCTTCTTGTCTTTGGGTCATCACTTCTGAATTCAAACTTGAAAGGATTTATTTTTAATTCAAAATCATCCTGCTGACTTTCACCATTCTCATCTAGAATTTTGAATACCTCGTGCATCGTCTGAAAAAATTTCTTGTCACTCTCATCAGTTTCATTGTAAACCAAAGTATAACTCTGGACACTGGTGGCAAGTACTTCACCATTCTTATCTAATATATTGCCTCGTGGTGCTGAATCAGATATTTCTCTTATAGATCTATTGTTAGCAGTTTCCTTGTATTGAGAACCTTTTACAACTTGAAGTGAAAAAAGTTTTCCTCCCATAATGCTGAAGATGCTTACTATTATTATAATAAGCACAGTATACCTAGATAATTTTTTCTTGTCTTCCAGTTTCATAAAATCACCATTCCTCTAAAATTTCCATTCACTTATCATATAGCTCTCCTTGCAAAGTTTATAAACTGCTTTGTATATGAATATACAGATAATCATATTGTATATGCTTGTAAAAAATATGTTGACTATATTCATTTCAATATCACTTAACCAAAATATCACAAAAATCATCATACCTTTCAGAAGCGACAAAAAGAAACATGAAATTACAGGAATAAATTTCTTCTCTTTAAATATATTAGTCCCTATAAATCCACCAATAGCACATATTACCATGTTTACAAGGGCATTTATCCAGAATCCATCCACAAAATAAATATCTTGAAGTATTCCGGCAAACACCCCAAGCCATAATCCCTCATAACTTCCATTTATAATAGAATAAGACACGGCAAATACAAAAAGTAGACTTGGGTATATTGTTTTTATAGAGAAAAAAGGTACAACTGCATTATCAAGTATAAATAGTACTATAGACAAAGAAAACAGTATTAATAACTTTTTCATATCACACATCACCTTAATACTTCACATCTATTTGGTTTTTAGGGACTACTATAAGTACCTCTTGAATTTTATCAAAATCCACATAAGGTTTTATTACAGCATTTTTCATTACTTTACCCTTATCTAATTCCACACTTATGACACTTCCGATTCTTATTCCCTTTGGATAGGCATTATCAATTCCAGACGTTAAAATAGTATCTCCCTTTTTAATTTTGGAATCAACAGGGAGATAATATATTTTTGCAAGTAAATTGTTAGATTTATCTTTGTACCCCTTCACAATTCCCTGTCCGGAAATTTCATCTTTCTCTTCAATTTTCTGTGGCTCACCACCTACAGAAAGATTTTCACTGGAAAGTGATTGAACTATTGACCAGTTTTTCTCTACATGCGTTACCTGCCCTACAAGTCCATCAGCTGTAATGGCAACCATACGTCTTTTTATACCATCATTACTTCCTCTATTTATTATAAATTGATCAAGAATGTTGTTTCCACCCTTGCCTATTATGTCACATCCTATATAGTTATATTCGGCTCTTTCCTTTTTAAAATTTAACTCTTTCCTCAAATCAGTATTTTCATTTTTTAGAGAATTATACTCTACAAGTTTATTCTCTAATTCACTATTCTTTTTAACAAGTTCTTCATTCTGACTTTTCACTGCAGAAAAGTTTATTATAAAGCCTAGAAATTGCTTTATACCATTATTTAATTTATAAACTCCACCTTGTATAGAATTAAATGTACCACCTATGCTATTTCTCATAAAAAATATATTGCTATTTTTTACGCTAAAAGAAATTAAAATTAAAAATGTAACTGACAGTACAACTATAGTAACCGCCAGTTTATTCCTGAAAAATTTCATAACACGCCGCTATTTTCTACTGGATACTATTTTATCTATAGTATCCAGTGCCTTTCCTGCGCCTAGTGCTACACAATCCAAAGGTGTTTCTGCTATATGGACAGGAATATGTGTTTCTATATTTACAAGTTGATCCAAACCTCTAAGCATAGCGCCACCACCTGCCAACATTATTCCTTTGTCCATTATATCAGATGCAAGTTCAGGTGGAGTTTTTTCCAGCGTAGTCCTTATAGCTTCTATTATGGAAACTACCGGTTCCTTTAAAGCCTCTCTTATTTCTTCTTCATTTATAGTTATTACTTTAGGAAGTCCAGTAACAAGATCTCTTCCTCTTATTTCCATGGATTTGTTTTCTCCTGTATCATAGGCAGATCCTAATTCTATTTTTACATTTTCTGCTGTCCTCTCACCTATCATTAGGTTGTATTCTTTTTTTATATAGCTTATTATAGCTTGATCCAGTTCATCTCCTGCAATTCTAAGTGATTTACTCGTAACTATACCTCCGAGGGATATTATAGCAACTTCTGTAGTTCCTCCTCCTATATCCACGATCATGCTACCTGTAGGTTCATTTACAGGAAGTCCAGCTCCAATAGCTGCAGCCATAGGTTCTTCCATTAATAACACATCTCTAGCACCTGCATGCTTTGTCGCCTCTTCTATAGCTCTCTTCTCAACTTCTGTAACTCCAGATGGAAAGCAAACAAAAATTCTTGGACTTGTAAAAGCTGATTTTGGACTCACTTTTTCAATAAATTTTCTAAGCATTGTATGCGTAACATCAAAGTCAGCAATAACACCATCCTTAAGCGGTCTTATTGCCACAATATTTCCAGGAGTTCTCCCTATCATATCCTTTGCTTCATTTCCTACAGCCATAACCCTTTTAACATCACTATTTATAGCAACAACTGATGGTTCTCTAAGAACTATACCTTTGCCTTTTACATATATTAACGTATTAGCCGTACCTAAATCTATTCCCATATCTCTTGAAATACTAAAAAGTCCCATTTATATTTCTCCTTTCAATCTCACAATATTCCCTTTTCTTTCAAACTTATATATTTTCCATTGCCTATTATCAGATGGTCAATGAGTTGTATTCCCAAAATTTCTCCACATTTGTTTAATCTATATGTAACCTTAATATCTTCATCACTTGGTGATGGATCTCCTGATGGATGATTATGACATATTATTATTGAGGCACTACTTTTTTTAATAGCATCATTGAAAACCTCTCTTGGATGGACTATGGAAGAAGTCAAACTACCTATAAATACCCGTTTCACACTTATGACTACATTTTTCGTATTGAGCATTATAACTACAAGATTTTCCTGTTTCAATAATTTCATTTCTTTCATCACAAGCATGGCAGCATCTCTGGAATTGCATATCTTGTAATTTTCACCATCTCTAAAAGACCTAAATCTCTTAGAAAGCTCTACTACAGCTAAAAGCTTAGCGGCCTTTGCCTTTCCAATACCATTTATATTAACAAGATCTTCCAGTGTAAATTCCATAATTCCATTTAACCCACCGTTATTATGTATAATCCTACTACTTAAGGACATTATGTTCTCCTTTTTAGTTCCTGAACCAAGGAGTATAGCCAAAAGTTCTACGTTGGACAATATTTCAGGCCCATATCTGAAAAGTCTTTCTCGTGGTCTCTCATTTTCAGGTAAATCTTTAATCCTTAACATTTTGTCCATGCAAAGTCTCCTTAACTATAGATTTACCCCCATTCCAGTTAACATATCATAGAGCTTATTTAATGGAAGCCCTACTACATTATAATAGCATCCATGAATTTCAGATACAAATACTCCTCCATATCCCTGAATACCGTATGCACCAGCCTTATCCGCATATTCTTCTGTTTTTAAATATTTTTCTATCTGTTCATCTGATATATTTGAAAATCTAACACTGGTTTTAACAAAATCCTTCTTCATAATATTAGAAGTTTTGTCTATAATTGCTATCCCTGAATACACGTGATGTTCATTCGTGCTTAAAGATTTTAGCATATTATAAGCTTCATCTTTATCCCTGGGTTTACCAAGTATATTCCCTCTGAAATATACAATAGTATCACACCCTATTACAATGACATCTCTTTCATTTATCTTGCTGCATACATCTCTAGCCTTACCTGAAGCCAGATCCATAACATATTTTTCACAATTTCCACCGAATACAACACTTTCTTCCCGAAAACTGCTCACAAATACATCAAAATTATCTACGAGCCTCCCTAAAAGCTGTTTTCTCCTTATAGATGAGGAAGCCAATACAATTTTCATATTCGTCACTTCCTAATACTTTCTATATAATATTATAGCCATAATTATGCCTATTATAGTCATTATATTGACATTAAAATTTATTCCCAAAGTTATAGTCATAATTTTAAAGCTCAACAACAAAGGTGCATTTGTACCTATTTCATATGAATTCTTTAAAAATTTCAGCACACTAAAACTACTTCCCAATGCATCTCCGATGAGACTTCCCGCTATGGCACCCAACAATATGAGGAACCATAAAAAAATCGTATTTTTACCTGTTCCCTTCACTTAAATCCCCCTAATTAACAATATATCTAATATAGTTTATCATTTAATATAATCATAAACAAGTATATATATTATTGTTTAAAAAAATTTTTAATTTAAATATAAAGGTGGTAGGTATCATAAGAAATTATCTATACCAACCACCTTTAATTATACATATACAAGAACAATTTACTTTATCTTTTTCAATATATTATATATATATATATAATTTTCTTCGCAATTATTCAAAGTAATATTTTCCTGCATACCTTTTATATGGTTTTTTAAATCCTTGAGCAATATAAAATTTTTATTATCCTCATTTACCTCTTTTAAGGATGAACACCATTTTTTAAGGTCATCAGTTTTTACATATTCAACATCTTTATCAGAAAATTTATTTAGTACTTGCAAATAGGCATTTATAACTTCCACTATTTCCGTATTACACAGATTATCCTTTTTTATAGTAAAATCCATACTTGAATTATCAACTTTTTGTTCTACAAGTGACTTTGTTACACTCTTTACATTGCCAGCTGTATATATTCCTAGAAAAATCCTTACTTTTCCATTATCCTCAACAGTAAAGGGTGTACCATATTTCGAAAGCAACTGTTTTTCTTTCATTGCATTATTTTTATCCTTGTATACTCCTCCTTGTACTGCTGTAAATTTAACTTCACTTCCATCTGCAATAGCTTTTTTATCACTACTCTGAGAACTTATGGTTTTATCGGTATTTTGAAACATCGTTCTATCATTGTCTCCAAGAAATATTTTGGATGCAAGAGTTCCTATAATAAATGCTGTAATAAGTATCATTGCTATCATAAATATAAAAGTTTTTGTCCCTTTTCCCTTTTTAAGATCGTATCGTGTGTACTTCATTTTTTCACCTCATTTTTCTAAATGTTTGTATTATATATATAAGTATGAAATGAAAAAAATATTACATTTTCAAACCAATTTTACAATAAAAATCGCTATTGTCTTGTAAGCACAACAATAGCAATTTAATTTTTTTCCGTTTATTTAATTTAAAATCTTTACTCCATCCAAATCTGGCTCAAGTAAAATTACATTCCAGCTATCTTCAAATCCATTTAAAAATTTTTTCATTGAATTTATAAATTTCTCCTGGTGTTTGTCGTCAAGCACTGCCATCAACGTAGACCCTGATCCACTTATAAATTCACCTATAGCTCCTAACTTTTTACATTTTTCAAAAACTAAATCAGAATCTTTTATAAGATCTTTTCTATAGGGCTGATGAATTTTATCCTGAAAACAAACTCTAAGTTTGTCGAACTCACCATTATTTAGAGCACTCACAAGCATTGCGGCCCTTGACACATTAAATACACAATCTTCCTTTAAATATGATTTAGGAAGAACCTTTCTTGAAAGTACAGTACTTACTTCAAATGCAGGAATCATTGCTGCAAACTTTAAATTGGAAGGCAAACAGACCTTTGAATAAATTATTTTATTTTCTTCTCTTAAAGAAATTACCATTCCACCTAAAGCTGCAGGGACAACATTATCTGGATGTCCCTCTATTTCAGTAGCCAGTGAAATTACATCATCCATTGACATCCTGCTGCCAATAATCGAATTCGCAGCTGCTATTCCTCCAACTATGCATGAAGAGCTACTGCCAAGGCCTCTTGATATAGGTATATTACACTTTGTAACATTTATTTTTATACCTTCACAAGAATAATCCTGCTTTTCCATAGTCATTTTTATACTTTTATATATCAAATTATCTCTAAAATCACAGGAAATCCTGATTCCATTATTATATATTTCTGTTTCGCCAGTTATTTCTTCAACTTCAATTTCATTGTACAGCTTAAGAGCCATTCCTAAAGTATCGAATCCCGGCCCCATATTGGCAGTAGTAGCTGGTATTCTAACTTTAACCTTA
The DNA here is from genome assembly GCF_052953915.1 of Clostridium sp. LBM24168. Classification (NCBI taxonomy): domain Bacteria; kingdom Bacillati; phylum Bacillota; class Clostridia; order Eubacteriales; family Clostridiaceae; genus Clostridium; species Clostridium sp. LBM24168. The sequence goes on along the minus strand of NZ_CP196861.1, from coordinate 395,028 downwards.
GACATGCTATATCCTCCTCTTTAATGTTCAAGTTCATAACATCCTCTTAGTAAAAACAAATTACTTTTCTAAAATCAACAATTTTTTTATAGATTTGGCAAATCCACTTTGCATTATAGTTTCTATATATCTGTCAATCTCACATTCACTTTCTGCTTTTACAAATGCTGCAACTTCATTTTCATCCCCTGAAACTGCATTGGATAAAATATAGCTGCTTTTAAAATTACCAGTTATACTTTCTATAATTTTTATTCTATTTTCGGTATTTACTCTGAGGAGCCATCTACCTTCCGAATCCCAATCTTTATTTACTTCTGCTTTCTCATCGTTTAAAGCAATAGTTTCATTTTTATGCATAATTATATCTGCAATATCTGCAAATACCGAACTTGCCGTAGGAAACATTCCTGCCCCTTTTCCTGAGAATAGTACATCACCTACAGCATCACCTTCAACCAAAATTGCATTGTATTCATCTTCAATTCTTCCAAGTACGGAATTTTCTTTTACCATAACAGGTCTTACAGATGCATATACCTTTTCCTTGCATTTCCTGCTGATTCCAAGAAGCTTTATACTACATCCATTCATCTTTGCATACTTAAAATCTTCCTGGTCTATATCGGTAATTCCTTCTATTTTCATATCCTTCCAATATATTCTTTTATTATATGCAATGGTAGAAAGTATGGACAACTTTCTTGCAGCATCATAACCTTTGACATCTGACTCAGGATTTGCCTCTGCAAACCCAAGTTTCTGGGCAAGTTTCAGTGCATCTCTATAACCCATATTTTCATGATTCATTTTTGAAAGTATAAAATTAGTAGTACCATTTAATATTGATTCTATACTTTTTATTTCATTTCCAACCAGGCAATCATTCATAGATTTCAGTATAGGTATTCCCCCACCTACACTTGCTTCGAAATGAATTGTAACACCATTTTGATTCGCAAGCTCCAGAAGCTCATGCCCATATTCTGCTATTAAATCCTTGTTGGCTGTAACAACATGTTTCTTCATTTTCAAAGCTCTTTTTACATACTCATAGGATGGATTGAGTCCACCCATAGCTTCTACAACTATATCGACTCTTTTTCTAAAAATATCCTCTATATTATCTGTTAATAGATTCTTATTTTTATTGTCAATATGCTTTTTAACATTTCTAACTAGAATATTAGATATTTCAAGTTCCTCATTTAATCTACTTTTAAACTTGTCCCTATTTTTTAATATGAGTTCAGCCACCCCACTGCCTACAACTCCATATCCAAGCATAGCTATAACCGCCATGTTTATATGCCTCCCTTTTTATTATATATAAAAACTCAACCTTAATTCAGGCAAATTTTATACTATTCTACTGCTACAAGTCTTACACTTACCACACTGTCTATAGATTCCAGTTCTTCAACCAATTGGTTTGTATCTACAGAAAGCTTTGATGCATCAAAAGTTATAGAAACACTAGCTGCATTATTTATAGGTATGTCCTGATTTATGGTAAGTATATTCCCATGATTTTGTGCTATCTTGTCAATTATCTTCGACAGTGTACCTGCCTTATGTAAAATCATAAACCCAAGTGTAATTTTATGCCCCACTGCACTTTCTGACATGGCGAATACCGAATCCTTGTATTTATAATAAGTACTTCTGCTTATTCCAACTTTTTTTGTACCTTGTGATATATCTTTTACCTTGCCAGTTCTAAGAAGTTCTTTAACTTTTACAACTTTTAAAAACACGTCTGGAAGAATCTCCGAATCAATTATTAAAAATTTATTGTTCATAATCCCCTCCTGTACGCGAATGGCATACAAATGTACGCGCTTAAAATTTATATTTTTTATAATATCATATATCAGTTAGAAATTCAACAAATTTTTTCAATTTATTTATCTCTCGAAAATCTACATTTATCTATGTATAGAAACATTTTTAACATAATGGCAAATGTCAACGTTTTATATAATTAATGTCTTCCAAAATATATGCTTTAATCAAATTAATCGAGTAGGAGCTGAATAATTATTTTATTCAGCGACCTCTCACACCACTGTGCGTACCGTTCGGTACACAGCGGTTCAATAAGAATTACCTAATTATAGATACCTTTCGGTTAATGTTATAAAGCCTTGCTTTTTAAGATGTTTATTAGATAGTGTCTTTGATAGAATAGGGCTGCAGGATATCCTCCAGTAGCCTTTTCTTGTATTTGCATATTCCCAAGCTTTATATTCATCAATACCAAGCCTTTTAAGATTATCGTGTTTTGTTTTGAGTTTCTTCCATTGTTTCCAATAACACATCCTAATCCTTCTTCTAAGCCACTCATCTAACGTCTTAAGTGTACTTTTCATATCTGCCAGTTTGAAGTAGTTAATCCATCCGATTATAATCTGTTTTAGCTTAATCGCACGGAGTTCCATACTCATAGCATTACTTCTTCCTGTTACTTCCTTAAGTTTAACTTTAAGTTTCCTAACAGAATTTTGATGTACTCTTATTCCCATTTCACCTTTCTTTGGATAAAATGTAAATCCTAAATATTTCAACTTCCACGGTCTATCGACCTTACTTTTATCTTTGTTGACTTTGAGTTTTAATTTCTCTTCTATAAACCTTGTTATACTTGCCATTACTCGATATGCTGCCTTTTTTGTTTTCAAGTATATATTACAGTCGTCAGCGTACCTACAGAAATGTAGTCCTCGCTTTTCTAATTCTTTATCCAGTTCATTTAACATGACATTGCTTAGCAATGGTGAGAGATTTCCACCTTGTGGAACGCCTCTTCTTGTAATGCTAAAAATACCTTTTTCCATTACACCTGCTTGTAGATATTTTCTTATTAAAGATATTACCCTAATATCTTTTATTTCTTCATAAATCAATCCAATTAATTTATCATGATTTACAGTATCAAAGTATTTCTCTAAATCAATATCTACTGCCCATCTATAGCCATTGTCCATGTATTCTTTACATTTTAGAATTGCTTGATGAGCACTTCTATTTGGTCTAAATCCATAACTTTTATCTGAAAATTTCTTTTCAAATATTGGACTTAATATTTGAGCAATAGCTTGTTGTATTACTCGGTCTACAGCCGTTGGTATACCTAGTGGTCGTTTCTTTCCATCAGACTTTGGAATTTCCACTCGTCTTACTGGATTAGGCTTATAACTACCTTCTAATAATGATTGCCGAAGGCTGGCACCCGTTTCCTTTAGGTATTGTAGAAGTTCATCTACATTCATACCATCAATTCCATGGCTGCCTTTATTGGCTCTAACTCTCTTAAATGCTTGATTTAAGTTATTTCTGTCAACAATTCTCTCAAGCAATTCATTATTGTATCTACTTTTGGCGTTCTGTTGCTTTTTTAACGTCAATGAAATGCTCGGCGCTCCTACATATTCTTTGAGTTCCACTCTATCCTTTTGTAGGTAACCTTCATTATGAAGTTGTCTGCTGTTATCACATTTCTCTGTGTTTTTCAAAGTTTCAAAACCTCCTATTGTTCAGTCCTTCCCACGCTAACGCGTTTTACGTGGTACTATGACATCTGCTGACTTCTGACAGTTCAGCCACACATTACTGTATGGGTTGTTATTTCTAAATTCATATCTGTAACTTATCTGTCAGATCTCCCCAGGTAAGAACGCAATCTTTCACTCTATCTATCTGCTACATTTACACCGCCTGTTTTTGGATAGTTTAGGGCTTCATTTTGTTATGCAAACTTACCCACAGACATATGCCTTATATGTAGTTTCTGTCCGTCAGACCAGAGTTTTGCTACCGACTTCCTTCAGATTCCACGTCACCATGGACACCCTTGTCTTAAGCTATGCACTTGGCACTATCAACCCGTGCTTGGGACTTTCACCCATTAGATTGCACCCATGCTGGGCGCACATATAAAAAAACTGTGATTTAAAATCACAGTTTTTATTTCACATTTTATTTTTCTACTATTATATATGGAACTGTAACTATGGCTATATTCCTTCTTTTGAGCAGCATTGTTCTAATTATGAGGGACGTCTGATTATGAAGTATATTGCCCCACCACTTTGTCACAACAAATTGCGGAAGCACTACGGTTACCGTATCTTTAGGTCCTGCCGAATACTCTTCCGACTCTATAAATTTAATAAGAGGACCCACTATGCTTCTATAGGGAGATCTTTTTATTATTATAGGTATTCCAATATCATATTCATTCCACCTTTTTAAAAGTTTATCCGTAGCTTCATCATCTACAGAAACATGGAATACTATTATATTATCAGATATTGTCCTGGCATAGTTCAGTGCCTTTAAAAATGATTTATTCAGGGTATCTATTGGTACTATGACATATCTCTTCTGCTCTTCAAAATTTATTTCCTTAGGTCTCTCCTCTATAGACAATTTTAGCTGTCTTGCAACTTCAGAGTAATGTCTTTTTATAATAATCATAAAATATACAATAATAGGTATGAGTATAAAAACAATCCATGCCCCATTGATAAATTTTGTTATACCAAGTATAACTGCTGTTGCAAAAGTCACAAAAGCGCCTATTCCATTTACAATTGATTTATATTTCCAGCCACTTTCCTTTTTTCTCTTCCATCTCATAAACATTCCTAATTGTGAAAGCGTAAATGATATAAATACTCCTACAGCATAAAGAGGCATTAAATAATGAGTATCACTATCAAATATTACAACAAGTATAATCGATATAACACCAAGTGCCACAATTCCATTTGAATACCCAAGCCTTTTTCCCCTCTTTGTAAACTGTCTTGGAGCAAATCCATCTTTAGCTATATATGCAAGAAGCATAGGAAGACCAGCAAATGCAGTATTACTTGCCAATATAAGTATTATAGCGGTTGTTGCCTGAATTATATAGAAGAAAATATTTGTACCAAATACCTGGGATGCAATTTGGGCTACTACAGTTACTCTTGGATTTGGAACTGCATGATAAAGTGTTGCTAGATAAGACAATCCTCCAAATATCATAAATACAACCAACGAAAGTAGTCCAAGTACCTTCTTTGCATTTTTCTGTGAAGGCTGCTCAAAATTAGGTATTGCATTACTAACCGCTTCAATACCTGTTAAAGCTGTACATCCAGAAGAAAAAGCCCTCAAAAACAAAAATAGCGTTATATCTCCAGTAATATTAGGAATTTTATAAACAGGTGCTGGAGTATATCCAAAAATTTTCACCTTAAAAATTCCCCAAATTATCATCGTCAATATTGCTATCATAAATATATAAGTCGGTATACCGAATGTTTTAGACGATTCCCTAAGCCCCCTAAGATTTCCAATAGTCATAATAACTATCAACAATACAGTTACTGCAACCTTATATGGAAGAATCTCAGGAATTGCCGATGTTATAGCAGCTGTTCCCGCTGAAGCACTAACAGCGACAGTAAGTATATATCCTACAGTAAGAGATGCACCTGCTACTAATCCTGGAACTGTTCCAAGATTATCCTTGGCTACAATGTAGGATCCCCCACCTCCAGGATATGCATCTATAGTTTGTCTATAAGAAAGGGTAACCAAAAACATCAAAAAAACAATGCACAGTGCTGCAAGGAACATATATTTATATGACATTATTCCCAATACAGGTATGAGCACCCATAATATTTCTTCTCCTGCATAGGCTACCGATGAAATTGCATCACTTGATAATATGGGAAGTCCCCAAAAAACATTGAGTTTTTCACCTTTTAATTCTTCAGTCTTAAGACTTCTTCCAACTAAAGCATTTAAAAATCTTCCTAACTTAGATCCCATTTTTTAGCACCTCTAAATATAAATTTTCATTTAATCCAATATGGAATGATTATATATTATTATTCACTTTTATCATAACCTCTTCCTGATTATTTAAAGCCTGTTTAAGAGTAAATTCCTGAATTTTTTCTTTTATATAAATACTTTTGGTTGTTTTTTAGTGCAATTCTCTAACTTTTAATGCAAGTACAAAAATGTTATACTTAGTATAAACATTTGCAATGATCAATATACATTTAAGTCTATAGTGGAGATGATCTCTTTGGACAATTATAGAAACATTGATGCCAGAACAAACACGTCAGATAAATACGGTGACAATATACTGGAAAAAGGTCTATTATCTCCTATACTTCAATCAATTCTTGATTCTGTATATGATGGTGTCATAATAGTCGATAAAAACCTGCTTATTAAAAAAATAAACTCCGCGGTTTTAAAAATCTTCAAAATACAAAAAGAAGCTTTATATAAAATTCATTTAGATGAAATCTGCATAGGAGATTCCCTTCATTCAATATTGACTAAAAAACAGAAAATTTTAGATGCAGATTACACTTTTTTTATAAACGATAAAAAAATAAGATGTGTAGTAAATATAGTCCCTATAAATGTAAATGGCACTATACATGGTTTTATATTTTTAGTAAAAGATACAAAAAAACTTCATAAAATAGTAAACAACGTAGTCGGATACAAGGCTTCCTTTACATTCGACGATATTGTAACGAGATCGGAAAATATGAAGGATATTATAAGGCTTGCCAAAAAAGCTTCAAGAACGGACTGTTCTATATTAATTGAAGGAAACAGCGGAACGGGAAAAGAATTATTTGCCCAGTCTATACATAATTACAGCAAGAGACACCTTGGACCATTTGTGGCTGTCAATTGTGCCGCAATACCCAGAGAATTGGTTGAAAGTGAATTATTTGGATATGAAAAGGGAGCTTTTACTGGAGCTTCAAAAGGTGGCTACCCAGGGAAATTTGAACTTGCAGATGGAGGAACAGTATTTCTGGATGAAATAGGAGAACTTCCAATTGATGTTCAATCCAAATTGTTGAGATTTTTGGATAATCTAAAATTAGTACGTGTGGGAGGGACCTACGAAAAATCCATAGATATAAGAATTATTGCTGCTACCAACAAGTTACTTGAAAAAGAGGTAAAAAGCAAAAATTTCAGGGGCGATTTATATTATAGGTTAAACGTTATGAAATTGCATTTGCCGCCATTAAACAAAAGATTAGAGGATGTAGAACCTCTAGTTCAATATTTTATAAACAAACTAAACATTAAAAATTCAGGTCATCCTAAATATGCAGATTATGGATATATTGAAAAATTGAAACTACATAAATTCAATGGAAATATAAGAGAATTGAGAAATATAGTTGAAAGATCCTATTATCTATGTGAAGATACAACTATAACAGATAAATATCTTATTTATCAGGATATTAGCTTAAACCATGAGATCAACCAATGCAAAAACAAAACCATACTTTCACTTGATGAGATAGAAAAACTCTACATAAAAAATGCTTTAAAGCATTTTCATGGAAATGCCCCAAAAGCAGCTAAGGCATTAAAAATAGGCAAGGCAACTATATATCGCAAAATCAAAAAATTCAACATAGATTTGAGTATATTTGATTAAGAAAATATTGATTAAACAGTGTCAACTAATTTTGAAAATGTCCCAAAAAGTTTTAATTATTAGCACCAGCTATAACTGGTGCTTTGTTATGCTTATAATATTATTTTTAGGTGTAGCAAACACATCTCTCAGCTTAAATTTTTTAAGTAAAAGGATTTTTTAGTTCTTTAGGCTATGTTTTCTTTTTGTCTATGAGCTTGCTTATTGCAATAATGTTCAAATGAAGCCTGCTTCCATGGATGACTCATAGGTGGTATATAGTGCTTCTCTGGAGCTTTTGAAGCCTTTGCAGGGTCAAAATTTTTTGATGAAGGAACATGATCTGGAAGCAATTCAAGTGCATAAACTTTTTCGCTTACACAAAAATATAGAGCATTGTTAAACGCCTTTATTACCATACCGCAGGTACCTTTACGATAATATACCGGGTGACCATTAGCATCTACTGGAAGATAATATCCCTTATTGTATTTTACACAACTCCCATTGTCTACTTTCCTACTAGCAAGTACACTAAGAATTAAATTGATTTTTTCCATATCAGGTTGTGTTTCAAATACAGATTTGATATTATTAACAGGTAAAGCAAATCGAGCATTGAATTTTTTTATGTAGGAGTTTAAAAATTCATTTGCCTGCTCAATTGTGCTTATACCAGCTAAACGCAATTCGATAGGAAGTCGTGATTGCAGCGTTTGGAACATTCGTTCCACACGCCCCTTGGCTTGTGGAATACTGCTGGTTTTAATCTCAATTCCCAACTGCTTGCAGGCATAACTGAATTGAGTAAAAGTGTCCTCTTCGATAGAAGGGGATTTTTTCTGCTTATACTCAAAAACTGTACGTCTGTCGGTGTAAAACATATAAGGAATACCATAGGTTCTAAGTATTTGCTCAAGTATGCGGTAATAGCCATTTAGCGTTTCTTGAGCATCGAAATAAGCACCTACAATAGAACCTGTGGCATCATCTACAGCTATATGAAGCTGACTTTTCCCTCCACCAAACCAAGGGTGAAGAGAAGCATCCATCTGAAGCATTTCTCCAAAGTAAGCACATCTAGGACGCCTAGGATGAGCATCTTCGATAGCAAGAATAGAACTTTGAATAATACTGGCCTGCTTTTTTGACTTCGTAAATTTTTGCATATCTTTAAGTTTAGTGTGTAGAGCCTTTTTAGAAGTTCGTTTTGCCTTAGGAGACAGGATGAATTCCTGTAAGAGGATGGAACGTATAGTGTTTGATGAAACTTTGATTTCTTCAAATTCTTCTAAGAGCTCTGAAAAATGAGTTAAGTTGGTGCCTTCATATTTTGTTCGATATAAGTCAACAATAGTCTGCTTTGTAGAATTATTTAAAGCATGAACAGGCTTTCTGCCACGATTTCCATGTATAAAAAAAGCTTTTCCATGTTCCTTATACCCTTTAATCATTCTGTTAATGTGTCTAACAGTACAATTAATCTGTATGGCAGCTCTTTGCTTGTTACCATTACTTTCTACTAATTTTTTGATTATGTTATACTTTGCATTTTCATTCATTGTTAAAACTACCCTTCTGATTTTGTCCACCTCACTTCTTAGTCATGAGGTTTTATTATACTATAAACTTATTTATTTGGGACATTATCAAATGCGGTATACTAAGACATTATCACAATTCAATCATATTGATTAAGAAAATATTGATTAAACAGTTGACAACCTGAATAAATGTAGTTATAATACTAAATGTATTGATTGAGGCTATGCGAGAGTGGCGGAATAGGCAGACGCGCACGTTTGAGGGGCGTGTGAGTAAAATCGTACGGGTTCAAGTCCCGTCTTTCGCACCAGTATAAAGTTTTATAGGTTTGTGAAAATGTTTGCAACGCCTATTGACTTCATGAAAAATAAGCCTTATAATATGTTTGGTAAGAACTTTAGCTTCTGAAATATTCGTCAGACTTTAATTTGAACCTACATTATTAAAAAGGGAGTTCAATATTTAGGTACTAATATGTACCCTTTAAGACATAGGAATTGATAGAAGTATCTGTGAGGACACCCACCTATCGAGAGATAGGTGTCAAATAAGGTCAGCGGTATTTTGGATATTATTTAAAAGATAAAGAGAGATTTTTATATCTCTCTTTTTTTAGTTTATATCATATAGATATTTGTATATTTTATAACTTACTTTTACTTTTTTAACATATTTATCTGTTTCCTTGAATGGTATGTAGTGTAGATTTTTCCCATCATAAGAATGCCCTGAATCTTTAAGCCATTTCTGGACATTTCCCCTTCCTCCATTATAAGCTGCAAGTACCAGATCCATATTTCCATTAAATTCTTTTTTTAGATTGTTTATATACCAGCACCCCATATTTATATTAAATTTTGGATCATTTAGCATACTATCTTTAAATTCATATATATTCATTCTTCCTGCAGCCCAGTTGGCAGTATCATGGGTTATTTGCATAAGTCCCATAGCATTTTTATTTGATCGTACATTTTCTTTAAATCCACTTTCTGTTCTTATAATCGATATAACCAAATAAGGATCCAAATCATATTTTTGCGAATATTCCTTTATATAATCCAAATATTTTAAAGGATAAAAATGCCTTACTATATTTTTTGCGTTTATCACAATTACAATCAATATTAATATAGTAACTACTCTCTTTGCAAATTTCAATATTGAGTATGTCCTAAATATTGAATTTAGGACACTTCACCCCCTTGTATTTTATAGTTATTTTAGTAAATATATCCTTTAAATTCTGTCTAGTCTTACAGACCTCTCCTGAATTATCCAGTATAAAAGTTGCATATTTTTTCTTTTCATCCAATGTCATCTGAGAATTAATTCTAAGCAGTATTTGATGGGCAGTAAGCTTATCTCTTTTTTTTACTCTGCTTATTTGAGTATCAATATCCACCCAAACCAATATGACTTCATCCATATATACATGAAACTTATTTTCTATGAGTGTTGCTCCATCCAATACACACAAATCATTACCATTATCTTTAAACTTATCTATCTCTTCAAATATGTCCTTTTTTATAAATGGCATTATCATACTTTCATATTCAGCCTTCAGATATTTGTCTGAAAATATAAAGTCTCCAAACTTTTTTCTATTCAGAATTTTCCCCTTGTCAAAAAAATTCTTTCCAAATACAATCTTCATATTTTCTATTATTTCAGGATATTTACTTAGTACATCTCTACTTATGACATCTGCATCTATTACCGAAATTTTATTGTCCCTTAATATACCTGATACTGTACTCTTTCCACTGCCAATCCCTCCAGTAAGTCCTATTAACACCATAATGTACCACCTTTTGACAAGTATTATTTTATCTCATACCAATTATTTCCCATATTCATATCTACTTCTAGGGGAACTTTGAGAGAAACTGCATTTTCCATCTGGAACTTCAAAATACCCTTTACCTCATCAATTTCATCTTTATATACATTCAAGATAAGTTCATCATGTACTTGAAGTATTAATCTACTCTTCAGATTTCTTTTTTTCAACTCATTATATACATTTATCATCGCCATTTTAATAATATCTGCAGCGCTCCCCTGTATAGGCGTATTCATTGCAAGTCGCTCCCCCAAAGAGCTAACCACCTTGTTTGAGGAGTGTAATTCCTTTATAAATCTTCTCCTATTCATTATTGTAGTAACATATCCAGATTCCTTAGCACCTTCTACAATATTGTCCATATATCTCTTTACATTTGGATATCTTTTAAAATAAGTCTCTATATAATTTTTAGCCTGATCTCTAGTTATATTGAGATCCTTCGACAGGCTAAAATCACCAATGCCATATATTATACCAAAATTTACTGCTTTGGCATTACTTCTCTGCCTCTTAGTAACTTCACCTATAGGAACATTAAACACTTCAGATGCTGTTTTAGTATGAATATCACTATGGTGTTTAAATGCATCTATTAAATTTTTATCATCTGCAATATGTGCAAGTACCCTGAGTTCTATCTGTGAATAATCTGCCGACAATATAACACAATCACAATTTTCAGGTACAAATACCTTTCTTATTTCCTTCCCCATCTCATATTTTATAGGTATATTTTGAAGATTCGGTTCCGTACTTGAAAGTCTTCCAGTTGCAGTCACTGTCTGGTTAAAATTAGAATGAATTTTACCATCCTTATCTACAACAGCACTTAATCCTTCTACATAAGTTGAATATATCTTCGAAAGCTGTCTATAATAAACTATCTTTTCAATTATCGGATGCTTATCCATAAGTTTTTCTAGTACCTGAACATTGGTTGAATATCCCGTTTTAGTCTTTTTAATAACTGGGAGATCTAACTTTTCAAAAAGTATTTTTCCAAGCTGCTTTGGGGAATTTATGTTGAATTCCTCTTCAGAGAGCTCATATATCTCTTTTTGTACCCTATCTATTTCCCCTTTGAATTTCATCCCAAGCGACTGCAATTTATCCTTATCTACCCTAAATCCCTCACACTCCATCGAAGATAGCACATGAACAAGCGGAAGTTCCATTTCATACATGAGCTTCTCCATATTTGCCTCTTCTATTTTTGTCTTCAAACATTTATATGTATCCTCAAGCATGGAAGTTTCCTTCTCCATAAATTTATCATCCTCTTCCGGAATATCAAAACCTACATACTTTTTTATTATACTTTTCAACTCCAAATTATCTGATGGATTCAATATGTATGCGGCTATTTTTATATCAAACCTCACATTTTCCAAATCAATACCCATTTTATATAGTATACTATAGGCAGTCTTAACATTATACCCGACTTTTTCTATATTAATTTTATTGAATAAGCTCTGGAGCATTTCTCTTGTAGATTTATCATCCTCCTCCAGTATAGATTTTATTGGGATTACATAATTATGCTGATAAAAATTTATAAATATCCTATTAATATAGCCTTCCGAATATATTTCATCTCTCAGTGTCTCAAAATTTATATACATTATCTTATTCTCATTATCAAAAGTCTTTATAAATTTCAACAGATCTTTAAACTTATCAATATCATCAACAATTTCAATATCAATATCAAATTCCTGTTTTTGTTGAACATCCTTCATCCCAGGCAACTTATTTATCAAAGATTTAAACTCCAATTCTTCAAATAAATTTTTAAGGCCGAGAATATTATAATTGTCTTTGGATTCTATTGATTTAAGATCTATATCTATAGGCACATCAGTCACAATTGTAGCAAGCTTTTTACTAAACACAGCCTGTTCTCTGTATTCAGTCAAGTTTTCCTTAAGTTTTTTTCCCTTTATATTATCTATATTTTTCAGCACGTTTTCAAGTCCTTTATACTCTTTTATAAGCTTAAGTGCTGTTTTAGGTCCTATTCCAGGCACACCTGGTATATTATCTGAATTATCCCCCATAAGACCTTTTACATCTATGAATTGAATTGGAGCTATTCCATAATCTTCTACAATTCTATTTTTATCATATATTTCTTTTTCAGTAATACCTTTTTTGGTTATAACTACGTTTATTTTATCTGAAGCAAGCTGCAATAGATCTCTATCTCCTGTAACTATATATACTTCTATACCATTTTTTTCTGCAAATACAGAAATAGTTCCCATTATGTCATCCGCTTCAAAACCATCTATTTCAAATATATCTATAGACAGAAGTTTTAGTATTTCTTTTAGTACAGGAAACTGTTCAGAAAGTTCCGGAGGCATCTTTTTTCTTCCAGCTTTGTATTCTCCGTATTCTTTGTGTCTAAATGTAGGCACACTTCTATCAAATGTGCATACTACATAATCAGGTACTATTTCTTCTCTCACTTTTAAAAGCATATTTACAAAACCATAAATTGCATTCGTATGAAGTCCTTCGCTATTTGTAAGATCTGGCAGTGCGTAAAATGCTCTATTCATTAAACTGTGCCCATCCAATATTAACAATTTCTCATCAGTCATTTGACTACTCCTTATATATTAATGCTTTAGTAATATTCTATCACATTATTTTTTATTGTAATACTACTATCCTTATATATTAAATTTATACTCTCTGTACTATTTTACACAATATACACCTATAAACAAGTATAATAATCATACTTGTTCTATTTTTCATATTTTATATACATTTTAAAAAATCTCCAAAAAGGACTAAAATCATTATAGAGGAAGGTTGATTTTAATGATTTTAAGTTACGATTTTAATAACAATATTCCAGCATTTAAATGTACTCTATGTGGAAAATGTTCTAAAATACTTGAATCTACTTCATATACCCATATCAAAAACAGAGGATGTTGCTGGTATTTTCCTGAATACAGATTGATAGATATAAAAAATATTATAGACAACAACAATATACACTTTATATTGCATCTTGCTTCCCTTTCAAACTCGATAATAAAAAAATATTCCATAATGATACAGGGCACTTTTTTTAAAAACAAATATATGGAATTTATTAAAATTCACACAAAAAATACGAGCTTTAATGAATCTCTCTTTTTTAAATTATGTCCATTTTTAGGAGATAAAGGTTGCAAATTAAATTTTTTATTAAGACCCCATCCATGTAATCTATATCTGTGCAGACACGTAATAGAACTATGTGGACAGTATTATTCATCTTACTGCAGAGAACGAAAAGATTATTATGCTTATTGCAGTTATTGTAATGAATGTATAAAAGAAGATTTAAAAAGAAATAATACAAATCTGTCCGAAAATATGGAAAAATCACTGTATATAATAAAAGAATCATCTATATCAAATTTTTGCTCCCAGAATCTCAGTTCTATACAATTTTAGCTGTATTTAAAACTTTTCATCACTATCTATTGAGATAACATTATATGTTTGATAGAATGATATTGATTACAAAATATTTATATTTCTTATGGGATTGTTTTAGCCCCTACGGGATAATTATAAAACCGCATAAAATATTTATAATTTAAGAAGGGAGATAAAATATGATTTATTCAACAGAAGTAGACAAAATGTGCTGTGTAGCCAAAGGACCAAATCACGGCCCTGCTCCAATTCCTGAAGAAGGTAAATGGGTACAAGCTAAAGAAATTAAAGATATATCAGGATTAACTCACGGTGTAGGCTGGTGTGCGCCTCAGCAGGGTGCCTGTAAGCTTACCTTAAATGTTAAGGAAGGTATTATACAGGAAGCCCTGATTGAAACTATAGGATGTTCAGGTATGACTCATTCAGCTGCTATGGCGTCTGAAATACTTCCCGGGAAAACCATACTTGAAGCATTAAACACTGATCTTGTATGTGATGCAATAAATGTGGCAATGAGAGAACTGTTCCTTCAAATAGTTTATGGAAGATCTCAAACTGCTTTTTCAGAGGGGGGCCTTCCAATAGGGGCAGGTCTAGAAGATTTAGGAAAAGGATTAAGAAGTCAGATAGGTACAATGTATGGAACAAATTCAAAAGGTACAAGATACCTTGAAATGGCAGAAGGTTATGTAAACCATATAGCTCTTGATAAAAACAATGAAGTAATAGGATATGAGTTCATAAGCCTTGGGAAAATGATGGACATGATAAAAAAGGGTACTGATCCTGCTGAGGCCATCAAAAAAGCTACTGGTACATATGGAAGATATTCTCAGGCTGCAAAAATTATAGATCCAAGAGAAGAATAAGAAACAGGGGGATAAATTATTATGGCATTATTTGAAAGTTATGAAAGAAGAATAGATCAGATCATACCTGTATTAAAGAAATATGGTATGAACTCAATAGAAGAAGCTAAAACCGTTTGTGACGAAAAAGGAGTTGATGCTTACAATATAGTTAAAGGTGTTCAGCAGATTTGCTTTGAAAACGCTTGTTGGGCATATACGGTTGGTGCTGCAATAGCTATAAAAAAAGGTTGTACCAAAGCTGCTGAAGCTGCTGAAGCTATAGGAGAGGGTCTTCAGTCATTTTGCATACCGGGTTCTGTTGCAGATGACAGAAAAGTAGGTCTTGGTCATGGAAATCTAGCTGCAATGCTTTTAAGGGAAGAAACCAAATGTTTTGCATTCCTAGCCGGTCACGAATCCTTTGCAGCCGCTGAGGGAGCCATAGGTCTTGCAAACTCGGCTAACAAAGTAAGGAAAAATCCTCTTAGAGTTATATTGAACGGTCTTGGAAAGGATGCCGCTTTCATAATATCGAGAATCAACGGTTTTACTTATGTTCAAACTAAATTTAACTATTACACAGGTGAACTCAGCATAGTTAAAGAAATAGCCTATTCAGACGGAGAAAGGGCAAAGGTAAGATGCTATGGTGCTGATGACGTTAGAGAAGGCGTTGCCATAATGCATCATGAAAATGTTGATGTGTCAATAACTGGTAACTCAACAAATCCGACAAGATTCCAACATCCAGTTGCAGGAACATATAAAAAGGAATGTATTGAACTTGGCAAAAAATATTTTTCAGTTGCCTCAGGTGGTGGTACAGGTAGAACTCTTCATCCGGATAATATGGCCGCTGGCCCGGCTTCTTATGGAATGACAGATACTATGGGAAGGATGCATTCCGATGCTCAGTTTGCAGGTTCATCATCAGTTCCAGCCCACGTTGAAATGATGGGACTTATAGGAATGGGTAACAATCCTATGGTTGGAGCTTCTGTTGCCGTTGCTGTTGCTGTTGAAGAAGCTATGTCAAAATAAGATTGGATAAAGAAGTTCCGCATCTTTTTTAATTCGTGCAGAACTTCTTTTTTATACTTTTAGACAGCAAATAATCCTTCTGAATTTACCAATCTATTCTTGTATAATCTATATGGATGACTTTCATAGGATTTTCGAATAATTTCATCATCGATAAACTTTCTCTTACCTATATAATCTTCAAAATCATATGTACATATAACAGATGATTTCGTATTCGAAATAATTTTTGTAATATCACAATCAATTTTCAAGAAATCATTTTTAGATGTGACGGATATTAAATAACCAACATCTATTATAAAACTCAGTCCTTTAAATCCTCTCTTTGTAATAGCACTCTCATATTTCAACAGTTTTTCCCTCATTCCAGTTTCACCCAGAGAATTGTATATATTAATTATTTTATAGACATCTGGTATCTGCAAACTACTATTCCTATCTATTCCAGTAAAGTTTTTAACATCATTACATACTTTGCTATCTGCAATTAAACAAATAAAATTACCTTTTTCTATGCACAATTTTATATATTGGCATATACTTACGTATAAATGTTCCAATCCAAAATAGTAAAATGAAGAATGAAATCCAAAAATGTTTTTATCTACCATAATCATTATCCTCACAATTAAAATTTATTATTTATATTCTACATAATATTTAAATATTCCTCTTAATATTAATTAAATCCAGCTAAAATTTTTTCCTATTTATTCCTATATTATATTATTTTTATACTCGTTTAGAACCTATATAGTATATTTAGACATTTTATTTTAATTAAATATTACACTGAATAATCAGTATACGTATTTATTATAATTATACTACATATTACCATTAATTTCCATAGAAAATAAACTTTAGATATGAAATATTATATATATTTTTTTGTAACATATTTAAGATTGCCTCTTGACGTAAAATATCATTTATGATATTATACTTTTTGTTACTTGTTGAGATAATTTAAATGATTATGCCGATGTGATGGAATTGGCAGACTTGCTTGACTCAAAATCAAGTGTCTTCGGGCGTGTCGGTTCGAATCCGACCATCGGCACCAAAAGTGTGATTTCCTGAAATTATTCGTAAATAATTTCAGGCATTTTTTATTGTATACATAATAACAGGAACTGTAAGATAGAAATTAAATCTATCTTACAGTTCCTGTTTAATCTACTATATCCCCTGGATTAAGAATTCCATTAGGATCAAAAACCTTCTTTATTCCATTCATAATATCAATTTCCTTTTTGCTAAATTGAAGTGGCATATGTTTCTTTCTCGTTTTTCCAGTTCCATGTTCAGCTGTTACAGTTCCTCCATACTTTATAGCAGTTTCATACATCCTCTCTTTAAGTTCTTCATAATAAGAAGGTAACTTCCCATTGTCACCCATAATGAAGTTGTGAATATTTCCATCAGCTATGTGTCCTAGAGACACTATTGAATTGCCATATTCCTTAGCAAACTCCGCCACATCATCCAGAAAATCAGGTACAGATGAAGGTGGAACTGCTATATCAAGTGCATCTGCTATATTGTCCTTATATGGTCCATAGGCATTACTCCTTATCTCAAGTATATGCCTCTGCTCCTTTGGTGTCTCTGCTATTATACTGTCTACCGCACCATTTTTTTCACATATATCTACAATCTTCTCACTGCTGGCATAGAGTTCATCTTCATTAGCTGAATCAATTATAAATATCAAATCTACAGAGCCCTTTGAAGCAGGCCATGAAGTATCCAGTTGCTCCGCCGATTTATTGGCAATAATTCTATCCATATACTCTACTGCCAACGGCGTAATTCCTTCCTGTATTATTTGAGGTACTGAATCACAGGCCTCCCTCCTTGTATTGAAAGAAACTATCAGTGTACCTGAATACTGACTTCTAGCATACAATCTTAATGTAACTTCAGTTACAATTCCAAGTGTTCCTTCGCTTGAAATCATCATGTTGAGCAGATCATATCCCATGTTATTCTTGAGTAGCTTGCCACCAACCTTTACTATTTCTCCCGTAGGTAAAACTACTTCCAGTTCCTTAATATGATTTCTCATAACCCCATGTTTTACAGCTCTTGTCCCTCCTGCATTGGTTACTACCATTCCTCCAACCTGTGCACCCTCATCTCCCGGGTGTATAGGGAAGAACAGTTTTCCCTGATTGCTGAGCACTTCAAGAAGCTGGGCAAGAGTTACCCCTGCTTGAACAGTGATCATCAAATTTTTTTCATCCAAATCTACAACTTTATTCAACCTTTCCAATGATAAAATTATGGAAGGCTTAGTAGGTATAGCCCCACCAACAACTCCTGTACCACCGCCTCTTACAGTTACAGGTATGAGCATTTCATTTGCATATTTAAGGATATCTGATACCTCCTGTGCTGATTTAGGCTTGACCACTATGCAGTTTTCCGATGCACTTGGTCGCAGAAGCGACTCGGTTTCGTCATACAAATAACCCTGTATCTGGGACATATCACTTGTGACCCAGTCCTCTCCTAGGATTTTTTTTAAATTATCCTCTACCTCTTTTTGTGAATTCTCAATTACACTATTTCCCAA
Organism: Clostridium sp. LBM24168; assembly: GCF_052953915.1. NCBI lineage: Bacteria > Bacillati > Bacillota > Clostridia > Eubacteriales > Clostridiaceae > Clostridium > Clostridium sp. LBM24168. The sequence continues at coordinate 376,234 of NZ_CP196861.1, read as the reverse complement.
TATTAACACTCCAATCTAACAATTAGCTATTTGCAAACTACCTTGTTTTATTTTTCTTATTAAATCCGGTACTACTTTATACATATCATCAACTATTCCATAATCAGCCACATTGAATATTGGAGCAGATGGATCTGTGTTGATTGCCACTATGAAATCAGATTCTTTCATACCTGCAATATGCTGTGGAGCTCCTGAAATTCCACAAGCTATATATACTTTGGGTTTTACTCTATTTCCACTATACCCAACTTGAAAGTCCTTAGATATGAATCCGTCATCTACAATTTCTCTGGTTGCACCAACCAAACCTCCCAACAGATCTGCCAGTTCCTTAATCATGCTCATATCTTCAGCCTTTTTTAAACCCTTCCCTGCTGCAACAACTACATTAGCATCAGATATGTCCACATCCTGGGCCTTCAATTCATCTAGTACTTCTACAAGTTTATTTTTGGGTTTTATCGGATCTATAACAACAACTTCACCTTTATTTTTATCGTTTCTCAGGCTTTCATCAAATTCCTTATACCTCACTGTCGCCATCTGCGGATAGGTATCTGTCTTTATGTGAGCCAGTATATTCTCACTGAAAGCAGGCCTTATTTGAACAAGCTTCCCATCTTCATCTATTTCCAGTCCTGTACAATCTGCCGTTAATCCAGTACCCAGAGCCGCCGCCAGCCTTGGTGCTATAGACCTTCCAAGTGTCGTTGCTCCGATAAGACAAATTTCAGGCTTTACTTTTTTTATAAGGCTCTCCAAATTAGTTTCATAAATTAACTCTTCTGGTTGATTAAAAACATCATCAGCTGAATAAAACACCTTGTTAGCCCCTCTATATATGAGTTCCTCAGGTTCCATACCTTCTGGTCCTAAGAGTACGCTGTATACGGGAACATTCAATTTATCTCCAAGTTGTCTAGCCTTTCCAATTAACTCATAACTTACTCTATGAATTTTTCCTTTTTTTTGCTCTGCAAATACAAGTATACCATTATATTCTTTATCCATATTAAACATCTACCTCCAAAACCTTCTTTTTCATGAATAAACTTATAAGTTCTTCTTCTGCCTTTTCAGAATCCGCTTCTCTGTAGATTTTTCCCTGTCTTTTTTCTATCTGTGGTACTTCTATTTTCTTGACCTTTGTGGGTGATCCTTTGAATCCGACTTTATCATTATCCAGATATTCACTTAAATCATCAAATTTTATAACTTTTATTTCCGCCTTCCTTGCCTTCATTTTACTCTTGAATGAAGGGAGTCTTGGTTCATTGATGTCTTTTGTAACTGTAATCAATGCAGGCAGCTTCATATTTTTCAAATAAGTTCCTTCCCATATTTCTGAACAAACTTTTATGTTATCATCATTTGCATCTGTAATTTTACTTATATAACTTGCATGAGGTATGTCCAAAAATTCAGCAACTTCAGGTCCAATCTGGCCTGTATCACCATCTACAGTTTTTTCGCCAGCAATTACCAAACTACAATTGCCAATTTTCTTAATAGCACTTGCCAGTATAAATGATGTAGCTTTGGTATCTGATCCTCCAAATTTTGCATCGCTAATTAATATTCCTTCATTTGCTCCCCTTGCAATACATTCCTTCAAAGCCTGTTCTGCACTCGGTGGTCCCATACTTATAGCTGTAACTTTTGCATCAATTTTTTCACTTATTTGAACTGCAGTTTCAAGTGCATTTAAATCAAAGGGATTAATTTCTGTTCCAGCAGATTTCCTATCTACTACTCCTTTTTCCCTATCAAATTTTACTTTTTCCATATCAGGAACTTGTTTAATTAAAACTATAATATCCATCACTTATTCACCCATCCATTTTATAAATTTTAAATAGGTGTGCTGTCACACCTCTACAACTATGTAGAAAATATAATTCATCTTAATTTTATGAATTTATATATTAATTGAAATTATGAAAATTCTTAATTTAAAACAATTAAATACAATCTCCAAATTTGGGTATAAAAAAAACAGATTCATTTCGCTGGGGCGAAAAATCTGCCGCGGTACCACCCAATTTTTTACTTAATTAAAATAACGGTTTTATATAACCGGCACAGTTTACTGATATTCAACCTGCAGTTTCAAGATGAGTTTCAATACGTATGCCTATAGGATTCACACCAACTCCTACTCTCTTTAAAACACATTACATACTTACTTGCTCTTGTCATAACCTTTATCTTTACCTATTGAAAATAAGTCTACTATAAATTTAAATCAATGTCAATAAATATTCATAAATTTTTTAAAAATTCATCTTTTTTACACTGCCCATTTGAAAATGAATTCCTATTTTAGTTTCACCTAGACAATAGGAGCATATTGAAGACGGCATAGTAAACCTTAGACTTTTTCCATTAAAATCCTTGATTTCATGAGAATATTTAAAATTCATTCCCAATTCAAAAGCTCCCTGACCTGTTATACCATTTACAAATACAATTTTAGCTCTCGGATTTGCCTGTTTTACATGAAATGAAAATACTTCCCTTTCTGCCTGGGAAACTATATCTCCTTTTGTTATAACCACAATATCTGCAAATTTAAGCATAGGCCCTATTTTCTTTGGTGTATTTATTCCCGATAGACAATCTATAACACAAATTGAAAGAACTTCTTTGATATGTGGCGAACATCTATTACACAGACCTGCACTCTCAGTTATGAGGTAGTCAAATTTTTTACTGAATCCCCATTTTACACAATCCTCTATATTACTTACATAAAAATGATCAGGGCATAATCCACCAGAAATTCCAACCTTAACATCAACTTCGGCTTTTCTGTATAAATCATCATCATACGTAGACAGACAATCAAATTTTACGACCCCTACCCTGGATCCCATGTCTTTTAAGTTGTTTATAGTTTTCAAAATAACTGACGTCTTCCCGGAAGAAGGCGGACCTGCGACTGTTATTAATCTCAATTAAATCATTCCTTTTCTAATCCTTATATTTAAAATATTTGCCTATATCAAAATCTATTATTTCTCCATCCCGCAATTTGTTTCTTATTTTCAGCAGCTTACTATCAATATATTCAAGAGGCTCTAAATTTTTTTTCTCATTTTTATCTATCTTTATAACCTTGTATATTCCTCCATTTTTTATCACAATTCTCGTATTACCCATAAGTGCCAAAATCGGATCGTGAGTTGACATAAAAATAATTTTATCCTTTTTGAGAAGTGTTTCAATAGCCTTTCTACGGTCTATTCCTGCATTTTCTATCTCATCAATCAATATTATAGGCGATCTGCTGAGCAATGCCGTGTCGGCAATCATAAGAGCCCTGGACTGTCCACCACTTAGCTGGGTTATTGGAGCATCTTTTGAAAATTTTTCTCCTGCAAGATCATTTGCACATTTTACTATCGACTTCACAATTTCACAGGGATTGCATATCATTCGGCTTTCTGCATGCATTTCAATAAATTCTTCTACGGTAACATCCATTATGAAATTCATATTTTGTGAAAGCTGCGCAACCATCTTATTGTCCAAAGAAAATCTGTCTTTCTCTTCAGGTACTTTGCCGTTTATAAGTATCTGCCTTCCTGTTGGAGTATCATTTTGTGCAAGACATTCTATATCCTCAAGAAGCCTGCTCTTTCCTGAACCAGTCCGTCCAACTATACAAACTACTTCCCCACATCTAAATGTCAATTCTGATCCTTCATCTTTTCCTGACTTGTCATGTCCTCCTATTACAGTTACCGATCTAATATTACAGCTGTTCATATCTTTTATTTTCCTCATCTTTTCAATAAAATCTTCAAAATAACTCAAAATTTGATTGCTGTTGTAACCCATACTTTCAAGGTACATTTCATCTAAACCAGATATAACTTTTCTGGCTGTCATTGAAGTATCGACATTATTAATTCCTATAGATATAAAAAAATTTTTCGTACTAGGATATTTTTCTAAGATATCTTCTATCTTCACATCAACTATATCTTCCATCAAATCTCCACCTTGAATTTAGTAGCTTATAAATAATTATAATATTAAATTGCAATAATTTAAAGTATATTAAGTAGTATTTATAAATAATTTGTGGTTTTTATTAATAAAAACGTAATTTAAACATAATATTAATGCAGTATACATAAAAATATATAGTATGAAATTAATTTTCAAATTTGGAGATGATAATAGTGGAATCAACAATAATTCTTGTTATAATACTGGCAGTTTCAGTTCTTGGAAAAGCCAATTCTGTGGCTATCGCAAGTTGTATACTCCTAATTTTAAAACTTCTTAATATAGATAAATATGTATTTCCGTCTCTACAAGAAAATGGTTTATCATGGGGATTGATAATATTACTAATATCCATTTTAATACCTATAGCAAATGGTAGTGTAAAATATATGGCCATAAAAAATGTGTTCACATCCTGGTTTGGAATATTTGCCCTCTTAATTTCACTTTTTACTACATACCTAAGTGGATTGGGAATGCAGTACTTGACCATACAGGGACATAGTGAAATTATGCCAGCTCTTATACTTGGTGCAGTCCTTGCTGCAGCATTTTTGGGTGGCGTTCCTGTAGGTCCCATGATAACTTCTGGAATGATAGCTCTGGGGCTAAAACTTTTTCATAAAATAGGTTCTTAAATATAAGTTGCAAATTTATCTATTTGTAGTAGAATTAATAGTGATAACGTAATATATTGTAGGGGTGCTTTTAAAAGCTGAGAAGATTTACATCTAACTCTTTGAACCTGATCCAGTTAAGGCTGGCGTAGGAAACATTTTGTATAATAATTTACATAATTTTAGGATTTCAAAAGGTGTATTGCTTCTTCAGCAGTACACCTTTCATTTTAAATTTACTATGGAAAGCAAGAGGTGACCGCAATGAAAAAAGTGCTGACTATTGCCGGTTCTGATAGTTCGGGTGGTGCCGGAATACAGGCTGATTTAAAAACAATGAGTGCAATCGGTGTATTTGGAATGAGCGCTATTACAGCTATAACAGCTCAAAATACAGTTGGAGTACAAAGTGTAATGGAAGCATCTCCTGAAATCGTTGAAGCTCAGATTAGATCAATATTTGATGATATAGAAGTTAATGCTGTAAAAATAGGCATGGTATCAAACAGCAAAACCATATCAGTAATATATAGACTATTAAAAGAATATAAAGTTAAAAACATAGTACTTGATCCCGTAATGATATCAAAGAGTGGCTACTTTCTATTAAAAAAAGAAGCACAGAATCAATTAAAATATCTAATAAGCATAGCAGATCTGGTAACTCCAAATATACCAGAGGCGGAAGTACTATCAGGAATAAAGATATCAAATGAAGATGATATGATAAAAGCAGCCTTCAAAATAAAACAACTTGGTTGTAGACATGTACTTGTAAAAGGAGGGCACAGACAAGAGGATGCAAATGATATCTTGTTGTACAATAACAAAATATCATGCATAAAATGCAACAGAATAGACACCAATAATACTCATGGAACTGGTTGTACTTTGTCTTCTGCCATAACCTCATATATAGCCAGGGGATTTGATTTAGAGCAGGCAGTTTTGAACTCCAAAAAGTATATAACAAAAGCTATAGAAAATTCCTTTCCCATAGGCCATGGTGTAGGTCCTCTAGGACATTTTGTAGAACTGTACAAAAAAGCAGGAATTTCCTATAAATAATACCTGGAATTCTCAATTCATAAGCTGGGAGGAAATTATAATGAATAATTCAAATTTGGAAAGAGTTTTAAATGTATTGCTTCAAGTAAGGCAAAAAGTTCCACTGGTTCAATGTATTACAAATCATGTTACAATTAACGACTGCGCAAATATACTTCTCTCTTATGGTGCTTCACCTGCCATGTGTGAAGCCTATGATGAAGTATTTGACTTTGTAAAAATATCACAGGCACTTTATATAAATCTAGGCACTTTGAATAAAGAACAAGAAACTTCAGTAATACTTGCAGTAGAATCTGCAAAAATAAATGATATTCCAGTAGTGCTCGATCCAGTAGCTTGCGCTGCTATTCCTAAAAGAATTCAGGTCATAAACAGAATTTTTGAGGTTGGCAAAATAGATATTATAAAAGGAAATATAGGAGAAATAAATTTTCTTGCAGGAAAATCCTCAAATGTAAAAGGCGTGGATTCTTTAGATGGTTCCGAAGGAGCAATGGAAAGTTGCATAAGACTTGCCAGAAAGTATAATTGCACTGTAGCCGCAACAGGTAAAGAAGATTTCATAACAAACGGCAAAGAAAGTGCCATAATACAAAATGGTACAAATATGCTCACCAAAATAACTGGTGCAGGATGTATGCTAGGTGCACTCTGCGGTGCAGCTGCTGGAGCTTGTAAAGATAATTTTATTGCTGCAACTGCAGCTATACTATCAATGAATATAGCTGCTGAGGAAGCCTTTAAATACGCAAAAGCTCCTGGAAGCTTCAGGGTAAAATTAATAGATTCAATATATGAATTGGACTGTGATAAACTAAGGAAAGGTGAAAAAATATTATGGGAATAAATTATAATTTATATCTGGTAACGGATAGGAGATTCATTGGATCAAAGCCCTTGAAAAAGGCCGTTGAAGAGGCAATACTAGGTGGAGTTACCTTAGTTCAAGTAAGAGAAAAAAATGCATCTTCAAGAGAATTTTATAGAATAGCACTTGAAGTCAAGGAAATTACACAGTATTATAAAATTCCAATCATAATAGATGACAGACTAGATATAGCTCAAGCTATTGATGCAGATGGAGTACATTTAGGTCAAACCGATATTCCCCTTGACATAGCCAGAAAAATACTAGGTATCAATAAGATAATAGGTATATCTGTCGGAAACATAGAAGAAGCTGTTGAAGCTGAAAATGGCGGTGCTGATTACCTTGGCATAGGTACTATATTTAATACCGGAACCAAAAAAGACATAGATATCCCTATAGGAATAGAAGGTCTCAATAAAATTTATAACAGTATAAACATACCTGCAGTTGCCATTGGAGGTATAGGACAGAACAACTTCAAAGAAGTATTTTCAACAGGTATAGATGGTATAGCCGTTGTATCTGCAATACTTGGAAGTAAGGACATAACTTCTGCAGCAAAGCAGTTAACAGCTATACACTAAATATACTCAGACAATTTTAACAAGCTCTGTTATTTTTTATTAGCAGAGTTTGATTTTTCTTCCTTGTTATTCTCATTGCCCTCAAAGCACTCTCTAAGACATTCCTCTATTACATCCATTGTTATTATAAAATTATTTTTCAATTCATGTTCACCCCTTTTTGTAATAAATATATAATATTAAGTCTAACTTTAATATTATATGTATCTCAGGCAAAATTATTACATGAATTGAAGTAAATTATAATCTTGGCACCAGTTTTATTATATTTACTATAACTTCAACAGCCTTTTCCATGGCAAATACAGGAATATATTCATATCTTCCATGAAAATTATGCCCTCCTGTAAATATATTAGGAGTTGGAAGCCCTACAAAAGAAAGCCTCGCTCCATCAGTTCCACCTCTTATAGGAGATATTTTGGGTTCTATATTTGCTTCACGCATAGCCTGAGCTGCAATATCCACTATATACTTAACAGGCTCTATTTTTTCTTTCATATTGCTATACTGATCTTTTATGTCAATTTCTATAATATTTCTACCATATTTATTGGAAATCACAGATGCACACTTCTCAATAAATTTTTTTCTTCTTTCAAAATTATTTCTGTCAAAGTCCCTTATTATATAAGATAAATCCGTTTCCTCCACTTCACCATTTATAGAAACAATATGGTAAAATCCATCATATCCTTCTGTAGTTGCAGGGGTCTCCTCCTTGGGAAACATCTCCATAAATTCGCTGGCAATAAGTATTGAATTTATCATTTTGTTCTTTGCAGATCCTGGATGCACATTCCTACCTTTAATCTTAACTTTGGCAGACGCTGCATTAAAATTTTCAAATTCCAGTTCTCCAAGTTCACCTCCATCTATTGTATATGCAAATTTGGCATTAAATTTTTCAACATCAAAATGATCTGGACCCTTTCCAACTTCCTCATCCGGTGTGAAAGCTATTTTAATATCTCCATGTTTCATTTCAGGATGATTTATAATATATTCCACTGCCGTCATTATTTCTGCCACACCAGCTTTATCATCTGCTCCAAGTAATGTATTGCCATCTGTAGTTATTAAGGTCTTGCCTTTATATTTTACGATCTCCGGAAAATCTTCAATTTTCAATACTATATTACCATTATCATCTAGGATTATATCCTTTCCATCGTAATCCTCAATTATTTTTGGTTTTACATTATTTCCTGAGATTTCAGGACTTGTATCCATATGGGAAATAAATCCTACAGTCGGTGCCTTCCCATCTACATTACCTCTCAGTGTACCCATTACATACCCATTTCCATCTAAAGATACATTCTCGACTCCCATGCCTCTTAACTCTTCTGAAAGCTGTTTGCCAAGTTTTAGCTGTTTTTCAGTAGTCGGAACACTGTCAGATTCCTCACTTGATCTAGTATCAAATTTAACATATCTTAAAAATTTATCAGCTACTTTTTCCATTTTAATCCCTCCCATAATTAAATCTCAAGCTGCATATTTTTATGAAATAAATATAAATACCTTTCTTTAACTTTTATGTCCGTCATTTTTTCAAGTGCCTTTGAATAATAGTCAATTTGTATTTTATACCTATCCCTAATAATTTCAGGATTTTCTACATAATCAGTTTTATAATCCACAAGTACAATCCCGTCTTCCTCTTTAAAATAGCAGTCAATTATTCCCTGTATAATTACTTTTTCCTTCTTACCTATGTATTCAGGTAAATCCTCATATATATCTCCACTGTCTGTCTGCATATAAAATGGAATTTCTCTATATAAATTTTCAGCTTTCCTCATTCTAATACCAAGATTAGAATTAAAAAATCTAAATATTTTATATGCAGAAATTACCTTACTCTCCTCTTCAGTAATAAATTTTCTGGCTACAAGATTCTGTATTTGCTGCTTTACAGCACTTTCTGAATCAATCTTATGTATGTCTATATGCTGCATGACGAGATGAACAAGTGTTCCTCTCTCAGCGGGAGATATTCTGCTTTCTCCATCAATAAAATGTGGTCTTTTGAGATTTATGCCTTCCATGAATTCCCCGCTATCTTCTCTGTCAATAATTTCAAACTTCCTTTTCAATTCCGATACTGAAAATTTTGCAGGAATTTTAGAAGCTTCATAATATTTATATTTCCAGTTGAGCCTCTCAATTATTTTTTCATAGTATTCGCTCCTATCCTCATCTGCAGCCCTCTCTTTAATATGATTTATCATATCGTATTCAGAATCATCCTCTGACTCTTTAAAAAAGTCCTCTTTTTTCCACAAATCAATACTCCACTTTGAACAATCATTTAATATAAAATCAGCATCAGCTTCGTAAGAAGCTGCTTTCCTGATGGTCTCACCATCCCTGTGTCTGACAAGAGCATCTCCTATCCAGTCAAGATAATTATGTGCATTAGAAAGTGCATATTCAGGGATCTTATGTTCATCAACAATTGACTCCTCACACCATTTTCTACAAGTTTTTTCAAGATTGTTCACCATACCTGTTATAATAAGCTTTTCCTTCGCCCTCGTAAAAGCTACATAGAGTATCCTCATTTCCTCTGAAAGAGTTTCAATTTTAATTCTGCTCTTCAACATCTGCTTTATGACAGTAGGGTATCGTATTCTTCTTTCAGGATCTACATAATCAGGTCCGAGTCCCAATTGTTCATTGAAAAGCACTGGTTTATTCATATCCATCATATTGAAATTCTTGCCCGCCCCTGCCAGAATAACTACAGGAAATTCAAGTCCCTTGCTCTTGTGTATACTCATTATCCTGACTACATTCTCATTTTCACCCAATATCCTGGCACTACCCATATCTCCGCTGCCACTTCTAAGCTTACTTATAAAATTTATAAAATTAAAAAGTCCTTTATAACTACTTTTTTCATATTGCTCTGCTTTCTGAAACAACATTCTTAAATTCGCCTGTCTCTGGGTACCTCCTGGCATGGCACCTACAAATCCATAATATCCTGTATCCGTATATAGATACCATAGAAATTCATCTATTGGCATATGTATAACTTTTTTTCTCCAATTATTTAATCTCATCATAAAATTATTCACTTTATTTTTAAGATTATCTTCTATATTATCTATAGAACACTCCTCTGAAGAGCCGGACATACAGCTCTTAAGCGCCTCATAAAATGGAATATTTTTATTTACAATTCTTATATCTATAAGTTCTTCCGGTGAAAATGATTCTATAGGTGAACGAAGTACAGATATCAAAGGTATATCCTGGATAGGATTATCTATTATTTGAAGAAGACTCATAATTGTCCTTATTTCAATGGTTTCAAAATAGCCTGTTGATGTATCAGCAAAGACGGGTATTCCTAAATTATTCAATTCTTCTACCATTATAGGTGACCAATTCTTTGTAGCACGCATTAAAATGACTATATCTTTATACTTTATTGGTCTATAACTTTTTATGTCCCCGTCATATACTTTTCTATTTTCCCCATCTCCTGTATTTACCAGTGACTTTATCCTATCTGCTACCAACCTTGCTTCAATTTGAATATCATCCAGATTCTCTTCGTTGTCTTTTTCTGTCATTTTGTCTATTAAATGAAGTTCTATACTTTCATTTTCAAATATACCTTTTTCCTCTGAAGCTTCTGGATATGTTGCTCCACTTTTGAGCTCCTCTTCTTCATCATATTCAAGCTCGCCTACTTCTTTACACATTATCTGCTTGAATATAAAATTTACTCCATCTATTATTTGAGATCTGCTTCTAAAATTTTTAAATAATTTTATTTTTCTATCTTTTTCTCCGTCATTATCAGAATAACTATTATATTTTTCCATAAACAAATCCGGCCTTGCCTGTCTAAATCTGTATATGCTTTGTTTTACATCTCCAACCATAAACAGATTTGGAAGCTCACCTTTTCTACTTATCATATTTATTATAACTTCCTGAACTGCATTGCTGTCTTGATATTCATCTATCAATATTTCTTCAAAAAAGTTCCTATAATAAATCGCGGTATCAGAAGGTAATATTTCCCCATTTTCACCTTTATTACATGTCAATATGTCCAGGCAGAAATGTTCTATATCGTTAAAATCCACTATATCCCTTTCCCGCTTTTTGGATGAATATTTACTTTCAAAATCGCTTACAATATCAACCAGGCATCTCATAAGAGGATAAATATCCTTTATACTTTTAGCAATATTATCTGTATATCCAAATATACTACTTTGTATTCGTTTCACTGATTTTTTTACGTCGTTTCTCATTTTAACTACTTTTTGTTTTATTTCATCATTATAGTTTACGCCTTTCAGTGAAGCAAATCTATCAAATTTAAAATTCTTAATTTTTTCGGCTATTTCTTTCCACTGCTTCAATCCCAACAGATCCTCAAAATTATAAATATCACTATAAAAAGTACTTTCATATGTTTTAAGTTCTGAATCCATGTGTATTAATTCAATTGCACTTTTTAACTTATATATTAGACCCTTAACCTCAACTTTTAAATTTGAAATAATCATACCCGACCACTTTGAGGTTTCAAAATTAAAATTATTATCCAAGTTAAAACTTTCAGCAGCCCAATTAAGCCATTTCTGTGGCCATGGTACACTTTGGACAAATTCATATAAATCTAAAACCATATTCTTAACTTTAGAATCACTTTTATCGCCATAGGAATCCACAAGTAGAAGAAAATTCTTATCATTACAGTCATACTTTTCTTCAAAAAGTTCTGAAATTGACTCCTGCTTCAAAAGTATAATCTCCTCATTATCTGCTACCCTGAAATTCGGATCAAGATCTATCAGATGGAAATTGTCTCTAATAACTTTAAGGCAAAAAGAATGCATAGTCATAATATTTGACTGATTTAAAAGTGTAAGTTGCCTTTGAAGTTTCTTTGACTGGAAATTTTCTTCTAAATTCTTCTGAATCTCCTCTCCTATCCTTTCTTTCATCTCAGATGCTGCTGCATTTGTATAAGTTACAACAAGTAACCTGTCTATATCAATATCTGAATCTTCACTGATTACCTTTCTTATTATTCTATGCACAAGAACTGCAGTTTTACCAGCTCCTGCTCCTGCAGCTACTAAAAGATTTGACTTTTCAGTAAATATTGCCTTCTTTTGTTCATCTGTCCATTTTGTAACCATAAACTATCACCTTTTTAGATAACTACTTTATTTTTTCCTGAATTTTTTGCTCTATACAAATTTACATCTGCTTCCCTTATCAAGCTCTCTATATCATTATTGTCAGCCTTAGATACACTTATGCCCATAGAAACAGTCACATGAGAAGAAATTTCTCCATAATTTATAGGTGTATCCATTATCTTGCTTTTTATACTGCACATTCTCCGGTACACATCCTCTTCTTTCTTAACATCATACATATAAACTATAATTTCCTCCCCTCCGTATCTGGCCACAATATCTTCATTTCTAAGGTTATCTTTAATAATACTACTTACCAGTCTCAACACCTTATCTCCATATTGATGTCCAAAAGTATCATTGCAGTTTTTAAAGTTATCTATATCTATCATTACAATTGCAAAACTAGATTCACAATTTTTTATCTCGTCGCTTATTACAGAGAAAAAATAATTTCTATTAAAGAGTCCTGTCAGAAAATCCCTTTGGGAATTTTCTTTTATCTGATTGTAAAGTCGATTATTTTCTATACACATTGCAATTTGATTACTAACAGCAATCAATAATTTTATATGATCCATATTTAGATAGTTATATATATTATGCTCAACTACAATAGCACCTAAAAGGTCATCCTGCAAATATATTGGAATAAATATAGCTGAGTGAATTTCCAGATTTTCCTTACCCAAATATATATTACTTTTTGAATTTGTCAAATTAATTTTAGGTTTGGTTACATTTCCTTGGTTGAATTTATATACACTCTGATGATGCTTTGTATTTTTTAAATTTGAAACTTTTAATTTCAATTTTCTATTTTCAACTAAGTATATACTTGAATAAGTCACTCCTAGAATCCCAATCATTATATCATTTACAGTTGAAACTATCTCACCATCTTCAAGATATTTATTAACATATTGGCTTATTTCAACTATCAATGACATCATATCCAACTTTTTATCTAATTCAATAATTTTTTTACTCTGTTTCTGCATAGTATCTTCAGCCATTTCTTGATAATCCTCATATTCTTTTTTCAATTGACTATACTTTTCCAATAATGACATAACCATAAAACTTCTTCTCCCCTATTAAAAGCACTGTCAGTATTTTGTGAAAATGTAAGTTCATCAAATATATAACATAAATAAGAAGAGATAAATAGACCATTTTATCAATTATTATACAAGAGGAATTTTATAATTTCATTTTTCATTTCCTGCTTTTTACATACACTTCTGTGAATGATACTATCTTTTTTCAAAGCCTGTAAAGCATCTGGAACCTTAAGTCCTGAAACCTTACTCATAATATCTATAAGTTCCATATCATTATAGCTGCCATATTTTTCATTCAATGCAGTCATAACTGACTTCGTAAATTTATATGGACTAGCAGTCGAAACTATTATAGTCTTTGTCTTGTCACCAGTATTATTCACATATTTCTCATAAACTGAATGAGCTACGGCAGTATGCGTATCCATCAAGTAATTATAATTTTGAAAATTATATCTTATGGAACTCATTGTATCTTTTTCACTAGCAAATCCTCCATAAAATGATTTTAATTCATCTCTCATATTGTCGGTAATAGTATATTTCCCTTTTTTATTTAAATTGCCCATTAATCTCATTACTAAATCAGTATCTTTAGAACTTATATCATACAAAAGCCTCTCAAGATTACTCGATACAAGTATATCCATAGATGGTGATATAGTAACAATGAAATCCCTTACTTTATCATATGTACCTGTAGACAAAAAATCGAATAAAACTTTATTATCATTTGATGCACATATAAGCTTGTTTATAGGAAGTCCCATTTTTTTTGCATAATAGGCAGCCAATATATTGCCAAAATTTCCTGTTGGAACATCAAAATTTATTTTGTCACCAAATTTTATTTCACCTTCCCTAACTAGTTCCATATATCCATAAAAGTAATAGACAACTTGAGGAATAAGCCTACCTATATTTATAGAATTTGCTGAAGAAAACACATAACCATTTTCCTCTAGTTTATTTTTCAACTCATTTTCATTGAAAATTTTCTTCACTTCACTCTGAGCATCATCAAAATTTCCGTCTATACCAATTACCTTTGTGTTTTTACCTTTTTGAGTTATCATCTGCATTTTTTGTATCTCACTTACCCCGTCTTTCGGGAAAAATACAATTATCTTTGTACCATCAACATCAGCAAATCCATGGAGAGCAGCTTTCCCTGTATCCCCAGAAGTGGCTGTAAGTATAACTATTTCCTTATTTAAATTTTGTTTTTCTGCTGAAACTTTCATTAAATATGGAAGAAGACAAAGTGCCATGTCCTTAAATGCCAGAGTAGGTCCATGATACAATTCCAGATAGAAAGCCTCTTCTGTCTTTTTTAGTGGAACTATTTCATCACATTCAAATTTATTGTCATATGCTTTATCTATACAATCAGACAGTTCTTTTTTATCTATATCTGTAAAGAATTTGCTTATTATAAATAGAGCTAATTCTTTATAACCCATATGTATACATCTTTCCAATTTATTTCCTATAAAAGGTATCTGATCAGGCACAAAAAGTCCGCCATCTTTTGCAATTCCATTTAATATAGCCCATGATGCGGATGAATCTTGTTTCAATCCTCTTGTACTATTATAACAAATTTTTTCCAATTATATCACTCCTTATACAATTATCATAAAGCACCTGTTTAATATATAATAACATAGGAATATGCAACTTGAAAATAAAATTTGGACTGAAAGAATTTTTCATTTTAATATTTAATAGTATAATTAAAATAGCAAAGGAGTGGATAACATGGGCATATACTTAGACAATGCAGCTACGTCATATCCAAAGCCAAATGTAGTTGCAGATAAAATGTACCATTTTATGAAAAATATAGGTGCAACCGCAGGAAGAGGAGCATATAAATCTGAAATAGAAGCTGATAAATTAGTATATAATTGCAGGAACAGCTTATGCAGACTATTTAATTTTGATAAACCCTCAAATGTGGTTTTTACCTACAACGTTACTGAAGCATTGAATCTTGCAATAAATGGAATTCTTGAATATGGAGATCATGTAATTACAAGTAGTATTGAACATAATTCTGTCATGAGGCCCTTAAAAATACTTGAAAAAAATAGAAACATACATATATCCACCATTTCCTGCAACAGCAGCGGAATACCAAATATAAATGAAATGGAATCGTTAATAAAGCCAAATACAAAATTAATTATTTTCAGCCATGCATCCAACGTGCTCGGTACAATTCAACCTATAAATAAAATTGGAGCAATAGCAAGAAGTCATGGAATACCATTTTTAGTAGACAGTGCGCAAACAGCAGGTGCTTACCCAATAGATATAAAAAATGACAATATAGACTTGCTGGCCTTCACAGGTCATAAGAGTCTTTTAGGTCCAACAGGCACCGGAGGACTTATTATAAATTGCGATAAGGACATAAATCCATTGAAAGCCGGTGGTACAGGAGTTGATTCGAAATATCCGTATCAACCCGATTATCTCCCTAATAAATTTGAAGCAGGTACATTGAATGTAGTAGGTTTAGCCGGACTCCTAGAAGGAATCAGCTATATAAACAAAATAGGTATAGCATCAATTAGGAAAAAGGAAAGTGAACTCATACAATATTCATTATATAAATTGTCCAGTGTACCTGGAATAAAAATATACGGTCCAAAAAATGCCGACAAAATAGTTGGGGTTATTTCTTTTAATATAGAGGGCATTCCCTGTGATGAAATAGGCTTTGAGTTAGATAAAAAATATAATATAATGGTACGGGTCGGATTTCATTGTTCCCCTACAACGCATAAAATCATGGGAACTTATAATACAGGTGCAATAAGAATAGGCCTAGGATACTTCAATACAAAAAAAGATATAGACATATTGACTGATGCTCTAAGATCATTTTATAAAAGTTAATGGAAAGATGTACATTGTACATCTTTCCATTAACTTCTTAAGAATTATTGTTTTCTTTTCTTGATGAAGACAATATCTTAACCAATATAAGTATAATTGCTACTCCTCCTACAGCAGATATAATGTAGCCTGCAACATCATTCATACCAGATATTGAATAATCTGCCGCTACAGCATTATAATTAAAACCATGCTTGAATGCTTCAGGAATATATCCTACAAGCCCCTTTATTTCTTCAGAACCCCATTCGCCCCAGGCAGTTCCCTCTGCCAGCAATCCAATCGGACACAATGCTATGAGAATGATTAAAAGCCCATATAGAGGTTTTCTACTTGAACATTTATCTTCATATATTGTCCCAGGTGATACCTTTTTAACATACGCAAGCACAGCTGCCGTAATACCGCCTTCTATAATTCCAATTAAAAGATGTGGCAATATCATTGCAGGTATCGATATATTCAATCCATAAGGACAGTAAAGTGGTGCACCATTTATATCCTTAAATAGCATTGGCTGTATACCAAATTCTATAGATGCTACAAAGGCTGCTACCAAAATTCCTGCATAACCACCTATAAAAGCCGCTATGTATTCTCCTTTTTCATTTTTCAATCTGGATTTTGCAAACCTATAGATAGTATATCCTACAAATGGCATTACAAATGCCATATTGAAAGTATTCGCACCAAAGGCAAGTATGCCTCCATCTCCAAAGAAAAGAGCCTGAATTAGCAATGCTATAGTTACACAAATTACAGCTGCGTGAGGTCCTAGAAGTATAGCTGCCAGTGTTCCTCCCACTGCGTGGGCTGTTGTCCCACCAGGCACCGGTACATTAAACATCATTATCAAAAATGAAAAAGCAGCACAGACACCAAGAACAGGCAATTTCTTCTTAGTTATTTCTTTCTTTACTTTTTTTGAAGCTCTCATCCATACGGGAATCATAACTGCAAACATGACAGCGCAAGTAGATGGGCTCAAATAATTATCTGGAATATGCATAATAATCCCCTCCAATTAAACTTTATACACTAATAATTAAAGCAAAATCTATACCACATTCTCAGAGCTTATTTTATCTCGTTTTATAAAAAATTATTATCAAAATGATACAATTCGGTATCATTTTGATAATATAATAATCTATGGTTTCATATTAAGACAACCTACAACCTCAATTATCCTGCTGTATTTTTTTCATTATCCCATTTGCTATGCCTGTTGCAACCTTTTTTTGAAAATCATCACTGTTTAAAAGTTTTTCTTCCTGTGGATTGCTTATAAAACCTACCTCTACAAGCACAGCCGGTGCAGCAGTATTTTTTATAACATAATAATTGGCTGTCCTTATTCCCCTGTCTGTGGAACCTATAGCCTGTACAAGACTGGATTGTATATATTGTGCCAGCTCCTTCCCATTTTCACTGGAACTATAGTAATAAGTCTCCGTTCCACTCGCACTGCTGGCTTCAGCACTATTCATGTGTATGGATACAAAATAATCCGAACCGGCTGCATCAGATATGTCACATCTCTTCTGCAAATCTTCACTTACATTGGATGGCCAGGATACTTTGTCACTCGTCCTAGTGTATGTTACGCTTATTCCATTTTGCTGAAGAATTTTCCCAATTTTCAATGCTATGGACAAAGTTAAATTTTTTTCCATGCTTCCCCCTGGTCCAATTGCTCCTGGATCATATCCTCCATGACCCGGATCCAACGTTACCACTATATTTTTACCATTTATAAGTCTCTGTACCATTGCATCACTAACTACACCTATTCCTCCAATTATTTTTATTGATTTCACAGAAGATATATTCGTTTTTATCATACTCTGCTGATTTATACTGTTACTGTTTACAATAACAACAGGCGAATCGGTCTGAGCTGCGGCTGCAGAGCCGGAAAGTGCATCTGAAAATCCAGAACCTGTTGCCACGTAAACTGTACTCATATTTACGTATCCCTTTTTCAAAAATGAGTTTATTACTGCTGTATTTGTCTCGTATCTATCGACTCCAGCCAATCTTTCACAGTTTCCTATATAGCTTGCAATAGAATTTGATATTGCTCCTTCTCCCCCAACAATATAAAAACTTTTTCCCCTGTTTTGATCTATATATTGTTTAGCAGAATCTGACAGTGTCTTTGAACTTGTAAGAATCATTGGTATTTGTTTTGATCCCGAAATAGGAGCCATGGAAAGTGCATCTGCAAAGTTTTCTCCAGAAGCTATAGCTATACCATTTTGGGTTCCTATATTTTTTGCCACCTGAACACTGGTATCATACCTATCCTTTCCTCCAATTCTTGTAACAGATACTGAAATTCCCTCCAGTTGTCTTTTTACAGCATCGGATACAGCTCCTTCACCACCTACTATTATTGCATTTTTGGCTCCAAGCCTTTTTATTTCTAGAATAGTATTGTCTCTTAACCGACTTTTTTCAGACAAAAGTATGGGTGCCTCGTTCTTTCCCGCAAGTGTTGTTGAAGAAAGTGCATCCGCAAAATCTTCTCCAGAAGCTATTATTACACAATTAGACTTAGTAAAATTTGTTTTCGATACATTTACTGACGTATCATATCTGTTTTGCCCATCAGCTCTCGTTATATCTGGACCTGCAGCATATGTCTTGAAGTTAAATATAAAAACAAAACATACAAACAAAAACAATCCAAATATGGTCTTTCTTTTTATACTCATTTCTACCTCCTTGTATAAATCTACATAGTATATATGCATATTGCAATCCTTCTTACATTATAGAAGACGTTATAAAATTAAATACCGCTTCCAAAAATAATAAATAGCAATTTTATTAATCCGTTAAAATTGTATATATGTTATAATATGTTATAATATACTGAGTTTTTATTTAACAAGGGGGAATTTTTATATGGACAGTGGTCCGAGTAGCATTTTAATTGACCTTTTTTTAATCTTTATACTTATAATACTCAATGCATTTTTTTCCGCTGCAGAAATCGCAATAGTTTCAGTAAATAAATCAAAAATAAGAATACTTGCAGATAAAGGTAATAAAAAAGCTCAATTGCTGCTTGATCTCATGAAAGAACCGAATAGATTTTTGGCAACTATACAGGATATAATAACTCTGGCAGGTTTCCTTGCCAGTGCACTTTCAGCTACGTCACTTTCTCAGCCTCTAGCTGTATTACTTAACAAGTTAAATGTACCTTCAAGCGATGAGGTTGCAATAATACTTGGCACTATAATTTTATCCTATTTCACTTTAGTTTTCGGAGAATTATTTCCAAAAAAAATTGCTCTTCAGAATTCTGAAAAAATGGCATTATTTGTAGTAAAACCGCTTTTGTGGACATCAATGGTAACTTTTCCTTTTGATAAGATATTAACCCTATCAATTAATATTCTTTCAAAAGTAACAAAGATTAAAAGTACAAATATAAAAGATAATATATCCATAGAAGAAATACAGCTTATGATAGATGCAGGAGAAGAAACAGGTATAATAAATGAAACAGAAAAAGAAATGATAAATGGTATATTCAAATTTGATGATACCTTGGCTAAAAATATAATGACACCAAAAGTGAATGTGTTTGCTTTAGATGTAAGCACTCCCATTAAAGAAATTTTAAGTGAAGTTGCTAAGCATCAATATTCACGAATACCCATATATGAAAATGCAATTGACAATATAATTGGTATCTTATACATGAAAGATCTATTTATAGAGTTTCATAATGGAACATTAAATCATAAGTCTATAAGGGATCTTATAAGAAATGCTTATTTTGTTCCTGAAACTAAAAATATAGATGAATTATTTGAGGAAATGCAACTTACTAACAATCATATGTCAATTTTAATAGATGAATATGGTGACTTTACAGGTATTGTAACTATAGATGACTTAATAGAAGAAGTAATGGGTAATATTCCGGATGAACACGATAAATATGATACAAGTAATGAACCTATAAAAAAAATAAGTTCCAATACCTATATAGTAGACGGTCTGGTTCCAATAGACGATATAAATGAAGAATTATATATAGATCTGCCCTCTGATGTATTTGATACAGTTGGTGGATTTGTAATAGACCTTTTGGGTCACATTCCAAAACATAACGAACATAGTACTTTGAAATACAATAATTTAATCTTTAAAATAAAAAATGTAAAAGAAAAGAGAATAGATAAAGTTGAAATAATTATAGAAGATAATCCTAACACAAGACAGCCTGAAAATAATGTTGATTAATATAAGCCTAACTATTTTATAAAAACTGGTATAGTTATAAAAAACTATATCAGTTTTTTATAACCAGTTTTATCTTGATATATAAAACTTTTCCACTATTTTAATAAATTCTAGTAGGTACTTATATGAAGTGTATTTTTTCTTTTAATGTCTGCATGAGATAACATTTCATGTACTATATCCAAATATTTTTGTGATACTTGTGGACATTTTTCCAATATACTGTCAATTATAAAGTCAATATTATCATCATTAACTTCTCTTGCATTTATACTTTCATCTGTATTTCCTTCTGTATTTCCTTCTTCATCTATTACAATTTCATTTGTACTTAAAGAATTATATATATTATCCACTACTTCACATTTCATTGTATCTTTTGTATCTTCAAAATCTTTTGAAAAATATAAAATTCCATCCGCAACTGCAAATTTTCCATAAATATATTCTCTTTTCAACCCTGCAAATTCGCTTTCCTCAGAAGACGTATACTTCAAATGCTCTACATGTTTTACATCCACTATATAGTTGCTATTTTTTCTAGTCAAAACACATCTCACTTCGAGATCCATAAGCCTCTTTTTTATATGTTCCGAAAAATTTTCTCCGAACTCTGAAATAAACATTTTTACAGAGATCGTTTTTTTCATTTTATAATTTTTCTTCACAATAAACCCACTCCTTTAATTTTATTTAAAAATCACTTTCTAATAAAAAACCACCTTTCTAAAAGGTGGTAAAACACTTAATTAATGTTTATATTAACGTTCAATTTATTAATAGTGTAAAATTATGAAAGTTTTACAACATTAGCAGCTTGAAGTCCTTTTGGTCCTTCTTCTACATCAAATTGAACTTTTTGGCCCTCTTCAAGATTTTTTCTTGGTTCATCACTCTGTATGGCAGTGAAGTGTACGAAAACATCGTTTTCTCCTGGAACTTCAATGAATCCAAATCCTTTCTCTGAGTTAAACCATTTTACTGTACCTGTTTTCATTTATTATCCTCCTAAAGATAAAACACTTATAATTGATATATCTTGACTTTGTATATCGGTGTTTATAATATAATATTATAACACAAAAATGTAAAATTAACAATAAGCTTTGTCAACTTAAACATTTTGTTATTTAGTATATTATACAATAATTTTTCAGGATAATCAAATGATATTAATATTATCTTCAATCCATGATATAAAGAAGATAAAAGGAGGATATTAAATGCATAAAGATACTGTTTCATTCAATAAAATAAATCACGGTTTGGTAATTATAATGGCCCTTATCTGCTGTATTACGGTTGCAAACTTATACTACAATCAACCGCTTTTGGGAGATCTTGCAAGAAGTTTTAACGTATCAAGTAAAAGTATAGGTCTTGTATCCACTTTGACACAAATAGGATATGGAGTAGGTATGTTCTTTATAATTCCACTTGGGGATATAAAAGAAAGGCGCAGCCTAATTTTAAAACTTCTAGTGATTCTATCAATATTTTTAGTATTATTCGCTTTATCTCCAAATATAACCTTCCTTATTATAACAAGTTTTATCATAGGCTTCACCACAGTAATACCTCAGCTTATAATACCATTTGCAGCAGAACTTTCAGAACCTGAAACTCGTGGCAAAACTATAGGCAGTGTATTTAGTGGATTATTCATAGGTATACTCTTAGCTCGTACAGTAAGTGGATTTATAGGATCTTTCTTTGGATGGAGAACAATGTATTATATAGCTTCAGTACTTACAATTATATTATTTTTTATAGTACTTAAATTTCTTCCAAAAAATTATCCCAAATTCAAAAAATCATATAGGGAAACAATGTTTTCAATGAAGGGTTTATTGAAAAAAGAACCTATATTAAGGGAAGCCTCCTTAAACGGAGCCATGATGTTTGGTACCTTCAGTATTTTTTGGACAACTCTCATATTCTTTCTTGAATCACCGCACTATAATCTTGGAAGTGAAGCTGCAGGCTTATTCGCACTTCTTGGAATATCAAGTGTAATAGCCTCACCAATCGTAGGAAACATAAGCGATAAAAAAGGCCCAAAGTACGTTGTTGGAATTTCTATTATATTCTCAATTATAGCATTTGTAATTCTCATGGTATTAGGTTACAAGTTATGGGGAATTGCCCTTGGATTAATATTGCTTGATCTTGGAACTCAATCAGCACAAGTTGCAAATCAGACCCGTATTCAAAGCTTATCTCCTGATGAAAGGAATAGACTTAATACTATATTTATGGTTTCCTATTTTCTCGGCGGTGCTCTTGGATCATTCGTAGGTACATATAGCTGGAATATGTTGAGATGGAATGGTGTTTGCCTATCAGGATTCATATTCCTGATAATAGCTACCTTAAACCACGTACTTACAATAAGGAAAAATTAAATTTTCCTTATAGCAAGTGCATATAAATCAATTTGAGCATCCTGTACAGGATGAACATGGGGAATTGATATTAAGTGATAGGGTTTTTATATCAAAATCATATTCATCAATTTTACATTCATATAAAAATTGATGCTTGAATCCATTGCTGAATTCGACTTTATCTCCTTTAAATTCAATGTTAAGGGGTATTATCTCCATACTATTTTCATTAATTATACTCTGCTTCAGCATTGGTCTATATACTTGTTTTTCTCCAGTTTTTCTATTGGTAACTTCTATTCTATCTGTAGAAGTTACCAGAGATTCAACCTCGCCTTTTCTCGAAAATACCAATGAATTCGAATCTCCATGAATTCCAATGGCACCTGTATCATAAGCTTTTATGGTTCCTATTCTTGTCCTTGCATTTACATTTACACCAGGTTCAAAAGATTTTATTTTTCCGTCGGGATAAAAAGCTACACCTATTCGCAATGTCACATCACCTATAGGTGTGTGTATCTTTATATTGTTGCCGCGCCAAAAAGTTATACTCTTTAAGGGACCTCCCTCGTAAAAATATATTCCTATAACTTTTTGTTTCAATTTACCTATAGAAAGATCAAATTCCATTTCTTCTGCCAGGTTATACTCATCTTCTTCCGTCCAATAAGCCGTTATTTTACCGTTTAATGGGAATATTCTTTTTATATCTCCATTCTCATAGAAGGTCATGAATTCGGCAGGTACAATTCCCACAGAAGTATTGACCTCAATTTGCTTTTGCAAATAAATACTCTTTAAGTTACCATTTTTATAAAATGACAGCGATTCAATATGCTTTCTCCTAATCCCCCCATCTTCATACTGCGGGATAAGCGTTCCATAAGAACTATTCAACCTATTTAAAGAACTTAAGGTGCATTCCTTCACACTTCCATCTTCATAATAATCTATTCCTGATATTCCCCTGAGTATTCCGTATTTGGTATTCAACTCTTTCATAATTGTTCACCCCTAGATTATTTATTTTACATTACTATAGCATAACATTTTAAAAATATCTATATAAAAAATATACCCTTCTGTTAATCAGAAAGATATATTTTTTATACATTAGCAATTTTTCATAGGTTAAGCCATAATCATTACATTGGATGCCTTTATTACTGCAGTAGCTTCAGAACCCACTTTCAATCCCAAATTCTTAAGTGAATCCATGGTAATAATAGAGCATACTGATTTGCCTCCACCTAAATCTATTATTACCTCTGCATTTACAGCTCCTTCTTTTATCTTAACAATTTTTCCTTCCAGCTGATTTCTTGCACTAATTTTCATAATTGACTACCGTTACGCAAAATTCAGACTTTAACAGCCCTCACTGCTTACTTTTTCACTGTGTCCGATTATACAAATCGTCTGGTCTGACACTCCAAAGTCTTAAATTCGGATGTACTTCACCCTACCTATAGACAATCACATTTTGTTTACTACAAAATATGTATCCAAATAAACGGTTCTCAACTCCTTTTTCATATATTTGACCATAAATAATAAAATTCTATTATTTACTTGTAATTTAACATATTATAGATAATTATGCAATATATTTTTACTTTTGTATTGTCAAACACATAAAAATTATTTAATTAGAAAAATTTTGTCCGGATTAATATATACATTCCAAGGTTGTTTTACATTCTTCAATCTATTCCATATTTCTTTTTGGACCTCACACTGCAAATTTTTGGTTTTTTCATAGGGTCTATCCACAACAATATTTAAATGGATCATGACAGTAAAAGGACCTTCTACTGTACTATCTACAAAACATTTGAAAATATTACTATCATTATCATAGTTTACTATATCAACATAATGCGCTCTTATACCTATATAATCCGGCGAACCTTCAATTTTATCCTTTACCTTAATGGTACATCCCCAATCTACAGCTTTCACTGTATTCTCATCCAATATGTCAATCTTTGATATATTCTTACATCCAGTAAGTTGTGCAGCTGCCATAGTTGGTGGCTTTGAAAATATATAATCCCTGTATCCATAGGCATCAATATTTCCATTGTCAATTACTGCAATACTATTGCAAATGTGATATATTTCATCTCTGTTATGGGATACAAATACAGCAGTTCCTTCATAATGGTATAATATCTCAACAATCTGCTGTTCCATCCTGCTTCTAAGATGACTGTCCAGAGCAGAAAAAGGTTCATCCAAGAGTAATATCTCTGGATCAACAGCCAACGCCCTGGCTATTGCAACCCTCTGCTGCTGTCCTCCTGAAAGTTGACTTGGGAATCTTTCCTCCAGGCCTTCAAGACGCATCATTTTTATCTTTTCCTCAACTATTTTCTGTCTTTTTTCTCTGGGAATATTATCTAATGCAAAACTTATATTCTGAAGTACCGTCATATTGGGAAACAATGCATAATTCTGAAATAAAAAGCCCACTTTTCTCTTTCTAATAGGAACATTTATTTTCTTTTCTGAATCAAATAAAACCTTTTTATTGAGAATTATTTTTCCCTGATCTGGCGTAACAAGACCTGAAATGCACTTTAATGTCATGCTCTTTCCTGACCCTGAAGCACCCAGAAGTCCTATTATATTATCACCTGCTTTGAATTTGATTTTCAAATCAAACCCCTCGAAGCGCTTTTTTATATCAACATAAAGTCCCATCCTATTTTCTCCTTACTCCGTAAATGTTTCTCTGCTGATGCTCATTCCAGTAATTCATTAAAAAAATTACTACAGTTGAAATTATGACAATCAGTATAACCCATATAAGAGCTATGCTCATTTCTCCATTTTCAGCCGCAAAATAAATTGCCATAGGAATGGTCTGAGTTTTATGCGGTATATTTCCTGCCACCATGAGGGTTGCTCCAAATTCTCCAAGTGCTCTGGCAAAGGAAAGCACTGTAGCTGCTGCAATACCAGGCCAGGCCATTGGAATCATCACCTTCCAGAAAATCCTCGTATTAGACACACCAAGAGTCCTTGCAGCATTTACAACATTACTGTCTATTTGCTCAAAGGCACCTTTAGTCGTACGGTACATCAACGGGAATGCAACAATAGTGGCTGCCACAACTGTAGCCGGCCATGAAAAAATCAATGTAGTTCCCATTTTTAAAAGAAGTATTCCCAGCGGACCATTTTTCCCAAAAATAAGCAATAGGAAAAAACCAACTACTGTAGGAGGAAGCACCAGTGGCAATGTAAATACAGTATCCAAAATATTTCTCAATTTTCCATTGTAATTTGTCATCCAGTAAGCAGCACCTATTCCCATAAAAAATGTTATTATAGTAGCTAATAAAACAGTCTTTATAGAAATCAGTCCTGGTGAAATGTCAAATCCCATATTACACTCCCTCCTGCTCAATAAAATATTGGCTACATTAACTGGCTATCTATTTCCCAACCTTAAATCCATACTTTTCAAATACTTTCTGTGCCTTGTCACCAGACAGATATTCAAGAAATTCTTTAGCTGCATCCTGATTTTTGCTAGCCTTGACCACGGCTGCAGGATATATTACATCCTTATGGGAATTTGCCGGAGCAGTAGCTATAACTTTAACCTTATCTGACACCAACGCATCTGTCTTATATACAATTCCCGCATCAACATTTCCTGTTTCAACCCATGTCAGAACTTCTTTAACGTCTTTTCCATAAACAGCTTTTGGACTAACTTTATCCATAAGTTTCAGATTTGTAAGTATATCCTGCGAATATTGCCCTACCGGTACGCTTTTGATTTCACCAAGTGCTATCTTTTTAACCTTGTCACTTGCAAGATCCTCAAAACTAGTTACATTTGACGATGATTTAGGAGCTACAAGCACTACATCATTTTTCAGCAAATCCTTAATAGTATCATTTACA
Organism: Clostridium sp. LBM24168; assembly: GCF_052953915.1. NCBI lineage: Bacteria > Bacillati > Bacillota > Clostridia > Eubacteriales > Clostridiaceae > Clostridium > Clostridium sp. LBM24168. The sequence continues at coordinate 349,340 of NZ_CP196861.1, read as the reverse complement.
AGCAGATTCTTACTCTTAAGTGCATTCATCTGTTTAGTTGCAGCAGACATAAATATGTCAGCAGGTGCCCCCTGCTCTATTTGTTGTTGAAGTGAACCCGATGATCCAAAATTGTAAGTAATAGTTACATTAGGATGTTCTTTAGTATATAGTTGTTTTATTTCATTCATAGAGTCTTTTAAACTCGCAGCAGCAGATACCGTCAATGTTACGGCTTTATCTTGCTTTGTAGCTGAATCAGATTTTTGATTGCTGGAATCTTTATTTGCAGTTCCACATCCAACTGACAAAACTGTAATAAGTAAAAATAAAACAGCGGATAAAATTTTTTTAGATTTTTTCATCATAATACCTCCCCAAATTCTTAAATTTATTGATGTACAATTAATATTATAAAAAACGTTATATAAGGCTATATAACATTTTTTTATATTACACATATATTATATTCATGAAATGTTATATTATATATTATATATAAAATTTGATAAACAATCAATGTTTTATTGACAATTACGTAAATTTTAGCCCATATAATTACATAGTTATTAAAATTCATAGCATTAATCAACAAATTTTTATGTTATGCTATGCTATGTCATGTCTGTTTTAAAATTATTTATATTACACAAATTTTTCTAGAATAATATTATAATTTAGATTATAATTAATATTAATTCATATCTTCGGAGGTAGAATTTAAAATGATAACTATTTGATACACCTTTTCATAACAAAATATATTTTTTAATAACCTTACCTACAGATCTTTTTGTTATACAATTTCGGAGGTGTATCAAAATTGAATAATATAAAATTAATGTATATTATGAGCTTTCTTCAAGGGCTTATATTCTATGGTCCTGCTGCCACTCTATACAGGCAATCAAGAGGTTTATCCATATATCACATGTTTCTAATAGAATCAATATTTATGATCCTAATGATTATGTTTGAAGTTCCCTGGGGATGGTTTGCTGATAGATATGGGTATAAAAGGACTTTGATAATATCAAACTTTATACTTTTTTTATCAAAAATTATTTTCTATTTTGCTAACTCATTTTCTATGTTTTTATGCGAAAGAATTCTTATGGCTTTATATTCTTCTGGTATCTCTGGATGTGATACGGCACTTTTATATTCTTGTTCTGGTAAAAAAAATTCAGAAAAATTGTTTGGAGTATACAATTCCATGAACAACGGAGCTTTTATACTAGCCTCATTCATATTTACTTTCATGTCAATTGTATCCTTGGATTTTACTGTATTCGCCAGTATATTTCCATGTGCTATAGCCTTTTTTATAGCTTTCTTTATAGATGATACAAATTTATCTTCACATAAAAAATATAGCTTTAAAGACACCTTTAGAAACATATCCATAGATAAAAGAATACTTATAATAGTGGTTTCAACTTCACTTATAAGTGAAGTTGCCCACTCTATTGGAGTATTTTTAAATCAAATACAGTATATAAGAAGTGGACTATCAATAAAATATTTTGGTATTCTTACATCATTGGTACAGTGCTTTTGTATATTGGCTGTTTTTACTCACACAATAACTAAAAAATTCGGTGTAAAGAATATATTGCAGCTGCTAATAGCTGTTTTATCCACAGTGTGTTTAATTCTTGCATATACCAATAATCCTTTTTTAAGTGTATTTTTAATAGCTGCTACTCAAGGAATATTTGCAATAATCAGTCCAATTGTTTTAAATATAGAAAATGAATCCATAACTGCAGACAATAGAGCTACTATACTGTCTACATATGCCATTATAACAGATATAATAGCTTCTTTTGTCAACATATTCCTAGGTGTGTTTGCAGATATATCAATAAAATTGACTTTTTTGAATTGCTCGATAATAGCCGCTGTTTCTTTAATTTTAGCATATTTATTTTTTCACTTATACAAAACAGCCTAATTCGCCTATTAATTAGCACTATAAAAGAACTGACATCAAAACACAATAATAGATGCAGTTCTTTTTTTAACTCTAATTTTTCAAGAATCTAACGACAGTCATTACAATTATGATGAACAATATCATTCCTATATACACGGCCATTCCCAAAGGTCTTCCTGCATTTATAGTCCAGCCTACTCCAAATCTCTTTTCAATAAATACAGACGGATCATCTGGATTGTAATATATCGTATTGCCAAGTTTCCAGTATATATCATCATCTCTATTTTCCCTGGGGAATTTGTTTTTATTATCCTCATCCGGAAACTTTATATTTGCCCCTCCCTGTCCTAATTTTACAGATAGTATAATAATGCTTAAGAATATCAAAATTAAAAAAACGACAATTACAATTGTATAAAATATACTACTTATATTAAATATCTTAAATATCTGAACGGTTCCCATAGTAAGTAAGATATCAGTAAGGATACAATAAATCACCATGTATATGGACCATACTTTCCTAAATATCTTATTCTTCTCTACGGAGGCCCTTGGATTTGAAGAATTTATCTGCTGTTTAGACCATCCTATACTTTTATATATTATAAAAAATATAGCTGTACAAACAAGTTGTGCTAAGGGCATTTCCCATATTAGAAAGCTTGATTTGTCCTGATAACCTGTAATGTTTCCTGAAAAATCCCAGTTGGTGGCTACCCTATGAGGCAGTAAATCATAATGTGTATATCCTAAAATTATATTAACTAAAATTATTATTATTGGAATTAGAAATAGCCATGACGATACGATTGAATTCACCTTTTCTTTTGAAAAATCTGTATCAATAGTTACAAATTGTTTTTTCCCTTTAAACCAATTTTCTCTCTGCTTTAATCTTTTTACATTTCTATTTGATACTAAATATATTAGAAAACCTATAAAAAGGAAACCAAACACAGTAAATAGTATCATGCCAATACTAAAAAAAATATAATTCATAATACTAAATAAAACTATAACCGGAATCCCTATCAACAAATTATTCTTTACATATTTTTTCTTTATATCTTCAATTTCCTTTAAATCTATTTTATCCTCGGGTATTCTTACTCCAAATATGATTTCCTTTCTAGTAAACTTTGGAGTGAGCATTTCTATAATCAAAATTATTATAAATATAAAAAGCATATATAAAGACATATACAAATTTTCTCTCATGATTCTCGCCTCCCTATAATTTTAAGTTTGCGAACATTCTATGGCAATATTGGGAAAATTCTTCTTCATCTATACCTCTTAAATATGATTCTGATATCAGGTAAAGGAGTTCATTTTTAAGTTTATCTTTAAACTCCTGTGTATTGTTAGGCAATTTACAGCTTACTACCGCCCCTTTTCTTCTATCTATATTTAAATATCCTTCTGATTTCAATTCATTATAGGCCTTATTTACAGTGTGAAGATTTATGCCTACATCCTCCGCCATCTGTCTTACGGAAGGAAGATTCTCCCCCTTTTTTAAACTTCCTGATGCTATTGCCTGTATTATTTGCCTCTTAATCTGTTCATAAATCGGTTTTTCCGACTCAAAATTAACTTCTATTAACATATATTCCTCCTTTATATGCTACTTGTTATATAAATAGTATAACATAGATACATATATTATCAAACAGACAAACCTGCTGACAATAAGAATATCATGATAATCGGAACACTATCACATAAAATCCACATTATTATGAGCAACACCAAACTCAAATTTTTATATGTATTGTAAATATATAAGATTACATTATATACAAAGAATAAATTCGTAACTATAAATAGCAATAGTATAGGGACAGGATTAGCCATTCCATCTACAGCTAATATATGCAATATAATAACTAAGACAAGAACCGTAATTAAAAATGAAATTATTCTTAAACCATCTCTATTCTTTATATACCTGAATATTTTGAATCCATCATATATACACATAATTGCAGGCACGATAGCAATATACTCCAGCCAGTTAATAAAAAAATAAGCTGCAATTATAAATGCCGTAAAGCACAATATTTCCAGGGCAAAGTTCAAATCCTTGTTTTTTAAATTCATTTGTATTGTCTCCTTAATAAAATATATTCATAGCTATATATTACCATATATCATTCAATTTCTCATAAAAATACTAGGATTTAGTATTGAAATATATTTCAATACTAAATCCTAGTTTATACAGGAAGTGTATTTGCACCATAGGGCATAAGTATAACATTGGGATTGTCACCACTTAACTTATATGCAGTTCTAACTGCCTCCTCAAGAGACTTTACCGGAGTAAATCCAAATTTTCGTACTTCATCATCTTCAAGAGAGGACAAAAGAAAAACCTCTCTATTCTTTGCAGCATACAAAGTCTTATATGCCGCGTAACCAGGAACTGTAAAATTTTTCTTTAATGCCATTTCCATATCCTCAAGAGTTGTATATTTAAACCATTCCATGAATTCATCTGCACCCAGCCCTTCTATACACTGTGCGGCCACAATCAGCACACTGTCCTGTGATCCTGCATACAAACTATTATCAATGGTTTTAACTGTCTGATACAAATTTATATCTTTTGGATATCCACCTGCAGACGTTATAGTAATATCTGCCTTGTTTTTAATTTTTATTCCATAAAGTTCTCTAGTAGTATTACATCCCTCAATCCATGCCCTTTCAAAATCTCCAGCTGCAAACCTTACAAAGTTGCCATCGGTATCAAGTACCGCATTTACCAAAAAATCAGGTGAAACTTTCCTGCATATTTCGGTAATATCCTCACGCATAGGATTACCCTTAATCTTGTTTGGTCCTGCATTCAGGTTCAAACCGGAATTTTCTCCATTGTTAAAAACAAGCCTATGATTGTGTTGAATTGTTTCAAAACCTGCAACACCCGGAACAACACTTTTAGCTCCTCCCCCAAAACCTGCAAATAAGTGAAATGTAATTCCGCCTGTAAGTATAAGTCTATCTGCCTCCATTACTCTCTTATTTATATATTCAGGAGTACCAAAACTTGATATGCCAATGAACTTCAGCTCTTCTCTATTTCTACCATCATGGTTATATACTTTTATTCTACCATAGAGTTCTTTTCCTACGATAGATATCTTTTCAGCTTCCGAAGCTTCTCTGTGAGTTCCTACCGCAACTACAGCCGAAATATCTTCATCCTTTATTCCAAAAGAATTCAGGTAATTAACTATATGAATAAGAAATTCACTTGTTCTTATCCACATACGTGTTATATCTGAAACTATAAATACAATTTTTTCCCCAGGCTTGACTATTTGTCCTAATGGCTTTGAATTTACAGGGTTTTCAAGTGATTTAATAATTTCTTCCTTTATATTTTCAACATGTCCCGTTTTATTTGGAAGTATACTTTCTATTTTCCCTTCCAGATTTATTTTAATGACATCATTTCCATATTTAAAATTATATATACTCAATCAAACCACCTCTAAAATGCTGCTATAACAGATCCCTTGAAATGCTCTTCTATATATTTCTTAACTTCATCTGACTGATAGACTTTAATTAGTTTCTTTACATTTTCAGCATCTTTGTTATCAGGTCTTGCAACTATGATATTAATCCATGGAGAATCCTTTGGTTCCTGGAATATAGCATCTTTATTTGGATCCAGTTTGGCCTGTATTGCATAGTTGGTATTTATTGCGGCAACTGCAACATCACTTAAAGAACGAGGAACCATTGGCGCTTCGACTTCCAAAAATTGAATGTGTTTAGGATTTTCAGCCACATCCTTTATAGTAGCCTTTAGACTAACTCCACTTTTCAATTTTATAACCTTACCTTTTTCAAGAAGCATAAGTGCTCTTGCTTCATTAGTTGGATCATTTGGCAGGGAGATTTTATCCCCATCTTTTAGGTCATTTAAAGACTTTATCTTGCTGGAATATATACCCATTGGAAAGGTTACAGCATTCCCAACTTTCACCAGATTCATTCCGTGATCTTTGTTGAACTGATTTAAGTATGGTTCATGTTGATATATATTTGCATCAAGTTGCTTTTCATTTAATTGTGTATTTGGCTGAACATAATCGTTAAAACTTGTATACTCAACATCCAATCCCTGTTTTTTCGCAACTTCTTTAACCTTTTGTATTATTTCTTCATGAGGTCCTGCTGTAACCCCAACTTTAATTGTATTTGCTTCAGAATCCGATTTTCCCTCCGAACTCTTTGATGTAGCTCCACAACCTGAAAATACAATTGTTATTAAGAATATTGATATTAAAATGCTTCCTATCTTTTTCATAATAAGCCCCTCTTCATATAAAATTTATTCACTATAAAATCTAGCTTTTTCCTTAAGTGTCTTCAATTTTTCAATGGCCTTCAAAAGAGTATCATCTTTCTTTGCATAGTGGAGTCTTATAAGGTGGTTTACATCTTCTTTAAAGAAGCTTGAACCAGGTACGGCTCCTATTTTAACTTCTTTAGCCAGCCATTCACAAAATTTCAAATCGTTTTTTACGTTGAATTCAGATACATCTATTATTACATAATAAGCTCCATTGGGTTTTACATATTTTAATCCTGCTTCATCCAACCCGTTTAAAAAAAGATCTCTTTTCTTTGTATAAATGTTTTTCAACCAGTCATAATATTCTCCAGGCATTTTTAAGCCTGCAATTGCTGCTTCCTGAAGTGGTGCGGCTGCTCCAACCGTCAAAAAATCATGAATTTTTCTAACATTCTCTATTATTCTTTCATCTCCTATAACATATCCAAGTCTCCAACCTGTTATTGAATATGTTTTTGAAAGGGAACTACAGCTCAAAGTCCTGTTAAACATCCCTGGAAGTGAAGCAAAATAAATATGTTTATAAGGATCCATAACAATATGCTCGTATACTTCATCTGTTATTACAAATGTATCATATTTTTCAGCTAAACTTGCAATATACTGGAGCTCCTCCAAGGTGAAAACCTTTCCTGTAGGATTCGATGGATTACATAAAATGAGAGCCTTTGGTTTCTGCTTAAATGCATCCTCAAGTTCTTTCTTGTTGAATGAAAATTCCGGTGGATAAAGGGATACATATATTGGATCTGCTCCACTCAATATTGCATCTGCAGCATAGTTTTCATAAAATGGAGAGAATACTATAACCCTGTCACCCGGATCACAGACTGTCATGACAGAAGCCATCATTGCCTCCGTACTACCACAGGTAACAGCAATTTGTTTCTCAGGGTCTATATCTATTCCCATAAACTTTCTTTGTTTTTCTGCGAGAGCTTCCCTAAAATTTCCTGCACCCCAGGTAATCGCATATTGATGTGGACCTTTCTCTGCTGCAGCTTTAAGTGCTTCTTTTATTTCTTGCGGAGGATCAAAATCAGGAAAACCCTGTGACAAATTAATAGCTCCATATTTATTGGATATCCTTGTCATTCTCCTTATAACAGAATCTGTAAAGTTAACCAACTTCCTACTTAGTTCAGGCAACAAAAACACGTCCTTTCAAAATTATATTAAACAATAAGATTTATTCTCTAAATTAAAAAAACCCCTTTTCGATAAAAGAGGTAGCTTCCCTCTTATCTTTCAGTTAAAACTGCAGGAATTAGCACCTGGCAATAATAATTGCTGGTTGCTGGGTTTCATAGGGCCTTTCCCTCCACCTCTCTAGATAAGAATAAATCTATTAAATTATAGATATGATTATATTATTTACATGAAATAAAGTCAAGCCTTTTCTATCTGTGAAACTACATTCAAAAAATTTTTGGAAGCAGCTGACATATACCTGTTTTTTACACATATTGCGGCTATACTAGTTTCTAAATTTGAGTCATCAATTACTCTATAGTTCAAGTCTGATGCCTTTACTATATCTAATGCAGTCCTAGGAACCAGTGCAATTCCAATACCTGATTCTGCCCACAACAGAGTAGTCCTTGCATCATCACCTTTACATATTATTTCAGGTATAAAATCCACATTATGGCATGCCTCGAATATAATTTTCTCAAATCTCCTATATATGATAAGTGGCTTGTTCATGAGATCTCTTAAAATTATCGATTTTTTATCTGGAAAATAGTTTAAATCATTCCTAAAAACTGATATCATGGGTTCTCTGGAAAGTATTCTTACATTCAATCCCTCCTGGTTAAAGGGTGTTCTAACTATTCCTATGTCTATTACTCCACTATTTAATATTTCAAGTATCCTATATGTGTTTCCTTCCCATACTTCAAAATTTACATTTGGATATATGCTATGAAAATTTTCTATTATATAAGGGAAAAGTGTAGCCCCTGAAGATGAAACGGTTCCAATAGATAACGTGCCCTTTGTTCCTTCATTGAAATCCTTCAATTCCTTTACGGTTGAATCCACCAATTTCAATATCTGTTCAGCTCTGTTCTTGAGTATTTTACCGGCATCTGTCAGATGAATCTTTCTATTTCCCCTATCCATAAGTCTAGTACCCAATTCCTCTTCTAAAAGCTTTAAATGATAACTGAGAGGTGGTTGTGCTATATTGAGTTTTTTAGCTGCCTCCGTTATCTTTCCTTCTTCTGCAATTGCAAGAAAATATCTAAGTTGCTTAATATCCATGAAGAATATCACCTCTATAACTAAATAATAATAGTAAAAATATATAATAGAGAATATTTATATAATTTTTGTATATAAACAATATATAATTAATATTTTCAATATACTTTTATCCCTGATATAATAATACTTGAAAAATAAATTTTATTCAATATTGAGGAGATGATATTTTGTCACTGACGGTGCTAGAAATCCTATTGATATCTATTGTGGCAGGCATAGCTGGATCTATTCTCGGTCTTGGCGGTGGAACGGTAATTACTCCAGCCTTAACCCTTATATTTGGAATTGACATAAGATATGCTATAGGTGCAAGTATAATTTCAGTAATAGCAACTTCAAGCGGTGCTGCCATAGCCTATGTGCGGGATGAAATGACAAACATAAGAGTTGCAATGTTTCTTGAAATAGCAACAACGGTTGGTGCAATCACAGGTGCCTTCTTAGGTGGAATTATAAATGCCAACTATCTTTATGTACTATTTGGATTACTACTTATATATTCAGCCTTTGCGATGTTCAAAAATGGTAAAAGCGAATTGCCTGATAACGTTATAGAACACCCTCTGGCAGAAAAACTTAAATTAAATGGAGAATATCATGATGAGGTCTTAAAACAATCCGTCAAATACAAAGTGGCAAATGTACCTAGTGGATTTGGTGTAATGTATGGTGCTGGAATTATATCGGGTCTCCTAGGGATAGGAAGCGGAAGTTTTAAAGTTATGGCCATGGATTTGTTTATGAAACTTCCAATGAAGATATCAAGTGCCACAAGTAATTTTATGATGGGAGTTACTGGTGCTGCCAGTGCAGGGGTATTTTTTTTGAGAGGGGACATAGACCCTAAAATTGCAGGTCCCGTGGCGCTAGGTGTACTTGCAGGGGCAACTATTGGAGCCCGTATTATGAAGCGAATGAAAAATAAAACTATAAGAAAAATATTTATACCTTTTCTTATATACATAGCACTTCAAATGATATATAAAGGAGTGATTGCACTATAATGGACAATAGTAGATTAAAAAAGAATATACGAGAAATAGAGAACGTAATAAGTAAATTTCTACTCATAGGAGTTTTAACAAGTTCCACTGTTATAATAATAGGTCTTGCAATGTTCCTAATTTCAGGAAGTAGTGGATATGTGAAAAATTTCTATCCTACCCATCCACTTGAAATATTCATGGGATGTATGGCTTTAAAACCTTATTCAATAATAATGCTTGGATTAATGTTGTTAATAGCCATTCCAATACTCAGAGTAGCTGTTTCCATATTGGTGTTTTTAAAGGAAAGGGATTTTTTATATGTAAAAATCACAACTGTTGTACTTATAATATTAATAATAAGCTTATTCATGGGTAAAAATTAAAGGCTGTGTTTTACACGGCCTTTATATATTGGATAAATCTCATTAATTTGGATCTTGGGCACTTAAAATTTTGTTAGCTTCATCAGCAGTAAGATCATAACCCAAAAACTCCTTATAAAAATCCTGCGTTTCTTTCACCATATCCAAATCCTTAAATTGCTCCGGATGAATAAGCTTTGCCAGCCATTGAAATTGCAGGGCTGATTCCATGCCATATCTATCCCACAGGAAAACTCCCATTGGATTTACATATACCTTTTTGTTTTTAATTGCATTTACCTGACTCCACTGAGGATTGCTGTACAATTGATCAAGTGTTTTTATCGGGCTGTTTTTATCATTCAGTACACTTTTTCCCATAATTATTATATCAGGATTCCACTTGAGCACCTGCTCCATGGAAGCAGGTTTCTTGTTTCCTGCTATCTCAGCAGCATCTTTACCACCACCTGCCTGTATCCAGTCATCTACTATGGTTTTTTGCCCATCAATTGTAAGAGGTTTAAAAGATTCTATATGTAATATTTTAGGTTTTTTTGAATCCGGTATTTTGGAAGTTACCTCTTTTACCGCTTTAAGCCTTTTATCAAGATATGAATTATACTTATCTGCTTTATCCTTGGCATCTCCACCTAAAACCTGGGCAGTTGTATTTACAACCTTTTTCAGATCATTATAATTCTGGAATATCAATTGTACTGTAGGGATTCCAAGTTCCTTTGTCTTTGCAAGTAATTTTGAATCTGTAGGTATGAATAATACATCCGGCTTTAATTGTGCAAGTGTCTCTGTATTAACAGTTGTATTTGTAAATATGGTCTTAGCCTTATCCATATCTGGAAATACCTTATAAAGCCACGGATATGCCTTCTTTGAATCAATAGTTGCAACTATTTTATCAGAACCACCGAGCATAGCTACTATCTCATTGTGTGCCGGCCATGCATCGGCTATCTTGTTCACATTGTCAGGAACAGTTACTTTTAAACCTGTCGAGTCTGTAATTACCCTACCCTTACTCTCCTGAGTATTGTTTTGAGAACTTGTACTGGTCTTACCACATCCGGCAAATAAAAACAATGCAGCAAAAATAATAATGATTAAACTTTTTACCTTGCTAATTCTTTTTCTCATAATTTCACATCCTTAATTTAAAATAATGATTTATTAAAGCAGTGGAACACAGGATTTAATTTTATTCCCACTGTCCAAAACTGTATTTATAATTTTTACATTCACCCCATAGGCATCTCTGAGGTTTTCTTCAGTAACAATATCATCTGCAGTTCCTACCATAAATTTATTATTTTTCTTCAAAAGAGCAACCTGGGTGGAACATAGAAAAGCATGATCGGGAAAATGAGATGTCATTATAATAGCCAGTCCTTCTTTAGAAAGTTTTAAAATCTGTCTCAGAACTCTTATTTGATTTCCAAAATCCAGATTGGACGTAGGTTCATCCATAATAAGTATATCCGGTTCCTGAGTAAGAGCCCTTGCAATAAGCACCATCTGTCTCTCTCCACCACTTATTTCCGTATATATCTTACCTTTCAAATAGCTTATTCCAATTATGTTCATATTGTTTTCTGCAATCTTCATATCTCTTCTTCCCGGTGAACTCATTGCACCAAGATGTGATGTTCTGCCCATAACAACTACATCTTCCACCGTAAACGGAAATGGAGTACTATGCGTTTGAGGTACATATCCTATAGTTTTTGCAAGTCTTTTTCTATCCCACCTGCTTATATCTTCGTTATTTATATGTATTTCCCCCTGACTTTAACTTCAGGAATCCGAGAATAGTTTTAAAAAAAGTTGTTTTCCCTGCTCCATTTGGTCCAAGAATACATAGTATTTCCCCTGATTTCACAGTTAAGGACATATTGCTTAATATAGTTTTGTCACCATATCCACAGGATATATTTTTTATATCCAGGATCACCTCCAACTCCTCCTTCCCTTTAAAAGCAAATATATAAAAAATGGAGCACCAATTAACGAAGTCAATATTCCAAGTGGTATTTCCACAGTAAATATACCTCTTGCTATATCATCTACCAGCAGCAGATATATGCTTCCAATAAGCATTGACGCCGGAAGTGCAATTTTATAATTGGGACCTACAATCATCCTCGCAAGATGAGGTATTATAAGCCCTACCCAGCCAATTATTCCTCCTATTGATACTGATGCCGCCGTAATCAAAGTTGAACAAATTATTACAATGGTCTTCATTTTGTAGGTATTCACTCCAAGAGCCCCTGCCTCCTCATCCCCAAAAGATAATACATTCAACTTCCATCTTAAGGCAAACAATGGAATTATCCCGATAAGCATTGGGACAATCATAATCATGACATCTCTCATAGTCACAGTGGAAAGTCCACCCATAAGCCAGAATGTTATTTCCGGAAGTTTATCCTCCGGATCACCTACATACTTGATTATAGATATAAAAGACTGCATAAGACTTGATATAACCATACCAGTAAGTATAAGACTCAATACAGATCCCTCGTTTCCACGATTTATGACTGAATTAATACCAAATGCCAGAAGTACCGCTGCAAGTCCAAATATAAATGACATAATTTGAACTTCCAGGGAACCAAAGGAAAGTAAAAGTCCTATAGCCGCTCCGAGACCAGCCCCACCTGATGCTCCAAGTATATCAGGTGCCACCATGGGATTCCTAAATAACCCCTGATAGGCAGAACCAGCTGCAGAAAGAGAACATCCTATAAGCAATGCTGCAAAAATTCTTGGCATTCTCACCTTAAATATTACATTTTCTACATTTGCACCATAATAGGAAGCCGTACCTGTTATCTTAGCGTGAAATACATTTATAATTTCAGAAAGTGATAAATGATAACTCCCTATAGTAAAAGAAAATAAAAAGGCGCATACAAGTATTCCTAAAAACATCCAGTTAGCGTGAACCCTTTTACTTTTATCCAATTTGTATATATGATCTGATGGAATATCATAATCTACTTTCACCCGTATTGTCACCACCTTTTTTGTATATAATAAAGTATAACGTACTATAAAGCCATATTTTACAAATTATTCTTTATAATTTGTAATGTTTTATTGCTTTTTATCATTGTATTAATAATATAATAATATTTATGAACTAAAATTACAATATCGTTAATTAATTAGTGCAATATTTAGCATAATATTAAAGATTATTCAACCTTTAGCACACTTGTTACGTTTACTTCATAAATATACATAATTTAATAAAATATTTAAAAGAAAAAAAGGTAAATTCATTTTAGAATTTACCCAACAAAATTCATATAATATTATCTACATATCATCCCAGTGAATTTTTTCCTGATTTTCATCTACTACAGCAGATTTATCAAACAGCTTTATTAATATAACTACCAGGATGAATGCAACTATTCCTCCAATAATTTGCGCAGTCTTAATATTATTAAATCCAGCAGACTTTCCTATATACCCACCTAAAAATGCTCCAATAAATACAGTTACTATAGGAAAAATAAAGAGCATAAATGCAGCTGTTATCATATTTGTGGTTTTATCATTCTTATTATGTTCTTTCATTTTAAACATCACCATCCACCTTTATTATAACGTCTTAAATATCTATTATAAAGATTTTTTATGTAAAAATTTTGATTTATTCATAAATTATCAGTTAAAATATAATTATATAAATTTAACCGTGGAGGCCATAAAATGATTAGAATAGATGAGAAAAAAATAATAATAAAAAAGGGCAATATAACGGATGAAACCAGTGATGCTATAGTCAACCCTGCAAATAGTTCAATGCAGCATGGAGGTGGAGCTGCTCTTGCCATTTTAAAGGCAGGTGGACCGCAGATACAATCAGACAGTAACAAGCTCATAGAAAAAATAGGACTATTGCCTGTTGGAAAAGCAGTAATAACTTATGGTCATAATTTACCCTCCAAATTTGTCATACATACTGTAGGCCCTATAATGGGTGAAGGCAATGAGGATAAAAAATTAAAAATGGCTGTTAAAAGTGTATTGAATCTTGCAGAATCCTATAACCTGAAATCCATATCGATACCAGCCATAAGTTCAGGTATTTTTGGATTTCCAAAAAATAAATGTGCGGAGATACTTCTTGAAACTTCTGTCAATTTCTTTAAGACAGGTAATGTAGATTTACAAACTATTGTAATGTGTAATTATGACGATGAAACTTACAAAATTTTTTTAGACGAGGAAAAAAAGTATGCTTAAATTTTTATGACAGTAATTATTTAGCGGGGAATTTTTTGATTTCCCGCTAAATTGTCATTTAATTGTCTTTTAAAAATTATCTGTCAAATATATTTCCAAGGATAATTACGTTGTTATTCAGCATCTGGACATACAAATATTCATTTTCTACATAAAATCCATATAACTCTGTTTTTTCACTAACTTCACCGCATTCACCTATGAATTTTTCAAAGGAATATCTTCCAAATTTGACAGGTAATTTTACGGAACTGACTTCATTGTTTATACCTAAAATATCTCCTTCAAAAATTTCTTTTCCATTTCTGTCCTTTAAACCCGTGAATTCAGTTACTGCATATCTTTCCTCCCCTTTTGGATAATACTTTGGATAATACACAGTATACGGACTATCACTTATATAGAAACATTTATTTTTTTTATCCCAAATTCTAAATTTAAATTCCCTCATACTATTCCTCCAGATTTGTTTTTAAAATTTTATCCTGTAAATTAAAAGGTAAACATCCAAAACAATGTTTACCCACATATCCATATAAAATTATTTTCTCAAATTGGCCAATTCAATTGTTTTCTTGATACTTTCCGCACTCTTTTTGAGTTTTTCTATTTCTTCATCCAGGAGAGGAACCTCAATCCTTCTCTCGACACCTTCTGAAGTTATTATTGAAGGAAGACTCAGAGCAACCTCTGTCAATCCATATTCTCCTTCAAGAGTAGTGGATACAGGTTGAACCGTACGCTCATTTAAGACGACAGCTCTTGCCAGCCTGCAGGCAGCCATAGCTATTCCATCATTTGTCCATCTTTTTAGATTAAGTACATCAAAGGCAACCTGTACAACTTCCTTTGCAACTTTATCCTTATCAAGAGGTTCTTTAGGAAGAAAATACTTATCAAGTTTGTCATACGAAATTCCTGCAATATTCAAACGGCTCCATGCAGGAAATGCAGAATTTCCATGTTCACCAAGCATATATCCCTGAACACTTTTTGGATCCACGTTATATTTGTTTGCAATAATTCTTCTAAATCGTGCAGAGTCAAGGCTTGTTCCTGTTCCAAATACTTTATTTTTAGGATATCCAAAGAAATTCTGTGCATAGTAAACCATGACATCAAGTGGATTAGTTATTATTATGATAACTGCATCTTTAGTATATTTCGCTATTGAACTCATTACATCTTTTATTACAGGGACATTCTTTTCCACAAGGATAAGTCTGTCAGCTTTGTCTTCAGGCATTATGCTCGGGCCTGCAGCTATTATGATTACATCAGCATCCCTGCATTCCTCATAGCCACCTGAATAGACCTTGGTATTGGCATTGTATTCAAAAGGTGTGCTGTGGCTTGCATCTAATGCTTCACCTTTAGCCTTGTTCTTATTTTTGTCTATAGCAACGATTTCAGAAAAAAGGTTGAGGGCCAATCCTGCATTTATTACTGTAGAGCCAACATGTCCAGTCCCTACTACTACAAGTTTGTTTTTCATTATATGTACCTCCTATTATTATGTATTTTAAACAGTAGATTGCTTTGAGCAATCTACTGTTTTTTGAATATTTATTAATAATTATATCACTTAATCAAAAAAGATTCATATTTTTTTAATAAATTACAAACTTCCTCAAAATTATCTTTAGAACTTACAAGTATTTTCTGAAATTTGAATTTAAGCTCACTCTGATCTGCACAACAGCTACTGCACCCGCATAAGACTATAACTATATCATAAACCTCATCCTGTCTGGCTATTTGAAAATTAAAGTTAAATTCCTCTTTTAAGCTATATAGAAACTCTTTCCTGTCATATTTTGAATTGCATCCGCCGCAGTATTTAATTCCTATATTCAAAATCAATCACCCTATGCATGTTTGCTTAATATTTTTCTTGCCATGTTCAAAGTATCCTCGCTTATAAAATCTACAAGTTCCACCCCTTTTATCTCAGGAATATCTTCTTTTATAGCAGATTCAACTATCTCCTGTACAGTGTACTTAGCAGAAATACAATTGCCGCATTGCCCTAAAAGCCTTACTTTGACCATGCCATCCTTTATCTCGATAACCTGAATATCGCCATTATGACTGTTCAAATATGGCCTCACCTTTTCATCAATAACCTTGAGTACTCTCTCATTCATAAATAAAACACCTCATTTTCAGGAAGAGGTAAAAACACCTCTCCTTTTAGTCCTCTATTCTAGCTATAGCCTTTGCAAGTTTTTTCTTCTGTGCTAAATTGCCCTGTCTTGATATCATTATTCTCTGTGCCTGCGGTGAGCCTGCACCATGCATTGATTCAGTTCTATATCCTACAGCAGCAGTACCAAGACTCAGGTTTTCTATAAGTCTAAGTACCTTCATTCTGTTTTCTACCGGAACAGATGCAACACCTACAAGATATTTCTCTACATATTTCCCTACCTCTGCATTTTTATAGTCTTTTTCTGAAGGCATTGTAACCATCAATCCACCTGCTATGTCCTCTGCAAGTCTTACAATTTCATAGGGAAATCTTGTTACATTCTGTTTACATACATTGGCAAGCATAAGATCTATCTGATAATTCCCCGCTTTTGTTGGATATCCCTCGGACGAACACGCAATTCCACATGCATAGAGTGTTTCATTCAAATGTATCATTTCTATTAATTTATCTTTTATATGCGATGCTTTTGCAGCCCCATTATATTCAGCAGCCAATGCAGCAGCTCCTATAAGTACATCTCCAACTCCTACCTTACATCCACCATAACTTTGTCTATGATAGCCTGCAAATCTCTCTACCAGCATTCCTGCATATTCAGTTTCACCATTTAAAAATATTCTGTCATTTGGAACAAAAACATCATCAAATACAGTTAGAGCTTCTACTCCACCAAAATTTTTATTACCTACATCTATATCTGCATCTTCTTCAAGTTTTCTTGTGTCACAGGACTGCCTTCCAACTATCATCGTTATTCCTTCTGTGTCTGTAGGTATTGCAAATGATATTGCATAATCCTTGTCTTCAGGTTTCATAGCAATAGTTGGCATTACCAGTACCTCATGGGAATTACATATACCTGTCTGATGGGCTTTTGCTCCTCTTACAACTACTCCATCCGGTCTTCTTTCCACAACTCTCAAGTACAGATCAGGATCAACCTGTTTGTTTGGTGGCAATCCTCTGTCTCCTTTTGGATCTGTCATTGCACCGTCAACCGTCAGATCATTTTCCTGAGCATATGCCAAAAATTTTTTAAAGTTTTCAAAATAATTTGTATTGTATTGATTGTCTACTTCAAAAGTCGTACTATATACAGCATTAAAAGCATCCATACCTACACATCTTTGAAAACAGGCAGCAGTCTTTTGTCCACACAGTCTCTGCATTTTAACCTTTTTTACCAGGTCCTCTGCACTCTGGTGCAAGTTGGTAAATCTATTTATTTTCTTGCCTGTTATATTTGATTTTACAGTCATGAGATCTTCATATTGAGGATCCTGAGCTAAGTCATAAGTCATCTTAACAGAATTAAGAGATGGACGAAGCACCGGATTATCAACAGGATTGTCTATCTTTTCCCCCAAATAATAAATATTTAATTTCAACTTGCGCAAGCTCTCTACATACTCTTCTCCAGTCATTAAAGGCATTAAAATCATTCCCTTCATATTTGTATAATTTTGATTACAAAAACTTATACAAGCAATTTAAATGCCAATACTTTGAAAATAAAATAAAAAATCGATATAAACTCTTTATTATACCGATTTCATTATTTATATCACATTAAATTATTATATTTTGAGACCTTATCTTGATGCATAATTGCAACAAATTTCACTTTTGCAACATGCACTTATTTTTATATCTCTTTCTTTTTCTAACCAAGGTAGATGCATTTATTCCGAGCTCTTCAGCAGCATCCCTTACATTTCCATGTCTTTCAAATGCATCTTCTATCATTGACTTTTCTAGATTTTCAACTTCTTCTTTTAATGTCAAATGCCTGGTTTCAATATTAATTCCCGATTTATTACCGCTCCATACCTCTCTGATAGGTAAATCACTCCTGAGTATCTTGTCTCCCGTACTCATAATCATGACTCTTTCTATTATATTTTTTAATTCTCTTACATTTCCCGGCCATTTATATTCTTTAAGTGAATCCACTGCTCCATGAGTGATTATCTTGTTAAAATCATATTTTTTATTGAATACAGCCATAAAATGTTCTATAAGAGGTTCTATATCATCCCTTCTCTCTCTTAGGGGCAGAATTGTAATTGGGACCACATTCAATCTATAATAGAGGTCCTCCCTGAAAGTCTTTTTCTTTACCATTTCTTCCAGATTTCTGTTGGTAGCGGCTATTACCCTTACATCAATTTTAATGGTATCCGTTCCACCTACCTTTTTGATTTCCCCTTCTTGAAGCACCCTAAGTAATTTTACCTGCATATCAAGAGGTAGCTCCCCAACCTCATCCAAAAAAATTGTGCCACAATCGGCGAGCTCAAAAAGTCCTATCTTTCCTTCCCTGTTCGCACCTGTAAAAGCTCCTTTTTCATATCCAAAGAGCTCTGATTCTATAAGGCTGTAGGGAACACATCCACAGTCTATCTTAATAAAACTTTTGTTATTTCTTTTACTGTTCTTGTGTATATACTTAGCTATTTTTTCTTTACCAACACCAGTTTCACCAAGCAATAACACCGTCGTATCCACTTTTGCAACTTTCCGTGCCATTTTAAGTATGTTGAGCATCTTTTCATCTTTTACTATAATATCCGAAAATTTAAGAAGCTGATTCCTCATTGCCTCCAATTGAGAATAATACTTTTCTGTAAGTTCCCTGTTCTTCTTTAACTGCTCTTTAAGCTCATAAAGTTCTGTTACATTCCTAACATTGGTGACTACCATTGTTATGTCTCCTCTTTCATTAAAAATAGGACTGCTGGAAACAAGAACTGTCTTGCCTGTTTTAAACTTCTGTTCAATTGTAACATCTTTCCTGCTGTCAAGTACCATGAGTGTACCTGATTGAGAAATGTATTTTTCCTTTTCTAAATATCTCATATTTTTTCCAACCATTTCAGATCTTTTCATTCCTGTAATTTCTTCATAGGATTTATTTAGAAATATAGTATTCGCATTTCCATCTGTTATATATATACCATCATAGGAGCTCTCAATAACCTCATATAGTTGCCTTAATCTAATTCTCAGCATATCTACATTCTCTTTTAACAACTCATCAAATTTCAACAATTCTTTAGCCTGCATGATACAGTACCCCCTTTAAGAACTACAGAATATGATAATTGAGTATTAACTAAATAAAATGTATATTATAATTATATTCTATAAAAAAATTATAACATATTATTTTATCAAATAAATTCAAGTCTGTTTTATAAAATTACACCTTTTCAATTTAAAATGTTAATATCTATATTTACCCCATACTATTAATCTGATATTATTAAATTATTTGATATATAAAGTTTAATTGGTTATATACCAATAATGAAAAAAGTATGGGGGACTATTATGGATATCAATGATATAAAAGGACTTGTAAAAAAATATTATCCTGAGGTAGTAGATTTACGGAGATATTTCCACAAACATCCGGAAATCAGCAAACGGGAATTCAATACCCAGAAAAAAATTTTTGATGTATTGAACACTCTGGATCTGGATATAAGAAAAGCTGCCGGTACCGGCATAATAGCCGATTTGAAGGGAAAAGAACCTGGAAAGACAATAGCTATACGTGCAGATATAGACGCACTGGCTATAGATGAAGAAGGCGACAAACCTTATAAATCACAAAACAAAGGTGCATGCCACGCCTGTGGTCATGATGGACATACTGCCATATTATTGGGAACTGCAAAAATTTTATCCCACTTTAAAAATAAAATCAAGGGCAATATCAGATTTATATTTCAGCCAAGTGAAGAAGAAGTAGCCGATGGATCAGGTGCTGCAGCAATTATAAAAGATGGCGGGCTTAAAAATGTTGATGCAATCATAGGGCTTCATCTATGGCAATCACTTCCAATAGGTACGGCTGGTATATCACCTGGACCAGTAATGGCCGCAAGCGACGAATTTACAATAATAATAGAGGGAAAGGCCGGCCATGCTTCTATGCCCCACCAGACAATAGATTCAATATTGACTGCATCAGAGATTGTAGTCGCACTAAACACTATTGTTGGAAGAGATGTAGATCCAATGAAACAGGCAGTTGTATCAGTAGGTGTATTTCAATCCGGTAAAATTTACAATGCCATAGCAGGAAAGGCAGTATTAAAAGGAACAATACGATCCCTTGATGAAAATGTACGAAAAGAAGTATATTCCCATATAAAAAAAATTGTTGAGGACATATGTGATATGACTGGAGCCAAATGTAGTTTGAAGAGGGATCTGTGCACTTATGTACTTGAAAATGATACTAGAGTTACAGACATAGCTCTTGAAGCCGCAAAAGAAGTTTTGGATAAAAAGGCACATAAAGTGACCCCTTTCATGAGCAGCGAAGACTTCTCATATTATCTTCAAGAGGTACCTGGATGTTTTATGTTCATAGGAATAAACAATCCTGAAAAGGGCATTATCTATCCCCAACATCATCCTAAATTCGACATAGACGAGATATCTCTCTCCTATGGACTAGAAATCCTAAGTAGATCAGCTCTCAAATTACTTGATAAATTCTAAAATAAGAAATATAAGGAATATATGGTTAATTAGTGATATAATTAACATATAAGGTATACTTGAGAAGGTGAATCAATTGATTAAAAACTATATGGAGGATATAGTAGACAGGCTGTTGCCTAAAGTTCTCGAAAATTATGATAACATTTGCAAATGTCCAAGATGTATTGATGATATAAAAGCTATAACATTAAACAACCTGTCTCCTAAATATATATCTACTGAAAAAGGTCTGCTATATACAAAATTAAATGAGCTCTCCGATAAATTCAATACAAATATAGTAAAGGAAATAGCCCTTGCCATAGATATCGTATCTAGAAATCCTTCACATGATCCAATAAAAAATGAGCAAAAACTTTGAATAAAATTTTTGCTCATTTGGTCTACTTAATTGTATTAAGTAGATATTTTTCAGCCTCTACGCTCCAAAGGCCATTGTGTTTTTTCGTTATCCTCGCAAGTTCGGCAAACATAGAATCTGTTTCACCTTTTTTTTCAAAATCATCTATGGAAGTAAGTTCCATATCCATATTTGTGTATATAAGCTTTTTACCTCCTGGAATTTTGGGAAGATTCAATGTAGTCTTCGGTACACAGTCCAGCCCTCCTATATGGGTTACCATTACTGCTGGATTCATGGAACCATCTTCTGTCATCTTAAGTGATTCTTTAAGATCATCTGTATTCCCTCCTGTGGTACCTATAACATGAGTCGAACCATAATGAACATTATAATAGTTGAGCTCTCCACTAAAATTTTTATCTGTAGGTCCTGCAAAGAAATTCAGGCATCCATCCCTTCCAAGTATCCTGTCAGCTTGTTCAACCACCTGCTTTACAGGTGTATAGGCATATACATCATCAAATCCATTACCTCCTGCCAGCTTTATCAGATAGTCAGAAGAATTTTCTATATTTTTTATATTTATAAATTCTATGTCTATGCCCTTCTCATTCTTAATTTTATTCCTATCAAATATTTTTTTTGCCCTTTCTATCCTACTCTCATCTATATCTGTTACCACAAGAAGAGATGGTCTCCTATCACAGTTTATTATATATTCCACAGATCCAAGTCCCATTGGACCTGCAGCCGCAAGAAGTGCAAGCTTTCCACCCTTTTTTATTCCCATGTCATGATGATATGATCCCATCTTTGTATGAAAGCATGCATGGTATCCTCCTATTATGCAGGACATGGGTTCTGCAAGTGATGCCTCATAATATGAATCTCCATTGTAGTTTAAAAGGCATCCGAGTTCCATGACTTCATGTGGTATTATCATATATGTTGCATCTCCACCAAAATATTTATAAGAATATCCCGGGGATGCCATGCTTCCCTTGTAGTTAAGCGCAGGTTGCTGTGCAAATTTCCCACCTTCTTTAAATTGTCCTTTCCATTTACTGCCTACTTTTATTATGTCTCCTGCAAACTCATGTCCGACTATTACAGGATTTTTATCTACATCTTTAGGAACTCTCTTGTGGTCAGGTCCCTGTACAGCTGCTTTATATGTGGACATACATATGCTGTCGGATACTACCTTTACAAGTATTTCATCGTCTTTTATCTCTGGAAGCTCAAATTCCTCCAATCTCAAGTCATTTTTTCCATAAAGTCTTACTGCCCTCGTTTTCATAATAAATTACTCCTTCCAATACTTTTATTTTTCCTCTAAAATTAACCTGATTATTTCACTCTTGTCATTTGACTTCACAAGCTTTTTTACATTTCTCTCATATTGACATGCTATTGCTATTTTAGATAGTATATTTATATGGTCATCATTTTTGCCTGCAATTCCTATTACCAGATATGCCATATTCCCATCTTCAAAATCAACTCCCTCTGGATATTGGGCAATTACAATTCCTGAGTGTTTTATATATTTCACATATTCATTCATGCCATGTGGAATTGCGACCCCGTTTCCTATATAGGTACTTATGTCCTCATTTCTTTTTATCATTCCTTCAATGTATTTCTCATCTACATATCCATTTTGAACAAGCAAATTTCCAACTTTTCTAATTGCCTCATTTTTTGTTTCACTTTTAACATTTAATAGTATATTATTTTCGCAAAGAATTTCCGGTGTCATTATATATCCTCCCTATCCAATATTTTATTCATTTCAATACGTAGATTTTTAATATCATCCTTACGCAAAATCCTGGATATATTTTTTTCTTCTATGAGCGACATACTTATCTTTCCCATTTGTTCAAGTATATAAGGATGTTCTTTCTTTTTAGCAAGTAATACTATAAAAGTATCTACATCTTCGTAATCAAAACCAATGCTTCTAAGTCTAACGTGTTTTCTCATTCTGTACACTCCCATAAATGGCCTCAAGACACAATCTGATCGTGTATGGAGAAGTGCCATATGAGAATTTGGTATAACTACATTGCCAAGTTTTTCTCTTGCTATTATAAGTTTCTCAATTTCTTTACTGTCACTTATAACATCACAACCATAAACATCCTCTGAAATTAGTCTGATAAGTTCCTTAAAGGATCCTGTCTCTATATTCTCAACACGTATACCATTTACCAGGTTATTTATAATTTTACATTTTTCATTCTGTTGAACACTTTTTTTATCCGATAAGCCCCTCTTGTCAAAAGTATTATTTTTCCTGATAAGCCTGTCAATGTAATTGTTTATATTGTCAATATCATCTTTTTTCAAGAATGGTGAAACTACTATAACATTGTCAAGTTTTAACTTTCCTTTAAAGTCAATGTTTACAGTAGAAATTACTATATCGTATCTTTCATCATCATGTATACAATCTTTAAAAGATTTAATAGTTATACTTTTTATATTGTGTATTACAGCCTTGAGTTTACCAAAAAGCATTTTTGCAGTTCCTACTCCATTGGGACATATTATAAGAATTGAAAATTTGTTGTTCAGACTGTTTGCTCTCTCCATAGCTGATCCAATATGCATTGTTATAAATCCTATTTCATCCTGTGACATAACTATATTATATTTTGAAAATATCAATTTGCAGGAATAACTTACAACTTCAAATAAATTGTTATAATATTCTTTTATCCCGTCAAGTATTGTATTTTTTACAGGCATATCCATATTGATTCTATAAAGTGCTGAATTAATATGCTGTGATAATCCTGCAATAAGCTGCTCATCACATTTTATTTTGCTATCCAATTTTCTTTCAACCTCATATACCAACTCCCTTGATATTTGTTCAAAAGAAACTCCAAACTCTTCAAATTTTCTATTTCGTTTATAGATATACTTATCTCCCAGAAGATGTATTGCAATATATGTCAGTTCACTATCTCCAAGAAGTAGATTTATAGATGTCAAATATTCTTTTATATGGTATATAAATTCAAATCTATCTGAAGACAGCACATCCTGAATTAAATAGGATGGCAATTTTATTGAATACCCTAATTCCGCTTTTTTTAAAGATATAAGAACATAAATTAAAGAGTTTAAATAAGTTATATCATCCATATTCATACCAGTTTTTTCATAAATTTTCACTATTCTTCGAGCAATTAAAAGAAGTTTTTCCCCGAAAAGTATCCTAAAAAATGCATCTGCAATGGCATCTTCCCTATTTCCATATATATATGAGCACAATTCATCTATAGATTTCAATTCATAAATCAGCTCTAAAAAAGAGTTCCTTTTAATCCACTCAGGTCCATCGGTTGTTATTCCATATCCCCTTTTTCTTATAAGCCTTATATATCTTACCCTGAGCCATCTCTTAATTTTATCCATATAGAGACTTATAGTAGACTCTGTTACATTTAATTGATAACTGAAAAAAGCCAATTTATAAAATTCATCTGTTAAAAGCAGCTGAGTTGTAATCAACACCAATCTTTGTTCCTGATTCATAAGCCATTGAGTCGGTATATCACCCAAAGAATCCTTAATATAGTAAATATCTTCCTTTTTTCCCATTATACTTAAATTTGAGTTATTATCATATATGCTTACACTACTATGCCTCAAAATTTTATTAATTGCATTGACTTCTCTAAGTATAGTACGACTGCTAACATTAAATTGTCTGGAAAGTTCATTCATACCCAATGAATTTTTCTCCAATATTGCATTCACAATAAATTTTTGTCTGGCAGTGAATTCACTTATACTATACACAGCATCACCTACCCAACTATCTTCTTAATGATTGAATATATTCATCATAAACTTTATTATCAAGAAAATTCTTTACAGTTATAATTTTCGCATCAGGAACTATCATCAATGCCCTTTTCCCAAGACTTTCCTGGGTAAATATAACCTCGGCATCCTTTGGTATTTCGTTTACTGCAAAGTGCTTCACTTCAATGTCAAGTCCGGCATCTTTTATCTTTTTCTTAAGTATGGATTCTCCCATCGCAGAAGATCCCATACCGGCATCACAGGCAAATACTATAAGATTTGGTATCTCATTTGATGTCTCAGTGACCCTTTTCCCTTTGCTCTCATCTTTCATCCTGCCTACAAGATTTTTAGCGTTATCAAATGATTCATCGTTATCTGCACTGCTTGTCTTTATTATAGGGCAACTTATTAAGAAAGATACTATAGTACCCACCAGTATACCCAATAATACAGGAATAAGTCCTCCCTTGGGGCTCATCGCAATTTCAGCAAATATACTTCCCGGTGCAGGTGAAGCAACTAGTCCTGCTCCTGTAATTACAAATATAAAATCAGCGGCCATTCCCCCTCCTATTACGGATAGAAGTAAAAGTGGTGTCATCAGCACAAATGGAAAATATATTTCATGAATACCACCCAAAAATTGAATTACTATAGCACCCGGTGCAGATTGTCTTGCATTTCCTTTTCCATATATGCAATAAGCAAGCAATACTCCGAGTCCTGGTCCAGGATTAGACTCAAGCAAGAAAAATATTGATTTTCCTACATCCTTTACCTGCGCAATTCCAAGTGGATCAAAAATTCCATGATTTATTGCATTGTTTAAAAATAATATCTTGCCAGGTTCCACTAATATTGCTATAAAAGGAAGTAACTTAACCTCCGTAATCCATTTTGCTCCATTTCCAAGTGCGACTGTAAATGCAGCCACTAAAGGTCCTATTACTGAAAATCCGATGAGTGAAAGAATCAATCCTAAAATGCCTGCTGAGAATGTATTTACAAGCATTTCAAATCCTGTAGGTATCTTATCCTTTACAAGATAATCAAATTTCTTAATGAGATATCCTCCAAGCGGCCCAATCACCATTGCCCCAAGAAATTGTGTTACAGAAGATCCAACAATAACACCCGCCGTAGCTATTGCTCCAACTACACCCCCTCTTGTACCATATACCATTTTTCCTCCAGTATAACCGATTAAAATGGGTAATAAATAAGTAATCATCGGCGATACAAGTTTATTGAAATATTCATTAGGAATCCATCCAGTTGGAATAAATAAAGCAGTTATAAGTCCCCATGCTATGAATGCTCCAATATTTGGCATTACCATTCCCGCAAGAAATCCTCCAAACTTCTGCACTTTGGCTTTGCCAGTTTCACTTTTTTTAGAAATTTCCATTTATAAGTACCTCCTTACCTTTGATACTTATAATATATTATTCAGTAAACGTTTGTACAAGTGCTATTACTTAAATCCTGACCTGCATAGTTCTTGACAATTTTAAAGTTTACTATAAAATCTAATTCGCAATAGCATTTAACTTAATCAAAATAAATGTTAAAATAGAGTTATTCCCAAATAAATTTTAAGATAGAGGCGAGAAGTTTGATAGATATAAAAACAAAAAAAGAGATAGGCTACATGGCTTCAGCAGGTAAAATACTTGCATCATGCCATAAAGAAATTCATAAGATGATAAAACCTGGTATAACTACCATGGAAATAAATAACTTTGTAGAAAAATATTTAATTAAACAGGGTGCTTCACCGGAGCAGAAGGGCTATATGGGATTTCCATATGCAATATGTGCTTCTTTGAACGATGAAATCTGCCACGGATTTCCAAACAATAAGCCTTTAAAAGAAGGTGATATCGTAACCATAGATATGGTTGTAAATTTAAATGGATGGCTTGCTGATTCAGCATGGTCCTATGCCGTCGGAAAAATATCAAAAGAAGCGGAAGATCTCATGAAGGTTACTAAGGAATGCCTTTACAGGGGAATAAAAAAGGCACTGGTCGGAAATCACATAGGTGATATAGGGCATGAAATTCAAACTTATGCAGAATCTCTCGGGTATTCCGTAGTAAGGGATTATACAGGTCATGGAATAGGAAAGGTAATGCATGACGACATAGCCGTTCCGCATTATGGCAAACCTGGAAGAGGCCTTAAACTTGTAAACGGAATGGTAATAACTATAGAACCCATGATAAATATAGGTTCCTATAATACTGTTACGGATAAAAATGGATGGACAGCCCGCACTATTGATGGAAGCCTCTCCGCACAATATGAGCACACACTTGCAATAACTGAAAATGGTCCTGTAATCTTGACAGATCAGGACAATATATGATTTCTTCCACAAATTATACGGGTACCTGAAATATTATAAGGTACCCTTTTTTATATCTGAAAAGTAAACCGTGGATCTATTTATAATAGTTTTTTATTGAACATATCCAAAAGCCCAAGTCTTTTTATTCTGTTCCTTATTACTTCATTGTCTATAGAGTACAACCCTCTTTCCTTCATTCTGTTAAAATATTCTGCACCGGCAAAAGTATATCTGTTCTTTCTGCCATCTTCAGTGCATATCCTACCGTTTGCATAATTTATAATATCACCTATAACTGTATCTGTTGGTAGAATTACAGTTGGTTTCTTCAAGACATATCTAACTGCATTGTGTCCAGCAAGTGATCCTGTGCATATGGCTTCAGTATGTCCAACAAATAATCCGCTCTTTTCTCCACCACAGAAAAGATTCTTTACCCCTTTTACCCTTAAATCATTATAAACAGGGGCAACAGACAAGTATCTTATGGAATTTCCCTTGCCGCCGGAATACGGATCTATAAACTTTACATTTTCAAGCCCATGTATTTTTCTAAGCTTTTCCAAGGGATAATATGATGTCATAAGTTTTATATGTCCAGTATCAAGAAGAACCACATTTTCCGCAAATTCCTTTAAAGCATACTGCTGACACACCTTTGCCTTCAACTTATCCATGTTTACATCTTCTTTTGGTACTTTAAGCACAACCATACCCTTTTCTTCAATCTCATCCAGAAGATCTTTATCTATTGTTTCTTTTGCAAGTTTGCATGAGCCGCTAAAAGCTCCATAATTTCCGTCAAGTCTTTCCCCGTGCATATCCTCTACTCCCGCACATTTACTTATGCTTATTCTTGGTCCAAAAGATGGACATCTCAATATGCACATGGAGCATCCATTTCCATACCTTATACAATTTCCCATAGGCCCTGTAGAACCTGTGGTCTCCACAAATGCATCTCCTTCTTCATAATTTCCATCAGAAGTATATATTCCCTTTATCCTGTTTCCATCCATTTTAACATCTACAACTCTGGAAATCATATTCAATTTTATACCTTTATCTAAAATATATCTTCTTACAACAGGTTCTATTTTATTCACATCATAGAGCCACGCATGTGCATGTCCTGGGAAATTAATATTTTTGTGTCTTGTAAGACTATCTGTAATATTTATTAAATCTGCTGCGCCTAGAGATTTAATTTCTTCTGCAGCGGTGTATCTGCCGTTGTTTCTCATTATTCCTCCTACATTCCCAAGCCCAAGTACCATATCTGTTTTTTCATATACAACAACATCTGCACCAGCTTTTTTTGCACTCAGCGCTGCTGCGCAGCCAGACCATCCTGAACCTATAACTATTATTTTCATAAAATAGAATGCCTCCTTAAAACAATCTCCTATCTTTAAATAAATCCCTTGGATCTATCTGAACTTTACACAATCTTTTAACCACATCATTTTCATAATGTTTGGTACAGCTTGCACATATCCCCTCGCCACAGCTCATTTTTGCATTATTACAACATGAAAACTTTATAGAGTTATCTACAAAGCCAAGAACATTGTAGGTCAATATGTCAGGTCCCCCACAGTGAATCAAATTTATATCATTCTGTGATGTTATTTCACCCAGTAAAGACTTAAAACCCTCTGTAAGCTCTCCATTCTGAAGCATACTACAATACATAATTTTTGAGCTATACTTCTTAAAATACTTTTCTCCAAAGTTATTCTTAAATTGGGTATCTACAATAGATATAATTTTGTTATTGTTTAAATATAATTCCTTCATTACATGAATGGAAGGTGCTATACCTATTCCTCTGGCTGCAATTATTGAGATACCATTTTTCGCCTTATATATATTGGAAAGCCCCATTATACCATTTGAAAATGGTCCCCTGACTAATACATGATCCCCTTTATCAAGCTTGAATAAACTCTTTGTCTTAGTTCCGGCAGACTTGATCATGACTTTTAATGTATTCTTACTTTTATCTGTTTCCATTATGGACAGTGGTACATCATAATAAATCGGGTCTTCTCTTTTTCTTAAGAATACAAAGCTTCCAGGATATATGAGCTCTCTTACCAGGCTTTCAGGTGCACTAAAAATAAAGGAATACAGATCTTTTTCAATAATTTCCTTTTCCTCTATAGGACAGTCATAAGTTTTTCTTAAATTATTTGATCTATTCCCATTAGATATATATTTTTCATATATACACACTCCGCACCAATTCTTACATTGGCAAAGCTTCTCCCCTGAAAGCTGGGAACACAGTATACAGTCAAGTGTTTCTGCAAGATGACATGGACAATAAATACTTCCAGCATCAATACAATACATGTAAATAACCTCCGTCTATTCTATATGAATTTTTATTGCTTTTTATAAGACTATACATTATCAAGGTATTTTTCTATAATGGGTTTTGTTACTTTAAATAGATAGATTTTAAAAGTTTTATATGTTATAATTTGTTTCAATAAGTCAAGAAAGGATGATTTTTAATATGGAAGAAAACTATGACTTAACAAATCCCTATGAAATTGCAAGATACATAAAAGAATCCAAGAAATCCACTCCTGTTAAAATATATCTTAAGGGAGACTTGTCCGAATGTGATTTAGGAAATTTGGAAGATTACAGTGGATCTGACTTTCATGTCATTTTTGGCGAGAGTGATGAAGTAGAAAATTTTCTTAAAAACAACAAGTCCAAAATCAAGCAATACAGGCTTGAATATGACAGACGTAATTCAGCTATACCACTTATAGACCTAAGGGATATAGATGCTAGAATAGAACCTGGTGCAATAGTAAGGGACAAGGTTAAGATAGGAAAAGGTGCTGTAATAATGATGGGTGCCGTAGTAAACATAGGTGCTGAAATAGGTGACGGCACTATGGTCGATATGAATGCAGTAGTAGGTGCAAGAGGAAAGCTCGGAAAAAATGTTCATCTTGGTGCCGGCTCAGTAGTAGCAGGTGTACTGGAACCCCCAAGCAAGTCACCCTGCATAGTGGAAGATGATGTATTGGTAGGTGCAAACTCAGTTATACTTGAGGGAGTTAAAATAGGCAAAGGCTCTGTAATAGCAGCAGGCTCCGTGGTAGTCAATGATATACCTGAAAATGTGGTAGCCGCAGGTTCTCCTGCAAAAGTAATAAAAGCCGTAGACAGCAAGACAAAAGATAAAACAAAACTTTTAGCTGATTTGAGAAAATAACATCAAAAGGAATTTTCCATCAAGTAGTGGAAAATTCCTTTTAAATAATTATCTTCTAAGCGGAAAGGTCATGCAGTGTATGCCACCATCATGTTTAAAAATCTCATTTATATCAATTTCTATTACATCAATTCCATCTGTCCTAAGAGCTTTATTGACTTTCTTATTATTTTTAAAAGATACCACCCTGCCATTTCCAAGAGCCTGAAGATTACAGCAGCATTTCAGTAATTCACTTTTATCCACATCAATAATTTTGAAATTCAGCTTCTCTAAAGTTTTTAAAAAATTGTCCGGCAGAACCTGTTTACATGCTACGGCAAGTTTTTCAGAAACTATATTAAAACACATATCCAGATGAAGACATTTTTCCGGACTTGGAACTGACATTACATTATAGCCATACTTTTCTATCTGTCTTCTTATTTCCTCGACACCAGCTTCATCAGTCCTCTCAAGTACTCCTATTGCTATGTTTTTTTCATCCAGCATCCAGAAATCTCCACCCTCAAAATACCCCTTGCTGCATTTTGCAACACATGGAATTCCCAATTCATCCATGGTATTTGCATAAGCCTCTGTTTCACCCTTTCTAGTATTTATTCTAAAATTTCCACATATCCATCCTTCTTTTATACAAGCACCAAAATCTCTTGAAAACACCTGGTCATGCAATTTACTATCAGGATTTGTTAAAACAACTTCAACACCATTTGACCTGTATGCATCAACCAATTCAGAATGCTCCTTCAAACATCTTTCATTATCTATTTCAACTCCATGATTCCTTCTTGTTACTTTCTTTAAATATGCATATTTTGGCGGACACATCAATACCTTTTTCAAAACTCCAGTTGCATTTTTCACAAAACATCTGCTAATTTTTCTCATCTCCAAACTATATTTTCTAATTATTATTCTATCAAATTACTAATGAAATTATTTACTGTAATCTAAAATTTTCATAAAATATGCTATAATTGTTTTGAGGTGAGAGTCAATGGATGAATTAAGAGTTCCCAATCACATATACCAGATGTCCACAATAAATGCCCTTGTTTCAGGATTATATGACGGATGTGTTTCTTTAAGCAAGCTTCTCCAAAAAGGAAATTTTGGAATAGGAACTTTTAAAGGTCTTGACGGAGAACTTACCCTTTTAAATGGCATTTTTTATAGAACAAGACCTGACGGAAGTGTATATGCCTGCCTGGAAAATGTATCCGTTCCCTTTGCCGTAATTACAGAGTTTGAAAACTATAATTTATATAATATTAAAAACTGCTCTTGTTATGAAGATGTAAAAGAAAAGCTTGACACTCTTATCGAAAGTAAAAATATATTCTATGCTTTCTATATAAAGGGAATTTTCAGGCACGTAAAAACCAGAACTGTAGTAAAACAAGAAATACCATATAAGCTGATGACAGACGCTATCAAAGATCAACCGACCTTTGACTATGAAAATATTGAAGGACATATAGTTGGATTTAGATGTCCCGCTTACGTTGAAGGTCTCAATGTACCTGGATATCATTTTCATTTTATAAGCAGAGACAAAAAATTTGGAGGTCATATAAGTGAATTGTCAGTCAAAGATGCAAATGTTTGTATACAAAAGTGTTCATGTTTTAGAATGGAACTTCCTGAAAATGAAGAATTCTACAATTTAAACGTGACAAACAGAAGCAATGATATAAAAAATGTTGAAAAATAGTTTCTTTTTATACTAATGTGACTTCAAAAAGAATAATAATAAATATAGCATGTTTATTAGTTCAAGGGGATCATATGAAAAGAAACAAATCTAATATTAAATCACTTATAATTGTGCTTATTTTTGTATTCATAACAATTGCTCTATCTCCACACTTTTTCAGACATACTTATACCATTACTGTATCAAATAAACAAATAAAAAAACAGCATGACAAAAGCATATATATGATTTACGCCCAGATGGATAATGGAAATGTGAGGACATTCAAGGACATCAACAGCTTAGTTGAATTTAAATTCAATTCCGATGATATATATGGAGGACTTCAGATTTACAGAAAATATGAAATCAGGACATATGGTTTTAGAATACCTATTATATCCTGCTATGAAAATATAGTAAAAGTAAAAAAACTAAAAGACAATTTTATATATCCTGAAAATTATTTTCAATCGAATTAAGTAGAAGGAGGAGAAACAGAACTATTTCTGTTTCCCTTTCCTGCATTTAATAACGGCTGATAAGTCAGCTTTGAGACTATAAATAGATTTTTCAAGTGATAAAATCCTATTTTCAAATCTCAAAAGCAGATATATGCTGACTGTTATAGGGAATCCCAGGCAACTGATAAAATTAACCAGATGATCATACATGAACATCACCTCTTCCCCCTGCCATTATATAATATATATGCAGCACTACTTTATATTTACAACATTTTATCAAATATTGAACTTACCTACAGATTCATTCAACTTATCAGATATATCCTTCAACTTTTTCATATTTACATTTATAGTTTCTATAGAATTGTTCTGCTCTTCAACAGAGACGGCCAGCTCCTCATTTCCTGCAGATGCCTCTTGGGAAATAGCTGATATATTCTCTATAGCTTTAACAACTGAATTTTTGTTTTCATCTACTTCATTGATTTTTACAACCAGTAAATTTATATTTGACAGCATGTCATCCATATGTTTTTCAATTGTAGAAAAAGATTCATTAGACTGTTTCATGCTCTTGTTTGCCTCATTGTTGGCACTTGTGGAATTCAGCACACTTAACCTTGCATTTTCTATTTCACCTTGTATTTCCTTTATTACAACTGAAATTCTTCCTACAGCCTCACCTGTTTGTTCTGAAAGAATCCTTACCTGATCAGCTACTACAGAAAATCCTTTTCCTGCTTCTCCCGCTCTTGCAGCTTCAATTGCCGCATTTAATGCGAGAAGATTTGTTTGTTCTGATACAGATTGTATTGTTCCAACTATTTCATCTATTGATCTTGATTTTTCCGTAAGGCTTTTCATGCTCTTTGATACATCCGCAGAAGCCCTACTGCTATCTTCAAGTTTTTCATTTAAGATCTTTATTGATTCAATTCCATTCTCACTGATGGACCTTGTGGAATTAAAATGCTCCTTAACTTTAACTGACATGTCAGATATGTCTTTGATTCTGGAGGACAAATCATTCAGTTCCTCCGTACACCGATTTGCCTCATTTGCCTGGATTACTGAGCCTTTTGCTATCTCATCTGTAGTCTTTGAAACTTCATCTATTGATTTTGAAGTTTCATCCAGTTCATTTCCAATATTGAGTGAATTTTCAAGTATATCACGTGAACTACGTTTTAAATCAGAAAACACAACAACAAGTATTTTAGAAAGTGATTTCAGGTCTCCTGCTATAGCTCCAAGTTCATCCTTATTCCTTATTACACAGTCCAATTTATTTTCATCATATTTAAGATTTAGCTTTCCCATCTGCTCTATAACATGCCTTATATTACCTATAGGCTGTGATATCATTCTTCCAAGATATTTAGAAACCACTGCTGCCGCTACTATACAGACCACCAGTATAACAAAATTTAAAAAAATCAATGAATAAAGTGATTTTGAAAATTCACTTTCAGGCACTGCAAGTCCCACAGTCCAATTGGATATTTTAACTTTTGAAGATACAAAATATCTGCCTGTTCCATCATAATCTTTCATATTGTACATGTACCTGTTGCCATTTCCAATTAATTTGTATTTTCCCTGCATAAAAGCATTTATATTTTTAAGTTTATCCTCTGATGGTTTTAAATCCTTATATGGATGAACAAGTACATTATTTTTATCATCTAATAAATATCCATAGCCATTTTTAGCTACCTCCGCCTTCTCTATTACACTTGTTATTGCATCCATTTTCATATCTTCTGATATTACACCTATAACTTTACCACTTTTAACTAGAGGCATTGATATGGAGACAACCATTTTTTTAGTTACCATATCATAGTAAGGTACATACACAAGTCCATTTGATGCAATTGCATTTTTATACCATGCCCTCATTTTAACATCATAATCTGATGGAGGTGTCCATCCAGATGCATCAATAAAATGTTTATCTTCAAAGCCAACATACAAATCAGAAATATTAGGATTTGATTTAAACTTTTCTTTCAAATATGCCAGTGCCTTATTATCATTACCAACAATATTATTGTCATCCATACTTTTAACAATATTTGTGAATTCAATAGTTTGTTTTTCCAGCCAGGCATTTATAATTTCCGAATATTTTTGAGATGATTCTTTCATCTTTTCTTCGTATTGGTTTATAAGCGCGTTTCTAGCTATAAAATAGCTTCCAGCTAATGAACATAATAGCAATACTACAGTTAATCCCAATACAGAAAAGGTTATTTTATTTCTAATACTCTTCATAAAAAAGCCCCCAACCCAATAAATTAATTTATTTATATATATCGATGCATTGCTTTGTCATCTTTAATACTTTTTTAACTATCTTCGGGTCAGGTCTTTATCATAAAAATTCAGTCATGTATTTCCAATATCGCTTTGGCATGTTGTTCATACGACACTTTGGATTTTTTCGTTCTTCTATCCCAATAGTATTATAAAAAAGCTTCCACAGTTTTCTGAAATGTATTTCCTCTTCATCAGCATCAGGCATAATGAAATTTTCAGCTGAAATAATCGAGTATTCACAGCAACTATGAATGAGCACCATATCATGGTTTTTATCATAAATTAAAAAGTACTCTTCAGGATATCTGCTGCAAAAATGTCTTCCGATAATAGGCAAAACATAATTTACAGGTTCTATTTGTGCTGCAAGTCCATTGTTGAAAATAGAAAATCTTAAAAAACCTTCTATAAGATGACTTTCATTTTTTAAATATTCAACTGCTTTAAACAGTTTATTCACTACCTCATCTGCAAGCAGGGTCATAATTTTGGGACCATAATAATATCCTTTTCTTAAAAATAGCAGTATATATAGTTCTTTTTGAGAAATGCAGCTTAAAAATGCACACTTTATAAAATTGAGAACCTGACCTCCTATTTTTTCGGGTATGGATTTAATTACTCTTCCAGATTTGATTGGATCCGTCACAATTTTTATCGATGGAAGGAAAGTTGTCTGTGCTTTAAACCGCTGGATTATATCAAGCGGAATCTCTTTTCTGTAGTAACTCTCAAATACACAACACATAAGTCCTTCAAAACTTCCATCATATTCATAAATGATATTTGATCTTTTAAGCATTCTTACATTCCCCCTATATCTGCAGCAGTTTATTGAAAAATGACAACTGTTCAAAACCATTTTCTGAATTGAAATTTCTATAATATCTATTAATTTCACTTTTGGACATTAATGATCTTACCACCGAAGCACGATCAATTTTAAGATTTTCCATTGTTTTCCCATTGCATATTATAAAATACCGTGCTCTTTTAAGCACGACTCCAAGTTTCTTAAGTATATAAAAATCAAGGCTAGTATTCCTTCGCACATATATAATTCTTTTCGCACTTCTTACCCCAATTCCTGGAACTCTTAGCAAATCTTCATAAAGCGCATTATTTACATCTATAGGAAAACTCTCCATATGATTTAATGCCCAATTGCATTTTGGATCTACATATGGATTAAAACTCTGGTGATTACTATCCAGAATCTCATTTGCCTTGAATTTATAATATCTTATAAGCCAATCCGCCTGATAAAGACGGTGTTCCCTCAATAAAAGTGTTTCTCTGTTTGTACATGTCATAATTGGATTTTTGGAAACAGGCACATATGAAGAGAAAAAAACTCTTTTTAATTTATATTTTTTGTAGAGGCTTTCAGATAAATTAAGTATCTGAAAATCCGTATCAGAAGTGGCACCTACAATCATCTGGGTGCTCTGTCCTGCAGGCACAAATTTTGGTGAGTGGCGATATTTTATTAAATCAATTGAATTTTTCAGTATTTCATTCTTAATATATCCCATTGGATTAAATATAGAATGTCTGGATTTATCTGGTGCCAGAAGCTTCAAACTATTTCGTGAAGGCAATTCTATATTTACACTCATTCTATCAGCAAACATACCAAGTTTTTTTATAAGAATATTGTCGGCCCCAGGAATTGCTTTAGCATGTATATAGCCAAAAAATCTATATTCTTCTCTAAGTATCCTCAAAACCTCAATCATTTTTTCACAAGTGTAATCAGGATTCTCAAGTACGCCTGAGCTGAGGAAAAGTCCTTCAATATAATTCCGGCGATAAAAGTTAATTGTAAGATCTGCCAATTCCCGTGGTGTAAAGGAAGCTCTTGGAATATCATTTGATCTTCTATTGATACAATATCTACAGTCATATGCATAAATATTTGTCATAAGAATTTTTAAAAGTGAAATGCATCTTCCGTCTGCAGCAAAGCTGTGACATATTCCACAAGTTTCAGAATTTCCAATTTCACCTTTTCCTGCCCTTCTATCTACTCCGCTTGAAGTACAGGCTACATCATATTTCGCTGCATCAGTGAGAATTCTTAACTTATCAAACATATCCATGTATTTCCCTCCTCATTTAGTTCATATTACCATAGAACATATGTTCTTGTAAAGTTAATATTTCAAATTAAACCTACTAAACACAAACAAATAAATGACACCCAACTTTTAGTCAGGTGCCACATACAACATATAGAAATTTATTTTATTTGCGGGTTTCCCGCATTGGAGCTCCAATCAATCCTGGAGCCACAGATCGGTTAACTACTTGTCAAACTTGAATGATATGTTGAATTTCACTTTAAATTTTCTAATATTTATCATATTAAAATAATAATATCATTTTTATCTCATACATATCAACTAAATTATTTATGTTTTATTTTTTAATTTCAGATCCATTTTAAGCTAGAAACAAACCCCCGGATTCCCCGGGGTATAATTATTTTTGTGCTTTATAATTTTTGTACAACACCTGCAGTACTCTGTATAGTAGCAACAGTTTGCTTCAATTGCGCATTTTCAGCTTGTGCTGCTGCCAGCTCATGCTGTATTTTCGCAATCTGTGCATTTCTCTCTGCCTCAGTAGGGGTTGCATGTCCAAGATCGTTTACTGCTTCCTGGATGAAATCATCTATCAATTTTTTCTGATTGTCAGTTGGAGTTACATCTATTTCCTTGAGTGCAGCATATACAGTCTCCTGTGCGGCTCTGAATTTCTCTTCGTTGCTCTGCAGGCTTCCGGCATGATAGAGCTGCTCAGCTGCCTTTACCCCCGCAGCTGCTTTCTGTTCAATCCAGTCTACAAGTGTTGCAGCAGGTTTTAAGGCTGGTATTGCTTTAGCTACCTGGATAAGTGGTTCTGTCGCCTTTAATACATCTCCAGTAGTATCAAGAACCTTTTCAGCATTAATATTTTTTCTTTTTAGATAAGGTACCAGTCCAAACATTATCCCGATTACTCCTACTAAAACTCCACCCACTGCTATAATATCATTTACATTTATCATAATTATCTACCTCCATAATCTTAATCTCCTACGAAATCATAGGTTTTTTTAAATATATCCGGTTTACACGGATAAAACTCCCCATTTACACCTTTTATAATATAATCATTTATACTTGCAATGTGATTGCCTTCTAAAGTTATAATTATTAGTTTATTATCTTTATAGTAATAAGTTCCATTACTCATAAATCCAGCTATTTCATCTATATTTTTACCTGTCCACTGTATGGCTTCAATTACAACAGGTTTCTTTCTATATCTAGACATTTATTTGACCTCCTTTTCTTATTACTATGAAATCCTTCCTTGATTCAATATATTTATTAACATAAAAATTTGTCCATAAATGGATATATCACAAAAGGACTAGGAAATACCTAGTCCTTTTTATTACTGAAAATTCAGTCTACTTATTATTTCTATACGCAATAATACACAAAGTAAGCATCCGAAGGGCTATCTCAAAATGCTTACTTTGTGTATAAGAATTATCATAATTAATTTATCGGTATTGTAACTTTTATTTTATCTTAATCTTATATTGTTAAGAAAATATTAAATATATGTTAAATAAATAACAACTCTTTGCATAATGAACAAATTTTTCTTGAAACTATTTTGTTTTTACTGAAATATATAAAATCCCCGATGAATTCAATCCAGCATAAAATACTTTTTTTATATCATAAATATTATGACATTCAAGTTGTTCTTTAACCCACTGTTCATCATGATTAACAGCTTTTAAATTATTATACATTATTTTACCATCAATAATTATATCACTTGTTAAGCCAGTATATTTTCTTTGAATATTTAAATCACCAACTGTTATTAACTGCTTATTTATTTTAGGAAGAACCGTTAATTCTCCATCACTTTCTATAATTGCAAACTCTACATCCTCTATATTAAATATATCTTTTTCTCTTAATTGCATAATTAGCTGACTTATTGTAATTTTTATTTTTTTCAGATTATAATCTAATATCTTTCCATTACTTATTACTACAACCGGTTCTCCATCTAGCAATATTCTAAATTTAAAACTCTTAGTACTTAAATAATCTGTTATAACAACTAATATGCTAATAACAACTAATGATATCACAGCTAAAAGTGGTGATTCTTGCGGACCTAGTGCTATTCTTACTGCAATAGATCCAATAGTAACCCCCACTATAAAATCATAAAATGTTATTCGTGATATTAATTTTCTTCCAATAATTCTACCTAATATTACTAAAATAATGTACATAAAGAAACTTCTAAAAACCATTGCTATAATTTTGCTTATCATAAGTACAGCCCCTTATACAATCACTACAATATTTATATATTGACCTTTAAATCAATATATATTCATTATTTTCTTATATCTAATCCCTCAAATTGCATATTGTAATAATAAGCATAAAGTCCGTCTTTTTGCAGAAGTTCCTTGTGGCTTCCCCTTTCTTTTATTCCTTCATCATCAATAACTATTATTTCATCTGCATTTCTTATAGTACTGAGTCTGTGGGCAATAACTATGGTAGTCCTATTTTTTGCAAGCTTTTCA
The DNA here is from genome assembly GCF_052953915.1 of Clostridium sp. LBM24168. Taxonomy (NCBI): domain Bacteria; kingdom Bacillati; phylum Bacillota; class Clostridia; order Eubacteriales; family Clostridiaceae; genus Clostridium; species Clostridium sp. LBM24168. The sequence goes on along the minus strand of NZ_CP196861.1, from coordinate 309,537 downwards.
AGAGACTTTTGTATGAAGCTCTCACTTTCATTATCCAGTGCCGATGTTGCCTCATCCAAAATCAATATAGGTGGATTCTCAAGAAATACTCTCGCAATGGAAATTCTCTGCTTCTGGCCTCCTGAAAGCTTGACCCCTCTTTCTCCTACATAAGTATCATAACCATTGTCAAGACTCATTATATAGTCGTGTATATTTGCTTCCTTGGCGGCTATTATCACATCCTCTTCAGATGCATCAGGCCTTCCATATTTTATATTGTCCCGAAGTGTCCCCGAAAACAGATATACCTCCTGCTGTACTATACCAATGGAATTTCTAAGGGATTCAAGGGTAACATCTCTCACATCAATACCATCTATCATTACAGAACCTGATGAAACATCATAAAATCTCGGGAGTAACGAACATAAGGTTGTCTTGCCTCCACCTGAAGGTCCAACAAATGCAATTTTTCTGCCAGCCTCTATTTTTATATTTACATCGTCAAGTACCTTTTTTTCATCATTATAACTAAATGAAACATTTCTATACTCTATGTCACCTTTTACATTCTTGAGCTCAACTGCATCTTTTTTATTAACTATTCCAGGTTTGGTATCCACTATATTCATAAATCTCTTAAAACCAGCAAATCCCTTCTGAAATTGCTCTGCAAAATTTATAAGTATATCTATAGGATTTATAAATATATTTATATACAGTGCATATACAGCAAGGTCCGATATCCTCAATGACCCATTTGCTATAAAAAATCCACCAGCCACAATCACTACTACATATAAAAGTCCCTCAAAAAATGTATTTCCGGCTATAAATCTTCCCATTGCTTTATAACTTTTTTCCCTTGAAACACGATATGCATTGTTGTTTTTATCAAATTTTTTCCTTTCAATATCCTCATTAGCAAAAGATTTCACAATTCTTATTCCCAAAAGGCTGTCCTGAACAGAAGAATTTATATTTCCCATTTTCTTTCTATTGTCAAAAAATATTCTCTGCATCTTTTTGTTCTGATAAAACGAAAATGCAACCATTATCACAGTTACCACAAGAAGTATAAAAGTCATTTCAGGATTTATAAACATAAGTATTAAAAAGGATCCTATTATTTTAACTGAAGATATAAATACATTTTCTGGACCATGATGGGCAAGTTCTGATATGTCAAATAAATCCGAAACAAGTATTGACATCATCTGTCCTGTATTGTTCTCATCATAATAGGAAAAGGACATTTTTTGCAGGTGATAAAACAAATCTTTTCTCATATTGTTCTCCATTCTTGCCCCCATTATATGTCCCCAGGAAGCAATAAAATATTGACAAAAATATTTTATTATATAAATGGAAAGTAAAATTATGCCGATATAAATTATAGAATGCAGTATAACTGATTTTTCCTTCAAAAATATAGTTGTTGATAGATACCCTAAAATTAAAGGAAATGCCAGATCCACCAATGATACTACAAATGCACAAAATAGATCCTCATAAAAAAGGACCTTATAAGGCTTATAATAATACAAAAACTTTTTCAATAATTTCATAAAATTCTCTATCGTCCTTTCTGGTATTTTACAGCAAATGTATTTTAAATTTACAATTCTGTAGAAAAGGTAATGATTATTATACCATTCCATATAATCAGTGTAAAGACAAAATATATGAACCGGCAGTTTATCTGAAACCACCGATTCATATATTACAGTTTTTCTTTTACCGAATTGAGCTTCTGACTCATGGATGCCTCCCTGTCTCTCCTATCATCTATGCTTATAGAAGTAATAACTCTCTCTGCACCATTCTGGAAAGGAATTTCATGCATTTTTCTTATAACTTCCAAAATAATATCCAAATCCCCCTCAAATACTGTGGCCATAGGGGTTAATTCATATTTGATACGCTTCTCATTCTGAAGTATTTTATGACAATTAGCCACATATTTGCTCACACTTGTGGATCCCGTTCCAATCGGTACAATTGTTGCCTGTGCTATAGCCAAATTCAACACCTCCACTTTAATTTTAAAACAATTCATCATAAAAATAAAGCGCCCTGCCCTAGAGCAGGAGATTTCTGTCAATTTTCCCACTGGAATTTAATTTTATGTCTTTTACTATTTTTATTTTCTTCGGCTGCATATATAATTCAAGATTGTTTTTGCAGTACCTTCTAACACCTTCAACAGTAAGTGCATTATTTTTCGGTACAACTACCGCACATATTTCTTCTCCTTTTATTGAATTCTTTATTCCATATACTACAGATTTCAGTATATCGGGACTTGCATCCAGTACCTTCTCTATGTTATAAGGCAGTATCTTTACTCCGCCTTTATTTATAGTGTTGTTTTTTCTTCCTAAAATATATAAATTGCCATCTTTATCTATTCTACCAATATCGCCAACAGAAGCTCTTGGCTTGAAATCAGGCGCTATATATGGACTTTCCACCCATACCACATCCTTCTCAATCCAAAGTTTTACCTGTGGAAATGCTTTTCCGACGCTATCTGTCATATCACTTTCTCTAAAATTTATATAGGATACATGTCCTAATTCACTTGCACCGTAATATTCACAAATACTGGAGTTTGGAAATCTATTTTTCAATAAAACCACTGTATTGGAATCAATCTTATCTCCGGCACTCAATATGGATTTCACACTTTCAAGATTTATCTTAAGTTCCTTTAGCAATATTCTGTAGCGTGCAGGCACCATAAATATACTTGTAACATTGTTCTGTCGAATCTCTTTTACCCATCTTCTGGGATAAATACTTTTGGAAAACACTATACTTCCACCTTCATTTAGAATATGTACTGCACTGTTGAGATTTCCCGTATATGAAAGAGATCCTACCAAAAAAAGTGCATCGCTTGAATTTATATTGAATGCCTCACTTTGATATTTGAAAGCACTTGTCCAGCTTTTATGATCCCTCCATATTATCTTATTGTGTCCTGTAGTTCCCGAGCTCAAGGCTCCAAGGAAAATACATGAATCATCAATATCAGGTAATATGGAATTCCTGTTTTCATCCAGCTCAAAATAAAATTGTTCGTCTATAATACAGCAGGGTCTAATTTTAAATTTTATCTTCTCTAATTTGGGTGGATTTATGTTGTCTGCAACCGGAACTGAAACAATTCCAGCCCTGGAACAGGAGAAAAAATTAGTTACTGCCTCTATTGGATCTGTATTTTTTATTATTATTTTGCTGCCTGCATCATATTTTGCAGCCAAAAACATTGCCCTTTCATTTATATTTTTTACAAACTCCTCATATGTTACGGCTCTTTTGTTAAAACTCATACATATTTTTTCCGGATTTTTCTGTGCATTCTTAAATACTCCTGAAAAAACCAACATATTAAATCAATCACACCTTTCTATAATAGCTGCCTCACCAAGCCCCCCGGCGATTCCCAATACCGCCATTCCCCTTTTCTTCTTTTTATCTTTCAAAGCTTCCAGAAGATGAAGCATTATAATACACCCAGAAGCTCCATAAGGATGTCCATAAGCTAGAGCCCCTCCAAATATATTTATTTTATTCTCTGAGTAATCAAAATACCGTAGAAATGCCAGCACCTTTACGGCAAATGCTTCATTTATTTCTACAAAGTCCATATCATGAATTTTAAATCCATATGACTTTAAAATTTCCCTTGAAGCAGCAACGGCCCCAAGTGGAAATAAATTCGGATCAATACCTGCACTATCCCCTCCAATCCATATTGCCTCAGGATGCAAGCCATATTTTTGAACTGCTTTTTCTGATGCCATAATTATAAGAGCAGCCCCATCATTAGTGCCACAAGTATTTCCTGCAGTTATAGTCCCTTTGCTACCCAGAATCGGCATAGCTCTTTTTATAAGCTTTAAGGAAGGTTTCCTTCTAATACTTTCATCTTTTTCAATGACTTTTTCACCTTTTTGTATTCTGTAAATTATACCATTAAGTTTGCCTTTACTTCTTGCCTCCAGTGCTCTGATATGACTTTTCAATGCCCATATATCCATATCTTCTCTAATAATATTGCAGTATCTCGCTATGTTTTCAGCACCTTCTACCATATCAGGATCTCCAATTGAATATGGTGAAAACTGTGCCCTTTTATAAAATACATTTTTACCTTTATATCTACTGTCCCTTGAATTATACTGCTTGTTTGGAGCCATGCTTGTACTTTCCACTCCTCCTGCCATTACAATATCTCTCTGGCCGGACCTTATTAGATTTCCTGCCAAGTTTATGGCCTTCAAGCCAGAACCACACTGAAAATCTACAGTTGTGCCAACTACATCAAAGGGCAAAGCTGCCTCCAAAAGACTTAGTCTTGCAATATTCCCTCCAGGTCCAACTACATTTCCAAGAATAACTTCTTCTATAGAATTTTTCTGGAGATCATATTTATGTATGAGTTCTTGAATTAGACAGGCTGCCAGCCTTTCAGGGAGAAAATCTCTTAAGCATCCGTTTGTCTTTCCTATAGGTGTCCTCAATCCTCCTATAATATACACCTTTTTAATTTCTTCTCAACTCCCTGTTCAACCTTGATGAAATAAATACAGACGCTATTGCCTTTAAAAAATCACCCGGTAAAAATGGAAGGGATCCAATCAAAAATGCTTTTTTTATCCCAATATTCATAATAAATCCGAGCCATGCTGCTCCCATAAAATGCACCACTCCTATTCCAGCTATAATACAGGCTACAAACATTCTTGTAATGGATCTATTCTTTCGTGTCAGAATACTTATTATAACTGCACCTACAAAATATCCAATAAGATACCCTCCGGATTTTCCAACGACAATCCCAATTCCTGCTCTTCCTCCTGAAAATACAGGAACACCAATACATCCAAGGAGTAAAAATATTATCATGCTGAAGCCTGCCTGAAAAGGTGTAAGAACACACCCGGCAATCATGACTGCAAGTGACTGTCCCGTTATTGGAACAGGACTAAAAGGTATCGGCACTGCAACATAACTCAGAACGGAAGTAATTGCCGCCAATAATGCAGAATAAATAACATCTCTTATAGTTAGTTTCTTCTTCAATTTTATCTCTCCTATCTATTGCTTGAATTTTACCTATAAAGATAATAAATTAAATAATCAATATTGTCAACTTAATATATATAATTGGTTAACAATTTATTTTTTTAACTAAAATAAAAAAAAGGTATTGATTAATTATTTTTATATGCTATAATAATAATTAATCAATAGTAATTATTAATTGAATACAAATATTATTTATATAAATGGAGGTATAGAATTATGAAAGATGAAAGAGATTTAAAAGCAAAGGAAAGAGTACATGAGGATGTTATAAATGAGAAAGAAATATTTGCAACTGAGTCAGATGAATTGGTTTTAAATTGTGATGGTGAACCTTGTAACTTCTCTTATAATAAGAATCTAGAGTAAACAATTTTTTCATTTATATTCTCCTAATAGAAAAAAGCAGCCATGCAGCTGCCTTTTTTCTATTATCTAGAAACAAATATGTATAAATTTAGATATCAGAATTTTAATTTTTCTAAATCCATTATTGCGTTGTAGACCATATCTCTTGTTATTTTATAGGGAACATGTTTTATATCCCCAGTTTCCATTGCCTTGTCCAATATGGTGTCAATATCTTTTTCCTCTATTTCAATATCAGCTAAACAGGTTGGAAGTCCGATACTTTTATTGAAATTGTAAATTCTATCACGTTCTTTATAATTTTTGTCACATGTCAGCATAACCAAAACTCCATAGGATACAAGCTCTCCATGCAGGTGATTTTTTTCTACATGTTTAAGCGTAGTGCATCCATAATACACAGAATGTGCAAGACAGCTATTATAATCATTTATTACAAAAACTGATACAAACCCTGTGGTGACTATTATATTGAGAATTACTTGTTCCAATTCGTAGGAAACTTTATTATTTTTAACATCCTCATAAGCCTTTCCACCATATTTCAATAGAGGTTCAACACAGTTGCGGCTTATGTCTACACCCAGGAGATTGGTATGATCAAGTTCATCTCCCCTTGATGAAAAAGTACACTCATATTCTTTTGAAAGTGCATCCCCTATACCGGCCCATATAAAATGATTAGGTGCTTCTGCTATTATTTTGGTATTTATAAAACAATGGATTGCAGGTTTTTTAAGAAAATACAATTCTTTAAATACACGTTTATCATCATAAATTACTGTAGTTGCAGTTATTGAAGCACAGTTTGAGGCTATTGTAGGAAATGTAAACAGCGGCTTCCCCGTTTGATCACACATTGTTTTACTTGTATCAACACTTCTTCCTCCTCCAACCGCAAATACCATGTCAGCGTTTCCAACTGACGCATTCTTTTTTAGCATTTCTACGTTTTCATAGGAAGAATCGCCGCCAAACCATACAAAATCCACTATTTCTATATTTGAATCCTTAACACCCTCTAAAAGTAATTCCTTAGCCTTTGCCATTGCTGTTTTTCCCCCAATTACAACAGCCTTTTTTCCATAGGGTTCACAGATCTTCGGGATTTCTCTATAGACATCATCTCCTACACTATAGCTTGGTAAAAATACACTGTAATTACTCATTTTTTGCCCCCTAATTATTTATAATCTCAATTAAAATGTAATTATATTATTTATTTTCTATAATGTCAATAACAGTACTCTACTCTCCATTATTTGATTTTTTCTTGAATTTGTTCCAGAGTATTCTTGTCAAGACTTGATTTTACAACTGCTTTTACACGCTTTTTACCTTCAGGAGAAAGTTTGTTATAATCAGTTTCCGCAGAAATAAGAACAGCTTTATTCTTGCTGTTTATGGCAGATAATATTTTAGATACAACCGCCTGTTCATTATCCGATACCTTACTCTCAGAATCATTATTTTTATCTGTCTGATTGTTCCCCTGTACACCACTTTCAGCAGAGTTCATAATATTTTTCTCCAGATTCATGCTGCTTTTGGTTACCTTTATGAGAAGCATTTTATTTTGTACCTCAATGCTGTTCATATTTATGGGAATCACATTGGAAGATATACTTATGATATTTCCCTCTACCTTTAATTTGTCATTTAATTTGCCCGAAAGCTTATTAAAAACATACTTTTTAGGAATACTTATCTTTCCAATTCTAAAGTATAGAGGATCATATATTATTCTATCATTCTCCAAATATATTCTGCCTTCTGAAGTCATAAGAAAATTGAACTTTTTGTAAGTTACAGGTACATAAAATTTCAATGTACTGTCTGCAATATCCAAATTTATTCCTTTGATCATAATATTTCCTGAAGTTTTGCTATTTTGATAAAATGCAGATACAATGCCATTCAATTCTTCCGAATCAAGTTTTACAGTTTCCCCATTGATTTTAGCTTCTATTATTTTTTCCAATGCTGTCTGCGAAAATTTGTACTCTTTGACTCTATAAGAAGAATCCCAGAATATTAGCGAGACAAATGTCACAACCGTTAATATAATCAAAATAATTATCAACAATACTATTTTTCCTGTTCGTGATTTAATTTTTCCCATATTTAGCTCCTAAATTACAATATTTTATTTCATTATAGCATCTTTGGTAGTATTATTAAATTTAAAACTAAATAGGTCACAAAAAATTCATACTAAAAGTACAAATTTTCTATGACCAAAATGTCTATTCATCCAAATTATAAACCGGATTTAACATAACTACTATCCAGATCTTGAAGTTGCTGCATCAATTCCTTGTCAGATGAAATTCTATTGTACAGATCCACTTGTTCACTATCACTTAAATTTTTGAGAAGTTGTTCTGCATTATCCATATCATCTGAAAAATCACTTCCAAAATCACTAGAGTCTACTGCCTTTTGTATAACCGAGGACAAGTTCAATAGTACATTCTTTTCATTCTTGTTTTCCACGGAATCAGCTATGGACTCGAGCTCACCTGGTATTAATCTAAATTCATATATTTTCGATATAAACTGTACATAACTCAAGAGATAATCTGAAACAGCTTCTTGTCCACCTACTGCAATGACATTTTTATTGTCACTTACATTTCCAATTATGAAGTCTTCTGTGCATTTTGGCAAAACATTATAAGTAAGTATAACAGGTGAAGATGTTTTTGCCGCCAGTGCCGAAGCCGAAAGGGCGTCTGCAAACTCATCCCCCTTGGATCCATTTCCCCTGACTACATAAATATCATTGAAATTGATTTTGTCCTTAAAATATTTCATGACATCTACATTCGTTTCATACCTGTCGCTTCCACCTATTCTGATCTTTGAAGGAAGAGAAGCAACAGAATCATCAATTATTACGCCACTTCCACCTATTACGTAGGTACTTGTTATATCTTTCTTATTGCTATCTATGTAGCTTTTTACATTCTTTGGAATATAATTTCTTGATGTAAGAAGTATTGGTATCCCCTGACTAGCAGCCACAGGTGCAATTGAAAGAGCATCAGCATAACCCTGTCCTGAAGCAATAACTACCCTGCTAAAATTTTCAAGTTTCTTTGCAACAGCAACGGAAGTTTCATATCTGTCAGCCCCCCATACACGGTCTACCTCAATATTCATGGATTTCAGATCATCCTGTATTGAATCTGAAACAGCACCATTTCCTCCTACTATTGTGACATAACTGACACCTAATTCCGATATTCTGGATTTCACTTTTTCATTCAAGGTTTTTCCATCCGTAAGAAGTATCGGTGCACTATATTTTTTTGCAAGCGGTGCAGCACATAAGGCATCTGCATAGCTCTCTCCACTGACAAGTACTACATGATCTGCATCCTGCCATCCACCTTTTGAAACTTCTACAGATGTTTCGTATCTGTCTTCACCTCCAAGTCTGGAAACTGCCGCAAATGCCCTTTCAGGTACCGCAGTAACTACAGAAGATACAAGAACAATACTCATCACAATATTCATGATTATCTTTTTTCTACTCATATACTACCTCCCATATATATGTATTATAAATGCCCATTTGCAAAAAGGCAAATGGGCATTTTTTTCAATTATATTGGTTTTATCTAAAGCTGTGGATTAACTTTTATATCTATATACTCCGAACCACCTAAATACAATCGATATATTCCATCAAAATAGCTGTCACCACTATCATAGGCCGGTAATATAAAGTTGTCCTCTAATTGTTTAACTGCATCTTGAGCATTTTTACTTGCATCAAAAATTACAGTATTTCCTTTAATAACTTTTGTTATATCTATACCTTCATAGGTAACCTTAATAGTTTGTGCTGCTAAGTCTTTTCCTTCAGGATTTTGTGTAAAATACTCACTTATCTGTGTATCTATATCTGCTTTAAATTCATCATAGGCACCTTCTGCATCTCCTGCATGCGATTCAATTACATTCTTAATTTTACTAGATACAATTTTTCCATCTTCATCAAAGTACTGTGAACCCAATTCTGCCAGAAAATTTAATATTGTTTTATCATTGTTTATTTTCAAACTATCAAAATGTGTACTCAGCTTGTCATTTATCTTTTCTATATCTTGATCAAACTTAGCAGTATCTGTTATAGTACCATTTTGAATATTATATCTTGTTTGTGCTTTCTTAAATACATCCTGCAAATCATTTATTCCATCTGCAGTATTTTTCAAATTCACATTTATATATGCATCATTAGTCTGTCCATCTAAATCATCTATAGTAAAGTATTTATTCTCCAATGTAGTATTGTTTATTTTATTTTTATATACTGCATATATACTGCCAAGGATACCCGTTCCACTTTTTAAACTAGATGTAATATTTTTGTCTCCACTTGATGAACCACTACCACCACCGCCTGGAACAGTTTTAGTTATTACATCCTTAAGCTGGGATATAAGTGAATCCGGCAATACGGCTGACCCTCCAAGCGATACAATCTTTGTTCCCTTATTCAATAAATCTGTAAATAGATTTTTTGTATGGGAACTTGCAGGTTGTGACGTTATTACAATTGCATTCTTCCTTTTTGCTGCAAGCACTGAACCTGTGAGTGAATCAGGAAATCTATCTCCAGATGCAACATATATGTTGCTGGAATCAATTTCGCTCACAAATTCTCTTATCACCTTTGAATTTGTGTCATATCTGTCAATTCCGCCCAGTCTCTGTCCTCCAGGAAGACTGTTCAAAACAGAATCATTTACTACCCCACTTCCACCTATTATATAGGTCTTAGTTATATCTGGATTGGATTTTATGTATCCAGACACTGCTTTTGGTAGATCTTTCTCCTGTGTAAGAATTATAGGAATACCTTTAATAGCTGCTATGGGTGCTGCGGAAATGGCATCAGGAAATCTCAAGCCATTTGCAATAAATATACTATTTGAAGTTCCAAGTGCTTCTGCAACTTTTACTGAAGTTTCGAATCTGTCTGTCCCACCATATCTTTCAACATCAGAAGATGCGATTTCTGATTTTATTCTGCTTTCAATACCTTCCGAGACCACTCCATTTCCACCTATAATTATAAAATGCTTGGCTCCAAGTCTTTTTATCTCGTCAAGAGTGGCTGAACTTAACTTACTTTCCTGAGTTAAAAGTATAGGTGCATCCTTGGCTTTTGCAAGCGGTGCCGCAGTCAAATTATCTGCATAGCTTTGTCCATTTGTAATTACAACATAATCAGAACCATTTTCCCATCCATCCCGTGAAATTAAAGAAGCCGTTTCATATCTGTCGACTCCTCCGATTCTCTGTGTGTTTGTATCCGCGGATTTTACCAATGTTGTTGAGAATACTGAACTTGAAATGACTAAAGTTGCCAGACTGCAAAATGACATAAGTTTCCTGCTCTTTTTCTGCATAACAATTCCTCCGTTTTGAGTAAATTTTTATATAAAAACATCCTGTTAATTTTTATCGTAAATTTTCATAACATCTTTACATACTTTAATTAAAAGAAATAACAAAGAAGCGGGATGTATTAAAAAATACATCCCACTTCTCTTATTTCACATTGAGGTCTATTGTTTCATTTTCCGCAACATGAGCTGAATCAATTGTTCTAAGGTCTCCACCTTTGTACTCAAATATATTGTTTGTAATTATGGCTTCCATAACCGTCTTTACTTCAGCATCAGTCAGATCTGTTTTTATATTAGAAACCTTGATTGAAGTTTTCTGTCCACTTTCATTTAAAAAATTCATGATAACTGATCTTTCCATTTAATATATTCTCCTCTCTAACCAGTTATGTTGTTCTGGTCTATTTTTGTTATTTCGTGAAGTGGTTTCCCAATGAGCTTTTCTATCTCCATTGAGGTATTGTAAATCTCGTCATCTGTTGCCGTAACTTTCACTTTTGAAAATTTTTGTGATCTCACTATGTCCTTACCTTCTTCATCTACACCATCCTTATATTTGAGTAGCAATGAAGTCTGCAGTTTTGTTGATTGAGCAGCCATACTATCATCTCCCTTCACATAATATATATACACTTTTATATATTATAGGAAAAATGTCCACAAAAAGAAAAAAAGAAACTCTCTTAAAAGTTTCTTCTTGGACTGTTTTTAATCCATATCCTGCTTTTCTTTTTTTGCTTTATGCCCTTTTATTCCCTTGTCAAGTTTTTCAATTATTCCAGGAATAAGTTCCATAAGTTTGTCAAGATTGCCCTTATTCCTTATGGGAATCATCTGAACCATTTCACCTTTTATTACAAGAACTGCATCTGGAGTTATTCTGGCCCCTGCACCAAGCCCTCCTCCTTCTCCAGATTGCTTCTTTCCCGGAACATCTCCTTCTCCTACTCCTGTGCCACATCCAAAAGTTACAGTTATAAATGGAACAAGTATTATATCATCTATCTTTATAGGTTTTCCTACGACGGTTTCTGTTTTAAAGAAATTCTCAAGCTTTGAAAAAAGCGCCTCTGCATTTTCTTTAATATCCATAATATACCTCCAAAATTCATAATGCTTATAGGTCTTATTCTACCACAAATACCCATATTTATATACAGTTCTTCTCCAAAAAAATTCGGTTTTAAATCAATACTCACAACTTTTAGGAAGGGTTTCACCGTGAAAATAAATCCTGCAAGCATACCTGTGTCATATGGATCACTGAAACCGTACTTCCCATCTATTTTAAAGCAGTTTGGCTTTAGTCTATCTAATATATTTTTCAAATATTTTTCATACTCTTTTGCATTAACAAGAAAATCATAAATATTAAAATTTTTACTGAAACCTTTAGCCTTTTTACCTTCCATGTTAAGTTTCTTTTTAAAAAAAAGTATCCTTATATCTACTTCAGTATGTTTCCCGGAACCAACAGCCTCAGCTATAATCATATTAAAGAAGAATTCCATTCTGAAACTGTAGCTTATATGTTTGTCCTTAATCAAAACCCTAACAGAATATTTTACAGGAATCATTAAAAAAATTATGGCTGATATTATTATAATTAAAGCTATGTCCACTATTACATACATTACTATCATATTTTATCCCTCCGATATCATTAATTTAATTATATCCCCATACATTTTATTAGCCAAATTATTTTAATTAAATGATATAATAATATTATAATCAATATAAGGAGCTGCAACATCATGAATAATTACGGAATCCTGATGGGTATATCAGTACTTGTACTCACCGCACTCGGACATATAGCTGTAATAAAAGGAGAATACCATTTTGGAGTAAAAATATGGGTAATATTTTTAATAGTAGGAATTACAAGTACAGTATTCTCCCTTCTGGTAAAAAATACATTTTTATCAGGATTTCTGGGCATACTTGGTTTTACATCTCTCTGGGGAATATCAGAAACTTTCAAACAGAAGAAAAGAGTTGCCAGAGGCTGGTTTCCTAAAAAAAAATGATATATTGCAAGGTGTTTTGTATGAAAAAAAATAATTTTATAAAGATATTGATATTAATTATTTTAATTATATCAGGATATTCAAGTTATAAGATATATTCAGCAAAGAATAACTTCAGCGTTGTGGACAGTTATAGCCAGATCAAAGTTCCAATACACAGGGAAATAATATGGGATAACATTTCCATAAAAAGCATATCGGTAAAAAATAGCAATAATCAACCTATTAAAGTATATGCATTTCTGGATTCTGACAAGAAGAATATATTGATAAATCCACCTGTAAATGGATTCACTCATGACAATCTATACTATATTACAATTTCACATAATATTCACTTAAAAAATGGAAGCATGGACAAGGACAAAATAATAAAATTCAAAGTTAAGGATGAAAAATCACCTCTACCAAATAAAATAAAGAGAAGCCCAAAATATGGGGACATAATAGGTATATCCGATGAATATATGGGTTACAAATACGATCACTACGGAGTATATGTAGGAAACAACAGGGTTATTCATTACTGCAGCAGCAATGGCAGAGTGTCTGACACTGAAATACAGGAAACCAATATATATCCGTATTTTAATAAGGATAAATATTTTGTGCTCGATCTTGGAGAGGGCGCAAAATTCAGCTCCTATGAAACTGTCAAGAGAGCAAAATCCAGGCTTGGTGAAAAGAATTATAATCTTCTCCAGAACAACTGTGAACATTTTGCCGTATGGGCAAAGACCGGAAGCTCAAGATCATATCAACTGGATAAGCTTTCCAGCAGTGAAATAGCTAAAATCAGGTTGTTTATGTCTATGGGAATAAATCTTCAATAATACGTAAATACGTAAAAATGGAATGTATTAATACATTCCATTTTTGCATCCATCCTATTGTACTTTATACATTCCTTTGCTGGCCATGTAATTGTATATGGACTCGCCGTGCTGCTGCTCTTCCTTTTGTATATGATTTAGAACATCTCTGGCATTTTTATCCCTGAATTCAAATATTGCAGTGTCATAAGCTCCTGACACATATTTTTCTGTCATTAACATATCCGTGCAAAAATCTGAATCGCCTGTTCCAGTCATACCCGATTTCACCTGTGATGCTGAAGCTGCCGCATTCCCCTGCTGTGATGCAGCTGTCGATGCATTGGAGCCTCCACTTGTATTTGGTATTTCACCGCTTAAAAGAGAATTTATGCTGTTTAAATGCTGTCTTTCACTGTTGGCATTGTCCGTAAACAACTTTTTTAGCTGTGGATCCTGAGCCTGATTTGAATAGTTGGTATATTTCTCTATGCATATTTGTTCATGGGTTTTTTGATCCTCCAGCAAATTTCTCTCCTTGGTACTTAAAGTAATTGACATAAAAACACCTCCGATTCTATTATTTGCGCAGATGCTGATATTTATTCAAAACACAAAATATAAAATACTCCAAATAGTAAAAACTATATGGAGCATTTTAACAAATTCAATCGTATAATAATATAGAAGAAAGATTTATGTAAACTCCCAACATGTATAAAAGCATATAACTGGAGGGTATACAAATATATATGATACACGGAGGTTTACATAAATTTAACTGCATAAATATTAAAATTCACTAAATAATACACTAACATGATTATACCATTAAATTCACCCATATTAAACCTCTATTGATAAATTTTATAGATCAATTTATATTAACAATATTTATATGTGCTGAATATATTGACATTGTAAACAACTATTAGAGGTGAAAACATTGTATCCAAATTTCATGCCTTATATGGCTCCGAACATGGGACCCAATATGCAACAAAACATGGGGCCCAATTTCATGCCCACTCCAAATATGATGCCGCACATGCAGCTTGCAAGAGTTTATATCATGCCACAGCCTTTTATTGGATTACTGCCACTCAAGGAAGCACTGATGGAGGGGACTGTATTTCCAAATCTTGTCAAGCCATACAATCCGAAAAAACGATAATTAGGAGGGGAACCATGAAGGATAATAACAATGCCAATACTGGCAATAAAGGAAATAAATTGAGCAGAAGAAGCCTCTTGAACAAAATAAGAGAACTTGAATTTGCTGCAGTAGATCTAAATCTATACCTCGACAATTTTCCAAACAACAGGAACGCATTGTCAGCATATAACAAATATACCACCCAACTCCTTTCACTAAAAAAAGAGTATGAGGATAATTATGGCATGCTGACCAATTTCGGATCAAGTACAAGCAAATATCCATGGAGCTGGATAAACGATCCATGGCCCTGGGAATCTGAAAAATAGGAGGATAGATTATGTGGAATTATGAAAAAAAATTACAGTACCCTGTAAATATAAAGAAAAAAGACGTCCGAATGGCCAAATATCTTATAACTCAGTTTGGAGGGCCTGACGGTGAGCTGAGTGCTTCCATGAGATATTTAACCCAACGTTATACAATGCCCACTGGCAAAACAAAAGGTCTACTTACAGACATAGGTACAGAAGAACTTGCACATGTTGAAATAATAGGCGCAATGTTCCATCAGCTTGTTGAAG
Organism: Clostridium sp. LBM24168; assembly: GCF_052953915.1. Lineage (NCBI taxonomy): Bacteria > Bacillati > Bacillota > Clostridia > Eubacteriales > Clostridiaceae > Clostridium > Clostridium sp. LBM24168. The sequence continues at coordinate 294,078 of NZ_CP196861.1, read as the reverse complement.
GTGTAACACCAAAGGAACTAGAAGCTGCTGGTCTTGGAGCAAATTACGTCCAGCACGATCATTCTCCATTTTTAGTGGATGCAAACGGTGTACCATGGACAGCTGCCTATTTCGCATCTACTGGCGACCACATTGCCGACCTGCATGAGGACCTGGCCGCAGAGGAAAAGGCTAGAATGACCTATGAACATTTATCAGACTTAACGGATGACCCTGATCTAAGGGATATACTGAGATTTCTAAGGCAGAGGGAAGTAGTTCACTTCCAGCGCTTTGGAGAAGCTCTCATGGATATACAGGGCGGCGTAGGTATGAAAAAGAATTTCTATATGAAGCCCCAAAAGGGTTCCAACTGTTGATAATGAAAATGAATAGTGAATTGCTTCACTATTCATTTTCACTTTGTTCAAATATATTTTTAACATTCTTCAATATTTCGTGATTAGTCAAATCATAGTGAAGCGGCGTAAGTGTAACATAACCTCGTTTTATATAATACATATCCGTACCCTCTACATCGTATCCCGTCAGTTTTCCCTCCTGGTAAAATCCTTTTTTGTTGTCCTCATCCTCTTTTTCCACATAAAAATCATCATACATTTTGAATCCGGTCCTGCACACCTTTATACCCTTTATATCCTCTCTCTCCAGAGGTGGTATATTGAGGCTCAACACTACATCATCCTTGAGATATCTTTGTCTTGCAATATTCAGAACCCGGCTTGCATATTCAGCCGCTATCTTATAGTCATATCCTGGTCTATTGACACCCATTGACACTGCCATGGAGGGTATTTTGCAAAGTGCAGCCTCAACTGCTGCAGAAACTGTTCCTGAATAGATCACGTCAATTCCAACATTATACCCTTCATTTATACCCGATATTACCATATCTACATCTCCTGCTATTTTATCCACTGCAACTCTCACACAATCCGCTGGAGTACCGCTTATACTGTAGGCTGCAGATTTTATTCCCTGAATTTTTTTCTGTTTTACTCCTATTCCCCTTGCTACAGTTATAGAATGGCTGCTGGCACTCTTTTGCTCTGATGGTGCAGCAATTATAACTTCATTATCTACTTCAAGGTACTTTGCCAGGGTATAAAGTCCCTGGGCATTTATTCCATCATCATTGGTCAACAATAGTTTCATCTATTTACCTCCAAATCAATCATATATTATCAATTTACATCAACATTTTTTACATGTTCTACTTTAAGAAGGTTTACCATAACCTGGTTTGTATCATTTTGACTTTTACTGTACAGCCTAAATGTGATCCTTACTTCAGGCTCCTTACCATTTTTGTTCCGATGTCTGTTTACCTGTATATTTGATATCTTTATTTCCAAATTTTTAAGTACATCCAGCGAGGGATTTACCCCTTCTACCGACATATCTGCCTTTACAATTGAATACAGTGCACTTCTTTGAAGTTTGTTAAGTATTTCAAGTCCTACAAGTATAAGAATAGTCGCACTCGCACCTGGTATATACATTCCAGCTCCAATTGCAAGACCAATACCTGCAGTAGCCCATAATCCAGCTGCAGTGGTAAGGCCTTTAACATACTGGTGTTCTACTATTATAGTTCCTGCCCCGAGGAATCCAATTCCGCTTACAACCTGTGCTGCTACCCTGCTTGGATCAAGTCCAACTGAAGCAATTCCTTCCAGATCAAAAAAACCATATTTTGATACAAGCATTATAAGCGCACTTCCCATCGAAACTACAAAATGGGTTCTAAGTCCTGCATTCTTAAAATGACTTCTTCTCTCGAAACCTATAAGTGCCCCAAGCACACCTGCCAGGAGCAACCTCAATATCATCTCCCATTCATTCATTGCAACACCTCCTCTATCAATCATTTACTTGATTTTCTATATCCCTCCATATCTCATCAACACTCTTTTTCTCAAGTACATTGTATTTACTACCCTTTATTGAAGTATCAAATTGACATATGGCAGAATAAATACAAAAATCACAACCACTTTTCGATTTCTCCTTATAGGGGTAAATTTCTATGTCACCTTCAAGTATTCTTTCACAGAGGCTTGCCATCATAACTTTAACGTATTTTCGCAGCATATTGAATTGATCCAGAGTAGCAACTGAAGATCTACTATATGAAATACTGCCATCTTTTTTTATAGAAGCAGGCAATATATCTGAGACTCCATCTATGCTGCTGTCCATGTCCTTTATTATATCAGGATCATCAAGCAGAAGTCCGTTCATCTTAAGGCTTTTTACTATACTTTCCTCTATTTCTTCATGTGTCATTCCATCCTTCCCGTTGATTATGGGATCATCTAATCTAAAGTAAAGCATACCTCCCGGAAGGGCATTCTTCCCTGCTTTATTTTCAATTTCAGAGAGTACTATATCCAGATATACAAGGAGCTGTATTTGAAGCCCATAATAAAGATCTGAAATATCAAATTCTTTTACTCCGGATTTATAGTCTATTACCCTTAGATAATTTGCTCCATCCCGCCTCATTACATCTATTCTGTCTACCCTTCCTGAAAGGCTTATTTCTTCACCTGAATGAAGTTTGACTAAAATAGGTGGGAAATCCCCCGATCCTCCAAAAGACATCTCATATCCCGCTGGATCGAATTTGCTCTTTTTTATGTGTTCCATCACAAGCCATGTGGCCCTCGTAACAACTCTTTTCAATCTCGATACAATATGCCTATATCTATTTGAGCTGTTTAATATGGAATTCGGCCTTTCCCCCAGCATATTTTCTATCACCAGAGATACATTCTCCCTGCACCATTTTTTATCTATATCTCTCCATGTCATTTTCTCCTCTTTCAATTTTGTGGAAAAAACTTGAAGGACACTATGCATGAAGCTTCCAATGTCAGGTGATGTAAGATTATATACCTTCCTCTCCCCTGCTTTCAGACCATACTGAACAAAATATGCAAATGGGCACTGTACAAATTTCTCAAGTCTTGACACAGTCATATTAAGATGTTTTCCGTAAAGGTTTCTTACTTTGCGGGTATCTAATATCTCTATTTCGTTGGTATATCGGAATCCTTCAAGTATTCTGCTCAATCTGCCACTCCACTCTTCATTTCCTTTATACCACCTGTATACATCAAGCCATATAGAATCCATACTTTTTTTTGGGGAATCGTAATTTATATTCTGTATAAGCCTATTAAATGTCGCACCGGGTACGCTTATGGATTCCATTCCGCCCTCTGCCCCTACTCCTTCATGCAACAAATCACTTTCCTCTACAAGCCCTGGGAAAAGCTTTTTTATCCTGGATATTATAATAGATGGTCTTTTTGGCTTTCCCTCATCATCCCCTATTGCATAGCTGATCCTCAAATAGCTACTCATTATAGTCAAGGTTGTATAGATAAGGAACCTCTCTTCAAAAGCTCTAGTCCTGCTGTTTTCCACAAGTTCTAAGCCTATATCCTTGAGTTCATCCCTATCTCCATCTGTAAGAATTCCATCAGAGGATATACAGGCAGGAAAAATTCCGTCATTTACCCCAACTATATAAAGTGCCCTTACATCGTGGCTTCTTATCCTTGTAACACTCCCAACAAGTACCTGGTCAAGGGAAGGTGGTATAATTCCTATTTTATATTCACTGAATCCAGCCTCAAGTACCTGGCTAAATGTATCTATGCTGAATATGTCATCACCTATAGTATCCACCATCTGGTCTAGAGTATCTACAACCATATTCCATATCTGGCTGTATTCTTTAACCTTGTCAAGACGCGATTTTTCCTTGAATTCTGCTATTATACTTTCAATTTTCTCAGGTATTTTTATATCACACATAAAATTATAGAGCCCAATGCATTTATCTTTTCCACTCTTCCTACCCTTGATGGATGTGGACAATTTTAAAATAGGTTCTCTTACCCTGTCTCTTATGGAATTTATCCTTTGTAAAATTTCTTCCTGATTGTTATCCTTGTTTTCACTCATACTGTAACTCATTTTGAACTCCCAGGGTTCTTTCATTGTCCACTTCGATCCTTTTATACCATTTTCTAGGACATAGTTTTCAAGCAAATCTATATCTTCATTATCAAAATCCAAAAGCCATGTTTTCAAATATCTGAACACAGATTCATAGGACCAGTTTTTGGAGAGAATCTTCACTGCAGAAATTATCAAAACTATAATTGGATTATCATCTATGTCCCTTTTCTTATCGATAAAGCATGGTATATCATACTCTGTAAACACAGCTCTTATTATATTTTCATAGCCTTCCAGATCGCCACTTACAACTGCTATATCTCTGAATCTGAAAGCTTTGTCCCTACATAGTGAAATTATGTCCCTTGCTGTATTTTCCACTTCACTGTATTTATTCAACGACCTGAATATCCTTATATTTTTTGGTCTGTATTCATATTGTGTATATGGATATGAAAGCATATAACTTTCCAGATGCTGAAGTTCTTTACTGCATTTAAATTTATAACAGGGTTTGTTGTTTAAGGTGACAGGTCTTTCATAGGATATGCTATTTTGTGATGCTATTTTAAGAAGCTTTTTCTCTGTAGTTCTGCATGGCATAAAGAGATCATCAGTCGAATCCATACAAAGTGTAAAATTCACTTTATCTGCCCTTACCATTATTTTTTCCAATATCCTATATTCCAGTGGAGTAAAAGTTGAAAATTCATCCACCCATACCTGCGCATCATCAAACATATTTGATTCATCCAGCCTTTGTAACAGTATGTCAAGCTCATCTTCATCATCTATATAATTTTCTTTCATTCTGCTCTGGAATTGCGAAAACACAGTTGATATATCATTCAGTTTTTTCTCAAGAATAGGATTTTTCACCTTATCTACAATATTCCTTAATCCATCAGAAGTTATACTGTATCTTTTTAACTCCTTTATAGTTCTTGAAACACCAGATACAAAGCCTTTCTTTCTTATTCCTTTTTTGAATAATTTAAGTTTATCTCTATTTTCCTCAAGTATTTTGTATAAAAGTATATTCTTGCCAGAATCATTGATATGTTTATTTACTCCGCCTCCAACCTCATCGAGAACATGGTCTGCCATTCTTCTGAAACTGAGAATTTTTACTTTTAACATGCCATTATGGCCTATACTCTCTATTATATTTTTTTCGGTCTGAAATGAGAACTGTTCTGGTACAATCAATATAAGGGGACTTGATATGCCATGTTCAATTTTTCTTCTAATATCCTGAAAACAATAATAACTTTTTCCACTTCCAGATCTGCCATATATAAATTTTATGCTCATAGATATCCCCCCTAAATATTTATATGTATAATATATTAAATAAAGCCTTGAAAATATGCAAGGCTTTATTTAATATATACTAAAATTTTACTATGTTCTGAGGCTCTCCATCCAGCCATTTAGTTATATTGTCAAAGGTTATATTGGCCCTTCTTACCATAGCCTCCTTTGTCGCAAATCCTATATGTGGAGTAAGTACCGTATTTGGCGCATCCAGAAGTGGATAAGCACTGTCAAGAGGTGGTTCACTATCAAATACATCTATTCCCGCCCCTCCAAGTTTTCCATCTTTTAATGCCTGGGCAAGGGCTACATTGTCGATAATAGGTCCTCTTGCTGCATTTATGATCAGTGCACTGTTCTTCATCAAAGCAATTTTTTCCTTGCTTATGAGACCTTTTGTATCATCGTTTTGAGGAAGGTGTATTGAAACCACATCACTTTTTGAAAGCAGTTCATCCAGAGTTACATACTTCACACCTATAGTCTCAAGTTCCTGTTTCTTACTTCTATTATATGCAAGAACACCGCATCCAAATGCTTTTGCCAGTTTACATACAGTAGATCCAATAGCTCCAGTTCCAACAACACCAAATATTTTTCCACTCAGGTCGCTCTGGCTGTATCCCTCTTTTGCCTTTCCTTCCCTGGTAAACTTGTCTAATGGTACGATGTTTCTTAGCATAGATAAAGTCAGCCCTATAGCGAGTTCAGCTACAGAATTTGTACTATACCCTGCCGCATTTGAAACGATCACATTCTTGCTGCATGCTTTCAATTCAACATGGTCGACTCCTGTAAAAGCTATGGACATCATCTTAAGTTTGTCATCTGCAGCTATTACTTCACCTTTAAGTGGCATGTTTGCAAGTACAATTACATCTGAATCCTTGACCCTCCCTTTCAAAACCTCTACATTTGTAACCTTATTGTTATAAATCACAAGTTCATGTCCCCTGTCTGTAATCGGTTTCGCAATATTTCTAAGTTCCTCTTCAGAAAGTCCAAGCGGTTCAATAACTGAAATCTTCATAATCATCCCTCCATACACCATAATTTTATATAGATTTAATTTTAAAGTAAAATCCATATAAAAACAAGGACATATATGGAAATAATCCTGCATGTCCTTATTTTAAAATTTAATTGTGAAACATTTTTTTCATAAATTCATAATCACTTTTTGTTATAGGTCTAAATACATATCCATCATCTTTTAACATTTTTATAATTATTGGAAGAGCCTGCACTGTAGTCTGCTTAGTTGCAGCATCATGCATGAGTATTACCATTCTTTCATTACCGGTATAATATTTTTTAAAATTGTTCACAAGCATTTCTACTGTCGGATGATGATATCTACCATCTCCCGTTTCCTCATTCCAATCTACATATACATAACCTTCATTTTCTGCGGCCTTCTTATATAAGGTTCTTCCAAATGATCCGCCTGGAAATCTTATAAGTTCACTTTCGAAATCTCCTATTACAGAATGTATGATATTCTCATTTTTCTTTAGATCATCTAAAAAATTCTGTGGATTTGAATACAAATATTCATAATTGTGAGAATAGGTATGATTACCTATACTATGACCTTCCGCCTTTTCACGTTTGAGTAATTCAGGATTTTCTCTTGCCATGCTTCCAATCACAAAAAAGGTGGCTCTAATATCATATTTTTTCAATATGCTTAATATCTGAGGAGTAACATTTGCACTTGGTCCATCATCAAAGGTAAGATATGCAACTTTTCTGCCTTCAGGCAACTTGTCATCTGATAAGTTGTTCCCATCAGCCTGCTTTTCAACCTTTTTTGCGGCATCCTCCTTTTTTAACATGATATTACTTGCAGCTATTTTCCTATCTCGAATCCTGCTGCTTTGCTGGGCAATTTTAAATCCAGCCACAGTTGACAGAAAAAATAAAGCAGCAACAACAAATGTAAAATAAACCTTGCTAATGTCTGTCTTTCTTCTTTTCCTCATAATACCAATCTGCTCCCCCTTGTGTCATTGTACATTTGATACATTCATTTTACTATAAAAAATTACAAAAATTTGTACAAATCTACAACAAAAGGTTACAAATTGGTTACAAATTGGCTAGGATAATTTTACTTTTTGTATTGGAGAGCAGCCTTTCCCTCATCTCCAGTACTTATACGTATAACATTTTGTACATCATATACAAATATTTTACCATCGCCCATATCTCCAGTATGGAGAACTTTCTTTGCGGTTTCCACTACAGTTTCAACAGGTACTTCACAAACTACGACTTCTACTTTTATTTTCGGGAGCAGATTTATCTCCATAGTCAGTCCACGATAGTACTCCTTGTGGCCTTTTTGCATCCCGCAGCCTAAAACATTTGTAACAGTCATTCCTGCAATTCCAATTTCACCAAGGGCTTTCTTCAAATCCTCAAATTTCCCCTGTGAAGTAATAATATCTATTTTTGTAAGTTTGTCAGCCATGTTTATACCCTCCTTTAATATACATTTTTATATTATAATCCCTATAATTAATTCTATTCTAATTTACTAAATTTAGTCAATAATCCAATCAAATTTATCAGCTGTTCAATCCACCATAAGCTTCTTCACCATGTTCCGTAACATCCAATCCTGTTTCTTCAGCCCTGTCGCTTACTCTTATACCGCTTACGGCCTTAATTATTTTGATTATAATAAATGTAACTATTGCAGAATAAATCACACTTGCCAAAACACCTACAATCTGTATCAAAACTAATTTTGGATTCCCGTGAATTAATCCATTTGCACCAGCGGAGTTTATTGCCTGCCATGCAAATATTCCTGTTGCAATTCCTCCCCATATACCACCTACGCCATGGCATCCAAAGGCATCCAGTGCATCATCATACCCAAATTTGGATTTTGCAAACGTAACTGCTGTATAGCATATTGCTCCTCCTATCAATCCTATAAGGAGTGAGGCAAGAGGACTTACAAAACCTGCACCTGGTGTTATTGCTACAAGACCTGCAACTATTCCACTTGCAACTCCAAGAGAAGTAACTTTCTTTCTGTATGCAAGCTCGCACAGACTCCAACTCAAAGCTGAAGCGGCTGCCGCAGTATTGGTAGTTAGAAATGCATTTACTGCCACACTGTTTACACCCAGCGCACTTCCTGCGTTAAAGCCATACCATCCAAACCAAAGTACTGCAGCTCCCATGCAGGTCATAGGAAGGTTGCTTGGTTTTCCTACATTTTTTCTCTTTCCAAGCATAATTGCTGCCACAAGTGCAGATACTCCGGAACTTATGTGAACTACATCTCCACCTGCAAAATCCAGAGCTCCAAGATTCTTAAGCCATCCACCTGTACCCCATACCCAGTGGGCAATCGGGTCATAGACAAAAGTTGTCCAAAGTATTAGAAAAGCAATCCATGGTAAAAATTTCATTCTCTCTGCTATTGCTCCTGATATAAGTGCTGGAGTTATTATTGCGAACATCATCTGGAATAACATGAATACCTGGTGAGGTATTGTTGCTGAATAATCAGGATTTGCGGCAAAGCCGACCCCTTTTAATCCTGCGAAATTAAAGCCTCCTAAAAATCCTCCTATATCTGTACCAAAACTCAGTGTATATCCTATAAGTATCCACTGTACAGATACTATAGCCAGGGCTGAATAGCTGTGAAGGGTACTGTTCAAACTATTTTTTCCTCTAACCATTCCCGCATAAAATAAAGCCAATCCTGGAGTCATTATCATTACCAACGCCGCGCACATAATTACAAACGTAGTATCTATCCCACTTATTCCGTTCATAAAAAGACCTCCTTTAAAAAAATAAAAAATATTAATAAATTAGTTTTTAAGTAGTGCTTTTAAAAAAACTTATCTATATAATACATATTTTTAAGGAGATTATCAATAGTATTATTGAAAATTTATTAATTTATTATTTCATTTATTGTCTTTAAACAATTTATTCCAATCATCTACATAGCTTCCCATAGACCACTGAGACATAACCGCCTTTTCTCCATTTCTAAGTCTGAGTGTTGACTTCGGCTTGCCTATAAATCTATTGTCCTTTAAATCGTATACCCTGAGTTCGTCTGCTGTCATCACTACTATAAAATCCCTGTTTGGAGATGTATAAGCGTCTACAGCATCAGGAATACTTCTCTTAATTACGTCAAAAGATGGATATAAATCATCATAGGAAGTAAGCAATCTACTTGTCGCAGGATAAATTATATCAAAATCACCATAACTGATCCTTCCTCTCAATATCCATCTCCCACTTCTCCTTGCCAGTGCCCAATTGGTGCTTAGGTTGTTAAAATTCACATTATACTTTTTCCTGCTTATTTTTCCAAGATAAATTTCTGCACTTAATTTCATCCTGTCATTGGCATTTTTATCCAACACTTTAGAGAATTCAACCTTTTTCCCATTCAGGTTATCCATGGGAAGTACACTGAAATATCTATTTTCAGCTTCCTCATTATCCAGTGAAATAAATTCCGTTCCTATAAAAAGTATTTGACTATTTGTATTCTTTATATTTCTAATCACAGGAAATGACTTGTAAATTTCAGAATTATTTTTTATTATTGGCACTCCCCAGACTACATCTCTTTCACTACCATTTTCATATTTTTTATTAACTCCAACTTCCCAAAAGCCATTTTTTCTTGGAACCAATATGTTTTTTTTCTGGAGTATTTTATTAATCTCGCCATAAGAAGAGCTTATCCATAGAGTTCTGTAATCATATCCTCCTTCAGCTTCATTCCTGCTTTTAAGCCCAAGAAGGAGTCCCGATTTAGAAATACTATCCCTGTGTTTTCTAGACGATACCGTCTTGTAATCCTTTTTATCTATGTTATTTAATATGGCTTTGTTAGGTGCACTTCCATCTTTAGTAAAAAAGAGTACAAGCCCTTCACTGTATCTAATCATAAGATTGTCACTTATCTGCACAAAATCATCAAAAAAATTATTATGTGAGAATACAGTAACTACTTTTATCTGCTTCTGATTTACTCCAAGGTCTTCTGGATCGATTTTCAAATTGCTATCAAAATAGCTCCTGCTGTCTACAATTTTCACTTTAAAATTAGGCTTATTACAGATCAGATTATTGAATTTTACCTCTTCTCCATTGAAAATAGCTTTCTTATTTATCATATTTTCAGCATCGTACCTTGATATAGGAGAATCTCCCACAAAAACATATCTACTTGCAGTCCATGTACCCTCAATAGGCAGATTTATAGTTTTTCTAAGGTTTATTGGAGAATTTAATGATAAATTTACATTTTTATAGACTATTAGTATTAAAATTGAAGTCAGTATTATTAACAGAATATTTATCTTCTTCAAAAAACCACCTTTTTCTGATAATTAAATACATTTAATCATTACTACAAGGAATTGACACTACAATTTCCGTTCCATTTCCATATTTACTGTTTACATCGAGCTTTCCATTATGCAGCTCAACTATCTCCCTACATATAGAAAGTCCTATTCCATTGCTTGATTTATCACTTTTTCCCTTAAAAAACTTTTCAGTAACTCTTGGAAGATCCCACTTGGGTATTCCAATTCCATTGTCTTTTACAATTATAAAAAGACAATCTCCCTGTATTTTTACTTTCAATTCTACAGTACCACCTTCGGGTGTAAATTTAAATGCATTGTCAAGCAGATTTGTCAGCAGCTGCTTAATCCTGTTTTCATCCAGAAGGATTAGTGGAATATCTTCCTGAATATGAACCTCGAATTTCAATTTTTGTCGTTCCGCCCTGAGAGACATCTGTTTCTCCATATATTTTATAATTTTTCCTATATCTACATGTTCCATATTCAATACCATCTTTCCCGATATGAATTTGGAAAAATCCAGTAGTTCTTCAACCATTGCAGTTAATCTGTCACTCTCATTTTCTATTATCTCGAGACCGTCAATTATTTCCTCTTTATTTTCAAGATATCCCGTACGAATGGTTGCCGCCCATCCTTTTATTGAAGTAAGCGGTGTTCTCAGCTCATGAGATATAGATGCTATAAATTCATTTTTAAGTTTATCATTTTTAAGTATTTCATCTGCCATAAAATTCAAGGTTTCGGAAAGTTCACCTATTTCATCATTTCTTTTTTTTGTGATTCTCTCTTTAAATCTTCCCTGTGCCATTTTTCTTGCCATTTCCGTTACTTCACTCAACGGTTTTGTTATAGTATTCGATATGAGAATACTTATTAAGCCGGACATCAATATTACAATAAAACCTATAAGTATGAGCATAAGTGCTATTTTTTTTATTATCAAATCCACAGGTGAAAGTGAAGTCACAAATCTCAATATCCCTTCCACCTTTCCAAAAGATCCAAGAGGTCCGGATACACAGAGAAGTCTTTCTCCTGTTGTATTATCAATTTCCACAGAAACCCCTATGTCACCCTTTAATGCCATGTTTATATCCTCACCATTCATTGCCCCGGGAATATAGTTTCCTATGGAATCCATAAGCATCTTTTTTGATGTACTTATAACCTGTACTTCAGCGGAAGTGTTCTTCCAGAATATATCTGCATTGTCCTTTATATTTTTTTTCAGTGAAGATGATGAAAGATAACTGTTATAAAAATCCATAGAAACTCTTATCTGATTCGTGACCATATTTTCCATATTTTTATAATAATATCTTCTTATGGATAATATCAGAAAAATCTCAAGCACGGATACTGTTATAACAATTATTAGAAGATAACTTATTATCATCCTGCGTTTAATTCCATCTTCCATATTAATTTTCTCTCCATCTATAACCTATTCCCCATATAGTTTCTATAACCTTCGGTTTGGATGAGTTTTCCTCTATCTTCTCGCGAAGCCTTCTTATATTAACATCCACTACTTTAGTATCACCTATATAGTTATACCCCCAGACCAAATTCATGAGTTCATTGCGGCTGAATGCTTTCCCGGCATTCTCCATGAAGGTTTTCATAAGCATATATTCTTTTGGGGTAAGATCAATTTCCCTATCACCTTTGTAAGCTTTCATGGCATCATCGTCTATTTTATATTTTCCTGAAACGATTATATCATTTTTTTCTTCCTGATCCTGAATTCCTATCCTCCTAAGAAGTGAATTGACCCTGGCTATCAACTCAAGTGGGTTGAAGGGCTTTATCATATAATCATCCGCACCAAATTCAAGACCCATTATCTTGTCCATATCTTGACTTCTGGCAGTAAGCATTATTATACCCATCCTCGGGAATTCTTTCCTCAAAATTTCACAGGTCTTAAATCCATCTATCCCAGGAAGCATTATATCTAAAATTGTGACTATTGGATTCTCCACTCTTGCTTTTTCTATAGCCATCTCACCGGTTTCAGCCTCAATTACCATAAAATCATTCCGTCTGAAGTTGATTCTCAAAAATCCTCTAATAGAGCTTTCATCCTCAACTATGAGAACTTTTTTCATTTACAAAGACCTCCAAATATATAGTAGTACTCCTTCGGTAATTATAGCACAGTTTAACAAATATCATGTTAATTTTAAAATACATTTATAAATTAAGCTGCACTAAACTGGCTGTTATATAGACCGGTATACACGCCGCCTTTTTCAAGTAATTCACTGTGTCTACCCTGCTCCACAATATTTCCATGATCCATGACAAGTATTAAATCAGCATCACGAATTGTTGACAGCCGATGAGCAATTATAAAACTAGTGCGGTCTTTCATGAGATTATCCATCGCCTTCTGAATCTGTACTTCCGTACGGGTATCCACGGAACTAGTGGCTTCGTCAAAAATAAGTATTCTGGGATCTGCAAGTATGGCTCTTGCAATTGTCAGCAATTGTTTTTGCCCCTGTGATACATTTGTAGCTTCCTCATTTAAAATCATACCGTAGCCATCAGGAAGTGTATGAACAAATCCATCTACGTGTGCTGCCTTTGCAGCTTCAATAACTTCCTCATCAGAGGCATCAAGCCTTCCATATCTTATATTCTCCATTATACTTCCATTGTAAAGCCAGGTATCTTGAAGAACCATTCCAAATATGGAACGAAGATCACTTCGTGTGAAAGTCCTTATATCATTGCCGTCTATAAGTATTGAACCGTCATTTATATCATAAAAACGCATGAGCAGCTTTATTATTGTTGTCTTCCCCGCTCCAGTAGGCCCTACAATTGCAATTCTCTGGCCCGGCTTAACGGAAGCAGAAAAATCATTTATTATTATATCATCTTGATTATAGCCGAAACGAACATTTCTGAATTCGATGCTTCCCTTTATATTTTCAATTTTTACAGTTTCCGATGTTTCAGGAACTTCTTCATCCTCTTCCAGGAATTCGAATATACGTTCTGCTGAAGCCGCTGTCTGCTGAAGTATATTGGAAATATTGGCAATCTGTGAAATAGGCTGTGTAAATGAACGGACATACTGCGTAAATGCCTGTATATCACCAACCTCAATTGCCTTTTTTACTACAAGCCATCCTCCTAAAATACATATTCCCACATATCCTAAATTTCCTACAAAATTCATCACAGGCATCATTATTCCCGATAAAAACTGCGATTTCCAAGCTGCTCCAAAGAGTTTCCCGTTCATACTATCAAACTCACCGATACTTTTCCTTTCACCATTGAACGCTTTCATGACAATATGCCCGCCGTACATTTCTTCAACATGCCCGTTCAAATGCCCAAGATAATCCTGTTGTTGCTTAAAATATTTTTGAGAATGTTTTACAATGACAGCTATGAGTCCCATGGATATTGGAATTATGCAGAGTGCCAGAAGAGTCATCTGCCAACTTATAGTAAACATCATGATCATTACGCCAATAATAGTTGTAACAGATGTAATAATCTGTCCCATGCTCTGATTGAGAGTCTGGCTTAAAGTATCTACGTCATTTGTAACCCGTGACAGTACTTCTCCATGATTGGTCCTGTCAAAATATCCCAATGGCATTCGATTGATTTTTTCAGAGATGTCCTTTCTGAATTTATAACTTACCTTCATGGATATCCCCGACATAATCCATCCTTGAACATATGCAAACAACGCACTTATCACATACAAAATCGCAAGAAGAACAATTATACTGCATATATAATTAAAATCTATACTGCCAGTACCTGATATTTTTTGCATAACTCCCTCAAATAATTTGGTGGTAGCCTTTCCAAGTATTTTGGGACCTACTATAGAAAATATAGTACTTACAATTGCAAATATCAATACAACAACTAGTAGTATTTTATAATCACTTAAATACCCAACAAGTTTTTTCATGGTCGGTTTGAAATTATGGGCTTTCTCGCCGCCTTGAATCATGGCCCCGGGGCCTCTATTCTTGCTCATGCCAATTCCTCCTTAGATAATTGTGATAGTGCAATTTCCCTATATGTAGGACATTTTTCCATAAGTTCTTCATGAGTGCCTATGCCAACTATGCTGCCTTCGTCAAGAACTATTATCTGATTGGCATTTTTTATTGTGGAAATACGCTGTGCCACAGTCAAAACAGTGCTTGATTTTGTCTCAGGTTTGAGTGCCTTTCTCAACCTAGCGTCTGTTTTAAAATCCAGAGCTGAAAAGCTGTCATCAAATATATATATTTTCGGTTTTTTTACAAGAGCACGAGCAATTGAAAGTCGCTGTTTCTGTCCGCCGGAAACATTATCTCCCCCCTGGGAAATTTCACTTTTGAATCCCTCTGGTTTCTCATCAATAAATTCTTCAGCCTGAGCAATTCCCACTGCTTTTTTTATATCATCTTCTGTTGCATTTTCCCTAGCATACCTCAAATTTGATTCGATAGTACCTTTAAACAATGAACCTTTTTGTGGTACGTAGCCTATTAAATTTCTTAGTTCATTCTGGGTAACATTTCTTATATCAATTCCATCAATTGTAATACACCCTTTAGTTACATCATAAAAACGTGGAATCAGATTAATTAGAGTCGATTTTCCTGAACCTGTGGATCCGATAAAGGCAGTTGTCTGTCCAGGCAGTGCCTTGAAGCTTATATTTTTGAGTGCATATTCTTCTGCCCCTTCATATCTGAAAAAAACATCTCTGAATTCTATTACTCCCTTTACCTTGCCATTAAAGTGTACCGGCTTTTCAGGATCTACAATAGATGGACTTATTTTCAGGACTTCGTTGATTCTCCTGGCTGAAACAGACGCTCTAGGTATCAAAATAAACATAAATGACATCATGAGAAAAGCAAATATTATCTGGATAGCATACTGCATAAATGCCATCATATCTCCTACCTGCATGCTTGAATTTGCAATCTGATGTGCTCCAACCCATACTACCAATATAGTAACTCCATTCATTATGAGCATCATTGCCGGAAACATAATCGACATTATACGGTTTATAAAAAGATTTGTATCCGTCAGATCCCGATTTGTCCCGTCAAACCTTTTCTCTTCAAATCTCTGGTTGTTAAAAGCTCTTATTACCATCATTCCAGATAGATTTTCACGTGTAATTAGATTCAACCTGTCAACCAATTTTTGAACAATCTTGAATTTTGGAAATGCAATTGCAAACATGCATCCAATCAATCCAAGCAAAACTATAACTGCCAGGGCAATGATCCATGACATGGATGAGCTGTTGTTGACAGCCCTAACAATTCCTCCGATTCCTAAAATTGGAGCATATATAATCATTCTTATACCAAGAAAAATAACAAGCTGTATCTGGGTAATATCATTTGTAGTTCTTGTTATCAGAGAAGCTGTAGAAAACTTATCAAATTCACCACTGGAAAAGCTCTCAACTTTTGCAAATAAATCTTTTCGCAAATTCCGGCAAAATCCCGCTGCAGTTCTCGCAGCCAGGAATCCCACCAGCACAGTACAGACTACACTCAGGAGAGAAAAAAGCAGCATAATTATTCCTGTATGTATAATATAATTTTGCTGTATTTTATCTGTATTTATTCCAAGCATGGTGTACTCAGCTTTTACAGAACCTACCGCAGCCTGCGTAATCATATCTTGACTAAGCAAAGCAAATTTCTTGTCAGCTCCGGAAACAGCAAGAAAAGCTCTGCCCATTATGGGATTCATCTTGTCAATTTCTGATTTTGCAGTACTTTTTAAAACATATACTGGCCCATTTTTCAATCCTGGATAATCTTTGGCATATTCGTCATAATTTGGGCTTGATCTGTCAATCAAACTATAATTTTTCATAATTTCAGATCTATTGCTTTCGCTCATGAACAGTACAAGCTTATTCATGTCAGATGACCTCATCGCCTTTGGCACGGCATTTTCAATTCCATTTTGCTGTATTCCAATATTTACAATATTGGACATATAATCCGGAAGTGACAGGTCGCACATCGCCTGTACAAAAAGTAAAATTATTGCACCTGCGACCAACGCAATAAATGGCTTCAAATATTTCAACAACTTAAGCATTATTTCACCTACTCCTTATTTTATTTCCTGTCTGTCCATAACCCTCTCCAGTGTAATAAGCCCTCTGCTTATTACATTCATTTCCTCACCGGTTGCACTGTCAACCATAGATTGGAACGTACCATAAACTTCATCGTGCTTTGATCTGGCAATTTTCATAAACTCAGGAGTCACATCTACATATACAACTCTCCTGTCATCCTCGCTCCTGATTCTACTTACCCATCCCTGTTTTTCCATTCTGTCCACAATTCCTGATACAGTACTGTTTGACAGACCGATTTTCCGGCTTAAATCACTTATTTTTATTTTACCATTATGAATCAGCGTAATAGCCACAAACACCTGCGGTGCGGTCATATTAAGCTCCTTGAAATGATTTTCCACGTCTTTGTGAACATTTCTCATAACCCTTTTTATAATTTTAAGCAGGTACATGGCATCTTGAACATCATTCATGTAATATTTTTCCCCTTTTTGGATATATTTCGCATCAATATATTTCGTATGCAAAATATATTTTAATACTATAACACCCTTCAGTCAACACTTTTTTATATTAAAAAAGTGGATAAACCACTTTGGTTTTATCCACTTTGGTTTTATCCACTAAAACTAATTTAATCTTTGCACCATCTTTTACAAAAGCCGGCCTTTTTACTACAAGCTACTTTATTTGAACCACACACAGGACATGCATATTTGTCATTCTCATATTTTATCTCATACACATTTCCGCAATTAAGACATTTAAATTTACAAAATGTAGCCTTATAATTTCCTCCATTTATTCTTATTGCATTGCCTTCTGTAAGAGCAACAGCTACTTTTTTTCTTGCACTGTCGATGATATTTTGGAATGTCTGCCTGGACACCTGCATTTTTTTTGCACACTCTTCCTGATTCAGTCCCTCAATATCCTTGAGTCTCATTGCTTCAAGCTCCTCTACCTTCAAAACCATTTCCTCAATCTTGCATCTAGGTTTCCCCCATGGGACAAAGTAGGTATCCTCCGGGAAAAATTCTACTCTTCTAAATTTTGTCGGCCTTGGCATTTTAAAACCTCCCTGCATTTGCTGCATATTCCGAATAAAACAATATTCTTGCTATCATCTATATATATTATATCATTGCAATTAATACATTTAAAATGAATATGAAGAGGTTTTTTACTGTATATTTTTAATTCATAATAGCTCATTCCATATCCAAATATCCACCTCACAAATTGGATTTAACTAATTACTGCAATTTCCTTCATGTTGATGTTCTGTACATACACTTCCAGTAGACTTCAATTCTCCATTTATATATTTCTGTACCGCATCGTCGCACAAGCCTTGAACACCTGTAACAACCTCTATTTTATTATCTTTAAATAATTGAACTGCAGTTTTCCCCATTCCCCCTGATATTATCACATTTACATCCTTATCCTTCAAAAATACCGGTAAAAATCCCGGCTTATGTCCCGGATTTTGCACAAAGTCCTTCTTTAAAGACTTATCCTCTCCTATTTCATAAATCGCAAATCCTCCACAATGTCCAAAATGTCCACTTATTTGTTTTCCTTCACTTGCTACTGCAATTTTCATTTTTATTCCTCCCTGCATTCTATTTTTAATAATTTTAATATATTGACTTATTTAAGACATTCTCTCAAAGTTTCATAAGTATATTCTATTATTTCATCACAAGATATGCCTTTTTTCTTCAGCTTTGAGCACTCAAAGGTTCCATATTTTTCTTTTACTCTATTCATTACTTCTTTGGTGATTTTTCTCGTTTCATTTGATTCTTTACTTGTCTCTCTTCCTTTTATTGAACCTAAAGCCATTAATGCTCCAGTAACAGCTCCACAGGTAGTTCCAACAGTCATACCTGATCCAAAGGGACTTGCTATGGAAACCGGAATATTTAGTTTCTTTTCTTCATTTACGGCTTTTACAATAGATTCTGCACAATTATATCCTTCCTTGTGAAATTCCAATACTCTTTTCATCAATTATACCTCCTGTAAGCTTTTAATTATATTTTCAACTATTGGACTGAATATTGAATCTATACTATTATCTGTATTTTTATTCTTGGAAGGCAATGAGTTACATATACCGTCTACAACAGGCAATTCACCGAGAAGTTTTAAATTCATTTTATCTAAAAATTCATAAGTATTTTCTCCATTGAAAATCTTGATCTTTTTATCACAATTTGGACATTTTACATAGCTCATATTTTCAATAATACCTAAAATGTTAATATCCATTTTCTTTACCATATTTACAGCTTTTGAAACTATCATGGATACTAAATCTTGAGATACTGATACCATTATTATTCCATCAATAGGTATTGACTGCATTACAGTAATAGCTACATCTCCCGTTCCGGGAGGCATGTCAATTACCAAATAATCAAGTTCTCCCCACAACACATCTGTCCAAAACTGTTCAACAACGCTGCCTATTATAGGGCCTCTCCAAATTACAGGTTCTTCCTCATTTTCTATCAATAAGTTAAGCGATATAACTTTTATACCTTCTTTAGTAATTACAGGCGCAATATTCCCTTTTATGGATTCTGCTCTTCTATTTTTCAAATTCAGCAATCTTGGAATACTTGGTCCTGTAATATCAGCATCAAGTATACCTACTTTAAACCCTTTTTTATTAAGTTCTTTTGCCAATAATACCGAATTTGTAGATTTACCCACCCCTCCCTTTCCACTCATTACACCTATTACTTTTTTCACATTATTCATAGGATTGTTTTTAATCATACAGCTTTCTTTATCCTTTTCACATCCGTCGTTTGATGGACATGAATTACAATCTGGCATACAATCATCTCCATTTTTATAATTGGCATTTGCCATTTTTATATTACTCCTGTTTATAGTTATTGTCAAATGCCAATTATAATTTGAAATCTATACCTGTAGATTTCAGACAAAAATCTCGCTATTTGCCCGGCGGGCATAGACCTCTTCCAGCTCATGCTGATGGTAGAGGTAACCCTCATCGTCGTAATATTTGGCACCTACTGGACACTTTTTCACACAGGCACAGCATTTGATACACTTGCCGGGTACAGAAAACACATTGGTGGCATCAATGGCACCCATTGGACAGATACGGGCACATAAGCCGCACTTTACGCACTTATTCGGATCAGTCTTAGGTTTCACCTTCAATATGTTGATAGAGTTACCGTAGCGGTCTCGAGGGGTGTAGTATGGCCTTATTGGATCACAGCCAACTACGGCCACCGGCTCGGCGGGCAAGTGTTGTAGGTTTTTCACCTTCTCGGCAGTTTTTTCCCCCAACTGCACAGCTAGGGCCATATCCTTTTCATCAGGACGGCCTGCACCCAGAATTCGTGAAAATGAGTGCTCACCTACGAATGCACCTCCAGCCACGGGATAGAATCCATGGTCCCACATTACGTTGCGCAGCTCTATCAGCCCGTCGTCAAAGTTTCGATTACCGAACAGGCACACAGATACCCCAAGGGTCTTATTACCATTTATCTTCTCTTTGAGATATGGCAGCAGCAAATTTGGCACCCGACCGGCGTATACTGGAGTACCCAGCACTACCAGATCGTAAGGGCCAAAAGACTGTACATCCTTGCGATCCTTAGGTAGATTAAAGCAGAACTGCTTATACTCCACACCTAGAACCTGAGCTGCAGTCTTGGCCACACAGGTAACCACCTTTTCAGTGGTACCAGTACCGCTGAAATAGATAGCCCAAACTGTTTTAATCTTTATTTTGTATATTTCTTTTCTCATCTTAATACTTCCCTCCTCAACAATCTCAATTTTAAATTTATTGATAACGTATACATCGAGACGGCAAAACACAGCTTGGCATAAAATTATTCCTATTTTTAAATTGACATTTACTTTTTTTCATACTACTCCTATTTATAGTTATTGTCAAATGCCAATTATAATTAAATAGTCTGCCCCCAATTTATAAAAATTAGAAATAAAAAAGGACTACTTATTTTGAAAATATCATTTTTAATGATATCAAAATCATAAGTAGTCCAAAACTTTTCTTTAAAATTGCTAGTGGTATAATATGAGCTATTTTTGCACCAAAAATTGAACCAATAATTAAAAATATACACATCAATATTCCTGCTTGTAAATTAACATGTCCTTTTTTATAATAATCCATAAAGGCCAAAATACCCACTGGTGGAAGTAAAATAGCCAATGACGTTCCCTGTGCTTTTAACTGACCGAATCCACACAAGTATATCAGTGCTGGCACAATTATAACTCCACCTCCAATTCCAAACATTCCACTTAATATTCCAGCAATACTTCCAATTACAATGAATAGTACTACATTTACCATTTATATCCTCCCATTTTTACATTAAAAATTATATTTTCCAACACCAATGAGCCTATAATTTTATCATTTCTTGTATAACCATTACTGCCGCTCCTACAGCCATAGAATTATCTCCAAAATAGCCCCCACGTTTAAATTCAATTTTTGTATTCTTGTCAATATGGCACTTTTTTAATGCTATCCCTGTACAAATCTTATAAAATAAAGGTGAATGTTTAATAAGCGGACCACTTAAAATTATCAATTGAGGATTAAATAATTTTATATAGTTAGCTAGACCAGTTCCAAAATGAATTGCAGAGTTTACTATTACATTCATTGCAATTTCATTTTTATTTTCTGCCAAATTGCATACATCAATATAATTTATATCCTCCAAATCCTTTTTTATATCTATTCCTCTTCCCTTCTTTATTTCAGATATAAATTTTTGTGTTATTCTTTTTATCGATGCATAACTCTCCACACAACCATAGTTACCACACCAACATCGTTCTCCATCTATGTCTACAATCATATGACCTAAAGCATCTTCTGAATTATTTATTTTACGTATAAGTACTCCAGAGGATATCACTCCTGTTCTTATTCCTACACCACAGTTCACATACGAAATATTACTTTTATACCTTCCCAACCCAAAATAATATTCACCAATTACAGCTGTATTAGCACCATTATCAACAAATACAGGGACATCAATTTCTTTTTTCAGCATACTTTTATAAATCTCTTTATTTTCAACTACACCAATTCCAATTCCCAAAATCATAGATTTATCAATTTTTAATTTCAACATCAGATTTTCTATACAATTAGAACTAATTTCAATTAAATCACTTAAATTGTAAGAACCCTTAAAGGTTCTTTCGCTCACCACTCGAATTTTTAAGTTCGTTATAACAACCTGGATATATGTCCTTGATATATCTAAACCTATAACATAAAAATTGCCTGGATTTATGTCATATAAAATCGGCCTTCTTCCTCCAGTAGATTCACCAATTGCAGTTTCAACAATAATTTTTTCATTAAGTAAAAATTTAATGCTACGATTTAATGTACTTGATTTCATTTTGGTCATATCTAATAATTTATTTCTAGTAACGGGACCATTTTTTTGTATAATATCAACTAGGTGCTTATCTCTATTGCTAAGTGTACTTATTTTATCTATAGTATTTGGCATTATCTTATCTCCTATTATCATTTATCTATATAATAAACTCTTTTATTTATTTTGGCAATAAGTTGATAAAAATTATCTTGTTCTGATTTACTATTGACTATTTTATCGTTATATCGTAATATATAAATATAGCGATATACTTGTACTATGAAAGAGGTAGAAATTATGAATGAAGATTTTATGAAATATAATGAAAAAGCTGAAATTCTTAAGGTACTGGCACATCCAGTTAGGCTCTGTATTGTCAAAGGGTTGTTAGAAAAAGGGACCTGCAATGTAAGCAATATGCAGCATTGTCTTGAAATACCCCAGTCTACATTGTCCCAGCATATACAAAAATTGAGAACTGCAGGAATTATAGAAGGTACAAGAAATGGCCTTGAAATCAACTATAAAATTTGCAATCCAGTAGTTATAAAACTACTTGAAGTTTTATTTTAAAGGAGGATTTTTTATGAGTAAAAAAATATTGGTTGTCGGTGGAGTCGCAGGAGGAGCATCTGCAGCAGCAAGGCTCAGAAGATTGGATGAAAATTCGGAAATAGTTCTATTTGAAAAGGATGAATATATATCTTTTGCAAATTGCGGCTTACCTTATTATATAGGTGAAACAATCAAAGATAGACAGCGTCTGCTTGTACAAACACCTGAAAGCATGCATAGTAGATTTAACATAGATGTAAGAATTAACAGCGAAGTTATAGGTATAGACACTAATAAAAAAACAGTCAAGGTAAAAACTAAAAATAATGTAACCTATGAAGAAAGCTATAACTACTTAATATTGTCCCCTGGTGCAAAAGCTGTCAAACCAAAAATCGAAGGTATAGACAGTAATAGAATCTTGACTTTAAGGAATATTCCAGATACAGACAATATAAAATCATTAGTTGATAGAAAAGATATAAACAGTGCTGTAATTATTGGAGGCGGCTACGTAGGCGTTGAAATGGCAGAGAATTTAAAACAAAGAGGCCTCAAAGTTACTTTAGTGGAGGCTGCCCCTCATATCCTTGCTCCCTTCGACTCCGGTATGGTAACTGCAGTAGAAAAAGAGCTGGAACAAAATGGTGTTGGCTTGATTCTAGGTGATGGTGTAAAATCTTTTAGAGATACTGATAATGCCGTTGAAATCACTCTAAACAGCGACACAAAAATTATCGCGGATTTAGTTGTATTATCAATAGGTGTGACACCTAACACCAATTTTATAAAGGACAGTGGAATAAAGCTCGGAGCCAAGGGCCATATATTGGTAAATAATAAATTACAAACAAATATACCAAACATATATGCTGTAGGGGATGCCATCGAAGTAACAGATTTTGTGAACAAGAGAAATACTGCAATTGCCCTTGCCGGTCCTGCAAACAAGCAGGGAAGAATAGCTGCCGACAACGTAGCAGGACTTGATTCAGAATATAAAGGTACACAGGGTACTGCAATAATCAAAGTATTTGATCTAACTGCCGCAAGCACTGGAAATAATGAGAGGACTCTAAAAAAATATAATACACCATATAAAGTTATCTACATTCATCCTGCTTCCCATGCATCTTATTACCCGGAATCCTCACCATTGTCTTTAAAATTAATATTTAACAATAACGGCAAAATTTTAGGTGCTCAGGCTACAGGTTACAATGGTGTTGATAAAAGAATTGATGTCATAGCTTCAACTATGAGACTTGGAGGTACAGTATCAGATCTAACAGAACTTGAACTTTCCTATGCACCACCGTTTTCATCAGCAAAAGATCCTGTAAATATGGCAGGTTTTGTTGCTGAAAATGTTATTTCCGGTAAAATGGACATCATTACCCCTGAAGAATTTGTAAACTATGATAAAAAGGATTCCATAATCCTTGATGTCCGTTCAGATATGGAATATAACAATGGTCACATTGAAGGCGCCATAAATATTCCTGTAGATGATCTGCGAAAAAAGTTGAATGAACTTGATAAGGACAGAGAAATAATTGCATACTGTCAGGTAGGTCTAAGAGGATATATTGCTTCCAGAATACTTTCACAATATGGATATAAAGTAAAGAATATAACTGGTGGATACAAAAGTATATTGAATTTAAATTTTAAACCTGATAAATTTTATACAGACAGTAAAAATATTAAGTCCGAAGTGGCCCTTGGTTCAACTTCCTGCGATAAAACTTACGATAAGGCTCTGGATGCATGCGGACTTTGCTGTCCAGGACCACTTATGCAGGTTAAAAAATCCATTGATGAATTAGATGATGGTCAGATTCTTAAAGTAACAGCCTCAGATCCAGGTTTTTACGAAGACATAAAATCATGGTGCAATAAAACAAACAATGGACTTGTTGATTTAAGCAAAAATGGTACAACTATATCGGCACTCATAAAAAAAAACTCAGTGAATAAATTAAAAAATCCATATAGAGATGATAAAACCATCGTAGTGTTCAGCGGCGATCTGGACAAAGCAATAGCTTCTTTCATCATAGCAAATGGAGCTGCCTCAATGGGCAAAAAAGTTACAATGTTCTTTACATTCTGGGGTTTGAATATTCTGAGGAAGTCTGAAAAGATACCGGTAAAAAAAGGATTCATGGACTCCATGTTCGGCTTCATGATGCCAAGAGGCAGTAAAAAATTGAAGCTTTCAAATATGAACATGCTTGGAGTTGGTGCCAAAATGATACGGAAAGTCATGAAAAATAAAAATATAACTTCACTTGAAGAACTAATAAAATCAGCTGTAGACAGTGGAATACAGATAGTCGCCTGCCAGATGTCCATGGATGTCATGGGAATCAGAAAAGAAGAACTTATCGATGGTGTTAAAATAGGCGGTGTTGGCTACTATTTAGGAGAAGCTGAAGATTCAAATGTAAATTTATTTATCTAAAAAATAGGTACTGTACATTCTTGTTTTCAAAAATATACAGTGCCTAAATTGTCTATATAAAATCTATATTTTATGTGAAAATGCCATCTTAAGCAGTACAGGCGTTATAATTGTAGTAAGTATGACAACAATCAGGGTGGGAACAAATATTTCCCCGGATATTATACCCTTCTGCAGTCCTATATTGGCCGTAATTATAGCTACCTCGCCTCTTGAAATCATACCTGTACCGATTTGAAGAGATTCACCTCTGCTCATTTTCAGAAGTCTTGCAGCACCTCCACATCCAAGTACCTTTCCCACCAGTGCAACAATAAACATTACTATGGTAATCAGTACCATTTCCAAATTCAATCCCTTCAAATTTGCCTCAATACCGACACTTGCGAAAAATACAAGTGATAAAAATCCAGAAGAAATTGCCTTGACATTTCTCTCCAGATACTCCCTGTAGGCGAGTGATGAAAGTATAAGTCCGCCTATATATGCACCGGTAATGGCTGCTATCCCCAGGCTCTCAGCGACGAATGCCAACAGCAGTGCAAATGCAATTGAAAATACAAGAAGTTCCCTGCCTGGTTTAACATGACTTGTAAATTTATTTATATACTTGGGCAGATATACTATTCCAATTATGGAGCATACACAAAATAAGATCACCTTTATAAAAATAAATACAAGAGATGATACTGTATCACCTGCTTCAGAACCAGAAGTCTGAGCCATTGCAAGAATCAATGATATGAGTATAAGCCCCAGAATATCATCTATTACAGCCGCTCCAAGAATGTTTATACCCGATCTGGTATTGAGTTTTCCAAGCTCTTTGAGAGTCTCCACTGTAATGCTTACACTTGTAGCAGTTAAAATAACTCCGACAAAAATGTTTTCCCAGAAATTATTGAAAAACATATATGCACTTAGCGTTCCAAGAACAAGAGGAACTATTATGCCTGACACTGCAATAGCAAATGAAGACAGACCCGCCTTTTTCAGCTCCTCCACATTTGTTTCAAGTCCAGCAAGAAACATTAGCATAATCACTCCAAGATTTGAAAGCAGTTTTATATTATCATCATACTGGACAAGATTTAACAGCATTGGACCCAGTACCACACCAGCTATCAATGCCCCCAAAACTTCCGGCATCTTCAGCTTTCTGCTGATTATTCCACCTATTTTTGTAAATACAAGAATCAACACTATATCAAACAAAGTTTTTTCCATACCAAGCCTCCTCAATTACAAACACCAAAAAGGGTGGAAAATCCCTGTCGGACTTTCCACCCTAAAAGTCAAAATCTCGAATCAAATAAAATCATTTGTTCAACCGAAAACTACATATTTATTTTTTACTTTTCAACAACTTTACCTGGGGAATCTTTTTGGAGTATGTCTGCAATTGCAGCCATATTTCCAAGAGATGATATGGATTCATTTGGCAGTATAAGCTTGTTAGCAGGATTCTTTGCCATTTCTTTAAGTGCTTCTATCTGCTTCAATGCTATTACCTTTTCATCCGTACCCGAATCTATTATTGCCCTGTTCACAAGGTTTATAGCCTTTGCATCTGCCTTTGCCACCTCTTCTATGGCCCTTGCTTTACCTTCAGCTTCAAGAATCTGAGATTGCCTAAAACCCTCTGCTCTCCTTATATTCGCCTCTTTTTCACCTTCTGCCATGGCTATCTGGCTTTGTTTCTGCCCTTCCGCCTGAAGTATTACCGCCCTCTTGTCTCTTTCTGCCCTCATCTGTTTTTCCATAGCCTGCTGTATCTCAGTCGGTGGTATTATATTTTTTATCTCCACGGAAAGTATTTTTATCCCATAGGCATCTGTTATATCGTCCACCACTTTGAGAAGCTCCGCATTTATCTTGTCTCTTCCTGACAATACTTCATCAAGAGTCATGTCCCCCACTATATTTCTCATATTGGTTATAGTAGAAAATATTATACCTGCCCTGTAATCCTCTATATTGTATATGGCATCCTTTGGGTTCAATATTCTAAAAAAGATTACATTATCTATAGATATCTTTACATTGTCCTTTGTTATGACAGCCTGTGGTTCAATATCAAGTATCTGTTGCTTCGTAGATACCTTTCTTCTCATATAGTCTGCAAATGGAATTATGAAATGCCATCCCGGCTGCAGTGTCCTGCTGTATTGTCCGAATCTCTCTATTATACTTACATATCCGGTATTTACAACCTTCACGGAGGATACAATAGCAATCAATATGAGTATAAGCACCACCAATAAAATAATACCTTTAATCATTTGGAATCATCTCCTTTTTTTATCAATACCCTGGTTCCATTCATTCCTAATATCTCTATTATGTCACCTTTTTTCAGTTTCATGTCCTTATTTTCAATATTCCACAATACTCCATCCAATTTTACCGCATTGTTTCTTTCCATTTCATCATCTATAATTATTTTTTTCCCCTTGTAAGTCTTCTCCCTTAGTGGTGTTGGTTTTACACTTTTCTTTATATTTTTCCTGATAATAGGATAGCATACTGCTACCAATATTAAACTTATGACTATAAATACTATAAACTGAATTACCACAGAGTAACCCAATGCATTGGCTATAATTGCACAAATTGCACCTATCGTAAACCAAACAAACAAAAAGGCACTTGTCAACATATCCGCTACTAAAGCTATAACTCCTATTAAAATCCAAATTACAAGGTTAATCACAAAATCACCTCCAATATACTTTTATTCTATGAATATTATAACATATATATTAAACTTCAACTAAATATGTAAGTATGTTCGAAAATGAAAATCTAGTTATTCGTATAAGCACTGGCCTTATCACACTTTATCTAGAATAAAATTAATCAATTTACCACTATTGAAAACAACCCTATATTTTGCTATAATATTTTCTAATATAAAAAACAATATAAGCTTTTAGGGGTGCTATTCTAGCTGAGATGGATTTTCCAAACTCTTTGAACCTGTGAGGTAAACCTCGCGTAGGGAACAATGCTCAACGACTATGCAATTTCTATATTGTATGGAGCTGTTGGACGTTGTTTTTTGTTGTATTTTTCTATAGGGGGAAAAAATATGCATTCAAATAGTAAGGTTTTATTCATTGTAGAGGTAGCACTTTCTTCAGCTCTTGCTACAATTCAAGGTTTATTAGATTATCCTATAGCTTTTACATTAGTCGGATTATCAGCGATAACTTCTAAATCAGTTCATAAATTTGCAAAACAAAATAAAAAATTCAAGACACTTTCATTTATAACTTTAGGGTGTTTCATCGGAAGTTTTGCACGTCTAATTATTCATATACTCTCTGCTATGATTTATTTCGGCACTGAAGCACCAGCAAATCAAGCGATATGGGTTTATGCAGTAATTTATAATGCTTCTTATGTTTTACCGAGTTTTGTACTCAGTGTAGCTGTGATTTTTGTGCTAGTTCAGGCACGTAAAGAGATTATATCTACCTGATAATGTACATTTCAAAAATATAATTACAACTACAAATATTTTGTGTAAAGGAAAGATGTCTTTATGGAATTTGTAAATGAACTTAATGAATCAGTAATGGATATATGGAATGCTTATTTAGAACAACCTTTTGTTTTAGAAATGGCTAATGGCACATTACCAGACAACAAAATGAAATGGTATCTTATTGAAGATAGTCTATTCCTAAAAGAGTATGTTAAAGCGTGTTCTGTAGCTATATTTAAGGCAAATAACATGAGTGATATGGCACTCTTTAGCACAATCATTGAAGGAATAGTACAAGGCGAATATGCTCTTAGAGATAGCTACTTATCAAATGCCGGAATTGATAAACAGACATTAGAAAACATGGAGCAGTCTAAAGAAAGCAGAGATTACTCTAACTACATAATAAAAACAGTACTAAATGGTGAATTACCAGAAATCATTGCTTCTTTATTGCCCTGCATGTTAAGTTACTATTACATTGGACAGCAGTTAATAAAACAAGATTCAAAATGTTTAGACCGTAGGTATGGACAAGTAATTTCTGAATATGTTAG
Organism: Clostridium sp. LBM24168; assembly: GCF_052953915.1. Taxonomy (NCBI): domain Bacteria; kingdom Bacillati; phylum Bacillota; class Clostridia; order Eubacteriales; family Clostridiaceae; genus Clostridium; species Clostridium sp. LBM24168. The sequence continues at coordinate 264,807 of NZ_CP196861.1, read as the reverse complement.
TGAAATATCGTTGAAAAATGGAAAACTTTGCTCTGATTATATGAACAAACTTTGCAAATATTTAGATGAACAACGAAAAAAGAAACTATTTGGAATCTATCGCAATGTTAGTATTTACGAATTAGATTTTTGGAATATGTTATACAAAAATAGGGATTAAATTTAGGATTATAAAGCTATATAGGTAGTATAATGAAATACGAAAGACAAATTTAAGAGGTGACTTTATATGAAATCTTCCAGAAAACTTTTCATTAATGAATCAATTTTCATTGCAAGTATATTAAAATGGACTTTTTTATCTATAATAATAGGTTTATTGGTAGGATCCTTTATAACATTATTTATAAAAATTATAATAATCGGTGTTGATTTTACCTCGAGGTTTAAATTTTACTATTTATTTCTTCCATTAGCATTATTTTTAAGTAGTTTCATAATACTTAAACTTGCACCTGATGCAAAAGGTCATGGTACAGAAAAGGTTATTGAAAGTGTAAATAAAAATAATGGAAATATGAATATAAATGTAGTCCCTGTGAAACTTTTAACTACGTTCATAACTATAATTTTCGGAGGCTCTGTTGGACTTGAAGGCCCGGCAACCCAGATAGGCGGCGCAATTTCATCCTTCATAGGTCAGATAACTAAAATGGATATAATAGACAAGCGTCGCCTTGTGGTATGCGGAATAAGTGCTGGATTTGTATCCATATTTAATGCTCCTGTAGGTGCTGCAATATTTGCCTGCGAAGTCTTATACATAGGGAAAATTTCTTACATAGCTCTTGTTCCTTCTCTTATATCTTCTTTTGTAAGTTACTATGTTGGACTATATATGGGAAACAAGCCTCTGATTTTCACTATAAAATATCTACCTAGTAATCAGATAACTGCATTTTTAGAAGTATTTGTCTTTGGTATTGCAATTGGATTTTTAGCCATACTTTTTATAAATTTAGTTAAATATATTGAAAAGTTCTTTAAACAAATCAAAATATATGTTCCGTTAAAAGGAATTATAGGTGGTATTTTAATAATAGGAATAATTTATATGTTTAATTCCTTTCAGTCCCTTGGAATAGGGGATGGAACTATAAATAGAATTGTTTCAGGTGAAAAGTTCAGTAATTCTTTATTTATAAATAAGTCACTGGTAACTGCTTTAACATTAGGATCCGGCGGAAGTGGCGGAATTCTAACTCCTATGCTTTTTATTGGATCCTCCTTTGGAAATGCCTGGGCACAGATTACAGGTTCAAATGTAGCCTTTTATTCTGCATTGGGCATGACATCATTTTTAGCTGCCTGCTCCAATATTCCTATTTCCTCCATTATAATTGCCATGGAGCTTTTCGGAAATCAAGTTGGAATATATTCAGCCATAGCAATAGGAATAAGCTATATAGTAGTTGGACATAAAAGTATTTATCCAACTCAACTTGTTATATATTCCAAGACGCCATCTGTATCAATTGATAAAAATATAGAAATAAATGATGTTAAAGAGCATATAGTAAAAAAGTTTTTCAACAGGAATTAGGAACAAAAAAGTCTATCGAAAGATTAATTCAGATAGACTTTATAATTTACTCTATATCTCTTAGCCACAATTCAACACTGGCATCGGAGGGCATTCTCCAGTCACCACGTGGTGAAAGACTTACTGTACCAACCTTGGGACCGTCAGGAATTGCAGATCGCTTGAACTGCTGTGCAAAGAACCTTTTTATAAATACCTTGAGCCACTTCTTTATGGTGTCCCCGGTATAACATCCTTTAAAAGCTTCCTTTGCAAGAAAGAATATCTTATCCGGCTCAAAATTATTTCTTACAAAATAATAGAGAAAGAAATCATGAAGCTCATAGGGACCAACTATGTCCTCAGTTTTCTGGGCTATCTTTCCACTGCTGTCCTTTGGTAAAAGTTCCGGACTTACAGGAGTCTCAAGTATATCTGTTAAAATACGGGATATTTCATCAGACACTTCTCTTTGCGCCACATACCCTACAAGATATCTCACAAGTGTCTTTGGTACTGAGCAGTTCACACCATACATGGACATATGATCTCCATTATAGGTGCACCATCCAAGTGCAAGTTCTGACAGATCTCCGGTGCCTATGGCAAGTCCGCCTTCCTTGTTTGCAATATCCATCAATATCTGCGTTCTTTCCCTTGCCTGTACATTTTCATAAGTTACATCATGTATTTTACTATCATGGCCTATATCCTTGAAGTGCTGAAGGCAGGCGTCAACTATATTTATCTCTCTAAAATCAGTATGTAGATTTTTACATAATTCAACTGCATTGTTGTAAGTTCTGTCAGTAGTTCCAAATCCGGGGAGAGTGACGGTTATTATATTTTTTCTGGATATACCAAGCATATCAAAGGTTTTCACTACAACTAGAAGTGCCAGTGTAGAGTCCAGTCCTCCGGAAATACCTATAACTGCTTTTTTGAGCCCTGTATGTTCCACCCTTTTTCCAAGCCCGGAAGTCTGTATATTGAATATCTCCCTGCATCTGTCCTCCATCTGTGTCCTGTCAGAAGGAACAAAGGGAAATTTGGAAATAATCCTGTCACATTCTCCATAAAAGGTATCTTCAAACTCAAATTTTATATCCCTTGCTTTCCATGATACCGTATTTACTGCATCCCTAAAGCTTATATTTTTTAATCTCTGCATATTCAGCCTTTCCACATCCACAATAGAGGTTATAATTTGATTTTCTCGCTGAAATCTGTTGTTGCACTTATTCATATTTCCATTTTCAGCTACAATCATCTCTCCTGCAAATACAAGATCCGTAGAGGACTCGAATACCCCCGAAGATGAGTATATGTATGAACACATGCATCTCGCACTCTGTGATTTTACGAGCTCCTTTCTGTAGTTGGATTTACTTACTATGTCATTTGAGGCCGACAGATTGCCTATTATATTTGCACCTTTAAGGCAGAGATAACTGCTTGGAGGTACTACACTCCATAGATCCTCACAGATTTCAAATCCAAACCTGAAATCCCCGCAGGAAAAAATAATGTTCACCCCAAAAGGTATTTCCTCTTGAAAATATAGATTTACCTTTTCATCCACTATATCCATTCCTGAGCTGAACCATCTTCTCTCATAAAATTCTTCATAATTTGGAATATAACTTTTTGGTACAATTCCAAGTATGGCACCATTGAATATCACATAAGCACAATTATACATGCTGTAATTATACTCAAGAGGTGCACCCACAACAATCAATATATCCTTTTTCACAGAATAAGTACAAATATCCTCTAAGGCACTTTTGGATTTATCAATAAGTATTTTCTGCAGAAAAAGATCTGCACAGGTATAGGAAGTTACACATAATTCGGGAAAGACCACAAGCTTTGCATTTTCAGATACTGCTTTATCTATACAACACTCTATATTTTTCAGATTAAAATCCACATCTCCCACATTAGTTACAGGACATGCAGCCGACACCCTTATTAACCCCATTGACGACATAAAATTTCCTCCCTAAAGTTTTTTCATTAAATTCATCCGTATATTATCATTATAGAGAATTACATGAGAATAACAACTCATAAATTTTCTACCATTTCACAAATAAGATTATAATTGAAATTATAGATACACCCATGGAAATTATATATGCACCAAAAGCCCCAAGTCTGTTGTTTTCATTTTTATACATAAATACACCATAACTGAAAGTATAGTAGTTTGCAGCTATAATCAAAAATGAAATTATATATCTCAATCTGCAGCCCTGCCCTTCGTCTTCCAAACTTCTTTGGAGCCAATCTTGGTACCCGTCCCCCTGATCTTTAGATCCAGGTTTACATTGATTTGGGCTTCCTTATAATGGTGGGACCAATTATACTCCTCCCACTCCTGTATGGTTTTAAAATTTTTTGAAACTGCATGGCCGAATCCAAAGGCATCACTATTGTATTTAATCTGGGTTTTTTTTATGGTATTTACTATGCCATCTAAAATGAATTGCTGTAAATAGTTGTTTAAACTGTCTATCCTGTTCATTTTCTCATAATTTATCCGGCTGTGTATGGATGCAATATCCGCATCAATTTTTATGTCTATGTTTATCACCGGCCGCCCATTTTCAAATACAGATTTTATTATGGGTTTCCTTCTCAACGTGAGATATGTCACAATAGGGCTGTCTTTTTTTTCCGGATCATCAATTGTGACAATACCTGATTTAAAATCTCCCGTCACCATTAAATAATATCTGGTTTCATAATTATCAAGATATCCCACCATCTTATCCCCGTAAAATAATGCCGTACCTGCAATCTGCCTTCCATTTCTGCTCTTTATCGGTACCTCTCCTGGCTTATATCCTTTACCCGGTATAAGAGGGGACTCACCTTTTTCTGAAGCCTTATCCTGAATCTGATGAAAATCATTTACTGCAGCATATATGGCTATGGGCTGCTCATAAGTGGAAAGGACATTTCTGTAAAATTCAAAAAAAGCTCCCTGTGGGAAATAGCCCGTATGCTTGGATTGAGACAGTAATAGTTCTGTCATCTTTGAAATACTAGGTCCTATACCCGGTTGATTGCTCTTTATAAAATCTTCGGCCCTTCCCCTTGTAACTATTATGTTTACAGTACTTCTCATCTCCCTGTATCTCTGGATTGAAGCCACATACTCTCCAATTCCCTGTTCAGCGATTTCTTCGGAAAAAACAAATGCCTTTACATGTTTAAGTGTCACTATCCTTGAAACCTCCATGTTGAGCAATTGGCAGGCCTCTATAATACTAGGTGCTTCTACGGAATTTATATTCCCTCCTTTACTTGCCTGGACACCTCCATTGTTTTCCTGACTGCTTGAGTATGTAGGGTATTGTATAGTTAGAAATATCTTATTATTTATGCCTTTATCCACTCCAATCAATATAGGATATATCTGGTTATCCACTTCACTTGAGTCATAGCACCCGGTTAAAACAGCACTTGCTATAAAAATGAATAGTATGAGAATGCTAATCTTTTTGTACATCGGATTTCTTTCCTCCCTTTTTTAATACAATGGATACTATAAAAACAAATATAGGTATTAAATAATTCAGTATAAAGCCATATTGTCTCATAAACAGAAGGTCTATATCCAGGAGCTCCGGAAAGCTCTCTGGTATTAAAGTTACAATAAAAATTAAAACAAGAAATGATACCACAAGAGGTCTGTGATCTTTAATATTGAAGATCTGACAGTAAATACTAACCGACATGTAAAAGCCTATGGCAATATCCAGTATGGTCGGAACTATCCATGTTATCAGAAATATTGACTCCACCCTTTCAATGAACCTGTTGAAATATATTGCCCTGCTCAATTCAAACAATCCGGATATGTTTTCACTTCCGGCACCATAGGTGAATGTCATCAAATAGCACATAATTGTAGAACTGAACATTATTCCGGCAAATATCAGGCTCACAATACCGGATTTTTTCATATTGCCCAATCCATGTATTGAATCTACAATAAAAAACAATATTATTACCTCGCTGTACGCAGAGCTTCTCATTATTGATCCACTTATTGTCCTCCATATTCCATATCCAAAATAAGGTGCCAGATCACCGGGATTATAATTTGGGGAAGCCATCAAAAATATAATTGCAATTCCAAATACTACAGGAATAAAAATCACGGCACATACCCTGGCAATAGTCTCCAATCCAAGAGACACGATAATAGCTGTCAAAATCAGAATTACAAGTATTATAAAACTTGGTGGAGTTCGCGGGAGATTATAGCTCTTTATCATATCTACAAACTCCCTTAAATTGGTACCTGTATAAAATACAAAGTATGCAGAAAACATAAATCCCAGAATCTTTCCAATAAGTTTCCCCATTACTATTTCATATATTTCTGCAATGTTGTATCCTGGAAATTTCTTCATCAGGAGATATATAATCATAAAAAACATGATACTCACGATACAGGATATTATCGTGGAATACCATGCAGCCGTACCAAATTTATATACCACTACAGAGGTACTCGTATAAAACACCTTATCCATCAGTGAAATCATGACAATACACATAGCCTCATACAGTCCTATATTACCATCCTTAATCATCATTATCTGTCTCCTGCAATTTATTTTGATCCATCATTGTCCTTGTTGTAATTTGCATCCTGTTTCATCCATTTCCTTGATATTTTAGGCTGTTTCCTCAAATTCAGCGGATTTATTGGATCAGGCCGCATCTCCTGTTTCCAGACTGGTTTGTTTAAAGCTGAATCGCTGCTTTTCCTGGCCTTCGGTGCCATAACCGATAGAAAGGGTACACCAAACGACTTTAGACTGGTGAGCATGGTAATGACCATCACTATTCCAATTGAGATTCCAAGAAATCCCATCAAGGCCCCTAAAAGTATAAAAATTATTCTGAATATCCTGACCCCATAACTCAGGCTGAAATCCGGTATGGAATAGTTCCCCAGTATGGTAAATGCCACTACTATTATGAGCACGGGGCTTATAATACTTGCCTGTACAGCTGCCTGCCCCAATATAAGTGCTCCCACTATTCCAATGGTATTTCCCAGTATACCTGGTATCCTTACTCCCGCTTCCGTTATCAGTCCGAAAGCCGCCTCCATGAAAATCACCTCAATAATAGTAGGAAAAGGCACATTTTCTCTTGCAGAGGTAATGGCAATAAGAATAGAAGTCGGTATCATTTCCTGATGGAAATTTACAATGGATATATATAATCCTGGAAGAATTACGGCTGAAAACATTCCCATAATTCTTACAAGTCTTAAAAGAAAAATGTACTGCCATTTCAGGGAATTGTCCTCTGAAGTATGGAACAACAGGAAAAATGTGCTTGGTACAATTATTGCAAAAGGAGTGGCAGAACTTATAATTGCCACCTTGCCTTCCATAATATAATAAGCCGTTCTGTCCGGCCTTTCCGTAGAAAGTACGGTGGGTATAACAGACCAGCTGTCATCTTCAATATACTGTTCCAGCATTCCACTTCCAAGTATCATATCTGTATCTATGCTGCTTATTCTCCTCTTTACTTCATCCACTATGGCCGGATTCGCTATGCCTTCCATGTACATGACTGCACAATCACTGCTATTGCTCTTTCCCAGCCTCAGCTTTTCTACTATCAGATCTTTATTCTTCAAAATTCTCCTTACAAGACTTACATTGGTATCCAAATTTTCATTAAAGCCCTCCTGAGGACCTTTTATTGAACCTTCCACATGAGGTTTATCTACAGCCCTTTTTTCAAATCCTTTTGTATAGCATATTAAATAGTTATCGGCTCCATCTATGTAAACAGCTGTATTCCCACTTAGAACTTCATCCACGATATCCCTCACATTATTACATTTTTTAGTTCTGTTAATCTGGATTACCTGATCCATTATAAAGTCTATCTCTTCTTCTTCCGTAATGTCTCCATGATTGCCATCATTTCTTATATAATCAGTTTTATGATTCAGAAGCGGTCTCATTATAAAATCATTCATTATATCGTTGTTTACCATATCCCTGAAATATACCATAATTCCATTGTACCTATCTGCAATTCTGATTCTTTTAACATTTATGTCTTTATTCTTTGGATAGTGAAATATCTTTATCATAAGTTCCAGATTTTTATTCAGGCCATAAGGTATTTTATCTTCAGAACTTACTTTTACATAATTTTCACTTTTGAATCTGTCCATATCCACATTGGAATCAGGACCGTAGCAATTGCTTTCTGCGGTCTTTTCATTCTCCTCATTTACTTGAGGTATGGAAAATTCCTTTACCTTCCTTTTTTCTTTGTAGGTAATCAATGACATAAATTTTTTAAATACATTTTTACGTTTTTTCATATTATCCGCCTCTTTAATATATTGTCTGCAAAAATATATTTTTTTATGAATATTATCATTATCAAATTTACATAAATCTAATATAATAATTTTAATGGAGGTATTGTACAATGTATATTTCAGATGAACTTATAGATAAATTTATTAAAGAGGACTCACCTTATATGGACCTGACCACCTTAATTCTTGGAATTGGAAACATGAAGGGTTCTATACAGTTCTTTTCCAGAGAAGACGCTGTATTATGCGGCACGGAAGAGGCTGCAAGAATATTTGACAAGTTAAATATAGACATAAAATTCATGAAACACTCGGGAAGCTTAATAAAAAAGGATGAAATCTTTCTTGAGGGCATTGGAAGTGCAGAAAATTTACATACAGCCTGGAAGATATGTCAAAATATTATGGATTATAGCTCCGGTATCGCTACAAAGACAAAAGGAATGCTCGACAAGGCTAGAAAAATAAATCCAGATATATCAATATTAACTACAAGGAAGAATATACCCGGAACAAGAGAGCTGTCCATAAAAGCCGTCATATCAGGCGGAGGTTTTTCACACAGACTAGGGCTGTCAGAAACCATACTTATCTTCAAGCAACATTTAAACTTTCTAGGTGGTATAGACGGGTTGGTTGCATTACTCCCGAGCATCAAGCATAAGGCATGTGAAAAAAAAGTACTTGCAGAGGTGGAAGTATTAAATGATGCAATTGTACTCTGTAAAAACGGTATTGATGGAATTCAGTTTGACAAAGTTCCTTCAGGAACCCTGAAAACATATGTAAGCACACTTAAAAACATAAATCCATCCATAATCATACTGGCGGCCGGTGGAATCAATGAAAACAATATCGAAGATTATGCGGCGTCAGGAGCTGATGCCATTGTAACTACTTCAGTTTACTATTCCAGGCCCATCGACATGGGCTGTAAAATAAAACCTTCTAATTACTAGCCTTATTTCTCAAATTGAAGAGAGTAAATGCTACAATAGGAAGAATAAAAAATATGGCAACGCATACATAAACATATATGTTTAAAAGTTTGAATAAAACCATTAGCTTTCTTGCTGAAAAATATGAAACTATATATACTATAGCGGTCAATACAATCTGACCTTTGAGTGAAGGGAGTTTACTTTCAGGCTTTAGTTCCTTAAATATGACTATAATTGAAAAAAATGAGGCTATATATTTTGCAAACCAGGAAGCTATGGTCTGAAATATTACATAAAATTCTCCGCTGGCGATAAATCCAAAATAGGATACAAGCTGCGTCTGAGTCAATTTTGGATATATAAGGGTACTTGCCCTTTCAGAATTGAAAGTTGTAAGAACCCCTATGGTAGAAACTACAACCATCTGGGCTATAAATAAATTTGAAAGAAATGCATACTTCCTTAAATTTTTATTCGTTCTTAACTGGGATAAAATTGGGATTACTATGGAAATAGATGAATACATTCCTACAGTCTTTATTACGGATATAAAAAGATTAATATTCAACCCGTCCTGAAAGACTGGAAACAGTCTCCTGTAATCTTTATAATGCTGGGTCAGCATGGATAAATTAATTCCATTAAATATTGATATTCCCATGGAAATTATTATTACAATCATTATGGACTGTCTTCCATTCTTCACAATGTACAACCCAGGCAATACTACAAACAGGATTATATACCATACAGGGGTTTCTATAAACATATTCGTATGCATAACGCTGGATTCTACAGATGCCGATTCCACCAATGATAAAATCATTCCCAGTGTAAACAGTAGCAAGAAGCACCTACCTAGGAATTTTCCAAAGGCCCTGTCAAATACATCAACTATACTTTTGCAGTTGTTTTTAACCCATATGTTTATTATATAGTCAAAATATACAAGCATTATTGCGCAGGCTATTATATCAGCTATCCAGCTGTTCCTTCCTGAGATATTTATGAATATTTCAGGGTAAGTTTTTTGGGAAGATATAGCCACTGCACATATCAAAAAGAATATATGTTTGAAGCTTAACTTATCCATAAAATTTCTCCATTCCAAATCATAACTAATATTTACAATAATATTATTGACTAAAAGACGAATGTTATCCAAATCAAATAGAAACACTAATTATGGGTGATTAACTATGGATAATTATTTAAGCTATATTTGCAATAAATTAAAAAATAGTTCCGATTTTAAGAAACGCACCATAAATACCATATGCGGAAATATATATTTGTTGTTCATTGACAACCTGTGTAACTCAAAATTTATAAGTGAGTATCTAATTGCTCCCCTTATGAGAATGAATAGAAAAACCATAAACTCAACTATAATAAAGGAAAAGGTTCTGTATGGCAACTCTATAGGAGATGTAAAATCAAAAGATGATGCCATTACACATATCTTGTCCGGCGATGTTGTAATAATATTTGAAAATATGGATAATATACTTTTTTGTGAAGCAAAAGGTTTCCCAAAAAGGGGTATAGAAATACCTATAACAGAGGCTGTATTAAAGGGTCCCAAGGAAGGCTTCAACGAATCCATAATGGATAACATTTCACTTATAAGACGCAGAATAAAGAATTCGGAACTCAAGGTGGAATTTTTCAACATAGGAAAAGACAGCAACACAATCACAGCCCTCATTTACATGGAAAACAAGGCACCTAAAAGCCTTATATCAAAATTGAAGGATACAATTAAAAATCTCAATGTAAGCTTTGTACTGGATTCAAATTATATAGAAGAACAGTTAAAAAGCAAAAAAACTCCCTTCGATACCATTGACTACACCGAGAAAGCAGATGTTGCATCATCAAAAATACTTCAGGGAAGAGCTGCCATACTGGTAGATGGCACTCCTTTTTGCATAACTGCACCCTATTTTTTCATAGAAAATTTTCAGGTACCAGATGATTATTATCTAAATAAAATATATGCCAATATAATAAGAATGATAAGGTTTATTGCATTTGGAATTAGCGTCCTTCTTCCGGGATTGTATGTTGCACTTACAACCTATCATTTCTCTCTTATACCTATAGAATTTATATTCAGGCTTGCTATTTCAAGAGCCTATGTACCATTTCCCACAATACTAGAAGTACTTGTAATGCTGTTTTTCTTCCAGCTTCTGAGAGAAGCCGGAATACGCCTTCCGCAACCCATAGGTCAATCCATGAGTATAGTTGGTGCATTGATACTGGGACAATCAGCCGTAAACGCAGGCCTTACATCCCAGGCTACCGTAATAATAATAGCCCTTGCATCAATATGTTCATTTCTGGTTCCCAAATTATACGGAGGTTTGCTTGTATGGTCCGTAATAATATTATTTTTATCCGCATTTATGGGAATAATGGGATTTTTCATGGGAATGTTCATGATGATATCACATGTGGCATCTCTGGACAGCTGCGGATATCCATTTCTGCTGCCTCTTGGAACAGGAAAGCAGCTAAAATACAAGGACATTTTGTACAGAAGTGATTTGAATACTGTTTCAAAGAATAACTTACGTGGAGATGATAAAACATGAAAAAAATACTCTGTCTATTCTTCATACTGTGCAATATATTCCTGAGCGGATGCTTTAATTACAGGGATATGGATAAGATACTATTTGCAACTGCAGTGATAATTGATACAGACGAAAAGGGGAATCCAGTAATATATGTAGAAAGTTTCAAGCCGGAAAAAACACCCTCCGGAGCTGCAGGCAGCGGTCAGAGGGTATTGTTCAGAGGATCAAGAAAGACAATATTTGAAACTTTCAGGGACATAGACCTGTCCTCAAGCTATAAATTGAATTATACCCAGACAAGGGCCCTGATATTTACTGAAAAAGCAGCTGAAAAGGACATGTGCAAATTCATAGATATATTTGCCAGGGATCAGGAATTCGTACTCAGAAGCTATATAGCTGTATTAAGGGGAGACCCGCAGAAACTTATAAACACGGACTTGAAGGAACAGGAATATATAGGTGTATTTGTAAATGACGTAATACGGAATGTACCCACATCCTCAAGAGCTGTAACAACTACCCTAAATGATTTTTTGAACAGCATATATACTACCCAGAGTACCTCCGTATTGACTATGATAGAATTAAAATCTGACCAGCCTGAACCCAAAGTTGAAATAAACAATGGCGCAATAATAAAAAACTGTAAGCTGGTAGACATTCTAAAAACACATGACAGCCTTGGATACAATTTTCTTATAGACAACATAAAAGCAGGATCACTGGAGGTAACAAATCCAAGTTCACCTGACAACTATATAAGCCTTGAAATACTGTCCAGTAAGACATATACCAAAATTCACTACGATAATAAAAATGTGGTAGTAAAGAAGATAATAACTGTTAGAGCAGCAATAGCAGAAACAGAGGATCATTTTCACATGGACGATATAACTATGACAAAATTGAAGCAGGAAGCTGAAAAGAACATCAAGGACAGCTGTAATAGCGTATTTGAAAAATATAAAATGAAAAAGCTTGACATATTCAATATACAACAGTATTTTGAAAGAAAATACCCTAAAGTTAAACTTCAGAATCCACTTGAACAAAGTTCTCTTCAGCTAGATATTAATGTAAATATAGAAGGACCTCCTACCAAGAATAATTTTAAATACTAGATATATCAATTGTATAATTATTGTTATATAATTGTTTTAGAACAACTGCAAAATATAATTTAAAGGGGAAATAGATTTGATAAAAACAGGACAGTTTAATGATTTAAAGGTAATTAGAAAAGCATCTTTTGGTTATTATCTTGATGCCCGTACGGGAAATACAGATGATGACATACTTCTTCCAAATGGAAGTGTTTTAAATGAGGATATTAAAATCGGCGACGAAATTCATTCATTTATATATAGGGACTCAAAAGATAGATTAATAGCTACAATGAAAACTCCTCTTGCAACCGCAGGTGACATTGCCTATTTAAGGGTGGCCTCCAATGCAAGTTTTGGAAGTTTTATAGATATAGGTCTGGAAAGGGACGTATTTGTACCTATGTCGGAACAGAAATACAAATTGATTCAGGAGTCCCATTACCTTTTCTACATATATGTGGATAAAACTGACAGGCTGGCGGCTACTACTGATATTGACAAACATCTGATTAACATGGACACAGAAAATAATTATAAAATCGGGAATGAAGTCTGCGGCATAATATATGGATTCCAGAAAAACGGGAATATCATGGTTGCCATAGACAATAAATACAGGGGAATTATTTCAAAAAATGATTATTTTACAGAACTAGTTCCCGGACAAAAAATCAAACTCAGAATCAAGAAATTTTATGATGACGGGAAACTAGCACTCTCTCCAAGGCAAAGACCTTCAAGAGAAAGACTTTCACTTGAAGACACAATACTCAAATATCTAGCAGAACATGATGGATTCATGAAATACAATGACAAAAGCTCACCTGATGAAATAAGGAAAACATTCCATGAAAGCAAGAATTACTTTAAAAATGCTCTTGGAGGGCTTATGAAGAAAAAACTTATAGTTCAGGATGAATCAGGTACACGATTAATAAAATAACAAGAATATTAAATCCCGTAATACAGAAAATATAGATAGATTTTTTATTGCGGGAGACAGTTTACAATGAAAAGAAAAACAATATTTATATTTACTCTTATATTGATAATGTGTACCAGAGGTATAACCTATGCAAATCATGGAAATCCCGAGGTACATTTTCTGTATGCAGGTCAAAGTGACTGCATACTCATAAAGACATTCAGTAAAAACTACTTGATAGATACAGTCCAGATTTATTATACAAAAAAATTTTACGGTATCTCTATCTCAACGATATAGAAAAATTGAATGGAATCATAATACTCATTACCATGACGATCATTATAACGGGTTGATTAAAATTGTCCAATCAATAAAGGTATCAACACAAGTACAAACATTGAACTTTTAGGCAGTATAAAACCAAAAGCAGCCATTATAATGAGCAATGTAAATACACCAAATGCATTCGTTATAAAAAGGCTGCTGAAAAATAAAATAGTAGTTTTAAAGACAGATTGCCATGGTAATATAATAGTAAGAAATGGCAGTATTTTTTGTAATAAAAGCAGTATAAATATCAAGCTTGGATAAAGTATCTATTCTTTTCTAAATACCTTGAAAATTTCATTCAAAATCAATGGTATAAGTGAAAGGAGAATTACAAAAAACCAGTCATTCACAGTAAGTCTGTATACTTTAAACAGGGAGGCCAAAATCGGTACAGAAATTACTATATTCTGAAGAAGTATTCCGATTAGTATGGACCATATCAAATATTTGTTTGTAAAAATTCCAATTTTAAATATGGATTTCTTACGATGCCTTATACTCAGAGTATAAAATAGCTGTGATACACTTAGGACTACAAAAGCCATAGTCTGTGCATGCATGATGGAATCAGGATATATAAGTGTTCCCACATGAAATGCTGCAAGAGTTGTAATTCCTATGACAAGCCCATCTATTATAAGAAGCACTCCATTTTTCCCTGAAAATAGTCCTTCCCGAGAATCTCTTGGTTTTTCTTTCATTATATCAGGATCTCCCGAATCAACTCCAAGTGACAGGGCCGGAAGGCTATCAGTTATAAGATTGATCCATAAAAGATGTATAGGCCTTAAAATTGCGGGCCATCCAAGGAGTATTCCTATAAAAAGTGCCACTATTTCTCCTATATTGCAGGAAAGGAGAAAAGTTATTGATTTTTTTATATTGTTGTATATATTTCTTCCCTCTTTTACTGCAGACACAATAGTAGAAAAATTGTCATCTGTAAGTATCATATCTGATGCACCCTTTGCCACATCCGTTCCAGTGATTCCCATGGCAACTCCTATATCTGCAGTCTTTAATGAAGGTGCATCATTTACTCCATCACCTGTCATTGAAACTATATTTCCCTTTTTCTGAAGTGATTTTACTATTTTCACCTTATGCTCAGGAGATACCCTTGCAAAAACTCTTAAATTATCTATACTTCCAGATACATCCTCCTCACTCATACCTTCAAACTCTGAGCCCAGTATCGCCTGTGATTCATCATCTGCTATACCAAGATCTTTAGCTATTGCAAAAGCTGTATTCTTGTGGTCGCCTGTTATCATCACAGTCCTTATACCGGAAGATTTACACTCCTCTATGGATTTTTTAACATTTTCCCTAGGAGGATCTATCATTCCATAAAATCCTACAAAGATCAAATCATCTTCCAGAGAATCCATATTCACATGTTCTGATTGAATATCTTTAAAAGCTGTTGCAAGAACTCTAAGTGCTTCATCAGACATGGCATTTGAAGCTGAAAGTATATCGGATTTTATCCCGTCGGTAATCGGAACCACTTTTCCATCTACAATAGCCCTGCTGCATATATTCACCAGATTGTCCACCGCTCCTTTAGTGATTACTCTGTGTATATCTTCATATTTATTTACAGTAGTCATCAATTTTCTTTCAGAATCAAAGGGTATCTCATATGTTCTTTTATGCAGATTATCTTCATCTTCTTTGAACACATTGAATTTTGTTCCAACTTCCAGGAGGGCTATTTCAGTTGGATCCCCTGTTTTAGCATCTTCAGAATAAGTGGCATCATTACACAGCATCATATTTTCCAGAAGTATTCTCTCTGACATATTTTTTATATTCAGGCCTGATATATTTTCAAGCCTGTTGATCACATAAAATTTTGTCACCGTCATTTTGTTTTGCGTCAGGGTGCCTGTTTTATCAGAGCATATAATATTTACAGCTCCTAAAGTCTCAACTGCAGGGAGCTTCCTTATAATAGCATTTTCTTTTATCATCCTCTGTACACCCATTGCCAGTACTATGGTAACTATGGCAGGAAGTCCCTCCGGTATGGCAGCAACAGCCAGACTTATGGCGGTCAGAAGCATTTCGAACAAATCCCTTCCCTGTATCATTCCTATTACAAATATGAGTGCACATATGGCAACAGATACTATTCCAAGCAAAACCCCAAGTCTTGCAAGTTTTTTCTGAAGAGGTGTAAGATTTTTTTCATTACTTTCAAGCATACTTGCTATTTTTCCTATCTCAGTTTTCATACCTGTGGCTACTACAACACCTGTTCCCCTGCCATAGGTTACAAGTGTAGACATAAACGCCATATTTTTTTGATCTCCAAGTGCTACATTTCCGTTGTCGGAGATAGTCTCCGGTGATTTAGCAGATGGCACTGATTCTCCTGTAAGGGCAGACTCATCTATTTTCAACCTGGCAGCTTCTATAAGCCTGATATCACAGGGCACATATCTTCCTGCATCCAATATTACTATGTCACCTTCCACAAGATTTTCAGAAGGAATTTCTACAAGCTGTCCATCCCTTTTTACAATAGCCTTTGGTGTAGTAAGCTTTTTCAATGATTCAAGTGCCTTCTCAGCTTTTGATTCCTGAAACATTCCTATTGCAGCATTGAGTATGATTATAATTCCTATGATCACAGCATCGCTTATTTCCCTGAGAAAAGCTGAAACCAGTGCAGCTGCAAGTAAAACATATATAAGGGGATCATTTACCTGTTCAAAAAATAAACTGAATACTGATTTTTTCTTCTTATCCTTAAGTTTGTTCTCCCCCAATTTCACAAGCCTTTCAGATGCTTCTTCAGAAGTCAGTCCATTTTGAAGATGTGAACACTTTTCCTTCAGCACCTCATCACCGCTTTTATCAAACCACATAATATCACCTCTTTCTTCTTATTAGATCTATTTTTTGAATATAATTTATTCTTATACATTTTAATTATTGTATGTGTGTATAAAATTATACTATATGGAATAATAAAACTCAATATATAGTATATAAAAGCTCATTCATAATTATTACATATTAAATATAAAAATATCTATATTTTTATATTAATATCCTATATAATATATTTAACGAGTAAATGGAGGTGTCTTATGGAAATTTCTAGAATAGGAAGATCTTCTAATACTTCTTCTAAAAGTATAAATATAAAAGTAAAAAAAGATTTTTCACAGAGTTTTAACTCTCAGATGGAAAAAAAATCTGAAGAACAATTGAAAAATATGTTTGACAATATCAAGAAGAAAGGAAACAGGTTATCTGTTACCAAGTGCTATTCCGACGTCAGAGCCTACAAAAAAATGATAAAAGAATACTTGAAATCCGTATTGAACTACATGTACAGTGTAAAAAAGGATATAAGTTTCTGGCAGACCCAGTATTTTATTACCGTTGAGACTATAGACAAGAAACTTGAGGAACTTACAAATATGCTTATGAATGAACAAAAGGAAAATTTGAATATAGCTTCCACTATAGATGATATAAGTGGGCTTCTAGTCGACATATACAAGTAAAAAACACTACCAATGTTTCCTATACATTGTAATAGTGTTTTTCCTATAAAAGTACATAAGCTTGTTATATAACTGATGCCAAAATGAGAAGTTCCTCATTATCATCATATATTTCTTGAAATTGGCTTATGGGAAGTGGATTTACACCTTTTCCCACTTCAATAGTAAATCCCGGTCTTCTAAAATCCTGTATAAACCAGTCCTTATATCCTGAATAGGAAGTTATTCCTGTAGTCTCCTCCAAAGTATAGCCACTTACCTCTGCAAGTTGTTCACCTATCTCCCTTGATTCCGAAGGTGTAAGATCATCATATTGCCAGTATATAACCTGTCCCTGGCTGTGGTAGGCCAGCACCAGCCTAAAATCGTGATCCCGGGTAAAATCTACCATGGATTTTGTTTCAGGCTCTGAAACAGGTGAAGGCCCTGAATACCTTGTAGGTCCCGGTCCATAAACTCCATAGGAAGCTTCTGCAGCTTTTGAAAGTTCCCACCCTGCATCATAATTGTGGTTTAAATCCACCCCTCTATTATTGGCTTCCCAATCTCTTGAAAAATTTTCACTTCCATTGTTCCATACTATTAGATCATCATAATATGGATTACTTCTCATAAGTCCATTGAGTACAAGATCAACTCCATCCGGATTTACCATTGGAACAATGTATATACTGCTGTTCCTCCATATATTTTCTATATCATATTCTCTAATATCTCTGCCTTCCGTATAGGCTTTCAGAAAATTTTCTGCAAATTTCATGAGAAGAGGTGTTGTTATCCATTCCAGAGCATGATGGGAACCATTATAAAAAACCTCATTCGGTCCCGTGCCAAGTTTTATATAATAGAGTTCCCTGCCAAGTACGCTCTTACCTGCAGTTCCAATATTCAGGAACGGATATCTCGCCTTTAACGAAAAAATATCACTTTCCATTATTTCATAGGTATAATTTATATCCGTGTCAACTATGTCAATATTGTATGGAATCTTGATTGTAGTTCCAGGAATCAGGCCAAAGGGTTGTATCTGCGGATTTGCTATTATTATTCTATTCACCTGTGTGCCATACATTCTAGCTATTTTGTAGAGAGTATCTCCCGGTTTTATGGTATAATTGTCAAATCCATCTATAAATCTTTCAAAGATCCTATAAGTATTTTGACCTATTATCCCGTCTGAGACAAGCCTGTTTCTTTCCTGAAATTTCTTTACGGCATTTTCCGTCTGTGTACCAAATATTCCATCTACAGCTCCCGAATAATACCCCAGTTTTTTTAAAACTGACTGTATCCTCATAACCTGATTCCCTCTATCACCTAACTTCAAAACCGGCATACCATATCTCCTAATATTAATGTTATATTATTTTTATGCATAATCTACAAGTTATGTGATAAAAAACTGATCAAAACTTTCTATTTATATTATAATCAGCATAATTTGAGGAATTTTTAAAATAATGTTCTGCAGTACCCTTTAGATCCAATCTTTCCTGATCTGTAAGCCTTCTCATAACTCTTGCAGGTGATCCCACGCATAGCACCCCTGAGGGTATAGTTTTATTTTCAGTTACAATACTTCCAGCACCTATTATAGTTTCACTTCCTATAACTGACCCGTTCATAACAATCGATCCCATTCCTATCAAAGTACAATTTCCTATCTCATGTCCGTGAATTACCACATTATGTCCTATGGTTACATAATCTCCTATATGCACAGAGCTGTACAATCCAGCGTGGATTGTACAGTTATCCTGTACATTGCTCTTTCTTCCTATATATATATCATTTGAATCTCCCCTGACAACTGCTCCAAACCATACACTTGCACCCTCACACAGTTTGACTTTCCCAATAACATCTGCACTGTCAGCTATAAAACAGCTCTTGTCAACTTCAGGACTGTAACTTTGAAATTTTCTTATCATAAGTCATAGGCACCTCTTTAAATTTAAAAAATCATTTTAGGTTGTATAAAAAGTATATCATAGAACAGTCCAAAAAAGAAACAGGGGAGGAATTGATGACAATTAACTTTCCAGCATCTCTTTAAATGCCTGAATTCTTGTACGTGCCTGTTCACTGTTCATATCCTGCTGGTCTATTTCAATGTACAGAACAGGTATTTCTTTTTCATCTAACTGTTCCTTGTATACAGGATAGTCAAATTCTTCGGGATCACAGAACTTAATCATGGAGACTATTACACCATCTGCTCCATTTTTCTTTACTAAATCTGTTAAAATATCTCCTCTCTTCTTTCCCGGATCATATGCAAGTGAAAAACCTTCTATGTTTGACCATGCCTTTGCAAGTCTGTTTATAGGCTCCAATCCCTCCGGTACATCCGTATCAAATTGTATTGACTCCTGTGCCAGATTATCACCAACTACATATATCTGATTTTCCTCCATTATCTTCAGAAGTTCATCCGGTTCAGACATTATACCAGTTAAAACAACTTTACTTCCTTTGCATTTGAAATCATCCAGTTTTTCAAGTTCTATTATCAAGCTCTCAATCAATTTGGTATGTTCAGCCTTATCCATGAAATAACCACTTTTTACAACTTCATGTCTCTTAAGTGGAGTAATTTTATCAAGATGTCTATCTGCAACTTGAACAAAATTCCTCATAACCTTCCTGTGCTTATTGTAGACATCTATACTATTTGAAATGTCTTTATCGCTTATTTTTCTGCCACCTATTTTCTCAAGCTCTCTTCTCACTTTTACATATTCACTTTCAAGTAATTTTACACCTGGTAAAATCTTTCTGTTGTGTGGATATACAATCTGTATAAATGGAATATGCGGTACTGAAACCTTCCAGTCCTGGCCTATGCATTTCAAAGTATCACAAAGTGATGGAACTATTACTCCTGAGAGAACATCGTATTCTCCCCTTATTCCAAATTCAAGACAGGCCTGTATCAGTGAACACGCAAATGCGGGGAGATAGGATTTTGCCCTGTCTATTTCAACTTGTCCACCCCAGAGCCCCACAGGGAGCATGTTTGCAGCATATACAATCTCCTCCGGACAATATTCCGGAAAGCAACCTATTGCTTTATTGCCGGTCTTATCTATATAATCTTTTACAGCTTTTTTAGGGTTGTCAGCTATCTGTCCCAATTGTGATAAAATATTCTCTACACTATTCATTTTGATTGCCCTCCTGTTTTTTATTACTCTCCATTATTTCCGCAAGCCCCTGTATTCTTGTCTCAAATTGTGCTTTTGTGAAGTTTCTAGGATCGGATTGATCTCCATCAAATCTTGTATATGGTACCCCCGTATTTTTCTCCACTCTCCTTGATAGCTCGTATTGCAGAAAGTCCATTATTTTACAGCTTCTGTTCATGTGATATACCGCACCATCACATTTGAATTTATTTATTACATCAGTTCTGCTGTCTACAAGCCTATCTATATTTATATTGTTAAGAAGTGCACTATAGGCCTTTGCCATTCCATCAAGGTCCCCAGATTCATACTGGATAGACCATGTATCCAGGTAGGCACTTCCAACCATGTTTATTCCATATTTGGTGAAGAGTTTCAATTTATAACTGAGGTAATTCCAGCATGGTATTCCATCGTACATTATTCTGTACTTTTCTTCCCCTCTAAATGTAGTTTCACCGTTTTCAATGTTTTCCTTGAGTTCTTTTACAAGCTGTGCAAATGTATCTACGGTTTCCTGCTTTCCACGTGCACAAACTATAATAGCCATATAGTTGAAAAGGTCAAATCCACCCATAGGTGAAGGCACCTGCTTTGCAAGGCTCATGGCCTCCTTCCACAAACTTCCCGACCTTGATGAAATGTCCATTACATTTTTGAATTTTCTCTTGTCAAATTTTTTACCTGTTATTTTTTCAAGCTGTTTTATAGCTTCTTCAAACTGGCCTTTTATATAATCTGTCTTTTCCTGAGTTACTTCATAGTCTACATTATATGGAGTATCAATCATAATAAGAGGTATATCGTAATGTTTTGCAAGATTTTCATACCATTTCTCAACAGTATTGCATAAATTTGTACAGCATAATATAAAATCAGGTGTTGGTATATTCAAAGCTTCACATTGGTTTTCATACATATAGCCAAGATTTACTCTTGCATAGGAACATATGTCATTTGAATACCCTTTGCTCTCTGCAGTCTCACACAGATCAAGAGATCCATGCTTTGCCGATACTGCGGCAGCATGATTTTCAGGATATACAACATTCAGACCGAAGGCCTCGGGAATCTCCTGAGGAAATATGGATGTGGCCCACCCTACAAGTTCACCATTCTTTTTAGCATCTGCAGCCTTTTCATAACTGTCACTTACTATTTGTCTACACATTTGCATTGCTTTAGATTTTGCCATTTTCAACATTCCCTTCCTATTTTTATTCACTGGTTTCTTCCCAGGCATATATTGCAGCCCCAAGAGCTCCAATTATTTGCGCATACCTGGATACTTTTATAGGAAATCCTATTCCCTTTTCCATAAATCCAACTACACTTCTGTTCTGGGCAACTCCGCCAGTCATTATTACTTCTTTTTCTATACCGATTCTTTTTGCAAGACCCAACACCCTTCTGGCAATGGATCTATGAATTCCTGCAGCAACATCTTCAGGTTTTTTACCCTCCGACAGGCGAGAGATAACTTCCGACTCTGCAAAAACAGTACAGGTGCTGCTTATTTCAACTTCATCCTTTGACTTATCTGCAAGATCCGCCAGTTCATCCGTTTTAACCTCCAGTACATTGGCCATTACATCAAGAAAACGTCCTGTTCCTGCAGCGCATTTGTCATTCATTACAAAATTCATAAGTCTGCCCTTTGAGTTCAATTTCAAAACCTTTGCATCCTGGCCACCTATATCTATTATTGTTCTGGCATCCGGAAATAAACTGTATGCACCTTTGGCATGGCAGCTCAACTCACTTATCTGCTTGTCAGCATAATCAAAGTTCATTCTTCCATATCCTGTTACAACCACTCTCTTCATATCACTTTTTGATAATCTCGACTTTTCAAACAGCTTATTAACTACACGGGTAGGTCCACTTGTACCTGTACCTACTGAAATGATACTGCTGGCTATAATATCCTTCCCATCTTTTAGAATTATTCCTTTAGATGCGGTAGATCCTATATCTACACCCATAGTATACATATAATACCACCTTACTCCTGTTATTTTTATATCTATCCGACTGCCTTGCTGGATTTTAAATTTTCAATTTCCTCTTGTGAATACCCAAGCCTGGACATTATCTCATAAGTATTCTCTCCAAGCCTTGGAGCCCTGTGTGCTTCCGGGACACCGAGTGTTTTGAATTTAACCGGTGAATTTACGATAATTCCTGTATTTCCATTTTCATAAGTAATTTTACGTAGATAATCATTATCCCAGGCCTGTGGGTCTTCCACAATATCCTCCCAGGACTGGATCTTTTCAAATGCAAGATCCGCTTTTCTAAATATCTCACACCATTCATCCAGATTTCTCTTCAAAATTTCTTCCTGTATTATACTGGCCATTTTCCGTGAGTTTATCACCGCATTTTCAACTGTATTGAACTTTTCATTTTTTGCAAGATCCTCACGCCCGATTGCCTTACAAAATGCATCCAGATATCTGCCATACTCCTGTACGCATATTTCAAGCCACTTTCCATCCTTGCATCTATATGAATTTATAAGCGGACTAGGTGGCTCCTTTCTAGTTATAGGCCATCTCTCCTTCTCGTTCGTCCTATATTTTGTGGCTGCAATCATTATATCCATATCATAGATAGCAGTATTATAGAGTCCTACTGTAACCTTTTCACCCTGACCCGTTCTAGCTTTCTTGTAAAGTGACGCACATATTCCGGCTGCCAGAAACATTCCCGCCTGGTTGTCACCAAATCCAACAACAGGATTTATAGGCGAAGTCCCTTTTTCCATCATTGGCCCCATCACACCACCTCTTGCAAAATAGGCAGTATAGTCAAATCCTGCTTTTCCACTGTCAGGCCCCTTTTCTCCGTATCCCAATATTTGCGCAAAAATAATTCCGGGAAATTTTTTGTGAAGTGTTTCATAGTCGAATCCCCTTTTTTTCAACGATACGCTTCTTACATTTGTTATAAATACATCTGATTTCTTCAGAATTTTGTAGAGTATGTCCCTCCCATCTTCATTTTTTATATTTATACATATTCCTCTTTTATTGGAGTTCATAGTTTCAAACAGAGGATTTTCCTCTTCATCTATAGGCATTTTATAGTTTCCACCGATAATTCGTCCTGCATCTCCTGAAAGTGACTCAATCTTAGTTACATCTGCACCCCAATCAGCCAGAACCCTTGCACAACCAGGAGCTGCCACAAAGGTAGACATTTCTGCAATTTTTACTCCTTCTAAAGGTTTCCTGCAATTACCCATTAATCCATTTACTCTCCTTTACAATTGTATTTTATTAATATATTCAGCAACTCTCATGCCAATGTTACAAAAAATTATCTCATCACGCAGCATCACCATACATGGGCATTTCAATAGCTAATCAAAAATAAATTTAAAACAGTTCCATTGCAGAATGCAAAAATCCATTGCACAGTGCAATGGATTTTTCTCAAAACCTATATTATAATTGTCCTTTTTTTAACTTTCTATATATGGTAGAAGGATCTATACCAATAGCCTTGGCTGCATCCGTTACCTTGCCGTATTTATGCAGCGCCTTTTTTATGAGAGTTTCATCTATCATATCATGGGCTTCATTCAAGTTCATCAGTCCGCTCACCACTATCTTTCTATCCTGCAATTTATGTTTTTGCAGATTGTCCTTATTTCCAAGTTGAAGTATATAATAGAACTGTTCTTCCGTAGGCAAATCATCCTCACTCAATATCACAAGCCTCTCTACCACATTTTTCAACTCTCTTATATTTCCAGGCCAATCATAATCATGAAATACCTGCATCATTTTTCTATTCAATCTAATTTTTCTTCCGTACTTTTTATTGTAACTTTTAAGAAACACATGGACTAGCGAAAATATTCCAGCTCTCCTTTCTCTAAGAGGTGGAATATTTATTGGAATTACACTCAATCTGTAGTATAAGTCCTGTCTAAATTTCATATTGTCTGAAAGATCCTTCTTCGACAGGTTTGTGGCACAAATATACCTTACATCAATTTTTATGGACCTGTTGCCGCCTATGCGTTTTATCTCATTTTCCTGGAGTACTCTCAAAAGCTTAGTCTGCATTGAAATATTCATTTCACCAATTTCATCCAAAAATAGCGTTCCGCCATTTGATCCCTCAAAAAGCCCTTCTTTACCTCCTTTTTTTGCTCCTGTAAAGGCACCTTCGTCATACCCAAACAACTCTGATTCAAAAAGTTCCGGTGGAATTGCCGCACAGTTCACTGTTACAAAATTTCCATTCCTTCTACTGCTATTCTCATGGATAAATTTTGCAATTTCTTCTTTTCCCACACCAGACTCCCCTGTTATAAATATAGGCGAATCAGTTTTCGCAGCCCGAATCGCCATTTTCATTACCTGTTTCATTTTATCACTAGAATATATAAGATTTCCCCCAAGATGTTTTTCCAGATTCCTAAGTCTGTCAATATATTTCTTTTTTTGTTTTTCCGATTCTTCAAGTCTGTTTTGAAGTTCAACAAGTTCAGTTATATTCCTTCCCGTAGCAATCACTTGTTTTATGTCCCCATTTTTATCAATAATAGGAACTGCAGTATATGTAACAATTCTGCCGCTTTTATATTTTACATTCATCTCTACAGTCTTCTTATCTTCAAAAACCTTCTGTATTATGGACTCCTCCATAAATTCATTCTTTTTAAGGTCATCTATATTCTTGCCTTCAAAGAGCTTTGTATCAATTCCCGTAAGCTTGTAAAATGAAGTATTGACCCTTTCTATTATCTTGTTCCTGTTTACTACAAGAACTATTCCATCTATGCAATTAAACACAGTATTTATCTCATCAATTTTTAACTTTAAATTATTTATAATATATATATAGCAGTGAGTTGAATTGTACTGGGCTTTGTAGCTTACAATATTAACTTTACATCCATTTATATTGTAGATCTTCTCTATATGTTCTGCAGTACACACTTTCCCCTTTAGTCTTTTTAAAGTATCTTCCGCCATACCATTTGACTTCAATACTTTACCATTTAAATTCGTAACTATGCATTCTACAGGCATATTTTCTACAAAACAATCATCAATAATTACCATTTGTTTTACCTCACATTCCTTCGACTACAATAAAAAGTATAACACAAAACAATGGAAAATCGGTACGATAAAACTACATTTATACTGTTTATATAATAATTTTTGAATTCTACTCTTGTTTTTACATGCTATCATATTTGAATATTCCTCTTTTATAATTTATAATTAAGAAGTCATGTAAGTTCTATATATAGTACATCATTATATTTTATATACAATATGTAGATAAGGAGAGATATAATTGGACTCTATAAATGATATATTTAAAAGATACTATACAAACGTACTTGAAGAAGACAAATCGAAAACCGTATATGATCTATTCAAATGGAAAAAAGTTGATGTCTTTTTAAAGGACTATAAAACAAACAAAGTGCTTGTAGACATGAAGGATCTTGAATTTCCGGAGCATTACTCTCAAAATGCCTGCGATATAATAGCCTCAAAGTATTTCAGAAAAGCCGGAGTCCCAGGAAAGCTGGGTTATGAAAACAGTATGAGGACAGTTGCAAACAGGCTTGTAAACTTCTGGTGCCAGGCCCTAAAAGATGAAAATTTAATAACCACGGAAGAGGAAGCACAGATATTTTATGATGAATGCGTCTATGCCCTCCTGAACCAGATGTATGCTCCAAATTCCCCGCAGTGGTTTAATACCGGACTTAAATTATCCTACGGGATAGAAGGTGCGAAACAGGGAAACTACTATTTTGACGAAAAGGAAAACAAAGTAGTGGAATGTTGTGACAATTACACAAGAACCCAGGCTTCGGCTTGTTTTATACTCTCCATAGAAGATAAACTTCTTGGTCCGCATTCCATTTCAGATCAATTCGTCACAGAGACAAAACTTTTCAAAGGTGGCTCCGGTACTGGAAGCAACTTCTCCAGTATAAGGGCAAAAGGGGAGAAGCTCTCTGGCGGTGGTGCATCATCAGGTCTTATGAGCTTTTTGAAGGCACTGGATAGAAATGCAGGTGCAATTAAATCTGGAGGAACAACAAGAAGAGCTGCCAAAATGGTATGCCTTGATGTTGACCATCCTGAGATCATGGATTTTATAACATGGAAATCAAAAGAGGAAGACAAAGTGAGAGCTCTTGGCAAAATGGGTTATGACATGGATATTGATGGAGAAGCGTATGAAACGGTATCCGGTCAAAACAGCAACAACTCCATTAGATTTTCAAATGATTTTATGCATAAGGTGGAAAACCTTAACGAAAGCCCTGATGAAACTATAGAACTGACAGGAAGAGTTGATTCCAAAATCACAAGGGAGGAAAAAGTAAAGAACTTATGGGAAGCTTTTAACACATCTGCATGGAAATGCGCGGATCCGGCTCCTCAGTTCAGCGATACCTTTAACGCATGGCACACATGCCCTGCCGGAGAAGATGGAAATCTAAATGCCAAATACAATAAAATTAACTCTACCAATCCATGTGGTGAATATGCCTTCCTGGATGACACCTCCTGTAACCTTGCATCCATAAACATATACAAATTTTATGACATAAATACAGGACATTTTGATATTCAGGGCTATCTCCACATAATACACCTTGTGCAGTTAATTTTGGAAGCATCCATACACTGGGGACAATTTCCTACAGAGAATATAGCAAGAAAGACCTACCTTTTCAGGACAACAGGATTGGGCATATCAAATATAGCCTCCCTTCTCATGGTTATGGGATATCCCTATGATTCCAATGAGGCAAGGACTCTTACATCATCACTTATAGGAATATTGACAGGTGAGTCCTATTATACATCATCACTTATGGCAAAAAAGATAGGTTCCTTCAAAAAATTCAATACAAATAAGCCTTATATGATGAGGGTAATCAGGAATCATTCCAGAGCCGCCGGTGTGGACCTGGAAAAACTTACTGAAAATGACAAGGTCAAGTATGAAAACAACTTTGAAAATCTAGATTATACCCCTTTAACGGTGGATCACAATCTGCTGGAGAAGGAGGGATTATACTATATAAGCAGACAGCTCAAGGAAAGTTTTATAAATGCTTTTAAAAGTGGGCAGATTTCGGGTTATAGAAACGCACAGGTTTCAGTTATTGCCCCTACTGGTACCATCTCTTTTGCAATGGACTGTGGAGCTACTTCCATTGAACCATTTTTCAGTCATATAGTATATAAAAAATTGTCTGGTGGAGGTTTTATGACAATAATAAATCCTGTAATAACTGAAGCTTTTAAAAAGCTTGGCTACAGCAAGGAAGAAATAGAAGACATTATGGACTACGTACTGGAAAAAGAAAATGTAACAAAAGATGGTTTTACCTATGAAAAGATACTCGATGGTAAGATAGAAGGTGCTCCACACCTGAAAGATGAGCATATAGCAGTATTTGATACCTCAAACAAATGTGGAAGCGGAGAAAGGTACATTTCACCAATGGGACACGTAAAAATGGTAGCAGCTATAACTCCTCTCATATCCGGCGCAGTATCAAAGACAGTCAACCTTCCAAAGGATGCCTCAGTTCAGGATTTCAAGGATGTAGTCCTGTCTTCCTGGAAACTTGGAGTGAAAGGCATAACATTGTACAGGGATTCATCAAAGGCTGCCCAGCCCCTCAATACCACGCTTTCTGATACGGATGATATAAAACTGGAAGATCTCACTTATGGTCAGCTTCTGGATAAGGTAAAAAAACTTCAAAAAGGCGTGAGATATACAAAACGTGAAAAGCCTGTAGGAATAAGAAGAGGAACCACACATCCTGCACAAATAGATGATGTCAAAATATATACTACGGTAAACAGACGTTCCAACGGTGAAATATCGGAGATATATATAACTACAGATAGAGAAGGTACTATAATAACCGGTCTTTTGAATTCACTGTCGAAATCTATTTCGGTAATGCTGCAATATCATGTACCTCCTCAGGATATTGCAAGAATGCTGAGAGGCCAAAAATATGAACCATATGGATTTGTACAAAAACACCCTTATATAAAATATGTATCCTCAATTTCAGACCTCATAAGCAAAGTAATTGATATAGAACTTGGTGACTTTTCAAGATGCCAGGTTAAACCTGAAAATTATGATGGTAAAGATGAATTGGATGATTCAAATATAAATTATTCACGTATTAAGGTAAATAAGGTACAGGGGGAAAGGGTATATGGTTCTGTTTGTCCAACATGTTCCAGTACAAGAATGGTTAGAAACGGCACCTGTATGGTTTGTCTGGACTGCGGCTCTACAACGGGATGCAGTTAATCAGAAAGGTGAAATAATTTAAAATGTTAAAGGCTGTTTTTCTTAAAAGAAAAACAGCCTTTGTCTTTTTACACTTTTGTGTAAAAAAAAGCCTACATGGGGGAGCATGTGGCTAAATAGGGGATATTATTTAATGAAACTCTGTCTCATTACTAAAATAGCATACCATCAATTCTCCTATATGTCAATATATTTTCTTAAAAATGTTATATTTCGACAAATAAATTCCAACAAAGCACATTATTTATTATCTTTGCGGGCTCTATTTGGTTTAGCCTTAGGTCTTATTTTTATATCTTTTGCTTTATTCTTTCTTCCTGCATACATTACACCGTTATGTAAGTCAAGAAACCAGAGAAAAAATATGACAAAAAGTCCACTGGATATATACTGCAATATTGAATTATTATTCGTACTCTTTTTAAGAACTATGGCTACAGCACCCGGAAGTAAAAAAGAAATTACCGCTAATAAAAGAATAATTATTTTATTAGGGTGAAATTTCACAAGCACATATTTTTTTAGTAATCTATATACTACTATAAATATTACTGCTATAAATATTATTTGAGCTATTAACGTTTTCCATAACATGTATTTCACTCCTCCATAACTATTAGATATATCATCTATATAATAACATATTATTATATCCTTTTTCTAAAAATGTTATCGGTTTATTATATATATTAAATCATCATTGACTTTAATAATTACATAATGATAATATTTACTATATAATAATATTTACTATATTAGGGGAGAGGCGCATTTTTATCATGAAAAACATTTTCAAACTTAATTCTGTAAAAAAGAAAATGGTAATTAGCTTTCTATCTGTAATTTTCATAAATCTCATCATATTTTTGACACTTGAAATATCAAATACCTATGGAAAACTAAAAGAATCTGCACTTGACAAGGCTTCTGCCTATGCCGAACATGTAGAAAAGATCATATCTCCAATAGGCATAGAAAATAGTGAAAAAATACAGCAGCAGATCTCATCTCTATTAGAAAAACAATATAGTTCTGTAGAATACATAGGTGTACTGGATGACAGTTTAAAATATGTATCAAATACAGACAAAAGCAAAATAGGTACATATTTTAAGAATAATGGAGTGGATACTCTAATAGAAAAAAATAAATCCAATAGTTTCTCACTAAAAACAAATGGTAAAAGTGGGTATTTTTCTGCGGTACCTCTTTATAACACTAATTCCAGTGACTCTACAGATACAGTAAGTTCTGCTACAGAAAAAAGCACTAAAAATAAGGAAGTTGACAATGTATCCTCTGCCAGTGCAAAAGTCAATATTCCAGGACTAATTGTCGTAAAAATGGACAACAATACACTACTTCAGGATTTCAGAAAACAAATCACAAAATTAATTTTTATATCCTCTGCGATTCTGATCTTATCCATATTTATTGCACTTATTATAGCTTCAAGCATAACAAAACCTTTAAAGGAAATACAACTTCATCTGAAACTTATATCAAAAGGTGACCTTATAAATGAAATAAAAATAAATTCAAAAGATGAAATGGGTGATCTTACTAAAAGCATAAATGCTACAAGCTCAACCTTGAAAAATATTATATCCAAAATCGGATCTGCTTCAAAAAAAGTAGACGACTATTCTGACAAACTAAATGTTTCAATCAGGGAAGTAAATATGGTCAGTGATGAAATCACGAATTCACTTCAGGGTGTAAATGAAACAAGCCTAGTGCAGAATAAGACTCTAGATGAGGAATATGAAAAGCTCAACAATTTTTCAGAAGATTTGAATACAATAAATGATAGAATATCATCTATAGAAGAAAATACAGTTGAAATAAAGGAAACTATAGACAGTGGTAAAAAATCAGTAAATGGAGTAGGTAATTCTCTAAATGAAATAGGTGATTCCTTTAAAAATTTAAAAGATAACATATCCATTCTATCAGATAAAATTGCAAATATAAATTCTATAAGTAATACTATATCAGAAATTGCAAAGCAGACTAACCTTCTATCATTAAACGCTTCCATTGAGGCTTCAAGATCACAGGGCTCTGGAGACGGCTTTAAGGTCGTGGCCTCCGAAATTAAAAAACTTTCCACTGAAACAATAGATTCTTCAGACAGCATAAGAAATTTAATCCAGGATATCCACAGTAATACAGAGCTTGTTACACATACTGCCTTAACTTCCATAGATAAATTCAACCGTCAAAATGAATCAATTTCAAATACTATATCAGTATTTGAAAAAATAGTGGATCAGATAAATTCAATAGTACCACAAATTCAGGAAATTTCACAAATAACAAAGAATTTTATTTCAATGAAAAATAGCATAATTGAAAATGTCAAATATACTGTCTCTGCCCAAAATGAATTATCCTGTTCCATTGAAGACGTTTCACGATCAATGGAAGAACAATCTGCAACAATATCTGATCTATCCAATCTATCTGAAAATCTTCATAAGGTTTCCAATGACATGACTGCACTTATAAAGATTTTCAAAATATAGGGTTACTTACTAAGACAGGTATCAATAAAATGTACCTGTCCTATTTTTGTCCACGTAAGGAATTTAAAGCTGTGTTTTTATTTTTAAAAATTTTCCTCTGGGACAAAACCACTCCAAGGAACATCATGAAACATCCGAGCAGTTGCCTTATTCCCATATACTCTCTCAATATAAGAAAGCCTCCTATAGCTGCAAATACTGTTTCCATGCTCATTATGATAGATGCATAGGATGGATCTGCATTCTTCTGTCCAAGTATCTGAAGGGTATATGCCACACCTACGGACATTATTCCTCCGTAAAGTATAGGTACGGAACATTGAAGTATACTGTGAAAATTTATATTCTCCCTAAACAACGCTATTATAAAACTTAGGATAGTACAAGTTAAAAATTGATAGAATGCCAGTTTTATGGAATCGACCCTATCTGCAAAATAATCTATGAGCAGTATTTGAATTGCAAATAAAAATGCCGAAACCAGCTCCATAAAATCGCTGTATGAAATACTCATTCCCGATTCAACGCAAAGAAGATATAATCCTATAACAGCCAGAAATGCCCCAATCCAGGAATTTATATCAATACGTCTTCTTAAAAATACACTTAATATAGGAACAATTACTATATACAATCCAGTTATAAAAGCTGCTTTCCCTGCCGTGGTACCCTGAAGCCCTACCTGTTGAAAGGAAGATGCCAGAAATAAAAAAATTCCCGACAGCGTACCTGCCCAAATAACCCTTAATTCACTGTCGACTCTATTATTCTTTATTTTAAAAAAAATCATAATTGGAAGGAGCGAAACACTGCCTAGTGCAAATCTTACCCCGTTAAAAGTAAACGGTCCGACAAATTGCATTCCAACTCTCTGGGCTACAAATGCAAATCCCCATATAATTGCCGTAATAAAAAGAAAAATATTGGATCTAATTGCCTGTGACTTCAATTACCTTCCTCCTCAAATAAATAACAGGCCGAAGATCAAAATTCAGCCTGTTATCTATAGAATCTGTATCTTAGAATAAATAATGTTCTCCTGGCTTTCTTGTAAATACTGTGACATCATCAATTTCTTTCTGCTGACATACAAATCTGGTCATTCTCTCTACTCCAAAACCAGCCCCTGCAGACTTCGGAATCTTCCCCTGTTTTGCAAGTTCAATATAATTCTTAAAAACATCCTCATTTACTTTTGATTCTCTCATTCTCTCAAGAATTCTGCCATATTTATATTCTCTTTCTCCACCGCTCAAACCTTCTATATAGCCCATTGGCCATATCAAATCATAGTTTTTGTATGTTCCCCTCTGTTCAAGATCTTCTGCATCATAAAATTCTCTCTTGTGATTTATAAGCCAGAAAGGCTGGGTAGCTTCTTTTGAAGCCTTCAATTCAAAATCATCGCCATATTTTGCCTCAAGCTCCTGGGTAGTATATCTTTTAAACGGAATATCTATATCCAGATGCGAAGTTCCAATTCCCAAAGCCTTGAATTCCTCTTTACAATCCTTTTTTATAAAATCAAATATATATTTCATCAGTCCTTCTTCGAACTCGAATATAGTATCCATAGTAGCATCTTTAAACTCAAGATCAACTTGTGTAAATTCAAACAGATGTCTTGTATCTCCTTCCTCCTCCATCTCAAGTCTTACATTAGGTGATACTATATATATTTTATCAAGATATGGGCTTGTCAACATTATCTGCTTGTGAAATATCATAGATTTCATTATATCAAATCTTTGACCTTCGTATGTCAATTCACTTTCCTCTACATTATGATTCAATGTATCTGTAATAGGTGATATCATAAGTGGCAATACTCTGGTTACACCTTTCTTATACATATATTCATCTACTGCTTTTAATATTGCCTGTTGAACACGAAGTATATGTGGTAATTCTTTTCTTGCGATTTTTTTTACTGTCCTGCCTAAAATCTCCAGCTCTCTTTCCCCTTGTCTATCTTTAACTGCAGTATTCATAAAATATTCCTCCTCATATCAAATGCAAAAATCCATTAACAATATAATAATACTTTTCGGATATGAGCACAATATTAATAATTAACATTTATTATATTTATAAATTTAGCGTGTTATTCTGCTGTATTTTGCCAGTTTGGAAAATATTTTTTCATGATAACGTTTTCTATTGTCAATTTAATAAAACTTTCTTCTATATTGTATTAAGTGCTTTATGTATATCGAAAAATAAGTTAAAATATAAGTATCTTTACTGTAACTAAAGAAATTTTATTTTACTCCTTTCCCGAGGAAATTATTATTAAAATTAGCATAAACAGTAACTATATATATTACATATAAGGAGTGTTTTAATTATGAATACAAATTTTAAAATCAAAGGACTTGATGATCTTGATATTCAGATTCTGGATATAATGATTAAGGACTCAAGAACTCCTTTCCTTGAAATAGCAAGACGATGCCATGTAAGCGGAGGAACCATACATGTCAGAATGAAGAAAATGGAAGACATGAATATAATAAAGGGCACAAAACTTATAATAGATAATTCAAAAATAGGCTATGATGTATGCTGCTTTATAGGAATTTATCTCGACAGAGCAAGAAATTTCAATGACGTTTTGGAAGAAATGAAAGCTATAAATGAAATTGTAGAGCTCCATTACACTACAGGAGAGTATTCCATATTTGTAAAAGTAATATGTAAAAACATAGCAGACCTCCAGAATCTTCTTATGAATAAAATACAGGCTATAGAAGGAATACAGAGGACAAATACCTTTATATCGCTTTATCAACCAATAGACAGAAACATCCAGATAAGTCTGCAAGATGGCAGCAACCAAAAACCAAAAGCCTAAATCCCAATTTTACTTATAATTTATACTCAGACTGCACATAATATGTACGATAAATTTAAAAGGAGATGTAGCTTATGAAAACACTTGATACAATAGCTCTCGTATTAGTTGTCATAGGTGCCGTAAATTGGGGTTTGATTGGATTTTTTCAGTATGATCTTATAGCTTCATGGTTTGGAACAATGTCTGCCCTTACAAGAACCATATACGCAATTGTAGGGATCTGCGGTCTATACTCAATATCTTTCTTCGGAAGAGGAAGAAACACAACTACTAATGAAACACAGTAGATAAAAAATACAGGAAGGCCCTATTTGAACCTTCCTGCATTTTTTATCTAAGATTTTTCTTTATTCCCCTGTCAAGTGAATTCTCATAATCTATAAAACCATATAGATCATCTTTGAACAGACTGCTGAATTTCTCAAGTTCCTCTATAGAAAGTTCTTCTATAGATTTGCTTTTTTGTTCACAATAAAGGACTATTTCTCCTATTACTTTGTGTGCATCCCTGAAAGCCATACCTTTGTTTACAAGATAATCTGCCGCTTCAGTTGCATTTAAAAATCCCCTTTTTACTGCATTGAACATCTTATCCTTGTTGACCTTGAGCGTAGATAGCATTCCCTCCATTACCTTCATACAGCTCAACACGGTTTTTACCCCATCAAAGAACTGCTCCTTGTCTTCCTGCATATCCTTGTTGTAGGCAAGAGGAATTCCTTTCATAATGGTCAGAAGAGCCATAAGATCTCCATATACCCTACCAGTTTTTCCCCTTATAAGCTCTGCAGCATCAGGGTTCTTTTTCTGTGGCATTATACTGCTTCCCGTTGAAAATTCATCATCTATGGTTACAAAACCAAATTCCTTGCTGCTCCATAGTA
Source organism: Clostridium sp. LBM24168 (assembly GCF_052953915.1). Taxonomy (NCBI): domain Bacteria; kingdom Bacillati; phylum Bacillota; class Clostridia; order Eubacteriales; family Clostridiaceae; genus Clostridium; species Clostridium sp. LBM24168. The sequence continues at coordinate 229,686 of NZ_CP196861.1, read as the reverse complement.
TAAGTTCTTCACTCAATCTACTCAGATGCATCATCATTATGGAAAAGCAGGACAAAAGCTCTAAAGCATAATCCCTGTCACTCACTCCATCAAGAAAGTTGTTTACAGGTCCTTTAAATCCAAGCTCCTTTGCAGTAAATTTCCTGTCTATGTCATATGTAGTACCGGCCAGTGCACAGCACCCAAGCGGGCTTTCATCCATTATACCTACAGCATTTTCTATCCTCTTTTTATCTCTTGCAAGCATACTGTAATAGGCCATTATATAATGCTTGAAGGTAACTACCTGTGCTCTTTGAAGATGAGTATATCCAGGCATTATATAACTATTTTTTTCTCCCAATTCCTTCATGGTATTCTGCAGTTTCTCAATTGTATCTATCACTTCTCCCGCTTTGTTTTTGGCATATAGCCTGAAATCCAAAGCTACCTGGTCATTCCTGCTCCTGGCAGTATGGAGCTTTTTACCTACCTGACCTATTCTGTCTATAAGATTGCTCTCCACAAAACTATGTATATCTTCATAGTCACCTTCAATTTTAAGCTTGTTATTCTCAATATCTGAAAGTATGGATTTCAATCCTTCCAATATCAAATCCCTGTCCTCTTCAGACAATACACCACATTTTGCAAGCATCTTCACATGAGCCATGCTTCCGGTTATATCCTCTTTATAGAGTGTCCTGTCAAAGCTTAGAGAACTATTGAAATCCTCCATGAGCTTGCTTTCAGATTTTTTGAATCTTCCTCCCCATAACTTCATACAAATTTCCTTTCCTATTTCTGATTATTCTTATACGACATAGCCTTTATCTTGCTCGGAAGACTAAATATCTTGATAAATCCTTCCGCATCCTTATGACTGTATAATTCACTGGCACCAAAAGAGGATATGTCTTCATCATAAAGTGCATTTTCAGCATCAATACCTGCGTTCATTATATTTCCCTTGTATATCTTGAGTTTAACCGTACCTGTAACATTTTCCTGTGTAACTTCTACAAAAGCATCCAGTGCTTCTCTAAGTGGTGTAAACCACAATCCATCATACACCAATTCAGCGTATTTCTGTGACACAAGCTGTTTGTAATGATAGGTATTCTTATCTATTGTAAGTCTTTCAAGGCATCTATGTGCCGCATAGAGTACAGTTCCTCCTGGAGTTTCATAAACTCCTCTGGACTTCATCCCAACCAGTCTGTTTTCGACTATGTCAATTACACCAACTCCATTTTCTCCGCCTATTTTATTTAATTCACTCAGGAGTTCCACCGGATTAAGTTCTTTTCCATTAACTTTTTTTGGCACTCCCTGTTCAAAATATATTTCAACATATTCAGGCTTGTCCTTTGCCTTTTCTGCTGGAACAGTCATCGAGTACATGTCCCTTTTATGTTCATTTTCCGGATTTTCAAGGTCTCCGCCCTCATGACTGATATGCCATATATTCTTATCCTCCGAATATATCTTCTTCTTGGTTGCGGCAACCTCCACACCTTTTGAGTGCGCATAGTCTATGGCATCTTCCCTTGATTTTATATCCCATATTCTCCACGGTGCAATTATCTTTATAGAGGGATCAAAACAAGCTATTCCCACTTCAAAACGCACCTGGTCATTTCCTTTTCCCGTACACCCATGAGCTATGTACTTTGCTCCTTCCTTATGGGCAATCTCTACCAGTCTTTTAGCCATAAGAGGTCTTGCAAGAGAAGTTCCAAGCATATACTCATCTTCATACAACAAGTGTGCCTTCACAGCCTTGAAAAGATAATTTTTTACAAATTCCTCCGTAACATTTTCTACATAGATTTTTGAGGCCCCTGTCTTCAATGCTTTCTTCTTTACTTTTTCATAATCATCTTCCTGTCCTACATCTATACAAACTGCTATTACATCAAGATCATAATTCTCCTTGAGCCATGGAATTATAATCGAGGTATCCAATCCACCCGAATATGCTAATACTACTTTGTCTTTCATAAAATGACCCCCATCGTATTTAAATATTATCTTCGTTTTTATATTATAATTATACATATAATATTATAATTATGCAATACATTTTTTCAATTATATATAACTGTTCAACCCATATTTCACTTTAGTCTTCAATTTGAATTTTAATGATTTTTATGCATAATTATAAATCGCTGGACAACTTATCCACCGATTTATAATCTACATATTTCGATATCTGTTCATACTTTCTTTAAACAATTCAGCCGTAGATGGAGGAGTATATGAAACAGCATTTGCACCTGCCCTGATAGTTTCCTTTATGGATTCCTCATCCCTGCCGCCTGTCGCCATTATAGGGAATTCAGGAAATCTTCTCCTTATGCTTTTAACAAGTGCAGGAGTATTGCTTCCAGCAGATACATTCAGAATCGAAACACCTGCGTCTATTCTCTTCTGAATATCATCCCTTTCTGAAACAACTGTTACAACAATTGGTATATCAATGGAATCACTCATGGCTTCTATTACTTCATTGGATGTAGGGCTGTTCACAACAACTCCCATGGCACCCGTAAATTCTGCATTCAATGCTAGATTTACAACTCGTTTTCCTGTGGTAACCCCTCCTCCTACGCCGCAAAAAACAGGCACATCAGAGGCTGCTACAAGAACTTCAGTTATCACAGATTGAGGTGTAAAGGGATATACGGCAAAAACTGCATCTGCATTTATATTTTTTATAATTGCTACATCTGTTGTAAAAGCAAAAGATTTCAACCTCTTTCCAAAAACCTTGATTCCAGATGCCTCTCTGATTATATCAGGAAGATTTATCATATGACCTCTAAGAGTTCCACTTATCTGCGGGACATATTTACCCACTTTTCCATTAACATTTTCCATAATATTTTCTCCTAAAATCAATTAGACTATTTATAAATATATTTTATATGAATTCTTTAAAATATTCCATATAAATTTTTTATTTGGCAAATTCTAATTTATTTTCTAGAAAAATCTTTTCGGCTATTTTAACTGTATCTCTGGCATCTTTTGCATAAAAATCCGCCCCTATCATATCCGCATATTCCTGATTCAATACAGCTCCGCCAACTATAACCTTGCAGTACAGATTATTTTTTCTAAGAGCCTCTATTGTCTTTTTCATATTTATAACAGTGGTGGTCATAAGTGCGCTTAATCCTACAACTTTTATGTTGTTTTGTTCCACGCAATCAACCACCCTTTCGATATCAACATCTTTTCCTAGATCTATTACATCAAATCCATAATTCTCCAGAAGAACCTTCACTATATTTTTTCCTATGTCATGTATATCACCCTTGACTGTGGCCAGCACTACTTTTCCCTTTGCCTCATTGCTCTGCCCACTTTCAGCTATGTTCTTCTTTATCACTTCAAATGACTTTTTTACAGTTTCTGCAGATTGCATAAGCTGCGGCAGGAAGATTTCCTTTGTCTCATATTTTGCTCCCACTTCATCCAGTGCCGGAATTACATATGAATTTACTATATCCAGAGGTTTCTTTAATTTCAAGAGCTGGCTGGTAGCCAGAACTGCCTCATCCTCCATACCATCTATAATTATCTGTTTTAAATCTTTTCCAGCTATTTTATCTTTTTTATTTTCTCCCGACTTTTTCTTGTTTCCTGTTCCACTTCTTTTATTTTCATCTGTCTGTTCCTTAATTCCCCTGTACTTTTCTATAAAGTCTTTACTGTCCACGTCCCTATACGAAAGCACCTCAAATGCAGCTATGGCATCTTTCATTCCTTCGTCCCCGGGATTCATTATTGGCAAATCCAATCCAGCTTCCAGCGCCATAAGTAAAAATGTTCTATTCAAAAGCTTTCTATTTGGAAGTCCATAGGATACATTACTCACACCAAGTGTTGTCTTAACCCCAAGCTTTTCCTTGACCATTCTTATTGCCTTTATCGTCTCCATAACTTCCTTCTGCTGGGCGGAGGCCGTAAGAGAAAGACAGTCGACTATTATATTGTTTCTTGAAATTCCAAACATTTCAGCCTTTTTTACAATTTTCTCTGCAATTGCAAATCTTTTTTCCGCCGTCTTTGCTATTCCTGACTCATCCAGGGTAAGAGCTATAACACAGCCTCCATACTTTTTAACTATAGGGAAAACCGCTTCCATAGTTTTTTCTTTACCATTTACAGAATTTATAAGAGGCTTTCCTCTATACAATCTTGCTCCAACCTCAAGCGCATCCGGATTTGGGCTGTCTATACTTATTGGAAGGTATGAAACCTGCTGTATTGCTCTTACAGCTTTTTTCATCATTTCAACTTCATCTATTTCCGGTAGTCCTACATTAAGCTCGAGTATGTCAGCACCCTCTTCTTTTTGGCAAATGGCTTCTTTCTGGATGTACCCTATTTTTTTCTTCCTCAGCTCCTGCTTGTATGCCGCCTTTCCCGTAGGATTTATTCTTTCCCCTATAATCTTTGTTCTATCACCTATTATCACAGTTTCATTTCCCGAAGTCACTGCAGTATATTTCCTTTTCTCCAAATTCAAAGGTTTAAGATCACTTACCGATTTTATAGTAGCTTTGATAAATTCAGAATTCGTGCCGCAGCATCCTCCAAGTATTCTTACTCCTTTTTCTGCCATAATTCTCATTTGCTCTGAAAATTCAGATGCCTCTACATCATAATAGGTTTCATTTCCGTCATATTTTGGAAGTCCTGCATTTGGTTGGACCATAACCGGAATAGAGGAATACAGTAAAATTTCATCAACTATTTTCTGAAGATCCCTGGGTCCGAGTGAACAATTAACTCCAAGTACATCAACCCCCAGACCTTCAAGAACGAAGACCATGGTCTTGGGATCCGTACCCATAAGAGTTCTCCCATTTTCCTGAAAAGTCATGGTGCAAAAAACCGGAAGAGAGCTGTTTTCCTTGGCTGCAAGTATGGCAGCCTTGGTCTCATATATATCCATCATAGTCTCAATCAGTATCAGGTCGGCTCCTTCTCTTTCACCTATAACTATCTGTTTCTTGAAAAGCTTATATGCAGTTTCAAAGCTGAGACTTCCCGTAGGTTCCATAACCTGACCTATAGGCCCTAGGTCCAGTGCCACAAATTTATCCTTTCTTCCCCTGACTGCAGCTTTTGCAATTCTAACTCCAGCCTCGATTACTTCATCCGAAGAATATTCAGAACTGCTGTATTTTAGTTCATTTGCCCCAAAAGTATTTGTTATTATAATATCTGCACCGGAATCCAAATAAGTCTCATGTATTTTCTTGATCGTATTTCCATTTGTTATGTTCAATATTTCAGGAAGTTCTCCTGCTTTAAGTCCGCTTTTCTGGAGCATGGTACCCATAGCTCCGTCAAAAAATATGAATCTATCTTTGAATCTTTCAATTAGATCCTCAAAAGTCATATAGCTCACCCCTTTTCATCCACCCTATAAATTTTCTACTATGTAATTTACAGCAGTTAAATCATTCATAGTATACAGATGGATGCCTTTTATTCCGTTTTTTATTAAATCCAATGTCTGATTTAAACTATATTCAACTCCTGCCTTAAAAAAATCTTCATCACTTTCACCATATTTATCTATTATATTTAAAAGTTTTTCAGATAAATTTGCACCTCCAAGTGAGCTCATATTTTTAATCTGCCTTGCCTTTACAACCGGCATTATACCGGCCACTACAGGTATATTCAGTCCTATTTTATCCATTTTTTCCCTGAATCTATAAAAATAATTGTTGTCGAAAAAAAACTGGGTAATAAGAAAATCAACTCCACAATCCACCTTTTCCTTAAGATGCAGAATATCTTCATCCAAATTCTTTGACTCGGCATGTCCCTCAGGATATGCTGCCGCTGCAATACATAGGTTGCCTTTTTTGGAGATATATTTCACCAGTTCCTTGGCATATCTATACTTGGTATTTATAAATGCATCAGCATTTCTCACAATGTCTCCCCTAAGTGCAAGTATATTACTTACTCCCCCTCTTGTAAGTTCAGATATATATTTCTCTATTTCCTCCTCTGTAGAATTTATACAGGTGAGATGGGACAGTACCTCTATATCGTATTTATCTTTTATATACAAAGCAGCCTCCATGGATCCATCTTTGCTTCTCCCTGCTGCTCCATAAGTCACGCTTATAAAATCCGGGTTCATTTTACTTAAATTATTGATTTTATTTTCAAAACTGCTAAAATTATTTTTATTTTTTGGCGGTATTGCCTCAAAAGAAAGTATAAATTCCTTATTGTTAAATATATTTATTATACTCATAAGCTCTCTCCTCATAAAAATTTAGTTAATAAAAAGCTGCCTCCTATTTAAGAAAAGCAGCCTAAATTCATATCATCTCATTACAGCGTTCTTTTCTTATCTCTCAGAATTTTCACTATTCTGTAGGAATTAACACCTTGCATGAGCTACATGCTGGTTGTCGGGTTTCTCAGGGCCAGTCCCTCCACCTCTCTTGATAAGAACAATATTAAGTTGTTAAATTACAGTTTATTTAATGCTAATACTTTTTAGTGTACTTGTCAACACAAAAATTTTAAATTCAATTATCTTGACAGACACATAATTTTGGTATATCATATTCATTAAAATCAAATAAAATCTTATCAAGAGTGGCAGAGGGATAGGCCCAATGATGCCCGACAACCAGCATTTTTCATTTGAATGTATGGTGTTAATTCCTACAGAATTTTTTTCTGAAAGATAAGAAAAATAGTTCGATATCGCAAGCCATTTTTCTTATATAGAAAAATGGCTTTTTATTATTCATAATCAATTATTTGTAAAGGATGAGTCATATGCCAATAAATATACCTAATGGTCTTCCAGCTTCCAAAATATTAAAAGCCGAAAATATATTCGTGATGAACGAAAAACGTGCAACCAGACAGGATATACGACCTCTTAATATAGTCATATTGAATCTGATGCCAGTTAAAACCGTCACTGAAACACAGCTGCTCAGACTTCTTAGTAATTCTCCGCTTCAAGTGAATATAACCTTGATATACCCACAATCCCACATGACAAAAAATACTTCTGAAGAATACCTTTTTAAGTATTACGAAACCTTTGATGAAATACGGGATAAAAAATTTGACGGTATGATAATAACAGGAGCACCTGTTGAAAAACTAAAATTTGAAGATGTGGATTATTGGGATGAGCTTACTGAAATAATGGACTGGTCTTTAAAAAATGTATATTCCACATTCCACATATGCTGGGGAGCACAGGCCGGCCTTTACCATCATTTTGGCATTCCAAAATATCTATTGGACAAGAAGATGTTCGGTGTATTTCCACATACACTGAATAAAAGAAATGTAAAATTATTAAGGGGTTTTGATGATTTATTTTATGCACCACACTCAAGACATACCACCATAAAAAGAGAGGACATTGAAAAGGTTCCTGAACTTGAACTACTATCAGAATCAGAAGAAGCAGGAGTCTATATAGTGGCTACAAAAGGAGGCCGCGATATATTCGTTACCGGTCATTCTGAATATGATACCCTTACATTAAAAGCCGAATATGAAAGGGACAAGGCAAGTAATCTTCCTATAGAAATACCTAAAAATTATTTCCCTGATGATGACATAAAAAAAGCCCCTCTTTCCAGATGGAAGGGACATGCTAATTTATTATTTTTGAACTGGCTTAACTACTACGTATATCAGGAAACACCTTATGACTTAACCAGACTCTAATTTAATTGTAGAAAACTGCAGAATTACTGGCAACAGAAATCTGCAGTTTTTTATTTGTATTCAATTGAGGTCTAATTTTGAAACTATTGCATCTGTAAATTCATCAGTAGTAGAATTCCCACCCAGATCACAGGTCAAGTACTTTCCTTCTTTTAACACGCTTTCAACTGCATTCTCTATCCTATCTGCAGGAGCATCTTCTCCCAGATATCTAAGCATCATGATTGATGAAAGTATTATAGCAGTAGGATTAGCTTTATTTTTTCCTGCAATATCAGGTGCAGATCCATGTGCAGCTTCAAATACTGCCGCATCCTCACCTATATTCGCTCCGGGAACCAGCCCAAGTCCCCCTATAAGCCCCGATGCCATATCAGATAAGATATCTCCGTATAAATTAGGCATAACCAGAACATCATAATTTTCAGGATTTAACACAAGCTTCATGCTCATAGCATCTACTATCACACTTTCAAATTCAATATTATCATATTCTTCTGCTACTTCCTGTGCAGTTTTCAAGAAAAGTCCATCTGAAAGTTTCATTATATTTGCTTTATGAACTGCCGTAACCTTTTTCCTTCCATTCTTAACTGCATAATCAAAAGCAGCTTTCACTATCTTTCTACTGGCACCTTTTGATATTATCTTGATGCTCTCAGCTATTTCACTGTTTATCATATGCTCTATGCCTGCATATAAATCCTCGGTATTTTCTCTAAAAATAACCATATCTACATTTTCATATCTGGATTTTACTCCAGCATAGGTTTTTATAGGTCTTATATTCGCATATAAATTTAACTCTTTCCTCAAAGTAACATTTACACTTTTAAACCCTTTTCCAACAGGCGTGGTGACCGGACCTTTAAGGGCTACTCCATTCTTTCTTATACTTTCTATTATATGTGCCGGTATAGGTGTACCATACTCTTCAAGTAGAGCAGCCCCTGCTTCAAAGATCTCCCAATCAATATCTGCTCCACTTTTATCTACAACCTTCCTGGCTGCCATACAAACTTCCGGTCCTATTCCATCCCCTTTGATAAGGGTAACCTTATGCCTCATTTCAATGCCTCCAAATAATTTATTTTAGTCAACATGCTCTTTCTTCCCCTTTTTCAAGTATTTCAGGCATTAATTTTTTTACAAGAAGCTCCATTTCACTATTTCTTATTATATTTGTTCTTCCCATCTTGTACTGATCATCTACCCATTTCTTTATTTCTACAACTCTATTGTCCCTTTTGTCTACTTTATCTTCATCCTTTAATCTATAATAGGTATTGATCCATGCTGCAATACCAGCAAGTCCTGAATACTGGTTTATCTCGATTACAACTGGTCTTGCAAGTATCTTGTTCGTATCAAATGAATTATAAATCTCTTTATCCTTGAGCATTCCATCTGCATGTATGCCGGCTTTTGTAACATTGAACTGACTTCCAACAAAAGGTGTCTTAGGTGGAATATCATATCCAAGTTGATTTTTAAAATAATTTGCTATTTCAGTTATAACCTCAAGCTTCATATTCTTGGTATTGCCCTTAATTTGTGCATATTGAAACACCATTGCTTCAAGAGGACAATTTCCTGTCCTTTCGCCAATTCCAAAAAGGGTGCTATTTACAGATGAAGCTCCATAAAGCCATGCAGTAGTTGAATTGTCCACTGCAGAATAAAAATCATTGTGTCCATGCCATTCCATACACTCCTCTGGAACATTGCATATAGTTCTAAGTCCATGCACAAGTCCCTGTACACTTCTTGGCACATCCGTCTGCCCATATGAAACCCCAACCCCAAGGGTATCACATAATCTTATTTTTATAGGAATTCCCGACTCACATGACATATCCATCAATTTATTTACCAGAGGGACTACAAATCCATAAAAATCCGCTCTTGTTATATCTTCCAGATGGCATCTTGGTCTTATTCCATTATTCAATGCTTCTTCCACAACGGAAAGATACATATTTACAGTTTCTTCTCTTGTCTTTCTCAACTTTTTAAATATATGATAATCGGAGCAGGACATAAGCATTCCCGTTTCCTTTATACCCATATCCTTTACAAGTTTGAAGTCCTCCTTGTTGGCCCTTATCCATGAAGTTATTTCAGGGAACTCATATCCTCTTTCCATACAGACCTCTACAGCTTTTCTGTCCTTTTCACTGTATAAGAAAAATTCACTTTGCCTTATTATTCCGGAGTTATTATCCAATTCATGAAGGTAATCATATATATTAACTATTTCCTCTAAAGTAAATGGCTCCATAGATTGCTGTCCATCCCTGAATGTTGTATCGGTAATGCAGATATTATCCGGTATATTCATAGGAAGTTGTACACCATTAAAAACTATTTTAGGAATTTCATCATATGGAAATATATTTTTATATAAGTTAGGTTCTTCTACATTCTCCAACTTATAATTATACATTAAAAACCATCTCCCTTTCATATTGGCACTATAGAAAATAAGATATTTTTGAATTAAATCATGCCTAACATTTCAATTTATTAATTTATCTTTTTCCCAGCTATGTATAAATATATTATATCCATTTCGTCTAACCATTGTATAATTCAGTATATACTAAGGTTCATTTAGAATAATATGTTTATATTGTACCATCTTTAATAATTATAAGCAAATAAAAATTTTCTTATTTATGACTTTTTTTTATTCAAACTTTCATTTACATCATCTAAAGGATTACATTAAGCTATATTGGACTTTTCTGCATAATTATTTTATATAATTAACATGCATATGTGATATAATAGGATGGTCAATAAAAATGATCACAGGAGGCACAATTATTATGTTAAAAAGCATTTTACTCTATTTTCTTCTTGTACTATATATGCTGTATTCTCTACTTAAAAAAACAAAATTAGAAAGGCTTAAAAAAATTGGTACCGAAGAAGAAGTTCAGTCATATACATATAGTTCTGTAAAACGCTGGGCCGATTTTATTCTAAAAATCATGGGCATAAAAGTTAATGTAAATGGGATTGAAAAAATCCCCAAAGAAGCCTGTCTTTTTGTATCAAATCATCAGGGATTTTTAGATATCCCCATAATGATTTCATCCATAGACAGGTCAGTTGGCTTCATTGCAAAAAAGGAAATAAAAAAGGTTGGAATAATAAGCTATTGGATGGAACAAATTAAATGTGTTTTTATGGATAGAAGCAATATAAGAGAATCAATAAAATCCATAAATGAAGGAATTAATATTTTAAAAGGAGGCCACAGCATGGTAATATTTCCAGAGGGTACCAGAAGCCGTGGTCCAAAAATGGGCGAATTTAAAAAAGGAAGTCTTAAACTTGCATTAAAATCCATGGTTCCAATTGTTCCCATAGCTATAGATGGCAGTTATAAATTAAGAGAAGGCAATCCTCATGGAAATTTAAAAGCCGGTGATGTAAATTTTTTCATATGTGATCCAATTTATACAAAGGATTTATCAAAAGAACAAAAAGACAAGCTTACTGAAACCATAAAGGGAAAAATATCAGAGGCTCTCCTAAATTCACAATATATAAATCAACATAAATAGGTGGTGATAACAGTTGAAATCCATACAAAAATATAGCATTTTGCTTTCACTAATATTAATATTTTCACTCTCGCTGCTCGGGTGTACAAATACAACTGTTGAAAATTCATCCTATGATGGTCTTAAAGTGAGCTACATAGATGTGGGACAGGGTGACAGTGAATTGATACAAGTAAATGGTAAAAATCTTTTAATAGACGCTGGCCCAAACAGCAGCAGGGATAAATTTATGTCATATTTAGACAAACAAAATATAAAAAAGTTTGATTATGTAATAGCAACCCACCCTGATGAAGATCATATAGGTGGGATGAGTGACCTAATAAAAAAATATGACATTGATACATTTATTGCCCCTAAAAAAGTTGCAAACACAAGAACCTTTGAACATATGATACAGGCATTAAAAGACAAAAATATGAAAATAGACTTACCGGCACCCGGTTCAAAATTGGAAATGGGTGATAATGTTTCAGCTGAAATACTGGCTCCAAACAGCAGTAGTTACCTCGACACCAATAACTATTCGGTGGTATTAAAAATAACCTATGGCAACACAAGATTTCTGTTTACAGGGGATGCCGAAAAAGAAAGCGAGCAGGAAATGATAGATAAAAATTATGACCTCTCAGCTGATGTGTTAAAAGTGGGACATCATGGCAGTTCAAGCTCTACCTCGCAGAAATTTCTCGACAGGGTAAATCCAACAACAGCTGTGATAAGCTGCGGCAAGAACAATAAATACGGTCATCCCACCAAGAAAATAGTAAACAGGCTCAAAAAGAAGAAAATACAAATATATAGAACAGATGTGGATGGAGATATTGTCCTAAAAAGCGATGGAAATAAAATAAGTAAGGAGTAACTAGGGAATGAGTATAGGAGAACAAACCCATACCCATTTCTTTATATATCCATGTCCAGTAAAACCGAGCTTAGACTTTTCCCATGCCTATCCAGTGACAAGGATCTTGTCACTCCTCCACCCAATGCATCATGCATGACAAAATTTAAGGCACCTATTTTAGGGAGTTCATATCTTTCTACTTCCCCATTCACTATGTCTTTAAACCATACTTTGACTTTTTCTGCAGTTACCTTCTCTTCAATTAATTTGTAATCCTCATATTTATACACTATAAGTGATATATTTGATATATTCCCTTTATCTCCCGTTCTTGAGTGTGCAATACTCCTCAATTTCATTTCTACACCTTCTCATAAACAACTTTTATTTTTATATCTTTATGTGATACAAAGATTGATGCAATTGATACTACTTCATCAACATATTTTCTCACCCCTCCCCCGCCTGCTGGACCATTGGTATAAAGCGCTTCAACTTCATTCCCTATTGTTTTCGCATCTTTTTTATTTAAAACCCTTGCAGCAACTCTAAGTCTTACCTCCTTAAAGTCATCTCCTGTATTTATTTTTTGGCCTAAGTAATTTCCATACAGGGAATTGACTCCTATAATATCCACTTTCAGTTCCTCTATAGGCAAATTTATATATTCCAATCTTTTTCTAATTATTTTTCCCGCCAGATCTGCCCTTTTATATGCACCTGACCCACCATAACTTATTTCCCCCTCACCTATATAACAATCCTTATAACCTATACTCACTTTAAATAAACCATTTTTTTCTTTTCCAAATGCCCCCTTTATCAACACTTTATTCATGCCAATTTTGTCAATAGTTATTTGTGAAAAATCTGCTGTAACATCAGGTGTAAAATAATTTGCCGGATCATGGATCTCATATATCGCCTGTTCTTTGCAAGTACGTTCATCAACTATTCCGCCTGCATCCTCAAGCTTCGTTACAGTTATATCTCCATTTTCAGTTATTTCTGCTACAGGAAACCCTAAATTCCAAAGATCGGTTACATCTTTATATCCAGGATCTGCAAAATACCCTCCAGTTACCTGTCCCGCACATTCCAGCAGATGTCCAGCCAAAGTACCCTTCCCCAATAGTTCATAATCGTTTTCATCCCATCCGAATTCAAATATCAAAGGTGCCAGGGTCAAAGATGGATCGGCGACTCTTCCAGTTACTATAATATCAGCACCATTTTCCAGAGCTTCTATTATGCCCTGTACTCCTATATAGGCATTTGCAGATATTATATTTGATTTTATGGAGTTCAGCTTTTTACCTGTTTCAAGTATCTCAAAATTCATATATTCATCTATATGTTCTAAAATATCATCTCCCAATACGGCCGCTATCTTCAGATCCTTTATTCCCATTTCCAGAGCAGTTCTTTTAACTGCCTTAATTGCAGCTACAGGATTTGCAGCCCCCATATTGGTTACTACCTTTATTCTATTTTTCTTGCACAAAGGCAATATCTTTTTCATACGATATTCAAGTAATTCGTTATAACCTTTATTTCTATTTATTAGTTTTTGATGCTGTCCAATGGCTATAGTTCTTTCTGCCAAACACTCAAATATAATATAATCCAAATTCCCTTTTTTCATAATCTCCACGGCAGGTTCTATTCTATCTCCTGAAAAACCCGCCCCCGACCCTATTCGTATCTTTCTCATCTATAAAAACCTCCCCAAATAAAATTAAATTCCAAAGAGTTTGAGTACTATCCAGCTGGATGCATAAAAAGTCATATACTGTACTCCAGTATGGACACCAAAAAATCTATTTAATATACCACCAAAAATACCAATTGTCAATGAAATCCCAATTCCAATAAAACCAGCTTCATAGAAAGATAAAACTGTTATCAATCCAACGAACATACAGATTATAGCTTCCTGGCTAACATATTTTAAAACCCATGCACTGGCTTTTCTGGCATAATTCATAGATAATGGATAGGCTATGATATAAGCTATTATAATGCCCATTAATCCATATAATGCAAACTGTCCCGATGTCATCATATTATGCAGATTGTGAACAGGCTGACTGGAAAATACAGGAGGAGCATTGAACAAAGGTCCTGCCGGTCCAAGCCCTACAGGACTGAGTGGTATTCCAAAGGCAACCAAAGGTATTAATGTCTCAGCTATATAAGTTGCTTCAGTTACGGCATTCATCACACTCAGACAAGTTGTAAGCCGCTGATATAAACTTTTTACTTTGGATGCAACTATTTCTCCGATCATTACCGTCATTCCTACAGGACTGAATGTAAAAGTAAGCGCGGATATACCTGCACCTATCAAAGTATATTTAGTTTGTCCACGTGTAAGCATTTTTAATGGATTGGGAAAATAACCCTTCCATGTCTTTAATTCTGGAGCCAGCCAAAATTCTTTTGGTGAACTCCTAAGAATGGAATCATGAGTCACCGGGGATAAAAGAGTAATTATGTCAGCAAACATCGGACCAATAGCAATACCAAGAAATATCCCTATGGAAATGCTCTGATGTCCAGCACTGGCTAATTTGATTACACCTTGAAGAAATACAGCAAAGGGTATCAATACAAATACACTGGCCCACTTGCCTTTAGATGTATATGCAATTATAATTGCTGCAACTGTAAAAATAATAGGTGCCCATACTTCCACTATGTGCGAAAATGGAGCAAGCAAAGTGGCAAACCCAATTGAAATAGGAAGAGCAATGATTGCTCCGATAATTGCTCCGGAAATCATTTTTCGCAGAGCAATATGAGGAACACCCAATCGCCTTAGAACATTTGCATATTCCAAAAGTGGAACAGCCATGGTATCTCCCGGGACACCCATTAGAGCTGTCGGAATTGCATGGGTCATATGTTTGGAAACAGCTCCGCCGATAAAAAATGAGAATATGGCTACAGGAGGAAAACCAAGTAAAATAATCAGCAAAGTTATTGGTGCTACTGTGGCGGTTTCATCAGTTCCAGATATAAGCCCTATAAATGAAAAAATCACACCGCCGAGAATGGCACTTCCAATACCCCATAATATATTATGCAAAAGTAATGCATCCATAATCTACCATCTCCCTTCCTTTATTTATCATTGTTTTCTCCAGCAAAGAGTTCATACAATTTAAGACTTTTCATCTCTTCTACAATTCCTTTTTCTACTGTCTTTAATTCTTCTCTCTCTTTATCCAAGTCCACATCAATTTCTTCCAACACCAGATTTCTGTCTTCTTCAGAAAAATTTTTTTCCTGCAGAATACGTTTTGGTTTAAATAATCTAGCTGATATAAATGCACTAAACAGGGAAGATAGCATGCCAATCAACAGGGCATAGGCTTTGCATAGTTTCAAAGCTATCTCCGGAAAATTAGCATGTATGATCCTCAAGCTAAGAATAAAACATGGCAAGCTAATAGCTATTCCAATAATAATTGCAAAGAAAAGATGTCTGACATTTACCGTATCACCCCATATATCCGCATAAATTTTGCTTTCCATAATTAACCTCCATAAAATTGTTTTTGATAATATTATCTTGTATAAGTAAAAATATTTTTACTTATACAAGATAGCTATCATATATTATTTTGAGCCAGAATATTTCTTCACAAGTTCCTGCGCATACTCCAACCTTACTTTTTTTTCACTTACCATCTTTTTTACAATCTTCTCTAGCAATTCACCTTTTGCCCCTGCAACAGAAGCAATATTTCTGGCATGAAGCGACATATGTCCCCTCTGAATACCTTCTGTAGCCAAAGCCTTGATTGCTGCAAGATTTTGTGCCAATCCTACGGAAGCAATAATTTCTCCAAGTTCCACAGCACTTTTGATTCCAAGCATCTTAACTGAGATCTGTGCTGCTGGATGAATCTTTGTAGCTCCACCTACAAGGCCAACTGCCATGGGAATTTCAATTGTACCTACCAGGTCACCCTCCTCATTCTTTTCCCATGTTGTGAGTGATGTGTATTGTCCGGAACGTGAAGCATAGGCATGAGCTCCAGATTCTATAGCTCTCGTATCATTTCCTGTAGCCATAACCACTGCACTTATTCCATTCATAATTCCCTTGTTATGCGTGGCTGCCCTATATGGATCCGCATCAGCAAAAGCATATGCTGTAATTATTTTATCCACTATTTCTTCTCCACCCAAGGTTTCTTTCTTAATAGTTACTCTTGAACGGGCAAGTCTGTGTATTGCCAAATTAGATAGAATTCTTAAATATACCTTGCCCCCTGTAATTTTCTCAATAAAAGGGGCTACAGCCTCGGCCATGGTATTGACAGCATTGGCACCCATTGCATCTAATGTATTAACTTCAAGATGAACTATAACCATTTGTCCCACATTAGACTGAATCACTCTCACTTTAACATCCTGAACACCACCACCGAACTTAACTAGAACCGGATCTTTATCATTGCAGATCTTGATAATCTTATTTTTGTTTTCATGGATCTTCATCTTTACATAATTAGGATCCTTAATATCAATAATCTGAATTTGTGCAATCATTATGGAACCTGTATTACTGGCAAAAAAGCCTCCTGTTTCTCTGGCCATTTTGGCAGCATTACTTGCAGCTGCAACTACAGATGGTTCCTCAGTTACCATGGGTATAACATAATCTTTACCATTTATAATGAAATTAAGGGCAATCCCCATTGGAAGCTGAAAAGTACCCACTACATTTTCAATCATGTGATCTGCCTTGTCTATATCAAGGGCACCTGGTTCTTTTATTACCTCCTGCTCTTCTTCTGACAAGCCTGTAAGTTCGCTAACCTCCTTCAACCTATTCTCAGGTGAAAGCTTGTAAAAACCTGAATAACTACTTGTTTTCATATTTTCCATCCCCTTTATTAATCTTATTTATCCAAATCAATTTCAAATCTTAAAAGTGCCGCTTCCATGCACTTTCCAAGTGTGTCCAGCCTAAGTGAACGTGTTGCTCCTCCGTCCAAGGCATGGTGGAGTACAAAATTAAACCCATAAAGCTGCGGAATATCATATCTTATTACATCACCTTTTACAATACCCTTATAGTGCTCTTTTACAGCTTCAGGTGTAAGCTGCCTTTTCATTGCATCATAATATTTAGGATCACGTGCAAAAATACATACATTTTCCGTATCACTTTTATCTCCTGATCTTCCATGAGCTATATCCTTTAATTTAATTATCATACTATTTTACCTCCTCTACATAAGCCTCAAGTTTAACTGCATCCCTAGGAATAAGCGTCGGCCATAATGCAAATACTTCTGCAGCTCTGGTCCTACCCCCAAAGAAACAGGATGCCGGTGGTCCATTTAGAATAAATGGTGCAATCTCAGGAGTCAACTTATTGGCCTCCTGCCGTGTTTTAGTTTTTATTGCTATTCGAAGTACAACCTCATTGAGTTCCTGTTTTATTTCCTCTGCAAGTGGTCCATGAAGTGAATTAAGTCCAACAAAATCAATTCTCTTTTCTATATAATCCAGTTTTTTATTTGTAAGCCTGTCATCAAGTATCTGCGCAGCCCTCTTCGCCTTATCAAGTGCATCAGGCCAACTAAAAGGCAAATATGCTACATTCCTGTATCCTTCAGTATATCCAACACAAAGTTTCAATGTATCAGGCCTTTTATGCCCCTTCACGCCTTCAACCAAAACCCTGTCCTTTCCTATCTGCTTTAAATTTATCTCGCTAAAATCCGCAACAACATCCGGTGTCAAATACTTTCTGGGATCATGTATCTCATAAAACAACTGTTCTTCTATTGACTCAACAGTTACAAGGCCTCCTGTATCCTTCGTTTTTGTCATCACTATTCTTCCAGGTTCACTTATTTCAGCTATAGGGTACCCCAGATCTTCTGGATGAGGAACGTTCCTCCAATCATAGTCATAATTTCCTCCAGTTGCCTGTGCCCCACATTCTGAAAGATGACCTGTCAAAATACCAGTAGCAAGTGAATCCCAATCTCCATTTTTCCATCCAAATTCATATTCAAGTGGTGCTAAAAACAGAGCTGTATCTGTAGAACGGCCTACTATTACTATATCTGCTCCACCTTGAAGACATTCCAATACAGGCTCTGAACCATAATATACATTTGCATTTACCATATGGGGTAAAATTGTATCTATAGATTCCCCTGTATCCATATTATTCATTGATATACCCTGCTTTCTTAAATCAGGTATTATATCCATTACATCATCGCCAAGTACATATCCTATTTTCAAATTATAACCTGACTCCTTAACCACCTGTTTTGCTGCCTCAACTGCAGATTTTACATTCATTCCACCTGCATTTGTCAGAACCTTTATCCCCTTTTCTTTAACCATTGGAAGCATTTCCTTCAATGCTTTTATAAAATCCCTGGCATATCCTGCTTCCGGATGGCGTTCCTTCTGTCTCTGCATTATCGACAAAGTAAGTTCTGCCAAATAATCACAGGATATATAATCTACATTATCCTTTTGGGCCATTTCAATAGGAGCATCATTCAAATCACCCCAGAAGCCTTGAGCTCCCCCAATTCTTATCGTTTTCATAAATCCACCTTCTTCACAAAATATATTATTTATCTGACAATTATATTGAAAAGCATATTCCATGCCAAAAAAATAATGCCCTTTTCAAGGCAATATAAAATCAATGTTCCGGATTTTTTATCAATTCCATCATATACTTTGTATACGATTATATACAAAGTATACATATCATCTAGTATACATATTGGGGTCGATATCATATCTCTTTAGCTTACGATAAAAGGTTCTCCTGCACATTCCAAGCTTTTTCATGGCATAGGTTCTATTTCCATTTGATTTCTTCAGTTCATTTATTATTTCTTCCTTCTCCACACTGGATATAATGTGTTTCAAATTATCATTTTTATATGTAGTACTATCTTTAACTGAAGAAGAATATTTTATTTCATCCGGTAAATTCTCAACCCCTATAGTATCTCCCTGGCATATTATAACTGAATATTCAATACAACTCTGAAGCTGCCTAACATTTCCACTCCATTTGTCATTTAGCAGCACTTTTATAACATCTTCAGAAAATGTCAGTTTTTTATTATATTTACTACAGTATAATTTGAGAAAATAATTTGCCAAAATAATTATATCCCTTCCTCTTTCCCTGAGAGGAGGTATTTTTATCTTAAATGTATTCAATCTAAAATAAAGGTCTTCCCTAAACTTTCCTTCCTGTACCATTAATTTTAGATCTTTATTTGTAGCAGCTATAATCCTTATATCTACTGTATTAATGCTATTAGAACCAATTTTCTGAATTTCACCGGATTGTAATACTCTAAGAAGCTTTGCCTGCATAAAAATAGGCATTTCTCCTATTTCATCTAAAAATATGCTTCCTTTATCAGCTATTTCAAATTTACCCAACTTTCCACCTTTTTGTGCACCAGTAAATGATCCTTGTGAATATCCAAATAATTCACTTTCAAACAAACTTTCAGGAATAGCAGAACAATTTATATTTACAAAAGGGGATTTCCTCTTATCACTAGAATTCACTATTGCATTTACTACTACCTCTTTTCCAACTCCACTTTCACCTTCAATCAGTACCGTAGCATCTGTAGGTGCCACTATGGAAGCCAGCTTTAAACATTCTACAAATTTTTTGTCACTTCCTATTATATTGGAAAAACTCTTAGGAAGACTATTGTGGGATTTGACACTGTCATTATATATAATCCCTGTCAACTTTCTTACCTTTTTTAATTCTCTGTTCAATATGGATATCTCCGTAATATCTTTAAAAACAGATATTGCACCAAGAAGCTCATTGTCCATAATTATGGGACTTATATTAACTATGATTTCTTTACCTATACTTTTAACTTTGACCAAAGTATTTATCCTAGGCTTCCCCTCTTTTAAACTTTTCAAAATAACAGCTCCTGGCTCTATTTCACTTATAAATTTATTCAGGACCTTATGTTTATACACATTCAAAATTCTTGAATAAGCCTCATTAACATATATTATTTTAGAATTTCTGTCCACTATTACAATCCCGTCATGAATCTGGTCTATGGCAGCTAAAAACATACCTAATGCATTTTCATTTCTCACAAGCCTGATAAGTTCACAGGAAATAAACCCAACAAGCTCTCCTGGCCTATTAACAACATAAACAAAACGATACTTGTTCAAATAATCATCATCAAGACAAATTTTATCCTTGAATAAAGTATCCTCATAATTTAAAACATTAACTCTGGTAATATTAAAATCCCTATTCTCTTTTAAAGTATCATTTAAATTACATACATCAGCAATTCCAAGAAATTTACCTTCGCTGTCAACCACAGGGAAACATTTTTCATGCTCACTCAGCAAGAAATTTTTAATGTCGTCAATTAAACTATTTCTATTATAAACAAACGGTTTCAGCATACCCAAATTTTTATTCATAATATCTTTTATTTTCAAAGAATCACCCCAATAATTATTAATTAAAAATTGAAATACAATTATTCTAAATACATAATAGCATTTTTATGATAATTTTTTAAGTAAATGATTTTTATATATACAAATTGGAATTGATTTAGTGCTGTTAACTGGTATAATATTATCTGTTTATAAAATTATTAATCTAACAGAATTGAGAGGATACAATATGAACAACGAACTTATATTAAAATCTTATTCCAGATCAAAAGGAATATATCTTGTAGCAGCATCCTCAGTATTGTGGGGTGTATCCGGTGCAGTAGCACAATATCTTTTCAATGACAAAAATATAAATCCAGAATGGATGGCAGACACAAGACTCCTATTATCTGGCATAATATTTTTGATATTGTTGTATATTAAAAACGGCAAAAAAATATTTGATATATGGAAATCTAAATACGGGCGTAGAAATCTTATTTTATTTGGTATATTTGGACTTATAGGTACACAATATGGATATTTTGCTACCATTAAATATTGCAATGCTGCTACGGCAACCATACTTCAATACTTAAGTCCGGTAATAATTGTACTCTATTTGATGATATGCACTAAAAAATTTCCAAATTCAAAAGAATTGATATCAATTGTACTTGCTCTGTTAGGTACATTTTTTATAGTCAGCAAGGGAAATATCAGCTCCTTGTCCATTTCAAGTTTAGCTCTATTCTGGGGAGTACTATCAGCTTTTGCTTCAGCCTTTTATATACTGCAGCCCCGTTATATTATAAGCAAATGGGGATGCGATACCGTACTTGGATGGGGAATGCTTATAGGTGGACTAGCTTTTAGCTTTGTACACCCTATCTGGAAAGTTCAGGGTCATTATACCCTAAGTACAATGCTGGGAATTGTCTATATAGTAGTATTCGGAACATTAATCGCCTTTTACTGGTTTCTGGCAAGCACAAATTATATAACTCCATCAGAGACAAGCTTATTGTCCTGTGTCGAACCCCTGTCTTCCACCATTGTTTCTGTAGTATGGCTCAATATACCCTTCGGTATATTCGATATTGTAGGAGGAGTATGCATAATAACTACTGTATTAATTTTATCTTCCAATCAGAACAAAAATAAAGCAAATCAGGTTTAATCTGATTTGCTTCTTTTATACTTTATTCAAAAAATAAAATGGCTCCGTGGAGAGGGCTCGAACCTCCAACCCTTCGGTTAACAGCCGAATGCTCAACCATTGAGCTACCACGGAACAATTTATAAAACCCGGCAGCTACCTACCCTGCCACAGGGCTACCCCTGCAGTACTCTCGGCACGATGAAGCTTAACCATCCTGTTCGGAATGGGAAGGGGTGTTACCTTCACGTCATAACCACCAGATCAATCATAAATTGCTATTAACTTCGCATATTTTCGTCAAAATCATTCACTCCGGTGCTCATTTACATAAGTAAACTCTGCTCCCCGTTCATATTTTTCCTCAATCTGCTCGTTACTATCAATTTACTTACTGCAGTCTCCCGCAGTATTTCAACAACATATGTATCCCATATGGAATACTATTGTTCTCTGAAAATTGCACAGTAAGATATATTTTGATCAAGCCCTCGACCTATTAGTATCAGTCAGCTCAACATGTTGCCATGCTTACACCCCTGACCTATCAACCTCGTGTTCTCCGAGGGGTCTTACCAGCTTACGCTGTGGGAAATCTAATCTTGAGGTGGGCTTCACGCTTAGATGCTTTCAGCGTTTATCCCTTCCCGACATAGCTACCCAGCAATGCTCCTGGCGGAACAACTGGTGCACCAGAGGTCAGTCCATCCCGGTCCTCTCGTACTAAGGACAGCTCCTCTCAAATTTCCTGCGCCCGCGACGGATAGGGACCGAACTGTCTCACGACGTTCTGAACCCAGCTCGCGTGCCGCTTTAATGGGCGAACAGCCCAACCCTTGGGACCTACTTCAGCCCCAGGATGCGACGAGCCGACATCGAGGTGCCAAACCTCCCCGTCGATGTGAACTCTTGGGGGAGATCAGCCTGTTATCCCCGAGGTAGCTTTTATCCGTTGAGCGATGGCCCTCCCACGAGGTACCACCGGATCACTAAGCCCGACTTTCGTCCCTGCTCCACCTGTATGTGTCGCAGTCAGGCTCCCTTATGCCTTTGCACTCTAAGAAGGATTTCCGACCCTTCTGAGGGAACCTTTGGGCGCCTCCGTTACTTTTTAGGAGGCGACCGCCCCAGTCAAACTGCCTGCCTAACAATGTCCCGTGACCAGTTTCATGGCCGCCGGTTAGAATTCCAGTACTGTCAGGGTGGTATCCCAAGGGTGGCTCCGCCAGGGCTGGCGCCCCGGTTTCCATGCCTCCCACCTATCCTGTACAGACAATACCGAAACTCAATGCTAAACTGCAGTAAAGCTCTACGGGGTCTTTCCGTCCAATCGCGGGTAGCAAGCATCTTCACTTGCACTACAATTTCGCCGGATTTGTTGTCGAGACAGTGCTCAAATCATTACGCCATTCGTGCGGGTCGGAACTTACCCGACAAGGAATTTCGCTACCTTAGGACCGTTATAGTTACGGCCGCCGTTTACTGGGGCTTAAGTTCATACCTTCGCCTTACGGCTTAGTATTCCCCTTAACCTTCCAGCACCGGGCAGGCGTCAGCCCCTATACTTCAGCTTTCGCTTTAGCAGAGACCTGTGTTTTTGATAAACAGTTGCTTGAGCCTATTCTCTGCGGCCCCTTTCGGGGCACTCCTTATCCCTAAGTTACGGAGTTAATTTGCCTAGTTCCTTAACAACAATTCTTCCGATGGTCTTAGGATTCTCTCCTCACCTACCTGTGTCGGTTTGCGGTACGGGCACTAACCTGCTCCATAGAGACTTTTCTCGGCAGTGTGAAATCGGATACTTCTCCATAATTGGATCCCCATAACACCCCGGCATTGACCGGATGGATTTTCCTTTCCGGCCTGCTTCAGTGCTTAGACACACATCCAATAGTGTGCACATCCTATCCTTCTGCGTCATCCCTTCTGTCAAACGCAAGTTTGCGGTATCGGAATATCAACCGATTGTCCATCACCTACGCCTTTCGGCCTCGGCTTAGGTCCCGACTAACCCTGGGCGGACGAACCTTCCCCAGGAAACCTTAGGTCTTCGACCAATAAGATTCTCACTTATTTCTCGCTACTTATGCCAGCATACTCTCTCCTGTACAGTCCACAGCTCCTTCCGGTACTGCTTCTATCCGTACAGGATGCTCCTCTACCACTCTTTCGAGTCCATAGCTTCGGTGGTAAGTTTTAGCCCCGGACATCTTCGGCGCAGGATCTCTCGACTAGTGAGCTGTTACGCACTCTTTGAATGAGTGGCTGCTTCTGAGCCAACATCCTAGTTGTCTTCGAAATCCCACATCCTTTTCCACTTAACTTACACTTTGGGACCTTAGCTGATGATCTGGGCTGTTTCCCTTTTGACCGCGGATCTTATCATTCGCAGTCTGACTGCCGTCATTCAAGTATATGGCATTCGGAGTTTGATAGGGTTCAGTAACTGTTGTCAGCCCCTAGCCCATTCAGTGCTCTACCTCCATTACTCATTGGCGACGCTAGCCCTAAAGCTATTTCGAGGAGAACCAGCTATCTCCGAGTTCGATTGGAATTTCTCCGCTATCCACAGCTCATCCCATGGTTTTTCAACACCAACGTGGTTCGGTCCTCCACGGAATTTTACTTCCGCTTCAACCTGGCCATGGATAGGTCACCCGGTTTCGGGTCTACAGCATGCAACTAGCCGCCCTTTTAAGACTCGGTTTCCCTTCGGCTCCGCACCTTAAGTGCTTAACCTTGCTGCATACCGTAACTCGCTGGCTCGTTCTACAAAAAGCACATCGTCGCACGTAAAAGTGCTTCGATCGGTTGTGGACACACGGTTTCAGGTTCTATTTCACTCCCCTTCCGGGGTTCTTTTCACCTTTCCCTCACGGTACTTCTTCTCTATCGGTCACCAGGTAGTATTTAGCCTTAGGAGGTGGTCCTCCCTCTTTCCCACAAGGTTTCTCGTGTCTCGTGGTACTCTGGTACAGACTAGAACTTTTTCAGCTTTCACTTACAGGGCTTTTACCTTCTGTGGCGGAGCCTTCCAGCTCTCTTCAGTTAACCTATTGTTCACATTGTCTGTCCGAACCCCAGGAACAAGTTCCTGGTTTGGGCTCTTTCCCTTTCGCTCGCCGCTACTTAGAAAATCGATTTTTCTTTCTCTTCCTCCGGGTACTTAGATGTTTCAGTTCCCCGGGTTTACCTCCCCAACCCTATTTATTCAGCTTGGAGTACAGTGCTTCCACTGTGGGTTTCCCCATTCGGAAATCTTCGGTTCACAGACTATTTGCGTCTACCCGAAGCTTATCGCAGCTTATCACGTCCTTCTTCGGCTCCTGGTGCCAAGGCATTCACCATGCGCCCTTTGTAGCTTGACCTTTTAAAAAATTGCTACTGACTTCCTATGACTACGTCAAATACCTCTCTGCGGTGCTCATTTACATAAGTAAACTCCGCTCCTCATTTGGTCTTTTCCTTGTCATACTCGTCATTACCAATTTTTAATCACTTATGCTTGCCGGTAAATATAAAATGTATTATACAGACAAGTATAATCTACAAAGGTTATTTCTAACCTTAGCTTTACTTTAAATATGAAGTCTTTCGACTTCTATTTTTCTTACTGTGCAATTTTCAAAGAACAACAATTTTGAAGGATATAATCCTTCAAAATTAAACAGAATAAAAATTTCTATTAACTTCGCATCTTTTCGTCAAAACCACTCACTGCGGTGCTCATTTACACAGGTAAACTCTGCTCCTCATTCGCGTTTTTCCTCAATCTGCTTGTTACTATCAATTTTTACAAGTTACTAATTCAAACAAACTACCAACATTTTGAAACAGTATTACTGTTTCATTTCTCCTTAGAAAGGAGGTGATCCAGCCGCAGGTTCTCCTACGGCTACCTTGTTACGACTTCACCCCAATCACTAACCCCACCTTCGGCCGCGCCCTCCTAAGTTAGGCTACGGACTTCGGGTGTTGCCAGCTCTCATGGTGTGACGGGCGGTGTGTACAAGGCCCGGGAACGTATTCACCGCGACATGCTGATTCGCGATTACTAGCAACTCCAGCTTCATGCAGGCGGGTTTCAGCCTGCAATCCGAACTGGGAACAGTTTTTGAGTTTCGCTCCACCTCGCGGTATTGCTTCTCTTTGTTCTGCCCATTGTAGCACGTGTGTCGCCCTGGACATAAGGGGCATGATGATTTGACGTCATCCCCACCTTCCTCCGCGTTAACCGCGGCAGTCTCGTTAGAGTGCTCATCTTAATGTTAGCAACTAACAACAAGGGTTGCGCTCGTTGCAGGACTTAACCTAACATCTCACGACACGAGCTGACGACAACCATGCACCACCTGTCTCCCTGCCCCGAAAGGCTTCGCCTGTCTCCAGGCTATGCAGGGGATGTCAAGTCCAGGTAAGGTTCTTCGCGTTGCTTCGAATTAAACCACATGCTCCGCTGCTTGTGCGGGCCCCCGTCAATTCCTTTGAGTTTTAATCTTGCGATCGTACTTCCCAGGCGGAGTACTTATTGTGTTTACTGCGGCACAGAAGGGGTCGATACCTCCTACACCTAGTACTCATCGTTTACGGCGTGGACTACCAGGGTATCTAATCCTGTTTGCTACCCACGCTTTCGTGCCTCAGCGTCAGTTACAGTCCAGAGAACCGCCTTCGCCACTGGTGTTCTTCCTAATCTCTACGCATTTCACCGCTACACTAGGAATTCCGTTCTCCTCTCCTGCACTCCAGATATCCAGTTTGAAATGCAGCACCCAGGTTAAGCCCGGGTATTTCACATCTCACTTAAACATCCGCCTACGCACCCTTTACGCCCAGTAAATCCGGACAACGCTCGCCACCTACGTATTACCGCGGCTGCTGGCACGTAGTTAGCCGTGGCTTCCTCCTCTGGTACCGTCATTATCGTCCCAGAAGACAGGGCTTTACAATCCGAAGACCTTCATCACCCACGCGGCGTTGCTGCATCAGGCTTTCGCCCATTGTGCAATATTCCCCACTGCTGCCTCCCGTAGGAGTCTGGACCGTATCTCAGTTCCAATGTGGCCGATCACCCTCTCAGGTCGGCTACGCATCGTTGCCTTGGTAGGCTTCTACCCCACCAACTAGCTAATGCGCCGCGGGTCCATCTCAAAGCGGATTTCTCCTTTCATCCAGAATTCATGCGATTTCTGGTGTTATGCGGTATTAATCTCCCTTTCGGGAGGCTATCCCCCTCTTTGAGGCAGGTTACCCACGTGTTACTCACCCGTCCGCCGCTAAGTCGCCCCCGAAGGGGTTCCTTCGCTCGACTTGCATGTGTTAGGCACGCCGCCAGCGTTCGTCCTGAGCCAGGATCAAACTCTCAATTTAAAAGTTTGTCTCTACTCATTTGAAAATTGTCATTAACTTCGCAATACTTCGTCAAAACTTTCACTTCGGTGCTCATTTACGCAAGTAAACTCTGCTCCTCATTCAAGTTTTTTCTCGTCTTGCTTGCCTCTGCCAATTTTGGCATGTTACATACTTGTAACACACTGGCTTGATTTCTTACTTTGCTGCATCTCTGCAGCTCAAAAGAATTGCTGGTTTATTTCTTCAAGTTTTCACTTGTTTCTTATTCTGTTTAATTTTCAAGGATCATTTTTCTTCTTCCGCCGTCCTTTTAGACAGCTTTTATATTGTATCATGTTAATTCAAGTTTGTCAACACTTTATCAATATTTTTTAATGACTGATATGTTCCTTAAATCAACTCTTCTTAACACGACAACGTTACTTATTATAATAGATTATTATTTATATGTCAACAAGAATTTTAAAAATTATAAATTAGTCGTTATTACATGGTTAAAAGCCAGGACAAGTACCACTATACCAATAAATATTCTGTATATGGCAAAGACCCTCATAGGTTTTTTCTTCAGGAAACCTATAAACTTATCCACAACTACCAATGCAACTACGAATGAAACTACAAAACCTATTACAAGGGCTATTATTTCCGGAACTGTCATAGCTATCTTGACCTTCAAGAGAGAATATCCACTTGCAGCTATCATAGTAGGTATAGCCAATATAAATGAAAATTCTGCAGCTGCAATATTTGTAAGTCCACTTACCCAGGCTCCCATTATGGTAGATGCAGACCTCGACATCCCGGGCCATAGCGATATACATTGAAAACACCCTATCTTAAAAGCCTGTCTTATATTTACATCCTCAATTTTATTTGTCTTGTTGCCCCTCCTATATTTGTTTTCCATGAATATCATGAGGAACCCACCAAATATAAGTGCACAGGCAACAGTTATGGGATTGAACAATTTTTCCTGTATCATATCATTGAATATAACTCCAATTACAGCTGCCGGTATAAAAGCTACGAAAATATTGAACCAAAGTTTGAACCCCCATTTCCCGGGAGCAAGATTTTTAAGTGATCCTGATATTTTATTCCAGTAGAGTACCAGTATTGCAAGTATTGCTCCAAGCTGAATTACAATCTCAAACATGTCCACATAGGCCTTTCTATAAAGTGGATATTGAAAATTGATTAAATTGCCTACTATTATCATATGTCCTGTAGAAGATATAGGCAGGAATTCCGTTATACCCTCTACAATTCCAATTATAACTGCTTTGATCATAAGCATTAGTTCCACTATACTCACTTGTTTCAACTCTCTCTCTTTATAATTTTTTAATCTTATACACTGCCATAATATGTATGAAATTTCTAAAATATAAAATACTTTACATAGTATAATTTTAACAACAATTTTTATTATACTATCATACTCACGGATTGCACAATAAGCATATTGTTAACAAATTGTTATATAAATCCTATTTTCTCCCGGTAATAATGTAGATTGCAAATACAATCATCAAGGCTCCTATAATCTGAAGCATATATACTTTTTCCCCCAGAATGGCAGCTGACATAATAATGGAGGCCGGTATTTCCAGGTTACATATTATAGAAGTTCTAACCGCCCCTATGTACTTTATTGAAGCATATAGAAGAGTCAGCGGTATTACATCAGTCACAACTGCAAGCAAAATTATATAAAATATTCCCTCCAATTTGAGATCATTGTTGAACAAAAAATATGGAGGACTGTATATGACCAAGGTTATTAAAGAAAATAATGTTGAATAGGCATTTATAGTCATGGAGTCAATATTCTGAAGATTTTTTTCACTGTACAAATTCATAAATGCATAGAATACAGCACTTAGAAGCCCGAAGATTATACCCTTGAATGTATAATCCATACTGCCATTGAATATGTTCAACCCAAGAATACAGCCTGTAAAAGACAATATTACAGCCATTATCTTCTGAAACGTAACCTTTTGATTTCTAAAAATAATGGAATATATAAAAATCATTATGGGATATGTAAACAAAAGTATGGTTACCATGGCAACACTTAAATATTTAAGAGACTCATAATAGAACAGCGTCATAAATGTAGTCCCGAATATACCTAGAACAGCCAGATGAAATACTTGTATCTTTTTTACATGCAGCAGCTCTCTGTTTTTTGCAAATATAAATAAAAACATCAGGACAACAGCGGCAATATATTGGGCTATTAATATATTAATTGAATCAAGTCCTACTTTATATGCAAGTTTGACAAATATTCCTGCCGATCCAAACATGACAGCAGCCAGTATAGAATAAATATATCCTCTTTTCAGTTAAATCACATCCTTACCTCAAGTTAATTCTTCCATAATTTTATTCTTCATACGCCAACTTTTTGATGTAAAATTCATCATATTGTATTATAATATTTAAGAGTTAAAAATAGCTAGTTCTATTTTTAAATAAAAGGTGGTGTGAAAAATTAGCATAAAATCTTTTTTCAGCATTATAGTTTCAAAATTAATAATAAAACTGTCAAGAACCCTGTTTAAAGGTGGCAGCAATTTTCCAGGGAGGATTGCGCTAAAATTAGACAAAAATATTTTGAAAACTCTTTGCAAGAACTATAAAGTTATAATTGTCACAGGCACAAACGGTAAGACCACCACTACAAGTATGATATACCATATGTTAAAAGACAGTGGAAAATGTGTAATAACCAATAATACCGGTGCAAACATGCTGCCTGGAATAGTTTCCTGCTTTTCAGAAAACTATTCTTTTAAAAAATGCAGTAAAACAAATTATGCAGTCATAGAATGTGATGAAGCCAACCTCACGCTTTTAACTGACTATGTAACTCCTGAAGTAATAGCCATCACAAATTTATTCAGAGATCAGCTGGACAGATATGGCGAGGTGTATACTACTTTAAATAAAATTTTAGACGGCATAAAAAAAGTACCCATTTCAAATCTAGTATTAAATGGTGATGAGCCTCTCCTTGGCGACATAAATCTTCAGAATAGGACAATATACTACGGTTTTAAGTGCAGTTTAAATCACAGTAAAGAAGTTGATATAAATGCTGATTCAAAGTTCTGTAAAAATTGCAAGCATCCTTATAAATACAATTTCATAACCTACAGTCATCTGGGTGATTTCTATTGTGACAACTGCGGTTACAAAAGACCACCTCTGGATTATGCACTTGAAGAAATCAAGAGTAAAACTCAGGATGGCTCCCTGGTTGCAATAGACGGAAAGGAATACTACATAAATCAGCCCGGGGTTTACAACATGTACAATGCACTATGTGCCTATGCCGTTGCAAGGGTATGTAACATACCTAGCTCTGTAATCCATTCTTCACTGGAAAATCAGGAAAGCAGTTTTGGCAGGCAGGAAATCATAGATGTAGAACACAAGGAAGTCAAAATAATACTGGTAAAAAATCCTGCAGGCTATGATGAAGCAATAAACAGTATAGCGCTGGACAGCAAAGTTTTCAGTCTTGCTGTACTTCTTAATGACAACTATGCAGACGGAAGAGATGTATCATGGATATGGGATGTAAATTTTGAAAATCTGTCTTCACTTAATATAAACAATATATTCATCTCGGGAATAAGGCTTTACGATATGGCAATAAGGCTTAAAATTGCCGGGCTTGACGAAAACAAGTTCATATTGTGCAGGGATTTTAAAAAACTTACTGATGAAATAAAAAGCTGCAGAGAAAACAAAATATATGTACTTGCAACCTATACTTCAATGATTGGCTTTAGGAAATATCTTAATTCAAAAGGATACATAAAGAAGTTATGGTAAATTAAAAGAGGTGTTTTATTATGGAACTTAACATATGTCATCTATATCCGGATCTATTGAATGTATATGGAGATCTCGGGAATATAAGGATATTAAAATACAGAGCTGAAAAAAGGGGTATAACTGTAAACATTAAAAACATATCACTCGGAGATCCTTTTGAATGGGAAAAATATGATATAGTCTTCTTTGGCGGAGGTCAGGACTATGAACAGTCAATAGTATCTGAAGATCTTATAAAAAACAAGAAGTCAGGGATAAAAAAATATATCGAAAACGGGAAGGTATTTTTATCAATATGCGGCGGCTATCAGCTTCTTGGCAAATATTATACTACTCCGGATGGTAAAAAATTATCAGGACTGGGAGTAATAGATATATACACAGAAGGCGGCAAGAAGAGGTTCATAGGAAATACCGTAATCCACAATGATCAGTTCAACGAAACCTATGTCGGCTTTGAAAACCACTCTGGAAGGACATATATAGGAAATCTGAAACCGCTTGGAAAGGTAATCAAGGGATACGGAAACAATGGAGAAGACGGCTATGAAGGATGTGTATACAAGAACTGTTTTGGTACTTATTTTCACGGCTCCCTGCTTTCAAAAAATCCTGAGTTGTCAGACAGATTTATAAAATTGGCCCTATCTAAAAAATATAATGATCAAATAAATTTAGAGCCCCTGGACGACAGCCTTGAAATAAATGCAAAAAAGTTCATAGTGCGAAGAGAAACAAGTTCAAAATAAATAAAAATGCCTGTCCCAAAATAGGTTTCGGGACAGGCATTTTTATAAGATATTCTTAATATTTACATTTAAATCTATTTTCAAATTCAGCTATCAATCCATCTCTAAAGTCCGGATGGGCAATTTTTATAAGTTCCCTTGCCCTCTGCTGAAGTGTCTTACCCCTAAGCTGTGCTATACCATATTCAGTTATTACATACTGTACATCATTTCTGGAAGTAGTTATAGCTGCTCCCTTATTTAAAAATGGGACTATTCTTGAAACTTTTCCATGAGCTGCCGTAGACGGTATTGCAATAATTGACTTTCCATCCTCCGCCATGCTTGCACCTCTTGCAAAGTCCATCTGTCCTCCTACTCCGCTTATCTGTCTCAGGCCTACACTTTCAGAACATATCTGACCCATAAGATCTATTTCCACACAGGAGTTTATACATATCATCTTGTAATTTTTCTTAACAACCTCAGGATTATTTACATAATCTACAGGCCAGGATTCAATCATAGGATTATTGTCTATAAAATCATATAATTTCTTTGTTCCCATAAGAAATGTTATAACTATTTTCCCTGGATGAAGTGTCTTTTTCTTATTTGTAACCACTCCTGCTTCAACTAATTCCAGAACACCATCAGATATCATTTCAGAATGTATGCCCAGATCCTTTTTATCCTTCAAAAATAAAAGTACTGCATCCGGTATTGCACCAATTCCAAGCTGAAGCGTTGATCCATCCTCTATAAGAGATGCACAGTAACTTCCAATCTTCTTTTCAACCTCTCCTATTTTGGAAGGCTGCAATTCTACTACAGGACGTGAACTCTCAACTATGTAATCAATATCGGAAATGTGTATGAAATTATTTCCCATAACCCTAGGCATGTTTTCATTTACTTCGGCAATAACAAGTTTTGCACATTCTGCTCCTGAATGTATGTAGTCATTTGATACTCCATAGCTGCAAAATCCATGGTTGTCAGGTTTGCTCACTTCAATAAGTGCAACATCTACTGGAATATAGCCTTCTTTGAACAGCCTTGGGATCTCACTGAAAAATACTGGAATATATCCGCATCTTCCTTCTGAAATGGCTTCACTGGTCCCTTTTCCGGTAAAAAAGGAATTGTCATGGATATAATTTTCCACTCCCTTTTCAACATACCTTGTTTCACCTTTAGGTATCATGTGATATAATTCCACATTTTTATATTTCTCCTTATTGTCTACCAAAGCATTTAAAAGTACCTGAGGTTCTGCACATGCATGTCCAAATACCACTTTGTCTCCGGACTTTATATGTGACACTGCCTCATCTGCGCTGACAACTTTGCTCTTATATAGTTCTTCTAAATTCATAAAAACCATCCTTTCAAATTAAGTTTGTTAAAAAAACTACAATTGCATATAAAAATAACTTCCTAAATAATTCCATTATTTATGTTATTATTTATATTCACATCATTCTGGGTATAAGAAAATATAAATTCAGTAAATATTACACCTACAGATTCGTTATAGAAATCCTTTTCATTAATAGTGACAGATAATAAAAGCAATATTCATTTGTTTACTTTTTAACAATGTTTTATTTCCATAGTGAAACTTTTTTCTAAGATTTTTTTGAGATATAGCTTAAAGGCAAGCGACAATAATAATTTGATTTATTATTTCAAGCATAAATTGATCTCTCTTACATGAGGTCAATTTATGCTTTTATTTTTACCTTTAATTAGTAACATGCTTCCTGAATTTTTAGTATGCAGATTCAGTATATAATAATAATCAAATTTGTTCAAAATTAATAATATTTTCTTTCAGGCAAAATAATGCCCCTATCTAATAATAACTTGTGGATACTGTTATTTCCTAATTTTTTTTATCCACTATTATTTTAAATTCTCCATTTTCAAAATCAACTCTTACACTGGAACCTTCCTGTATATCATCTTTTATTATCTTTTTGGCAATAGATGTCTCAAGGGTATTTTCTATATACCTCTTAAGCGGCCTTGCACCATATACTGGATCATATCCTTCCTTTGCCATAGTTTCCTTTGCAGCATCACTTATGTCAATTGATATGTTTCTATCCCTGAGTCTATTTTTTATATCTTCAAGGAATATATCAATTATGGATTTTATTTCTTCTGTGTTAAGAGGTTTGAACATTATTATGTCATCCAGTCTATTTAAAAATTCCGGTTTAAACCTGGACTTCATCTCATTCATCACTCTTGCTCTTACATTGGCATCTATACTGTCCCCCCCGCTGTTTTCGAGAAGATAGCTGCTTCCTATATTGGAAGTCATTATTATAATACAGTTCTTAAAATCCACAACCTTTCCCTGGTTGTCGGTAAGCCTGCCATCGTCAAGTATCTGCAGGAAAATATTGAACACATCATCATGTGCCTTCTCAATTTCATCAAACAATATTACACTATAGGGTTTTCTTCTTACAGCTTCAGTAAGCTGTCCTCCTTCTTCATAGCCTACATATCCTGGAGGGGCTCCTATCAGCCTTGACACTGAATACTTCTCCATGTATTCAGACATATCTATTCTTATTATGTTGTCCTCACTGTCAAACAATGTTCTTGCAAGAGTTTTGGCAAGCTCAGTTTTTCCTACACCTGTAGGCCCTAGAAATATAAATGAACCTATTGGCCTTTTTGGATCCTTCATACCTGCCCTTGCCCTTATTACGGCATTTGAAACTGCAGTTACCGCTTCCTTCTGTCCTATTACCCTCTTTGAAAGCTCATCTTCCAGCTTTACAAGTTTCTGCCTTTCACCTTCCACCAATCTGGAAACAGGTATTCCAGTCCATTTTGAAACTATTTCTGAAATTTCCTGTTCTGTCACTTCCTCTTTCAGCATGGAATTGACATCATCCTTCTTTATAAGCTCTTCTTTTTCTTCTATCTCCTTTTGAATGCCTGGAATAACTCCATATTTTAATTCTGCAACCTTATTCAGATCATATTCCCTTTCGGCCTTCTCAATCTGTCCCTTTGTATCATCAAGTTTCTTCTTTAGATCCCTTACTCCGGTTATGACACTTTTTTCCTTTTCATATTTTGCAGTAAGCTGCTTATCCTTGTCCTGTAGATTGCTCAGTTCACCTTCAATAGATTTAAGCCTGTCTTGGGAGGATTTATCATGCTCCCTGGAAAGCGCTTCCTTTTCAATTTTGAGCTGAAATATCTTTCTCTTTACAGCATCCATTTCGGTAGGCATACTGTCAATTTCAGTTCTTATCATTGCACAGGCTTCATCTATAAGATCTATAGCTTTATCAGGAAGATACCTGTCAGTTATATACCTGTCTGAAAGTCTGGCGGCTGCAACTATTGCAGAATCATGTATTCTTATACCATGATATATCTCAAACTTCTCCTTTAATCCCCTGAGAATTGAAATCGAGTCATCTACAGAAGGTTCATCTATAATTACAGGTTGAAATCTTCTCTCAAGGGCTTTATCCTTTTCTATATATTTTCTGTACTCATCAAAAGTAGTGGCACCTATACAATGAAGTTCCCCTCTTGCAAGCATAGGTTTTATCAAGTTGCCTGCATCCATGGAGCCTTCTGTTTTTCCAGCCCCCACTATATTGTGGATTTCATCTATAAAAAGCACTATCTTGCCCTGGCTTTTTTCAACCTCCTTCAATACAGCTTTAAGCCTCTCTTCAAATTCGCCTCTGAATTTGGCACCTGCAATAAGTGCACCAAGATCAAGTGAAAATATTATTTTTTCCTTTAATCCTTCCGGTACATCTCCTTTTACTATTCTCTCTGCCAGTCCTTCAATTATGGCTGTTTTTCCAACGCCGGGATCTCCTATTAGAACAGGATTGTTTTTAGTCCTCCTGGAAAGTATCCTTACTACCCTTCTGATTTCTTCATCTCTTCCTATTACAGGATCAAGCTTGTGCTTCTTGGCTTCCTCCACTAAATTTCTACCATATTTTGCAAGTGCATCATAGGTGCCTTCCGGGTCCTGCGTATCTACAGTCTGATTCCCCCTTATCTGGGAAAGTACTGCCAGAAAATTGTCCTTATTTACATTAAATTTTCTCAATATACCGTCAACATCACTGGAATGTACCTTCATAATCCCCAGCATGACATGTTCCACACTTATATAAGAATCCTTGAACTTTTTAGCTGTTTTTTCAGCTTCAACCAGTACCTCCTCAAATCTTCTTGTGGCATATACGGAAGAACTCTGTGCTCCTTCACCCGTCACTTTAGGCATCTTATTCAATACGGATTCCGTTTCACTTCTCATTGATTCAATATTTATTCCCATTTTCTGAAATATATTTGGTATAAGACCATCTTCCTCTGAAATTATTGCAGAAAACAGATGAATGGCATCAACCTGCTGGTGATTATGTCTTACAGCCGTAAGCTGTGCCTCATTCAAAGATTGCTGAACTTTTACAGTAAGTTTATCTATATTCATATTCATGGCCTCCTTTTTTGACCTTCTTTGACCTTAACTAGATAATATTATTATACTTTTATTTATTCAACCTTTATATTTACCCGAATTTCAGGCTTTAAGATTAAAATAATCCATTATGCCAATATATATCAGCATATCTTCTTATTAAAAAAATTAGGGATATTAATTAAACTTAATATCCCTCCATTATATCCAGCTCTTTAAACAGATCTACCCCCTGCCGCAAATATTTAGCAGCTTCTGTATCATTGCCCTCGCTCATATAAAATTTTCCAAGCAGAATTGATATCTGCCCTATTTCATCCGTAAATCCCATATTTTTTACAAAGTTCAGTGCCATAATCAATATATTTTCGGCTTCTTTTTTATTGTTTTCAAGCATTGCCACCTTGTATCCAAGTATATAATATCCTACCAGCGCAGCATTATCTCCGTCTTCAACCGCAGACAATATTTCCTCAAGTACCTTTTTTGCACTTTTGACATCCTTCAATTTTATATAATTTATACAAATATTTTTAAGGGTTTCTCCTATATCAGGATCTTTTATTCTGATCCTAAGTTCCCTGGATTTATTTAAATGAACAAATGACTCCTCTATATTGTCAAATTCATAAAACAACTTTCCTAAATTATTTTCAATCCGTGCAATATTTCCAAAATCATTTATCTTATTGTATATTTCAAGTGCTTTTCTTGAATATTTTACTGCATTGTCCAGATCATTTTTTTTGCTATACTCATCCGCAATAAGGAGCATTGTCCTGGCATATTCATTACTGTTTTCCATTTTTCTGAACTTTTCTTTGGCAAGATATGAATAATTTATGGCTTTTTTTATATTATCCAATCTAAAATATACACAGGCTATATAATAATAAATTTTGCCAAGAAGATAATCATCAGCAAAATCATTATCTCTATATACTTTTTCAGCATGTCCAAAATAACTTATAGAAGCATGAAATGACTGAAGTTTCATAGTTGTCTTTCCCAAATATACAAAGGTCTTTATTATCTCTTCATAATTGTTATTTTTTATAAAAACAACATTTGCAGACAAAAAAAGCTGCTGTGCAACAGGATATTCACGACTTATAAAAGAGATTTTGCCCTTCAAATACAGACTTCTGGCAATTTTATATTCCAAATTATATTTTTCAGCATAATAAAGTGCATTTTCAATATATTTCTCTCCCTGAACCAGATCATTGTTTATTATGTATGACTCAGCTATATTTTCAAAATATGTGCAATTTTTTTCCGCCTGAACCTCTTCTGATTCCATAAGGTACTCAATAGAGGTTTTTAGTTCCTTTGCAATGTACTCAAGCAAATCCATACTTGGATTTGATTTTCCCGATTCAACAAGACTTATCTGCCCTGGTGTTATTCTGTCTCCTGCCAGGCTTTTCAACGTCATATTAAGTTCTTTTCTTCTTCTCTTGATTTTTTCTCCTAGGGAAAGTATCTCCATATATTCTGCTCTTCCTCCATTACACATTATTTATATTATTATATCATAAATTTAATGTCATATAAATGTATCCAGCAGGCATTTCTGGTACCAGATACATTTATATGAGTACCTGTTACTTAATCCATTCCATAACACCACCTGCAATATTTTTAATGCATCTGGAAGTTTTTTTCATCTTTTTTTTGGCAAATCCATCAACACCCGCCATCATTCCAACTGCCGTGCCAATTAAAACTCCTGCTACAAATTTATTGTGCATCATAATAAATCACCTCTACAATTATAATGTGCAAATTTATATCTTTTTATCCGAAGGTTACAATTGCTAATTCTCCCCTGAATTAACATTTCTGGAACGCTTATTCAAAAAACTTTTTAAAGCCTCCGATATACTTGTAAAATTTCTTACTCCCACTATATCGGACATATATTTTATAACCTCCCGGGTAATCAGAATTATATCCTTTTTTCCATGCCAGTTCTCAAGTAACACGTCCTCAGGCACTTCATCAATCACCATGTTAAGTGCAAAAAATGCTACAGCAATATCATCCATCTGTCCCAAAACAGGTATGAACCCAGGTATGAAATCTATAGGGCTTATTATGTATATCAGCGCATTGATTACTACAATTTTAACTTTTGATTTTACCCTTTTGTCTTTAAAAAGTCTCCAGAACAAAAGAACAATATCCGGCATCAGCATAATATAGTCTGATATTTTGGAATATTTATCCGGTATCTTGTCAGTCAACTTTTCTCTTAACCTGTCATATTTTTTGGAGACAAAGTCCGAATGTTTATGAGAATTTTTTTCTATATGTGGAAATTTTTTATTTTTTTCATATACTATATTTTCTACAGATATTTCTACAATACCCGACAAAACTGATATTTTCTTTAAATTCAGGTTAAAATGGGGTATGAGCTTTCTTGCAGTATTCAAGTCTATAATTATCGTGTCCTTGTCCGTTCTTATACCGTAACCGGAAAAGTCCCTCAATATTTTTTTTGCTAATTTATCTTTGATGACATTCAATACTCCTACTTTATATATCTCCACTTTATATATTTTAAGATTCAAATTATTGTCTTTTACATTTCCTATTCCTATTTTCACTTTAAAAGGAGCTGTAAAGTTTTTTCCGTATTTCCCCCTGATGGTTATTACCTCATCTATGGATATATCCTCTATATGCAGCCCCTCTATATGCACATAATCTTCTATCAGTTCCAATATATCCTGTTCTGTCAATCTAATATCGGCAGCAGATATTTTCATTTTTTATTCTCCTCTCATCAATAATACATAAAGTATACAATAAATTTGCCCTGCTGTGAATTGTATCCTGAATTACTACCAATTACATTAGCAAATTTTATGATTTTGATTAGACTAATATTAAACCATATTATATTATAGTAACATAACTATTCATAGGGAAATATATTAAAAAGAAGTAGGTGATTCGATGAAGAAAATTAAAAATAAAATGTTGGCACTGCCAATTTTAATAATTTTAATATGTGCATCAGTATTAATTTTTTCAAAATATACTGGTGGATCCATTATTTCAAAACCCTATAGCTCTTTTCAAAATGATCTTGAGAAAAATAGAATAAGCACCGTTTATATCATAAATTCGGAAAAAATAAAATTCAAATTAAAAAACGGCAAGGTGTATGAAACAGATAATCCTGAAAACAGCAGCTTCAAAGAGGAACTGCTTAGCAAAAACATAAGTGTACTTAAAAACTATCCTTTAAACAACATACAAAGATACTTTTCAATAACTTTAGTTTTATCCATAATATGGCTTATTGCCCTCTGCCTTAAATCAAACAAAATTAAAGCAAAAGGTTCCCTGTCCGTTGATTCACTGGATACAACCGCAGTGGAAAATCCGGATTTTACTTTTAAAAACATGGCTGGAAATGAAGAGGCAAAGGAAAGCGTTCAGGACGTAGTTGATTTTTTGATTGATCCTGAAAAATACAGATCATACGGTGCAAGAATCCCAAGGGGAATAATACTTTACGGAGAACCTGGAACCGGCAAGACTCTTCTTGCAAAAGCGGTGGCAGGTGAAGCCGGAGTACCTTTCTATGCAGTATCAGGATCGGATTTTGTACAGATATACGTAGGGGTAGGTGCCAGCCGTATAAGACAACTGTTTAAAAAAGCAAGAACCAACAAAACTGGAAAATCAATTATATTTATAGACGAGATCGATGCCATAGGCAAAAAAAGGGAAGGTGCTGCAGTTTCCGGCTCCGACGAAAGGGATCAGACTTTAAATGCACTTCTGACGGAAATGTCGGGTTTCAACGAAAATTCAGGAATTGTGGTCATGGCTGCTACAAACAGACTTGATACACTGGACCCTGCCCTTTTAAGGCCTGGAAGATTTGACAGACATATTGAAATAACACTTCCAGATATATCTGCAAGAGAAAAGATAATCAGACTTCATCTTGAAAATAAACCTGCTGGAGATATAAACATAAAAGAATGGTCGCAAAAAACAGCTTATTTTTCAGGTGCAAAAATAGAAAATCTCATAAATGAAGCTGCCATTATCGCCTGTAAGGAAAACAGTCCAACTATCGAAAACCAGCATATTGACAAGGCATTTTCCATAGTCCTGGCCGGATATGAGAAAAAAAACAGGGACTATATAAAGGACATAGACAGGAAAATAACCTCCTATCATGAAGTTGGACATGCCATTGTATCACTAAAGATGCTTCCCAATGAGAAAGTATCAAAAATTACAATCATACCAAGCACAAAAGGTGCAGGAGGATATACACTGAGCATACCTGAAGACAGATTATATCAGAATAAAATATATCTCATAAACAAGATGATGGTATTGTTGGGAGGCCGGGCAGCTGAAGATATCGTATTTGGTTCTGACTATATTACTACAGGGGCACACAATGACCTGCAGAGATGTACAAATATAGCCTACAATATGATAACAAGATATGGAATGGGTAAAACTTTAGGTCTTCTAAACATGGAGGAATTGTTTGATCTCAATATAAATCAGGACAATATAATTCTGGAATGTAAAAATTTAGTTGACAGTATCTACGATAGAACTAAAAAACTTCTGAGGGACAATAGAGAATTTCTAGAAAATAAATCAAAATTGCTTCTTGAAAAAGAAACTTTATTTGAAAATGATTTGTTAAATTGAAGCAATAAGGAAAATATCCAATAGCAGCTATTTGCTGTTATTGGATATTTTTCTTATAACAATTCTTGAAGATATTATACCACCCAATAGACCTCCTATATGCCCAAAATTATCTATATTGGAGGCGGAAAATCCAAATATAAGATTGAGTGCTATTACAGACAGTATATTGTATATATATTCCTTGCTTATTTTTTTCTTCATCTCAAGTGCAAACATCAGTGTGGCTCCAAGTAAGCCAAATATTGCACCTGATGCACCTATGGAAACATGCGGCGAAAAAACATAGCTTAAAAAAGATGCGGCTATCCCTGAAAAAAAGTATATGAATATATATCTCAATTTTCCATATACACTTTCCACCAGCGGTCCAACAACAACAAGTGCATACATATTGAATGCAAGGTGAACAATTCCTCCATGTAAAAACATACAGGACAGCAGCCTATAATATTGCCCCGATGAAATAAGTGAGTTTACTTTTGCTCCCATAAAAACAAGTACATTTATATTGCTTGTAAAAAGATTTCCTGACAATACCGCTGTTATAATGTAAAAAATTATGTTCAAGGCTACCAGCAAATAGGTTATTTCAGCACCTCTAAAGTTGAATTGATTATCTTTATTCTTCAATTCAATACTTTTATCCATACAGCTGGCTATTCTATATAGGATATCTGCTGATACCCGATTGGAGTACAATATTTTATTCGAGCTGCTGCTTATTAAAATTAATCCACACTGTGGATAACTTTCTCCGCTGTAAATATAATTTTCCGGAATATTTCTGGAGTCATCAATCAATAAAATTGTAAATTTTATTTTGCTGTATCCATATATTCTATTCAAGTCTGAATACATCCTGGCTGTATCTATCTTATAATAGGAATTTAAATTTGAAAAAACCATCACCTCGAAATTCCCGGTGTTTCCATCCAGAACATATAATCCCCATTTGCTTATGACTCCTGGTACATCCTTAATCTCTATAATATTAAATCCATAGGTTCTGTAAAGACCATTTACCAATTCATTTATATATTCATTCATAGAACTCTCCCAAATCATGCTATACCTAAAATAGTAATTTTAATATTGCTCAATAGATCTATTTCATGATAATCACCGTCTTTTGCACTGCTCTCATTAAAAACCCTAATTATAGGTCTGTCTGGAAATCCCTCATTTTGCTTTATAACATAGCCATCTTCATTATTGGACAATTTCACATGACATCCAAGGGGATAGATTGCAAAAGTGCTTTTGAAATCCATCACCAGATTCCTGTCAAAAATACTTCCACTTCCTGAAAGTATCAATTCATATGCCTCGTTAGGGCTGAATTTTTTCCTGTAACATCTGTCATTGCTTACGGCATCATATACATCACATATACATACGAGCCTTGCAAATTTAGTTATCTGTTTTTCAGTCAATCTATTCGGATACCCTCTTCCATCCACTCTCTCATGGTGCTGTCCTACTACTTTTATAGCGGAATCCGGAATTGAATAGTTATTTTTAAGCATATCTACACCATAAATTGGATGATTTTTTATTTCTGAAAACTCCTCCTCCGTTAATTTGCCTTTTTTGTTCAGTATATTAATAGGCACCTTGGTCTTTCCGATGTCATGCAGTATAGCTCCAACACCAAGCTCCTCCAAATGGCCTTTATCAATTCCGGCAGTTATTCCCAAAAATGATGACATAATGCAGGTATCAAGAGAATGTACAAAAGTATAATTGTCGTAGGTCTGTATATCATAAAGGCTCTTGTTTACATCTCCAATATCTATTATGTAATCTACCAGGTTTTCAACAGTTTTAATGGAGTCTTTAAGCGACTTTGTTTCACCATTATACAGGTTGGTACATACACTCGCCATACTCTTCATCGACGTCTGTTTAAGTTGCATCAGATCTTCATCTTCTACTTCCACATCACTTAGTCTTTCATCCTCCACATATATATACAATGCCCCAAATTTTTTCAATTTATTTATGTAGTCATTAGTCAATTTTACTCCAGCCCTCAACAAAATTCGTCCATCTCTTGTAAATATGCTTTTCCCAAGTATTTCATTTTCTGTAACTCTATCTATAAATTCTAGCCTCATTGCTCCACCTCAATAAGTTTCAACTTAAACGTATATTATTCGACCATTTTATATAATATAGTATATTACATATTAATTCCAATATAAATACTTTTACATATTTACTTGGAATGAAATTAACGTTATTATTATATTAGAATTATATTTGGAAATATATGGAGGTAATTATGAAGAAATTTTTATGCATTCTAACATCAGTTTCATTGATGGGGGGCATTCTATGGTACAATTACAATTTAAACAGATGCAAAGACTTCAACTATGCACTGAACAGGTATTTAACCACAGGAATTTTTAACAAATATAAATTGTACAGCATTGACGATGCAAAACTGTATTTTTCAAATGGACAGGTATCATTTTTTAAAGTTGATGGAATCTCTGCCAAATATCCCCACGAAAAAATAAACTATAGGGTATCCATGCAAAAGAACAGCCATGGAATATGGAAAATAGGAAAGATATATTTTGATGAAAAAGACCAGAATCAATAGGCTCTATTTCTTTTTTACCAGTTTGCTCCTGCACTGCTTGCATATTCCGTCCAGCTTTAAATCCAGATTTTCATTTGTAAGTAAAAATCCTGTTTTATTTTTTACTATTTCCTCTATTTCCTGCATCGGACAATCTATCTCTATCTGCCTGTGGCACAACTTGCACTGAAGTATATGTTTATGATTTTTTCTTATCAAGGCATAGCTCGACTTGTTCGTACCCAGGTCAAATCTTTTTATTATATTTTTTTTGTAAAAGAGCTCCAAGGTCCTATAGATAGTTGATATGTCATTGTTTAGATTTTGGGCTTTACATTCATTGAATATATCCTCCGCACTTATGGCACTATCACTTCTAAAAAATATTTTAAGAATACCAATTCTTGATTTTGTGACTTTTATATCATGTTTTCTCAAATACTCTTCAATATTATCCACGAAATCACCCCGAATTTAATAAAAACATACTTATATATCTATTATATACTTATTTCAAACATCGGGATAATAAAAATTGAGAGTGCTCCCA
Source organism: Clostridium sp. LBM24168 (assembly GCF_052953915.1). Classification (NCBI taxonomy): domain Bacteria; kingdom Bacillati; phylum Bacillota; class Clostridia; order Eubacteriales; family Clostridiaceae; genus Clostridium; species Clostridium sp. LBM24168. Next base: position 185,658 of record NZ_CP196861.1, on the reverse strand, counting down.
TTGTCATCAAGCCATTTTTTAATGTCCCTGTAATCCGGAATGATTGATTCCACCAATCTCCAATATATGCTGGAATGGTTCATATGCACCATATGGCAGAGCTCATGAACCACCACATAATCTATGGCCTTCAGTGGGGCCATCATAAGTCTGTAATTAAAACTCAGGCTGCCCTTTGAAGAACAGCTGCCCCATATGGTCTTTTGTGACCTTACAGATATTTTTCTGGGCCTTACACCTATTATTCCTCTGTAAATATCGATTCTTTCCTTTAATACTACATACAGACACTTTTTATAGGATATGTATATTTCATATCTGACATTGTCCTCATTGGAGAACAATGTCTCATTTCCACAAATGACAACCCTGTCATCTGTAAATCTTACAGATAATTTGTTTGTGTTAATGCTGTATTTTTCTACCGGCAGTACTTTTCCCAGAAACAACAGTCCGGTTATTTTAGAATTGTCTATTATTTTCATCCTGTACCCTCCATCTGCCTGCCCTTTGAAGGGATAAAAATCCCCTCTTAATATTGTGCAATTTCGCTATTGAATTGTCAATTCCCGAATGATAAACTTAAACTTGAAAACGATAAATCCAAATTCAGGGGAGGGATTATAAATGAATATAAAAAAAGTGGCAGTACTGGGAACCGGTACAATGGGACATGGAATTGTCCAAACTTGTGCAAGGGCAGGACTGGAGGTAAACATGTATGGAAGGTCTGACGCCAGCCTTGGAAGGGGTTTCTCCAAAATGAAAGGCAGCTTGAAGGACCTAATGGAAGATGGCAAACTGACAGATTCTGAAGCCAAGGAGATTCTCTCCAGGGTAAATGGCGTAAAAACTCTTGAAGATGCCTCGGTAGGCGCTGAAATCATAATAGAATCTCTTGCAGAGGATATGCAGCTGAAGCAGGAGATATTTGAGAAACTGGATAAGATCTGCAATAAAGAGGTAATACTTGCTACAAACACCTCAGGACTGAGTCCCACCGGCATATCGAAAAACGTAAAATATTCCGAAAGAGTTGTAGTTGCACACTTCTGGAATCCACCTCAATTCATACCTTTGGTGGAAGTAGTACCCGGGAAATACACCTCGGAGGAAACTATGGATAAAACTATGGAATTCATAGAATTTATAGGTAAAAAAGGTGTACGTCTTGAAAAAGAATGTGCTGGATTTATAGGGAACAGACTCCAGCTCGCACTTTTAAGGGAAGCTCTCTATATAGTCCAGCAGGGTTTCGCAAAACCTGAAGAAGTGGACAAGGCAGTGGAATACAGTTTTGGAAGAAGGCTTCCGGCAACAGGCCCTCTTTGCAGTGCAGATATGGGAGGCCTTGACATATTCTACAATATATCAACCTATTTATTCAAAGAACTGTGCGATTCAAAGGATTCCTCAAAGATGCTGGAACAGATGGTCAAATCGGGAAACCTGGGCTGCAAATCCGGCAGAGGATTTTATAACTGGTCAGAAGACTTTCTGGATAAAAAACAGAAGGAAAGAAAAAATGTACTGGAATATTTTCTTCAGCAGGATGAGGATAAATAAAATTACCTATTCACTTTCAGCAACAGGTTTTTTTACAATTCCAAGAAGCACTGCCGTTATAAGTGAACCTGCCAGTATGGAAAATATATAGGCAAATGCACTTCCATATACAATTGGTATTACAAATATTCCACCATGGGGCGCTGGAAGTCCTATATTGAACAGCATGGAAAGCGCTCCGGCAACCGCCGCTCCCACTGCAGAGGCAGGAATAACCCTGGCAGGATCGGAGGCTGCAAATGGTATTGCCCCTTCTGTTATAAAAGTCGCACCCATTATATAACAAGTTTTCCCTGCATCTCTCTCATCTTTTGTAAATCTATTTTTAAACAATGTAGTTGCTATTGCAATTCCAAGGGGCGGCACCATACCACCTGCCATTATTGCTGCATGAGGTGTAAATTTTCCTGCAGTTATCATGGCTATACCAAAGGCATAGGCCGCCTTGTTTACAGGTCCCCCCATATCCACGGCCATCATTCCCCCAAGTATGAGTCCAAGTATTATCTTGTTGGCGGTTCCCATGGACCCCAGCCACTGTATGAGGAAATTGTTTATTTCCTTAACAGGATTTACAACAAATATTAGCATGAGGGCTCCAGTTATAAATATACCGAAAAGCGGATAAAGGAGTACGGGCTTTATTCCTTCAAGGGATTCTGGAAGCCTTGAAAACAATTTTTTCAGAATAACTACTACATATCCTGCAAGAAATCCGGCAACAAGTCCTCCCAGGAATCCTGCATCATTTTTTGCCGCTATGAAACCTCCCACCATTGCAGGTGCAAATCCAGGCCTGTCTGCTATACTCATTCCTATAAATCCCGCTAGCACAGGTACAATGAGTGAAAAGGCATAAGTTCCACCTATATCATGTATGAGCTTTGCCACTACGTTAAAAGAAGGGTCTTTTATATCGTAACTATTGATTCCAAACATGAAGGAAATTGCTATGAGTATACCACCGCCTACTACAAAAGGCAGCATATTGGATACTCCACTCATGAGATGCTTATAGAAGCCCGAGCTGCTTCCCATGTCAGATTCGCTGCTCTTTCTCCCGGTCTCTGAACGATATAAAGGTGCTTTCCCGGTTGATGCTCTATTTATAAGTCCTTCCGGATCCTTAATTGCTTCAGATACAGACACCTGTACCAGCTTCTTTCCGTTAAACCTGTCCATTTCAACCTGTTTATCGGCAGCTACAATTACCCCGTCAGCCTTTTCTAGGTCTTCCTTTGTAAGCTTGTCTTTTACACCTGTGGAACCATTTGTCTCAACCTTTATGTCTATTCCCATTTCTTTTGCCTTGTTGTTAAGGGCATCTGCAGCCATATAGGTATGTGCTATACCTGTAGGACAAGCCGTAACTGCAATTACAAATCTTTTAAAGCCGGGAGCTTTACCCTCCCCCCTGCCGCCTTTTTCACTTCTGGAGCTAATGTATTGCCTTTCCTGTTCATCTATAATGCCAATGACTTCGTATTCAGAGTAGGCATTTAGGAGCCTATCCTTAAAGTCCTTGTCCATGAGCATACTGGACAATCTAGCAAGGGTATCCAGATACTCCTCGTCTGCATCTGCACTTGCTGCTATCATGAAAAACAGTTGTGCATCGGTTCCATCCAGGGATTCATAATCCATGCCTTCCTTTTTTATTCCAAATGCAAGAGCGGGCATTTTTACAGCTTCAGTCTTTGCATGGGGTATTGCTATACCCTCTCCTATTCCAGTTGAGAATTCAGATTCCCTCTTTAGTATGGCTTTCCTGTATTCTTCTCTGTCATTCAGTTTTCCGGCAGAATACAGTATATCTATGAGTTCATTTATTACCTCTGCTTTATTTTCAGCATCAAGTTCAATCTTGATGGTGTTTCTCTCCAAAAGTTCAGTAATTTTCATAGTGAATCCTCCTTATTTCTACTTTCGGAAGCAATTTCTCCACATCTTCCTTCCTGCAAAGATCCATAGAAAAGGCCGTGGCACTTCCGGAGGCCGCACCATATCTGAAAGCATCCACTATACTGGAACCCCCGGCATACTGTGAAAGAAACCCTGCCACAAGTGAATCTCCGGAGCCAACAGAATTTTTAACTTCTCCCTTTGGTGCAGATGCGCTGTAGACACCTTCACTGCATATCAGGAGTGCACCTTCCTTTCCCATTGAAACTACAACATTCTCCGCCCCCAGGTGACGCAGCCTGTCAGCATAACAAATTACCTCTTCAGTTTCTTTGATTTCTTCATTAAACAATTCCCCAAGTTCATGTATATTGGGTTTTATCAGAAATGGCCTATACTTCAACGTATTGGTGAGGGCATTTCCTGTAGTATCTACAATTACCCTTCCCTTTCCACACCTTGTCTGAATCATTGAGTAAATATCTCCGGACACGGATTTCTGGACATTACCGGCAAGTACTATGAAATCATCTTCCTGCAGGTTCTCTATCTTCTCAAACAGTTCATTCAGTTTATCCCTGCTTATATCAGGTCCCGCCCCATTTATCTCTGTTTCTTCCTGTGATTTCAATTTTACATTTATCCTGGTATCCTGCTCAGTCCATATAAAATCAGTGGAGATTCCCGCATTCTTAAGAAAATCCTCTATAAATTTTCCTGTAAATCCTCCGAGGAAGCCAAGCGCCCTGCTCTCAATACCGAGATTGTTCAATACCCTTGACACATTTATCCCCTTGCCCCCTGCGTACTTTTCATCATTTTTTACCCTGTTGACAGTTCCGACAGTGAAATCATCCACCTGTACTACATAATCTATTGAAGGGTTAAATGTTACTGTATATATCATTTATCCATCACAACCTTTACACTGGTTTTTTCCAGATACTTTTTATAGTTTTCCATCCTGCAGTCGGTGATTATATCCGCATCACCCAGATCGGCCACCTTTACAAAGCTGACCTCGCCGAATTTACTTTCATCTGCAAGTACATAACTTCGTCTTGAATGTTTCATTGCACTCATTTTAAGTACGGCTTCCTCGGAATCAGGAGTTGTAAATCCATATTCCAGGTGTATACCATTTATGCCTATAAAACACCTGTCAAACCTGAATTTTTGAATATTGTTCAGTGCGTCTGATCCTACCACCGCCATTGTTCTGCTTTTAATGCTGCCACCGAGTATATATCCATTCATATCATTCTCTATAATGGAATTTATATGCTTCAAGCCGTTTGTAACTATTATTATTTCCTTGCCGCGCAGATACTGGATCATTTCAAAAGTAGAAGTACCTGCATCCAGATATATACAGTCACCATTGTTTACGCAGGAAGCGGCAAACTCCGCTATTTTTCTCTTCTGCACTGTATTTTGTACTTCCTTTTCACCATAGCTTGGCTCTATAAGCCTCCCTCTCGGCACTGCAGCCCCACCCCGTATTCTTCTAACTGCATTTATCTTCTCCAGATAGGTGAGATCACGCCTTATAGTGGATTCTGAAGTATTTAAGATATTCACCAAATCATTTACCTTTACAATTCCACTCTTTTTCAATTCATTCAATATTATTCTATGACGCTGTTCCGTCAGCAAAATATTCACCTTCTTTGAAGATTATTAAAAGCTTATTCATATTATAATATAATATTTGCTCAAATTCAATCATTATCATTCATTAATATTTCAAAATAAATCATTATCGTTCATACAAATATGCTATAATCATATTCATTAATAATATTTTTTCGATAAAGGAAGTATGAATATGAATGGAAATTTTGCTACACTATTGAACTGTATGGATGGAAGGGCCCAGCTCCCTGCAATAAACTGGATAAGGAACAATTTCAATGTTGAATATGTAGACATAATATCGGAACCGGGTATAGACAGGGTTATTTATCTAAAGGACAGGGCATTTATGAATTCACTGGGTAAAAAAATGGACATATCTTTAAATTCACATGGATCAAACATAATATTTGTGGCGGGCCACTATGACTGTGCTGGAAACAATACGGATAAAAATGGACATATAAAGCACATCAAGGCTTCAGTGGAAACGCTTGAGAATCTGTATAAGGATATTCAGGTAATAGGCTTGTGGATTAACGAGAATTTTGAGGTGGAAAGAATTTAGAATCCATCTTGTTTTGCAGACAGATTCCAATTCTACTAATAAAATACTATGGTTACACTGCCCTCTGACAGTTTAAGCTCCCTCATTTTGAGTGAAAACAGACTTGTGTCTATAATTATTTTATTATCCTTGAGAGACACTCTCTTTACATCGTATTTTTTTACAATATTGGTGACGATACTCTTCGGGAGCTTCAGCTTCCCCACCTTGAAATCATTTATTTCATATACTATCCTTCCATTTTCCAGATATGGTTTCCCTGAAATGGACAATAGAACATTTATTCCCTTGTAATTTGAAGGCAGATATATAATAAATCTGTCCTTAAATATTTCAGTATATATTGCCTTTACCTTCAAATCCCCGAACTTATTTTCGTCTATGGGATACAGCCCTATAAGTTCATTTAGCTCCTCATTACTCAAGGTTATGGATCCATTGTTTGCCGGCATATTGATTATTTTAGCTGCAAGTTGTTCCGAAGGCTGTGAAAAATCGGGTATGTTTGAAGAATTCCACGTAATCAGGCTTATAAGTATGGATAGAATAATTATCAAAGGTACAATAACAAGCAAGGATATTTTGAATTTTCTCGTCATAAATTCACCTCCTGGAGACAAATTACAATTTTCTTGTACTTATTTATAATATGCAGTTACAATAAAAACTTTCCTATAAATTTTGAAGGTAAAAAAGTAGAGCCGTGGATAAACAATCCGGCCCTACAAAATATACTCAAACCCTTTATTAAATATATTTTAATAAATAGGAGTACAGTAATCCTCATATTTAGGATTTTTACCTACAGTCAATGTAAAGAACAGCTCCTTAAGCTTTCTACAAATTTCTCCTTCTTTTCCATCTCCAACAATCCTGTGGTCAACTTCAACTATTGGAGTAACCTCCATGGCAGTTCCACTGAAGAATATTTCATCTGATGCATAGAGCTCTGTTCTCGTAACACTTCTTTCAACAACTTCAAGTCCAAGGTCTTCCTTTGCCAGCCTTATAACAAGATCCCTTGTTATTCCTTCAAGTATATTATCAGAAGCTGAAGGAGTTATAAGCTTTCCCTTCTTGAATATGAACAGATTTTCTCCAGGTCCTTCGCAAACATGTCCTGATCTTGTAAGGAATATAGCTTCATCAAACCCTGCCCTGTGTGCTTCAAGAGATGCCAGAGCCGAATTCAAGTAGGAAGCTGTAGCTTTTACCCTTGGAGGTATCATATTGTCCTCAATTCTTCCCCATGATGTTATACCAACACTCAACTCTGGTTTTCCTGCATATTTGTCCAAAGGCTGACAGTATATAACAACTTTTACATCAGGATCTGTAAGGCTTGGCCCTATATCCTGGGAATCGTTATAAATTATAGGTCTTATGTATGTAGTACGTTTGAATTCATTTTTCTTTAAAAGTTCAACTGTCCATTTTATAAGATCATCTACTGTATACGGAATATTAAGATTAAGCGTCTTGGCGGATTGAAGCATTCTGGTATAATGGTCTTTCAACCTGAATCCAAAAAGCTGTTTCTGATCCTCGTCCCAATAAGCCCTTATCCCCTCAAAACATCCAAGTCCGTAGTTGAAAGCCTTGCTTCTTACACCAATTTTTACTTCACTTTCATCTACAATTTCTCCCTGGTAAAATACGTACGATTTCGACATTAAAAAGCCCCCTTAATAATATTATGATATTTATAAATATACTGCTATAAAAAAACTAAGTCAATAATTTTTAGAATCTTTCAATTTATAGTATACAACATGCAAGATAATAATTTCAATAAGGTCCAGGCGTCAAAAAATGGAAATGAGTCCCCTTCACCCCTATAAATAATTATCTTCTAAATTGGCAAACTATAAGTAAATCAAATTTAGGAGGAAAATAAAAATGCTAAAGAAAAGTATTAAAACATTATGCGTTTTGACCATTCTGGCTTCATTGAATGTAAATGCTGCAGAAGTTCATGCCATGTCATACAGGAACATATCCACAATCAGCCAGACTTCACTAAAGGGCAACCATAAATCTCACTGGAAGCTCCGTCTTGAAAAGCTTGTTGAAGCAGGTACCATAAACGAGAAGCAGAAAGATGCAGTACTGAATTCTATAAACTCCGGTGATTTCCGCAAATCAATGAAAAAGAACCCCGAATGCTTCAGAAACAAATTAGACTCACTTGTTCAGAATAAAACCATAACTGAAAAGCAAAAAACCGCCATTGAGCAGTTGTTAGATTCTTCAAAAAAACAAGGTAAAAATTTTAAGGCTTCCTTCAATAATGGCCTGGATGAACTTGTAGGCAAAAAAATCATAACGAAAGCACAAAAATCCGCCATTGAGAATATATCTGCCTCCTGCAGAAAGGAACACAGGAAACAACTTGCCACATTCTTAAACAATAAGCTGGATGCTCTCGTAAAAAACAACACAATAACTCAAGTACAGAAAAAAGCCATAGTAAAAAGCCTTGTTGATTTCAAGCACTAAAAAATTACAGCCGGGTATTTATCCCCGGCTTGTGTCACTTCTTTCGCTTGTATAATTTATAAGCTATGGACCAGCCTTTCAGTTCCTGTGGCTTGTCCGGCTTCACATTTGTCGGGAATGCAAAGTTGCAAAGCCTTGCCCTGTAAGGGCTGACTTCAAAATTATCAAGTTGAAACTCATCTGAATAAACTATAACATTATCTTCATTCAATAAAGTTATAGGGATTTTACTCAGGGAAATAGGTTTTAGTGATGCATTTCTCATAACGCAGGTGACAAGTATACTTCCTTCTGCATCAATTCCTATACTGAAAGTGGATATGCTGAACTCGCCCTCTTCCAGTTCAGGCAAACCTTCAAGAAACTGCTCAAGAACCTGCCTGTCCTTATCACTCATTTTTTCAGGCAGACCTTCATATCTCGGGTGTACCTTTCTACTTATTTTAAACGTTCCGTTTAGGGCCAGTTCCCAGTCCTCCGGTATACTGTCGAATTTTACATTTTCTTTGGCAAAATATATCTTTATCGGTCTTACAGAATGGGGTGGTAATTGTCCGAGCCTTCTCAGATCAAAAATCTGGGATGCCAGAATATCCCCCTTGGAATTTCTTATTACAAAAGGTATATCTTCAAGATTCAAATTCTCGGAAAGTCCGTTTCTTACATATACCTTCATTTCATATTTGTCTCCCTGGTCATATATATATACACCGGATACATTGAGTTCATTCTGTCTTATTGGAGGAAGCTGTTTTATTTCATCCTCTAAAATTTCCTTATGTACATCTGAAATCACAACATCATCTTTATCAAGAAGTGACAACCTTGTGGGAACATATCTTTCTTCATCTTTATTCTGTGAATTATTATCCATTTTATTAACCATATATATTGTCCTCCGTTTATCAATTTCACATTTCAATAAAATTCAAATTTATCACTTATTTCATTATACTATAATAAACTGCTTTATTCTACAGGATTGTTGAAATGCCAAAATAATCATATTTTGTATCATAGAAATTATTGCTGATAAATGATATAATGGTTTAAAAAACAAGGGGTGGTGAAACATGGAAAAGCCTATAAAAAAATATGCCGCGTTGCTCTTCTGTATTTTCGTATTTATAATCTTTGGGATATCTCCCATATACAGCCAGGCAGAAGCCAGGGGAAACAACATCTATTCAACTACGGACACCAATATACAGGTTGACAATGTATATCCTCTCCAGAATGGAATTGCCCAAATACAGAAAAACAGCTTATATGGTTTGATAAATTCACAGGGTAAAATAATAGCGAGACCTGAATTCACTTCCATCTCAAGCTTTGAAAATGGATATGCAAAAATCGGCAAAGGATCCAAATACGGTATTATAGATAAAACCGGGAATATAATTATACAACCTAAATTTGAGGATATATCATACTTTCCTGAAGAAGGCCTGGCTGCAGTAAAATTAGACTCCAGGTGGGGCATTATAGACAGGCAAGGTGAAACCATCATAGCTGCCAGTTTTGATGCTGTATACGGTTTTAAGAATGGTTACATGAGAGTAAGGGAAAACAACAGATACGGTTTTCTGGACAAAAACGGCAACGTACTTTTAAAATGCAGCCTGGCAGATGCCAGTGATTTTCAAGATGGTCATGCTGCCGTTAAAATAAACTCCGTCTGGAAACTCATGGATGAAAAAGGTGATTTTTCTGACTTCAGCTTTGATGAAATAAAACAACCGGACAATGGAATCATGGCTGTAAAAAAAGATTCCAAATGGGGACTTGCAGATATAAACGGGAATACAATTCTAAACCCTCAGTACCAGGATATATCCATTTTGAGCAAAGACTTGATAAAGATAAAAGCTTCAGAAAAATGGGGAATCATAGACAGATCCGGCAAGTTAATACTCAGCCCTGATTTTGACAGTATAATATCCACAGATGATGGAATGTGTCTCATAAATAAAAATGGAAATTACGGCATAGTCAACCCTTCGGGCAAAGTGATTGTACAACCCAAATATGACTGGATAGACAACTTCAGTGAAGGCAAGGCAATTGTGTCAATAAATGGTAACTACGGATTTGTAGATACTGCAGGTAAAGATACGATAGAATCCAGGTTTGACAGGATATATGCTTTCCGTGAAGGACTTGCAAGAGTGAAATTAAACGACAAATATGGATTTATAAATGAAAATGGAGATGTTGTGATAGAACCTACCTTTAACAATGCCTATGACTTCAAGGATGGATATGCTGCCGTGGAGAAAGACGTCTCCCCCGGGGACAGCAGTGGGAAATGGGGCTATATAAACAGATCTGGTTCAATTTTTATAGCCTACGACTTTACCAATACTTATAATTTCGACAATGGTACGGCAACTGCACTAAAGAATGGAAATTGTATTATTATCAAGAATAAGGATATAAAATTTATTGAAGACAAGGTTACGGAGGATCCCTACAAAACCTGGAAAATATATTTCAATAATTCCCTAGATGATAAAACAATAAAAAAAGACGATGATACAATAACTCGCAGTATTGCCATGACAATGACAAACAACATCAAAGTTACGGACAGCCGCGGAAAATATGCCAGTGTTTCATTCCAGTTCACGAGCCCCGGAACCATATTGATAAATCCACCTTATAATGGATACGAAAAAAACATTCAATACACTATAACTGTATTGAATGATATAAAAAACAAATCCGGTGAAAAGGCAGAGCCTTCAATTACAAGGATGAATTTCACAGTATCCGGTAATTGACCTTGTTATTTTATAGTTACATTGACTACATTCTTATTGTTTCTTACCGCCATAACCGTAACAGGCATATTTTTATACTGACTTTTCAACTCATTGGCATATTTATTTGCAAGCTCTTTTACAGCACTGTCACTGACACCATTTTTTACAACCATGGTTGCTATGGCCTTGTTCTTCTGTATATATACTTTTCCATTGGATATTATCTTTTCCTTTTTTAGCTGTTCGGTTTTATCCTTATTGACAGTTACATTAGGTTCACTATTCTTTTTGGCGGACTGGGCTGTTTTCTTAGAGTTGTCCCCATTTTGGGATGACTCTTTTCCAAAAGAGCATGCTGCCAAAGAGATGGTTAAAGTCAAAATTACAACTATTGCTCCTAATTTTCCAAAACTATGTTTCATTATTAACACTCTCCCCTGTAACAAGTAGATAACTACAATTTATTCTATCACATATAGAACTGCATCACAGGGTTTTGCAGCGTTGTTAATAAACTTTTCAAATATTTGACTACTTGGTCAAATCATATTCAAACTGCTCTGCTGCCACCATGTAATTATCCTGTGCATTTTTTAAATTAATCTTTTCACTGTCCAGTGACAGTTTAGCGGATTCTACATCAAGCTGGACTGCCGTACCCTGTTTGAATTTTGCAAGTACCGTGTTGTAATTTTCCTGTGCACTTGCAACTTTTGCATTTTCCACAGATATATTATCCTCAAGATTTTTCAAATTATAGTAGCTGTTCCACAGTCCTATTTTACTGTTCAATACAGTATCAGAAATAGAATTTTCAAGATCCTGGATACTCAATCCCGTGCTCACTTCTCCTGTAGCATCATTGTAGGAATATTTCTTATATATGTCCTCCTTGATCTGGAGTATTGCAAGATTATTTTTCATTTTTCCCATGACATAACTGTTGCTTACAGAGCTGTCTATTTTTCCCTGAATACTGCTGTCATCAAATCTGGCATATTCCTTGTTTGTTGGTACCAAAACCAGATCACTGTCAAGATCCATATCTATTGCCTGCTTTATACCAAGTAGATCCTCCTGGTACTGTGCCTCCGGAGTATTCAAAGACGCCTGAAGCTGGCTCTTTTGAACATTCAATGACTGAAGTGCATCATTTGTGGCAACACCCTGCTCTATTTTTATTTTTATCTGTTCAATTTGCTTGTCTACATTTTCTATCTGTGCATTGATTGTATTTATCTGATCCTGGCAATTAAGTGCATTCATGTATTTCTGTTCCACCTGAAACTTGGTGGTCTGAAGCAAGTCATTCCTGTCATATTTGGCATCCTTTATACTCTGTTCATCACTCTTTGGAATTACATCCGTCTGCAGCTTTATATTTACATACTGACCTTTGGGATAGTTAACCTCACTTGTATCACTGTCCTTTATGAGGGCCGCATTCATACTGTCCCTGTCGTATTGCCTTTGATAGAGCAGTATCTTCTGATCCGCAGATTTAATCTTGATATTGTTTTTATCTATATAGCCCAGAACATCATTTAATCTCAGAGTTTGTTTCCCGGTTATGGAAGAAACGGAAGAACTGCCTGAAACCTGGACCGAATTTGCACTTTCGGCAGCAAAACAAGTAACATTCATACTTAAAGCCAGTGCCAATCCAATAATTATATTCAACCTCTTTTTCATGTTTTACCCTCCATGAATCCTAATTTATTTTGGAAGTATCATTTCCTATACTGCAGGCCTGGCTCAACTTGAGCTGTGCCATCCATATATCCCTCTGTGCAGCTTTCACCGTATTCTGGGCATTTTTCAAATCCAGCGCCGCAGCATCAAAATCTATTTTGCTAATCACACCTAAACTGTATTTTAAACGCTCGGTATTGTAACGGGTTTGAGAAAGGTTAAGTGCATCCTTCTTTGATTTGAGCATCCTGTTTTTAATCTGAAGGTCATTGTAAAGTCCATTGATCTCAGGTATTATATCCAATTTCTGAATTTCAAGACTGTCATAAGCATTATCCAGCTTGGTCTGCGCCAATCTGTTGGGTATGGATTGTTTATCCGGAAACACACCGTTTGTCACATTATATTCAAATTTTTGCAAATTTATATTCTCCTGGCCTACAAGTATCTCCGCTCTCTTCTCAAGTGCATCATTCAAATATTCATCGTAGCTTCTTATATAAGGTGTTTCAGTAAACTTGTCCCTTAAAAGCAGGTCATATTTTTTATAAATGTCGGCTCCAACCGTCTTGTTGACATTTATAATATCCATGTCATATTTTCTCTGTGCCTTATCCCTCTGGGCTTTTTGCGCATTGTAATCTGCCTCCGCCTTTTTTTCATCTGAAGGGGATATCAATCCAAGACTCAGTTTGGTCCTAGCACTCGTATACTTGTCCTCTTCATTATCCATTTTCTGCTTTTCAAGATCAAGTGAATCCCTGTCATTCATAAGAGTAGTATACTGAGTATAGGCAGACAGCTTTATTTCATTTTCAGCAACAGATTTCATCTGAGTATATTTATACTCGGAAAACTTGTCTTCTTTACGGGGATTAGCTATACCCTGCATAAGTGAAAGCCTTGTATAGGCATCCATATCCGGTGCCCCCTGATCAAGCTGATCTGCATAATTGCTGGCATTTTTAACGTCGGCATCATACGAATTCTGTGCCTGTTTTATGGATATATCTATGCTCTTTACTTTATAGGAATTTTCTATGGCTGCCTCTATAGATGAATCTATATCCAGAGTATTTCCACTTGCAAAAGCCGGAGTGCCTGAAAACACAATAACCAGTATGCATAATACTGCTGTTTTTAACTTGTTCATGTTTACCTCCCTTCATACATGCTAAAAATGTTTTTATACTAACATTAACAAAATAATTTTATCATAAATATAGAAATATTGCCATATATTAAACAGAAGGGAATTGCCGTTTTCAAAAACAATTCCCTTTTCATTCAATTCCTGTTTATTTTGCAGTAATAATATAACCACTCAAATCATCACTTGAAGGTGAATAAATGGTATAGGCAGCATCGTCATGCTTTTCACTTCTTATACTTATACCGGAAGTACTGTTGTTTGCAGTTATCTTGATAACATCACCTTTATCAAAAGAATAGGCTTTAAATCTGTAGATTACAGTTTTTCCATCAACACTTATAGCATTTGGAGCAAGTGTCTTCCCTGTAGTCACATCTGTAAATATGAAATCATCTGAATATTGACTTTGTATGGCAGTATCTATATCCTGATTAAAAGCCACATTTACAGTATCCGTATTTGATGCGCTAGTAGCTGTAAATTGACTGGATCTTGTTACAGGAGGTATATAAACTTTGGTAGAGCCTGTTCTTATGTTCCTTCCTGCAGAATCCACTGAATTATTATTTACTACACTTAAAGTAGTACTTTGCCCGCAATCCTTTATTCCCTTTACTTTTTCACCATCTTTAACTCCAGCTTTGTATATCAGTATAACATCATTTCCTGCGTTGTATGCGCTGTCAGGCTTGTATCCATCCACCTTGAAATCATTTAAATCAAGTGAATCAAGTGCTCCTGAAAGGGAAACCTTAACCCTTATATCATCTCCGCTGAATGTCATCTCTGCAGTGCCAGATATAATTTTAGGTCCATTACTGCTGGTTGTGCTTATGTCCCCTATATATGATCCTAAATCAATGGAATTTCCATATTTATCAACAACATTTTGGGTTCCAACTTGAATTACACTTCTGGCTGAAGTACCTTCTCCTATGGTATAACTTGAAGGGAATTCAATAGTAACACTTTTGGCATCATAAGAAGATGTTACAGTTGCCCCGCCAGGAAGATTTTTAACCTCTCCTGTTCCATCCCTGAACACATAGTTCGACTTGTTTGATATGGAATCGTCATCCATGGTATGGCTGAAAAATATTGTAACAGCCTTATCATTATCAAATCTTTTAACTATTTCAGTAACTCTGACACCCTTGTTGTCCATACCCGATAAAGTGGTCGTATAAGTATTCAGAACATTCGGTTTTGCCTCGGTGTCTATTATGTTTTTTACAGTCAAAGTATACTTTGATCCGCTTAATGTATCATCATCAAATTTGAGATCAAAGGTTCTGTTGTTGTTTCCATCTACGGTTACGGTATTGACATTGTTTAATTTGTAGCTTATGTCATTTCCATCAGAATCCATAAGTTTATAGTTTCCGGTATTTGTGGCATAACTTCTCACAACATCCTTGTTGAATTTAACCCTTATGGTTTCTTCATTCAGAATATTTGCAGATGCAACTTCAGGTTTTTCACTGCTGCTTCCATAATAGAGGGTAGTGCTTGTCTGGTTGATTGTATTATAGAAGGTATCTTCCACTTCATTTTCTACAAGGATTGTATTTGTTCCCTGCTCAAGCATATCTCCTATATTTTTTATTCTGACTATGCTGTCCCCTGAACCCGGTTCAAAGGTTACATAGGATTCGTCTACATCCACAGTATCCCCATTTATCTTATAGTTTGAAGGTTCAAGTGCCGTTTCCTGATCCATTGCCCTGTTGTATTTTACATATATGGTACCTGCATTGTCACTTGTAACACTTTCTACCTGTGGTTTTCCGGATACAGATTCGACTGTAAAATCCTTTGACTGGCTTTGAATCGGAATATTGGCTGCATTGTCAAATTTGCTTCCCGACGTGCCATCTGAGATAGTAAAAGTATTGTTGCCTATAGGGAGTACTGAGTTAAAATAGAGGTCAACTCCGTCTGCCCAGTCTCCGGATTGATTCTTGAATTCCGTATCGGAAGTATCCAGTCCATAGTTTTTAACGCTTCTCTTGTTTATCTTCATGGAGGCCAGGTCATTTTCATCCATTCTCACAGCCTCTGAAAATTCAACCCTGATTTTGTTGCCGCCAACTGGAGTAACCGATTCAATTGACGGAGATCCATTTTCCTGGAAGGTAACTTCCTTTTCATATTTTGTGATATCGGAGGATGAATCATCAGTAAGCACGTTGTTCTTTACAGTAAAATTGACCTTTTTACCCTGTTTGAAGGGATTCTTGAAGGTAATTACAACAGTCCTGCCATCATCCTGCAGATATGCGGAGGATTGGGTCTGTGCTTCCGATCCGAGTGAATTCCCGTCCATTTCATAATTTGCAATTCTCTCTGCAGAGCTCTCATCTACAGCAGTATTGAATACAACCTTTATCTGGTTCAGCCCAACAGCTGTTACAGAATTTACAGTGGCGCTGTCGTCCACAACACCATTTACAGCATTTTTTATATCTGAAACCGTTGAAGCTGAAATCACACCTTTTTCCGAAATTATATTTACTCCTGTAGATGCAGCTGCCTTTGATCTTATGTAGTCAAGTGCATTTTGAGTCTGTGCATCACCTTCACCATTTACAATGACAAGAGGTGAAGAATTTATCCCTGCAAGAGATGCAGCTATAAGCGAATCAGCATATCTGTTTCCAGAGGCATTGGCCACATATATTTTGTCGGAGCTCAGACTGCTTCCGAAAGCCTTCAATACATTGAGGTTGGTTGCAAACCTGTCGGCACCTCCATTTATCCTGCCAACGGCACCCAGAGACTTGTAGGTATCATCATTTATAGTATTGTTCGTTCCCACTACTGTGACCTTGGAATTATGCTGCTTTACAAAATCCATGATAGAAACCATGCCTATCCTGTCATTCCCCCCGAGGAGAAGTATTTCACCCTTTGCAGCTGCCGCCGGAGCTGCAGAAAGAGAGTCTGAAAAATTATTTCCACCTGCCATTATGACATTTGAAGGGTCTACACCAAGCTTTACAAGCTGATTTGCTACAGCTGCATTGGTTTCATAC
This sequence comes from Clostridium sp. LBM24168, assembly GCF_052953915.1. Lineage (NCBI taxonomy): Bacteria > Bacillati > Bacillota > Clostridia > Eubacteriales > Clostridiaceae > Clostridium > Clostridium sp. LBM24168. The sequence goes on along the minus strand of NZ_CP196861.1, from coordinate 168,843 downwards.
CTGTTTTTGCCATAAAGCTCAATAAGGTTGTAATTTTCATCTTTCAGCTGATCCCTTATTCCCTGGGATATTACCCCTGTTCCGCCTATAATATATACATTCTTAGGTTTCAATTTATCCAGTGCAGCTTTCGTACTGCTGTTTAAATATGAACTAGCCGTAAAGAGTATTGGTGCAGCAAGCTGCTTTGAAAGTGCAACGGAGCTCAATGCATCTGCATAGCCTTCACCTGAAACAAGCAGTACATTATCACTGGTTGTCCAGTTGGAAGTTGCCGCAAGAGCTGCAGTTTCATAGCTGTCTGCACCCTCAACACTTGTAACATTGCCTGCAGCCTCTGCAGCTGCAGCAGGAACTGCCGCAGATAATACAAGCGAAAGAATAGTAGTACTCCCTATGGTTTTAATTGCCCTTTTATTCATAAAATCCCTACCTCCAGTGTTTTTTGTAATATATGAATATTGTACCATAGATACTAATTTTTTAGGAAAATCTTTTTTAACTTATCGACAGCAGTTTTCTTCCTGTATACGGCTGTCCTGTAGTTTATGCCCCTGGACTCTGCATATTCCCCCAATGACTTTTTATCCATATAGTACCAATAAATAATATCCTTTTCATTGGAAGATAGCTTGTCTATATCGTTTACAAGCTCTAGTTTATTTTCCAGTTCTATAAAATCCTCTTCAATATTTTCACTGGAAACCAGGGTATCCACAAGTTCACAGCCTTCCTCATTCAAACTGTTCAAACTGCAGCTGCAGGGCTTGCTTAAATTCCTTCTCATGAGATTGTAAAAATTCTTTGTTATGGCATTGGTAACATAGGCAGTGAAGGAGTTCCTCTCCAGATCATACTTGTTTACAGCCGTAACTACAGATTTATATCCCTCCTGAACAAGGTCTTCCATTTCGTATCCCCTTATATATATTGCACTGGACTTGTTTATTATAAATCCTTTAAAACTTGTACAAAGCTCTTCCAGTGCCCTTTTATCACCATTCTTTGCACTTATTACAAGTTTCTCTATTTTACTTTTATCATTCATAACAATGCACCCTTCAGACTTGTTTCAAGGATTTGAGTCCAAATTCCAGCAGCTTTTTCTTCAATTTGTTTCTCAGCCTGTAGCCTGCCTGGTTGAGTGCATTTGCATTACCCTCGTTTTCCCTGAGGTATTCTTCCACACTGCCATATCCTTCAATTATGATATTATATTCCCTCTCCCCACTTGAAAGGTTTGCATTTTCAATAATATAGTCATACATCATCCTGTTTATTACCCTGTCCTCAAGGGATTCGCATCTATTGTACTGACGGTAAAAACAACCTGCCGCCAATTCACTATCGGAGGGCACTAAATTCCCCTTTCTCCTCCTCAAATACCTGCTGTAATTCAATACCGTGTTCTTCACAACCCTATAACCATAGCCCCTGAACTCTTGCCAGCTGTTTCCCCTGAAGGCAGCCATGGAACCCACAAGATTCTTCAGTGAAATACTTATGATATCATCCTCATCCGAATTTCCGAATTCAACCCCAATATAATCATTGTACATACTTCTCATGGCACCTATAAAATAGACTTGAAGCCTGCAGATATGTTCATCTTTCCCACTCAAAATACCCTCTACAAATTCCTTCAGATCAGCATTACGATTTTCCATTTAAATTCTCCCCTCTCATTAATAAGTTTGTGTTCATTCAAAATGTGGTGAGCATAAAGTTATTAAATCCAAAGTTCGAGTTATATACATATTTAAACTGCATCTATATTATAAGACACCAACTTTTTTAAACAAATAACGGATTTTCTGTAATTTTTTTCATAAAACTAAAAAAATGCATAAAAAAAACAGTCAAAAAGACTGTTTTTTTACTGTTCATTCATATCTTCAAAAACCACATTCCAGTTATCCATTACTATGGAACTTTCTACGTCCATATTGATATCAAAGGCAAAATTACATACCCTTGCCTTCATTGATTCTATTTTAAGTCCATTTGTACTAAAAACTGCAGAAGCAATCACCGTACCCTTTTCATCCTTTACAGTAATAGGAAGCTTGTCTATCTTGACGGATTTACTGCAGCCGTTTCGTATCAAAAGTGTCACTATAATTTTCCCCTGCTTTTGAATTGCAACCTTGAATTTTGATATGCTGACACTGTCACGATGTACCTTTGGAAGACTGTCCATAAACTCCCTGAACATAGGTACATATTTTTCATCCTCCAATGAAGATTCATCAAGTGCAACAGGAGCATACTTTACAGCCTTCATACTCCCATTAAAAATCACATGACAGCCCTCGGCAGAAAACTTATCCATATCAACCACGGACTTTTCAAAAAAAAGCTTCCAGGGCCTTGCAGCTCCATATTCCAGATCCCCCATTTCAGTGAGATCAAATACCTTATTTCCGACTATCTCTCCCTTTGAATTCAGAAGTGTCAAAGGCACATACTCAAAATTCACCTTCCTGTGAAGGCCATTCCTGAAATAAACTTTTACCTCTATACTTTCACTATCCTCAAAAGCATAAATGGTGGATATGTTTATATCATCTTCCTTTATGGGGGGAAGATCAGCTATCTCCTCGTTTAAAATCTCTTTCTGGACATCAGATGCTATAATGTCCTGTTTTTCAAGCAGTGACAGCTTCGTCTTTACACTGTTTTTGTCTTTCAATATTGTATACCTCCATTATTCAATTCACAGTAAGCAATTGCTGTTGATTTTCAATTTTATACGAAAATACTCATTAAATATAGTATAGCATATAACGGATGTACATATCTATAGAAGTACTGACTTAAATAGTTTCGCTAGAAAACTTGATACACTAAGAAGTTATATGTAGCTTGGGGACTGACTCCCCTTACATTTTTTGTAAGGGGGTCAGTCCCCTTTTAATATTATAACTTTATTTGAATAATCAATAATTACTGTGGAGTCTTCAGGAAAATAAGCATCATCAGGAATGATTATTGTCTTGCATTTTACATTTAAATTCAACTTCGGTATAAATATATCCTTGCAATCGGAATATGTTATTATGAACTTAAATTTTTTCCTCTGGATTTCTTTCATCTTATTGTCATCAAAAAGTAAGTCATAATAATCACGAGAATTTTTAACTCTATTCTCCATGAAAAGCAGCTTCTCCTTGTAATTTTGCTCCTGTGGTCCTATAATATCCAGATTCCCTTTATTATAAATTCCAATGGCGTCTTCGGGAATATTTTTATTATTAGTATTTACTTTTGTATATAAAACTACGAGAACTCCTATTATGACACATATCACAGCCAACTTCAACATGAATCTCATTTGGTCACCCCACAGAATCAATAAATTATCGTTACATTACCTGAATATTGTCTATCAAGCTTGCTGTATCAAAATAACTGTCTCCAGCATCCGAAACATGTAATTTAAGTGTTATAGTCTGTCCTCTATACCTGGAAATATCATAGTCCACGTGCTTCCACTTAGTTTGAAATGCCGTGTGGTCACCACCATCAAAATCAACTCCATAAACTGGAAACCACTGTGAGACATTTATAGATTCACTGGCAATATCAGTAGCTATATTATTAGTATCTATAATAGATGCTGAAAATTTGTCATCATAAGGAGAATCTACATATTCCATAGGCTCCTCGGAAACTACATTGTAATCAAAAGATAAATTTAAAGCATCATCCGGTACGTAGAATGACTGCTGCAAATAGCTGTTGGAATCCGATACTGAGCCCAATCCCGTACTTATAAGAGCCATATATTTTCCCTCAACAGGATTTAGCTCCGACAGCTTATTGATAATTCTAACGTCTCCAGCGGCAATCCATCCGTTAATATTGCCAGTTTCAAAACTTCCATTGGTAAAATCACTTGAACCCAATTTAGCATTGTCATTTTTTGTGTACAACTTGAAAGATGCTAAATCACCGTCATTGCTTCCACACTCTTCAATTGTCTTTTCATAAGCATCTTTTATGCTTAGGTTGTCATCTATCAAATAGTTGAACAATGTCTTTCCAACGTTATTATTGTACTGGGAATTAACAGTATTGGAAAAGCCCAAATAAGCAACGGCTCCTTTGTCCAGATATACATCTTTCATAGTATTGTCATATGCACTGTCACAGAACCCGCCGTATACTACCGTACTATTTATATTACTGTTATAACTATCTATGAAAAACGGCGTGACCGCATAATATCTGTAATTGCTTCCCGGTACTGATACTATTGCCAGCCGCCCGGTTTTCAGATCTTTTTCATGTTCTTTTAAAGTATCTGCAGTGACTATTTCCCCGGTCATATTAGTTACAAGAGGTGAATCTACCACCTTCTGGTAGAACTTTTGAAATATATTCCCTGCAAATGTGGTACCTCCGTGGGTATGTACAATTATAGCACTATAATTGCCCAAATCTTTAAATGCATTAACATCAGCTTCCGAATTATATTTTTTTACAAATGCATACTTCTGTGCCGAAGGCATTTCACTCAATTCATCCTCGAAAATAGTTTTCGGATTCCTTTCAGAAAAAAGATCAAAGCTTGGTGAAAGAAGTAATATCTGTTTTGAATTACTAGCGCTATCTACAGAGCTGATTTTTAAGCTGTAATTATCCGGATTATTTAAAACAGCTTCCTGAGAACGCACAGGGTCACTATTTCTGGATATTGCATCCTTTGAAGCATCATCGTTTATAGATATTCCGCTGAGTATATTGTTATCGGAAACATACCAGATTCCACCATCAGATATGCCTGCATCTTTTACACCGGCTTGTTGTTTTAGCCAGGAAACTGTCCCATTGGCAGCCTCTTCAGCACTTTCCGTATTTTTTAAGCTTTCAAATTTACTGCTTGAGCTGCTGCCTAAATCAATATTATTCTGAGCCTGGCTGTCAGTAATGTGATCTATTACGCCTATATTTATAACATTACTGCTTTTTTGCCCTGAATCCGAAGCTGTCACAACTTTATAATTAAAAAACTTTTCTGAATCAGTATTGATCTGAATCCTGGCACTAAATACAGCGTCATTAGCAATATCATCCCCATTATCCACAGCACCGTCATCTTTCAAGGAAGCGACTTCATTCAAAGAATTGCCATCCGAATCAGTTTCATATAATTTAACATCATCTGCTGTTAAATCGCCGCTATTTTTTATTGAAATTTTAAAGGTAACATAGGGATCTTCATCATTAACATATAAATCATTTCTACTGGCCGAAAGTGCTGACAAGAATTCAACCGGCTGTGACGAACTCTCTGTCGTAAATTTTGTCTTCCACATATGCTTCAGCGGTTTATTGTCTTTATTCTTTACATTTTGAGTTATAAAAAGCGTATATTTTTGAGATTTTTCATAAGGCTGGCTGGGTGTTACAGTTACAATTTTTTTATCATAACTCAAATATACAAAAGCCGGAACCTTTTCCTGTGTAGAATCTTTAAGAACATAGACGGTGTCTGAATTTACTGTGGATTCCAATGCCTCATCAGTCAGCTTTATATTCCATACTTTATTTATGGAAACCGAAGTATCTATTGTTTTCTCCATTACACTGCCATCCGCAAAAACTACGGATGGAACAAATAAAAGTATCAATGCAATAAAAAAAATAAAAATCTTTCTGTTTTTCATTTTCCACCCCCAATTATACAATTATTAACTTTTTATTAACATTATATGAATTGATTTTACCATAAATTATCTTGCAATTCTACTATATTACAATAAAAGAGTCTTGGATTTCTCCAAAACTCTCTCCTTTTCTCTTGAATTATTTTTTAATTAATGAAGAATTAAAAAATAAAAGCACAATCCGGTAATGAGTCTTGCAATGATTGCTTTTCATCATCACTTATGTTAACCTCGCATAAATAAACGGTTTTCAGATTAGTTAAATCTTTCAGCACTTCCACATCTTTATCTTTAATGCCCTGGATCGTCATTAATCAAAGATACTCTAACTTAGGTAGGTATTTTAAAGGGGTTAAATCACTTATTCCATTGTACTCTAAACCTAAATGTTTTAATTTAGTAAGATTCTTAAAAATATTTAAATCTTTAGTTTGATTAATTCCATTCATACGTGTATTATTCAAGCTTAGATATTCCAGTTTAGTTAAATTTTTAAGAGGAGTCATATCACTAATGTTATTATTATCCAAATCAAGGTATTCCAAATTAATTAAATTTTCCATCCCTGAAATGTTAAATACCTGATTAGGTGCATAATCAATATTAGGAATACTTAATTTGGTTATTTTTTCAACATCGCTTTTATAAAGGGTACCTGTAGGTTTATTTATTTGATTTCTTATAGTATATTCTAAAAAACTATCTTTAAAAGTTACTACATTATTATCATTTTCAATATTAAAATGCAATTTATATTCATTTTTTAATGCCTTTCCTTTACTGGAATGCACATCGTTTTTAACATTTAGTATATAACTTTCCCCTGCTGTATATCCTCCCTGTGGTGCCGTTACTGTAACTGTACTATTATCTTGTCCCAATTGTATTCCTATATTTGCCTTATTACCATTATTATCCGTAACAGTAATACCCTGTTTGGTCAAATCATCAAATTTGACTTCATCCGTAAATCGAATTGTCCACATTTTATTGGCATCTACTGTTTGGTTGTCGGTAAAATTCGCTGCTTTTACACCAGGTGACAACAATAATAAAATACTAAAAATAATTCCTATTATAAACTTATTTTTCAATTTTTACCCTCCTGCATTTATATTTTCATCTGTTAACGTAGAAACATCAATAACACTTTACGAAATATTAATTTTCTGTTAACATTATATCACAAATTATTTTACAATTCTACTATATTAGTACAAATATTGACAATTACATGTACGTAACTTAAGAAAGGGGACCAGCCTCCTTTCTTAAGATTTTTGTCTGTCCGACGATCACTAAGAAAAAAAGAGGTGTTGTTTATGCTTTTTTCAGAAGCAGCAGAAAAATTTTTAGAAAGCCTGGATATATATAACAAATCCCAGGAAACAATTATAGGTTATGAAAAAGAATTAAGGTACTTTGTAACATTCTGGAAGGGAAAACATAACCATTCTCCAGAATTAGATGACGTTACAGACTTGGATATTGAAGAATATCTAAAATACAAAAAAGATAAAAATCTGGCAACATCCAGCATTTCAAGAGCTCTTAATATTTTAAGAAGCTTTTATAAATTTCTTTGTAAAAAAAACTATATGATATCAACGTAACCTATTATGTAGATTCGGTAAAAGTAATTAAAAAACCAAGACAGTTCTTGACAGAAGATGAATTTAAAAAGGTATTGGAGCATACAGACAGCAGATTAATGAACTGCATATTCGATGTTATTTTTCATTCCGGACTCAGAATAGGTGAATTAACAAATCTAAAAATAGAAGACGTTGACCTAAATTATAAGATAATTCATGTTTTGGGTAAGGGCAAAAAGTATAGAGACATACCTATTAGCGAAAAAATTTACGGTACATTAGTTGAATACTTAAATACTAGAAAAGCTGACGGCGATTATTTTTTTGCCACCAAAAGGACTGGAAAGGTTTCACAACAGTATATAAACAGATGCCTGAAAGATGCTATAAAAAAGGCAGAAATAAGCAAAAAAATAAGCTGTCATTCCCTAAGACATAGTTTTGCCACAAATCTTTTAATAAAAGGTGCCAATATTCAAGATATACGTGAACTTCTGGGACACTCAAACATAAAAGTAACCTCCATTTATCTGCACTCGATTCCGCAAAATTTAAGAAAATCAATTAACTTGTTATGATAATAAAAATCTAGGGAAAGGCAGTCCCCTAAAGTTCAGTAAGTGCTGTTACTAATACAGATGTCACTGTAGTTTTAGCAGATGGATTTGATGCAACTGCAGCAGCAGATGTAAATAATTATGCTATAGCAATAAATGGAGCAGCAGCAGTTAAGCCAACAGCCGTAGTTGTAGATGCTACAGCTAAAACAGCAAAACTTTCAATTAACCTAAATGGACAAGAAGGTTCATTAACTGTTAATGAAAGTGAAGCTGCGGATTTTGACTACAAAAAACCAACAATAGCAAGTGTTAAAGCATTGGATTCTAAAACAATAGAAATAAAGTATTCGGAAGAAGTCGACCAAACAACAGCTACTGATATAGCAGCAAATTACAAAATATACTCAGCTGGGGCTTCAAAACTATATAATTTTAGTACAGCCAGTAGTGGAGCAGATGTCCAAGCATCAGCACAGCTTCAGGCAGATAATAAGACAGTATTAATAAAAATTGTAGATGCAAGTGATGAAGGAACACCAGACACAGACTTGCCGGGATTTGTATTAGATGGATTGAATAATTCAGACTATATACTTTATGCATCAAATGTAAAAGATAAAGCTGCAGCACCTAATACAATAGTAGAAAACTCAAATGTTCAATTTACAGGAACTACAGGAGTAGATACAACAGCGCCAACATTATTAACTTCTAAATATGATAATGGACTTAAAAAATTAACATTATCATTTGATGAACCAACTACAGTTGTTGATCCATCCTTGATTCAAATAGTTAACGGTTCAAAAACTGTTACATTGAATGGAGCAGCTCCGGCATCAAGTCAATTAGATGCTTCAATAACATTAACAGCTGATCAGGCTACTGAGCTTGGACAACTACAGCCAGATGCAAAAGTTGTAGTTAAAGCAGGAGCAGTAAAAGATGCTAGTAATAACTTAACGACTGCCGATGCTGAGAAAACTTTATCTCAAATAGTAAGACCAGAACTTGCATCAGCTTCATATGACGAGGCTACTAATAAATTAGCTTTAAGTTTCAATACACCAATAAAAACATCAAATGTTTATACAAGTAAATTTGATGTTCAATGGAGCACAGATGGATTTACTACAGTAGGAGGAACTTTAGCTACTTTAAACGATGCTGATTATACATTTGAACAAGCAGGAGCAAGTGCTCAAACAATATCATTTAAACTAGATCAAGCAGCTATTGATTTATTGGGAGCAAAGAGAGATACTGACAATGTAACTTATAGAGTAGTTGTGACAGATGGAGCAGTAACTGATGCTACTGGAACTTATGCAAATGATACAGGGGCTGCTGGTGGAACAGATACAGCTAATGCAGCTTTATCTTATACTAAAGAAACGGTTGCGCCACAAGTTACAGGAGCTAAATTCTACACAACAGCAGATACGGATAATAATATTGCCTCAAAGGCATTATATATAACATTTGATCAAGCAGTAAGACCTGAATCTATAACGAATGATGGAAAATTAGTTGTTGATGTAGCAGGAACTGAAACATCTTTAACGACAGTAGCAGGAAATGTATCAGCAGCAGCTGCAGTTGATACTGATATAGATCCTACAGGGAAAACTGTAAAAGTTGTTTTCACAGATGGAGATGAAATTAATGCAATAAAGGCTGGAACAGCAAAAGTTGAGATAAAAGATGGTTCAACTATATCAGATGTTAATGGAAACAAAGTAGCTGTTCAAGAAACAACTCCAACATATAATGATAATGCAGCAGCAGGAGCAATAACTGCTACGCAGGCATCATCGAGACAAATAAAATTAGCTATAGCTACAGGTGGATTTGATGAAGCTACAGCTACAAACGCATCAAATTACAAAGTTTACAGAACAACTAATGTTAATGATGTTATATCAATAAAATCCGTTGATTATGTTGATACTGACGGAGATGGAGATAAGGATACTGTATTCTTAACAGCAGACAGTACAACTCCAATCCTAGTAAATGATACAACAGGCTACACAGTAGAATATACTGGATTAAAGGACAAAAATGGAGTAGCTATTAAAGATAACAAAACTACATTTGTTTCTTTAGCATCAGATGATTCTGCAGCACCAACAATAGTGCCAGCTAAAACTAAGCTTATCACTGATAATGGAGATTCAAAAGTATCTCAAGGTGATGTAGTACAATTATTCTATAATGAACCAGTTCAATTACCAGCAGCTTCAGATTTGCAAGAAGAATTTGGAACAGGAGCTTCAGTTGCATATGGAGCAGATACTAACATTCTTAATGTGACATTAGGGGCTGCACCAACATTAACATTGGGAACAGGAGGAACTGTTATTGGTGTTAATGGTGTTAAAGATATAAAAGGAAATGATTATACATCAGAAAGTAAGGTAGTAGCTCTTCCAGATGCAGCAATAGCACCAAAATTGACATCAGTTGGGTTTGCAGATGCTAACAATAATGGAATAGTAGATACTGATGATACACTTACATTAAAATTTGATAAAGCTATAGATACTACACAAACACCAAATGTAGGGTCAATAACTTTAGAAACAGCTGATGGTGTTTCAGTAAATGATCCAAAACTTGAAGTAGCCAATAAATCAGGAGATACTATAACTCTTAAATTTAATGGTACACCACAAAATTCAGGTAGCGATGTTCTTACGTTGACAGAGGGACAGGCTCAAATAGACATTGAAGCTTCAAGTAATATTAAGAATCTATGGGGACAAGAAGTTGAGGCATTAGCTGATGATGATACTGAAGTTATAACATTTACAACTGGGACTCCAACTCTTCAAGGTATAACTTATGACAGTGCAGCACATACATTAACATATGCATTTGATAAGGCTGTAGGATTAGATTCAACATTAACAACTACAGGAACAGGTGCAACTGCATTTATAGACGCAACTAAGGATAGCGACGGACTTGTATATGATGGAACAGCAAGTGAGCTTAATTTAGTAGCTGCAAGTGACAATGGAGAAACAACTGTCGATGAATCAGCAGTTCATTATGCAACAGATGGAACAACTACTGATTATACAAAAGTAGTAGTTACCCTTGATGGAACAGAGAATATAGACAGCTTAGTTAAATTTAATGCACCAGCTGGAGATTTATTTGATGGACTTATCAAATCAGTGAACGGAAAAACTCCAGTAAGAAATGCATCAACTTACAATATAACAATAAAATAGTATCAGACTTAGGTGTACTTTATTCGCAAAGGTATAAGGTATCACTCGGAGTTTGTCGAAAGAAATAAAACTATAAAGAAAGAGGGAAGGGAAACCTTCCTTCTCTAATTTAAACAAATGAGCGGAAACAAATTCACTTCAAAAATTAATCATATCAAATCTTCACAAAATAGTCAGGCCATATTCTGGCTGAAAAATTAAATAAACTATGTCAGAAAGACTGTTGGATAGAATACTGTTTTATCTGATAGTCTTTTATTCTCATTATATTTTTTTATTATAAGGTAAAGTTTATGTTAAGTCATTATGGAATTGATGGCAATTCAGGTAGCATGAGGATGTTCGCCATTTTGAAGAATTTATGTGATAATGATAAAATCAAGGTAAGCGGTAAATTATCCGGTGTGTGTTTACAAAAACAAAGACCATTCATTTAGAGTGGTCTTATTTTTGCTATTTGTTCTTTTTGCAGGAAGACTGAACCCATTGGTCCTAGGGCAGGTATTCTTCCAAGAATTCAGGATGTGTTTCAAATTGGACACCAGGCAGATTTTTAAGCAGGAATTCAAGATAGCCGTATGGCTCCAATCCATTGGCTTTAGCCGTTTCAATCATGCTGTAGACTGCTGCACTTGCTTCAGCACCTCTGGGACTTCCATTAAAGAGCCAATTTTTTCTTCCTAAAGTGAAAGGCCTTATACTGTTTTCAGAAAGGTTGTTTGAAATAGCACAGTTGCCGTCCAGAAGATAATTCATAAATCCTTCTTTATTATTTACTGCATAATCTACAGCTTTTCCAAGTTTCGATTTGGGAAGACAGCTGTTTTTTACGGAATCAAGCCACCTCCAAAAGGCCTCAAGAATCGGTTTTTCCGTTTCAAGACGCTTTTTCTTTCGCTCATCCGGCATAAGATCTTTCATTGATTTTTCCTCTGCAAAGAGTTTGTTGCAGAAATCAATTCCTGTGTCTCATGGAGGTTTTTATTCTCCTTCTCCAGCTGTGCTATGCGATTTTTAAGCTCTATAACTTCATTTTTGGTATACATAATTGAGGCAGTTCCTTTACTTATTTTTTATACCTGTTATTATACCATAAATTTCTATAAAACCGCATGATTTCAGATTTCTCTGACACTAGAGGGCAATTTGTATATCTACTTTCTTTACAGCCTTTGGCTGATTCAGAGATAGCCCTTCCATAAGCCACCTAAATTCCCGGGGTGTTATACATTTTACTGCTTCTGCATCTTTAGGCCACTTAAAACATCCATTTTCCAACCTCTTGTATAGAAGTACAAATCCATCGCCTTCCCAATACAATGCCTTCAGTCTGTCTCTCTTCCGTCCGCAAAAGAGAAACAGACTGTTCTGAAACGGATTCAATTCAAAATTCTTCTGTACGATGGCGGCCAGCCCGTCAATTGACTTTCTCATATCAGTATTTCCAGTTGCAATATATATTTTCTCTGCCTTTGAAATATCACCCAGCATTTTGTAGCACCTTCACAACATTTTCAATTAAACTGGCTGAGGCACTGTTGCGAATTTCAAGAACTGCACAGCCAAAACGAATAATAATATCAGCCTGATCTGTTTCTGGAGAAACATAGGCTGCATCTGTGGAAATGATGCCTGATAATTTGGAAGTATCTACAGGAACTATTTGTTCCCCTGGATTTTTGGAAGGGAGGGCTTCACAGGCAGCAGCACGTACTTTTCTCAACCAATAATAATACCTGTTGGTCCTGATGCCATTTTCCGTACACCATGATTTCACAGTCTTACCACTGCTGCGGCATTCACGTATAATTTTAATCCACTCACTCATTCTATATTCTTGAGTTGCTTTTTGTACATCCATATAAAATCTCCTTTTAAAGTTTTTAAAGTTAACTTGAAAAACTTTAAAACTTATTTTAGAAGATTATCTCACATTTGTTGAACATTTTCTATCCACTTTCTTACTTGACCCTTACTGTTAATCAAGATTTAATATTTGTATTTAATGATACAGATTTAGCGTTATCATCAGATACAACTTATGCTACCCCAACAGTACAAATTATTGATTTAGCTACTGGATTACCGGTTACGTTAACAGGGGTAACAGCATTAGCACCTACAGTAAATCATGATGCTGCAAATGGAGATAATATTACATTAAATGAAGCTGCTGCAAGTAAATTAACTGCAGGACATAAATATAGAATTTCAATATCAGGTGCTAAAGATAAGCAAGGTAACGTAATGGCACCATTTAGTATAAATGTTACTACAGGTACAGGTGCTACTTTATCAGTAGATGTTGATGGTCCAAGCGATAATTCAGCAGCAGGATATGCAGATGGATCAGATGGCGCAAATACAGTATTAACAACAGCTAAGGTAAGAGTGACTCCTAGTGCTGAAATAGATACAACAACTGTAACTGCTGATACAGCATATATCAAAGATGCTTCAGGAAATAAGGTTGCAGCTGATATAACGTTTGATGGAGCTAATAATACGGTTGTAAATAATGGAGTTGTACAGGATGGAGATACAGGCGTATTAAAACTTGACTTTGACAAGAATTTAGACTCAACAACAGTAACTCCTGACAATGTTAAGTTGCATGATGATACAGCAAATTCATATGTAACATTATTACAGGGTAATCTAGCTGTAACTGATGGTGATGGCATAGGTGCTTTAACTACTAATAGAGTAGAAATAAGACCACTTGCTAAGTTAACTGCAGGACATGTTTATACAATAACAGCAACTGGATTAACTGGAACAGGAACTCCAGCTGAAACTATGGCATCAAATGTAACAAGGACATTTGCAGTTCAACAGGATGCACTTACAATTAGCGGATCAGATACGGATAGTATATTGAAAAATGCTGCTACTTCACAGTTAACTGTAAAGAGTGGTTCAACAGATGTAACATCATCTGCAACTTTTTCAGCAAGTAATGCAAAAGCAAGTGTAAATGCTAGCGGATTAGTTACAGCTTCAACAGGGGATGGAACGGTTGATATAACTGCAAGCTATAATGGGAACAGTGTAACTAAGACATTTACAATAGATAATACAGCACCAACTGCAACAATAACAGCTGATAAGTCAGTTGCTAAGATTGGAACTACAGTTACATTCACTTCAGTATTTAATGAGGCTCTAGTTGGAACTCCAGGATTTACTTTAAGTAGTGGTACAGCAGCTTCAATAACTAACACTACTGGCAACACTTATACATTTACAGCAAATAATCTTGCTGGTAATTCTCCAATAACAGCTGCATTGACAACAGCAACTGATGCTGCAGGAAATACTGTTTCAGCTAGTGGTATTTCTACAGGAGTTACAGCTGATAATACAGAACCAACAACTATAAATGCAAGTACTAATAGTAGTATAAGTGCATCAGGAACTCTTACCCTAACAGCTGATGAGTCATTGAGTGCTGCTTCCTGGACAGCAATATTGAATCAAATAAAAACTAATACTGGTGGAAGTAACTGGATAACTGGGGTGAGTGCAGCTGATTTAGCTGCTACACCTGCTGATGGTACTACATTAGTAATTACTAATAATTTTTCTAATGAGGCCACTTTAGCTTCAGATTTTGTTATTACAGCTGCAAATGTGACAGATATTGCTGGAAACTCAGCTTCAGGTGATATTACAATTGATGTAACTCCATAGCATCAAAGTAACAAGTTTAGGATGCAAACTGCCCTCCCTAGGGTAACTGTGATCTCTGGAAGTTTGTCCGATAATGAGAAATAAATAAATCAATACAAAATGGAGGAGGAGGGGAAACCTTCCTTCTCAGACTTAAATAAATAAATGAAAAATTATAGATATAGTTAGGCTATATTGCTAACTGAAAAATAAATAAAACATACCATAAAAAAAACTATTAGATAAAATATCCTTTATATACTCTATCTAATGGTCTTTTTATGGTTATAATATAGCGGGTATAAATAACATAGAAAAGAGGTAAAAGATATGAGGAAAAAAGGAATTATAATAGGAATTATAGTAATAATTATAGCTTTAATTGGGAGTATTTCTTATAAAACCTATACTAATAAAATTCAGGGCATAGGAACACCGTTAGAGCCAATACATAAATTAGTTAGGATTCAATACTTTGATCAAGGAACTTACACAGAATATAAGGCGTTATTTACTGATCCTAAAAGCGTGTTAATTGAAAGTCAATTTGAGAGCTATAGAAAAAATCATAAAACCAACGACTTTTTTAAATATGGCTCAGATAGTATTAATGGAGTAATAAAACACATGAAGGTTGAAAAGGAAAATGACAATCTTTATAAGGTATATTACTTAAAAAATATAAATGATGAAGAAGAGAAGAAAACTGCAAACTATTGGATAGTAGCTAAGAAAAATGGCAAGTGGCTATTGAAGAATGGAATATAAGGGAAATGTCCAGGAAGTTGAGATAAAATCAGTCAAATATACATCAAGTGCTGTAATTGCATGCTATATTTCTTGACGGATTTGCTCCATGACGAAGTTCCCCAACCAGAGAGAGTAATTATTTCACTGTCACTAATAATTGCTTTATCAATATTTCTGCGATTTTTAATATGTGCTGGAGTAACTTTGTGGTAAAAGTCATCAATTATTCCAAATATACCAATTAACTATGCAAAAATAATGGGTATAGATTTGGTTTTTACACAAATCTATACCCATTCCCTCAATTTCTATAGTATAATCTTTCTTGAACTCTGGCACGTATGTTTTTCTCCCTATCGTTAGGATTTTGGTGATTTTTTAATGATAAGGCAACATATTTGCCAGAGTTTTTCTATTTGTAAATTATGTTAATGAATTTAACTAGCACAACAGGTTAATATATTTATTTCTTACTTACTGAAATCTTTGATCGTGCAGCGGAAGTACTTACATTACCATCAACAGCTAGTCTGAATGACTTCTTTTCAGGATATAATTTAACTTGAGTTCCATTATATTTGACAATATATTTGTTTAAATCATCCGCCTTTACACCATTTAGCGTAACAACAATTCTGGTTGCAAATAAATCAGGATCATATACTGTATCAACATTAAAGCTCAGTTCTGAAGAAGTATTTTTTACATGTACCTTGTAAGATTCCTTTTTACCATTGGGTGCAATCGCTGTTATTACAGCTGTACCGTTTTTTACCGCCTTTACAGTTCCATCTTTATCCACGACTGCAACAGCTGTATTACTGGAACTCCATTTGAATTTTTTATTAGAACTATCTGTAGATGACAAATTCAATGTCTGTGAATCTCCAACTCCAAGAGATGGCGATTTATCAACTGTTTTTTGCTGAGTTTTAAGCTCCTGTTTCTTTTCTTCAGATATTTTTTTAGTATAGGTATAATTTTTATATTTATAAACTAATCCTATGGCTATAATGACTACAAAAATACAAATAATAACCCATTTCATATTTTTTTTCATATTGATTCATACCTCCAATATAATATCTATTAGATTATAATACTAATAATGAATTAATAAAAGGTTATTTTAATGGTCTAATTGTCCGGAATCATTGCTGCATTTATATTCCTGCCTTTATATTTCCCTCTAAGCTTATCCATATACTTGCTCACCCTAGCATATTTGTCCTTATCCTGTATACTTTTTTTAAATTTCAAATTTAACATTACAGTTTCACCATTATGGCTTATGTAAGCATACTCCAGATCAGAATCATTTTTCAATATATCCTTAACTATAGAGTTATCTGTATTATTCTGCTCTATACCCTTATCCTTCATCATTTTATCAGATGTCTGTACTCTTTTATCAAGGCTATATTTCTGATAGAAGTAATATCCAGCAATAGCCACTACTATTGCTAAAATTGCTGCAGCTATTATTTTTGTCCGTTTCTTCATCTGCTTTACCTCCTATGTTTTTCGCATAATCAAATTATATTATTATTTTCCATACTATTCAATTTATAATTTCTATATTAGCTTACAAGATAAAACCATATCTCTTAGGAATGGAGAAATATTGATAAATATCCCTATAATTCTTAAATGGTCATTCTTATCATAATAATACATGTTGACCCTTTACTACCACTAATTCCATAATGACTTAACATAAATTTAACCTTATAATTAAAAAAGATAATAAATAAAAGACTATCAGATAAAACAGTATTCTATCCAATAGTCTTTTTGATATGATTTATTTTCGCTTATTTGTTTAAAATGGAGATGAGTAACCTCTTTAGTTATCCCTCTCTGTCTACATGTTCATACTAAATTTGTTTAGCTATTGTAACAGCTTCCGTTGAATCTGCTCCTGCTGGAACTGTTATCACATAAACCTGTGTTGCTGTTTTTCCATTTTTAGTAGCAGTTACTGTGATAGTAGGGTTTCCAGCCGTAGCATTTCTTGTTACTGTAGCTGTTGTTGCTGGATTGTTAATTGTTACAGTTGCATTATCATCAGTTTTAGCTGTAAAAGTATAAGCTATACTACCATCAGCTTCAGCTGGTGTATTTAATGTAACTGTTGGCTGAGCAGCTGCATCAGTAATAGTAACTGATCCATCTGCTAAAGTTGTTACTGCAGTATCTACAGCTGTTTGGTCAGCTATTGCTGTTTCTGCTTCTGCTATTTTAGCATAACCTGTAAATGCCTCAACTTCAGTTTGTGTCCAGCCTGCTGCCTTCGCATCATTTACTGCTGTATTTGCCTCATTTACAGCCGTTTGAGCTGCTGACAGCCCAGCATGATCAATTGAATCAGCATTAGGTATTGCGTCTATTTTTGCTTCTGCATTAGTCTTAGCTTCTGCCTTCGTTGCTGCTGATGCTGCCTTTGCTGCATCTACAGCATCTTGATTAGCAGTTATTGTTAATGTAGCTTCTTGATTTCCATTAGCAAATACCCTTAATGTTGATGTACCTACTGCTTTAGCTGTCAACTTAACAGACTCATCGATTCCATTATCAGTTCCACCTATTGATTTATCGAAATATGATGAGCTATCGGAACCAATTACAATTGCAGATGCATTTTCATCAGCATTTACAAGTTTACCATACTGATCTACTGCTATGAGATAAATCTCTCTTGATCCATCCGTAGTTAAGTCTGGTGTATCATCTTCTGTTAAGTCTACTGACGTAAGTGCTGGCAACACTTTTGTTGGATCTGATGCATCCTTACCATCTTTTATATTTGAAAAATAGTAAGTTCCCGTTTGAGCTTCTCCTGCTTTTGAATCTACATTTAAAGTTATTGTAGCTGTCTTTCCATTCAATGTAGATGCTTTTATTGTAACTGATCCTGTTAATTGATCTCCAATATTTGTTCCGTCTGTATTTATTGTCAATACATTTTTATCAAAGTTTTCAGTTGTAACTGTTACTTTAGCATCTGGATCAGTTTGGTTTATTATATCACTGCTTACTACACTATATATTACGGATTCTTGATCCAATCCAACATTATTTCCATCTGCATCGAGTGCTTTTACATTAAAGGTATACTTATTTGAATCTTGTCCACTCTCAACATAAAGTTTGTTCTTAGATACATCATATTTTCCATTATAATCTTCTGTATTTACATCAGCAACAACAGTTGGGTCTATGCTAATTGAATTAATAGCATCTCCTACTTCCTGGATTGTTAATGGAATACTTACTGTTTTATCAGAAGCATCTTTGTTGTTATCATTGGAATCATAGTAAACTACTGCTGTATAAGTTCCTGGAGTAACTGCCTTAATTCTAACTATTCCATTATCATCACTATCTGTGCCAGTTGTTGCATCAGAACCCACAGCATCTATAAGTTTGTATTCTCCGTTTTCTGGGGCTGCCAGCTTTAATTTAGCACCATCAAGATTTATTGTTTCGCCGTATTGATCTACACCCTTGACTGTAAATTCTTGAGCTGCTCCAGCTACTAACTTGGAATCTGCTGGTTCAACACTTAGTGAATTCAGTGCTCTTTCAGCTTGTACATTAACAGTTAATGTGGCAGGTGCTCCAACATTCGCTCCTCCATCTCGTACCTTAGCTTGAAGAGTTAATACTTGAGTAGTATCACCAGTTCCAGCTTTTACTGCAATGTATTTAATATCCTTATCATCTGATGCTGTTAAATCTGCTGTATCATCTGCAGTTCCATCCCAAAGTTCTACATCTGGTTTAGTGTTAGAGTCTGTACCTGTTACAGTTAGATCAAATTGATTAGCTTTTACGCTTGTTGCATTTCCATATTGATCCTTAAATGTTACTGGTATTAATTTGTATGCCACACCACCCTTAATAGCTACCAAATCTTTATCTGAAGGAGTTGCTGCATCTTTGCTATCTGCTGTTATTACAGACACACTTGATTGTGCAAGTTCAATACTAGAAATTTGAGCTGTATCTGATGCTACTATATCCAATCTTGCATTTGCTGCTCCACTCACAAGGTTAACAGTATAACTTCCTGCAGCACTAGCTGTAAATCCTAATTTAGCTACTGGTGCCGTATCTGTTCCAATAGTTAAAGCATTTCCATCCTTATCATATGCATTAACAGTTATACCAGTAGTACCCGTTACTACTAAGTCTTTTGCGTTTACAGAAATTGTTTCACCATTCTTATTCTTAAATGTTACATCTTTCTTAACTTCAGAATTTGCTGGTAATTCATTTGCTGCAAATGCTGGAACTTCAATTGATACAGGTGCTGGATTCTTTGTTGTCGCTATTGTCGATTCTGCACCAACAACAGTTGCCTTATCAAAACTTTCCCCAACATATGCTTTAAATTTATAAGTTCCCTCTTTTTGAGTAGTTGCAGTTATATATATGTTATTCTTAGTAGCTTCTGTTGTTCCGTAAGCAGCTGAGAATGTTATATCTGATTCAGCTGCACCAGCTGGTAAAGATGTCACTTTAAACTTTAATATATCAGGAGTTAAAGCAGCACCTTCTGTATATGTTACTACAGCTGACTTATTAGCTTCTTTATTATATGGAGTTGTAAATGTTACTGCATCTATGTTAGTTAACTTCTTGGCTCCAATTTGAACTGTCCATGATTTGCTTGCTGCATTGTCAAGGCTGTATGCTGTAATTGTTACTGTTCCCGCAGCATTTGCTTTAAATGATATAGCATTGTGGTTTGCATCAGTACCATTATCTACAGTACTATCTACTGTATAATCTTTTGTTGCATTTACTAAATCAGCTGATTGTGTATTATCTGTATCTGGATCAGCTGCAATTAGTTTTTGACCTTCAGTTACTACCCATCTTACTTTAGGAGTAGAAAACGGATTTCCAAATTGATCTTTTACATCTGCCGTTAAAGTTATTTCATCATCAGGCATAACTTCAGTTACATCATCAGTTGTCTGATGGTTATTTACAGGTTTATTATATGAAGCCTTGATAGCTTCTATAGAAGTTGCTTTAACAGCTTCAGCCTTTGTTACTGTATAGTTAACTGTTGAAGTTCCTAATACATTACCATCTGCATCTTTATTTGTAAATGTAAATGCAATTTTATCTCCCTCAACTACAGTATTTGGTATAGTAAAGTTGTCTTCGCCTGGAATATATCCTATTTCTGATGTTAAATATGGAATTCCATTCTTAGTTCCTGTTATTTTTAAGTTTGCTGTATTTGTGGCATTTAATTCAACATCTTCACCATATTGATCCTTAGCCTCAAATGATATTGTTCTTGTTCCAGTACTTTCAGTAGTATCTTTAGCTGCTATACCGGTTGTTACAGCTTCAACTGACTTAATATACTGTGGTGACACCTTAGCTACAAATTTACTTGTAGTAAAGCTTGCCCAATCTGATGTTACTGTATATTCAGCAGCATCTGTAAGTTTCTTTCCCTCATCTATTAAGAAGTTAGCTTTTCCTTCTGCTGTCAATGAACCTTCTACATATGTTGCTGTTAAACTAACATCGCCTGTCTTCAATGTTACTTTTTTATCTTTTAGGTCTGCTTCTTCAACTGTTGTAGGAACTCCTCCTGCTTCAACAGTAGTAGCATTAACAGCACTTACTGAACTTACTTCAACATCCGCCGTACCTTGTTTTGGTTGCTCACTTACTGTTCCATCTGGGTTTTCAACTTTTTCATATATAGTACCGTCCACAGCTGTTGTAGGCAATGTCTCCGTAGCTGTTTTAGCATTAAAAGTCCCAGTAGTATCATTCAAATATGCATCAATTAAAGTAGATCTTGATACAAATTCATTCTGTACATCATCATAATATGATAATACTTGAGCACCAGAATCTTTAAGAGCTTTAAAATCATCATATAACTTTGTGCCATTAACAAATGAATCTGTTAATGCCTGATAATTATATTCATAAAGCTTTCCTGAAGCATCTTTTAAAACAACGGAAGCCATTTTAGCTGATGCAGGCGTTGATATTACAGAAGCAATAATAGCTGATACTGCTGCCGTTGAAAGAACTGATAATAACTTTTTCGAGTTATTCATAATTTAAAAAACCTCCTTAAATGTTTAAATCCTTAATTTTAGTAGATACTTATTACATCAAAATCATCTTCATTAATTGGAATTTCACTAATAGTACCATCCGAATTTTCTACTTGATCATACACTATAGACGGCATATCTGCTGTTTTCAGAGTTTCAGTAGCAAGCTGTGCATTAAATTTGTCTTCTGTAGAATTTAAAAATGCATTTATTAAGTTCGTTCTTAATATATACTTTTCTTGTACATCATCATGATATGAGTAAACTGAAGCACTTTCTTCTTTTAATGCCCTAAATTTTTGATATAATGCTCCCTCATTTAATAATGATGTTTTAAGCTTTTCATAATTAAAATTATACAGCTTTCCAGAAGAATCTTTCAGCACTACTCCATCCATCTTAGCAGAAACATTTATAGATACGGCAGCTATCACTATTAACATAATCACTGCTACTGCAGCTATTTTATGTATGGAATTTTTATATGCCACAACTAATCCTCCTAATTTTTAGCAAACTTCAACATTAGAAAATTTTCTAATGTTGAAGTTTAAAATTCAATATATCAATATGGAACTAATTATTGTGCTTTCTCAACTGTAACAGCATTTGATGCAGTAGCTTGATCTATATTTCCATCAATGAATATAGCAAAACCGCTTTGAGCAACATTATAAGGTACTACTGTGCCATTATATTTTACAACATATTTTGCTGCACTTGTTGCATCGCTTACTCCGTCAAGTTTAACTACAACTTTTGTACCAAACAAATCACTATTATATTCTGCAGTAACTGTTTTTGCTGGAATTTCATCTCCAGGATCTGGATTTGGATTTGTACCATCCAGTGTCAAAGTAACATAATTTGTCTTTGTATCATCTGATGAAGGTACATAGTATGCATAATCTCCGGAAAGATCTTTCTTACTAGATATCTTTGTAGAAGTAACTGGTTTAACTGCAACTTTTATAGATGAATCTGATCCAGCAGCTTCCTTAAGATCAGCAAAATCACTGCCTGTGAATTTGAATGTTACTGTACTGCCCTCTGCTGATGCAGAAGAAGCATCTACAGTTGTTCCACCTACATTGAATGTAAAGTCTGAAGGTTTAACACTGCTTGTTTCAATTGGAGTATCAAATTCAACCTTTATATCTGCTTCATCGGAAGTAGAAGTTGCTGTCCAGTTCTGAACATCATTACCGTCTTTGTCTATAATCAGCTTAGGTGCTGCATCATAGCTGTATACCTGAACTCCAGAAGCTGTTACTGGAGTACCCAGTATATCTTTTACTCCTGTAACCTCAAGTTTTGCTTCAGTACCTTCAGCTTTTACCTTGTTTATCAAAGTATCAGTGCTGCTGTCATCATCATCATCACTGTCGAAAGTAAGAGTTACCTTGCTTCCATCTACGCCAACAGTACTTGGAGTCTGTCCATTCAATTTGAAATTTTCCTCATTTGCACTATCTTCATCAATTGGTTGTGTGAAGCTTACATCTGCCTTCAGATCATCACCATCATAATAAACTCTCAATGAAGTTGCCTTAGCAGTAGTACCACCCTTATATGTTGTAAGAGTTCCACCATTGTTCCCAGTGCTCAGGGAATTTCCGTCCTCATCTTTGACGCCAGTTGCATATATTGAGTCTATAGTATTTTCCTCTGATTTACTACCATCAGCAGTAGCAAGTGATGTATCACTCAAATCTATTGTTACACTCTTGTTGTCATCATTTACTGTAATATCCGCACTGCTTGGGAGTGTCTTTGTATCTCCCTTTGCATTTACATATTCATAGCTGTCTGTATCATCCAGTGTACTTGAATCCATTGACTTGTTGAATACAATGACAATTGTGTCGGCATCAACTTTATATGCATCTGCCTTTGCCTTTACATCCTCTGCGCCATCAAATGTATCAGTATAATCATCCATTACATTTGGAGTCTTAGCTGTATCCTGAATATTCTTTACTGTCAACGTGTATTGTGAATCTGTGAGATCTTCACCTACATTTATATCAACTATATCTGTAGTATCTCCATCTTCAATGTTGTCATCACCAGGAACTGTAATATTATCTATCTCACCTGTTATATCAGTACCGTCATTGTCCTTCAATTTGTAATTTGATTTATTTGTAGCATAAAGTGCATCTACATCCTTGCTGAATTTAACTCTTATAGTATCATCATCAAGAGCATAAATTGAAGTTACTGTAGGTTTTGTAGTATCTTCCTCCAATGTAAATGATTCATTGGTATCATCCTCTACATGATTTCCATAAGCATCTTTTACATCATCACTGATGGATATTGTATTTGAATTTTTATTTAATAGACCGCTTACCTTTGTTATTTTAACTTGAGTATCGCCCTCTTTGAGTGCTACGGCATCAGATGGAATATCATCACCATTTATTTTATAATAACTGCTCTTTACAGCTGTCTTCGCATCCATTGGTCTGTCAAAGTTTACCTTAACTGTACCATCATCTTTAGCTGTTATACTTTTGATTTCCGGTGCACTGCTTAATTCATCAACTGAAAAATCTTCGGTAGTTTCTGCAACTGGGAATCCTGCTGCATCTTCAAGAGCATTTTCATCTCCATCGGAAACCTTTAATGTATTGTCTCCTGTTGGAAGTTTTGAATCAAAATACAATTCTACCTCGTCTGTATAGTAATATCCACCTTCTTTTGCTTCAATTCCGTCATCCAGTTCTGAATAATCATAATTGATTCCAAAAGAAGACAAATTCTTTCCATTTATCTTAAGCTTGGATACTACTGATTTAAGTGCTGCATTTTCGTCTGATCCATCTGCCTTTACAGCTTCTGAGAATACAATATCAAGTTTATTGTTTCCTCTTACACTGACTGAATCAACTGTAGGAGCTGTAGTATCGGAGAATGTTACAGTCTGTGTGAATTCTGGAACTGTCTCTGACTTGTCGGCAGTAAGTATTGCCTTTTTAACTGTTACATCCACGTCATCATTCTGCTTCTGTGCATCAGCGAGAGTGATCAAAACAGTCTTGTCGTCATCCTGAAGAGTTGCAACGGCATCATCAGCAGTAAGTGCATCTCCGTCAACCTTGTAATTTGCTACTTCTTCAGCTGTATCTGAATCAACTTCCTGGTTGAACACAACCTTGATCTGATTTAATCCTACTGTATCGATTGATGAAACTTCCGCATCATTAGGATTAGGAGTTGGATTTACTTTTTGGTTGATTGCGTCAACTGTAGCTTCTGAAACTGCTCCAGTTCCACCAATTACCTGAAGGTCAGTAGTCTTTGTAGCTTTGGTTCCAATGTAACCTAATGCATTTGTAGTTGCTTCTCCTGATGCACTAGTTCCATCAAGAAGTACAAGTGGTGCTGAATTCTTTCCAGCTACTGCTGAAGCTACAAGTGCGTCAGCAAATGCAGTATCATTTACACCGCTTCCATTTGCTTTTGCAGTTGCTGCATAGAGATAGTCATTCTTCAAGTCACTGTCAAATGCATTCAATATGTTTATATTTGTTTCAAATCTATCTTTTCCACCGTTTACTCTCTTGTCTGCTGCAAGATTGCCATAAGTAGCATCATCTACACTGTAGGTAGTTCCAATTACTGTAACATTTGCATCCTTTGCAAAATCATAAGTAGGCTGCATTACAGTCTTGTCGTTAGTTGAAAGCAGGAGAATTTCTCCCTTTGCTGCTGCAACTGGTGCTGCAGAAAGTGCATCGGAATATGCCTGTCCTGTTACAACCAACAGATTGTCCTTGCTTACTCCAAGTTCAACCAGTTTGTTTGCTACTGCAAGGTTTGTAGAATATCTGTTAGCTCCGGAAAGCCTTGTTACAGTGTAGCTTGATAATTCATCTTCAACTGCCTGTGAAACTACACCAGTTCCACCAACAATATATACATTCTTTGGTTTTAATGTATCCAATGCATTCTTTGCATTTGCATTAAGTGAATCAGCTCCTGTAAGAAGTATTGGTGCATTTAATTTTTTAGCCAAGGCTGAAGCACTTACTGAATCTGCATAGCTTAATCCATTGACCAAAATAACACTGTCAGTGTTATCACTTGTCCAGTTTGCTGTAGCAACTTTTGCTGCAGTCTCATATCTGTCTACGCCACCTGTTCTTGTAACCTGTCCTGCTGCTGCTTTAGCTGGTCCAGCTGTAAGAGCCGTAGTCAAAACCAATGACATAAGCGTAGCACTTGCAAGCACTTTTGTAGTTTTTTTACTCATAATGTATTTACCCTCCTCGAAATTTAAGTGAACTTTAATTAAAATTCTTTTTAAAATATATATATATTTTTAAATATATACTTGTTTGATAGTTGAATACATGTCCTCTTTTCGGACACAATTCTTAAAACAGACATTATTATACCACACATAAACCACACATTCTACTAATTCAGTATAATTTTAAGTGATATTGATAAAAATTTATTATTTGCATAATTAATGCAATTCCTACTGATTATTATAGCATAGTTAAATTTCAAATTCTACAGACTGCATATGTCTGCAGTTGTATTTATTTCATTGATATACTATTCTACACAAGTTGAAAAAAACCTTCTTTTTCTGCAAAAATTATGCTCAAATACTACATATAATATAATAATGTTATTTTTTTGTTTACACTTATTAGACGTGCCACATTTAGCACATGTTTCAAAAAAGTTTAAAATTTATTTATTTTTTTATTCTATATCAATTATCCCAAAGGGATCCTTATTTTTAAAATAGTCTTCAACCTGAGAAGTTATTGCTGCTTCTCCCCCCACTATTATTATGCTTATACTATCATTTTTAGTAATCATGTAATTTCTTGCCTTTATAGTGGGATCAGTTATCGTCGGACCTGTAAGTATCAAGGGACAACCTTCCTTTGCCGCTGCCGCCGATGCTACAAGTGCATCTGCAAATTCAAGCTGTGTAGCTCCTCCAACTGCTACATAAGCCTTGCTGAAATCAACTCCCCCGTTATCATTGAAATAGTCAAGCACTGCAAGATTTGTTTCATAACGGTCTTTTGTATTTCCCGTTATTTTAGTTCCATTTACAGAACTTACAACTGAATTTGGAAGAACTGCATCTCCCCCTACTGCCTTTACCTTGAGTTTACTGGCCACCTCTTTCACTATGGTGCTGACACCTTTGCTGTCCGCAAACAGTACAGGGTATCCCTTTTGGGCAGAAATTGCCGCTACAGACAGGGCATCTGGATAGTTATAACCATATACAAGCATTCCAGTGGTCTGTTTGCTCATTGACAGTACCTTTTCCGCTACTGCCGCATTTGTACCCATTCTTGTTTTATCTTCGGCTCCTTCAATACGTTCTACCTTGTATTGTGCTTTTAAGCTTGTCTCAATAGATGAGGACACTACTCCGGTACCTCCTACTATGTAGATATTCTTTGCCTTGAGGTTTTTTATGGTACTTTCAACCTCGCTTTCAAGCTGGTCGCCTCCAGCCGTCAAAAGTATTGGTGCCTTCAGCTGTTTTGCAAGAGGCGTGGCACTTACCGCATCGGCATAACCGTAACCATATACGAGAACTACATTTTCAGCAGTGGAAAACTGCTGCTTTGCAAGTTCATCTGCAGTACCTATTCTCCCTCCCGAACCTCCGTCTATTCTCGTGACGCTTGGTGCTGCAGACGCCTTTATACCTCCAAATACAAGAGCAAGTGCAAGTGAAAGTGCTGCAGGCGCTAGAATTTTTTTCACGTTAATCATAAATTTATATATCCCTCCCTCAAATTTTATGTATATGCAGTTTAAAGGCAAATTACCATATTTATTGACAATAGTCAATAACATTATATAACATTGACTTACATTTTTGTACATAAAAATAAAAAGAATATATAAAATTTAATTGTAACTTTTTACTCCCGTTTAAATAAACTGATAATGTAATAATGTTTGACGGGGTGAAAACATGTGGCTTTTTCAGATAGAGAGCTGCTTGCCAGAATTATAAAATGCGAAGCCGGCGGTGAAGGCGATAATGGCATGAGGGCCGTTGCCACTGTTGTAATGAACAGGGTCAGGGTTCCTTATGGGGAATACCAGAGAATAGGCCAGGGTGATGTAAGGAAGGTACTCTTTCAAGAAGGCCAGTTTGACTGTATGCGCTCCCTTATAGGTGGTATATCCAATCCACAGACCATATGGTCGAATCCACCGGACCAGATACACTACGATATAGCGGACTGGGCACTTTCCGGGAACAGATTGTTCAATGTAGGTTATTCCCTGTGGTATTTCAATCCATATGCACCATGTCCCTACACTTTTCCATACAATGGGACCGGAAGCTTCCAGGTCAAGGTGAACAATCACTGTTTTTATAATCCCACGGAACTATATGCAAACACTTAAAGATATAATTCTATTAATTCAATGGAGGTAATTGATTTATGATTTCAAGCTATCCAGACTATTTTGCTGCAATTCCAATGATGCCCCGCGGTATCCCTATGATGCCCGGATATCCAGGCATGGGTGAAACTTCATATCCAATAGCAGATACTTATAATCCTGAAGGAGATGATCCGGAAGGAGACATTCCTGAATTTGAAGATGAAGAAAATTCAGATGAAAATCCTGATGAAACCAGAGATGATGAAGAGGAAGAAAATGAAGATATATGTGTAGACCCTGACTCCACAAGACATGTTCAACAGGGGACTACAACAGGCACCACAGGTGCTGCAGGTACTACCGGCACTACCGGAGGCTGCGGTTTTGAAATGGCTCCAGGCTCACCTGTAATTCAGGATACCAATTATATCCAGGGATATTTAAGGACACAGATAGGAAAAAGAGTCAGAGTTACATTTCTTCTTGGTACCGGAACAATGCAGGACCGTACCGGGGTACTGGAAACCGTTGGAATAAGCTATATAATACTCAGGGAGGAAGCCTCAAATTCGAGAGAAATGGCAGACCTGTATTCAATAAAATTTGTAACCATATTCGACAGTTAAAGACAAAATAAAGAAGCTCAAGGTTCAAATAGCAGATGCTTGAACCCTGAGTCTCTAATTTTTTATATCAATTTCCTCTATAAGGAACTTGTCAAAACATATGCTGTCCATAAAATTATCCTTTGTGAAGGCAGTCTTTCGCCTTCTGTTGTATTCATCCACATTGGAGGGAAGCCAGTAAGGCCTCTCTATGTCAAACTCCCTGCATATTTCCACTATGCACTTTTTCAGATCCTCCTGATAATTTTCACCATCTTCCAGGTAAACTACCCTGTCCTTTATTATTTTGTTTTTTCTTAAAAGTTTTCCCCATATCTTCAAGCTTTCATCTCTCCTCAGTATTTTTCCAGGAATGAATGTTTTTCGCCATTTTCGGTCCACCCCAATATGGAGTCCATATTTACATTCTCTGCAGCATGGAAAATGGATTTATCCACACCCTTAAAGGATTTTTTCATATTTTCTATAAGCTCCTTTATCTCATATCTCTTGTTGCCTACCTTCTTTGCAGCCACCATACAGGCACAATTCAGCGGCCATATTCCACTGCTCTGCGTGAAATTTCTGATGTGGGCTTCTTCTATGAAATAAAGGGGCCTTATGAGTTCCATGTTTTCAAAATTCGTGGACTTCAGCTTTGGAAGCATCGTCTTGAAGTTCCCTGAATAGAGTAAATTCAAAAGAGTGGTTTCTATAACATCATTGAAATGATGTCCCAGCGCAAGTTTATTGCAGCCAAGTTCCTTTGCCCTGGTATACAGAAAACCTCTTCTCATTTTGGCACACATATAACAGGGATAATCCTTTGCTATTTTATTTACAACATCAAAAATACCGGAGTCATATATGTATATAGGTATATTCAGATATCTGCAGTTGTCAACAAGCAATTTCCTTATACTTTCATGGTAGCCGGGATCCATTGCTATGAATTCCATTTCGAACTTGACCTTCCAGTGCCGCCTGAGTTCCTGAAACAGTTTTGCCATAAGCATGCTGTCCTTCCCTCCGGACACCGCCACCGCTATTTTATCCCCTTCTTCTATCATTTTAAAATCACTTACAGCTTTTACAAATTTCGACCATATATTTTTTTTATATGTCTTGGTAATACTGTGTTCTATATCCGAAAGTGGTTTCCTCTCACTGAAAGGCACCAGTATGTCGCATCCTGTTCCCGCAATATCATCCATAATATGACCCCTCCACCTGCCATTTGTTCTTTGAACTTTTCTCTAAAATATTATATCACAATATACTTATAGTGTTATATCGGAAAATTCTACATTTATTTTGTCTTTGTCTGTTCCATAATTCATATTATTGTCAGGATGATCTTCCTTTATAGTATTAACCGGCAATTTTACAGTAAATTTGCTGCCCCTGCCGTAACTGCTTTCAACACTGATCTCTCCACCATGAAGTTCTACAAAGGACTTCACAAGATAGAGGCCTATGCCGCTCCCTTCACAGCCTCCCCTATAGAGATTTTCCACCTGGGAAAATTGTTGGAATATCATATCCAGCTTGCCTTCCGGTATTCCTATTCCATTATCCTCTACAGAAATCAGTACATAACTGCCTTTATTTTTAAAATCTACAACTATCTTTCCTCTATCTTTTGTGAATTTCATCGAATTTGAGATAAGATTCAGCATTATTCTCTCTATTTTGTCAATATCCACAGCCATGATTTTCTCTTCCACATCAGTGTCAAATATCATATTTATATTCTTTCCCTCTGCATACGGAATTACAGAATCCACTATACTTTCAATTGAACTCACAATATCTATGTTGTGAGCATTGAGCCTCAAGGTGCCTGAATTGATTTTAGTCACATCAAGCAATGTATTTATCATCTTCATCAACCTGTAACAGTTCTGTTTCATTACATCCACATATTTCTCGTGCTTGTCGATGATCTTTTTATTTACACAGTTTTTACATGTATACAACATCTGAAGTGCAGCAAATATAACATTCAATGGTGTCTTCAGATCATGCGATATACCCGATAATAATTCAATATTTTTTTTCATATCGATTTCAAATTGAACATCCTTTGTTTCTATATATTTATCTTCCATCTTTACATAATAGCCTATAACCCACGCAGTAGCCATATATATAACACATGTAACAATATCATTCGCAAAATTGATCTGGAAGTCATATTTAAGCATATATACATAATCTGTCAAAAACAGCATTAAAGATGATATTGAAGCTATGCATATGCCATAATTAACTCCAGATTGAAGTGTAGAAATTATCACAATAAAAAGAAGAAGCAATTTATATTCACTGAGCTCCATGTTGGACAGCCATATCAATATTGTTAAAAATCCTACAAAAATAAAGCTGTCGATAGCCTGAATCATTTTTTTATGCACCAATATGAATCCTGAGCCTTTATTTCTAATAAAAAAAATTATCCATATTGCACAGCATATTAAAAAAATGCACACCAATATCATAGTTCCAATCCAATTTTCTACATTATAATTCATAAAATACAGAAGTACACAAAAACCGAAAAACAGTAATTTAACAATAGATAAGAAATCGCCTATACCTTCTTCTCCCCTAAATGCATTTCTTACATTATTCATGATATTACCCCCCGAATCTACAGCTATAATCAAAAATCACAGCTGGTGTTATACAATGAATTAAATGAATTTTATTGGATCTTTTAGTATATTATAACATTTACACACCTAAATATAAACATTTTTGCAGATAAAACTCTACATAAATTTCATTTTATTTGTTAATATTTCTGCTGCAATTCACACATACTATTTACAAGGAAGGAGGCATGCTGAACATGGACTCGAAAAGGGCACATACCGGGATACTTTCCATATTGATATGTCTAATTTTATTTGTAAATTTTGCCCCGCCTGCAAGTGCAGCTGGAGATAAAAAATGTCTGTATATAAAAAATTCCACAAGGCCGGAGCATCTCTACGTAATAGAACAGAATAACATGACAGATGCAGAAAATACAATGATAGCCACACTTCAGGGCATAGCATCAAAATCAAAGCTTCAGATATATACCTTGAACAGGAACCAGCCCTCCTATAGAGTATGGCTGGAGGATTTGAAGAAAAACCATGGAGTGGAATATGAATTTGTAAAAGATCCCTGGTGCCTTGTTGACAAATTCAAACATCTTGTAAGCGGATATGTACTGTATGACAGTAAAAAGCCAGGTGATCCTTCCATAAACAATGCCTGCTCCCTGGCAGCCTTAAAAAACTCCATAGCAGTGGACAAATCCCTGGAGGAAACTGTAAAAAAACATGGGGTTTCCAAGCTTCAAGGCGACTGCAGAAATACCGACAAATACTGGGGCTACAGAAAGCTATGGAATTCAGGTATCAACCATTCCACAGTGATCCAGCTGAATCCCAAAAGATCCTCCGCCCTTAGGGATTATGCCATAATGACAAAATCCCTTATATTTTATGAGGATGAGAAGGACAGCAGCAGATTAAGAGACAGTATATTCGGTTCCATGCCTGAAAATTCTATATGCCTTGGCTGGGGTCCGGATGAATTCAAAAATATATCCCTTGCATCAAAGCATGATATTATTACAATACCTGCAGACTGGTCCTGCAACCTGACCGTACTGAGTGCATTTCCCTCCTGCCCACTGCGCCAGAAATCCGCAAAAGATGCTGAAGAGAACCTGCCAAAGAAAAATGCCCACTATGTGACCTTCATAATGTCTGACGGTGACAACCAGCAGTGGAATCTGGGAAGCAACTTCTCCTCCCCGAAATGGTATGGCTCAAAATACAGGGGCAAGCTCAGCATGGGATGGTCCATAAGCCCTTCCCTTTACTACATGGCACCTACAGTACTCGGCATGTATTACAAAAATGCCTCAAGTAAAACTTTTCGGGACAATTTTATAGTATCACCCTCTGGAATGGGGTATATTTATCCTTCCAGATTCCATAGGAAAGCTCTTGATTCCTACATAAACATACTCGACAAATATATGGAAAAGGCAGATCAAAAATATGTCTGCATACTTGATGACAAATCCTTCTACAACCGGAACATATGGGACAGATACACGAGAAAATCCAATATAAAGGGACTTTTCTATCTTGACTACAGCAGGCAGGACAGCTACAAGGGGAAGATAATCTGGAGCAACGGAAAGCCTGTTGCATCCTGCAGAAATCTACTGTGGTCGGGAATAGAGGATGAAGGCTCACTTGTTAAAAACATAACCGATTATGTTGAGAAAGGATTTACAGATCCAAAAAAAGAAAATGCCTATACCGTGGTTTATGTGCACGCCTGGAGCAAAAATCTTGAAAATGTATACAGGGTTCAAAAGGAGCTTGAAAAAAATCCAAAAATAAAGATTGTAGCCCCTGATATTTTCATGGAAACCCTGCAAAGAAATTTATAGTTACACAATATCCGCAGTGTGTTATATTAAAGGTAACAAAGTAGCGATGTTACAGGGAGGAAATAAATATGGGTATCTACGATATGGCAATAAAAAATGGATACATTGCAGATCCTGAAAAAAGAATCATAGAAAAAGGGAATATAGGCATATGCAATGACAAAATATGTACTGTTACAAATGCTCCAATATCCGGCAGACATACAGTTGATGCCTCTGGCAGTATAGTAAGTCCTGGATTTATAGATATTCATGCACACGTAAACGGAGATGCAGCATGCGGGAAGCTGTCCCTGGCCCAGGGAGTAACTACCACCATAGGTGGAAACTGCGGCGGTGGGATACTGGATCTCAAAGACTTCTTTTCAAGACAGGATAAAACAGGTTTTCCCATAAATCAGGCACAATTTGTAGGCCACTCATTCCTTTTAAGAAATGCAGTAGAGGCAAAAGATCCATATTCACCTTCTACCGGCAGTCAGATCGAAGCCATGAAAAGACTTCTGAAAACGGCTTTTCAAGAAGGTGCCATCGGAGTTTCTTTCGGCCTCGAGTACGCACCCGGTTCCTCCTTTGAAGAGGTAATTGCACTGAGCAAAGTAGCATCTGAATACAAAAGACTTGTTTCCATACATACAAGACTTTCGGGACCAAAGGAGCTGGAATCCTTAAAAGAAGCAATAGATATTTCAGAAATAACAGGAGTGAGGGTTCAGATATCACATCTCGTCTATCAATATGGCACCGGTATAATGGCACCTGCCCTCAGCATGATAGAAGATGCAAGAAAAAAGGGAATTGACGTTTGGGCTGACAGCGGAATGTACACCAATTTTGCAACAGGAATGAATACAAGCGTTTATGATCCCGACCATATAAAAAAGTTCGGATGGAAATACAGCAATATGCTTGTAGCTTCAGGAAAGCACAAGGGACAGTACCTTACAGAATCCCTCTATAGAGAGATGAGAAAAAATCTTGAGGATGTAATTGTAATATGCTTTACTGGAGTTGAAAGCGAAATATACGATGCCCTAAGTGCAGATTTCGTGGTTCCATCTTCCGATACCGGGCCAAGTCCTTCTGGAAATATGGAAGAAGGTCATCCTCAGAATTCAGGTACCTTTCCAAGATTTTTCAGGAAGATGGTAAAGATTGAGAAACGTCTGTCTCTCATAGATGCAGTGGAAAAAGCCTCACTGCTTCCTGCAAGAATACTTGGATTTAAAAAGAAGGGAAGAATAAGAGAGGGTGCGGATGCAGACCTTGTAGTATTCAATCCGGATACAATATGCGACAGGTCGGATTTTGAAATGCCAGACAGGCTGCCCTCCGGAATTGATTATGTAATTCTAAACGGCAGAGTGGCCGTAAAAAATGGATGTGTTCTTGACAGTGTACTTTCCGGCAGAAGTATAAAATACCCCGAGGATATATAACTCCGGGGTATTTTTTCTAGAATTAGCTGTTCTCTTCCAGCCACTGGGACCAGGAGGTTTCAAAGTTGTCATTGTTTGATTTTGCATATTTATAAAAATTCCTTATGAGATCCGATCTTTTATGTGATTCGCTCTCCTTGCCATCTTCAGGCCTAAGCAAATCCTTACCTCCCAGAAGCACCTGCCTTTCCATTATATCTTCAAGGCTGTCCTTTTTTGCATTCTTCATTATGTCATACATCGTCATAAAGGTTGTCGTTCTTCCTATTCCAGCCTTGCAGTGGAAATGCAGCCACGTATCTTCAGGTAATTTCCTTACAGTTTCCACAAAATAGTCCACCATTTCATCCTCTGGCTTTTCCGTATCCGTAACAGGTATTCTTATATAGTCCATACCATGCTCTTTTACAAGCTCCTTTTCACTCTGCACTTTTGTTGGTATTATTTTTTTGTCCTCCACCTTGATCGGTTTTCCTGGTTCTATTGATTTCAGCTTTTTCTTTTCATCCTTTATTACCTGCCGCTTTGTAAGCCCCTTGTTCGCCTTGTTGCTGCCTTTTGGCTTCCAGCTCACCGCCATGTCATTTATAAAACCGTGTGATTCCTGTCTTAGATCTACTACAGTTATGTTTTCGCTGTCTATTGCCTTTTTCATAAGGTCAATATTTCCACCAGTAAATTGTGCACTTCCAGAAGATTTAAGTTCTGTATCTTTTCTGAATCTTTTGGGCATTTCTCCCTTTTTGCTGGAATCTATGGAGATATTTATAGAATTGCTGCCATTACCTGGTTTGTACAATTCTCTGGAATAAACATTTGGAACTCCTATGAGAGATACGAATAACAGGATAAATGCCAGTATTCCCAGTCTTTTTTTCATATAATAAATCACCTCGCAAAATTTTTTGTATCCATTATATTTTGTTTAGTAATCCATTAATTATGCATTTAAAATTTTAATGCCTTTTTATCAATACAATATTTTTCCATTTTCCTTTTTTGAATCTTGCATAATATAGAATTCCACGTACAAGCCAGTCTATGTACATGCCCATCCATATCCCTACAAGTCCAAATCCGAGGCTTATACCCAGTATGTATCCTGCTGCAATTCTGAAGGCCCACATTCCTATAATAGTTGTAACCATTGTATATTTCGCATCTCCGGCACCCTTGAGTCCTGAAGGAAGTACAAAGGCAATTGACCATATAGGTATGCAGAGTGCATTCGTCCTGATGAGCAGTGCCGTGAGATTTACAGTTTCCACATTTTTTGTATACAGAGATGCCCACAAGCCTGCAATGGGAACAGAAATAATGCACAGTATTATCAAAAGCACCGTGGACATCTTACAAAGGTAGGAAAGACACCTTTCCGCCTCGTCACTGTCTCCTCTTCCCATATACTGGCCTACAAGGGCAGTGGCCACAATTTCAATCGAAAGTCCCGGTATATCAAGTATGGTAGCTATGGAGTTGCCTATTGTATTTGCAGCTATGGCTGTTGTACCCATTCCCACGATGAATACCTGCGTAATAAGCTTCCCACCATTGAACATGAGTGATTCCACACTGGCTGGAATCCCTACACCAAATATCGGCTTTATAATGTTCATGTCGAATTTGAACTTAAAAACTCCCGTCAATTTAAGTAAATTTGTTCCCCTTAAGAGTACAAGAAATGCGGTTATTCCCCCTACTGTCCTCGCTATTGCAATTCCAAGTGCAGCCCCTTTTACACCCATACTTGCCATATGGATGTTGAATCCAAGAAATCTGAAATTTATCCCGTATATGAAAATATATCCTAGTATTACATTGAGTACATTCATGAACATGGTTATTTTCATAGGGGTTTTTGAATCTCCGCTTCCCCTTAAAACCCCATTTGCTATTAGATCCAGTGCTATCATTGGATATGTAACAAGGGTTATTCTAAAGTAAACCCTGGCATAATCTATAACTATCTTGTCCGCAGCACCGTATAGAACATTTATCAGCTGTCTCTCGAACAAAAATATAGTTAAAGTTATAAAAACAGATATAAACATTCCTGAATAAAGTGACTGCTTCATGGCGTTATTTACCATCTTTTTATTCTTCTGTCCTATATACTGTGCAACTACTACAGTACCTCCTACTGCAAGTGCAGAAAAAAATGCAATCAGTATATAATTGAAGGAATCTATCATCCCTATGGCAGATACGGCCTCCCTGCTTATATGCCCCGCCATCATCGTATTGACCATACCAAGAGTTGCCACAAAAAGCTGTTCAGCAAAAATAGGCATGGCCAGTTTATATACATCCTGTCTTATAAATTTTTTTTGCCTTAAACCCAATTTATCAATCCATCCCTTTTATCTATTTATTTTCAGAGTCATATACCTATGATATCACTTCAAATTGAAACTGTTAACCTCAAATTTATCAAATCCTTAATAATATTCTGCTTTTATGCACATATATATTTTAGAATCATAAATTATAATTAGCTTAGATATTAATATTTTCGGAGGTAACTTGTATGTGTGGAATTGCTGGCTGGATTGATTTGAAAAAAAATATCTCCCATAACAGGGATGTAATTATAAATATGACAAATACATTAAAGGAAAGAGGCCCGGATGATGAAGGATACTATCTTTCTAAAAATGCGCTTCTAGGCCATAGAAGGCTCATAGTTGTGGATCCTTCCGGAGGCGCCCAGCCCATGTCAAAGAGTAGAGGCAACAGAAAGTTTATAATTGTATACAATGGAGAACTCTACAACACTGATGATTTAAGAAAAACACTCAGGGGTGAAGGATACGATTTTGATTCCTATTCAGATACGGAGGTGCTTCTCACAAGTTACATTCACTGGGGACCGGACTGTCTTAAACATATAAACGGCATATATGCCTTTGCCATATGGGATGAAGACAGGAACAGCCTGTTTATGGCAAGAGATCCTCTTGGAGTAAAGCCTCTTTTTTACACCGTAAAAAATGGCTCCCTCATATTCGGCTCAGAAATCAAGACAATTCTTGCCCATCCTTTTGTGGAACCCGTAATAGACAGACAGGGCCTGACAGAGGTATTTGCACTTGGTCCTGCAAGAGCCCTTGGAAGCGGTGTGTTCAAGGACATAAAGGAAGTGGCTCCTGCCAATTATCTTATGTATACACCGGATGGAATAAAGCTGAAAGAATACTGGAAACCTCAGTGCAGGCTTCACACAGAAGATGTGGAAACCACAGCAGAGCACGTAAAAGCTCTACTTCTGGATGCCATAAAAAGGCAGCTTGTAGCAGATGTTCCAGTGTGCTGTCTTCTATCAGGAGGACTTGATTCAAGCACCATATCTGCAGTTGCAGCTTCAGAATTCAAAAAACAGGGAAGAACCCTGGACACCTATTCTATTGACTATAAGGACAATGACAAGTACTTCAAGGCAAATTCCTTCGAGCCTACACCGGACAGGATATGGGCCCTTAAGATGTCAAATTATATAGGCAGCAGGCATCATGGAATTATAAATGACAACAAGGATCTTGCAGATGCACTTTATGATGCAGTAATAGCCGGTGACCTTCCGGGAATGGCCGACATAGATTCCTCCTTCTATCTTTTCTTCAAGGAGATCAGGAAAGAAAACACCGTCGTGCTTTCCGGTGAATGTGCCGACGAGATTTTTGGAGGATATCCGTGGTACAGAAGACCAGAGGATATAAATGCCCACACTTTTCCCTGGTCGAAATCCATAAATTCAAGAAAGGAAATACTATCGGATGAATTAAAAAAACTCGACCTTGAAGGATACCTGAATGAACAGTACGAAGGCACTTTAAAGCAGGTACCCCATCTTGACGGGGAATCAAGGGCGGAAGCAAGAATGAGGGAGCTGTTCTACCTCAATATAAAGTGGTTCATGATAACACTGCTTACAAGGAAGGACCGCATGAGCATGGCAAACAGCCTTGAAGCAAGAGTTCCCTTTGCAGACTACAGGCTTGTAGAGTATGCCTTCAACATACCCTCAGAAATAAAGTTCTACAAGGGAAGGGAAAAAGGGCTTCTCAGGAAGGCCCTTAAAGGAATTTTGCCGGAGGAAATAGTTGAACGCAAAAAAAGCCCTTATCCAAAAACCCACAATCCCGAATATACAAAATACGTCCAGAAATGGATGCGCCGTATAATGGCCGACAAGACTTCACCTATACTGGATCTAATTGACAAGAAGGCTGTCAAGACACTTATAGATACAGGCGGCTCATCCTTCAAGGCTCCCTGGTTCGGACAACTGATGAGAGGTCCGCAGCTTCTTGCCTATTTAATTGAAGTAAATATATGGCTCAAGGAGTACAATGTAAAAATAGAATTCTGATAAAAACAGCAGTATCCACTTCAAAATGGATACTGCTGTTTTTTTATTTCTAGTTTCTGTAAATATGGCCCAGCGAATTACCGCTTCTTCTTGCAAATACGTCTGTTCTGTTTGGTCCCCAGGATACTGCAGCAGGTTCTGATGTTATGTTTCCACCTATACTCCACCAGTTGCTCCACCTGCTTCCATCCCAGGACATGGTAATCAGCTGATTGTTCAAGCCTCTTGCAAATACTTCAAGTCTATTTGACCTTCTAGAGGAAACTGCAGGTCCTGAAGTCAGCCTTCCGCCAAGATCCTCCCAGCTGCTCCATCTTGACCCGTTCCACCACAGATGATACAGTCGATTGCCCTGTCCCCGTGCAAATACGTCAATTCTGTTGTTCCCCCAGGAAACGGCTGCCGGTGCCGAGGTAAGATTTCCACCCAGGCTCTCCCAGTCACTCCACCTTGATCCATTCCACCATTTGTGCCATAGTGCGTTGTCAGTACCACGCACAAATACATCCAGTCTGTTTGGTCCCCAGGAGGATACTGCCGGTGCTGAAGTAAGCATTCCACCCAGGCTTTCCCAGCTGCTCCACCTTGATCCATCCCACCAGATATGCCAGAGTGCGTTGTCAGTACCACGTGCAAATACATCGATTCTGTTGTTTCCCCAGGAAACGGCTGCCGGTGCTGAAGTAAGTGTTCCACCCAGGCTTTCCCAGTCGCTCCACCTTGATCCATTCCACCATTTGTGCCATAGTGCGTTGTCAGTACCACGTACGAATACATCCAGCCTGTTTGCTGCCCAGGAGGATACTGCCGGTGCTGAAGTCAAATTTCCCCCAAGATTTTCCCATCTGCTCCATCTTCCTGCCGGAACTGGCAGAACAACCACACTTCTCGGAGCAAAATTCATATAGCTTCTCATATTTCCATTTAAAAATGGACAAAAAGCTTGATTAATACAGTACGAACAATTCAAAAATGTATTATTGTGCATTAGGAACCTCCTTATTTTCTTGTTCCTGCTTAAATACCACCAATTATATTCTATGAATGCAATTGAAAAAATGTTACAAAGGATGCAATATATAAATTTTGGTTATACCAGTATAAAATATTATAATTTCTATTTTTGATCCCCTTTTGGTACCATTACAGTAGAAGACAAATAAGATTGGGGGAATAAATCATGAATAAAAACAAGCTGGCACAATTGAAACTGGAAGGCTTTATAAATCAGAAAGAGGACAAGTTCTTTTCTCTAAGAATCATCGCCGCAGCCGGGAAAATATCATCTGACAAAATGAAATGTATTATGGAAATTGCAGATAAATACGGTAGAGGATATATAGGTTTTACAACACGTCTATCGGTAGAAATCCCATGGATCAGTGAAGAATATATAGATGAAGTGAAAGACTATATGGTAAAACACGGCCTTGAATCAGGAGGAACCGGTAAAAAAGTACGTCCTATCCTAGCCTGTAAGGGCACTGTATGTCCACATGGACTAATAGATACACAGGGCATAGCAGAAAAACTGCATGACAAATATTTTGCAAGAGAACTTCCTTCAAAAGTTAAGATTGGAATTGTCGGATGTCCAAACAACTGCGCCAAAGCTTCCCTAAATGACATAGGATTTATGGGACAAAGCATACCGAAATTCAATGAGGAAATGTGCAGGAAATGCGGTATGTGCATATCAGTTTGTAGATCACATGCTATAGAAAAATCAAATGGAGAAATTATAAGAGATGAAAATAAATGCTCCCGATGCGGCGAATGTATAAAGGCATGCAAATTCAACGCCATGACCCTTGAAAAAGGCGGAATTTCAGTATTTGTAGGAGGAAAATTTGGTAGGAAATACCGGATAGGAAACAGGCTCAAAGGTCTTTTCTCACCTGATGAAATTGAAGATATAACGGGGAAAATACTTGACTACTATGAAAAGAACGGAAACAAAGGTGAAAGAATCGGCAATATGATAGAGAGAATCGGCTGGCAAAACGTGGAGCGGGATTTAATATAAATCCCCGCCCTCACTGTCCTGGCTGCAATTCATGTTATGAAGGCAAAATTTTATGAAGGAATTTACGAATTCGTCCATCCTGAAATATACAAAATTAAACTCCCTGAATATGCGTATATCCTTTATGGCAACCTCTTTTATAGTTTCCTGTGCAAGTTCTCTCTTGATCGTTTCTCTTGAGATAATGGAATATCCCAAATTTGCCTCTATCAGCAGTTTAATTGCGCTTATACTTCCTATCTCCATATATCCATTCATATCCTCAAGTCTATATCCAAGCTCAATTATCTTGTCTTCGAATATCTCTCTTGTCCCCGAACCCTTTTCTCTCAATATAAGATTCCCCGATAGAATATCCTCTATGTCTACAAAGTTCACCTTTGAAAAATCATGTTCAGGAGATACTGCCAGAACCAGTTCGTCATTTTTTAACTTCTTGAATTTGAATTTTTTTCTGTCAAAAGAGCCTTCCACAAGTGCAAAATCGATTTTGCCGCTTATAAGCTTTTCCAGAATCTCCTCCGTATTGTTTACCTGGAGTAGAATATTGATATTGGGATGTATCTTCTTGTAATCTGCCAGTACTGTAGGAAGTATATATCCTCCAATGGTCATGCTTGCGCCAAGGTTATATGTTTTAACAATTCCGGATTTGTTTTTCAATTTCATATCAAGTGCCCTATACAAGGCCTCTATCCGCTGGGCATATTTAAAGAGCACTACCCCCTCCTCCGTCAGCTCAAATATCCTTCCATACTTCCTGACAAGGCGGACTCCATATTCCTCTTCAAGGAATTTAATGTGCTGTGATACACCGGGCTGGGTTATATTCAATATTTGTGCCGATTTAGTATAGCTTTTTGTATTTGCAACAGTTATGAATGTAAGCAATCTGATATCCAGCAATATTATCACCTCTATAATATTCTACTACAATTTTTATTTAAGTACCGCACATACTATAGTCCTTGCTCCATCAAATTCATAACTGCAGGTATAAAGTGTCAATATCTTTTTAAAGTCGTTATTTTTAATATCTTTATGGTACATGGATCTCTGCTTTAAGAAATTTATATATTTCATGTACTCTTCATCTGAAGCAAAATTGGTTCTGAGTTCATTCTTCTTTTCATCCACCACAAATACAGAAAAGACTTCATATGTATATTCCCTGTTGTCCTTTATGATTTTTATAGTTCCATCTTTAAAATTTTCTTCTTTTTTGAAATTATTTATTTTACTAAACATGGTAGCACTTTTCATATTGTGCCCGTAAATTATCATATCTGCATCATGTTTATCATTATTTTCAACGAATATACTTCCCGATACACTTTTCTCCCTGTAAAAATTATTGCTCAGATAAAATTTATTGTCCTTTCTCTGGACAACAGGATAACTTATATCAGTGTCAGGAATATTGATACCAAAATATCCTATATCAGTATCGGGAATACTTATCCAGAATTTATAATCCGGATTAATCTTTTTCAATTTTTCTTCTGCCGGATTTATTCTAGTGTTGGATTCAAGCTTTGGCTTCAACGCCTGAATTTCAAAATAGCTTTTTATATCCCTGTAGTAGCCCATACACCTGTAGCCTATCTTAACTACACAAAATACAATTACTACAGCTAAAATTATATTTACCGCAATTTTTATATTTTTTTTCATAATTCACCTTTATATAAACTTTTTTACCCCTCTGCCGGTAAGCAGTCTGCAGGTTATAAAAGACACTATCGGTACTGTCAAAATAACTCCGATGCTTCCTGATACCCCCTGCATAATCTCTATTCCCACAGAATACATGTTGATAACCTGATTGTACTTCATATTGTAGGCATATATCAAGAGCAGAGTATTTATGGAACCGCCTGTAAATGCCAGTATAAGTGTATTCGACATGGTACCCATCATATCCTTCCCAACATTTATTCCAGAGATGAACAGTTCCTTGAAGTCAAGCTCCGGATTTTTTTCATGTATTTCATTTATTGTAGATGCTACGGACATACTGACGTCTATTACTGCACCCAGGGATGCTATGAGTATTCCTGCAAATAAAATTCCGCCTATATTCAGATTGGTTTTGCTGGATATGACCACCAGATCCTCTATTTCCGACACATTGTATCCGGATATTTTCGCAAAATATCCAAATGCCGAAGCAGCACCCCCTGCAATAACCACTCCTGCAACAGTACCCAACACTGCTGATATTGATTTTATGGTCAAGCCATCTATCAAATACATTGTAACTATTGTAACCAGTATCCCCACAACAACTGCAGACAGAAATGGAGAATAGCCCCTATAGATCATGGGTATGAATAAAAATACAATGCAAATAAATGTAAATGCAAGCCCTACCACAGACTTGAAACCTTTTTTACCGCCAATCGCCCAGAGTATCAAAACGAAAATCCCCACAAAAGCATATACAACGGGTCCCCTGTTGTAGCTGTACACAGTAGCCACATAATTATCTCCGGATACGCTCAGTGAAACAATGACCTTCATTCCTTTTTCACAATCGGCACCGTAAAGATATCCTGAAGTACTGGTGGCATTTAACACTCTTCCCTTATAACTGCCGCTCAGCATTTTTATTTTTACTGTCTGCCTTCCCACACGGGAGCCATCCTCCTGTATATTGTCCTTTATGATATCCTCAACTACAGCCTTGTCAAAGGACACACCTTCCTTGTTGGAAAACTGTACTTTGTCTATCTGATTAAAGGAATACAAAAATGCAAAAAAACCCAATGCCAGTACTGCTATAACTGCTCTCCTGATATTGGCGGTT
This sequence comes from Clostridium sp. LBM24168, assembly GCF_052953915.1. Classification (NCBI taxonomy): domain Bacteria; kingdom Bacillati; phylum Bacillota; class Clostridia; order Eubacteriales; family Clostridiaceae; genus Clostridium; species Clostridium sp. LBM24168. The sequence goes on along the minus strand of NZ_CP196861.1, from coordinate 125,142 downwards.
CTATCACCAAATAATCTTGAAATCATAGTCTGTTCCTCCAGTTCATATTAAAATCACAGGAGCACATACATGCTCCTGTAATTTCTACTTTACTTTACAAATAATTTTCTCTTTCTGTTTATGAAAAGCAGTGCTGCTGCGGAAAGTCCTGCAAGAACAGCAAGAGGATAGAATTTAAAATCATCTCCTGCCTTGAAGTTTTCCACTGCCTTGTCCAGCTCCTTACGTGCGTTTTTAATATCATCCGGCGAACTGTCCTTTGAAAGAGCCTTGGCCTTTGCAATTGCAGCTTCAAGTGCCTGTGCTTTATCCTGTTTATACTGATTTTTTCCAGTACCTATCTTGTTATTTTCCTCGGCATCTTTCAACAGGGCATCTGCATCATCTGCTGCAGATTGAAGTCCTTCTATGTCGGAGCTGCCGTCGGAACCGTCTTTTATGACACTGTCTTTGAAGTTTTCTATTTCAGTATTTAAAGCTTCAGTAGCTTTGTCTAGTGCTGCCTGGGAATCATCATCAGATGCAATAGCTGCTTCAGCTGTTTTAACTGCAGCATTGAGCTTGTCTTTTGCTGCTTGAGGATACTGGCCTTCTTTAGTACCTACAACTGCTTTTTCCAATTCAGCTTTTGCACTATCTATTGCAGTTTGAAGTTCTTTCCTGTCACCTTTGGTCTGAATACCATCAATGGCATCTTTCAAGTCTGCATAAGCCCCGGCAATTTCTTCTTCACCAGCTTCCTCTGAAACAGCTTTTGCAGCATTCAGAGCTTCTGCCAATTTTTCAAGGCTTGCTTTGGTATATTTATCTGCATCAGCAGCTTTTTCATTTCCTTCGGAAATCAAATCCTTCAATTCATCAAAAGTTGCTTTGCTGCCCTCAGATTTCACGATGGTAAAGGAATTGTCAATTTTTGCTCCAGTATCTGTCCTGAAAGTATTTATTGTGAAACTGGCATCATCAATAGAAACAGTAGAATAAGTAGGAACATCTTCCTGCCATCTTGCAGCTACATAAGCCTGCTGATTTTTTACCAGGTCGTAGTATTTACTTCCTGATGCGGAGTCTGCAGTCATGTACAATATACCGGTTGGATTTACTATTGTTTTTGAATCTTCAGTATTATCAGGGTCTTCAGAATTTTTCTGATCAACTGCTGTATCCTGTCCTTCAAAAGTAACCTTCTGAACTGCTTTCTGATCCTCGATACTCTTCAGGTAATCCTTGTATTCCTGGCTTGTTTCCTCTGGTGGTTCTGCCAATTCCTTATCAAACTCGTCTCCAAATGTATCATCATCAATCATCTTGGATTCATCTTTAACCCCGCCCTTTAACATGTATGACCTTGAATAAGTGTGGTCATGTCCTGTAAGAACAACATCTATTTTATTATCTTCAAAGATAGGAACCAGATTATATCTTTTATTTACTATTTCAGGTTCATTGGAATGTTCACCAGGTCCGTATATGTCATGATGGAGCGTTACCACACGCCATTTTGCATCTGGGTTTTTAGAAATGGCCTCTTTGATTATCTGCTCATGTTCCGCATAATTTTCACTGTTGGTGTTCAAATCAATGAACAACGTATTGCCGTATGAATAGTAATAATCTCCACCGGCTGCTGTTGTTCCCTTATCTGATGCATTAGGGTTATTAAAGTGCTGCTTGTAATTTTCACTGTCTGAATCATGGTTACCTATAGTAGTGGCAACAGGCAGTGATTTTAGTGCTTCCGGGCTTAAATATCCAGAATACTCCACAATATCCTGCTTCATATCATCTGTCTCTTTTTCCTTTGTAGTTTGAATCTGGTCTCCTACTGAAACCATAAAACTTACATTTTGATTTTGTGACAATGCGGTATTTATAGTATTATTCCAGTTGAAGCTGTCATTTCTTACTGCAGCATCCTGACCCTGTTCTTCAGTTGAACCTGTTGCAGTATTGCCGCTTGAGGAACCTATCTGTGGATCTCCTACCACAAGGAAAGAAAATTTGTCTGTACTCTGAGTTTTGTATACAATTGGATCTGTCCATTCTCCACTTACCGTATAGCTGTAATAATAAGTTGTATTTTCCTTTAAGCCTGTAGCTGTAGCCCTACTATATCTATATGCACTAGATGCACCTTCTGTAATATCGGTTGTGGTTACAGCAATTTCTTTCGCATCACTCATATCCTGTTTTTCACCGATCTTCAATTTTGGATCGGCTTCACCATCTTTGGAATACCAGGCAAAATTCAGTTCAGTTGCATTCTTGCCTGGTGTAAGTGACATCTGCGTAGGGTTGTTCTTTATTGCCTCCCATTTTTGTACCCAGGCATCCCAGGCACCATTTTTTGCCGCATCTGTCTGAGTCGCTTCAGTCCATCCATCATTGCCTGCAGCCATAGTAGTAATTCCTGTAGATGTCAACATTGTAGCAGTTAATAGCAAAACCGCCATTCTTTTTGTTCTCCTTAGCATCTTTGTATTCCCCCATATTATTATAATTTTTTTACTGTATGTATTACATCAGTTATTTTAGATTATATATTACAAATGAATATTTATGAATAATTGTTAAGGTATATTTACATTGGAATACATACTTTTTACACTATTAACATTGTAAAACGTTGACATTTAAGTCATATAAAAAATTTATGGAAATAAATATATATGGATAGAGATGTTAAAGGAGATATTAAATATCCATGTATAATTCAGATCCCAGCAGTTTAAGTTTTTTAGACAACGTAAGAAACAGTAAAGGTCCGGATGACCTGAGGGACTTTTTCACCCAGCTTTCCAGACAGAATCCTGATAAAGCCGACACCTTCATCAATGACAAAAAGCTTCAGTTTTCTACATTGTTCATACTCAAGGATGAAATCGAAAAGGTAGATTTGCTCAGAAATCTCAACCAGAGAAACAAGGCCGCCCTGTTGATTGTGAAAAAAATACTATTGGACAAGGGAAAGAACACCCTGAAGGAAAGCCTGTCCTTTAGCCATATACATGTAATTCATTCCGCTTTAAAGTGGATATTGAAATCCGGATTTTCCAGTGACGGCATGAACGATGAATATGACAGGGTTCTAGATATCACATGTGCAATTCTGACAAAAATCTATAAAGACAACACATTGCTTCCAATTATGGCGGACATGATTTTTGAAAGGTATAGAAAGGGCTTTTTAATTCACGATCTCACCTGGGCATTTTTCCAGTCTGCAAGTCCTGAAAGCTTGATTATCATAGGAGAGAGACTGCTTTCTCAAGAAAAGAAGGATGTGGAAATAGCCTGCAAACTTCTGAATTTCATACCCGGAATGAATGATGATACGAGCAGTGCAAAAAAATACACTAATTTTTTGAACTGGATGAAAGAAAACAGTGCATTTTTAAAGTATACCGGTGAAAGCTTTCAGCAGACCCCAAATCCAACTCCCTACAGGGTAGTCCTTGAAGGCAAGTATCTCTGCAAGAATATATGCTGTGATACCGGCAAGGCCTTCTGCTCCCCTTCAAATGAGGAACACAAGCTTTTGGAGGAGTTTAAAAAACTTGATGGAAGTACAAAAGTTCTTCTTTCAAACTTTTCATTGAAAATACACAATAGAAATATATATCTATGGGATTTATGGAGGCACTCTTCCCTGGAGGATCAGATAAAAATTGCCAGAATGGGGGGAGTACAATGAGTTTCGAATCGAATTTAAGAAAGAATATTGTAAATGCAGCCATAGGGCTTGATAGAAGTGGTTTATCTTTTCGTACTTTCCGTAAATCAGAATGTAACGAGGATTACTGGAAAAGGACAAGACAGGGCGGTTTCCTGTTAAAAAGCGGTGTAAAACCTTCCTCTGCCATCAATGATATTTATGAAAACGGCGGTGAATATGGTACCGAATGTGCAACTGCCATGGTCATAGTATATTATAAGGCATGCCTTGATTCATTCGGCGGCAGACTGTTTGATGCCGTATTCCCGGAAATATATTTAATGAACTGGCAGAATATAGACAGAAACCTTGGACTTACTACCGTGGATAATGTAGAAAATCCTCTGCCCGGTGACTGCAGATACTTCAGGAATCCCCAGGTAAGTCCGCTGACTCCTGAATGGCAGGGGGAAAATGTAATTGACCTTGGACAGGGAATGTACTATGGTCATGGTATAGGCATAACAACCGGCAGGGAAATAATCGATGCACTAAATTCAAACAGGGTTCTTGGGGCAACACAATCCGCTTATCTTCTTGATTCTGTTACAAGACCCGATTTTGAGCATCTGTCACATATAAAGGAAGAAGACACCACTGGAAGGCACCACCACAGATAATGGTACCAACATCTCCTACCTTCCATAAAGCTCTGTAATATTTTTAATTTTATATGCCAGTTCATCCGTAAGCTGTTCGCCTCTTACCCTCCATTTCCAGTTTTCTCCGACAGTTGAAGGTATATTCATTCTGGCTTCATTTCCAAGTCCAATATAATCCTGGAGCTGTATAACTGCGAGCTTTGCCACGGAGCTAAGAGTCCCTCTTATGAAGCCCCAGTTGTACCCTTCTTTTTCACTCAGTCTCAAATACCTTTTTGCAAAGTCCACATCCTCTTTTGGAGCATTTTGAATCCATCCCATGACAGGTTCATTATCGTGGGTGCCTGTATAGACTACACAATTTTTATCATAGTTGTGGGGGAGATAAATACTTTTTTTCGTTGAATCAAAAGCAAATTCCAGGACTTTCATTCCGGGATAGCCGGACTCCCTCCTTAAATTCAACACCTCCGGTGTCAGATATCCAAGATCCTCCGCTATTATATCTATATTTATATTGTCTTTGACCTGTTTGAAAAATTCCATTCCCGGACCTTTCACCCATTTTCCATTTACAGCAGTTTTCTCTCCACGTGGTATCTGCCAGAAGGATTCAAACCCCCTGAAATGATCCATCCTGACCACGTCATACATTTCCGCATTTTTCTTAAGTCTCTCCATCCACCATTCATATCCAGTATTTTTGAGATAATCCCAGTCATATACAGGATTTCCCCATAGCTGTCCCGTATCTGAAAATGCATCTGGAGGGCATCCCGATACGGCCTGCATTGAGAATATTTCCTTTCTGAAACAAGTATCCGCACTATCATCTGCAGCATAAATGGGAATATCCCCTATAATCTTTATTCCATTTTCACCAGCATAATTTTTCAAGTTCTTCCACTGTTTAAAAAACATATACTGCAAAAACATCCATAACTCTTCATCAGTTTTTGTCTTGAGAGACATATAGAGTGCATAATCTTTCAGCCAGTACTCATTATCTTTTTTAAATTTCTCCATGGGTACCACATACTTTTTTCCACTGTTTTCATAGGCAATTTCTAAAACTCCCATTTTGTTTTCAAATATCTTTCCATAGTCTACTCTTTCCGGATCACTTCCAAAATCCAGATTTTCATACACCTGCTTATCCAGCATACCTTCTTCATTTAAGATATCCAGATCTATAAAATAGGGGTTTCCTGCAAAGGATGAGAAGGGCTGGTATGGAGAATCCCACATTCCCGTAGGCCCAAGAGGCAGCACCTGCCAGTATTTTTGACCGGCTTTGACCATAAAATCCACAAATTCATAGGCACTTTTCCCAAAAGTTCCTATTCCATATTGTCCAGGCAGAGATGTGATGTGCATCAATATACCGCTGCTTCTTCCATCCATTTCAATATCTCCCTTGCAAATCAATTTTAAATACGCTGAAGGGCTTTCTGTATGCGTTCCAGACCTTCCTCTATTTTATCTATTGAATTGGCATAGGACAATCTCAAATATCCTTCTCCACAGCTTCCAAAGCTTGTTCCGGAGAGAGCTGCCACTCCCGCTTCATTAAGCAGATAATCCGCCAGTTCACTGCTCTTCATTCCCGTACTTTTTATATTTGGAAATACATAAAAAGCTCCCTCTGGCTTCTTGCAGCTCATACCTTTTATACTATTCAGTCCATCTACAATTACTTTTCTCCTTTCCTTTAATTCTTCAACCATCCTGTCTGCCTCATCCTGTGGCCCGGTAAGTGCTTCTATACCTGCAATCTGTGTAAATCCAGCCACACAGGAATTGGAATTTATCATGAGATCAGTAACTTTCTGGGCCAGTTCACTGTTCATTATCCCATAACCAAGCCTCCATCCTGTCATTGCATAAGTCTTTGAAAAACCGTCCAAAATGATTGTCCAATCCTTCATGTATGGTATGGATGCTATTGATTTTGATGGAATATTACCATAGTTAATTCTCGTATATATTTCATCTGACAGTACATATATATTCCTGCCCTTCAACGTCTGTGCAATGGAATTTATATCCTCTTTTGTAAGCACCCCGCCCGTTGGGTTGGCAGGTGAATTTATAATTAAAAGTTTAGTTCTGGATGTTATCTTCGATTTCAGTTCATCTACATCCAGCCTGAAATTGTTTTCCTCCCTGATGTTCAGTGGTACAGCTATTCCGCCTACAAAGTTAATCATGGATTCATAAATTGGGAATCCCGGATTTGGGCATATTACTTCATCTCCTGGATTTACAAGCGACAATATAGTATAAAAAATAATAGGCTTGCCACCGGGTACGACCACAACTTCTTCCTGATTCGTATCAACATTTTTGTATTTTTTAGTATAATCCACTATTGTCTCCCGCAGCGGCAGATATCCCTGAGCTGGCGAGTAGTGGGTATATCCACTGTCTAACGCTCTTTTGGCAGCCTCTATTATATTCCCGGGTGTATCAAAGTCCGGTTCGCCTATTTCAAAATGCACTACATCAATTCCCCGGCCTTCAAGCTGCTTAGCCCTTGAAAGTACCTCAAAAGCGGATTCGGTTCCAAGCCTGTCCATTCTATTTGAAAATTTATTTGCAAACATATTTTTTACTGATTTTTAAAATCAGTATTTTCACATCCTTTCTACGATTTTCTATGAAAACATTTTACTTTCCTGGAAATATTATATCATAATTTATATATTTTCAGGTATAAATGTGGATTAACTTGAACAACATAATAGTAAAAATGAACTAGGAGGAAAATTTATTTATGGCTAAGTCAGGTATGAGAAGACCAAGTCCAAGTGATCCCCACGGTACTGAAAGCAACAAGAAAATGAAATTCCCCAAAAATAATGGTTCTCCCGTTGGAGAAATCCAGGGCAAGGCCAAGACAGGCAATAAAAAAGCCAATCCGATAGAGGAGTGATTGATATGACCAAAGACAGTCAGATAGACAAAAAAGAGGTAAGAGAGCGCAAATGCAATTGTCAGACACCTATAAGCCGTGAGGCACAAAATGGCAATCGCAATGCAAAGAAACATTCTATAAAAAACAATCACAATTAGAAAGAGACAATGCAGCTTTTGAAATGTTCCCCATATACCATAGGGGAACATTTCACGGCTGCATTATCATTTCATTCCGTCAAGTCAGTATCCTGCGGAAAGATCTACAATATTTGAGATATCTTTTCCAGAAACAAACGCTTCCAGATTATCTATACTCAGCCTTACAATCCTTTCATAAGTTTCATTCAGACTGTACCCTCCAGAAACATGAGGTGTAATGACTACATTCTTTATTCCCCAGAGCCTGTGTCCCTCCGGAAGAGGTTCAGGATCTGTCACATCCAATGCAGCCCCCAGAAGATATCCCTTTTCAAGGGCATCACAGAGTGCATCAGTATCAACGGCATTTCCACGCCCAACATTGACAAGCACTGCATCTTTCTTCATCAGCTTCAATGTTCTATCATTTATGATCTTGTTTGTAAGCTTTGTAGCCGGCAGACTCAAAGTCACGATATCCGCCCGGGGTAACAAGGTTTCCAGATCATCCATGAAATGAAGTTCATCCAGATAATCCGGTTTATTCGGATTTTTACGTCTTACTCCTATGGTATAGGCTCCAAGTGCCTTCACCCTTTTGGCAAATTCGCCTCCTATATCACCTAACCCTACGATTAAAGCCGTAGATCCACAAATTGATTTTACTTTCCCTTCATATTTCCAAGCCTGTTTTGCCTGGTTGTCCCTGTATAAATGAAGCTTTTTATACAGCTCAAGTAAAGCCCCTAGCATATATTCTGATATGGCAAGTCCGTATGCTCCAGATGCATTGGTAAGCACAACACCGTCAGGAAGTACATCTTTATCTGCATATCTCCCTACTCCGGCACTTTCAAGCTGAAGCCATTCAAGATTTTCAGATCCCCTTATCATATCCACAGGCGGATTCCCGATAATGATATTGGCATTCTGAACCTGTTCTCTTCCAACTGTTTCAAGAGTTTCATATACATAATCAGCAGATGGATCTTTTTGCTCCAGGAATTTTTTGCTTCTTTCATCAAGTGTAATCAGGACAAGAATATTCCGCTTCAATACTAACACCTCATTTCATTAAAATAATACAGTTTCTACAACTTCATCAGCCTCATAATATTTTCCATAGTCTTTTCTACATTTTTACTTCCATCTTCAAGGGCATTTCCCAAAGTTGTAACACCTTGAACAATACTGAAAATTGAATCCACACCCTTTTCATAAAGTACTTCTATACCTTTTCCTATATTTCCTGCCAGTACTATCACCGGTTTGTCGTATTTCTTGGCCATTCTGGCCACACCCATTGGAGTTTTACCATATTGTGTCTGGAAATCAATACTTCCCTCCCCTGTAAAAACCAAATCTGCAGCCTTTACATTCTCCTCAAGGTTGGAGTATCTTATTACTATATCGATGCCAGCTTGAAGTTTTCCATTCAAAAATGCCATGAGTCCGGCTCCCAATCCTCCTGCTGCGCCAGCCCCGGGTATGTTTAATACATCTATATCAAGCTTATTTTTAATTATACAGGCATAATGTCTTAAATTATCATCCAGTATTTTTATCATTTCACTACTTGCACCTTTTTGTGGTCCGAATACATTTGATGACCCATTGCTTCCACAAAGAGGATTTGTAACATCGCAGGCAACTTCTACTTCCACTTCCTTAAGCCGTATATCAAATTCGGACAAATCTATAGAAGACAGTTTTCCCAACTCCCCTCCGCCAAATCCAATATCTCTTCCGGAGTTATCCTTCAATCTTCCACCCAATGCCTGAACAACTCCTGCACCTCCATCATTGGTTGCACTTCCACCGATACCTATGAGCAATTTTTTTACTCCACGATCCAGGCTTGCCCTTATAAGCTGTCCTGTCCCATAGGTTGTTGTTACAAGTGGATTTCTATCTTCAGGATGAATCAATGCAATTCCACTTGCACTAGCCATTTCTATAATTCCTGTCTTGCCATCTCCAAGTATACCGTATTCAGCTTCTACCTCATTCCCAAGCGGTCCAACTACCTTTAATTTATATATACTACCCTGCGTAGCATCAACCAGAGACTGCATTGTACCTTCTCCGCCATCTGCCATTGGTATCTTCATGCAATTAATATTTTTGTCTACTTTTTTGATACCCTTTTCCATGGCGTCACACACTTCTCTTGCTGTCATACTTTCTTTAAATGAATCCGGTGCCAGTAAAATATTAGACTCTTTTTTCATATTTAATCCCCCCAAATCAAGCCATTATTATATATAAAATAATACTTTTCAATAGGGGAAACAATATTCAGTTGCACAAAACTTTGTTCGAATATATGATTAATTCTATTTATATGCATAAATTAAAAGTTGAATTAACTTTCATTTGTTTTAAAATCAATAATGGAGCAATAAAGCCAGAATAAATCGATATATTTTTTTGGATTCATATTCGTAAGCTTGTATATTTTATTAAGACGGTAATTCAGGGTATTCCTATGTATAAACAACCTGTTGGATACTTTGTTCAGTTCGCCATTTTCCTCTATAAATACTTTAAGCGTTTCCCTTAATTCACCATTTTTATCGTTTACAGCAATCATATTATAGTACTCTCTCAATTCATTAACCTTCCATTGGGCATTATCCTGCGCAAACAACATCTCATATTTTAGAAAATCAAAAATATATACATTATCGCCGGGATGATTTTTTTGTCCAAAAATGAGAGTTTGATTTGCTATTTCATAGGATTTATGTATATCGGATAATTTATTATATATTTTTCCCACTGATATTTTGACATCATTATCAGTTTGTTTCTGTATTTTCTCATGAATTTTCTTTATTCTGTCCATGCAGTTTATTGTCTTGTAATGGATAGTAGGACATTTGTATATGAGAACAATCGTCTTTGAATCGATAACTGCCACAAGTGACTCCTTGAGTGCTCCTTCGAGAATTTTTACTATATTGTTCAATAAATCCAGATCTTTTCTCCGTGAAATCTTTTTAAAATCCACCTTTACAATAAAAATTGCCATGGGATAATTATAATCCAGTTTGAATTTTTTCGTATATTTTTGAAGCAGGCGAAATGATACTTGATTGTTGTTTATAAGGGATATTATCATATCCTCTTTGATCCTGTTGCTCCATTCAAGTTCCCTCATGACATATGCCTGCTCTATCATCATCTCTGCAGTCATCTTGATCAATTTACCATAACCTATAACCTCATCCCTTTTGCCTGTGATACCAATTACTCCCACAACATGATCCTGGAACTCAATGACTACATTAGTTCCCTGCTGTACTCCATTCAACTCCCTGCACTGCTTTTCATCAATATTGAATTCAGATTTTCTTTCAATTGCAAGAATTGCACCCTCATGAACATTGCCCACTCTATTTTTATCACCGGATGCTATAATTATTCCCTTGTCATTCATAATATTCACATTTTTATTGACAGCTTTCATAGTCCTTTCTACTATTCTTTCAGCAAGTTCTCTGCTTAGAACCTCCATTGAATGTTCCTCCTTAAAAATATATAAACATCTTACTGACAACGATTTTATATTATTTATTTCAATATTATCATATCACAAACAATGGCGTTCAATTTTAGGAATCCCTCTTTACAATCGTAAATTTCGAAAGCATATCATGCACCTTTTCAAATAGAAGTCCGACTACAAACCACACTGGAATGAAATCCAGCCTTATAATTCCATTTATTGAATAGGCACATCTACCATAATTCCAAGGACAATCTCCAACCAGAAACTTTATTGCATAGCCGGTAGCATATTCCATAAAAAAAATAACAAGTGTATACACGCCTCCCCGCAAAACAACCGGCCAGTTTCTGATTCTATCATGAACAGGTTCAAGGAAAACCGCCATTCCATATATGGGAAACATCCATATATATGTGAAAGCAGGCAATTTCAAGTTTCCCTGAAGCAGTGCTCCAAAACCAGTCCAAACTATTTCCATACACCATCCCAGCAGCCCATAAATTATAAATCTACTTTTCATAAACATATGTTTTACATTATATGAATTTATATGCAAGTAAATTTTTTCATATTTATTTATATTTGGGTAACAATATAATTGTACAAATAAGGAGGCGATATTCATGATGCAACAGACAATTACTCCTCGTGAATCACTGGAACTTCACGAGATACTTTCTTCCAAAAATCTTTGCCTTACAAAAGCAACAAGTGCAATTTCTCAGGTTACTGATCCTCAATTAAAACAAATTCTACAGGATGACATAACCAAAACAAGAACTCAAATCACAGAATTGAAAACTTTGATGCAGAAATCCGATTTAGCCAAAAGAGCTCTGGCAGGAAATCCTGTATAATATGGAAACAATGAGAAAAGGGGTGTAACAATGAATGATCAAATGATAGCTGCCGATTTCTTGGCATCCACAAAGGCAAGTATGAAAAATTACGCTTCTGCCATTTCAGAGACAGCTTCACCGGAAGTTAGAAACATATTGAAAAAACAATTAGATGATGCTATATGTATGCATGAAAAAATTACAGAATACATGATAAGCAAAGGATTCTATAACGCTCATGATCCACAAAAGCAATTTAAAATGGATATGCAGGCAGCAGATACTGCCTTGAACCTCAAATAATTGCACTGAAAAATACATTGGTGATATTAATATCACCAATGTATTTTTATCAAAATCCCCCGTATTCTATATTCCCAATTTTTTTGAATAGATCTTTATATTCTGAGTTTTTTCTATAGAATACAGAAGGCTGTCCAATAGGAACCTGTATACTGATTTCTCCACCTTCATACTCTTTTCCCGTCCATAAATGCACCCAATTATCTTCTGGCAAATACAATTTCCACATGCGTTTACCGGGTTTATAGACAGGTGCTACCAAAATATCCCTTCCATACAAATATTCATATTTAATCGTATAACATTTTTCATCATTCTCATAATGCATGAATAATGGTCTCTGCAGTGGAATACCTTTTTGTGAATTTTCTTTCACTATGGATTTAGTATATTCTGCCAACGAGCTATATACCCTACTCATTTTAGCAAAATGACATATAGTTTCATCATCTGAATCAAATTGCCAATTATCCTCCGGTCTATTACCCTCATGAGTTCTCATTATAGGTGTAAATGCAGCCATTTCCGCCCACCTCATAAATAACTCCTTTGTTCTCTTCATTTCAAACAATGTAGTATATCCTCCTATGTCACTGTGATGTAATCCATACCCAGTCATACCAAGTGATAAAGCGGCCGGAATTACAGAAGCCAGTCCATCATCAAGGCTCCAGTTTACATTTTGGTCTCCCGCCCAAATCATGGTAGAATATTTCTGACTTCCCGTGGAGCCTGATCTCATAAAAAATACAATGTCATTTATCTTTCCGGATTCTTCCACTGCCTCTCTATTTATTCTAGCCCACATTGCGGGCCAGACATTGTGCATTATTTCAGGACTCATTCCATTTTTTAAAACAACATCGGCTGGAAGATATTCTCCAAAATCTGCCATCCAACCTGAAAGTCCCAAATCTATCATTTCTCTTTTTATTAGGGATTTATACCATCTGCAAGCTTCCGGCATAGTAAAATCAACTATTCCGGCATAAAATTCTCCAAATTCCACAAGATAATCTTTCCCATCTTTGTCTTTTGCCAGATATCCATTTTTACTGGCTTCTTTAAATAAAGAGCCTTCAACAGCTAAATATGGATTTATATATCCTAAAAATCCTATTCCTTTTTGCTTTAATTCCTTGATTATCTTATCTAAATCAGGATACAAATTTTTATCCCAGGTCCAGTTCCACATGAGTCTTTTTCCAAAAGAGGTAATCCTGATTCCCTCCCAATCCTGGGCCCATATGCCGCTCACCTTGACTCCTTTTTCCAAAGCATCTTTTAGCTTACCGAGCACTACATCAGTTCCACCCTGTATTCCAAGCCACACTCCGTTATAAACCCACTCTGGAAGTTCTGGCTGTCTTCCCAAAAATCCAGTTAATTTCATGATTAGTTCCAGATAATTTTCTCCGGATTCAAAAATTATCCTTTTAGGCACATCCCATATCTGCAGTTCGTGAAAATTGCTGTTGCTAAAATCAAAATCCATATAGGAGCTGCCGTCAACATGGCAATAATATTTCCTGCTGGAAATAAAAGTCGGTTCCGGGAAGAATGTAGTATAATAATCTCCGCCGGATTTACCCATTGAATCTGCTAAAAAAGTGACATAAGTACTCTTATTCCTGCCGATACCCTGTTCAGAAGTCCACAATGGATAATTTCTTCCCCTAAGATCAAAATATGAAAATTGCTCTCCACACCCATATACATGTTCTCCACTTTCAGCTTTTATTCTTATCCACAATCTATTGAATTTATATGGATTTTCTAAAAATTCAATTATACTCCTTCCCTTATCTTCATAAAATTTTACTTTCAGGGAATAAATATTTTTTCTAAAAAAAGTAATTGTAACCCCATTATTATCTTCTACTAAATTAAATTCATTTAGTGCTATTTTTTCAAATATATGGTCTTTTATATCAAAGTTTCCCCTAAACATATTATAGTCTGCCTTGCCTTTTCCAACATAAATGCATGGGTTTTGAATGCTATGGGTTATTAGTTCCTTTTCGTCAATCAACAAACTAAAACCATTTTCTTTATCTCTGATCCTCACAATTATTTCCCCTCTTTATAAGCATTTTACTTGATTTTTATCTCAATGTTTTCCCCATCTATTCCTGCATAAGCTCCATTTTCGATTAGATTTTTTTTATCTCCATGAACCAAAAGCCATTTATTCCTGGCAAATAGAAGCTTATCTTTATATCTGCTTTTATTATTTTTCAATGGTTCATTAGTTCCTCTGGGTAAAACAACTATACATTTGAATCCTTCTTCTGAGGTTTTACAGGGGCCAAAATGCAAGGTAGTTTCATAAATTTGTACCGCAGTCCCCTTTTTAATGAAGAAAGCTTCAACTTTACTGGATGAATATTTATTATCCTGTATATCCCTAAGTTGTCCAAGGAAAAGTACCAAATCTGTAACAGCTACATCTATTTCACTTCCCATGTGATATTCAAGTCCATTCAACGTAGAATTTGGTCCATTACAGTACCCTATTTCTATAGGCATCTCTCCATAAAATTCGCTCTGGAGCCTATCTTTTATTTTAGTATTTTCCATTTCAGGGACTGATGCCAGATATGTATTGCCGTTCCCAGGAATAGACGTATTTTGCTCCATATATTGTATTATTTCATTAAAATTATAATCTTCTATTAATCTTCCATATTTTATGAAATCATCGTCATATGGAGACTTTATTCTTATATGAGGATTTAATTCTGCCAGTTCTTGCTGATTCACAATACTTTCCTCCTTGTTTGCAATTCTAAATCAATATCGATATATTTTTATATTCAATATGTGGCACATGACTTCAATCTTAGTAACTATATCGCCATAGGCAACCACAAAATGGGGTTCCCATCCGTCTTCCACAAATTTTGCTATTTTTTCTTCAGCCTTTCCCCCTTCAGGTTTTACAGTTACTGAAGTTCCAAAGAACTTTCTGGGTTCATTCAGGGCTTCACCCTTATAAACAAACATTCTGAAACCGTCTGAATATTTTCCAAGTCTTAGCACAGTAACAGTCCCATTTTTTAATCCAAATTCCATAGTTGGTCCAATTTTACGGTTTGGATGTACTCCAATTTTCGCGCCCTCTCTTTCACAGGCAAGAGAACTTGCACCTGCCCCACAATGCCAATAAACAATACTATCGCATTTTTCATCTACAGCTACCGGATCTCCAAAATACACGGCATTTTTAGTAAGCTGTAAAGCTATAAACATTGTCAATGCCCCTACTACATCCGTCTCACAAGCTGATGCCACGCCATTATCATTCATCATTGACAATACGGTGCAGACGGGAGCATCAAATTTCTCGAAAAAATCAGGCCAGCACCTGGAAGCTACGGCATCAGCTCCCGTATTTACTACAAATTCCTGATAAGCTGTACGCAAACGTGCATATTTTTCCAAACTTTCAGGGGATACGGCATCACAGGCTATAGTACGTGACTTTAGTTCTTCCAGGGCTGGTGATATGTCATCAATACTATATTCCGCGGCTTTTTCCATTATCTGTGATGCCTCAATTTGAGAAATTCTAGAACCAAAAGTAGCTGCAAGCTTTGATTCATCAATGGCTCCAAATCCAAAACCTGCTGGCTGAGAGCCAATAACTCCAATTACCAGGTTCTTTAATTTTTTAATCACGTCAACAGCTTCTCCTATATCACTTATCCTTTTAACCAATTCATCTTCATCTGGATTTCCAAATACAAATTTGTGTTTATGCCCCTGGGTATATACACTGTTACCGGCAGAAAAAGCACCTGTAAGGGAATTAAGCTTCAAACGCCCTCCATCCATTGAAGGCTCACGTACTGCCCAGATCACTATGGGGCAGTCAAAACGGCGTGTTAATTCTGTAACAAAATCTCCACCAATGAAGGTCGTAGATTGATAGATAATCAAATCCGGCTTTGAAATATTATCAGCAAACTCGCCCAATATCTCTAGAGAAGTGATAAGTTCATCTGGTTTTATGATATTGTCGAAAATTCCTCCAAGCATTTTACAGGATCTTTTAAAGTTTTCCCTGGCATCCGGCATAAAAAATGTAGTACGTGCAAATGGGAAAAAGGCTACTTTAATATTCATAACCAAACAACTCCTTATTTTAGTTAATCCTCCAACAACTTTTCCTAATTTTTTACTACTTGAAGTTAAAATTAGATTATGGTTTGCTGTGTTTCTCTATCAAATATATGTACTTTACTATTATCAAAGGCTACTTTTATATTATCTCCTACCCCTATTTTCGAAGTACCTGCTGCTCTTACAGTAAAATCAGTTTTTCCTTTACTTAAATATAAAAATGTCTCAGATCCCATAAGCTCTGTTACAATTACTCTGGCACTAACTACAGAATTGCCGTACCTGTCAATAGATTTCTCATTGCTATCTATATTTTCCGGTCTTATCCCCATAATTACATCTTTATCCATATATCCTTTTTCTCTGATAATTCTACTATGTTCCTCATTTAACGGTAATGATTCGTTATCGAACCGCAGAACAAATTTACCATTTTCTTCTACAACCCTGGCATCTATAAAGTTCATCTGAGGGCTTCCTATAAATCCGGCCACAAAAATATTTGCGGGATGATTATATATCTGCTGTGGGGTATCAACCTGCTGCACTATACCATCATTTATGACCACTATCCTTGTTCCCAAGGTCATGGCTTCCGTCTGATCATGGGTAACATAGATAAATGTAGTTTCAAGTTTTTTATGAAGCTTTGCTATCTCCGTTCTCATCTGGACTCTAAGTTTTGCATCAAGATTAGACAGAGGTTCATCCATTAGAAATACCTTTGGATTTCTTACTATGGCTCTTCCCATTGCAACTCTCTGTTTTTGACCTCCTGACAGGGCTTTTGGTTTTCTATCCAGCAAATGCTCAATATCAAGAATTTTTGCTGCTTCCCTAACTTTGCTGTCTATAACTTTCTTGGGTATTTTTCTAAGCTTTAATCCAAATGCCATATTACCATATACAGTCATATGGGGATATAATGCATAATTTTGAAACACCATGGCTATATCTCTATCTTTAGGCGGAATATTATTTTTTAATTCTCCTCCTATATATAATTCACCTCTAGAAATATCTTCCAGCCCAGCTATCATTCTCAATATGGTGGATTTTCCACAACCTGAAGGCCCTACAAAAACAACAAATTCCTTGTCGTCTATCTCAAGGTTGAAATCTTTTACCGCCGTAACATTGCCAGAATATATTTTATATATGTGTTTTAAGGATAAATTAGCCACTAAAAATCACTCCTTTAACTTTTAACTGCTCCACTTGTAATACCAGATATGATTCTTCTTTGAAAAATCAGTACTAGTACTATAACCGGAATTGTAGCTATAATAGACGCTGCAGATACTTGACCCCAAGGCACATTGTATTCACCCTGAAGCATAACTATACCTACCGGTACAGTTCTTATATCCCCGTTCGTAGCAAAAATAAGCCCAAAAAGGAATTCATTCCAGGCCGTTATAAATACCATTATAAAAGTAGTAAATATACCTGGTGTAACAAGCGGCATTATTATTTTTAAAAATATTGTAAATGGTGATGCTCCATCAATTTTTGCAGATTCATCCACCTCTTTGGGTATAACCTTGAAAAAAGCCTGTAGATTCCAAATAGCAAGAGGAAGAGAAAAAGTAATATATGGAAGTATCAATCCCCAATAGGTATTTAACAATTGTGTTTGTTTGAATATTATAAATAATGGACTGACTAAGGCTATTCCAGGAAAAATCGATACCGAAAGCACAAATGCCAGTATAAAATTTTTTCCTTTAATATCAAGCCTTGCGACTGCATAAGAGCAAAATATTCCTATAACCAAACTTATTATAGTCGAGGTAATGGAAACTATAAGGCTGTTTAATATATACTTTAAAAAATCAGTTTGAGTAAAAATATAAATATAGTTTTCCAGATGTATTCCATGGGGAAGCAAACTCATATCTGAGTTATTTAGTTGTGCAGAACTTCTAATGGATACAATAAACTGCCAGTAAACCGGGAAAAGTGATATTATAACTACTAGAATTACCAGTATTATAAAAAATATCTTATTTGTTATTCTATAATTCATGGTCAGTACCTCCCTATAGCTTTTACTTCTCATCCTCAGAGCTCAAAAGTTTAAGATAAATTAAACACAATATAAATATTATTACAAAAGCCAGCATGGCAACTGCCGAACCATAACCAATATCCAGATTATTAAATAGCTGTTTATATGCATACATTATAATGGATATTGTGGAATTTCCAGGTCCTCCGGCAGTCATTCCATATATGGTATCAAATATTCTGAGGGCTCCAATTATTCTAAAAAGCAACACCACAATGACTATATTCTTTATGTATGGTAAAGTTATACTCCAAAATTTTCTAAAATATCCGGCTCCATCTACATCCGCTGCTTCATAAAGTTCTTTTGGAACGGTTTGAAGTCCTGCTAGAAGTAATAGCGCCATAAAGGGCAGTTGTTTCCAAACATCGGCTATTATTATAGCCCACATGGAATATCCAACAGTTCCAAGCCATAATACAGGAGTTTTAATTATATGCATATTTATGAGTAATTCATTTATTATACCTAATTTATCATTGAACATAAATTGCCAGATCAAGGCGACAATAATTCCAGGTATGGCCCAGGGTATAAGTATTGAAGTCCTCACTATCCCCTTATATCTAAAATTGGCATTCATAATCAATGCCAGTACAAAGCCCAGTACCAATTCAATTATTACTGAAAAAAAGGTAAAATAGAATGTATTTTTCAGTCCCTGCCAAATCACCGGATCTGTCCCCATTTTTACATAGTTTTTTATACCGATAAACCTGGTTGCACCTGGATTTTGAAGCTGCATATCAAAAAAACTATTCCAAAATGTTTTTATTATTGGATACACTGCGATCATGATTATTACAATTAATGCAGGCGCTACCATCAAATATCCCAATCTTTTTTCAGAAAGGTCTCTTCTATTTGCATTACGTCTTGTCCAGCCCATACTGCAATCCCTCCACGTTGCTTTAGGACCAAGCTAAAAATATATTAATTAGCTCAGTCCCTTTATTTTCTATTTATTGTTTATATTTTTCAAATCCTTTGCAGCATTTTTTAATGCATTATCTATAGGAACTTCACCTGTAATCGCTTTATGAAGATTGACCTGCAGGGCATCCGATATCTTTGCATAATATGGAGAAACCGGTCTAGGCTTTGCAACCTTCAATATAGGAAGTAAATCTTTATATTGTGGAAATTTGGCCAATATTTCCTTGTCAGAATATAAACTTTCCCTTGTTGACATATATGACCCTTCAATAGCATTTATCTTCTGTCCTTCATCGCCTGTAACAAACTGAATAAATTTCCATGCTTCTTCCGGATGTTTTGAATTCTTGTTTATACCTAAATTCCATCCACCAAGCGTAGCTCCTGGTTCTGTCCCATCTGGACCTATTGGCATAGGTGCTATTCCAACTTTTCCTTTAACAGCTGAACCCTCCGCATTTACAACCGTATAATTAAGCGGCCAGTTCCTCATGAATAAAGTTTTACCCTGTACAAACTGATCCGTACAATCCTGTGGTTTATATGTAACTACACCTTTCGGGGCAACATTCTGATCTATCAGATTTTTCATTATTTTTATTCCGGCAATTGATTGTGGTGAATCTATCACGACTTTCCCATTGTTGTCAATGATGCTTCCACCATTACCAAATATGAATTCAGAAGCATTGCAGACTATTGCCTCATTTTGAAATGCTTGAAACAATATTCCCTGGTTTATTCCATTTTTCCCTATGTTATCCTTACTTATTTTTATTAATTCATCCCATGTCTTTGGAGGCGTAGGAATCAGATCTTTTCTATAAAACAGTACTCCTGCATCTGTAGAAAATGGTACTCCATAAATACTTCCTTTGTATTTTACAGAATCAATATTTCCTGAAAAAAATTTGCTCTGTGCATCTTTAGTAAAATATTTATCCAGTGGTAGAAGCCATACTGCCGATGAAAATTCACTTGCCCAAACAACATCCATGGTAACCACATCTATACTGCTATCTCCTGTGGATAGTGCTGTTGTATAAACATTGTGCTGTTCTGTCGACGTGGAAGGCAAATTTTCAATTTTAACTTTTATGTTGGGGTTTTTCTTTTCAAAAGCTTCCACTATTTTTGAAGCCGCCGGTGTTGCATCCTGACCCCTTTTCCAGACTATGGTTACTTGTTTGCCTGAATCCGACTTTTCACCAGAACTCTGCTGACCACATCCAGACATGATTATACTAGTTCCCAATATACCTGCCAGTATTGAAATTATAAGTTTTCTCTTTTTCATATACTTATCCCCCTATTTACAAATTTTCAACATACAAAAAAAGCCAATATGCATCTTAAAATAATTCAATTTTAAGACGAACACCAGCCTTCAGTTTTTCTGATCAGCTTTATTCACTTATTTTCTATGCGTTTAATTAATCATATCATAGATATTTTTTGATGTCAATAATTAATTAAAATAATTAATTAATTTAAATTTATCATATAATACTTGTCATAAAATATTTTAATAGTCTATAATGAGTTAGAAAGAAAAAGATATACTTACATTTCATGGATAGGAGTTTTACAATGATAAAAAAAGGTGTCAATTTTTCAGACTTAAAAACAGCAAATAGGAAAAATATACTTATGGCAATAAAAAATTTTGGTGCTATTCCCCGTAAGGATATATCAGATATTATTAGTTTAACTCCTGCCGCAGTTACTATAATAACAAATGAAATGAAGGAAGAGGGTATTCTCGTTGAAAGAGGCAGACTAATAGAAACTGATAAAAGAATAGGGAGAAAAAAAATACTTATAGATATAAATTATAATTTTAAATATATAGTTGGTATTTCCATTGAAAGTGATACCGTTGGCATCGGGCTCTGCAATTTAAAGGGTGATGTGCTGGATAACCGGCAATTTGATATTCCTCAGGAGGACAGAGGTTACGGTATAAATATTTTACAGTTTATAAGTCATACTTGTAGTAATTTATTTTTAAAATACAATGTTAAAAAACATGATATTTTAGGAATAGGTATAGGGATAATTGGCTCCGTAGATATTTTGAATGGTATAAGCAAAGATAGCTATGGTATTTTTGAAAAAAATTTCCCTATAAAAGAGCTATTTGAAAAGCAATTTAACATTCCAGTGTGTATTGACAATAATGTACGTGCATTGGCCATGGCTGAGATTGACTTAAAATCTTCTCAATTCAAAGAAAATAACATGATATTCGTAAAATATGGTCCGGGAATAGGTACGGCTATCATTATCAACAATGAAATATATCAAGGCAGCAACAATAATGCAGGTGAACTAGGTCATATAATAGTTAAACAAAATGGGCAATTGTGCAAATGCGGCAAAAGAGGCTGCCTTGAAACAGTAGCTTCTCAAAATGCTATTTTTTCCAGTGTCAGAAAAATATTTTCCAGAAGCAAAACTCCATTTCTCTTCGAAATCACTGAAGGTAATCCCGAAAATATAAATCTGCTTAATATAGTTAGAAGCTCTCAAAATGGAGACGAAAATATAACTGATATTCTTAACAAAGCCATGTTTTATTTTTCATCGGCCCTATCCACAGCTATTACTCTATATGATCCTAAACAGGTAGTCCTTTATGGTGAAGCCTTCAATTATGATTTTTTTATAGATAAATTAAAATTACATCTGGAATATATTACAGACAACGCCAATATAACAGACATTATAAGTATAAGTAAAATAGAGTATAATTATAAATTCTTGGGTGGAGCAGCTCTGGCATTAAGAAATTTTTTCTATAATAGAGGTGGAAAATCTTTAGCCAAATATATGGATTAGATGAGCTTATAGATAGTCCATCCTCCATGATTTCTACATACTTTTAACTACTTTGATAGTAGCTGAAAAATCTTCTTTCCCATAACCTTCATTCATGGCTTTTTTATAAACTTCCCTTGAATTTTGGGCTCCTGGCAAATTCAAATTTAACTCCCCAGCAAGTTTTACTGCTATATTTATATCTTTATTCATATTTTCAACCGAGAAGGCGGTAGTAAAATCATTATTTTTTATGGCATTTTTTTTGCTGTCCAGGTAGAAATTCTGACCTCCTCCATAGGATATTGCTGTAAATACATCATCTATATTAAGTCCTGACTTCTCCGCCAATGTCACCATTTCATTAACCCCATTTTGAATTTGCGAAACAAGCATATTGTGACATATTTTCATCACAAGGCCTGAACCATTTAACCCCATGTATATTATGTTGTTACCCATATATTCAAGTACTGATTTTGCTCTTTGAAAAGCATCCTTTTCGCCGCCTACATAAATTCCAAGTTCTCCCTTTATTGCTGCAGCCTTACTTTTTACAACAGGTGCATCTATCATTTGGCTTCCCTTTTTTCTTACCTCAGCTGAAAGTTTTCTGGAAACAGATGGATCTATAGTGCTCATCTCTATGAGAAGCTTCCCTTCCGTTAAAACAGGTAATAATTCCTCATAAACTCCCACAACATGCTCACTTTTGGGAACCATGGTCAAAATCACATCGCACTTTTTCCCTATTTCTAAAGAGGAAGCTGCAGCCTCAGCGCCCATAGAAACTAATTTTTCAATTTTTTCTGAGTTCAGGTCAAAAACTAAAACCTTCTCCCTACTTTTTTTCAATATATTTTCGCACATGGATTCACCCATGATTCCAAGACCTATAAATCCTATTTTCATAATCCTTATCTCCTATTTTTTAAAATTCATCGGCTCTATTATCAGAGCCAAACAGTTTTATCTTTTCCTTGACTTTTTCCTTCATTGCTTCTCTTCCATTACCAAGCAGCACTCCCAATTGATACTCTTCAGGATTATTTTTCAAAGTCTCATAAACTCCTTTTGCAAAAGCTTGTCTTAACTCCGTATCAACATTTATCTTGGCCACCCCCAATGAAATAGATTTTCTAACTTGATCATCAGGGACTCCAGAACCCCCATGTAATACAATGGGTCTTTTGACAACATTCGAGATATCTTTCAATCTCTGAAATGCAAGCTTGGGAGTTTTTTTATAGACTCCATGAGCCGTACCAATGGAAACAGCCAGATAGTTTACGCCGGTTTTTTCTACGAATCTAAAGGCTTCATCACATGTGGTAAGCATTGCATCTTTATCTCTTACAGAAATGTCATCTTCTGTCCCTCGGATTTTACCTATTTCGCCTTCAGCTCCAATGTTGAGTGCATTTGCAAATTCCACTATTTTTCTTGTAGTATCTGCATTATCTTCAAAAGCCAGAGCCGACCCATCAAACATAACTGACTGAAACCTCAGCTGGATTGCTTCCAGGGTTTGTTCATAGGAATGACTGTGATCCAGATGTATACATACAGGTACGGAAACATCTCTTATAAAACAATCCACCATTTTCCTCATCTCATAAAGCCCCATATTTTGAATTACTTTTTGCCCTATCTGCATCATTACAGGTGCTCTCTCCTCCTCCGCCGCCTTCAACACTGCCTGGATACCTTCAGCATTGTGAATGCTAAAGGCCCCTATGGCATATTTATTTTTCCATGCATGTTCAATTAACCTCTTCCCTGATATATATGGCATGCTAACATTCCTTCCTATCTTTTCAATTCTATATCATATTTGTAATAATCACTTCTATATCTAGTTTTTGTATACTCTATGGGCAGATCATCCAGCCCAAAACTTAATCGCGTCATTTCCAAGACTGCAGTTCCCGGTAAAATTCCCAAAACATCTGCTTCTTCAGCAGTACAGTTGACTGCCGAAATTTGTTCTTTTGCATTTTTCAGATAAATATTGTTATTTTCCAAAACATCATAATAGTTTATCTTGTCAAGCTCATATTTATTCAGTAAAGTACCAATATGCTCCGGCCAGTAGGTACTTTCCACGGCTACAGGAATATCATCAACAAAACGTACACGTTCCACCAATAGTATTTTTTTATTTTCAGGAATTTTCATGATATATTTTTGATAAAAAAATGTATCTTTGAATTCACACCTAAGTACCCTGGAGTGAGGGCTAAACCCCTTTTCCCTTACTTCTTCCGCAAAACCAGTCAGCCTGCCGAGCTTCTCCATAATATGTGGATGCTTTACTACAGTACCCTTGCCCTGCTTTTTTTCTAGGAAACCATCCTGAACCAGAAGAGAAATAGCCTGACGTATGGTAGTTCTACTTACATTAAATTCTTTCATAAGCTCCTGTTCTGTGGGTATCAAATCGCCCAGAGTCCAGATTCCTTTTTCTATGCGATAAGCCAATATATTTTTTATTTGAATATATAATGTTACATTATTACTTGAATCTACAATATTTTTTTTCATATTCTTTTCTCCTTCCAAGAGCTGGGGGACAGGAGAAATAATCGTGTCCAATCAAGGGTTTCAACCAATTATAATACCGTTTTGGATCACTAATAAATTCATCTGGAAGTCTTCTTTCTCCTTCATTGGTTACTTCTTTAAGTAAACAGCTCTCTAGAGAATAATTATATCCCTTAGAACATCTATTTTGAATGGTGACCATAATATTTGAGTAATTATCTTTTAAAAACCTTGCTGCTTTTTTCCCTGTTTCATAAGCTTCCAATCTATCTTGATCAGAAACTGCCAGTGAAAAACTTCTCTGATTCATTCCCAGGTTTTCTGCCCTTGCCGACAACCCCAGATTTGATCTAACTAAATTTTCAAGATTATTAGATATTCCGCCCAAAACGACCCTGCCATTTGTTACAGATTTTTGAATTTGATTCTCATCATCCAATTTTATCCCTTCACTGACTACAACTACAGCTGTTCCATATTCTTTTACCAGATTTTTAACGTCCATCAGGAATTCCTTTATTTCAAATTTGTTTTCCGGCAAGTACACTATATGTGGACCCTGTTCTTCAGATTCCTTCAATAATCCGGCGGATGCAGCAAGCCACCCTGCATTACGTCCCATGGTTTCAATTATTCTAACCTGTTCAAAATTTTTCATCGACTCCAAATCTTTACTGATATCTCTTGCAGAGAATGCAACAAATTTAGCTGCACTGCCAAAACCAGGTGCATGATCCGTCTTTCCCAAATCATTATCAACTGTTTTAGGTATGCCTATAATCTGCAATTCATATCCCATGATATCAGCTCTATTACTGATTTTTTGCAAAGCTGCCATAGTACCGTTTCCACCAATAAATACAAGTGAGTGGATACCATGGGATTTTAAATTTTCAACAATTACTTCTATTTGATCGTCAGTAAGATTATATCTGCCTGAACCAAGGCATGCTCCTGAAACATACTTATATTTTTTTATCAGCCTCAGAGTTTCACCCTGAAGTTCCACAAGGTCATTATCTACTAACCCCTGATAACCATTTAATACACCATATACTTCACTATTATCATCAATACCATCTAAAAATCCTACCAGACTAGTATTTATAACAGCAGTAGGCCCTCCAGCCTGCCCTATTGCAATTTTATGCACGTCTGTCTCCTTCCATATTTACATCTTTTTATTAAATAATTCATAGTAATGTTACTATCTTTATATAAACATAGCTATGTTTATATAAAGATAGCTATGGATCACTTGTGAAATTGCCTTTTTAGGCTATCCATTTTTTGTGAATCCAGCTTCACATCACCTAGTGGATACTTCCTGCCAAGCGCGTAATACTTGGGTTCTCCAAGTCTATGATAAGGTAACAATTCATATTTTACATTTGGAAACTGACTTATAAAATCAAAAATTTCCTGAATATCCTCCTTTGTGTCATTAAATCCAGGTATCACAGGCGTACGTGCAAGTACAGGCAAGTTCCTGTATTTTCTACACATCCTACTAAAATTCTCCAATATCAATTCATTGGAAACTCCGATAAACTGCTTGTGTTTTTTGTTATTCATGGATTTTATATCATATAAAACATTGTCCAAATATCTGCATGCTTCATCCAGTACTTCCCACTTTACAAAACCTGAAGTTTCTATAGCACAGTTGATTTTTCGATATTTAGCTTCCTTTAAAATAAAAATTGCAAATTTACTTTGAAAAAGAGGTTCTCCCCCGCTTAACGTCAGGCCACCATTTGAATTTGCATAAAATATGCTATCTTTTTCCACAATATCAACTATTTCTTCTGCAGTCTTTTCATATCCCATTATGTGAAGAGCCTGTGAAGGACAATTTGATGCACAATCAAAGCAACTTTTACATAAGTTTCTGTGGATGGAAACTCCTTTTTCTGTTATTGAAATTGCATTATTTTTACAGGTATTTTTACAAATGCCACATCCAATACATTTTTGCCGGCTATAAGCCAATTCATATTTTCCACTTTGGGATTCGGGGTTGGCACACCATAAACAATGCAATGGGCACCCTTTTAAGAACACAATAGTACGAATACCTGGTCCATCATTAACTGAGAAATTTTGTATATTGAATATAGTACCGCTGTTATCTAAATGTGTGGCCATAGAATCCATATCTCCTTTTTTAAATCGCCTCATGTTCTGTTCTCAATATGATATCATCCTGTAATTCAGGTGACAAATCTACAAAATATGCGCTATATCCAGCTACACGAACTAATAGGTTTCTATATTTTTGTGGATCTTTTTTTGCTTTA
Organism: Clostridium sp. LBM24168; assembly: GCF_052953915.1. Classification (NCBI taxonomy): domain Bacteria; kingdom Bacillati; phylum Bacillota; class Clostridia; order Eubacteriales; family Clostridiaceae; genus Clostridium; species Clostridium sp. LBM24168. The sequence goes on along the minus strand of NZ_CP196861.1, from coordinate 98,319 downwards.
TACAAAGTCTCCTGATTGATGATATTAAACTGCAAATGCCACAATTTCAAATCACACCAGCTCTTAATGAATGCAATTAATTTTTGTGTTCCTTCACTACCTGCAACAGTAGCCGGGCTCAATTTAATATTCAATAATCTGGAAGCCCTGTTTTTAAAAGCAGGATTCTTAGTATTATAATTTGAAAGTAAGACTGCTGTAGGCCCTTTCACATCAGCACCATGAGATGCAGAGGATCCATCAGATAAGGCAGTGCCTGCTTTTCTTCCATTAGGGAGTGCTCCAATAACCCGTCCAAATGGGATATGGGATGTAACCGGAACATATCTAAGATCAAGATAGATACCAATTTTTTTAGAGTACTTATTTGCAAATTTAACCGCTTCCAAGTCTATATTCCTTGCAATATCATCTGCATAAGGATCTGCATTTCCATAGCAAGGTGAATTGATTAAAATTTGTCTTATAACTTCCTCACCTTCAAAATTTTTGTCAAGAGCATTCCATATCTGATTTAAAGTCAATTTTTTTTCATCAAATACATGCTTTTTAATAGCTGACAGCGAATCCGCAGCACTTCCAAACCCGATCAAGTCAAAGTAGCCCAGATCAATACCACCATCTATATGTGCGGAGTGCAAATCCTTATAGTTTTTCATGCACAAATCATGTAATGCTGAACCAAAAGGTGAGGCAAAATGTTTTTCTCTTAAGTTTGTTACAATATACTGCTGCTTAAATGCCTGTTTTAAAAGGTAGGTCTGTTGTTTAACATAGGCATCCCAAAAATCCTCCCATGTCTTGAATTTATCCAGGGAACCTGTCTCTATTGTCAAAAGTTCATCGCCATATTTTTTAAGACGTCCATTATTCAGTGTCAATTCAATGGCTGCTCCAAGATTTATATAAGCGCAGGGACTTGTATAAGTGTCTCTATTTGGCATTCTCACTTCTGTGCATCCAGATACAGCATAATCATTGGCTTCTGCAAATGTGGCTCCCTTTGATACAAGCAGAGGTACTACTTCCTCGTCATTAATCAATTTCGGGAAACCAGAGCCTTCCTTAATTGTTTCTGCAACTTCATTTAGATACCTTTCTGGAGACCTTGAATGTATACGTGCCGCCAAATCCGGATAGTTCAATGGGAATTCCCTTTTGTCCTCAAGGAAAATATAGGTGAGTTCATTTGTAGCATCATGACCATTTTCATCCACTCCCCCAATTGTAACAGCTTCCCAGTGCGCATAACCTTCATTAAAGCAGGCACCTGCTGGACTAACATACAGATCAAGGTATTGTGCCATACCTAGCCACATGCACTGGAGCAGCTCTTTAACTCCGTCCCTGTCTATTTTTCCTTCTTCCAAATCTTTTTTGTAAAATGGGAATAAGTATTGATCCATACGCCCATTTGAAATTGTTGCCCCAGTTTTTTGTTCCAATCTAGAGAACATTTGAAGAAACCACTGCGACTGCATTGCTTCATGGAAATTTCTTGCAGGATATTCTGGTACATGACTACAAATATCCGATATTTCCAATAATTCCAGTCTTCTTGTTTCATCTTTTTCATTTAAAGCAAGCTTTTTTGCAAGTTCGCTATGTCTGTGCGCCCATAAAACTATTGCATCGGAAACTATTACAATACTTTGAAGAAAAGGGGCTTTCTTAATTGTATCAATGGGGTTAAACTCATCCAGTGAATCCAATTTATTCTGTGCTTCTTCTTTTATTGCCTTGAACCCTTTCGTGATTCCCTTTTTATAATCGTGAACCCATTGTAATGCAGAACGCATAGAAGATGTTTCATTTACTATATATCTTGAAGAAAAAATATTGTTTGGATCATAAGTAACTTTTAATACATCTTCCGGAAGTGCCTTCGCTAGACTTTCATAATAACTTTTGTCCTTCCAGTAAGGTGCTATCTCATCTTCAATAGTGCGCAGGTCCTCTTCATCGATGTCAAAAGGTGATTCTACTCTTTTTCTTATACTTTCTGCAAAATTTTCCAGGAAACAGCCATCTAGCTCTGGATAAATCAACCCATATTTCCCTTCGCCTCCAACTCTTCCCACCAACAATTGATCATCGTCAATATAGACAGGTATATTTTCTACTATATGGTACAACGCTTTTGCCCATCTTAGAATAAGAGGTTGTCCTTCTGTTTCTTTAAAAGATTCCGTAAAGTACTTTGCCCTGTTTATATCTACCAATGAACGTGAATTACAAAAAGATTTGTATATTTTTTCAATTCTGTCTGACCTTTTGGACTTGCTTAAAATAGAACTTAGATTTTTTGAATTTGAAATCAAACGTTTTTCCTGTGGTGATAAAACATTACCTGACATATTAAATTACCTCCTTTTTATTATAGTATATGCATATTAAAAATAAATTTTGAAGCCCAAAAAGACCATGCTAAATTTAAATAAAAATATACTACACCATACTTTTAGTACATTATAAAATACTAAAACCAAATAAAATACTAAAACCAAGTAGTTTTAAATTCATTTAAAATTTGCATGATCTCTAGTTTTTCTAGTCAATCATTTTCATTTAATTGCTTTTTAATTTATTTTTAAACACAAATAAACATTATTTAAGTATACTTTAATGTTGGTTCGAGTATACCCCATATCTTTTTATATGTCAAGGTAAATAATATTTTAGTAATATAATGCCATAAATTTTATCAATCTATTAGATTTTTTAGATAAAACTATTGATATTTACACCATTAGTTTTTATAATATAAATATCAATATATATAAGAAAATTCAGACTTATTTTTAAAGGAGGCCGATCTTATGAATGAAGCTTTAGAAAGCATACTCGTTACTGAGGATACCAACCTTAAAAATCTCAATTTTATAGGTTTAACCAGCTGTCCCATGAAACAAATCTTCAGAGAAAATTTAGAAGACACTCTCCAGAAATACAAAAAAGACACGGACAAAACTTTAAAATGCTACACACCCACAGGTTGTCATAGTAAAGAACTTGTGGAAGAGGTACTGCTGACCCCAAATTTTGAAGAGTTTCCAGATGTATTCACATGCCTTGGTTTTAAAAATATGTTCAGGAGCAATATAATAGACAATTTTGCAGCCAAAGGGCTTTTCAAATCAACCCAGAGCAGCAACATAAACAAATCTCTCGAGGATCTTGGATTAATCGACCCTGAAGGTGTATTTTCCATGTATTCCATATCTGCAGAAGTAATCCTTGTTGATAAAAATAAACTTGGTAATCTTCCTATACCTAAAACATGGGGTGATCTATTAAATCCCATATACAAGGGAAAATTAATAATAGGCGGATGTGATGGTGACATTCATGAAGACCAGCTTCTATATTACTATAAAGAATTTGGACATGATGGAATAAACGCTCTGGCAGAAAATTCCAAGAACACCTGGCATCCAGCTGAGATGGCAAAATCAGCAGCCATGTCAAGCAGCCATGGTGCAGCACTTTATATAATCCCCTGGTTTTTTGCAAATGCTTGTCCTAGCAAACCACATCTACAAATCGTATGTCCGGAAGATGGTGCCATGGTGGGACCGTCCTGCATTGTAGCAAAAGAATCAAAAATCAAAGAAGTAGGCATACTTGTGGATTCCCTGTTAAATTCTGAATTTGGAACAAAATGTGCAGATAACCTGTATCCATCTTTAAACCCCGACGTAGACAATAATATACCTGAAGGCTTTAAATTCAAGTGGCTTGGTTGGGATTTTATAAGATCTCACAATATGGAAGAAACCACAAAAAAAATAACTGATGAATTTATAGAAACTTTCAACAGTACAGAAAGCGATATTGTAATTGAAAGATAATTTATTCATATTCTCTAATAATCCTTACCACAGTCAATATCATACCTAATACACATATAAAGGCCGCAGACAAATATACTACTTTCATGCCATACAAAAAAACCTCCGGCCTTCCCTGTATGAACCCGGTAACTTTATAGCCTATTCTACTGCTCATTCTATTGTAGAGAAGTGCAACGGAAAAAGTTATACCTGATACCATACCTATATTCCTTACAAGTGCATTCATACTTCCTACTATGCCCAGTTTGTTCCTCGGTGCCAATGACATTACAATAGCGTTATTTGGAGATTGAAACATACCGTTGCCTATTCCAATAGCAGCAATACAAACTGCCATATTAAAATAAGTTGATTTCAAATTCAGAAAAGCCATTGCACAAAGCCCTGCAGACATAATTAAAAGTCCAATTGCCGTAAGTACTTTAGGCCCTATCATATCAGCTGCATAACCACTTATGGGTGCAAATACGGCCATACTTACAGGAAGGGCCAGCATAATTATTCCGGATACAGCAGGTGATATTTTCATGGCACTTTGAAGATAGAAGGGCTGAATTATATTTACACAGAACATGCACAAAAAAGAAATAAACGCACAAAGTATGCTTATATCAAAAAATTTGTCATTGAACATTGACAAATCCACCATTGGATCTTCTGAATGCTTCTCTGTAAAATAAAAACCTATTCCACAGAGTATTCCCAGGATAAAGCTTATAATTATTTTTTTGTTGCTCCAGCCAAGTTCTTCTCCACTCAAAAATGCCCAAAAAATAGAAATTATAAAAATTATAAACAGTAGTGCCCCTCTTAAATCAAAATTCAGAGCTTTTTCTTCTATTTTCTCCTTAGGTAGTATGATTCTCCCTGCAATAAATGCAAAAACAGCTATTGGAATGTTTATAAAAAATATAGACTGCCAGTTAAAAACTTGTACCATAATTCCGCCAACTGGAGGGCCTACCATGCTGCCAATAGCTACAGTACTTCCCAAAAGTCCAAGTGCTCTTCCCCTTTCCCCTTTTGGAAAGGAAGCAGCAATTATAGCCTGATTTACAGACATAAACATTGCAGCTCCTAAAGCCTGAACCACCCGTGAAAAAACCAGGAAGTCTATATTCTGGGAGATTGCACATAAAAATGATCCAAGCCCGAATATCAAGAAACCACAATTAAAAATAATTACCTTCCCAAATTTATCGGACAGCTTTCCAAATATAAGTATAAAAGCCGATATCACTATCAAATAACTTGTAACTACCCACTGTATGCTGTTTATTCCCACTTCAAGATGTTTTGCCATAACAGGAAGTGCTATATTTACAATACTGCCATCTATAGTTCCCATGAAAGGTGATATCAAAACTACAGCCAATATTTTCCATCTGTTTATATAAATATTATCATCCATTGTATATTCTCCTGTCAATAATACATTATATTTAGAAATATACAAATATAAACTAAATTTGTCAACTCTATTTTATGAATTATATAAGAAACACTGCGAATATGCTAGTTACAACAAGCCCCAGTATTACAGGTTTCAAGTTTCTCTTTGTAAGTTCAAATACATCTACTTTACATATGGCTGCCACAGGTATTACAGCCCATGGAATTATAGTTCCTCCTCCTACATATATAGCTGCTATCTGACCCATTGCAGTCAATACATCTATTCCGCCTCCAAGAGAGATGGAAAACATATGTGCTACAGAGCCTACCAGCGATATACCTGAAAATCCGGAGCCATCAAGTCCTGTTATAGCCCCTACCAAAGTAAGGGTTCCCGAAGCCATAAGCGAATTTAAAGGTACTGCGTTGGAAAGTGCAACTCCAAGATCGTTTACTATTCCACTTGAGTTTCCCGGCAGTACTTTTGTGAATATTTCATTAAATGCTGAATCACCCAGATAAAAAAATGCTGCTATTGGAATTACCACTCCAAATATCTTGAATCCAAACTGCAGTCCCTCTACAATGTCCTTCGTTATCATCTCAAGGCATTTCCCCTTATATGCAATAGCTGATATGAGGCTTAAGATAAATACAGCAGTTCCACCTATGAGAGCCGTAGCATCACCACCTTGAAACCTATAAATATACATGACAACTATATCGAATATAAAAATTCCGATAGTCGCTACAGCCAGTATTTTGCTAAGTTTTTCTGATATCAGCAGTCCTGGTTCATCCTCCATTTCATCCTCTACTTCAAATTTCATATCCACTTTTCCATTTTTCATATCCTTTTTAAGCATATAAAAAGCACTTACTGTAGTAACTACTCCCATTACAATGGTCAGTGGCACACTTGCAGATATTACTTTGGATACAGGTACTCCTGCTGCATCAGCTGTAAGCTTTGGAGCCGCCTGTATTATAAAATCACTGGATAGCGCTATACCATGTCCAAACAGGTTCATTGCAACTGCTGCCCCTATGGCTGGAAGCCCTACCTTTTTAGCTATAGGGAGAAACAAAGCCCCTATAAGTGCCACTGCAGGTGAGGGCCAGAACAGCCAGGAAAGTACCATCATAACCAATCCTATCACCCAATAAGCCGTTGAAGGTGACTTTATTATCTTTTCAAAAGGCTTAACCAGCTGTCTATTTATACCAGCTGTCATCAGTACTTTGCTCATTGCAGTTATTATTGAAATAATAAATATTGTGGGCATAAGTTCTTTTGTGGCATAGACAAGACTGTTAAATATAGCCATAACGGATTTGGATATAGATGCTGTTGCAAATATTCCAAGAATAAAAATGCCGATCATACATATTAGAGATATATCTCTTTTCATTATCATAGCTGCAATTATTATAATTATAAAAACGAGATATATAAAATGCAGATTTGTAAGTATAACACTCATATATTTCCTCCATATCAATAGATATATTAATAAAATATGCATATAAAATTCTACGGTGATATAGAATTTCAAATATTTTTTTGACATATGGATATTTAGGTGTTATAATTAAGAACTGCACTGGATATTAAAGAGTGTAGTACTTTTTACAGGGGGGCGTATTTGGCTTCGACGGGGGCAAGTTGGGTTTGAGAAGCGAGTCGAGGGAACCTGTGGACCCGCGTTAAAAAACTATGGGATTAAATATAAACGCAAACAATAACGAAGAATTAGCTTTAGCAGCATAGTCTGCTAACCGTCAGTCCAGAATTCCCGCGATCTGGAATCTGGCGCCGATAGCGGGGCCCCGAGTCCAGGAAAGCTTTGACCTGGAAACGGAATTTATGAAGCTACTGAATTCAGAAGCCTGTCCTTAGGCGTCTGAAGGAGGGAATTTCAAACTAAGGACTGCACTCGGAGATGCTCAAGCGTTTCTGCTTTCGGACAGGGGTTCGACTCCCCTCGCCTCCACCAAATAAATCCACAATTGATATAAGAAAATATAGACATAATATATATACATAAAAACATAACTCCAGCTAAATTCAGGCTGGAGTTTTTACTTACTTCATAAGGCATAGACAAGTTACAATTAGAAGGCTCTGATTTTAATGATTGGCTTCACGATGTATTTGTAGGACTGTACATCAAAAAAGCCCGTATAGCCGGAATCTCCTTGGGAGCATGGCTTGCGCTAAAGTTTGCCACCGCAAATCCCAAAATGGTCGATAAACTTGTTCTGCTGTGCCCAGCCGGTGTTGGTCCGCAAAAAACTTCCTTTGCATATGTGTCATTATTCTACATGCTTTTAGGAGAAAACGGCGTTGAACGGCCGTACCGTAAAGTGAACGGGGAAAACCCATACTACAGGAGATAATGGATTATCAAAAACTGATTGAGAAAAACTTTAATTTCAGGCGGGAGAAAATTCCGCTTTTTACAGATGCCGAACTGTCGCAATTGACGATGCCGTCCCTTTTATTCGTGGGACGAAAAGACATAATGTTTCACTCGCTGAAGACAGCACAACGCTATAGAAGCCTCGTACCCAACTCAAAGGTTATCGTGCTGCAGGAAGCGGGTCATACACTTATCAATTTAGCGGATGACATATTAGCGTTTTTGCGGCATTAAAATGGCAAAAAGGGTCTTCAATAGAGAGTAATTATATAAATAAGAAAAGTACCTTACTACAGGTACTTTTCTTACGAGATTCATAATCTCTAAAATTAAATGGTAGCTTAAACAAGATTTAATATCACCAAAATTAAACAGTAAGCTTAAAGAAGCAATTTCTGTTATCACACATATGATAACGTTATAATATATTGTAAATGTTTTTATGTTATAAATCAATACCTATTTTATAAAAAATAAAAATACCTAATTAAATTGTACCTGTTTATGCATAATAGTTGACTAACTATATTTTTCTTGCTAATATTTAAATAAAAAATAAAACATTAATAGATTAAAGTTTTATAGGGTTCCGCAGTTTAAAATTTCTGGTCTGGTCCAAGATAAAACGCACAGTATACTGTGTTCACGGAAGGATAAAAGCCTGGGAGATATTTTTTAATATCAACTGTGACTTTTTTATTTTTTGTATATTATGAGAAAGGGTGAAAACTATGAAATGGACAATATTAGTCATTGCAGGCCTATTTGAAGTATGGTGGGCCGTAGGTTTAAAATTTTCGCATGGATTTACAAAACTCATACCAAGCATATTTACAATAGTAGGCATGATAGCAAGTTTCTATTTTTTATCCTTAGCGTTAAAAACCCTCCCTTTGGGTACAGCATATGCAATTTGGACGGGAATAGGAACTATTGGTACTGTGATTTTAGGGATAATATTATTTAAAGAGCCTATCACTATGATCAGATTAATTTGTATCGGATTCATAGTAGCAGGAATAGTTGGTTTGAAACTTGTATCCCATTAACTTTTTAATAATTTTCAAACTTGTTAGATCACAGAATGGAATAAACCCTAGAGCAGTTTTCTCCCCAGGGTTTATTCTACTTCCATTGAGCCACTGTATTTCCAATCCGGCCTGTTAAAATGATTATTTAAACTTTTTAGTCTTTATCAAAAAATTTAGGGTATAAGTATAATATACACCCACTTATTAGAGAGAGTATAATATAATTAATTATGTTACCTCTTAATTTTATAATTTGGAATCCTATGAAAAATACCAAAAATATAACTATAAAATTTATTATTGCAAGTAATCTTTCCTTTTTTATATAATCATCCCCTTATATCAATAATATGAACAATCAGTTTGTTTTCCAAAACAATTTCCATACATCTTTTAATGTAAAATTCTTTTTTATAAAAGTCAGATATAGAAAAAACAAGCTAAAAACAGCTCCCCAAATTATATCTCCCAGGTTTTCAATTTTAAACCAGAAAGCCAATTGTATAAAAATTATCAGTATATAAGTTACAAGAAAGTATTCAGCATCATTTCTTAATTTTTCAATATTGAACCATAGAAATCGCTTCATTTATATACACTCCTATACTAAAATAACTAACTTCACAGTTTAATAATACCATATTTCAGTTTATCCTTGCCACATTGAATAATAATCCACTAATACCTTCAATTTACTAACATAATAATCATCATGTAGTAAACAATACTACAAAAAGGAGTGTTTACTATGCCATATAATAATAGAGCAGCGGCAACACAAATTAAAGAAAAATTAAATCAATTTAAAATAAAATCCGCTGCAGAAGTAGGTATACATTTAAAAGATGGTTACAACGGGAATCTAACTGCAAAAGAAGCCGGATCTATTGGCGGTAATATGGTTAAGAAAATGATTCAGGCTTATAAGCAAGAGCTTCTGTAAAATTTGACTCCAGCTTGATTTTCAGCTGGAGTTTCCTTTAATTCTCTAGTATAACTATTCTTAATAATACACAAACTTTAACTGTAGTTTAAGCAGATATCCATCATAAATTAGGGGAGAGTGATATAAATGAAGAAAATTTTTTATATAGTTACATCCCTACTGATTACGATAAATCTAGTAGGTTGTGGAACTCAACAGCAATCTAACAATATAAAAAATAAAACTCAAAATATAACGAACAAGGCTAAAAATGATTTAGTAGAACTACCTAAAAATCTAAGCACTGATATGGGACCTGGTAAATTTCATATATCTTCATCATCCAATAAATTCAAGGATGGAAATATTCCAATTATAGATACTAAGCAAAATAATTCATCACAAAAAGTTGAAATAGTTCCAAGTGAATTTAATAATAAATATTTAAGCTATATATTTGTAGATGGTACTTTTAATTCTAAACAACAGTTGTCCAATAATAAAACAAACATAGGATTAAAGGGAAATTCCATTAAAGCAGGTAAACATAGAATAGATATTGTTCAATTTAACAATAATAAATCAACTGATACAGTTCTTACTCATAAAACTGCATATTACTATATTAATGCAGTATAATAGAAAAAGCCCTGGCCTTCTCCAGAGCTTTTTTCATGTGGCTATACCTTTCCACCATTGTTCCAGATAATACTATATGTTATAATAGTTTGATTATAACATATAGTATTAGTAAAACTTTTAACCATACCAGTAAATAATATAGAAATGAAGGTGGAATTGGTATGCAAATTAATAATAAAAAAGAGAAAAAGATGTTAGGAATTGAACGTAATATCTTTTTTACTGGTATAACTAGTTTTTTAACAGACACAACTACGAAAATGATATATTCCATTATGCCAATATTTTTAATGTCTATATGTGCATCAAAGACAGAAGTATCTCTTATTGAAGGAATTGCAGAAAGTACAGCTTCAATTCTTAAAGCTGTATCAGGGTGGTGGAGTGATAAAATCGGTAAAAACAAGCCCTTTATGGTTATGGGCTATAGTTTTACAGCTATTTTATCTCCATTGTTTTCAATAGTAACTTCACCTCTACAGGTACTAGCTATCAGATTTAGTGAAAGAGTTGGTAAGGGGATAAGAACCGCTCCAAGAGACAGCCTTGTAGCTGCTTCATCAAGTGATAGTGAAAAAGGAAAAAATTTTGGATTTCACAAGGCTATGGATAACAGTGGAGCAATATTAGGACCTTTATTTGCTTTTATAATTTTATCGGCCTTTCCCAATGATTATCGGAAGGTATTTATATTTTCAGCACTACCCGGTATACTTGGATTACTTACTATAATTTTCTTTGTAAAGGAAACTAAAAAAAGTAAAGATATTCTTCCTGAAAATATTTCTCTTAAAGACTTTTCAACTAAATATTATATGTTTCTAGTAATTGTTTTCATATTTACCTTGGGCAACTCAACTGATGCACTATTGTTAGTAAAGGCTAATGATATTGGTATACAAGCCTTATTTATACCTCTTGTATATTTGATATTTAACTCAGTATCAGTTATATTTGCTGTTCCCATGGGAGTTCTCTCTGATAAATTTGGCAGAGAGAGACTTATTATCTTTGGATATCTACTTTATTCTATAATATACTTCAATTTTGGAAGAACAAGTAATAAAATACTATTGATTTTACTATTTGCACTATATGGAATTTATAGTGCAGCAACAGATGGAATACAAAAAGCATTGGTTTCAGATCTCATAGATAAAAATAAGCGAGGAACAGGATTGGGAATATATAATTCATTAATAGGTATAACCCTACTTCCTGCAAGTCTTATAGCTGGTATATTATATGATAAAATTAACAATAGCGCTCCTTTTTATTTTGGTTCAGCAATGGCTTTAATTGCTGCAATACTAATGTTCGTATTTTACAAGGGATTAGGGAAAAGACACCGTGTGTCAGTGACAAATGGCATGCGAAATTAATTAGGCTAAACCTTAACATCTATTGTCTATTAGAACACTCAGATTACGGGAAAGTAAATCATAATCTTCCGTAAAACTAATTAATTCCAATTTTCTACAGGTTGTTTGGGGCAATTCCCTTAAGGGAATTTTATCTAATATTTTTCTTGTTTCCCAATCGTCAAATTTAGTAATATCTTTTATATTCCTAACATTCTTCCTGTTTACAGGACAGATAATTTGACATCGCATACAACCTATTAAACAATTGTGCCACTTTACCTTCAAGCCCTTTTTGAAATCTCCACTATTTTCATTTTGAAGTGTAATACATTTACTAGATAGTGTACCCTCCCCAAGAATCATTTTCACAGGGCATATCTGATACATATACTCCGAGCCAATAAAAGCTGCTTTCACTGTTTATGTAACAAATATTGTTTTTTCCATATGATCCTAATCCACTTTTTACTAATACAGGCTTACAGGGAACATTAATCTTGATTAGCTTAAAGGTTTCAAATGAAAGTACTTTTTTAAGTATTCTATTTATTTTACCTATTCTTCTGTGTTCTTTCTCAAATTCACTACTTGAATTCAATAAATACATGGGCGGCATAATTACAGCATATTCTTTTAAACCCAATGTAAAATATACTCTTGCCATCGGTTGTGGAACTGCTACAACTATAAGTGATTTTGGTTTTAAGAAATTTTCCGGTATTTTATAATCAAACTTATTTAAATATGTTCCAATGTTTATATTGATGTCTTTATAAGCTTGCCTTGTATTTTCCATGTCCAGTTGTATATCTTTCATATGTCTAAAAGAAATAACTCTTGCTTTGAAACCATATTTTTCAATTCTCTTTATAAAGTAAGTAAACCAAGGGAACTTCCCCCTTAGTTTCTTTCAGAACCGTACGTGAACCTCTCAGCTCATACGGCTCCCATTATTCAGTCGTTGGTAATATCCCTAATTTCCACTGTGCAAACAATTTTCTATCTCTTAGTGCAATACTTCCTAACCAATACTCTGCTTTCCTTCTATGTTTTCGTTTCTTGTATTTCCTACGAACCCATTTAACTAAGCATCCATTGATATATCTAAGTACTCCATACATTTCAGATTTATAGAAATGTGTGTAATAGTTAATCCATCCCTGTATCTGTCTATTAAACATATTCGATATATCCCACAAATCCTTGTCTACCTTAAGTTGCAGTTTCCATTCCCTTACTTCCTTGCGAATTGCTTTCTTTGCCTTTTCTGCTATCGCAGGTAAAAAGCTTGTAAAATATCTACCATATTTGTTCTTGGCACCTCTCGGTTTAAATGTGTACCCAAGAAAATTAAATGATATATTAGGATAATCTCCTTTTCTATCATCATCTTTACAGTATACAATTCTTGTTTTCTCAAGATTTAACTGTAATCCATATTGTTCAAACCTTGCCTGCACTCTTCTCTGTAGATATTTTGCTTGCTTCAAGGATACACAGTGTGCTACTGCATCATCAGCATATCTGGCCCAAGGAATCGTTTTGAATTCTTTCACCATAAAATCATCAAATACATAATGTAGGAAAAGATTTGCAAGTACTGGGCTAATGACACCACCTTGCGGTGTACCAGAATTTCTCGGAACTATTGCTCCATCTTTCATTCGAAATGGTGCAGTCAACCACCTCTGAATGTATAAAATAACCCATTCTTTTTGAGTGTGCTTCTTTACCATTTTTATTAAAATATCATGCCTAATGTTATCAAATAGGCCTTTAATGTCAAATTCAAGAACCCAGTTTTTCCTCCAACACCTCATTCTAGTGACCTGTAATGCTTGTATTGCTGATTTATTTGGTCTGTATCCGTAAGAATCCTTGTAAAATATAGCCTCTACTTGTGGTTCAAAGTATAATTTTGCTACCATCTGTGCAATTCTATCTTCAACAGTAGGAATACCCAATATTCTGGTTCCACCATTCTTCTTTGGAATTGCTACAGCTTTAACAGATTTAGGAAAATAACTTCCTGATGACATCCTATTCCATATTTTATAGAGATTATTCTTTAAGTTCTTTTCAAAATCTTCTATGGATTGTTCATCAACTCCATATGTTCCTTTGTTTGCTTTCACTTTCTTGTAGGCTGTAAATACAGCTCTTTTAGAGATATTAAACGGCTTTGTTTCTTGCATAAGTTCCTCCTCCTTTCAAAGTTGACTTATTCTCGAAACTGAATAACTTGAAGTCCTTCGCTCCACCTCCATTACAGAAGCTTCATTACTACTATGACTCAATCTGTCCCCATACTCGCATTGATACTCTTTTCTTACGGTTCTTCCGCTTGAAATACTCTCTTAACATCGAGCCGTGGGTTCCCACGTTCCATACAAACGCCTATGCTAAAGTCATGCCACCTTTATGCCGTCCACCGCCTAATCGGTAAACAGGTTTCCTCTAGACTTATCCTAGGTTAACGACTACCCCCTAGTTTTGATGGAATCTATACGCTTTCGACACTTTCATAAGTGGTTCATATGGTCATTCATCTCTTTAGCACCCACTTGACAGTTATGTACTGCCTTTTCCCTAGCGCTTAATACCATAGCTTTTGACTACAGCATCTTAGGGTAGTTTGAAATCTCCACCTGTATGGCGATTTCGGTGGGCCTACCACCATCATTTGTATAGCATAGCTATCTTCAGGTAACCCTTTGGGTTTCCTGGAAGCGCCTTCGTGGCACACAATCATCAGCATAGCTTTTCATCTATTTGCACCTCTTTATTTTATTATGTATAATGTAACTATCAACTTTGTATAATATAGTTACATGGATATAATAAAATAATAACATCAGCTTAGGTAACGGTTAATATAATTAATGGAGGTTACATAAAATGGAGTTTTTATGTATGGATTTTATAAACAGTCAATGGTACAAAACACATAAAATTTTTAAAGATCCTTTAAATGATAAAACCTTGTTTAAAGCTCTTTGTACTAAATGGAATTTACCAATCAACCATATACCTGATGAAAAAATGATTAATAAATTATCAGAACTTAGAGATTTTTTAAGCTATATAATAAATAAACTATATATAAAAAAGACATTAAATTTGGAAGACATTAACAAGATAAACCAATATCTTAAAATTTCATCTTCTTATAAAGTATTAAAAAAAGATAAGGGGAAGTTTTACTTAGAGACTGTCCCAGTTGAACCCCATCTAGATTTGGTTATATTTAAAATCATTTCATCTTTTGTAGAGCTGATAACAAAATATGATATAGACAGAATCAAGCTTTGTCAAAATCCTGACTGTAAATGGATTTTTTATGACGAAAGCAGAAACCATACAAGAAAGTGGTGTGACAACACCTGTGCAACTCTTATAAAAGTTCGCAGATTTAGAGAAAATCAAAGACATAAACAAAAATAAAATTAGGTCAGATACTTTTTAAATCCTTTAACAACGTTATTATTATATCCAATTGATTCATAAAATTTATGGGCCCCTTCTCTATTAAAAGCCGATACTAACATTGTAAAATAGCAATCTTTATTTTTGGCAAAATCCTCAATAAAAATCATTAGTGCCTTACCTATTCCCATCCTCCTACAATCATTTTTTACAATTACATTCTCAATAACCATAAATGGTTTACATTCTCCACCTAGATCTTGACAAATAATACCTAATAGTGAACCTATTAAATTACCACTATCATCTTTTGCTCCAATCAATATATAGTTCTTATTTGAATTAATCCACCTAAACTTATCTTTAAATTTGGTGAAATTTGTTTTTCTACCTAAAAGTTGTTCATATAAAGTTGCTAAATCGCCCAATTCACTATATGTTATATTACTTATAGTAACCAAACTTATCTCACTCCCTTTTTTAATTCTAAGTTCATATTGTATTATAACTTAAAGTTTTATGTTTTTTATTGTTTTTACTGCTGTAAATATTGTAAAAACTGCTAATATCACATATTAGCTATTAATCTTATTATGGGTTATTTTATCTATTATGCTTTACATAATAGATAAATTCCTATATAATAATATCAGTGCTAATATGCAATACATAATAGTTTAAGGTCAGGAGGGGTACTTTGAAACAAACTCAACTTTTGAAAGGTATACTTGAAGGATGTGTTCTTTTAATTGTTTTGGAGGATGAAATATATGGATATGAAATGATTCAGAGGTTAAAAAAATACGGTTTTAAAGAAATAGTAGCTGGCACAGTATATCCATTATTGCAAAAATTAGAAAAGCAGGGTTATCTTTCGAGTAAAACAAAACCTTCACCAGAAGGTCCTGATAGAAAATACTATTGTATAACTTCAGAAGGAAAAATTCATTGTCAGGACTTTATTGAACAATGGAATAACCTGGCATCTAACGTCAACAATCTAATATGCCTGAAAGGGGAAAAATTATATGAGTAGTCAAAATATTTCTATTAGAAAAATTATCAAACAGAATAATCAATTACGTGAAAAACTAAAGAGTGACAACAAAGAATATTATGAACAACTCTTGTTATATATCCGCAGTGCCGGATTATTCTATGACGATTATGAGATGGAAAGCTTATTACTGCAAATTTTACAAGATATAATTTCTTCCCAGAATGATGGACAATCTGCTGAAGAATTTTTTGGAAAAAGTCCACAAGTAGCAGCAGATGAATTAATCCATAATCTTAGTAAATCCAGCAAAAAAGAAATATTGAAACTAATAGGATTAATTTTTGGAATTAGTTCATTTTTTGTCATACTTAATGTACTAATTACTCATAATAAAGGAATAAATATTTTTGTATTAATTCTAAATGGTTTACTAAGTTTTCTATCTGTAGGTATTATATTTTTTATAATGCATAAAAGTATTTATAGAAAAATAATTAAAGGAAAATTTGCCTCCTTTTTAATCCTGTGGTTACTTTTTACGCTGATTATTATATTATTCATATTGATTCAAACGAGAATCAGGTATTAACCTATTTAAATCTAATACTAAAAAACAGATGCCCAGGAAATTATATTCCTGAACATCTGTTTTTTATTTAATTTCAGTTATCTATTTATTATCTAAGCATCCAGCCAGAAAGTACCATCATCTGAACTTCTGATGTTCCTTCATAAATTTCTGTTATTTTTGCATCACGCATCATTCTTTCAATTGGATAATCAGCTGTATATCCATATCCACCAAATAATTGTAAACAACGGCTTGTTACATCAGAGGCATTTCTAGCAGCAAATAATTTTGCCATTGAAGCATAAGGTGTAAATCTCTTATAATTATCTTCTGCATATGCAGCTTGATATACCAAAAGTTTTGCAGCTTCTGTATTGGCACGCATTTGAGCAAGTTCAAACTGTGTGTTCTGGAATTTTGCAATAGGGCGTCCAAACTGAACACGTTCCTTAACATATTTTACAGTTTCATCTAGTGCACCTTCTGCAATACCAAGAGCCTGTGCAGCTATACCAACACGTCCTCCGTCAAGAGTTGCCATTGCAATGTTGAATCCTCTGCCTTCTTCTCCTAAAAGATTTTCTTTTGGAACTATGCAGTTATCAAAGAATAATTCACATGTAGAAGATGCACGGATTCCCATCTTTAATTCATGGCTTCCAACAGAGAAACCAGGAAAATCTTTTTCAACTATAAATGCTGAAATACCTTTTGTTCCTTTACTCTTATCTGTCATGGCAAAAATAATATATACATCTGCATATCCTGCATTAGTTATAAATATTTTACTTCCATTTAATACATAATGGTCTCCTTCTAATACAGCTGTTGTCTTTTGCATAGAAGCATCAGTTCCGGCAACAGGTTCTGTCAATCCAAAAGCACCTAATTTTTCACCTGAAGCAAGTGCTTTTACATATTTTTCTTTTTGTTCATCTGTACCATATTTGTAAATTGGTGTTGTACCAAGACTTGTATGTGCTGAAACAATAACACCTGTTGTTGCACAACATTTAGATAATTCTTCTACACATTGTACATAACTTAATGTATCCATGCCAGCTCCACCATATTCTTCAGGAAATGGAATTCCAAGCATGCCCATTTCAGCCATTTTTGCTACATTTTCTTTTGGGAAACGCATAGCTTCATCAATTTCTTTTGCAATTGGTTTTACCTCTTTTTCTGCAAAATTGCGGTACATTTCTTGTAATTGTTGGTGATTTTCATCTTGTTTAAAATCCATATTAATTTTCCTACCTTTCTTTTTTTATATAATATATTTTAATTTTATTATTTAACACCATCTAATGGATAGCATACTTTACCCGGATTCATGATGGAATTCGGATCAAATACCTTTTTAATGCCTCTCATCAAGTCTATATTTGTTTCTCCAACACTATCTGCTAAATAACTCATCTTTCCACTACCAATTCCATGTTCACCTGAAACAAGTCCGCCAGATTTTGTTGCTTCATCATAAATAATCTTGAAGAATTTATCAACTCTTGATTTAAATTCTGATTCTTCAAGGTCATTACTGCATTCATATATGTGAAGATTTCCATCACCTGCATGACCAAAGCTCTTAATTATCAAGCCACAATCTTCACCAGCTTTATTTACAAATTTAAGATAAGATGCAATTTCGTTTACTGGAACTACGACATCACATTCATCTAATAATTTTGTTTCAGCTGTAATTGCTTCCAGGAAGCTAGAACGTGCAGCCCATGCATCTTTCATCTTTGCAGGTGTATCAGCTACAAGAACATCGATTGCTCCTGCTTCTAATACCAGTTCACTTGCCTGTTCAATAAGATCATTTAATTCATCTTCACTACTTGCATCCAGGGTAACAAGTAAATAAGCATTTGCAGTTACTCCATTAATTACTTGTGGGAATACACTCTTTCCAATATATCTTTCACTGGATAAAACAATTTCTCTTTCCATAAATTCCAATGCTTGAGGATTCAAATGTGCCAGCTTAAATTTAGGAACGGTAGAAATACAATCATCTAAATTTTCAAAAGGAATAATTAAACTTGCAGCTACCTTTGGTGCCGGCATAACTTTCAAAGTAAGTTCTGTAATGATTCCAAGAGTTCCTTCTGAACCAATCATTAAATTCAAAAGGCTATAACCTGAACTTGTTTTTGATACTGTAGCTCCAAAATTAGTAATTTCTCCTGTTGGAAGAACAACTGTCATTGCACGTACATAATCACGTGTTGCACCGTATTTAACGGCTCTCATTCCACCAGCATTTGTTGAAACGTTCCCACCCAAGCAAGCAAACTTTTCACCAGGATCTGGAGCATATAATAATCCTTGTTTTGCACAATCCTCTGCAAGATCGTTTAACAAAACACCAGCTTGAACATGAACAACAAAATTTTCTAAGTCATAAGAAAGTATTTTGTTCATCTTTGTAATATCAATTAAAACGCCACCTAAAAGTGGAACTGCTCCACCTACAAGTCCTGTTCCTGCTCCCCTTGGAGTTACTGGTATTTTATTTTCATTACATATTTTTACTACTGCAGCAACTTCTTCTGTAGAATGTGCTACCACTACAACTTGTGGAGCTGATTTTCCATAAATAGGCATTTCGTCATGGCAATAATCTTCATTTATATCATTGCCTGTTAAAATATGTCCTGGAGCTGCCTCCTGTAATTTTGAGATCAATTCTTCTGTCAATTGATTATACTCTGGCATAATAATCATTCCCTTTCTAAACTTTTTTTATTATATAATGTTTTATATAATGCTCCGATTAATGGAGCATTATATTTGTAAACAAAACTAAGGAATAGAAAAATCTTTACTGAACTTTTACCTTCTTCATCTCTTCAATCATAATTGGAAGAATGTCAATTGCATTTCCAACAATACCTACATCAGCAATTTCAAAAATTGGAGCATCTTCATCTTTATTAATTGCTACAACATAATTAGAACCTGACATTCCAGATGTATGTTGTGTTGCTCCAGAAATACCACATGCAATATAAAGTTTTGGTGCTACAATCTTTCCTGATTGTCCAACCTGATGCGCACGAGAAATCCATCCATCTTCAATTATTGGTCTTGTTGCACCTACTACACCACCAAGTACATTTGCTAATTCTTCTACAAGCTTGAAATTCTCTGCACTTCCCATTCCACGTCCACCAGAAACAATAACCTGTGCTTCTTCCAAATTAACGGATTCAGAAATTTCTTTTATTGTATCAACAATCTTTGTCTTAATAGCATCACCTGGAATTTCCACTTTTTTCTCCGTAACTCCTGCATTTGAAGCAGGTTCTGGCTTTGGGAAACTTCCATTTCTAGTTGTAACCACGGCTGTACCTTCTACTTCAATATGTTCTAAAACTGTACCGCCATAAGCTGGTCTAGTATATATAACTTTACCATCAGTTTTATTTATTCCTATTACATCACTTACACATCCTAAACCTATACGTCCTGCAATACGTGGTGCAATATCTTTAGCCACTGTTGTATTGGCTAACAGAACAACATCCGGATTCTGTTCCTTAACAGTTTCTGATAATACCTCTGTTAAAGTATCACGGTCTGTAGCAGCAGCTGTAAAAATAACTGGAATTCCAAAAGCAGCTATCTCATCTGCAGCACCCCTATTACCTACTACAAGAGCTGTTCCCTCTGCATCTAATGCTTTTACTGCACTAATCAATTCAAGGCTCCCGCCTAATGCTTTTTCTCCATCTGTTTCAATAAACAATAATGCTTTCATACTTTCGCTTTCCTCCTTAATTAGATTGCCTTATCTTTTTTCATTTGCTCCATAGCAACACTTACTGCCAATGCAGCATCTTTCTCTTGAATTTTGATACCAGCCTCTTTCTTAGGAGGTTCAACGTATTCGATGCAACGCACTTTTGCTTGTTTTACCTCTCCAATTTCTGCTGCTGAATAAGTTGGAATAACTGCCTTACGGCTTGCCATTTTATTTTTAATAGTAGGATAACGTGGATCATAATCTGGTTTACTTACCGTTACTACAGCTGGAGTTTTTAAAGCAACTACATCATATCCTTCTTCAGTTTCCTGGTGAATTTCTATGCCATCATCTTTCAAATCGATTTCAACTGCACTACTAACAAAGCCTGTTTTCAGTTTTTCAGCAAGTATTGCTCCTACTTGACCAGTAATTTCATCTGTGGATTCCTTTCCACAAAGAATTAAATCAAATTTTTCACCCTTGTCTTTTTCAATTTTATGAATAGCATCTACCAGTACATCAGCTGCTCCAATAGCATCTAGATTTGCATATGAATCATCTTTTACAAAGAATGCTTCTTTAGCCCCCACAGCAATACAATTTTTTAATGTGTTTAAAGAATCTTCTGCTCCAACAGTTAATACACTAACATTTCCACCATTAGCTTCCATAAAACGAACTGCTAATTCTAATGCATATGTATCAAATGCATTTGCTACCAAACTGACTCCATTTAAATTAGGTTTTTTTGTCTTATTATCCAAATGGATTTCAACAGAATCATCTGGAACCTGTTTTACACATAACAGAATCTGCATATTTTCCCTCTCCTTTACATTTTTACATTATTAAAATGTTTTTTGATAGAACCATTGTGTGTTTAAATTTTTTTAATTGTTCCGTCATTACCAAAATGAATTTTTTCATCATATTAAATATATGTAATATTTTTGTTTTTATACAGACATGGCTCTACAAGTCCCATGCAACAGCTCCTCTTAAGAAATCAACCTGTAAAATAATTATAAATTTTTGCAACATACCATTTTATAACTATCGTTTCCATTAATTTCTACAAAAGTATTGTTTGATGGTACTCTGGTACTACCACTTAATTAAAATCTTATCACAATATATAAAATGCTTCAAGTAGTTAAATAATTTTTTTAGTAACATATTCTGAAATTTTTTTAGTTTTGCAAAATAAAAATTGGAATTTTAACAATAGTTGTAGTAGCATTATTAGTAAGAATACTTTTATCAGGAGAAGGTGAGTACAATATCACTAAATGAAAAAAAATCATCATTTGAAAATAATAGGTTAGTGTCAATACAGGCGGATAAAATAATTAATATATTTAAGAATATACAGAAATCTTTAAGCGTAAGATTCAAAAAAAGCGCAAATGAATATGGATTTACGGTACCACAGCTTTCAGTTATATTTCATTTGTATAAAATGCCATATATAACCCTAAATGAATTAAGTGGATGTATGATGCTCACTAAAAGTACTGTTTCAGGTATAATAGACAGACTTACAAAGCAAGGTATAGTAATCAGGGAAATCCCGAAGGATAATCGTAGAATTGTGAAACTTTCTCTTTCTGAAGATTTTAAAAAAGGACATGATATACCCTGTATGAAAAAAAAATTTATTTCCGATTGCATTTTTGACATTATAAAAGATATGGGACCCATGGAAACGGAAAAATTTATTTCCTCCCTGGAGCACTTCAATTCACTCATAAAAAAATGACAACAATGAACCAGCCTTTTGAAGTCTGGTTCATTGTTGTTTATCTTTTACCTATACCGCTCTTTCATCTGCCTATCTATATCCCTCTTTGCTGCCTTTTCCAAAAGTGAATTCCTCTTGTCATAATCTTTTTTTCCTTTTGCAACCGCCAGATTTACTTTAACCATTCCATATTTAAGATACAGAGCAAGAGGTATTAAAGTATATCCCTTCTGGGCAGTATATCCGAGTAGCTTGTTTATTTCAGATTTATGGAGAAGTAATTTTCTTGCTCTAAGTGGATCTTTATTATATATATTTCCTTTTTCATAAGGACTTATATGCATATTTCTAACAAAAATTTCACCGTCTATTATATCAGCATAACTATCCTTTAAATTGGCCTTTCCTTCCCGTATCGATTTTACTTCCGTTCCAACAAGTTCTATACCTGCTTCCATAGATTCTTCTATAAAATAATCATGCCTTGCTTTTCTGTTTTCTGCAAGAGTTTTATTTCCGGTTTTATTTTTAACCATAAATCTTACATACCCCCTTTAATTCAAACTTTAAATTTCCTCATTTATTGGCTGCTCATCGATTTGTTTGACAAGTGCAAAATAAATCTCATGGGTTGCTAAATCTACTTTTGACACCTTTACCCTGACTTCATCGCCCAATTTATAAATTTTTCTAGACTTCTCTCCCACAAGTGAAAGATGCCTGTCGTCATATATATAGTAATCATCGGTCATAGCACTTAAATGCACCAAACCCTCTATTGTATTTTCAAGTTCTATAAACATTCCAAAATTAGTGACAGACGATACTATTCCATTATACTCCTCACCTATTCTCTTGCTCATATATTCCGCCTTTTTCAAATCATCAACTTCTCTTTCGGCATCCTGGGCTATTCTTTCCATATCAGAGGATTGCCTTGCTGCATAGTCTACTTTTACATTTAAATTATTTATTTCTTTTTCATTCAGTTCTCCGTTTATGAACTTTTTAATTATCCTGTGAATAATCAAGTCAGGATACCTTCTTATAGGTGAAGTAAAATGGCAGTAATACCTGGCAGCTAGCCCAAAATGCCCGGTACATTTTGGAGAATATCTGGCCTGTTTCATGGATCTAAGTAACAACGTACTGACTACAGTCTCTTCTTTTTTACCCTTTACCTTTTCCAAAATCTCCTGGAGTACTTTTGGATGTATTTCCTGTCCCCATTTTATAGTATAACCAAGATTGTGTACAAATTCATTAAAATGCATGAGTTTTTCTTCGTCTGGATCTTCATGTATCCTGTAAACAAAAGGCATGTTGGTCCAAAACATATGTTCGGCTATAGTCTCATTACATACAAGCATAAATTCCTCTATTATATGATTGGAGATTCCTCTTTCATAGGGCTTTATTTCTATAGGTCTTCCTAGATCATCCAGTATTATGCTACATTCTTGAAAATCAAAATCTACGGCACCTCTAAGTATCCTCTTTTTATAAAGTATTTTTGCAAGTTCCTCCATAAGTTTAAAAGTAGGCACAAGATAACCATATCTGCATATTACTCCTTCATCTTCACCTTTTAATATCTTTGTGACATCTGTATATGTCATTCTTTCACTGGTTCTTATTATACTCTCTACAATTTTATGTTCTATAACCTTACCTGTACCATCTATCTCCATAAAACAGCTGAGGGTAAGCCTGTCAGTCTTAGGATTTAAGCTGCATATTCCGTTGGACAGCTTTTTTGGCAGCATAGGTATAACCCTGTCAATTAAATAAACAGACGTTCCACGCTTGAGTGCTTCCCTATCGAGAGGACTTTTGTCTTTTACATAATTGGATACATCTGCTATATGAACTCCTAAATAAAAATTCCCATTTGGAAGTTTCTCAAGGGATACTGCGTCATCCAGATCCTTTGCATCTTCACCATCTATTGTCACTATAGTAAGATCTCTTAAATCCTCTCTTCTCCTGTATTCCTCTTCCGGTATCTTATCAGGTATGGCTTCAGCGTAGCTTTCAACTTTTAGTGGAAATTCCTCAGGAAGATCATTCTTTTTGATTATAGTTAAAATATCTATTCCCTTTTCACTTTTCTTTCCCAGTACATTTATTACTTTTCCTTCGGGATTTCTCCTACCATCGGGCCATTCAGTTATCTCTACAATAACCACATCCCCTGTCTCTGCATTTTTTTTGCAGTTCTTGGGTATGAATATGTCCTGATATATCCTCTTTTCCTCAGGCACCACAAACCCAAAATTTCTACTGTCTTCAAAAGTACCTACAACAGTCTTATTGGCCCTTTCAAGTATTCTTATTATTTCACCCTCGCACTTTCTGCCCTTATTCTCTTCCTTCAAAATCCTAACTATGACTTTATCACCATTCATAGCCCCGTTTAAGCCGGAAATTGGGATAAATATATCCACACCCTCTTCAGGTACAACAAAACCAAAACCTTTTTGATGTCCCTGAAATTTTCCCGTTACGAGCCCCATTCTATCAGGTACCCCGTATCTGGCAGTCCTGGTCCTTACTATATGTCCTTCTTTTTCCATATTTCTAAGTATTTTCTTGAATTCCTTCTTTTCATCTTTTTTTATTTTAAAAATTTTCTCAAGTTCTTTTATATCCATAGGCTTATATGCCTTTTCTCTCATAAAATTTAAAACTGCTTCAGTTATATTCATATATTTTCACCACCTTTTATTATATTGATATAAATTCCTTGAAAATATTCAATAAATTCTCAACAGCATAAAAATAAATACAGCAGGAACACTCATCTACTGTATTTTACAAAAATCATTTCGCCAAATTTTGAATCACACATAATAATGCAAATATTATGGCTAGAACAACAGTCAACCTGGATAACATTGCTTCAGAAGTTCTAGATTTATTCCTTGAATAAAAGCTTTCAGTTGTCCCTCCAGATATAAAACCGCTCAGGCCATTAGTCTTTCCAGGTTGAATAAGTACAACTGCTATTAAAAGTATGGATACTATAACCTGTAATATTAAAATAAAATTATGCACCAAACTGACCCTCCTAATGTTTAACATGAATTATATTTTAACACATCTACATTTTAATTTCAATTTCAATAGATTTTAAAATTTTAAGAATAGAGCAGGACTACACACCTGCTCTATTGAAAATTCTATTTACTTTTCAAATTATAAAATGCACCGACTCCTCTAAATTCTGCCGCTTCTCCCAGCTCTTCCTCTATTCTTAGAAGCTGATTGTATTTTGCAACCCTCTCTGTTCTTGCAGGTGCACCTGTCTTTATCTGGCCTGCATTCACGCCTACAACAAGATCAGCTATGGTAGTATCTTCTGTCTCTCCGGATCTATGGGAAACTACTGCAGTATACCCAGCCCTTTCTGCCATTTCTATGGCATTCAGGGTTTCTGTGAGAGTACCTATCTGATTTAATTTTATAAGTATGGAATTTGCTACTCCAAGATCGATTCCCTTTTTAAGCCTTGAAGTATTTGTCACAAAAAGATCGTCTCCTACAAGCTGAATCTTGCTTCCGAGCTTCTCAGTAAGAACCTTCCATCCCTGCCAGTCTTCCTCTGCCATTCCATCTTCAAGGGATATTATAGGATACTTGTTTACAAGATCCACATAAAAATCCACCATCTGTTCAGGAGTTAAAATCTTTCCTTCACCTCTCAGATTATACTTTCCATCTTCAAAGAATTCAGATGAAGCAGGATCAAGTGCTATATATATGTCTCTCCCCGGCTTATATCCAGCTTTTTCTATAGCCTCCACTATCACCTGTATTGCCTCTTCGTTGGATTTTAAATTAGGAGCAAATCCACCTTCATCTCCAACTCCTGTATCATAACCCTTTGATTTTAAAATTGATTTTAATGTATGGTAAACTTCTGTACTCATTCTCATTGCTTCACTAAAATTAGGAGCTCCTGCAGGCATTATCATAAATTCCTGTAGATCTACATTGTTATCAGCATGCTTTCCTCCATTTAGTATATTCATCATAGGAACTGGAAGAACTTTACCATTAACTCCACCTATATATTGATATAGGCTGAGTCCGAGATATTCTGCTGCTGCCCTTGCACATGCAAGTGATACTCCAAGAGTTGCATTGGCACCTAATTTTGCCTTGTTTTCAGTACCGTCCAAATCTATCATAGTCTTATCAATTATAACCTGATCAAATATGTTCATTCCTATCAATTCTTCTGCTATAATATTATTCACGTTGTCAACGGCTTTGGTAACACCCTTTCCCTGGTACTTATCCTTATCTCCGTCTCTAAGCTCTACAGCTTCAAAAGCTCCTGTAGAAGCTCCTGATGGCACACCTGCTTTTCCTACAGTACCATCTTCTAGCGTTACTTCTACCTCTACTGTAGGATTGGCTCTTGAATCAAATATCTGTCTTGCACTTACATCTACAATTTCCACATAATTTTTCATAAATACCACCGTTAAATGAATAACGGTTCTTTCAACTCCTTTCCAATACAAAATTTTAATACATATTTTATTTAATAAGGCTCTTACCAGTCATCTCCTGTGGTCTTTGAAGCTTCATTACATCAAGAATAGTAGGCGCAATATCTGCAAGTATACCTCCGTCTCTCAGTTCAGAAGCATTTTTTGAAACATATAGAAATGGCACTGGATTTGTGGTATGGGCCGTCATAGGCTTTTTAGTATCATAATCTATTTCTTCTTCAGAATTACCATGATCAGAAGTTATAAATAATATACCGTCTTTCTCTAATATTTTGTTCGCAATTTTGCCAAGACATACATCTACAGCTTCAATTGCTTTTTTTGCGGCCTCAAATATTCCTGTGTGTCCAACCATATCTGGATTTGCAAAGTTCAATATAATCATATCATATTTATCCTGATCCAGTCTTTTTAAAAGTTCATCTGTAACTTCATATATGCTCATTTCAGGCTTTAAATCATAGGTAGCTACCTTCGGAGATGGTATAAGCACTCTATCTTCATTTTTATTTGGTTTCTCCACCCCACCATTGAAGAAGAAAGTTACATGTGCGTATTTTTCAGTTTCAGCTATTCTAAGTTGATTTTTTCCCAAACTACTTACATATTCACCCAGGGTATTTTTATAATGTTCATTTCTAAAAGCCACATCTACATTCTTGATTTCAGAGTCATACTCAGTCATAGTTACAAATTCCAGATTTAGATTTTCTCTCTTAAATCCATCAAATTCTTTATCCACTATGGCTCTTGTAAGTTGCCTTGCCCTATCCGGCCTGAAATTGAAGAAGATGACTGAATCCCCATTTTTTATAGTAGCCACAGGATCTCCATTCTTTTTTATTACTGCAGGAACTATAAATTCATCAGTTTTTCCATTTTTATATGAATTATCTATTGCCTCACAAGCACTGTCAGCTTCAACGCCTTTTCCAAGGATAAGTGCATTATATGCGAGTTCAACTCTCTCCCATCTCTTGTCTCTATCCATTGCATAATATCTTCCCGACACTGAAGCTATTTCACCTATTCCTGCTCGCTTTATATAGTCTTCCAGATCTTTTATATACTCCTTTGCAGAAGAAGGTGGAACATCCCTTCCGTCTGTAAAAGCATGGATATATACCTTTTTGATTCCCTTTTGTTTTGCAAACTTCAAAAGTCCCTTTAAATGCTGTGAATGTGAATGAACTCCTCCAGGTGATACAAGACCAATGAGATGAAAATCGGAATTGTTTTTAAGTACATTATCTGCCGCTTTATTCAGAGCCGCATTTTCGAAAAAATCTCCATCTTCTATGGACTTCGTTATCTTGGTAAGAGCCTGGTACACTATTCTTCCTGCACCTATATTCAAATGACCAACTTCAGAATTGCCCATCTGTCCAGCCGGCAATCCCACACTTAATCCACTTGCTCCCAGTTGGGTATGAGGATAATTATTATAGCATTTATCAAAATTTGGTTTGTTTGCTGCTTTAACTGCATTTCCTTCAGTTCTGTCAGAAATACCAAAACCGTCAAGTATCATAAGCATTACTGGTGTTTTCTTCATATTTACCTCCAAATTTTATTACAAATTAATAGTTTACTATCTTAGAGAAATCTTCTGCTTTCAGGCTTGCTCCTCCAATCAATCCTCCATCTATATCCGACTGTGCCATTTGGGACTTTATTGTAGCAGGCTTAACAGAACCTCCATATTGAATTCTGGTTTTATCTGCAGTATCTTCTCCATAAAGTTTTGCTATTACACTTCTTATATATGATATCGTTGCATTAGCCTGCTCATCCGTAGCTGTCTCTCCCGTACCTATGGCCCATATCGGCTCGTAAGCTACAACTAATTTTTCCACCTGTGCTTTTTCAAGCCCTGCGAGGTCAAGTTTGATCTGTTTTCCAAGAACCTCTTCAGTAACATCTGCTTCTCTCTCTTTCAGAGTTTCACCGCAGCAAACTATGGGAATCAAGTTATGTTTAAAGGCTTTCTTTACCTTTTTGTTTATAGCTTCATCTGTTTCATTGAAATACTGTCTTCTTTCGCTGTGTCCAAGTATTACGTATTCTACCCCCATTGTTTCCAACATAGTAGGTGAAACCTCTCCCGTATATGCACCGCTTTCCTCGAAATGCATATTCTGAGCACCAACTTTTATGTTGGTTCCTTTTGTAGCTTTAAGCACCGCATCAAGGCACACATAAGGCGGGCATACGACTACATCACATTTAGCATCCTTTACCAGTGGTTTTAATTCCTCAATTAATTTTACTGCTTCCTTAACAGTCTTGTTCATCTTCCAATTTCCTGCAATTATTGCCTTTCTCATTTATACCATACCCCTTTTATTTTAAAATTTAAAGCTAAAATTTTAAATTTTGATAACTATTATTTGTCATTAAGTGCAGCTATTCCCGGAAGTTCTTTTCCCTCAAGAAATTCAAGAGAAGCTCCACCACCAGTTGATATATGTGTCATTTTATCTCCATATCCAAGTTGATTTACTGCAGCTGCACTGTCTCCTCCGCCTATTATTGTTGTAGCTCCGGATTCTGCCATAGCCCTGGCCACATCATTAGTTCCCTTTGCAAATTTAGGGAATTCAAATACTCCCATTGGTCCATTCCATACAACAGTTTTCGCATTGTTTATTTCGTCCGTAAATAATTTAATCGTTTTCGGTCCTATATCCAATCCCATGTATCCATCTTTTATATTGGGATCTCCTATTACAACAGCTTCTGCATTTGCATCGAATTTATCTGCTGTTACAGTATCAAGTGGAAGAAGCATTTTAACATTTTTCTCTTTAGCCTTATTGATCATTTCTTTTGCATAATCAATTTTATCTGCTTCAAGAAGAGAATTTCCTATATTATATCCTAGTGCCTTTTCAAAAGTATAGGCCATCCCACCACCAATTATAAGGGTATCTACTTTTTCAAGCAAATTGTTTATAACATTTATCTTATCTGAAACCTTTGCGCCCCCAAGTATTGCAACAAAAGGCCTAACTGGATTTTCCACTGCATTTCCCAAAAATTTAAGTTCTTTTTGAATCAAATACCCACATACAGCTATATCCAGGAATTTAGTAACACCAACAGTAGAGCAGTGTGCCCTGTGAGCTGTACCAAATGCATCATTTACAAACACATCTGCAAGAGATGCAAGCTCTTCTGAAAAGTTGTCTTCGTTTTTGGTTTCTTCAATTCTATATCTTGTATTTTGAAGCAATATCACGTCTCCATCTTTCATTTTTTCAACTGCAGCTTTTGCATTTTCTCCTACTACATTATCATCTGCAGCAAATATCACTTTTTCCCCAAGCATCTCCGAAAGTCTTTTTGCAACAGGCTCAAGTGAAAGTTCAGGCTTTGGCTCCCCTTTTGGCTTTCCAAGATGAGAACACAATATAACTTTAGCACCTTTTTCTACAAGATATCTTATTGTAGGCAAAGCACCTATTAGCCTATTTTCATCTGTTATTTTTCCATCCTGAAGCGGTACATTAAAGTCGCATCTAGCAAGAACCTTTTTCCCCTTAACACTTATGTCTTCGATTGTTTTCTTATTAAAAGCCATAATTTACACCCCTTTAAAAATTTTTATTTATTTTTGATTTTAAGATTAAAGATCCGGCATTATAGCCTCAACTACAAAACCAGATCTTTTACTGTATCATAAATTTAACTATTTAGCAATCTTTGCAAAATAAGTTAAAGTCCTAACTAATTGTGAAGTGTATGACATCTCATTATCGTACCATGCAGCAGTTTTAACCAGCTGTGATCCATTTACATCTACAATCTTAGTTAAAGTTGCATCAAACAGTGAACCATAATTTATCCCTACAACATCCGCTGAAACTATCGGGTCCTCTGTATATCCAAATGATTCATTAACTGCTTCTTTCATGGCTGCATTAATTTCTTCCACGGTGACATTCTTTTTCAAAACTGAAACCAGTTCAGTTATTGAACCAGCTGGAACTGGAACTCTCTGAGCATTTCCATCAAGTTTTCCCTTCAAATCCGGAATAACCTGGCTGATAGCTTTAGCAGCACCAGTTGAATTGGGAATTATACTTACAGCAGCGGCTCTAGCTCTTCTCAAGTCACCCTTTCTATGTGGTCCATCAAGTGTATTCTGGTCATTCGTATATGCATGAATTGTAGTCATAAATCCTTTCTCTATACCGAATTTATCATTTAACACTTTAGCCATGGGAGCCAGACAATTGGTTGTACAAGATGCCCCTGATATAACTGTTTCAGTACCATCAAGTGAATCATTGTTTACATTGTAAACTATTGTCTTTAAATCATTTCCCGCAGGAGCTGAAATAACAACTTTTTTCGCTCCTGCTCTTATATGAGCTTCAGCTTTTTCTTTTTTAGTAAAAAATCCAGTACATTCAAGTACAACATCTATTCCAAGTTTTCCCCAGGGCAATTTTTCAGGATCTGCCTCTGCAAAAACTTTTACTTCCTTTCCATTAACTACAAAAGCTCCATCCTCAACTTCGATGTCACCATTGAATCTCCCCTGTGATGAATCATATTTGAATAAATGAGCTAACATCTTCGTATCAGTTAAGTCATTAATTGCAACAACCTCTAAATCCGGCACTTCAAGAATTCTTCTCAATGCTAATCTTCCTATTCTTCCGAAACCATTAATAGCCACCTTTGTCATTTAAATTCCTCCTAAAATAATAAATTATTTGTAAATCTGAAATAGAGATCTTTTGTAGTACAGGTACCTTATCAAAATATGCTATAATTTTAAAAAACTTGACCGTTTATAAACTCCAAAATTCTTTTTGCAGCACCTTCATCTGTAATAAGCACACTGTTATGATTATTTATTTCAGTAGAAAGTATTGCCTCTGCCTTACTGGATCCTCCAGCCACAGCTATCAGGGTATTTATCTCATGTATCCTGCTATTTTTTATTCCTATGCTTGGAGTTGCATATACTATATTTCCCTTTTTGTCAAAGTAATAGCCGAAGGCCTCTCCAAGGCCACCTTTATTTTCTATTTCTTTTATCCTGTCATCGTTCAGTCCTCTTTTTTCTGCCATTTTATCAGCTCTCCCAATACCATATATCAATATATCTGCATTATAGATATTTTCCAGTACATCTTTTATTGATTTTTCTTTTATCATGGTACTTATGGCAGATTCGCTTAAATTATCAGGAACATGAAGCAATTTATATCTTCCATCCATTTTTTTTGCCATCTTTGCCGCAAGAGTATTTGCCTGTGTCTCAACGTTCGTACCCATACCGCCTCTTGCAGGTACTACAAGGACATCTTTTACAGAATTAATTACAGGCATATTATCCACTACCTCTTTCATAGTAGAACCTCCTGTAATTGCAAGTATATTTCCGTTCTGAATTATACTTTCAAGATAATTTGCAGCTACTCTTCCAATTTCATTCATTATAATCTGATCTTCATCACAATCTCCTGGAACAATTATTACTTTTTTCAATTTAAATTTTGCCTTTATGGCACTTTCCACTTCAGAAAGACCTCTTAACTCATGTATGGATTCCTTAAGTTTTCCTATAATTTCTTCTCCATCTTTTGTTATAGTCATTCCGGATGTATTTATTTCAATGAATCCCTGAGTTTTTAAAAAATTAATTTCTGTTCTCACAATTCTTTCACCAATACCCAAATCATTGGCAAGTACCCTTCTACCAACAGGTTGATTATAGTAAATAGTTCTCAAAATATTGTATCTTTTTTCTAATAACTCAACTAATTCCGGTACTATTTTTTTCTGCAATTTAAGTACTTCTTCCGTAACATCACCCCCCTTGGTACATTATTATCCCATTAATGCTTATATTGTCCCACTCCTATTATAAAACATCTAGAGTTTTTTTTAAATAGTATTTTAAAAAAATATTAAAAATACTTCTTTAAGAAAATTTTTAAAATCTTTTTCTACACTTTGATGATCTTATTCCAAGTTCTTCTCTATATTTTGCCACAGTTCTTCTTGAAATATTCATATTCTTGTGATTAATCAAATCACATATGGCCTGATCAGATAAAGGCTTTCTTTTATCTTCGTTTTCTATTATTGTTTTAATATTTTTTTTAATAATATATACCGAAATATTTTCTTCACTTGAAGATGCCGAAATTCCTGTTGTAAACAGGTCCTTTATTTTAACCGTTCCTCTACTTGTGTATATATACTTGTCCCTTATGGCCCTGCTTATAGTCGACTCATGCATATCAAGACTTTCGGATATTTCTCTTAAAGTCATAGGCTTGAGATAATCATCACCATAATCAAAATAATCCTTTTGAAGTTCAAGTATTTTTTCAAGAACCCTATATATAGTACTTTTCCTGTGCTGTATACTTTTTAATAAAAATACTGCACTGTTTAATTTATCCTTTACATAATTCACTGCATTATTATCTGGATTTTCTGTTTTACCTTCATTTTTTATTATATCTTTATACATAGAATTTATGGTAAGTCTTGGAAGTAAATCATCATTCATAACTATATAGTACTCATCATCAATTTTTTTTATGTAGGCATCCGGCATTATATATTTTACTTCCTCACCAGTGTAAAATCCTCTGGAAGGCTTAGGTTCCAATTTTTTTATTATATCCCCACAACTCTGCGCTTCCTTCACATCTATATCCAATTTTTTTGCTATTACATTATATCTGTTTTTAGCCAACAGCTCCAAATAATTATCTATAATTTCTATTACATTTTCATTTTCGATATTTCTTTTTTTTAGCTGGATTTTAAGACATTCTTTTAAATCTCTTGCTGCTATGCCGTCAGGTTCCAAAGATTGTACCTTTTTTACACAATAATCTGCGAATTCATCTGAAATGTTAAACTCATTTTGAAGTTCATTCTCTGATAGAACAAGGTAACCCCTGCCATCTATATTTTCTATAATATATGCACATATAACTTTCACGTAATCATTTTCACTTAAATCTCTAATCTGTTCTATCAAATATTCTTTCAATGAACTTTCTCGTGAAATAAAATTGAAAGGCGAAATTTCTTCACTGTTATTTCTCTCATAACTATGATGGCTGTAATTATCAAATTCAAGATTTTTTATAATTTCTTTATAATCTAGCTTAGTTTGCTCTTTATCATTATTTTTGAATTCAGTTTCTTTAAAATCAAGAATTGGATTTTCCTGTACTTCTTTTTCGATATACTCTTGAAGTTCAAAGCTCGACATCTGGAGAAGCCTTACCGAGAGCTGCATCTGTTGCGTCATTACCAATCTTTGTTTCTGAATTAAATTAAGTCCGAAATTTAGTCTCATAACTCGCACCCCAATCAACTATTTTAATTATATTATATCATGAAGTTACATAAAATATAAATGCACAAAAAATTTGCACTATATAAAAATCAAAGTGCAAATTAAATCACAGCAGATACTTTAGTAATTTTCCACAAAGAATAAGCCACAAGCGTCAGCTCCAGAATGTACTCCAACCACACATCCCACTTCACTCTCTATAAAATCGATATTTCGTTTTATCAGTTCGTTCCTAAGGGGATCAAGTATTTCAGTTTTACCTACATGCAGCAGTATGGAAAGCTCACCGTCTTTTATCCCTTTTCTGTCTATATAGTCCAACATAGCCTTGAGAACCTTTTTGTTTCCCCTAACTTTATCTGCTACAGCCATCTCTCCATTTTTAGCTTCTATTATTATCTTTATTCCCAAAATATTTACTATAATACCTGCCGTCTTTGACAAACGTCCACCTTTTACCAAATTATCCAGGCTATTAAATTCAAGAGTACTTTTAATATGAGGTACAATTTCCTTAATCTTTTCTTCTATCTGTTCCATGGTATAACCTTTTCTTATAAGTTCAGCTGCTTTGACAACTTGAATTCCAAGTCCAGAAGTTACATTAAAACTGTCTATAACAACTATATCCTTTGTTTCCAGTGCATCTCTGGCAATACAAGCAGACTGATAAGTACCACTCATCCTGGAAGATAAATGAATGGACACTATTTTATAACCTTCATCAAGATACTTTTTATAGCATTTCATAAATATTTGAGGATTTACCTGTGCCGTAGCAGGAAACTCCTCACTATTTTTCATCTTTTCAAGAAGCACTGGGAGTTTTATGTCAATTCCATCCCTATAGGTTTTTTTGTTAATAATTACAAAGAGGGGAAGTACCTCTATATCATACTTTTCTATTATAAAATCTGGCAAATCCGCTGTACTATCAGTAATTAATTTTATCTTATACATAAAATTAATACCCTCCTTTACTTCATTATAGGGAAATTCATCTGTCTTAGTGCCTCATAAGCAATTATGGCCACAGTGTTAGATAAATTTAGAGATCGTGTAGTAGTATTTATCATGGGTACTCTTATACAGTTCTCGTGGTTTTGTTCTCTAATATAATCAGGCAACCCACAGGTTTCTCTTCCGAATACTATAAAATCACCATCTGTATATTTAACATTATGATAATAGTTTTCACCATGGGTAGTGGAAAAATAAAAAGTACCATTTTTATACTTTTCTCTCAATTCCTCATAGGAATCATATAATGTCAAATCCAGATATGGCCAATAATCAAGTCCTGCCCTTTTTAAATGTTTTTCATCCAGACTAAATCCAAGTGGCTTTATTAAATGTAATTTAGAACCTGTAAGCACACATGTCCTGGCTATATTCCCTGTATTTTGAGGTATTTCGGGCTGGAACAATACTATATTTAAACTCAAAATTTTTCCCCCTTTAAAAATAAAAAAATAACATATTTAAAATAATACTTATACCGGATAGTATAAAGTCCTATTAAATATATTACTATATTACAATTATTCAGTCAAAAAATAATAAAAAAGATGCTGCTATACAGCTTTGCCCTGCAGCAGCATCTCCTCTATTACTCCATATATTTCATCCCAGTTAAAAACTCTTATTATATTTTCATTTAAAGGATTGCGGTTATAATTGGTATCTATCAAAAGTACCTTAAAACCACTTTTCGAAAGCTGGACAGCATTTTCATAACTGTCTTCCACAAATATATCACATTGAAGTTCCCTAGCTTTATCAACTTTATAAGTAGTTCCCAGGACAAAAACATCATCATAGGGAATTCCATGCCTGCTCAAGTAATGATAAGTCAGTATTTCCAAATCCTTGCCTCTTGCAGTAACAAAATATATATTATTTTTATCAAATAATTTTCTTATAATAATGCTGGCATCTTCTCTTATAGGTTCAGCATCATGAATTTGAAACTTATTTCTCTCATAAAATTCAAGATATTCATTTCTTGATACACCCATTACCCTATCTACATTGTATCCTATAACTTCTTCAGGTTTTACATTTTTATTAAAATACCTATTTGCACTATCAAGCCAATAATATGGATCTGTAATTGTTCCATCAATATCTATACATATACTAAGATTCTTCAATTTATACATCCACTCCTTAAAAAATCAATTTCAATATAATTTTCATGCAATAGTACATAATAGTCTACCTGCCAAGCAAATGTTACTCACATATATCATGATATAATAAAAGTATTAAAAGAATATTAAACAGAAGTTAGGTTTTTGATAACAATATTCGAACAAGAAAAAAGACACCTGGAATGTAAGTGTCTTTTTTCCCCTCTAAGTTTTTAAACTTAGGACGCATTTTTTTCATTAAGGGATTGGCTTTTAATAAACATCTAATATGTTTTATATATTACTACTAATTTATTAAAAAATCAATAGTTTTATTAATAAATTATCAAAACTAAAGTAAAAAAAATAAATACTAACAATCGTAGCCAATAATTGTTAGTACTTATTTCAGGAAAATGAAACAAATGAATTATCAATGGTAATGGCATCAATAATTTAATAATGTTATATTTATTTTAATACTGTTTTATTAATAAATCAAGTAATTTATTAATGTTTTGTTATGTTATGTTCATTTTTATTATATTTTGCAGTTTATATTATTATGTACTATTTTCTTCACAAGTTTTAATAGTTCCTCCCTTTCCTCCTACAAACTTTTCTTATAATAAGATTCCGTTTTTCGAGTCTGTTTATTAGACCTGTAAGAGTACTTTTTGGTATTTTCGATTTTTTCTTAAATATTATCTACGAATTATAGTATTAACAAGCACAAATAGTGCAAATGCAGAAACAAACCACATAAAAACTGCCAATTCTTTTTGTTTTTGATATACAAAATAATTAATACCACTCAGCAGCATTGTCAGACACAAGCCTCCTTGAGTTAAAACACGTAATATATAAGAATTTCTATTACCTACAGATAGCGATGCAAATATAATGGTCAAAATTGAAGTAAGTAAAATTGTAACCAGTACTCTTCTTTTAATATTTATTTTCATAATTCCCAACCTTTCTTCTTGCCTTAGTGAATAAATTATTATTATAAATGAGATCTTTATTTTTTACAAACATCTTCAGCCCATTTTACAGCTTTTTCTACATTTTTTTCTGTATCATTTTTAAGAGGATTTTTGAACTCAATTTCACCTAAAAATTCATTTTCTCCAAGTTCACTTCTCATATTTTCAAAGGTTTTTCCATTATTTCCACCGTTACAGCTAAATAAAGCTATTTTCTTGTGTCTTAAATTTGTCCTGGCAAAAAAGCTTCTCATAGCAGGAGCAAAATTCCACGCCCAGACTGGAGTTCCAATAAATAAGACATTATATTCTTCAGGGTTTATATCATAGGGCAAAAGTTCCGGTTTTTCTTTACTCATAGATTTTTTCCCACCTATCAAATATCTCATTTTACTTTTTGAATCTATATCTTTTTTTGGTTTTATCTCCAATATATCACCTGATACAGCCTTTGAAATAGCTTCGGCCATTAATTTTGTATTTCCTTCAAGAGAATAGTATACAACAAGAATTTTATTTTCCATAACAGAATCTACCTCTTTTCTATACACTAAATTTTATTCTATTTACATATTATAATAAGTAATTAAAAAAATCCATTTAAATATAAATTATATAAACTGGCTTCAATGAAAAAATAGATCAGAAACAAAGCTAGACAAGGATGTCGGGGTTTACCCGATTTTATCTTATCTAGCTTTGTTATTTGAAACAGTGAAAATGCTATGTATATATGCGTTACACAGGGTACACAGCCGATCATGAGTTTTTATCGTGGCAATGGTAACAAGAATTTTCTCCTATGTTTATCCTCTTGGCGTGTACACGAATATCATTGCCCCGATTTTATTGGTTGTCGGCTGCATTGATTTTGGTAGATAGCAGGATAGTTCTTTGTTTTATTCAGGAACTATCCATATTCTCCACCTTTATTCCCTGAGCTTTATATCTTTGAGGGACCTGTATTAATGAAAACAGGTTAGAAAAGTAACTTTAGCCTTTAGCAAACTTATCATTGCCACTCTCCTTGAAAAATTCCTTCCAGGTTTTTTCAGCATATGGTGCAAATTCTTCCGATGATTTCATTATCTTTTTATGAAATTCAGCATCATGAAGCATTTTTTCTGCTCCAGCATCGTCCGGTTTTGCCCCTACCTCCTTACATACATTTATTATGACATTGGTATTATCTATCATGCTGCACGGCCTCAGCATGTTTTTATTATAGGGCTGCATGGATCTTAATTTCTTAAAGAATGGATCCCTAAATGCATCTATCAAATGTCTTCCCTTCAAATTAACAGTTGAAAAATGTGAAAATATGCAAGGCTCAACATCTTCTTTTGAATTAACGTGGAAAAAGTATTTACCTGCAATACATCCACCAACATATGGAGCATCATTAAAGAAGTCGAGAGTAAAATACGGTTTATTAGCCCTTATTTCTCTAGATCTCCTTCCAAGATAATCTCTCTGTTCTCCCGTAAGCATCATATCAAAATCTTCATCGTCCCCATTAACAGGCATGAATAAAAAGTACCAGCTCATTTTAGAGCCTTTTTTAATTAACATATCTGTAAATTCATCACTGAGCACTGCATTTATATTGGTCCTAGTAACAGCTGAAGACACCCCAAATAGTATTCCTCTTTCATGAAGTATATCCATGGCTTTCAATACCTTTTGATATGTGCCTTTTCCCCTACGCTCATCTGTATCCTTTTCGAAACCTTCAATTGAAAGCATAGGTATTACATTACCACTTTTCTTAAGTCTATCTGCAATTTTTTCATTAATAAAAAGTCCACTGGTAAATGGTGTAAACATTATGTCATCATATTTCTCATAAATGTCCAGAAGATAGTCATTGAAAAAAGGTTCTCCACCTAAAATAATAATATAATAAATTCCAAGTTCCCTTGCCTCTCCTATAATCCTATCAACTTCCTCTGGAGGGATATCATCCTTTTTACTAAAACTTGAAGCGTAACAACCCTTGCAATGAAGTGAACATCTCATAGACGGACTTAAAAGCATAACAAATGGTACTTTAGTATCCTCTTCATCCATATATTTCTGTCTTCTCGGTCCAGCAAACCAGTTTGCATTTGCAAAAAAATTAGAAAAGAACTTTTTCAGGCATTTAGTATCCGTATTTTTTAAAATATCCTGAATATATTCATGTTTATATTTATCATTGTTATAATAACTCTCAACAAACTCAATCTGGGCCAATGCAGATTCATCTTTAGTTAGCATTTTAATACCCTTAAAAATTTTGCCTATGTTTTTTTCTGGATTTTTATCAAGATAACCAACAATCTTATTCACAATAGCTTGTTTAGTAGTTTTTTCTAAATTATCTTTTATTTTCATGAAAATTCCTCCTTAATTGCTTAAACAGCCTATTTACTTGTTCAACATACGACTTAACAACTCTTTTGCTTCACCTAGATATTTATTGACACTATCAAAAGCTAATTGTTCATCTCCAATACGAATAGCTTCAAAGAGATTAGTATGAATTTCATTTTCAGAATGAAGCAGATTTCTGCTCTGCAAAATCGCGTTAATGTTATTTTCCAATGCATCCGTAATGTGTGTATAAAGCTCGATGAACATATTATTATGCGTGGTTTTCACAACAGATTTATGGAAAGCAATATCTTTTTTTACAAATTCAAAAAAATTATTCCTTTTTAACTCTCCTTTGCATTCATTTAGACATCTTTTAATTTCTTTGAGGTCATCCTCAGTTCTTCTTTCGGCAGCAAGCTGAGCTGCCTCCCTTTCAAGACCCAAACGTACTTCCAAGGTTTCCAAAACATTACTTTTTTTAATCTTTCGTTTCAAGACCAATCCCAAATCACTGGATGACATTACTGTAGTGCCGATGCCTTGGCGTGTTTCAAGCAATCCGACATGAACCAGTGACTGGATAGCTTCTCTTAAAGTATTCCTGCTGACATCAAACTGACTCATTAATTTAGGCTCAGTTGGAATTCTCTCTCCGACTTTCCACCGACCGCTTTCTATCATCTTCTCTATCTGTGCCGCCACTTGTCCCACTAATGTTAAGCGTCTTGCTTTTTGAATCCCCATTTGTAAAATTGCCTCCTCCAAACATAGGATGATAGTATTTATACTATGATAGTACTATTAATTTATGCTTATGTCAATTACCGTAGTTACAATAAAAACATAATATTACCCAGTATTAATATTACCCAAATATAAAAAAATATAACTGAAAATCAAAATTTCCAGTTATATAAAACTAAGTCCAATCTATTTTGCACAAATAAATCTATATTCTCTTTCTCTACAGGATTTCTACATAGCCTTCAGTTCCATGTACGCGAATTCGCTGGCCATCCTTTATCAATCTTGTAGCGTTTTCTACTCCGACAACTGCCGGCAAACCATATTCGCGTGCGATAACTGCTCCATGGGTCATTAGTCCGCCAACTTCGGTAACCAGGCCTTTTATGGATACAAACAATGGTGTCCAACTAGGGTCAGTAAAAGAGGTAACCAATATATCTCCATCTTCCAGATCAGCATCTTTCATGTTTAAAATGACACGTGCCTGTCCCTCTATAACTCCGGAAGAAACAGGTATGCCCACAATAGCGCCCACTGGGAGATTTTCTCGTTTGTACTCACTGGCAATGATTTCGCCTTCAGAGGTGATAACCCGCGGTGGAGTTAGTTTTTCATATAATTTGTACTCCTCCTGACTCTTTCCGATAATCCGTAATCCAGTTTATTTGTGCATACAACCTTGTGAAGTTCTTCAAAATTGAGATAGTATATATCTTCTTTTTCATGAATAATACCCATTTGTACAAGTTGCTCGGCTTCTTTCAGTAAAGCCTGCTTGTAAATAAAGTAGCGATTGACGATATGGTATTTGGGATATTCACGATAACCGATGAAATTCCGTATTAGGTCTATCACTTGTTTTGTTTTTCTGGCTTTTTGACCACCATCCGGTAATTGTTTTAATCGATCTAATAATTCTTGTTCTTTTTTCAAAGCTTCCTGTCGACCCTTCTCAAATTTCCGATTACTGGCTTTAGGTTCAAAGTTCTTGATATTACTGAGAATCATGGGGACAAGTATAGCTGGTTTTTCACTCCAGCGGGTTTTAGTAATATCGATTTCCCCACTACATCGCATACCGTATTTATTGAGATAATCCTGGATAGCATCTCGGGTTTTTTGTCCACCTTCAAACTTAATCAATTCCTCCAAAAAGTTATCATCTTTTACATGCTGTAAATAATCAATTATTTCCGGATAAGGACGAATCACATCTGCAACATCCAACAGCGCCAGGCCAATTTCCGAAGTAATATTGTTCGGCACAGATTGAGAAAGTGTATCTGCTGCGTTTTTTTCTCCTAACCAGCTCTCCATTTTTTCATTGATCCATGATGAAGCATCCATAGCAGCCGTAATCACACCCAGGTTTCGTGGGTCAAATAAAATCTTCTTTAATTGCTGAATGTCCTCCAGAATAAAATCAAATAAACCTAGTCCTGATTTTGTTTGGATGTTATGCTTTAACTCTTCTATGGATGTTTGACTGCTCTTAATCAAATCAGAAACGATTGCCGGCTCATTTTCAATTTATGTCTGAAAATCTGCAAACGACATACCTTTACTGCTTTTACCGGGGTTCTGTTCTTTTTTTCATTTGAAAGGGATTTTATAAAATCCCCTCGCTCTATTATGGTCATAAGTGCATCTTTCATGAGTGGATCGTGCTGTTCCATGGTATCTAATAAAATTTTCCTGCTGCCAGAGGAAGCAAGCATCTCTGTAACATCAACAAAGAGCCTTCCACCAGCTCTATGCATGGGTGCACTAGTTGTTAACAAGAAAAAAGACAATCCCAATGGTCTAATAGGGTCTGTCATCATTTGCTGGTGACCCATGGATATATAAACATGATTTTTCTGATCATCTGCTTCAGGGATTGGGTACAAAGTAGTGATTGGTCGGCTCTGGACAATATAAAATGTATCATCAGCCAAACACCATTCAATGTCCTGGGGACAACAGAAATGTTCTTCGATCTTTCTGCCTATATTCTCAAGCTGTAAAATCTGCTCATCCGTCAGCACTTGCCTATTCTGTCTCTCTGGCTCAAGCTCCTGCTCTTTCGTGCCACCACCCTTTAAGGCATAAATGGCCAGTTTCTTGGTGGATATCTTCTTATCAATAATCTTGCCCTTACAAACCTTATATATATCAGCATTTACCAGACCGGAAACCAATGCCTCACCAAGTCCGAAGCTGGCATCAACGGATAACACCTTCCTATTGGAAGTTACGGGATCAGCAGTAAACAAAATCCCTGACGCCTGCGGGAAGACCATCTTCTGGACAACCACAGACAGGCGGCCTTTACCATGGCCAAAACCCCTTTGAAGGCGATAAGTTACTGCCCTTTCGGTAAACATCGATGCCCAGCACTTGCTGATGTGCTTTAGGATTTCCTCCCTTCCGATAATGTTCAGATACGTATCCTGCTGGCCTGCAAAGGAAGCTGTGGGTAAATCCTCTGCAGTTGCACTGTATCGCGTACTGCATAGGCATTTTTTTCTCCAAGCCTGGATAAGAAGCAGGTAATTTCCTCATTAATATCTTCAGGGATAGCTATCCCTTCGATGATTCTGCGAACTTCACCGCTAAGTTTACTGATTTTATACCTATCTTCCATATTAAGAAGCGATAGCTGATCAAGTAATCTGTGAATCGGCGACGTTTCCCCAATGATTCTTTTAAAGGCTTCAGTAGAAATACAAAATCCATCACGGCATAAACTGTTTGTTCCCCAAAGTCTCCATCTTCATCTACAGTATAACCAAATTTTTTGAGTTTCTTCTGAATATCTTTTACATCATTTCCCTTGTCTCCCGCCTTAAGAATATTTCTAGGTGGTATCTGTTTTTTTTCTTTTGGATGTGAAGTTATATTACCTACAACATTCACCTTTTGAGTATTTTTCTTATTATCTGTACTAAATAAACTACTGCATGCAGAAAAACTAAAGATTATTATCACAACTATAATTTCAGTCAATAAAACTCGTTTCATATGATTCTACCATCCCTCTTACTGCTTAAATATTACTCCATATAGATATTATTATAGCATGGAATAACATTATTTCTCATAGTTTTGAAAAGAATAATAAATTTAGTCCTCATATATTTTTTATCTATTATAATATATAATAAGATTAAAATACATATTAGAAAAGGTGAAAGTTATGAAACAATGTATGGATTCTGACAATTTGCACAGACGTATAAAAAAAATAATAGGTCAAATTAAGGCCATAGATAAAATGATTGATGAAGATATTCCATGTGAAGATGTTCTAATACAGATCAATGCAGTTAAAAGTGCTGTTCATAAGGTTGGACAAATAGTTTTGGAAGGTCATTTAAATCATTGTGTCAGAGATGGAATTCAACATGGAGATGCAGAAAAAACAATAGCACAATTCGCAAAAGCACTGGAGCATTTTTCACGGATGTCTTGAATATCTCAAACTGTTTATATAAAAATAAACAGTTTTTTTATTTGACAAAAAAATAATCAGGCTATATTATACATATAGGGGTATATGTATAATATAAAAATAAAGGAGTGCTTATGGAAAAAGTAAAAAATTTTTTTAAGGATGAAGAAAAACGTGTTATTCTGTTTATGCTTTTGTCGGGTATATCGCTTGTTGTCAGTTTCTTTGATATTGGTAAATTACCTTTGGATGCCGCATGGCTTTCAATTATTCTATGTGGAGTACCAATTGTAAAAGAAGCTATTATCGGGCTTGTCACAAGTTTTGATATCAAAGCTGATTTATTGGTCTCCATAGCATTGATTGCCTCTATTATAATCAATCAAATATTTGCTGCCGGAGAAGTTGCTTTTATCATGACTATAGGTGCATTCCTTGAGGAAAGAACCGTCAATAAAGCTCGTGCTGGTATTGAAAAGCTTGTACATCTTACTCCTCAAGTTGCAAGAGTTATAAGAAATGGCATAGAGCAGATGATTCCTGCAAATAAAATCCAGATAGGAGACATTATAAAAGTTCTGGCAGGAGAAATCGTAGCTGTGGACGGAACAATCATAAGTGGTAAAACTTCTATTGATCAGTCAGTAATGACAGGCGAATCACTCCCCGTTGATAAAGAAACCGGAGACCAGGTATTCAGTGGAACCTTGAACCAATTTG
Organism: Clostridium sp. LBM24168; assembly: GCF_052953915.1. Taxonomy (NCBI): domain Bacteria; kingdom Bacillati; phylum Bacillota; class Clostridia; order Eubacteriales; family Clostridiaceae; genus Clostridium; species Clostridium sp. LBM24168. Next base: position 53,946 of record NZ_CP196861.1, on the reverse strand, counting down.
GAACTTTTAACATGAAAGCTACAAAACTCGGTGAGGACAGCTCTCTGCAGAGAATGATAAAACTTGTAAAGTCAGCTGATGCAAGTAAAGCAAAGATCGTCGGAATTGCAGACAGATGGGCAACCTGGATTGTTGCCGGTGCCTTGAGCACGGCAATTCTTACCTGGCTTGCTACAGGTGAAATAATACGTTCTGTAACAATATTGGTTGTATTTTGTCCATGTGCATTAGTCCTTGCAACTCCTACAGCCATAATGGCAGGCATAGGCAATGCAACAAAATACGGTATCCTGATACGTGAGGGAGATGCCCTTGAAAGGTTGGCAAATGTACGAAGAATATCTTTTGATAAAACAGGTACACTTACATATGGACAACTGTCCGTTACAGCAGTCGAAAATTTTAATACAAGCATATCCAGGGAAACACTATTACAATTGACGGCATCAGCAGAAATTCGCTCAGAGCATCCTCTCGGCAAGGCAATAATTAAATATATAAAGAATATTCCTAATATTTCAATTAATGAACCTGATGAATTCAAGGTAATTGCCGGAAGAGGTGTACAAGCTAAAATAAACAATTATTCAATTCTTGCTGGGAATATTGAAATGATGGCAGACAATAATATTTCAATACCAGAACGAATGGATAAAAAGGCCTCTAGATATAAAGGTGCCGGATGTACAATTATGTATATATCAATTAATGGTAATGCATCAGGATTTATAGCACTTTCTGATACTCTCAGGGAAGATGCCATTGACATGATTAAAGCTATTGAAAGAAATAAAGTAAAAAGCATTTTACTTACAGGAGACAACCTCCAGGCAGCATGTCATATCGCAAAACTCGTCGGAATAGATGACATATGTTCTAATTGCCTGCCGGAAGATAAAATATCTGCAATAGAAAAATATCAAAGCAAAAATGAACCGGTATGTATGGTTGGTGACGGTGTCAATGATGCTCTGGCACTAAAAAAAGCCTATGTAGGAATAGCCATGGGTGGAATTGGTAGTGACATTGCAATTGACGCAGCTGACATTGCACTTATCAGAGATGATATAAAATGCATACCCCACTTGTTAAGCCTGGCCAAAAAAGTAACAAAAACCATCAAGTTAAATTTAACATTCTCCATGGCATTAAATTTTATAGCTGTTGTTCTGGCTATATTAGGAATATTGGGTCCAGTAGTAGGTGCACTTGTACATAATGCTGGATCGGTATTGGTTATTCTAAATTCATCATTATTATTAAATTGGAAGGGGAGATAAACTTTATGAAATCAAAAGGAGTTATCTTTTTCAGAGCTTGATTTGCCATCTAAGATAACTCCTTATATATTATTTTTTCAGCAGAAGACTGTCAGCTATTTTAATGGCGTCATCCAAAGACATCTTTGGATCTTGAAGTAAAATATTGTAGTTGAGTCCATCTTCACTCCAGCTTACAGTTTTTATAGTATCATCCATTACACTTCCCTTTTTACCACGTACCTGCATTTCCTTTTCACCAGGTAGTTTTGCATCATTTGATTTTTCTCCGGTATCCTTTGGATTTACTGCAGTGAGCACAAATGCTACGGCACCATCTTTTTCATAGCTCTGATTTATTTCATTTACTCCTTTTGATTCATCATAATGCAGGGATTTAACATCTTTAAGTTTATATGCTCCTCCTTCCGGAAGATAAAGTATGGGTTTCCCAACAAGCTTTACTGCCTCGTTGAGGGTTATAACATTTTCTGAATTTTTGATTTGATTATCCATATCTTCAACTTTTATATTATCAGGAAGCTTCTGGGAGAACAAACTGCTGTCCAGCTTAGGTGAAAAATCAAGCTTTGAATACTGTATCTCTGTTTTACTATTTTTTGAAGTAATTACAGCCTTTGAAACAATCCAGCTCTCTTCATCCATCCAGTAGTCCAAAGTGCCCAGAATAGTATCCTTTTGTTTTGGCTCCGCCTTGATATGATAGGTTTTCCTATCTAACACATTCTCTTCGCCCTGAAAAGTAATATTGTGGGTTTTACTCATGCTTGCCAGTTGTTTCAACAATTGATTCTTGTAGTTTCCTCCCAGTACATCATCTGCACCATTTGCCGCAGAGCTTTCGAGATTCATAGTCATAGCCTGCTTTTGTTCTTTCATATATATTATAATATTTTTACCATCATTTGTTGATATGGTCGTTCCAGATGAATTGTCCTTTAATTCTATACGCCTTTTCACCACATCATTGGAATTATCAATCCATTCTCTGGCAGATACAGTCTCTTTTATTTTATTGTTTTCATAAATCTTCATTTTATATTCACCATAATAGGACTTGGGTTTTTCACTGGCACTGACGGCCTTTTTTATCACATCCTCCGGAATAATGGTTTTCTTATCCAGACTGCATCCTCCAAATAAGCCAGCTATAGACAATATTCCCACAACAGGTATTATAAATGTTTTTTTAATTGACATTTCAATCCTCTCCTTTACTATATATAGGAAACCAGCATACAAATTCCGTGCTATTTTCATCTGAAAACAGCTTTATTTCACCACAATGCTTTTTTATAACCAACTTTACAATACTCAGTCCCAAACCGACTTCATTCTGTGAAGTTTTATTTCTTGCCTTGTCCACTTGATAGAAGGGCATAAATATTTTTTTTCGTTCATCTTCCGGAATTCCCCTGCCGTCATTTTTGACAACTACAATGCATCCTTTTTCCCTCCAGCTTATAATATCCTTTTGAAAATCTTTTTTTATCCAGGTAGGAATCCCTTTTTCCAATGAAAATGCACCAAGCCATATGCGGCCATTTTGGGGAGTATATTTCAATGCATTTGCCATCAGATTATCAATTAACCTGGTCATCTGTTTTACATCCACCTTTATGGTGTAGTCGGCATTTGTATCTACTTCAAGTTTTATACTGCGCTTTTCACAATTTTGCTCATAACCTGAAAATAACATTTCAAAAAACTCATTTCCCCATACTTCCACAAAATTCACTTTATAATCGGATGTAAGTACAGTATACAGCATGAGATCGTCTATCATCTTTTTCATGTAATCACTTTTATTCAATATAATTGAAGACCTGCTCTTTATTTTTGGCATATCGAGATCTCTTTCATTGTAAATTGACTCGGCATATGCTCTTATTGATGTAAGGGGGGTCTTTAGATCATGTGAAACTGCCGATATCATATACTGTTTTGTTTTACGCTGGAAATCTATTACTTCCTGTTTTCTCTCTATATCTTTTTTCATGCCGTTGAAATTTCTTATAAGTTCTCCTATTTCATCCTTGCTCTTATATTTCACCGATTTTTTACCGCCTTCAGCAAAATCGTTCATCCCCTCTATCAACAACTTTATGGGCCTGTTAAACTTTCTATTTAAAAGAATTATAACTGTCAAAAAAACCAGAAGGATTATGACCGCAAACATTCCTGCAATAATAATAGTTCTTATATTTATCTGTTTTATGAAATCTCCACGATATATTATTATCTCGTAAAATCCAACCAATTCACCTCTATAAAATACAGGTTTTTTCAAGCTGTACAAATTATATTTTGTAACTATTTCGTAGAGATGTGAATAGATTTCCTCCCTGCTCTTTGTATAGTCTGAATTCTCATCGGGAGCATGAATCTCCTGTCCACTTCCATTGTATAAATTGATTTTAACGTCGTCTTTATCCTGATAATCCACAGCAGTATCCTTGTTTTCCATATCGGCCTCAGTATAGATTTTATAATTGCCCAGTTTTTCTTCATAATATTTGAATTTGGCCACTGCATTCATATATTCTGTAAACTGAACCTTTTTATTGTAGGTTAAAATCAACATATACAGCAAAAGCGATGAAACTATAGGAGTAATGACTACAGCCAGGTGGGATAATATAAGCCATTTTTTGAGTCTCATTTCTTTTCACCCAGGAACTTGTACCCTATTCCCCACACCGTTTGAATAAACACAGGATTTTTCACACCGTCGTGAAGCTTTTCCCTCAATGCCTTCACGTGCACAGTAACCGTGTTATTTCCATCAATATCCACATTGTTCCACACATTTTCATAAATTTCCTTCTTTGAAAACACCTTATTGGGATTTTGAGCCATCAAAAGAAGAAGCTGAAATTCTTTAACGGTAAGCTGAATTTCATTACTGCCACGGACAACCTTCTTCTCATTTAAAAATATATTTAGATCTGGTTTAACGGAGATTATATCGTCATTTTGTTTCAAATTCTCATCTCTCATATATCTTCTCAGATGTGCCTCAACCCGTGCAGATATCTCCACAAGACTGAAAGGTTTAGTTATATAATCATCAGCTCCAAGTTTAAGTCCCTTCACCTTATCCAGATCTGCCTGTTTTGCACTTATTATTATAATGGGTACATTGCTTATCCATCTTATATTTCTGCATAGAGAAAATCCATCCATTTCAGGCAGCATGAGATCCAGCATAACCAGATCAAATTTCTGTTTTTTAAAATCTTCCAGGCCTTCCAAGCCTGTAGATGACCAGAATACTTCATAACCTTCCATCTCAAGATGTTCCTTTACTATAGCTGCAATAGATTCTTCATCTTCAACTATTAGAAGCTTTCCCCTCATTCTTTTCCTCCTTACAATTTACATTATAAATTCCTGTAATAAAATTTTATCATAGTTAATACTTTCTTTATAAATTAATGTTCAGATAAAAAATAATGAACCGACCTTTTAATTTAACTTACATTTACTGTCTGTTTACCGTCCATTTACTTTAGCTTTTTATAATCTTATTAAAATACAGATAAGGTATTTTGAATTTGTCACAGAAAGGACAGTTATATATATGAATGAAAAACCAGTTGTGGAATTAAAACACGTATCAAAAAAAATCGGCAAAAAGGAAATTATTCATGACCTGTCGTTTACAATTCCAGACGGAGAAATATTCGGATTTCTAGGGCCCAATGGAGCAGGCAAAACTACCACTATCCGTATGATTACGGGACTGATAAAAATAACCGAAGGAGATATTTTTATTAAAGGACACAGCATTACAACCGACTTTAAAAAAGCAATTCAGAATGTTGGCGGTATTGTTGAAAATCCAGATTTATATAGATATCTTACGGGTTATCAAAATTTAAAGCACTATGCCAGAATGTCACTCGGCATCAGCAAAAAACGTATTTATGAAATGGCTGAAATTGTCGGACTCAAAGACAAAATTCAGGACAAAGTACGAACCTATTCACTTGGTATGCGTCAGAGGCTTGGGCTTGCACAGGCACTATTACACCGTCCATCTCTCGTGATACTGGATGAACCAACAAACGGACTTGATCCGGAGGGAATCCACGAGCTGCGTAACTATCTAAAGAAAATAGCTCATGAGGAAGGTGCTGCAGTTCTGGTATCAAGCCATTTGCTCTCAGAAATGCAGTTGATGTGTGACAGAGTGGGTGTTTTGCAGCACGGAAAGTTAGTAACTATTCAGCGTATAGATGATTTTGTCAAATCCGGCGGTTCAATGCAGGTGGAGCTTATTGTAAGCCCCTCACAAATTGCACAGACAAAACATTTACTTGGCACTATGCGAAAAAATGTACTTTCTTCCAGTCCAGCCGGACATATTATAATTCAGATGACAAAAGAGGAAATTCCGTCAGTAAACAAACATTTAATGAAATGCGAAATTGAAATTTATAGTATTCAGATGAAAGAAGAAACTCTGGAAGACAAATTTCTGGAAATTACGGAGGAACAGAAATGATCAATTTAGTGAAAAATGAGTTAATGAAAACATTCAGCGGCCGATTGACAAAAATCCTTTTCCTTTTACTGATTATTGTGGCTGTCAGTTTTTCAGTCTTTGCAAAAATCGCAATAAATAAGGAAACTGCAGGGAATTGGAGAACGGCACAGGAGCAAATTATAGGAAAAAATAATGGACGTTTACAGGTTGCAGATCTATCACCACAGCTGCAGGCAGAGGCGAAAAATAAAGTGGCAATTGCCGAGTACCGTTTGAAAAACAATATAGCCCCACAAGAAAATAACCTCTGGTATACGTTACTGCACTCATCGGGGTTGTTTGAATGGGTTGTCATTTTTACAATTATTATTGCTGCCAACATTGTTGCAAGAGAATATACGGATGGAACAATGAAGCTGTTATTGATTCGCCCACACAGCAGGGGTGCAATTCTATTTTCAAAATACACAGCAGTTGTCATATATGCTGTATTTTCACTGATACTCACCATAGGGGCAGCATATATAACCATTGATGTCTTATATGGCTTTGGAAGCGGAATACGCACTCTTGGAGCGCCAGAGCTTTTTATCAATTCACAGGGACAGATAGAGTCATTAAATATTTTCAGGCAGTGTGTAAAAATGTATTGTTTGGATATTTTCCCAATTATGAGCTATGTGACCATTGCCTTTGCTGTCTCAACCATTTTGAAAAGCAGTGCAGTAGCGGTGGGCAGCTCTCTTCTGCTTATGATTTTAGGAAATTCAATGATTGAAGCCACATCAAAGCTGGCATGGCTGAAATTTCTTCCCTTTGCAAACAGCGACATGAGTTTGTATATCTTTCATTTACAGCCGAGGGAAGAAATGACAATAGGCTTTTCGGTATCTGTATTGCTGATATATATAATTGTTTTATTTGGTGCCAGCTTTGCAATATTTAAAAAGCGGGATGTATCTATCTAATGACTGCTTTTTAAATCTGTTATATAATGAAAATTAAAGTGCAGGGAATACAGAAAGGGGATATAACAGGTGACTATGCAGAGAATACTACTTGTTGATGATGAACTTGGAATCGTAAAAATGCTGAAGACCATCTTGCACAAAGAAGATTACACAAACATCGACAGTGCTTCAACAGGGAAAGAAACTATGACAAAAATCATGAAAAATACCTATGATTTAATTGTACTGGATGTTATGCTGCCGGATATTGATGGCTTCAAGCTGTGTCAGAAAATCCGCCAGCATACATTTGTGCCAATTCTCTTTCTCACTGCCCGAACCGGTGATTTAGACAAATTAACAGGCCTCGGTATAGGCGGAGATGATTATATTACTAAGCCCTTCAATCCTCTAGAAGTTGTTGCAAGAATCAACGTACAATTCAGGAGGATGGAACAGTACCGGCAAAATTCAACGAAGCAGGAAATCTATCATTTCGGCACTGTCACTGTAAATAAGAGAGAAGCAAAACTTCTTGTGGATAACGGGGAAATAAGCTGTCCGGCGAAAGAGTTTGAATTGCTGCTGTTTTTAGTTGAACATCCAAATCAGGTGTTTACTGCCGGACAGCTATATGAAAATGTATGGGGATATGAAAGTATCGGAGATGAACAAACTGTAAAAGTGCATATCAACCGATTGCGTAAAAAAGTTGAACCAGACTTGAAGAACCCCTCTTACATTATAAATATCCGTGGGATTGGATATAAATTCTCACTTCCGGAGGGTAGGCAAATATGAAAGTAAATCTTACCAATGGACGTTTGACAGTCCGTTTTACCATTAATTTCATAATACATCAGATTCTTCTCTGGTTATTAATGGGAATCCCAGGGGTTTACTGGATGTTGGTACTAAAACACCAGTCACAGAACGAAACAAAAATTGCAATTCTTGCATGGGTGACAATTTTCATCGGATTGTCTTACTGTCTGTTTTATGGTTATTACGTTGCACGCCCTCTAGTGGATATTTTGATGAACATACAAAAATTGTCAAGGGGTGAATATCTGGACTTATCCGGAAAGAAAATACGTTTGAGTTTCTTCTCAAAAAGACTTTACAGAGAAGTGTATGACAATCTGAAAACATTATCTGATATTTTACAGCATAACGAGAAAAAGCGAAAAGAATTTGATGAAATGCGCCTAACCTGGGCGGCTGGAATTACACATGACTTAAAAACACCGCTATCCTATATTTCAGGGTATACGGATATGCTTTTATCCGATAAACACAAATGGAATCTGGAAGAAAAGAAAGAGTTTCTACAGATTATCAGCGATAAATCTACCCATATAGAGGAACTTATCAACGATCTGGGTACGGCGTTCCGTATGGATGAATTTACAGGTCTAAAGATGAATCTCCAAAAGATAGAATTATCGGAATTAGTTCGCAGAGTGACGGCAGAAACAGCGAATATGCCCATTGCAAAGGAAAATCATTTTGAGATGATTGGGGAAGAAAAAGAGTTATTCGTTTCGGGCGATACTGAATTACTGAAACGGGCATTTTCAAATCTGTTAGTAAATGCAGTAGTACACAACCCGGAAGATACATCAGTCACTGTGAAATTAAGCCGTGAATCTTATGTTGAAGTAGAAATTTGTGATAATGGCAGCGGAATGAATGAATATGATATAAATCACATGTTTGACCGCTACTACAGAGGTACTTCTACAGATTCTCCAACAGGAAGTACAGGACTCGGCATGACCATTGTAAAACAGATTATTACTGCCCATCATGGAACTATCAGTGTAGAAAGCAAGATAAACTGCGGCACAAAAATAATTGTTAGATTTCCCCCTTATTCAGATATTTAACTTGTGGGTTATCATTCGCCGCTGTACCGGGCGATATAAGCTGCCGGAGATTCTTGAAGTGAGCGGCGCACAGTCAACCAAGAAATGCCTGTTGAAACCGGCAAAAGCACAATCAATATGAACAGCCATTGTTTCCACGGCACTGCGAAACCAACCAGTCCAAATGCTTTATACATACCAACCGCAAATATGGAAGTCACCAACATACTTGCTATAAAAGCAAGCACCGCTGCTGTTACGGCTGTTATCAGTCCGTCAAAGGCAGCAATCATAGAAAGCTGCCGCGGTTCCGCGCCGGCCACGGACAGCAATGCCAGATCCAGTCCCCGCCCGTGAGTTGATATGAGATACCCTGCCAATACACCTGTTAATACCAGCAATAACGCCGGCCCAAGCAATGCAAGAATTCTAACGAATCCGGGTACTTCCCACTCGGCGGCAAGATTTCTCGGCATCATCACAAGTGTTGCTCTAAAAATCTGTGTCAGTCCTGTATATGACATCACTAAAATCATTCCGGCAACCAGCGGGATAACAGTAGACGTTGACCTGTGGGCACGAGACACTGCCTGCCCACACGCGATACGCCATGACGGCAAATGAAACGGAAGGACTGCTGTCCATGTACGGACAGTCCCTGCCAGGACAGCAGGGCCAGCAAAACAGATAGCTGCAACAAACAGGACAGCAGCCAACACGCAGCAATAAAACAGCGGAGATAATGTGGAAAAGGATAATTGTTGTATCTGTTCAATATTCACATGTTTTGTAATAAACATGCCGCAGGTAACGACAGCAATGCTCCCTGCCAATGCAGCTAATGCCAATACACGTTTTGGAAGGCTTACTGTTTTGGGAGTGCTGGCTGCTTGGCGTAATGCCTCAACCGGAGAAATACGGGAAACTGTACGAATTGTTAAAAATGCTCCTACCACTGCGACAACAAATCCGATACCTATACCATAACTCCAGGACAGTAACATACGAGAGATTCCAACAGCCGCATACGGAAGTCCGGGAGCTTCAAGTTGTACCGCAAAGAAAGAGAACAGTAAACGAGCCAGCTGCGGCGAAAAAAAAAGAGAACCCACGCTTGCTGACACATCCAGCAGCAGTACCTGCGCACATGTCCGCAAAGTCAACTGCATTGGTGTGGCCCCCTGCAGGGAAAACAGTGCCAAATCACCTCGACGTTGTTGAATGGAAGCCGATACCACCATCATAATAACCAGTACACCAGCAAACAATGTTACGGGATAGGTCAATCCGCTCATGGAGCTCACAAACCATCCAGCTTTTTCGCCCCAAACTATATTCCCCCGTGAAGCTGCAGCATTTGACATCATAATCCGCATGGTAGGAATCAAAATCTGTACCACAGCCAGTAGTAAAAACACTCCGCCCCATACCACAGGAGCATCTTTGAAATCTTTTATTAAGCCGCACATCAGATCCTCACCTGCCCTTCGTTGACAGATATAATTTGCCCATCACGCATTTGAATTACCCCATCGCATTGAGCTGCAACCTCAGGACTGTGTGTAACCATTACAACTGCATGATCAGATTGCACCGCAATTTTCTTCAGTTCACTTACGACACGGGAAACTGATTCTGTGTCCAGTGCGCCAGTTGGCTCATCTGCAAAAATAACTTGCGGATTTGCAATCAAAACTCGTGCCAGTGCGACGCGCTGCTGTTCGCCGCCGGACAATAATGTCACATTCTTCTTCAGCAATTTAGAAATATTCAGCCTCTGCAATGTCTGCGAAGCGGCAGCACGAGGATATTTCCTGCCGCGTAATGTAAACGGCAGTTTAAGATTATCTTCTACTGTCATTGATGGCACCAAATTATAGGACTGAAACACAAATCCTAAATGGCTTCTACGAAACTTTGCTGATTGAGCGCGGCTCATCTTCGCAACATTTTCTTCCAACACTTGCACTGTGCCGGAGGATACCGGCTCCAAACCTGCCAGACAATACAGCAAGGTTGATTTACCTGAGCCGGACGGGCCAACGATACCCGTCATTTTGCCTGATGCAATAGAAAGATTAATATTACGAAGTACGGGAACTGTTTCGTCCTGCCTGACGTTAAAATCTTTACACAGATTTTCAGCTATAATTATTTTATCAGATAACATTTCTGTGTTACCTCCTTTTTTATTCTTTACTCCTGTAACTGTGAAAATAATAGCATAAAAAAGGAGGCACATTTAAAATGTGTCGCCAGATGTATCTACAGGAGAGCCAAATGTTAAATTGGAAGCATAATTTCCAAACGAAACAGCCCGGTTTCTGTTGTAATGGTCATGATGCCCCCGTTCTGTTCCACCTTATCCCGGATGCTTCGCAGGCCAAATCCATGATTCAAACGGTCTTGTTTTGTTGTCTGTCCGGTATAGGGAAGATCAGCCATCATCGGATTTTCCATGGAGATCATGTAGTAGAAATCGCTTCTGCTGATGGAAAGCGAAATAAACCGATGTTTTTCACCGGAAACTTTTTGATTGGCCTCAATGGCATTATCCAACGCATTTGCAAAAATCGTACATATATCGAAAGCGGAAATTGATAAGGCTCTGCCAAACGCCCCAGACAGTTTAAATTTAATTTGTGCCCTTTGCATTGGAGGAACTTTTGCGTTCAAAATTGCATCCACATTATCATCACCTGTATAGAAAAGAGCTTTCGTCATGTTTTCCCAACTCCTCTGTACATGGCCCAGATATTCTTGAACCTTCAAAAGATTCCCTGTTTCGCAGAGCTGCTCAATCCGGGTGATATGGTGCTTTATATCGTGCCGGAATTTTCGGATGTCCTCCTGGTTTTTCTTGTACATCTCAAAATACTGCAATTCCTGTTCAATATACTGCTGATTACGCTGTTCCAACTGTTTAAAATAATCTGTCGTTTTACTTTTCCAAAGTGAAATAAAATAAAGGACATCTGCAATAACAACTACCGCGGAAAAACAGGCCGAGATATAAAGCTGGATTCCGGTATTTTCAATCCTGTAATTTACCCACATAAACGGGTTCAAAAACATGGCTATCGTCCACAAGAGAAACGCAGGCAGAATTTCTATATAGCTAAAGAGTATTCTATGAGCATATTTGCGGTACTTATAGGCTGCTGCAATAATTACGCAATCCATTACAAGATTGCCGATTATCAAAGCGTAAAATGTAATTTCTCCACTTGAAATGATAGATTGTTTTATATCCATTGTTCCCGCAAGGAGTGCTGCACTGCTGGCGGGGAGACTTCTCAGCACCCATAGAAACGCGGCAATAACTATACTGTTTAATCGACGATCCGGTTCATTTACACCCGCAAGAATTACTATAAAAGCAAAGCAGCTTATACCATATGCGATGATAGCTTCATTTACCAGACACACGCATTCCAGTGTGATAAAAAATGCTGCCATTGCAATGTTCTTTTTGTCCGGTGGAATTTTGGGGCTGACGAAAAGAAATACAAGTGCACCTGCCGATAACGTGTCAAATACGGCAGCTAATATTTCCAATACCACTAATGCAACTACCCTCATATTACCTCGCTGTTCGTTTCATATAGGTATGAAACGCTTCGTCAAATTGCTTTTTTCTCAGTCTGCTAATGGGAATGGAATCTCCGTTTACCATAAGGACGTCGAGACTGTCAATAAATTTGATATATCGCAGATTGATTAAATAGCTGCGGTGTACCCTGTAAAAATCATTTGAACCTAAAAGATGTGTATAGAAATCAATTCTATTGCGGTCATAATAAGACTGTTTCTGCTGAACAATTTTTACGTTCTTGTCCTGTGCCTCAATATACAAAATATCCTTAACTTTTAAGACAGCCTCTTTGTCCTTGCTCTCCACATGAATTGTTTTTTGGTTCAGCAATTCCTTTTTTACCGCTGTGATCGCTTCAATCAACTTCTGGGGTTGAATCGGCTTGGTCAGAAAACGAAATGCCGATACTTCATAGCCAGTCATGGCAAATTCGTCATGGGAAGTGATGAACACAATATACATATCCGCTAAAAGTGCATGAACCTTTTTTGCAACTTGAATTCCATCAATGTCATCCATTTCTATGTCAAGAAAAAGCAGATCATAAGACATCCCCTGTTTTTCTATGGCCCTTATGAGCGTTTCCCCCGATGAATATTGTTCTGTGAGCAAATTAATATCGCGGTACGTCTTATTTATAAAATCAGACAATGATGACAATACAGCAACCTCATCATCACAAATCGCAATCCGCATAATTTGCACCGCCTTTTCATTTTCTATATCTTTTATATTATTATATACGGTTAACCGAATAGTATCAATAAATTATTACAGCGGATACCCCTGCTTGTTTAGCAATAGCATTTGCAATTCTCTTTGTATTACCTGATTTTGAATAATAACGCGCTTCAATATTCATAAAGCGCCCTATTTTCAGCTATTTATTTAACTATCAATAGTGCAAACCTACCAATAATCGACTTTATGACAATGCAGCCAGCAACTACAAAAAGCGCAATTTTGGGATCATAAAAGATGGGGATTTTCCATTTGAATATTTGTGTTGCTGTTGTAAGTAATGCGATTGTCCCAAAGATGTATCCCATGATGGTGAGCGGGTGAGCAGGTGCATTGCTGATAAATTTGCCGATTGTTGGCATAATCATGCACATTGCAAATCCGATTGCGCCCAAAGTAATAACAGCCGCTCTCGGCCCATTAATGAATAATATTTGTTTGCCAGATAGTCCTGTATAAACAATCAGGCTGGTTATAAACCACTCTGCTAGCAATATTCCAATTCCTTTCATTGTTTACCGCCCCTTAAATAGATTTTATTGAACATCGTAATATGTTTTTCTAAAAAAGATAAAGCTTCTTCATATTTTTCGGGCTGATTGTCATATTTTGATAACAGCAAATACAAAGGTGAATAAAACTGCAAGGCCATTACCATTGGGTCAGCATCAACATAAACTCCATCATTTATTAAATTAGTGAACACGCCTGATATATAATCTAAGCCCTTGTCTATTATCAATTCCCTAAAAAACTTGCTTGCCTCCGAAGTTCTATACTGTTCCATTGTCAACATTCTACGCAGTTGCGAACCATACTCTGTTTTAAGATAGAACTGAAACATTGTAACGCTAATACGGAATAGTTCCTCCCTTACATCACTTTCTCCTGAGAGAATATTGGCCATGCTTTCAGGGGGAATAAAAGTAGAAACTTCCTCTTGATAACGACGCTCAATGTCTTTGAGAATTGAGTTGAAAATGTCTTGTTTCCCGCTATAATGCTTGTAAAGAGCGCTCTCCCGTATTCCGATTTCTTTTGATATGTCACGGATACCAACCCCATCATAACCTCTTTCAGAAAACAATTTTAGTGCAACTGTCAAAATAACTTCCTTTGTATCCCGTGTTTTGTTTTTTGGCATAATAACCTCCATCAATAAATATTGTGAGCAGTCGTTCACCATTATTATAGTGAACAGTTGCTCACTTGTCAAGAAAGGCTAGTCGGCCTTCTTCATTGACTGAGTTCAGTAATGTTTCTATGCTTCAAAGATGTGATTAGGTAACAAGTCATTTAAACTAATGATTTTACTGCCTTTACTTTCATAATAGCGCAGCATTTCGTCAATTTTCCTTTTATCATAACTTGTAATGCAATCTGATAATACATTAACGCTATAATTTGCTTTGCGTAAGTTGTAACAGGTTGATTTAACACAAGCAACAGCATCTGCTCCTGTTATGTAGAAATCACATATTTCATTTTTACTAATAAAGTCTGTAAATTCTTCACTACTTAATGCGTTTCCTTTGTATTTTGTAAAAACATTTTTTGATACTATTTTCAAGTCTGAAGCTAATTCAGATCCATATGTATTGGGTTTAAAAGTCCTCGTGCCGGCTGATAAATTTTCATGCCTTATATAAATAACATGAATATTATTATTGACTGCCAAATCAATAGCTTTATTGATATTGTCAATAATACCCTTGTAATTCTTTGTTATGTCATTTTGAATATCAATTATTACTAAGGCTTTTTTCTGCATAGTGTCTCCTCCTGATAGGTAGATTGATTTGTTTACTTTTTTATTGTACCATGTAACATGATACGAGGTGATGAACTGGTAAACACCCTTGCGAAAGTCAAAAGTTTTATCCCCGCCGATAGAGCGAAAGACATTGAATTAAAAGCAAATCAAATATATATAGATTTAAGTCCGTGGATGGGCAACAGGAACATACAACCATATTTAGGAATTATCAAAACAGCTTTACAGGAAAGTAAGCTACTGACCTTTGAATATACAGACCGCTACGGAAATAAAACCGCACGAACAGCCGAGCCGTATCAGCTTGTATTGAAAAGTAGTCATTGGTATTGGCAAGGGTATTGCCATAAAAGAAATGATTTTCGCTTATTCAAACTATCCCGCACATCAAACCTACAAATACAAGAGGAATTTTTTACGCCACGAGATTATCAAAAACCGCAGTTAGATTTTACTGATATTTTGGCAACTATGCAAACAAAAATCAAAATTCGTATTCATAAATCTGTCATGGACAGGGTACTTGATTATTGCACTTATGAACACTTTTTGCCAGACGGTGATGAGCATTACATTGTTAGTTTTCCTTTCATAGAGAACGAATACTACTACAATATTCTTTTCAGTTTTGGGGATAAATGCGAGTGTCTAGAACCGTTACATATTCGCACAGAAATAAAGCGTAGAATACATGATATAGCTACCTTATACGAAAACTAAAAAAAGAGGCTTCTATTATGAGATTAAAATATAAATCTCATTATTTTAAACAGGATGATTTTCTAAAAAAGGTCATTTTTATTTGGGGATAAATATGATTTATCCTATAATGATGGTTTTCGTGATTTACTATCAAGAATGCTTGAAAAAGCAGATATTGATAAGCCTTTAACCATTCATCGACTTAGATTAGACATACTTTTGCCAGCAGAGCATTGAAAGCAGGTGTCAGCCTTGACAGGTACCACGAAAAAAGCTAGTATTTAAGCAGCAAAGATAAAAACACAGTTCCGGTTGGTAGTCCGGACGCAGCTTAGACTGCCAGTAACCTGCCTCCTTGGTTGTCCGTTCTTTGCAAGGCAGACATAAAGGAGGAATATCTATGGACAAAACTCTGTCGAAATTAACTGTATTTTTTGAAGAACCATTCTGGGTAGGTGTTTGCGAATGCGAATACAAGGGAAAATATGAAGTTTGTAAAATCACTTTTGGTGCTGAACCCAGAGACTGCGAAATCTATGATTTTGTACTTAAAAACTGGAATAGATTAAAATTCAGTCCATCCATTGAAACAATAGGCCTTGATGAAAAGCATACAAACCCCAATCGAATGCAGCGAACACTAAAAAAGCAATTGCAGAAAACAGGCATTGGCACAAAGGCACAGCAGGCACTGAAGCTTCAACGGGAGCAATGCAGAGTTGAACGGAAATCCCGCTCCCGCAAGCAGCGTGAAGCAGAAAAGAAAAGACAATTTGCATTGAGACAGAAAAAGCATAGGGAAAAACACAGAGGACGATAGCACTCTGTGCTTTCTTTATGCTAAAATAAATCCTAGACAATGAAATATAATAAACCAAAGGAGGGATACTAAACAATGCAGCAATACAACAGCAAAGAAGCTTTAATTTCTGAGATCAAAAAGACAGCCCATATATTCATTAGAGAATTCAATGGTCTTCCAGAAAGTGACAAGGATTTACGTTTCAGTGAAGTAGATCGAACTCCTCAGGAAATAATAGCATATCAGCTTGGGTGGATGAATTTAATACTAAAATGGGATCATGATGAACTGGAAGGCAACAAAGTTATCACACCAGCTGATGGATATAAATGGAATCGTCTGGGTGATTTGTACCAGGAATTTTACCACAGATATCAGAACCATTCCCTTAAAGAACTACAAAAAATGTTTGTTGACACAGTTGATCACTTTACTGCCTGGATAAACAAGTTTAGCGATGAAGAATTATTTTATTCCGGTGGAAGAAAGTGGGCCTCATCAACTCCATCAAACTGGCCAATCTGGAAATGGATTCATATCAACACTGTAGCACCATTCAAAACTTTTCGCGGCAAAATACGTAAATGGAAAAAATTAAAACAAAAATCATAAGCCTTCTTAAATTGAAAAATTATAATTATACAAGGAGCATCAATATGGAAGAAAATAAATTGTACCATCCGTGGAAGTCCATACTGGTCATTTATCTGATATGTTTTGTATTCAGAGTATTTGAATATATGTTTATCCGCACTGATCAAAGTATTTTCGGTGAAGCCTTCATACACAAACTCGCCGGTATTCTCGTGCTGGCATTTTCAATACACCTTTTTTCCTTCAACTGGTCTCAAGTGGGTTTCACTGGCAGATCAGCAGTCAGAAATGCACTATATGGCTTTCTGCTTGGAGCAGCCGTATTTACAATTGCCTATGGTATCGAATTTTTTATGCAATTGTCAGGAGGTAACACCCCTTCACTGCAGATCTATGTAACCAGCTATGCCATTGATGGAAATCAAGGCAGACAAACCGGTTTGTTGTTTTTCACTTTTTGCATTATCGGGAATATTATAAATGTGGCCATGGAAGAAGGTATCTTCCGGGGTCTGTTCATCAAACTCTTCGAAATAAGATACTCCTTTGTCAAAGCTGCTGTTTTATCCTCTCTCCTATTTGGCATCTGGCATATAGCAGCTCCTGTGCGTAATCTACTGGATGGGAAAACCAGCATGAGCGGAACTGTCATGATTTCCATTATGCTTATTTTAACAACAGGAATCACAGGATTAAAATTCTGTCTTCTGACTAAAATTACAGGTTCACTCTGGATGTCTATGGCTGATCATTTCATGAATAATATAATCATCAATATTTTACATATTGTAACAACCTCCGGTACAGATGAATTGCAGATGTTTCGTATTACCATTGCCCAAACCATATCCTTCCTTATTGTCCTCTTTATCTACTGGAAAAGCAGAGCACATTATAAACAGACATTTCGTGCATGAAGAACATCAGCATTCATAAGCTTTATTTTTTCTTTTCACAAACCATATAACCATCAACAGTACAACAGCCATCCATGCACTAAAAAGCCATGTGTTTACATGTGAGCCATAGTTGGGGAAAATACATGTTGCCACATTTATCATGGTATGAAAAGCCAGACCTGTGAACAAACTTTTTCCGCCATACATATAGGCATAGATCATTGCAGTTCTCATAAAAACATTTAAAATGCACATTCCAATAATCCACCCTGCAGGATGCGCCCAGCTCCAGGGAATGATATGCCAGACGGCCCACACTCCCCCGATAATTATACCTGCTTTAATTGGCCCATATTTTTTGGTCAGTGGTTCAGTCAGGGTAGCTGTCCATCCAAATTCTTCAGGTATTGCTCCCAAAAAATAAAGAGCTATCATCAGCGGAATCTCTCTATAGGGAAACACTATTTCTGCCGGCAGCGAAAAAGAAAACACCCGCATTGTAGAATATGTCAACACTGCAACCAAGGGCATACATGCCAGGCAAAAAATTATCCACCATCTGCTGGCCCTGTTTATGTCGAAAATACTCTTAAACAAAAATATAATTCTTTCTATTCCATTTTCTTTCCATGCATATATCAATGACAAGAAGAAAGGTACCATAATCATTAAAAAACTGATTGGCAGGCCAAAAGGCAGCCCTTTAACGGGAAAGAATGCACCCCAGATATAAAACGGTACTGATAATATTAAAGTTATCATTAAAAACATAAAATATTTTACATTTGATTTTATCATATATTATTCCTCACGCTCTATTTTTCCCATGTAGGAATTTTGAAAGATATATCGCATAAAATAAGGAAATAATCAAAATTACTATCAGTAAAAAGGATTGTGCACTGCCTGATGCATTTGTAATAGTTCCGCCAATATTAGACACAATATGAAAAAGAATACCCGGCAGGATATTTTTTGTGACAGCCACAAGCAGTGCAAGAACAATGCCTATTACTATTGCGACACCAATCTGTGCTGCCAGCTCTACAGCAGTATATCCTCTAAATAAATTGACAACATGCCCTATACCAAAGGTTATTCCGGAAATAAAAATGGCTTTATTCACACCTGATTTGCAGTATATACCTTGAAACAAAAATCCCCTGAACAGCACCTCTTCCACGAAACCTGTCCCTATCATTAAAAAACAGGAAAGAACAATCATGGTAATTGAAAGTGCAGGATTCAATCCTGCAAAGAACTGTATAAAAGCCAGCAGAAGCAATGGAATATAAAATAAAGTCTTGTGCAGATTATTTTTTGTAATTTTTTTAATTCCATAAAACCAAGTCCGTCGATTTTTTTTAATATAAAATGTCAATACAAAAGATAAAATAATCAGCAGCACAGCTGTAAAACAGGCAACTCCTGTGAATTTCGACAAATTATCTCCAATGTTTACCACAAGGATATAGATTACAATCCAAAGAACAGCATGCAAAATAGGTTTCTCTTCCATTAGTTTGTTCATGGCTTATCTCTCCCGTATATTTTATTTTCTATTCTCTTGTATGAATTATGTTAAATATAATATACTGCTACTAATTAATCAAATGCCCAAAAGAATATGGCAGTCCTTCTACACGGCAGGGCTGCCATATTCTTTAAATCTATATCAAAACCAATTCTTAGCTTCATCTTTTTCAACTATTTTAGAATTCATAAATGCTTTTTCCATCTTTTCAGGTTGGGAAGACAGTTTTTCATGAGTGCTCTTGCCTCATTTTCATGCATACCCTTTTCCTTCATAAACGGCACACAAGTTTCAATCATCTCTTCCATAGTTAAATCCGGCTGCTTGAAGGCCCCTTTTTCGTAACAATATATGCAGTATTCATGATTTTTACTATCATTTGAATTAGTTCCATAAAATTCCTCGCTTAAAGGCATCCCGCAGCTTTGGCAATATTCCTGTTCCATAATATATTCTCCTTTCATATGTTGATACAACCATTATACAGGAGGGCTTTGACAGCATTATGTCATGTTCGAATTCATTTATACATATCTATTATCTCTTTGCACTTTTCTTTTATAATTTTCCTTATATGCCGTGGTTTCAGAACCTCTACATATTCACCATAACTCAATATCATTGAATAAACCCAGCTGTCTTCAATAACTTCAGTATTTACTATGACACTTCCATCTTCAAGAAATTTAACTTCGTCTTCATCAAAATAGTCCTGTATTCTAGTCAATTTAAACATCCTATAGTCTTTCCTCAATGTGCAAAATGGAAAAATATACCAGGAGAGTCCTTTAGTGCTCTATATACTGTTTTATATTTAATATTTTCCTTTTCAGACTTTTTAAAGCCCCAGGGCAGTGTATCTATAAATACCTGTTTAAAGTGCAAATCAACTGCACTCTTTTTGTTGGAGGGTATGATACTCTTCACTTTTTCCATGGCTATCTCCACATTTCTATCACCCAGAACTCCATTTATATTTTTCAAAGCTTCCACTATGGATATCATATCCTCCAATGTGAGAAACTGATGATTTATCTTTGTAGTTGTCCAGAATATAAAAGCCTCCACTGTTGCCCTGCCTTGAAGCTATTGGGATTCCTGACATATCGATCGCTTCGACATCCCTGTAAATAGTTCTTACGGAAACTTCAAATTTTTCAGCCAATTCTGCTGCAGATATTTTCTCCCTGTTTAAGAGCAGTATCACAATTGCCAGTAATCTATTTATTTTCATTAATTACCAACCTCATTTCCGACAACTGAAGTCTCTATTTTATAAGACAAACTAATGCCCAGGATAAAATTAAAATAAAACAAAGAATATAGTATATACTGTTGGATACATTAAGAATATTAAATATATTTAAAGCTACTGAAATTACAGACAATAAAAGTATAATCATAACTAAAGCAGCTATAATTTTATAATTTTTGTTGGAAACCTTGTTTCTATTTTTGTTGACTTTATTTATTCTAAAATAAAAGGACATACACGGAAGCCCTGAAAAAACAGCAACTATAACTGCAGGTATTAAAAGGCTTCCAAAAATTTTTCTACATATATCGGGTATATAGCCATATTTGGAAAGTAATGTTAAAATAAAAAGTAAAATAGTACATAGGGAAGCTGGTATCGCTGTTTTTTTGGTCATATTATACTGACATATATATTTTTCCAATTCAGTATCATTGTCAGTATATATAGGCTTTGTTTCTTGAGGTGCACTAAATATGTGAATTGTATTTCCTAAAGAACATACATGAGACCACCCGGCTTCTTTAAAGTACAAAAAATATTCTTCATCTGGGTTTATTCTATAATCAAGTGAATATTGCAGCTGCTGCGGCTTGGCTTTTTTTAGCTTATATCCAAAAAACCAAAATTTATACAGAATCCAGCCTTTCTCAGCATAAGACGCTAGTATTCCCATTTCTTGATTTTCTGCAAAAGCTAAACCCATACTCATAACATATTTTGTGTTAAACATATTTTATAACATCTCCTTGTTAAATATCTTTTCAGCAATTTCAACCATTTCACGTTTTTTTTCAACTTCATTTCTTAAAAACCTAATACCTTTATCTGTAATAATATAAATTTTCCTTTGTTGTAATTCTCCATTAAGCTTTATCAGACCACCATCAAGAAGTTTTTTTATACTTGTATATAATGATGCAGGTCCTATTGAAAATTTACCTTGAGACAACTCTTCAATTGATTTCATAATCAGATATCCGTGTTTAGGCTTTACTAAAGAAAGTAGAATATAATAATAGGCATCCGTAAGTTCACCCATCTTTAAAGAATTACTTCTAGGCATGTTTACCTCCTATACTATATCATTTAATGATATATGATTTATTAAACTATATCATTAAATGATATATATGTCAATGAATGTGAAATTGTTTGATGTTACTATATGTTTAGGTAATTGCAAATTATAGGCTTATCTGCTTTCAACTATCTGAATCTCCACTCCATCTGGATCTTCTATAAAAAAGAATCTGACTCCTACTGAAGGTGAAATAGGTCCTCTTTTAATTGAAATATCTTTCTCTTTCATATATTTCATAGTTTCATCCAGTGAGTTTACTCGAAATCCAATGGAAATTCCCCTGGTCTGAATCCGGGAATTATTATCTCCACTGCATATCAGTTCAACTTTAGGCCCATCTTTTTTCCCAATCATTGCAATATCAACTCCTGAATTTGGGCTAAACCTTTTAAAAATTTCAATCCCGAGAAGTTCATTATAAAATTCCAAGGATTTCTGCATGTTTTTTACACTTAATGTTATCCAACATAGATTCATATTATCCCCTGGTTATAAAAATCGTAACAAAACTTAACCAGACTCCTTTCCATTTATTTTTTTCTTCTTACGATTTTAAAAGTAATATATTTTATTACCCAATCTTTTATATAACAATCACAGGTATGTATTTTTTTATGATATACTATCAATGAGGAGGTAATAAAATGGGAATTGCCATAGTAACTGGTGCTTCAAGTGGATTGGGCAAAGAATTCGTCTATCAAATCGCCTCTAAAGAAAACAATATCAGTGAAATTTGGATTATTGCCAGGCGGAAGGAACGTCTTAAAGAATTGGTTGATAAAGTTGATATTCCAATTCAGATTCTACCGCTTGACCTTACCAAAAGAGAAAGTATTGATTATTTTATAGAATATCTGGAAACACAAAGACCTCAAGTCGACATACTGGTAAATGCTGCAGGATTCGGGAAAATTGGGAGTTATAGTGATATAAGTCGCCTTGACAGTGACAATATGATAGATTTAAATTGCCGTGCTGCCGTTGATATGACCATAGCAGTACTACCATACATGAAGAAGAAAAGCCGTATTATTGAAATTTGCTCTACAGCTGCCTTCCAGCCTTTTCAATATCTGAATGTATATGCAGCTACCAAGGCATTTCTTTACAGATACAGTAGGGCTCTTAGAATAGAGCTATTGCCAAGAGGTATACATGTAACAGCGGTATGCCCCTACTGGATTAAGGATACTGAATTTATTCCCAGGGCAAAGCATAATGGAGACGAGAAAAAAATAAAAAATTTCATGTTTGCAGGTAAAGCAAAAAACATAGCAAGTATAGCCCTAAACGACAGCAAGATAGGTCTACCAGTATCCACTCCAGGGCCAGTATGTTTTATTCATAGAATAGTAGCCAAATTTATTCCCCATGAAGTAATGATATGGTTATGGGAATTGATAAGAAGACTATAGCAATTACTTAATCCATTGAACCAAATCCTCTAAAAGGGGTCTGGTTTTAGGTCTTGGTTCTTTTTTCCTGTATCCAAAAGCTGCCATACATGAAACTCCAAATTTTTCCCTATCTAGTATTCCCTCTTTTGATAGAATTTCTTCTACTCTGTCTCTGTTAAATCCTTCTATGGGACATGAATCTATTCCTATAAGGGCAGCTGCCGTCATCATATTTCCAAGAGCTATATAAGTCTGTTTACATCCCCAATCAAACATCGCCCTGTCACTTTCCAGTAATTTGAAATCATTTTTTTGAAAATCTTCATACCCTTTTTTTCTTTCGTCAATTATATTTTGAGGAAGCTTTTGAACATCTTCCATAATATGTGCTACATATTTAGAATCATATATTAAATCCGGCGTTTTTCTTGATAGTATTACCATAAAATGGCTTGCATCAGGTAATTTAAGTTTTGCACCCCAGCTTACAGGCGATATTCTCTGTCTGATTTCACTATTCTGAAGTATCAAGAATTTCCACGGTATAAGGCCAAAAGAACTTGGCGATAATTTACCTACTTCAAGTATGTAGTTGAAGTCATCATCTGAAATTCTTTTTGTACCATCAAATTTCTTACAAGCATGTCTGAATTTATATGCCTGCAGTACTCGTTTTTTAACATTTTCATTGTTCATAACAATCATTCCTCTCTACATATAAATTTGGATATTGCAATCACAGATTTATTCCAAATATATTTTTTACTATGAGCCCTACAATAAATGAAAAAAGAGCAACTCCAAGGCTTACCCCTGTCATCTGTATAAACCGTTGTTTGAAATTAAATCCTCTAGCTACAGATATATAATAATTAAATATTGATATTATAATTATCGCAATTGCGAGACTTATAACAAGTGCTTGTATATACATATTTCTTGGCATGAAAAGAAATGGCAATATTAGCAAAACCACAGTTATTAAATATGATCCTCCAGTATAAACACTCGACTTTACTGCATTTTTTGTATTTTCTGCTTTCTCTGCGATGTATTCACTGGAGGCCATTGAAAGAGTTGCCGATATTCCCGTAATCATTCCAGCCAGAGCAATTACTTTTGTATCTGCCATGGAAAGTGTAAAACCAGCAACACTTCCCGTTATCTCCACAAGTGCATCATTTAATCCAAGAACTATGGAACCTATATATTTGAGCTTTTCTTCATCCAGCATATCAAGCAATAAAATTTCATGTTGTTCTTCATCTTTTACTATTTTTGAAAACTCAGGCAAAGATTTTGACAATTCACTATAACTATAACCTTTGATAGCTTCATTTTCTCTTCCCTCCATTTGTTTTAAAGCAAATGTAAATCCAAAGATCCTCGCTATAAAAGAGTAAAAACACACTCTTTTTTTATCTGGTGGGATTTCAAGTTTGGTATATGTTTTTATGAATTTATAATGTTCTTTTTCATCCCCTGATATTTTTAGTAGTACTCTCTTGTTGTTCTCATCTTTCGTAATTTCAGCTACATTTATATATATGCATTTTTCAGTTATTTCCCTTAATTGCATCTTGAGCAATACTTTTTTTAAATCTTCATTTATATCCATTCCACCTACGACCTTTTTATTATTGTGTTTATCACACAAAATGATGTAATATATATTATAATACTGCAGTTATATACTTACAAGGTAGTATACAAACTATAATAGGTCGGAGGGGGAATACCATATGTCAACTAGAACTGTAAGAAAAATAGTAAAAGGAAATATTCAACAGGATGGTGCAGGGGTGAAACTTTTACGTGTACTGGCACTTGACACAGTTAAGGAATTTGATCCCTTTTTAATGCTGGATGTTTTTGATTCAGAAAACCCTAAAGATTATATCAAGGGATTTCCATGGCATCCTCATAGGGGTATTGAAACCGTAACATATCTGATAAATGGAAAGATTGAACACGGTGACAATCTTGGCAACAAAGGTATCATTGAAGATGGCTGCTGCCAGTGGATGACTGCCGGAAGCGGAATAATTCATCAAGAGATGCCGCAGCCTTCAAAAAGAATGCTGGGATTTCAGCTCTGGATAAATATTTCCAGAAAAGATAAAATGTGTATTCCAAAATACCACGATATAAATAAGGACAGTGTACCTGAGGTAAAGGGAAAAGGCTTCACTGCAAAAATAATATCAGGAAACTATGAAAATACTCCTGGAGCTTTTAACGGAGAATACGTAAAAGCTTACATTTGGGATGTTAACATCGAGGCACAAGCTGAATGGTCTATTGAAACAGATATACAGTCTACTGTATTCATATATATTTTTAATGGATACGGATATTCCGGCAAAGATGAGAAAGATTGCATTAAAGAAAAAACTGCAGTTTTGTTCAATAGTGGAGAAGAAATTAGAATTCGCTCCGGTAAAGATGGGCTGCGTTTTGTAATATTTATGGGTAAGCCCCTTAAAGAACCTGTAGCCTGGGGAGGTCCTATTGTTATGAATACAAATGAGGAACTTGAAAGGGCTTTTAAAGAAATTGACAATGGAACTTTTATAAAAAATCACTGATTCCCATAAGAACAGCAGGTGATTTATAAATTACCTGCTGCAATTTCATTTTTTGACTATATATTTTTTACTCCGGGATATTTCTTGAGCATTATTTCATTTGCAGCCTCCAGGTTCTGAAGATATTCACAATAGGATCTGCTGAGTATTTTCATATTGTATACAAGAATTTCCCTATAACCACTTTTTTGTTGAAATGTCCTCATAGTTTGTTGAATTTTAGCAGCTGTTGAATTTTTAAACTCATCCGAATTTTTATATTCAATATACTGTTCTATCTCCTCATGATGACGTTCCAGATAACCCCCGGTATCACTTATAACTTCAATAATATTATTATTC
Source organism: Clostridium sp. LBM24168 (assembly GCF_052953915.1). Classification (NCBI taxonomy): domain Bacteria; kingdom Bacillati; phylum Bacillota; class Clostridia; order Eubacteriales; family Clostridiaceae; genus Clostridium; species Clostridium sp. LBM24168. The sequence goes on along the minus strand of NZ_CP196861.1, from coordinate 28,046 downwards.
ATTTCAGTTTCCAGTTCTGCAATGTCTATTTTACCGTTTACGCTTAAAAATGCTTCTAAAAATTTAGAGAGTTCTTCAGATAAATACAAATCTACATTATCAAGGTAGTTGACAATTGCCTCATAAGCCTTCTGTTTTTCACAGGAATCAACAGCTTCATTTAGAAATCTCCCGAAATGGAGAGTCAGAAATAAACCGTAGTCTCCAGGAAATGCAAATATAAGCTTTTCTTTTATTGTATATAAATTTTTATCATGAACCTGCATATAATCGAATTCCCGATTTATATCATAATCTTCGATCAAGTTTGTCATAAATTTTTTTATGGCATCAAGGTGCTGTATTCTCAGTTCTGTAACATATCTGAATTTTGTCAGCTCTGACGGCTTATTTGAACTTGTCAATATTTTTTTAATATCTGCGGTGCTTATTCCACATCTTCTAAGAACCGATATTTCCTTAAGTGTAGATATATCATGGTCACTGTAATCCCTATAGCCATTTTCAAGTATACGGGGGCTGATCAAATTCTTGACTTCATAATATTTTACCGCTTTTTTTGTGAGTCTGCATTTTTCACATACCTCTTTTATAAGCATAGTTTCCCTCCCAATACTGTTTATATTGCTTTTAAAACTATATTAATACAAGCCCTAGGGGAACAGTCAAGTCCTTAACAGACACATTCTCTCCGTAAAAATTCACAGCTTACATGTCCTTATGGAAATAATTAGTGCTGAACTGTTTTTTAACTGTCTCATAATTTGCATAAAACAAAGGTGCATCAACATGATTTGTTTTTCCACAATCGCAAACATTTTTACATACGTATAGCAAATCATCAATGTTGCTGTGAAGCATCATTATGCACCGTGTCAATCTATTATTTTTAAACATTTTTTTCATAATAACCCCTGCTAACTTCGATGGAATTTTATACGGCATCAATTCACTGCTGTAATTTTTAAGCACAATATCTCTTAAAGCAATTATTTTTGATGTCTCCCTTATTACAAGCACAGCCTCTGACAGAACTTTTGAAGAATTCATCATTTTTTCTGCAGCCTTTGCTGTGTCTTTAGCATCTCCATATTTTCCTGCTGTTGTAATGACTCCAGCATTTATCGCCATATGCAGCCAAATCCACTCAAGCATGTCAAATGGCATTTCGGCTTTTATATGACAATCAGAAAACAACCGTAATAATTGATTATAATTCTTGATATTTGTCTTGTGTTGGCTTTCAAGCATTACATGATCGAAAATACAGCAATTCAATCTGTTGTCCTTAATACTGCCACCTGCAACTGGATAGCCCAGGATATAATTTCAACCCTTCAGCACTGTATCCAGCCACCGCCTGTCTTCCCATATGCCATTGAAAATAAGCAATGTTCCTTTGAAACAGTTGCCTCTCAAAGCTTTAATGGCACTTTCCAGCTTGCCGGCCGAAACACTGATCAATATAAAATCATAAAAATTACCTGGATTCGCAATATTGATCATATAAGAATCCTTTTTTTCTTCTCCTTTATTATTAAATCTTCCATCCAACAGTTCAATTTTCAAGTTGTTTGGCGTTGTGCCTTTCTTGCTGTTTCTGATCAGATGCTCTACACGATGACCTGCGTTTTGAAATATGTAGCCATAAGCTGTTCCTATAACTCCTAACCCTATTACTAAAATTCTCATGTTTAGCTCCTCTATATTGCATATAAATGTAATATTATAAACCAATAGTTTACTTTGATTGTAAGATGCTATTTTTATTTTGTCAATGCTATCGACTGTTGACAAAATGAACAAAGAAGACTACAATTAAGTAAACTTAAAGTTTACTTAATTACACTAACGTGAAAATAAGGTCATACCATGGGAGAGGAAAATGAAATCAATGGAAAGTTTACAAAAATAATGTTGAGTCTTTTATCAGTATTTCTTGTGATTATACTTATTCTTTTGAGCGTATTACTTATCTATAGTCCAGGCAAAATAAAACCTATCCGTGATAAAAACGGCAAATGGATAAGGGGCAGTATTTCTGAAAAAGTCTTTGTTATAATAAATGGTATAAAGCAGGGTATGATTATCAGAGGAAAAAATAATCGCAATCCTGTGATACTCTTTCTGCATGGAGGCCCGGGTATGCCGGAATATTTTTTGGCTGAAAAGTATATGACCAACCTTGAGGACAATTTTACTGTTTGCTATTGGGAACAGCGAGGCAGCGGACTCTCATACAATTCAAATATGTCATTAAAGACGATTACTACGGAACAACTGATATCAGATACACTGGAGGTAACAAATTATCTGAGGCATCGATTTGGACAGAATAAAATATATCTTGTAGCACATTCATGGGGAAGTTTTATCGGAATTCAGGCTGCAGCACGAGTTCCCCAACTTTATGAAGCTTATGTCGGCATAGGGCAGATATCCAATCAAATTGAGTCAGAAAAAGAGGCATATAGATACATGTTGGGATATTATAAAAATACCGGTGACTCTGAAATGGTAAAAAAGCTTGAGTCATATCCTATTTTAAAGTCAGATATTGCTATAAATACATACTTATCTTCTTCTTTGCGAGATAACGCGATGCATAAGGCAGATATCGGAACAATGCATGATATGAAATCTGTAGTGAAGGGAATCTTTTGGCCGGTTATGCTGTGCCCGGCATATACGCTGAATGAAAAAATAAATATATGGCGTGGTAAATGTTTTTCTCAAACCTCTGAACTGAAAAAACTTGAGTATTCGACCGACCTAACTAAAAAGGTTATCGAACTTCAACTACCTGTTTATTTTGTGAGTGGCAAATACGATTTGACTGTATCCTATTCACTGGCAAAATCTTATTTATCTGAAATAAAAGCACCAGTGAAAAGATTCTATTTATTTGAACATTCTGCTCATAGTCCTTTATATGAAGAGTCAGATAAATTTTTATACATAATGAAAACCGATGTTTTTAAATAGTCAAAAAGGAACAGCTTGTTTTCTTGGCTTTCTAATAAAAAGGCTACCATCTATTGATAACTAACGGGTTATCACCAGATGGTAGCCTGCCTTGGTGCGGATAACAGGAATTGAACCTGCATGAAGTTGCCTTCACTAGAACCTGAATCTAGCGCGTCTGCCAGTTCCGCCATATCCGCATGATCACTTAAATAGTATATCATAAGCAAAATCAGAAAACAACAGCTATTTTTATGGCAATATTTTACTATTTTAAGTAACACTGTGGCTAACATACAGATAAAAAAGAAGAGTGACAGTTTCCCATCTGTCCTAAATATCAAAATCCTCTATTTCTTTTCGTCATAGGGCGGCCTGCTAACTCCTAAATCTTTCTATACTATTCTTAGCACATTCAAAATCTAAAAGGAATATACGAACTATGAATAGATCCTTCTGTATAATAACGTGCTATCTGTACAAACTTTTTTCTATTCTTTTTTATAATAAACTCTCCCAAGAAATACTTATAAAAATTATTCCAGTCTATATTTTTATTTAACATCTAACTTTCAAAATCACTATATTTTAATACTTGAAAATCAATTGTTTCTGTTATATATTCGTTTGTACAGCCTTTACAATTTATACTGGATGATATCATGCTCGTTCATTCCTGCAAGCTCTGGAAATTCTTCTATAATCTTATCCATAATAGTAATTTCTTTCTGTGTAACAAGTACAAACCTATAACAATTACCCTTATCATAGACCGTTTCCATTTGTGCCAATCTTTTAAAATCTAGGAAACTCACAATCCTATATATTTGGCGTTTAGACATTTTGGATACTGACTTAAATATATAATCAAGCTCGGAAAATTTAATCTCGCCTGTTATTTCAGCATTTCTTCTCACTAACATTGGATTTATGAGAGTAACTTTTTTCTTTGGATATGAATGAGAAAAGGATACCTACTCACGGGGGATGGGCTTTCTCTGGTTATGATGCAGTTTACAGTAAATAAGGCTATAAATTGGAAATTGAAATATTTTAAAGCATTTAATCAAATTGACGAGGAAAAAGAAATACTATGTTCTAATTTTATATCTTGGTATTATTTCTGGATTGTGTGAATAACATGGTAAAGAATGGAAAAGAATATAGGCAAAAGAATATTCTAAAATTATAAAATGTTAGGAGGGGTTATTATTAAATCTATATTAAAATTAGGAGCTATTGTTGCTATAACTTTAACTTTTTCCTCATGCTCCTTAACTAAACCTACATCTAGCACAAGTAATATCAAAGTTAGTCAAAGCAATAAACAGTCAGTACAGGTTAAAAATTCTGTAAAAATTCCAACAACTAAAGAAATAGTTAATACTTTGGCTTCTAATGAGTTTGAAGGGAGATATGTAGGTTCAAAAGGTAATGAGAAAGCTGGGCAGTATATCTCAAAAGTTTTTAAAGATATAGGATTAAAACCACTACTGGGAGAAAATTATTATGTTGAATATACTCAATCAGTATATAAACATTTTGGTATGTTATCTGCTGATGAAGCTAAAGAAGATGTCGTTAAAAAATTAGATAATGTCGTTGGAGTTATAAAAGGCAAAGATAGCAAAAAAGCTGTTATAGTATCAGCACATTTTGACCATATAGGATATCAAGATGGTAAAATTATCAGAGGTGCTTTGGATAATGCTTCCGGTGTATCTGCCTTAATAAAAATAGCCAATGGACTACAAGAAAAAGCTAAACAAAAACCTTTTGATGAAGATATAATTTTTTGTGCTTTTAACGGGGAAGAAGGAGGATCAGCAGGAAGTCGTGCATTTGTTAAACAGATTACGTCAAAAAAGTTATATGACAGTATATACAATATAAATATAGACTCTATAGGAGCTAAAGAAGGAGGAAAGCTTGCTTTAAAAAATATGAGCAAGGTATCCAACAAACTGTATGACGCTGTGAAAACTACTTTAAAAAAGGATAATGTTGAATTTGCAGATACCAGAGTTATGGGTGCAAGCGATCATTTTAGTTTTGAAAATGCAGGTATATCCAACGTCTTTTTTGTACAAGAGGGTATAGAAAATTTAGTTCACAAGCCTACAGATACTCCAGATATCCTAGATTATGATAAGATAGATAGAATTGCAAGCTCTATAGTTAACTTTATAGAAACAAATAATGGTATAGAGTTTAAAAATTAAGCTATGTTTTATCATGTTAAATAAAAAGAATCAGTTTTAAACCAACTCTTTTAGTTCCCCATTTTGACACAGTTCTCTTATCCGTCTACATAATGTAGCCTTTGCTATCTCTCTACCTTTCTCGCATCTTTGTAACAGCAACTTCTTTTTCAAATTGTGCAATAACTGTATTATCTTTCTGTAGTTCTAATAATAGTTTCTGCAATTCCGGTATTCAGATCTATTCTTTTTTGTACCTGTTATTTTCTCCTGATAGATTATAACAGCAAAACTATGAAGACAAGAAAAAATTTTTATGATTCTCCGCCTTTTTATTTTGTGATTCTAAATTTTAAGATTTATATATTGCTTATAAACATTATTTATGATATGATTTGTATTATAAATTTAAAAGGGAGTAACTGCCTGTATTGGTGATAAAGTCAACATACTGACCTTGCTTGGTCTGGCTTTATCGTGACTATTTTCAGTCAAAGTGAGACTTTTAATACAATATTTTTTTATTGTATTTTAGGGTCTTTTTTTATTGTGTTAAAGGAGGTTTTATCAAAATGACAGTAATTATCAAAGCACTGCTACTTGTAGTTGTCGCTGAAATGGGTGATAAAACCCAGCTGCTTGCAATGGCCATGGCTAGTAAGTACAGGGCAAAGCAGGTATTAATAGGGGTATTCGTTGCTACAGTCCTCAATCACGCCCTGGCAGTAGCCATAGGAAATTATTTAGGCTATATGATACCAATGAATACAGTAAAAATCGCTGCTGGTATAGCATTTCTTGTATTTGGTTTCTGGACCCTACGCGGGGATAAAATTGATGAGGAAGGGAAAAAGAGGAACAAATTCGGTCCCATTGTTACAGTTGCAGTAGCCTTTTTTCTAGCTGAAATGGGCGATAAAACTCAACTGATGACAATAACAATATCAGCACAAAACAATCAACCTGTATTAATATTGATAGGAACTACAATAGGTATGTTAATTGCGGATGGAATAGGCATTATAGGAGGAGCATGGATGTGCAGACACATCTCGGAAATATACATAAAATGGGCTGCAGGAATTATATTCATATTTTTTGGGACAACTACTATCTACAACGCTGTTCCCCTATGGTTAATTGACCCTGTTTACATAACTGCCTATATTGCAATAGTTGGCATATTGATATATTTATTCGGCGTTAAATTTTCACATTTCAGTGAAGCCTGTACCATAGTTCTACCCCATAAAAATACTTCAATAAATAATAAGAAATAATTAATTTATACAATTAAAAAAGGATTGCTTAAAATAATTTTTAGGCAATCCATAAAATTCCATCAGCTATTTTGCAGAAGCTGAATTGGAATACAGGTTAAATGCAACACTTCCTCCAGAAGTATATCCCTGTATATATACAGGATATTTAAAATCATTTCTGAATTTATAGTCTATATTTCCATAATCCACTGTGGCATCCATTCCCTCAGCAACATAATGTACCGGACGTGTATGATGCACCCGTTCAGTAGACGTAAGCTTGGCCGCATTTACTGCATTATAGAGAGTAGTAGATACCTGACATATACCTCCTCCCAATCCATCCTCAAGCTTATCACCAATTATTACAGGAGCAGCTTTATATCCCTTAGCTGCAGTCCTTTCGCCTACCACTCCGTTAAAACTGAACTCATCGCCGGGCATAATCACTGTACCGTTTATACTTTTTGTAGCGAGAACTATGTTGTTTGCTCTCTCCGAAGATGATATGGAACCATAGTTTGTACTAAAATTTGAAATAAGCGTATCAACTTTTTTCAAGTCACTACTTTTTATTTGTGCTGGAGTACTCTTTAATTTGGCTTTTATATTCAAATCACCAGATACATTTCCATCTATTTTAGACAATAATTGCTTTTCGAGCTCTTCCTGCTCCAGTCTGACACCATTTTGTTCAGGTGTTATATTAAATCCAATTCCCCCCATACTAATAGTTGAATTTACAGGATCTCTATCAACTTCAGAAGCAATTTTCTTAATTAACTCTTTAACGGGAGTTTTATCATAAGAAAATTTCAACTTATAATTTATCATTTTAGGGTATTTAATTAATTTGTATTTTTTCAATATATTAGCATTTTTTCCATAAGAATATGCTAAATTTACAACATCATCTACATTAAATTTAGAATTAATATGTGAATAACCCAATGTATACTTCATATCTCCTGCTGATATATTGATTTTCTTTTTCTGTATTCTTTGTACAAAAGCTTTATTCAGTATATTTCTGGCCTCTTCTTTTGTCCTTCCAGATAAATCTAAATTTTCAATAGTTACACCGGGGTAAATCAAACTATCCCAACTCTTCATATCTTTGTAGTTATATACTAAAATTCCTGTAATGGCACTAAAAAAAATAATCAAAGCAGAACTGATTATTACCACTAATTTTCTTTTTCTTAAGTTCTTTTTATGTCTTTTAGATCTCTTCGAGTTGTTAGTTTCGCCCATGCCAATCACCTCTTTTCACAATTCACACATAATATTATACTATAGAGTCGCCAACTTTTATACACTACATAGTAAAGTATATGTTTTTTTATGTTATTATAAGTCTATAAATTATTTTTATGGAGGCAATAATTATGAAAGCAGAAATTTTATGCGTTGGAACGGAGATTTTATTGGGAGACATAGTAAATACAAATGCCCAATTTATTTCAAGAGAGCTTGCCAATTTAGGTATAAATGTGTACCATCAATCTGTAGTAGGTGATAATCCCGAAAGACTTTTAGAAGAACTTGACAGCTCTTTTAAAAGAGTTGAGCTTGTCATAACCTCCGGCGGCCTTGGCCCAACTCCAGATGACCTTACAAAAGAAATTGGAGCCAAATATTTTAATAAAAAGATGACCCTTGACGATTACACAGTCCATAAATTAAAGGATTATTTTGAATCTATGGGAAGGTCTTATCTTAAAGGGAACAATCTAAAGCAGGCCTATTTCCCGGAAGGTTGCATCATACTTAAAAATGATCATGGCACTGCACCTGGATGTATTATAGATGAAAATGGGAAAATACTTATAGTTTTACCAGGGCCTCCAAGAGAAATAAACCCAATGTTTTTAAATTATGTACTTCCATTTCTAAAAAAATATCAGGATGGAATTATCAAGTCGGAAATTTTAAGGATATATGGCATCGGTGAAGGCGAAATGGCTGAAATGGTAGGAGGTCTAATGAATAACAGCAAAAATCCTACAATAGCTCCCTATGCCAAGGACAATGACATAATACTGAGAATAACTGCCAGATCAGACACAGAAGATGCTGCATTAAAACTCATAGACCCTTTAAAAGAAAAAATAAAAAAGATATTGGGCAAAAGTATATATGGATATGGAGAAACTTCAATGGAAGAAGTAGTATCAAAAATCTTGATTGTAAATAATCTTACCATCTCCACAGCAGAATCCTGTACGGGAGGGCTTATAGCTGCAAAACTTATAAACTATCCCGGAATATCTTCGGCATTTTTAGACGGGGCTATAACTTACAGCAATAAAGCAAAAATTCACAGATTACATGTAAAGAAGGAAACTCTTGAGAAATTTGGAGCTGTAAGTAAACAAACAGCAAAAGAAATGGCTGAAGGCATAGCCAAAACTTCAAATACCAATATAGGATTATCCTCAACAGGAATAGCAGGGCCTGCGGGAGGAACTTCCGAAAAGCCAGTAGGCCTTGTATACATAGGTCTTTATATAAAAGGGGATTTATTCGTGAAAGAACTTCGTCTTTCCGGAGAAAGAAACAGAATACGAAACAGAGCTGCTGTATCTGCCTTGGATTTTTTAAGGAGAACACTTCTAAAAAAAGAAGATAGGGATTAAATCTCTATCCTTCTTCTCCATTAAAATATTCACAATAAGGTGCTATTGGACAGTGTTCACAATCCGGTTTTCTTGATTTGCATATACGTCTTCCATGCCATATCAAATAATGATGGGATATACTCCATTTGTCCCTAGGTATATTCTTCATAAGTTCTTCCTCAACTTTGAGAGGTGTACTCCCCTTCCCAATGCCAAGTCTATTGGATACCCTGAACACATGCGTATCTACCGCAATAGCTGGAATCCCAAATGCATTGGACAACACTACATCCGCAGTTTTTCTCCCAACTCCGGGAAGTTTTATAAGTTCAGACATGGTGTTTGGTACTTCCCCATTATAATTTTCTATAATGTCTCTACTAGCTGCCAGTATGTTCCTGCTTTTATTCTTATAAAAACCACAACTCCTAATTTTATCTGCAAGTTCAGTTTCTGTAAGCGTAATCATCTTTTCCGGTGTGTTAAATTCTTTGTACAACTCATCTGTAACTTTATTAACTCTAACATCAGTACACTGGGCAGATAATATGGTTGAAACCAATAGTTCATAAGGTGAACCAAACTCAAGTGCACATTTGGCATCTGGATAGGTTTCACCCAATATTTTAAGTATTTGTTCTATATTTTTATTATTCATCCTTGTCACCTTCATTAAAACTATATATCCCTCTATATTTTTCGGGTAAAAGTTTTGCTATTTCATACATTAGAAAATCGGTTACCCTCTCTTCATATTTATGTTTCTCTTCATTCTTGTTCCTTCTTGGCATTTCCGTACATTTTCCTATATTGACTGTAATTTTAGCAGGATGGAACCTTTCCAGTGCCATGTCCTTGTCACTTATGGGCAAAAACTTTTCGGTACCACATATTCCTATAGGAATTACCGATGCTCCAGTCAATTTCTGTATTAGCACCAATCCTCTTTTTCCCTTGTTCATAGTGGATGTCCTACTTCTGGTACCTTCTGGAAATATTAATATACTTTCGCCGTTTTTTAAAGCCTTTACAGTATTTGATATAGCATTTTTATCAGCTGAATTTGGTTTTATAGTTATAGTCCTTGCCATACTCATTCCCAATTTAGTTAAAGAATTATTATTCAATTTCATACCTGCAACAAAAATTGGATCTTCCTGCTTGAGCACTTCTCCAAGTACCAATGCATCTGAATTGCTGAGATGGTTACATATAAATAATATAGGTCTTTTTACATCATTTAAATTTTCTATACCTATTGTAGTTATATCAGCATATTTTTTTAAATAGCCATTGAGTATTCTTTTTGAAATATATCCCAGAGATTTTTGTGGAAGACATCCTATTAACTTTACCATAAATGGAGAAATCATAATGAAGCCACCTTTCATCAACAAACCCTTATAAAATTTATATATACATATATTAAATTATAAGTTCAAAAGTTCCAAAAGTCTATTATAATAATACTTTACATAAGGTGACCTTATATCTTTAATTTCTACTTTCTTATCTAAAACAAGTGCATTTATCAATCCATTCCTTATAATAATATTTTTTCCTCTCCAACCGCAAGATGTTCTCCCATATTTCTGCCTGAATATATTATTGTCCATATTTATAATTTCATTTAGATCTATATTCTCCATAAAATCAAGAGGAGCAAATTCCGGTATGTTAGAAAAAAATACGTTTTTGTTATATGGACATATATTTTGGCATACATCACACCCAAATAGTCTTCCCCCAAATTTAAAAATCCATTTATCCTCGATATGTTTTTTTTGAGTTATGTACGACATGCATATATTATAATTGTTTTTACCTATAGCTCCAGTAGGACATGCTTTTAAGCATAAATCACAGCTTCCACATCCATAATCCAATATATCATCATCCTCAACATCAAGATCTGTTATTATTTCGCCAAGAAATACATAGGAACCATATTTCCGTGTAATAAATGTATTATTCCTACCTATAAAACCAATACCGCACAGTTTAGCTATATATCGTTCAGGGAGAGCATTACTGTCTACAAGAGCTACTGCTCTTCCACCAATACTTTCTATAAAAGAACATATTTTGTTCAAATATTTAAACACTACTCTATGATAGTCTTCGCCCATTGTATAAAGCGAAAAATTTATATCACCTTTGCAATTCTTTTTAAACAAATAGGGAAAGGCAATAGATATTATTGTCTTTCCCCCTTCCATATATATATGAGGATTAATCCTCTTTTTTTCATCTTTTTCTTCAAATTCATTAAGTGTCAAATTTAGACTTCTACATTTAAAATAATCATAAAGCTCATAAAATATTCTGCATTTTACAAATCCAACAGTATCCAATCCAATACTATTACAGTAGTCAACTATGGAATCTTTGACAGTCATATATTCACCTACTTTAAAAAGACTATATCATCATCTCATTATATATCTTTTTTCTCTTCCCTGCATAGTCATTTATCTCTATGACTTCACAGCGTTTTCTGTATATTATTCTTACAGGTATACCAACTGCTGTACAATCTGAAGGAACGTCCTCAAGTACAACCGCATTTGCACCTATCTTCACTCTATCCCCAATAACTATTGGGCCGAGCAATTTTGCACCACTTCCAATGAATACATTATTACCAACAGTAGGATGCCTTTTCCCTGTCTCTTTACCTGTTCCGCCAAGAGTTACTCCATGATATAAAGTAACATTATCTCCAACTTCAGCGGTTTCCCCTATTACAACGCCCATACCATGATCTATAAAAAGTCCTTTTCCTATCTTGGCTCCCGGATGTATTTCTATTCCAGTAAAAAATCTTGCAATTTGGGATATCGCCCTTGCAATAAAGAACATCTTCTTTTTGTAGAAAAAATGTGCTATTCTGTAGTGTATCAATGCATGTATAAATGGATATAATAAAAACACTTCAAGTGAGTTTCTAGCTGCAGGATCATTTTTCATAGCATTTTTTATATCATATTTCAAAATTTTAAATGAATTCATAATTTAATCTTCCTTTCATATAATCTTAAAACTCAAATGACTGATTAATAATCATCCGGGGCTTAAATATTAACTTGAGTCCCGGATAAATATTAAAATCTATCTGCACAACTCACACTAGATTAAAACTCTAATCATAAAGCCCCATGGATAAATATTTTTCTCCTCCATCAGGTGCTACCGTAACTACAGCCTTTCCATTTCCTAATTCCTTGGCTACCTGTAGTGCAGCATATACATTAGCTCCAGAAGATATTCCTACTAAAATTCCTTCTTCTTTCGCTACAATTCTTGCATACTTAAAAGCATCCTCATCAGTTACAGTTATTATTTTATCAACTAGTTCCGGTTTATATATATCAGGTACAAAGCCTGCTCCAATCCCCTGTATTTTATGTGGACCTGTTTGTCCTCCAGAAAGTACCGGTGAATTTGCCGGTTCAACTGCTACTATTTCTGTATCTTTATCATGTTTCTTTAAATTTTCTCCAACTCCTATTACCGTCCCACCAGTTCCTACACCTGCAACAAATGCATCTACTTTATCCAGCTCCTTGAGAATTTCTTCTGCAGTTGTTTCATAGTGCTTTTGTGGATTTGCAATATTTATAAATTGCTGTGGTATATAAAATCCAGGCTTATCCTTTGCTATTTCATAAGCTTTTTCTATAGCTCCTTTCATACCCTTAGTTCCATCAGTAAGAATCAATTCCGCACCATAAGCTTTTATAGTATTTCTTCTTTCAACACTCATGGTTTCAGGCATTACTATTGTAACTTTATAGCCTTTCAATTTTCCTATCATTGCCAGAGCTATACCTGTATTACCGCTTGTAGGTTCAACTATTGTATCACCTTTTTTCAATAAATTTTCTCTTTCTGCCCTTTCAATCATTCCAAGTGCGGCTCTGTCCTTTATACTTCCACCGGGATTAAATTTTTCCAGCTTTAAATATACATCTGCTGCTCCCTCTATCTTCAAATTATTTAACTTTAATAATGGTGTATTTCCAATTAAGTCTATAGCATTGTCAAATATCATTTCTAATCCTCCTAAATAAAATTAATATTTTAAAACAATTTTTTAGAATATTAAAAAAGCTTCATCCCTATAATATATTTTATCATAGAGACGAAGCTTAAACTCCGCGGTTCCACTCTTATTGGACAAATAATCCCAACTTAATCAAGCACATTACTAATGCTCAATCACTATAACGGGTGAACCCGATGCAGCCTACTGTTACTTCAGTGCACAACTCAAAAGGGCACTTCATTCAAAGCAAATTTAGAAATCTCCCAGCATAAAATTTCCTCTCTTAGAAATTTACATTTAAACTACTTTCCTTTTTCAATGTCTTTTTAATTTCTGAATGTTATACTAAAATCTATAATATATATTATACATCTAACTGCAATTTTGTCAACAAATTTTAAATTTATCTACAGAATCTATGTTTACCAATAATCTTTATAAGTGGCCTAGACCATATCCACGAACTGGTTGCTGTCGCAGGATTAAAATAATAGATGGCCCCTCCCGATGGATCCCATCCGTTTAGTGCATCCCTTGCTGCATTTATTGAACTCTGCTCTAAATTTGCATGTATCTGGCCATCTACTATGGCTGTGAAGGCTCCTGGCTGGTATATTACTCCCGCCACTGTAGATGGGAATTTGGAGTCCCTGGTTCTATTAAGTACTACAGAACCGACTGCAACCTGCCCCTCATAAGGTTCACCTCTTGCTTCACCGTTTATAAGCCTTGCAAGCAACAGTTCATCCTGACTATTGGTTGAAGCATTTTGAGAGGATGATCCTGTATTTATTCCTAGAGCCTTCAAGGTTGCATCTCCAGCTACTCCATCAACCTTAAGCCCATTTTTAGACTGAAAATATTTTACTGCAGTAAAAGTCTGATATCCATATACACTATCTATACTCCCATTATAATAACCCCAGTTTTTTAATTTTGTCTGTATCTGAGCTACTGCATTGCCTCTTGATCCATAGTAATAGGCTATTGCCTTTACCGCATTATTATATGGAGCTATAAATATAGAATTTCCCATATAGGTCATAATAATTACAAGAGCAAGTATCACTTCCCTTTTAAAATGCATTATTCCTTTTACCATACAAATGTGCACCTCACATTCAACATAAATAAAACTAATTTGATGTGTAATATTGTGTAATATATTTATATGTTGTGCATAAGGTATAAAAAAATACATAAAAAAGACCAATTTCAAATATTTCTGAAATGGTCAATTAAACAATTTCAACAAAATGGTTATTATAAGCGCTGTTGCTGTAAATAAGACAAAAATATATGCTGCAATACTTCTAAAGATTCCATTTACCTTGTTTCCCATTATTTCCTGATCGTTTGCGATTTTAATTATAAAAACAAATATTACAGAAGACAAAATTCCAACTACAGCCTGTGTAGTCACTATAATATTAAAAAAATTGGATCTGGAAACCAATGCAATAAGTGAACCCAATATTACGACAAACAGAAATATTCCAAAAAACACAGGAGCATCTTTTATCTTATTATCAGCCTCACTTTCAAAACCAAAAGACTGACAAATAGAAAATGCCGTACAAAATGGTATGATAAAACATGCAAGAATAGATACTGCAAATATCACCGCTGTATATACAATATATGGTTTATTTGACAAAGGTGTAAAAATTGTATACATATTTATAATACTGTTTGCATAAATGCTTTTTTTGCCAAGTATTTCAAAAGCTCCTACAATTATAAAAAGGTCTATAATTATAGCAATTATGCTTCCTATGTATACAGCTATTTTCTCATATCCATATTTTTTTAACGGTATCGATTTGTCTACCAATAAAGACTGCATGTAAAACTGCATGTAAGGCGCCGCAACTGACCCTATAACAGCCAGTATCATAATAAAATAGGCAGTATCAAATTCAATTTTAGGATTTAATGCCTTAAAAGTTATATAACCTAGATCCGGCTTTAAAGCAAATGCCAGAACTATATATGTAAAAAGAGCTATTTGAAAAGCAATAAAAATTCTTCTCATTAATTTACAGTTACTTTCGGTAAACATAATACATATTACAATTGCAATAACAGGAATGGATATATATTTACTGATATTAAATACCCCTGCAGCCAAAGCAATACCTGAAAAATTTGCTGCAGCCGAACAAATATTGGCTACCAGTAATACAACCATAACAGCAAAAGTCCATTTAACTCCAAATTTTTCTCTTACAAGATCAGACAATCCTTTTCCTGTGACAACAGCCATCCTAGAAACCATTTCCTGAATAATCACAAGAAATATTCCCACAGCAGCCAGTTCCCAAATTATAGAATAGCCATATTTTGATCCCAAAACAGAAAAAACAGTTACGGCTCCTGCATCATTTAATACTGCAGCCGCCGTAATACCTGATCCAATTATAGCGAATGCAAGGAGCAATCCTCCTCTATTTTTCATTATTGCATTAACTCCTTTACACTACTTTTTTCAATTTTTTCCTCCAGCCCGGTACCAGTATCTCCGTTACTATATCATTCATTATAACTATACCACATAATTTGTCATTATCATCTACTACTGGAAGTGACAATAAATTGTATTTTGTACAAATTTCTATGGCTTCACTTATGTTGTCATTGTGGCTTACCTTCTCCACATTAGATTCCATTATATCTTTTAATTTACTATCTGAAGATGACAGTATCAAATCCTTCAATGAAGCAACTCCTTCAATCCTGTTCTCAAAATCAGTTACATAAATATAATTGGAAACTTCATCATCAGGATTTATTTTCTTTAAAATATCTATGGTCTCTTCAACACTTATATTTATGTTAAAAGATATAAAATCCGTATTCATGATGCTTCCTACAGTTTCTTCCTTATAATTCATAAGAGATTTTACCTCATCTGCATCTTCCTTCTTCATATTTAAAAGTATTTTATCTGCTGTCTCCTCATCAACCTCATCCAGCATATCTGCAATTTCATCATTCGGCATATTTTGAAGTACTTCACTTTTCTTGACCTGGCTTAAATTCTGAAAAATATCCACCTGCATATCCGGTTCTATTTCTTCCAGGGTATCTGCTGCAAGATCCTCATCAAGACTTTCAAAAACCTTTTTTCTATAATTTATGTCCATATCTTCAACTATATCTGCCAAATCCGCTGGATGTAGTTTTGATAACTTTTTATACGGTACAGAAAGCTTTAAATTTTTATTCACCATTTCAAGGGATTCTACATTATCCCATACTATAAGACTGTCTTCTATTTTTTTATGAAATTTTTCGCTTAACTTTTTAATAAATTTCTCTATTCCCAGTCTTCTTCCAAGAGCAAGCACTCCTGTATCAACAGCAACAACCCTGTACTCTCCTGCCATTTCTGTAATTCTAAGGTCATTTACTCTTACAAGCTCCTTACCATTTATATCCACTATCTGTTTATCCAAAAGATGTTTTGAAAGAAGATAAGAGTATTTCTGAAGCATAATATCCCTTATTCCCTCACATTTAATTATTACTTTATCCTCATTCTCATAAAAATTTATATTTTTGAATTCACAATTTGATATTTCTGAGCCATTTTTTATCTGGTATGCTATTGCTCTTGGCATTCCAAGATCTGTTGATACATAGACATCCCACAATTTGCCTACAAACTCGTTCAATTCATTATAGACTTTTTTATGAAGAACTTTACTCAGGAAAAAGCTAGATAATCTTTTCATAAATATTCCTCCTTTTTAGATATACAGAGAAATATTATGAAATCAAGGATTTATAGGGTTGATATTTGAAAGGCACCTACTAGATAAATATTTTCTGTATATCAAATATTCTATTTTGTTGTGTTAGACCGCACCGGCCTCCATAAGGGCCAATATCCATTTAATATACACCACCTAAAAAATGTATTTAGTATAATTAGTATAAATTGTAAATAAAAAAGAACCCTTTAGGCTCCTTAAAAACTGTATGAGTTTTAGCACTATATAACTTTGGAAATAAAATCCAGCTGCATTAAGTAAAACCTTGATTCGGTAGTACCTGTTTTACCCACATGGCATCTCTCGATGTTTAAGGGCAGCAGCATATATTTATATAGGAGCCTCACCTAACATGTTAACTATACTTATACTATATTAATCATATTTATATTATAGTACATACACCTTAAAATACAACCCTAAAAATATAATTTTCCCCTGTATCACATTTAAAAAGACATATTATTTATAAACTGAGTATTGAATTCATCATCCATAGATATATCAATAGTTTCTTCAGTACTTATTATATGCTCCATATTCTTTTTAGTGTTTTTATTTATCAGATATTCCACAGTTCCTGAAAGTGAGCTGTTTCCTACAAGTTCAATCTTATCTGTCAGTTCTTCTGGCAGAAGCCCTATTACTGCAGCATTTTTCAAACTGATTTTGCTTCCAAAACCACCTGCTATATAGACTTTATATATTTCATCATAGCTGCATCCAAATTTTTTTATAAGGATTTCTATACCAGATCTTATAGCAGATTTAGCCATTTGAATCTCTCTTACATCCTTCTGCGTAAAAACTATGCCCTGAGTTATATTGATAAAATTCTTTTTCCAACTGCATTCATCAAATTTACCGGACCTATCTATTATGCCATTTTTTAAAAGTTCTGCAGTTACGTCTATAATTCCAGAACCGCATATTCCAAGAGCCGGATCATTTCCTATGGTATCATAATTTATTTTGTATTTATTTTCTCCTTTCTTTAAGTTTTTATTTATTTTTACTGATGAAATTGCCCCATTTATACTTCCTACTCCACTCTCTATATTTGCACCTTCAAAGGCAGGCCCTGCTGCAGTGGAAATACAAAGACTTTTATTCTTATTCCCAATTACCATTTCTCCATTCGTGCCTATATCTACAAGCATTAAAATCTTATCTGAATCATAAAAATTACAGGATACCATTCCAGACAGTATATCTGCACCTATGTAACTTGACATCGAAGGCAGAATATTGACTTTGCAATTTAACAGTCTTTTTTTAAACAATTCATGGAAATTCACTTCAACGATATCATTTGTAATACTGGTAAAAGGATAGACTGACATGGAGTCACAGAAAAGTCCCATAAGCAAATGCTGCATTACGTTGTTCCCTGAAATAGCAACTTTATATATATTACTGCAGCTTATTCCAGATGATGCAAGCAATTTCTCTATACCCTCCAGTATATCATCTTTCACTGCCATACTTATGATATCCATACCGTTTTCCATACTGTATTGAATTCTCGACAGTACATCTGCACCAAATTGTCTCTGGGAGTTCAGTACAGATACAGAATCCAATACACTGCCTGATAATATATCCATAATACACATAGCTATGGTTGTAGTTCCAACATCCACTGCAATTCCATATACATTTGCTTCAGACTCAGTTTTAAATATATCTATTACCTCATCCCCCAAACAAAGCATATAAAGTTCTCTACTTCCATAAAGACAGTAATTGTTTTGATTGATTGAACTTTCATTTATTAAGGTGGACAATTTTCTAAGGGCCTTCAAACTAAACTTCAATTTTAAGTCCAACTTTAAATTTATATATTTCACTAAACTTTTTTTAGCAAAAACATTTTCATCTAAATCAATTTTTATTTTTCTAAATTCGGAATTTACCTGAAGTTTTCTGGATTTAAAATTTTTTAATATTGAAAACTCCTTGCCTTCAATAGATGATAATTTTATAGTACAATCACTTTCACAGTAGGTCTGACAGGCCAAATATTCATTGTTTCCAAAACCTGTGGAATCATTTTTTTCCCTTATAATACCTTCCAGAAGTTTGATTCTACATTTTAGACATGTTCCACGTCCACCACAAGGTGATGAAATTTTCACACCACCAGCTATTAAATTCTCCATTATAGTTTTTTTGGAGCTGCATTTTATATTATAAATATTTTCATCTTGTATGATCTTTAAATTCATATGTATCCTCCTTCTGAATATGCTATACTATGATATATTATAGTTTCTATTATATTAAAAAGGGAGATCCAAATGAAATTAAACAATAAATTTTTACCTATAAGCAGAGAAGACATGAAATCGGAAAACATAGATAGGCTGGATTTTGTGCTCATAACAGGGGATGCATATGTAGATCATCCTTCCTTTGGCAGTGCAATAATATCAAGAGTGCTTGAAAGAGAAGGTTTCAAAGTAGGGATAATAGCCCAGCCCAACTGGCAAAATGCAGATGATTTCAAAAAACTCGGAAAACCTAAATTAGGATTCCTTATTAATTCAGGAAACATCGATTCAATGGTAAATCATTATACCGCTGCAAAAAAGAAAAGACACAATGATCTATATTCGCCGGGCGGAAAATCAGGCTTCAGACCAGATAGAGCTGTAATCGTATATTGTAACCGTGCAAGAGAAGCCTATAAGGATGTTCCTATAATAATAGGTGGTATAGAAGCAAGTTTAAGAAGATTTGCCCATTATGACTACTGGAGCGATAAAATAAGAAGAAGTATACTCCTTGATGCAAGGGCCGATCTTTTAATATATGGTATGGGAGAAAAAACAATAGTACAGACAGCGAATTTATTAAAGTATGGAATGGATATACATAATATAACAGATGTAAGAGGCACAGTATATTGTCTTAATAATAAAAACAATGTGGAAAGTTACGTAGAAGTTCCTTCTTTTGAACAGGTATGCAAAGGCAAATCAGCTTATGGGGAAAGCTACAGGCTGGAATTTCTTGAACAGGATGCCATAAACGGTAAACCCGTAGTTCAAAAACATGAAGATAGATATATAGTTCAAAATCCTCCTCAATATCCACTTACACAGGAAGAAATGGATATAGTATACAGTTTGCCATATACAAGAACCTATCATCCAATTTACAACAGCATGGGTGGAATTCCTGCCATAAAGGAGGTTCAATTCTCCATAACAAGTCATCGTGGATGCTATGGTGGATGCTCATTTTGTGCTTTAACTTTTCATCAGGGAAGAACAATACAAAATAGAAGTCAAAGATCCATACTTGATGAAGCAAAACTTTTAACTACACTGGAGAATTTTAAAGGGTACATTCACGATGTAGGAGGTCCTACGGCAAATTTCAGGCACAAGGCATGCAAAATTCAAAAAACTTCAGGAGTATGCAAAAATAGACAGTGCCTCTTCCCAACCCCTTGTAAAAATCTCATAATAGATCACAGTGAATACTTGAATTTGCTTAAAAAAGTAAGGAAAATTCCCAATGTAAAAAAAGTATTCATACGTTCTGGAATAAGATATGACTACTTAATATATGACAAAAATAACAATGAATTTTTTGAAGAACTATGCAAATATCACATAAGTGGTCAACTGAAAGTGGCCCCCGAACATATAAGTAACAAGGTTCTCCAGCAAATGGGAAAACCTGAAATGCAAATATATGAAAAATTTGTAAAGAAGTATAATGCAATGAATAAAAAACTCAATAAAAAACAGTATCTTGTTCCCTATCTCATGTCCAGTCATCCTGGAAGTGATTTAAACGCAGCAATAGAATTAGCTCAATATATAAAAAATATGGGCTATACGCCAGAACAGGTACAGGATTTTTACCCTACACCTGGAAGTTTGTCTACAACTATGTACTATACCGGCATAAACCCTCTTACAAATAAAAAAATCTATATCCCCAGGAATCAAGGTGAAAAGAATATGCAGAGGGCTCTTTTACAGTTTTCAGTTCCCAAAAACTACAAATTAGTTAAGAAAGCTCTAATCGATGCCGGGCGAAGTGATTTAATAGGAAAAGGGCCTCATTGTTTAATACCAAAAAAGCCCAGAAAAAGGAAATTCTAAAGTGCTATTTCCTTAATTTTGAAAGTGCATATATAAATGTGATTATAAATAACAAATCTCCAAATATATTCGCCGGGAAAATTCTTATACCTATTAAAATACCTATATTTTCAACCATGGTTACAAGAGATGACAATATAAGCATATAAAGTCCTACACTATTTACATTGGGTTTTCTGGAAAATATAATAGATAAAAACAGTACAATAGTATTATGTATTATGTATATCCAATACAGAATCATATTTCCCTTAAAAAACATAGTATAACCAAAATTGTCCACTCCCTGGACAGTCGCATCAAATTTACATATTCCAACTATGTAAATCACGGCTACAATAAAAGAAATTAAAAATACATAATTGAAGTTTATATAATTTCTTCGTATGAATATATAGAATAAAATAAAGATAATTATAGAAATTCCAGGAAAGTTAAAAAAATATGGTATTTTCAAAATATATAAATATACCATACTATTTGTTAAAAGCATTACAAGATTACATATATATCTAATCAGCAAAATAGCGACCGCAGCAATCCCTACCATTTTAATCTTGTTTGGAGAAAACTTTATAAAATAAAGTGAATAAAATAAAAGGACAATAACAAGGAACAAAACAAAAATATAAATATCAAACAACATAATTAAACCTCATTTTCTATTGCTATATTTATATTTACTATTTATGGTTAACTTATATTACTATTATTTTATCAATTTTAAACTCATTTTACTCCAAGAACCTTTAATCCACCTTTTATACACTCTACAACAAGTGGGAAATCAGGTCCTCTTTCTCCATCTATATCGGTTACTATATCTTCGTCACATTCTATCTCTATTTTATCCGCCTTAAAATATATAAGTCCTGCTGTATTTTCCAGATGATCTCCTCTTATCATCTTTATGAAGAGAGTTATGATGTCTTTTATCATTGATGCCTTTATTATAATTACATCAAGAAGTCCATCATTCACTTCCGATTTATATGCAAGATTTAGATTCCCTGCCGTTTTACCATTGAATATAAGTATTAAATACATATTTCCATCAAACACTGCATTTTCAGATTTAACTTTTACCTTCAGCTTTCTCAAATTTGTCAGCTGCTCTACTCCCTTGATATAATAAGCAAGCTTTCCCATTGTATTTTTTAAATTTATATCAGTCTTTTGAGAAACATCTGTAAAAAGTCCTGTACTGGCAACATTAATAAAATATTTGTCATTTACTTTACCAACATCTATATTCGTAGGCTCACTCTCTAATATTTGTTTACAGGCTAAGGTTACTTTTTGAGGCATACCTATAAATTTTGCAAAATCATTGGCAGTTCCAAAAGGAAGAATTGCAATCGGAATATCAACATCTAATTTTTTCATGCAGTTGACAACATTGTCTACTGTACCATCTCCTCCTGCTACAAGTATATATTTATAATCCTCATCCATATCTGAAAGAATTTTTTCAATTTCACAGCCCGATCCTATTCTAAAAGGCATTATTTGATAACCATATTGTTGATGGATCTTAATTACCTCATCTAAGTGAGAAATTATATTACTTTCACCTGCATATGGATTATAAATAAATCTTACTTTGTTCATATGACTTCCCTACTTCCAAATAAACTTTCTATAAATCAACTATTATATTATATCATCACACACAATAAATCCACAAGATTACTGAAAATTATCTTGTGGATTCATAATCATTTTAAATTTAACTTATCCTGCAGCTATCCAACATTAATATATGGATCTAGTCGTTTCTGAAATACTAGAAAGTGCTCCTTCAGCTTCATGCTCACATTTAGGCTCTACAGCCAGATCTCCTAAAGATACCACACCAACCAAATTACCATTTTGTACAATAGGGATCCTTCTTATCTGTCTCTCACTCATTATTCTTGAAACCTCTGATACATCCATATCCGGTGATGCAGTTACAGGATTAGATGACATAACATCTCTCACAGTTTTAGTCTTTGAATTCTGACCCTGCGACGAAGATCTGATAGCAATATCTCTATCGGTTATCATTCCAACTACTTTATTTTCTTCACACACAGGCACTGATCCTATATTATATTGTGCCATCAACTCGGCAGCCCTTTCTATAGTATCGTTGACATTTAAACTAACTACAGATTCTGTCATTATATCCTTTATCTTCATTACAAACCACCTCTTGAATTTTATTTTCAAGCTTATTATGTGCTTTATTTAAGATTTTATTGCATATAAATTACTGGATATTTTTTATCCTTTTTTTTAAGCTTATTGTAATGATTACTACAGCTGCCAAAAACAATATTGGAATAAAAAATTTTACTGAAAATGGCTTTATTATATTTGTTCCCATAAATGAATAGGTAATCATTTCAGGTAATATTCCAACAAGAGTCCCCAAAATAAAATCACTGTATTTCATTCTAGTAAGTCCTGCAGCATAGCTTAAGCCATCAAAAGGGAAAACAAAGGATAATCTCATTACTGTCATTATTCTAAAACCATATTTTTCTATATTATTATCCAATTCCAAAGCCTTTCCTCTAAGTATTTTGTCTACAAATGATTTCCCAAAAAACTTCGCCAGAGAAAAAGCTACAGTAGCAGATCCAAAACAACCTACCATACTCAAAACTGTGGCTATATATGGACCATATATACTCCCTGCTATAATTGACATGATGGAAGATGGAACTATAAATAAAACAGGTTTGAATACATATATAATTATAAATATAAGTGCGGAAAGATTTCCGTAGCTTTTTATGTAATTTATAAAACTGTTTATTCGTATATGGCGTAAATATTTACCATATTTTATCATTATCAACATCAATAATATTATAAATATACTAAACAATATATATTTAACAATACTACTTATTCTATTATTTTTATTATTTTTCATAAACAACAACTACTTCCATAATATTTAATAGATTTTATATTATTATTATAAGGCATTTTCAATTAAATAATACTAATCTATTCAAAAATAAAATTATTCCTGCAGCTCTATTTTAACAAAAAATTTATATTACTACGTTTACTCTTGTCAATAAAATAGTTTATAATAGTAAAAGGACTATTTTTATATTTTTTATTTTTCAGAATTTTATTTATAGGGGGGTGATAATAATGGCTAAGATGGCTAGAAGCACTGTGCCTAATGCTTTTACGCTAGCAAACCTTGGTTGCGGTGTAATGTCTCTTATGATGTCTTTTCAAGAAGACTATAAATTAGCCGGTCTTTTTATTTTATTTGCTTGTTTAGCAGATAGATATGATGGAAGAGTAGCTAGGTATTTAAATGCCTCCAGTGAATTGGGAAAAGAATTGGATTCACTCGCAGATTTGGTATCTTTTGGGGTTGCACCTTCAGTTTTAATATTTAATGTTTATAATTTTTCTGTTTTAGGAATATTAGGCTATATAATGGTTCTTCTACTTCCTTTGTCAGGAGCATATAGATTGGCAAGGTATAATATAACTGAATTTGATGGAAAATATTTTGGTATCCCAATAACTTTATCAGGTACATTTATAGCCTTATTTTGTTTAATCACAATGAAAAATCCTGTACATGTGGACTTTGCCATGTTTTTAGTGGTAGTTCTTTCTTACCTCATGGTATGTACACATAGATTTAAAAAATTTTAATAGGTGCGGATATATAATTCCCACCTATTCCTTATTGGTATCATCTTCGCTACCATCCTCATATAACTCATCTAAATTTTCCATAAACAATTCTTCATCAATTTCATCTTCAATATACTGCATTTTTATCTTGCCCTGTATAAGTTCAGATCGCAATTCACAATAATCCATATAACAACAGCTGGATTTGTCGAGCACTTTTATTATATCATCAATGGTATTTCCAAGTTTATTTACTCTACTTATAGCAGATTTTACATCTTTTTTATGAGCTAGTGCAATTGTATTTAGCTCACCAGCTCCTCCAATAAGCAATCTATAGGAATTAGTCAATTTAGATAGAAGGTCTGCCAAATTGTCTATATCACAATAATAATCTTCTATTATTTTTCTATGGGACATTTAAATCACCTTATTTCCGGTTCCAATCTTGCTCTTATTTTAAAGATATCATTAAATAATTGACTTTTCACATCAAATTTTACAAGAGTTTTCTGAAAATCATCACTATTTATATATAAAGTCAGATACTTTTCATCTAGAATGATACTTTCCAGAGTATTGTTCAACTTATGTGTATGGTCAAGTGAGTCCGAAACCCTAAGTATGGATATTAAAATTTTCAATTTATACTGTACACTTTCATTATAAAATGCCATACTCTTATCTATGGTTTTTCTATGACTTGAAGCTACTATTGCCAGGTAACCTCTTAAATAATCAGGTATATTATCGAAAATGGAATCTGATAAAACTATATATTTTGTATGCTTGTGATGTTTTGATTTATTTAGGAAACATCCCGAATCATGTATAAGTGCACTAAAGCACAATAGATTTCTATAAATATCCGAAAGTTTGTGCAATTCCCTTGTTTCATCGAATATGGCTGCTGCAAAAGAGGCAACCTTGAGTTCATGATCCACCAGATTACCAACATTATATTTGTCTGCAATGCAAGCTGCAGATTGAAAACTTAAATAATTACATATATCAATCATGAAAAATCTCCCATTACATAATTTATATATTATATGACAGGAGATTTTCATTTATTATAGTATCTATTTCATAACTAATCTTTTCCCAAATATATTTTCAAAATCATACCCATAATCGGAAACTGCATCTATTTCAAGAAGTGGTTCCTTTTTTGATATAAGTTTTAGAACCACACTATCTTTATTTATGTTGCTCTCTATATCCAGAATATTCCCATCCATAGCTCTATCAAGCCCTTCTGCTATGTGAAGAATTACAGACATCTGATTTATCAACAGTATATCCTCATTTCTAATTATACTATTAAAGTATTTGGAATCTTTTATCTTATAATCTTCAAAATCCGATACTACAAAAGCAGCCATAAGCTGTTCCCTGTGGGTAACTCCATATATCTTCAAATCCTTCACAATGTAAAATGAATATTTCTCGTGGCTGTCAAAACCTATGGATATTCCACAGTCATTCAGATATGCCGCCGTTTTAAGTATTTTATAATTTTCCCTGGGAAAATTAAGTATTTCCGAAATATTTTCACTCAATTTTCTGCACAGGTTCCATACTTGCTTTATATGTTTTTTATTGAGACCAAATTTGCTTGATATATTATTCAAGGAAAAATCCAATATGTTCTTTACTACAGGAGGGTAATCATCTAAAAGCATTCTATAAATAATACCCTGGCGAAGACCATTCTCACTTATAATTACATTCTTTAGTTTACAATACTTAATTATACTGACAATAGATATAAGGGCTCCATAAAATATATCAGCCCTTTCCTTTGAAATACCCTTAATTCTTTTGTATTGTGATATGTCCATATATTTAAGAGAATCATATAATTCAAAAATGGATTTTGAGTTAATATGGTAATTGTGAGAATTGTTTAAAGGATAAGAATATTTATTTCTGTGAACTTTACCCAGAGTTCTAAAACTTCCGCCAATTCCTATTAATGGTATACCTTTGACATCCTTCAGCCAATCAATTGAATCAAATGTATCGTTCAAATACTTGACTAGCTCTTTTAACTTTTTCTGTTTACTGCCAGTTAAGGACAGGAAGTTGTCTGTAAGAGTTATAGCTCCCATAGGAATACTTATACTCTTTTGGACATTTCTTTCTTTGACAAATACAAGCTCCGTACTGCTTCCTCCTATATCCATGAGCAGAGCTGAATCCACATCTATGCTATTTATAACACCCAAATAATCATGATAAGCTTCTTCTTGTCCTGTCAGAACTCTTATATTAATTCCAGTATCACCCTTTGCCATATTCAAAAATTCAGCTTGATTCTTAGCTTTTCTTACAGCTTCAGTTGCCACTGCAATAATTTCATCGACTTCATTGGAGTCACACAAACGCTTGAAATACGACAGTACCTTCAACGCAACTTTAGTTCTATCTGAATTCAGGTTACCCTCTTTCGTCATATCTTTGCCTAAACGCACAGTAGCTTTCAATTCATCTATAATCTCATAAGATCTATTTTTGAAAATTTTTACGATTATTGCCCTCATGGAGTTGGACCCAATATCTATTACAGCTAATCTATTCATACATTCACTCCTAACAATTATTTACGCATAGTAATAGCTTTTATACAAATTTTACTAATATATTAGGAAAAAATCAACGTTAAAATATTGTTAATTTGGAAGCATAAATATAAAATTAGGGTATAATTATATATAATAACTGAACAGAATATATAATAACTAAACAGACAAGGTGATGTAATGAAAAATATTAAGCCTAATCAAACTGTCGCAGTAATTGATGTAGGTTCCAATTATCTGAGAATGATAGCAGCAGATATAGATAATACTGGGAATATAAACATACTGGAGGATGTAATCAAACCTACAAAGATAGGAAAAGATACATTTTCAAATGGAAGAATATCCGTGGAAACCATTCACAAAACCTGTGAGGACATAAAAGGATTTTCTCAAATAATGAAAGATTACAGAATAAAACATTATAGGGCTGTTTCTACAAGTGGAATAAGGGAAGCATCAAACAGGCAATACATATTACAGCAAATAAGACTCCGAACTGGAATTCAAGTAAAGATTATAAATACTTCACAGGAAAGATTTTATATTATGAAGG
The DNA here is from genome assembly GCF_052953915.1 of Clostridium sp. LBM24168. Taxonomy (NCBI): domain Bacteria; kingdom Bacillati; phylum Bacillota; class Clostridia; order Eubacteriales; family Clostridiaceae; genus Clostridium; species Clostridium sp. LBM24168. The sequence goes on along the minus strand of NZ_CP196861.1, from coordinate 252 downwards.
CATTGCGATATGAAACCTCTAATACAGATATACTTACTTCTAAAACAACCCTAGTAGTAAATATATCAACAGGCTCTGTAGAAGCATCTATTTTCGAAGATGGAAATCTAAAATTTACAGAACATACACAAATAGGTTCACTTAGAGTAAAGGAAGCTCTAGATGAACTTGAATATGCTGCCCCGAATTTTACCAAACTAACTGAACAATACATTGAAAGCAAGCTCTATTGGTCAAAATTCAATATAGAGA